>NZ_CM001476.1:0-47177 GCF_000214275.2 Methylomicrobium album BG8 | reverse complement strand
GAGTAACGCCATGGCCGCCCCCAAACTGACCGAAGAAGAAGTCCACGCCGCTTGTGTCGAACTTGCCGCCCAGGGCGAGCGTCCAAGGGCTATAAGCCTGCATGAGAAGTTAGGCCGAGGCAGTCTGAGTACCATTACCAAGTACCTGAACAGCTGGAATGCTTCTGACGAGGCGCAAGCGCTGAAGGCGGATGCCTTGCCGACGGTCGTCAGGCTGCCTGATGAGCTTTCCAAGGACGGTGAAGACCTGCTGAAGCGGATGTGGAATACAGCTAAAGGCATCGCTGATGCCGAGCTTGAGATCCAGCGAGAGGCATTGAAACAGGCAGAGCAGGCGAACCAGCTCAAAGTCGAAGAAGCCTTTAAATTCTCAGACGCCCAGGCCATGAAGATAGACCGGCTGGAAGACGAATTGGCCGAACTTCAAGCTGAATTGGCGGAAGAGCAGGGGGCGCATGTTCAAGCCGTCGCCAAGTTGAACGAGGCTGAAAAGGTTAATGTTGGCCTATCGAAGGATAACGACCGGTTGCAGCACGATATCGCCGAACTGAAAAAGCAGCTGGCCGCGCTGGAAGAAGCAAATAAAGCCGCTGGTCAGGAGAAACAGGAGCTGCAAAAACAGCATGCGGCGGCGATCAAGCAGAAAGACGCGGAAATCCGGACGCTCGATATGCAGGTGCACAAGCTGCAAACCTCTCTGGACGCCGCTGCCGGCTCCAACGAGCAATTGAAAACCGACATTAAGGCAAAGGACTCCGATCTATCGAAACGGACCGTCGAGATTGAGACGCTGACTGTTCGCTATGAGGCCGCAAACGCCGAATTAAAGACAGCCAAAGCCGATTTGAAAACCGCGAACAAAGCGGTTTCTGATGCCGAAAAGCAGGTCGCCAAGCTGGAAGGGCAGTTAGAGGTTTATGTAAACCTTGAGAAGAAAGCGAAGCCGGAATAAAGCGAAGATGTCCTATATTGAAAATTCTATCAAATATCCCAACATCACCGACCTGGTTAATGCCGGCGGCGGCTTGAACATTGAATATACTCGGGAAATGGAGGCTGTCGCTGTCGCCTTTGATAAAGGCGGGATGGTCTGGGAGGGAAAAAGCAATTACCCTTCTATTGAAGCGCTTTTAGAGGATGCGGAACAGGGCATCGGCAAGTGGATCGAGGAAAATTGGTGATATGACGACAAATTGATCGTTGCTCTCTTTATCTTTTCCGGTCCCTAAAATTTTTTTCGATGGGAGCTTTCAATGATCCATCAAAGAAAACAACAACAGCTCTTTGTTGTTGTTTTAAGTATGTTTAATAAACAACATATTTAAATATATTTAGCTTCCTGAAACTCTTGCTCAGCAAGGTTTACAACGGTTTTATATCACTGTTTAGGGGATGAAATATCACTGTTTAGGGGATAAAGCCTGGTTTTAATATCACTGTTTAGGGGATGAAATATCACTGTTTAGGGGAAGGCTCTGGTTTTTCTTTTATGTTATGTTAAGCATATGAATTAAAAAACAAATTTAATTTTTTTGAATGGTTTACTGGCATTTCTGAAGGAATATATCACTGTTTAGGGGATGAAATATCACTGTTTAGGGGAAGGCTCTGGTTTTTCTTTTATGTTATGTTAAGCATATGAATTAAAAAACAAATTTAATTTTTTTGAATGGTTTACTGGCATTTCTGAAGGAATATATCACTGTTTAGGGGGTGAAATATCACTGTTTAGGGGATGCATCCAAATCTCCAGGGTTTTATTTGTAGCAAGTTGATTATAAAAGTGTATTTAATATGTTGCCAGCGCATTCGCTACGGTTTGGCCAGTGAAATATCACGGTTTAGGGGATGATCATTGATCGAAAGGTGAGGGTTTGGGGGATGGTTAAAACATCACCTAATTATCACTTACTAATCGTTGTCTATGAAGTGATATTTGATATAATCCCTTCATGGCGAAGAAGAAAAACAACGTTAGCTTGGCATTTTCAAACGACCAAGTCAAAAAGCATGTTGCCGCGATCCACACCAGCGGCGAGATGACGTTGCTCGAGCGCAAGACGGCGAACGTGCTGTTGTTAAACGCTTATGACGCTTTGCTGACCAAGCGCACGCATACACTCCCCGTGAAACACTTGTGCGCGATGCTCGGCTGGGACGAAAGCAATAACATCGAGCGCCTTCAGGATGTGCTGCGCAAACTGGCATCGACCACCATTGAGTTCAACATGATGGAGGACGGCGGCAAGGAGGTTTGGCGGGTCATGTCGATGCTGTCCTATGGCGAAATCAATGGCGGCACCTGCACCTACCGCTACGATGAATATCTTGCCGAACGACTCTATGATCCAGAGATATACGCGACGATCAATATCGGTGTGCAGCGGCGTTTCGATGGCGGCTACGCATTGACGCTTTACGAAAATTGCCTGCGTTATAAAACGGTGGGATCCACCGGCTGGTGGGAATTGAACCGGTTTCGCCGCATCATGGGGGCCGACGCCGCGCTGTATGATGATTTCTATCGCCTGAACGAGCGCGTTATTAAGCCATCCGTTAAAGAAATTAACCGCGTCTCCGATATCCAGCTGGAGCCCGAGTTTCAAAAACAAGGCCGAAAAATCGCCGCCGTCCGCTTCCTGATTACCGAAAACCCGCAACAAACGTTGTTAAAGCCGATGATCGAGGACGACCATGCGGCGATCCGGGAATCCGGAATATTCAAGCGCCTGTTGGATCACGGAATAGGGGAACGGCTTGCCATTCTATGGATTCTGCAAGACGAAGAACGAGCCCGGCAGGTTGTCGAGTACGTTGAGGCCAAGGCTCGGAAAAAGCAGGTCAAAGGCTCGACGGCCGGCTATATCCGCACCCTCTACGAGAGTGACGCCGTGGTAGGCAAAACGCCGTTTGAAGAGAAGAAAGAGCAGGAGGCCAAGGCCAAAATTGAGGCAGAGCAGCGCGAGGCCGAAGGAAAGCGGCGTGCCGAACTGGAAGCCGAGTATGTGCGTGAGCGAACCAACGAGGCCGTTAACGCCTTATCGATCGATGACAAACGAGTTTGGGTGCAGCGCTATATCGACGAGGCCGGGCCAGAAAAAGCGAAATCTTGCAATGCCGAAACGGCGGAGTTTCGCGACAAATTGGAACGGATGCAGTTTTTAGCCTGGCTGCGCAAGCGCTTGGCACCGAAGATCAAGCCTGCAGAATTCAAGGCTTGGCTGAAGGTAAAAGAGCGTGGTGCGAGAAATCAGGATAATTGTCCCGCATGAAGCATCACCTCATAACTGTTGCGATTCTGCTGGTCGCCTTGACGTTTTATGTGCTTGGCTATTCGTCTTTAGGCGGGATAGCGATTGTTATCGGCGGCGCCTTTGAGCTTTGGTTTTGGGTGCGGCTTTTCCGTAGGACTTAGGATTTATCTGTTATGGAGGATCGCTAAACTCAGATTGCTGATAATAGTCTGGCTAGACTATGGTAACGAGGAGAAAGCTGATGGATGGAAATGAAACGATAGATCAAGATATACCGCTGATGGTTGCCGAAAGCGGGGTAAAGGATTTGGAGCGCAAAGCTATTGCAGCTTATAGAGCGGCCTATCCTGACGGCCCGCTTTGGCAGGATTTACACAAAGATACGCGTCTTGAATGGGTTGCTTATCTTGAAAAGATGACGCCTGGCAGACAGCTCAATAAGTGATTGTCTTATTGCCACAAATTGCTGATTTCCTCCAACATATTTATTCCATTGTTTCATCGTTCGCCGCGTCCGATAGCACGACCACGAAAGGCCCCGTCCTCAAATTGCCGGTGCCGAAGCCGCGCACGGGCACCGAGGGCCAGCGGTTGAAAGAATTCTCTTCGAGTATCGCTTCGGCGGTCTGCAAACACGTTTCGAGTAGATCGTCGTCGATCCCGCAGTGCAGTAGCGCCGCCTGTATGCTGGGATGGGGGGTGTCCAGGTCGTAGTCGGCCATTGAGGCGCAGAAGCCTTTCACCCAATCCCGCAGCTCGGCCGTGTCGATATCCGCCGGCGGCTTGCCGGTGCGGCCAGTTTTATAAAATGCCCAACCGTAGGACCAGGATGTATCGCTCATTTGTCACTCCTGCGTAATCGTCGCTGGAAAATATCAGGTAAGATAACGCTTTTAGCGTACTATTTTGTCCGAATTCTGCGACTACCCATTTTATAAATACTTGTCAGCTCTTCAGGAGGCGCGCCCGTGAAAATTGAATTACTGAGTGACTTCTTTTTATGGTGTACCGTCATAAATTACGGCGTTCTGCTTCTTTGGGCCTCAGTATTCATTACCGCCCATGATTGGGTGCATCGATTGCATGGGCGATGGTTTCATTTGCCGGCTGAACAATTCGACGCCATCCATTACGCGGGCATGGCGATCTACAAAATTGGCATCTTCCTTTTCTGTCTCGCGCCTTACCTGGCTTTGCTTATCGCCAGCTGAGGCCTTCGCTATGCCGCTACCTCAACGGACGACATTCACCTTCTCAAACCCCAGATCGAACAGCACTCCGACCGCGGCATCCAGCGTTTTAAACACGCGCACGTGACCGCGCGCGGTTTCCAGCGCCGGGTTCATCTTGTGTTTGCCGTCCAGGGTGACCACCCAGCCATCCTCATGGACGTGTTTTTTTATGACAGGCGTCTTTAAGACGCCTGCCTGCATCAAAATTTCTGCTTCTTTTATATTCACTTTTGCGGCTACAAAAGTTAAACTACGTTTAACAAAATAGCACTTTTGTTAAACAAAAATGCATTTATGATTGTGCGAACAGTCCTTATTGTAGCTTTATTCTTCCCGCTCCGGGTAGCTGCCTGGGACGATGACGCCGTTTTGACCTTCATCAGCCGGGCGAACCCGATCATCCAGGCGCAACGGGGCGTCACCAAAGCCTACGCCAAGCCCGACGCGGTCACCTGGGCGCTGCGGAACACGTCCCTGAGCGCAAGGCTGGGCTATGGCGGCACCGAGTTTCGGGACGATCCTTACACGGCCTACGGTGGCCTGCAATTCAATATCCCGCTGTCGTCGATCAAGGAGGAGAGGGAACAGGCCTTGAAAGTGGTCGCGGAAGCGAAGGAAATCGACGACCTGCACGCGAAGGTGATCCTCGATATCGCCCAGCTGCGGCAGATGGAATCCGAACTCGCCGCCTCGGAAGTCCGGCGCAAGTTCCTCAAGGAAAAGGCGTTGTGGTTGAAGGAGAGGATCGACCAGGGCTTCTCGTCGGAAATGGACCAGCTGTGGACGATCGGCAGCAAGCTGAACGACGAGGACGCGCTGAGCGCGAAGATCGCCGTCATGGCGAAGACGCAGCGCTACAAGCTGTCCCGTTATGCCGGTCCGGAATGGCGGACGCTGTTGGCTTATTTAGAAGGCAAGACCGAGACCTTGGAGGGCAACGATGGATGAGATTGTCGGGTTGATGGGGAGGGAGGCCCTGGTGACCGACCTAGTGGCCGAAATCCGCAAGGGCAAGCATGTGATTCTGACGGGTCCTGTCGGCATCGGCAAATCGGCGGTGCTGAAAGCGGCGCTGGAGAAAGCGGCCGACAGGATCGAGCTTTTGATCAGGCTGCACGACCACCAGGCCAAAGGGCAGTTCGTCGACATGGCCCGGCAAATGCTGGCTGTAGGTCTGCTCACCGCGAAGGAACTGGACCTGCCGGCAGAATTCCACGGCATGCCGCCGGCGCAAATCGACTGGAAGGCGATCAGGAACCGCGTCAACCGGATGAGCATGCGGGATCTGACGCAAGCGATCATTCCGGCGCTGGCCCGATCCGAGAGCAAGCCGATCATTGCGGTCGACGACCTGACCTCCTTGACGCCGACGCAGATGGCGTTCTGGCTCGCGATCTTCGATCATGCCCAGGTGATCGGCTGCGCTTCCGAGAAAAAGAACCGGGTGCGGAAGCTCTGGTGGAAGATGAAGGAAATCGAGGTCAGGCCGCTGCCGGCGGAAGTGGTGCGGGCGATCGTGAAGAAGTACATCGACATCAAGGGCGTCCTGATCGAATCGCCTGACCTGTACATCAGCCACGTCATCAAACAAGCGGGCGGGGTGCCGCAGGCGGTCTACGACATGCTCGACGAGTCGGGCAAGGAGCGGATCATCGACAAGCGCAAGG
Source organism: Methylomicrobium album BG8 (assembly GCF_000214275.2). NCBI lineage: Bacteria > Pseudomonadati > Pseudomonadota > Gammaproteobacteria > Methylococcales > Methylococcaceae > Methylomicrobium > Methylomicrobium album. Next base: position 41,024 of record NZ_CM001476.1, on the reverse strand, counting down.
TCCGCGAGATGCGGCACGAGGCCGGTATCAGCTATTTGGATTTCACTCCGATGATCATGATCCTCGGGGCGGTGATTGTCTCGATGCGCTACGTCGGCATGGGCACCGGCGACAAGACGCTGTACATCATGGGCGGCCTGGGAACCGCGCTGTTTTTGACCTTCCGCTTCTTTGTGTTCAAGGGAGTAGGGCGGTAGTATGATATGACATCATACCATTCCATATCATACCTTTCGCGATGCTAGCCGCGACCCACGCCGGCTTCGCGACCTCGCTGTATTTGGGCGGCGCGGCCGTGTTCGAGTACCCGACCGATCCGGTTTCCTGGAGCCTGGCGGTGTTCTTCTCGTTCATGCCCGACATCGACATCCCGACCTCGAAAGTCGGCCGGCCGCTGTTCTTTCTGTCGGTGCCGCTCGAAAAGCGTTTCGGCCACCGCACGATCACCCATTCAGTCATCGGCGTCGCGATCCTGACGGCGCTGGCCACGCCGCTTTATTTCTTTTATCCCTTGTGCTTCTGGTCGATCGTCGGGGGGTACTGGAGCCATATCCAGATCGACATGGCGAACATCCGCGGCGTGGATCTGTTCTGGCCGTCGCCGATCCGGGTGGTGATGCCGGGCAAGATGAAATACCGGCTGGAGGTCGGCAGCAAGGCCGAAATGATCGTCCTCTGCGCGTTGCTGGTGTTCTGCGTGGGGCTCTATCCCTTGAGTGGTCTGGGTCTGCGCGGCGGCCTGCATCAGCTGTTGAAGGATTTCGATATCGCCTATGACGAGTTCGTCGAGGTGCAGGGGCTGAACTGGTACACGCTGGAACTGAAAGCGATCGACAACCTGACCCTGGAGCACATCAAGTGCAACTGCCCGGTGCTCGGCGCCTGGCAAAGCGGACTGATCATCGAACACAACGGCAAGGCCCGCTCGGTCGGCAAGAGCCAGATCCAGCACAACCTGTATCCGGTCGACGCGGTGCTGATCCAGGGCGAGCCGCTGCGCGTGATCTCGCAACGCGTGGACATGAAAGGCCGGTCGCTGCGCTGGCTTGTCGAAAACCTGAAAGCGAACCACGGCTATTACCTGCTCGGCGAGCTTTACGTCGACGCCGACAAGGTGGTCAACGTGAGCCAGATCGAGGCTTATCACCCGGTAATTTGGGGCGGCGATAAGGTCAGGCTGCATTACGCGAAGGCGGATGATTTGCGGGATTACCTGAACCTGACGGCGATCCGGGGCGAAGTGATCGTACAGTTTTGGTTTAGGCCGGGAGATAGGGCGGTGGAGTTGAGCTTTAATGGAGACGGCGGAGAAATTAAGACGCCTGGCGTCTTGGAAGGGATGTTTTAATGGCTACAAACGGAAACCTACTGGTGGGTTCGGCAAAGACCTGTTTTCGGCTGGCTTTTGGCGAGGGTCATTTCCCAACCGATGCCGAACGACGATTGGGTGAGCTCCCATAGGACAAGCTGCTTTCCCTACATCGTCCCGGACCGGCTATAATCTGGCCGAGACGCGGGATTCAGAAGTTTACAAGGCAGGGCACTATGACGTTTAAATCAGCGGATTTTCAGGCAATGCAGGCCGAAGGATGGCGGGTTCTCGGCCTCTGCTACAAGAGCGAATTTTCATGGTGGTACAGCCAAGTGTCGCCCGATCGGGATGTGTTTTGCGGCTTTGGGCCGGATGACAACAGGATCGAGATTTGGATCCGCGATCGCACGCGAGTAGAAAGCGAAGAAGGAGGCAGCGCTAACGAACAATAACCGAACGCCATAAGGTTTTAAGCCCCTCAAACTCCTTATCTTGTTTGGCAAGCACTATAATCGTGCGACTTCGATCGCCAAGCTATCCATGACCCCTTGCACTCCCGCACCTCCTCAAAACCGCGATTCGTCTGAACGCCTGTCCGGCTCGATCGAGCGCGTCACCTTCCACAGCGAGGCGACCGGCTTCTGCGTGCTGCGAGTGAAAGTTAAAGGCCACCGCGACCTGGTGACCGTCGTCGGCTCCGCGGCCAGCGTGACGGCCGGCGAATTCCTCGAATGCTTGGGCGTCTGGGCCAACGACCGGCAGCACGGCCTGCAATTCAAGGCCAACGAGCTGAAGAGCGTGCCGCCGACCACATTGGAAGGGATCGAGAAATATCTCGGCTCCGGCATGGTGAAGGGCATTGGCCCGCATTTCGCGAAGAAGCTGGTGAAGGCCTTCGGTGTTGACGTGTTCGACGTGATCGAGCAGACACCCGAACGCCTGCAGGAACTGGACGGCATCGGCCCGAAGCGGCGGCAGAAAGTCGCTTCCGCCTGGGCCGAGCAAAAGTCGATCCGCGAAATCATGGTGTTCCTGCAATCGCACGGCGTCGGCACCTCGCGCTCGGTCCGAATCTACAAGACCTACGGAGACGAGGCGATCGACAAGGTCAGGGAAAATCCCTACCGGTTGGCGTTGGACATCCATGGCATCGGCTTCAAGACCGCCGACAGTTTGGCCCAGCGCCTCGGCATCGGCATGCAATCCTTGATCCGCGCTCAGGCCGGCGTTCGGCATGCGCTGCAGGAATGGTCCGGCGACGGCCATTGCGCAGCGTTCAGGGACAAGCTGATCGAAATGGCCGTGCAGCTGCTGGAGATCCCTGAAAACGTGATCGTGCAGGCGATCGCCGAGGAATTGGCCGAGGAAAACCTGGTTTCCGAGCTGATCGACGGCCAGGAAGCGCTGTTCCTGACGCCGCTTTACCGCGCGGAAACCGGATGCGCCTCAAATCTGCTCCGGTTGCGTCAAGGAACTCTGCCGTGGGGCGATATCGACACGGCCAAGGCGATCCCCTGGGTGGAGGAGAAAACCGGCCTGACGCTGTCTGAGTCGCAGAAAGCCGCGGTCGCTCAGGTATTGTGCAACAAGGTCTCGGTGATCACCGGCGGCCCCGGCGTCGGCAAGACCACGCTGGTCAACAGCATCCTCAAGATTCTCCGGGCCAAGCGCGTCAACATCGGCCTGTGCGCCCCGACCGGCCGGGCGGCCAAGCGCCTGACCGAATCGACCGGCCTGGAAGCGAAGACCGTGCACCGGCTCTTGGAATTTGATCCCCAGGAACACGCGTTCAAGCACAACGAGGACAGCCCGCTCGATCTCGATGTGCTGGTGATCGACGAGGCCTCGATGATGGATGTCGTGTTGATGAACCAGCTCCTGAAGGCGGTGCCGTCCGGGGCGGCGCTGCTGATTGTCGGCGATGTCGACCAGTTGCCGTCGGTCGGCCCCGGCGCTGTGCTGGCCGATATTATCGCCTCCGGGCAGATTCCCACGGTCCGGCTGACCGAAATCTTCCGCCAGGCGGCGACATCCCAGATCATCGTGAATGCCCACAAGATCAACCAGGGGCAGATCCCGAAAGCCGAAACCAGCGGCGAAAAATCCGATTTCTACTGTATTTATGCCGACACGCCGGAAGACGTGTTCGCCAAACTGATCCATGTCGTGACTGAGCGGATTCCGAAGCGTTGGGGGTTTCATCCGGTCAACGATATCCAGGTGCTGACGCCGATGAACCGGGGCGGCCTAGGCGCTAGGTCGCTCAATGTCGAGCTGCAGGCCCGCCTGAACGGCGACAGCGAGCCGAAGATCACGAAATACGGCTCGACCTACGCGCCCGGCGATAAGGTGATCCAGAACGTCAATAATTACGACAAGGAGGTGTTCAACGGCGATATCGGCACCGTGCAGACGATCGACCTGGAGGAAAGCCTGCTGCAGATCCAGTTCGACGACCGGCTGGTCGAGTATGAATTCAACGAGCTGGACGAGATCAGCCTGGCCTACGCCACCAGCATCCATAAAAGCCAGGGCTCGGAATATCCGGTCGTGGTGATTCCCTTGGCCATGTCGCATTATCTGCTGCTGGAGCGGAATCTGCTTTACACCGGGGTCACGCGCGGGAAGCAGCTGGTGGTGATCGTCGCGCAGCCGAAGGCCTTGGGCATGGCGGTTAGAACACAGCGATCGCAGAAGCGGCTGACGAATTTGGTTGAGCGGTTGGGTCGTGCCGTGACGTAGAAGTGCTATTTGTAGTTTAATTGAGCTTTTCCGGGTGGGGGGCTGGTGGTGGAAACCCCGAAGACTTTGGGGAGAATGTTGTGAATAGCCGATACCGCCCTAAAAGCGACTTTCAACGGAAATTACTAACGTCCGCTTACTGGGGAACGTCAGTAAGTGATATGATAAAAATAAACCGTATATCTAGTCGATAAAGGGCTATATACAGAAACTATTCCATCGAAATCCGGCAATATGAATATTTTTGCTTTAAGTCAAATAGAAATTACCTATACAAAATTAGCTGGCAATAAGACTTATCTAATATTTTGATTTTTAATAACAATATTCTTGGAAAACCATAAAATATATATGGTTATTTTTGCGTAGGTAATTATACGTGATGAATGATGCAGGCTCATTGTCCAAGCTTTTTCTAGAAAGAAGTAAATTTATAGTCATCGGGCTTACGGGGCGTACGGGGTCCGGGTGCACTACCGCAGCTTCTATTATGCAGGGCGATGATCCAGATGTGCCGGATTTGGCGGGGTTAAGATATAAAGGCCGAAGCTTCTATGAGGGTTTGGATGCAAAAAGGTACGATATCCTGAGTCGCTATGCGAGAAAAAACTGGAAAAGATTTTTCTCCATAAAAGTTAGTGATCTAATATCTGCTTATCTTAGGTCGATGACAAGAGATGACATTTCTTCTTTCATAGCCGCCTGTGATCCGGCGGGAAGGCTTCAACCAGAAGATGTTGAAAAGATGCTCGCTTCAGGAGTATACGATAACGATATTAATGTGCGCCGCAATCAGCGTATTATTCAGAGCATTCTGGATCATGACCAGGATCTGAGGCAGGAAGATCTGAAGAAAATGTCGGTTTTGAGAAGCCTAGTTTCTTATAGAGACTTTACGGCAGGATTTAAAAAAGATCTTGATTCTCTTCTCCCCGGGCTGTATGTGGAGACATACCAAGCTGCTGGCAACTCAATAAGAAAGATCGGGAAAGTTTCAGTTGATTACAAGAAGACTTCTTTTGATCCTGAGCAAATATTTCATCTCCCAGAGACAATCAACAGAATAATAAAAGTTCTTAGGAAGTCGTTCGGCAGCGCCTTCGTTGTAATAGATGCAATACGAAACCCGTATGAAGCAAGATTCTTTAGAGAAAGATATTCCGCATTTTATCTTGTATCAATTAATGCTCCAGATACAGACAGAAGTGCTTACCTTAGAAATATAAGAAAATTCGATGAAGACAGAATTAAAAAAATCGATGATGCGGAATCGGGTACTTCCGCATTAGAGGATGGGGAGTTCGTTGCGCAGAATGTTAAGCGGTGTATCGAGATGTCTGATATACACCTGCTCAACCCTAGAAATGAACTTGATAACAACAATATACTGAAGGCACAGATCGCATGGTATGTTTCGCTTATGATTCATCCAGGTTTAGTGCCGCCTACTGCAATGGAACGGGTGATGCAGATCGCCTACACTGCGAAGACCAACTCGGGTTGCATTTCTCGGCAAGTCGGCGCTGTAGTAACCGATATTGATAACTCTATCAAAGCTGTCGGCTGGAACGATGTGCCATCTGGGCAAGTTCCCTGTTCTCTTCGATCCCTAGAAGGACTTTTGCATAGTTTTGATCCTCTTGTCTACAGTGACTATGAGAGAAATAATAAAAAATTTCGTAAGCGCGCTTCTGAGCGTAAAGATGCGTTTGCATCTCGCGATGATTTGTTATGCGGACGGAACCTGTCTTATTGCTTCAAGGATATTAGGAATAGCTTGGATAGGAAAGGGAACCAAGTCCACACTCGATCCCTTCATGCTGAAGAAAATGCTTTCCTTCAGCTTTCCAAGTATGGTGGCGAGGGAATTCAGGGCGGTAAACTTTATACTACCGCGAGTCCTTGCGAATTGTGCGCAAAAAAAGCATACCAGTTGGGTATAAGTCAGATTGTATTTATTGATCCATATCCAGGAATATCAAGGCAGCATGTGATAACTATAGGAAGCAAGTGCCCTGAGCTTGTCCAATTCAGAGGTGCGGTAGGAAAAGGCTATCATCAGTTGTATGAGCCGACTCTTCCTTATAAGGACGAGCTGGAATATTTCGATGATAACAGCTGGAAGCAGAGCGTGCGATCAGAAAAGATTTCGGAAAGTCTTCAGACTCTCCGTGATAGTGGTTTAATTACCCAAGAAGAAATGGAGAACCTTGTGGCCAAAGAGAAGGGCTTGCTTAATCAGGAGGAGAGCCTCGAAAGCGGCTCGAATAAAACATAGCAAGTAGCCCCGATTCCGCTGCGCTTCATCGGGGCTACGATTACGATTATTATCTTGGAACCCAATGGCTAACATTTAACTTAGCTCAACCAGAGTGAGATAAAAAGCGGTCTTATTTTTAGCTTTCCAGGACGCGCCCGGTTAGCTTTATATTGGGCGGTTTCTGATATACGCCAGTCATTCCCGAACATACCTTGATCGGCAGAAAATGACCGGTAACGCTCATCCATGGCATTCAACACTTCACGCCCACCAAATCCCGCCAATCTGTCGTATAGCGCCTCGAAATCCGCTCCGCCTTCGGCTTCCAGGCTTTATCAAAACCAGCGGCCGCCACCGCAATGCCCTTCGGAAAGCGCCGGTTAATCCGGTCTACGGCCTGCATGAGCTTTCCACTCTCGGCCTGCGCGAATGCCGCCGAATCGAATAAATCCGTCTGGTTAGGGATTGATGCCGGCTGGATCCGGCTCAGCTGCACGCCGCACTTCTGGTAGCGGTAGCCTTCCCGGAACAGCTCCTTGAGCAAGCGGTTCGCCGTGCCGACAATCACGCGGGTATCCTGCGTCGCCGAAGGCAACGTAATGCCAGCCGCCCGCTGATATTGCGGCTCGTTGGGATTAAACGGGTTGGTGCGGATGAAAACGCTAATATGGCCGACAACCGAGTTTTGGTGGCGCAGTTTTTCCGCGGCCCGGCTGCAGAATTCGGCCAAGGCTTCGGACAGTTCCCGGTATTCTGTCAATCGTCGGCTGAAACTCCTTGAACAGACGATCTGTTGCTTGTCTGGTGCGATCTCTTCCAGTTCCAGGCAGGGAATCCCGTTCAACTCCATCACCGTGCGGGCGACGACGACATTGAACTGGTCCCGAATTCTGTCCGGTGGCTGCCTGGCCAAGTCCCAGACGGTATGGATGCCGAGCTGGTTTAGTCTCGCGGCGGTGCGCGAGCCTATACCCCAAACTTCGCCGACTGGCACGATCCGCATCAGCTTTTCCCGGCGCAGCGGGTCCGATAAATCCAGCACGCCGCCGGTTTGCTTCCATTTTTTGGCCGCGAAATTCGCCAGTTTGGCCAGCGTCTTGGTCGGCCCCATGCCGACGCAGACCGGGATGCCGGTTGAGCGTAATACATTTTTCTTGATCCGCTGGCCGTAGGCGATTGGATCATGATCACTGATGCCGGTCAGGTCCAGGAAGGCCTCGTCGATCGAATACACCTCCATGCTGGGTGTGAATTCTTCCAAGGTGGACATTACTCGCGCCGACATATCGGCGTAGAGCGTGTAATTGGACGAAAACAGCTGAATCTTGTGCCGCTGGATCAGGTTTTGCACCTGGAACACCGGCACGCCCATCTTGATGCCCAGGTCCTTCACTTCCTGGCTGCGGGCGACGATGCAGCCGTCATTGTTGCTGAGCACGGCCACCGGCTTGCCGACCAGGTCGGGCCGGAACACCCGTTCGCACGAGACATAGAAATTGTTGCAGTCGACCAGGGCGAGAAGCGGCCGCATCAGACGGCATGGATCACGTTGGTCACGACACCCCAGATCACCATCTCCAGTTCTTCGTGGAGTAGGATATCCGGGTAGAAAGGACTCTCAGAAGCCAAAATCCATTGGTCTGCCCCACGCTTCAAGCGCTTCACGACCAGCTCGCCGTTCAATGCGCAAATGACGATCTTGCCCGGTACCGGCTCGATCGAGCGGTCCACGACCAGGATATCGTTCGGATGAATGCCGGCGCCGAGCATCGACTCGCCTTGGGCTCGAGCAAAAAAGGTCGCGGCCGGCTTTTTCACGAGCAGCTCGTTCAGGTCCAGGGTTTTCTCGACGTAATCGTCCGCCGGCGACGGGAAGCCGGCTGCCACTTTGCCAGAAAATAGGGGGAGCCTTAGCTGTCGAAGCCGGAAGGGCCGGCATAAACCGGTCAGGAATTTGTCTGTAAGCGATTGATACATAATGCGCAAGCGAAAATTGTTGTTTCCATGTTCTCTTTTTGCTCTCCAATTCTAAGGGGGGTTTGATTAATTGCCAAGAATTCAAAAATAACTTGCTGCCGGGTTTCGAGCTCCGGCGTCGCGGGGGAATTATCGCCCAATTTCGGCGGGCGTCATGCAAAGGCTGTTGAAAGCGTATTCGACGGGAGGCATGTAGAGATTAGGCCGGTGTGTACTGAGGAGTATTCAGTGGAGTCTACGGAGGTATGGAACAAATAGTATTGCTCTCCGTGAGAGCAAAGCATTCCATCATAGCCAGATTTTCATCAAGATGCTCTGCCCTATTTCACGTAATTAACTATTGATAACCTATTATCAAGAGTAAACTGAGCCGATGACTGACCCCAAAAATCCCGTCCAAATTATCCCATCGCCAAGTCGTCTGTTAACGGCCGCCGATTTTTTGCGCCTGAGCGATGTGCCCCCCGAAGTCGAATGGTTCGCGAACCTGACCAATCGTTGCACCCGCCGCGCCTACGAAAACGCGATCAAAGATTTCATGGCTTTCACGGGTATCGTCCAAGCGAACGAGTTCCGCGTGGTCAAATCAAGTGCCATAATGCGGTGCCAGTACCCGATGGAAATCAAAAAAAACACATTGTCACAAAGACTATTCCTTTAGCTTGCAATAACTGACAACCATCGTGTTTAGCATGCGATCCTCAATTAAGTTTTGGACGTGCTGGAATGGCAACATCGAGGATCAGCGGGGGGCGGGGTCAAGTTTGCTGATATAGGTTTGTCCGCTGCGTTGTGCTTCTGCTAAATCTTCATAAATATCCAATATCGTATTTTTGGTACGGTAGCTGCCATATTTGGCTTCGTCTTTCCGCTTTACGATAGGAAAGGTTTCCATAATATATTCAACGTCTTTACGAATAATGCCGTATATATGGAAAAAAATTGCATCAAGTTCACAACGCAATTGAAAACGTCTAGATTTATCCCAGCAGAACGGTGGCCCGTCAAAACCACAATCTTGTGCAAAATCTTTTAAGTCAAAAGCTGTATATGTAAGCTCTAATACTCTAGATATTAAAAATTCGCTATTCGCAATTAAAATTGTCTTACTAGGAACCGCTAATTGATAAGTAATGTAGTCTGAAAAATTTAGCCCCTGAAGTTTTTGTCTAGCTAAATAATCGAATGCAAATGAATTAAACAAACCAGCCAAACAAGCCATATGAAGCGCATCCTGCTTAGCAGGTATAATAATTCGAACAGAATAGTCAGTTGCAACATCAGGAAGGATTGTGCAAACCGAAGTTCGATGATTTGTAGCACTAGTAATATTCATAAAGGCGAGGACATATTTACGAGTTAACCGCCCATTGGCCCATTCATTGAGCTTCTGTTCCTCAAGATATAGAACCGTTTGAACAAGATAGCTGGGCGTTTCATGTTGGCTTTCGGTTAACTCTGTGGCTGTACCTGTTCTAATTCCGCCCTCTGCTCTAACCCCTGGAATAGCAAAACGGTGATCGTAAGAAGTGAATGTTTTTCCTTCTATCAAACGCACATATTTAGAGTTATTCCCAATGTAATAACCATCAACAAACCTTAATCCTTCGGCCAAGAGTTCATCAGCAGTTTTAAAAAGATCACGTTGCTTGTTCATATCAAACATACGAGTAACTCGTATACGGTGATCGTCAGGACTAATTTTGTTTTCATGTAGCAAAACTTTATGGTTTTTATGAACCGATAAAGTGATAGCAGCGTCCCGTTGGGAGCGAAAGATGGGGCAAGTAAGCGTATTCGGATTAAGTAGCGCGATTTCATTGCTACTCAAAGTGAAACGACGTTCTTTATCATCCAGATCATCCACTGAATGTGCGAAGAAAACGAATTCTGCTGTTGCATTTTCCTTTCTTCCCATTGGGGGTTTGCGACCTGAACCAACAGTAAATAGGCAAAATTTGTATCTGCTGTCGACACCAGAAAAAAAGCCTTTATTTTCGAAATCAAATAGGCTAATCAATGACTGCGTTTCGACTACGTTTTGAAAATAGAACTTGGTAGTGTCATCGGTAGCGATACCAGAAGGAAGGACCATACCCATTCGACCATTTGCAGATAACCTGAGTCGTCCGATTTCAGCAAACACTGCGTAAAGGTTAATATCGCCGCGACCACATAAAGGGTACTGTCCACTATCGCGTAAAAGAAGAGTTTCCCCTTCAGCTTTTCGAGCAGCGAGCTGAAATTCTGCCATCAGTAAGGGATTATCAGATTTTAGCTAGGCTATCAGACGTTTACGGGACGCGGCATTGATCGCATTTGCTATCTCTGGGCTACGTTCCGCAAAAAATTCTTTCTCCTGTAATTTTACTCGCTCCCAAGGTGGATTCCCCAGCACACAATCGAAGCCGCCTTCGCTATTCTCGCCAAACACCGAAGGATATTCCAAATGCCAATGAAAAAATCGATATTCCTCGGCGAGTTGGCGTATTTTCTTTTTTGTCCAGTGCGAAATGCTGAAAGCATCGCGTTCAATGTCACGCAAATGTTGAGTTGTCAGTTCCTTGCCAATTTCAATCTTATCTTTAGGCCAAACAAATGCAGCGCACCAAGCATCATGCAATAGACGGGCGTTGTCGTAACTATTTCCTTGGACAATTTCCTTATATAAGTTTTCTTTGACTTGTAACGCCTCTACCGTTTCGTCCGATAAGTTCTCTAATTTGGTAACAACGTCGGTCAAATCTCCAATATTTGGTGAAGCGTCCTCAGAAATAAATTCAAACAAATCACCTTGGCCAACTGTAGCGTCTTTGTTTAATTTTTTCATCCAGTTAACAGCTTCTTTACTGTCAGCAGTTAGAGGTTTATATGCCTCATCGGGTATACCGCCCTTTATGGCGGCGGGGGTTGCGCCCAACAAACTATTGCCACATTTTATGTGGTGGTCGAGGAAAGTCAGTGGTTTACCTGGTTCCACTGCTTCCAACCATAAACCCAATTTGCAAAGTTCTACCGACATAGGATTGATATCTACACCGAAAATGCAATGACCAATAACTTCCCGTAATGAGTGACGCATTACATCTGGCGCAGGTTCATCTCCATTAGAACGTAACAAAGCCAATCGTCTTGCAATACGCTGAGCAGCGGCAATAAGGAAATGGCCGCTACCACAAGCAGGATCACAAACCTTGATAGCTAGCAATCCTTTCTCTGCACTGGTAAAACCTAATTCTGCGTAATTCTTAATACGTGTCTCTATGACCGGATCGAGGGTTGATTCTAATAAACAGTCGACTAGGCTAGTCGGCGTATAGTAACTACCGCTGGTTTTTCGTTCGTTACCGGCTGCTTTTAGGAACCCGAAAGAAAACGTTGGCAATATTTCTATTTGGGGGTGAAGCTCCAACAGACTTTCATAAACAGAACCAAATTCTTCAGTCGCCAGCGCACCGAAATTGACGGGAGTACGTTGTCCTGTCTTTGGATCGTCAAAATAACAAAGGCGATCCAGCGCACTAAATAATGTCGCATTGCTCAGATAACTGGTTGAGAGAGGGCCCAAACTTTCAGGATGGAAGAGCTTCCCACCCAAAGCAGTCATTCCAAATTTAGCAGCCTGTTCAGGTTTTTCGAAAAGTTGGAAAGTCGACAATAACGAGGCCCAGGCATCTTGGAATCTCTCTGTTTTGAGCCCACGAGTGATTGCTAACCGGCGGAGACGTTGAACACTATAAAATTGAAAATAAATGCCAATGAAGCGTGGCTCTGCTTCTATTGGAAAAACAACACCTCGCTCTTCGATCACCATAACAAAAAGCAATCGATAAACGAGCCTCAACAAATAATTGAAGTAAACATCCGGGCGTAAATGATCCTCTTTGACCATTTGTTGCAATACTTCATTTTTGGAATGGGACAAAAAACCGGTTCCTAGTATCTCAAGTGCCTCAGTAACTGTCTTACGCAGTCCATCCCTTATTCGAGTACCTTGTTCAAGACTATCCTGATGGTAAAGCTCCAGCAGACTCTCAGCGGCTGTGTCGTGACTGATTGGTAAACGGGTCGCGTGCAATAACCGATAGAGAATAGCGAAGTCGGCAAACAGGCCATCGGTAAAGATGCGGTCGAGATCGAACTCCAGGTAGGTGAGTTTGACCAGGCGCGAGCTATCGCGGAGCAAACGCAATACCCGCCCGTTGGTGACGATGCCATACAGTTCGTCATGTAGGTTGAGATATTCCTGCACCAAGCCGTGCGCGGACATGCGCGGTGTGCCGATGTGAGTGCGCTCGGGTTTTTTATCCAGGCCAGCCGGTTCGCGGCAACCGATGATGTGCAACGGCGTATGGGCACGATTGATGACACGATGGGAAATCGCGTAGGTTTTACCGTTGAGTTCGGCGGCTTTGGGTTGATATTCCAGTTGATAACCGAGTAAGCCCAAGAGCGGCACCATCCAGAGATTGCGGGTTTCGGTGGTCGCAGGGCTATCCGTTTTCAGCGTGTCGAGTTTGCGCTGGAAAATCCGCCAGTAGTCTTGCGCATCGGCCCAGGCGCGAGCGATTTCATCTTTGACTTTTAAGCCGCTCTCCAGGCCGAAATCGGCGGGACGCTGACCAAGCGTGTCGTCATGCAGACCTTCAAGAATATCGGGCGACAGAATGGCGCCTTCGATGCGGATGCTGGGGTAATTCATGCGTATGTCCTAGGCCTGCCAGTCTTCCACCAACAAACCGGGTACGCGCGTAAATTCGCGGCTATTGTGAGTCACGACCGTAAGGTTGTAGGCACGGCCAATCGCTGCTATTTGCAGATCATAGGGGCCGATGGGGGTGCCTTGACGGACAAGTTCGGCACGAATTTCGCCGAAATGTCGCGTTGCTTCGTCTGAGAATGGCAAACTGATCATTCTGGTCAACAAAGCCAGCAAGCGTGCACGATTTTCCTCTATGCGGGCGCTTTTATAAACTCCATACCATAATTCCGCTTCCACCGGGGCGCATAAGCGGAGTTCGGAATGCCCGACTCGGCGAACAAATTCCAATATTTTGGGATGTTGCTTCATTAAAGCAATCACGGCATTGGTATCCAGCAAATAAGGCATCAATTCAACTCCTGGCGAGGAATATCGCTCCCTAAATCTTCGTCCGTAATATCGTCAGGGAAATCATCGCTCAGTCCTCCCGTAACTGCCGCAAGAAAAGCCTCGGTATCGCTGGCTAAATCCGTTTTCTTTTTGATTCCATAACGTTGTTCCAGAAAGACAATAAAATCGAGCGCTTCTTTGGCAACCGATTCGGGCAGGTTAAGACTGTGTTGGTAAATTGTTTCGGCTAGTGACATACGATGCTCCTATTCTTTCTCATTCCGGCAATAAAATATAAATGCCCAACAAATCCATCGGCAATACCGGGTAGACGACTTGAAACTGTTGTTTGTCCATTAAGGCGCTAAATCGTTGATGCGATTCGACTAAGTGTTTGGACTGTTGTTCGGCGACTCTTTGAAATTCATCATCCAATAGGGCCAGCAATTTGAGTTCGTTGTCGAGAAAACTGGCACGCGCCTGAGATGACAAGTCGGATGTGGCTCGGGCTTCGTTCAGCAATTTTTTGGCCGTCTCATGATCCAGAAATTCTTTTTGTTGTGGCGTGCCTCGCCATCCCCAGAGCAGCATTTCTTCGGCGACAATCTGATAACCGGCTTTGATTTGTTCGATTACATTACGGCAACGGAACAGCATCAACGTGGTTTTGATTGCGGCCTGCCGCGTCCGGATCACGGCCGCGCGGGCGGCTTTATTGTCGACTCTGGCAAGCGTATTGGCCATAATTAATTGGCACAGCTGTTCGACAAAGCGGTGATTGCGCCCTAGGTAGTGATGATTCTCCGGTGTTGGCGACTGGAAGCTGATGTTGATCACGTCGCCGTGAGGCAACAAATCACGCAATGCCGGGGGCAAGTTTGCTGTGACAATGCGGTAGCCTTGTTTCGTAACGGTCAATTGCACGCCCAACAATTGATTCATCGTAGAAGTCACAAAAGCTTCTACCGCTCTGGGATCACCGATCGCCTCATCGATTTCGCGTAGGTCGGCTTCGATTTCTTGGGCTTTAATCGCATTTTGAGCAAAGATGCTGCGCGAGGTTTTTTCGCGCTCGGCCGCCTCGTCAACTTTGCGGGTAATCGCGGCTTTGGCCGTTTCCGCTTCATTAAATTCGCAAAAATCAAATAGCGTTTGCTGGGCCTGGTAGCCTGATGGACTGTGTTTGTGGGTGACGATTTTGCGGTCAGGATTGAGCAGCAGCGCCTGGGTAATCGTATCAATAATGCTTTGCGAATCTTCAGGAAACGGCACATTGATGCCGGTTGCCCGTTTGATTTCACGGACTTTACGCAACAAGACATCCAACACAATGCCGTCAATGGGATTGTCGGAACCATATAGCAGACAGGCTTTGACCGTGGGTGCGAGCTGGCCATAGCGGTCGACGCGTCCTTCGCGTTGTTCCAGACGGTTAGGGTTCCAGGGCAAATCGTAATGCAGAATGCCGGTAAAACTGTCCTGCAAGTTGATGCCTTCGGACAAGCAGTCGGTCGCAATCAAAACGCGTTGGCCGGACCTGCCCATTTCCTCGATGCGCTGTTTGCGCAGTTCGTCAGGAAGTTCGCTGGTAATCACCTGCAAGTCCAGCTTGGCATATTTCTTTTTCAGGTGAGGTGCCAATTGTTCGCCCACATAATTGGCGGTTGCAATATAGCGGCAGAAGATGACCGGGTTAAAGCCCTGGTTTAGCCAATCTTCAATGATTAAGCCGGTAGCCGCGAGTTTCTGATCGGTTTTGATATTGCTGAGATCCTGCAATTTCTCGGCAAAATAGCGCAGTTGTTGACGTTGTTGAGCACTCCACTGATTGCGTTCGACGACCTGGGTGGGGGCGTTATCACCTTCAAAACCGAATTCGGTGTCGCCGACCGGATTTTCAGTGGATTCTTGAATGATTTCGCCGGTTGCATCGTTTTCCTCCGCCAGGGTCAATCCAGATAAGCGCGTATTCAGCATTTCGATGCCTGCCGCGGGGCTCGACATTACACCGCGTAATAAGGCAAGCGCCGTCCAGTATTGTACGCGCTGACGCTGCTCTTTTGCCTGAGGTGCAACCAGCTTACGAGCAAAATCGAGGATTTGATCAAAAAATGCCGCATAGCTTGGGGAGAGATCATATGACCATTCGAAGGCTTCGCGCTCCGGGAATGGCGTATCTTCATCCAGCCATTTTTCGACATCGGCACGTTTACGCTGTACGAAATGGCGAGCCAGTTCACGGCGTTGGTGTTGGCTGGAGTTGGGCAGATCGAGGGTTTCAAATTCAGGCGCAATTAAACCCAACAAGGATTGAAATTCTTCCGGTTTGCCGCTGTGTGGCGTGGCCGTCAGTAAAATCAGTTGCTGGTTGGGTTTCCGGGCGATGCGATTGAGCAGATGATAGCGTTGTTGCTGGCTATTAGAGGCACCAGTAGGTCTCGCGCAAGTGTGGGCTTCATCGACGATCACCAGTTCCGGACATTGCTCAATGAACACATCACGCCGGGCATCGGATTTAATGAAGTCAATGCTGATCACCTGGTAGGGGTAGTAATCGTAAACGCTGGTATCGCCCTGAATTTGCCGATCCAGCCGAGCTTGCGTATTTGATCGAATGATGACGGCTTCGATGTCCAATTTGTCGCGAATCTCTGCCTGCCACTGTTCGCATAGGTGCGGCAAACAGACGACCGCAAAGCGCTTGATCTTGCGGCGTTCCAGCAATTCTTTTGCAACTAATAACGCTTCGACAGTTTTTCCGACCCCAACGTCATCAGCAACCAATAACCGTACTTGGTCCTGGCGTAAGGCCATAATCAACGGGACCATCTGATAGGAACGCGGACGAAACGAGAGCTTGGCCAGACATCGAAATGGGCCGGCGCCGTTACGAAACGCCAAACGGGCAGAATCGTAGAGCAATTTGGCCGTCGCAATGTCGCCAAGATCGATGGGCGAAGGCCGGGAAAAGTTGGCGTCCACTGGCTGATCGGAAGTTATGGCTAATGGCAAATAGATGCCGGTCATTTCATCGTCACTGCCGCCAAGTGGTTTGACGACCAGCAAATCCTTGTCATCGGAAGGCAATACGATCCAGTCGCGGCCGCGCAGTGACACCAACTTTCCAGGTTGCAGTAGGGTATTATTCATCGTACTTTTCTGAATATGTCCGGTCTTGCAGTAATGGTTTCCGCCAAATTGTCTTGGTAGTAATACACCCAGACTTCATCGCCCATTGCCATGATCGCTTGGCGTTTGTTGTCATCGTCGGCTTTTATGGCCGGGTCGTCATGCGGCGTCCCATCGCAAAATACCCATAACCGAGATTCGTAATAAAAATCCGGTTGTACAAATAAGCCATCAACCCGTTTCTGGGCGGCGTCAGGCAGGCGCAAACCATTCTCGTACAGATAATCAATAAACTTTTTCTCTGTCGATGAACAGGGATCAATGTTCCTGAGCAGGGCTTGGTATTGCGCATCGTAATCTAAGAAACTCGAGTTGGTTTGGATTTCGATGTTGCAAATACGCAATTTCTCCAACGCATCGGCAATCAAATGGCGATCGATGACTTTGTGATCGCGCTGGTTGTAATAACTGAGCAGATCATCGTAGCTGGCCGGCCCTTTGTAGTGCTCATCATCAAAACGGCAAATGCTGATCGCCTGGTCAATGACTTGCCGGAAAACGTCGACATTCTCTACGAATTGGGAAAGAATGCCAAGGCTGCCTTCGGCGGCCTCGTAAATCAGGATATTTGGTGAGTCTAATTCCCCTACGGTAATGACGCCAATTTCGTTTGATTCGACTTGAAAAACGTTTTCGATAGCACGCTTCAAGGCATGCTGCAGAGTGATCACGCCTTCTGATTTCAATCCTAAGGGCTGCGTGGGCTCGATGTACAGGGCGTCGGCAAGATTGGAAGTCCACAGTTTGACACGCCGGTACTCTTCCCTGAGATTGGCATCGGCTTCCGGCATTGAACTGGCCCAATCACCGGAAATCATACCCACCGGAAATCCTTCGGTTTGCTGCGATCGCCATTGATGATTGACATGCACCAAGCGAGCGGCAGGAATATAGCGTAAATTGAGGAGACCTTGCTCGCTGGTTTTGGCAACGGCTTTTTTTACTCGATCCAGCTGACCTCCATCCACCGAAAAATAGGTCTGAACACGGAAGCCCATCGAAACGCGTTCCTCTTCCTCGCAAGAAATTCTATCGCGCTCTTCGGCACGGGATTCGGACATTTCCAACAAATGATGCAGATGTTCGCTGTTGGCGTTATCCCCCAAGTTTTCGCCGGTGAATGGGCATATCTCTAAATCCTTTTGCTCGCCCGTCAAATAATACCCTGATTTTTTGCTGACCTTTGCTTCAGTCGTTGCTGACTCGGCATCTTGTACGATCAATTGTGAGACGCGGTATTTCCTGCCGTTGTGATAGATCACATTCAATGGACCGAACTCCCTCAACGCAATCGGGCGAGGGCGCGAGATATATTCGCCAGATGAATCATTTGTCGGCAGAAAAATCCGCAAGGGTAAACGCGTGAAATTGTAGCCGGGCAAAAAACCCTCTGAAGCTAGGTAACGATAAGGGTAAAACTCAGACAGCTCAGTAGATCTCCCCCCTATATCATTACGCAATAAGTCTAATTGACGGGTCGCCTGATCCAGATTCCTTTTGTGCTTCCTGTATTCATCGCTACCTAAGCTTAGGGTACCGCTCTCAATTTTTTGGGTGGCTCGGGTTAGGATGTTCCTTGCCGAGCGATAGAGACGCCGCCAACGATTGAGAGACTCGTCAAGATAGCCTGGCAATCTGGACAAATTTTGATCGGCCCATTGATCGGTATACCATGCCGACCTTTCGCTGCCCAAATCAGAAGAAAAATCACGGATAACACGCGTAAACGTTGCTTTGATTTCGCCAAATAATTGGGGGGGAATTTCAAGGCCGGCTTTCACTTCTGAAGAAAGTGGCATTTTGTCATTATCATCCTCGACAAAACGCATAATGGACGGCTTAGCGCCGCCTTGTTCTTCTAAACCTGGCATGCCGATCTCAGAAATGGCTAGCGCATTCAGATGCGTTTGCAGCAATTCTTTATTGCATAAATCCAGACGTGGTGCTTGCACTGCCCCGGCAACCAAATCACTTTGGTACTGGAAATAATGCCGGTCATGGGGCGAATAACTGGAACAATAGGTAAAAATTAAGGCGCCCTGCCCGCTTCTGCCGGCACGGCCTGAACGCTGCGCATAATTAGCCGGGTTAGGCGGTGCGTTACGGAGATGAACGACGCTCAATCCGCCGATATCGATACCCAGCTCCATGGTTGGCGAACAGAATAAAGCGCTAATTTTGCCTTGTCTGAACAGATCCTCGCGTTCGATCCGAATGTCTGTCCCTAATTGACCCGTATGATCTTCGCCACGGAGCCGCTTTCCCTGGGTAAAGCTCTGCCGATACATATCACGAAAGAATTCATTTGGCTTTAACAGCTGATCTTTATAGGAACGGCGTTTGATCGCATCCGGCTTCACGGTTTGCCCATTGCCTAGCGTCCAGACAATTTTCTCGATCTTTAACCGGTAGATTTTGACGTCTTCGTTTTGTTCGCTTTTCACTAATTGAGATTTCAAATAGTCCGCATCTTCCAGCGTGTCCATCAGTAAGGTTATCAAGTGTTGATAGTGATCTCCTTTTAGGCTCAGGTCAGGGTCATACTGCTTGGCGTAAAGTTTGATAAATTTTCCCAAAGAACTGGTCGGCCCCATGCTTTTGGTCGAGATACGAGCCGATTTGCTCAGGGTTTCAAATCGTATATGAAACGGTTCCCGTAACTCTTCATTACGATCCAAAGCCCAAGGCGACCTTAGCATCTCCCGAAACTGTTTTTCGTGCTCTTTCAGCTTCGATTGAGTTAAATAGTTTTCACTGTGAATCGCATATTCCAGTCTAAAAAAGTCCAGAATGGTTGCAAGAAACTCTTTTCGCTCATGGGTACTGAGTTGATTGAGTAAAGGCACCTTTGCCCAAGCTAATTCGGTTGCGGCGACCTCTTCAAGATCAAGATACTCGATATTCAATAAGGCGCACTGTTCAAGGTTAGGCAGAACGATTCGCCAACTCCGGCGCAAATCGGCAATCGCCCGATAGCTGAGATAAGTTTGCAGGCATTCTTCATATTTGCGTTTCACATTCACGAATGTGGGCTCATCGTTGCGGCTGGCGTATTCCATAAACGGTAATCCCAGCGCATTGAACATGGCCTCACCGAGGGTCGTGTAAGTCAATCGATTTTCAGGCGCGTCAGTTAATGCTTTGTAAATACTCGCACGTAAACGGACCACTTGAACAAAGTCATTGAAATGGCCGGCTTGCAGCGCGGCATCTTGCCGGTTATCTGTGAAACTCAGCAGTTTCCGGTCTTCTTCGCGATAACCGGCTTCCTTAAGCTGATTCAGGATCGAAAAGGCCATAATGGTTGTTGAAGTGCTTCGCCCTTCACTGCCCAATTTAGTGAGTTTAGTGCCTTCGTTCGTTTTTGTATCAAAGAAAACGCCACCGGTCGGATCGAACAAGAGCGGCGCTTTCATGAACCATCCCCACCATTTCAGCGGCTCAGACTCAGAACATTTGCCAAATTCATCAAAATAAAGTTTAACTGGAAAGAAGGGCTTCTTCTTTGAATCCGGACCTTTCCTTGATTTGACTAGCCAAGCATCAGGTAAAAATTCCAAATCTTCTACAGGCTCCCAGATATCTTCGCCAATAATCAGATACCCATCTGTCGTTTCGGTCTCGTCATCCTCACTTTTGTCACGAAACTCTCTGGGCTCGAGTCGATTGCCACTACGGGAAACGCAGATAAAGGCATGGCCACTGGCCCGGCTGAATACATTCGGAAATATCGGCTTTTTATCGCCTTCGTCCTTTTTATAAACACCTGGCTCTAATGTGATATAGCGGTTCTGATCCTGATCAAGCGTGGTGTACACCGACCCGGTCTGAGAAATGAACTGGTGTAATTTAAAAGGCAGATAGGTATAGCGTCCCCCATTGGCTTGTAATTGTTGATTAACCCAACTTATCCATTGCAACAGGTCGATCAGAAAGCTTTTACAAATCGCCCTTTCCATGCCTGAATCGGTGGTAAGCGACTCAACAATCTTGCTGATCGTTTGCGGTTTGCGTCGCTGCAGTTCACTGTAGCTATCGTCCAGTGCCACTCGATTTTCGAGCCAAATGGCGACAGGATGCTTTTTCAAACGTTCTACAGGCCATGCTTTAACAATCCCTGAGGCAATGCTTGCAGCCAGGATTTCCTGGGTCGGCACGCCGTCTTCTAAATCCAGTGATCGAGTCAGCTTTTCGTTAATCACCTGTTCGGGGGAAAACTTACGGCCGAATAATGTCGTGGCAACTTTAGCAACTTCGCTTCGTTGTGTAGAGCCGTCACCTGCAGACACCATCGTGGCGGAAGTGCCAATGCTGATGACATCCTGCAAGCATTTAGCCCTAATACGGCGAATCAACATGGCTACATCAGCACCCTGTCTGCCTCGATAAGTATGGAGCTCATCAAAGACCAAAAAACGCAGGTTGCTATAGATGGCATCTCGAATGGAGCGCTCGCGCATTCGCGTCAATAAAAGCTCGAGCATCATGTAGTTCGTCAGTAAGACTTGCGGAGGATTCTCACGCATCTGCTGACGTTTTTCCTCTTTTTCTTGACCGGTATATTGGCCAAAAGTGATGGGGAATGCCTTGCCCGCGGCTTGCTCATAATTTTTCTGATAGCGGTCAAACTCCTCGTACTGCGAATTGATCAGTGCGTTCATCGGATAAACCACCACGGCAACGATGCCCTGCTGATTTGGATTTGAAAGCAAATGGTGAAAAATCGAGCCGATATAGGTCAGTGATTTGCCAGATCCCGTTCCCGACGTGACCACAAAGTCTTTGTTCTGCGCGCCCAACTGAATTGCTTGTAATTGATGGTGATACAGGCTGTATCCCTTAAAAATATCGGCTAACTCTTCATGGAGTATGCCAGTTTCGGTAAGCTCCTTGACGCCTCCGGCCATCTCGAAGGACGGATTGAATTGTAAAAGAGGCTCGGGCCAAAGCTTTCCCTGCTTTAATTCTGTTTCGACGTGATCTCTGATGGCAGAATCGGCAATGTTTAAAAAACTGCTGATGTAGTTGGCATAGTCATCAACAATTCGAGCATGGGTTTGGAAAATGTTCATGTGTTATCCGTTTCAGCTTTGGCGATTTTCATAGCCGACGCCAATTCTTTTGGGGGCAGTTTGCCGGCGTTTAAGCGATTTTTGCACATACTTGAGTGCCTCGTCTTCATTGCCGACGATAGTCACGATAGTCCGCCCTTTGGCTCCAATACGTCCGTAAGTGGTTTCCACAATCCAGTTGCCGAAGAGATCCTGGCCATAGGCAATCGAATAGGCGCGGTGAATATTGCGAGCAGGATCTCGCGCTTCGAGATAAGCGACCGGTGTCAGCATGGCTCAGTTTCTCTGATCGCTCCCCGTCCCCCCGGGATATGTCGATACAAAGTAGAAGGAGCAACATGAAGCCGCCTAGCCACCTCTTCCATCGTAATATCAGGATCGGACAGCATGGCCTTCGCCGCCGCAATGTCTTTGGCGGCCAAAGATGGGGGGCGCCCTCCTTTTTTGCCACGAGCGCGAGCGGCATCCAGACCGGCTTTCGTGCGCTCTCGGATAATCGAACGTTCGAACTCGGCCAAGGCGCCGAACACATGAAAGATCAATTTCCCGCCGGCGGTCGTGGTGTCGATCGCTTCGGTCAGCGATAGGAGCCCAATACTCCGGCTTTCCAGTAGCTCTACCGTTTCGATCAGTTGCTTCAGCGAACGGGCCAAGCGGTCGAGTTTCCATACGACTAAGCTGTCCCCTGCCCTGAGAGAGCCCAGCGCCGCTGACAGCTCCGGCCGATCACGCTGGGCACCGGAGGCTTTTTCGACAAACACATTTTCACAGCCTGCGGCCTTGAGCGCATCCAGCTGCAGCGCGGGATTCTGGTCTTGGGTAGAAACACGGGCGTAACCCACGAGCATAAAACCTCCGAAAACTCATCTGCAGTATGAATTATTCAGAGACAAGTTTCAAGGGACCGCTTTGAGAAAATGTCATTTTCATAAGCCGACTGCACTTTGTCATTTTCAGAAGTCGTTTGCACTGCTTAAAATGACCTCATTCGGCAGTGCTCTGATGAGGTAACCCATGTTCAACGACATGAAATGTATCGGGTTCCATGCCTAAGCCTCATTCTTGTGCAGAGGAGTTTTAAGCATAAACAAGAATTGAGAAAAGACTACTGATTTTTGATTTCTCAATGTCGCTACAGAACTGTACATAGCGATAAGAAGTCTCAACCAAACGCTTCGAACATCTTCACCCATTTTTCGACTATATTACCGGGAATGTCGCCGATACCGCGCGACAACGCCATTTGCTTCACTCGAACAGCAAGATGCACCTTCCAGTGTGGAGCCAAGACGATTCCTTGTTTCTTCGCCCATTGTTCCACTTGACCAACAAACGGTTCCCCTTCCTTGATCACGTCGGACAAGCGTTCGTCCGGCTCACGCTCTATCCGGTCCAACTCGCTCGCGAGATATTCAGGGGGAAACAAGTCCTCTACCTCAGCCTGCTCGAAACCAACGTAATCTGCGACCAATAAAACTCGCTCCGGGTTGGTCGCATATAGCTCCCCCTTGAGACTGTCCGCAAGCCGCTTTCCCGAGCTATCACTATCAAGCAAAACCTTCGGGAGCATTTCGTCGCGACCAGTCAGGATGCTTGCAACAACGCGTGCCGTTTTCGTCCCTCCGCAAGGCGGGAACACAAGTTCCCGCTTGGGCTTGATCTTTCCAGCAGAAAGCAGTAGCGATTTGATCGCCGCAAGGTAGTGTTGATCCGATGCGCCCTCGACTAAGATCGGCTGACACCCAACCAACAAGCTTTCCGCAACGCTCAGGTTTAGTGCACTATGAACAGCGTAGGCGGCGCCCGCCTGTTCATCCTTACCCTCACTATGTCGTAGATTGGCAGTGGCTTTCGTTGTGCCATCAGCGGCGACATAGACCTTCCTAGCTCTTTCCAGCCGGTCTGCATCGACAAGGAATGGCGAATGCGATGTGTAGAGAATCTGGTTTGTACCTGCAAGGCTTTCAAAGAACGCCGACAAGTCGCGTTGTGCTAACGGATGGAGCGACATCCCGGGTTCATCGAGCAATAGAATGGAACGCTTGTGATCGCCCTGACTCTCCACAAGGAACACGAGATAGAAACTCAGGAACCATTGCAGACCGGTGCTGCGGTTCTCTAACTCGACCTCTGTCGGGCGGCGATCATCAGCGACCCAGATACGAAAGTGGTTGCCATCGGCTTCAAAGCGGAATCGGTAGTTTCCTTGCTTCCACCAATCGCGGAATTTTTGCGTCAGTGTTGCCCCCGCCGACTGAAGCAGGATTGAGCGAGTACGCTTTTTCTCAGCAATCTCCGCAATCTCGGTCGCGGTGGGCTCTCGGTTTTGGCCGTGAATATCCTTGAAATCCCGCCCAAGCTCAAGGATCTCCTCTGGTTGTAGTTGGACAAAGCTGAACAATACCCTGAGAGTTCGTGCTTTTGCCGCTTCCTTTGATCCAAGATCGTCACGCTTTAGGTTCTCGACCACATGAGGCAGGTAGATCTCAGAGTCCAAATTGCCGTAATTCGAGTAATAAACAAATGACGGAATTGCGGAAACAACCAGTTCGTTGACTCCTTCCTTGTCGCCGGGCTGAGGCGATGAAATCCGTTCAAAAGCTTCGTCCAGCCAGTCAGATAACTGTCCTATGATTGGTACGATTGCACTGGTCTTTGCGGGTTCCTCGGGGATTAGCGCGTCAATTTTTTGTTTGACAGCCTCCAGATTAATCACCCGCAACTCATCATCAGCCGGAACTTGGGACACGATGTCTGCCAATTCTTCTACAAGACGTACTTGCAGTTCCTTTTCCTGCTTCAGTGCCTGTCCAGCCTTAATATTAGTGGCGCAGCCCTCAAGCTGACTTATGATTTCCGTGCGAGGGATCGAGGTTTGACGGTGAAAACCGGGGAACTCAACAGAATAACTGCCATCGAAAAATCGGATGACTCTTACAATCTTCGCATCATCCTCGCTTATCCCGGCCCTGGCGGAAATCTTGCCCGACAACGTTCCGGTCCAGAAATCAGCTTTAATGAAGTGATAATCGCCCGCCGAGTTACGAATTGCTCCGAACATCGTCTTGGGGAAGTCCGAAGTTGGCTGAATCTCTCCGTCGAGTGCGGGCTTGAGTTTCCATAGCGGCAATAAAAGGTTGGTCTTGCCCGACTCATTCACGCCAATGAGCGCCGTCACCTTCTCAGCTTCGATCCAACCGCTATCCTCTACGGAACGGAAGTTTGTAACGCGAAACTGCTTTAACTTCATCTAATTCCCCTTACCAGATTTGTAAACTCATGCTGGTGATTATATCCCGCCGTCTTCGGTACCCAAAGCGTCGACTCCAACCTGGATCTCGTTCCGCTATTCAAATTGGGAATTTAGTGTTTTTGCTCTATCTCGGCACCCCAAGAGCAAGTCAACGCACACTTATTTGCCCAGGTCCAATTTCCTGAATCGAGCGTACGGGTACGAAGGTTATGAGTTCCTAGCTACCTCTCAAAAACGGCCGTTTTATGGATAACACAGATTTTCCCATTACAATTAAGCCCCCTTCACTCCCGAACCGGCGACCAATCACCGAAGATACCGGGAACCACGTGCAGCTGGCAAAACCGGTGCAGGTTCTGCTCAGGATCGTGCCGTTCAGGATAAATGGGCTCCATGACAACAGGCCTTAGATGTCCGCCACCAATTTGCTTAATCTTTCCTGCCCCGCATGCGTGTAAATCTGTGTCGTCGCGATGCTTTCATGCCCAAGCAAGGCCTGGATGTCGACCAACTGCACGTCCTTTTCCAAAAGGCGGGTCGCGTAGGTGTGCCGGAGCTTGTGCGGCGTGACCTTCTTCTGGATGCCGGCCTTGTCGATCAACTTCTTTAAATAAGCTCTAACCGCATGGGCGCCGGCCGGCTTGCCGCCTGGCTTCTTCGCGAATAAATATTCCTCCTGCGTCTTGCCCGCGATCGATAACGCCAGCACTCGGCCGAACGCTTCCGGCAGCGGCACCTGCCGCTCCTTGTTGCCCTTCCCGATCACACGGACCGACTTGGCGACGCCGTCGACCACGCGAATATGCTGGACCTTCAAACCCAAAGCCTCGCTGATCCGGAGACCGGACTTCTGGATCAGCTCGAACAAGAGTTCGTAGCGCTGCCGGACTTTCAGCGCCGACTCGCGGCTGCGGCCGAATACGTTGTCCGGGATGTCGTCGTAATTCCTTGTCGCCTTCTGCAGCGCGTTTTGTTCCTCGACTTCGAGCCAGACCGGGATCCGCCGCGGCCGTTTCGGTTTCTCGACCTGGTACACCGGGTCGTCGGCGACCAGGCTGTTCCGCTTTGCCCATTTATAAAAGGTAGCGAGGCAGGAAACTTTGCGGGCGACCGCATGCGGCCCTACCCCTTCGCGCGACAGGTGCGAGACGAAATTTTCCAGGTCGGTCGGCTTGCAGCTCCGCCAATCGAGTTTTGCATCGTCGAGCCAGCGCCGCCAAATGCCGAGATCGGAGTTGTAGTTGTAGCAGGTCGTGTCCGAGTGCCCCTTGGTGTATTTCAAAAAGCCCAGGAAATCTTTTCTGACTTGTTCGAAGGAAATTTCGATTTGGTTGGTCATCTCGTCTCCTTGCCGCGTTTGGAAACCTGATCGGGAATTTCCGGCCATCGGCCCGGAAACTCAATTCACTAAAATTACTATTTTATAGTAGTTTTATGAGAATGCAAAAACGTAAGTATTCAGGCGCTCTGCAAAAAAAGGCCTATTAAGGGAAACAAAAACACGATGATATGATATGAAATCATACTAAATTTACTAAAACTTTTGTTTTAGTAAATAACTGGCATCTGATAGGCGCAAATCGCCTGTCCGCAGCAAAAAAAAGCCCGCTCGATGGCGGGCTTGACAGGAAGTCTTGAAGATAAGCTTTGCACCGCCATGCAGTGCCGATTCTCCGCTCCCTGGAAACGTCCTGGCCGAGTCCTGGCTATTCGATCCGACAATCGTTGGAGCATCAAGGATTGCCGGATCGAAGGAGTCCATTCCCTCCTTAACAACATTAACAACAGTGGACCGAAATCCGGGATTACTTGATATCGATAGAGCCGGTGTTTGCAGAAGCGCCCTTGCCGATCGCCGCGTTCAACGAGTTGGTCGTGCTGGACGCATTGATTACGGTCGATTTTGAGACTTGCGAACCTTTGATGCTGATCGAACCGGTATTGGCGGAAGCGTTCTCGCCGATCGCCGCGTTCAATGAATTAGTCGTTTGAGAAGCATTGATCAGGGTCGATTTTTCGATTTTGGAGCCTTCGGCCATAGCGCTGCCGGCGGCAACGGTCATCATAACGAAAGCAATGGCGGCGTAAGTAGTTTTCATGGTGTTATCCTCGTGGTAATGTTTAAGTGGTGGTGTTTCAGTACGGTTTCAGTTTATCGCTTTCGGCTTTGAAGTCTTGTGATCCTTTCACGCCAATCTTGTGACTTATTCACCAAAGTAGAGGCGTGCCGGCAGCATGATTATCCACAAAATCTGTGGATAAGCCTTCTACGTATACATTGGAATTAATGGCAAATAGCGGAGCTAAGTCAAATTGACCAAAAATTGGACAGACCTTTTTCAGCAACATGCGAAACCACCGGAGTCGCTGGACGAGGCCATCGAGCGTTTAATGTCTATACTTGACGATGAACAGAAAACTGCCATTGCGGCCATGCGCGAGGAAGATCTGATCGATTTGCACTTTGGGCTCGGCATGGCGATCAGGAATGCTTTTGGTCTACATGATCCGAATAGCAAATTGCTGGCTTCTTGCAACTGCATCCATCCGGATGACGCATCACGGGCGATTATTAATAAACTATGGTCAAGATTGAAATATGATGGCTGAGAAAGGGAAGTTAGTCCGCTGGTTTGATGATAAAGGCTTTGGCTTCATAGAACAGGAAAATGGAAAAGGAGATCTCTTTATCCATATTTCGGCCTTAAAGGGAATGAGCCGGAAGCCCATCATTGGTGATGTTATCCACTACCACACCAGCTTTGACGCTAAGGGAAAGGCCTGCGCCGCCAATGCCAGAATTGAAGGAGTAAGCCAGACCCTGACGATAGCCCCTTTAGCACAGAAAATTACACAAGACCGGCCCCCCGTCAAAGACCGTTCTCATAGAACCCCATCAAAAAGAATCGGCAAACCTCAGAGAAGCCGCTACGGCCTTTTCACTATTCTGGTTGTTATTGGGGTAGCGGTCTTCATCTATAAAAAAGTACCCACAAAGAAATTCGATACGACTCCCGTTGAAGCAGTTGCTATGGAGCCAATGGAACATTTTCAATGCCAAGGAAAGGTATGGTGTTCGGAAATGACTTCTTATGAAGAGGCCATATTTTATCTTCGTAATTGCCCAGGTACTAAAATGGATGGCGATGGCGACGGTATTCCGTGTGAGAACCAGTTTTAGCGAGCCGCCAAGTTTCCAGCGCTGTAGTCAGGCTTGATCGACACCCGAAGGCCTCGACCACCGGCACGGCCGCCGCGCTAATCCGCAACTCGTCCGCGGGAAGCGCAAAACGTCCCTGTTTTACACTATCCCGCTCCCGAATTGCTCAGCCCCTTGCCCCATTAAGCGCCCTGGCATAGCCCTCCCTGGCTGCGCGGCACACACGTCCGTGTGCGTGCCGCCCGAAGCCCATCGGCTACGCTCAAACACCGAACTTTCCGAAAGACTGCTATCCCTGCGCTTCGCAATCCCAATAAGGCGTGCGTCCCGCACGAGCATTAGATTCCGCCGCCTCCCCCGCCCGCCAAAAACCCCCAACTCGCCGCTGGCCAACTTGCCGCTTTTCAAAGTCCAATATTCACGTCCGCCGTCCGCTTTTGTCATAAGCGGGGCTTTTGGCGGCCGGATGTCGTCGCCTGGCTGCACGGAGCGCAGAACTATAATCCGTTGATTAACGCAAGGCATCACCTCTAAAGTGGTATGGTATGATGCCATTCCATACCATACTATTTGATACCACCCGGCAAGCCAAGCATGAGCGCAATCAAGATTGTTTCCGGAGGTCAGACCGGCGTCGATCGCGCGGCTTTGGACGCAGCCCTGGAAACCGGGACGGAGTGCGGCGGCTGGTGTCCGGAAGGACGATTGGCAGAGGACGGCGCAATTCCCCTGCACTACCCTGTTACCGAACTGAAAGGCGCCGACTACCAGAAAAGGACATTGCAGAACG
Source organism: Methylomicrobium album BG8 (assembly GCF_000214275.2). NCBI lineage: Bacteria > Pseudomonadati > Pseudomonadota > Gammaproteobacteria > Methylococcales > Methylococcaceae > Methylomicrobium > Methylomicrobium album. The sequence continues at coordinate 12,177 of NZ_CM001476.1, read as the reverse complement.
TGATCGACAGCGACGGGACCGCGATCATTTGTTTCGACGCTACGACTGGCGGCACCGAGCAAACCTTGCGGTTCTGCCTAGAATTAAAGAAACCCTTTATATTGATCGACGGGGCAGAATTGACGCCGGAGCGCGCAGCGGAGCGGATGCGGGTCTTTGTCGCCGGCCATTCGATTACCTCCCTGAATGTCGCGGGACCGAGGACCAGCGAGGAGGCATCGGCCTATGGGTACGCCTACCAGGCCTTGATGCAGTTTTTAAGCGCCCATAATCCGTTATCAGTGGTATGATATGGAATGATACCATACCATATCATACCGAAGAGGAAGCCATGCACGAACTGACCGAACGCGAGCTATACCAAGCCCTGGAATACGCCAAAAGCATGGACGAGAGTGCCGGGCGGAAGATCATGGAGCAATTCGGACTTGATCAAACCGCCCTAGCCCAAACCATCTTCTGCATATTCCCGATGGTGATCGCCGAGCAAAACCAGGACATGGCGAACCTGTTCATGGACCTTTGCTTCGACGTGATTTGCGTTTACCGGAAGGCCTTCGGCCCCCTGCCCTCGCAGAAAGACATGGACCTCGACTGGCTGGAGAAACAGGCGATGCTGCTCGACGCGGAGCTGCAGTCGTTGATGGCCGACAGGCACATGGACGAGAAGATCAGGGAGAAACTGCAGGACCGGTTGCGGCAGCGCTCGCTCGACGAGACTGGGCAAATGGGCCTGGTCAATTTCATGAACGCCGCGATCGACGATTTCTCCTCGGAAAACCCGGTCCGGGTACCAGCGATCAAGACGACGCAAACGATGATCTTCGTGGTGATCCGACTCTTCAACAACCTGTACAGCCACGCCAAGGGTAAATAGCATAATATGGAATGGCATGATACCATTCCATTCCATTCCATATCGTATTGTTCCATGCCACCTCATTCCATCCCATGGACTTCCTTAAACTGACAATCGGCGAAAGATTCGAGAGCGACCTGGCCGATGAAGGCATGAGCATCCTGCTGAATGGCGGCGCCCCGATACTGGCCTTCAAGTTCTCGGTTTCCGAAAACGACATCGAAAACTTTCTGAACGGCCCGGTTTCGTTCGGCCTGTTCGCGGACGCGAATGTGATCTTTTTCCTGTTCAAGATCGACGACTTCCTGGACTGGTCCGACCTGGCTTTCACGATCCATTTGGCGCAAGGCGAAAGCGTCGACGACGACGGCAGCTATTTGCCGTTCCATCTGGTCCTGCTCGAATCGGGGACGTCGATCGTCAAGGGCTTGCGCATAGTCACGGTGTCGCCGGCGTTCCGGTCGGCCCTGGCCAAGCTGGTCAAGCAGCAAGCCGCCGAACGGTTCGATACGATCGGCTATTACCAGGCCATCGGCGGCATTTATGAAGCTTACCCGTCGGCGGCCCTGATGTTGAAAAATGCCGTGGTCATCGAGTGCGGCGGCTTGACGCTGCCCGATTAAGGGCTTTTCGAAATGATATGGAATGGCATGATATGATACCATTCCATATCACATGGCATCATATAGGATGATATAGCATGATTGTACTGATAGGCGGAGAGAAGGGCGGCACCGGCAAGACGACGCTGGCCACGAACCTGGCGGCGATGCGCGCGCTCGCCGGCCGCGACGTGTTGCTGATCGACACCGACCCCCAGGGCAGCGCGAACTATTGGGCGCAGAGCCGTGACGAGGAGAAAATCACCCCGCGGGTTGCCTGCGTGCAAAAGTTCGGCAAGGGCATCCCGGCCGAGGTAAAAGACCTGGCCACCCGCTACGACGACATCATCATCGACGCCGGCGGCCGCGATTCCGTAGAGCTGCGCTCGTCGATGGTCATAGCCGAAAAAGTTTACATCCCGATCCAGCCGTCGCAGTTCGACATCTGGACATTGGGGCAAATGGACGAACTGGTCGAGACGGCGAGGGGATTTAATCCCGGCTTGCAGGCGCGGGTGATCATCAGCCGTTCGTCGACGAACCCTTCCGTCCGGGAGTCTGACCAGGCGGGCCAGCTGCTGGTCGCCGACTTCCCGAATCTCGACCTGGCCGACGTGACGATTCGGGACCGCATCGCCTACCGCAAGGCCGCGAAAGACGGCATGGCTGTTTCCGAGCTGAGCCCGAAGGATCCCAAGGCGGCGGAAGAAATGGAGACATTTTACAAAGAGGTGTACGGCAATGAGTAATCTGAAAAGCAGACCACCGAGCAAACCCAAGCAGGATTTGGACGCGTTTTTAACAGGCGCAGAGAGCGGAAAAAAAACCACCCCGACAGCTGACCGGCCGCAAGAAACCTATCCATGGCAAGAACCCGGCGTCAGGGATGATGTGACGAAATCTTTCAATCTTCGCCTGCCCGAGCCTTACCTGTTGAAGCTGCGCTACATTGGCGAGCACACGCCGGACAGTATGCAACAGTTCTGCTTGCGCGTATTGCAGGAGGCAATAGACGGCAAGATCAATGAGTTAACCAAATAGTATGATATGGAATGGTATCATACCATTCCATATCATCCGATACCGCCGCTTGGCCGAAAGACCGACAGAGGGGAGGGCATGACAATGCGAAATTTCTTGTTGAGAATATTTGCGGCAACCTGCCTTCTCATGCCGCTCGCCGGCCATCCGGAGATCGCCCGGCATCTCGATGAAGAGCTTGAACACGGGCGCAGGGTCGTGGAGGCCTCGCCGCAGGGAGAGGGAGCGACCGATCAAATCCGCTCGCTCAAGGAAGCGATCGCCCGAGGCGAAACCGCGAGCAGACAACTCCGGGAGGAGATCCAAAGGCTCGAAAAGATTCAGGCGGTGCTGACCAGCGGCTTGATCGGCGCCGTGGTCACCGCGATAGTCGCGATGCTGAGCGCATTCGCGAACTTCCGGCGCTCGCGCGCGGACAGGGATTATAGGCGTCTCGAAGTGATCGAGAAGGCGCAGCAATTGAAGTCTGCCGGCATCCGTGTGCCTGCCGATATCCTGCGCAACTACGAGGATCAGTCCGGATCGCAGACATGAGCCGAGCAAGCGGCCGGGCAGAGGCTATACTGATTTAGCGGCTTACCTTGCAAGCTAGCCGCCAGACCATAGCTATTCAGGAGGAGCCTGACCATGCACCGTTTGTCCGCGCTGTTTTGCCTTCTTTTGTCCCTGCAGCTCCGCGCGGGAAACGTTGACCCGATCCTGGACGGCATGACGCCAGGCTCAATCACTTTTATCGGCGAATCCCACAAGCGCATCGAATCGGCTATGCTCGTCAAGGACCTGGTGACCGCCGCCATCGAGCGCGGGCAATGCCCGATATTGGCGCTGGAAATCGCAGACAGCGAACAGCCCGCGATCGACCGCGTATTGAACAACGGCGCTTCGGTTTCCGATATCGACATTCCCGCCTCGATCGATCATCTGCCCATGCGGAAATTGATCGGACATTTGGCGACGTTGAAAACGCGATCGCCTTGCTTCAGCGTGGTCGCGATCGACGCCGGCCTGGACAATCCGCATGAACGAGACGAATGGATGGCGAAAAGGCTCACAAGCCTTGCCAGCGACAGGCCGATTCTGGTCCTGATCGGCGCGCTGCACACTCTCAAAAAAGTCGATTGGCTGGTGAAATCCGGCAAGCCGTCGGTCGCGGAGCGGCTGGCGACGAGAGGATTTCGCGTGAGATCCTTCCCGCAGCGCTGGATCCCCGACCAATGCAGGGCAGGGGAGAGCCGTCATCAGCGCCTTGTGGACGCCGAGAAGCCGGAGGCCTTGGACATCCTGAACGGCTCGCTGATGTCGCTGATCAACGCCAAGCCCCATAAATCGGCCCGAGGCGTCATCAATGGTTTGATTCTGTGGAAATGCGGTGATCAGCCAAAATCCGAAACATAACCAAGAACTCCGCAGCGCTCGTTCGGCTGTCGCCCAACTCGCTTAAAAACCCGTCCCTGGCTGTGGGCAATAGACATCCCTGTCCATTGCCCTCGGTCTTCCTTTGCACTAATCCGCAACTCGTCCGGGCCGCCTTAAAAGCAAACGTCCCTGTCCGCTTTTAACCTCGGCCCTCCCGAATTGCTCGCTCTTTCCCAACCCCGCACTTACGAGCAGAAGCCGTCCCTGGACCGCGGCTAACAGACGTCCCTGTCAGTTAGCCCCCAAGGCTTCGGCGTTGTCGTTGGGCTTGAACCACTCCCGAAGGCTTCCGAGGAGCGACTGAGCGGTTACAGTCTATACTTGAGACTGGGATCCATACAATTAACGAAAAAATGGGAATACAGGACCGCGATTATTACCGGGATCGATATAGAAACTCTTCCCCGTCGAACAGGCAAGGAATAAGCTCAGGACTCAAATACCTCTTGTTTCCAGCTTTGACGCTTGCGGCGCTTTGGTATGGCTCCGACGCTATCCTGGACAGGATCAAAAGTGGAAAGCCCATTAATCCAATCCGGAGAACTTCGGAAATTAAATTGCCTCATGTCGCTCCTGGAGGCATCACCTTGAAAACCGACCGGCAAGGCCATTTCCGGGGCACGGTTTTGGTGAACAACGTCCCTATGCCCTTTCTGATCGATACCGGGGCGACATCGACGGTGATACCGAAAAATATGGCGATCCGGGCAGGCTTGCCTTTTGGCCGCCAAGTTTATTCGAACACCGCCGGCGGCCAGGTTACTCATCATCTTACGCAAATCAACAGCTTCAAAATCGGCAATGTCACGATGCGGGATCTGAATGCCCAGATTAATCCTTACCTGGATGAAGTCCTGATCGGCATGAACACGCTCAAGTATTTTCGCATGACCAAAAACGGCAATACGTTGACGCTGGAAACCAATAATCAGCAAATAAGACAAGCCCGAAACGCATGGTCCGCCGATCTTGAGAAACCTCACACACAACGGCCAGCGCCAAAACCGGTGACGGTGAAAAAGAAGGTGATCTGCGACGAACGGCAGGTCTGTAAAACGATTTACAGCGACCATTGACTTGAACGATTGCCGCCGGCGGCAAGACGGAAAACGGAGTCTGTCGCGCGTAACCCGCAACTCGTCCGCGCCGGAAAAAGCGGCCGACGCAAACGAATTGCTTTTTCCCAGCCCACCCCAAGCCCCTGCATAGCCATCCATGGCCATGCGGCACACACGTCCGTGTGAGTGCCGCCCGAAGCTCCTCGGCTGCGCTCAATCAGCAACCTTCAGGAAAGGTCGCTATCCCTGCACATCCCTGTAGTCCCTGAGTTCGCACATCCCTGTGCTCATGCGGTGCGGCATCCATGCCGGTCATTTTGCTTCCCTGCTCACTCATCCCCCAGCGGGGGTTCGGCGGCAAAATACTTTGCCCTCCGTTGCGCGCGGCTGCAAGGGTACGCTTCGCCGGCTGCTTCGCTTCGCTGCGCAACCGCCCTTGCACCCGTGCTCACTGCGGGCGGCGTATTTTCCTGCCGCCGCCCCTCCCGCCGGGGGGTGCGGCCCGGGGCTGTCCCTGCCGTCCCTGCGGGCCGCTCCCGGCGGCCCTTCCGCCGCTCCTGCGGCGGTGGGCGGCGGCTCCGGGTTTGTTCTCTTCGTTCAATGTTGGGGGTGTTTATGGCTGGTTTCGTTTCTGTCTCGGGTTCCTCTCGCGGCGCTGGCGTTGTCGCCCGGCCGTTGTCCTGCGGCTGGGTGTGGGCTCGCCGGGCCTTGCCTGGTGGCGCGGGCTGGTCGCCGGCTCCGGCCTGCCTGTTCGTGCCGTTCGGCTCATTCGCCCTGGCGGCCGTTTTCGCGCGCGGCGTTTCGGCGCTGGGGTGGCGGGTGTGGCTGCGGCCCGGCGCTGCCGGCTCTGCGGTCTGGTCCGCTTGCGGCCTGCCGGCCCCGGCTTTCGCGGTCAAGGTCGCGCTGCCTTCCGGCCTTTCTTGCCGGGCCGCTTGCGCGGCTCTGCCGCCAATGCCCGCGCTCTCTTCTCTGGGGGCTCTCGGTGTTTAGCTTGCCGGGCGTGGTCGCGGTGGCCGGTTCGCGGGCGCTGCCTGCGGCCGGCTCCGCCTTGGTGGTCCGGGTGGCATCGGGTCTGGCCAGCTCCGGCGCTTCGTTCGCGGTCGGCTGCTGCTCCGGTGCCGATGCGGCGCTATTGGCGGCCGTGCCCGGATCCGTGCCGCCGTCCCTGGTGCATTGCTTCGCCGCCTTCGGTCCTGCCGGCGAAAGCGCCGGCCCGTTTTCGGCGGCCGCGAGCGTGCAGGCCTTCGCGGCCTCGGGCGGCTGCGTCCATTGGTGGGCGGGCGGCGCGGCTTCGGTCCCGCTGCGCTCCCGGCTGGCCGGCCGCACGCGGGCAGTGGTCGATGCAGCCGATGCCGGCCTGGCGGCGTTCTTCGGCTCGCCCAGCTCGCCCGGATCGCTCTTGGCGTGCCGCTGCGCGCTTTCGCGCCGGCTGCCGGTGGTGGCGGTTCCGGTCGGTTTTCCCGGTTCAAATTTACCGCTTTTGGGGGCGGGCTCCTGGGTGCCTTGCGGCGCCTTCGGAGGCTATGTCTGGGCGGAAAAACAGAAAGATATTTTCACTTAGGCAACTGATCATAGACACCTGTTTCCCGCTAGGCTCAGGGTGTATAAACGGAAGAAAGCGGGGACAACTTTTCCGGTTTCGTTGGCCTGCCGGCCTGATCAACTGGCAGGCGAAAAACCGGCGCGGAATACCAGAGTATCGGCATTCCTTCCTTTAACTCTCTTTTTTGGAGGCTTTATGTTTGTGACTATTTTAGACAAGCAGCGCCGCGCGGTAAGCGTGGTGAAAACCGCCTTGCAGGGCGCCGGCATCAGGGGGCGCTCGGTTTGCGTAACCGTCAATAACTGGTCCTATGACCACGGCGGCGACGGCTTGCAGGCGGCGGTATTCGTTTCCTCGCCGAACGGCGAAGAGCCGCAATACGTGACGGGTAAAACGATCGTGGAGGCGGTCAGGAATATGATCGATTCGATCAAGGGAAGGGCGAACGCCGCTACCTCGGGTAATCAATCCGAAGCAGCGCCGTTCTAGGGTGGTTTTGTGTGGGCCAGGGTAGCCGCCTTGGCTCGCACGTTTCCAATGTTCGCACATTAGGAGTATTCAGATTATGACAACTCACGCAGCAAATCAAGTTAAACCGGTTCAACCGCTTTTCGCGCTGGGCCGAACTCTCGCCACTCCCGGCGCTCTGGTCGTCATGCAAGGCATGGGAATTTCGCCTATAGCCCTGCTCAGCCGGCATCAGCGCGGCGACTGGGGCGAGCTGTGCGCCGAGGACAAGCGGAGTAACGACGAGGCATTAAAAGCCGGATCCCGCCTCTTCTCGGCCTACCGGTTCGACACGGTCAGGCTTTGGATAATCACCGAAGCGGACCGGTCAGTAACAACGATTCTTCTCCCCGAAGAATATTAACCCTTGCGGCGGGGCAGGGTAGCCGCCCGGCTCCGTCGTTTTCAATTCGCACATTAGGAGTATTGATCATGAATTCATTCAATCACCAACCAAGTTTGGCCGCATCGTTCAAAAGCGTTTCCGGTCTGGTCCGTTCGGATAAGCCGCTGTCCGACGACGACATCATTCGCGCGGCGCCGTCCGTGTTTGCCGAATCGGCCCATGAATCGCGTTCTAGCCGCTACGCTTACATCCCAACAATCGAGGTTGTAAACGGTCTTCGCCGTGAAGGCTTCGAGCCTTTCATGGCTTGCCAAGCGGGTTCCCGCATCGAAGGCAAAGCAACGTACACCAAGCACATGCTTCGTTTCCGCCATTCGAGCCAAATCAACGGCGAGGAAGCCAACGAAATCATTTTGGTGAACTCGCACGACGGCACATCAAGCTATCAAATGCTGGCCGGCTGTTTCCGCTTCGTTTGCCACAACGGGCTTATTTGCGGCGATACGGTCGAAGATTTCCGTATTCGTCATTCAGGGAATGTAGTCGGCAACGTCATCGAGGGCGCTTTCAATATTCTTGACGAGTTCGAGCGCGTAGACGCATCGAAAGACATCATGAAGCAAATTGAGCTAAGGCCCGAGCATCAACAAGCCTTTGCCCGTGCCGCACTGCAATTGCGTTATGACCCGGAAGAAAACATTCCCGTCGTACCGCAGCAGCTTAATGAAGCGCGCCGCTTCGACGATCGCGGCACCGACCTTTGGCGCACGTTTAACCGGGTGCAAGAAAACATGCTACGCGGCGGCTTGTCCGGTCGCAACGTCAAGGGCCGGCGCACGACGACCCGCGAAATTAAAAGCGTGTCGGAAAACATCCGCTTAAACCGCGCACTTTGGACGCTTGCCGAAGAAATGGCGGCTTTGGCCGGCGCAAATTAACCCAACGGCCGGGAGCTTGTAGCCGCTCGCTCCCGGCTTTCATTCCATTCGCACATTAGGAGTTATTGTCATGTATTCATCTTCTCAAGCCGTGGTTCCGGCCACGATTGAAAAACCGGCCGAACCTAAAACGGCGATCATCGCCGCCAACCCGCTCGACCTGCCGGCGGAAACCTTCCGCGAAGGCCTGGATCGCCGCAAGCAGAACCGGGCCGCGCTGATGGGCTGGATCCGGGATGCCCTGGTCGACGGCCTGGACTTCGGACGGATTCACGTCGTGCACCGGAGCAAGTGCCAAGCCGGCAAGGACTGCAAGAATCCGGCGCATTTCAGCAAGCCGAGCCTGTTCAAGCCCGGCGCCGAAAAAATCTGCGGCATGCTGGGCCTGACCGTGCGCTATCCGACGCTGCCGGACTACGAGAAAGCCGCATTAAACGGCGCCCAGCTGAGCCAGATCATCATCCGCTGCGAAATCCTGGACGCCTCCGGCCGCGTGGTCGCCGACGGCGTAGGGGCCCGGATCATTTCCCAGGACAACGGCGACATCAACAAGGCGCTGAAAATGGCCGAGAAATCCGCCCACATCGACGCCACTCTGCGCATGGCCGGGCTTTCGGAGGTCTTCACTCAGGATATCGAGGACATGATGCAGCGCCGCGAGGCCGAGAGCATCCAGCAAGCGGAAAACGAGCTGAACAACGGTTTCGACGGCATCAGCAAGGGCCAGCTGCAAAGGCTGGAGGCGCGGATAAAGGAGCTCGGGCTGGACCGGCAGCGGGTCAAAGCCTGGATGTTCAACGCTTCGCATCAGCGCTTCACGAACTTTTTGGATTTGAATCAGGACTTCTACAACCGGCTTTACAGCAAACTCGATGAATTCGCGGGGGTATAATATGAACAAACTGACTTTATACAGCTTGAGCGCAAACTACTTGCAAGCTCTCGAAGCGTTGACGGATCCCGAAATGGACCTGCCGGCCGAAGCGGTCAACGACACGCTGGAGGCTTTGGCCGGAGAACTGGAAGACAAGGCCGTCAACGTCGCCAAGTTCCTGCGTAATATGGAGGCAGCGGCCGAGGCGATCAAGGCCGCCGAAGCGGAGATGGCGAAGCGCCGGAAAGCCCTGGAGAGCCGGGCGCAATGGATGAAGGATTACTTGAAAGGCAATATGGAGCATGCCGGCATTACCAAGATCGAATGCCCATACTTCAAGCTGTCGGTCCAGAGCAATCCGCCCGCGGTGAATATCCTGGACGAAGCCGCCGTCCCGGAACAGTTCAAGGAGCAGATCGTCAGCTGGAAGATCGACAAGGCCGCGATCAAGAAAGCGATCTTGGCGGGACAGTCCGTCGCCGGCGCTAGCCTGGTCAACGGCACGCGCCTGGTGATTAAGTAAACCCGGTGCTTTCGAAGGGCCGCTCTCGCGGCCCTTTTTTATTCCTCGTTTTTTATTACTATATGAAGCTTTTCAGATTCCGCGGGCAAAAGATGGACATTGGCGATTTTCTTAAACGGCGACGAAGACAGGCCGGCTTGACTCAAGAAGAACTGGCGAAAAAATCCAGAATGTCGCAATCCCAGATCAGCCAGATCGAGCGGGGCATCAGCGACAACGTGACCATATGGAACCTGAGGAGCATTGCCAAAGCCCTTGGCTGCGCCGTCGTCGACTTGCTGCCGGAATCCGATAAAAAGCCACGGCATTGATCCTAGTAAAATCCGGAAATAGATCACACTTTCCGCACTTCGGGTTGCGCTAGCACTTATCCTTAGTCTATTTTGACCAAAACCCTTTTATTCATCACATGAGACGCCGCTAACGCATTCGCAGTAAATCATGCAGGGAAACAATTGCGGCCATGACCCAGATAAGCCACGCTGGTTTGAACCGCCCAAGCAGCATACGCGCCCTAAAATCATTTCAAAAGCGATCGCGGAGATACGCCGCTACTATCGCGCGCCAGTCGCGACGATTCCATCCTTGAATCTGGCCAATGGATCCGAGCGGCAGCAGCGATCGGAACGCAGGGAGGCCTGCCTGGCGGTGCTCAGCTGCCTGCTGCACTACCTCGATCTGGTGTCGCTCCGCGTCGGGATCCCGCAAAACGACACTTCCTTCCAGGGCATCTCGATGCCGTTCATCGCCGAGAAAAGCGGCCTGAGCCTGCGCCGGGCCGAACGGGCGGCCGCCGACCTGGTCAGGGCCGGCCTGATCACCGTGCACCCGCTCTGCCAAAAGCTCACCGACACGGCTTACAAAGGCTACGCCGCGATCCGGACAATATCGGCCAAGCTGTTCGCACTGCTCGGCATGAGCGCCCGCTTACGCCACGAGCGCGAACGGGCGACAGCCAGACAACGGAAACGCAACCGGAAGCACGAACAGAAACAAGCCGCTAAAATCAGCCTGGTCGCCGACATGATCGCCAACCAGGCGAACATCTTTGACCCCACCGAAAGCGCCGCAATGTCGGCGATCAGAAAACTCAAGTCTATTCTCAGTGATTCCGACCCGTAAGCCATAAAAACCTTCGTTTTTTCCTGACTCCTGATATCCGGGGCACGGATAGCCGTGCCTTATGGAATCATCGTGTAAGCCGTTTATTCCTTCGCTGTAATCCTTAATTTACGCTTATTTTTCCGGATTGAGCCTCTTTTTGCCTGTCCCCCATAATCCCTTCTTTTTTGAAAATAAGTGTTGGTGCGCCGGAAACCGAGGCCGCCCGGACGGATTGACCTCGCGCATAAGCGTCGGTACTTGATGCCGTTAGGTGGATCAACTTAATCAGCCTCCTTTCAGTTAGAAAAAAGGAATCTTCCTTGATTCCTTTCGCCGGCTTCCTGCCGGCGTTTTATGCGCTCAATCGCCGCGCGGCTAAAAAGCGGTTAATTAGCGATTAAAGACGCCGGGGCCTGAGCCGCCGTATCATAGGTGCCTTTTGCCTGAGACTACGGAGAAACCAAGTGAAAATCACGAAGCAAAGCGCGATAGCGGCGACTTTATTGATGCTGTTGGCTGCATGCATGACGGCGCCGATATCGCAGAGAGCGAGGCCTACGGCGCTTCCTGATGCCGGTTTGGGCGGAGTCCGCGCCGGCGGGAATGTCCTGAAACTGGATTACGAAGGCTTCATGGTCTGGCTCGACTGCGCGCGGCGCGGGCCGATGAAGTTCCAATACAACGCGCAGCACGACATGGGGAGCGAAGCCAGGGCATCGAGCTTTAGGCTGGATCCGGACGTACCGCCCGAATGCCAACAAACCAGCGCGGCCGCCTATGGCGGCGGCTACGACCGCGGCCACCAGGTGCCGGCCAACCATTTGGATGCCTCGCCGGTCGCGATAAGGCAGAGCAATTTCATGACCAATATTCTGCCTCAGGTTTCCCAAATGAATCGGGGCGCGTGGCTGCTGACCGAGGAAATCGTCGAATGCTACCGCGATATCGACGAGCTGCTGGTGATCGGCGGGGTGATATGGGGCGACAACCCGGACGACGACCATTTTCTGGAGTCGCACGGCGTAGCGACACCGGACGCCTTCTGGAAGGTTATTATTCGAGGCACCGGCCAGGACGAGCGCGCGATCGCCTGGGTGATTCCGAATTCGGCGCAGGCGACGAGGCGGAACCTGGACCGCTACCTGGTCACCGTCGACGAGATCGAGCAGCTGACCGGCGAGCAGATTCCCGTGGCGGACTATGCCAAGCACGACAAGCCAGCGACCTCCTGGATGATCCCGGCAGGATGTGATAAAAGCTAAGAATTACACTTATTACGGTAATTACGATAATTATGTAATTACCGTAATTACACTTTTAATAGTGCAATTTACCTGCTACACTTAACCCATCTACCACCTGCTAG
>NZ_CM001475.1:1790210-4446267 GCF_000214275.2 Methylomicrobium album BG8 | reverse complement strand
TTTCTTCTCATCTTCAGCTTTGGCCTGCTGCTTTTCATGCTGTACCAGCAATGGCAGATCGATTACGGTCCGAAGACGCCTGCGCCGACAGCGGTAGAGAGTGCCGCGACAAATATCAAAGAAGACCTGCCGACCGCGAACGGCGAGGCGGCGCCGGCGGACGCGTCCGCTGCGGCACAGGCTAACGTTGCCGCTGAGGCTATATCCGCCTCCCAAACCGTCAAAGTCAAAACCGATGTGCTGGCGCTTGAAATCGACCTCGCGGGCGGCACGATCCAGAATTTGGATCTGCTTGTTTATCCGGTCGAACAAAACAACACGTATGTCGACGCGCTGCGCCGCCTGGTCGGCATGGAGCCGGAGCAAGTCAACCGCACTCCGGTTCGCCTCTTCAATGCCGCCAAGGACAAATACTTCATTGCGCAAAGCGGTTTGATCTCAAGTCAAGGTTCCGTCTCGGCGCCTACGCATCATACCGTCTTCAGCAGCAGCCAGGACAGCTATACGCTGCCGGAAGGGCAGAGCAGCCTGACGGTGCCGTTGACCTGGACCGACGCCAGCGGCCTGAAGGTGACCAAAGAATTCACGTTTACCCGCGGCAGCTACGAGATCAAGCTCGGACAAAAGATCGACAACGCTTCCGCAGCGCCCTGGAGTGGCAGACAGTACAGCCAATTGCTCAGAACGCCGCCGAAAGAAAACAAGGGCAGTGCGCTGGCCGGCGGCATGCGCGCCTATAACGGCGGCGTGATCTACACCGAAAAAGGAAAATATCAGAAGATCGATTTCGACGACATGCAGGAGGAGGTGCTCAATACCAGTACGAAGGGGGGATGGACCGCTTTCATTCAGCACTATTTCGCCTCCGCGTGGATTCCGCCGGCCGATCAGGAAAATCATCTTTACACCAAATGGCTGCAGGAAGACGACCGTTACGTGATCGGTTCGTATTCGCCGATAGTCACCGTGCCGGCGAACGGTTCGGCAACGCTGACTTCGAGCCTGTTTGCAGGTCCGAAGGTTCAGCCGATGATGGAAAAGGTTGCCAAAGGACTGGAACTGACCGTCGATTACAGCGTACTGACTTTTATCGGCAAACCGATTTACGCCTTGTTGAACTGGATTCACAGCTTCACTCACAACTGGGGCCTCGCGATCATCGGCGTGACCCTCTGTATCAAACTGCTGATGTTCCCGCTCACCCAGGCCAGTTTCCGCTCGATGGCCAAACTGCGCAAGGTGCAGCCGCGCCTGAAAGAATTGCAGGAGCGTTTCGCGGACGACCGGATGCGGCTGAATCAGGAAATGATGGCGCTCTACAAGAAAGAGCAGGTCAACCCGCTCGGTGGCTGCTTGCCGCTCTTGCTGCAGATTCCGGTATTCATGTGCCTGTACTGGGTGCTCGGCGAGACGGTCGAATTCCGCCAAACGCCGTTCACGCTCTGGCTGCAGGATTTGTCGGTGCAGGATCCTTTCTACATCCTACCTTTGATTATGGGCGTCACGATGAAGATTCAGCAGGGCTTGAACCCGGCTCCGGTCGATCCGGTCCAGGCGAAGGTCATCAAGATGTTCCCGATCATCTTCACGATCTTCTTCCTGTTCTTCCCGTCCGGTCTGGTGCTGTACTGGGTGGTCAACAACACCTTGTCGATCTTTCAGCAGACGTACATCACCAAGCAGATCGAAAAAGCAGGACTTGCTACCTCCACCTAAGTGCTGATCGAGTTTAAAGATACCATTGCGGCCATCGCGACACCGCCCGGCAACGGCGGTGTCGGTATCGTCAGAATTTCCGGCAGTCTTGTTCCCCGGATTGCCGAACAACTCCTCACCAAACCCCTGCCGCCGAGACTGGCGCAATACACGCCTTTCCTCGATGCCGACCGTAGCGTGATCGATACGGGCATTGCCTTGTATTTTCCGGGACCTGCTTCCTATACCGGCGAAGACGTGCTCGAACTGCAAGGACACGGCGGTGCGATCGTGCTCGACATGATGCTGCGCCGTGTGCTGTCGGTTGGCGCGAGACTCGCTAACCCCGGCGAATTCACCGAACGCGCGTTTTTGAACGGCAAACTCGACCTCGCCCAGGCCGAAGCCGTCGCCGACCTGATCGAAAGCGGCACCGAGCAATCGGCGCGCTCCGCGCAGATGTCGATGCAGGGCGCTTTCTCCCGGCTGATCAACGAACTGGTCGAAGAACTGACCCATCTCCGGACCTACGTCGAAGCCGCAATCGATTTCGTCGAGGAAGAAATCGACTTTCTCAGCGACGGGATCGTCGAAAACCGTATCGCCGCATTGCTTGTCCGGATCGAACAAATCCGGCAAACCGCCAAACAAGGCCGCTTGCTCCGCGACGGCATGACCGTTGTACTGGCCGGCAAACCGAATGCCGGCAAATCGAGCCTGCTGAATGCCTTGGCCGGGCATGAGGCCGCGATCGTCACCGACATTGCCGGCACGACACGGGACGTGCTGCGCGAAAGAATCCAGCTCGACGGCATGCCGCTGCACATCATCGACACCGCAGGACTTCGCGAGAGCGACAACGCGGTCGAACGGGAAGGGATCCGCAGGGCGTTTGAAGAAATCCGCAAAGCCGATATGATCCTGCTGTTGATCGATGCGCGCGAACCCGACGCCGAAGCGATCCGTCGAACTTTGCCGGACAGCATCCCAATCACCGAAGTTTACAACAAGATCGACCTGCTCGGCCGTGCGCCGGAAACGATCGAAACGACAGACGGCACGCAAATTTATCTGTCGATCAAAACCGGCGAGGGCATGGATTTCCTGACCCGCCACCTCAAGCAAAGCGTCGGCTTCAACGACAGCGCCGAACACGTCTTCATCGCCCGCCGGCGCCATCTCGAAGCGCTCGACCAAGGCCGTGTCTTGATCGAAAGCGCGCTCTTCCAACTGCAAAACAACCGTGCCGACGAACTGGTCGCCGAAGATCTCAGACAGGCGCAAAATGCGCTGGGCGAAATCACCGGACAGGTTACGTCCGATGATTTGCTTGGGAAAATTTTCTCCAGTTTTTGCATCGGAAAATAAACCCGGCAAACGCGGAAGAAGACCCGTTCCCGATCAGGCCGAATAAAATCGGATTGTGCGCAGGAGAGAGTGTCCGAAATCCTTTTTGGAGGCTTTAACGTTCCGGCATTCCGCGAGTGTGAGGCATAAACCTTATATTTAATGCTAATATTAGCGGATAACTTTAAGGCGGGGCCGCTCAATTATCCGAAATCAATAACGAACCGATGCTCCGGCTTTAGTAAATGCGGTTCGAAACTGTCCATTGAAACCCGATCATATCCCTGCGAACAAAGCTTGGAAAGCCGCGTCTATTAGGAACGCAGATAGAGTCATTTTGGAGGATTACTGGAGTACCATGAAATGTATGTTGTAGGCATTGGCGCGTCCGCCGGCGGACTGGAGGCTTTGTTTTCTTTCGTTGAACAATTGTCGCCAAGCAACAATATGAGCTATGTCATCGTTCAGCATTTGCCTGCCGATAAACGCAGCGCGTTGGTCGAGTTATTGAAAAGCAAGGCAAAACTTTCGGTTGAGGAAGCGGCGGACGGCGTCGGTCTCTGCGCCAATACCATCTATGTGGCGCCGGCAGGGAGAGATATAGAAATCGACAAAGGTTGCCTCAAACTTTTATCCGCTTCTTTGGCACCCGCTCCTAAAACCACGATCGACTATTTTTTTTACAGCCTTGCGGAAGCCTATCAGGAAAAGGCGGTAGGCGTTATTTTTTCCGGCACCGGCCATGACGGCGCCAAAGGAATCAAAGCCATCAAAGCGGCCGGCGGGCTTACCATTGCCCAGCAACCCGCAACCGCCAAGTTTAAAAGCATGCCTGAAGCGGCGATAGAGCAAGGCCGGGCCGATATCATTCTCAGCCCTGCAGAAGCCGCGTTGGAGCTGGGGTTGATAGCCAAGAATCTGGATATTCCCGTTACTGAAGGAAAGGAAACCCAATTGCCTCCGGAGATTAGAGTTATCGTTGACGATATTTTAAAAGTGACGGGAATGGATTTCGTCAATTACAAAAACAGCACGGTGATCCGCCAGGTCAACCGGCGCATGGCGATACTGCACATCGACGATCTTGGCGAATACGTTCAATTTACAAAAGGCAACCCCGAGGAGCTGAGCCAGTTGGCCAAAAGCTTTTTGG
Source organism: Methylomicrobium album BG8 (assembly GCF_000214275.2). Classification (NCBI taxonomy): domain Bacteria; kingdom Pseudomonadati; phylum Pseudomonadota; class Gammaproteobacteria; order Methylococcales; family Methylococcaceae; genus Methylomicrobium; species Methylomicrobium album. Next base: position 4,442,072 of record NZ_CM001475.1, on the reverse strand, counting down.
TCTGCGTTACGTCGTTTTTCCGGGATGCGCAGTGTTTCAATGCGTTAAGGGTGGCGTTGAAAAAGATTCTGACGCATAAAAAAGCCGGGGACTATATTCGTGTCTGGGTTCCGGGATGCGCTACCGGCGAAGAAGCCTATTCGATTGCGATGATTTTGGCGGAGGAGTTGGGGGCCGAAATTTCGCGTTACCGCGTGCAAATTTACGGCACCGATATCAATGCCGAAGCGATCCAGACGGCGCGTAAGGGGACATACGACGAATTGTCGTTGATTGCTTTGGACTGCGCCTTGAAAGCCAAATATTTCACCGAAGACGAGTATGGTTTTATCGTAAACAAGTCGCTCCGCGATTTAATCATTTTCTCCCGCCACGATCTGGTCAAAAGTCCCCCTTTTATCCGCGTGGATTTGATCAGTTGCCGTAATTTATTGATTTATTTCAACCAGGCGCTTCAGGAGCAGATACTTAAAATCTTTCATTACGCTTTGGTAAGCCAGGGCATCCTATTTCTCGGCCAGGCGGAATCGCTCTGGAGTTTGAGCGATGCCTTTATTGAACTGAACAGGAACAGCAAATTATTCGTAAAGAACGATTCGCACATTATCCGTCCCGGTCTGGACTCCAAAAGCTTGATGCACTTCAATGCAAATCGGGACATCAGCAGTGTGATGCCCGTGCATCTGGTCTATAAATTGTTGGGCCAGGATAAGCTGGTTGATATCTATGCGCCCCCGAGCATCCTCGCCAGCCGGGAAGGCAAGATTCTGGAATTTTATAAAAGCTGCGAAGCGTTTATCAAAATCAAAAAAGGGAAAGCGGATTTCAACCTTTTCTCGATCATCGATCCGTCGCTGAAAACGGAGTTGAAGGCTTTTTGCCATAGCGCTTTGTCGCGCAGGGAAACGGTGACCAGCCAGACCATGATGTTAACGGCGGATGAGAAGACGGTCCATTACCGGATTATCGTGACGCCCGTTTATCAGGAATCGTTCAAGGAAGAATTATTGCTGATTTCGTTCCAGGAAGTGGAACGCAATCCCGAAATCATCGATACGGATCAGGTGGCGGTGTCGCGCCTGGTCGAGATGGAACAAGAGCTGCAGATGGCGCGCGAAACGCTACGGACGGTCACGGTGGCGTTGGAAACGAATGTCGATGCCTGGCAGGTGTTGAACGAAGAAGTGCAGGCGGCCAATGAAGAATTGCAATCCACCAACGAAGAGCTGGAAACCTCCAATGAAGAACTGCAATCGATCAACGAAGAACTGACCCAGGTCAATAACGAGCTATCGTTAAAAACGCGGGAATTAAAAGAAGCGAACGACGATTTGCGGAACGTGCTGGACAGCATGGACAAAGCGGTCATCGTGGTCGACAGCCGGATGCATATCAATCGGATCAACGAGGCCAGCAAAAAATATTTCAATGGCGGCTTTATCGACGGTACCGAGCAACCGAATTTGAATACGTTAAAGAACGCTTTAGGATGTGAGGATTTAATCGGCCGTATTCAGCAGGTGATTGACACGGGAGCGACGTATCACAGTAAATTGCCGATACAGAAAAAATATTTCGAATTGGTCATCTATCCTTATTTCAGCCGAAATATCGATACGGTTACGGGAGCGGTCTTAACGATTCAGGATATTACCGAGCAATGCCTTGCGGAAGAGCAGATTCGCCTGGCGGCAAGCGTGTTCGGAAACGCCAACGAAGCGATCGTCATTACCGACGCCGGCAATCAAATCATCTCCATCAACCCGGCATTTACCGAGATTACCGGTTATGAAAAAGCGGAAGTTGTCGGCAAAAATCCGAGTATCCTGAGTTCAAAGCGCCAGTCGTCCCAATTCTACGAAAGCCTGTGGCAGTCGATCAAAGACACCGGAAAATGGCAGGGAGAGATATTCAATAAACGTAAAGACGGATCGGTTTATCCCGAATGGCTTTCGATCAGCACCCTCAAGGACGAGTCGGGAAAAGTGTTGCATTATATCGGAATTTTCACCGACATCAGCGCCGCATATAAAGACCGGGAAACGATCATTCAGCAAGCCAATTATGATGCCTTGACCCATCTGCCGAACCGGAACCTGTTCTTCGACCGGCTCAAGCAAGCGATCGCGAATGCCGGGCGCGCTCGGGAATTGGTCGGCGTCATGTTTATCGATCTGGACGGTTTCAAAGACATCAACGACGCGTTGGGGCATTCGCTGGGCGATATTTTATTGCAGCGGATCAGTCAGCGCATGGTCGGCATTTTGCGAGAGTCCGACTCCCTCGCCCGGTTCGGCGGCGATGAGTTTACGGTGCTGGTGACGGGCCTGCAAAAGGAAGCGGACATTATCCCTACCGTGGAAAAAATTCTGGAAGCGATTCAGGCGCCGATTGTGGTAGACGATCACGAGCTGAACGTAACGGCCAGCATCGGCATTACCGTGTTTCCGAACGACGGCAAAGACGGGGAAACCTTGCTCAAATACGCGGACAGCGCCATGTACACGGCTAAGGCCGAAGGCCGCAACGCTTACCGCTTTTTCACGCCGAGCATGCATGAAAAAGCCAAAATACAGCACAGCCTCAGCAACGATATTAAAATTGCCATAAAAAACAATCAATTTACGGTGCATTATCAGCCGGTTTACGACTTGTTCCGCAAACGGATCGTCGGCGCCGAAGCGTTGCTCCGCTGGCAACACCCGTTGCGTGGGAATGTGTCTCCGGAAGAGTTTATTCCGCTCGCCGAAAGCCTTAATTTGATCTCGAAGATCGGCGAGCTGGTATTGAGCGAAGCCTGTCGCTTCATGGCAGGCTTGAACAGGATTTTGCAGGAGCCGCTTTATATCGCGATCAATTTTTCGCCGCTGCAATTCGTTGCCGGAAACTGTGCGGAAAACTGGATCGACATTATTGAAAGCAGCGGCATGAATTCGAGCCATGTAATCGTGGAAATTACCGAAAGCCTGATGATGAGCCATCAGGCCAATTACATGCTGCAATTGCAACTGCTTAAACAACAAGGGATCAGAATCGCAATGGACGATTTCGGCACCGGTTTTTCATCCCTGAGTTATTTGAAAAAATTGCCGCTGGATATTTTGAAAATCGATCAATCCTTCATTCGCGATGTTTTATGGGATCCGAATGATGCCGCGCTGATCGAAACGATCATCGCCATCGCGAAGAATTACTCATTGGAGCTGGTTTGCGAGGGGGTCGAAGAAAAAGGGCAGGTGGACTTTCTGGTGCAACGGGGGTGCCGTTACGCCCAAGGTTTCTATATCCAGAGACCCGTTCCGGGGGAACAGTTTATTGAACTGGCGAAAAATGGAGTCATCGTCACTTAAAGACTCGGGATCGAAATTTAACAATCCGATGAAACGATTGGAGAAAATGCCCCCTCTAATTTTTGTTGGCTTTATGGAAAACGCAGGCGATATGCCGATCGGGATGAGGGGGAGGAATGGAATATCTGAGAATGCGCCGAGCCATTACCGCGGCTTCGATTACGATGCTGGGCGCATCGGCAGTGATTTTTATGGCCGTGCTATTCGTCTCCCGGCAGAGAGCGATTTCCTTCCCGGCGGGAGGCCGCGAAACGGAAGCCCGCCGGGAATCCCTCACGGCTGTCGACACATCCCTCGAAATACCGGCGCCCGAACAAAAGCGGAGCCTCGGCATGATCCATAAGCCGGCATTATCCGAAAAAACCAGGGAAGGCGGGACCGCGCAGAACGGTAACGCAAGTGCAAGAAAACCGGCAGAGCAGCCGGATACTTCAGTCCCGCTTCTATCGGCCGTTGTTACCGAGGCGACGGCCCCGCGAATCCCCGAGAAACCGTCGAATCCGGCCTCTCCGAAGAAAGCCGAAGAAGAAGGTCTTTCCCGGGATGGGGAAATGCGCCTGCTCGTGCTTGGCGAAGGCGCGTTTTCTCCGGGCGTGGCAAAACCCGGGGCCGGTGCGCAGGCTGAGATTGACAAGATCATTCCGCTTATTCAGGAGAGATCTTCCGACAAGGTCATCATCGAAGGCCACGCCGACAGATCGATACCGGGCGGCTTTACCCGCACGCAAGCCTGGAAATGGAACAAGATCGTCTCGATGCTGCGCGCGAAGGCCGTCGCCCAAGCGCTGAAGCAAAAAGGCGTCGCCGGCGACAGGATCATCGTGAAAGGGCTTGGCGATTCGGTGCCGCGGGCTTCCAATCTGACCCGGAAGGGGCGCTCGAAAAATCGCCGGGTCGAAATAACACTCTCGCCGCCCGGCGCTGGCGCCGGGCATTGATTAATGGATTGCTTTGTAGTTACAAAGTTTGTGTAGACCAAACTGGAACAGGGTAGTATGTATACGAATCACTTTTCATTGAATAGCATGCCATTCGAAAACGTTGCCGATCCGGCCTGTTTTTTCGAACAAGGCGACTATAGCCGCGTACTCAGCCGGATGGTCGATAGCGTTCTGGCGGAAAAAGGTTTGATGGTGGTTGCAGGACCGATCGGCACCGGCAAAACCACCTTGAGCCAAAAACTGATGGTATCGGTTCCCGAGAAAACCAAAATTATCTGGCTGGGCGAGCCGCCGGAAGCCAGCGAAGAGTTGCTGCTCTTTCTGACCCAGGAATTAGAGATCGAATGTCAGCCATCCGGCCGGGTTTTCATGCTGAGGGACATCAAGGCGCATTTGCAGAAGCTGCGCAGCGAGGGCAATCGCTGTCTGTTGATTATCGACGAAGTGCATAAAATATCCGAGGATGTGCTGGAATGCGTCCGGCTTTTGAATAATCTTGAACAAGGCCGGACCAAACTGATCCAGATTCTCCTGATTGGGCAGGAGGAATTCCTCCTCAAACTGGCCCAGCCGCATTTGGAATCGTTTAAACAGCGGGTTGCCTGGCTGGAGGCGATCGGTACAATGAGTCCTGCCGAGGTGCACCAATATATCCGGCATCGGCTGAAAGTGGCGGGATGCCGTTCGGGCATTTTTACCGGCGAAGCCGTCCAGGCGATCGTGGCGGCGACGCGAGGCACTCCGCGACTGGTCAATACGTTTTGCGACAGGGCGCTTCGCGTCAGCTTTGAGGCCGGCAAAACACGGGTCGATGTAGACAGCGTGCGGCAGGCGGCCGACGAAATCGGGCTGGGGAGCGAAGTTTTTCTGTGGCTGACCAATCATCGCAGCGAGGAATCGGTGCAAAAACAGGAAGCAGGAGGCCCGGCGGTGAAGCAAGTCTCCGCTTCCAGACCGGCCGCGTCTTTACCGCCGAGAGGCGCGGCCCAGCCGGCCGGCAGAGGACAGCCGATCAGGTCGGCTCAAGAGAGTACCTCATGGATGTTCCCGATTTTACTGCTGTGCGGCTCGCTTTTATTGTTCGGTTCGAGTCTTTGGTTTTTATTCAATTTTGCGGAATAAGGGCGGATAATAGGAATTCACCGATTTAACATAAGCTTCAGTCCGGACTAACGTTCGCATGAGCTTTTTGAGATATGTTAACTTCGGCAATTTGATCATTGTTATTGACTCGCCGGGCTAAGCCGTAAACCCGAAATCGGAGTGAAGTTGAATTCACAACAAGCCCAAATATTGCTCGACCTGGCTAAACGTTCGATTCGGCACGGCCTCGAAACCGACAGCCCCTTGAAAATCGATACCACCGCTTTTCCTCCGGAATTCCTGGAGCCGCGTGCGACTTTCGTGACCCTGCACAAGCACCGCCAGCTTAGAGGCTGCATCGGCATGTTGAAAGCAGTGCGGCCGCTGGCCGAGGATATTGCCGAAAATGCGTTTGCCGCTGCGTTTAGAGACTATCGCTTTCCGCCGCTGTCGGCGGACGAATTCGAACAACTGGAAATCCATCTCTCGATTCTGACCCCGCCCGAGCCGATCGTCTTCGCATCGGAAGAGGATCTGCTGACGCAACTGAGGGCCGGCGAAGACGGGCTGACTATCGAGGAAGGCAGGCGGCGCGGAACCTTTTTGCCTTCGGTCTGGGAGCATTTGCCGGACCCGAAGCGGTTCCTCAGGCATCTGAAGCAAAAGGCGGGGCTGCCGGCCGATTACTGGTCGGATAACCTGCGCTTCTACCGCTACCGAACCGAGGTAATCGGTTGACAACTGGCGCGAGAAGAATCGTAGGGTACGCTGTGCGTACCATTGAGGGAAAAGGTACGCACAGCGTACCCTACAACTGGGCTGAACGGGACGGAGGTTTATAACCCCATCCCCACTGTTCGAAAATTCTCCGCAAACACAAAACTGTGCGTACCTTTTTGAAATTAAGTAAGCTCCGGATTTATTTGAAATCCACACTCAGGTAAGGTGATGGGCGCCTTACTCAATGCGGAGGCAAAAACCAGGCGCTGCTGATCTCGTCATGCACCCGGTCGAGCGCGATCTGCACTTGGTCGATGAAGTGGTGCAGCGGCGCGCACGGCATTTTCTCGACCGGCGTCGACAGAATCCGGGACTTGGCCTGATACAGAATCCGGATCGCCGATTCGTGATTCGGCAAGGTTTTCAGGCTGCGTTCGATATTGCACAGGTTATGCCGGATCGAACGCGGGAAATCCGCGCTCTGGAACAGAAAGAGCAGCACGTCGCCGCGCCGGACCCGGGCCTGCATGCTGCGGCGGTACATTTGGTACGCGCTCAGCGAGCGGAGCAGGCTGACCCACTGAAGCGTTTCGAATGCCTGCAATCCGGAATTTTCCAGGGGCAACAACCCGTCCGTGCGGACATCGATAATCCGCGTGGTCATGTCGGCCCGTTCGATGTTCCGGCCGAGCAACAGGAAATGGTAGCCCTGGTCGTGGTTCATCGTGCCTGCCAGCATCCCGTTCAATGTTTGCGTGGTCAGGATGATCCGTTTCAGGTATTCGTGGCGGCCGCGTTTGGACAGGCCTTCGTCAAGCCGTTCGCCGGCGTCGAGATGGTGTTTGTTGATCAGCTCCCAGGCTTCGCGCGGCATATAATCGCGGATCGTGCGCGCGTTTTCGCGGGCCGCGCGCAACGAACTCAGGATCGAACTTGGATTTTGCTCGGAGCCGAGCATGAACCGGATCACTTCCGGCTCGCTGTAATCGGAATGCTGAGCTTCGAACAGGTCCTGCGCGCCCGCCATCGCAATCAGCGGTTCCCAGGCCGGGGTAATGCCGCGCGGCAGGTCCAGATGCAGGGTCGCGTTGGCGGCCAGGAGGCGGGCGGTATTTTCGGCGCGTTCCAAATAACGCCCTACCCAGTAAATATTTTCGGCGACTCGCGATAGCATCTTTTTACTCCTTATCGATCGGTACGATCCAGGTATCTTTGCTGCCGCCGCCCTGCGACGAATTGACGACCAGCGAACCCTGCCTGAGCGCCACGCGGGTGAGTCCCCCCATCGTGACTTGCTGTTGATCGGCGCTGAGGATGAACGGGCGCAGATCGACGTGGCGCGGCTCCATGCGCTTCTCGACGATCGTCGGCACGGTCGAAAGCCCGAGCACCGGCTGCGCAATGTAGTTGCGCGGATCCTGTTTCAGGCGTTTGGCGAATTCCTCGCGTTCCTTTTGAGTCGAAGCGCTGCCGACCAGCATCCCGTAGCCGCCCGATTCATTGGCCGGCTTCACGACCCGGTTTTCGAGATTGGCGAGCGTGTCGGCGAGCGCCTCGGGTTCCATGCAGCGCCAGGTCGGCACGTTCGGCAGGACCGGTTTTTCGCCGAGATAGAATTCGATGATGTCGGGCACGTACGAGTAGACCACCTTGTCGTCGGCCACGCCGGCGCCGGGCGCATTCGCCAGCGCGACCTTGCCGGCCTTCCAGGCGCGGAGGAGCCCTGGCACGCCGAGCAGCGAATCGGGGTGAAAAGCTTCCGGGTCGAGAAACAGGTCGTCGACCCGGCGGTAGATCACGTCGACGCGCGCAGGGCCGCCGACCGTGCGCATGTATACGCAGTCGTCGCTGTCGACGTAGAGGTCGCGGCCTTCGACCAGTTCGCAGCCCATTTGCTGGGCCAGATAGCTGTGTTCGAAATAGGCCGAATTGTAGACGCCCGGCGTCAGCACGACCATTTCCGGGTATTCGATGTCGCGCGGCGACAACGCGGCCAAAGTGTCATAGAGTTGCGAAGGGTAATCGTCGACCGGCAGCGGCGCATAGTCTTCGAACAATTCGGGAAACACGCGCTTGGTGACCAGACGGTTTTCGAGCATGTAGGAGACACCGGAGGGCACGCGCAGATTGTCCTCCAGCACATACACGGTGCCGTCCCGGTCGCGCACCAGATCGGAGCCGCAGATGTGCGCCCAGACGCCGAAACGGGGCGAGATGCCGACGCACTGCGGGCGGAAATTGCTCGAACTGGCGATGATTTCCTGCGGGATGATGCCGGCCCGGATGATCTCCTGGTCGTGGTAGAGATCGTCGATGAAGCGGTTCAGCGCGGTCACGCGTTGTTTGAGCCCTTTCTCGATCGTATCCCACTCGTTCTTCGCGATAATGCGCGGTACGATGTCGAACGGCCAAGTGCGGTCGATCGCGCCCCGCGTTTCGTCCGAGTAGACCGTAAAGGTGATGCCCATTTCCTTGATCGCGAGATCGGCTGCCGTTTGCCGGGACGCAAGCTCGTCCGCGTCCATGCCGGCCAGCAACCTGGCGAGCTGTTCGCCGTGCGGGCGCGGCCGATTTTCGGTGTCGATCAGTTCATCCCAGACCTTGCCGGCTTCGTATGTTTTCCAATCGATGTTTTTCATGCAATTTTTCTCGCTTTTCGTAGGGTACGCTGTGCGTACCTTTTCAGGTTTCCCTACGCGCATAGCTCTCTATGGGGTACGCGCAGCGACCCTACCTTTATGTTCTGAGATCCAGCGTATAGGGGAACTCGTTGTTCACTTCCTCGCACGGCGCGATGACCGGCCCCGGCGTATGCCCATGTGCCCAGAACCGCGCCAGCCGCCGGGCTTCCGCCTCGTTCGCGTTGACCGGCAGGGTTTCGTAATTGCGTCCGGCCGGATGCCCGACATGGTAAGTGCAGCCGCCGAGCGCGATGCCGTTCCAACTGTCGATCAGGTCGAACACCAGCGGCGCCTGGGCCGGAATCGTCGGATGCAGGCCGGAGGCCGGCTGCCAGGCCTTGTACCGGATGCCAGCCACCCATTCGTCGCGGCGCGCGGTGCGGCGGAGCGGCACCCGGCGGCCGTTGCAGGTTACGACATGGCGGCCTTCGGTCAGCCCCCGCGCCTTGATTTCCAGCCGTTCGACCGACGAGTCGACGAAGCGGGACGTGCCTTGCGCGGTCACTTCCTCGCCGAGCACATGCCAGGGCTCGATCGCGAACCGCAGCGCCAGTTCCGCATCGCCGATCTGCACCGCTCCGTAATGCGGAAAGCGGAATTCCAGGAACGGCGCGAGCCAATCCATTGCGAACGGATAACCCCAGCGCTGCATCGTTTCGGTCACATCCTTCAGGTCGCCTGCAACAAAATGGGGCAGCAGAAAGCGGTCGTGCAGTTCGGTGCCCCAGCGCACCGGTTCGAGCTCGTACGGATGCTCCCAAAACCGTGCCACTAATGAACGTAGAAGCAACATCTGTACCATGCTCATCCGGGGGTGCGGCGGCATCTCGAAGGCGCGGAATTCGACCAGGCCGAGGCGGCCGCTCGGGCCGTCGGGGGCGTAGAGTTTATCGATGCAGAACTCGGCGCGGTGGGTATTGCCGGTCATGTCGGTCAACAGGTTGCGCAGTACCCGGTCGACCCGCCAGGGGGGCGGCTCCTGGTGCTGCGCGAGCTGCTTCAGCGCGATCGAGAGCTCGTACAGCGATTCGTCGCGCGCCTCGTCCACGCGCGGCGCCTGCGAGGTCGGGCCGACGAACAGGCCCGAGAACAGATAAGACAGGCCGGGATGGTGCTGCCAGAAGCGCAGCAGGCTGGACAACAGGTGCGGACGGCGCAGAAACGGCGAATCGGCGGCGGTATGGCCGCCCAGCGTGACGTGATTGCCGCCGCCGGTGCCGGTGTGGCGGCCGTCGAGCATGAATTTTTCGGTGCCGAGGCGCGCCAGGCGGGCTTCCTCATACAGGCTCTCGGTCAGTTCGGACAAGGCGGCCCAGTCGGCTTCAGGCGGCACGTTCACTTCGATCACGCCGGGGTCGGGCGTGATGTTGAAACGCTTCAGGCGTTCGTCGCGCGGCGGCTCGTAGCCTTCGAGCAGGATCGGAATGTTCAGGTCGGCGGCGGTGTTTTCGAGCGCAGCGACGAGCCGCAGCCAGTGTTCGAGATCGATCAAAGGCGGCAGAAACACATGCAGCCGGTTGTCGCGAATTTCGACGCAGAGCGCGGTACGGATCAGGTAACGGTCCCAATCGGCGGGGACCGCATCGGCAAAACCCTGTTCGCTGATGCCCGGATGCGGAGCGGCCGCACCGAGGCGGTGCGTGTAACGGGTCTGCAACGCGCTGTGATCGGCGGGCAGCGGCTTTTTCGGCGCGAAAGGATCGAGCGGAATCAACTGCTGGCGTTGATCGGCAGGCTCCCACAGCAGGCTGTCCAGCGGCAGCCGGTAACCCATCGGCGAATCGCCGGGCAACAGGAACATGTGTTCGCGGCGGAACTTCCAGCGCGACGAACGCCAGCAATCCTTGCTGTAGTCCCAGGCGATAAGCAGCACATGGCCGACGACCCGGTCGAGGCCCTGTTCGAAAACTTTGCGCAGGCGGGCCCGCTCGATCGGGTCGCGCAGCTTCGAATCGAGCACGTCGGCGTTCGCCGGCAGGTTGCCTTCCTTCCAGAGGTAGTAAAGCCCATCCTCGAAGCCGGGCATCGCATGGTCGGTCGGCACGCCGAGAAAACCGGCAAGGCGGCTGATGAAGCGGCCGGACAGATTGGTCTGCGACCGGAGGCGGTCCCGGTAAGCGGCGAGCAGGGCCGGGTTGCGCCAGACCGGCACGCCGTCGGTGCGCCAGAACACGCCCAGCGACCAGCGCGGCAGCTGTTCGCCGGGATACCATTTGCCCTGGCCGTGGTGCATCACGCCGCCTTCCGCCCAGCGGCGGTAAAGCCGGTGCAGCAGGTCCTCGGCGCGTTCGCGCTTGTGTTCGCCGAGCGCTTCGGTATTCCACTCGGGCGAGTCCATGTCGTCGATCGAGACGAAAGTCGGTTCGCCACCCTGGGTGAGCCGCACGTCGCTGCCGTGCAATCGTGCGTCGACCTGTTCGCCGAGCCTTTGAATGGCAGCCCATTGTTCCGCGCTGTAGGGTTGGGTGACGCGCGGATCCTCGTGCACCCTGACGACCCGGTTTTCGAAACGGAACGATACTTCGCACTTGTCGACCGCGCCGGTGATCGGCGCCGCGCTGACCGGGTCGGGCGTGCAGGACAGCGGAATATGGCCTTCGCCCGCGAACAGCCCCGAAGTGGGATCGATGCCGACCCAGCCCGCGCCGGGCAGATAGACTTCGGTCCAGGCGTGCAGATCGGTAAAGTCCTGCTCCGGCCCGGAAGGGCCGTCGAGGCTCTTCCGGTCGGCAGCCAACTGCACCAGATAGCCCGACACGAAACGCGCGGCCAGTCCCAGATGGCGCATGATCTGGACCAGCAGCCAGGCGCTGTCCCGGCAGGAGCCGGTGCCGAATTCAAGCGTTTCCTCGCAGCTCTGGATGCCGGGTTCCATACGCAGCGTATAGCCGATGTCCCGCTGCAGGCGGCTGTTCAATGCAACGATGAAGTTGACCGTATGGTCGGGCCGCTTCGGGATTTCCTGTAGCCATTGGCGCAGCCTGGGGCCGTTTTCCCGGATTTCGAAATAGGGCGCCAGCTCCTTGGCCAGCTGAGGTTCGTACCGGAACGGGAATTCGTTCGCGTAGTCTTCGATGAAAAAATCGAACGGATTGACCGTGACCAATTCGGCGACCAGGCTCACTTCGACCGAGAGCTTCCGGGTTTTTTCCGGAAACACATAGCGGGCGACATGGTTGCCGAAGGCGTCCTGCTGCCAGTTCACGAAATGCTTGGCCGGTTCGACTTTTAAGGAATACTGATGGAGCGGCGTGCGCGTATGCGGTGCAGGGCGCAGGCGGATCAGATGCGGCGCCAGCGCTACCGGCTGATCGTATTCGTAAACGGTAAGATGTTGAATCGCGATGGTCAGAGACATGGGCGTTCTCAAAAAAAGCTGCGTAATGAAGAAATGTCGAAAAACGGAACGGGTCTTGGCGTCTGTGCAGATATTTCAAAGCAAGAACCGCACCAAAAACTAGAGCTGTGCCGATAAAACAGTCCGGACGGCGTGAAGGGAACCATGCGGCAGGAAAAAAGTCGCTTTAACTAACCGCATCTTCTAAAATGGACGCGTTTTTTGATTTTTTCGGGGAGAAAATGCAATGACTTATTGTGTGGGGTTACTGTTGAAAGACGGCTTGGTGTTCGCGTCCGATTCGCGCACGAACGCCGGCGTCGATTATGTGACCTCGTTCAGTAAACTGCACATTTTCACGCCGGCGCCGGACCGGTTCTTCGTGCTGATGTCGTCGGGCAATCTGGCGACCACCCAGGGCGTATTGAACCGTATCGTGCGCGATCTGGAATATCCTTCGGATCGGGGGAGCCTGTTGACCGCGCGTTATATGTTCGAAGCGGCCGACTATATCGGAAAAATCAGCCAGGAAATTCAGCGGGAACACGGTCCGGCCCTGATGTCGTCCGGCGTCAGCGTCGAAACCACGCTGATTCTCGGCGGGCAAATCCAGGGGCAAAATCCCGGCTTGATGCTGATCTATCCGCAGGGCAACTATTTCGAAGCGACGCGCGAAACCCCTTATCTGCAGATCGGCGAAAACAAATACGGCAAGCCGGTGCTGGACCGTGCGGTCGGCGCCTTGACCGGCCTCGAAGAAGGCGCGCGCCTCTTGCTGGTTTCGCTCGATGCGACCTCGCGTTCGAACGCGACGGTCGGGCCGCCGTTCGAAGTCGCGATCTACCGGCGGGACGACATGAAGATCAACCACCACCTGAAACTGGCCGCGAACGATCCGTATCTGCTGCAATTGCAGCAATGCTGGAACGAGGGGCTGTGCGCCACGCTGCACAGTCTGCCGGTATTCGATTGGGAAACGCCGGCCTTGGGTTGAAGCCTGCATTGCGTATGCAGCCGGCTCTTCTGCTGTGCGGTTTCCCCCGGCTTTTGGGCTTAAAAGCTCCCGAGATCAGCGATTATTACGCCTCGCGGCTGCCGGGCGAGGCGGCTTTGGGAGTCAATTTTTCATATTGCGTGTAGGGAAGTCCTCACCTTCTGAAAGGTGCCCAGCCCCGTAGGGTACGCTGTGCGTACCTTCCATGTCGAAAGGTACGCACAGCGTACCCTACGGGAGCAGTCGTCCGGCAATCCCCTGATCGGGGCAGGCTCTGCCGGAATGAAGAGCTTTCCTTACGAAGGCCATATACCCAAAGTGAAAATGCTCTAGCGCCGACAGGAAGAGATTTCGCGCATAAAAAGAAGCCGCCCTGCAGGATGATTACAGGGCGGTTTTTATAGTGGCTATTGTAGAGTTGAAAACTATCCTGCCGAACTACGACGGTTACCAGTCGACTTGAACGCGGGTTTCAAGAATATCCAGATCGGCATTATTAAATGCCCGGCTTGTAGCATTTGCAGCAGTGCCGCCCGGAACGGTAGTGACGGCGCCCGTCTCGATGTCCAGGGCATGAACGTAATTCGCCATTACGCGGAGATGCGAATTGGGATACCAGTTGATACCGAACTTGGCTGTCGACGCGCGTCCGCCATTGATTATGCCGGAGTTCAAGTTCATGTAATCGTATCCGACCGCAAGTTCCCATGCGCCCCAGCCGCCGTGCATGTCGAAGTTGTGATTCGGTTTGATCCGGTCCCAGGCGGCGGTTTTAGCTTTATAGTTGCGTGATTCGCCGGTCAGGAAGTAGGTCATATAGCCGTAGTAACCTTCCAGCGATTCGTCTTTACTGTAGCCCTGACCGTGAATATTGGCTTGTATATATTCGCCTTGCACCGAGAATGGGCCATAAACCAGCGCGGTTTCGGCGCCCCACCGGTGGAGGTAATCGGCTTGAATGGCAGCTGCCGACTTAATATTGCCGGAAGTCAAATTTCCCGTATTCAAGATGGATGCACGATCTACGTTGGAGCCTATGCCGTTGGCGAAAATGACCCCCCCGTTGCTGTAGCTGCCATCGCCTTTGTAATTATTGTTAAAGGTAATGTACGATCCCGATGCGCCTACGTGCAGGAATTTGGTTTTGCTTTCCATCCACGGCAAGCCGGTCACGCGAAGGTTGGCTTCCCAGCTGGTATCACCGCCGCCGCCGTTCCGGTTGACGCCGCCATTAAGATTAATTGCACTGCCGGTACTCGTACCGTTAACTGCATTATTGCCATAGGCATTGTAGCCGCCGACCCCTTCGGTTTGCAGCGAGGTGCCGATTTGCCAGCGTTCGGTCGCGTAGTTCGCGCCGAAGCCCACCTTATAAGTATTCAGGTTGTCTACGAGGGTGTTGACGGCCATATTCCGTTCGATGAAAGTCGTATAGCGGTTGCTGGTCGCTTCTTCCAAGCTGAACGGTTCTTTAAAGGCACCGAATTTGACCGAGAAAGGCTTGGAAAAATTATAGCGAATGAATGCGTCGGTAATACCGCCCGCGTTCAAGCCATTGCCGCGCGTAAAATCGTATTCGAATTTATAGTCGGTATTTTTGAAAAAAGTTCCCTCGATGCCCAGACGCGCCCGGCGGAGTGTTGTGCCATCGTTTAATTCCGAGGGGACGCCTGTCGGGGTTACAAAATCTACAGGCAATTTCTGATTAATGTTGGCCTGTGAGTCGACCTGCATGCGCCCATTGATACCGGCGGTGAAATTGCCGTCTTTGGTAGCAAAATGTATCCCGTCGTCGAGTTTGAGATGAACCGACTCGGGTCCCGAAGCTTCCTGGGCATGCTCTTCGAGCGCCTTGATTTGATTGTCTTTTAACGCCATCTCTTCCCGAATCGCGGCGATCTCTGCGGCATTCTGTTGCTCGGCGGTTTTCGCGGGCGCATCCTCGACCCTTTCAAAGGAGCCCATGAGCTGCCGGTTCGAACCGGGCTCGGCGTAAATTTGCTTGGTTTTGACGTCGACATAGAGATCGATCGCAAACGCGGATGAAGATGCGCCGGCGCCCAAGACGGCCGCCACGGCCAAAGTCAGTTTGGAAATATGCATGTTGCTCACAGTGATGATTAAAACTGCGGCAAGGATAGAGAATAAAAATGACGGAAAAATGACGGAAATATTACGGTTTGATGACGGCGCAACAAATCGGTGAAGTCGCTGCGAATCTGCAACAACAAGGGAAAATCGCTGTACAGGCTTTCGATAAAGATGGCCCCAAGCAAGGGCCATCCTATCGAGAAGAAGGAAATTTTTTAATGCCGAATCGCTCACGGAAGGTCGGCAATTATGGAAAGCAATGGCCGGGTGATGATCCGCATGCCGGAAAGAAGCCGGTCCGTACGGCGGGTTTCCCGGCGCGCTTTTACCGGGATTTGCTTATGATGAAATAAAAAGGTATGAGGGGATTAAGGGGGGTAACGATTACTGGGCCTGCAATTGCGACAATCGATTCGCCGCCTCGATGTCGCTCTCGGCTTCCTTGATCGCCCGCGACAGTTCGGCGCGCTGTTTGTCCAGCACCAGCCACTCGATTTGCCGGTGCAGGTAAGCGTCCTTGTTTTTGGTGACTTCGACGCGCAGCTCCAGTTCCTTGATTTCGGCCTGCAGTTGCATTTCCTTCAGGCGGGTCTGGTGCTCGATGCGTTCGGCTTCGAGCTGCTCTTCGTATTTCTGCTGCTCCTGCTGCAGCACTTCCTGCGCCTTGTAGCCGGCCTGCAGCTCCCGTTCTTTCAGGATCGCTTCGTGTTCGAGCCTTTTTGCGTGCAGTTGCTGCTCCAGTTCCTGCCGGCGGGCCTGCTGTTCGAGCTCGAACTGCAGGGCTGCGGCCTGCTCGATGCTTTGCAGGTGCTTTTCGTGTTTGACCTTTTCTTCGTGCAGCTTCGCTTCGATCGTAAACTGATCGGCGTTCTGCTTTTCCTGCACAGCCAGCAGCTGGCGCTGGTTCTCCCGCTCGATCGCCAGTTTCTGCTGCTCCAACGCATGCAACTGGTTCAGGCGTTCGAGGCGTTCCTTTTCCAGCATCTGTTCCTGACGAGTCCGTTCGCGCGCCTGCCTCTCGCGGAATTCGAAATTTTTCTCCAGGATGCTCAGGTAAACCGCCTCCTGGGTAAAACGGCCGTCGAGGCCCCGGCTGTCTTCCAGGTCGGCGAACGACGGGGTCAGTGAGCAGACTGCGCGGCATTTGATGTATTTGACGGTCAACGCCTCGTTGATCGTTTTTTCGATCTGCTTTTCGGTGGCGAAAAGGCCCGATTCGATCCATTCGCCGTCGCGAAGATTTCTGAGCTCGGCATCGACGGTGGTCCGGATCAGCCCTTCATAGCCGGATTTGATATGCGCGTTGATGTCGGAGAGGATTTCGAGGTTGCGCTCGGCATAGCTGAAAGTCGCCTGAAAATGGATCTTCAATTGCGCCTCGATCGTGCAGAGTCCTCCGTAAAGGGCGGTGGAAACGCTGATTGGCCATTCGGCGACCGGTAAAGGATAGACGCGGTGGTAAAAGCGCGGAAAGAATTTGGCGGGATATTCGAACAACCGGTAATACGGCCCCAGTTTGGCAAGTACGACGCGGCTCTCGCCGTCGAAGCCGGGATCCCAGACCTCGGCTTCGGGGGCGTCGGAAAAAGTTTGCGGCGGCAGTCCGGCCAGCCAGGCGTCGAGCAACGCTTGTTTATTCGTCATCGGTCACCTCCACGGCGACCGGAACGGCCGGTCCGGAAGCGCGCATTGCCTGCTGCGCCTTCAGGGCGCGGATTTGCGCGCTCATCCGTTCTGCGATCAAAGGGTAAAGATTCGGCGCGAATTCGACAGACTTCGAATCGATCTTGCGCAGGAAACCGCGGCTCAATAAAAAGCCGACCGCGAACATCCGCGACCAGTCCGAATAGCGCCGGGCTTTTTCGATCTCCGATTTTTCGATCACCATTTCGAGTTCGTCGTTTTCGTTGATCCTGAACTCGGTAAACTGGCGGAGGCATTCGAAGGCCAGTTCCTGTTCGCGCTCGCTCAGCGGTCCCGGCGCGGTGAATTCCAGCCGGTAGGATAAAAACACCGTGAAAAAATCCGCCATGGACGCGCAGAGAAAGGCGAAGAGCGAAAAGTCCTTCCACATTGCGAACGACGGCGTAATGCCCTGCACGATTTCCGTATAAGTCATCAAAATCGGCATGTCCGGTGCAATGACGCCGTTGCTGGTCGCCATCTGATTGAATTTGAGCGAGACTTCCTGCAGGCTGGAAACGATTTTACGGTAGCGCGCTTCCGCATCGGGTGAACTCATGTTCCATTCGTTCAGTCCCGTTTGGAGTACGCGGATGTCCTGATTCAGTTTCTCGAATTCCTGCACGACCTGCGCCGCTTCCTTTTTCTTGGTTTCCAACACTTCGCGCTGGTAGCGGAAAAAAGGTCCCTGGCCGATCATGTTTTTTTGCGTCGGCGGGGCGTCCGGGTGAGTGCCGTAGTAAGCCTGGGTGACGCTCTCGGAAGCCTTGTCCAACTCGGCCTGCTGCTGTTTCAGGATCTTCGTTTTGGTGTCGGCGACGCTTTTCAGATAGGCGTTCACATCGGTGCGGATTTTGTTCAACCGGTCGATTTGAATGTTTTCCTTCTGGGAAATCTCGTAGAATTTGAAATACGAAAAGGTAATCGACGCGGAAACCGCCACCAGCAACGAAGCCAGCACGCTGAAAAAGCGCAGTCTGTTCGCTTTCCAGTGCATGCCGGCGATTTCCAGCGAGCTGATCACGATGATCGACTGGATCGCGATCGTGATGATCAGCGCAATCCAGGAAACGATAAAATGCGACAAGCCGTAAAAAGTGGTGAAACCGGTCGCCATACTCAGCATCAGCACGATCGGAATCGTCCATACTCTGAGGCCGGCAACGAACAGGGTCTGTATGCTGTTGATGATGCCGCCGAGCCCGCCGGAGTTGTGTTCTTTTCTGATTCTATTGATGTCCATCGTTGCCAGATTGGGGAAGTATCGCGCTTGAATCCCCGTAAATTAAAGAGAAACCGCCGTTTGGGAATGAGGCGCAGTCTATTTGATTTATAAGGAAAATGCAATCGGCCGCGCACCGCCGGCGCATTCGGGTTTCAGGAAACGGCCCGGCTGCGGGAGCCCGATAGCGGCGAGTCGTCACTATGAATTTGCATCCCGATTCATCGCAAAAAAGATATCAGCCGGGCTTCCGTCACGCATCTTCGATAAAACCGGAGTTATTCGGCCGCTGCCGCCGTATGGCTTTGTTCCCTGCCGGTCAGCCGGTTGTAAATTTTGACGTAAAGAATCGAGGCGGAAAGCAGCAGCGTGATCGAGTTTGCCGCAATGATCGCGTTATTGTGCAGAAAAATGCCGTAAATCAACCAAAGCGATACGCCCAGCGTAAAAATCGCGTACATCGACAGCGAGAGCGAGGCGGTATCGCGGGTTTTTAGGGTCAGGAGCGCCTGCGGCAGAAACGAGGCGGTGGTCAGCAGCGCGGCCAGATAGCCGATCAGTTCAGGAAGGGCCTGCATGATTTTTATCAAAACGTTGGAAAAAGACCTGCCGGGTTTTAAAAACCCGGCAGGTCTGCAATTAGCCTAAACGGTCCTGCCGTGCCGCGCCGGCACGTCGCGGCGGGTTGCTCCTGTATAGAGCTGCCGCGGCCGGCCGATCTTTTGCTCGGGATCCGCAATCATTTCGTCCCAATGCGAAATCCAGCCGACGGTGCGGCCCATCGCAAAGATCGCGGTAAACATCTTGCTCGGGATGCCGAGCGCGTGCAGCACGATGCCCGAATAGAAGTCGACGTTCGGATACAGTTTCTTTTCGATGAAATATTCGTCTTCGAGCGCTATCCGTTCCAGTTCGAGCGCCAGCTTGAACAAAGGATCGTCCTGCAGCCCCAGTTCGCCCAAAACTTCGTAGCAGGTTTCGCGCATCAGTTTGGCGCGCGGATCGTGGTTCTTGTAGACGCGGTGGCCGAAGCCCATCAGCCGGAACGGGTCGTCCTTGTCTTTCGCTTTGTTGATATAAATGCCGATGCGGGAGGTATCGCCGATTTCTTCCAGCATGTGCAGTACGGCTTCGTTCGCGCCGCCGTGCGCCGCGCCCCATAGACAGGCGATGCCGGCGGTGATGCAGGCGAACGGGTTCGCGCCGCTGGAACCCGCGAGCCGAACGGTCGAGGTCGAGGCGTTTTGTTCGTGGTCGGCGTGCAGGATCAAGATCCGGTCGAGCGCCCTGACCAGCACCGGATTCGGCTCGTATTCTTCGCACGGCGTCGCCAGCATCATGCGCATGAAGTTTTCGACGTAGCTGAGCTTGTTTTGCGGATACATGAAGGGCGATCCGGCGCTGTATTTATGGCACATCGCGACGATCGTCGGCACCTTGGCCAGGAGCCGGATCGCGCTCATTTCGCGGTCGCACTTCGAACGGATATCCAGCGCGTCGTGATAGAAGGCGGATAAAGCGCCGACCACGCCGACCATGATCGCCATCGGGTGCGCGTCGCGGCGGAACCCCTTGAAAAAGTTGGTCAGCTGGTCGTGCACCATCGTGTGCATCGTAATGTTGCGCTCGAATTCTTTCAGTTGGTCGAAGTTCGGCAGTTCGCCCCGCAGCAGCAGGTAGCAGACTTCCAGAAACGAACATTGCATGGCCAGTTGTTCGATCGGATAACCCCGGTACAGTAATATGCCGGCCTCGCCGTCGATATAAGTGATCGAGGACCGGCAACTGGCGGTCGAGGTAAAGCCGGGGTCGTAGGTGAACATGCCGGCCTGCTTGTACAGCGACTGGACATCCAGCACGCCGGGGCCTATCGTGCCGGACAACACGGGCAGCGTACACAGGGGTTCGGATTCGGGAGTGGATAGGACGATAGTGCTGGGTTTGCTCATGGTGTCAATCTCGGTTGGGACGCCGTTGCGGCGTGTTTTAGTGTCGATTGCGGAGTCAATTAATCGGGATTGGCGTTGACGATTGCCTGTCTCGAAAGCTCGGTGACTTTGGACCAGTCTTTCGCATTCAGCGCGTCCTGGGGAGCGAGCCAGGAACCGCCTACGCAGGCTACGTTAGGGAGTTTGAGGTAAGCCAGATAGTTATCGGGCGAGATGCCGCCGGTCGGGCAGAAAGTCGCCTGCGGGAAAGGGCCCGCAATCGCTTTCAGCATCGGAATGCCGCCGGCCGCTTCGGCAGGGAAAAATTTGAAGTGGTCCAGGCCGGATTCCATGCCCAGCATCAGTTCGGACAGGGTTGCGATGCCCGGAATTAATGCGATGTCGCCATTCACCGCCGCGTCCAGCAGGGAAGGGGTGATGCCGGGGCTGATCGCGAAGACCGCGCCCGCGTCCACCGCGGCCTGTAATTGCGCCGGATTCGCTATCGTGCCGGCGCCGACGATGGCGCCTTCGACTTCCCGGCTGATGCGTCGGATGGCTTCGAGCGCAACCGGCGTACGCAAAGTGATTTCCAGCACGCGAATGCCGCCTTCGACCAGGGCTTTTGCTAAAGGCACTGCGTCGTCGAGATTCTTGATGACCATCACCGGCATCACGGGGCCGGCGCTTAATACTTCGTTAGGCGGAATTTTCCAGTGCTGATTTGCCATGTGTTTCGTACGAATTCGGGTAGTTAAAGTCGGTCATCCTTGACGCCAAGTATCGCGGAATGCCCGGCGCAAGGCGCCGGACGATTGATTTTCGGCGAGAAGAACGGTTATTTCCCGGCTTCCAGGCAAAGGCCGTGGAACCCGAAAGGCCGGCGATTCTCTACCGAAACAATGAATTAAAGTTCACAACATTGTATCGGGCAAGGGACAAATGTCAAAACGGAAAGATAGGCCCATGAATTCAAAGCAATAATATCGATCAGCTATCGATTCGGCAGCCATTGCCGATTGGACCTGGGCTAGGCGCTTCTTCTTCCGGTTTCACCGCCACGAAAATCAGCAGGACACCCGACGCCATCGTCGCCGCCAGCAGCGGCAGCGCCAGCTTGAAATCGCCCGTCGCGGTTTTCAGCCAGGCGATCACATAGGGGCCCGCAAAGCCGCCCAGGTTGCCGATCGAATTGATTAGCGCCAGGCCCGACGCCTTGGCCGGTCCCTCCTTTAGTAGCCTATGCGGCAGCGTCCAGAACGGCGCCAGCGTGCTCCAGACGCCTGCCGCTGCGATCGCGATCGCGGCGATCGCCCAGACCGGCGAGGCGAGGTAGGGGCTCAGCGCGAACGCGGCGGCCGCGATCCAGGCGCAGATCACGATGTGCCAGCGCCGTTCGCGGGTCCTGTCCGAATGCGCGCCGACGATCACCATCGCGATTACGGCCGCGAGATAGGGCAGGCCGGTCAACAAGGCAGTGCGCACGTTGTCGAGTCCTGCCCAGCTCTTGATCAGTTGCGGCAGCCAGAGGCTGATGCTGTAATAATTGATCACCACCGCGAAATAGATCAGCGCCAGCAGCCAGACTTTCGGATGGCGCAGGGCCTGTTTCAGATCGGCGGCATGAGGGTGGGGAGCCGTTTCGCGTTCGGCAGCCAATGTCCTTTCGAGCCAGGCTTTCTCTTCACCATTCAGCCAGCCGGCTTCGGCCGGACGGTCGGTCAGCCAGAAATACAGCACAAAGCCGAACAACACCGAAGGCGCGCCTTCGGCCAGAAACAGCCATTGCCAGCCTTGCAGTCCGAACGCGCCGTCGATGCCGAGCAAGAGCCCCGCCAGCGGCGCGCCGAGCACGCCGGAGGCCGCGGTCGCGGTGATCAGCAGCGCGCCGTACTTGGCCCTGACCGGGGCCGGAAACCAGTAGCTGAAATACAGAATCATGCCTGGAAACGAGCCGGCTTCGGCAAGGCCGAGCAGAAAGCGCAAAATATAAAAACCTTGCGGAGTTTCGATAAACACCATCGCACAGCAAATCAGTCCCCAGGTAATCATGATCCGGGTCAGCCAGAGTTTCGCGCCGACTTTTTCCAGAATCAGGTTGCTCGGAATCTCGAACAGCATGTAACCGACGAAAAAGATGCCCGCGCCGAAGCCGTACACCGTGTCGCTGAACTGCAGCGCATCTTTCATCTGCAGTTGGGCGAAGCCGACGCACATGCGGTCGAGATAGGCCAGGATATAGATGATGTAGAGCGGGGGGAGCAGGCGCCAGGCCAGTTTGCGGTATAGTTGATTTTCGTTGATCGGCATGATGTGAATGGGGCGAGAGGCTGGGTGCCGGACGGCTGCCAGATTATATAGGGAAAATGCCCGCTATCGCCGAAGAAGGGGCATTTTTTACATCTTTTGACGGGTAATGGGTTAAAATCGGGGTTCATCCTAAATCTGTATTACCCGATTCCCGCTATGTACGAGCAGTATTTTCATTTTGCGGAATTACCGTTTTCGATAGCGCCAGATCCCCATTTCATTTATATGAGCCGCCGCCATCAGGAAGGCCTGGCGCACCTTTTATACGGGATTACCGTCGGCGGCGGTTTCGTCGCATTGACCGGCGAAGTCGGCACCGGCAAGACGACCCTGTGCCATTGCCTGCTCGGCGAATTGCCGGACACTATCGACATCGCGTTGATCCTGAATCCCAAGCTGAATGCGCTCGAACTGCTGGCGACGATCTGCGACGAGTTGGGGGTGGCCTACGATAAAGAGCGGCAGACGCTGAAACAACTGGTCGATGCCTTGAACCATTACCTGGTGGAGGCGCACGCGAACGGCCGGCGCACCGTGCTGCTGATCGACGAAGCGCAGAATCTGAGCATGGAAGTGCTCGAACAGGTCCGCCTGCTGACCAATCTGGAAACCAGCAAGACCAAGCTGCTGCAAATCATTCTGGTCGGCCAGCCCGAATTGAAGCAGATGCTGCGGCGGCAGGAACTCAGGCAGCTCAACCAGCGCGTCACTGCGCGCTACCATTTGCAGCCGCTGTCGCGCGCCGAAACCCGGGACTATATCCGGCACCGGCTGCGGGTTTGCGGCGGTGATCCCGATCTGTTCAAGGAGCGGGCGATCCGGAAAATATACAAATTGTCCGGCGGCATTCCGCGCGTGATCAATATCCTGTGCGACCGCGCCTTGCTGGGCGCCTATGCGGAAAACGCCGCGCACGTGACGCCGGGTAGGGTCAAAAACGCCGCGCAGGAAACCCTGGCGCCGGCCGGGCCGAAATGGCCGGCATGGCGTATCGCCCTGCTGGGGATGCTGGCGCTCGGCGGGGTGGCGGCCGGCCGTTATTATCTGTTTCCTGACCGGGACGCCGCGTTCCGGCACCGGTTTTTGGGCAGCCCATCCGAAACGGCGGAGGCAAAGTCCGGTCCGGCCGCTCCTAAATCCGTATCGGCGGCTCCAGCTCCCGTGCCGAAAACCGAACCGCTGCCTCCGAAGCAGGTTTCGTTTGCCGAATGGGTGACCGATACCCGCCTGACGCTGCCGCTGGGCTTTGCGAACGCACTGAGCGCGCTCGGAAAAACGGCTTCGCCCGTCGGGACGATCGATTGCGAGGCGCTCAAGGCCTTCGGCGTGTTATGCCAGTTCGGCAAGGCCAGTTGGAAAGAGCTGCTGGCGATGAACCGGCCGGTCATTCTGGAGTTTGTGCTGCCGGCCGAAGAAAAGCGCTACGCGCTGCTGACCGGCCTCAAGCAGGGAAACCCGGTATTGCTCGGAAACGACCGGCATGACTTTTCGCTGGCCGACGTGCTGAGTTATTGGAACGGCTACTATTTATTGCTATGGACGCCGACGATCGCCGATGCGCGAACGATTTTCCCCGGAGAACGGTCAGAGAGAATTGTCTGGCTTCGACAACAGATGGCGCTGTTCGACGGGTTGAATCCGCCCGTGGCGGCGCCCCAGCTATTCGATCAGGACTTGAAGACCCGGGTCCTCAAATTTCAGCACCAGCACCATTTGGCCGAAGACGGTGCGGTGGGAGTCCAAACCCTGTTTTATCTCGACAATCCGACCGAGGCGCCGAACAAGCCTCATCTGACCTTAACCGATTAACACATGTCTTATATTCTCAATGCCCTACGCAAATCGGAACGGGAGCGGCAGGCCAACCGGCCGGAAACCCTGACCGAACAAGTGCTGACGCCGCCGGCGCTGAAAAGCCGGAAAACCGCGATGGTGATCGGCGCTCTGCTGGCCGTCAATCTGCTGGCCCTGCTGCTGTTGGTCTGGTATTTGAAAAAAACGGACGATACGCCGGTGGCGGGAAGGCAAGCCGGCGCCCTGGCGTTACAGCAAAAAGCAGCGCGAAAGCCTCAACCGGGTGCGGTAAAACCGGCTGACGCTGATGCGCCTTCCGAAAAAGCGCCGGCCGCGGCGGCGCCGGCTCCCCAAATGATTAACCCTCCGGCGCCAACCGCCGCAGCATCTGCCACAAAATCGCCTTCAATCGAAGAACTGGCCGCGGCAAGCCGGGCCGCAGAGGAGAAAGGGCCGAAGCAGGCCATGTCCGGCAAACCCGAACGCGACGACCAAACCGCTCCCTCGACTGCCGCAACCGGCGCACGGGAGCAGGTCCGGAAGGAAAGACAGACAAAAAGGGCTCAGCCGGTGCTCGCGGCCGAAAGCCCGAGCGATTCCGAAAGCGATACCGAAAAAGGAAAGAGCGATGCCTCACCGCCGGGCCGGCAGGCCATTCCTTTATTCAAGGATTTGCCTTACAACTTCCGCAACTCCGTGCCGAAGATGGCAATCAACGTGTTCATGTACGCTGACAATCCCGCAGACCGCTTTGTCATACTGAACATGACGAAATACAAGGCCGGCCAGACCACCAAGGATGCGGTCGAGATCAGGGAAATCCGTCCCGACGGGATCATCGCGAGTTACGGCGGCAAAGTGTTTCGCATCGAGCGGCCTTGATGTGCCGGGGAAAAGGGCTCAGGCGTTCACCCGGCGTTCGGAAACGCTGCCAAGGCCGTCCCTCGGACGCTGGCTTTCGGTCTTCACGGGGCTTTAAATTGCCACGGTGACCCGTCGGTCAGTGTTTTCAAAAAAGCCTGCGTAACCCATAAGATACTTCAATGTTACGGAAACCAAATTTTAACTATAAGCACTTAGCAACAAGTCAACAGGCATTCCTGGCTTTCTGACGCTGCATTAACTAACACTGACGAAAATCAATACATGCGAACTTTTTGAAAGGCGCTTATGAATATTTTTGACCTGTTGGGTAATATAAAACTACGTCCAGGTCTATATTTAGGCGGGCGTTCTATTGTAAAACTGAGAAATTTTTTGGATGGTTACTACTATGCCTTGCTTGTCAACGGTATTAATGATGACGAAGCTTTCTGGAATAAATTTCAATTGTTTATTTCTAATAAATATCATATAGAAACATCACAAGGCTGGGATAAAATTATACTTTTCTTTTCTAATGATGAAGAAGATGCTTTCGAGAAATTCTTTGATTTATTTGAAGTATTCTGTGAGAAGGATTTGGATAAAAAATCCAATAATAACTAATGGGAACTTCAAAGCGAGTAGTAAGCCGTGTAGGTCGGGCACGCTTCTTGTGTCCCCCTAGGCATCAACTTAACAAAGTTATAAGCAGTATTCGATGCTTAACGGTCTGATAAATCAACTTCAGACAAAGAGGGTCATCGATGGATATTTTTTCAAGCATCGCCAGAGCGCTACAACGTATTCTCAACGAAAAAGCCAATGAATTGGCACAAAAACACGGCTTTATCAAGCGTCAGCGTAAAGTAAGCGGTTCGAATTTTGTGAAAGCCTTGGACGGCAGCTTGGTTCTTTTTCCGTCGGAGGGTTAGCGCGTGCCGGCTACAGCCACGGCTTAAAAATCTCGGCACAAGCGATCGATAACCGTTTTACGGAAGCTGCCTGCCGCTTTATGAAAGGCGTGTTGGACGCAGCGGCTGGCGAGGTGATTGCGGCCAGCCGTGCTGCCGAGATTGATTTGTGCAGCCGTTTTGAAGCCGTGTGTGTGATTGATTGCAGTACGGTAATCCTATCGGCTGAGTTGAAAGTTATTTGGCAAGGCATTGGCGGTCCGCCCGGAGACAGCCAGGCCGGCATGAAGATTGACACGCGGCTGGAATTGAAAAAAGGGCAACTGCATTTAGGCTATTTCAATCTTAAGCGCATGAAAGAGCAAGATGCGCGCGGCGAATACTGGATTTCCCGTTTGCAACCCCGAACCCAGGTTTATAACGACAAGGGGGAAGGGATTGACTTGGCTAATTTCCTACAAGCCTGAGTTAAACAAGGCGTTTTACAACATGAAATGGCCATCAAGGTCGGTACGTCGGAACGCTTGCCGGCCCGTTTAGTGTTGTGGAAACTGTCCGAGGAAGCGGCGAACCGGCGGCGGGCAAAAATGCATGAAAACGCCCGCAACCAGCGCCGAACCTTGAGCCGGCAAAGTCTGGCATGGGGTGACTGGAATCTTCTGATCAGCAATGTGGGCGTTGACAAGTTGAGCCATCATGAGTGTTTTCTGCTGTAGGGGGTCCGTTGGCAAATCGAATGGTTGTTTAAATGTTGGAAAAGCCACGGCGGCGTGGGCCATTCACGGAGCGAGAAACCTTACCGGGTACTTTGCGAACTGTACGCCAAATTACTGTGCGTCCTGGTACAACATTGGATTGTCCTCACCGGGCTATGGCGCCTCCCGGATCGTAGTTTGGTCAAGGGCTGCCAGATGATCAAAGAGCAATCGGCACGGCTGGCCGCCTGCATGGAAGACCTTGAGGCATTAACCGCGTTGCTCAAGGAATTAGCGGAACGGTTTAAACAGGGGTGTTCTTTAAATCCCAGGAAAAAGCACCCCAATACCTCGCAACGACTTAAATCAGGACGGGCTTTTTCTTAAGTTGATGCCTATGGGGCACGCTTTTTGTGCCCGACCTTTTCGATGCGACGGTATGAGGTCGGGGTTACGGATCATCGAGCCTCTTCGCCGCCCAAATGTCGGGCAACGGTGAAGCTGTTGCCCGACCTACCAGGCTACCAGGCTACCAGGCTATGCCTACGTCGGCAATAATCCCTTTAACCGGAACGATCCCCGCGGGTTGATTGCGGCCGATATGAAGCTACTGGCCGGCAACTTCAGCAACGAGTTCGGAGCGACGGCGAGTGCATTTGGCAGTGCTATCGCCAGCAGGCCCGCGTTGCAATCCTTTGCCGCCGGTTCTACACTCGGGGCGGGTTTAGGGCTTGCTACGACTTATCCGGTTGCCACAGCGGTAACATTATCATCTTTTGAATTGGAGAATCTGGCTTCCGGGGAGATGCCGGTTGGTGGTGTTTGGGGATTAAAACCACTGGCTCGTGGACAAGCAATTGAAAACTCGCTCGCTAGTACAGAATACAAAGATTGGTTTAGAATTGGTCAATTGAACAACGGTAAATTTCCTTTGGTTGACTTTCAACTTGAAAATAATTTGGTTAGTTTGAAGACAGTGAATACTAATGGTTCCAGTTGGCTGGGAAATATGCAGTCTCATATAGACGATTTAGCGGCCAGAGGAGCAACAGTAGATGGTGTTCCTGCTAATATGATTTTGGATTTACGAGTTCAACCAGGAGGATCTAATGCCGCTCAGTCTTTAATTGGATATGGACAGTCCCAAGGTGTTTCAGTAATGATTAAAGAGTTTCCTTAATGGTTGAAAAAATATATGTAATAAGTAGACTAGGTATGTTAAATGCCGATCTGATATTGAACTTAATATTAGATTTTTTTAAAAAGCGAGACATATCTGCTTCTGGTTATACACTCTATGGAGATGAGGTTCATTTAGAAGAAGTTGCTTCTATCCTTAAAAAAAAATCACGCCATACTTTTCTATTAAATGGGAATGGCTTTGAAATACACTTGGCTTCGGTGTTACGGTATCAGGTTGATATATTGAGTATTAGTGCCGAAAATGGAAAAAATATGTTTTGGGATGATTGGATTACTTCTATCAGTGAACAAGTAAAAGTTGTTCAAGCTTGGTTAGTTGATGCCGATTATGACTATTGGCAGAATGCCGAAGATTCTCTTCAATACATATCTCATGGTCGCCCGTGGGAACATTTGCCAAAAAGATCAAATGGATTGCCTCCTCCCCTTGAGAAACAAATTATTGATACCTCAAATAATCCGGGACACCGACGATTTTGTATGGGTTACCTTGAGGCAATTGGGGCTGTAATGTGGTTAGGAGATGATTTCTGGAGCTTAACTGGTGCCAATAAAAACGATCTTCTAAAGCAAAGTTGGCTAAAGTCGAGAGAAATACCGAATGGTTTGTTGCGTATTCAAGTTGGAAATACCTTATTTTCTACAGCTAGCGAGGGATCAGATGCTATCCAACTTATGCTAAGAGGGCTTTTGTTTCCAAGGGCCGTAGCCGTGTAGATACTCTGTTCAAAGTCAATCAACCCGTAACCCGTAACCCGTAAGGCGGAACCGGCTTTGCCGGGTTCCGCCATTCGGAACAATGACGATGCCGAACGAGCTCTGTAGGTCAGGCAATCGTTTTATCGTTGCTCGACGATCATGTGGCGATCCTGCTTCGGAATGTTGCGCGGATCTGAAACCCTGTCATCTTTCAAGGCATGGAAAATGTCGGGCACAAAAAGCGCGTGCCCGACCTACGAGGCTTATTTGGAAGAGAAAAATTCGAAGAATGAATGGGAGCAATTATGGGCCATACGCTTGGGAGACAAGCGCTTTTGTATTGGTTGCATCCCTTTTTTTGCTTTTGATCTTGCATTGGGAGATGAGGTAGAAACAGATGAAAACTATGTGATACAGCGGGTAATAAAGGAGTCGGGGCACTATACATTCAGGGTTTGGTTTGGAAACTCAACTGATCAAGAGATTAAAAATGAAGTACTTAAATTTATGGATAATCTTCCGGTTGAGTTAGAGTGGTCATCTGCTAATTTATTGGCAATCAGTGCACCCGATCCAAGTCAGGCTAAGCAAGTAGCTGATTACCTCTATACTCAGCAGAGTATGGAGTATCTTATTTATGAGACAGGTCGAACAACCCGTAACCCGTAACCCGTAAGGCGGAACCGGCTTTGCCGGGTTCCGCCATTCGGAACAATCACGATGCCGAACGAGCTCTGTAGCCGTGTAAGGCCGTAAGGCGCAATAACCAACGAGTATTGCGCCGAATGGGTAAACCAACTATACGGCGCAGCCTCGCTTATTGACGCCCTACAAATCCAATGGAAAAAGTTGACGGTTTCCGAACGGTCGTATTTAAAAGGCCTGGAGCCGGAAAAACATGGCGAATTATGTGCCGGCGCCTATCAGGAGCTCGCCCAGGGCTTTGGCGTGCGCGAATATGCGTTTATGTTTGCCAAAACCAAAGCCAATGAAGTACGCTTTAAAACCGGTACGGAATTTAAACGCGCTAATCTAGGCGGTAATAACTTTGCCGGGTCATTAATGCGGCGGGTGCTGTTTGCCTTGCATGAAACGGTCACTAAAGAGAATGTGCGAGAAGGCGTTACTACTTGAGGACGGAAGTCTCCGATTTTTAGGGCAACCGCAAGAAAATTATCGACATCTTGCGTTACTTGAATCCTCTTGCTCATATCGATCACATGCCGCATTGGGAAGTCGATGCGGAAGCAGCAAAAACCCTGGCAGAAACGATAAAGAACTTCAATGCCTAACGTGTGGAGGATAAATATCATGACAACACATCTTGCTATTGATGATGAATTAATTAATGAGGCGCTAACCTTAGGCCACTTTAAAACCAAGGAAGATACCGTAGTGACGGCGCTAAAAGAATTTATCAATCGCCGCAAACAATTGGAGATTATTGATCTATTCGGTCATTTTGACCCAGACCTCGATTATGATTACAAGAAGGGGCGTCTTTCTTGAAAGTATTGGTTGATACCTGCATCTGGTCGCACGCGCTCCGTTCTAAAAAGCCCGAGTTCGAAGCTCAGGTAAAGAGTTTGGAAATATTAATCTCAGGCCAACGCGTGCTGATGATTGGCCCTATTCGGCAGGAAGTCTTGTCGGGTTATAGTGACCCGAACAAGTTTGAGATATTAAAAACTAAGTTGAGTTATTTTGAGAATATAGCCGTTCTAGACGAAGATTATATTAATGCCGCTAAGTTCTACAATGAATGCCGTCAAAAAGGCATTCAGGGATCACATATCGATTTGCTGATCTGCGCGGTTGCAGTGCGGTTAAACGTACCCATCTTTACGACCGATAAGGATTTTGGATTTTATCAGCGGCACCTGCCCATCAAGTTGTACCCCGCAACAACGGCTTGATGGTATCCGGCCTGTCGCTTACGGTCAAGGACGCCAAGAATCAGCTGACCACCTACCAATACGACGGCCACGACCGCCAGACCAAAACCCTCTATCCGGACAAAACCACTGCCGGTGCCTCCTCGGCCAGCGACTACGAACAGCCCGCGTAGGGCCGTAGGGGCGATTAACGGAGTGTATTGCCCGATTCGAAGGCAAAATGCCTCAGATTACGCTAACGCTAATCGGAGCTACGCGGGCTTATCCAGACGAAATTCCAAGATAAATTCTTATTACTAACACTACAAATATGGAAAATACAGGCAGTATTTTAAAACGGCTTCAAGATTGGTACGTTTCTAGATGTAATGACGATTGGGAGCATACTTACGGCGTTTTTATCACTAATATTGACAATCCTGGCTGGTCTTTAAAGGTCGAGTTGAAGGATACTCCTCTTTATGAGCTAGCTTTTAAAGAAATTAAAATACAAAGAAGTGAAGAAAATGATTGGATTATATGCAAAGTAGAAGAAGGAAATTTTCAAGGATATGCTGGTCCCAATAATTTGGAGGAATTACTTAGTATTTTTTTAGACTGGGCTGAGGAAAATGATCGGTAAATTGCCAACGCGTAGCCCGCGTAGGTCCGAATAGCGGAGCGTATTCGGACGCATGTAGCCGTGTAATCGGGCAACTGCTTTATCGTTGCCCGACGATCATGTGGCGATCCTGCTTCGGGATGTTGCGCGGGTCTGAAATCCTATCACCTTTCAAGACATTGGAAATGTCGGGCACAAAAAGCGCGTGCCCGACCTACACGCCCAACCCGAATGGCGGAACCGGCTTTGCCGGGTTCCGCCATTCGGAACAATCACGATGCCGAACGAGCTCTGTAGCCGTGTAGGTCGGGCAACCGCTTTATCGTTGCCCGACGATCCTGCTTCGGAATGTTGCGCGGATCTGAAACCCTGTCACCTTTCAAGGCGTGGGAAATCCGTAACCCGTAAGGCGGAACCGCTAGCGCGCTTCGCCTTACGGGTTAAACACTTAAGTTAATTTGTTGAATGGTGCCTATTTTGCCGTCCTCAGTTAAATAAACGCCGGTATCGGTGACTTCTCCCAACGATTGATTATCGGTAGTACGTAATTGAAAGGGGGTCGTGGCGTGACCCAGATAAATAGCGCCTATGTTTTTATCACCCAACGCAATAAGCTGCTGGCTGCCGTCTTCATATCGCTGCCAGATTCTCAAACTGCCGTAGATCGGGTCGGCTTCGTCAATAAAGCCATTGCCGTCGCTGTCATATTGGGCTAGCTCTGAAAATCCATTATCTGAATTCGGGCCGAACAGTTCGGAACCGTTGTTGATAACGCCGTCGTTATTTTTATCCAGGGCCAGGAAACCGCTGCCCGGATTTAATATCGCAATTTGTTCGGTTATGCCGTTGGCGTCAAGATCGAATTCAAAACGTGTTTGCGATAGTTGCGCGGCATTGCCGTCGAAATTGATCACAAGGGGATCGATCTTCTTTTCGGGATCGCCGAGCCTGATTGAATTATTGGTTTCGATACGAAACTCGCGGCTCATATTCAGCGCGACTGAAAAATCTATGCTTCGTCCGTCTTGTGTTTGAATCGTGCCGGTTGCGGAAAAGTTTGTGCTTTCGGATTCCTGATAGACTGCCCGATGCTCATATATAAGTCCAAAGCCGGCAGAAGGCGGTTGATTGGCTGGCGGCGTTGTAGTGATCTCAATATTTGTAACGTTGGCGCCGATATTGGCAGACAATTCAGCGGGTGAAAACAGTTTAAAATCAAGGCCAGTTATTGCTTCAAACATATGCTTGACAATCAGCAGCGTAACGCTTTGGCTGGCATCAAGCGAGCCGCCGACATCTAACGACTGCTTCTCGATCTTAAGTGTCTGCGCGGAACTGCTTGGGCTAAACATATCGGCCAAACGCTCGTTTTTATTAGGCTCTGCCTGCACCGGAGTTTTCCAATACCGCAGAGATTCGGATTCTTGGGAGCTCTTTAACAAATGATGTTGGCTGTTTAATTGGATGGCGGAATTTTTTACGATCATTAGCTTAACCTCCTGAAATAAAAGTTGCTCACATGCGGTTATCGGCCAAGATCGAAATTAATTTAGCTGTGTAGGTTGGGATGGCCTCTCATTGAACTCTTAACAATGCGATAAGGTGCGCATCCTTAATTAGGCTGCTCGTTAGGCGCGGCGATCGAGACGCCAACGGCAATCTGAGCGACGACGGCGTTTGGATCTACGCCTATAACCTCGACAATCCACTGACCGCCGCCAACCAGACCGGTTTCAACCCGTAAGGTGGAACGCGCTAGCGCATTTTCGCTTTGTGTATGTGGCCTTCGTAAGGAAAACACGTCATTTCAGCAGAACCTGCCCCGGTCAGGGATTGCCGGACGACTGATAACCCCGTTCCCCACGTTTGAAGACCTACCGCCCGCATAAAATCATCGTCTGTGTTCGCCCGATTCTAAACGTTAAGGAGGGGATAAATATCCCGTCCGGCACCTGTATCTTACGGGTTCAGCCCGTAGGGTACGCTGTGCGTACCATCAATGTCGAAAGGTACGCACAGCGTACCCTACGGGGCTGGACTTAACCGCATGGTACCCTTCAGAAGGTGAGGGCTTCCCTACACGCGATATGAAAATGCTCTAGCGGTTCCGCTTTATGTATGCTGACAATCCCGCAGACCGCTTTGTCATACTGAACATGACGAAATTAAGATCGGCCAGACCACCAAAGAATGCGGTCGAGATCAGGGAAATCCGTTCCGACGGGGTCATCGCGAGTTACGGCGGCAGAGTGTTTCGCATCGAGCGCCCTTGATGGGCCGGGGAAAAGAGCTCAGGCGTTCACCCGGCGGCGTTCGGAAACGCTGCCAAGGCCTTCCCTCGGACGCTGGCTTTCGGCCTTCACGGGGCTTTAAATTGCCACGGCGATCCGTTTCTATAGCCGTCGGTCAGCGTTTTCAAAAAAGCCACCAGATCGCCGATTTCGCGCGGCGTGAGGCGCAGCGATCCCAATTCCCCGTGATTGACGTTGGCGATTACCTCCGCCGCCGGCCAGCACTTCTGCGCGCGTGCCTTGGCTTCGGTGGTCAGCGGGTTGCGGCAGCGCGGCTTGAGGTCGCGCGTGCTGTAAAACTCCACGACTCCGCGCAGGGTCTTGAAATAGCCGTTGTGCGTGTACGGCGCGGTAACGGCGACGTTGCGCAAGGTGGACACTTTGATTTTGCCTTCTTCCAACGGGGCATCCAGAATGCCTCCCAAACCCAGATCCACGAAGTAGGCGCCGTCGGGGTTGAATTGGGGAGCCAGGCCGTAGAACGGATTTTCCGGGTTTTTGGGTACGCCGATATTGTCGTAGCTGTGATCGGTAAACAGCGGCGGCGTGCCGTTCACCGGCCGATTGGGGTGGCAGGCCGCGCAATTGCCCTTGTTGCCGGCTTCGAAAACCGTCAGTCCGCGCCTTTCCTGCGCGGTAAACGCGGCTCTGCCGAATAGATAATAATCGTATTTCGAGCTGAAGCGGTTCAATACCGGGCTGCGCTCGAAGGCCGCGATCGCATCCGCAATACGGTCGTAGGCGACTCCGTTATCGTTCAGCGCGCCGGCGCCGTAGACGGTATCGAACATCGCTGCATAAGCCGCATTGCGGACTTTGTCGACTACCGTTCCGGGATCGGGATTGGCCATTTCGATGGGATTGAGGAAAGGCGCCTTGGCCTGGTCGGCCAGTGTCGAAGCGCGGCCGTCGAGGAACTGGCCGCCGAAATACAGACCTTCCCCGCGGTCGAAATGAAAGGCCGGCGCATAGGCCGAATACATTGCCGTCGGCGTATTGCGGTTGCCGAGCAGCCCGGCGATGACGCCTTTGGATGTGGGCCTGGATTTATCGGCATCGGTAAAGGCTGTCGCGGGGTTGTGGCAGGTGGCGCAAGCCTGCCCCGGCGGTTCGGATAAATGAGTGTCGAAGAACAATTGCTGGCCCAGTTGCTGCTTCGGGGTCAGATTCTGGCCGCCGGGCAGTATGGGGGCGGCAGCCCCGGCCGGCGCGGCGGCTAATCCGCCGGCAACGGCGATGAGGGCATAAAACTTTAATTTCATCGGAAAACCTGTTGTAAAGGCCGCTCGGCATGCCGGGCGGCGAAAATATCAGTAAATGAAGCCAACGCCGAGGTTGAATTCGTCGCCGAACGGCACGCCGAGCGGAACGAGTTTCCGATCCTGAATGTTGCGGTAATCCGCCTTGATGACAATATTGCTGATTGGCTTATAACTCAGGCCGGCTTGATAAATCCAGCGGTCCAGGCCGGTGCTCTGGTCGAACGGCATGCCGGTTGCCGGGTCTTTGGCCACGGAGGCCAGCGTGTTGTAACGTTCGACGCGGAAGAAAGGCGCCAGATATTGATTGCTGTCCTTCCAGAGGAACGGCATGATGTCGTGGGCCGCTTCCACATACCAGCCGTAATTTTCCTTGCCGACCGGGCCGCCCGCTCCCAGCAGAGGATTGAGGAATTCGGTGTTGTCGATCTTGCTCCAGGCTCCTAAAGCGCGAAGCTCCAGTCCTCGGTGCTTATATTCGATATGGCCTTCGTAAAGCTGAGTGAAAACGTTGACGGTATTGCCGTTGAAATCCACAATGTCTTTTTGCCCGCTGTTGCCGAGGAATGTCGAAGCGCCCACCATCAGGCCGGGCGCGAAGTTCGGCGAATAATCCAGTCGGCCGGTGAAGGCGAAGTCCTCGGCCTGGCTGTTGCTGCCGCCCTGGCGCCCTTCCGTGATGCCGACATTGCTGAATTCCTTGGCGTTCAATCCGTTCGTCGCATACATGCGGTATTGCAGGCCGGGCAGAATCTCGCCGAAAAGGCCGGCTCCCATTTCCCGCCAGGTCGATGGAATGATGTAGCGTTCCACGTCCGGACGATGGTTGCCGTGGAAGGTGGTGGGTTCGTGCATTTCGTTAATGAATCCCATCGGCATTAGCATCAGGCCGGCCCGGATGTTGTATTTGGGATCAAGCAGGAAATCGAGTTGGGAGAATTCCACCGAAACTTCGCCTTTTTCTTCGCCGCCTTCGCCGGTCGTGGCATGTTCGAATTCGAACTCGTTGTTCAGGATGATCCAGTCGTTGAACTTGTAACCGAGATAAATGACCGCGCGTTCCAGATCGGCGGTGTCCTTGTTGGTGGTGTTGTCGCCGCGCGCATTGGCGTAACTGGTGTACATCGCCTCGCCGTAACCGCCGATGGACAGGCCGCGGTTGACCCGGTAGACGTTGGAGGCGGCGGGGCCGAGGCCGTATTGGCTTTTATATTCGCGCGATTCCGGTATGAAGAGCTGGGTCTTGAGTTTTTCCACTTCGCCGGCGAGCACGTCGGTCTTGCGCTCCAGCTCGCCCTTGCCGCCGGCAGGCGCTGCCGCTGTAGCCGCTGCCGCCGGCGCGGCGGTGGCTTGTTGAAGCGCTTTGCTTTGCGCCTGCTGCGTTTCCTTCAGCAGGCTGATTTCCTGCGCATTTCCATCTGTTCTCGATGGGCATGCTGGTCGTGACCCTGACTCATCTGATGCTGATGACCGATTTTTCGATACGACTCAAAATCTGGATCAGCAGCCTGACCTATATTTCCGCGGTCGCGGATGAAGCGGGCGGCTGGCTGGTCCGTTTCGTGCACCCGGTGTTCGCTTATTTCAAGATCGGCGCATTTTTGCGCTGGAGTTTTCGCTGGCGGTCCTGTTGGCCGTGGTGATCTTTGCGATGATTCAATTCAGAATCAGGATGCGCCACGCCGGTTCGGGTTAAATCCCCGTTTTCTGCGCTTTTCTATCGGCCGTCCTTCCCGGCATGATAAAATTCGGCCCAACCCAATTTTTCTGGAGAACAACTGATGAAAGCGAATATCGGATTGATCGGCCTGGCGGTCATGGGCCAGAATCTGGTCCTGAACATGAACGACCACGGCTTCAGGGTCGCGGTCTATAACCGCACGACCCGGACCGTCGACGAGTTTCTCGAAGGTCCTGCCAAGGGAACCCAAGTGGTCGGTACCCATTCGCTCGAAGATCTGGTCGACAGCCTCGAAACGCCTCGCATCGTGATGCTGATGGTCAAGGCCGGCGAAGTGGTCGATCAATACATCGAAAAATTGATCCCGCTGCTCTCGCCCGGCGACATCATCGTCGACGGCGGCAATTCGCTGTTTACCGATACCGACCGCCGCACCCGCTATCTGGCGGAGAAAGGGCTCAACTTCATCGGCACCGGCGTGTCGGGCGGCGAGGAAGGTGCCCGGAATGGGCCTTCGATCATGCCCGGCGGCAACCCGGCGGCCTGGCCTGCGGTGAAGCCGATTTTCCAGGCGATCAGCGCGAAGGCGGACGGCGAGCCCTGCTGCGAATGGGTCGGCGAGAACGGGGCCGGACACTATGTCAAAATGGTGCACAACGGGATCGAATACGGCGATATGCAGCTGATCTGCGAAGCCTATCAATTGCTGTCCGAGGGACTCGGTCTGTCTGCCGACGAGATGCACGAAATTTTTGCTGAATGGAACCGGGGCGAACTCAGCTCCTATCTGATCGAAATTACCGCCAATATTCTGGCTTACAAGGACGAGGACGGCCAGCCGCTGCTTGAAAAAATCCTGGATACCGCCGGCCAGAAAGGCACCGGCAAATGGACAGGCATCAATGCGCTGGACCTTGGCATCCCGCTGACGCTGATCGGTGAATCGGTCTTTGCCCGTTGCCTGTCCGCGCAAAAAGACGAAAGGATCAAGGCTGCGAAGCATTTGCCGAAACCGCAGGGCCAATTCAGCGGCGACAAAAAAGCGATGATCGATGCGATCCGCGATGCGCTGTATGCCGCCAAGATCATTTCTTACGCGCAGGGTTTCCGACTGATGCGGGAAGCTTCGAAGGAGTATAAACTGTCGCTCAACTATGGCGAAATCGCGCTGATGTGGCGCGGCGGCTGCATCATTCGCAGCCAGTTCCTGAACGACATCAAGCAGGCGTATGAAAAAAATCCGGAGCTCGAAAACCTGCTGCTCGACGACTTTTTCGTCGCCGCGATGAAACAGGCCGAAGCCGGCTGGCGCAAGGCGGTGATCCTGGGCATCGAGCTCGGCATTCCGACCCCGGCGTTTTCGTCCGCCCTGGCTTATTTCGACGGCTACCGCACCGAACGCCTGCCGGCCAATCTGCTCCAGGCGCAGCGCGACTATTTCGGCGCGCATACCTACGAGCGGATCGACCGGCCTCGGGGCGAGTTCTTCCATACCGACTGGACCGGGCAGGGCGGCAAGGTCGCTTCGACGACATACAATGCGTAATTTGGATAGCGGCGTAGTCATAATTCATGCTACTTCGCTTTTCTCCGTTTTGAGGGCGAAAAATTCATGAATATTTCCGAGATATCACGAATGAGTCAAATCGAAAGGCTTCAAACGATGGAAATAATCTGGGATTCTCTTCTCCGTGAAGATGCGGAAATCGATACGCCCGATTGGCATGAAAGCGTGCTTGCCGACCGAAAGCTGAAAATTGAAGAAGGTAAAGCCCAATTCCGTGCTATTGAAGAGCTCAGAACAAAACGGGACGGATGAAAATAGAACATATCCGAATTCTCTCGGATGCCGAAGATGATCTTGAAGAAGGGCGCAAGTTTTACGGCAAACAGGGTAAAAACCTGGGTAATTACTTTTAGGACAGCTTATTGTCCGATATAGAGTCGTTAGTCATTTTTGCAGGCATCCACAAAAAAGAGTTTGGGTTTTACCGAATGTTCTCGAAGCGCGCTTCCCTTATGCAATTTATTATGATGTCAGCGGCAATGTCGCCTCAGTCGTTGCCGTACTGCCGATGCGAAGAAACCCGGCATGGGCAAAAACGAAAATGAGCGGCAGAACCCAAACAAACCGTAGGGCGGAATAGCGAAGCGAATTCCGCCAAATGTAAGGTATGGCCTATAAGGCGCAATAAGGCTATCTCCTAATTGCGCCGAGGGCTGAATTACCTCAATTACTCCCCAGAATTAACTCCAATACAAACCCGACCCATGAACGCCGAACCCTGTACCTACGTTATCTTTGGCGCCACCGGCAACCTCTCCCGAATCAAGCTGATGCCGGCGCTTTACCATCTCGATGTCGCGAAACAACTGCCCGAAGGCACGCGCATCGTCGCGATCGGCCGCCGGCCCTGGGATCAACAGAAATGGCTCGCCGAAGTCAGGGACATGATTCAGGCCAAGGTCAAGGACGACTTCGACGAAACGGCCTTCCAGAACTTCAGCCAGCGCCTGTGCTATCACCGGACCGATATTCAGCAGCCCGAGGATTACAAGGCATTGGCCGAACTTTTGAACGGTAAACAGCAATTCCCGCGCAATATCGCGTTTTATCTGTCGATCAGCCCGGCCGATTTCGGCACCGTGCTGGAACAACTCAGTCATAGCGAACTGTTCGACGAAGAATTCGGCTGGCGGCGCGTGATTATCGAAAAACCGTTCGGCTACGATCTGGACAGCGCGCAGGCGCTGCAAAAGCGCATCAGCCATTATCTGAGCGAGGAGCAGATCTACCGGATCGATCATTATCTCGGCAAGGGCATGGTGCAGAACGTGCTGGTGTTCCGGTTCGCGAACGTGATGCTGGAGCCGCTCTGGAACCGCAATTACATCGATCACGTCCAGATCACCCATTCCGAAGAGATCGGCATCGACAGCCGGGGCGATTACTATAACGGCGCCGGGGCGCTGCGCGACATGCTGCAAAGTCACCTGCTGCAGTTGTTGACGCTGGTCGCGATGGAGCCGCCGGTCTCGATGGAAGCCGAGGCGTTGCGCGACGAAAAGGTCAAGGTGCTGAAGTCGATCCGACCGATTCCGAAAGAAGCGGTGCATGCGCACGCCCACCGCGGCCAGTATGCCGCAGGCACGATCAAGGGCGAAAAGGTCAAGGGCTACCTGCAGGAAGAGGACATCCCGGCCGGCAGCGTGACCGAAACCTACGCCTCGATGAAACTGTACATCGACAATTGGCGCTGGCGCGGCGTGCCGTTCTATATGCGCACCGGCAAGCGGATGGCGAAGGCGCAATCGACCATCTCGATCTGTTTCCGGCATCCGCCGCTGCAATTCTTTCGCGACACGAACGTGAACTGCATGAATCCGAACTGGGTGCTGCTCGGCATTCAGCCTGAAGAATGCATCAAGATGGAAATGACCGTGAAGGAGCCGGGCCTGGAAATGAGCACCCGCTCGACCACGCTCGACGCGAGCTTCCGCAATCACGACGAGAAAGCGATCGATGCTTACGAAGATTTGCTGCTGGACGTTCTGAAGGGCGACCGTTCGCTGTTCCTGCGTTTCGACGAAGTCGAGCACGCCTGGCGCATCGTCGATCCGATCCTGCAGACCTGGGCGGTCGAGCGCGACTTTATCGCGACTTACCCGGCCGGTTCTTGGGGGCCGGAAGACAGCCGGCTTTTCGACAAAGACAACCAGACCTGGCGCAGTTCATTAACCCCGGAGTGCAAGTAAATGCAGAAAAACGTCCTCTGGCGGACTTTTTCGACCGCCGATCAGGTGGCCGAAGCCGCCTCCGAACAAATCCTCAAGACGGCCGAGGAGGCCATTGCGGAACGCGGCCGTTTCAAGCTGGTGCTGGCCGGCGGCACCACGCCCGAAAAAGCGTATCGCCTGCTCGCCAAGGCGGAAACCGACTGGTCGAAATGGCATATCTATTATGGGGATGAACGCTGCCTGCCGAGCGATCATCCGGACCGCAACAGCAGGATGGCGGCAAAGGCATGGCTTGCGCAGGTGCCGATTCCTGTCGCGCAGATTTTTACGATTCCGGCAGAGCTCGGCCCCGAAGCGGGGGCGCTGCAATACCGTCAGGCCGTCGCCGATGCGCTGCCTTTCGACCTGGTGCTGCTTGGGATGGGCGAAGACGGCCATACGGCCAGCTTGTTCCCCGGACATGTCCACAACCGCGACGAGCTGACCCATGCGGTTTATAACTCCCCGAAACCGCCTCCCGAGCGCGTTTCGATCAGTGCCAAAGCGTTGAGCGACACCCGCCGGTTGATCTTTCTGGTCACCGGCAAAAGCAAGCAGGAGCCGGTCAGGCAATGGCAGGGCGGCGCGGATTTGCCGGTCGCCGCGATCGAGCCTGGCTGTCCCGTCGAAATTTATATCGACAGCGACGCCTTGCCGGGCTGATTATTTTTTCCCGGCCGCCGGCGCTTGAATGCAGCGGCGCTTTTTCAGTTCGAGCCTCTGTAATAGAATAACCGGCCGAAGAAAGGGGGATGGCATCGTCTTCTTTCCCGGCAGAAAGTTTTATTCGATAACTATTATAAGAAGGTTCAAATTATGTGTTGGAGTGGAGAAGCGTCCGGCGTGCTGGCCGCCGCGGGGCTCAGTACCGCGGCTTATGTCGCCTACAAGGGGGAATCGAAGGAATTGTGGATTCCGTTGACTTATTTTGCGTTGATGGAACTGTTGCAGGCCGCCACTTATATTTATATCGATCTGTGCGGCAATCCGAAAAATCAGATATTGACAATGTTCGGCTATATTCACGTCGCGTTCCAGCCGTTTTTCGTGAATATGGTCGCGATGTACTTCATTCCGGAAAGCGTCAAACTGAAAATCCGTACGACCGTGTACACGATTTGCGCGATCGGCTCGCTGACGATGCTGGTCAAGATGTACCCGTTCGACTGGGCCGGCCATTGCGTGATCGGCACCGAAGGCTTTTGCGGCACCGGCGTCTGCTCGGTTTCCGGCGACTGGCACATCGCTTGGCAAATGCCGTTGAACGGCTTGTTGTCCGGTCCGCAGGAATGGCTGTTCGGCTTCGACTGGGGCCTGCATGCGCTGACCTATATCCTGGTTTCTTTCTATCTACCGGCATTGTACGGTTCCTGGCGTTTCGTCGCTTTCCATTACGTGATCGGACCGTGGATTTCCGACATCACGACTACCGATCCGAACGAATATGCCGCGGTATGGTGTCTGTTTTCGATCGCGCTCTGCGTCTCCGTGATCAAAACCCCCATCCGCAAGCATTTGCACGTCAAGACCTGGCTTTTTTACAGCAAATGCCAGCCTCCGGAACTCCGTACGGTCGAACAGACTTCCTAACTCGGTAAGATGAGCGAGAGTCCCAGGGATCAGATCGGTTCCGGAATTCAGCTCATCGCCACGCTGCGGCGTCTGGCTCCCCAGGAGCCGGGTCGTTCGGCGAAGACGCCGGCGCATGGCGTTCCGCAAAACGTGCAATGGCCTGTCGTGTCAAGGTTCCATTCGGATAGTTGATGCCAGTCCCGGCCGATCAGCAAGTTACCGCAGCTGTGGCAGTAGGTGCTTGAGGCCGACTTGTCGTGCACGTTGCCGACATAGGCGTAGCGGACGCCGTTTTCTATCGCGATCCGCCGGGCGTTCAGCAAAGTCTGCTTCGGCGTCGACGGTTTGTCGAGCATTTTCCAGTCGGGATGGAAGGCGGTGAAATGCATGGGTACGTCGGGGCCGAGATTTTCGACGACCCACCTTGCCATCTCTTCGATTTCCGCATCCGCATCGTTTTCGCCCGGAATCAGCAAAGTGGTCAGCTCCAGCCAGACCGGCGTTTCGTGCTTGATATATTTCAGCGTGTCGAGCACCGGCTGCAGGTGGCCGCCGGTGATCTGATGGTAAAAGCGTTCGCTGAACGCTTTCAGGTCGATATTGGCCGCATCCATCCATTGGTAGAATTCGGCTCGGGGCTCCGGGGTCACATAGCCGGCCGAAACCGCAACCGATTTCAGGCCGAGCTTGCGGCAGGCTTTCGCGGTGTCGACCGCGTATTCGTGGAAGATCACCGGATCGTTATAAGTATAGGCGACGCTGGCGCAGCCGTGTTCGAGCGCGGTCTTCGCGATCGCTTCGGGCGTGGCCTTGCTCATCAGCGTATCCATTTCGCGCGATTTGCTGATGTCCCAATTCTGGCAGAATTTGCAGGCCAGATTGCAGCCGGCGGTGCCGAACGAGAAGACCGGCGTGCCGGGCAGAAAATGATTCAACGGTTTTTTTTCGATCGGGTCGATCGCGAAGCCGCTGGAACGTCCGTAGCTGGTCATTACGACCTGGTGGTCAAGATTCTGTCTGACGAAGCACAGGCCGCGCTGGCCTTTGTGCAGCTTGCAAAAGCGCGGGCAGGCGTCGCATTGTACCCGTCCGTCTTCAAGTACATGCCAGAACCGGGTTTTGACGGTATCGGCAGAAATGAATTCAGTCATTACGACTCTCCAGGAACTATTGAATTTTCGATTTGTCTTTAGTGGTTGAAGTAATAAAATCAACCTGCAGTGCTGCTAATGGGCTGATAATCTTATAATCTAAGAATAAGATCGATTTTGGTGAAAAGGCAACATTATGAACAGACAACCCGCCGTTGCAGGAACTTTCTATCCTGCCGAACCTCAGCAACTTCATCTGCTGCTCGATCAATATCTCAATGATGCCGATACCGCGCCGAAAGTTCCCAAGGCGATAATCGTGCCCCATGCGGGCTATATTTATTCAGGACCGATAGCCGCCACCGCTTATGCGCGCCTGCTCAAGGCCCACGACCAGATCAGCCGGGTGGTGCTGATCGGCCCTTCGCACCGGGTCGGCTTTCATGGGCTGGCCATCACCAGTGCGCAAAACTTCGTTACGCCGCTCGGCAGTATCGAAGTCGATCAGCGAGCGGTGCACGCGATCGCCCAACTGCCGTTCGTCGATTATCTGGAGCAGGCGCACGTGATGGAGCACAGCCTGGAAGTGCATCTGCCGTTTCTGCAGGAAATGCTGGACGATTTCAAGATCGTGCCGATCGTGACCGGCGATGCGCCGGCCGAGCAGGTGGCCCAGGTACTCGGAATGTTATGGGGCGGCGAGGAAACGCTGATCGTGGTCAGCTCCGATCTCAGCCATTATCACGACTATGCGACCTGTCAGGAACTGGACAAGGCCACCAGTGCGGCGATCGAAAAGCTGCAATACGAAAGTCTGGGTATCGATTCGGCCTGCGGACGGGTAGCGATCGGCGGATTGCTGAAGCTGGCCCGGGACAAATCGCTGGCCGTCAAAAACATCGATCTGCGC
This sequence comes from Methylomicrobium album BG8, assembly GCF_000214275.2. NCBI lineage: Bacteria > Pseudomonadati > Pseudomonadota > Gammaproteobacteria > Methylococcales > Methylococcaceae > Methylomicrobium > Methylomicrobium album. The sequence goes on along the minus strand of NZ_CM001475.1, from coordinate 4,398,489 downwards.
AATTCCGGGGACACGGCGGGGGATAAGAAAAGGGTCGTCGGCTACGGGGCTTACGTGATCGAAGCCTGATCCCCGGCACCTTGTTTTTTGTCTCGCTGATCCTCCGCGCCGTTAAAATCGTTCTGTGATCGACCGGCCCAATCTTTGCCCTTTCGACGGTGAAATCTACTGGATCAAGGGCTTTTATTGCCCTCCCGAGGCCGACCGGTTATTCGACGATTTTTACCGGACCTTGGACTGGCAAGAGGAAGCGGTGCTGATTTTCGGAAAAGCGTGCAAGGTGCCGCGCTTGATGTGCTGGTACGGTGATCCGGAGACGATTTACCGCTATTCGGGCGTGGCGCATCGGCCCTTGCCGTGGACGGGCGAGTTGGCGGCGGTCAAGGCGCGAATCGAACTTTGCAGCGGCTACGCATTCAACAGCGTGCTGGCCAATTTGTATCGCGACGGACGCGACTCGATGGGCTATCATGCCGATAACGAAAAGGAACTTGGGATCAATCCGGCGATTGCATCCCTAAGCCTGGGCGATTCGCGCCTGTTCAGGCTGCGCCATAAAAAGCGCCGGGAAAACCTGGACATTGTGCTGGAACGCGGCGACTTGCTGGTGATGGCCGGCACGCTGCAGCATCATTGGCTGCATGCGTTGCCGAAAACCCGGCAGGTGAAACATCCCCGGATCAATCTGACGTTCCGCCGTATTCTGCCGACTTCCGGCCGTTAAGCTTTTCTCTTCGAACCCATGCCCCAATCCGCCCGGACGATTTTCATCCATACCGCCCTGTCTTGCGAAGCCCGGCCGCTGATCGACCATTTTCGGTTGAAAAAGGACCTGGACAGCCATCCCTTCGAACTGTACCAAAATGACCGGATTTGCCTGACCGTCGCCGGCATCGGCAAATGTGCGATGGCGGCGGGCGTGGCCTATACGCAGGCAAGGGTTGGCGGCGCCGATGTCCCGATCCTGCTGAATGTCGGGATTGCCGGCCACGCGGAGCATGAAGTGGGAAGCGTGTTCTTGGCGGGCAAAATCGCCGACGCGGATGCTTCGAAAAATTTTTATCCTCCGCTGGCGTTTTTGCCACCGTGCGCGCTCGAGACGGTCCGGACCGGATCGAGGCCGCAGTTGGATTATTCCGCGCCGCATCTTTACGATATGGAGGCGTCTGCATTTTACGAAACAGCGGTGCGTTTTTCGACCGGTGAGTTGATTCAATGCCTCAAGGTCGTTTCGGACAATCGGCAGGCGCCGGCGGTCCGGATACAGCCCAGACAGGTTACCGAACTGATTGCGGGGCAGTTGCCGGTTCTGGACCGGCTGTTGGCTGAGCTGTGCAGCCTTCGGGATTCGATTTTCTCGCCGGAACCCCGTCAATTCAAGGCTTTGCTTGGCCTTTTCCATTTTTCTGTAAGCGAACAGCGGCAATTGCGGAGTCAACTCTCGCGTTGGGAATGTTTGACCGACGGCAGACGGCTCGAAATCGACGAGGGCGGTTTCCGAAACGGCAAGGACGTTTTATTATGGCTTGCCCGGCAAATCGATGCGCTCGACTACGCCTTGTAAGAAGGGGCCGATGAATAAGAAATCGAATGAACTAAAAAGGAAATAACCGCATGACGATCACGAACGATCTGCAACCGCTTCACGAGGCCATGCGCGGCTGGCGGCAGCATCTTCACCGGCATCCCGAAACCGCTTTTGAAGAAGTCGAAACGGCGCGCTTCGTTGCGGAAAAGCTGAAGGCTTTCGGGTTGACCGTGCACGAGGGGCTCGGCAAGACCGGCGTGGTCGCGACCTTATCCTCGGGCATCGGCAAACGCACGATCGGTCTGCGTGCGGATATGGACGCGCTGTTTATCGAAGAGAAGAATACTTTCCCGTATAAATCCGAGCATCACGGCAAAATGCATGCGTGCGGGCACGACGGCCATACCGCGATGCTGCTCGGCGCGGCTAAGATATTGACCGAAAAGCCGAACTTCGACGGCACGGTGGTGTTCATCTTTCAGCCGGCCGAAGAAGGCCGCGCCGGCGCCAAGCGGATGATCGACGACGGTCTGTTCGAGCGTTTCCCGGTCGAGCAGGTGTTCGGGATGCATAACTTTCCGGATATTCCGGCCGGGCATTTCGCGGTCAGGCCGGGTCCGATGATGGCCTCGTTCGACTGCTTCGAAATCCGTGTGAAAGGCCGGGCGACCCATGCCGCAATGCCGCATTTGGGCACCGATGCGATCGTTGCGGCCGCGCAAATCGTCAATGCGCTGCAGACGATCGTCAGCCGGACAGTCGATCCGGCCGATTCGGCAGTGGTCAGCATCACCCAGGTGCATGCCGGCAATACCTGGAACGCGATTCCGGAAGAGGCCGTTATTCGCGGTACCTATCGCTGCTTTAAGCCGAGCGTGCAGCGGCTGGTCGGCGAAAAAATCGGCCGGATCGTGGATGGGGTTTGCGCGGGGCTCGGCGTTGCCGCGGAAATCGCCTTCAATCCCGAAAATCCGGGTTATCCGGTCACCTTCAACAGCGAGGTCGAAACGGCCTTGGCGACCCAAGCCGCGATCGCGGTAGCCGGAGAGGACGGTGTCGATCTTAGGCCCACGCCGTGCATGGGATCGGAGGATTTCGCGTTCATGCTGCAAGAAAAGCCGGGCTGTTATCTCTGGATCGGCAACGGTCCATCCCGTAACAGCTGCCTGCTGCACAATCCGCATTACGACTTTAACGATGAGATTCTGCCGACCGGCTCGGCTTACTGGGTAAAGCTGGTCGAAACCGTGTTACCTGCCCGCTGAAGGCAGGCAAGAGATGGCCGGAGTGCTATTCGTGTTCTTTTTTGCGCTCGAATAGCATGTGGGCCATCTTTTTGGCCTTGGTTTTCAGATAATCGAGATTGTCGTTGTGGGCGGCGGCGACGATCGGGATCCGGTTCACGACGTTCACGCCGAGTTTTTGTAGCCCTTCGATTTTCTGCGGATTGTTCGTGATCAGTTCGATCGATTTGACGCGGAGCGACTCCAGGATCAGCGCGGCAATGTCGTATTCCCGCTCGTCGGCTAAATGGCCGAGGTGAATGTTGGCATCGACCGTATCCATGCCCGCATCCTGCAGGTTATAAGCCTGCAGCTTTTTCAGCAGGCCGATGCCGCGCCCCTCCTGGCGCAGATAGATCAGAATGCCGACTCCCCTTTGCTCGATCATTTGCATCGCCATGTCGAGCTGTTCGCCGCAATCGCAGCGCCTGGAGCCGAGCACGTCGCCGGTAAAGCACTCGGAGTGGATTCGCACCGGCACCTGTTCGGCGCCCTCGACCCGCTCGCGGACCAGCGCGACATGTTCCTTGTCGTCGAGATTGTTGCGGTAATAATGCAGGATGAATTCGCCGTGCTGGGTGGGTATCGGCGTCTGGACTAAGTCTTCTACTGTCGGCTTCACGTCAATTATTAAAGATAAAAAGACCTTATATTTTACTCAAATCCGGTATTCGGGATAAATTTTCCGCTCATTTGACCGCTTCGATCAATTTGATGATGTCGCCGCTGCGTTCGTCGACCCGTACGTGCCGGAAGCCGCAGGCCTGCACGTTTTTGACCGTATTGCGGTTGATGTTCGCACCGACCGCCTTGACGACCAGCGGGTTCATCAGGTTCATCAGGCCGGCCAGCACGGCATGCGAACTGATCACATGCTCCAGCAGCAAAACGCGTCCGCCCGGCTTGCAGACCCGGTGCAGTTCCTTCAGGCCTTTCATTGGCGCAGGCACCGAGCAGAATACGAAGGAGGCGACGACCGTATCGAAACTGTTGCTCGCGTAATGCAATGACTGCACATCCATCAATTCCAGATCGACATCGACTTGTTTCCGGTGTTTTTTGTTCCGGGCCTGTTCGAGCATTTTCGGGCTGAAATCGATCGCGGTGATTCTTGCACCTGTTGGGTAGTAGTCGAAATTCTTGCCGGTACCGACGCCGACTTCGAGGATATGGGAGCCTTCCACGGACTCCCAAAGTTTTTTCCGCCAGCTCCTGAAAAACAGCCCCTCCATCATCGCTTCGAGGCCGTCGAAATAAGGCGCAAGCCGGTCGTAACGGCGCTGGATGGTGGTGCTGTCGATTTTCATGGGCGGATCCGAAGGCTTGAGTATTGGAAACGTTATTTGCCGGTCGCGACAGGCCGGTTTTTGTTTCGAATCCATTCGCTCCAGGAGCCCGCGTAAAGTTTCGAGCCTTTGAGGCCTGCATGTTCCATTGCGAGCAAATTGTGGCAGGCAGTGACGCCGGAGCCGCACATATGGACGACTTGTTCCGGCGGCCGCTCGCCGATCAGTGCCTGGAATTGCCGCCGCAACTGGTTGGTGGGTAGAAATTCGCCGCTGGCGGCCAGATTGGCCTGAAAAGGCCGATTCAGTGCACCTTTCACATGGCCCGCTACGGGATCGATCGGTTCGGCTTCGCCGCGGTAACGCTCGGGCGTGCGCGCATCGATCAGGCAAATCGATCGGGAGGCCAGACCGTTTTGCACGTGCGCGGCCGTCAGCCAGGACGCATCCTGCAGGTAAGGCCTGAAGATTGTAGGTTTGACCGCCGGCAGGGCGGTCGTAATCGGATAGTCTTTTTTTTGCCAGAGCTTGATGCCGCCGTCCAGTACCGCGACCTTGTTGTGTCCGAGGTAACGGAGCAGCCACCACAGACGTCCCGCAAACGCGCCGCCTGCGTCATCATAAACGACGACTTGGCTGCGGTTGTCGATGCCCCAATGGCCGAGTTTTTGCGCCAGTACGCGAAAGTCGGGCAGCGGATGGCGGCCTGTCCGGCTGGTAATGACCGATGACAGATCTTTGTCGAGATGAGCGTAGCGCGCATTCGGCAGATGCCCGTGCCGGTAATTTTTAGCGCCGAGCCCGGTGTCGGCCAACGCGAACCGGCAGTCGACCACGACCCAGTCCGGACGGTCGATTTGGGCTTTCAGGGCATCGGCGGAGATGAGTGTGCTGTAAGACATGCAAGTTATACCTTCAAGATGATTTTACCGATATGTTGGCCGGATTCCAGCCGTTCGTGCGCCTTGGCGGCTTCGCCGAGATCGAATACGCTGTCGATGACCGGCCTGATTTTACCCGAAGACAGCAAGGGCCAGACTTTTTCCTGCAATTGCCTAGCGATTTGCGCTTTAAACGGATCGTCCCGGGCGCGCAGCGTCGAACCGGTTAATGTCAACCGTTTCAGCATGATCTGCCAAAGGTCGATTTCCGCTTTAGCGCCGTGCTGGATCGCGATCTGTACCAGTCTTCCCTCGGTTGCCAGGCATCTCAGGTTCTTGGGCAGATAATCGCCGCCGATCATGTCCAGGATCATGTCGACTCCTTTGTTTCCGGTGAGTTGTCTGATCTCTTCGGCAAAATCCTGAGTTCGGTAGTTTATCGCGGCTGCGGCGCCGAGTTGACGGCAAAACTCGCATTTGGCATCGGAGCCGGCGGTCACCGCGACCCGGGCGCCGAAAGCGTTGGCCAGTTGAATCGCGGTCGTGCCGATGCCGCTGCCGCCCCCGTGGATCAGCAGCGTTTCGCCGGCCGCTAAACGAGTTCGATCGAAAACGTTGCTCCAGACCGTGAAAAAGGTTTCGGGCAGAGCGGCCGCCCGGATAAAATCGAGGCCTTCCGGAATCGGCAAGCACAGCGATACCGAGGCGGTGCAATATTCGGCATAGCCGCCGCCGGTCAGCAAGGCGCAGACGGCCTCGCCGATCTTCAAATGGCTGACGTTTTCACCCAAGGCTTCGATAATGCCGGCAATTTCCAGGCCGGGGATATCCGAGGCGCCGGGCGGAGGCGGATAGACGCCGCGGCGCTGTGCCGCGTCCGGGCGGTTGATGCCGGCGGCGGCGACCTTGATCAGGACTTGGTGCGGCAACACCGGGGGTAGGGGACGTTCAGCGAGGGCGAGCGCTTCAGGTCCGCCGGGCTGAGTGATTTCTATCGCGCGCATCGCATCAGGCACAGGTATGGGGGTATATCGTGAATATCCGGTTGATGATAACGATTTTTGAGAATTGGGAAGTATTATATACTCATGCAATTTCAAAGAAATGAACGAGAGGGATTTAAACCGATGATTCGAGCGGGAATAGTGGGCGGCACCGGCTACACGGGCGTGGAGCTGTTGCGGATTTTGGCCCTGCATCCGGAAGTCGAGGTTGCCGTGGTCACTTCGCGCGCAGATGCCGGGGTGCGGGTCGATGCGGTGTATCCGAGCCTGCGCGGCCATATCGACGCGGTGTTCACCGCGCCCGAGGTCGACACGCTGGCTGCCTGTGATGTGGTGTTTTTTGCCACACCTAACGGCACCGCGATGCTGATGGCCGAGCAATTGCTGGCACGCGGCGTTAAAGTGATCGACCTGTCAGCCGATTTTCGTCTGCAGGATGCAAAGGAATGGAGTCAATGGTACGGTATGGAGCACGCCTGCCCGGATTTGATCGCGGAAGCGGTTTACGGTTTGCCCGAGATTAATCGGGAGCGGATCAAATCAGCCCGGCTGATCGCTTGTCCGGGCTGTTATCCGACTTCGGTGCAGCTCGGCTTTTTGCCGCTGCTGGAAAAGGGGCTGATCGATTGCGATCATCTGATAGCCGACGTCAAGTCGGGCGTGAGCGGGGCGGGACGCAAGGCGGAACTTGCCGCATTGATGAGCGAATGCGGCGAAAGCTTCAAGGCCTATTCGGTTTCCGGGCATCGTCATTTGCCCGAGATCAGGCAAGGGCTGGCGTTGGCGACCGGCAAGCCGGTCGGGCTGACGTTCGTGCCGCATTTGACGCCGATGATCCGGGGCATTCATGCGACGCTATACGCGCGTCTTGAGTCCAATACCGAAGATTTGCAGGCGCTGTATGAACAAAAGTACAAAGACGAGATTTTCGTCGATGTATTGCCGAATGGCGCGCATGCCGATACCCGGAGCGTGCGGGGCAGCAATCGCTGCCAGATTGCGATCCACCGTCCGCAGGGCGGGCAAACGGTGGTGATTTTGTCGGTGATCGACAATCTGGTGAAAGGTGCCTCGGGACAGGCCGTGCAGAACATGAATCTGATGTTCGGCCTGGCAGAGGATGTGGGACTCAGCGCAGTCGCTTTGTATCCGTAAAGGCGAAGCACGGGATGGGCGGTAAATCTTGGCTTGCCCGGCAAGAGTCGAAATCTTGACTCTTTTACTGGGTATAGTCATAATTCCCGCCATACTTCAACTATTTTGTACATTGACAAGTTTATGGCAAATCCAATTAATTTTACCGACAGCGCGGCCGCCAAGGTCAGCGAACTGATCGCCGAGGAAGGCAACGATAATCTGAAGCTGAGAGTTTACGTGACCGGCGGCGGTTGTTCCGGTTTTCAATACGGTTTTACGTTCGATGAAGAAGTCAACGAGGATGATACCAGTATCGTAAAAGGCGGCGTGACGGTATTGATCGATTCGATGAGCATCCAGTATCTGCAAGGCGCCGAAGTGGATTATAAAGAAGACGTGAACGGTGCGCAGTTCGTGATTCGCAATCCGAATGCGACGACGACTTGCGGGTGCGGATCCTCGTTTTCCGCTTGATTTAAGATAAAAAAGGGAGCTTACAAGCTTTATATCAGTAGATTCAATGGATGAAATCTACTGATTCCTAACCAGCATGTTTCTGGATTTGGTCTGATACAGTTTCGCCAACAACGGTTTGGTCTGTTCTTTGAATTCGGCCAGTTGTTGATTGGCGAGGCGCATCGGGCGTTTGAGTTCCAATGACTCCGGATTTTGATGTATGCCGTCCTTCCGGAACTCATAATGCAGGTGTGGACCGGTCGCGAGCCCGGTTTGGCCGACATAACCGATCACTTCCCCCTGCATTACGCGGTCCCCGTCGTTCAAGCCGCGCTTGAAGCCGGAAAGATGTGCATACAGCGTCTCGTAATGATCTCCATGCTTGAGGATCAATACCTGCCCGTATCCGCCTTTCCTGCCTTTGAAAACGACTTCGCCGTCGCCCGCGGCTTTGACCGGGGTGCCTGTGCGGGCGGCATAGTCGACGCCTTTATGTGCGCGGATGCGATTAAGGACCGGATGCCGCCGGTGAGTATCGAAATGTGAGCTGATACGAGCATAATCGACCGGCGTGCTCAAAAAGGCTTTATGCAGGCTGTTGCCTTCGGGAGTGTAATATCCTGCATTGCCGTCGGCATCTTCGAACCGGACCGCCGTAAGAAATTTACCGCGGCTGACAAATTCGGCTGCATAGATACGGCCTCTTTTGGAGTTGCCCGTGTCGGAGCTGTTCTTATAGAGTACGGTAAATTGATCGCCGGGATGCAGATTTGATGCAAAATCAATGTCCCACGCGAAAATCCTGGTCAATTCGTCTATCAACTCGTCGGACAACCCCGCTTTGTAGCCGGCTTCGGCAAGATCGGTTTCGATGATGCCATAGGTTCCGGTCAACCCCGAGGACTCGACCGGTTCAGCCGATTCCAGATAACTGGAGCTCTGGCTGCCGAGTATGGCAATGGTCGAGGATGCGGGGGCGGTTTCGATAGGAGGAATGCCGCGCTGGCTGAATCTGGGAAAGTGCAGCTTGTTTTTTGCCAGCGGATAGAGAGTAGTGGAAATTCTTGCGGTGTTTGTTTCTTCCGTATCGAGAATGATCGGCTTTTGCTGGGCCTTTGCCAAAGTAGGCCTTTTTTTATATGGCGAAGCGGAGGAATGTGATCGTTCGGAAGATGATGCACGATGGTTCGCTGCTTTGCGTGAATGCAACTTGGAGCGCTTGGAGGCATCGCTCGCATGCTTTTTAATGGCCAAATGCGAAGTTCTGGCGTCCACGGTGGACGATGTAAGCGCCAGACCCACACTGATCAGCAAGGGGGCGTAAAATTGAATTTTCACGATGAAGAAGATTAAGTTATTGAAATTGAAACAATAAAGCAATAATTAACTCTATCCTGAAGTCATTGTACGGATTTTTTTGATATTTGCCAATTATAGATGGGTATTTTTTTCTTTATAATACCTATCCCACAATATTAATCGATTACTTATCTAGATTTTTAAGGGAGAAATAAGTTGCAAGCGGAAATAGTGGCGGACTTGTTAAGAGGAGCGCAAGATGTGCTGCTTGAGCAGGATCTTATCAAAAAAATTGAAGAAAAACGGCCGCTTAGAATTAAAGCGGGATTTGATCCGACGGCTCCCGATTTGCACCTGGGGCATACGGTATTGATCAACAAGCTGAAACAGTTTCAGGATCATGGGCATGAAGTGCTGTTCCTGATTGGTGATTTCACCGGCATGATTGGCGATCCGACCGGCAAAAACGTCACGCGTAAGCCGTTGACCCGCGATGAAGTGATCGAGAACGCCAAAACCTACGAAGAGCAAATTTTCAAGATTCTCGATCCGACTAAGACATTGGTCATGTTCAATTCCAGCTGGATGAATGCGATGTCGCCGGCCGATCTGATCCAGTTGGCCGCCAAGCATACCGTGGCGAGGATGCTCGAGCGCGACGATTTCAGCAAGCGCTATAAAAACGGTCAGCCGATTGCGATTCATGAGTTTCTGTATCCGTTGATTCAGGGGTATGACTCGGTTGCAATGAGAGCGGATGTCGAGTTGGGCGGGACCGACCAGAAGTTCAATTTGCTTGTCGGACGGCAACTACAGGAGCAATACGGCCAACAGCCGCAGGTTGTGATCACGATGCCCATTCTGGAGGGTTTGGATGGCGTCAACAAAATGTCCAAATCGTTAAACAATTATATCGGCATCACCGATACGCCGGATGACATGTTCGGCAAACTCATGTCGATCTCCGACGAACTGATGTGGCGTTATTTTGAATTGCTGAGTTTCCGTCCGATGACCGAAATCAGACAGTGGCGGCAGGAATGCCAGTTGGGGGCCAATCCGCGCGATTACAAGGTGCTGCTGGCGCAGGAGATCATAGAAAGATTCCATAGCGCGGCGGCGGCCCAAAAAGCACTCGAAAATTTCGAGGCCCGGTTCCAGCGTGGCGCGATGCCGGATGAGATCGAAGAGAAGGAAATCAAGATTCAGGGCGAACACTACGGTATCGCTAATATACTAAAAGACGCCGGTCTGACTGCCAGCACGTCGGAGGCGATCCGAATGATTAACCAGGGCGGAGTGAAAATCGACGGAGAGAAGATTTCCGACCCCAAGCTGGAAATTGCGGTGGGCGCGAGTCACGTCTATCAGGTCGGTAAAAGGAAATTCATGAAGGTGATGCTCGCTAATTGATCGAATGGATATTTGCAGTTGATTTTTTTATAAAAACTAAAGGGTTAACGGGTTTTTGGTTCTAAGGGTCGAGCAGAATTTCACAAAACCGTTTGCCAAGTCCGAAAAAGTGCGTATAATGCGCCTCTCTTTCGCCGGCGACGGCGAAGCGGCCGGGATGGCCCGTCGGATTCCGACAGAAACTGAAACGGATGGGTTGACAAATGGTTGAGCTAGGGTATAATGGCCGGCTCAATTCGCCAGAAGCAAGGCGGCTTCGGCGGAGCCTGAAAGGATTTCAGGTCAGGATGTCCAGAAAGGACACTGAGAAAAAAGAGTTGACAGGTTATAAAAGATCTTTATAATAGTCCGACTCAACGAGGCTTCAGCCTCGGCTCTTTAACAAGTCGATCAAAATAATTTGTGTGGGTGCTTGTGGTGGAATGGTCAGCAAAGAAACATTCGACCCAAGAACCGACGTTAATTCAAGTAATTTGCGTTGAATTCTGAAGTCGAGCCAAGATTGGCGACTGATCTATAGTCGCACCGAGATTGAACTGAAGAGTTTGATCATGGCTCAGATTGAACGCTGGCGGTATGCTTAACACATGCAAGTCGAACGGCAACAGGCCTTCGGGCGCTGACGAGTGGCGGACGGGTGCGTAACGCGTAGGAATCTGCCTGTTAGTGGGGGACAACGTGGGGAAACTCACGCTAATACCGCATACGCCCTGAGGGGGAAAGCGGGGGACCTTCGGGCCTCGCGCTAACAGATGAGCCTGCGTGGGATTAGCTAGTTGGTAGGGTAAAGGCCTACCAAGGCGACGATCCCTAGCTGGTCTGAGAGGACGATCAGCCACACTGGGACTGAGACACGGCCCAGACTCCTACGGGAGGCAGCAGTGGGGAATATTGGACAATGGGCGCAAGCCTGATCCAGCAATACCGCGTGTGTGAAGAAGGCCTGAGGGTTGTAAAGCACTTTTAATCGGGAGGAACATCTGATGGCGAATACCCATCAGTCTGACATTACCGATAGAAAAAGCACCGGCTAACTCCGTGCCAGCAGCCGCGGTAATACGGAGGGTGCAAGCGTTAATCGGAATTACTGGGCGTAAAGCGTGCGTAGGCGGCTGCTTAAGTCAGATGTGAAAGCCCCGGGCTTAACCTGGGAACGGCATTTGATACTGGGCAGCTCGAGTTGAGTAGAGGAGAGGGGAATTTCCGGTGTAGCGGTGAAATGCGTAGAGATCGGAAGGAACACCAGTGGCGAAGGCGCCTCTCTGGACTCAAACTGACGCTGAGGTACGAAAGCGTGGGTAGCAAACAGGATTAGATACCCTGGTAGTCCACGCCGTAAACGATGTCAACTAGCCGTTGGTCTTATTCGTAAGATTCGTGGCGCAGCTAACGCGATAAGTTGACCGCCTGGGGAGTACGGCCGCAAGGTTAAAACTCAAATGAATTGACGGGGGCCCGCACAAGCGGTGGAGCATGTGGTTTAATTCGATGCAACGCGAAGAACCTTACCTACCCTTGACATCCAGAGAATCTGTGAGAGATCGTAGAGTGCCTTCGGGAACTCTGAGACAGGTGCTGCATGGCTGTCGTCAGCTCGTGTCGTGAGATGTTGGGTTAAGTCCCGTAACGAGCGCAACCCTTATCCTTAGTTGCCAACGGGTGATGCCGGGAACTCTAGGGAGACTGCCGGTGATAAACCGGAGGAAGGTGGGGACGACGTCAAGTCATCATGGCCCTTATGGGTAGGGCTACACACGTGCTACAATGGCCGGTACAGAGGGCAGCGAACTCGCGAGAGCCAGCCAATCCCACAAAGCCGGTCCTAGTCCGGATTGGAGTCTGCAACTCGACTCCATGAAGTCGGAATCGCTAGTAATCGCGAATCAGAATGTCGCGGTGAATACGTTCCCGGGCCTTGTACACACCGCCCGTCACACCATGGGAGTGGGTTGCAAAAGAAGTAGGTAGTCTAACCTTCGGGAGGGCGCTTACCACTTTGTGATTCATGACTGGGGTGAAGTCGTAACAAGGTAGCCCTAGGGGAACCTGGGGCTGGATCACCTCCTTACAAAGATGCCTGACGCATCATGAGCATCCACAACAAATTATTTTGATCACGAAAGACATGAGCCTGGGCCTGTAGCTCAGCTGGTTAGAGCGCACCCCTGATAAGGGTGAGGTCGGAGGTTCAAGTCCTCCTAGGCCCACCAATGACCACGGTGAACATAGGCGAAAGGCATGGTGCAAAGTCTCCTGGCCTTGCAGTTTAAACCGACATTGGGGCCATAGCTCAGCTGGGAGAGCGCCTGCCTTGCACGCAGGAGGTCAGGAGTTCGATCCTCCTTGGCTCCACCATCAACTCTATAAAGTTTTCATGCACCGCCGCCGGCACTGCCTCGAAGCAGCGCGGACGGAGTGAACCGAGACTTTATAGAATTGATGAGTCCGCTCATCAATAGCTCTTTAACAAACTGGAAATCTGTAACGAAATCACACCATGGTATCACTGCCATGAAGTGATGTAACGAGTTCAAGTGAACTGACACAGAAAGAGTGACGAAGCTTCCTCACCGAAGCCGAGCCGTACTCGCTGTGCCAGCAAACAAGAACCCGTTCTCAAGCAGAACAAGCGAAAATGTCAGCTGATCGATAACTTCAGAATGATTGGGGTTATATGGTCAAGTGAATAAGCGCATACGGTGGATGCCTAGGCAGTAAGAGGCGATGAAGGACGTTGTAGCATGCGATAAGCCGCGGTGAGTTTGCAAACACACTTTGACCCGCGGATGTCCGAATGGGGCAACCCACTTGAGAGCACTCAAGTATCCTGCACTGAATCCATAGGTGCAGGAAGCGAACCCGGAGAACTGAAACATCTAAGTACCCGGAGGAAAAGAAATCAACCGAGATTCCCTTAGTAGCGGCGAGCGAACGGGGATTAGCCCTTAAGTTTTGGCACCTGTTAGTGGAAGGGTCTGGAAAGTCCCACCAAAGACGGTGATAGTCCGGTACACGAAAACGACGCCAAGATGAAGACGAGTAGGGCGGGGCACGTGAAACCCTGTCTGAAGAAGGGGGGACCATCCTCCAAGGCTAAATACTCCTTACTGACCGATAGTGAACCAGTACCGTGAGGGAAAGGCGAAAAGAACCGAGGAGATCGGAGTGAAATAGATCCTGAAACCGTATGCGTACAAGCAGTGGGAGCCGACTTTGTTCGGTGACTGCGTACCTTTTGTATAATGGGTCAGCGACTTAATCTCAGTGGCAAGCTTAACCGCATAGGGGAGGCGTAGCGAAAGCGAGTCTGAACAGGGCGTTCAGTCGCTGGGATTAGACCCGAAACCGGGCGATCTATCCATGACCAGGTTGAAGGTCAGGTAATACTGACTGGAGGACCGAACCCACTCCCGTTGAAAAGGTAGGGGATGAGTTGTGGATCGGAGTGAAAGGCTAATCAAGCTCGGAGATAGCTGGTTCTCCTCGAAAGCTATTTAGGTAGCGCCTCGTGTATCACTCTGGGGGGTAGAGCACTGTTTCGGCTAGGGGGGTCATCCCGACTTACCAACCCGATGCAAACTCCGAATACCCAGAAGTGCGAGCACGGGAGACACACGGCGGGTGATAAGGTCCGTCGTGAAAAGGGAAACAGCCCAGACCGTCAGCTAAGGTCCCAAAATCTATGCTCAGTGGGAAACGATGTGGGAAGGCCCAGACAACCAGGAGGTTGGCTTAGAAGCAGCCACCCTTTAAAGAAAGCGTAATAGCTCACTGGTCGAGTCGGCCTGCGCGGAAGATTTACCGGGGCTAAGCATAGTACCGAAGCTACGGGTTCATCGCAAGATGAGCGGTAGAGGAGCGTTCCGTACGCCTGCGAAGGTCGATTGAGAAGTCGGCTGGAGGTATCGGAAGTGCGAATGCTGACATGAGTAACGATAATGCGGGTGAAAAACCCGCACGCCGAAAACCCAAGGTTTCCTGCGCAACGCTAATCGACGCAGGGTTAGTCGGTACCTAAGGCGAGGCCGAAAGGCGTAGTCGATGGCAAACAGGTTAATATTCCTGTACCGGTCGCAACTGCGATGGGGTGACGGAGAAGGCTAGATCGGCTGCCGGTTGGAAGTGGCAGTGCAAGCCGGTAGGGAGAGCGCTTAGGCAAATCCGGGCGCTCAATCCCGAGACGTGATGATGAGCAGGCTCTACGGAGCCGCGAAGCGATCGATGCCAAGCTTCCAAGAAAAACCTCTAAGCTTCAGGTTGCGAGTGGCCGTACCCTAAACCGACACAGGTGGGTGGGATGAGAATTCTCAGGCGCTTGAGAGAACTCGGGTGAAGGAACTAGGCAAAATGGTACCGTAACTTCGGGATAAGGTACGCCTTGGTTAGGTGAAGTCCCTCGCGGATGGAGCCGAGCAAGGTAGCATAAAATTGGTGGCTGCGACTGTTTAGCAAAAACATAGCACTCTGCAAACTCGAAAGAGGACGTATAGGGTGTGACGCCTGCCCGGTGCTGGAAGGTTAATTGATGGGGTCAGCGCAAGCGAAGCTCTTGATCGAAGCCCCAGTAAACGGCGGCCGTAACTATAACGGTCCTAAGGTAGCGAAATTCCTTGTCGGGTAAGTTCCGACCTGCACGAATGGCGTAACGATGGCCACACTGTCTCCACCCGAGACTCAGTGAAATTGAAATCGCTGTGAAGATGCAGTGTACCCGCGGTTAGACGGAAAGACCCCGTGAACCTTTACTATAGCTTGACACTGGACTTTGAATCGACTTGTGTAGGATAGGTGGGAGGCTGCGAAGCGTGGACGCCAGTTCGCGTGGAGCCAACCTTGAAATACCACCCTGGTTTATTTGAAGTTCTAACCTCGGCCCGTGATCCGGGCTAGGGACAGTGTCTGGTGGGTAGTTTGACTGGGGCGGTCTCCTCCCAAAGCGTAACGGAGGAGCACGAAGGTACCCTCAGCCTGGTCGGAAATCAGGCAATGAGTGCAATGGCATAAGGGTGCTTGACTGCGAGACGGACAGGTCGAGCAGGTACGAAAGTAGGTCATAGTGATCCGGTGGTTCTGAATGGAAGGGCCATCGCTCAACGGATAAAAGGTACTCCGGGGATAACAGGCTGATACCGCCCAAGAGTTCATATCGACGGCGGTGTTTGGCACCTCGATGTCGGCTCATCACATCCTGGGGCTGAAGCAGGTCCCAAGGGTATGGCTGTTCGCCATTTAAAGTGGTACGCGAGCTGGGTTCAGAACGTCGTGAGACAGTTCGGTCCCTATCTGCCGTGGGCGTTTGAGATTTGAGGGAAGCTGCTCCTAGTACGAGAGGACCGGAGTGGACGTACCGCTGGTGTTCCGGTTGTGATGCCAATCGCATTGCCGGGTAGCTATGTACGGACAGGATAACCGCTGAAAGCATCTAAGCGGGAAGCCCCTCCCAAGATGAGATCTCACTGGGACGACAAGTCCCCTGAAGGGCCGTTGGAGACGACGACGTGGATAGGCACGGTGTGGAAGCGCAGTAATGCGTGCAGCTAACGTGTACTAATTGCCCGTGAGGCTTGACCATATAACACCCAATCGGTTTGGGTGAGGCGCAGAAGAAAACTGAGCCGACAGCTGACGCTTTAAAGCGAGAGAATTGAATGTTACAGATTTCCAAGGCAGAAGGCTAGCCTCCTGCCGATGATCGACCGCAGTACTTGTCGATCTAGCCAGTTTGCTTGGTGACCATAGCGAGCGTGAACCACCCGATCCCATCCCGAACTCGGCAGTGAAACCGCTTAGCGCCAATGATAGTGCGACAGGTTGTCGTGCGAAAGTAGGGAATCGCCAAGCTTTTAATACCCAACCCCCGCCCTCACCCCGAGGCCGGGGGTTTTTTTATGGCCGAGATTCAGGCCGCTCGCGTTTCGCCGCCCAGCAACGTCATGATTTCGCCATTGATGTAGCTGGAGTCGCTGTTCGAGGCGAAAAACACAAACGCCGGTGCAATTTCTTCCGGTTGGGCTGGTCGTTTCATTGGTGTGCTGCCTCCATGCTGGGCGACTTTTTCGGCCGGTTTATCGACGACGTTCAAAGGCGTCCACACCGGCCCCGGAGCAACGCAATTGACCCGGATGCCTTTATCCACCAGATTGAGCGCAAGCGATTTTGTGAAGGCATGAATGGCGCCTTTTGTGGTAGCGTAATCGATCAAATGCTTGTTCCCTTCCAAACCGGTAATAGAACCGCAGTTAACGATCGCATCGCCATCCTTCAAATGCTTGACCGCCGCCTTTGCCATGCGGAAATAACCATAGATATTGGTTTTAAACGTTTTATCGAATTGCTCGTCCGAGATATCTTCGACGGACTCCTGATTTTGCTGATAGGCGGCGTTATTGACCAGGATATTTAATTCACCGAATTCCTGGACGACTTTTTCCACGGCATTTTGACAAAATTCCGGACGGGTTACATCGCCGGCAATCAGCAAACAGCGACGGCCTTCTTTTTCGACTTGCCGCTGTGTTTCTTCGGCATCCGTTTGCTCATTAGGGAGATAAGTGATGGCGGAATCGGCGCCTTCGCGCGCGAAAAGGACCGCCACCGCACGGCCGATGCCCGAATCTCCCCCCGTGATTAATGCGACCTTATCTTTTAATTTATCTGCGCCCTTGTAAGCGGGGGCAAGATATTCAGGCCGCGGTATCATTTCCGCTTCAATCCCCGGACGCTCCTGATGTTGAGCGGGCAATGGGCTTTTCGGATATTTCTCGCTCGGCGTTTGTTCGTCGGGTGAGTAAGATTTAGCTTCTTTGGCCATAAACTTCCTCCTGTCATATACACTATACACTTGACTTTTTCCATAAGGCCTAACTCCGGCCCTGGAATAGGATCTTACAGTCCCTTGTCCGTGGGATGTATTTCGGATTCGATTGTTCAATCGGTCAAAGGAGGGGTGAGCAATCGGGAAAATAAAGTGAGAAGAAAAGCGAATCGTAAGCGAACCCTGGGGGCCCTATACGAAAATGCGAAGCTTGAAATCTTGATGATTAGAGCGGTCGGCGGGCCAGAGTGAAGCCCGTACTCATCAAGGCGGTTGGATAGACTTACTGAAGAATTTGGATAAGCGTACGAATGCTTTCAGTCAGCCGTGCAAACCGAACCAGTCTACAGGGTGAAATGAAGGGGAGGTCGCGGATTTTGCATTTTGAATCTGAAAAAAATCTTCGATGATGTATTCCAGACCATAAAAACTGATGCCATTGAATTCCTGGCAAAGCGATTCGAGTGAAGAACTCGGGTTATGGACCGGTGTATTCTGCATGTCAAATTCATCCATTTTGGTCACCCTGTGCATTTGGATCATAAACGTCCTGCAAGCGCAGGAATATATACCCGCTTAACCCGCATAGGACAAATAACGGGAAGAACTGTTTCTCTTCAATGAGATAATAGTCAACAGATACTGAATGCAGAGTGAACGAAATAAATGATCCCTTCGATCAGCTTTTCTGTAACAAGGCGAAGGCTAACGCCAATGGATCGCGATCCAGATGGTTTCCAGCACAGGATCCGTCCATTCGACGCGATGGCGGCGATGCGCAGGTATGAGTAAATAATCGCCAGGCTTCAGATGCATGGGGTTAGCTTCATCTTGGTAACTCAATGTCGCCCGCCCCTGAAGCAAGAGCACCCATTCATCCCAGCTTTGGTCATACCATTGATTCTCCGGGGTCGCATAACCTTTGGAAACGATCCGTTCGATTTCGATTCCGCCTTGTTTCAGCAGGGTTTCGAACAGTTCGTCCGGTAAGTGCTCCGGAACATTTGAGAAAAGATTGCCAAGCGTTGTCGAATGCATGTGTTATTTAACTGATTCGAAAATTGGGATTAATTATAGTGGAAGGCCGAATTTTGAACATGAACCTTTTATTCAGAGATCCGCCGGAAAAAAATATGCCGAGAGCACAGCTTCCGCATTGGGAACACTTCGATCATGACGCCGATATGGGAATCCGGGGCATTGCGCCGACGCTGGCCGGAAGCTTTGAACAGGCCGCCCTGGCCTTGACCGCCGTCACCACCGATCCGAATGCCGTCCGGAAAACCCGGACGATTTCAATAAAATGCCGAGCGCCGGATAATGAACTGTTATTTCTGGACTGGATCAACGAGTTGATCTACCAGATGTCGACGCAGCATTTGATTTTCGGCCGCTATGAAGTAAAGATTGAACAAGGCGAGCTGACCGCTACGGCCAGCGGGGAAACCGTGGACAGGGAAAGGCATCAGCCTGCCGTAGAGGCCAAAGGCGGCACCTTTACCGAATTGCGCGTTTACCGGAACGAAGAAGCCATGTGGGTCGCCCAATGCATTGTCGATGTCTAGGAGAAACGCGATGAATATCGGTCAGTTGATTCGGCGCGGCGAAACCTGCTGGGAAATTCCGCCCACGGCCGCCATGCGGGTGCCGGCCGTCATTTATGCGGATGAAGGGCTGATTCGCGCGATGGACCCAAAGGTCTACGAACAAATCACCAATGTCGCGACTCTCCCCGGCATCGTCGAAGCGGCGTATGCGATGCCCGATGCGCATTGGGGTTACGGTTTCCCGATCGGCGGCGTGGCCGCGTTCGATCCGGATCAAGGTGGCGTAATTTCGGCTGGCGGCGTCGGTTTCGATATTTCCTGCGGCGTGCGGACTTTACATACCGGTTTGACAATGGATAGGCTTGAATCGGACCCGCATAGGCTGGCGGATGAACTGTATCGGGCGATTCCAGCCGGGGTCGGCAGCCGCGGCAAAATACATTTGAATCCGCATGAAATGACCGCGATGTTGACCGGCGGCGCACGCTGGGCGATCGATCGGGGATTCGGGGAAGCAGCGGATCTGGAACGCATCGAAGAACGCGGCTGCATGGCAGGCGCCGATCCGGCCCAGGTTTCGGCGAGGGCTCGAGAACGGCAGCGGGAGGAAATGGGCACGTTGGGATCGGGTAACCATTATCTGGAAGTGCAGCGCGTCGTTGAAATCTATCACCGGCCGGTGGCGGAAAAGTTCGGTTTACGGACTGACGGCATCGTGATTACGATTCATTGCGGTTCCCGGGGGCTGGGTCACCAGATCGGGACCGAGTTTTTGAAAGAAATGGCGATGGCGGCCGCTCAATACAAAATCGCCTTACCCGACCGCGAACTCGCCTGCGCGCCGATCCGTTCGCCGCTGGGCAGGCGCTATCTCGGCGCGATGCGCGCCGCGATCAACTGCGCATTGGCCAACCGCCAGATATTGACGCATCTGACCCAGAAGGCGGTGGATACGGTGTTTCCCGGCGTCCGTCTGGAACTGCTGTATGACGTCTCGCACAATACCTGTAAAGTGGAACACTACACGGTAAACGGCCGCAAAAAGGAGTTGTATATTCACCGCAAAGGCGCAACCCGCGCTTACGGGCCGGGCCACCCGGATTTGCCCGAGGCGTTTCGCGAAGTCGGCCAGCCGGTACTGATCGGCGGTTCGATGGGCACCAGTTCCTATGTGCTGTGCGGGACCGAAAAAGGCGCAAACCGGGCTTTCAGTTCCGCCTGTCACGGCGCCGGCCGGGCAATGAGCCGGCACCAAGCTGCCAAACAGTGGCGCGGCCGCGAACTGGTGGACGAACTGGCCCGGCAGGGCATCATCATTCGCAGCCCTTCGTTGCGAGGAATCGCCGAAGAGGCTCCGCTGGCGTATAAAGATGCCGGAGCGGTCGTCGGTGCGGCGGACAAGGCCGGGCTGGCGCATAAGATTGCCAGGTTGGAACCGGTCATCTGCATCAAAGGCTAAGTTAACGTCCCTATGCTAAATCGGATATTTGCCGACCTGACCGTGGCTATTCACCTCGCCTTTATCCTGTTCGTGATATTCGGCGGGCTGTTGGTATTAAAATACCCCAGGATGATCTGGGTGCACCTTCCTGCCGCGATATGGGGCGCGCTGATCGAATTTGCGGGTTGGCTATGCCCCCTGACCCTGCTCGAAAACCGGCTGCGCTCGGCGAGCGGCGATCATTACGCCGGCGGATTCATCGAGCATTACCTCGTACCGATCATTTATCCTTCGATGTTGACCCCAAACATGCAGATCGTATTGGGATTTGGCGTGATTTTGCTAAATCTGGCCGTTTATGGAATGGTGTATGCGAGATGCCGCAAAATCAGCTAGCGCATCACTCGCTGGCCTGTAATTAGGGCCTTTCAATCAGATACGGATAAAATGCCGAGAGGGTAACGGCTCCACTTTATCGGGTTTGACCATGCAAGTAAAACAGATAGAAAGCATCGGCGATATCGCCGATGCGGACTGGAATGCACTGGCCGGGAGCGATTATCCGTTTATCCGCCATGAATTTCTGGCGGCGCTGGAAGAGAGCGGCTCGGTTTCGGAGCCGACCGGCTGGCTGCCGCGGCATCTGCTGGTATACGATGACGCAGAGCTGATCGCGTTGCTGCCTTTGTATCTGAAAACCCATTCGTACGGCGAGTATGTGTTCGATCAACAATGGGCGGCGGCTTACCACCAGCATGGCTTGGCCTATTATCCGAAATGGCTGACCGCGGTTCCGTTTACGCCGTGTCCGGGATCGCGCCTATCGATTAAAGAAACAATCGACCGGGCAAGCGTGATGCGGCTGATGCTTCAATTCATCCGGGAGCAGTCGATAGGCAAGGGAATCTCTTCATGGCACTGTCTGTTTCCTGTCGAACAAGAGGCCGGACAATGGCAATCCCAGGGATTATCGTTGCGTGAGGGCGTGCAGTATCATTGGTTCAACAAAGGCTATCGGAGCTTCGGCGATTATCTGGAAACATTCAATGCGGCCAAACGCAAGATGATCCGGCGCGAACGGCGAAAAGTCGGCGAAGCCGGGGTCGAAATGCGGCGCGTGCCGGGCGATCAGGCCACCGATGAGGATTGGCAGGCGTTTTACCGGTTTTATGCGCTGACCTATTTGAAAAATGCCTCGCAGCCTTATTTGGCGCCTGATTTTTTCAGGCGATGCGCCGCCGCAATGGGAGGTCGAATGCTGCTGGTGCAGGCGCTCAAACATGGAAAAACGGTCGCTGCGGCATTGAGCTTCATCGGCAGCGATACGCTGTACGGCCGTTACTGGGGCTGCGCCGAAGCGTTCGACGCCCTGCATTTCGAGGCCTGTTATTATCAGGGACTGGAGTATTGCATTGAACACAGTCTGCAACGCTTCGATTCCGGCGCGCAGGGCGAGCACAAAATCGCGCGCGGCTTCGAGCCGGTCCCGACCTATTCGGTTCACTGGCTGAAGGATTCCGCTTTTGCCGAAGCGATCGAAAATTTTTTGACGCGCGAGCGGCAGGCGGTAAAAATTTACCGGTTAAACGCGGCGGATTACCTGCCGTTTAAAAAATAATCGGCAACGCCGGTTTGAAAATGGTCGGAGAACTGATACAGTCAATCGTCTGTCTGATTCCGCACAAAACGCGGAACCGCATTTTGTTTTACCCAAGTTTTTCCAGAAGAGAGGAATGATCATGTCGGATTACAAAAGATACCAGTGCACGATTTGCGGGCATATTTACGACGAGAGCGAAGGCGATCCCGACAGCGGCGTGGCGCCGGGCACCCGCTTCGAAGACATTCCGGATGATTGGCGCTGCCCCGAGTGCGGCACCGTCAAAAGCGATTTCGAGTTGATCGACTAGGACGGGTACGGGATATCGCATGCAAGTCGTAATCATTGGCTCCGGCGTCGCCGGAGTGACTTTTGCGGAGAAATACCGCGCCCTGGATGCCGATGCGGAGATTACCCTGGTGACCCGCGAGAACGACGGCTATTATTCCCGGCCCTTGCTTTCGCGCGGCTTCAGCAAGGATACGATCGAAGAAACGATCGTTCTGAAGCCGTTCTCGGCGCTCAGGGAAAACCGTATCGAGGTGATCAGCGGTGCCGAAATCACCGCGATACACCGTATCCCGCGCCGGGTCGAGGTGGCGGGGGCCTGCCAGGAAAAATCGCTCAAATACGACAAACTGATCATCGCCCAAGGCTCCGCCGCCTTCGTTCCGCCGCCGCTCCAGCCTTACCGCGAACTGTTTTTTTGCCTGAACAGCCTGGCCGATTTAAAGGCGCTGCGCAAGTTCCGCCACGGTATCTTGAGCCAAAACCGCCGGCCGGACTGGGCGATCATCGGCGGCGGCTTGATCGGCTGCGAAGTGGCTTCCGATCTGGCCATTTCCGGCGACAGCGTAACGCTGTACCATGCGATGAACCGGTTAATGGAACGCCAACTGGCCGAAGAGGATTCATTGTCGTTGTTCGAAAACCTGAATCACGCCGGTGTCGACGTATTATTGAATCAGTCTGTCCATAGCCTCGCCGACGAGAACGACAAAGTGTGCGTGTTGACCGAAGCGGCGGCCGAATTCGATGCGGTGATCGTGGCGTGCGGCTTCAAGCCGCGCACCGGACTGGCCGAGCAGGCGGGATTGGCGGTCGGGCGCGGAATCAAGGTCGACGATTGCCTCCGAACCGAAGACGAGCATATCTATGCGCTGGGCGATGTCGCGGAACTGCCGAACGGCAGGCTGTATGCCTACATCATGCCGATACGCCATCAGGCGAACTGGCTGGCCGCCCATCTGGCCGGTCAGGAACACGGGAGCTGGACGCCGCCGGTTTTTAGCACCAAAGCGAAGGTGCACGGTTTCGAGGCGGCGCATCCTTACCATCTCTGAGCTTTGAGTTTGCAGCGAACGCTCGATTCTTACCGGTCCGATGACTGAACACCGTTATTCCGAGGCGGAGCGCGCCGCCGTCTACCGGGCGATCTACGAGCGCCGCGACATGCGCCATTTCCTGCCCGATCCGATCGCTTCCGATGTGCTCGGGCGCCTGCTCGATGCGGCGCATCAGGCGCCCAGCGTGGGTTTCATGCAGCCGTGGCGGTTCATTCGGATTACTTCGAACGCCTTACGCGGGCAAATCCATGCGCTGGTCGAGCAAGAGCGGGTCCGGACCGCCAAAGCGTTGCACGAGCGCGAAGACGAATTCATGAAACTGAAGGTCGAAGGTATTCTCGACTGCGCGGTCGTATTGGTCGCGTCGCTCTGCGACCAGCGCGAAAAGGCCGTGTTTGGCCGGCGCACGATGCCGGACATGGACCTCGCTTCGCTGGCCTGCGCGATCCAGAATCTCTGGCTGGCGGCGCGTGCTGAAGGCTTGGGCATGGGCTGGGTCTCGCTGTTCGAACCTGAGGAACTGAAACGCCTGCTGGCGATGCCCGAAGGCAGCCGGCCGGCCGCGATTCTGTGCCTGGGCCATGTCGAACGGTTTTACGAAAAACCGATGCTGGAACAGGAGCGCTGGGCGGAGCGGATGCCGCTCGACGAGCTGTTGTTCGAAAACCGCTGGAACAGCCGTGCCGGCGATATTTGATATTCAGCCGCTGCCACGGATCCTGGAACGGGCCTTGCAGTCCAGAATCGATCAAAAGACCAAACCGCTCGGCGCGCTGGGGCAACTGGAAACCTTGGCGCTGCGGATCGGACTGATACGGAACAGCCTGACGCCTTCGCTGGATAAGCCCTGCATTATCGTATTCGCGGGCGACCACGGCATCGCCGCGGCTGGCGTCAGCGCTTATCCGCAAACGGTTACCGCGCAGATGGTCGCCAATTTTGCCGCGGGCGGCGCAGCGATCAATGTGTTTGCCAGGCAGCATCGAATCGATTTGCGGATCGTCGATGCCGGCGTGAATGCCGACCTTTCGGCGCTGCCCGGTTTGATTCATGCCGGTATCGGCAAGGGCACGGCCAATTTTCTGGAACAGCCGGCGATGACGCTCGAACAAGGCGAAACGGCGCTCGGCAGGGGGGCCGAGCTGGTGCAGCAACAGTATGATCGGGGCTGCAACTGCATCGGTTTCGGCGAAATGGGAATCGGCAATACGTCTTCCGCGGCGTTGATCATGCACTGTCTGACCGGCTTGCCGCTGGAACGCTGCATAGGCCGGGGGACCGGTCTTGACGATGCGCAACTGCATCATAAATTCGAGATTTTAAAACAGGCGTTAACCTGCCATCCGGGATTGACCGGCGCAACCGAAGTCTTGGCCACCTTCGGCGGCTTCGAGATCGCGATGATGGCGGGCGCCTATCTGAAAGCCGCCGAACTGCGCATGCTGATCGCCGTCGACGGCTTTATCGCCTGCAGCGCCTTGCTGGCGGCGGCGAAGATTTATCCTGCCGTGCTTGACTATTGCGTTTTCAGTCATATGTCGGGAGAACAGGGGCATCGGGCCTTGCTGGAACATCTGAATGCAGAGCCTTTACTGAATCTCGACATGCGTCTGGGCGAAGGTTCCGGTATCGCGCTGGCCTATCCGCTGCTGCGGTCGGCGGTCTCGTTTTTGAACGAGATGGCCAGCTTCGAGCAGGCCGGCGTCGACCCAAAGCGGTGAAACTGCTGAAAATCCCTATCTTCACGATCCCTTTTCGCCCTGCGGAAAACTGAAGCGAGCATGAAGCGATTTTTCATCCTGATACTGAGAATCTGGCGGCAGCAATTGAAACTGTATTTGGCCGCGGCCTTGAACGGCGCGCTGATCGGCGTGCTGATTCTGGCGCCGAGCTACGATTATATCAGCGCGCGCGAGCAGTCTGTGGATCCGCTCTCTTCGTTCGAGTATATGTTCGGGCAGATCGCCGACATGGTGATGGGCAGGATTTCGCACAATAACTTGATGCTGCTGATGTTCTATGCGGAAATCGGCGCGGTGGTCGGATTGCTCTCGCTCTTTTTATTCAGACTGATCCATCAGCGTTTCGTCCATATCGATTATTTGAAAATGGAACTGGACAAGGATTTGCCGTCGATCATCCGCCAGGGCGAAGGCCCTCACCTGGAATTCAAATCGTCATTGCGCTGGGACATGGCGGAATCGCGGATCAATCGTGCGCTGGAAGGCGTGATTCTGAAGACCGTGGCCGGATTCCTGAACAGTTCTATCGGCGGCACTTTGCTGATCGGCGTGGCCGACAACGGCGAAGTGATCGGGCTGGAGAAAGATTATCAAACCTTGAAGCGGCCGGATCAGGACGGCTTCGAACAGGCGGTGATGACGGCGATTTCGGCGAACCTCGGCGCCGACCTGTGCGCTTTCGTGCACGTATTGTTCCATGTGATCGACGGCAAGCACGTCTGCCGCCTGATCGTCTCGCCGGCGAACCGGCCGGTGTTCGTCGAGCAGGGCAATACGCAAAAATTCTATGTGCGCACCGGCGGCGCGACCCGCGATCTGAATATTAAGGAGGCGCTGGATTTTATTGCCGGACGTTGGAAAGGGACCAAATAAAAAATTTTTGCCGGCGGCGCTCGTGTTACGATGAACCGATTCGAAAATGGAGATTAAAATGCTATTACATGAGCAAATTATTGAGGAAATAAAGCATATTCCAGCCGAAAAGCTCGCCGAAGTATACGATTTGATACATTATTTCCGTTTGGGATTGCAGCGTGAAAAAGAACAGCAAAATACAGCCCGAACCTATCCCTTGCGTGGTACAAAAATTCGCTATTCAGAACCGACCGAGTCGGTGGCACTGAATGATTGGGAGTCGCTCCGGTGATTTTGTTGGACACCCACATTTGGATATAGAGTCAACCCGTTTGCCTCAACCTTTTCACCGCGATCCCGCCGATCAAATTATCGTGGCGACAGCCCGGCTCTATGATTGTCCCTTGATGACGGTAGACAGTAAAATTACCAATTACCCGCATGTCAGATCATTGCGCTAAAGCAAGCCGATCCCATTCCCGAAGTGGAAGCCTCAATTCACTCATCAAGCTCAATGTTCAATCTAAAACGTTTGTTGTTGGCGCTTAGCTTTTATACCCGTTTGCCGTGCCCGAAAAATCTCGATTATCAACAATTGCCGCAATCGGCGATCTTTTTGCCGATGATCGGGTGGATTGTCGGCGGCTTGTCGGGGGGGGCATATTATCTGGCGGTGCAGCTCTGGCCGACGACGGTCGCGGCGGTGATTGCGCTGATCGCCGGTATCTGGATCACCGGCGCTTTTCACGAGGATGGCTTCGCGGATGTTTGCGACGGCTTCGGCGGCGGTTACGGTAAGGAACGCATCCTCGCCATCATGAAGGATTCGGCGATCGGGGTATACGGCACGCTCGGCCTGATGCTGCTATTGCTGCTGAAGGTCGGTTTGCTCGGCTCGCTGGACGTTCGCATCGTGCCCTGGATTTTGCTGGCGGGACACAGCATGAGCCGGCTGATGCCGTTGCTCTTGATGCGGCGATACCGTTATGCGCGGACCGAAAACAGCAAAAGCGGCGGCGCGATGTTCCGGCCCGGTTTTGCCGATCTGGCGTTTGCGGCTGCCATGGCGCTGCTGCCGTTCGTTTTCCTCCCGGCCAGTTGTCTGCTGGCGACGTTGCCGTCCGTGTTTTCCACACTGTGGCTGGGCCGGTATTTCAATCGGCATATCGGCGGCTATACCGGCGATTGTCTCGGCGCCTGCCAACAGGTCGCCGAAACGGTGTTCTATCTGGGCGTCGGCGCGTCATGGACATCTATCTGATCCGCCATACCCGGACCGCAACCGAAATCGGGCTGTGCTATG
Organism: Methylomicrobium album BG8; assembly: GCF_000214275.2. Lineage (NCBI taxonomy): Bacteria > Pseudomonadati > Pseudomonadota > Gammaproteobacteria > Methylococcales > Methylococcaceae > Methylomicrobium > Methylomicrobium album. The sequence goes on along the minus strand of NZ_CM001475.1, from coordinate 4,371,554 downwards.
GCCAAACCGACGTGGCACTGTCGCCGGGTTTCAGCGAAGAACTGGCGGCTCTGCGGCAAAAGCTGCCTGCTTCGGTCGAGTGTTGCGCGGTATACAGCAGTCCTTTGACGCGCTGCATGCAATTGGCCGAAACGTTATCGCCGAGCGTGATTGTCGACGACCGGCTGCTTGAACTGAATTTCGGCCGATGGGAAGGCCGCCGCTTCGACGAAATCGAGCCCGATTTGCTCAGCCGGTGGACCGGCAATTTCGTCGAGACCGCGCCGCCCGACGGCGAAAGCTTCACCGATCTTTGCGAGCGCGTCGGCGGCTTCTGGCAGGAGCTGTTGAGTCAGCCGCACGAACAGGTGCTGATCGTGACCCACGCGGGCGCGATTCGTGCTCTGCTTGCACGGGTGCTGGACCTGCCGCCGGCGAATGCATTCCAATTGCGCATCGATCCCGGCTCGGTGCACAAGCTGCGCCGCCAGCACGATTATACTTATATCGATTATCTGAACCGATGATGAAACCGTTGGCCGTGTTCGGCACCGGTTCCGACGCCGGCAAAACCACCCTGGTCATGGCGTTGTGCCGGATTTTCGCCGACCGGGGAATCAGGGTCGCCCCGTTCAAGGCGCAGAATGTCTCGAACAATTCGGCGGTGACCGTCGAAGGCGGCGAAATCTCCCGTGCACAGTGTCTGCAGGCCGAAGCGGCGCGCACGGAGCCGAGCTGCCGCTTCAATCCGGTGCTGTTGAAATCGCAAGGCAGCGGTTCGGTGCAGGTGATCGTGAACGGCAAGGTCCATCGAAACCAGTCGATCGCCGATTATTACAACCACATCGGCGCTTTGCAGGCCGAGGTTGAGAAGGCGTTCAACGGCCTTCGAGCGGATTTCGACCTGGTGGTCGCCGAAGGCGCAGGATCGCCGGTCGAACTGAACCTGCTCGACAAGGATTTATCGAACACCTTCGTCGCCAAAACGTTCGGCACGAAAAACATCCTGGTCGCCGACATCGAGCGTGGCGGCGTATTCGCCTCGATTTACGGGACGCTCGAATTGATGGACCCGGTGATGCGGGCGAACCTGGCCGGGGTGATCGTAAACAAGTTCCGCGGCGACCGGCGCTTTTTCGACGAGGGCGAAAAGATTATAGCCGAGCGTTTCGGTGTGCCGGTGTTGGGCGTCGTGCCGTTCCGGCCGCTGAACATCGACATGGAAGATTCGCAGTCGCTGCAGAACTACCGCCAGCGCCTCGGCGCGGTCAAAGTCCGGGTTGCGGCGATTGCCTATCCGGGGCTCAGCAATTACAACGACCTGGACGCGTTGATCGCCGATCCCGAACTCGACGTCGAGGTAGTGCACCACTATCGCCCGCTGGCCGGCTTCGACATGGCGCTGCTGCCGGGCAGCAAGACCGTGATCCGCGATCTGCACTGGCTGAAGAAAGAGGGGCTGTTTGCGGAACTGCGACAGTTTAACGGACCGATATTCGGCCTCTGCGGCGGCTATCAGATGCTGTGCAACAGGCTGCACGATCCCGATGCGCTCGAACACGATGTGCCTTGCATCGAGGAAGCGCTGGGGCTGATCGACGACGAGGTGATCTATCGAAGCCCGAAAATACTCGCGCGCGGCGCTTACCGGCTGTTTTCGGAAGAGGCGGTGCAGGGCTATGAAATCCACTGCGGCCGCCTGCAGAAACATCCGTTGTTTTACCATCAGGGCCGGATTTCGGGGACGCATGTGCACGGGGTGTTCGATCATGACGCGTTCCGTACCGGTTATTTCCGGGCGATCGATCCGGCTTACCGGGGATTTTGCTATCCGGCTTACCGCGAGGCGGAAATCAGCCGGTTTGCGGAAACGGTCGCCGCGCATGTCGACATCGACCGCATTCTGGCGGCGTTATGAAAACCTTGTTTACCGGCGGCGTCAAAAGCGGCAAATCGCACCTGGCCGAGGCGTATATTCTGGAACAGGCGGGCGGCCGCAAGCCTTATTATTTGGCGACGACCGAGTTTGTCGATGATGAAATGCGGGAACGAATCAGGATTCATCGCCAGCGCCGGCAGGATGCGTTCGTCACGATCGAGGAGCCGGTCAACCTGCTGGGGGTCCTGCAGCGCTGCCCCGGTCCGGTGCTGGTCGAATGCATTTCGATGTGGCTGAACAATCAGCTCTACCATGGCGCGATGGAGGCGGACATCCTGGCCGAACTGGAAGCGGCGATGCAATTGCCGTGCGCGATGGTGCTGGTGTTGAACGAGGTCGGCCTCGGAATCATTCCGGACAATGCGCTGGCCAGGCAGTATGTCGATTTATCCGGCAGGGCCGCGCAACTGATCGCGGCCCATTGCGAGCGGGTGTTTTTCTGCTGTGCGGGGTTAAAGCTGCAGATGAAATAGGCAGCCGTCAGGTAGGGTGGATAAGCGGTAGCGCATCCACCTTGCGAGAGAGACGGTCTATTAAGCCGATGTGTGGCGGCTTTGAAGCGCCGGCAAAAAAGCCAGTAATTTGACCAGGGCGTAGCCCGCCGCGACATAAAGCAGAGTCGAGCCGACATAGGGCAGATAATACTGCAGGCCGCCGGCAATATAGGCGCTCAGGGAAACCTCCTCAAAACGTCCGGAAAGCAGGTAAAAGCTGCCGTTCGAAATGAGGAAGGCCGCCGTCGAGGCCAGCATCAGCATGCCGACGTTCAAAGGCAGACCGATCCGGTCGAAGGTTTTATATCGGCCGCAATAACGGCCGGCCAGCCACATCACCCCGTAAGTCGGAATCATAAAGACATAGGCCGGCGAAATGCAGTAAGCGCTGGTACCGTTCGCGATCGCCAGATAGTCGATCAATCCCGCCAGGATCAACAGGAATGCGGGCAGGGCGGGTTTCCGGTAGAAGCCGGCAAAGAAAAACACCGCCAGCGACGCATCGGGCAGATGCAGCGCATCGCCGAAATGATGATAGCGGGTCAGCACCATCAGCGCGATCAGCGGAATGGGTAAATACTTCGTTTGCAGCCATTGTGTCGTGTTCATCGGATTATCTCCTGTCAATCGGTTTGCGAGTCTGTCCGTCCGGCAGCCGGTTATTATAAAGGATAAGGGCGGAGAAGTTTCGCTCCGCGGAAGATTAAAGTATCCAACAGTTGGAGGCGTTTATCCAGCGGATTATCGAGTTCGACGCTTAACATGCCGTTGGGGTTTGATAGGTTGTCAAAAGCGGTAGCTGACGGAGCCCTGAAAAGTTCGTTGGTAATTGGTGGGATATACCACGGGGTTAGCGGTTCCGAAATCGACGAATTGCCCGTTCGCGCCGTTGAATAAATTTTGGATCGAAAAATCGACCGTCCAGTGTTTGCGGTCCGCCAACTGGTAAGTAAAGGTGGTCGCGTTGTAAGCCTGTTGTTTGCCCAACGAGTTGTCGAAGTCGCCTTCCGCATAACTGTCCGATTGATATTTATGGGAAAGGCTGATCGTATGATAGGGCAGCGGCAGCAGCGTACTGGTGAATTGTTTGCCGAGCGTCGCGAGTACGATGTGTTTCGGTTGGGCGGCGATTTGATAGGCTTGCGAGCCGACCTTGGCGCGCGTATCCGTATAAACGTAGTTGGCGCTGGCGTAAAAAAGAGCGAAATCCTTGTATACGGAGAGTTCTACGCCGTACTTGGAAGACGCGTCGTAGTTGGTGTTGTTGAAGGTGGAGCTGTTATAGAAAATCTCGTTGTTCAAATCCGAATAATAAAACTCCGCTTTCGCTTTAAACGTATCTTCCAGGTGTTTATACCCGATCGAATAGGTATCCATTTCCATCGTATTGATGAAACCGTTGAAGGTCTTTCCGATCAGCGTAAAGTCGGGAGCATACACCGGAGAAAAGAAACGGTCGATGTCGGGCGATTGAAATGCGTGCGAATAACCTGCAAATACGGCATCGTTCCTGGCCAGGGAGAAATTCGCCGCCGCGTTCACGCTCGCAGGGTTGACGGTTTTCGATAAAGGCTTGTTCGCTCCGTCGTTGTTGTGTTTGAAGGTGATGAAAGCCTGCCGGAAGCCCGCATTCAAAGACAAACGTTCGTTCACGAAATAGTCGGCCGAAATAAAGCCGGCGACGTTGTTTTTTTCGGTGACCTGGCCCGGTTCCGCGCGCAGATTGTCGTTCAGGTCGAAACCGGCCAGCACGGCGAAATCGTTCTGGATCGTCTGCAAGGTGAAACGATGGTCTTCCCCTTCGTAATGCGGCAGATAATTGTAGGCAGGGTATTTCAAATCCTTGGTTTTATTGGCATAGGTATAGGCAGCATTCCAGCGGTCGCTGAATTTGTATTTCATCGTGGTTACCCAGTCTTCTTTATGCACGATATTGCGCGAACCGTTGGTGACGGCGGCATTGGGGTCCCGATTGAAGGTGTCCAGGGACATCGGACCCGTATAGACGACATTGGAGTCGTCCTTGATGAAAGAGGTGAGGATTTCGAAATTGTCCTTTTGCAAACCCCAGGTCGCTTTGCCGTTTAAATTTTCGGTCGTATCCTTGCTGCCGTCCGCGAGCACCGGTTTTTTGCCTTCCGCGTCGAGGTAGGTGAAATTGCCGTCCGCCAAAATCTTGAACCCTTTAAAGTCGGTGACGGAGCCGAGATTGATGTGTTCGAGCTTGGTGTTGTAGGTGCCGAAACCCGACCTGACCGAACCGTACCACGGCTTTCGGTCGAATGAATTGTTGGTGCGGATGACGATGGTGCCGGCGCCGGCATAATCGCCGTAAAGCACCGAACCGCTGCTTTTGACCACTTCGATTTTTTCGATCGAATCGATGGGCACGGAGCCCAATTGCTGCGGCACCATGTCGATTTGATTCAACGAAACGCCGTCGACCAGGATGTTGATGTTTTGATAGCCGTCGCCGTTGCCGAAGCCGCGCATCGACAGCCGGGGCGTGATGACGTTGCCGAAGCTGGGGTCCGCCTGGATTTCGGTATTGTATTTGAAGAAATCCAGCAGATTGCTGACGCCGCTCTGCCGGATATTCTCTTTCGAATAGATGGTCACCGACTTGGGGGACAGCAACTCGTCCGCTACCGACGAGTTGGCAGTAACGGTCACCGGAGAAAGCAAGGCTTTATCCTGCGCTTTGACGTTGTAAGTTTCGACCGCTTCTTTCGCCGAAGGCAATTGATAGGAAGGTTTGATTTCTTTTTCTTCTTCGCTTGGGGTATCGGCGTTTTCCGCGGCCCATAACGGCGCCGAAAACACTAGGCTGGAAAACAAGAAATAAAATCGTGGATCGAGCATTTTATCCTCTGCGCCGCCCGCGCATCTGGGGGATTGACAGGGCGGAAGATGAAACGCAGAGAAAGACGGGCGTTGCCGCGGCTTTATCGTGCACAGCCCTCCGCTGTTCCGAATGATACTTTCCAGGCCGGTCTCCGGGCTTATAAGCGGCTGGTTGCCGGCGTCATCGCCTTCCCGTGCCTGAGCACAGTGGCGTATCGATGACGCTTGACTTATTTACCGTTGCGGGGGCAGCGCCGGCCTTGGAGTTTCCTCACCGGCTTCCCGTTTAACCGTTGATTTTGAAGAACCAACGGAACCTTAAAGCAGGCGGCAATTATAGAGGGTGGGGGAAGGATGTCAATCAGAAAGAAGTATTTGCGAATTTCGCCGCAAGGAGTCCGGGCAGGGCGCGTCGGCGCTGGCGTAATGTGCCGCACCGTCGGCAATTGGCGGCAGGTTCGGTTTTTGGGCGCGTTTCCGAATGCCCTCCTAGGGGGCGAACATGATAAACTGAACGTTTCGCCAATCATTTTTCCAGATAGCCGTTGCCGCCGCTCAGCTTATACATTCACATTCCCTGGTGCATCAAAAAATGCCCGTATTGCGATTTCAATTCCCATGCGGTGAAGGACGGCGCGCCGGAGGCGGCTTATATCGATGCCTTGTTGCGCGATCTGGCCGAGGATATCCGGCGCTATGCGATCAATAGGCCGATCCGGAGCATTTTCATCGGCGGCGGCACGCCGAGCCTGTTTTCGCCGGAAGCGTTCGACCGCTTGCTCGACGGAATTGCGGAACGGGTGCCGTTGCAGGACGATGCCGAGATCACGCTCGAAGCGAATCCCGGTACTTTTGAAAGCCGTAAATTCGCAGAATTCCGTGCGCTCGGGATCAACCGGTTGTCGATCGGGATTCAAAGTTTCGATGATCGGTTCTTAAAGGTGCTCGGCCGGGTGCATTCGGCGCGCGAGGCGCTCCGCGCGGTCGAGATTGCGCAGCGGTCCGGCTTCGACAATCTGAACCTGGACTTGATGTTCGGCTTGCCGGATGCAAGCGAAGACAGTGCCGTCAACGACATTCGGATTGCAATCGGCCTGGAGCCGGCGCACCTTTCGTTTTACCAGTTGACGCTGGAGCCGAATACCTATTTCCACAAATTTCCGCCGCGGCTGCCGAGCGACGAGTCGATTTTCGCGGCGCAAAAAGCCTGCCAGGCGCTATTGGCCGAGCACGGCTATGCGCAGTACGAAATCTCGGCTTACGCCCGGCCCGGCCGGCAATGCCGGCACAATCTGAATTATTGGCGATTCGGCGATTATCTGGGCATCGGCGCCGGCGCGCACGGGAAAATTTCCCTGGCATTACCCGGAAACATCGTCCGCACCTTCAAACCGAGAGGCCCTGAGCAATACCTTGCCGATACGCACCGGCAAGGCGGGGCGCAGGCGATTCCGGAAGCGGAGCTGCCGCTCGAATTCGTCATGAACCGTCTGCGCCTGAAGCGGGGTTTTGCGCTCGACGGCTTCACGGCGGCGACCGGCCTTGCGCCTGCCGCGCTGGAGCCGGGCTTGTCGGTCAATTGCCGGCAAAACCTCCTGATCCGGCAGGGCGACCGTTTTGTGTGTTCCGAAAAAGGCTGGGATTTTCTGGATACGGTTTTACAGAATTTCATCGCCTGAAGCTTTCTTTACTCTAAATATCTTTATTGCCATGCACGATTATCAAGTACAGTTCATCCGTTACGCGCTCGAATGCGGCGTCCTGAAATTCGGCGAATTCCAGTTGAAATCCGGCCGCAGCAGCCCCTATTTTTTCAATACCGGCCTGTTCAATACCGGCGCGAAGCTGGGCCGACTCGGCCGTTTTTACGCGCAGGCCCTGATCCGGTCCGGCATCGAAACGGACGTTCTGTACGGGCCCGCCTATAAAGGCATTCCGCTGGTCAGCACGACTTCGATCGCTTATGCGGAATTGACCGGAGGCGATATGCCTTTCGCGTTCAACCGTAAGGAAAGCAAGGATCACGGCGAAGGCGGCACGCTGGTCGGTGCGCCTCTGACCGGCAATGTCGTGATTCTGGACGATGTGATCACGGCCGGCACCTCGGTCAGGGAATCGGTCGAGATCATTCGCGCCGCAGGCGCCGTGCCTGCCGGCGTGGTGATTGCGCTGGACCGCCAGGAAAAAGGTCTGGACGACCGTTCGGCGATCCGCGAAGTCGAGGAACGTTACGGTATGCCGGTCGTTTCGATCGTTACGCTGTCGGATATTATCGGTTATCTGACCGGGCATGCCGGAGAGCGGCCCGGCGTATTGGAGGCGATTACGGCCTATCGCGACCGCTATGGCATCTGATCGAACATGCCGTGGCAGACAAAAAACAACCCATGCCGTTACGCCTCGATTGATTATGGTCTACACTTAAAAGCAAATTCGCCTGAGGAAACGCTTGCGTTTCCGATAGCCGGGTTTTTTTGTAACCGTTTGAATCTCAACATCTTGTTGGTCCAGACATTCGACTCTTAACCGACGCATATCGAAGAATAATAAGGCTTGCCATGAGGAATCTGGAATTTAAAGAGCAAATGCGCGAGTATTCACAGTGGCGTTCGAAGCTGATGCAGGCGATCGAAATGTATCAGCAGTGGCGCCTGCGCTACGGCATGCATGACGCCGAAAGCGACAATACGATTTTGAACCTGCTGAGCGGCCTCAAATCCGACCGCATTACGCTGGCGTTTGCGGCTGAATTTTCCCGGGGCAAGACCGAACTGATCAATGCGCTGTTTTTCGCCGAAACCGGCCTTCGGCTGCTGCCTTCCGCGCCGGGCCGCACCACGATGTCGCCGACCGAATTGTTCTGGGACGAAGAAGGCGGCAGCTATATTCGCTTATTGAATATCGAAACGCGTCTGGAAGATGTTTCGCTAATCGAATTGAAGCAAGAGCCGCAGCGCTGGAAGCATATTCCGCTGGATTGCAATTCCCCTACGCAAATGCAGGAAGCGTTCAAGGAGCTGACGGCGAAAAAGTCGGTGGATCGCGAGGTGGCCGAAAAACTGGGCTTATGGAGCAAGCGCGAAGCCGCCGAACAAGGCAACCTCAATCTCGCCAAAGTCGAAATTCCGTGCTGGCGCCATGCCCTGATCAGCTTTCCGCATCCTTTGCTGAAGGAAGGCTTGGCTATTCTCGATACGCCCGGCTTGAACGCACTCGGCACCGAGCCGGAACTGACTTTAAGCATGTTGCCGAGTGCCCAGACAATCGTATTCCTGCTCGCCGCGGATACCGGCGTGACCAAGAGCGACCTCGAAATGTGGCGCAGCCATGTGTTCAAGGTCAGCAGCGGCAGCAAGCAAAGCGTCGCCGTCGTCATGAACAAGATCGACGCGATGTGGGACGACTTGACCGGCGAAAAAGGCTATGAAAGTGCGATCCACTCGCAGATCAAGGCGTCGGCCGACATTTTGAGGATCGATGAAAAAGCCATTTTCCCCGTATCGGCCAAGCAGGCGTTACTGGCGAAGGTCAAGCACGATCCGGAGCTTCTGGAGAGAAGCCGCCTGGCGACGCTGGAAAATTATCTGGCCAACGATATTCTGAAAGAGCGCCGGACGATCCTGATGAATGCGATCGTCCGCGACATCGGCTTCATGGTCAACGAATCTTTGAGTCTGGTCGACGTGTCTTACAGCAATGCGATTTCCCAGCTCGAAGAAGTCAAGAAGATCGATTTCGAAAACAAGGACATGACCGGCAAGCTGCTGGCCGAAATGCGCGACAGGCAGAATCAGTACATGGCGACGGTCGAAAATTTCCAGACCAGCCGCCAGGTGTTTCTGACGCAGGCGAAAATGCTGGTCGATTCGTTCGGCAAAGAGCGGGTCGACGAAATCGTGAAACGGACCCGCGAAGACATGGCGAAAAGCCTGACGACTTACAGCATGAAGCAGAACATGCGCAAACTGTTCGACGAGCTCCGCGATCTGTTGCAGGATTCGGTCGATTTGACGAACGAAACCCGCCGGCTGATCAAGGCGATTCACAAAAAATTCAAGGATGAATACGGTTTTGTCGAAATCGAGCCGCAGCTTTTTTCGATTGCGGCCTATCAGCTCGAACTGGAGCAGATTTTCGCCGAAGGTGAAGCATTCCGCGCCAGCGCCAAAACGACGATGACCGAGCAAAGCATCGTGATCAACAAGCTGTACGGCACGCTGATCGCGAAGGCGCGGCATATCCTGAAACAGGCGCACGACGACGCGGCGACCTGGAGCAGCAACGTGATGACGCCGCTGATGCATCAAATCAAGGACTACAAGAAACAGATCGACGGCCGTCTGCTGATGCTCCGGAAGATCAACGAATCGAAAGGCAACGTCGCCGAAAGCATCACTGCCCTGGAAGAACAATTGAAACAGATCAGAAAGCAGCGGGAAGAGCTGGTCTTTATGATCAAGATGATGCGGACGGAAGGTCTGCAGTTCGACAACAAGTGAGATGGATCGGCCGTTATTCGACATCTCTTCCTGGCGAAGACCTGCCAGGTTTTTAAAACCTGGCAGGTCTGAACAACAAGCTCGGACCGCTCAGGCCTTGCTGAAGATCAGATCCCAAACTCCGTGCCCCAGCCTGATTCCGCGCTGTTCGAATTTGGTTAAGGGGCGGTAGGCGGGGCGCTCGCAAAATCCCCCCGCTTCACTGGTATTCGCCAGTTTTTCTTGTTCGGACAATACCGCCAGCATGTGTTCCGCATAGGGCTGCCAGTCGCTGGCGGCATGAAAATATCCGCCCGCTTTAAGCTTTTTGCTCAGCAGTGCGATAAAGCCGGGCTGCACGATCCGTCTTTTGTGATGCTTCTTTTTCGGCCAGGGGTCCGGAAAAAACAGGTGGGCGCCGCTCAGGCTGTCGTTCGGAATCCGTTTTTCGAGAATCTCGACCGCATCGTGGCAATAGATCCTGACGTTGGTCAGATTCCGCTCCGCCAGCAGCATCAGCAGGTGGCCGACGCCGGGCCGATGCACTTCGATACCGATGTAATCGATCTCCGGATTTGCCGCCGCCATCTGTGCCAGACTTTCCCCATTGCCGAAGCCGATTTCGACGCAAAGCGGCGCATGGCGGCCGAAGACTCCGGCAAAATCATAATCGGCGTTCGGATCGAGTCCGTAAGTTTTCCAGTGATGCTCCAGCGCATGCTGCTGGCCAGCGGTCAGCCGCCCCTGGCGGCGAATGAAACTCTGAATTTTGCGGGGAAATGAAACTTCGGTGGAGAGCATACACGCGTTGTAGGGTACGCTGCGCGTACCGTTTCTGATGATTTCGGGGTTTCGTTATATTGGTAAGGTACGCATAGTGTTAATGCCGTTAAGTTAAGGTAGGCGCGTCATTCCGGCAGGGAATGCCGGAATCCAGTTGCCACGGATGGCAAGCTTTATACATCCCTATAGTCTGGATCTCGGCAATCCATGCCGAGATGACGGCTTAACTTAGCGATAGCGCATAGCGTTTGCAGAAATAAGAAGGATTAAAAAAACAATCCTTCCAGCGGCGAAGAGGCGGAAGCGAAGCGTTTCTTGGGCATCCGTCCCGCTAAAAAGGCTTCGCGGCCGGCCTCGATACCCTTCTTCATTGCAGAGGCCATCAGCACCGGATTTTTCGCAGCCGCGATCGCGGTATTCATCAACACCCCGTCGCAGCCGAGTTCCATTGCAATCGCCGCATCCGATGCGGTGCCGACGCCCGCATCGACCAGAATCGGCACCTTGGCGTTTTCGACGATGGTCAGGATGTTATACGGATTGCGGATGCCGAGACCGGAGCCGATCGGAGCTGCCAGCGGCATCACCGCCACACAGCCGATTTCTTCGAGCCGTTTCGCGGCAACCGGATCATCGTTGGTGTACACCATCACGTCGAAGCCGTCCTTGACCAGTTGCTCGGCGGCGATATAGGTCTGCGCCACGTCCGGGAACAGCGTCTTCGGGTCGGCCAAGACTTCCAGCTTGACCAGTTTATGGCCTCCTAACAGTTCCCTGCCCAGGCGGCAGGTACGGACCGCTTCTTCGGCGGTATAACAGCCGGCGGTATTCGGCAGGATCGTATATTTATCCGGCGAAATCACGTCGAGCAGATTGGGCTCGTCCTTGTTCTGGCCGATATTGGTGCGGCGGATCGCCACGGTCACGATCTCGGCGCCCGAGGCTTCGGTCGCGAGCCGGGTTTCTTCCAGGTCTTTGTATTTGCCGGTGCCGACCAGCAGGCGCGAGCGGTAGGCTTTGCCAGCGATCACGAACGTATCGTCCTGGCCGCCGCCGATCGCATGCACGATCTCGAGACGGTCGCCGTCTTGCAATTTGTATTCGCCGTATTGATCGTAAGGCAGAATCTCTTGGTTCAATTCAACCGCGATTTTCTTGCCGGTCAATTCCAGCTCCGAAATCAGTGTGGCGACAGTGCTTTGCTCAGCGCATTCGCGGGCTGAACCGTTAACAGTAATCTTCATGCGTTAAACCCCTTTGCTGTCAAAGGCCCGCCGATTGCGCACGGCGGCAGCCAGTGTATTCAACAGCGGTATGGTATCCTCGAAACTGATGCAGGCATCGGTGATGCTCTGGCCATAGGTCAAAGGCTTGCCCGGTACCACGTCCTGCTTGCCCGCGACCAGATTGCTCTCGATCATCGCGCCCATGATCCGGTGGTCGCCGCCGGCAATTTGTTCGGCTACATCTTCGCCGACGATCAGCTGGCGCTGGCATTGTTTCAAGCTGTTCGCGTGGCTGAAATCGATCATGATATTGGGCCTGAGCTTCGCATTGATCAGCCCTTCCGCGACCTTCTCGACGTTGACCGCATCGTAATTCGGCTGATTGTTGCCGCCGCGCAGGATGATATGCACGTCTTCGTTGCCGGTGGTCGAGAAAATGGCCGAATGTCCGCCCTTGGTCATCGACAGGAAGTGATGCGGGCTCATCGCGGCGCCGATCGCATCGATCGCGATCTTGATCGTGCCGTCGGTCGAATTCTTGAAACCGATCGGACAGGAAACGCCCGAGGCCAGTTCCCGATGCCCCTGGCTTTCGGTCGTGCGCGCGCCGATCGCGCCCCAGGCGATCAGGTCGGAGATATATTGCGGGCTGATCAGATCGAGGTATTCGGTCGCGGCCGGCATGCCCAGGCTGGCGACGTCGAGCAGCAGGCGGCGCGCGATGCGCAGGCCTTTGTTGATGTTGAAGCTGGAATCGATATCGGGGTCGTTGATCAGGCCTTTCCAGCCGACGGTGGTGCGCGGTTTTTCGAAATAAACCCGCATCACGATCAGCAAGTCTTCCGCCAGTTCGTCCTTGAGCTCCTTCAGGCGTTTGGCATAATCGATCGCGGCAGCCGGATCGTGGATCGAACAGGGGCCGACCACGACCAGCAGGCGGTCGTCTTCGCCGGTCAGAATGTGATGAATTTGCTGGCGCGCTTTCGCTGTGGTCTCGGCCGCTTCGTCGGTAATCGGCATTTCATCGTGAACCTGAAACGGCGCGATGACTTCTTTCGTTTCGCAGATTCTCAGGTCGTCGGTTTTGTATTTTGTATGCATGGGATACTACGAGGCAACAGCCAAATGCGGTTTAAATCCGCTATTTTAACTCTTTTTACCGGATTGCGGATAGCTTTGCAGGCAATCGCGCTGTCCTCAATACCGGTAAACCGGCCTAAAACGTCCCAGCGATTTGCCGGAATGCACTGGGGCGGTTCTTGCCGCTTTCCGGTTTTGGATGGGGTGCGAAAGATAAAAACGATTCAAAAAAATCGCCTCGCTTCTTCAAAAAACTGTCACCTCTTGCGCCTAGGGCGGCAATTTTTCCATGGAATTGCTGCCAGTACGGCATTTCAAAACAATAATATATAATTTTCTTGTTAAGAAATAATAACTTATGTTTGGCATAAAGCTCGCAATAGAGGCTTTCAGGCAGACGGCGTTTGTCTTTACGGAAACCTGTTTGGACAAACTTCGGACATGGCCGATACCTGAAATATTTTATTGGAGTTTACAATGCAGAAAGAATTTACATTTGTTGGAAATGTCCGACCGATAAATTCAGCGCAACTACCGCGGCTGTTGCTGTTGGCGTTAGTTAGCGCCGCATCGCCCGGCGTTTTGGCGCTGAATAGCGGAACCGATCTGAACCTGTCTTTAAAGCCGATTGCCGGAGGCATGGCGGGCGCCGCTTATACGAAGCCACAAGAGATATCCGCGGCCTTGTTCGGTAATCCCGCAACCTTGACCCAATTCAAAGGATTCAATTTCGGCCTGGGCGCGGCCATCCTCGAACCCGACGTGGACAATTATCAAAGTAACAACGGCTTTACCCACCACTCGCACAGCTTGGCCCAGAATTATATTGCGCCGGACGTCGCGCTTGGCGCGGAAATCGCGCCCGGTTTCGTGCTGGGTGCCGGGGTGGCGGTCGATTCCGGCCTGGGAGCGGATTATCGCACCCAGCCGATCAATGCCGGCGCGGGCCTCGGCTTGGGCGGAGCCGGCGCCGGAGGCGCGGCGACATTGCCCCTCCTGGTCGAGTTACTGTCGTTTAGCGCCAATCTCGGCGCGGCTTACGAAGTGACGCCCGATCTGTCGTTGGGAGCGGCCTTGACGGTGGGATTCGGCTTGGGCCAGTTCGGTACCAGCGGGAGTACGACCGGACTTGCCGGTCTGACGGGCGATTTTGGCGGTACGACGTCCAGCGTGCACGATATTTCGATTCGTGGCTCGCTGGGGGCGACTTACCGGCTCACCGAGGATGTCAAGCTTGGACTTTCGCTCAAAACCCCCTTGCAATACCATTACCAAAATGTATTGGCGACAACCATCAACGGTCATCAGGTCTATCAAGACGTCAAGCTGGAACAGCCGTTCGAGGTGACCTGGGGTGCGGCTGCCAATGTCACCCCGAATCTATTATTAGAGGCGGACGTGGCCTGGAAGAACTGGTCGCAGTCTTCGCTGTACAAAGATGTTTACAAGGACCAATTTCTGGCGATGCTGGGCGGACAATACAGTCTTGGAAATTGGCAGTTCCGTACCGGCTACAGCTATGCCTCGAAACTGCTGCGCGACAATCCGAACGGCACGGTCGGCGGCTTCGGAGGCGTCGGCACGTTGCCTCTCGACACCGGGGTTCCGGGCGTGCTTGACCATAACGACATCATTAAAGTCGTCCAGACTACGTTGGGGCCGGTCGTCTGGGAGCATACCGCTACAGCCGGTCTGGGCTATGCCTTTTCGCCCAAATTCAGGCTGGATGCGTTTGCGGCTTATGCTTTCGAAGGTTCGGCGGAGCGCAGTACGCTGGCGTTGGGAGACTATCGCGCGACAGGCAGCGAGTGGTCGCTGGGCGCGGGGGCCAATTTCCGATTTTGAGCGAGGAGCGCCGAATAACCCGTTTCGGCTATTCGGCAAATCCGTCCTGTCCATTCAAAGCCGCAGCAAGCGCTGCGCATTGCGGCACAGCACTTGCTCCAGCGCATCCTCCCGCCAGTCCAGTCGTAGAAAATCTTCGAGCGTTTGCCGCATCGCCCGGAACGGGTACGAACTGCCGAACAGCAATTGTTCCCGCATGAAACCGTTGGCCGCTTCCACGTAGAGACCGCCGCCCGGCAGAAACAGATACATGTCCGGAACCACATACACGTTTTCATAGCGGAATGCCACGCCGATCATTTCGGCGACATACGGATAGAAGCCGTGGTAGCAGACAATCGCCAATCCCGGATACGCCCTGGCGACCCTGCCGATCGCGGCGGGTCTGGCGAATTCCAGATTCGGCGTGGTCGGCCCGGACATCAGAAACACGGGCACCTGAAGCTGCTTGTAGGCGTCATACACCGGGAACAGCAGCGGATCGTCGGCCTGCAGCGGCGGCGAACCGAATCCCGGTTCGATGTTCACGCCGGCCAAGCCCCATGTTTTTACCGCGCGTTCGATTTCGGCGCCGATTTCACGTTCGCTCAGGGCTTGCGGATTCAGCGACGCAATGCCGATCAATTCCGGATAAATCCGCGCGATGTCTCGAATCGTTTCGTTTGCGATCTTGATGTCGGGCGTATCGCGGCCGACGACGACGGCACGGCTGATACCGGCGTCGCGAATTTCGCCAATAAAACCGTCCGGCGTCAGCGAACGGACGAAGTGATCGTCCTGTTTCGATCCCAAGCGGCGATTCAGCCATCTGGCCGTTTCAAATTCCGGCGTTTCCGGCGTCGCGCCATAAAAATCATGTAGAAACGCAGGCCGGCTGCGCATATCGATGATCGGTCCGTGCATCGTATCAACTCTCGGTTTTGGGTGATTGAAGAAAGCGTTTTCCGCTTCTGCGGATGTTTCAAGTCCCGAAAGCAGCAGATAGTGTGCCAATCGCCGTTAACCGCATTGCCGCGCGTATTTGCCGGCATCCGGGCCAGGCGCCGCTGCCGCTACAGCGGCAACGGGTTTCCGCTGCTGCCGCGAGAGCAGCATTCGTCACGGATATTATTTAAATAAATCAATATAAATCATAGCATTATAGTTTGGCACGATCGGTGCTTAAGCCTAGTCATGGCGGTACGCAAAGCGCATCGAGCATTCGAGTTTTCAACCAAACAAAGGCAATCAACATGAGCACATTAAAAGTTGTAGTGGTCTCGGGCAATCTGGGGCAGCCGTCCAAGACTCTGGCATTGGCCGGACAAATCGTGGAGGCGGTCAAGCAGCGGGCCGCCGTTGACGTTCTCACCTATAGCCTGGCCGATCTTGCGCCGGTGTTCGGCCCCGCCCGCCATCCGGGCGAGCTGAACGACTTCGGCAAAGAGGTGCTGCAAGCCATCGGCGCGGCCGATATTCTGGTGGCGGTCACGCCGGTTTATAAAGGCTCCTATACCGGCCTGTTCAAGCACCTATTTGATTTTCTGGACCCGAATGCGCTGATTGACGTGCCGGTCGTCCTCGGAGCCACCGGCGGCGGCGAAAAACATGCGCTGATGATCGAGCATCAATTGCGCCCCTTGTTCGGCTTTTTTGGTGCGCAAACGGTTCCTTCCGGTATTTACGCCAGCGAACAAAACTTCGACGGCACGCGGTTCGGCCATCCTGTCGTACTCGAACGCATCAACGCCGCGGCGCAGCAGGCGGTGACCGCCGCGCGCACCCGCTCGCAACAACTTCCGTTACCACGCATCGCTTAAGGAACATCTCATGTCTGTCATCGATTACGAAAAAATCCGCTCCGACATTCGCGCATTGGTTGACGAGGTCATCAGGCCCAATGCCGAACGTACCGACCAGGGGCACTTTCCCCGCGAGAACCTGAACGCCCTCGGCCAGGCAGGTTGGAACGGCGTACTGATTCCGCAGGAATACGGCGGCTTGGGCCTCGACCATGTCGCTTTTTCGATCGTGGCCGAAGAGATCGGCCGCGCCTGCGCCTCCACCGGCTTGGTTTATGTGATGCACACCGGCGCGGCACAGACCATCAATTTGTTCGGCAACCGCGACCAAAAAGAGCGCTGGCTGAAGCCGGCCCGCGACGGTTTGGTCGGCACCTATTCGACCAGCGAAAAAGCCTCGGGCGGACACTGGTGGTTCAATTTTAGCGAGGCGGCTCGGGATGGCGACGATCACTACCTGCTCAATGCCGAAAAATCGTTTACCACCAGCGCCGGACAGGCCGATTACTATATTTTTCAAACCCGTTCGCCGGGCGCGAAAAGCGCGACCGACATCAGTTTCTTCATCGTCGATTCCAAACTCGACGGCATTACGCACGGTACCTGGGAGGCGCTCGGCGTGCGCGGCAACCACAGTGGGCCGATCACTTACAAAGACGTGCGCGTTCAAAGCATCGATCGCCTCGGCGAGGAAGGGCAAGGCAAGGACATCGTTTACCACGGCGTCTCGCCGGTTTATCTGGTCGGCCTCGGCGCGGTCTGGCACGGCGTGGCGCGAGCGGCGCTGGAAAAAGCTTCCGCCCATCTGACCGGCAACATCCATCGCGATTTCAACCGCAAGTTGTCCGACTACCAGGTGCTGCGCCAGCAATTGGGCGAATCCAAAATCCTGGTCGAAAGCCTGCGCCCCTGGCAACACGAACTGGCGCGGCAACTGGACCAGTTACAGGCGGCCGGTCAACCGCAAGGGCAAATCCTGTTGCCGTTGACCGAATTCAAGGTGCACGCGGCGGAGGTTGCCAATATTTCGGCGCGCAACGCGCTCGATGTCAGCGGCGGCTACGGATACAAGAAAGGGCCGATCGAACGGATCTTCCGCGACGCCCGCGCCGGCATCGGCATGGGGCCGTCGAACAACATTGCCCGCGAGTGGATCGGCAAGGCGCTGGTCGGGCTGCCGCTGGAACTGTTCGAGGCGGGCGGCGAGTAGAAAAAGCCGGTCATCTTAATCGACAATCACAGCCCTATTTCGGAGAACTTCATGAGCCACACCCCAATCAAATTCGCCTACTGGGTACCCAACGTTAGCGGCGGCCTCTTGATCAGCAAAATCGAGCAGCGCACCCGTTGGGACATCGACTATAACCGCAAGCTCGCGCAAATCGCCGAGCAAAACGGCTTCGAATACGCGCTGAGCCAGATCCGCTTTACCGCCGGTTACGGCGCGGAGTATCAGCACGAGCCGCTTGCCTTCACGCATGCCTTGCTGGCAGCCACCGAGAAGCTGCGGATCATCGCGGCGATTCTGCCGGGACCTTGGCATCCCGTCGTGGCGGCCAAGCAGATCGCAACCATCGACCAGTTGACCGGCGGCCGCATCGCGGTCAATATCGTCAGCGGCTGGTTCAAATCCGAATTCACCGCGATCGGCGAGCCGTGGCTGGAGCATGACGAACGCTATCGCCGTTCCGAGGAATTCATTCGCGCGCTGAAAGGGATTTGGACGCAGGACGATTTCAGCTTTTTGGGCGACTTCTACCGCTTTCACAACTACACCTTGAAACCCAAGCCCTTGCAGCAACCGCGCCCGGAGATTTTCCAGGGCGGCAGTTCCCGTGCGGCGCGGGACATGGCATCCCGCGTGTCGGATTGGTATTTCACCAACGGCAACACGCTGGAGGGCATCAAGGCGCAGGTCGACGACATTCGCGCGAAGGCCGAAGGCGAAGGGCATGCGGTCAAAATCGGCGTCAATGCGTTCGTGATCGCCAGGGACACCGAGGCGGAAGCGCGCGCGGTGCTCGATGAAATCATCGATAAAGCCGATCCGGACGCGGTCAACGCCTTTGGCCGTGAAGTCAGGCAAGCCGGCAAAGCGTCGCCGGAAGGCGAAGGCAATTGGGCCAAGTCCACTTTCGAGGATTTGGTGCAATACAACGACGGCTTTAAAACCAATCTGATCGGCACGCCCGAACAAATCGCCGAACGTATCGTGGCGTTAAAAGCGGCGGGCGTCGACTTGGTGCTGACCGGCTTTCTGCATTTCCAGGAAGAAGTCGAATATTTCGGACAGCGGGTGATACCTTTGGTCCGGGCATTGGAATCGCAACACGCCGACCCGGTGGCCGCCTAATGAGCGCCGTGACACCCCTCAAACAGGCGCGAGCAAGGTCTCAAGCCTTGTTTGATACCGCCGAGCAACTGGCGGCGGAATTTGCCGCCACCGCCGTCGAACGCGACCGGCAGGGCGGAACGGCGAAAGCCGAACGCGATCGCTTGCGTCAAAGCGGCCTGTTGAATCTGATTATTCCCGGCGAATACGGCGGCCACGGCCTGGATTGGCACGACACCTTGCGGATCGTGCGCCTCATTTCCAGGGCCGACAGTTCGCTCGGGCACTTGTTCGGCTTTCAGCATTTACTGCTGGCCACCGTGCGTTTGTTCGGTGACCAGTGGCCGCATTACTATCGGGAAACGGTTAAAAACCACTGGTTTTGGGGCAATACGCTGAATCCTCTGGATACCCGCGCCAAGATCAGCGCCGACGGCCAGGATTGGCTGGTGCATGGATCGAAAAGCTTTTGTTCCGGCGCCACCGACTCCGACCATTTGATCGTCTCGGCCGTGCCGGAAGCGGGCGACAAATTGGTGATCGCGGCCATTCCCAGCGACCGCGCCGGCCTCCGGATCAACGCGGATTGGGACAATATGGGCCAGCGCCAGACCGACAGCGGCACGGTGGATTTTCACGGCGTGCGCATTTACGACCATGAAATTTTACGCCGGCCAGGCCCCTTGGGCAGCGTGTTCGCGACCTTGCGGCCGCTGATCGCGCAATTGGTGTTGACCAATATTTACCTGGGCATCGGCGAAGGCGCCCTGGCCGAAGCGATCGGTTACACGCGCAGCCAAGCGCGCGCCTGGTTTTTGTCGGGCGTGGAAAGCGCGACCCGCGACCCTTACGTGCTCAAAAAATACGGCGAGTTCTGGGTCGATTTGAATGCCGCCGCGCAAGCAACCGACTATGCCGCCAATTTGCTGGATGCCGCCTGGCGGCTGGAAAATGCGCTGACCGAGGCCGAGCGCGGCAACGTGGCGATCGCCTGCGCGGCGGCCAAAGTCCTGGCCACGCGGGCGGGCCTGGACGTAACCCAGCGCCTGTTCGAAGTCACCGGTGCGCGGGCCACCAGCGCCAAAGCCGGGTTCGACCGCTACTGGCGCAATCTGCGCACCCATTCGCTGCATGATCCGGTGGATTATAAGCTGCTGGACCTTGGCGAATGGGTGTTGAACGGCAAGTCTCCCACGCCGAGTTTTTACTCCTGAGGATCGATTCAATGAGTGACGACACCCTAGCAGCGGCGCTGAAAGCCATCCGCAACGGCGAATTCGTCGTGGTCGCGGACGACGCGGACCGGGAAAACGAAGGCGATTTGATCATCGCGGCCGAAAAAATCACCCCGGAACGCATGGCCTTTCTGATTCGGCACAGCAGCGGCGTGGTTTGCGTTTCCCTGCCGGGCGAGCGTATTGACGCGCTGCATCTGCAGCCGATGGTCGCGAACAATACCGATGCGCACGGCACCGCCTTTACGGTTTCGGTGGACTTGAACAAAGGCACAAGCACCGGCATTTCCGCCGCGGACCGCAGCGCCACGATCCGCGCCCTGGCCAATCCCGCCTGCAAAGCCGAGGATTTCGCGCGCCCGGGTCATGTGTTTCCGCTGCGCGCCCGGGAGCATGGGGTTTTGGCGCGGCCCGGCCATACCGAAGCGGCGAGCGACCTGGCGCGTTTGGCCGGTTTGTATCCTGCCGGGGTGCTGTGCGAAATCGTCAACGACGACGGCAGCATGGCGCGCGGCGCGGCTCTCAGAGCCTTCGCCGAAAAACACCGCCTGCCGTTTATCCGCATCGCCGACCTGATTGCTTACCGCCGCCGCCACGAGCGCCTGGTCGAGCATGTCTCGGAAGCGCGCATTCCCACGGCCACGGGGGTGTTTACCGCGCATGTCTACCGTTCGCTGCTCGACGGCTCGGAACATCTGGCGCTGGTCAAAGGCCAACTGGCGGGGCAGCAAGACGTGCTGGTCCGGGTGCATTCGGAATGTTTGACCGGCGACGTGCTCGACTCCCTGCGCTGCGACTGCGGCAACCAGTTGAAAATGGCCCTGGCGAAGATCGAACAGGCAGGGTGCGGGGTGCTGGTTTACCTGCGCGGCCACGAAGGCCGCGGCATCGGTTTGGCCCATAAACTCCGCGCTTACGAATTGCAGGACCAGGGCCGCGATACCGTAGAGGCCAATCTGGACCTGGGCTTGCCGGTGGATTCGCGCAGCTACGATGTCGGTGCGCAAATTCTGACCGATTTGGGGGTAACGACGCTGCGGCTGATGAGCAATAATCCGGCCAAGTTTACCGAACTGTCGGGCTACCGCCTGAAAATCGTCGAGCGCGTGCCGCTGGAGTCCGCGCCCAATCGGGAGAATATCGTTTATTTACGCACGAAATCGGAAAAGCTGGGGCATTGGCTGAAGCTGGACGATTTACCTTGGGAAACGTCGAGCGCCCGATAGTTCATTAGGGTTCCCACGCTCTACGCTATACACAAATGCCGGCCTCCGTAAAACGGCTGTCGGCGCTTCTGCATGCACCGAAACCGGTCAATTCCGGTGAAAACGCTCGTAAAAAAGCCAGTGCAAACCGAGACTTGGGCAGTCGTCTCGCGCGGCCTGGCTTCGCAAACCTTGCGGGCTCGGGAAGTCGCGGCTCCCATGCCTGCGGAAGCGCGTGACTTATGGGAGCGATTCTCGGGTCGCGATCCGCGCGTTCTGCGGGAATGCTCCTCATTATCGTATTCGGGCATAAGAATATTGATTTTGATCGTTTTATAACTTGGGATGCCCATGCTATCTTGGAACCGGTTGTAACTTCAGGGAACCTGTTTTTACTCATGCCTTTACTCGCCTTTCCAAATTCCGCCGAGATGGCGCTGTCGATTCGCGCGTCCGCTTTAGTCTTCGAAGACTCGAAATCCAAAGAACTGCTCGAAAGGATCCAGTGCATCGCCCCCAGCGAGTTGAACGCTTTGATCATCGGCGAAACCGGTACCGGCAAAGAATTGGTGGCTCGCCACATACACGAACTCAGCCCAAGGCGCGGCGGGCCGTTTTTGGCGGTCAACTGCTGTGCCTTGTCGGAAACCTTGATCGAAAGCGAGCTGTTCGGCCATGAAAAAGGGGCCTTTACCGGCGCGACAACGGCCAAGCAAGGCTGGTTCGAGGCGGCTTCCGGCGGCACGATTTTTCTCGACGAGATTGGCGATCTGCCGTTGTCGATGCAGGTAAAACTGCTGAGGGTTTTGCAGGAGCGCGAGGTGGTGCGGGTCGGTTCTCATCGCGCGGTGCCGATCGACGTGCGGCTGATCGCGGCGACCAACATCAAACTGGAAGAAGCGATCATAGCGGGACGCTTTCGTGAGGATTTGTACTATCGCTTGAATGTCGCGGCCTTGCACCTGCTGCCTTTGCGGCAGCGCGGCGGGGATATTTTGCCGCTGGCCCGGCATTTTCTAAAAGTGTACGGTCAGCGGCTCGGCTGCCCGGATACCCGTATTTCCCCGGCCGCCAAACAAACGCTGCTGGCGCATGCTTGGCCAGGCAACATCCGGGAATTGGAAAACGTCATACACCATGCCTTGTTGGTGGCCCGCGACCGTGCCATTACGCCGGCGGATTTGCATCTCTCGCAGTTGCCCGGTCCGGCCAAAGCGGCCGATGCCGATGCCGATGAGGAAGCGTTCGAGAAATTGGGCCGGATGTTTCAAGCCTTGTGCGAGCAAGAGCACCCCGATTTATATGCCCGCGTCGAACAGGCCTTGCTGCAAGCCGCCTATAAGCATACCGGCCGAAACCAGTTGGCAACGGCACGCTTGCTCGGCTTGAGCCGGCATGTGGTTCGGGCCAAGCTGATTCAACGCCGGCTTTTGGCATCGGGGGAAACGGAAGCCGAAAAATACCCGCCGGCATCGCCGCCAGTGGCGGTTATTCCTCCCATCCTGGCGCCCGAGGCGATTCCAAGGCAGAAGGTCTATAAAGAACCTGTTTTTTCCGAAGCGGCGCAAGAGTGTTGGGGGTTTTAAGAGAACGCTCGGCATCGCTGCATCGGTCGGGTTCCTCGCCCAGGCGCTTCGCCGTCCGAAGACGGCTTCATGCTTGGCGATCGACAGCGCGTACATGCTCGCTGCGCAGATAGCTTTCCGACTGCATTTCCATCAGCCTCGATACCGTGCGCTGAAATTCGAACGCGCCGTCGCCCTCGACATAGAGTTCTTGAGCGGACGCCTCGGCGGTGCAGATCAGTTTGACTTTGTGCTCGTAGAGCGCGTCGATCAGGGTCACGAAGCGTTTGGCTTCGTTGCGGTAAGCGGCGGTCAGTTTCGGAATGTTCGCCATGATGATCGTACTGAATTGGCCGGCGATTTTCATGTAATCCGCCGCGCCCAAGGGCTGCACGCACAGTTCGTCGAAAGAAGTATAGGCGACATCGCCATGCGCCGCGGCCAGCCGCACCGTGTGCCCGAAGACCGGCAGCTCGATCGGCCGCATTTCCGAAGAATGGGTCAACTCGTCGTAGCTTTGCCGCAGGAACGCTTCGGCAGCCGAGTCTACCGGGGTGTAATAAGTCTTTTCCAGGGCATGCCGGCGGCATAGGCGGAAATCGCTCTGGGCCGCCAATTGCAGGATGTTCGCTTCGTTCTGCAGCACCTTGATGAAAAAAAGAAACTGCTCCCGTTGCAGGCCGCCCTGGTAGAGATCGTTCGGATGGCGGTTCGAAGTCATCACGGTCACGACCCCGAGTTCGAACAATCTGCTGAACAGCCGGCCCAGAATCATCGCGTCGGCGATGTCGGTCACATGGAATTCGTCGAAGCAGAGAAGGCGGGTCGATTTTCGGATTTGCCCGGCCAGTACGAGCAGCGCGTCGGGCGTTTTTTCCTGCCGGCAGCGGTGCACGAAGCGATGCACCTCGGTCATGAACGTATTGAAATGCACGCGCCGTTTTTGCGGCAAGGGACAAGCTTCGAAAAACAATTCCATCAGCATCGACTTGCCGCGGCCGACGCCGCCGTAGATGTACAGGCTTTTACAGCGCGGCGGCCGGGGAGAGAAAAATTTCCGTGGCGCCGGTTTGCCGGCGTGCGAGGCATGCGCGACAAGGTCGTTCAGCAGCTCCTGCAGATGCGCCAGTACGCCGTGCTGAGCGGCGTCGTATTGAATTTGGGCGTGGTCGATCAGCTCGAAATAGCGCCGTTCGAGTTCGCCCGACAGGTCGGGCAGGGGAGAGGCCGGCCGGGTTTTCTTCAGGAATTTTTTAAGCATGAAAGAAAGAGGGGGCGATGCCTGCAAGCTCAAACCGGGCAATCGTTTTTTATCGTTCCCACGCGCCTGCGCGGGAACGATCTCCGCTTCACCGATGCGTTACGCATTTAGCGCGACTTTGTCCGCCTTTTCCCGATAGCTTTTGATCCGGTCGAAATTCAGGTAGCGGTAGGTGTCGTCCGCCGTTTTGCCGATTTGCGCGGCATACTGCATGTATTCCTCGATGGTGGGAATCTTGCCGAGGATCGAGCAGACCGCCGCCAGTTCGGCCGAGGCCAGGAACACGTTCGCGCCGTTGCCGAGCCGGTTGGGGAAGTTGCGGGTCGAAGTCGACACCACGGTCGAATTTTCGCGCACGCGCGCCTGATTGCCCATGCACAGCGAGCAGCCGGGCATTTCCATCCGTGCCCCAGCTTTGCCGAACGACCCGTAATAGCCTTCTTCGGTCAGCTGGTTCTGGTCCATCTTGGTCGGCGGAGCCACCCAGAGCCGGGTCGGCAGGTCGCCTTTCTGTTGGTCGAGCAGTTTGCCGGCGGCGCGGAAATGGCCGATGTTGGTCATGCACGAGCCGAGGAAGACTTCGTCGATGTGGGTACCCGCGACTTCCGACAGCGGCTTGATGTCGTCCGGATCGTTCGGGCAGGCCAGCAAAGGTTCCTTGATTTGGTCCATATCGATCTCGATGATCTCCGCGTATTCGGCATCCGGATCGGGTTCGAGCAGCACCGGATTCGCGAGCCAGTCTTCCATCGCCTTGATCCGGCGTTCGAGCGTGCGCTTGTCGCCGTAGCTTTCCGCGATCATCCACCGCAAGAGGGTGACGTTCGAGTTCAGGTATTCGCGGATCGGCGCTTCGTTCAGCCGGATCGTACAGCCGCCGGCCGAACGTTCGGCCGAGGCGTCGGACAGTTCGAACGCCTGTTCGACCTTCAGGTCAGGCAGGCCTTCGATTTCGAGAATCCGGCCCGAGAACACGTTCTTCTTGCCTTTTTTCTCGACCGTCAAAAGGCCTTTCTGCAGCGCGACGTACGGAATTGCATTGACCAGGTCGCGGAGCGTGATGCCGGGCTGCATCGCGCCCTTGAAGCGGACCAGTACCGATTCGGGCATGTCCAGCGGCATGACGCCGGTCGCGGCAGCGAACGCGACGAGCCCCGAGCCGGCCGGGAACGAAATCCCGATCGGAAAACGGGTGTGCGAGTCGCCGCCGGTGCCGACCGTGTCGGGCAGCAGCATCCGGTTCAGCCAGGAGTGGATGATGCCGTCGCCGGGACGCAACGACACGCCGCCGCGGTTCATGATGAAGTCGGGCAGAGTATGCTGCATTTCGACGTCGACCGGCTTCGGATAGGCCGCGGTATGGCAGAACGACTGCATCACCAAGTCGGCCGAAAAGCCGAGGCAGGCCAGGTCTTTCAGTTCGTCGCGGGTCATAGGTCCCGTCGTATCCTGCGAGCCGACCGTGGTCATGTGCGGTTCGCAATAAGTGTGCGGACGGATGCCTTTCACGCCGCAGGCGCGGCCGACCATTTTCTGCGCCAACGTAAAACCTCTGCCGCTGTCCTGTACCGCGCCCGGCCGGCGGAATACGGTCGAAGGCGGCAGGCCCAGCGCTTTCCTCGCCCGATCGGTCAGGCCGCGGCCGATGATCAACGGAATCCGCCCGCCGGCGCGCACTTCGTCGAGCAGCACGTCGGTCTTCAGCTCGAATGTGCAGACGACTTCGCCGCTATCGTGGCGCTTGACCACGCCTGCGTACGGATAGATGTCGATCACGTCGCCCATCGCCATGCCGGTCACGTCGCATTCGAACGGCAGCGCGCCCGAGTCTTCCATCGTGTTGAAGAAGATCGGCGCGATCTTGCCGCCGATGCAGACGCCGCCTTCGCGCTTGTTCGGAAGATAAGGAATGTCGTTGCCCATGTACCAGAGCACCGAGTTGGTCGCCGATTTGCGGGACGAGCCGGTGCCGACCACGTCGCCGACATAGGCGACCGGAAAGCCTTTCTTTTTCAGTTCGGCGATCTGTTCCGGCGCGTTGGTGATGCCTTCGCGCGGCATCTTCAGCATCGCTTTTGCGTGCAGCGGAATGTCCGGGCGCGACCAAGCGTCCGGCGCCGGCGACAGGTCGTCGGTATTGGTTTCGCCGGTGACCTTGAACACGGTCACGGTCAGTTTTTCGGGGACTTCCGGTTTGGCCGTGAACCATTCCGCCTCGGCCCAGGACTGGAGCACTTGCTTCGCAAAGGCGTTGCCGGCTTCCGCCTTGGCCTGTACATCGTGGAACGCATCGAAGATCAGCAGCGTGTGCGACAGCCCCTTTGCCGCGATCGGCGCGAGATCGGGACGGTCGAGCAGGTCGATTAGCGGTGCGACGTTATAGCCGCCGAGCATCGTGCCCAGCAGGCGGGTAGCTTCGGCGGGGGATAGAATCGGCGAGGTCGCTTCGCCTTTCGCGATCGCGGTCAGGAATCCGGCCTTTACGTAGGCCGCCTCGTCGACGCCGGCCGGAATCCGGTTGGCAAGCAAGTCGAGAATGAAATCTTCTTCTCCTTTCGGAGGATTTTTGATCAGTTCGACCAGTGCGGCGGTTTGTGCGGCATCGAGCGGCTTCGGCACGATGCCTTCGGCGGCGCGTTCGGCGACGTGTTTACGGTATTGTTCTAGCATCAAAGGATTCCTCTGTTCGGGATGGCGCGGGAGCATTCTCGGCAGTGGAAAATGCTCAGCCGGCAAATTTCATCTGTTCAGACAGTAACTTAGCGATTGCGTTCATTCCATCGCGTCGACGATCGCATTGCCCATCTCGATCGTGCCGGCCTTGGAATGGGGATTCAAATCCGGCGTGACGTACTTGCCTTCGCTCACGACTTTTTCGACCGCCTTGATCAACCG
This sequence comes from Methylomicrobium album BG8, assembly GCF_000214275.2. Lineage (NCBI taxonomy): Bacteria > Pseudomonadati > Pseudomonadota > Gammaproteobacteria > Methylococcales > Methylococcaceae > Methylomicrobium > Methylomicrobium album. The sequence continues at coordinate 4,344,612 of NZ_CM001475.1, read as the reverse complement.
GTTCGCCGCTTTGTGTTCGCCGAGATGGTTCAGCAGCATCGCGCCGGCCATGATCACCGCGGTCGGGTTGGCGATATTTTTGCCCGCGATGTCCGGCGCGCTGCCGTGCACCGCTTCGAACAAGGCCGCGTCGTTGCCGATATTCGCGCCCGGAATCAGGCCCAGGCCGCCGACGAGGCCCGCGGTCAGGTCGGACAGAATGTCGCCGAACATGTTCGTGCAGACCACCACGTCGAATTTCTTCGGGTCCATCACCATGTGCATGCAGGCCGCGTCGATGATCTTTTCGTCGAACTGGATGTCCGGATAGCGCGCCGCGGTTTCGCGGGCGACGTCCAGAAACAGGCCTTGCGTATATTTCAGGATGTTGGCCTTGTGGCAGACGGTGACCTTTTGACGGTTGTTCTCGCGTGCGTATTTAAACGCGTAGTCGATGATCCGCTCGGAACCGGCCCGGGTGACGACCGCCAGACTTTCGGCGATGTCCTTTTTCGGGGTCAGATAATGTTCGAGGCCCGCATAAAGGCCTTCGGTGTTTTCGCGGACGATCACGATATCCACGTCGTCGTAGCGGGTCTTGACGCCGGCCCAGCTCTTGGCCGGGCGCACGTTCGCATACAGTTCGTATTTCTGGCGCAGCGCGACGTTGATGCTGCGGAAGCCGGTGCCGACGATCGTGGTCAAAGGGCCCTTGAAGGCGACCCGGGTCTTGTCGAATGACGCCATCGTTGCGTCGGGCAGCGGCGTACCGAACTTTTCGTGCGCGCCGAGGCCGGCATGCGCTTCTTCCCATTGAATCTTTGCGCCGGACGCGTCGATCACTTTGACGGCCTCATCCATAATCGAAGGGCCGATACCGTCGCCTTTTATCAAGGTCACCAGATGCATTCAAAACTCCATACAAAATTGAAAAAACAAAATGACAGGTAAAGTAAAATCTTATAAAACCGTAACCACCAGCGCAAACACGAACGCGAAGATCACGAACAACGTGAATTTGGCGCGTCCGCCCAGCCCGGCCCACCCGCGCGTCACTTCGGCCTTCAGCGCGAGCTTGATGTTGTCCGACCGGAGGATGCGCCGGCATTGGCCGCGGAACGATTGTTCCTCTTCGGCGGCGGCTTCCTGATCGATCAACTCGATGATTTTCGAATAATAGCCCCCGCATTGGGGGCATTTTGTCTCGGGAAGCGGGTTTTCATGACCGCAAGCAGGGCATTTTTTCATCGCGCAGCACCTTAACCGGGGATCAAAGCAAGGAATACGCCAATCCTTCAGAGGTTCGGCTTTTAATTTTGGAGCGGCTATTGTAACTCGAAATGGCCGGTAAACGTGCGCATCGTCTCGTGGGATTGCGGCGGAATCGAAGACTCGATGCCCGGCCGCATCATGGCGAAAACCGGGCGAATGCGCGGCCGCGTCGAAAGCCATGGCGGATATTCGAGGATGTTTTTTGGGGAAGTGCTGATTTAATGCTAAGTGTTCAACCCCGCCACATAGCGAGTTGATGGGGGACGCGACTCTGAGCGGGACAGGGTTTATCTCCCCGTCCCCGCTGTTTGAAATTTTTCCGCAAACACAAAATCATCTTCCCTGTCCGTCCCGCTTTAAACGTTACGGACGGGATAAATATCCCGTCCGGCATGCAGGCGGCGGTTCATACCGTCAGGAACGATCGGGCGGCATGTCGGGAAGTTATTTTTAGCCGTATCCTTAGCTCATTGTGAGGATTCGGCGGCCAAGGGACCCGGTGCGCGACAAGTCCCGGCCTTCAGCGTGAGTAAGGCTCGCTCGGATGCCGCAGGTGCCCTGGTTCTAAGATGTTGGTCTCGCAAGATCTACCGCCGGGCGAGCGGGAGGCGAAGTCTGTGGAGAGGCCGTCAGTACAGGATGATTGGCGCCGCCATCCGCCGCCGCTCAGTCCTGCCGTGTTTTCAGGATCATCGGCTGCTTGGGGAGGGATGAATCGTTTTTGTATTCGGCGCCGTGGCGATCCACGGGCAATCGAGTTTCGGATGCCGTCCCACCAGTACCTCCACCTCGAAGGCCGATCCCAGGATGGCTTCCGTCAGCACTTCCCATGGCGACCCACAAGCGACAATCCGTCCTTCGGCCAGCACCGCGATCCGGTCGGCGTACTGTGCCGCCAGGTTGAGGTCGTGCAGCACGGCGCAGACCGCTCCGTTTTTCTCGCGAGCGAAGCGGCGGGAGGCGGCAAGGGCGGTGTGCTGATGGGCCAGGTCCAGGCTGGCGGTGGGCTCGTCCAGAAGCAGGGCGCAGGAGTCTGGCACGCCGTTGTCCAGCAATTGGCAGAGCGCCCGGCTCAACTGCACCCGCGCGCGTTCGCCACCGGAGAGGGTTGGGTAAAGCCGGTCCTGTAAATGGATCACATCCAGATCCGCCATCACTGCGCGGGCCAGCCGGATATCCTGCCGGGACGGATAGCCGCCGGAGTAGGGAAAGCGGCCCATCAGCACCACTTCCAAGGCGCTGAACGGGAAAGCCAGTCGGCTGTCTTGGGGCAGTACGGCCCGGCGCCGGGCCAGCTCCGGCAAGGACCAATCCGGCAGGAACCGCCCCACCAGCTTGACCTGTCCGCCGTCGGGTGGCCGGTCGCCCGCCAGGATTTTCAGCAGGGTGGACTTGCCCGCCCCGTTCACGCCCACCAGCGCCAATACCTCGCCGGACCGAACGGTGAGCGACACCCCCCGCAACAGGGCGCGGCGTTGGAAACTCAGGGATACATCTATGGCTTCGAGCATGGTTTTGTCGATGAAAAAACGGGAAATCCGCTGTGCAGTATTCCCGGAACAACTTCGGCTTCCTTTTAAAAAAACGGGGGCGTCCGATCCCCTAATCACCTACAGGTTGACGATGAAACTGTTTTGGAATCAGCCACAGAAGCCATGCCGTTAAGATAAACCCGAGTCAAGCCATTACTTAATGGAGTACAAAGCTCGCTTTGTCACTCGGTTTCGTCATTTGTAAAGCTAGCTTTGCAACGCCTCGGGGTTAAACTTAACGGCATTGGCCACAGAAGGGGGGCCTCTATGAGCTATTCCCCCACATCCTGCCGTCTCAGCAGCCATAGGAAGAATGGCCCGCCGATGAAGGCGGTGAGCAGGCCGATGGGTAATTCTGCCGGGGCGGCCAGCGTCCGGGCGCCCAGGTCGGCGCAGCCCAGCAGCAAGGCGCCGGCCAGGGCGGCGCCCGGCAGCAGCACGCGGTGATCGGGGCCGATGGAGAGGCGCACCAGATGGGGCGCCACCAGCCCCAGGAAGCCGATGATCCCCGTTACCGCCACCAGGGCGCCCACAGCCAAGGCCGACAAGGTAATCACCTGCCGCTTGAGACGCCGCACATCCACTCCCACGTGCCCGGCTTCCGCCTCACCCAGCAACAATATGTTCAATACCGCCGCCTGCCGCCGCAGCCCCCACAGAGCCGGGACGGTCAGCAAGGCCACCGGCAGCAGCACCGGCCAGGTGGCTCCGGAGAGGCTTCCCAAGGTCCAGAAGGTAAGATTGCGCAGGGCTGCATCATCGGCCAGATAGGACAACAGGCCAACCCCCGCCCCGGCCAGCGCGTTGACAGCGATGCCCGCCAAGAGGGTGGTGGACGGCGCCCAGCGCGCCTGGCGTCCGGTCAAGAGCAGCACGCCCGCCGTGGCGGCAAGGGCGCCCAGGAACGCCGCCAACGGCACGGCCAATCCACCCAGGAAGGCCAGCGTCCCGCCGGGTCCGGCGACGATCATCAAGCCCGCGCCCAATGCCGCGCCGCTGGAAATGCCCAGCAAGCCCGGATCGGCCAGGGGGTTGCGGAACAGGGCTTGCAGCGCCGCCCCGCACATCGCCAGGCCCGCTCCGGCCAGCAGGGCCAGGACGATGCGGGGCAGGCGGATATACAGCAGCACGGCTCGGGCCTGCTCGGACAAATCGGCGTCGAGCCCCAAAGGATTGCCGGGCCACGCCAGCAGTTCCCGCCAGCCCACCGGCATGGCGCCGATGCCTACGGCAATCAGGTTGACCGCCAGCAGCAGTCCGCCCAGCACGGCCAGGAAGACACCGGCGCGAAGATGCCCGGACGCCGTGCGGAATGCGTGAGGGCGGATCGGCACGGCGTTCATTCCGTCTCCGGGGTACGCAGGCGCCGGGCCAGTTCCTGCACCGCATCCGGCAGGCGCGGGCCGAAGCCCAGCAGGTAGAGGCTGTCCAGGGTGACGATGTGATGGGCATGGCCAGCCGGGGTTAGGCGCAACGCCGGGTGATCCCATAGCGGGTCGAGTCCGCCCAAAACGTCTACACCCTCGGTGGTTATGAGCAGCACCTCCGGGTTGGCGGCCATAATGGCCTCGGCGCTCATCGGCTTGTAGCCTTCGAACCCGGCCCCGGCGTTGTCAGCCCCGGCCAGACGGATCATGGCATCCGCTGCCGTGTCGCGGCCCGCTACCATCGGGTTGCCGCCGGTATGGGCCAGGATGAACAGCACCCGTGGCCGGTCCCGGTAACCCGCCACCGCCTGTTGCGTGGCTTGCCACGCCGCCCGGTAACTCTGTTCCAGTTCCTGCCCCCGCGACGATACGCCCAACGCGTCGGCCACCGCTATGATTTTCTGCGCCCCGCCCTCCGGTGTATTGGGAGTCGCGACGATTTCGACCCGCGTTCCGGCGGCACGGATCTGGGCCAGCGCTTCGGGCGGTCCGGCTTCGGCGATGGCGAGCACCAGATCGGGGCGCAGCGACAGCAGCCCCTCGCTGCCCAGGTTGCGGAGATAGCCAATCTTGGGTAGCTTCTCCGTCTCCGGCGGGAACGAGCTGGTAATGTCTACCCCCACCAGCCGGTCGGCCAGCCCCAGGGCGTAGACGATCTCGGTTAATGCCCCTCCGGCCACTATTACGCGGCGGGCTTCTTCCCCCTGGGCCAATGCCGGGCACAGCCAGACGGCCAGCCACAACAGGATGCTCATAGCGCGCTGTGTCTTTTTCATACCGGGCTCTCCGCTGTGGGCAGGGCCGTCAGCACGTCCCGCCACGTGTTCGGTTCCGCCTCGCCGCCGATGCGGACCACAGTGCGGCCCTGGTCGTCGAGTAGTTCCAGCCAGAGAGCGTCCCCCGCCGGGAGCGTTTCGCGCACCACCCAGGACGAGGCCACGGCGGTGTCCCGCAGATGCAGGTTGAAATCTTCGTCCAGTACATTGATCCAAGGGCCGGTGCGGCGGATGTGCTGAACGGGGCCGCGATGGTATTGGACTGCACCGGGACCGGCCACTTCGATCACCAGCGGGATACTCTCCTGTGCCGCCAGGGTGAGAACCCGTTCGGCGGCGCCGACGGCCACCGGCCAAGCCCGTTCGGGTTCGGCCAGACGCAGGGCTTGCAGCTGTTCGCGCCTTTGCCGCAGGTGGAGATCATCGAAACTAGGGGCATCGGCCTCGGAAGCGACAGCCTGCCAGGGGGATTGATCGGGCGCGGTGTAATGTTCTACCAGATTCTCATAATTGCCGGCATGACTGGCTTCGGTCAGGTAGACCTTGTGGGCGGCTTCGCCGTCGGCGGTGAAGAATTGCAGGCTGTGTCGCTCGCCGCCGTGGCCGCGCTCGATCACGGCGAATCCGAACCGCCAGCGCTCCGGGACCAGCCGCAGGTCGAGGGCATCCTCCGTCCCGGCTTGGCCGTCGGCTTCGTTGACATAGCGGCCATGCTTCTCGTGTACCGCCAGATCGTTGCGGGTCAGGGCCATCACCCGCTCTAGCCGGGGCAGGGAGCGAATCAGTTCGGCCCACTCGGCCTCCAGGCGGGTGACGGTTTGACCGCAGCCCAGAGCGAGCAGTTCGGCTTCGGACACCCCCAGCCGCTGGGCCGCATCCCGGATGCGCAGGGCGGGTTCAGCGTCCTTGAGTGTCTGCCAGGCGGTTCGGAGCGCTTCGGCGGAGTGTTTGCAATACTGTTCCATGATAATAAAGGATAGGAAAGCTAGGGTTTGAATGGAAGGGTTCCGGGTTAGGCGGCGAAACGCGCCGGGTCAGTGCAGCAGCGCCGCCGATGACTGATAGACGTGCTTATAGCAGGATCAAATCTGCCGCATAGGGTAAAAAGGGTCTCGGCTTTTGCATGGTTTTTGCTCCTTAAGTTAAGGGTTTCGTCAAAAACAACCTCCCCCTTTGAAAAAGGGGGATCGAGGGGGATTTATTTAATAAATCTCCCCCGGCCCCTCGGCAATCGCTCCTGCATTGCCCTACCTCCTGCATCCATGCAGTCGTCTTTTTCAAAGAGGGGAGTAAACAATCAACTTCGGAAAGTTATTTCCTACCAGATCCTAAGGAGACATCCAAGGGGTTCCGACGCCTGGCACGTTCATCCGATCGATGGCTTTTCTCTGGTAGGCTGCCGCGCGCCGTAACGTTGCCCGGCAACCTCATGTTCCAACGGCCTCAAGCCGTGCTGCCCAGCGCCTCCGCTGTATCTTGGCTGCTTGGTTGGTGGCCCTTGTCGTTGATGTGGCGGATGTGTCCGAGTTGTTCGCCGCTCAATTCGTAGGCCTGGGCGAAACCGCGGATATAGGTCGCCTTTTCCGGGGTCAGCCGGAACAGATGGAAATCCTGCAGCCCTCTCAGCATCTCCATGAGTTTACCGTGTTTGGCCACGAAACCGTCCATAACCGCTTCCCAGTCGGGCGCGCCACGGAGCAGCTGTTCGGCACGGCACTCGCAGGTCAGGCGTTTGCGCCCGAACAGGCTTTTGGCCTGCCCTTCGTCCTCAATGAACAGAGCGCTAGCCTCGGGCCGGACCCGCAGATTCGCGGTGTGGGCGGCCAGTTCGCTGATGTAGATGTGGAAACGACCCCGCTCGTCGGCGAGGTACACCGCGTAGCTGGCGTGGGGATGGCCCGCCGCGTCGGCGGTCGCCAGCAGCAGGGAGTCGAAGGCCCGGGGGAAGTCCAGGGCTTCGGGAAGGATTTCTTCCAAGGTGGGTTTGGTTTCGCTAGTCATCGTTTTGGTCTCTATAAAATATAAAAAATGTTGGATTTCTGCTTAGGATTTGGGCGGAAATAATTTCCCGGTTTTAACCTGTTCGCATCGCGTAGCTTTTTAGCGCTTACGCTTCAGTCCCCCTCTTTAAAAAAGAGGGGTTAGGGGAGATTTTTTAATAAATCCCCCTCAATCCCCCTTTTTCAAAGGGGGAAGCGAACGTTTATTTCAGTTTATCTGTAACCTACCGATTTCGGGAAATTATTTGGAGCCAAATCCTTACAAACGCTGTTGTGCCGCGGGTTTCCAGATGCCGCCCGGAAACCCGCAAAGCGCATCAATCGCTTTCCCGCCGGAACACCGCGTAATCTCCATCCAGCAGGGCCGGGACGCCCGGCTGGATGCCCGCCGTGGCGAGGTCCACATCGCAGAGCCCGAAGCGCTTGGTGAATTTGTTTTTCGCGGGCAATGTCACCGCTTTCAATTCGAGCCGGTATAGGGCGGTACCGTAGCGGCTGCGGCTAATGCCGTCGTCCAGCGTGACTTTCTTCCAGCGCCGGATTTTGGTGGCCTTGGGTTGGCATTCGGCGATCTTCACATCACCCGCCTCATCCGGGCGGTAGATATCCAAGTATACCCGGTTCGACCCACCCGCCGCCGTGTCCTGGAACAGAGCTGGAATACCGCCCTTGAGGATCTGGGTGACCCGCTTCCCGCCCCGATCGGTTTTCCGGGTGAACGTCAGCTCCCGGTCGGCCCAGGTTTCCGGGAACCAGCGCGGGTATTGCGCGTGCAATTGCGCGGCCAGGTTGGCGTCCAGCGCTTCGGCGGGCAGTTTCGCCAGTACGGTGCGGTCTTGGGCGGCCGAAGGCTCGGGGGGTAGCGGCAGGTCCGGGTTGCTGGCCGTTTGCGGACCGATGTCCACGGCGGCCTGGGTCAGGCTGACGTGGGGTTCCTTCGAAGCGAAGCGGAACACGAAGGCGGCGGGCGGGGTCGGCAAATCCCAAACGAACAGCCGATGGATCAAGTCGGTGGGTCCCTGCGGCGACGGAAAGGCGGCGTTCCGGTAGGTCTGAGTGCTCTGCGTGGGCTGGGTATCGTTGAGCGTGAAGCTGTCGTAATTCAGGAACTGCCCCTGGGTCTCCACTTGCAGAACCACGCGCAGCGGTGCGGCCGGCACGGTGCCGGCCAGATCGATGCTGAAGATTTCCGGTACGGTAAAACTGTACAGGTTGCCGGTGCCCGATACGAAGGTGCCGGTGTTCCAGCCCAGCCAGGCGGAAGACGTGCCGAAGCGGCCCAGGTCCGGTGCCGCCGAGCGGTCGTCGGCTCCGCCGTGGGAGTTGTCGTTGAATACATCCCACTCGGCGTAAAGGGTGCCCTCCGCGCCCCGCGTCCATCCTCCCCAGGCGGCTTCCGAGGGCAGGTCGAAACCGTAGCCCGCGGCGTAGGGATCGGGACCGATGCTGGTGTCGGCGAAGGCGGGGGACACCAGCGTCGCGAGCAGGGCACAAGCCAGTCGATGGGATCGCTTGTCAGGTTGGGATAGCGTCATGATGATTACCTCTTTATTTTCACGGTGGCGTCATGGGCTTGGCCGTCGTCCACGGCGGTGCCGTCCCGTGTCGGGGGCACTTGGACGTGGATCGAGCCTTCGCAAAACTGCGTGCCGTCGTCGGCGCTGAAATTCAACTGGTAAACCCGGCCATTACCGCTGAAAGGCTGGCTCTTCTTGCGGAGTCCCTGGCGTTCGGCCCGAAGCAGGGCGGAATCCCTGGTCATGGGATTCTTGCGAGTCGCTTTCGGGGTAACGATCTTGGCATCCCGGCGGGTCCGGTCCTTGAGCGCCGGATTGAAGACCGGCTCATCCTGGGTAATGCCGGTGATGGTGAGCCGGAACGGGTCCGGCCCGGTGACGCCGTCGATCCTGACCTTTTTCATGCCTCGATTGGATGGCCACAGGGTAGCGCGGCTGGGCACGGCATGGGAGCAGTCCAGGGCCTGGCCGTTGCTATTGACTAGCACCCGCACGGTATCCGAGGCCGACAGCGGGTCGGGTGCGTACCCGTCGCTCACCGTAAGGCGGAACTCCAGCACCACCGTACCTTCCATCACTGACGGCGCAATGAACTCGGGGCTCGGTGTATCGGGCCCGGACAGGACCACGGTCGGTCCGCCGGTCTGCTCCCAGGAGTAGGTCAGTTCATCGCCGTCGGGATCGCTGGCCGTGGAGTGGAGGACCACCCGGGCGTCCTGCCCGAACACCTGGCCGGTGTCCGCATCCACGGTGGGAGCACTGTTGGCGACGATGGCGACGGTGACGGTTTGTTGTGAGCTTTCCAGACGTCCGTCGGACACGGTGAGCGAGAACGTCAGGGTTTGGCCGATGGCATCGACCGGCGCCACGAAGCTGGGATTCGCCGCCGTGTCGCTGGACAGGGCCACCGTTGGTCCGCCGGTCTGAGTCCAGTGGTAGGCAAGCGGATCGCCGTCCGGGTCGTAACTTTCGCCGCCCAGCACTTTCACGGCGCCGGCCCGAAGGGTGGACGCCGCCCCCGGATCGGCCACCGGTGCCTCGTTATGCCATTTCACGTCCACGTTCACGGTGGCGGCGTCGGACTCGTTGCCATCGGTATCGGTGATCACCAACTGGAAGGTCAGTACGGTGTCATTGCCCAGGCGCGGCGTTGTGAAGCGCGGTTTGATGGCCGTGGGATCGTCGAGGGTGACGGTGGGCCCGGCCAATTGGGTCCATTGGTAGCTCAATGCCTGCCCTTCCGGATCGCTGCTTGCCGACCCATCGAGGACCGCCTCCACGCCGGCCCGGACGCTCTGGTCGGTGCCCGCCTCGGCGAAAGGCGTGCCGGGCGGCTGGCTGTCCAGGTCGCGCACGTTGACCTGGGTGTTGGCGGCGTTGCTGGGCAGCCCCTCGGCGTCGATGGCCACCAACTGGAAGCCGAGCGTCGTGGTGGCGTTTACCTCCGGTGCCGTGAAGCGCGGTGTGGCGGAGGCGGCATCGCGCAGCATCACGCTGGGTCCGGCGGTCTGGATCCAGTGGAAGCCGAGCGCCTGCCCTTCGGGATCGCTGCCCGACCCGTACAGGGTCACCTCCGTGCCTTCGCTCACCCATTGCGCCGCGCCCGCCTGGGCCTCGGGTGCCTGGTTGTGGCGGGGACCTACGTCTACGGCGACTTGGGTCAGGCTCATGGAATGCTCCGCCGAACCGAAGACGAATTGATAGGTAGCGGGGGCCGTGGGCAAGTCCCAGAAGAATAGCCGGTGTTGCAAGGTAACCGGACCCTGGCTGGTGGCGAACGCCGGATCGTTGAACGTGACCGCGCTGAAGGTGGGAGCGGCCCCGTTCAGGGTGACTCCGGCGACATCGAGTGCGGTGCCTTGAGTTTCGATCTGCAAAACGGCCCGCTGGGGTTCGGCGGGAACCTCGCCTTCGAAATTTACCTCGAAGCGTTCCGGCCCGGAGAAGCTGTACAGATTGCCCGTGCTGGTGCGGATAGTCCCGGCGTTCCAGCCCAGCCAGGGGGAGACCGCACCGAACGTGCCGACATCGGGCGCCGAAGTCCGGTCACTGTCGGTGCCGTGGGAGGCGTCACTGAAGCTATCCCATTCCGCGTACAGGGTTCCGGCATCGCCCCGAGTCCAGAGGCCCCAGGGAGCCGTATCGGGTTGGTCGAAGCCGAACCCGGCCCCGTACGGGTCGGGGCCTCGGGCGTTATCCGGGCAGGCCGGTCCTGCGGCGGCCAGCAGGCCGGCCGCTAGGGTCAATCGATACAGGTGACGCATGGTTCGTGTCCTCTCGTGGTAATGGAAAAAAATCGCCGGTCCGGCATTCATGGTTCAGAACTCCACCCGGAGGCTCGCGCTCACGTTGATACCGGGTTGGGTGAACCGGTCGCGGATGTCCACCGGGCCGCCCAGCCCCGCGTGGGGATCGCTGCCCAGGCCCCGGGCGGTCTCCCACTCGATGTAGCGTTTGTCGAAGATGTTGAAGAGCCCGAGATTCAGGGTGACGTGGTCGGTGTAGCGGCAGTAGGCCAGGAGGTCGACAGTCCCGTAGCCGGCGGTCGGGAACACCGCCCCGGCGGTTTCGAAGTCGATGTCCTGGGTCTTTTTGGGCGCCGCCAGGGTCAGGATGGTCTCGATGCCCCAGCGGCCGCCCGCCGCGTCGTAGCCGAGCCCCAGTACCCCGCGCATCGGATTGACCGAGTTCACGGGGGCTTGGGTGTGGAGGTTCCAGCCTTCGGCGTAGGCATAGCTGCCCACGGCCTTGAACCCTTCCAGCACGGGCCAGAGCCGGCTCAGCTTCAGTTCGCCCTTGAACTCGAAACCCTGGATGCGCACCGGGTCCGGGACGTTGATCGTCATGTAAGTCAACAGGCCGAAAGGTGGACAGCTGGTCCCGGCAGTCGGATCGCAGACGGTCTCGCTCTGGATGAAGTCCTGGTAATCATTGCGGAAGAAGGTGGCGTCGGCGTAGCCCGCCCGTCCTTCCGCCCGTAGCCCCACCTCGCCGCCCGAGCTGGTCTCGGGCTTCAGGTTGGGATTGGGAATGGAGGCGTAGCCGAAGCTGAAGTTGACGAAACCGGAGTTGGCGTCCGAGAAATTGGGCGCGCGGAAACCCTCCGCGTACTGGCCGTGCAGGGTGAAAACGTCGTTCAGGTGGAACAGGGCGCCGAACTTGGGGGAAAAGGCGGTGGCGTCCTGATCCACGACCCGGTTGCCTTTGTTGTCTTTGGCATAGATGGCATCGACCTCCGGCCGCAGTCCGAAATAATCGAAACGCAGGGCGGGCAGCAGTTCCACCCGGCGCTCCCAGAACGTCATTTCATCCTGCCAGAACAGGCCTGCCCGGAACGTGTCGGATACGGGAAAGTCCCGCACCGGAAAGGAGTCGGGGGTGACGACATTGCTGACCGCGCCGGTGTTCAGGTCGGCGAGATGGCCGTCCCGCAGGGCTTCGGTGCGGAAGTGGAAGACTTCGCCGCCAAACACCGAGCGGTGTCGGGTCGGCCCCAAGGCGAACTCGGTGACGCCCTGGATTTCGCCGCCGGCCATGGACTGTTGGTAAGTGAACAGCCGCGACACCTGCTGGTTGTCGCCCAAGAGCGTGTTGCGCGCCTCGTCTACCGCCTGACGGGTTTCGCTCTGCTGGCCGTAAATCTTCCAGTTGAGCGTGTCCAGCCAGCCGAGATCGAGGTGCTTGATGGACTGATCCAGGCTGACCCGCCAGCGGTTCTGCCGGTCGTCGGTGAGGAAGCGGTAGACATCGCGTCCGGTGTAGTTCAACCCGTACAGCGAATACACCTGGGTATCGACATCGTTCGCCAGGGCTTCCCCGGTCAGCCGGAGAACGTTATCCTCGCTGAACCGGTACAGCAGCTTGGACAGCAGGTTGAGCGTTCGGGCATTCTGGGGATTGGGCTCGGTACGGGCGCGGGACAGGCTGTCGTTGCTGCCTTTATTCTCCGTTTCCCCGGCCTGATTGTGGGTCAGTAGCAGCATCCCTTCCAGTCCCGAGTACTCGCCCGCCAGGGTGGCGGTTTGCAGGAAGCCCTGGTTGGCGCTGCCATAAAGCAGCTTCAGGCTTTCGTAATGGGAGTTGCCGAACAGTTCCAGGTAATCGCGGGGATCCTTGGTGACGAAGTTGACCACGCCGCCGATGCCGTCGCTGCCGTACAGCGCGGAGCCGGGGCCGCGGACGATTTCCACTGCCTTGAGGGAGTCCACGTCCACCATGTTGCGGCGGGCGCTCTGGAAGCTGCCGATGGAGAAAGCATCGGGAATCCGCACGCCGTCCACCAGGGTCTGGATGCGGTTGCCGCCGACCCCGCGGATATTGAACCCGGACAGTCCGAAGCGCTGGGGATCGTTCTGCACGTAGACCCCCGGCTCGTAGCGGACCACGTCCTTGATGGTGCGGGCGAGCTGACGTTCCATCGTCTCGGCCTCGATCACCGAGGCGGTACCCGGCATGTCGAGGACGCCGCGCTCGGTGCGGCTGGCCGTCACCAGGACGCTTTCCAGTTCCGCCTCCGATTGGGATTCCGCTTCCGATTCGGGCATGGCCGCTTCGGCCGCCGCTGCACAATCGGCAGCGAGCAGGGACAGGATCAGGCACGCCGAAAACTTTGTCATAAAAGAGACGGCTCCCGCTTCATTCCGGGTTGTGAGCTGGCTGCCTTGTGCCGAAGCACTCGGTGGCTGGCGGGTGTGAATCCGTTCGAAGCGCATTGCCGCGCAGGGACGAAGCAATGAACGGACCATCCATGCACGACGGCGAGGAATACCGGTTGCGGATTACCCGCAACAACAAGCTGATTCTGACCAACAAATAGCGCATTGCCGCAAACAGAGTTTCGCTACGGGAGGGACTGCGTTCCGCCGGAGACGGCCTTGGTTTTTGTTGATCGTCCATTATTAAATAACAGCAGTTATCATTTATGAAAAAGTAAATGATAATTGTTATCATTCGTAAAAGCAATCGGTTTCCGCTTGCGCAGAACACACTTGCAGATCGGCTCGACTCTATAAGCGTCGCGGTGCCGGTCAATAAATTCCTTCATCGCTTGAAGGGGTGGTCGAGCTCCGCCTGAGCGAAATCAGCCGATGCTTTAGCAGGATCTTAGGGAACGTCCGGTATATCCCGTCATAAATCCTCCCTGAGCCGTCTTATCACCTATCACTTTACTTAAATAGCACGTCATACCGGCATGGACTGCCGGTATCCAGGACACAGGGATGTGATTTGAGCCTTGCCATTCCTGGTTTCTGGATTCCGGCAATCCCTGCCGGAATGACGTAGTAGAGATTTTCGTTAAACTGATAGGCGTTAAGCTGAGCCGTTCACTGAATTGCCAATCCATTCATCGATTGCTATGATATTAAATCAATCGATTGATTTATTTACTTCCGAGCAATTTACCGGGGCGGCATGGCCAAAAACAGAAATACTGAAACGGAAATTCACGATGCGCGTAGCCGGCTCGTCAGTTCGGCATTGCGGCTGTTTGCCGAGAAAGGGTTCGAATCGGCCACTACCCGCGAAATCTGCGAAGCGGCGGGGGCGAATATTTCGGCCATCCGCTACTATTTCGGCGACAAGGCGGGCCTTTACCGCGCCGCCTTCACCGAACCGCTGGGCGATGCGCCCTGCCGGTCCGATCTTCAGGCTTATGCCGGTCTGCCGTTGGCCGAAGCGCTGGGCCGGCTGTTCCGGGAATTTCTCGAACCGTTGAAAAAGGGCGAGGAACTTCAACTGGTGATGAAACTGCATTTTCGGGAGATGATCGAGCCGACCGGCGCCTGGCAGCAGGAAATCGATGCGGAGATCAAGCCGCAGCATGAAGCGCTGGTGGCGCTGCTCAAGGCGCATTTGGAGCTTCGGGAGGTCGATGTGGATGCGCATCGGCTGGCTTTCGCGATCATCGGCATGGCGGTGCATTTTTATGTGGGCCAGGATGTGGTTTCGGCGATTTCGCCGGCGGTGTTGACCGGTCCGGAGGCGATCGACGTGCTGGCGGAACGTCTGGCCGGCTATGCGGTTTCGATGATCGAGGGCGAGGCCCGGCGGCGGGCGCAGGAGGCCGGTGGTGAAGCATAAAAGCCTTTTGCCGTTCAGTCTGCTGCCTTGCGTGCTTTCGGCCTGCGGCTCCGGCGGCTTACTGGCCACGGTGGGTCCCGATTACCGAAAGGCGCCGCTGCCGGCGGCGGCGCAATGGCAGGCGCCCCGGCCCGGCGACGATCACTCGCCCGTTGCCCACCGGGGCGACCCGGCCGATTTAAGCCGCTGGTGGGAGCGTTTTGACGATCCGGTCCTGAGCCGCTTTTTGGCAGCCGCCCAGCAGGCGAGCGCCACCGTCGCCGATGCCAAGGCGCGCATCGAGCAGGCCAGAGCCAACCTGGTTAGCGCGGATGCGGCCTTGTTGCCCAATATAGACTTCAGCGGCGGCGCCACGCGTTCCTCGGCATCCTTCGGGGGCGAACCGTTCATCTGGAACCAGTTCCCGTTCGGGCTCCAGTCCCGCTGGGAAATCGATCTGTTCGGCGGCCTGGCCCGCCAGGAAGAGGCGGCGCGTAGCCAGTTGGAATCGAGAAACGCCGCCTGGCACGATGCGCGGGTGGCGGTGGCGGTCGAAGTCGCCGATGCGTATCTGGCGTATCGCTATTGCGAAGCGCAAGTGCAGATCGTAAAGGCCGATACCGAATCGCGCCGGGAATCGGCGCGCCTGACGGAAATCGCGGGTAGCGCCGGGTTCCGCGCTCCGGGCGATGTCGCGCTGGCGAACGCCAGTGCCGCCGAAGGCAACAGAACGCTGCTGCGGCAACAAGCGGAGTGCGAACGCTCGATAAAGGGATTGGTCGCCCTGACCGGCCTGCCGGAAACGGAAGTCCGCCAATTACTGGCAGGCGTTCCGGAACGGCTGGCCAAGCTGCCCAGCCCGCCGGCCTTCCGAATCGGTGCCGTACCGGCGCGCGTGCTGCTGCAGCGGCCCGACCTGGCCGCCGCCGAACGCGACATGGCCGAAGCCAGCGCCAAAATCGGCGTCGAGCAGGCCAAACGGTTCCCGAAACTGAGCCTGTCCGGCAACATCACGCCGACCTTGCAAAACATGAACGGCGCGGCGTTTTTTCTCGCGGAAACCTGGTCCCTCGGCCCGACGCTCAGCCTGCCGCTGTTCGATGCGGGCAAGCGGGCCGCCGATGTGGACGCGGCGCGAGCCCAATACCAGGCGGCCGAAAGTCAATTCCGCAGCAAGGTGCGTACCGCGGTAAAAGAAGTGGAAGACGCCTTGGTGCGCCTGGACAGCGCCAACCGGCGCCTGCCCGAGGCGCAACAGGCCGTCGGCGGTTATCGCGCCCATTTTCAGGCGGTCCGGCAGCTTTTCGAAGTCGGCCTGGGTGATTTGCTCGACGTCGAGACCTCCCGGCGCAACGTTTTGTCCGCCGAGATGGCGCTCAAGGAGTTGGAGCAGGAGCGGGTCAGCGCCTGGATCGCCCTTTACCGCGCCGCCGGCGGCAGTTGGGAGGGGAATGAGGTTTCGGGGAAAAGCGGCGTGGCCGCCTCGGCGCACCCGAAAGCCCCGAGCAATTTTTTAGATCGGCAAGTCGGTTTCATCAAAGGTAAATCATGACAAAACGAAAAACGGGGTTGTTTCTGACCACCTTGGGCATATTGACCGGCTTGGGCGTTTTTATCGCCGGACGCAGCAACCAGCCCGCCGCAGACACGGTTGCCGCGCCCAGGCCCGCGCTCAGCGTGACGGTCATCCGGCCGGTCCTGCGCGATATCGCCATGACGCTGAGCGCGAACGGTTCTATCGCCGCCTGGCAGGAGGCGGTGATCGGCGCCGAAATCAGCGACTTGCGATTGACCGAGATCAATGTGCAGGTGGGGGACAAGGTCGGAAAAGGGCAGGTGCTGGCGGTTTTTGCCGACGAAAGCGTGTTGACCGACGTCGCCCGGAGCCGCGCGGCGCTCGCCGAGGCCGAGGCGAATCTGGCCGATGCGCGCGACAATGCCGAACGGGCGAAGCAGATCATGGCTTCCGGCGCACTCAGCGGCCAGCAAGTGAACCAGTACCTCACCGGCGAAAAAACCGCCAGGGCCAAGGTGCAATCGGCCAAGGCGCAGTTGGATTCGCAGCTTTTGCGTCTCAAATACACCCAGGTACTGGCCAGCGACGACGGCGTGATTTCATCCCGCAGCGCCACGCTGGGCGCGGTGGCCGCAAGAGGGCAGGAATTGTTTCGCCTGATCCGGCAAAACCGTCTGGAATGGCGGGGAGAAGTCACCGCCGCCGAAATGGCGCAGCTCGGCATCGGCATGACGGCCAGCGTCGAGGTGCCCAATGTCGGCGGCTTGCAGGGCAAGATCCGCGCGCTGGCGCCGACCCTCGACGAAAACAGCCGCAACGGGCTGGTTTACGTGGATTTGCCCGATGCGTCGCGGCACGGCTTGCGGGCGGGAATGTTCGCGCGCGGCGAATTCGACATCGGCGCCAAAGCCGGACTCATCGTTCCTCAGACCGCGCTTTCCCTGCGCGACGGCTTCAGCTATGTATTCAGGCTGGACGAGCAGAACGGCGATTTGGCCAAGGTGTCGCAGGTGAAAGTGCAATTGGGGCAGCGAAGCGGCGACAGTTTCGAGATTCTTTCGGGGCTTGCGCCGGAAGATCGCCTGGTCGCCGGCGGCGCCGCCTTTCTGGCCGACGGCGATACGGTGCGGGTGGTGCAGCCATGAACGTCTCCGCCTGGTGTATCCGCAATCCGATGCCGGCATTGATGCTGTTCGTGCTGCTGAGTTTCGGGGGATTGGCGAGTTTTCGGTCGATGAAGGTCCAGAACATGCCCGATCTGGACCTGCCCACCGTGACCGTATCGGCTTCGCTGCCCGGCGCCTCGCCGTCGCAGTTGGAAACCGAGGTGGCTCGGAAAATCGAAAATTCCATCGCCACCTTGCAGGGCCTGAAGCACATCACCACGAAAGTGCAGGACGGCAGCGTCACTATCACTGCCGAATTCCGGCTCGAAAAGCCCGTCCAGGAAGCCCTGGACGATGTGCGTTCGGCCGTTTCGAAAGTGCGCGCCGACCTGCCGGGCGATCTGCGCGACCCGGTGGTCACCAAGCTGGACGTGGCCGGCTCCCCGATTCTGGCTTTTACTGTCGCTTCCGCGCAGCGCGACGACGAAGCGCTGTCCTGGTATGTGGAGGATACCGTCGCCAAAAAACTGCTCTCCGTAGCCGGCGTGGGGCAGGTGAACCGGGTGGGCGGCGTCAGCCGGGAGGTGACCATTGCTCTGGATCCGGTCAAATTGCAGGCGCTGGGCGCGACGGCTGCCGATATTTCCCGGCAGCTCCGCGAAATCCAGCGGGAAAGCGCGGGCGGCCGCGCCAACCTGGGCAGCGGCGAGCAGCCGGTGCGCACCCTGGCCAATGTCGCTTCGGTTGAAGAAATGCGGCCGCTGCCCATCGCGCTGGCGGATGGCCGCCGGATCCGGCTCGATCAGGTCGCGACCGTCGACGATACGGTGGCCGAGCCCCGTTCCCTGGCCATGCTCGACGGCAAGCCGGTAGTGGCGTTCGAAGTGACGCGCAGCCGCGGCGCCAGCGACGTGGAAGTGGGCGCCGGCGTGCAAAAAGCCTTGGCCGAATTGCGCGCTTCCAATCCGGATATCGAGTTTACCGGGGCCTTCGATTTCGTTACCCCGGCGCATGAAGAATTCCGGGGTTCGATGACCATGCTGTACGAAGGCGCCCTGCTGGCCGTGCTGGTCGTCTGGCTGTTTTTAAAAGACTGGCGGGCGACTTTCGTTTCCGCCGTTGCGCTGCCGCTGTCGATCATTCCGGCTTTTTGGGGCATGGACTATTTCGGCTTTTCCCTGAACGGGGTCACCCTGCTGGCGCTGTCGCTGGTGGTCGGCATTCTGGTGGACGATGCGATTGTCGAAGTCGAAAACATCGTGCGCCACCTGCGCATGGGCAAATCGCCTTATCAGGCGGCCATGCAGGCGGCGGACGAGATCGGTCTGGCGGTAGTCGCCACCACGTTTGCGCTGGTGGCGGTATTTTTGCCGACGGCCTTCATGAGCGGGATTGCCGGACGCTTCTTCAAGCAATTCGGCTGGACCGCCGCGCTGGCCGTACTGGCTTCGCTGGTGGTGGCGCGGATGCTGACGCCGATGATGTCGGCCTATCTATTGAAGGGTAATAACCACGCCGAGCCGCCGGAAGGACGCCTGATGCGGGGCTATATGAAGCTCGCGGCCTGGTGCCTGCAGCACCGCCCGGCCACGATGATCGCCGCGGCGGCGTTTTTCGCAGGGTCTCTGTGTCTGATCCCGCTGTTGCCTCAGGGCTTCATTCCTCCCGACGACAATCCGCAGACCCAGGTCTTCGTCGAATTGCCTCCCGGCGCCAGCCTGGTACAAACCCGGGCGGCGGCGGAAGACGCCCGGCACCTGGTGGCTGGCGTGCCGTACGTGAAATCGATTTACACCACCATCGGCAGCGGTTCGGCGGGCAGCGACCCGTTTGCGGCATTGCAAGGCGGCGAAGTGCGTAAAGCCACGCTGACGATCCTGCTGGCCAATCGCCAGGACCGCCCCGTGCGCAAGCAGGCGATCGAGCAGGACATTCGCCGGGCGCTGCAAAATCTGCCCGGCGTGCGCACCAAGGTCGGCCTCGGCGGCTCGGGCGAAAAATACATCCTGGTGCTGAGCGGCAACGACCCGCAGACGTTGAGTGCCGCGGCCCGCAGCGTGGAGCGCGATCTGCGGACCATTCCCGGCCTCGGCAGCATTGCGTCGAGCGCCGCGCTGGTCAGGCCGGAAATTGCGGTAAGGACCGATTTTGCCCGCGCGGCCGATCTGGGCGTCACCACCACAGCGATCGCGGAGACCTTGCGTATCGCCACGCTGGGCGATTACGACTGGTCTTTGCCCAAGCTCAATCTCGCCCAGCGCCAGGTGCCGGTGGTGGTGAAACTGGCCGCGGGCGGGCGTAGCGATCTGTCGGTGCTGGGACGGCTTGCGGTGCCCTCCTTCAAGACGGGTTCGGGATCGGTGATGGTGAGCCAGGTGGCCAGCTTGGAACTTTCCAGCGGGCCGGCCGTGATCGACCGTTACGACCGTTCGCGCAACATCAATTTCGAGGTCGAACTCTCCGGCCTGCCGCTGGGCGACGTGGCGGCGGCGGTGCAGAACCTGCCGAGCATCCGCAACCTGCCCGCCGGAGTCAGGCAGATCAATATCGGCGATGCCGAAATGATGGCGGAGCTTTTCGCCAGTTTCGGCCTGGCCATGCTCACCGGCGTGCTGTGCATCTTCATCGTGCTGGTGCTGCTGTTCAAAGAGTTTCTACAGCCGATCACCATCCTGGCGGCGCTGCCGCTGTCTTTCGGCGGCGGCTTCGTGGCGTTGCTGCTGACCGGCAAGGCGTTTTCGATGCCGTCCCTGATCGGGCTGGTCATGCTGATGGGCATCGCCACCAAGAACTCCATATTGCTGGTCGAATATGCGATCGTGGCACGCCGGGATCACGGCATGTCCCGGCCGGCGGCACTGCTGGACGCCTGCCGCAAACGCGCCCGGCCCATCGTGATGACGACCATTGCGATGGGGGCCGGCATGCTGCCGATTGCGGTCGGCGCGGGCGAAGCGGACGCCTCCTTCCGCAGCCCGATGGCGGTCGCCGTGATCGGCGGCCTGGTGACCTCCACCTTGCTCAGCCTGCTGGTGATTCCGGTGGCCTATACCTATCTGGACGATTTCAGGCAGTGGAGCAAGTCGCTCCGGAGGCGATTTGCCGGCGTTAAGGCATCTTCCGTTGCGGGATCGAAATGTTCGAGCTGAAACAGCCTGAGGTTTAGGATCGGTTTCCCGCCGATCGCTTATCGTGATACCTCTTTTACCGGCTCGGGTTACCCCCCAAAGGGCACAAACGTAGGGTACGCTGTGCGTACCTTTTGACATTGAGGGTACGCACAGCGTACCTTACGAGGTTGGCTGGACTTAACGGCATGGCAACCTTCAGAAGGTGAGGACTTCCCTTCACGCGATATGAAAATGCTCTAATGGTACGCACAGCGTACCCTACTGAAAAAAAATTACGGGGCTTGCTTACTGAAGTTTTTTCGTGATTTTGGTGTGTTTCGTGGACCGTCAGGATATTGGAGCAGGCGGTCGGATGGAACGCTTGCCATACAAGCGTTGAGTTTCCGTCTTTCATTGGCCTGAAAGGATTATTGGCACGTCCGAATTTTTAACAGCGGTATTTGAGTTAAAATGCGCGGTTTTTCAAACTTCAACAGACTGCCATGTCCGAAAACACCGTCCCGCAAGTCGCCGTGATCGGCGGAGGCCCGTCCGGGCTGATGGCTGCCGAAGCGTTGAGCCTTGCGGGCGTGCAGGTCGATGTGTACGACGCCATGCCGTCGCTCGGCCGCAAGTTTTTGCTGGCCGGCATCGGCGGGTTGAATATCACCCACAGCGAAGACTATACCGCCTTTTGCGCCCGCTACGGCGATCGCCGGCCACAGCTGCAAGCCATGCTCGACCGGTTTCCGCCCGAAGCCTTGCAGGCGTGGGTACATGGACTCGGTATCGAGACCTTCGTCGGCAGTTCGGGCCGGGTCTTTCCCATGCAGATGAAGGCCGCGCCGCTGCTGCGGGCCTGGCTGCATCGCCTGCGCAGCGCCGGGGTGCGTCTGCATGCCCGTCATCGCTGGCTGGGCTGGGATGCGGACGGCGCCTTGCGGTTGGCCAATCCGGAGGGCGAAATTTCACTCAAGCCGCAGGCGACGGTGTTGGCTTTGGGCGGCGCCAGTTGGCCGCAATTGGGGTCGGATGCTGCCTGGGTACCGTGGCTGCAAGCGCGGGGTGTTGAGATCGTGCCGCTGCAAAGCGCGAATTGCGGCTTTGAGGTGGCGTGGAGCCGGCATTTGCGCGACAAATTCGCCGGCGAGCCGCTGAAGTCGGTCGCGCTGACGTTCACCGACACGCAGGGCCGCACCGAGCGGCGGCACGGCGAAATGGTAGTCAGCGCGCGTGGCGTGGAAGGCAGCCTGATCTATGCGTTTTCGCAGCGGCTGCGCGACTGCCTGAATGCCCACGGCAGTGCCACCTTTTCGCTCGATCTGGCGCCGGGACGCAGCGCGGAGCGGGTCCTGGCCGAACTCGGCCGGCCGCGCGGGTCCCGGTCGCTATCCAGCCATCTGCAAAGCAGGCTCGGCCTTGCCGGGGTCAAGGCGGCCCTGCTGCATGAGATCCTCGACAAGCAGCAGCTCGCCGATCCGGCCGCGCTCGCGGCGGCGATCAAGGCTTTACCCCTCACGGTACGCATGCCCTTTCCCCTCGCCGAAGCGATCAGCACCGCCGGCGGCGTCAGCTTTGACAGCCTCGATCCACACCTCATGCTCACCGCGCTGCCCGGCGTTTTTGTCGCGGGCGAGATGATCGACTGGGAGGCGCCCACCGGCGGTTACCTGCTCACGGCCTGTTTCGCCACTGGTCTGCACGCAGGGTTGGGCGTGCGCGACTGGCTGAAATGAAAAAATAACTTCCTCTTATTGCCCAAAGCAAGCTTTGGACTTCTGGGTGCCGCAGTAAAACTCAAGCTCTGGCGTTCAAAACTTGCTTTGCCCCCATCCTTCCGTTTAGGGAAATGGCTTGCGGCAAAGATCCTTACTTGCTTTCGAGTTTCTTTTTGGCGGCGTCGGCTTGCCTGCCGATGCTTTCGACCGTGGCGCGGTATTCGGCTTGCGCGGCGTTCGCCGTGTCCGCGATGACCGCGTTGTCCGTGTTCGCTTCCTTGACCAGGCATTCGTAATAGGCCTTGGCCTGCTGTTGCCAAGTATTGATCTTCGCGACGCTTCGGTTGAAGGCTTCGACGTTGGTTTGATCTATCGCCGGTACCTCGGGCTTGTTGCCGCAGTCGGCGAGCGACCATTTGCCGTTCGCGAGGGTGCCGGCGTTGACGCACAAAGGTATTGCCAAGATAAGGCTCAGCAATCGCAGAGTGTTTCGGGTCATCGGTTTTCTCCTGTCAAGTCATCGTTGTAGGGTATGCTGCGCATACCATTTTTTAAGCGCTTGTAGGGCGGATTCGCCGCCAGGCAATCCGCCTCGCTTTGAAGGGGATTGGCGTTTTGCTGACGCGAAAACGCCCTGCAACGCTGCTCTTCATCATTCATAACGCTTAGCGTGGGTGGATAACAGCCTGGTAGGCCGGGCACGTTTTTTGTGCCCGACCTTTTCGATGCGGCGATAGGGCGATAACGGTTACGGATCACCGAAGACATCTTCGCCACCCAAATGTCGGATAACGGTGGCGCTGTTGCCCAGACCTACTGGACTTTCGATAGTACGGACAGCCGCTTATTTTTTGCTGCCATTCATTGGGCATGTTGCACAGGACCTGGGTATTCGGCCAAATAGGCGTCGGATGTCAATAGCGTGATGCCCTCGACAACGGCTTGGGCGATCAGTAAGCGGTCAAAGGGATCTTTATGGATTGGCGGCAACGCGCCGATGGCTACCGCATGCTCGCTCAGGATCGGTAGTTCACTGTAGCCATTGTCCAGCAGGCCGCGCCGCAATAGGCGCGGATCGACCTGGAAGTCTTTACGGCCTAAGCCGCATTTGATAACGATTTCCCAAAGACTGGCGACGCTGAATAACAGTTCGTTTTCAGGGGCGCTCATCAGCGTCTGGGCAGCCGGCGGCAAATATTCAAAACCTTCCGCCGCCCACAGCAATAGATGGGTGTCCAGCAGCAGCTTCATGCGCCATCCTCAAATAACTGCACGATTTCCTGTTCGCCCATCCGGTCAAAATCATCCGGCACTTGGATCTGTCCCGCCATAAAACCGAAGCGCTTGATTTGAGAAGGCTCCGGCGCATTAAGCGCAATCACCTTGACCATCGGCTTACCGGCCTTGGCAATGACAAACGGCTTACCGTTGGCAGCTTGCTCTACCAGTCGGGATAGCTGAGTTTTGGCATCGTGAATGTTGTATATTTGCATGATGATCCTCTGATTAAACTTAGTCCACTTGGTTTAGTTTATCACGGCTCGATACGCTATTCTAGAACATTTATTCATTGAAAGTCGGTCCGAGCTGCGAGCGCAGGTATTTCTCGAAAGTGTCGTCCTTCATCGCCTGATCCACTCACCACGGACGCGGTCAGCCGATCGGCCCGTAACCCGGCGATAAAGGTCAGCGTTTTCCAATGGCCGGCCGGCGTAGCATCCACGCAGCGGGCACCGCCTAAAGCCCGGCCATAACGCCGGAGCATATGGGTGCTGATTCCGGTTTCATCCAAAAACACCCGTTTGGAGAGATCACGGCTTTTTTGCCAAGCC
The DNA here is from genome assembly GCF_000214275.2 of Methylomicrobium album BG8. Taxonomy (NCBI): domain Bacteria; kingdom Pseudomonadati; phylum Pseudomonadota; class Gammaproteobacteria; order Methylococcales; family Methylococcaceae; genus Methylomicrobium; species Methylomicrobium album. The sequence goes on along the minus strand of NZ_CM001475.1, from coordinate 4,320,767 downwards.
TGCCATTGATCCCGTGCCGCGGCAATACCAGGGTCGTGAGATTGAAAGGGTCAGGCGGTGTCCGGTTTCCAGCCAGCTTTGCAGTTTCTTCAAGGTCATTGATGAGTGTTGCGCTAACTGTTCCACAAGGGCATCGGCATAGGGTTCCAGGATGGCCCGTCGGTAGCCGCCGATGGGCTTGTTCGGCACGCTCCCACTATTTCGCCAAAACTGGTGGATGCGTGAAACAACTCGTAACCCGTAAGGCGGAACCGGCTTTGCCGGGTTCCGCCGAATGAGGTTTGGAATGCCGGATCGCTTGGCATGCCGGTAGGCGATCCGCCAACCCTAGGCCGACAGATAAATAAAGTTTGGTGCATCGCATCAAAGGTGAAGGACTCGTTCGGTGTCGTGGTCGTTCCGAATGGCGGAACCCGGCAAAGCCGGTTCCGCCTTACGGGTTATAAAGACTCAACGATGTCCTCTGGCCAAACGGCTTAATCAAAGGAATTCCCATCGGCGTAAGCACGTCCATTGCCAAATGTAGCAGACCAGAAAGGCAAAAACCATAGCCCACGAGAAATGGTCAAATGTTGTGTACGGGACATTGATTAAGCGGCGACTTTCTCCTGATCTTCCCGTACTCCATCCTTGAAGGAAACTCCCTGAATCACTTCGGCCAGGCGTGCAACGCCGCGTAACTTAAGCCAGCGGCGCTCGGCGCTTTTGACCAGCATGAACACCATCGCCAGGATGCTCTCCCGCGAGACACAGCCCCGCGTCTTGGCCGTGCGCAGTCGCACGGTGGCGAAGGTGGATTCGATCGGGTTGGTCGTCCGGATATGAATCCAGTGCTCTGCCGGAAAATCATAAAACGCGAGCAAGGCATCCTGATCCTTTTCCAGGCAGTCCGCTGCCTTCGGGTACTTCGGCCGATAAACGGTCAGAAAACGACTGAACGCGGTCTCGGCTTCCTTCCGGCTCGCTGCCATCCAGATTTCATGCAGACCCGCCTTGGCTTTCGGTTGTTGGCTCTTGGGCAGCTTGTTCAGGATATTGGCCGTCTTATGCACCCAGCAGCGCTGACTGCGCGTCGTACCGAAGACCTGCGGCAGCGCTTTCCAAAAGCCGAGGGCGCCGTCGCCAATCGCCAATTGGGGATCGATCCTCAAGCCCCTCAACTTTAGGTCCAACAACACTTCCCGCCAGGAAGCTTCGCTTTCCCGGTAACCGTCAGAGAGCGCCACCAGTTCCTTCTTGCCTTCCGGTGTCGCCCCAATCACCACCAGGATGCATTGCGCCGCATCTTCCAGTCGCACGCCGAAGTGGATGCCGTCAACCCACAGATAGACATAGCGCTGGTGCGAGAGATCGCGGCGCGACCAGCACTGCTGCTCGTCTTTCCAACTTTCCTTTAAGCGACTGATCGTGCTCGCCGACAAGCCCGGCGCCTCGGGGCCTAACAGGGTGCTGAGCGCTTCCTGAAAGTCTCCGGTCGAAAGTCCTTTCAGATACAGCCAGGGCAACAATTGCTCCACGGTCTTCGTGCGCCGTAAGTACGGCGGCAGTAGCGACGAAGTAAACCGTAGCTGGCCTGCGCGGTCGCGGATGCGCGGTACCGAAACCTCAATGTCGCCGATGCCAGTCTGGATCGTGCGTTTCGGCAAGCGGCCATTGCGCACGACCCGCTGCAAACCGGCTTGAGTCTTTTCCGTTTGAAAACGCTCCAGAAAGGCGCTGACTTCCGCTTCGATCGCCACCGCCAGCATTCGCTGGGCGCCTTCTCGCAAGACATCGGTTAAAGCATCGGCTATAGGGCTCGCACCCGCTAGCGTTTTTAACGGGATGACCTTATCATTGCTCATGGCGTATTCACTCCTCTTTGTTAGGATTTGATGACCTTGAAGACCATCAAGAATACGCCGCTTTCCTCATTCCTTCATCCACAACTTTCAAGCATAACTCCCGGCAGGGCAGACCGACGTCCTCCAGTTTGCCGCCGACCTGACGCCCGCCGACATCGTGCTCACGCGTACCGGTGACGACCTAGTACTGACGATTGCCGGCACCGGCGACAAGGTCACGATACAAAGCTACCTCTACAATGAGGCGGCCGGCTCTTACCGACTCGAAGAAATTCGCTTCGCCGACGGGACGGTATGGACCCTCGACACGGTCAAAACGTTGCTCATTACCGGTAACGACAGCGCGCAAACGCTGCGCGGCTATGCCACGGCGGACGTGATCGAGGCGGGCGGCGGCAACGACGCCGTGTACGGCGGAGCCGGCGACGACCTGCTGCGGGGCGGCGACGGCAACGACAGCCTGTACGGCGAAGCCGGCGACGACACCCTTGACGGCGGCGCCGGCAACGATACCCTGAATGGCGGCGAAGGAAGCGATATTCTTAGCGGTGGTCTCGGCAAAGACACTTATGTATTAACTGAAACGACGGCCGCTACCGATACTTTGCGGATAGCTGCGGGTGACAGCTTGGTGAATAATTTTGATGTGGTGACTGGTTTCAAGCTGGGCAATGGAACGGCCTCTACTGCGGGTATTGACAGACTTGATCTGGATGACTTTCTAATTGCCGCCAATGTCTCTGCTGCTGATGGCGTTGATTCAGGCATTATCCGTAGCCATAGTATCACCAATGGCTTTATCAGCTTTGATGATATAGACAGCTACACAACGCCACTTTGCCCTTACGACAAGCAATTTAACTAATGTGTATAGTTATCTGCAAAGCAACATTGACACACCAGGTAGCACGGTTACTTTCACGGCCAGTGGCAACACTTATGTTTTCAAGGATGACGGCATTGACGATATGCTAATACAGTTAACGGGCATTACGGCTAACAGTATCGATACAACAGGGTTGGCAGCGGGTGCGGTATGGATTGTTTAACCTTTGCAGTCTGAAGCTGGAACCGGCAGGCAGCATACAGGCGATCGTCGCCGGCGCGTCTGTCGGGGTAATCAGCCCGACATCTTAGCGGCTGTTTGGAAATTATCAACCAAGGCTACGGCTGGTGTGGCATTTGGCCATAAACCTCAGTTCCACGATTAGAGCCCCCCAAAACCTTGCCCTATCTGGCTTGGCTTTGGAGTTTCCAAACAGCTTCTAACGTTCACCATAACCGGCGTGCCAAAGCAGGGTGCAGCGGCGCTTTGGCACGTCCGGGTTGATGGTGTTGTTAGGTCAATATATTGAATTAGAAGTCTAAAATGTTGGGGTTCGTACCTCACCCCAACCTACCGCGCTGGAGACTTTTCCTTCAATACAGTTCAAACTTACGGATGAGCTGTTCGTAACTGGGTAGATTGATTCCTTCCGCCAAGGCGCTTTCATATTCAGCCTGTAGCGCTTCCAAAACGTCGTAATACTGTTCTATCGTTTCCTGAAGATTACATTTTTCGTCAATCTTTTCATCATCCAATTCTTGGATGCTGGCGTTCAAGGCATTCAGTTCGCCATTCAAGTCATGAATCTTCGCGGCGAGTATCGGGATGACAACAGAAAGGTCTCTTTCGCTGATTGATCGCACAGGTCACCTCACATGGGGTCAAATAGAAGAAAATTTGAGGGAATCGCGCTTGTCTTCGACCGCCCTTGCAAGCGCCGACCTTGCGAGCGTGTTGAGTGCACCCTCGTAAGCGGTTTTCGTCATGGCGTTGATACACCGCAACGAATAATGATTGGGGTCGCGTTTGCTGGGAGTATGTTTGACATCTAACGATGCTGGAATTGGTGTGTCTTTGGGTAGCAGGAAATAAAACCACCCGCCATAGCCGAAACAGCCTGGGGTCCCGCTCAACGATGTTCCTTCTTTCCAGCTCACATAAGGATTATTCGATTGATTGCGGTCATTGATCCCCCGTATCCAAATAACATCATTCGTATCCTTGAAAGTGGTAACGTCTGGCGCACGGAAAGTTCCATCGCCACGTTCAAACCCTTCATATTCAGGGTGCAGGCTACCGGAGCCTTCCCGCCGGATAAAATTCTCCTGCCGTTTCGAAGTATTTTCCCCCATGCAGATGCTTTGCAGGCGCGGTATAGATCAAGCGGGATATTGGTCATGATGAGCCTTTTTAAGGTGTTATTAATCGCGTATTCGTTTCGAGCGCTGTGCGTATCCTACATGGCTTATAAATTAACAGGCTGTTGAAAAATGCAGTTCCAGAACCAAAGGATGCTACATGTTGTATTTTATGAAAAACATAAACACTGTATATGGAGAATAGCCATCAAGATTTTGCAAAAATCAACAGCCTGTTAAAGCCATCTAACGTAGAGCTAACCGGGCGTGGCCCGAAAAGCTGAAAAACAAAAACGGATTATAACTGCGCTCCGGTTGAGCGCCATGTTATGCGTCACGCAGACTTCCTCGCAATATGCTGACTAATAGCGACCAGGATCTTTTACCATAAGACAACCAGACAATTGCGATGCCAGTTTTTCATTAAACCATTTCACTGTTCCCTCCTTTTTGACACCTTGATCGGGATCGTTAAAGTAAGCCTTGCCTTTCCCTACGCCGGTCAGCACTATGATATGACCTACACCGAACCAGTAACCTGCGCACCATACTGGACCGCCATCACGGAGGTACTTAAAAAGATCATTTTCTGAATGTTGGTTTTTTACTGGAAGTTTGTAGAGCCCGACCTTCTCGGCAAGTGTTATAAATTCTGTAGGATAGAGTCCTGTGGTATCGGCAACTTCATATTTGCTTGCTACTGTGTTCATCGGGCCAGCACCTTTGCCATTTTGTTGCCAATACAGCCAAATCATGTAGGCACTGGTGTGCCAACAACAATTCGCTTTCTCTTGAGCCTCTAAAGGAACATTAAGTTGAATGCTTGGCATGGGATACTCCTGTTGGTTGAACTGAAGACGTATAACGTAGAGCTAAGCCGACCGCTGGAGCGTAGCGGAAGCGGGTCGGCTTGAGCGTATTGTTAGGCATGCGACCTATCGCGTGATTGGTTCACGCTGCTAGCCTTACGTGGTGGTAATGAAACCACTCGTTCCAAGTGGGCAGCCTGCTTTGCCATAAGATCTTCAAACATAGCGTCAGCGCTATAAGCTAAACTGGCGCGCATATTCGTCTCTAAGTGCTCGTGTTTCAGTAACAATGGGGTCTTTCCACATATTTATTCCTCGGTAAGTTCCAATGGTGTGCAGATAACGGGTGGTTCGTAACCAGGTGCCCGACAGGTAGCTTCGATTTTAGGTCTCGTATGTGCGTGCAATTCCACGTTAGCAGATACTCGATGCCATTTATAACGGCAATCAAGTTGGCTTTAGCTTGTCTAATGATAATTTCTGCCTTTTCGAAATATTCATCTGATAAAAGATGTAACGCCGCTTCTGCTATCCAGCCTTGCTTTATGGTAAATTGTGGATTTAAGCGCTCAATATGAAATCGCAGAAGATAGTCAAAGGCAGTCCCGACTAAACTATAGCGCTTTGTTAATGGTGGAGCAAGTATCTCCTTTTTGACCTGCAACTTAGGTTTTGTAAACTCACTGCTGAATCTTTCACGAATATCGGGTTTCGTCAAAAATGTTGTCGAACTCATGATATTCACTTCCCTATTAAAAAACAAATTAACTAACGTTTAAATCCAGCTCTACAACCCTATAGGTCGGGCACGCTTCTTGTGCCCGACATTTGCAGGGTTTCAATTGGGCAGCGGTTTCAGATTGTTGCAATAGCAGAGCAAGATTGCCTCCTAAACGTCGGGCAACGATGAAGCTGTTGCCCAACCTACCCGGCTAAATGTCTTCAGTTAACGTTTCCACCACAATTTCAAAGCTAGGTATGTTGCGCCATTGCTTTCGACGTTTAACGTCGGTTTCTGCTGACATCATATAAACCATGTAGGTACGACCATCGTCGCCAGTGAATTGACCTGGAGGGCTGTCCCACTGGCAGCAGGATTTTTTCAGGTGCGGCAAATTGGCTACGCGTTCAAAAAAAGCCTCGACCGCCGCCGCATGGGCACCAGCGACACGATAGACGGCTCGTAACGGCTTGCCTTGCTGACCCTTGTCCAGCTCGCATTTAATAAACAGGACGTGGGGTGGTTTTATATGCAGTCTACTCAAAAAATCTGCACACCCGAATTTTAAGGGCGCAGGTGCAGCAGAGCGCCCCATCGCGCCGGAGGCATGCGCCATTATAACGGCAAGAAGAAAAAAGCGAAAAAGTCGCATCATTGTTTCACAATAAGATGACCCACCTTTTTGCCTACGGAACCGGGCACGCGATGGGAAATTAGATAATTATAGATAGCAGTCCATTTTCCAAGCTCATGGACGGTTACGCATCCTTCTGACAAATGACCAACATGAATGTACCGACTGCTGTTCTGCATTGTTCCGTTTATGCCAATCGGAAACCAGACATCATTACCGATCATGCCGGGGGTTGCCGCCACATAGCCTGCTGTAGAAATCATTTGATGTGAATAATCGGGTGCAAGGATGATATGAGAACCCGGCGGAATGGGAGAATAACTGCCATTCCAAACGCTATTTAGGGTTACCAAAGCTGCTTGTGTATTAAAAGTTAGCGTTGCCCATTGCTGTTTTAACTTGCCCTTAAATTTCGATATTTCTTCGACTGGCTTACCTTGGTACTCCACAGTAACAGATGCCGCCCCCGCTGGACCAGCTATATCTAAATAGCGTCCAGCATTAGCATTGGTGAGAGATGCTATTTCTCCAAGAGAAATATACCCGTCCATGATTTTGAAATATGTGCGGTCTTTATCACGTCGGAGAACAGCTACTTGGGTATATTCGCACAAAGATATTCGTTGATCTGATTTGCTTAATTTTACTGTCAACCAGCCAGATGAATCAGCTCGACGAGTATATTTAATTATTACATTACCGATATGATGTGAGCCAAGAGGGCTTGGACTATTAACTATTTGCCCTGTTGCGGGCACTCTGCCTGTCGGCATTTTCAATTCTCCATTTTCTCGTTCCCAAGCTTTGCTTGCACAAACCCGTAAGGCGGAACCGGCTTTGCCAGGCTCCGTTGAATGAGTTCCGTCGAATGAGGTTTGGAATGCCGGATCGCTTGACATGCCGGCAGGCGATCCGTCAATCCTAGGCCGACAAATAAAATAAAGTTTGGCGCATCCCATCCAAGGTGCAGGGTTCGTTCGGCATCGTGATTGTTCCAAATGGCGGAACCCGGCAAAGCCGGTTCCGCCTTACGGGTTACGGGTTACGGGTTACGGGTTACGGGTTACGGGTTACGGGTTACGGGTTACGGGTTACGGGTTTTTTTGAGCGATGTGGCTCAATGTGTCGCCATTTTGAACAATATATTCGAACATTTCATTCTCGGTGAAAGCCTAACTAAAATTAGACCCCAAAAACAACCCATAAAAATTTATGGAGTCAGTCTGCTAAATATCTAGGCGAAACTATAATTCAAACAATATCATGAGGCAAATCAATTTTAGTACGCCCAGTAGTGCATCGATCAGACATGAAAAACACACCTGACCCAACCAAACCGCCAAGGCTATTAGATCAAGTTGTCTCTAAAATGCGGGCTAATTAAACATTTTAAACATTTAGCTCGATGCGTATGGGGTTATGGCTTTGGTCCAATGGGTTTGATTCTACAAAGCCACAATGATTGTTTCGAGATGCGCCGATGGGCAGTTATCTGCTGCGCCCATGTTGTGCAATGGCCGATCGGGCAAACGCCGAAAAGCCCCGCTGCTCAAACAAAACATATTTCTTTCAAAGTAAAAATTCAATTACAATCGCGGACCAATGCGCTTCAATGGGTCTGCTGGGAGCAAAACTGGCTGGTGTCGGAGAATGGCCTATCCTTGATGATTGAATGTCATAATTTTTACTTCGAGACAGAGAATGACCTATGCATAACGCCAAGGGATTTTTTCTTCAGTTTATCGCGCTGGCCGGCCCTTACTGGAATTCCGAGGACAAGGCCGTCATCCGCAAGCGGGCCCTGGCGCTGATTCTGCTGACCATTCTGCAGATCGTGATGGCGATCTTGATCAATGCCTGGAGCGCGGGACTTTTCGATGCGCTGGAACAGCATTCGATGGCTGGGCTGCTCAAGCAGATCGGTCTGCTGGTGCTGATTTTCGTGGCTGGCATTCTGATCATTTCGAAGCACCTGACGGTCAAGCGTAGCCTGCAGATTGGCTGGCGCCGCTGGCTGACCGAGCGGGTCAGTTCGAAATGGATGGACCACGGCAAGCAATACCAGGTCATCTTTATGCCGGGCGAGCACGATAATCCGGACGGACGCATCGCCGAGGATATTCGCATCGTGAGCGAAGAAGCGATTCAACTGCTGCATTCGCTGTTCTACAGCCTTTTGCTGCTGATCAGCTTCACCAAGATTTTATGGACGCTTTCGGGCGTGCTGACTTTCACGCTGGCCGGGGCGGAATTTCAGCTTCACGGCCATCTGGTTTGGATTGCCATCATTTATGCGCTAGGCGCTTCCGTTCTGGGCTGGTGGGTCGGACGGCCGCTGGTCAGCGCGACCAACGTGCGGCAAACGGTGGAAGCGAATTTCCGTTTCGGATTGGTCAAGGCCCGCGAAAATTCGATGGCGATTGCGCTGATTCATGGCGAAGACAACGAAAAAGAACGCTTCAAAACCTTGTTTGAGGCCATTTCGGAGGCTTACGACCGGCAAACCCTGGCCTGGCGGAATATCATGATGTTCACTTCCGGTTATTCGGTGCTGTCGATGGCCTTTCCGATTCTTGTTTCCGCGCCGCGTTATGTGCTGGGCTCCATTTCGCTCGGCGCCCTGATGCAGTCCGCGCAGGCCTTTCAGCACATGGCTTCGGCATTGTCCTGGCCGGTCGACAACATGGCGGCGGTTGCCAACTGGCGCGCGTCGGCGGACCGCGTGTTGGGATTGGTTCAGGCGCTGAGCCATCTGGAGGAGGAAATCGCCTGTGGCGGGCAAGATCGAATCTGTCTGTCCAAATCGCAATTACCGGTTCTGAGCGTGCATGATCTGTGCCTCGCTAAGCAGGATGGCGAAGCGGTCGCCTCGGGTATCCATGTGGAAATCAAACCGTTCGAGCGCGTCCTGGTGAACGGCAATACCGCTACCGGTGCCAAACTGTTCAAGGCAATTGTCGGGCTCTGGCCGTGGGGCAGCGGGCGGATCGAGCTACCGGACGACGAACCGATGTTTTTCATGCCGCCGCGCCCTTATCTGCCGAGCGGTACGCTCAGAGAGGCGATCTGTTATCCGCACCGCCCGGACGATTTCAGTACGGCGAAGCTTAAAGAAATCCTGAATAAAGTCGGCCTCGGCGAGTTGCAGGAGCAACTGGATGGCGTCGAAAATTGGGAAACGGCATTGAGCCGCGAGCAGCAGCAGCGCCTGGGCGCAGTACGGTTATTGTTGGATCGTCCCAAATGGATTTTGCTGCAGGAGGCATTCGATTCGCTGGACCCGCGCGGCGAAGTCGAGATGCTGCGCTTGATCCGCGAAGAACTGCCCGAGGCCGCGATGCTGACCATCACCAACCAGCCGACCGCGGATGCGTTTCATCAGCGGCGTATTGTTTTGCCGTGAGTAACAAAAAACGACCCGCAAGAGGAGCATGACGCTGAAGTTGGCACACGAACCACATCAAGGCAAGAAATTGCGCGGAGTAAACCTGGGTGGCTGGCTGCTGCTCGAAAAATGGATTACGCCGAGCCTGTTCGAAGGCCTTGCCGCGGCCGACGAGACCACCTATTGCGCAGAGCTCGGCGAACGCGCCGATGCGCTGCTGAAGCACCACTGGAATACGTTTATCGCCGAGTCCGATTTTGCCTGGCTGGCCGGCGTCGGCATCAATGCGGTCAGGATTCCGGTCGGGCATTGGCTGTTCGGGCCCGATTATCCTTACCATCGCGCCTACGGCGCTGCGGCGCATCCTTTCGTCGTCGGCGGCCTCGGTATTCTCGACCGTGCTTTCGACTGGGCGGAAACCTATGGATTACAGATCGTGCTCGACCTGCACGCGGCGCCGGGTTGCCAGAACGGCTTCGATAACGGCGGCATCAAGGACGTCTGCGAATGGCATACGCGGCCGGAATATCTGGAACATTCGCTGAACGTGCTCGAAAAACTGGCCGAACGCTACCGGGGCCGTTCCGCGCTGCATGCGATCGAGGTGTTGAACGAACCCCGCTGGGACGTCCCGACCGACTATCTGAAGCGCTACAGCCAGTCGGGCTATGAAAGAATCCGGAAGCATTGCCGGCCCGAAGACGTCGCGGTCGTTTTTCATGACGGTTTCCGTTCGTTCCGCGAATATACCGGATTTATGGCCGGGCCCGAATTCGGGAATGTGGTGTTCGATATCCATCGTTACCAGTGTTTCGACCGCGCCGACATCGACCTGGACATCTACGGGCATATCGAAAAATCGGCCATTACCTGGAAACAGGAAGCCGACGAGATTATTCGGGAACTGCGCCTGCCGACCTATGTCGGGGAATGGAGCTTGGGACTTAACCCGCATGTGGTTTCTTTGTGGGAGGAAGGCCCCTTCAACTATACTCTCGAGCACATGGATAGATTCCAAATGGATGTCGGCTACCGCGCCTACGCGGCTGCGCAGGTGGCCACCTTCGAAAAATATCTCGGCTGGTTTTTTTGGACCTACAAAACCGAAACCGCGCCGGAATGGTGCTTCCGGGAATGCGTCGAAAGAGGCTGGCTGCCGGCGCGGTTTGATTGATAAAGCTCATTATCCGCTCCGCAGCCTTACCCAGCCCAGAAGCTCCTGAGCGGGACGGGGTTTATAACCCCGTCCCCCACGTTTGAAGACCTACCGCCAGCATAAAATCATCGTCTGTGTTCGCGCGATCTAAATGTTACGGACGGGATAAATATCCCGTCCGGCGCCTGTATCTTAAGGGTTCAGCCCCGTAGGGTACGCTGTGCGTACCTTTCGACATGGATGGTACGCACAGCGTACCCTACGGGGTTGGACTTAACGGCAGGGCACCCTTCAGAAGGTGAGGACTTTCCTACACGGGAGATGAAAATGCTCTAGCGGCGAGAAAAGCCAAAACGATAGGGAATAAGCCTACCCGGACAGTTTATGTTTTACCTTTATTGCGGCGTTCCCAATATATTGCCGCCAGTTGCTGCGCGGCCTCCTGTGTATCCGCCTTGCCCAGCAGTTTCAAGGCGACGGCGCACGTGCCTATGACGGAGGCCTCGGCAAATTCGTCCCGCGCTTCGCCTCGCCAGACTTTGACCAGTTGGGCCGGATCGAGCGTTTCGGGTTTGACGTGGCGCTTCGCAAATAAGGCCGGCCATTCCTCGTCGAACAGTTCGCCGCAATGCACGCTTTGCACGAGGCAGCTCATGTCCGGATTACGCTCGGTCTCGCCGCCTTCGCCTTTCAGCACGGCGGCGTGCGGCTGCTTCAGCAACTGCGCGGCGAGTTGGTGCACGGGCCGGTAGCCGGGATGGAAGATGCCCTGGATGCTGTAGTCGGCGTCGAGCGGGTTCAACAGCCGCACCAGCGTGTGTACCGGCGAACGCAGGCCCAGAATCGGGCGCAGTTCGATGATCTCGTGCAGTTTCGGGCAGAAATGTTCCAGGGGCAGATAGCTGAACGAACGTTCGGCCAACTGTCGTTTGGCCTCGGCGATCGAGTGCGCGGGCGAAAGCCCCAGCACGTCGAGCATGTCTTCGGTATAAAGCCGTCCGGTCGCCGGTCCCTTGGCGCCGTGCATCAAAACCTTCACGCCGTTTTCGGCGAGCAGGAGCGCCGACAGCAGATACCAGGGCAGATGCCGACGTTTGCCCGCGTAGGTCGACCAGTCCAGATCGGCGAGATTCTGCGTGTCGCCCACAGTGAACGACTCGCGCGCGGCCTGCGCGAAACCGGCCAGCTCTTCCGGCGTTTCTTCCTTCACCCGCATCAGCATCAGAAAGGCGCCGAGTTGGATCGGCAGCACTTCGTCCGCCAGGATCATCCGCATCGCCCGGTAGGCTTCATCCTGCGTCAGCGGGCGCGAGCCGTGCTTGCCCTTGCCGAGAATCCGGATGGTTTCGGCAAACGGATGTTCGGGCGAAGACGTTTGCAAGTGGTGGGAGAAAGTCATGGTCTTATCATGACATAATGATCGAGCAGCAGCACCGCGAACAGCACGGTGAGGTAGATGATCGAATAGGCGAAGGTCTGCATCGCGGTCTTGTTGTCCTTCCGCCGCATCATCAGCACGGCGTAATAAATGAAGATCGATCCCAACAGTACCGCCGCGGCGAGATAAATCAGGCCGGACATGCCGGTCAGATACAGCAGCACGGTCACGATCAGCAGCAGCACCGTATACAGCAGAATCTGCAGGCGCGTGAATTCGTTGCCGTGGGTCACCGGCAGCATCGGAATGTTCACTTTGGCGTACTCTTCGCGCCGGGCGATCGCGAGTGCCCAGAAATGCGGCGGCGTCCAGACGAAGATGATCAGCATCAGCAGCAGCGCGTAAGGATGTACTTGGTTGGTCATCGCGGCCCAGCCCAAGAGCGGCGGAGTCGCCCCGAAGATGCCGCCGATCACGATGTTTTGCGGGGTCAACCGTTTCAGGTAGACGGTGTAAATGAACGCATAGCCGAACAGCGATACAAAGGTCAAAACCGCGGTCAGCACGTTGACCTTAGTTACCAGCAGCGCCATCGACGCGATGCCGAGAACTGCGGCGAACGCGATCACTTGTGACGCGGAAAGTTCGCCTTTGGGCAGCGGCCGGTTTTCGGTCCGGCGCATTTCAGCGTCGGCCTTGCGGTCGATAAACTGGTTAATCGCGGCGGCCGAAGAGGCGGCCAAAGCGATCCCGACAACACTGTAAGCCAGCGTGTCCAGCGGCGGCATGCCGGGCACCGCCAGCAGCATGCCGACGATCGCGGTAAACAGCATTTCCAGGACCACGTTCGGTTTGCACAGGGTCAGGTATTTTTTCCAGGCCAGGGCCGGAGAGAGGCTCGTCATCGTAAATCACACCATCTTTCACAATTCTTATAGAATACAGGGAACGCTAGCTGATGGAAATAGTCGGAAGCGCTAACATTGGGTCAACAAGAGGGAGTCATGAAAAAGCGATTATTTTGTGCGATAGTGCTGGGCCTGCCGGTTTGCGCCGGCGCCGCAGAGCCGAAAGTTTCGGAGCATCAACTGAAAAACGGCCTGAAAGTCCTGGTCCAGGAGGATCACCGCTCGCCGGTCGTGGTGTCGCAGGTCTGGTACAAGGTCGGTTCCAGTTACGAGCCGGGCGGCATCACCGGCATCTCGCACATGCTGGAACATATGATGTTCAAAGGTACAGACAAATTGAAGCCGGGCGAGTTCTCGCGGATCATCGCCGAAAACGGCGGCGAGGAAAACGCGTTTACCGGCACCGACTATACCGCTTATTTCCAGACCATGAACGCTTCCAGGCTGGCGGTCAGCTTCGAACTGGAAGCCGACCGGATGCGGCACCTGCACCTGTTGCCCGAAGAATTGAAAAAAGAACTGGAAGTCGTGACCGAAGAGCGGCGAATGCGCACCGAAGACAATCCGCAGGCGAAAGTCGGCGAATATTTCTCGGCCGCGGCCTATACCAACAGTCCCTACCAGCATCCGGTAATCGGCTGGCCGAGCGATATCGCCCATTACACGGTCGAGGATCTGAATGCCTGGTACCAGCGCTGGTATGCGCCGAACAATGCGACCCTGGTCGTGGTCGGCGATGTCAAGGCCGACGAAGTGTTTGCGCTGGCCGAAAAATATTTCGCCGAATTGAAGCCGAGCGAAATCAAGCCGATCAAACCGCAAACCGAAGTGCCGCAACTCGGCGTGCGCAAGATCACCGTGAAGGTGCCGGCCAAGCTGCCGTATCTGGCGATGGGCTACAAAGCGCCTTCGCTGGCGACTGCGGCAGAGGACTGGGAAGCCTATGCGCTGGAAGTGCTGGCCGGCGTACTGGACGGCGGCAACAGCGCGCGGCTGTCTTCGCGCCTGGTGCGCGGCAAACAGATCGCGGTCAGCGCGGGCGCGGGTTATAGCCTGGCTTCGAGGCTGTCGACTTTGTTCGAACTGGAAGGCACGCCGGCGGAAGGCAAAAAGATCGGCGATCTGGAAGCCGCGCTGAAAAAAGAAATCGCGGAACTGCAAAAAACGCTGATCGGCAAGGAAGAACTGGAGCGGATCAAGGCGCAGGTGCTGGCCAATCAGGTCTATCAGCGCGATTCGAACTTCTACCAGGCAATGCAGCTCGGCATGTTCGAAACGGTCGGGCTCGGCTGGCCGAAGGTCGACGAATACGTCAAAAGAATCCAGCAGGTCACCGCCGAGCAGGTGCGCGACGTCGCGAAAAAATACCTGATCGAGGACCATTTGACCGTGGCCTATCTGGAACCGCAACCGATCAACGAACCAGCCGTCCACAAGGGAGACAAGTAATGCGTAACAGTTTATGGGGATTATTCTTGCTCGCGGTCAGTCAGGCCGTCTGGCCGTCGGTCAACATCGAGCATTGGCAGACCGCGCAAGGTTCCCGGGTTTTTTTCGTGCATACCGACGGCTTGCCGATTGCGGACATCGTGATCGATTTCGATGCGGGCAGCGCGCGGGACGGCAAACGGGCGGGGCTGGCGGCGCTGACTTCGAACGTGCTGGACACGGGCGCCGGCCAATGGAATGCGGACCGGATCGCCGAACGCTTCGAGAGCGTCGGGGCGCAGTTCGGGACGAGCATTTCGAATGACACCGCCAGCGCCACGCTGCGTACGCTGACCGAAAAGCCGCTGTTCGACAAGGCGATCGAAACGCTGCATGTGATTCTGACCAAGCCGACATTCAACGAGGCCGACTTCCAGCGCGAGAAAAAACGGACGCTGGCCGGGTTGAAGCTGCGCGAAGAATCGCCCGGCGATCTGGCCGACATCGCTTTTTCGAAGGCGCTGTACGGCGAGCATCCCTATGCGCATCCGGAGAGCGGGCTGATCGAAACGGTGGCTCCTTTGAAAGCGGCCGATCTGCGCGCCTTCTACCGGCAATATTACGTGGCCGCGAATGCGGTCGTCGTGCTCGTCGGCAACCTGAGCCGCGAGCAGGCCGAAGCCACCGTCGCCGCTTTGTTGAAGGATCTGCCGGCCGGGCAAAAGGCCGCGCCGCTGCCCGATGTGGCGATGCCGGCAAAGGCGACCAGCCAGTATACCGCGTATCCTTCGACTCAGACCCATGTGCTGGTCGGGCTGCCCGGCATCGACCGCAAGGATCCGGATTTTTTCAGCCTGTTCGTCGGCAATCACATTCTCGGCGGCAGCGGACTGGTGTCGAAACTGTTCGACGAAATCCGCGAGAAGCGCGGGCTGGCCTACAGCGCCTACAGCGCCTTCAAACCGATGCTGAAAAAAGGGCCGTTCGTGCTCGGGCTGCAAACGCGCAACGACCAGACCGGGGAAGCACTGAAGGTGTTGAACCAGACGCTGGCCGACTTTATCGCGAAAGGCCCGACCGAAGCGGAATTGACCGCCGCGAAGAAAAACATCACCGGCGGCTTTCCGATGCGCTTCGACACCAACAAGAAGCTCGCCAATTATGTCGCGATGATCGGCTTTTACGATTTGCCGCTCGATTATCTGGATACCTTTACGCAAAAGGTTAACGCGGTCACGGTCGCCTCGATCGTCGATGCGTTCAAACGCCATGTCGACCTGAATTTGTTGCAGACCGTGACCGTCGGCGGCGACGCGCAGGCGAAAAGTGGCCAATAAGGTCAGGATCATCGGCGGCGAATGGCGCAGCCGCCTGCTGCGCTTTGAGGATGTGCCGGGACTGCGGCCGACGCCGGGCCGCGTTCGCGAAACCCTGTTCAACTGGCTGCAATACGACATTGCTGGCAGCCGCTGCCTGGACTTGTATGCCGGCAGCGGCGCGCTGGGCTTCGAGGCCGCCTCGCGCGGCGCGAAAGAGATCGTGCAGGTCGAAAGCGATGCGACGGCCTGCAAAAATCTGCGCGCGAATGCGGCCGCACTGGGATCGAACCGGAACCGTATCGTGGAAAAGGAGGTGGAGCGGTTCCTGTCCGGGCCTTCGGATGCCTATGACGTGGTTTTCCTGGATCCGCCGTTCGCGAAAAACCTGGTGCTGACAACCTGCCGGCTGCTGGAGCAAAACGGCTGGCTGGCGGACCCAGCGCGGATTTATGTCGAAGCCGAGGCCGGTCTGGCGCTTGAGGGGCTGCCGGACAACTGGGAATTGTTGAAGTACAAAACGGCGGGCGAGGTGGCTTACCGGTTATTCGCCCGGCACTTGCAGTCAGCATAAACCCCTCTTCCTGAGGGATAATGCCGCTCAATTAGGGCATTACGTAGGGTGGATAAGCGAAGCGCATCCGGCATCGGCGTGGTGGATGCGCTTCGCTTATCCACCCTACGGCCCATTCACTTAACGGCATTGCCCTGAGGGAAGGAGAGGGAAAGGGCATCAAAATCGAAATTTTCTTTCGCCTGCCGCGTCGATTCCTTTACATGGCATCTTGGGTTAAAATCGCCGCTTTTTAAAACCCCATTCCCAAGCCCATGAAAACCACCGCGATCTATCCCGGCACCTTCGACCCGATCACGCGCGGGCATCTGGATCTGATCGCCAGGGCATCCAAATTGTACGACAGGATCATCGTCGCGGTCGCGCTGAACAAGGGCAAGACGCCGCTGTTCTCAATGGTTGAGCGCGTCGAGCTGGCTGCCGCGGTCACGACCGAATTCCCGAACGTCGAGGTCAGCGGCTTCGATACCCTGCTGGTCGAATTCGCCCGGAAGCAAGGCGCGCATGTGATTCTGCGGGGCCTGCGCGCGGTATCCGATTTCGAATACGAGTTCCAACTGGCCGGGATGAACCGCCGGCTGGCGCCCGAGCTCGAAACGGTGTTTCTGACGCCCGCCGAACAATATGAATTTATTTCTTCGAGCATGATCAGAGAGATAGCGCAACTGAAAGGGGACGTCTCCAGCTTCGTTCCCGATCTCGTGCACCAGCGTTTAATCCAGAAATTCAGTTAGGAGTAGTAACCCACCATGGCCCTTAAAATCAGCGACGAGTGCATCAACTGCGATGTCTGCGAGCCTGAATGCCCGAACGGCGCCATTTCCCAAGGCGAAGAGTTTTACGTGATCGATCCCCAACTGTGCACCGAATGCGTCGGCCATTACGGCGAGCCGCAATGCATGGCGGTCTGTCCGGTCGACTGCATCGACAAGGATCCCGAGCGTCCCGAAGACAAGGAATCGTTGTATCAGAAATATCTGAGGCTGACGGCGGCTTGAGAGCTGTAGGGCGTTTTCGCGATAGCAAAACGCCAACATTATTCAAGGCTATGGCGGATTGCTTGGCTACGGGCTTGGCTTCCTTACCTCCGGCACCCACAAGTCATCGAGTTGCAAAACCACTTCGGCGAACGGTGCTGCACGTACTTTGTCGTCGTCTTTCCAGGTGCCTTCGAGCAGCCAGTGGCCGTCGGCTAGACTGTAAACTTCCAACGTGCGGATATCGGGATCGAGCAGCCAGAGCCAGTTGATCTGTTGCGCGGCGTAAATCGGCATTTTGACGGCGCGGTCGATGCGCGCGGTACCGGGCGACAGCACTTCGCAGACCCAGTCGGGGGCGAGGCTGAAATAGGCTTCTTCTGGCAATGCCGGCATGCGTTCGCGCCGCCAGCCAGCGATGTCCGGGACCAGAATATGCGGTCCCAAATGCAATTCCGGCTCGAACAGAATCCACCAGCCGCCGGGGCCGCCGCGCCCGTAATGAAACGGATCTCCGAATCGCATACTGAGCCCGGAGATCGCCAAAGCGTGTTTGGGTGCCGGCCGGGGTTGGGTGATCAGTTGGCCGTGAATGATTTCGCCGATCACATGATCGGGCAGGTCGAAGAGGTCTTCGTAGGTGGCGAAGCGCTGCGCGGGTTGGTTCATGGTCTGCCTCGAATTTCCATCCGGTATCGATGGGTTTATCTTACCAGACATGAAGTTGCTTCCTACATCCCAGCAGATTAAAGATGCGTAGGATGTGCTGAACGAAGCGAAGCGCATCAAGAGCCCTTCAGGATATCGTTCGCGATCGATACCCTGAAGGGCACTCGGTGCGCCTCCTGACGTCGGCACATCCTACAGTTTACTTATTCGGATAATGGTGCCCAATACCGTACCGGTCATCAAGCATAATTCAGCCAGCCGAAGCTTGCGGAAGTCTCGCCGATAGGTTTGTATTCCGCGCCAACCCAGCCGCCGTATCCCGACCGGTCGATCGCCGAAAACAGCGCCGTCCAATCGGCCTCGCCGGAGCCGGGCTGCCCCCGTCCGGGGCAATCGGCGAACTGGATATGGCCGATGCGGCCGGCATGTTCCGCGATAAACGCGGCCGGATCCTCGCCCATCCTGAGCATGTGGTAAATGTCGTATTGCAGGCAGATATCCGCCCGCTGCAGTTCGTCCTGCACCGCCAGCAGCTTCGCGCTCGTGTCGATAATAAAGCCGGGCATGTCGAGGCTGTTGATCGCTTCGAACACCGTTTTGACGCCCAAAGGCTTGAACATGTCGGCGGTCAGGCACAGATTGCGTTTGAAAGTGGCAAGGTAGGCGTCTAGGCGCGAGGGATCGAGGCAGCGGCCGGGCAATACGTTGATCGCGGCGGGCCGCAGCACTTGCGCATAACCGACCGCCAGCGCGAGCGCTTCCCGGAACCGGGTCTGTTTTTCCGGCACGCAGGCCAGCCCTTCGCCGCCTTGCAGCAAGTCGCCGGCCGGCACGTTGAACAGGACCAGTTGGAGATCGTGCTCGTCCAGTTTTCGCCGAATCGTCTCGGCTTCGAGTTCATAGGGGAACTGGATTTCGACCGCGCGAAAGCCGGCCGCACGCGCGGCCGCGAAACGGTCGATCAATTCGACTTCGGTGAACAGCAGGCTCAGGTTGGCCGAAAAACGCAGCATCAGTCTTTCCTGTAAAGTTTGATCAGGGTGGCCGGATCCTGCTCCAGATAGCCGTGGCTGCCGTGCAACTGCATCAGCTGCGCGGCGAGCCCGGACATCGGCAACGCGTTTCCGGTTTGCTTGGCCAGCTCGGCCGCCATCTGCAAGTCTTTCAATAAAGTCTTCACGCGCCATTTGACCGGCTCGAATTGTTCGAGCGCCATTTCGGGGCCGGCGATCTGCAGCGGCTTCGAGTCCGCAAAGCCGCCGGCCAGCGCCGCCGGAATTTTCTCCGCCTCGACGCCGGCCTGCTTCGCCAGCGCGATCATTTCCGCGATCACCAGCATGTTGCAGCTTACAATCATCTGGTTGCAGATTTTGGTGATCTGGCCGCTGCCGACCGGGCCCATGTGAGTCAGTTGCTTGTACAGCGGCTTTAGCATCTCGCGGGCGATCTCGATATGGGCGGGTTCGCCGCCGGCCATGATCGCGAGCGAGCCCTGTTCGGCGCCGCTCACGCCGCCCGATACCGGCGCATCGACCCAGCCCATCCCGCAGTGGTCGTGCAGCGCGGCCGCAAACGCACGGGTGCGGTTCGGGTCGATGCTGGACAGGTCGATTACCAGCTTGTCCGGCGCTCCGTGATTCAGGATGCCGTGATGGAGCGCCCATTCGACCGCCGGCGTGTCGGCCAGGCAGATAATCGCCACGTCGGAAGCGCGCACCAGCGCCGCGATGTCCGGCATCGCGGCTGCGCCGGCGGCGATCACGGGCTGGAGTTTCGCCGGGCTGCGGTTCCAGACGTTGACCCGGAAGCCGTGCTGCAGCAGCCGCAGCGTCATCGGTTTGCCCATCAGGCCGATGCCGATGAAGCCGAGAATAGGGAGTGAGTGTGGCATGAATCGTTGTAGTGGCGGAGGTTTTGAATCGTTCAGGGCGGTTTAACTGGAACGCCCGGTTTTTTTACGAGCAGGCGCGGCGGAGCGCTTCATTCGAGAGGCGGCAAAGCCTTTTCCTCGGACAGGGCCTCCAGCAGCGCCTGCTGTTGATCGGTAAAATCGAATATGCCCTGCTGCAGTTGAAACCAATAGCGGCTGATCGCGCCCAATTCGTTGTCGGCCAGGCTCCGTTCGAGATTGTGGGCTCGCCTCCGAATGTTTTCGAGGCCGCAAAAACTCAGCGAGCCGTGCAGCTTGTGGGTGATTTGCCGGGCCTGGTCGTATTGCCGGCGGTTGAGCGCGTTCTGGATGGTCTCCAACTGCTCCGGCAGTTCGGCGAACAATTGCGCGAATATCGTGAAAGCAAGTTGCTTGTCGTTGCGGGTCTTGGTCAAAATCATGAGGAGGTAATCCTGGCCGTCGCCGGATGCCGTCCCGTTGCTGTCGCGCATAGTCGTCCATTTATAAACCGATTTAAAATCGATGGGGCAGAAAGCATCGCCGCACGGATGCCCGGTTCCGGCGATCAATCTATATTGCGCTTTATTTTATGGTTATTATGTCCCGTTTCAAAATTCCTATCGAGCCGCCCATGAATCACGCCGAATCCGCCCTCGCCGTTCCGTCCGAATTACAAGCCGCGCATGCCGCCAATCTGCAGAAAATCACCGAACGGCTGGCCGAGCTGAACCTGAAGATGCCCGATCTGCCCGAGGTGGCGGCATCGCTGCCGAAAGTCTGGTGTGGCAGCGCGTTTGTCGCCGAACAGTGCTGCAAACGTCCGGAACTGCTGATCGATCTGGCCGATTCCGGCGACCTGACGCGCGCTTATCCGGCCGACTGTTACAAGGCCAGGCTGGACGCGTTGGACCCCGATTCCGAGAGTGCGCTGATGGCCGGGCTCCGGAAATTCCGCAACCGCGAGATGGTGCGGATCGCCTGGCGCGATCTGGCCGGCTGGTCGGAGCTGCCGGAAACCCTGATGGACCTGTCGCTGCTGGCGGACGCCTGCGTCCAGTACGCGCTCGATTTCCTGTACCGGCAGGCGACCGCCAAGCGCGGCGCGCCGCTGCTGAAGGACGGCAGCCCCCAGCAGATCGTCGTGCTCGGGATGGGCAAGCTCGGCGCCTACGAGCTGAACTATTCGTCCGACATCGACCTGATTTTCGCCTTTCCGGAAGAAGGCGTGCTGCCGGACCGCAAGGAAACCAGCTACGGCGAATTTTTTACCCGCCTCTGCCAGAGCCTGGTGCGGGTGCTCGACGACATGACCGTGGACGGTTTCGTGTTCCGGACCGACATCCGGTTGCGGCCTTACGGCGACAGCGGCGCGGTGATCATGACCTTCGACGGGATGGAAAACTACTACCTGACCCAGGCGCGCGAATGGGAACGCTACGCGATGATCAAGGCGAGGCAGGTGGCGGGCGACTTCAAGGCCGGCAGTCAGTTGATGGCGATGCTGCAGCCCTTCGTTTACCGGCGCTATCTCGATTACGGCGCGTTCGAGGAATTGCGCTCGCTGAAGCAGCAGATTACCCAGGAATTGAAACGCAAGGACCGGATGGAAAACGTCAAGCTCGGACCGGGCGGGATCAGAGAGATCGAATTCATCGGCCAGGCGTTTCAGTTGATCCGCGGCGGCAAGGAAAAGTCGCTGCAGCAGCGCGGCATCCTGGCGGTGCTGAAACGCCTCGGCGAATTGAATCTGCTGACCGCCGAAGACGCCGGTCAGTTGCAAAAGTCCTACGTGTTCCTGCGCATCGTCGAAAACCACATTCAGGAATACCAGGACAGGCAGGCGCACGATCTGCCGGTATCGCCCGAGGCCCGCGCGGCGCTGGCCTATTCGCTCGGTTTTTCCGGCTGGGATGCGTTTAAACAGGAGCTGGACCGGGTCAGAAAAGCCGTGCACGAAGTGTTCGACCAAGTGTTTTCACTGTCCAGGCAGGAAAATCATCGGGAAGCCGGCCGGCTGATCTGGAACGGGAGCGGCGACGATGCCGAACGGCTCGCGGCCTGCGGTTTTACCGATCCCGAGGCGACTCGCGAAAGCCTCAGGGAATTCAAGGCTTCGGCGGCGGTGCGCCGGCTGACCGCGAAAGGCGCCGCTGTCCTGGACCGCCTGATGCCGCAGGTGCTGGAGGCGATGCGCGAATTCGAGCGGCCCGATGAAGTGTTCAAACGGGTGCTGGACATCTTTATTGCGGTCGCGGGCCGAAACGTTTACCTGGCCTTGCTGTCCGAAAATCCGCAAGCCCTGGCGCTGCTGCTCCGGTTGGCCGCCGCCAGTTCCTGGATCTGCCGCTATCTGGCGCAATACCCGGTGGTGTTCGACGAGCTGATCGACGCCCGGACGCTGTTCGCGCCGCTGAAGAAACAGGATCTCGCCGAACAGTTGGACCGGCTGCTGCAAGCGGTCGGCGTGGAGGAAATGGAGCAGGCGATGATTCTGCTCCGCCAGTTCAAGCAGCAGCAGGTGCTGAAGGTCGCGGCCGCCGATTTGATGGGCGCGGTGCCCCTGATGGTGGTCAGCGACTACCTGACCTATATCGCCGAAAGCATCGTCGAAAAAACCGTCGAATGCGCCTGGCGGGCGCTCGCGCAGAAGCACGGCCATCCGCCCGGCAGCGACGGCGAACGCACCGGATTCGGCGTCATCGGCC
Source organism: Methylomicrobium album BG8 (assembly GCF_000214275.2). Taxonomy (NCBI): domain Bacteria; kingdom Pseudomonadati; phylum Pseudomonadota; class Gammaproteobacteria; order Methylococcales; family Methylococcaceae; genus Methylomicrobium; species Methylomicrobium album. The sequence continues at coordinate 4,298,188 of NZ_CM001475.1, read as the reverse complement.
TTGGCAAGTTCGGCGGTATCGAGCTCGGCTACGGCTCCGACCTCGATCTGGTATTCATCTACGACTGCGCGGACGGCAATGCGTCGACTTCGGGGAACAAGCCGATTTCGGCCATCCAGTTTTACGGCAGGCTCGGCCAGCGGGTCCGGCACATCCTCGATACCCGGATGCTGTCCGGCGTGCTCTACGAAGTCGACATGCGCCTTCGGCCCAACGGCGACTCCGGTTTGTTGGTGTGCCACATCAATGGCTATGAAGATTACCAGAAAAACCAGGCATGGACATGGGAGCGCCAGGCGCTGGTGCGGGGCCGTTTCATCGCCGGCGATCCGCGGCTGAAAGCGAAATACGAAGCGGTGCGGCACGCAATCCTGAGTTTGCCGAGGGATGCCGAGGCGTTAAAAAAAGAAGTCCGCGAGATGCGCGAAAAAATGCGCGCCGCGCTGACGCCCAGGGAAAACGGAAAATTCGACCTCAAGCAGAGCAAGGGCGGCATCGCGGACATCGAGTTCCTCGTGCAGTACGGGGTGTTGAGCCAGGCGGCAGATCATCCTTCCCTGACGACCTACACCGACAATATCAGGCAACTGGACGGTCTGGCGGAGGCCGGATTTTTGTCCGGAGCAGATGCCGAAACGCTCAAGGCGGCCTATTGCGCTTACCGCGATTACGGCCACAAGCTGGTTCTGCAGGACGAGCGCGCGGAAATCGGCCAACCCGAGGCGGCGGAGTTGAGCGAGCAGGTCGGGCTGTTGTGGCGGCAAATCATGGAGGCATAGCCAATTGCGCTATGTCAATTAACGCATCCATTTTGTGGCATATGACCTGGTTCGGCGCCAAGCCGCCTTTTAGGCGCCTGCATTGAACAAAATATGGAAAAATGATGCGGCATTTGACACAGCGGTGATCGGTCCGATCGAAAAGGGCTGCCTCGCGGCCGGGTCGATGGCTTCGGCGCCGGCAAAAAAACAGCTTTACCGGGAGACGGCATCGGATTGTCCGCGGAAAATAAGCCCTTTCGCAAGATACCGGTCCGTCAGCAACGCCTATTTTCTGGCATGCTATGTGCTTAATGATTGATGTCATGGCTATGCTTGGCGCTACCTGCAGGGAAAGGAATGGGATAGCGCATTTCCCTAACCGAGCGATGCTATGCTTCTCTCACTCGCTTAAACCGATACGTGGCTCTTTCATTGTTCAAAGTATTTTTTCGAATGCTCTCGATCAATGTCTTCAACCCGGATGTGCCGTGCAATGCGGAGGGTCCGGGTCTTTTTTCTTTATGGGGTAAGCACGGACGGAATTCGGAAAAATCGTACGCTAAAGAAGCTGTCCGGCAAAACATTAAACGCATTTTGCATGCGTAATTTTTAACATGGCGGTGCGTAAAGGCTTGTGTACGGTTTCCGAGCAGCAAGTGATTGCGGCCGTTCTCTCCTGGCCCATACGCCGCGTTTATTCCATTGCCCGACATGGCCATAAACCGTTTGTCGCGGCGGAAAACCGTTGGGCATCGCCACTCAATGCAGCCCCTCTGACACCATATAGAATGGCTGGTTGCTCTGTGCTTTAGCGGGCTGACGAGAAAAGCCGCCTACTTGATGTCCCTCTCATTTGATGAAATAATCGGATAATGCAAATCCGTAGCCGAAACGCTTTATCCAAATCAATTGCAAGCTATGTGCTTGTCGCGCTGATTTGCCAGCTGTTTTTCGGCTATGGCGCCTTGTCTCCTTTTGTCTTGTGTTTCGGCCAGAACGGTCATGTCGCGGTGGAACGGGCAGGCCACGATCATACGCGGGAGTCGTTAATCCCGTCCGGCGCTCCTCGGGAAGCTCATCAAGCCGTTGTTTCGGCTCATGCCGGCTCCAGTTCTTTGCAACAGAAGCCGCCGGTTTTCAATCTGCAAGGCCCTGATCAGGTCAAGCCTTGTCTCGATTTGCCCGTCGGCGAGAAAGACCAGGGTGGCCATTACACGCTTGAACCGATACTGCAGCATCTCATCGACATCGGCTGGGCCCTGACGGCCGCCGCCGTCTTGTTGATTGCCGTACTTCAATCGGCCCTCTTAAACCCTTATCGCCTCTTCACGACGAACAATCCCATTTCGTCGAATCCTGCCCTAAGACGCTGCGTCGTCCTTTTGATTTAAGCCAACTCTCAAAATCTTATCCGTCTTCGGGCGGTTCGTCTTTTTCCGCCCCGGATTGGCGGAAAATAGTCTTACAATTTTTGGGAGACCCTCCGTGTTTTTCTTTGACAATCCCACGGCTGCCGGGAAACTGGCGGCGATTTTGCTGTCGTCCAGCGTATCGTTTAACGCACTGGCCTCGCCAGAGGCACCGGATACGAATGGGCCAGCGCCCTTACCGATTCATCGTCCCGGCCATCAACAGCCGGCGGTTGCCGGCAACCGCCTGACACTGCAACAGGCGCTTGCCCGAACGCTGACCGGCAACCCGGATTTGGCGGCCTTTTCCGAGGAAGTCCGTGCGCAGGAAGCCCTCGCGCTGCAAGCCGGGCTGTTTCCAAACCCGGTGTTCGGCGCCAGTGCGGCGAATTTCGCCAACAGCGCCGCCAAAGGTTTCGACGGCGATGCCGTCACGCTGCAACTCAGCCAATTGATCGAACTGGGCGGCAAGCGCGCCGCCCGCATCCAGGTCGCGGAAGCCGGCCGGGAGGTGGCGAATTGGGCGTATGAAATCAAGCGCGTGACCGTATTGGCCAGTGCGGCGCAGGCGTTTATCGAGGTGCTGGGCGCACAAGCTCGCACCGATCTTGCGCGGCATTCGCAGCAACTGGCGCAACAAGTCGTCGACACGGTCGGCAACCAAGTCAAAGCCGGCAAGGTGTCGCCGATTGAAGAAACCCGCGTTGCCGTGGCGTTGGCAACGACCCAAAGTGAAATGCTGCGCACCGAGCGGGAACTGGAGGCGGCCAAGAAAAAGCTGGCCGCCTATTGGGGCAGCACGAAGCCGGAGTTTTCAACCGTCCGGGGGGATCTCGAAGCCATCAAAACGCTGCCGTCGTTGCAGTCGTTGACCGACCGGCTGACGCAAAGCCCGGAACTCAGCCGTTGGGCGTCCGAACTGTCGCAACAGCAAGCGCTGGTGCAATCGGAAAAAGCCAAAGCCATTCCCGATCTGACCGTGACGTTCGGCGGCAGCAATTACCTGGCGAATCAAGACTATGTCGTCAATGTGGGCGTTTCCCTGCCGTTGCCGGTCTTCGATCGGAATCAGGGCAACATTCAGGCGGCGGAACGGCGCCACAGCAAAACGGCCGACGAGCTGCAATCCGCCGAAGTCCGCGTCGGCACCGAACTGAATACCACTTACTTGAATCTCGATGCCGTCCGCGCCGAAATCGAAACTTTCCGGTTCACGATTCTACCGCAGGCCGAAAGCGCCTATCAGGCCGTGCAAAAAGGCTACCGTCTCGGAAAATTCGCCTTGCTGGACGTTTTGGACACCCAGCGCACGCTGTTTAACGCCAAAGGCCAATATCTACGCGCTCTGGTCGCCTACCATCAAAATCTTGCCGACCTTGAGCGGCTGATCGGCGGCGCTGTCAACGAGGACTTGAAATGAATCGAAAATCTTTAATCGTCATCATCGGCCTGTTCGTTGCCGGCATCGTGCTGGCCGGCATGATTCTCACGTTGAAGCCGCCGGTCGCCAACGATGAAGAGGAACATGCCGGGTCTGCCGGGCAAAGCGAAACGTTTCCGCGCGGCCCGCATCACGGCCGGCTGTTGACGAAAAACGGTTTCGCGCTGGAAATCGTGATCTACGAAACCGGCGTTCCGCCGCAATTCCGCATTTACCCTTACCAGAACGAAAAACCGCTCCCGCCCGGACAAGTGCAAGCGGACATCACCTTGCATCGTTTCGGCGGGCGCAGCGAGACCTTCCGTTTTAAACCGGAAGCCGATTATCTGATCGGCGATGCGGTCGTGGAAGAGCCGCATTCCTTTGACGTCGCTGTCAACGCGCGTTTCGGCGGCAACGCTTATCAATTCGCTTATTCCCAGGTGGAAGGCCGGGTGCAATTGTCCCCGGCCTCCCTCAAAAGCGCCGGCATTACGGTCGAGACGGCGGGGCCGGCCGAGATCGAAAGCGTGTTGAAATTGCCGGGCACGATCGAATTCGACCAGAACCGTTTTGCGCATGTCGTGCCCCGCGTCGGCGGTGTGGTCGTGGACGCGCGTAAAAAGCTGGGCGAAGCCGTCGCTCAGGGAGAAGTGCTGGCCGTGCTGGAAAGCCGCGACCTGGCGGATTTGAAAAGCCGTCTGGCGACCGCCCGCAAACGTTTGGAGCTGGCCCGTTCGTTGTACCGGCGCGAAGCCCAATTATGGCGGGAAAAGATTTCCGCCGAGCAGGATTATTTGCAGGCCAAAACGCAACTGGCGGAAGCCGAAATCGCTGTGGCCACGGCCAAGGACCAGTTGGAAGCTTTGGGCCTTGAGGCCGATCCTCGCAAATACCCGGGCAATCTGGCCCGTTATGAACTTCGCTCGCCGCTGAACGGCACCGTGATTGAAAAACATCTGGTGGTCGGCGAGTCCGTGCAAGCCGATGCCACCGTCTTGGTCATTGCCGACCTGAGCCAAGTGTGGGGCAATTTCAGCGTGCCGGCCAACGACTTGAACCGGGTCAATGTCGGCCAGAAAGTGCGCGTCAAAGCGCCGGAACTGGGTTTGGAAGCCGAAGCGACGATCGACTATCTGGGCGCCTTGGTCGGTGAGCAAACCCGTTCGGCGCCTGGGCACGTGCATATCGACAATCCGGAACAGCGTTGGCGTCCCGGCCTGTTCGTCAATATCGAAGTCATTGAAGAAAAAGCCGCCGTGCCGGTCGCGGTGATGCTCGAAGGCGTGCAGACCTGGCACGATGCCGAAGCGGTGTTTGTGCAGGTCGGCGACCAATTCGAAGTGCGCCCCTTGCGGCTGGGGCGGCGCGATGCCAGCCGGGCTGAGGTTTTGCAGGGGCTTGCGGCCGGCGAACATTATGCAGCGGCTAACAGCTTCGTATTGAAAGCGGAACTGGGCAAGGCCGGCGCGGCGCATGAGCATTAAGGAGAAATCGGCATGTTCGAACGTATTTTAAAATTCTCCATCCACAACCGCCGGCTCGTTTTGCTCGCCACCGCCGCAGCCGCCGCACTGGGCATCTACAATGTCCTGCGCCTGCCGATCGACGCGGTGCCGGACATCACCAACGTCCAGGTGCAGGTCAACACGGCCGCGCCCGGCTATTCGCCGCTGGAAGCGGAACAGCGCGTCACGTTCCCGATCGAGGTCGTCATGGCCGGCTTGCCGGGGCTGGAACAGACGCGCTCTCTGTCCCGCTACGGCTTGTCCCAAGTAACCGTTATCTTCAAGGACGGCACGGACATTTATTTCGCCAGGCAGCTCGTCAGCCAGCGTATCCAGGAGGCGAAAAGCCAGTTGCCGCCGGGATTGGAGCCGACGATGGGGCCGATCGCGACCGGCCTCGGCGAAATCTTCATGTGGACGGTAAACGCCGAACCCGAAGCGCGCAAAGCCGATGGCGAGCCGTACAACGAAACCGATTTGCGCATCCTCGAAGACTGGATCGTGCGTCCGCAATTGCGCACCGTCCCCGGCGTCACCGAAGTCAACACGATCGGCGGCTACGTCAAGCAATACCACGTTACGCCGCACCCCGAAAAACTGATTGCTTACGGGCTGAGTTTCCGCGATGTGCTGACGGCTTTGGAAAGCAACAATGACAATATCGGCGCCGGTTATATCGAACATCATGGCGAACAATATCTGATCCGGGTCCCCGGCCAGGTCAAAACCCTGGACGAAATCGGCCGCATTATCGTCGGCAATTATCAAGGCACGCCGATCTTCATCCGCGATGTCGCCGAGGTCTTGCTCGGCAAGGAACTGCGCGCCGGCGCCGCCACCGAAAACGGCCGTGAAGCCGTGCTCGGCACGGTGTTCATGCTGATCGGTGAAAACAGCCGCCAAGTCTCGCAGGCGGCCGGCGAAAAACTCGCCGAAATCAACCGCAGCTTGCCGGTCGGCGTTAAAGCCAAGCCGGTTTACGACCGCCGCATTCTGGTCGATAAAACCGTCGCCACGGTCAGGAACAACCTGCTGGAAGGAGCGCTGCTGGTCGTCGCCATCTTGTTTCTCTTCCTCGGCAACCTGCGCGCCGCGTTGATCACCACCGCGGTGATTCCGCTGGTGATGCTGTTCACGATCACCGGCATGGTCGCGCAAGGCGTCAGCGCCAATTTGATGAGTCTCGGCGCCCTGGATTTCGGCATTATCGTCGACGGCGCGGTGGTCATCGTGGAAAATTGCGTCCGCCGCTTGGCATTGGAACACCACCGGCTGCAACGGCCTTTGTCGTTAAAAGAACGGCTCGATGCGGTGTTCGACGCCTCGCAGGAAGCAAGGCGGGCGCTGTTGTTCGGCCAAGCCATTATCATTACGGTGTATTTGCCGATATTCACGCTATCCGGCGTCGAAGGCAAAATGTTCCATCCGATGGCGTTTACCGTCGTGGCCGCGTTAGTGGGCGCGATGCTGCTTTCCATCACCTTTATCCCCGCCGCGCTCGCGGTTTTTATCGGCGACCGGATGGCCGAAAAAGAAAATCCGGCTATGCGTTTTGCGCAACAAGCCTACCGGCCGCTGCTGGAAGGAGCCTTGACGAATACGCCGGTCGTGTTGACGGGCGCCACGGTGCTGGTGGGGTTGAGTTTGCTGCTGGCTACGCGCCTGGGCTCGGAATTCATTCCCACGCTGGATGAAGGCGATATCGCCATGCATGCGCTGCGCATTCCCGGCACCAGTTTGTCGCAAGCGATCGACATGCAGCACACGCTCGAAAAGAAAATCAGCGCCTTTCTGGAAGTCGAACGTGTATTCGCCAAGATCGGCACGGCCGAGATTGCCACCGACCCGATGCCGCCCAGCGTCGCGGATACCTTCATCATGTTGAAAGAGCGTTCCGCATGGCCCGATCCCGGCCGTTCCAAAGCGGATTTACTGGCGGCTTTGGAACAGGCGGCCAAGGAGGCGCCCGGCAACAATTACGAGTTCACCCAGCCGATCAAAATGCGTTTCAACGAACTATTATCCGGCGTTCGGGCCGATGTCGCCGTCAAAGTCTTCGGCGACGATCTGGACACGCTGCTGGAAACGGCCGGACAAATGAGCCGGGTACTGGAAAAAGTGCCGGGCGCGTCGGACGTCAAAGTCGAGCAGATGACCGGCTTGCCGTTGTTGACCGTACGGATGAAGCGGGACATGTTGGCGCGTTTCGGCCTGAATACGCGCGACGTTCAGCAAGCGGTGCAGGCGGCGATGGGCGGCGCCAAAGCCGGGGAAATTTTTGAAGGCGACCGCCGCTTCGACTTATTGGTACGCCTGCCGGAAGCCCTGCGCAGCGATCCCGACGCGATGCGGCAAATTCCGATCCCGCTGCCCGCTCGGCAAGCCGCCGAGCGGCAAACCTTGATCTTGCTGGGCACGGTGGCCGACTTTGAAGTGACGCAAGGACCTAACCAGATCAGCCGCGAAAACGGTAAACGCCGCGTCGTATTGACCGCCAATGTGCGCGGCCGGGATTTGGGTTCTTTCGTCGCGGAAGCCCGGCAAAAGATCGGTACCGAGATCAAGCTGCCCGCCGGTTGCTGGGTCGCCTGGGGCGGCCAATTCGAACAGATGATCGCCGCCGCCGAACGGTTGCAAGTGGTCGTGCCGTTGGCATTATCGATTATATTTTTATTGCTGTACGCCACTTTCGGCAATATCCGCGACGGTTTGCTGGTATTCACCGGCGTGCCGTTCGCCCTGACCGGCGGCATCGTGGCGCTGTGGCTGCGAGGCATTCCGCTGTCGATTTCGGCGGCGGTCGGCTTTATCGCGCTGTCCGGCGTGGCGGTGCTCAACGGCTTGGTGCTGATTACCTTCATCAATAAATTGCGCCAAGACGGGTTGGCACTGGAACGAGCGGTCCGCGAAGGCGCGCTGGTCCGGTTGCGGCCGGTGTTGATGACCGCGTTGGTGGCTTCCCTGGGATTCATCCCGATGGCGCTGGCGACCGGCACCGGCGCGGAGGTGCAGCGTCCGCTGGCGACGGTGGTGATCGGCGGCATCTTGTCATCGACGCTGCTGACGCTGTTGGTGCTGCCGGCTCTTTACCAGCTGGTTAAATCCCGTCAACCGCCCAGCGGTCCGCCGCAAGCCGGGGACGGCTGCTGCGCTGAGCGCCAGGGAGATCGCCTGTCCAGCGAGCCTGCTACGCCATCGACAACCCTGCGATTCAAGATTCAAGGCATGGACTGCGCCGAAGAAATCGCTACGCTCAAGCGCGAGGTAGGGCCGCTGGTGAACGGCGAAGACCGGCTTAGCTTCAATTTGCTGGAAGGCGCCATGAGCGTGGATCGCGAGGCAAGCCACATCTCAGGTTTGGTTGCTCGGTCGAATCGGGATTTCTATTTAGCTCTTAGGACGAATAGCACATAGGGCAATGCCTTACGTGCTAATTCTGCGTTTCTCCCTGCAAAGAAGGTTGATTGATGCCAGCGAGTGGAACGACAACAGAGTTCGGTGGTTGTGACTAAAAACTTTTTATCCGCAACAAGGCTTATGTTGCTGGATCGGCGGGCATTTGACCGAGCCGTAAGAACAAAAGACGCAGCAATCGCCCTTCTTCGGCTTTAGCAGCGCACCACAGCCTTTGCACTCATAGAAAAATTGGCACGCATCGGTCGGCATGATCTCCGTCTCGGCGTGCCCGCACTGCGGACAGGTCAGCGTGGATTCGAGAATCACCGCATTCATTTTGGCGCCGCCTGGATAGAAGACGGATAACCGGCGTTTTTAGTGGCTTCGGTCAATTGACCGGCTGACGTAGCCGCATCGTCGAACTGCACCGTCGCGGTTTTATCCGCGTAGCTGACTGAAACCTGCTGTACCCCGGCCACGCGTTCGAGCGCTTTCTTGACCGTAAGCGGACAGACGGCACAGGTCATATTTTTGACATCGAGCGTCACGGTGCGGGGCGCGGCCAACCCGACGCCGGATGTAGCAACGCACGCCAGAAAGAACAGAAAAATACGTGTTTTCATCAGCTTATTCCTCAATAAAAGAAAGGAGCGATCCACGGGAACGCCAATAAACCGATTAACGGGAGGGTTACGCCCCAGAAAATAAAGCGCTGCTTGCGGATCACGTCTTCTTCAGCGCAAGGCTTTCCGGTTTCGCAGGCTGGGCTTATTAAATGGAGTTTGCGGAACGACAGGCCGATAAATAGCGCGGCTAATCCTAGAAAAATCGGCCGCAATGGCTCGAAGGCGGTGAGAGTTGCCACCCAAGCGCCGCCAATGCCGAGGCTTAACAACAGTAACGGCGCGACACAGCATAGGCTTGCGCCGATTCCGGCAAAAACCGCCGCCATCAGAGTTTGTTTTGGATTCATGACAGTCGCCAAAGTGATTTGGAATGGCTTACTATAAGCTCTGTACCAAAGTACGGAGTCAAGTGTCATGGCACATGAAAATTTCACGATCGGCCAATTGGCGAAAACGACAGCGGTGAATGTCGAGACCATCCGTTATTATCAGCGGCGTGGCCTGCTCGCGAAGCCCGTAAAGCCGCATAAGGGGATTCGACGTTATACCGAAAGGGACGCCCGGCGCGTGCGTTTCATCAAGCAAGGCCAGAAACTCGGCTTTTCGCTCGACGAGCTGAAAGAATTAATGAGCCTCGAAGATGAACGGCAATGCCAGCAAGCGCGGAATATCGCGCTGAAAAAGCTCTCGTCGATTCGGGAGCGTATCGAAGGATTGAAGAATATGGAAAAAGCTTTGTCCGGTTTGGTCGAGTGCTGTTCACACAACGCGGACGGGGTGTCTTGCCCTATTATCATGGCCTTGCTGAACGCTTCGCACCCTTAACGTAGGTTTTTTCCGAATTCTGCCGCTACCCCTACTTCGTCCATGGGACATATCGTTTGAAAAGGTTGGCCGCTCCCAAGAGGATTCTCTTCTACACACCTTGCCAGGTATTTCTATTTATAATGTCACCCGCCTGAGCCGCAACGCATTGCCGATGACCGAAACCGAGCTGAGACTCATCGCGGCCGCCGCAATCATCGGAGACAAGAGAATACCGAAAAACGGATAGAGCGCGCCGGCGGCAACGGGCACGCCCAGGGCATTGTAGATAAACGCGAAAAACAGGTTCTGGCGGATATTACGCAAAGTCGCCCGACTTAAATGGCGGGCTTTGACCAGCCCCATCAGATCCCCTTTCACGAGCGTAATGCCGGAACTTTCCATCGCGACGTCCGTGCCCGTGCCCATCGCGATGCCGATGTGGGCCGCCGCCAAGGCCGGCGCATCGTTGATACCGTCGCCGGCCATCGCGACGATACGGCCTTCACCCTGTAATTTTTTGATCACCTCGGTTTTTTGCTCCGGCAACACTTCCGCCTGCAGTTGATCGATCCTCAGGCTTTTGGCCACAAACTCGGCCGTGGTGCGATTGTCGCCGGTTAACATCACCACCCGAATGCCTTCTTTATGCAAGTCCGCCAAGGCTTTGAAGGCGGTAGGCTTGATCGGATCGGCTACGCCGAGAAGTCCGGCCGCTTTACCGTCGATCCCGATCATTACCACCGTTTGGCCTTGTTGGCGCAACGTCTCCATCGAGTTTGTCAAAATGTCCGTCGCGATGCCCGAGTCCTTCATCAACTGCGCATTCCCCAACGCCACGTTCCTGCCGTTTATCATCCCGACCACTCCTCTACCGGTCAGCGATTGAAACTCGGCGACAGGCAGCGGTTTTAGCCCCTGCGCTTCTGCGCCTTTGCCGATCGCCGCCGCAAGCGGATGTTCGCTGGCCCGTTCCAGACCGGCCGCATAAGCCAAGACCTCTTCCTTCGTGAAGCCGTTGGCCGCCTCGACCGTGATCAGTCGCGGTTTGCCTTCGGTGAGCGTGCCGGTTTTATCAACGACCAGGGTGTCCACTTTTTCCATTACTTCCAGCGCTTCGGCATTTTTAATCAGGACACCCGCCGTCGCCCCGCGCCCGGTACCGACCATGATCGACATCGGGGTGGCCAATCCCAGGGCACAGGGACAAGCGATAATCAACACCGCTACCGCGTTCACGACCGCGTGGGCCAATCGGGGCTCGGGCCCCCAACGCCACCAGACGACAAGCGTAATGGCGGCCGTCAGCACCACTGCGGGAACAAAGTAGCCGGAAACCGTATCGGCCAATTTTTGAATCGGCGCCCGGCTGCGTTGCGCTTCACCGACCATGTGCACAATTTGGGAAAGCAGGGTTTCGCTGCCGACGCGTTCGGCACGCATCAGCAAGCTCCCGGTGCCGTTAATCGTCGCACCGATCAGCGGCATATCCGTCAATTTCTCAACCGGCACCGGCTCACCCGTTACCATCGATTCATCAACCGCGCTGATGCCTTCGATCACGATCCCGTCCACCGGTATTTTCTCGCCTGGCCGCACCCGCAGAATATCGCCGGGCTTCACTTGCTCCAAGGGAATATCCGTCTCGCTGCCGTCGGCATGGTGAAGCCGGGCGGTCTTGGGCGCCAATCCCAGCAACAGTTTAATCGCCGCGCTGGTTCGGCTTCTGGCCCGCAATTCCAGCACTTGGCCGAGTAAAACCAGCGTCGTGATCACCGCCGCCGCTTCGAAATACACCGCCACCCGACCCTGCTGATCCCGCAGCGACGACGGGAAGATCTGCGGCAGAAAGGAGGCCAGCACACTGTAAATCCAGGCGACGCCGATTCCCAACGCAATCAAGGTAAACATATTCAGGCGGCGAGTCAGCACAGAAGACCCTCCGCGTTGAAAAAAAGGCCAGCCGCCCCACAACACGACGGGGGTGGCCAGGGCGAATTCCAGCCATTGGAGCTGGCGTAGGGATAATGTGCCGGCGATGAATGCCGGCATCAGGTCATGCAGCATCGCCATCAAAAATACCGGCAAGGACAGGGCGAGACTAATCCAAAACCTTAGCCGCATATCGCCGAGTTCTTGGTTTTCCCCTTCCTCGTCCGAAGCGTTGCGGGGTTCCAGGGCCATGCCGCACTTGGGGCAGAATCCGGCTTCCTGGCGGACCACTTCGGGATGCATCGGGCAAGTGTAAATTCTGGGGGCCATGATTTTCTTCCCGTTTCGAGGCATGCTATCCCGTTTAAAACGGGTGCTCATCAGCGTAGAGTACCGGAATCACGATCAAGGTCAACAGTAAAGACCGGAAACTCGGCTTTGCGCGCAACGAGCTGACAGAATTAGAGCCTCGAAGAGGAACAACAGTGCCCTTTATCGAGCTTATCCGTGCCCGTGCCTTGCTCCGTTCAGAATCCGAAGATTTGTATTGCCGAACCGCCGTGCGGCAAACGGAAACTCCGGGCATTTAATTGAACTATGTTATTTAACTTGGTTTAGGCGCGTCATATGCCGCAATTTAGAGGCCGTGGAATGAATTCGCGATGATGAGTGTGTCCAATGAAGGGCGGAATACCGAAAGGCGGCCAGGCATCCGGAATATCGGTCAACGGCATTATATGACCGATTTTGTTGGGTATTTCGGCGGTCATCGCCGTTGGGGCAAAGAAGCTGAACGAGGAATTGCTGTTGAGGAAGTGATAAAAAGTAAGGGAAAAAAAGGGCCAATTACGATGGCATGGCGTTTGCTTAAGATAACATTGTATGTCATTACTCGGAAAGGCGGGATTTGTCCAAGGCACGCAATGGCATCGAGTTTAACTTTAAGAATAATCATAAATGCCTAAGGGGGGCAGAATGAAGCGTTCCACAATAAAAACGACAGCATCATTTATGTTTGTGGCGGCATTGGGCATCGGTCATGCCTATGCGCACACCGGAGTGCGGGATCAGGTCGACGAAGGCAAAGCCAGTTACAACGGATTTACCATTACCCACGGCTGTGCTTCCGGAGCCGAAGGTCAGTCGGGGCAGGCTTATCCGGTATTGGGGCAGACGGCGCTGTTTCCTTACGGCAGCACGGCGGTCTGGCGCGACGAGACGGGCGCGGTGATTCAACAAGGCGGCGACGGCAACGGCACGATCACGGCGGCCTCCTTGTCGTTGAACGTCACCGGCTATGCCGGCATGTCCTCGGCTTTCGCGACCTCGCAGGAAATCGTCGATACTGCCGGCGTGGTTCGGGCCCTGCACTGGCGCGACGGAGCGATGGAGCCCAAATTGAATACCATTACCCCGTTCAAAATCACCGCGCCGACCATCAAAAATGACTGTGTCAAGACCTTGAAGATCCGCGTCGCGGTCATCAACTGGTGCGACCTGAAAAAGAACGAAGCCAACGACGTGAAGGGGCCTTATAAAAAACCGAAGGACGCTTTCGGCCGTCCGATTCCGCTCACTTCGATCGTCGACGTGAACAACGGCCTGCAGGCCAACGTGGCGGACTCGCGGATCTACAAGAACCAGGGCGGCGGCAATGGCGATAACAACCGCGCCGACTGGTGGTTCTCCGATCTGTACAACGGCAGCCAATTGTATAAAGATCCTGAAGTTATCGGCGCGGATGCCAGTTACTGGTCGGCTGCAATTACCGTGAACAACGCCGCGGCGGATACCGCGAATTGTGGAAGCCCTTTGGTCAATTATACGGTCGAACCCGCCGGCATCGATCTGGATACCTACCTGACCGGCCCGAATACCCAGCCGTTCACTTCGGGTAATGGTCCGTTCTAACGTTATCGAAAATATCTTGAAGGGAAACTCCGCCTGCTTCGGCGCCTGGGCGCCGGAGCAAGCGGCCGATCGAGGCCAAGCACGGGAAGTGCCTTGGCTTTTGCCGTTTAAGGAGAGAAACTTCCTCTCCATCGAACCAATCTACCGGATTGGCCGCCGACTGTCGTTCTCCGTGTTTCGCGGGCGGCGACGGGTTGTTGTGCAAAGCGGGCAAAGGTGTATACTTGCCCGGATTTATTTTTGGCGTAGCGCCCGACTGATGCTGCGCCTCGAAAGGCTTAAATACTTGAGTATAAGCAAGCGGATCGATAAGGATCGTTAAAAGTCGGAGGGTTAGGCGCCAAGCCTCTTGTGTATATAACGGCCTCTTGTGGGGCGCGGGGATATGATGAGATTAACGAACAAAGTCATTGCCGCATCGGTTGGGACGATGCTTTTAGGTAGCGTATCGGCCGTGTCGGAAGCCGATACTTTTGACCAAAGCCTGGGTAATTTTATTGGCGCGACCGACTCGTACCGGATCACCTGCCAGTCGAGTCCGGAAGGAGCGATCGGCCCGACCGATCACCTCAATTTCAAAATCATCGATACGACGCCGTCGGACGATGGTTCGACGCCGCTGTTGCTGAATATTCATGTCAAGAAAGGCAACAAACGGATCGGTTTCGTGACGCACGACGAAACGGAAGTAACGCCGGGAACGCAGCGGGAATTCGAGGTGGCGGGCGGCAAAGGGACGTACAAAATCACTGTCGACACCCTCGGCACGACGGATACTTCGAAAACGACCAAACACATGTTTTCGGTCGAAACGCGCTGTTTGAACGATAACGGCGAGTTCACCAAGCCGAAGGTCGCCAAAATAAAGACAAAGACCCTCAAGAACGGTAAAAAAGCCAACTTATCGGCTGTTTGCGGCAAAAACAAACTGACCGGCGAAACCGGCAAGCTCTACGTGAAGTTTGCCAATACGACGGCGGATCCGGCGCGCGTGGTGCTCAATGCCCAGGTGTTGAAGGATAATTGGGCAACCAACGTCACGGACGGCAACGGCGACGACATCTATAGCGACGCGGGCAATCTGAAAGGCGGCAACGGCGATTACACGGTATTGGTCAACAGTACCGCTTATAACCCTCTGCAAGACAATGCAAGAGATTACACGATGGACTACCGGTGCGAAAATAGCGCCAATGCCGACACCGGCACGGCCGATATCGTGCCGGTTCAGGATCAATGAGTCGGGCAACCGGCAACAGTGCGAAGTGGGGCGGCCATGAGAAATAAGAGAAAGTTTTTAATGCAGATCGGGATTGTCTGGCTGTGCCAGGCGTCGGGCGTTCTGGCCCACGATCAGAGCGGAACGCTGGGCGCTCAGGCTTCGGCTACCGATTACTACGAGCTGACGTGCTTCGATGACAACAACGGCCCTCCCGATCATTTGTTCTTTGAAGTTCGCGGCGATACCAGTAATACGGCGGTACAAGTCAGCGGGCAAGTCGTCAACGGCAGTCAGGCGGCCAGCGCGACCGATCATACGAGCGGGGACAGCAACTATAGCCCTCAGTTGAAAGTCGTTCACGAAGGCGATAACGATGTATATCGCATGGTGATCGACAAAAACGGCCCCGGCACGGCCCGATATTCGCTGGAATATCACTGCCAAACGGCCAGCGGCGTCCATACTGGAACGTCCGATCTCAACTATTTGCAAATCCAATAACCCACGGATGCCCAATGGAAGCGACAGGCGAAAAAATTGGCGGTGGTTTCCGTACGGCCTCAAAATTCGATTGGCGAATTTCATTTAAGGAAGCTCTGAATAAGTGGTTTTTATAAGCGACACCGTGCGACATCCGTGGCACCTCGCCGAAAATGGGCAAATCCTTCCCGGCAGCGCCCGCTATCGGGGTGATTTCACTCAGTGTTCTCGGTTTTCCAGGGCGAAGGACAAAGGTCTCCCTAGGTCGGCTGCAGCGCCTGCCGAACGTGATAAAGATTGCCCAGGGCAAACAGCAAGTAGAGTTGTTGGGCATTCTTGAACAGCCCCCGGTAACGCACTTTGGTATAGCCGAACTGGCGCTTGACGATCCGGAACGGATGTTCGACCATGGCGCGTAACGGCGCCAGCATGTGGTTGTGAAGGGCTTGCTCTACCGGCAACTCCTCACCCTTCCCTCGCTTGAACGGAAAGGCCCAAACCGGCTCACCTTCCAGGCGATCCGCCGCCAGATTCCGGTCCTTGCGGGTATAGGCCCGATCGCCCAGCACGACCCGTTCCTCGCCGTGCAGCAACGCCTCCGTCATGACCCCATCCGCCACCTTGGCGGTGGTCATCTCCACAGTATGCACTAACCCCGACTCGGCATCGACCCCAATGTGCGCCTTCATCCCAAAGTGGTAATTGTTCCCTTTCTTGGTCGAACTCATCTCGGCATCCCGTTTGCGCGCCCGGTTCTTGGTGGACGGCGGGGCAGCGATTAATGTCGCATCGACGATCGTGCCTTGCCGTAGCAACAGGCCTTTTTCGGCCAACAGCGCCGCCGTTTCATCAAATAGGGTTTGTGCCAACTGATGGCGTTCCAGCAGATGCCGGAACTTGAGGATCGTGGTTTCATCCGGCAGGGCGTCCTCGCCCGCATCGAGCCCGGCAAACTCGCGCAGCAGCGGCATGTCGTGCAATACTTCCTCCATCGCCGGATCGGAATAGCCGAACCACTGCTGCATCAGGTGAATGCGCAACATCGTCGCCAAGGGAAAGGGGCGGCGGCCTCGGCCCGCTGTCGGGTAGTGCGGCGCTATCCGGCTCGTCCACAAACTCCAAGGCACTACCTGCTCCATCTCTTGGAGAAATTGCTGCCGCCGAGTCTGTTTCGGTTTCTTCACAAACAGTGGGGCACTGAGTCCGAGTTGCTTCATGGCGGGCACCTATCGAAAATGGCAAGCTGCGGATATTTTATCCCAGGCGTAGGACTTATTCAGAGTTTCCTTAACAGCTTCGAACGCGCGGCCGAAACCGTTTGGGCCGTCTTCAACCAGAATCATTCCGGTCATTTTTCATGCTAGTAGTCCATCCCAAAAAAATCGCTCTGTTCGGGGTATTCCTGGCTGTGCTGTCGATGCCGCTGTTCGCGGTGGAGCGCGGGGAGATCTCCGGCAATTGCACGCTGCCCCTATTGGATGGCTCTGGCAACGTGGCGTTAAACGAACTCAAGGGAAAGGTGGTCTATCTCGATTTTTGGGCGTCCTGGTGCGGACCCTGCGCCAAATCGTTTCCGTTCATGAACCGGTTGCATGACGAGCTCGGCGGTAAAGACCTGGCGATCATCGGCGTCAATCTGGACGAAAACCCCGAGGATGGGCAAGCGTTTTTAGCGCAATATCCGGCCAGTTTCACGATTGCCGCCGACAAGGGCGAACAGTGCGCCCGGCTGTTCGACGTGAAGGCGATGCCGTCGACGTACCTGATCGGCCGGGACGGCGTCATCCGCGACGTGCATCTGGGCTTTCGTGCGGATGAAGGAAAAGCGCTGCGCGAAACCGTGGAGAAGCTGTTGAACGAGAACCCTTCGGCGACGGGCGCGAAATGATGCCATCGGTTCGACGGACTTACGCGGCGCTGGCTTTTTTTCTGGCGATCGGTGCGGCCGGTTGTACGGAAGTCGCGCCCTGGCAGCGCGGCAATCTGGCCAAGCCGCAGATGGCGCTGGAACCCTATCCGCTGCAGAGCTCCTTTCGCGGCCACATCTACGGCAGCCGGGAAGCCGCTTCCGGCGTGAGCGCGTCCGAGGGAGGTGGATGTGGCTGCTATTGAGCCGGTTCAACCGGCCGACGACGCTCGGAAACCGTCGGCAGGCCCGTTAAATGCCCTGACCGCCGCCGCCCTGGCGTTGCCCGGCTTGGTGTTGCCGGCGGCGCAAGCGGCGGACGACGAATTCGCCGTCCAGTACGGCCATTACCAGGAAGAGAATCGCCAGCTGTTCGGCGTCGAAAGCAAATTCCGGCCGATTACGGTCGATACCCTGCAGGGCAGCGGCAATCTGAAGCTGACCGACCGGGTCAAGTTGACTTTCAACTACACGCAGGATACCTGGTCGGGAGCGACGCCGATCGCCACCGCGCCGCTCGACCTACGCGGCAACAGCACTTCGCATTCGCCGGACGGCGTGACCGGCGCCACGCCGATTATCAATGGGGACTTGTTCTTCGATTCGAAGCTGAATCCCTTGCAAACCGATGGTTTTAGGAACGTGACCGGAGGCATCGACCGCCGCTTGGTGCATACGCTTTCCTCGGCGTCTCCCGAGACCCGAAAACAGGGCAGCTTCAAGCTTGGCTATGAATGGGACGAGGCGGCACTCGATGTGGGCGGCGGCCTGTCTTTGGAAGATGATTATGAATCGAGCTTCGTCAACCTGGGCGGGCGGCTCGACTTCAATCAGAAGCTGACTACCCTGAGCGGCGGCTTGAGCTATACGTCGAGCGATACCCACGCGCGAATCGATCACGATGCGTTGCCGTATATCAATACCGGCGCCTATGACGGCCAGATCGAGCGGACCGCGGAAGGCGGAAAGATCATTCACGGTGAACGTAAGGATTGGGGCGCCCATCTCGGCCTGACCCAGGTTCTGAACAAGAACGCGCTGATCGAGGCCGGTCTGGGTTACACCCTCGGCAACGGCTATATGGAAAACCCTTACAAGGTCGTCGAAGTCGCCTTCATCAACGACGCTATTCCGCCGCCCGAGGGCGCGGCCTATGTGGGGCAAGTCCGCGCCTTGCTCGAACAGCGCCCGAACGTGCGCAACCAGTTCAACGGGAATTTGGGGTATGTGCAGCATATCGACATGTTGGACGCGGCGCTGCATTTCAATTACCGCTATTATCTCGACGACTGGGGCATCAACGCCCACACCTTCGAGTCCGACTGGGTGCAGCCGCTCGGCCACGGCTGGAGCGTGACGCCGAGAATCCGCTATTATTCCCAGGATGCGGCCGATTTTTATGCTCCTTACCTGATTTCGAACCAGCCCTACAATTCGGGCCGGTTTAACCGCAATCTGCTGCCGAACCATTTTTCCAGCGATCAACGCCTTTCCGGTTATGGCGCCTTGAGCGGCGGGGTGACGGTCAGTAAAAAGTTTGCGAAAGGCATCGACGTCGACCTGGGTTTCGAATATTACACCCACCAGGGCGGTCTGAAAATCGGCGGGGGCGGCGAGGGCGACTACGCGGATTTCGACTCCTGGAACGTCAACGGCACGCTCAAGGTCAATCTGGAAGCCCTGGCGGTCGGTAGCGACCACGGCAGTCATGCGCATCACCACCACCATCACGGCGCCACGGCCCCGGCCGGCGTGATGTTCGATCACATGCTGGGCAAGAACGGCTTCATGGTCGGCTACCGTTACATGTACAGCAGCCAGGGCGGCGACATGCTGCACGGTTCGAACCTGGTCGGCGATCCTGCGATCGTGGCCGGCGGCTGCGGGCCTAACCCGTGCTTCGTCAAGCCGAACAGCATGGTGATGCACATGCACATGCTCGACATCATGTATGCGCCGACCGACTGGCTGAACCTGATGGTGATGCCCCAGTTCATGGACATGAGCATGACGATGCACCGATTGGCCGGCGCGCCGCCGGATAACGAAGCGCCAGAGGGCGGAGGCGCGCATATCCCGCATCATGTCGAGAACGGGCACGAAACCGGCGGCATCAGCGACATGGGGGTGTATGCGCTGGTCAAATTGTTCGATGCCGGCCGCCATCACCTGCACATGGGGCTCGGCCTGAGCATTCCGTTCGGGGCGGTCGACATCGAACTGCGGCGCAATCACCAGGTGGAAGGCGGCCTGATCCATTACGGGATGCAGCTCGGCAGCGGCACGCTCGATTTCAAGCCGAGCCTGACCTATACCGGCAATTACGATGATTGGTCGTGGGGCGCGCAGCTCAGCGGCACCAAGCGGCTCGAAGACCATGGCGAAACCGGCTACCGTTTGGGCGACATCTTCCAGAGCACGGCCTGGGGCGGCTACGGGCTGACGAACTGGCTGACCGCGACCGTGCGCGGCGTCTATACGGTTCAGGGGGCAATACACGGCCAGTTCAATCAATTCATCGACCAGCTGGGGCCGATGGATTACCCGATGAACTACGGTGGCCGGTTCTGGGACGTCGGTTTCGGACTCAACGCGACGGTGCCGGGCGGCGATCTGGCCGGTAATACCCTCGGCGTCGAATGGCTGCAGCCGGTCGCCACCGATTACAACGGCTATCAGCTGGACCGCGACGGCACGTTGTCGGCGACCTGGCATTATGCGTTTTAGATGGGAGGCGTTGGGCAATCCGCCAAGAAAAAAATTCTTTTCTCTCGCAGTATGTAGGGCGGATAAGCGCAGCGCATCCGCCAACTATGCCAGCAGAGGCGGATGCGCTGCGCTTATCCGCCCTACTTGAAGATGTTTTCGGTAATCGCAATAACCTAGCCCTTGCTTCTGCAAATGTAACGGCGATATCGACAAATCCTTTTTGGCCGCCGCTGCGGTGGGCACCCAGAGGTTCACTCTGCCTTGAATACCTTCGAACTTTATCGGCACGATTTCAAAGCCATGGGCACGTCCTGCGAAATTCAGCTTTTCGCGAAAGTTAGGGCTTCGGCCGGGCGGGCGGCCGAAGCCGCCGTTGCCGATATTGCGCGCTTGGAAGCGCGTTATTCGCGCTACCGCGCCGACAGTTTCCTGTCCGAAATTAACCGCATTGCGGCGGCAGGCGGGCGGATCAAGGTGGACGATGAAACTGCGGGCCTCTTGAATTACGCGGCCACCTGCCATGAACAAAGCGGGGGACTGTTCGATATTACCTCGGGCATCTTGCGGCGCGCCTGGCGCTTCGACAGCGGCGCGTTGCCGGAGCAAAGTCTGATTGACGATTTGCTCGCCAGGGTCGGCTGGGACAAGGTCGTCTGGCAACCGCCGGTGCTCGAATTCCCGCTGCCCGGCATGGAAATCGATTTCGGCGGCGTGGTGAAGGAATATGCGGCCGACCGGGCCGCCGGTCTGTGCCGGGCGGCGGGCATCCGGCACGGCATGATCAACCTCGGCGGCGACATCAAGGTGATCGGCCCGCGCGCGGACGGCAGCCCGTGGCGGATCGGCATTCGCCATCCCAGGCAAAAAGGGGAGCTTCTGCAAACGGTGGAATTGTCCGGCGGCGCGATGGCCAGCAGCGGCGATTACGAACGCTGCCTGACGATCGGCGATGTGCGCTACGGACACATTCTGAATCCGCGCACCGGCTGGCCGGTCGGGCACCTGGCGTCGGTTACCGTGATCGCCGACTTCTGCGTGGTGGCCGGCAGCGCTTCGACTATCGCCATGCTGAAGGCGGAGGCGGGGCCGGCCTGGCTGGAATCGCTCGGGCTGCCGCATCTTTGGATCGACGTGAACGGCGGAACGGGCGGGACTTTGCAAAATGCTGCCGTCCACTCTCAATAAAGGCTTTAGGAATCCGACATGACGTACAACGCTGTTAACACGCTCGAACGTTTCGGGCTCTATCTGACCGTATTTCTGACCGGCGCTTCGGTGATGGTGATCGAACTGTTAGGCACCCGGATGATCGCGCCGTTCTACGGCGCCAGCCTGTACGTCTGGTCGTCGCTGATTTCGGTCACCATGATGGCGCTGGCGATCGGCTATTTTGTCGGCGGGCGCTGGGCCGACCGCGCGAGGCGCAGCGGCCTGTCGCTGATCGTGGCTCTGGCCGCGGTGTTGACGCTGCTGATTCCCTGGCTGACCCGGCCGGTGCTGCTGGCGACCGATCCTCTGGGCCTTCGCTTGGGCGCGTTGGTCAGCGCCCTGGTTTTGTTCATGCCGAGCCTGACGATGCTCGGGATGGTCGGGCCGTTCGCGATCAAGCTTGCCACTTCGCGCCTGGACGGCGTCGGTTCGAGCGCGGGTTCGATCTACGCGGTTAGCACGCTGGGCAGCGTGGCTGGCACGTTGTTTCTCGGTTTTTATCTGTTCCCTTTGCTGGGGTCGCGCGAAATTTTCATCGGCACCGGCGTGTTTTTGTTGCTGCTGGCGGTTTCGGTGGCGGTGTTCGAGCAAAAACGCCTGGCGATGAATTCGGCCATCGTTTCCAGCCTGTCGTTACTGGTCATCGGCCTGGGCTTGCTGCCCAAAATCGTCGATGCGGGTCATTTTCAGGACCGCAGCGGCAAATTCCGGATGCTTTCCGAAGAAGAAAGCCTGTACGGCTGGGTGCGGGTGATCGACCAGCCCGCGCGCAATCTGCGCATGCTGACTTCCGACGCGTCGATGATCGGCGCGGCCGGGATCGGCGACGGCGGCAACCGGCTCAGCTACCAGGATATCGTCGGCATGATCCCGGCGCTCAGGCCGGGCATGAAGCGCGCGCTGATCGTGGGCTTGGGCGCCGGCAAGATGGTCGACGTACTGCAGGGGCGCTACGGCATCGAAACCGACACGTTGGAAATCGACCCGGCGGTGGCGAAGGCGGCCGGCCGTTATTTCGGCTTCAATCCGGGCGGAAAGAACATTATCGGCGACGCGCGCTATGAAATCCGCCATCTCCGGGGGCCCTACGATCTGATCATCCACGACTGTTTTACCGGCGGCTCGGAGCCCGCGCACCTATTGACCGTGGAAACCCTGCAACAATTGCAGGGGCTTTTGTCCGAACAGGGCATTCTGGCGGTCAATTTTGTCAGCTTTGCGGAAGCAAAGGACAATCTGGCGCTGCCTTCGGTCGCGAAAACGGTCGATCAGGTCTTTCCTCATCAATCTGTGTTCATCTCGGAACCGGGCAAGGATTTCAACGATTTCATCTTTCTGGCCTCAAACCGCCCTTTGGACTTGCAGGCCAAATCCCTGTTTGCGGATCAGATCGGCTGGCTCGGGGAACGGCGGTTTCAGGTCGACAAAAGCCGCGGCGTGCTGCTGACCGATAACCTGAATCCGCTCGAACATCTGCAGGTGAAAAAATCCGAGCATTACCGCAGCGTGCTGGTCGATTGGTTCGGGGCCGATCTGCTGGTGCGTTGATTCGATCCTTCCTGCCAAGGGCGTGAAGATAAAGCGCTTGTAGGGCGGATTCGCCGCCAGGCAATCCGCCATCGCTGCTTTGAAGCCTGTTGGCGTTTTGCTATCGCGAAAACGCCCTACGACTCTTTGTCGCTCCGTCTCGTCGGCTGCAAAACCAGCTTTGCAACTCCTCGGGGGGGATTTGACGGTATTGCCCCCGTTCTGTTTCTCCGACGCCGCGCCAAAGTGATCCCAATGCCGATCGATGAAAGCCGGTATGGCGGGTGCTGACTTTATAGTACAATTCTCCCTTTTATAAAGGTATGCGCCGGTTAACTCGGCGGCATGGCCGTCGAACAATCCCTGCGTTGAAGCGGAAAACAGATAAAAAATCTTCCTGTTTTCAATGAAGGCAGAATTTTTAAGATTAAAACGTAAGCACACTTTGGAGTATCCGAGATGACGATGGACGATAGAGACGGCACTATCTGGCTGGATGGAAAATGGGTCGACTGGCGCGATGCGAAAACTCACGTCCTGACCCACACGCTGCATTACGGCGGCGGCGTGTTCGAAGGTCTCAGAGCCTATCACGCCGAAAAAGGCACGGCCATCTTCAAGATGAAGGAGCATACCGACCGCCTGTTCCGCTCCGCGCACATCATGAACATGCCGATGCCGTTCAGCAAGGACGACATCAACGATGCGCAGCGCGGCGCGATCGCGAAGAACAACCTCGACAGCGCCTATATCCGCACGATGTGTTTTTACGGTTCCGAAGGGATGGGGCTGCGCGCCGACAATCTGAAAGTGCATGTGATGGTGGCGGCCTGGACCTGGGGCGCTTATCTCGGCGCCGACAACCTGGAAAAAGGCATCCGGATCCGCACCTCGTCCTATACGCGCAATCACGTGAACAGCACGATGCTGAAGGCTAAGGCTAACGGCAACTACATCAACTCGCTGCTGGCGTTGCAGGAAGCGATCTCGACCGGTTACGACGAAGCCCTGCTGCTCGACCATGAAGGCTACTGCGCGGAAGGCAGCGGCGAAAACCTGTTCGTGGTTCGTAACGGCAAACTTTATACCCCGGAAACCACCTCCGCGCTGGAGGGCATCACCCGCGACACGATCATGACGATCGCGGCCGAACAGGGCCTGGAAGTGATCGTGAAACGGATCACCCGCGACGAAGTGTACATCGCCGACGAAGCGTTCTTCACCGGCTCCGCCGCCGAAGTGACGCCGATCCGCGAATACGACGGACGCCAGATCGGCAGCGGCAGCCGCGGTCCGATCACCGAAAAGCTGCAGTCGCTGTATTTCGACTATGTGCACGGACGTCGAAGCGACCATGCCGAGTGGCTGGCCTATGTCGCCAAATAGATTTGAAACCTGACGCCGCCTTCGCCATCACGAAGAAGATTCTGGTGGTCGGCCCGTCCTGGGTCGGCGACATGGTGATGGCGCAAAGCCTCTTTATCGCGCTGAAAGCCGCCGATCCGGCCTGCCGGATCGACGTGCTGGCGCCGGCGTGGACTTTTCCGCTATTGGACCGGATGCCGGAAGTGGCGAGGCCGATCGCGATGCCGCTTTCGCACGGCCAGTTCGGGCTGGCCGAGCGGATCAAACTGGGCCGGCAGTTACGCAGCGAAGCCTATGATCGGGCGATCGTGCTGCCCAATTCCTGGAAATCTGCGCTGGCTCCCTTCTTTGCCCATATTCCTCTTCGCTCCGGTTATATCGGCGAATGCCGTTGGGGCCTGTTGAACGATGCCCGCCGGCTCGACAAGCAGACCCTGACGATGACCGTGCAGCGCTTCGTGGCGTTGGCGTTCCCGAAAAATGCCGTTCAGCCGCCCGTTTATCCGGTTCCCGCGATTCCGGTCGAGCCGGCGCGGCAAGCGGCGGCCGCCGAAAAATTCCGGGTCGAAACCGGCGGCAATATTTTAGCTTTGTGTCCCGGCGCCGAATACGGCCCTGCCAAACGCTGGCCTTCCGGACATTTCGCCGAACTGGCCCGGCTGAAGATCGCGGATGGCTGGCAGGTCTGGCTGTTCGGCTCGGAAAAAGACCAGGCGGTCACCGCCGAAATCAACCGGCTGGCCGGAGGCGCCTGCATCGATTTTGCCGGCCGCACCCAACTGGACGAAGCGGTCGATCTGCTGTCGCTGGCTCATGCCGTGGTCAGCAACGATTCCGGCCTGATGCATCTGGCGGCCGCGCTGGACAAGCCGCTGATCGCGATCTACGGCTCGTCGGATCCCGGCTTTACGCCGCCCTTGCATGCCAAGGCCCGGATTGTCTCGCTGCATCTGGATTGCGCGCCCTGCTTCAAGCGCATCTGTCCGTTGTATCCGGCCGGTCATCCGGAGCACGCCCGCTGCCTGAGCGGGATCGGTCCCGAGCGAATCCTGGCTTTGCTGCCCGGTTGACCGGCCGATGCGGATCGCGATCGTCAAACTCTCCGCGCTCGGCGACATCGTGCATGCGATGGTCGCATTGCAATTCATCAAGGAACGGTTTCCCGAATGCCGAATCGACTGGATCGTCGAAGAGCGCTTTGCGGGCGTGTTGGCCGACAACCCCGACCTGGACGGGATTCTGACCGTCAATCTGAAAGCCCTCAAAGCCGACAAGTCGCGGTTCCTCGCCGAGCTCCAAAAAATCCGCGCATTTGCGGAACGCAATTACGATCGGGTCATCGATGCGCAGGGACTCATCAAGTCGGCGATCGTCGCCCGATTGATCGGCAAAAAGATTGCCGGCTTCGATGCCGGATCGAGCCGCGAAAAAGCCGCGTCCTGGTTTTATAGTCAGAAAATCCATTGCGCTTATGATGCCAACACGATCGACCGCAATGCGCGGGTGCTGTCGCGGCCGCTGGGATTCGAGATCGTCCCCGAACAAATTCTGAATAAGCAGCCGTTTCTGTTTTATCGCAACCCGTCGTCCTGCATTGACGATTGTTTGCGGCAGGACCGGAAAAACATCGTGCTGGTGACCGGCTCGACCTGGGAAAGCCGGAATTATCCGGCCGAAAGCTATGTCAAGGTTGCCGAGGCGTTGGGACAAAATTGCCTGGCGGTTTGGGGCAGCGAGCGGGAAAAAGCCCGCGCGGAATGGATGGCCGCGCAATCGGAGGCTATTAAAGTGATGCCGAAACTCGATTTGAACGATCTAAAGGCATTGATTGCGCGTTGCGACCTCGTGATCGGCAACGATACCGGCCCGACGCACATGGCCTGGGCGCTGAATCGGCCGTCGCTTACGATCTTCGGCCCGACGCCGGTCAGCCGGGTATATCAGACCGGCATCAACCGCGTGGTCAAGTCCGCCTCGCAAGTGAATCCTTATAAATTGAACAAAAATGATTTTTCGATTCGCGAAATCGAGCCGCAGATTATCGTTCAGGAGGCGGCAAGACTGATCGAGCGGTAAAATGGCGGGGTTCTAAAAGACCTGCCAGGTTTTTAAAACCTGGCAGGTCTTCACCAAAGTCTTGCCGTATACGATTTTCATACCTTGCCGGTCAGGATTGCGGTGTAATGATCACGGACGAGCCGGGAACGGGCAAGGATTTGATGGCCGGGCCGGTGCATAAAAAATCGGGACAGACGGCGGCGCAGCCTTATACTTAGTCGCGTCGATGGTGAAACTTTATTGGAGGCAGAGGGTCAGACTGGGTTTTACGGTGCGGAAAAATCGGAAGCACAAACAGGAAGCCGGGGATGATTGGACCGCACTGGAAGAACATCGCCCCAAAGCCGGCCGGGGTGCAATTCTTTCGGCAATGCGTTATGCTAGTTAGGGCTTTACCCAGGCAGCCAGGATTTTAAATGTTTTCAGTATTACGCTTTACAGCCTGATCGATAAATAAAATTTACATTTCGTGTCCAGTCAGCATAAACCTTCTCGGGAATTGGAGTAACCGGCGGCCTGTTCATTCTTTAATCATTCATCCTCGATCTCACCGATCCAAGCCTTATTTTGAAGTTCACCACATCATTGAGGGATGCAGCATGGCAATCGTAATGGAAAATGCAGCGAAACCTTATCAAGCCTTTCTACAGATTCTGCTCGACAAGAACAAACTGTCCGCCAACGAATTGAAAAAAGTCGAGCGGATGCAGAAGTCTTCCGTGGCCGAAAGCCTGCCCCATCTTCTGGTCAAGCTGGGCCTGTGCTCCGAGCACGATGTCGCCGATGCGTTTGTCGAATCGGGGGATTTCGAGAAAATCCTGACCGGCGACTATCCGCTGGAGGCGCCGCTGCCCGAGAGCGTATCGCTGCGGTTCCTGAAAAACTTCCATGTGATCGGGATCGGCGGAAACGACGATGAAGCCCGGGTCGCGATGATGGATCCGGAAGACCGTTTCGTGATCGATGCGTTGACGCTGGCGACCGGCAAACGCGTTTCCGCGAAGGTCGGCGTGCTGTCCGAGATCGATGCGGCGCTGGAAGTGCAATACGGCGAAGGCCGGTCGCAAATGGACCGGATCGTCGACGATCTGACCGTCGACGAAGTCGGCGAAGAAGATCTGGAGCATTTGAAGGATTTGGCCAGCGAAGCGCCGGTGATCAAAATGGTGAATCTGATCATGCAGCGCGCGATCGAAACGAAGGCATCGGATATCCATATCGAGCCGTTCGAGCATGCGTTGAAGGTCAGGCTGCGCATCGACGGCGTGCTGCAGGACATCCATTCGCCGCCGGTCAAATCGACCGCGGCGGTAATCTCGCGGATCAAGATCATGGCGAAGCTGAACATCGCCGAGCGCCGGTTGCCGCAGGACGGCCGGATCAAGGTCCAGATGCTGGGCAAGGAGCTCGATTTGCGGGTATCCACGATTCCGACCATGTACGGCGAAAGCGTGGTGATCCGTTTGCTGGACAAGGAAAACATGGTGTTCGACTTTGCCGCGCTCGGCTTCTCCGGGCGGCATGCGGAACAATTCATGGACGTGCTGGCGCAGCCGCACGGCATCATCCTGATTACCGGCCCGACCGGCAGCGGTAAATCGACCACGCTGTACGCGGCGCTGAAACTGTTGAACACCTCCGAACGCAAGATCATCACGGTCGAAGACCCGGTCGAATACCAGCTCGAAGGCGTCAATCAGATTCAGGCCAAGCCGCAGATCGGTCTGACGTTCGCCTCCGCGCTGCGGTCGATCGTCCGGCAGGACCCGGACGTGATCATGATCGGCGAAATGCGCGACCTCGAAACCGCCAAGATCGCGGTGCAGTCGGCGCTGACCGGTCACCTCGTGCTGTCGACGCTGCATACGAACGATGCCGCCGGCGGGATCACCCGGCTTCTGGACATGGGACTGGAAGAATACCTGCTGAGCTCGACCGTCAACGGCATCCTGGCGCAGCGGCTGGTCAGAAGGCTCTGCCCCCAATGCAAAGAAGGGCAGCCGGCGCCGCCCGAAGTGGTCGCCGAACTGAATCTTCGTCGTTACCGGCCGGAGGGCGACATTACTTTATTCAAGCCGGTCGGCTGTGCGTCCTGCGGCGGTCTGGGCTATCGGGGACGGATGTCGATCATCGAGTTTTTGCCGATGACCGATCCGGTCCGTAAATTGGTGATGGCGCACGAGGAAGCCGGCGTGATCCAGAAACTGGCGATCGAAGAAGGCATGCGGACGATGTACGAAGACGGCCTGGACAAGGTGGTGCACGGCGTCACGACTCTCGAAGAAGTCTTGCGGGTAACGACGGAAAGCTGATATGCCGCTGTACGCCTATAAAGCGATCAACAATCTCGGCGAAACCGAGGAAGGGGTCCGGGACGCCGGCGATGAACCCAGCCTGATCGGGCTTTTGCAATCCGAGGGCTATATTCCGATCAAGGTGTGGCCGGCCAGCGCGAAAACATTTCTCGGCTTGAGTCTGGGAGCAAAACAGACCAAGTTGAGTCAAAAGGAAATCGCGCTATTTACCGGCGAACTGGCCACCTTGCTCGACTCCGGCCTGCCGCTGGACAAATCGCTGACCGTGCTGATCGATCTGACCGTAGACAATGAAAAGCTGAGCAAGCTGATCGCGAGAGTGCTGGAGAGGGTCAAGGGAGGCGCTTCGCTGGCCGATGCGCTGGAAAAACAGTCCGGCGTGTTTTCGCGTTTTTACCTGAACATGATACGGGCCGGCGAGGCCGGCGGCAGCCTCGGCGAGGTCTTGAACCGGCTGGCGGAATATCTGGAACGCTCGCGCGAATTGCGGGACACGGTCAGCACGGCGCTGATCTATCCGGCGGTGTTGTTGGTGATGTCGCTGGCCTCGCTGTTCGTGATGCTGATTTTCGTGGTGCCGCAGTTTACCGAAATGTTCGAAAGCGCGGGGCAGGAGTTGCCGGTTTCGACCCAGATCGTGGTCGGCATCGCCGAATGGCTGCAAAGCTATTGGTGGCTGTTGATCGGCGGGGCGATCTTTGCGGTCGCCTATATGAAATTTCAACTGGCCGACCCGGCCAGAAAGAAAGTCTGGGACGGCCGTGTGCTTAAACTGCCGCTCGCCGACCTGGTGATCCTGACCAAGGAAACGGCGAACATGAGCCGGACCTTGGGAACTTTATTGGGCAACGGCGTTTCCATACTTTCGGCACTGGCGATCGTCAGGGAAACCGTCGACAATCTGGTGCTGGTAGACGCGATCCAGTATGCGGAAGAAGAATTGAAGCAGGGCAAACGGATGTCCGATGCGCTGGTCAAAACCGGGATCTTTCCGAAAATGGCGGTACAGATGATCAAAATGGGAGAAGAAACCGGCCATCTCGAAGAAATGCTGCTCAGAGTGGCGGAAATCTACGATAAACAGTTGAAAGTGGCGATCCAGCGCATGCTGGCTTTGCTGGAGCCCGCGCTGATCATCACGCTGGGCCTGATGATCGCAGGCATCATCGTTTCGATTCTGCTGGCGATTTTGAGCGTCAACGATTTGGCTTTTTAAAGTCATGGGATGAGGTTTGCCAGGGAAAAGGCCTGCGGCCGTCCGGGTTTGGGCGATCTCGTTAAGTTAAGAGGCAGATACCCGGTAGTGGTGGATAAGCGAAGCGCATCCACCACGCAATTGCCGGATGCGCTTCGCTTATCCGGTCTACGGATATCCTTAATTTAACGGTATTGCGGACTTGGGGCGGAACAACGATTTTTTAGTAGAAATGAAATATTCAACGGCTATTTAATGCATAACTATAAAGAAATGAGACATATTCATTATAAACAGACCGGTTTTACCTTGCTGGAATTACTGGTCGTTCTGGGCATCATCTCGATGCTGGCCGGTCTGGTCGGGCCGAAAGTGATGAAACACATGGCGGATGCGAAGACCAAGGCGGCGAAAGTGCAGATTTCCGAATTGAGCCAAGCCTTGGAAATGTACAAACTGGACATGGACCGTTACCCTAACTCCTCTCAAGGTTTGGCGGCGCTGGTCGAGGCGGCCGATAATTCCAAGCGCTGGAACGGGCCTTATTTAGGCAAGTCGAAAGTGCCGGTGGATCCGTGGCAAAACGAATACCATTATGTTTCGCCCGGCGAGCACGGTGCGTTCGACCTGTATTCTTTCGGCGCGGACGAAAAGGAAGGCGGCGAAGGCGAAGACCGGGACGTGGTGAGCTGGGAATAATCGCCCGTTGGTTGTCGGGGCCGGCCTGGTCCATATTCAGCGCCGATGCCTTTTCCGTCTTGCTCGGCCCAAGGCGTGCGCCCAAATGATATGACGCTTTTTTTGCCTGTTTCCTGCGTTCGGTCCAAGGGTTTTACCCTGCTTGAGCTATTGATCGTATTGGTGATCATCGTGTTGGGATTTTCGGTGGTCGCGCTGAATATGTCGTCGGGTTCAGGCACTTTCGAACACAAGGCTGCCGTCAGGGATGTCGTATCGGCGCTGCGTTATGCGCGCGGCCAGGCGCTGATGGCGCACCGGGAAATGACCGTCGCCTTCGATCTGACCGACAACACCTATAAACTCAGCGGCCGAGAAAAAACCTATAAGATTCCCGATTCGATCGCGGTTACGGTGGTGACTGCGCAGAGCGAGCTGACCGGAGAAGGCCAGGGCAATATCCGCTTTTTCGCCGACGGCTCCTCCACCGGCGGGCGCGTCGTGCTGGACCGCGGCGAGGTGTCCAAGCAGATCGATATCAATTGGCTGACCGGCCAGCTGGAAGTCGAAGACGTCACGCGCGACGACCGGCCGAGGCGCCGCAAATGATCTGCCTGCAAAGACCGCATAAAGCGCAGCGCGGCTTTTCGCTGCTGGAGATTCTGGTTGCCTTCTCGATCATGGCGATCTCGATAGGGATGCTGCTCGGTATTTTTTCCGCGGGGCTGCGCAACGCCTCGGTTTCCGAAGAATACACCGCCGCCGTGCAGATTGCCGAGGCGATGATCGCAAGGCCCGGTACCGAAGTGCCGTTACAGCAAGGGCAGTCGGCCGGCGTGATCGATGACAAATATCGTTGGGAGCTGGCCGTCGCGCCTTTCGTACTCACGACCGAAACGGTCGATACGCGGACCCTTCCCGCCCAGCTCTTCATGGTGACCGCCGTCGTCAGTTGGGAGGAAGGAGGCGGCGGCGAGCGACGGTTCGAATTGTCGGAACTTAAATTGACCACGAATGCCGATGCGAAACCTTAAAACGGGCCAGGGGTTTACGCTGATCGAAGTATTGCTGGCGATGACGCTGCTCAGCGTGATGATGACGCTGCTGTTCGTCAGCCTGAAAATTTGCGCGGAAAGCTGGGAGAAAGGCGAGAAGAAAATTTTCGAAGTCAGCGAAACCGCCGGCGTCGTCAACTTCTTTCAGCGCCATTTGGTGATGGCGAAGCCTCTCTGGAACGATTTTACCAAAGAAGAGCGGCTTTTTTCCTTCCAGGGCGATAGCCAATCGCTGCAATTCGTCTCTTCTTTTCCGGCGAGTGCGGGCCGGGCAGGACTGCAGCTGTTTACCGTGCGGTTAGTGAACGAGAACAGACAGAATGCGATTAAAGTGACCATCTCGCCGTTTTATCCGGTTGCCGAAGGCGATGAATGGCTTACGGAGGAAGAGACGTTGATCAAGGGAGTTGCGGGGTTTTCGCTGGCCTATTTCGGCCCGGAAGAAGGGGAAAGCGAGAACGGCTGGCTGAATCAATGGCGAGAGAGAGATCAATTGCCCAGATTGGTCAGAATCAAGATCGACCTCGAAAATGGCGTTTTCTGGCCGGAAATGAATTTCGAATTGAAGCTGGCGGCCGTTGCGGGCGCTTCAGATCCGGACTCCGAGGACGCCGGAGACGAAGAGGGTGATAGTTCGCAAACCGATGGCGATGCGCAGGATCGGGATGATGCTGGCGAATGATGCCCGTAGTGCCGGAACCGCTCGGATGCCGGCGCATTTCCGCCCGCTGGCGATCGCTGCGCAGGCTGATAAAGGCTTTGCGTTGGTGCTGGTGCTGTGGGTGCTGTCGCTGTTGATGATCATGGCGGCCAGTTTTTCGCTGACGATGCGGAGGGAAACGGCGGTGATTGCCGGGATTACCGGCGGCGCGAAGGCGCTGACGGCGGCCGAGTCCGGGATTGCGGTGGCGGAGATGATGCTGTTGAATCCGGATGCCGCCAAACGCTGGCGTACCGACGGCAACATCTACCAAGTGCAATTTTTGGATGCGCTGGTAAGAATCAGGCTGAAAGGCGAGACCGGCAAGGTCGATCTGAACGGCGCGAATCAGATGCAGTTGCAGCAACTGATGGCGCAGCTTCCGATCGAAAGAGAACAACAGACCGCTCTGGTTTCGGCGATCATGGATTGGCGGGATTCCGACGATCTGGTCAATATCGACGGAGCGGAAAAAAACGACTACAAAAAGGCCGGCAAGCTTTATCAGCCCAGAAACAAACCGTTTCAGTCGCTGGAAGAACTGCAGATGGTTTTGGGAATGGACGAATCGATTCTGGAACGGCTGGAGCCGCTGATCACCCTCTATTCCGGCAAGCCGCAAGTCGATTTGTCGCAGGCTTCGCGAGAGGTGATGCTGGCTTTGGGACTGGATCCGGCATTGGTCGATCAATGCATCGAATTGCGCAGGCAGAGCGCGATCACCGGCACCCCGCTCCAATCGGTGAGCCTGGCGCCGGGATTCAATTGCGGATCGGGCCGGAGCGATATAATCGAGATTATTGCCGAATCCCGGCTTGAAAACGGTTCGGGCGCCATCATCAAGACCATTGTGGCGAACACTCCGGCGGAAGGCGGCGGTTTGCCGTTTCGGATTTTAAACTGGAAACGCGAAGAAAGGGCCGATACATCGTTATTTTCCGAGGACAAAGACTCATTATTAGTGACCCCGAATGCTGAATCTTAATTCGACGCTCGAACTCGACTTTAAAAAGTTTTTCAGATGGTGGCGGAAAGAACTCGCTTTTTTAGTCCCTGAAAAGCTCAGGCTTCTGGTCAGCGACGAACACGACACCGTGATCGTCAAAACCCGAGGCCATCAATTCGAGTTGGCTTATGCCGGCGAGCCCGGCCAACCGCTGGCTCTGTTGAGCCGTAATGAGGAAGGCGCGGCCGGTTTCGACATGCTGCGGGCGAAGGACGAGCGGCTGGCCAAAGCCAATTTTGTGCTCCGGCTGCACCGTGCGGAAGGACTTTGCAGGGAGTTGGTTCTGCCTGCGGCTGCCAAAGAGAATCTGGCTCAGGTGGTTTCCTACGAATTGTCGAGATTTACCCCGTTCAAACCGGAGCAGGTCTATTTTTCGGTGAAACCGCTGGCTGCGCCCGGTGAGCCCGGCATGATCAATGCGATGCTGATCCTCACCCCGCGCGAGGTGCTGGACGGGCTTTACACGGAGCTCAAGGCGATCGGCATTTCCCCGTTATTGGCCGATTACGAGGGGGTCGAAAACAATCCGGAGCAGATCGACGAAGCCTATGATTTGTTGCCGGAGCAGCTGAGAACGAACGCCGGCAAAACGCCGGCCCTGATTTATGGGACGCTGGCAGGAATCGTTACCCTGCTGCTGGCGTCCGTGTTATTTTTGCCCGTGCTGTTCGAATATCAAACGGTGGCGCTATTGCAGGAAAAAATCGATGCGATCGAGAAAGACGCGAAAAAGATTAAAGGGATGCAGTCCGAAATCGATGAAGTGATCGCGGAGACCGGCAATCTGATCAAAGCCAAAAACGCCTCGCCTCCGGTCATCGAGATGCTGAACACGCTGAGCGCCTTGATCAAGGACGACAATACATGGCTGACTTATTTACAATTTGCGGACGGGCATTTGCAGATACAGGGAGAATCGCCTTCCGCGTCCGGATTGATCGCGGTATTGGAGGATTCGGACATTTTTACGAATGCCAAATTCGTTTCCCCGGTGACTCAGGATACGGCGACCGGTTTTGAGCGGTTTCAGATAACCGCCGATATTGTCAAAGCGGAAGTTCCAGGTGAGCAACGAAAAAAATAGAAACATCGAGCGGTGGCTGGCGATTGGCCTGCTGGCCGCTTTGGTCCTGCTTCTGATCGCTGCGGTTTTCGTGCCGGTGGTCGGCAAGTGGATAGCACTGCGCGAAGAAAAGGACCAGCTTGCGATCAAGTTGAGGCAGTACGAAAGAATACTGGCCGGCAAGGATGCCGTGGTCAAAGGGATGGGGTCCGTCAAGGAGGCGATTCAGGCGCAGAACTATTTCAACAGCCAAACGACCGAAGCGCTGGCATCGGCCGAAGTGCAGGAGTTCATCAAAAAGGCGATCGTGGATGCGGGAGGCAAGCTCAGCAGTACCCAGGCCCTGCCGGTGAGAAGTAAAGATAACTTCAGCCTGTTGACGGTCAGCGTGCGGATGACCGGTAATTCGGAGGTGTTGCGGTCGGTTTTGTACAGGCTCGAAACGTCGGCGCCGCTGATCATCATCGATCAACTGGACATCCGGCCCATGCGCGGCGTGAGAAACCGGCGTACCCGCCAGATCGAGCAGACCAATGATTTGAATATCAATTTTCAGGCGGTCAGTTTTATGAGGAAAAAGACCGAATGAATATCAACGGCAAAATTTTAAAATTGGTGTCGGCCGTCTGTACGGGGCTGCTGATCGTCATCGTGATGGAATGGCTGATAGCGCAGTATTCCGAAAACCGCCTGCTGAAATCGATCGAATCGTCGGCTCCATCGAATGCCTCGACCGACCGGTTGCCGGAAGTCGATCTCGAAGCGAAACCGGAAGAGAGCTATGTCGATCTGGTGTCCAGGCCGTTATTTTTGAAAGGAAGAAAACCGGTTGAAGAGGTCAGCGCCGAAAACGAGAAGGAGCAAGCCGGGAACGGAACGTTCGATTGGCGGCTGGATGGCATTTATACCGGCAGAAACGGCCTTTCGGCCTTGTTGAGCCGAAGCAGGGAAGCGGGCGCCTCTCCGGTTCCGGCGGCCGACTCGGCGCCGTCCGCCTCCGGCCCGAAGGTAAAGCCCGATAATTACCGGAAAGTCTCGGAAAACGAAGACGTGGACGGCTGGCGATTGGTCCAGATCAAAACCGATAGAGTGGTTTTTGAGTTGGGGGGAGAATCCAAGGAACTGGTATTGAGAAAACCCAAGCCGAAGGACTTGCCGCCGGAAAAAGAGAAAAACCAGGACCCACAACAAGCGCAGCGGCATGCACGGCAACCGCAAGCGAGAACAAAAGACGCAGAGCGACAGGATGAGGCTGGCCGGCGAAGATCCAATAGAGGACAACCTGTTGACTCCGAATCCGAGCCTGCCGTAGATGAATCCGAGAATGGCGAAAATGAAGAATAATTTGAACACCTTAAGAACCGCTTCGTATTTTGTGGCAGCAGGGCTGACGCTTTCCGGCTGCGAACTGATGGGGCCGAAACCGCCCGAGAAGCTTAAGCTGACCCCGATATCGCCGGGGCTCATGAACGAAAAACCCGGTGTGGTATTTGAAGGGTTGCAGAATAAACAACCGTCGGAAGATGCGTTGCGGTCGAAGATCGAATTGTACCCCGCTTCCGGCCGCCCTTCGCCCAAGCGTCCAGGCGGAGCGCGGTCGGGTGCCGGTGCCGGGCAGCCTCAAGCCAAAACGGCGGGGCCGGGTACGTATAGCCTGAATTTCGACGAGGCCGACCTCGGCGAGGTTTCAAAGGTAATCCTCAGCGATATCCTGGGGCAGAATTATATCTTGAGCCCGAAGGTGGCCGGTAAAGTGACGCTGCAAACGACCGAGCCTCTGAGCAAGGAGGAATTGCTGCCGGCCCTGGAAATGGTGCTGCGCGAGAACAACGCGGCATTGGTCAAGGAGGGGCGTATCTACCGTATCGAACCTGCGTCCGATGCCGTGTTCAGCTCGAACGTAGGCCAGAGCGGCAGAGGCAAGGCGGGATTCCAGAGTCAAGTCATCCCGATCCGCTATGTTGCGGCGGCGGATTTGTTTGAGGTGATCAAGCCGCTGCTGAATGAAAAATCCGGGATTAACGTCGATGCGGGCAAAAACACGCTGATCGTGTCAGGATCCGCGGCGGAAATTGACCGGGTGATGGATATGGTGGCCACTTTCGACATCGACATCCTCCGCGGGCGCTCTTTCGGCCTGTTTCCTTTGGCGCATGTATCCCCCGAGGATGTGATCAAAGAGCTGGAAGCGGTGTTCAACTTGAAGGAAGGGGAAGAGAAAAACACTTTTTTCCGTTTCCTGCCGATCGAGCGTTTGAATGCGGTATTGGCGATCACCCAGCAGCAGGACTATTTGCGCGATATCGAAAGCTGGGTGTTCAGGCTGGACAGGGCGACCTCGGCGAACGGCGGCGGCGTGAATGTCTATAAGGTCCAGCATATGGATGCGGTTGAGCTGGCGGACATCCTGAACGCGATTTTTACCGGAGCCTCCATGCCGAGCAAGCAGGCCAAGGTTGCGCCTGGGCAGACTGCGGCTACGATCACCAATAAAAATACCGACAAGTCGGCTTCAGCCCGAAGAGAAAGGACGGCGTCAACCGGAAAAACCGGAGAGGCGTCGGTTTCGAACGTTGGAGAAAACGTCAGGATTATTGCGGATGAATCGAATAATTCGATCGTGACCGTGTCGACCCCACAGGAGTACGAGGTGATTCACAAGGTGATCACGCAACTCGACGCGATGCCGCTGCAGGTGCTGATCGATGCGACGATTGTCTCGGTGACGTTGACCGATAATTTGAAATACGGAATTCAATGGTACCTGGGACATGCGAACGGGCAGTCGATCGCTACGCGAGGCAGCGGAGCCGCCGCTTCGCAAGCGGACGAAAACGGCAATCCAACCGGGGCGGATCTGGCCGCGATTGCGGCCGCCGCGGTGACCGGCGGTTTCGGTTATTCGTTCATCAGTCATTCGGGTGACATTCGTGCGATATTGAGCGCGGAAGCGAACGACAACAAGCTGAACGTGATTTCCTCGCCGTCGATCATGGTATTGAACAATCACGAAGCATCGATACAGGTCGGCGATGAGATTCCGTTGCGGACTTCGCAATCCACCAGCGTGACCAACGTCAATACAGGCGTCGTCGATAGTAATCAGACGACAGGCGGGTTGATTACCAGCGGTATCCAGCAACGTAAAACCGGGGTCAAACTGAAAGTCAAACCTCGCGTCAATGCGAATGGTTTTGTGATCATGGACATCGAGCAGACCGTGGAAACGCCGAAAACCACGACCGTCAGCGAGATTGACTCTCCGACCATTCAAACCCGCGAAATCACCAGCAATGTCGCGGTGCAGAGCGGCGAAACGATCGTGCTGGGCGGTCTGATCGACGAAAACGATACCAATAACCTGGGTGGCATTCCTTTCCTGCACAAACTTCCGTTGATCGGACCGTTGTTCGGCACTACAAGTAAGGAAAAGCTTAAAACCGAGCTCGTCGTGTTGATCACGCCTCGCGTGGTGAGCACCAAGCTGGATGCGAGCCTGATCGCGAATGAATTCAAACGTAAATTGACGGGGCTCTACGAAGATCCGCCTGTTCAGGATCGATCCGTGCGCCCTGATTGATCCGCACCTGACGCGGGTTGCAGCCTTCTGCGGCGGGACTGTTATCCACGTCAAGTGTTATGAAGAGCAGCGTTGTAGGACGTTTTTGCGATAGCAAAACGCCAACAGGTTTCAAAGGGATGGCGGATTGCCTGGCGGCGAATCCGCCCTACCAGCGTTGTAGGGCGTTTTCGCGATAGCAAAACGCCAACAGACTTCAAAGCAAGGTGGATTGCCTGGCGGCGAATCCGCCCTACCAGAGCCGTAGGATGGGTAGAGGCGCCAGCCGAAACCCATCGCCCTCCGAACGCCTCGGTTCTCGCGAATAATCGATGAGCTGTTATCCACGTCACGCGTTATGAAGAGCAGCGTTGTAGGACGTTTTCGCGATAGCAAAACGCCAACAGGCTTCAAAGGGAGGCGGATTGCCTGGCGGCGAATCCGCCCTACAAGAGCCGCAGGATGGGTAGAGGCGCCAGCCGTACCCCATCGATCTTTTGAAATTTTATGGCGGATCTGCCCAGCCCAAGGCTTATAGGGCTAAATCATCGAGTGGCTGCTGTCCGCCACGATTTTCAGTATCTGTCCGGTCTGCAAGCCGTTGGCGAGCGCGGGCGCATTTGACCGTTTCAGGTCGCTCACCGAAACATTGAATTTTTTGGAAATCTGAGTCAAAGTGTCGCCTTTTTTCACCGTATAATGGACCAAACGCAAAGAATTGGAAGAAGAAGCGACCTGCTGCTCGCGGCCTTTGATGATCAGCTTGCGGCCGGGGACGAGCGCAGTTTTTAGGGTAATCCGGTTCCAGCTTGCCAATTCTTTGGGGCTGACCGAATAGCGCTGGCCGATATTGTAGAAAGTATCTCCCTTGCTGATCGTATGGTACGTCTCGGAAGGGCGAGAAGATTTTGCCAGCATCACGGCGTTGCCGTTCGGTTTGGCGGCAGGCGGAACTTTTAAAACGGCGCCGTAATTGACCGAGTTCTTGCCCAGATGGTTGGCGCTGCGCAGGTTCTGTACTGTCGTGTGGTGCGCTTTGGCGATCGACGTCAGGGTTTCGCCGCGCTTTACCTTATAGCTGGCAAAGCCTCCCGTTGGGACAAGGGAAGTGTAACGCGCGGCCGGCTGCTTGGCGACCACGGGCTCGGGTTTGCGATCATTGGCCTCGGCAATGATTTCTTCCTGTTGTTCCGCGATCAGCTTGGTAGAGTTGAATCGTTCGTAATAAGGAATTTCGGCCAGGTTCTTCTTGAACAAAGGCGCGTTCTTGACCGGAATCAGC
Source organism: Methylomicrobium album BG8 (assembly GCF_000214275.2). Classification (NCBI taxonomy): domain Bacteria; kingdom Pseudomonadati; phylum Pseudomonadota; class Gammaproteobacteria; order Methylococcales; family Methylococcaceae; genus Methylomicrobium; species Methylomicrobium album. Next base: position 4,259,092 of record NZ_CM001475.1, on the reverse strand, counting down.
AAGCGATGAGGCCCGTCCGGCGCCGTGCACCAGCGACTGAATCCCGGGTTCAGTCGAAGAAACTCGTTGATCGGCGTATTCGCCATCTGCGCGGCTTTGCTCAGATCGAGCGGAGCCTTGATATCGACGACTTCAAAGTAGGGCTTGTTCGGAATGTGCCTCAGCGGAATATGGTAACGATCCGCATTTGCAAAAATCTTCGCGACGGCGAGCAGTTTCGGGACGTAATGGTAGGTTTCGTCCGGCAGGTTCAGCGACCAGTAGTCGGTCGGCATGTCCATATTCTCGTTTCGTTCGATGCACTTTCTGACATTGCCCTTGCCGTAGTTGTAGGAGGCCAGGGCCAGCAGCCAGTCGCCGTTGAAGTTTTCGCTGAGCTGCTTCAAATAGGAGGTTGCCGCTTTGGTCGATGCGTAAACATCACGGCGGCCGTCGTACCAGGAGTTTTGCTTGAGCCCGAATTCCTGACCGGTGGAAGGAATGAATTGCCACAGCCCGGAAGCAGCGCTTTTGGAATAGGCGGTAGGTACGAAGGAGCTTTCGACCACAGGCAAGAGGGCCAGTTCGCCGGGAATCCGCTTCGCCTCGATCTCGTCGAGGATGTGGTGCATATAGGGTTCGGCGCGCTGCTGCAGGGAAATCAGCGATTGGGGATGCTGCAAATACCAGTTGATCTCGCGGTCTATCCGTTCGTTATTGATCTCTGGCAGGGCGTAGAGCGATAACAGCCGGTCCCATACTGTTTCGTACTGCGCGTTGTTCGGTTTGCTCTTTCTATGGGAAAGATAAGGAAAGCGGCCGAAAAAGCTGTTGTCGTCTGGCGAAACCTGGGGCGGTCTCTCGCTGACGCTCAGCGGCTCTTTGGAAGATTGCGAACACCCGGCCGCTGCCAGCGCTAACGACAGAGACAGTAATTTGAATGACCTGTTAGAATTAATTTGCATTTTCTAACCCTTTTTTTATCTATAAAATGCTGAATCTATGGCATCATAAAAAAACGACGCCCCCGTTAGCAGATTACGAGCGAATCCAGCGGCGACACATGGCGGTTGTCATTTTTGCAAACGAATTTTAAAGTCGTTTATAACTGCAGAGTATATAACATTTTTTTTCGGAAAACACTAATTTATCCTCAGCCGTTGACTTGCAATGAAGCGCGACTTTTTATTTTCCTATTACCGAACCCTGCGCGGCGAAGTGCTGAGGCGGCAGGAGACGGACTACTTGCAGCGCTCGATTACGGTCAGTTGCAAACAGACGATCCTGCAGATCGGCGCCCTGGGATGGGAAACGGAATTGGTCGATTGCTCCTTATACAAGTATTACGCCATCCTGGATGCGGAAGGGGCGGGCGCTCCGGCCGCTAAAAAAATCAGGGCGGAAGCCAGCCGCCTGCCTTTGCAGTGCGACAGTGTCGATATGATTATTTTGCCCCATTTTCTGGAGTTCGATCCCTGCCGCCTCCAAACCATGCGCGAAGTCGAACGCGTATTGAAGCCGGAAGGAATTCTGGTCGTAGTCAATTTCAATCCCTGGAGTTTGCGGATAAGATATGAATATTTATGGGAGCGGCAAAAACATGATGCCTGGTCCGGGCATTTTATTAGCCGTACCCGCGTCGTCGATTGGCTGAAGCTGCTCAATTTCGAAGTGATTTTATTCACCGAATTCAATGCGAAATCGGTGCGTTCGACCCACGGCAAATTTATGGAAAACTGTTATTCGCTAAGCGCTTCTGCCTATGCGATCAAAGCCATCAAGCGGCGCTACAATATCATTCCGTTGACCCCGGTTTATCAAACCAAACCGCGCCTGGTGCTGGTCAATCCGATCAACTCCACGACACGGATCGGTTCATGACGGATACGGTGGTGATTTATACGGACGGCGCTTGCAGAGGCAACCCGGGGCCGGGCGGCTGGGGCGTGATTTTGAGCTACAAAGGGGCCGTCAAGGAATTATACGGAGGCGAAATGGAAACGACCAATAACCGTATGGAATTGACGGCAGCCATCCAAGGGCTGGAAGCGCTGAAAAAGCAATGCAGGGTGGAGTTGAATACCGATTCCAAATATGTCTTGCAAGGCATTACCGAATGGCTGCCCAACTGGAAGAAACGGGGCTGGAAAACCGCAGGCAATAAACCGGTCAAGAACGAGGATTTATGGCGCCGGCTGGATGCCGCCGGCAGCCGGCATACGATCGAGTGGAAATGGGTGAAAGGGCATTCCGGGCACAAGGAGAATGACCGGGCGGATGAGCTGGCGAATCTGGGAATTGACGGGTTAAACAGGTTGAAGTAGATACCGGGCTGCGCTTCTTACCGCAATTTGTTGCGCGAACGAAGCTCGGCGTTATTTCAATTCCTTGCGCTATTTCTTCGTCATCAATTCCTTCAGACCTGCAAAAGGATTATGGGTGGCGGCAGGTGACGAGGTTTTCAGTGCCGATGCGCTGCCGAAGCGCATTTCCTCGTAACGGGAATGTTCGTTGTCGTGGCAATAAACGCACAGCAATTCCCAGTTGCTGCCGTCCGGAGGATTGTTGTCGTGGTTGTGATCCTTGTGATGGACGGTCAATTCGCTGAGGTTTCTGGATGTAAATTCCCGCGCGCAACGGCCGCAAATCCACGGATACATCTTGATCGCCCGTTCCCGGTAGGTGGCTTCCTTGAGTTGTTGATTGCGTTTGACCTCGGCGATGAATTGATCCATTTTATCTTTGTCGAGGGTGGTCTTTTTTATAGTCATGGCAAAAATTCTCCCAAAAGGCGGACGAAGCGGAAAAGCGAGGCTTTTCCGGGTAAACGGTAGAAGGAGTGAATCGAAGCGCCGGATTGTCCCGCATTCCGGCTGGTCAGCGCCTTGAATGTTCCCGATGCCGCTGAACAAAAATACTCCTGCTTCCTATTATATTTATATGGAAAAAACGGACAAGCATCGGATACGCAATGTATCGAGAAGGCTTTGAATAACCCCTTCTTCCTCCGCTCTACGCCGTTAAGTCAAGCCTGCAGGAATTGCAAGCTGGCTTTGCGGATAACGCAACCGGATCGACAAAGTTCTTGTAGTAGGGCGGATTCGCCGCCAGGCAATCCGCCGCTTTGAAGGCCATTGGCGTTTTGCTATCGCGAAAACGCCCTACAGTCGTGTATCCTCGTTCCCACGCTCCCGCGTGGGAACGCATACGGAGTCAAATAGATGGGCAGAAGCCGTTATCGATTCATCCACCCCGATCAACCCCATTTTATGACGCTGACCGTTCTGCATTGGATTCCGGTATTTACCCGGCCCGCTACGGTTGAGATCTTATTTGAATCACTGCGTTTTTTAGTCAATGAGGGGTTAACGATCCATGCCTATGTGATTCTTGAAAATCACCTTCATCTGATTGCACAAAGCCAACAATTGGATAGGGACATTTATCGTTTAAAATCCTATACAGCTCGAGAATTGATTCGGCTTCTGGAAGCCAATCGGATAAATACGATCCTTGATCAATTGGCTTTTTATAAAAAAGCGCATAAAAGTGATCGTGCGTATCAGTTTTGGCAGGAAGGCGTTCATCCGGAATGGATTCAAAGCGAAGAGATGATGCGGCAAAAAATTGAATATATACATCTGAATCCGGTGAAAAGGGGGTATGTAGAGCAGGCGGAGCATTGGCGGTATTCGAGCGCTCGGGATTATGCGGGACAGGCGGGGTTGTTGCCGGTGACTCGGCGTTGGTGAGCACGTATGCATTCCCACGCGGGAGCGTGGGAACGAGAAAAGCCGCTCCTACATGCCGTGACAATCGCGGGTAGTCGTGTAGGTCGGGCACGCGTTTTTTGTGCCCGACATTTCCTTCGAAGAAATCATTGTCATTTAGTACCAAAGTACAATATTCAACTTGCAGGGTTTGTGGAACAATTACCTCATGCGCTAACTCGATAGCGCGCGGATTATAGAGCGATAAAATCCCCAAGTGGAGGGCACTAAAAATGGCAAAGTTCGGCATCGTTAAATTTGTGACAGGTATGGTAAAGGCGGTTTCGGCCGACGGTACCGAGCGTGTGCTTTACACGGGGGACAGAGTACTTCCGGACGAAGTCATCGTGACCGCGGACAACGGCAATGTCGTGATCGAATTCAATGACGGCACGACCATGGATCTGGGCCGCAATCAGCAAGTTTCCCTGAACGAAGATATGCTGTCGTCTGAGAACCCGGTCACGCAGGCTGCCGGGCAAACCGCGGCAGGCGCGCAAGACGAAGTGGCCGCCATCCAGCAGGCGCTGTTCGATGAAAACTTCGATCCGACCAAGTCTCTGCAAGCGGCCGCCGCCGGCGGTGCCGATGCGGGCGGCGGCACCGCGTCGGGCGGCAATGAAGGTCATGGTACCGTATACGTTGTCGACTATCAGAATCCCGTATCCCAACCGAACAGCGGTTTCGACACGAATGGAATTAGTTTTTCATTTTCGCAGATCCAGGAAAACCTGATACTCAATCCGACGCTGACGGAGGGAGTGAATAATCCGGTAATAATAAACGGTATCGGCGTTACTACAGGCGATCACAGCATCCTCGAAAGCGGCCTGCCGGCGGGCAGCAGCCCGAATACGGAGGGAGTGACGCAGGCCGGCAGCTTCGAAGTGGTGGCGTTGGACGGCATTGCCACGGTAACCATAGGCGGCGCGACCCTCACCTTCGCCCAACTACAGGATCTGGCGAACAATCCGGTAACCATTGATACCCCGTACGGCGCATTGACCTTGGCCGGCTTCGCGGGCGGCGCGACAGGCGGCACCGTCAGTTACCGCTACACGCTGGACGCGGCGGTCGATAACGACAGCCAAGCGGGCGCCGACAATGACCGCTTCATCGAGACAGTCGCGGTAACCGTGACCGATAACGACGGCAGTACCGCGAACTCGTCGATCAATATCGAAATTATCGATGACGTCCCCGACGCGATCGACGACACCAACGCCCAGGCCGCCAGCGAAAACCAGGTCACGCTGACCGGCAACGTCTTCACCAACGACGTGCTCGGCGCCGACGTAACGGCCAACCCGATCACCCCGGCGACCCTGACCGGCCTCTACGGCACCCTGGAACTGGCCGCCGACGGCAGCTACACCTACACGCTGAACCCCAACGGCGAAGCTTTCCTCGCCCTGGGCGGCGGCGGTACCGCAGTGGAAACGTTCCCGTACACCTTGACCGATGCCGACGGCGACAGCGACACCGCAATCCTCACGCTGAACATCGAAAATATCGACGACAACGTCACGATCACCGGCATCGGCAATACCGCCGGCGATGAGACCGTGCTGGAAAGCCACCTGCCGGACGGCACCGCGCCCGATGCCGCCAGCCTGACCCAGACCGGCAGCTTCACGCTCGATGCGCCGGACGGGCTGCAGACAGTGACCGTCCACGGCACCGAACTGAGCGTGGCGCAGCTTCTGAACCTCGGCGCCGCCCCGGTCACCGTCACCACCCCGCAAGGCACCTTGACCCTGACCGGCTACACCGGCACCGCGTTCGGCGGCACCGTCGACTACAGCTACACCCTGAACACCACGGTGGACAACAGCGGCCAGAGCGGCGACTTCATCGACACGCTGGCGGTCGCGGTGACCGACGTGGATGGCGACAGCGCGAATTCGACGTTGAACATTCATATCGTCAACGACGTCCCCGACGCGATCGACGACACCAACGCCGAAGCCGCCAATGAAAACCAGGTCACGTTGACCGGCAACGTCTTCACCAACGACGTGCTTGGCGCCGACGTAACGGCCAACCCGATCACCCCGGCGACCCTGACCGGCCTCTACGGCACCCTGGAACTGGCCGCCGACGGCAGCTATACCTACACGCTGGACCCCAACGGCGCGGCGTTCCTCGCCTTGGGCGGCGGCGGTACCGCGACGGAAACCTTCCCGTACACCTTGACCGATGCCGACGGCGACAGCGACACCGCGGTTCTGACGCTGAACATCGAAAATATCGACGACAGTGTCACGATCACCGGCATCGGCAATACCGCCGGCGATGAGACCGTGCTGGAAAGTCACCTGCCGGACGGCACCGCGCCTGATGCCGCCAGCCTGACCCAGACCGGCAGCTTCACGCTCGATGCGCCGGACGGGCTGCAAACAGTGACTGTCCACGGCACCGAACTGAGCGTGGCGCAGCTTCTGAACCTCGGCGCCGCCCCGGTCACCGTCACCACCCCGCAAGGCACCTTGACCCTGACCGGCTACACCGGCACCGCGTTCGGCGGCACCGTCGACTACAGCTACACCCTGAACAACCCGGCGGACAACGGCGGCCAGAGCGGCGACTTCATCGAAACCCTGGCGGTCGCGGTGACCGACGTGGACGGCGACAGCGCGAATTCGACGTTGAACATTCATATCGTCAACGACGTCCCCGACGCGATCGACGACACCAACGCCCAGGCCGCCAGCGAAAACCAGATCACGCTGACCGGCAACGTCTTCACCAATGACGTGCTCGGCGCCGACGTAACGGCCAACCCGATCACCCCGGCGACCCTGACCGGCCTCTACGGCACCCTGGAACTGGCCGCCGACGGCAGCTACACCTACACGCTGGACCCCAACGGCGAAGCTTTCCTCGCCCTGGGCGGCGGCGGTACCGCAGTGGAAACGTTCCCGTACACCTTGACCGATGCCGACGGCGACAGCGACACCGCGGTCCTGACGCTGAACATCGAAAATATCAACAATGGGGTCGCAATCACCAACCTGACTCCGGCCGCCGAAGGCGGCGATGTGGCCGTCAACGAAAGCCACCTGGCCGACGGCTCCAGCCCGAACGCCGCCGCGCTGACCCAGCCCGGCAACTTCACGATCAGCGCCCCGGACGGCGTAGGCAACCTAACGATCGACGGCCACCCCGTCATCACCGACGGCGTATTCGCGGCCACCAGCTTCACCACCGGCTTGGGCAATACCCTTACAATTACCGGTTACGACAGCAACACCGGCACGGTCAGCTACACCTACACCCTGACCGACAACGAAACCCATGCGGCCGGGCAGGGCACGAACAGCCTGTTCGAAAACCTCGACGTGGTCCTGACCGACCTGGACGGCGACAGCACCCAGAGCACCCTGGCGGTCAACATCATCGACGACGTGCCCGTCGCCGTGGACGACGTGGACAGCATCGCCTCCGGCGTGGGGCCGGCCACCGGCAACGTGATCACCGACGCCGAAGGCGACGGCGGCGCCGATACCCGAGGCGCGGACGGCGCCGCCGTAACGGCGGTAGCCAGCAACAACATCCCGGCGAACAGCGACGGCAGCGCGGACGGCAGCGGCAACTTCCAGGTCGCCGGCCAATACGGCGTCTTGACCCTGCACCAGAGCGGCGACTACAGCTACACCCGTAACGAAGGCACGCCGGGCAACGTCAGCGATGTCTTCACCTACACCCTGACCGACGGCGACGGCGACAGCGCCACCGCGACCCTGACGATTACCATCGGCAACACCTTGCCGACGATCGGCAACCTGACCCCGGCCGCCGAAGGCGGCGATGTCACCGTCAACGAAAGCCACCTGGCCGACGGCTCCAACCCCAACGCCGCCGCGCTGACCCAGCCCGGCAGCTTCACGATCAGCGCCCCGGACGGCGTAGGCAACCTGACGATCGACGGCCACGCCATCATCAGCAACGGCGCGTTCACGGCCGGCAGCTTCACCACTGGCCTGGGCAATACCCTTACAATTACCGGCTACGACAGCAACACCGGCACGGTCAGCTACACCTACACCCTGACCGACAACGAAACCCATGACCCCGTCCAAGGCACCAACAGCCTGTTCGAAAACCTCGACGTGGTCTTGACCGACCTGGACGGCGACAGCACCCAGGCCACCCTGGCGGTGAACATCCTCGACGACGTGCCCGTTGCCGTGGACGACGTGGACAGCATCGCCTCCGGCGTGGGGCCGGCCACCGGCAACGTGATCACCGACGCCGAAGGCGACGGCGGCGCCGATACCCTTGGTGCGGACGGCGCCGCCGTGACGGCGATCGTCAGCAATAATCCAGGCGGGGCGGCACTAACGGAAGTAAGCGCCGCCGGCGTGACCATTGCCGGCCAATACGGTGACCTGACCATCCATCCGGACGGCGCCTATAGCTATATTCGGTACGAAGGCATGCCGGGCAACGTCAGCGATGTCTTCACCTACACCCTGACCGATGGCGATGGCGACAGCGCCACTGCGACCCTGACGATTACGAGTGGCAACACCCTGCCGACGATCGGCAACCTGACCCCGGCCGCCGAAGGCGGCGACGTCACCGTCAACGAAAGCCACCTGGCCGACGGCTCCAACCCCAACGCCGCCGCGCTGACCCAGCCCGGCAGCTTCACGATCAGCGCCCCGGACGGTGTAGGCAACCTGACGATCGACGGCCACGCCGTCATCAGCAACGGCGTGTTCACGCCCGACAGCTTCACTACCGGATTGGGCAATACCCTGGCCGTTACCGGCTACAACCCGGCGACCGGCGAAATCAGCTACACCTACACCCTGACCGACAACGAAACCCATGCGGCCGGGCAGGGCACGAACAGCCTGTTCGAAAACCTCGACGTGGTCCTGACCGACCTGGACGGCGACAGCACCCAGAGCACCCTGGCGGTCAACATCGTCGACGACGTGCCCGTCGCCGTAAACGACGTGGACAGCATCGCCTCCGGCGTGGGGCCGGCCACCGGCAACGTGATCACCGACGCCGAAGGCGACGGCGGCGCCGATACCCGAGGCGCGGACGGCGCCGCCGTCACGGCGGTAGCCAGCAACAACGTCCCGGCGAACAGTGACGGCAGCGCGGACGGCAGCGGCAACTTCCAGGTCGCCGGCCAATACGGCGTCTTGACCCTGCACCAGAACGGCGACTACAGCTACACCCGTAACGAAGGCACGCCGGGCAACGTCAGCGATGTCTTCACCTACACCCTGACCGACGGCGACGGCGACAGCGCCACCGCGACCCTGACGATTACCATCGGCAACACCCTGCCGACGATCGGCAACCTGACCCCGGCCGCCGAAGGCGGCGACGTGGCCGTCAACGAAAGCCACCTGGCTGACGGCTCCGACCCCAACGCCGCCGCGCTGACCCAGCCCGGCAACTTCACGATCAGCGCCCCGGACGGCGTAGGCAACCTGACGATCGACGGCCACCCCGTCATCAACAACGGCGCGTTCACGCCCGGCAGCTTCACCACTGGCCTGGGCAATACCCTTACAATTACCGGCTACGACAGCAACACCGGCACGGTCAGCTACACCTACACCCTGACCGACAACGAAACCCATGCGGCCGTCCAAGGCACGAACAGCCTGTTCGAAAACCTCGACGTGGTTCTGACCGACCTGGACGGCGACAGCACCCAGGCCACCCTGGCGGTCAACATCATCGATGACGTGCCGGCGGCAAACCCCGACACGAACGCCGTTATGGAAGGCGGCGTGGTTAGCGGCAACGTACTGACGGACGGTGTGGACGACGTATTCGGCGCCGACGGCCCGGCAGCGGCCGGCGGTGTCGTAGGCGTGCGTGCGGCGGGGGGAAATACCACGTCCGAAGTAACCACCGGCGTGGGTTCCACGATCACCGGCCAGTACGGCACCCTCACCCTGAATGCGAACGGCGGCTATACCTATGATGGTAACCCGAATGAGGTCCCGCCGGCAGGGGCGAACGATGTCTTCGTATATACGATTCAGGATAGCGATGGCGACCGCTCGACCACGACGCTGACCATTACCCTGACCGACAGCGGCCTGACGGCGAGCAATAAAGACATTACCGTAAACGAAGCGGCGCTTCCTTCGGGCAGCGATCCCAACAGCTCGGCCGAAACGGCGGCGGGTACGCTGACGGGCAATGTTAGCGGTGGCGCGGCGGGCTACAGTTTTACGCTGATAGGTTCGGGAACGGGCACCTATGGCTCACTGACGCTGAATGCGAGCGGCAGTTACAGCTACACGTTGACGCAGCGGTACGATACCACGCCGGATGCGAACGACGGCCCCAACATCGAGAACAACCGCGACACTTTCACCTATCAGGTGACGGACGCCAACGGCAACACAGCGACCAACACGCTCACTATCGACATCATCGACGACGTGCCGCATGCCGTCGCGGATGAGTTTACTGTAGTGGAAGGCAGCACGATCAACGGTAACGTGCTGACCGAAGGTACGGATGACGTGTTCGGTGCCGATGGTAAGGAGGCGGCAGGCGGCGTCGTGGGCGTGCGCGCGGCGGGGGGAAATACCTCGTCCGAGGTAACCACCGGCGTGGGTTCCACGATCACCGGCCAGTATGGCACGCTGACGCTGGGTGCGGACGGCAACTTCATCTATCAAGCGGCGCCGAACCAGATAACCCAGGGCGCGACGGACACCTTCGTTTACACCATCCAGGATGGTGACGGCGATCGTTCGACCACGACATTGACTATTCATATCTCCGACGCCGGGGTGACAGCGCCGGATGACCGAGATATCACGGTTTACGAAAATGCGCTGGACACCGTACAGGATGGTCAGGACTTAGCAAGCAGTACTTTTACGGGTAGCTTGCCGTCCAGCCCTAACGAGACCGGTTCTGGCCAGCTCAACGGATCGGCTAGTACTTCGATAAGTTACGCGCTGAACGGAGCAGTGGCGGCGGGAGACGGCAGCACGACGCTGACAGGGACTTATGGCGTAATCAAGCTCCAGGCGAACGGCAGCTATGTCTATACGCTGACGTCTCCCGCGAATGCAACGGGTACGAATGATGGGCCGCAAACCCAGCATGATGCGGAATTTTTTACCTACACGGTAAAAGACGCCCACGGCAACACGGCGGAGGGAAAGATTTATGTGAATATCGTGGACGACGTGCCGGCGATCGACGTGGCAGCAGCGAATGAATCGGGTGTAGTGCTGACGACGCAAGACGCAGATACCCTCGGCGCCAACTTTGACACCGCGAGCAGCACGGCCAACTTCGGCGGCGTGTTCAGCATTGCCAGCTCGAACTATGGTGCGGACGGCGCAGGCACGGCACCGGCATTGAGCTACACGCTAGGTTTTGCGGCAGGCTTCACAGAAGGCTCGGCCTCGGGGATGACCAGCAACGGAGCGGCGATCAATCTATGGCAACTGGCGGACGGCACCATTGTGGGTGCGACGGGCACCGAGCCGGCCACGGCCAATGCGGCGAACGTGGTGTTCTCACTTTCCGTGAGCGGTACGGGCGTAGTGACCCTGACGCAGTATCAGGAACTCGACCATGATGCGCCCGGCGCGACGGCTGGCCCCTACGATGGCCAGTACGAAGTGCTGGCGAACGGCCTGGTCACGCTGACGGCGACGGCGACCATCACCGACGGCGATGGCGACAGCGCCACGGACAGCGAAACCGTGGACCTGGGCGGCAACATCCGCTTCGCGGACGACGGCCCGGCGATCGACGTGGCAGCAGCGAATGAATCGGGTGTAGTGCTGACGACGCAAGACGCAGATACCCTCGGCGCCAACTTTGACACCGCGAGCAGCACGGCCAACTTCGGCGGCGTGTTCAGCATTGCCAGCTCGAACTATGGTGCGGACGGCGCAGGCACGGCACCGGCATTGAGCTACACGCTAGGCTTTGCGGCAGGCTTCACAGAAGGCTCGGCCTCGGGGATGACCAGCAACGGAGCGGCGATCAATCTATGGCAACTGGCGGACGGCACCATTGTGGGTGCGACGGGCACCGAGCCGGCCACGGCCAATGCGGCGAACGTGGTGTTCTCACTTTCCGTGAGCGGTACGGGCGTAGTGACCCTGACGCAGTATCAGGAACTCGACCATGATGCGCCCGGCACGACGGCTGGCCCCTACGATGGCCAGTACGAAGTGCTGGCGAACGGCCTGGTCACGCTGACGGCGACGGCGACCATCACCGACGGCGATGGCGACAGCGCCACGGACAGCGAAACCGTGGACCTGGGCGGCAACATCCGCTTCGCGGACGACGGCCCGGCGATCGACGTGGCAGCAGCGAATGAATCGGGTGTAGTGCTGACGACGCAAGACGCAGATACCCTCGGCGCCAACTTTGACACCGCGAGCAGCACGGCCGCCTTCGGCGGCGTGTTCAGCATTGCCAGCTCGAACTATGGTGCGGACGGCGCAGGCACGGCACCGGCATTGAGCTACACGCTAGGTTTTGCGGCAGGCTTCACAGAAGGCTCGGCCCTCGGGGATGACCAGCAACGGAGCCGGCGATCAATCTATGGGAACCTGGCGGACGGCACCATTGTGGGTGCGACGGGCACCGAGCCGGCCACGGCCAATGCGGCGAACGTGGTGTTCTCACTTTCCGTGAGCGGTACGGGCGTAGTGACCCTGACGCAGTATCAGGAACTCGACCATGATGCGCCCGGCACGACGGCTGGCCCCTACGATGGCCAGTACGAAGTGCTGGCGAACGGCCTGGTCACGCTGACGGCGACGGCGACCATCACCGACGGCGATGGCGACAGCGCCACGGACAGCGAAACCGTGGACCTGGGCGGCAACATCCGCTTCGCGGACGACGGCCCGGCGATCGACGTGGCAGCAGCGAATGAATCGGGTGTAGTGCTGACGACGCAAGACGCAGATACCCTCGGCGCCAACTTTGACACCGCGAGCAGCACGGCCAACTTCGGCGGCGTGTTCAGCATTGCCAGCTCGAACTATGGTGCGGACGGCGCAGGCACGGCACCGGCATTGAGCTACACGCTAGGCTTTGCGGCAGGCTTCACAGAAGGCTCGGCCTCGGGGATGACCAGCAACGGAGCGGCGATCAATCTATGGCAACTGGCGGACGGCACCATTGTGGGTGCGACGGGCACCGAGCCGGCCACGGCCAATGCGGCGAACGTGGTGTTCTCACTTTCCGTGAGCGGTACGGGCGTAGTGACCCTGACGCAGTATCAGGAACTCGACCATGATGCGCCCGGCGCGACGGCTGGCCCCTACGATGGCCAGTACGAAGTGCTGGCGAACGGCCTGGTCACGCTGACGGCGACGGCGACCATCACCGACGGCGATGGCGACAGCGCCACGGACAGCGAAACCGTGGACCTGGGCGGCAACATCCGCTTCGCGGACGACGGCCCGGCGATCGACGTGGCAGCAGCGAATGAATCGGGTGTAGTGCTGACGACGCAAGACGCAGATACCCTCGGCGCCAACTTTGACACCGCGAGCAGCACGGCCAACTTCGGCGGCGTGTTCAGCATTGCCAGCTCGAACTATGGTGCGGACGGCGCAGGCACGGCACCGGCATTGAGCTACACGCTAGGCTTTTGCGGCAGGCTTCACAGAAGGCTCGGCCTCGGGGATGACCAGCAACGGAGCGGCGATCAATCTATGGCAACTGGCGGACGGCACCATTGTGGGTGCGACGGGCACCGAGCCGGCCACGGCCAATGCGGCGAACGTGGTGTTCTCACTTTCCGTGAGCGGTACGGGCGTAGTGACCCTGACGCAGTATCAGGAACTCGACCATGATGCGCCCGGCACGACGGCTGGCCCCTACGATGGCCAGTACGAAGTGCTGGCGAACGGCCTGGTCACGCTGACGGCGACGGCGACCATCACCGACGGCGATGGCGACAGCGCCACGGACAGCGAAACCGTGGACCTGGGCGGCAACATCCGCTTCGCGGACGACGGCCCGGTGGCACCAACATTGACGCTACAGGGCAGTGTAGCGATCGATGAGACGCCTGGCGTGCAGGCGGCTGCCGATCCGAACGCGGCGAATGACGTGTTAGGCACGGCAACTGCCTACGGCACAACTACGGTGGCTGATTTGTTTGCCCATGTTCCTTCAACGGGTAATGATCCGGACATGGCTGTGGGCTATGCGGCGAGCACGGGTTCGCTCGTGGCATTGGCGAACGGCAGCTTCGGCGCGGATGGTGCGGCCGCGGGTGGCGGTGTGAACTATGCGCTGCAGGTAACGGATGGAACTTTCTCCGGCGTTCGTACGACGGATGGGCATGACATTTTTCTGTACAACGGAACGGGGGCGAATGCCGGTCTGATTCTGGGTCGGGTTGGAACGGAAGCATCGCCAACGCTGGGCGGTGACACGGCCAATGTCTCGGGTACGGTGGCGTTTGCCTTGGCGACCGATCAGACAACAGGCAAGGTATTTATCGCGCAATATTTGTCGCTGGACAACGGTACGGGTGGCAGCACTTCCGCAGAAAAGTACGACAACCCGATATCGCTGGCCGCGGACGCGGTGAAGATGCAGGTGACGTATACCGATGGCGATGCCGATACAGCGAGTTCGAGTGTAAATATCGGCAATGGCATTCAATTCCAGGACGACGGCCCAAGCCTGAATATCGTCGACACGCCAAACGCCGTTAACGAGTCGCAGTCGATCGACGGTACCTGGACGCTGTCTGCCGGGGCGGACGGTGTGACCAGTGTGGCTGTGACGGTCGACCAGGTGACCAAGACGCTGTCGTTGGGTTCTTCCGCCAACACGGTGACCTTCGGCGCGGACGACGGCCTGACGGTTGGCACATTGACGGTCGATGCCGACTTGCAATGGCATTTCACCGCCGGTTCGGTGACGGCCGATACGTCGGTGAGCTTCAGCATCGAGGCAACCGATGGCGACGGCGACAAAGCCAGCGACACCCAGACCATCACGGTGCTTAACACCGCGGTGCCGCCGACGATCCATGTCGACGCGCAGCCGGACCTCGTGTCCGAGTCCGGTCTGAATACCGGTTCCGCTCCGGGTTTCGCCATATTCACCAGCGGCACCTTCACGATTACGGATTCGGACAACAACATCACCAGCATCACGATCAAAGGCACGACTGTCACCATCGGCCAGTTGAACAACGTCGGCACCACGTCGATTGCCCCGATTACCGGCGACCACGGCAAGCTGACCATCATCAGCTACGATCCCAACACGGGCAAGGTGACGTATCAGTATGAGCTCACCGGGGCCACGACCCACAACGACAACGACACGGATGAATTCGGCCTCACCGTCACCGACGCCGATAACGGAAGCGACCAAGCGACGCTCACCATCCACATCGCCGACGACGCCCCCAAGTCGCAAGCCGATTCGCTGGCACTGATGGAAGGCGGTACCACGGCGGGCGACGTCAACATTCTGCTGATTCTCGACCACTCCTACAGCATGGCGGATACCAGCCCGGGCGGCACTCAAACCGGCGGCTGGGAAGCGTTGAAAGCTGGCGTCCTGGCCTTGCTGCAAAAGTATGAAGCGACGGGCGTGGCGATCAATGTTCAGGTCGTGACCTTCAGCGTCAACGCGACCGCCGCGACCACCGTGTTCCACAGTTCCACGGAGGTGAATAACTATCTCAATGGACGCGGCGAACCCACCATTTCGAGTGATGCCGGCACCTACTACAAGGAGGCCATCAGCAAAGCGGAGATGGAGTGGAGCACAACGTTCAGCGGTGCGTCCGCCGCAAGCTCCGTCGCCTACTTCTTCTCGGACGGCACGCCCACGAGCGGTCATACGTTGACCGGCACCGACAAGACGACGTGGGAAAACTACGTCAATAGCCACTTCGTCAAGTCCATTGCCATCGGCATCGACACGACGGGCAATACCGTCAACCGAGGCGGCAGCCAAGGCGGCAGCGGTTCGGCCTCCAACGCGGACTTGCAGTCCGTCGCCTACACGCCGGGCGGCGCGGACGAAATCTACCCCGGCATCCTGCCCACAGATCTTGCCGGCGCGATCGACGGCATCTACGTGCCGGTTTCCGCCGGCGGCAACGTGCTGGGCAACGACGCGCCGGGCGCGGACGGCTGGGTCACGGGCGGTTCGCTCGTGTCGGTTGCTTACGGCGGCACGACGGTTACCTTCTCCGATTCGACCACTTCGGCTACCTTCAATACGACCGCCGGCACGGCCACCATCAACAGGGACGGCAGCTACAGCTTCACCAGCCTTGAAGACGTGAAGGACGACGTAAGCGCCGTGATCAGCTACGTTGCGAAGGATGCGGACGGCTCGACGACCAACAACACGCTGACCCTCACTACGCTCGACCGCAGCGAGGTCACGGCCTACGACAACTACAACCAGGCGGTGTTGACCGAGGTTACCGTGCCCGGTACCCCAACCACCACGACGTTGGCCGATTTCTCGACCGTGGCGAATCCCGCCAGCAGTGGCCCCACCTACAACGGCTGGATATTCGACACCACCGACAACGGCACGCCGTCCGGTGACGAGATGACCGTAGTAGACGGCAACACCAACGTGCTGGGCCAAATTGCCAACAGTACCGACAAGTGGATTGTCAGCTCGCTCAGCGAAAGCACTCTGGACGCTTCGGTGTCGGGGTCTTCCGGCCGCTTGCTGCTTGAAGACAACAACGACGACAGCAACGGTGCGGCCCAGATGCTGACTCCGGAGTTTGTCGTCGGCGCAACGGGTACAACCACGCTGAGTTTCGATTACCAGCGCGGTAACACCAATAACAACGACACGGTCAATTGGCAGCTCTACAAGTTCAACGGTTCGACCTGGGCGGCGGTGAGCGGCGCCGGATATTCCGGAACCTTGCCTAACACTAACAATACCACGGCGGCTTCGGTGACGACAGGACCTCTTGACTCAGGTCAATACCGCGTGTACTTCAGCGTCAACGACGGCGGCGGCAGCAGCGACTCGCGGTTGTATCTGGACAACATCAAGCTCAACCATACCACGGATGCGACCACCTCCATCCAGGTGGCCGGGCTGGCCGGCAACGTCATCACCGACCTGAGCCATGTGACGGAAGGCATCGCCGATAGCAAAGGCTCGGAAGGCGCGAAGGTGGTCGGCATCGGCTTCGGCGTCGGCACTGACGACACGTTCGACGGCAGCGGCAACCTCTCCATCGCGGGTGACTACGGCACGCTCACCGTCAAGGCCGACGGCAGCTACACCTACACGCCACGGGCAGGTCTGGATAACGGGGATCTCGGCAAGACCGATACCTTCAGCTACACCATCGCGCAACCCGATGGCGACAGCAGCACCGCCGACCTCGTCATCAAGCTCGCCACAGGTTCTTACGTGGCGACGAACGGCGCGGATGGCCTAGTGCTCGGCACGGATGGCAACGACTCGCTGGTCGGTACGGCGGGCGACGACGTGCTGGTGGGCAAGGCGGGCAACGATACACTCGACGGCGGTGCCGGTCACGACGTGCTGATCGGTGGCGCGGGCAACGACATCCTCATCGGTGGTGCAGGCAACGACACCCTCATCGGTGGTGCCGGTAACGATACACTGACCGGCGGCGACGGCAGCGACACATTCAAATATCAAAATGGAGACCTGAGCGGTGGAAGCTTCGACCGAATCACGGACTTTAACGTCGCTGCGCCGGCAAGCGGCGGGGATAAGTTGGATATCTCGGATTTGCTTACCGGATTTAGCGGTACCGTGAATGAGGCCGTGTCGCAAGGATTTCTGCAATTCGCCAATGACGGCAGCGGAAATACGGCTGTGCAAGTGGATACCAACGGCGCTACTACGGGAGGAGCCTCGTTCCAGACGGTCGCCGTCTTGCAAAACGTGAGTTTTACCGACGCCTCTGCCGCATTGACGCAATTGCAGGACAATATCATCGTACAGCAGTAACCCGCGTAGGACCGTAGGACCGTAGGGCGGTTTCGCGTCAGTCGTGTAGCCGTGTAGGTCGGGCACGCTTTTTGTGCCCGACGCTTTCGATGTGACGGTATGAGGTCACGGTTACGGATCGGCGAATGGCCTTTCCGCCACCCAAATGTCGGGCAACGGTGAAGCTGTTGCCCGACCTACCAGACTACCAGACTTAGGACCGTAGCGGAACGCGATAGCGGTTCCGCCGGAGGAGGATGGCCGCTCAGTGGCGGATCGCCTGACGGCATCCGCCCTACCGCGGGGGCGGCATTTGATTGTCAGCGGGGAATGGCCCACTCCATACGTCTTCCAGCCGCTCGGCAGTCGTGTAGGTCGGGCACGCTTTTTGTGCCCGACACTTTCGATGTGACGGTATGAGGTCACGGTTACGGATCAGCGAATGGCCTTTCCGCCGCCCAAATGTCGGGCAACGGTGAAGCTGTTGCCCGACCTACCCGGCTTGCATAAGGAGGACCGTAGGGCGGTTTCGCGTCAGCAAACCGCCAACTTGCATAAGGAGGGCTCTTCAATGGCGGATTGCCTGTCGGCGAATCCACCCTACCGCCGGGGCGGCACTTGGCTGTCAGCCGTGTAGGTCGGGCACGCTTTTTGTGCCCGACACTTTCGATGTGACGGTATGAGGTCACGGTTACGGATCAGCGAACGGTCTTTCCGCCGCCCAAATGTCGGGCAACGGTGAAGCGGTTGCCCGACCTACCCGGCTTGCATAAGGAGGACCGTAGGACCGTAGGGCGGTTTCGCGTCAGCAAACCGCCAACTTGCATAAGGAGGGCTCTTCAATGGCGGATTGCCTGTCGGCGAATCCGCCCTACCGTGGGGCGGCATTTGGCTGTCAGTCGTGTAGGTTGGGCACGCTTTTTGTGCCCGACACTTTCGATGTGATGGTATGAGGTCACGGTCACGGTTACGGATCAGCGAACGGCCTTTCCGCCGCCCAAATGTCGGGCAACGGTGAAGCGGTTGCCCGACCTACCCGGCTTGCATAAGGAGGATCGTAGGGCGGTTTCGCGTCAGCAAACCGCCAACTTGCATAAGGAGGGCTCTTCAATGGCGGATTACCTGTCGGCGAATCCGCCCTACCGTGGGGCGGCATTTGGCTGTCAGTCGTGTAGGTCGGGCACGCTTTTTGTGCCCCACACTTTCGATGTGACGGTATGAGGTCACGGTTACGGATCAGCGAACGGCCTTTCCGCTGCCCAAATGTCGGGCAACGGTGAAGCTGTTGCCTGACCTACCCGGCTTAATTTAATGGCAGTGGCGCTGGAGCCTGGGAACGAGAAATAAGGCCAATACCCGCCTGGGCGGGTATTGGCCGCGCTTCTTTGTTTATGTACAATATGCTTGTACAAATTAGGGTGTGTTATGACAATTGAAACGACTTATAGCCAAGCGCGCGAGCAATTGAAAACGTTGATGGATCGTGCTGTGGATGATCATGAGGTGATCGTTGTGCGGCGCAGGAGCGGAGGGGCTGTTGCTATGATTGCGGCGGATGAGCTTGAAAGCTTGCTGGAAACCGCGCATTTACTGCGCTCGCCCAAGAATGCGGAACGTTTGCTGATAGCATTGGCGCGTGCACGGTCAGAAAATAGGGCGCCGACGTCGCTTGCGGATCTTGAGCAAGAGATGGGGATCAATGCATAGCGGCGACCGCGTTGCCGTTTTTCATCCTGAATTTCTGGAAGACTTGCAATATTGGGTCGAAACTGACCGGCGCGTCGCCAAACGCTTATTGGAACTTGTGAAAGCCACGTTGCGCGCGCCCTTCGACGGCATTGGCAAACCCGAACCGCTAAAGTATCTGGGACCGGATGTGTGGTCTCGCCGCATCACGCAAGAACACCGTTGCGTTTATTTGGTCAAGCAAGGCCGCGTTGAATTCTTACAGGGACGTTATCACTATTAACCCGTTCGCGGTGTTTTGTATCGCCAAAAATCGGGCGTATGGGAGCGATCCTCAGATCGCGACTAATAGTCGTGTAGGTCGGGCACGCTTTTTGTGCCCGACACTTTCGATGTGACGGTATGAGGTCACGGTTACGGATCAGCGAACGGCCTTTCCGCCGCCCAAATGTCGGGCAACGGTGAAGCTGTTGCCCGACCTACCAGACTTGCATAAGGACCGTAGGGCGGTTTCGCGTCAGCAAACCGCCAACTTGCATAAGGAGGACTCTCCAATGGCGGATTGCCTGTCGGCGAATCCGCCCTACCGCTGGGGCGGCACTTGGCTGTCAGCGGATAATGGCCCGCCCCACACCTCTTCCAGTCGTGTAGGTCGGGCACGCTTTTATGCCCGACACTTTCGATGCGACGGTATGAGGTCACGGTTACGAATCAGCGAACGGCCTTTCCGCTGCCCAAATGTCGAGCAACGGTGAAGCGGTTGCCCGACCTACCAGACTTAGACCGTAGGGCGGTTTCGCGTCAGCAAACCGCCAACTTGAATAAGGAGGACTCTCCAATGGTGGATTGCCTGTCGGCGAATCCGCCCTACCGCTGGGGCGGCACTTGGCTGTCAGCGGATAACGGCCCGCCCCATACCTCTTCCAGCCGCTCGGCGGTCAAAATACGCTCGACCCAGGCGTCCAGTTGGGCTTTCGCGGCCGCGTGCACCCGCTGCTCCACGTCCGCGGTCAGCGGGCCGAATTTTAGCCGGAGCAGTTTTAGCAGCGTTTGGGCTTCGCCCTTGGTTTCGCCCCGGGCTTCCCCCCGAGCCTCCCCCCGGGCTTCCCCCCGGGCCTCCCCTTGCGCCTCGCCCTGTAATCTCGCTTCTTGTAGCCATTGCGGAATGCGTTGTGCCAGCATGGTCTTGATCTCCCGTAAATCGTTCGGTTCGGTCGGCCGGTCCTCGCCCGGCGCGTGCAGCACCCGGTTGATCCAGACGCTGAAACTGCGCCGCAGCCGGGTTTGTTCCGGTGCTGCCAGCCATTC
This sequence comes from Methylomicrobium album BG8, assembly GCF_000214275.2. NCBI lineage: Bacteria > Pseudomonadati > Pseudomonadota > Gammaproteobacteria > Methylococcales > Methylococcaceae > Methylomicrobium > Methylomicrobium album. The sequence goes on along the minus strand of NZ_CM001475.1, from coordinate 4,238,393 downwards.
TATCAAATTGGAGATGACTTCGAGAATCGCCGCCGGTTCGCGATGATGCTCCAGCCGGAAGATCGCCGCGACCAGATTGGGGAGCGGATCCAGCGCCTCCAGGTCATAAGCGCCTTCGTCCAGTATCAGATAACGCAGAGTGGGCCGGTAGCGTGCCAGGCCGCCGGGCAAGGTGGCGATCAACTCCGCCAGCTCGGTGGGCGCCCGCCAGCGCCGGTCGCCGTTGTACAACACGACCGGAAACACCGGCGGCAGCCGTCTGTCGGGCAGGGTTTGCCGGGTCTTGATCAGGTCCTGATAGAGCAAGCCGATATAACTCATCAGCCTGACCGCCATGTAATGATCGACGGTCGATTGAAATTCAATCAGCAAGTATACGTAAATCCACTGATGCCGGGACTTGACACGCCAGATCACATCGTCCTCGCGATGCCGTAGATCGTCGGTGACATAACTGGTGGCCACCGACTCCAGGGTGGAAAAGTCGAGTTCGCCGACCCAGGGCTCATGCACGAAGCCTTGCAATAAATCCCGGATGATTTCAGGCTCGGAGAACAGCAGTTTGTAGGAATGGTCGTGCGATGGGTTCATGTCCGGATGATAGCATGAGCGGTGATATTTTGCGAAGCCGGAGCTTGGGCGCTAGAAAATTCGCCTACGTGTTGCATCGGGTGGAGACGAATTTATCGGTCCGCTCCGGATTTAGGCGATGACGGGCGTCTTGCTGTTTTCAGGGCTGAACCGGTAGTTCTTGTTCAGGCAGTGTTCCAGCCATTTTTGCAGAAAGTAATTCAAGCGCCATTTATAGTTCATGATTTCCAGGCTCAGGCCGGGGTTCCTGTAGACCTTGGCAACGGCGGCGCGGGCATGGTCGTTGATCACTTCAGCCAGTTGCAGGTCCAGATAAAGCCGTATGGTCACGGCGGGTTCCAGAAACTCTTCCAGATTCCTTTTGAAACTGTGGCTTAACAGGATCGTCAGCGTATAGGGCGAGCGTTCGAGCACTTCGAGATGGAGGGCGGAACTGTTGTCGGCGACGCCGATCGCGGTATCGCGGCAGTCGAGCAAATGCGGAATCAAACGCAGGAGTTTCCGGTAATTGGCGGCGCAGATCTGTTCGAGGCAGAAGGACTTATTGACGGGATTCAACTGGCTCATAATCGTGGCGAATCTTCGCTGTAGCAGGCATGGGCGCTGGCGGTTTCCCAGAGCACGACTTGCGCGACATTCAATCCGGCCTGCCGAAGATAACGGTAAATCATCTTGCTGAGCACTTCGGCGGTCGGATGTTCGTCGAGGGCCAGAAAGCGTTCGTTGTTCGCGATCAGCATCGGGATGATCGGATCGTCCTTGTGCAGTAAAAAGTTATGATCGAGATATTGATCGATATAGGCTTCGACAGCATCCCTGATGTCCGAAAAATCACAGACCATTCCTTGATCGTTAAGCTGTTCCTGCCTGATCGAAATCGAGGCCTTGACGCTGTGCCCGTGCAAATGGCGGCATTTGCCGGGATGATTCATCAGCCGGTGCCCGTAACAGAAATAGACCTCTTTGGTGATGGTGTACATGTCAATCAACATCCTTTGATGCTTTTGATCGCCGCGGCGATTTCGAAGCCGCGGCCGGTTAATGGAATACAGCGGACGATTTCGATGAAGGCGGTAACCGGAGGGCCGAGCGGGCTTTTGACGACGTGTATCCTTGCGGCTTTGCCCGGTGGCAGCGCCTCGGGGAGAACAAAAGAGACGCCCGCGCCGCTGATGGTTTTGCAATGCCCTACGAGTTGTTCGGTCGAACCGGCCAGTTTGACGGCGATTTCGCCGCCGCTCGTCAGGCGCGCGTGATGACGTTGTTCATTCGGATCGGGCAAGATGGATAACCTGGATTAAGTGGTAAAACAAAGGAATTATGGTAAAACAAAGGAATTCGAAAAATGCGGTGGTTTACTGTACTCAGCTTAGCAAAAATCAACCGGAAAAGAAAAGCCTCTTGGCGCGCGCCGGCCCGGTCCGGCCATTTTGCCGGTATTTGGACTGCAAAATGGCCGGAATTTCGGTAAGATGTGCGTCTGACCCGATGCCGTTCGGGCTGCAGGCTGTCCTGTGACGCTGCAGCGGCTTTACTGGCCGGTATCGATTTTTGGGTCGTATTAAACAATCGAAGACCATCGAGTGGGTATCAATGACGAAAGCAACGGTATTAACAGGCATCACGACCACGGGCACGCCGCACCTGGGCAATTATGTCGGCGCGATTCGGCCGGCGATTGCGGCGAGCAAGAACGACAATGTCGCGCCTTTTTATTTTCTGGCCGATTATCATGCGTTGATCAAATGTCAGGAGCCGGACAGGGTACGCCAATCCAGCCGTGAAATCGCCGCGACCTGGCTTGCCCTGGGCCTCGATACCTCGAATGCGGTTTTTTACCGGCAGTCGGATGTGCCCGAGATCCTGGAGTTGACCTGGATTTTAACTTGCGTAACCGCCAAAGGTTTGATGAACCGGGCGCATGCTTACAAAGCCGCTGTGGCCGAAAATGAACAAGGGGACGAAAAGGATCCGGATAAGGGGGTCACGATGGGGCTGTTCAGTTATCCGATTCTGATGGCGGCCGATATTCTGATGTTCAAGGCCGACAAGGTGCCGGTCGGCAGGGATCAGATTCAGCATATCGAAATGGCGCGGGACATCGCGGCGCGCTTCAACCACATTTACGGCGAGCATTTTACCCTGCCCGAAGCGGTGGTCGAGGAGCACGGCGCGACACTGCTGGGGCTCGACGGACGCAAGATGAGCAAGAGCTACAACAACACGATACCGCTGTTCGAACCCGAGAAAAAACTCAGAAAGCTGATCAACAAAATTAAGACCAATTCGCTGGAGCCGGGCGAGCCCAAAGACCCGGATACCTGCACGCTGTTCAGTATCTACAAAGCCTTTGCCACTCAGGCCGAAGTCGCCGAAATACGCCAGCGTTATGCGGACGGCATCGGCTGGGGCGAGATGAAGCAGGTATTGTTCGAATATATCAACGAGCATATCGCCCCCGCCCGTGAGCGCTACGAGGCGTTGATGCAGGCGCCGGACCATATCGAACAGCAGTTGCAGGAAGGAGCGCGGAAGGCGCGCGCGATCAGCGTTCCGTTTCTGAAGGACTTGCGCGAAGCGGTCGGTATCTCCAGGATAGCGGTGTGAACGACATTACCTTCAGCAACTGGTTGCGGGAGTCCCTGCAGTTCATCGGCCGCGGCCCCGGTACCTGGTTCGGTTGTTGTCTGGCGATCGGCTTGCTGATGCTGCTGGGGCATATCTCTTTGGCGCTGGGTGTGTTCGTGTCGATTGCCGGCCTGTTTGTCGGTGTCGGCGTGGCGAAGTATATCGATCTGAAATACAACGCGGACAATCCGGTGCCGTTACTGTGGGCGGTCAAAAAAAGCCTGCCGCTGGCCATTCTGGCGGCGGGCGCCCTGGTTTTTTTCTGGGGAGTTTTCAGGACGGTTGCAGGCGTTACAGCCGGCGACTGGCAGAACATCGTCAAGTTTTTCTTCGAATGGGAGTACACGCCGGAAAACCTGCAGAGGCAAACGATGCGCGAGCTGGCAATCTGGCTGTTCGGCTATGCGAACGTCGCGCTGATGTTTTGCCTGTTGATGCTGAACAGTTTCGCGAGCTGGTTCAGCTATCCGCTGATGCTGTTCAGAAACTATCGCTGGAGCGCGGCGAAAGAGGAGGGAAGGCAAATGCTTTCCCAGCACGCGAATGCGTTCTATAAGATGCAGGGTTTCATTTTCCTGCAGGCGATGCTTTGCCTGTCCGTGACGCCTTTCTTGACGCCGGTCCTGTATATGCTGACGTCGACAATGATGTATGTGTCTTACCAGAGCTTGTTCGGGACCAAGACCAAGTAAAAAGCGCCTGTTAAGGTTTAAATGCAACTTCTCGTCAGATTTTTTCGAACAGCGGAAAGGTTTGTTGCAGCGTGGGCAATTGTTCCGCCGGCAGTTCGAGCACTAGGTGGATCTGCTCGGCAAATTGCTGATCGACGATGCGCCCGTTCAGCTTTTTGAGCAGATATTCCAGGGGCTGCAACTGGCTGTAGGTCACCGATAATTTGACGTTGGCCATTTCGATAAAAGGTTCGATGTCGGCTTCGTCGATCACCCGTTTGGCCGCGTTCCCGTAAGCGCGAGTCAAGCCGCCGGCGCCGAGCTTGATGCCGCCGAAATAGCGGACCACCACCAGCAGCACGTCGATCAAATGTTTGCCTTCCAGGTGTTGAAAGATCGGTTTTCCGGCCGTGCCGGACGGCTCGCCGGCGTCGTGGAACCGGTAGACGAAGCCTTGCGGCGTCTTCAGGCGATAAGCGTAAACGATATGCGTGGCGTCCGGGTATTCGCCGTGCAGGCGCTGCAAGTGCCGAACGGCGGTCTGCTCGTCTTGGCAGGGGAAAATCATCGCGATGAAACGCGACTTTTTGATGTTGTCTTCAATCGTGTGCTGAGATTTGACACAATACAAGGATCACTCCGAATCTGGACCGCAAACCGCGTATGATAGCAATACATCCGTATGCTTCCGAAAAAATTCACCCTCAGGTCGACCGCAACCGCCCGCTCGAAGAATTCCGGCCTGAGCGGGACGGGGTTGAGAACCCGTCCCCAATGTTTGAAAATTCTCCGCCAACACCAAATCATCTTTCCTGTCTATCCCGCTTTAAACGTTACGGCCGGGATAAATATCCTGTTCGGTACCTGTATCTTACGGGTTCAGCCCCGTAGGGTACGCTGTGCGTACCATCAATGTCGAAAGGTACGCACAGCGTACCCTACGGGGCTGGCATGGCACCCTTCGGAAGGTGAGAACTTCCCTTTACGCGATATGAAAATGCTCTAGCAGCGAAGCGGCCGGCGAAATCTTCCGCCGCTGAGGCGAGGGGTCAAATCAGTTGACCGAGCCCGAACGCGCCGAGATAGGTCGCGATGAAATACAGCAATGCCAGCACGGTGCTGGCGATCACATTGATTTCGATGACCTTTTTGAAGATGTAGGTGATCAGGGTGAAATCCCAGAAAATCAGCGCGAACAAAAGGTAATAGCTTAGCGGATCATCGCTGACGGTCACCCAGATCATCACCGGGATGACGAACAGTGCGACTACGTTCGCGCAGAGCATCATCGCGGTCGTCACCTGCACGAAACCGTACAGTGTTTTATTGAAAAACATCATCAGGCCGATAAACAGCAGGGTCAATCCCGTTTCGAGCGCGACTTCGTAAAACGACTCGAACGGGTCGTCGGTCATGTTGGCCTGCAGGAAATACTGGATCAGGAAATAAAAAACCAGATTCTGTTTAAAAAAACCGGTCGACCGGGTCAATTCGAGCGGATTGTGCCTGAACCAGCATAAAGGCAGATACTGTCTGATGATGTCGACGGTTGCCATGATGGTTCGAACCCGTATGGTACGCTAGCGGCCGATGATGTTTAGTCAGGGTATTTGTTTGGGTCCCTTGCTGTCTGCAAAAACGTCGAAAAGCTGTGCATTATAGGCGCTGAACGTGTCGTTCAGCGATTGAACCAGATCCTTCGTTCTGCTCGTCAGTTGAGCCAGCCGGGCCTTGGTCTTTTTGTTCCAGAGGGCCGGTTCGGAAACCGGCAGCAGCATCCGCGAGAAAGTCAGGTTTTTTTCGAACATGCCGGCCGGATTCTCGAGCAGGTTGAGTTCCTTTTGCCGGTTATTCAATTGGTTGATCACCATCTTTGCGTGCAGCCGGCTAAAGATCAAATGAATCGGCGTCATGATCACGATCAGCACCAGCAGCGCAATCGGTCCCAAAATCGGATCGATCAGCGTCGCCAGGACAATGCCGGTGTTGATTTCGGCGAACAGCGCGAGCACGATGAACAGGCTGAGCACCAGCAGGCTGGACATGTTGACCCGTTCTTTCCAGGTCGCGATGCCTTTTTTGACCTCGGGTACGATGACGTTTTCGATTTCGGCGATATGGCTTTCGAGCGCCTGCAAAATTCGGTACGTCCGCTCGTAGCCGACATTGGCAAGCCGCTGATCGATCAGGCTGAAGTCGACCTTGCCCGGCTGCGGGATGAATCCGCTGTCCTGGCTCGGCAAAATCATGAACTGGCCGGAGGCAATGCCGAGATCGGCCAGCCGCCGCTGCCAGCTGGAGATGATCTCGCCGCTTCTTGCCGAGTTCAGCGCGGCGGGGGCATCGATCAGGTAAATCACTTTGTTGGTGTCCTGATGCCGTTTGATCTGTTCGATCAGGTCATCCAGCAAAGGCGACGGCGTCTCGAAAGTATCGGTGAAGACGAACACCGTATCGGAGTTTTCGATCGCGTAACTCACGAGAAAGGACGTTACGGCGGTAGCAGGCGTCGCGCTGATGCTTGGCGCTTCGATGAACAGCTTGCCTTTCAGGTGATCACTCGGCAGCGTTTTGAGTTCCAGGTAGGCGTTGATGCGGCCGCCTTCGCCACGCCGCAACTGTTCGAGCTTGCGGCTGATTTGATAAAACGGGAAACGATGATCGACATCGAGCGCCGTGCCGGGCAGGGTGGTCGGGCTGGTCTGATTGTTGTGCAGCAGCACCGAGAATTTGTTATGCGAGGTTTGCAGGCCGGTGAGCTGGAGATCGGAGCCGAAATAAGCGTTCATGAATTTCGACTTGGCATTCGATGCTCCGCCGATCAGGGTGACGATCGGCCACCAGGAGCATTTGGTGGCGGTGGTGTCGTCCGCGCCGATCAGGCCGAGGTCGTATTCCAGTTGGTCGAGCTCATGAAAGACTTTGGCGGTTTTTTGCAAAATCGGGCTGTCGCTGGCGAAGTATTTTTCCAGATTGGACAGGTATCTGCTTAAAGTCTTTTCAGTCATGTCTTCGCACCGGTCTATTAAATTATTATTGTTGGTATAAAAAGCCCCATGCTTGCCGTCATGTTTCGGGCTGGGGAACTGCTACTCGGCATCGGCACACCAATGAACATGAGCGACAGAGGCTCGCTACCGGTTTGTGAGTCCGTGCTTTACAGATTTTTAATCCGCTTGCGCGATGAATCCACCCATGAGCCGCTGCGCAGAAACGCTTACCGAAGCGGTTAAAAACCCTTATCCTTGTTCCGAAAAAAAACCGCAAAAAAAAGCATATTTGTACGATGATACAAAAAATGGGGTAAATATCAAAGGTATTTTATTGATCGAAGACGGCGGCGTTCGGGCGCGGCAGGCGATTACGGCCGATCGGGAGACTCGGGTTTTGAATGATGCTTCATCGCAAAGCCGTTTTGTCTGTACTCGACCGCTCGGGCGGACGCAACGCGCCGATCGGCCGATTTTTTGCCCGGTAGAAGTTTTGTGGATTTTTATCCACGCGGACAATGAATTTGTGTATATTTGATAATTTTTAGACCGGGCCGTTTAGAGGACCCTCTGTTTGAATGTCCGATCGATTATGACGCAGCCGTATTTTTTCCGTTTGCCGATCTTGATGCTGATTGCCTTGTTGACAGGGTGCGCGTGGCCCTGGGCCGGCAATCTCAGCGGCACCGGTTTGAGCAAGAAAGAGTTTGCGCGCTATGTCGAAGAAGTGTTCCGCTTTCAAAACCGGATGACCAGCGAGGTGATGATGCTGACGGCGACGGACGAGGGCAACGACTTTTCCGGTTTGCTGAAATCCGAACAGCGCATGCAGCTGGTTTGTGCGCCATTGAACGAATATGTATCCCGCGATATTGAAGGGCTCGGCAGCGGCCTGGGCCTGCAGCGGCAAGTCGCCAAGACCGCTTTCGATTGCGACCGCGCCGCGCATGAGGTCGATCGGCTGTTGAAATTGAGCCGGCCGCCGTTCGGGGAGGGCTCGGGATAAGCTGGTCCTTAGGTCCTTAATCGCATGTCTTTATACACAAATTCGTCATTCCGGTAGGGATTGCCGGAATCCACGACTGCACGGATGCAGGAGGTAGGCAACGCAGGAGCAGTTGCCGGGGCTACAGGGACGTTTTGAGCTTGCCATCCTTGGCGCTGGATACCCGCTTCCCGGCGGGTATGACGGCATTTATGTATAGAGCATGCCCCTTAATCGCCCATTTCATACGTATTGCGTCCTGCGCGCTTCACCGGACGCAGTATTGTGGGGTGGGGCGGTTGGCTGCGGTCGGGCTCCGGATAGTCCAGCGTGTAATGCAGCCCCCGGCTTTCCTTGCGCAGCATCGCGCTGCGGATGATCAATTCGGCCACGATGACCAGGTTGCGCAGTTCGAGCAGGTCGCTGGTGACCCGGCAATTGCCGTAATACTCGGCGATTTCCTTCTTGAGCAGTTCGACTCGGTTCCTGGCCCGGTGCAGCCGCTTGTTCGTCCTGACGATCCCGACATAATCCCACATGAAATTTCTGAGTTCGTTCCAGTTGTGCGAGACGACCACTTCTTCGTCCGAATCGCCGACCTGCGACTCGTCCCAGGCCGGAAGCGCCGGCGGCGGGGCAATCTCCGGCAATCTCCCGGCCAGGTCGATATGGGCGCGTTCCGCGAAGACCAGGCATTCGAGCAAGGAATTGCTGGCCATCCGGTTGGCGCCGTGCAGCCCGGTGCAGGCGACCTCGCCGATCGCGTAAAGGTTGGCGATGTCGGTGCGCGCATGGCTGTCGGTCATGATGCCGCCGCAGGTGTAGTGGGCTGCCGGAACGACCGGAATCGGCTGGCGGGTGATATCGATGCCGTAGTCGAGGCATTGTTGGTAAATGGTCGGGAAGTGCTCGCGGATGAAGGTTTCCGGCTTGTGGCTGATGTCCAGGTAGACGCAGTCGATGCCGCGCTTTTTGATCTCCGCATCGATCGCGCGGGCGACGATGTCGCGGGGCGCGAGCTCGCCGCGTTCGTCATAAGCGTGCATGAACGGCGCGCCGTTCGGCAGGATCAGCTTGCCGCCTTCGCCCCGCACCGCTTCGCTGATCAGAAAGGCGCGCGCCTCGGGATGATAGAGGCAGGTCGGATGAAACTGCATGAATTCCATGTTGCTGACCCGGCAGCCGGCGCGCCAGGCCAGGGCTATCCCATCGCCGGTCGAGCTTTGCGGGTTGGTGCTGTAAAGGTAGACCTTATTGGCGCCGCCGGTTGCCAGCACGACGGCGCGCGCGGCGATCGTTTTGACCTGCTGTTTCCGGGTATCCAGCACATAGGCGCCGAGAATGCGCCGGCCGGTCGGGCTGCCGCTGTTTTCTGCGGGGCCGGTGATCAGCTCGACCACGTTGTGGTTTTCGAACAGTTCGATATTGGCATGCTCGCGCGCCCGCTCGATCAGCGAGAGCGAGACCGCTTTGCCGGTCGCATCGGCCGTGTGGACGATGCGGCGGTGAGAATGGCCGCCCTCGCGGTGCAGATGCAGTTTGAATTCGCCGGATGCGGTTTCTTCCCCGGTAAACATCACGCCCTGGCTGCGCAGCCAATTGATTGAGCTTTTTCCGTGCGTGACGGTCAATCTGACAATTTCGGGATCGCAGAGGCCGGCGCCGGCAATCAGGGTATCCTCGATATGCGATTCGATCGAGTCGCCGGCGTCGAATACGGCGGAAATGCCGCCCTGCGCATAAAAAGTGCTGCCTTCGGTTAGCGCAAATTTCGAAAGTACGGCGAGACGGATGCCGTGTTCGGCCAATTTTAAAGCTAAACTTAAGCCGGCGCCGCCGCTGCCGATGATCAGGACATCATAATAGGGTGCTGGAGTATGCATCTGTAAAGTGAAGAGGATATGCGGAATGGTAGCCGGAGAATGAGTTTTGTTGACCGGGCGAAAGCGCAGTGGGTACGGTCGAGGCTAGTATTACTCGATAATTTATGTTAATTGAATAAGGTGTCACAAGAAAAATATATTTGCTTAAGGAAAACCGCGAATCAAGCGGAGAAACTCCCTTTCCCGTTAGGAGAAGGCTGGGGCGAAGAAATGAAAATCAATGGGTTATCTTCTCGTTTCGACCTTTTTCGGGAAGGAGAGAGCGCTTATCCGGAGCTTCCTTAAGGGCTGGGCTGGCTTAGTTCGCAAGCATGATGGATAATAGCCATTTTTGCCGCGAGAGCAATTATTTTTGTTACTGCCGAACTAATACAGTTTAATTCTGTCCATTCTACCATCCACAGGCACAAGTGAAGAGTCATTCAAGGGCGAGCGAACAATTGGACGAAGACCTGGTATTGCGGGTGCAGCAGGGAGACAAGTCCGCATATGATCTTCTCGTGATCAAATACCAGCATAAGATTGTCCAATTGGTCAATCGCTATGTTAAAGATCCGAGCGAATCCCAAGATGTCGCGCAGGAGGCTTTCATTAAAGCCTACCGGGCGCTGGGCAGTTTTCGCGGCGAAAGCGCTTTTTATACCTGGCTCTACCGGATCGCGATCAATACGGCGAAAAATTATCTGATGTCCAGGTCGAGACGAAATGTCGATATGCAGATAGATGTTCAGGATGCGGAAGTCTATGAAAACCTGCCGCAACTGCATGGTCAGGAAACTCCCGAACGGGAATTGCTGAGCCGCGAGATTGTCGAGACGATCAAGTCGGCGATCGCAAAACTGCCCGAAGAAATGCGGGTGGCCATTATGCTGAGGGAATTTGAAGGAATGAGCTATGAGGAGATTGCTCAGGCGATGGATTGCCCTGTAGGAACCGTGCGTTCACGCATTTTTAGGGCGCGCGAAGCAATTGATAGTAAACTCAACCCCTTGCTCGATTGACGGTGATATTCGATGCATGAAGATCTGATTCAAAAAATTTCTCGATTCCTGGACGATGAGCTTCCTGAAGACGAAGCATTGAGCCTCTTACAAAAAATGCGGATCGATTCCGAGCTGGCCGACAAGATGCGCCGTTATGAGGCGATCAGTCACGCAATCAAAAACGACGACTTATTGGTCGCGGCAAGGCCCGATTTCGTTAGTTCGGTCAATAGCCGGATTCAGCACGAACCGACTTACCTGATTCCGAACGCCGAACGGCGCTGGATTCGTCGCCGGCATTTTACGCGTTCGCAAAAAATCGCTGCGGCCGCCGCGTCGGTTGCCGTGGTTGCTTTTGTCGCGCACCTGCAGCGCCCCGAGCCGGCCCCGAACCCGAAAATGGTCGTCGCCGCGATCAAGCCGCCGGCCGTCTCGACTGACTCCACTCCTAAACCGGTGACCTCCAAAATACTTCACGATTCCTATCCGGTCAACCGACAAATCAGCGATTATCTGCAGGCCCACAGCAGCATTTACACGCAGGGAGAGGTTGGCTTCCATCCTTACGCACAAGTCACTCAATACAGTCAAAAATGACGCTGGTCGTTCGCTTCATCCTGATATTTTTCTTTTCAACCGGATCGGTTTTCGCTGAAGATAACAAGTTAACTGCCAGACAGATCTTGACGAATATGATCCAGGCTTTGAGGACTCTCAATTACGAAGGCACTGTGGTGTTCTGGCGCAACGGAAGGCTCGAAACCATGAAATATTTTCATGCGGTCGATCGTGGAAAGGAGCAGGAGCGCCTGGTCGCTTTGAACTCGCCCTTGCGGGAGGTCGTCAGAAACGGCGATGTGGTCAGTTGCCGTTACAACGATACGCAAGACGTGGTGTTCGACCATCGGCCCTACGAGCGCTCTTTTTTGGTCAATTTTTCCAGGACGCTGGCCGAGCTGGACGATTTTTATGAATTCTCGCTCGCCGGTAAAGAAGACGTGGCGATGCTTCCCGCCTATGTGATCGATATTGAACCGAAAGACCAATTCCGCTATGGACGGCGGATCTGGGTCGAAAAGCTCCAGTTCTTGCCGCTGAAAATCGCCGTCTACGATGTTTCGGGCGCGCTTCTCGAACAGGTCGTGTTCACCGAACAGCATGTCAGGGCGGCATTGCCGTTCAGGGAAGCGAGAGCTGAGGTCGGACGAGCAAATATGTTGGCGGGGCAGGCAATAAAAGACGGCAATGCCGGCGTTTTACCGTTTACCGTAACGGATTCGCCGGCCGGTTTCAGGCCGATCTATTTTGCGCGAAAAACGATGCACGATTCCCATTTGCCCGTCGATTATTTATTGATGAGCGACGGCATCACGTCCATTTCGGTCTATAAGGAAAACAAAAATCCCGAGATGGATCTGGGGCTGCGGTCGGTCGGCGCAATCAACTACTACAGCCTGAGTCTCGAAGATTATCAGATAACGGCAATGGGCGAGGCGCCGCCGGAGACCGTGAAATCCATCGTTGAGGGCGTCAGGTTGAATCCGCCAATCGTTCGGAAACTTCAGCCAGAATAACTTCCGATGCGCAATAAAGCCGGATCGATGCACCGGGAAGCCGGCAGGGCTTTCCCGGCATGTGGCGCTTCGAGCTTTTTTCCCTTGCGCTCCCTTGTTCGACCAAGCTGTGCGAATCGGTACTTTTTGATTTTTGAACAATTTATTTTCGGCCCTGCCGCCCATACCCATGAGCGGACAGGTGATAATTTTTATTGATTGGGATTAGAAACTTTATGCTTAAAAGGCTCGGTTGGTCCGTTTTTCTGGTCTTTTTGTGGGGCCATGCTGCGTACGCGCAATTGCCTGATTTTACCGAAATGGTCAAAAGAAACGGCGTGGCGGTCGTCAACATCAGCACTACCCAAAAAGCTTCTCCGGAAGCCAGCAATCTTCCTCCCGAACAACAGTTGCCCGAAGGCTTGCCTCCGGAAATGGAAGAATTCTTCAAACACTTCTTCAATGGGCCTGGAGGGGATTACATTCCCAGGGATACGCAATCGTTGGGTTCCGGATTCATCATCTCGTCGGACGGCTATGTGCTGACCAATCATCACGTGGTCAAGGATGCCGACGAAATCGTCGTCAAGCTGACCGACAGAAGGGAGCTGGTTGCAAAACTGGTCGGTTCCGATGCGCGGACCGATGTCGCCCTACTGAAAGTGGAAGCCAAAGACTTGCCGACCGTGACGATCGGATCGCCGGAAAAATTGCAGGTCGGCGAATGGGTGCTGGCGATCGGTTCGCCTTTCGGCTTCGAGCAGTCGGTAACGGCCGGCATCGTCAGCGCGAAAGGGCGCAGCCTGCCCGGCGGCAATTACGTGCCGTTCATCCAGACCGACGTCGCGATCAATCCGGGCAATTCGGGCGGACCGCTGTTCAACATGAACGGGGAAGTCGTTGGCATCAATTCGCAGATCTATAGCCGGACAGGCGGTTTCATGGGCTTGTCGTTCGCGATCCCGATGGACGTGGTCAGCAATGTCGTCGATCAGATCAAGACGAAAGGCAAAGTGTCGCGCGGGTGGCTCGGCGTGCAAATCCAGGACGTTACCCGCGAGCTGGCCGAATCGTTCGGGATGAAGCGCCCGCATGGCGCGCTGGTCGCGAAGGTCGTTCCGGGAAGCCCGGCGGAGAAAGCCGATATTCAAATCGGCGACATCATCACCGAATTCAACGGCCATGAAATCGAAACCTCGGGCGAGCTGCCGCCGATGGTCGGCATGACGCCGATCGATGAAAAAGCGGAAATCAAGCTGATCCGCCAGGGCGAGACGATGACCGTGCCGATCCAGATCGGTTTGCTGCCCGAGCAAGAGGAAAAGTTGGCGGATATCGGCAATAAAGGCCAGATCAAATCCGACAATAAACTCGGCATTATCGTTACCGAACCGACCGCCGAACAGCGGGAAGCGCTGGAAGTGACGAAGAACGGAGTGCTCGTGCAAAACGTCGGCAAGGGGCCGGCCAAAGAGGCCGGAATCCAGCCGGGTGATGTGATTTTGCGCATTCAGAGCACGGCGATCAAAAACGTCGCCGATTTCAACAAGGCGGTCAAAAACCTGCCGGAAGGCAAACCGATTGCGCTGCTGGTTCAGCGGCGCGGTAATCCGATCTTTTTGGCGCTCAAGATCGGCAAGTGACCTTGCCGTTTCAACCGGAGCCGCAGGCAGATGCCTGCGGCTCCGGTCCCTCCTTTCCTCGGGTTTTTAAACCTCGACTAAAACGCTAAAACGGACTTTATTTGTTCGAAAATCGTAGGGCGGATTCGCCGCTAGGCAATCCGCCATGGCTTTGAAGGCTGTCGGCGTTTTGCTATCGCGAAAACGCCCTACAGGTTGCTGAACCTCTTTTCCCCGTCACATTGAAAAAGATCGAAAGAACTTCCAAAAGCCCGCGTGGTGAAACACTGGGGACAGACCCATACCAGACACAGGTTCCGGGCGTTTCCTCGGTCCGGTGGTTCGGGATTGACCTTTTAAGTCTCGATCAAAAAATTTCCAAAACAGGCCTGCACCTGTTCTGTAATCGCAGCGATCCGATCTTGGGTATAAGGGATACGGTCGAATTTTCCCCATACCGGAGCAGGCCAAGCCGCGTCGGTCTTATATCTCACGATATGATGAATATGGAGCTGGGGAACCAGGTTGCCGATCGCCGCGATATTCATTTTGTCGGCCTGGTAGAAGGCCGCAAGATTTTCCGCGAGAAGACTCGATTCCGCCGTCAAGATGATCTGATCGGCCTGACTTAATTGATAAATTTCGGTCAGACCGGTTTTCTCCGGCACCAGAATAAACCAGGGATAACGGCTGTCGTTCATCAGCAGGAGCCGGCACAAGCCGAAGCGTCCGAGCGTGACGGCATCTTCCGCCAGGCGCGGATGCAGGGTAAAGGGTTCGTTCATCGGCGGGAGTCGTGGAGTCAGGAAAAATTCAGGCGTTCCATCAAATAACACAGGCAATCCTGTCGGATCACGCGTTCATCCAGCGTCAGCATCGAAGGCATCGTCGGGCGGGTGATTTGCAGGATGCCGTTGTTCAGGCGGAAGAACTGGCCGGCCACATCATGGCCCTGTTCGTCCTGGACGAGCAGGAGGGAGGAAAGCGGGACGTTGCGAGCCTGCCCCAGCACCGTGCCCGCCGCAATTTCGGTAAAATTCATCCGCTCCAGATCTTCGCTCAATAACAGGTCCGAGTCGCTTCGGCTGAAGCTGAACGAGACAGGGTCGGCAATCCGGACCTGCGCGACCGTATGGAACAGGTCGATGTCGCCGGCGTGCACCGGCTGCTCCGGCAACGCGGACAGGTGCAGGCAGCTGTCCAGGAACTCGAACGCATGGTCGACGCCGTATTGCTGGCCGGGCCGTCCGCATTCCAGGGTTACCGACGGGCATAATTCGGCGAACGCGGCCGACTGCACGCCGGTAGGGCGTCTGAAATAAACGACCAGCCGCCCGAACAGCGCCGCCAGTTGCAAAAAACGGTTATCGAGCCGGTTGACGCAGGCGTAATGCGGATTCAGGCCGGTATTGTTATGGATATCGATGCTTGCGAAGGGCCGGCGTTCCCGCATCGCCTCGAATACGGCCGCCGCCATCGCGGTTTCCGGGGAAGCCGGCAATTCGGTGCCGGGCCAGATGCGGTTGTAGTCGGGCTGATTTTCCAGGCGCCTGACATCGCGCTCGGCCGCCTCGACATTGCCGAAAAAGAGCGCGAGCGACCGCGGTAATTCCCGATCCCGGTATTTTTTGAGCAGGCGCTGCACGGCCATGAAGCCGGTCGGTTCGTTGCCGTGCAAGAGCACCGAGACGAACAGCGGCTCGTCCAGCCTGCCCGTCAGATGGATCAGCGTGGGTTTTGGCAACAGCGCCCGCAAACCTGCCGTGTCGATATCCGGCAAGCCGGCCGGCAGGCTGTTCAATTGGGTAAAAAGACGCTCCGTCACTGCCATTCACCGACCGGTTTGCCGCTGTTCTGATTTTTTAGATAGGAACGGGTCATCGCCGCAAAATCGTGTTGATGTTTCCTCGCATAGCGCCTTTGCCAGCCGCAGCCGTTTTGCTTGTTCGCGAGGCGTTGGCGGATGATTCCCAAATAATCGTCGATGTCGGACGCATTGACGCCGAATGACTGTAAGCCTTTAACCGCGCGCGGCAGGAACTCGGTTTGCAAAAGCTGCTCGATCCGGTGCCGGGAACCGTCGGACCAGACGAGCGTGCTGTCGAGGCCGTGCCGGGCGGCATGATAGAAGTTGTCCTTGGCCGCCGGGAAAGTCAGCGGCAGGCCATGCTGCATCGCCTGCTCGCAGAGGTTTTGCGCCAGGCCGAAATAGAACGCCGCATTGGCGATCGCATCGACCGGGGTCGGGCCGGAAGCCGGTGTCCGGTGCTCGATCCGGATATGGGGCGTGCCGTCCGCGTCGAAGCCGATCAGGGGCCGGTTCCAGCGCCAGATCGTGCCGTTGTGGAGGCGCAAATGCGCGAACTGTTCGGCGTCAGTGTCCTGATTGACCGGCAGCAAGGGCGGAAAATGCCCGAGATTTTCTTCGAAACATTCGAACACCGACTGCCGCAAATAGCCCGAGCCAAAGCTGACGCGATGCAGCGGGCCGCGCGCTGCCCCATTGTAACCGCCTGTTTCTGCGGCCTGTTCGAAGAGCGGAATCCGGGTTTCGTGCCAGAGCTCCTTGCCGAACAGAAACGGCGAATTGGCGCTGATCGCTACGACGGGAGCGGAAGCGATCAGCGAGGCGTTATAAAAATGGTGCGCCCATTTCAGCGGCAGTTGAATGTGCGTTTGAAAAGAGGTCGTCGCCGATTCGATCATTACATCGTAATGGTCGAATCTGAGATGTTCGAGGCCGTGGATATCGATATGGATCGGCATCCCGCGCGCCTGCAGGATCTGCTCGTTCAAGGCCCGGTAACGGTGCATCTCGGACATGTTGCCGAGGTGCAGGTCGCTTTGCGCAAGAGTCGGCAGAATGCCGATCATGACCGCGCTATGATCCATTCTTTCGGCATGGCGGACGGCGTTTTGCCAGGTGCGCTCCAGGCGCTCGTGCAACTGGCCGAAGACATTGCCGGTCAGGGGCGCCGGTTCGCAATTCAGTTCGAAATTGAACTTCGCGAGCTCGGCGCTGGCCAACGGATCGCTCAGCGTTTCCAGATACTGTTTATTGACCGGCGCGGGACGCATCGCCCTGTCGACCAGCCAGGCTTCGAGCTCGAACCCGGCAACGGGCGGCTGCTTCGAGCACGAGTTCCGTTCGATTACCTGCTTGAGCAAAGTCGTTTCCCGGGCGAGTTTCTGGCGGAAAGCGATAAAATCGCTTTCTTCAAACTGGGTCCGCGTGATTTCTTGTCCCATGGCGGAGTTCCTGGTTGACGGCGATAGTTCATCATACGGGCTTTTCAAAGGCAGCGTCAATGCTTGTAAAGTACGAAAGCGCTAAAAACTTCTGCAGTTC
Organism: Methylomicrobium album BG8; assembly: GCF_000214275.2. Taxonomy (NCBI): domain Bacteria; kingdom Pseudomonadati; phylum Pseudomonadota; class Gammaproteobacteria; order Methylococcales; family Methylococcaceae; genus Methylomicrobium; species Methylomicrobium album. The sequence goes on along the minus strand of NZ_CM001475.1, from coordinate 4,221,138 downwards.
TCCCATTACAACGGCCTAACTTTTCCAGATACTACGCGCCATTAAAAAGTAGGCGGGAATTAAACCGAATGCTTACAGGGTGCTGCGAACTCCGCAGTTCGCCTGACCCAATGAACCCAAAACCAACCACGGCGTTGCCGGCATGAACGGATTGCCAAAAGCGGTTATCGCAAGGCTTTGATATTTCGGCTGTTAGAGGACAAAGTGCATTGGTTAACTGGCCGTTTACGACTCAAAAAGCACGGCGAAAATTGGCCAAACTCTATCCTTGTATTTCAAGTTAACTGACTCTATTAAGGATGGCCTACGTACGTAAAAAATAATCAACCCGTAAGGCGGAACGCGCCAGCGGTTCCGCCGTAGGATGGCGGATCGCCTCGGCAACCGCTCCCCGCGTTGCTCTAACTCCTGCCTCCCGGTAGTCGCGACGGCATCCGTCCTACACGCTTTGACCTCATGCCTGCACCGCGCTTAAAGTTTCCCTGCCGCCGTTTCCAGCTGCTTCCACCGGTTCACGATCTTGCAGAATAGCGCGGCGGTCATTTCCGCATCGTACAGCGCCGAATGGGCCTTCTCGTTGTCCCATTCGAGGCCGGCGGCTTTGGCGATTTTGGCCAGTACCGTTTCCTGATAGGCGAGACCGCCCAGCGTGGCGGTGTCGAAGGTGCTGAACGGATGGAACGGGCTGCGTTTGTTTTGCGTGCGCTGAATCGCCGCATTCAGGAAGCTCAAATCGAACGCCGGATTGTGCCCGACCAGGATGGCGCGGGTGCAGAGATTGCGTTTGACCGCCTGCCGGATGGGTCTGAAAATCATGTGCAGCGCTTCGTCCTCGTCGACCGCCATCCGGAACGGATGATAGGGATCGATGCCGTTGAATTTGAGCGCCGATTCGTCGAGCTCGGCATTTTTGAACGGAATCACATGAGTCGAATAACGTTCGGTGATCTCCAGATCGCCTTCCGCGTTGAATTCTACGATGACTGCCGCAATTTCCAGCAAGGCGTTCTTCTTCGGATTAAATCCGGCCGTTTCGATGTCTATAATGACAGGTAAATAACCTCTAAAACGTTTGCCTAGAGGAAGTGAGGATATATCCATTAAAAAAGGAATTAAGCGAGTTGATAGAATGAGGCCGTGGTGCGCTCGAAGAGCGGTTACATTTATGATATGTTACGCAAAGTTTAACGGTATTGAAACCATAGCGGAATAGAGTGAGCCAAATGCAAAAGTTTAAGATACTAATGAAATGGGCAATATTGGGCTTGGCATCGTTAGCGGCCGGTTGCGCGAGCGCATTGAAGGATGAGCGCGATCCGTGGGAAGGGTTTAATCGCAACATGCAATCCTTTAACGACAATCTCGACGACTACGTGATGAAACCGGTCGCGCAAGGTTATCAATGGATCACTCCCCACTTCGTCGATCGCGGGATTACCAATTTTTTCAGCAATATCGGCGATATCGGCGTCACGATCAACGACTTGCTGCAGATGAAAATGGCTCAGGGCGGGCAGGACGGCGCGCGCTTTCTGGTGAATACGACGGCCGGCCTTGCGGGTTTTATCGATGTGGCCTCGATGATCCACCTGCAAAAACATAACGAAGATTTCGATCAGACGCTGGGTTATTGGGGCACTCCGACCGGCCCTTATCTGGTGCTGCCGTTTTTCGGCCCCAGTTCGCCGCGCGGCGTGGGGGGCTTGATGGGCGATGCGGCGATGAATCCGATCAGTTACGTGAGTTTGGGCTTGTCTACCGGTATTTCCACCGCCATATCCGGTGGTCTCTTTGCGACGAATGCGGTCGACTTTCGGGCCGACAACCTCACCTCCGAGAAGATTGCCACCGAAGCGGCGTTGGACCGTTACGAGTTCTTCAAGAACGCCTATCTCCAGCAGCGCGAATATCTGGTGCACGACGGCAAGATTCCGCAGGACAAGGCGCATGAAGAGTATCACTTCAATATCGATGAAGAGCTGGATAAGGAGTTGACTCCGCCCGTCAGCCCTTATTGACCGGGACCGTTTCCCCGGTGCTTCGGAAACCTGACGCCCGAATACCCGGAAGGAGGTTCCCTACCGCATGTCATGCCGTTGCGCTGGCCGCGCATGTGAGCCGGCCCGCGCAGTAGTGGGCAGGCGATCCTGGCTTCTGCCGATCCTTTGTATTGTCCTCGCTCGATCCCAATTATTTCGTTTCCATTTTCGGCGCCGACGGCAACGCGGCTTCCGGGTTGGGTGCGGCATTCATGCCGGCGACCTCCGGTAACTACTACATCAGCGTCAGCGGCACGGCAGAAGGCGATTATGCGCTGAATCTGAGCGAATCGCCGGACGATTATACGAACAATCCGACCACGACCGGTATGATCGAAGTCGGCGGCAACGCGACCGGCATACTCGATATTCCGGACGATCAGGACTGGTTCAAAACGACCCTGAGCGAAAATACGCTGTATACGATGTCCGTCAATTATACGGAGGCCGGTGACCAGGATGTCGGATGGGTGTTCGTGTACGATGAGAACGGCGTGCCGGTCGGCGTGGCGGGAGGCAGTTTTATGCCGTCGGCTTCCGGCACTTACTATCTTGGCGTCGGCGGCACGGCGGCCGGTGCCTACACGCTGAATCTGACGTCGTCTCCGGACGATTATACCGACAATGCCTCCACGACCGGCACGGCTGCGGTCGGCGAAAGCGCCACGGGCATTATCAATGCGGACGGCGATCGCGACTGGTTTCAGGTCACTTTGAACGCGAATCAATTGTACGCCTTGTCGGCCGACTATACGGCGGCTGGCGAGCAGGACACGGCGCTGGTGTTCGTTTATGATGAAAACGGTCTCCCGGTCGGTGTGTCGGGTTCCAGTTTCATGCCGGCGGTTTCGGGGACTTACTATCTCGGCATCAGCGGGACTGCGCCGGGAGGTTATACGTTGAACGTTGAGGCGTCGCCGGACGACTACACCGACAATACCACGACGACCGGCACGATCGAAGTCGGCGGCAGTGCAAGCGGTATTTTCAACCTGGCGGGCGATCAGGATTGGTTCAAAGCCGCTTTGCAGGCGAATACCCTGTATGCGGTCACTTCCGATTCCGGGAGTGCGTTTTTCGTCATCTACGATGCGAGCGGCAACATCGTAGGGCAAACGGACGCAATTGGCACGAAACTCGGCTTTATGCCGGCGGCGTCCGGCGATTACTATATCGGCATCCGAAGTTTGACGGCGGGCGGTAATTACACGATCGATTTGGCGGCAGTAGACGACGATTATGCCAACAACCCGACGACTGCCGGAGTGATCGATACCGGAGTCGTCATTGATCCGAACACGCCGCCGACCCTCGAACATGCGCTTGCCGACCAAACGGCCGCCGAAGATAGCGTTTTCAGCTATTCGGTACCTGAGGACAGTTTTGCCGATGCGGACGCCGCCGATACGCTGTCCTATGCCGCGGCATGGGTCGACGGGGCGGGCGCACCGGTAGGCAGCGGGGCGCTGCCCGGATGGCTGGCGTTCGATGCCGAATCCAGAACTTTTACCGGTACTCCCGGAAACGGCGAGGTCGGCCAAATCCATGTCAAGGTCACGGCGACGGACAGCCAGGGCGCCAGCGTAGCCGGCACCTTTACCTTGACCGTTACGAATGTGAACGATGCGCCGGCTGCCGACGATGTGATGGTCAACGACATGGAAAATGCCGATTCCGTGAAAGTGACACTTCAGGGCAGCGATGTCGATAGCAGCGTGCAATACGTGGTGCTGAGTTTGCCGGCGCACGGCACGCTTTACAGCGATGCGGCCCTGACGGCGCCGGTTGTTGTCGGCGTGGCGTTTGGCGGGAACGAATTATATTTCGTGCCCGACGCCAATTGGAACGGTTCGACCGCTTTCGATTATAAAGCGACCGACGGCGCATTGGAGTCCGCCGCGAGAACCGCGACAATCAACATTGCCGAGGTAGATGTGGCGCCTGTCGCGAATGAGGTGTCCGTCGACGGTGAGGAAGATGCCGTTTCCATCGCGATCCAGTTGTCGAGCAATAACAATGCCGCCATTTATAAAGCCGCTTCATTGCCGCAGAACGGGACCTTGTACCAGGATGCCGCGCTCACTCAGGCGGTCGCGGTCGATACGCCGCTTGCCGCTGCCGTACTGTACTTCGTTCCGGACCACAACTGGAACGGGTCGTCCGACTTCGCTTATACGGCCACGGACGGAGCGGCGGCGTCGGAGCCGAAAACGGTTACGATCCAGGTGGCGCCGGCGAACGATTCGCCGACCGGCGCCGTTACTATCAGCGGGCAAACGTCGGAAGGCCAGACGCTGACCGCCGGCAATACGCTGGCCGACCCCGACGGCCTGGGCGTCATCGGTTATCAATGGTTGAGAAACGGCGATCCGATTTCGGGCGCGAACACTTCGAGCTACGTCATAGGCCAGGACGATTTGGGGCAAAGCCTGTCCGTGCAGGCGAGTTATACCGATGGCGCAGGCACCCTGGAATCGGTACTCAGCAATAGCCTTGCCATTCTGCCTGCGGTCAATGTGACCGGACAGCCCGTTAAAGGCACGTTGAAGGGAAGCGACGGCGGCGACGTCTTCGACAGTGCCGCCGCGCCGGGAGCCAAGCTGGCCGGCGGGAAAGGGGACGATACTTATATCGTTCACGATGCGGGCGCCAAGATAAAAGAAGCCGGCAAACAAGGCAGCGATACCGTCTATTCCGATGTCAGCTATACCTTGCCGAATAACGTCGAGAATTTGATCCTTACCGGCACGGGCAACATCAGCGGCAAGGGCAATGCGTCGAACAACGTCTTGATCGGCAATGCCGGAGACAACATACTGAACGGCGTGAAAGGCAACGATACCTTGACCGGCGGCGCCGGTTCGGACCGCTTCGTTTTCGACACCCCGCTCAATGCAAAGAAGAATGTCGACACGGTCACCGACTTCGTTTCGAACGAAGATAAAATCGCCTTGAAAGCTTCGCTGTTCAAAAAACTGGGGCCCTCGGTCGAGGCATCCGAGATTTGGTTCAAAGCCTCCGGCGAGGCGCAAGGCCAGAAAGCCTATCTGGTCTATGATGCAAATACCGGGGTATTGGCCTACGACAAAGACGGCAGCGGCAAGGCGGCGGCCGTCGAAATCGCCTTGATAGGCGTTCAGGTGCATGAAGAGCTGCAGGCGTCCGATTTTGTAATGATTTAACATTGCGTTTGGCGTCCATTTCCAAGCCTCGTTGGCTGGTTGGTCAAGGAGGCTTTTTTATGCGCAATCGCTTTTTCTCGCTTTTCTTTTGCATAATTATGAGTCATTCATAATGGTCGTTTGGTAAATCGACCCGAATTTGGGATAAGCCGTTAGGTCTGAGACAGTCAGATTGAATGCGAATTGAGCGCTGCATCGGCGTTGCCCCATCCACTAATTGCAGAGCAAATCCCCCTTGCCCCCTTTTTCAAAGGAGGGATGTCGCCAGCATGCCCGCTCTCTTTATCAAAGGAAGATGTCGGTTGGGCCATGGTTGAAGCGACTTTTGCCCTCGCCCCTTTGACCATGCAGCCTCCCCTCTTTTGAAAAGGGAGCGCTGGAGCATTGGCTACATCGACAACAATTAGCGTGTGACAATACCGCTTTCCCCCCTTTGAAAAAGGGGGCAGGGGGATTTATATAAACTGCTTTCACAGCATAACAGCCTTTAGCACTTAATCCGCATGTGACTTTGATAAATGAGCGCATGGGTTTGTCGTTTCTTATCCCGAACTCAGGTTAAATTAATGCTTTTTCATAGTTGTACACAATGGTAAAGTTGAACCATAAATAAATGCTTTTCGGTGGTCTTTACGCCCTTCTTAAGGTTCGAGTCAGGAGAGGAAGCCATGACGAGTGCGGCAGAACTCCATAACGACGAGACCGCGGACTACATCGGTCGCGCCCGGGACGCGCAGTAGCGCATTGAAGACCCGCAGGAGTAGGTCGACGGCAGGCTGGTCAAGCAAGCCGGCCTACAGTTCCGGAACGCCGGCCTATGGCGTCGGCAACAGCGTCCACGTGGTCGATGAGACCGCCGATCTCGACGAAGCGGTGCTGTTTAGGAGCTATCTCGCGCCGGATCAGACAGGCGGCGTAAAAAAGCGGACAACCTAATTATTTTTAGCGAGTTTTCGAGATGGGCGATAAAGAAAGATTGATGACGATCAGCGAAGCGGCCGACTTGTTGAAGGTAAGCAAGGCCTCGCTCAGAAGATGGAGCAACAGCGGAGTGCTGAAGAGCTACCGGGTCGGCAATCGCAGCGAAAGACGCTTCAAACTCGCCGATTTGCTGGCTTTCGTGACGACCGCAAACGGCACCTCATCGCTGCTGGAAACTTCCGGAAATGCCGCGGCTTCCGCTGAGAAGGCGGAGGCTGCTTTCCTGGGGCGCGAGCCGCGCAAACATATCTGTGCGTTTTACAAAAGTCCGAGAGAACAATGGCAGTTTTTCCGTTCCCATTTCCTCGACCATATCGGGAGCGACGCCCGCATCGTCTATTTGTACCACGGCGACAGTCAGCGCGTGATCAACTGGATCCGGAGCGAGGGGCTGGATTTTGAAGCCTCGCGGGGAGACAAGCGATTACTGCTGCTGTCCACGGCCGAATCCTACAGCATCGGCGGCTTTTTCAACACCGCGCGGATGCTGGAGTTCTGGCGGAACATCGCCGCCGAAGCCAAAGCGGACGGCATCAAAAAGCTGCTGCTGACCGGAGAGATGGGCTGGGCCCATACGGATCTGCCGGGACACGAACAGCTGATCTCCTATGAGGCCGAGCTTGACCAGATGCTCGAATCTCATCCCTGGATCACCGTGGTGTGCCAGTATCCGGTTTATCAGATCTCGGGGGTTACGGTGTATGACAATCTTTGTGTGCATACGCATGTGCAGCTATCGGATCGCCTCGCGCCTTGCTTTTCGCCTTTGTGACGGTTTTGTAAGCTGGTAGGGCGGATTCGCCGCCAGGCAATCCGCCACACATAGCTTTGAAGTCTATTGGTGTTTTGCTGTCGCGAAAACACCCTACAACGCTGGTAGGGCGGATTCGCCGCCAGGCAATCCGCCACACATAGCTTTGAAGTCTATTGGTGTTTTGCTATCGCGAAAACACCCTACAACGCTGGTAGGGCGGATTCGCCGCCAGGCAATCCGCCACACATAGTTTTGAAGTCTATTGGTGTTTTGCTATCGCGAAAACACCCTACAACGCTGGTAGGGCGGATTCGCCGTCAGGCAATCCGCCATCGCTTTGAAGCCTTCGGCGTTTTGCTATCGCGAAAACGCCCTACAGCTCCGATTTCAGGCGGTTCTGCGAATCGTGCAAAACCGGCGCGCTTAGGCGGGCGAAGTCGCAAAGCTCGGCCAGGCGCTCGCCTTTATGCCGCCATTCGTAAAACAGGCTTTCGCCCAGCGGCGCATAATGCCATGTCAAATGCGAACGCTCTTTGCCCGGCAACGCGTTGATCCTCTCGCACCAGGCCGCCGCCGCTGTCAGTTTTCTTTGCGCGTTCGGCGATGAAATCTGCGCTTGCGCCTGGGTTTCCACCAGATAAACCGCCTGGCCGGTACGCAGCAGAAAATCCGGCGCATAAAACGCGAACACGCCGTCTTCCCTGACATAGCGCCGCTTCGCAAAATCATGCCGGGTTGCGCTGATTTTACAAAATGCCCGGACGCTGTCGTCGAGGTTCGCCCACTCGATCAAGGCTTTCTCCAGGTCGCCATTGCGGGCGGCATAGGGCAGGCGCGGATAAATGCACTTGTCGACCGCAAGCGAACAGCTTTCCCGCATCGGCCATTGGTTAAGCTCCGACAGGCGCCGGTAATGCACTTCGCCCGTACTACCGGCATGCGTTTGCGCCGCTTCGAGCAAAGCCGGCGCCATTACTCGGGTGATGTGGTCGACGACCGGCTGCAACAGCAGCAGGCGCCAGTTTTCACCGTCAAAAGGCTCGAACGGCCGGCCGAACAAGCGTTCGCGAATATAGCTTTCCAGCCATCCGGCCAATTCGGCGGTATTGACTTGCTGATAAGGGGCGGCAATCCGGCTGCCTTTCGGTAGCGGCCGGCTGAGCGCCTGGGCAAGACGCCGGGTGAGGCGCGACAGAAAATCGTTATAGCCCGTTACCTTTATCACCGCGCCGTCGATGCGGTAATCGCCGAACAGCGCGCTGCTTTGCAAATCCCGGGAGACGAACGCATCGCCTTTGCCGAGCATCGCCTTCAGTTGCGCCGGGCTCAACGCGGAAAACGGCGGCAGCTTGCCAATAGCGAGTTCCCGATGTTCCAGCCACGCTTCCGCCTCATGCAAAATGAACGGTATCGCGAAATCGAACGCCTCGAAGCCTTCGCGCAAGTTGACCGAAATCATGTCGCCGACGCCGCTGGCGGTATGCCGTTCTTCGCCGACGGTTCCCGCCAAACCTTCCTGCAGCCATTCCGCGTAAAACGGCGCGAACGCCGGATGCTCGACGATCCAGAGAATATCGATCAGGCTGTCCGGTTCCCGGCCGCTGGCGATGCGTTCGCGGTTTTCACGCTTGCTGTCGGCGAATTCAGGCTCGCGCCACATCAGCCGCAAGCCGCGGCCGATGCTCTGTTCCAGTAAAACCGGCGCTTGCGAGGAACGCAGCGGCACGATCACGCAGATGTTGTTGACGTCGAAACCTTCGCGCAGCATCGATACGCTGACGATGATGCGCGGCGTAGCATGCCGGTCGACCTCGAACAGGCGTTCACGCACCCGCGCCCAGTCCTGTTCGCCCAGTTCGACCTTTTTGCCGGAGTCGATCGCGATGATATCCATTTCCGCCAGTCCTTCCGCGCGGAAGAAATTCACGACCCGCGGCAACACCGCCGCGTCTTCGCAGATCACCAGCATTTTCGGATGCCGGTTGGGATCGAGGCGGGCGAAACCGGCTTCCAGCTGGCGTAGCTTCTGCAAGCCGGCGCGCAGCATCACCCGCTGGCCTGCGCTTAAGATCGGATTGCCGTTCTCGTCGCGTTCGGCCTTGAATTCCAGCGGCAGCGCGCCGATTTTCTTGCGTTTATCCAATACCGGCGACTTTACCAGGCCCTGCCGCAGCGCGGTTTTCAGGTCGAAATCGGCGATGATGTGCGGAAAATACACCTTGCGTTTGTTTTTGCCGGAACCCACGGTGTTATAGGGCGTCGCCGAAAAATCCACTTGCATGAAGCGGCGGTCCTTGTTCTCGGCGATCCGCGTCAGGCTCGGTTGCCATTCCACCTCGGTGGTTTCGCTCTCGCGCTTGAGGTCGTGAATGTGAAGCGCCGCGTGGTTGAACACCATGAGCTCCGGCAGGCCGGCCAGAAAATCCAGTACGTCGCCGCGTGCGAAACGTTTGTCCAGCACGTCGAGACTATTCCCCGCCGCTTTGCCCGGCATGACCGGCAGCAGGGCGTTGACGACCGCTTGCGGGTCGGGCGCGGCGCCCGGCGTTTCCAGTTTGGTTTCGCCGAAGGCTTCCGTGCCGGCTTCCCGAAGCAAGTGCCAGTCGGCAATCGCGATCATGCCGTTGCCGGTGGTTTTCAGGCCGATTTCGGTTTTGTCGCAGACATTGCCGCGCACGAAATGGAACACCGCCTCGCGATGGTTTTCCGGCACGAACAGCTCGGCGTATTGCGCGATGTCCGAGGTCGCGAAATCGCGCCCGCCCTCCGTCTGCTTGCCGCAGAATGCATCCAGCAGGCGGTCGTAAGCGATCAAGCCGGGGGTTACGATCAGAAAATGCCGGGTAAAACGCGCGTCATCCACGCCTTCCGCGAGCGCCGCGTTCTTGTTCAGCAACTGCCAGATCAGCAAGGCCTGCAGCACCCAGGTCTTGCCGGTGCCGGCCGCCATTTTCAAGCAGTATTTCGGATGCCGGTGCTTGCTTTGCGATACTTCGGCCAAACGCGTGCCGGTCGATAGCGCAGCGGGCGCGGCTTGTCGATAAAGGCTTTGCAAGTCGGCAGCGGCATAAATTTCGTGGGCGGTGATAGTATTCAAAATCGCCTGTTTTTGCCCCGGATGAAAATTCAGGCTTCGTATCGCACAGGCTTCCTCGCCGAACCACCCGTGTAAAAGTGCGGCCGTGGTCGGCGTGACCTGGTCGAAAATAGCGGCAACGCCGTTTTCGAGGCCGATGCACAATTGCCGGGTTTGGTCGGTCAGCCCGGCAGCCAGCGCCAGTGGCGAATTGCCGCTCATGCGTCTACCTCGACGACGACTTCCGCTTCAAAGCCGAACACGTCCACCGCCCGCACGCACACCTTGCGGCTGCCGTTTTTGGCCGGCACGACGAGCCAGGCCAAGGTCGCCACACGCAGCGGGTCGTCGTTGTCGCCGCGATAATTCTGCCAGACCGAGCGGAACAGTTTGCCGTCGTAATCTGGGTCCACCGCCCAGTATTCGAGCAGCGCCAACGGTTCGCTGTCGATGATGCCGTGCAATTTGGCGCGGTTGGTTGCGTCGAGGTTGATGGCTTCCGGGGAGAGCAGGATGTAATTGTCGAGGGCGACGGATAAGATTTCGTCTTCGCCTTGCCGCTGCCTTTGCACCGGTTTGATGGTCAGATATTGCAAGCCGGCGAAACGCACGGCGCCTTTCAGCTTGTCGAGGCCGCCTTTCTTTCTCAGCCGGTCCGGCAAATCCGGCGGAATCACCCGGACTTCCAGGCGGTCGTCGTTCAACGCGGCAAGGGTTTCGCCGATGGATGGCTCGAAATTCCAGCCCAGCACCACGACTTTATCCCAGCCGCCCATCAGTGTGTCGCGCTGGGCGATGGCTTTTTTCAGCGTCGCCGCGCCGGTGAGTTTGTTGGGAGAATCGGCGTAGACCAAGGTTTTATTTTTTGCCTCGGCACTTGTGTAGGTCGGGTTAGGCGTAAGCCGTAACCCGACGTTTGCGGCTTCGACTAGTCGGGTTACGCTGTCGCTAACCCGACCTACGGACGCTGCGCCTGCGGGGAGATAACCCAGATTGTGCTCCGGATTGTCTTCCGGCGCCAGCGGCAGCGCGCCGAACAGTTGCAGGACGATTGGCGCCAGCTCGCCGATTTTGGATTGCTGTCCCAGCGATTTAGTGGCTTCGGCCTGATAATCGCCGATGGCCTGATACAAAAACGGCCGGGCGTTCCGGTCGATCAGGCGCTTGCGCATGATCATGCAGGCCGGTTTGCCGAGATCGGCGGTAATCCAGCGGCGGCCCAACTTCTCCGCGACCGCGGCGGTGGTGCCGGAACCGCCGAAGAAGTCGGCGACTAAACCTTTTTCGGGGCAGGCATGTTGAAGAATTCGTTTGAGCAATTGTTCAGGTTTTTGTGTTGCGTAGTCGACGCGTTCAATCGCGGCGGGGTTGATCATGGAGATATTCCAAATACCGCCATCCCATACATCGGCCAGTGAGCTTCCGGTCGCCTCACCATCTGCACGGGTTGCGGGGCGCTTACCCGACTCATCAAAAACGGTTTGCCGTTTCTTTTCTTTCCCTGGTTTTAAAGTCCCCGCCGGCTGTTCTTGAAATTCGGTAATGAAGTGACGATTTTCCGCATTTTTCCCATACCAAAAAATGGTGTCGTGGTTACGTTGGAAGTTTTTTGATTGAGGAGACCATTTTCGGTAATGCCAAATGATCTCGTTAATGAAATGATCCTTCCCGAACACCTCGTCCAGAACCAATTTTACATAATGCCCCACATGCCAATCCAGATGTACATAGATCGAGCCGGTGTCGCGCAATAGCTCGCGCATCAGGATCAGGCGCGGCGTGATCATCGCCAGATAGGACGCCGTGCCGTCCGCCCAGGTATCGGAATAGGCGAACTGTTCGATCACGGCCGGTTTTTGTTCCAGTTCCATGCCGGGCAGGGTGATTTTGGTGCGGCAGTCGGCTTTGGAATCGAACGGTGGGTCGATGTAGATCAGATCGATTTTGCCGCGCAGGCTGGGCGTCTCGTCGTCGCCGGCCAGCAGTGCGGCCATCGCCAGCAGATTATCGCCGTGGATCAGGCGATTGCGCCAAGTTTGATCCGATGTGTAGGTCGGGTTACGACTTGCAGGGATGCCACCATTAAAGGGTGGTCTATGGACAGAGCTAGAGCAATGCAGGAGCAATTGCCGAGGCGTTAGCCGTAACCCGACATTTGTGGCTTCGACTTGTCGGGTTACGCTATCGCTAACCCGACCTACGCTTTGAAACAAATCATTCTGGGTATTGTCTCTGGCAGACAACACCCATTCGCGGGTTTGCAGTGTGATGCGGTGACGGCCTTCCAGGCTTTCCAATATTTTTTCGGCAGTTTGCCGCCCTTCGGCGACGATGCCGGGAAGTTGTTCGAGCAGGCCTTTTGCCATGTTTTCATCCTGAGACGGCAAACCCAAACGGTTAAACCAAGAGTTCAATTAAAAATTTAACAAATAATACAACAAAAAGTTGGATGGGATGGCTATAAAAATTTAACTTTTTGTTCATGAATGAAAAACTCGAATTCGCCGAACGGCTGCGCAAGGCCATGCTGTCCGCAGGCTATGAAGCCCGTCCCGCCGTGCTGGAAAAAGGTTTCAACAGCCGCTATTGGGGGCGGTCGGTGTCGTTTCAGGCGGTTTCGCGCTGGTTGCGCGGCGAGGCGATTCCTTCGCAGGATAAGTTACAGGTGCTGGCGGAGTGGTTGAAAGTCGAGCCGCATGCCTTGCGTTACGGCGAAGAGGCGGCGCTGTCGATACGCGAAAAACGGAAACAATGGGAGGAAGCGCTGGATTACGGGGAAAGGGAGGCGATCGAGCAATATCTGAGTTTGCCCGCCCCGCAGCGCAAGATCGTCCGCGAGGTTATCAGCGCCTTTGCCCAGGTATATTCCGGGAAAAACCCGTAGCGCGTTAAGGCGGAATAAGTTTTGGAGTGGCAAAGCCCGGCTTTACGACTCCGATAAAGCCGTTCCTCATGCAAGGACTTAATCCGAGCTTCTTCAGACTCGAACAGTGGCTTGCAGCTTCCATGTCAAGGATTCTCCTGCTTTCAACGGCGTAATGGCGATGTCGCCGTCGTTATAAACACCGGGCACCTGCCAGGCCGATTTTTCCAGCGTCACTGTGCCCCGGTTTCTCGGCAGCCGGTAAAAATCGGCCCCGTAAAAGCTCGCGAAACCTTCCAGTTTGTCCAAGGCGCCGGCCTTTTCGAAAGCTTCCGTATACAGTTCGAGCGCTAAAGGCGCGCTGAAACATCCCGCGCAACCGCAGGCGTTTTCTTTCAGAGAAGTCAGATGCGGCGCGCTGTCGGTGCCGAGAAAGAACTTCGGACTGCCGCTGGTGGCAGCTTGAACCAGCGCCTCCCGGTGCTGTTCGCGCTTCAGGACCGGCAGGCAATAAAAATGCGGACGGATGCCGCCGGCCAGAATCGCGTTGCGGTTATATAAAAGGTGTTGCGGTGTGATTGTGGCGGCGATGCGGGGTCCTTGCGCTTTTACGAAATCGACTGCCTCGCGCGTGGTCACATGCTCGACGACGATGCGCAGCGCCGGGAAACGATCGACGATTCGGGCCAGCCGGGTCTCCAGGAAGACGCGTTCCCGGTCGAAGATGTCGCACGTTTCGTCGGTTACTTCGCCGTGAACCAATAGCGGAATGTCCTGTTTTTCCATTTCTTCGAACAACGGATAGACGGCCTCGATATCCGCCACGCCTGAGTCGGAATTGGTCGTCGCCCCGGCCGGATAGAGCTTGAATGCGTGCACATGCTCCGAGGTGGCGGCTTTGCGGATTTCTTCAAGCGAAGTCGATCCGGTCAGGTACAAGGTCATCAAAGGCGTAAAATCGAGCCCTGCCGGAATCGCCTGCAGAATTTCCTCGCGGTAGGCTAACGCTTGTTCTACGGTTGTGACCGGCGGCTTCAGGTTCGGCATGATAATCGCGCGGGCAAACTGGCGGGCGGTATGCGGCAGCACCGCTTTCAACAGCGCACCGCTCCGGACATGCAAATGCCAGTCGTCGGGCCGGGTGAGGGTTAATTTCTTCATTTGAAAGGCCATTTTCTTGTAGAATAACCTTATATTCTATCTTAGCCACTTGAAAAATACGCGCCTAGCCTTATCTCAAGTATTGTTTTTTTACCGGAGTCATCCATGCCAATCTACGAATATCAGTGCCAGTCCTGTGGGCACGAGCACGAAGCCTTGCAAAAACTTAGCGACCAGCCGCTGATTCATTGCCCGGCGTGCAGCAAGCCCGATCTGATCAAAAAAATTTCCGCGGCCGGATTCCGCTTGAAAGGCGGCGGCTGGTATGAAACCGATTTCAAGAGCGGCGCGAAAAAAAATGTGGCGGGCGAAAGTTCTGCAAGCTCCGAACCGTCCAAGCCGCATAACTGCAGCGGCAGTTGCAGCCACTGATGGTTTGAACAAGCCGGCTTGAATTCAACATGATAAGCCGTTAATATCGGCGATTTTTTTCGGATTGACAGGAACAACACCACCATGCGTACGCACAAGTGCGGGGAATTAACGAAACAACATACCGGCCAGACCGTCGAATTGTGCGGTTGGGTGCATCGCCGCCGCGACCATGGGGGGGTCATTTTTATCGATCTCAGAGACCGTACCGGCCTGGTGCAGGTCGTTTTCGATCCGGATGTGCATGAAGCGTTCTCCCTGGCCGAACATGTGCGCAGCGAATATGTGCTGAAAGTCAAAGGCAGCGTGCGCGGGCGTCCCGAAGGGACGATCAATCCGAATATGGGCACCGGCGAAATCGAAGTGCTGGTAAGCGAGATGGTCGTGCTGAACGAGTCCGAAACGCCGCCGTTCCCGGTCGAAAGCGAGATCGAGGTCAACGAGGAACTGCGTCTGCGCTACCGCTATATTGATCTCCGCCGTTTTGCGATGCAGGAAAAGATGAAAGTGCGTCGTGACGTGGCGCGGGTGCTGCGCAACTTCCTGGACGATCATGAGTTCTTCGAAATCGAAACCCCGTATCTGACCAAGGCGACCCCGGAAGGCGCGCGCGACTATATCGTGCCGAGCCGGACGCATGAAAATGCGTTCTTCGCGCTGCCGCAATCGCCGCAGTTGTACAAGCAGATTCTGATGGTCGCGGGCATGGACCGCTACTATCAGATCGTGCGCTGCTTCCGCGACGAAGACTTGCGCGCGGACCGCCAGCCCGAGTTTACCCAGCTCGATGTCGAGACTTCGTTCATGGACGAAGACGAGATCATGCACATCATGGAAGAGATGATCCGCCAACTGTTCCAGAAAGTGATCGGCGTGAACCTCGGCGCGCATTTCCCGCGTATGACCTATCAGGAAGCGATTTCGAAATACGGCATCGACCGGCCGGATCTGCGGATTCCGCTGGAACTGGTCGATATCGCCGAGGACATGAAAAATGTCGATTTCAAGGTCTTTTCCGCGCCGGCGAACGATCCTCAGGGCCGCGTCGTCGCGATGCGCCTGCCGAAAGGCGGCGATTTGAGCCGGAAGGAGATCGACGACCTGACCAAGTTCGTCGGCATCTACGGCGCGAAGGGGCTCGCTTATATTAAAGTGAACGACCTGTCTGCCGGCGTCGACGGCCTGCAGTCGCCGATCGTGAAGTTTGCGCCGGCAGAGGTGTGGGACAGCGTGCTCGCGAAGACCGGCGCGCAAAACGGCGACCTGATCTTCTTCGGTGCGGACAAGGCTTCCATTGTGAACGAGGCGATGGGCGCGCTACGCGTGAAGCTCGGCCACGATCTGGGGCTTTTGGAAGGCGAATGGAAGCCGGTCTGGGTGGTCGACTTCCCCATGTTCGCCTGGGACGAAAAAAGCCGGCGCTATGCGGCCATCCACCATCCGTTCACCGCGCCGAAGTGTTCCATCGAAGAACTGCAGGCGAATCCTGGCGAGGCCTTGTCGCGCGCTTACGACCTGGTGCTGAACGGCACCGAAGTCGGCGGCGGCTCGATCCGTATCAACCGGCCGGCGATGCAGCGGGCCGTCTTCGAAATTCTCGGGATCAAGGAAGACGAAGCGCGCGAAAAATTCGGTTTCCTGCTCGACGCGTTGAAATACGGCGCACCGCCGCACGGCGGCCTGGCCTTCGGCCTGGACCGCCTGGTCATGCTGATGACCGGTTCGACCTCGATTCGCGACGTGATCGCGTTCCCGAAAACGCAGTCGGCGGCCTGTCCCCTGGTCAGCGCGCCGGCGGTCGTCCCCGAGGAACAATTGCGCGAATTGGGTATCAAACTGGTCAAACAGCCGGGCAAAGAGAAGGCTTGATGTAGGGTGGGTTCGGCGCGCCACGCAAAAATTTTGGGGTTTAAGCGTTTTTTCCGCGCGCCGAACCCACCGTTCGAAGCCGCAGCCCTGTCCGCGTCGGGGAAGTCTGTGAGGTATCAAAGTGATGAAAACGGTGAGTTATACCTATTGGAAAAGCAAAGATTTCTTTCTGGGCTTTATCAATGATTATCCGGACTATATTACTCAGGGCGAAACCAAAGAGGAATTGCAGGAGAATCTGAAGGACTTGCTGGCTGACCTTGAAAGCAATGAAATTCCGTATATTCGCAAGGTAGAACAAATGCAAGTGGCCTGATGAAAAGAAAGGATTTGATACGGTTCCTTGAAGCAATGGGTTGTAAATTGAAGCGGCACGGCGGAAAACATGATTGGTATGTCAATGAAGAAACTCAACAATCGCAACCGGTGCCGCGGCATGGCGAAATCGATGAATATTTAGCCAAGTCAATCATTAAAAAATTATCCAAATAGGGTTAGAACAAGAATTTTGATAAAGAGATATCAACTTTGGAGAACGGATCGGCGTTGGCGCATCCGTCAATACTGCTTTTAACCCTGCCGTGAAGATCTAAGCAAAATGTCTAATACCCCCTTTCCGATAGAAGATTACGCTCTGCTGAGCGATGCCGAATGCGACGAGCGCATTGTCGCGGCCAAAGCCAAACTCGGCAAACGTTGCGTAATTCTGGGCCATCATTACCAGCGCGACGAAGTGTTCAAGCACGCCGATTTCACCGGCGATTCGTTGAAGCTGTCGCGCAATGCGGCCGAGTCCGACGCCGAGTACATCGTGTTTTGCGGTGTGCATTTCATGGCCGAAGTGGCCGACATCCTGTCGCGCCCCGAGCAGATTTCGATTTTGCCCGACCTCGCGGCCGGCTGTTCGATGGCGGATATGGCCAATCTGCTGAAGGTACAGCAGTGTTGGAAAGAGCTGGCCGAAGTGATCGATGTCGAAAACGAAGTGACCCCGGTCACCTACATCAATTCCGCGGCCGACCTGAAAGCCTTTTGCGGCGAGCATGAAGGTATCGTCTGCACCTCTTCGAATGCGCGGAAAATCCTCGAATGGAGTTTCGAACGGCGACCCAAGGTGCTGTTCTTTCCGGATCAGCATCTGGGGCGCAATACCGGCTACCGGATGGGCATTCCGCTCGAACAGATGGTGACCTGGGATTTTACCCAGCCGCGCGGCGGGTTGACCGACGAGCAGATCAGGAACGCGAAGATCATTCTCTGGAAAGGCTTCTGCTCGGTGCACCAGGCTTTCAAACCGGAACATATCGACCAGTTTCTCGAACGCTATCCCGAAACCAAGGTCATCTCGCACCCCGAGGCGGCGTTCGAAGTCTGCCAGAAATCCGAATATATCGGTTCGACCGAATACATTCTGAAAACGGTGCGCGAGGCCGAATCGAATACCCGCTGGCTGGTCGCGACCGAACTGAACCTGGTCAACCGCTTGAACGAGGAATGCAAGGCGCAGGGCAAGCACGTACATTTCATGTCGCCGATGCTGTGCATGTGCTCGACGATGTTCCGGACCGATCCGCAGCATCTGGCCTGGGTGATGGACAATCTGGCGGCGGGACACGTCATCAACCGGATTACGGTGCCGCCGAAAGAGTCGGAACTGGCGAAAAAAGCGCTGGATAACATGCTGGCGGTGGCGTAGTCCGCCTTTAGCGGCATCGGAGTTCAAAGCTTGCTTTGAACGGGGTATTCAGGCATGTTCCAAAGCCAGCTTTGGACTCCGGGCGGCTGGTGTATAACGACAAGTGCCGTAGCATGGGGGACGATGTGTTTCGATCAAATTCGACGGAAATAACTTTATGCCTATGAACTCATTCTCATTCCCTCGGGGCGTCCTGGCGGCGTCTCTTCTGGCGTTGATTACGGTTGCCGGTTGCGGAAACGAGACGCCGAAAAGTGCCTTTCCGCAGCAAACGGTCCGCAAGTACGAACAGGCCGTGACGCTGGAAGGGATGGTCTCCGACGACAAAGGGCCGGTCAAGTCCGGAACGGTCAAGGTCAGCGACGAAAAAGGCGCGGTGATCGCCGAAATGGCTTTGCAAGGCAGCGAACATTACCGTGTGCAGGTGCCTGCCGGGACAGCGTTGCCGATTCTGTTGACCTTTTATCCAGTGGCCGGCGGCGAACAACTGGTCACTGCGGTCATCCATCCGACCGTCACCAAATACGACATCACTCCGCTCTCGACCGCGATCGCCAAAAAAGCCAAAGCGCTGGGCGGTTATACGCACGGCAACCTGCTCGTGGCGGCCGAAAGTATGGGCACTGTGCCGGAGTCCAACAAAACGACCGCCGGTTTCCGCGGCGATCCGACCAAGCAATATGGCGGCTGGCACTGATTTCACCGCGCTGCGCCGGAGGTTTTCCGCATCCGCTCTGCGATGAATGTGCTGCTTGTCGAAGACGACGCCATTCTGGCGGACGGCCTGTCGCGCAGCTTGAGCGACTGGGGTTTTGCCGTGATTCATGCAATGACGGGCAGTTACGCGATGACGGCCTTGCTGACTCAGGTTTTCGATTTGGTCATACTCGATCTGGGTTTGCCGGATTGCGACGGCAGGGACGTCTTGAGGCAGCTCAGATCCCGTAAATCGCCCCTGCCGGTGCTGATTCTG
The DNA here is from genome assembly GCF_000214275.2 of Methylomicrobium album BG8. Taxonomy (NCBI): domain Bacteria; kingdom Pseudomonadati; phylum Pseudomonadota; class Gammaproteobacteria; order Methylococcales; family Methylococcaceae; genus Methylomicrobium; species Methylomicrobium album. The sequence continues at coordinate 4,202,172 of NZ_CM001475.1, read as the reverse complement.
ACCGCGAGAAACGCGCTCGACGACCGGATCGGCGGCCTGGAATCGGGAGCCGACGATTATTTGGCCAAGCCTTTCGATCTGCGCGAATTGCAGGCCCGGGTAAGGGCGTTGATCAGGCGGAGCCAGGGCCAGATAGGTCACGAGACCGTGGTCGGACGGTTGACGCTCGATACGGTGGGGCAACGGGTAACGGCCGACGGCCGGCCGTTGTTGCTGCCCGCCAGAGAGTATGGCGTGCTGCTGGCGTTGATGCTGCAGGCCGGGCGCGTCGTCAGCAAGGATGCGATTGCCGGAAGGCTGGCGGTCGAAGGGGAGGAACTCGCGGACAATGCGATCGAAGTGTATGTGTCCCGCTTGCGCAAGCGCCTCGCCCCGTTCGGGATCAATATCAGAACGCTGCGCGGTTTGGGTTACGTGCTGGAGGCCGGTCATGGGGCCTAAGCCGAAGAGTATCCGCTTCCGGATTCTTTCGCGGCTGACGCTTCCTTTTTTCGTGCTGGTGCTTCTGGATGCGGCCGTGTCTTACTTCGTGGCCTTCTATTTTGCCAATACCGCTTACGACCAGTGGCTGCTCGATTCCGCGAGCTCGTTGGCGCAGCAGGTCAAGGGAAAACAGGATAAAATCACCTTCGAATTGCCGCCCGAAGCGATGGCGGTATTCCGCTGGGACGCAATCGATAAAACCTTCTTCAAAGTCGAATCGGCCTCATCGGGCTTCATTGCCGGCGACACGGCGCTCCCCGTGCCGGCAGGGCCGCCGGTCGAGCAGGCGTCGCCTTACTTCGGCGACGGCAGGATGCAAAATAAAAACGTCAGAGTCGTCTCGTTGATCACGATTCCACGCGACAGCCGCGAAGCCGTCCGGGTTTCCGTGGCGGAGACGCTGAATAAACGGCGCCGGATGATGGTCCAAATCCTGACCGCCGTCATCGTCCCGCAATGCTTGTTGGTGGTCTTTGCCGGTTTTCATATCTGGACGGGCATCGGCGGCGGCCTAAAGCCGTTAAAGGCGCTTGCCGCCGCGATCGAACAGCGTTCGGCGAAAGACCTCGATCCGATACCCGACAAGGATGCGCCTCTTGAAGTCCACTCGCTGACGCATACGATCAACGCCTTGCTGCAAAAGCTCGGGGCGGCCATGCTGAGCCAGCGCCGGTTCGTCGAAAACGCCGCGCATCAGATGCGGACACCGCTGGCCGGGCTCAAGCTGCAGGCGGAGCGCGCCTTGTTGTCGGATGATTTCGAGGCGATGAAGCTGACGATGGGGCAGATCAAAAACGCGGCCGATCGCGTCGCGCATCTGAACGAGCAGTTGTTGACGCTGGCCCGCTCCGAGTCGATCGCGGGCGGCATGGCCGAGTTCAAAACGGTCGACTTGAAGGCGCTGGCCCGCCGGTGTTGCCTCGAATGGGCGCCGAAGGCGCTCGAACGCAACATCGAATTGGGCTTCGATGCGCAGCCGTTGCCTCTGGCCGTCTCGGCGGACGCCACGCTGCTGCGCGAGCTGGTGAATAATTTACTCGACAATGCGATTCGCTATAGCTTTCCTGGCGGGCAAATCAACGTCGCGGTGCAGGCCGACCCGTGCCGTATGTTGATCGTCGAAGACGCCGGCCCCGGCATCGGGGCCGGCGAAATCGACAAGGTTTGCGAGCGGTTTTACCGGCCGCCGGGCAGTCCAGGCGACGGTTGCGGCCTCGGGCTGGCGATTGTGAAAGAAATCGCGGAACTGCACAACGCCCGGGTCGAAATCGGCAGCGGCGTCCAAGGCGTCGGCACGCGGGTCGCCATCGTCTTTCCCTCTTCCGTCGGCCACTTGCGGGGCGCCTCCCGACATGACGCTGTGACAGGTTGATGAAAGGTTCGATTGGTAACATGGCGGGGACCGGGCGGAAAACGCATCCGGTTCTCTCTTTGTCATTCGATCGAAAGTTCATGCGAATTGTTGCTTTGCTTGCTTTTCTTGGGTTGTTGGCTGCCATCGGCTGTGAAAATCACAACCCGCAGGCTCCCGAGCCTTCTTCAAAATCATCCATCGAGCCGGCCGGCAAGGGCGTGGTGACGCTGCGTCCGGAGTCGCTGCCCTATATTACGGTGCGCGAAGTGCAGCCGGAGACCGTTGCCAGCGTGGTCACGGCGCCGGCAAGAGTGGATTTTCGGGCGCAAGCGATTTCCTCGGTAGGAACGGTGGTGGCCGGACGCGTGAGTAAAGTGTTCGTGCAGGTCGGCGACAAAATCAAGGCGGGTGCCCCCGTCGTGGCGCTGGCCAGCAACGATGCGGTCCAGATACGTGCCGACCACACCCGGGCGGGAACGGAGCTTGCGCGCGCGCAGGATCATTTGAACCGGCAATTGGAAATGCAGCGCGCCGGGGTCGGCCTGGACATCGAACGGATGGAAGCCGAAACTCAACTCAAGCAGGCGCGGGCCGAATTCGAACGCAGCCGGGACTTCCTGCGTCTGCTCGGCGACGGCCGCGCCGGTGAAGTGATCGTGCGCGCGCCGGTCGACAGCACGGTGCTGAAAGCGCACGTGGCGACCGGCGCCGCTGTGGAAGCGGGGGCTCTCCTGCTTGATTTGGGCGAGCCTTCGGCCGCCTGGATCGTCGCCGACGTTTTCGAGAAAGAATTGTTGCTGGTCGAAAAAGGCGCCAAAGCGGTTATCGAGCTCGCCTCGCTGCAAGACCCGATTCAAGGCCACGTCGTTGGCGAAAGCGCCGCGATCCAGACCGAACTGCGCCGGGCATCGGTTTTCATCGTCGCGGACGATCCCAAGATTCCGCTGCGTCCCGGCATGTACGCGCGAGTCTCCATCGAGGCGTCCGCGCCCAGTCGTATCATGCTGCCGGCGTCGGCCGTGCTGATCAAGGACGGACGGGAAACCGTGGTCTATGTCGAAGTCGGCCCCGGCCGATTCAAGGCGCGTCCGATCCAGATCGGCCAGGCGCGCGAAGGTCTGACGCCGGTATTGAAAGGCTTGTCCGGCGGGGAGCGGGTGGTCGTCGACGGCGCGCTGCTGATCGACGGCGAAGCTTCGATGCTGTTGTAGGAGGCCGGCCGTGCTCAAGTTGCTGATCGAAACCTGCGTGCACCGGCGGGTCGCCGCCCTGGTGATTACCGCTCTCATCGCGTTGTTCGGGATCCATGCCTATCTGGAAACCCCGATCGAGGCTTATCCGGACGTGACCAACACCCAGGTGACCGTGATCAGCCTGATGCCGGGTTATGCGCCCGAAGAGGTGGAACGGCAAGTGACGGTGCCTTTGGAGCGGGTCTTGAACGGCACGCCCGGCATGCTGCAGATGCGCAGCCAGAGCCTGTTCGGCTTGTCGCTGATTACCATTACCTTCGAGGACGACGTCGACAGCTTCTATTCGCGCACGTTGATCACCGAGCGCATGAACGGCGCCGAACTGCCGGAATCGGTGCAGCCGGTATTGGCGCCGGATTACACGCCGCTGGGTGAAATCTACAAATTCGTGGTGACCAGCGATCGCCATTCGCTCTACGAACTGCGCTCGGAGATGGAGTGGAACGTCTCGCGGGTGCTGCGCCAAGTGCAGGGGGTTGCCGACGTGCTGACCTTCGGCGGCTACTACAAGGAGATCCATGTCGAAATCGATCCGATTCGGCTGGAATCCTTCGGCCTGACCCTGGACGAGGTCAACCGCGCCGTCGCCAGCGCCAACCGGAACGTGGGCGCGGGCTTTCTGCGCCACGGCGATCAGCAGATGGTGATCCGCAGCGTCGGCTATCTCGGCTCGCCCGAAGATGTGAAAAAAATCGTCTTGAAAAGCGAGGGCGGTACGCCGTTGACGGTAGGCGATGTGGCCCGTCTGGTGCAGGCTTATACGCCGCGCCAGGGCACGGTGGGTTTGGACGCGCATAAAGAGGCGGTGGAAGGCATCGTGCTGTTGCGGCGCGGGCAAAATCCATCGCGGGTCCTGGCGGCGGTGCACGACAAGGTCGAGGAGCTCAACACCCGCATGCTGCCGGCCGGCATGAAGCTGGTGCCGTTTCTGGACCGTACCGAGCTGGTCGATAAAACCCTGCACACCGTTTACGACAACCTCTTGCATGGGTTTTTGCTGGTCGTCGGCGTGGTCTGGCTCTTTTTGCGCAGTATTCGCGGTTCGCTGATCGTCGCCTGCGTCATCCCGCTGTCGTTGCTGGTTGCGTTTGCCGGACTTTACCGGCTGGGGATGCCCGCCAATTTGATTTCGATGGGCGCCATCGACTTCGGCATCATTCTCGACGGCGCCGTGGTTCTGGTCGAGAGCGTCATCCATCAGGCCAGCCATCGCCATCCCAAAAGCCATCGCGACATGGTCCGGCTGATCGTCGATGCCGCTTTTAGCGTCGCCAAGCCGACATTTTTCGCGATGCTGATCATCATTGCCGCGTTGTTGCCGGTGTTCACCCTGGAACGCGTCGAAGGACGCATCTTTCGGCCTTTGGCGCTGACCTACAGCTTCGCGCTGGGCGGTGGCTTGATCTTTGCGATGACCCTGGTGCCGGCGCTCTGTGCCGTGTTGATTCAACCCAAGCATGCGATGATCGAGGAGCCCCGTTTCCTGCTCTGCCTCAGGGCGCTTTACCGCCGTCTGTTGGCGTGGTCTCTCGGGCGGCGGCCAGCCGTTCTGGGCGCGGCCGGTGTTTTGCTGCTGACCGGTGCGCTGGCGGCCGGCCGACTCGGCAGCGAATTTCTGCCGGAGCTCGACGAAGGCGATGTGCATGTGTTCGTGGAGATGCCGGCCAGTATTTCGCTGGCCAAAGGCCAGGCGATTTTGCTCGATATGCGCGAGCGCCTGCTCTCTTTTCCCGAAGTCAAAAGCATCCTCAGCCAGCAAGGGCGTTCCGAAGACGGCACCGACAACGAAGGCGTCAACATGAGTGAAACATTCGTGCATCTGAAGCCGCACGAAGAATGGCGCGCGGGTTTGCACAAGGAACAGCTGGTCGAGGCGATGCGCGAGGAACTGGCCGCGATTCCCGGCGTGCGTTTCAATTTTTCGCAGCCGATCAAAGACAACGTCGAAGAAGCAGTCAGCGGCGTGCGCGGCAAGGTCGTCCTGAAAATTTACGGCGATGATCTGGAACGGATGCGGGCGACGCTGGAACAGGCGAAAAGTTTGTTGAAGGCCATTCCCGGCGTCATCGACCTGGATTTGTACCGCGAGTCCATCGTGCCGCAGCTGCAGATCAATTTGGACCGTTCCGCTCTGGCGCGCGAGGGGATTACCATCGATGCGGCGCAGGATACGATCGAAACCGGCCTGGCCGGCAAGGTGACCACCGAACTCTGGCAAAACGAACGGCCGGTGCCGGTGCGGACGATTCTGCGGGCCGGCGAGCGTAGCGACAAAGAGCAGATCGGCGATCTGAAACTGCCGGCACCTTCGGGGGCGCGCATTCCGCTGCGCGAAGTGGCCGCGATGCCGATCGAACGCGGCAGGACTTCGATCGAGCGCGAGGCCAATCGCCGTTTTCTGGCGTTGAAGTTCAACGTCGAGGGCCGCGATCTGGGTTCCGTCGTGCATGACGCGATGGCCGCCGTGGACGGTAAGGTCGAGCTCGAAGAGGGCAGTTTCCTGGTGTGGGGCGGCGAGTTCGAAAACCAGCAACGGGCGATGGGGCGGCTGGCGGTGGTGGTGCCGATCGCGGTACTGATCGTGCTCGGCTTGCTGTACAGCGCCTTGCAGTCGGCGCGCAGCGCACTGGCGATTCTATTGTGCACGCCGTTTGCGCTGGCCGGCGGCGTTTTTTTGCTGCTTGCCGCCGGCATTCCGCTGTCGGTCAGCGCGGCGATCGGTTTTATCGCCTTGCTGGGGCAGGTGTCGTTGATGGGGCTCTTGGTGCTCAGCGCGATCGAAGAGCGCCGGCGCGGCGGACAGCTTCTGTCCGAAGCCATCGTGGAAGGCGCGGTGGACCGCTTGCGGCCGGTGTTGATGGCGTCGCTGCTGGCGCTCCTGGGGCTGTTGCCGATGGCGGTGTCGACCGGCATCGGCAGCGAAACCCAGCAGCCGTTTGCGGTCGTGATCGTCGGCGGCATGTTCACTACGTTTTTCGTCGCCATGCTGGTACTGCCGGTCATTTATGCGTATATCACGCCGAAGCGCCTGATCACTCCGGAAGAGGCCGACGATATACAGGAGGAGTCTTGATGAAAACACGCGATCGGAAAATTCGAGCCGTCGCTTTTGCCTGTCTGGCCATGCTGGCCGCGGTCAGGGCCGTTGCCGCCGAGCTGCCCGAAACGGTGACCATGCAGCAATTGCTGGATATCACCCGCGAACGCAGTCCGCGTTATGCCGCCTTGCAGCAGCGCATCGAAGCGGCCGGCGCGGAAATCGTCGAAGCCGGCGTGCTGCCGAATCCGCGGCTCAGCTACGGGCGCTTCGACCTGTTGACCCGGACCAACACGATGTACGACGGCAACGTGCAGCAGCAGGTCATCCTGGAGGTGCCGGTGCTGATCGCCGGCCAGCGCGGCATGCGCCTGGAGGCCGCGGAAAAAAAGGCGGACGCGGCCGCCGCCGATATCGCCGCCGACTTTGCCGGCCTGATTTACGACGAATGGGCGCTGTTCGTCAAACAGTTGGCGAATCGGCAGCGCATCGCCGTGCTCGACGAAACGGCCCGCTACGTCGAACATCTGTCCGGCATCGTCTCCGGACGTCTGCAGGCGGGCAGCGCCAGCCGCTACGATCTGCTGCGCATCGACATCGAGGCCAAAAATGTCGAGACGCGCCGGCAAACCTTGCGCAACGATTTGTCCGCGTCGGCGGCCGAATTGAGCATTCTGCTGGGATTGTCGGATTGGCGTCCGGAGGCGCGGGGCGAACTGTCGAGCCTGAACGTGCCGACCGACATTAACGCGTTATGGGCGGATGCCGAAGCCTCGCATCCGGACATCGAAGCGGCCCGGCGCGGAGAGATCGCCGCCGAGGCCGATGTGGCGCGGGCCAAGCGCGAACGCTGGCCGACGCCGACTTTTCAGGTCGGGTCGGTGTTCACCGATTCGCCTTACGGCAACACCAGCTTTGCCGGTGTCTCGGTCGATTTACCGATTTTCGATCGCGGTCAGGGCGCGATTGCGCGTGCCAATGCGGCAAAACATGCCGCGCGGCTGCAGCACGATTTGGCGCTCGCACGCACGCGGGGCGCGCTCGAACGCGCCGTCGAAATGCTGGCGCGGCGCCGGGAAACGCGGGCCGACTTCGAGCGCAACGTGATCGCCAAGCTGCCGGATCTCCAAGAAATGGGAGAGTCCAGTTACCGTCTGGGGAAAGGCAGTCTCCTGGAGCTTCTGGATGCGTCGCGTTCCAGGACCGAAACCCGTTTGACCCGGCTGGATCTGATGCAGGCGGAAATCGAAGCCGAGCTGGACGTCCTGCGCGCTTCCGGCCTGTTGATCCGGCGCTTCGAAAACGATCCTGTCCGCATGAATTGACCCCAAACGCCGCAGCGTTGCGGCGGCTTCATTCCTCCTTGATTAAAAATGCCTCGGCCGTTATAATTCCCCAGCTAAATTGACTGGAGCGCTGTGTGGCAGGTAGAACCTTGTCTACTGTCAGCAAGATACTGCTTTATCAAATTCTGATCATGATACTGATGGCGGCCGGTTTTGCCGCCGCCGTCGGAAAAATGGCGGCCTTGTCCGCGGCGCTGGGCGGGGCGGCGGCGTTTTTTCCGAACCTGTTTTTTGCATACAGGATTAAAAAGGCGACCGGGCAGGAAGCGCGCAAGATCGTCGTATCATTTTACACTGGCGAAGTGGGCAAGCTGCTGTTGACGGCGGCTATTTTCGTCCTGATTTTTCAAATCCCTGACATAGAGTTATTACCGCTGCTCGTCGGCTATCTGACGGCATTGTCGGTTTTTTGGTTTGCGCTATTGATGCGCTGAATTTTTGACGAGAGAGGAACGATGGCAACCGAAGCGCACGCGGCTGAAGGGGCAACCGGCTATATCATTCACCATTTGACTCCGTTGAGCGTCGGCGAGGGGTTCTGGACCTTGCACCTGGATACCCTGTTTTTCTCGGCTCTGCTCGGTGGATTGTTCATCTGGTTTTTCAAGACCGCGGCCGAAAAGGCGACCTCCGGCATACCCGGCCCCTTGCAGAATGTCGCGGAAATGCTGATCGAGTTCGTCGATACGCAGGTTAAGGACACTTTCCACGGCCGAAGCGCGCTGATCGCGCCGCTGGCCTTGACCATTTTCTGCTGGGTGTTTCTGTTCAATTTCATGGACCTGTTCCCGGTCGACATTCTGCCGATGATCGGTTCGGCGATGGGCATTCCCTATCTCCGGGTCGTGCCGAGCACCGATCTGAACGCGACCTTCGCGATGTCGATTTCGGTATTCCTGCTGATCATTTTCTACAGCATCAAGGTCAAGGGCGTGTTCGGTTTTGCGAAGGAATTGCTGCTGCAGCCGTTCGGGCCCTGGCTGATGCCGTTCAACCTGCTGTTGAAAGTGGTCGAAGAAATCGCCAAGCCGATCTCGCTCGGCCTCCGGTTGTTCGGCAACCTGTATGCGGGCGAATTGATCTTCATCCTGATCGCACTGTTGCCCTGCTACGTGCAGCCGGTCCTGAGCCTGCCGTGGGCGATTTTCCATATTCTGATCATCACGCTGCAAGCGTTCATTTTCATGGTATTGACGATCGTTTACCTGAGCATGGCGCACGAAGACCATTAATCTTTATTTTTCAACTGTTCTCTACAACTTAACTTTTTACCTTTGGAGGTATCATGGAAATTGCAAAATTGATTGCTGACGTGCAGGGCATGACTGCGATTGCGGTCGGTCTGGTATTGGGTATGGGCGCGCTCGGAACCGCGATCGGCTTCGGCCTGTTGGGCGGAAAATTCCTGGAAGGCGCGGCGCGTCAGCCGGAAATGGTGCCCATGCTGCAAGTCAAAATGTTCGTTGTTGCGGGTCTTTTGGACGCGGTCACCATGATCGGCGTCGGTTTGGCTCTGTTCTTCACTTTCGCAAACCCGTTCCTGTCCGCCGTGCAAGCCGCTGCGGGCTAAGTTGAGCCTACTATTTCCTAAAAACGACAAGAGGAACGCATCGTGAGTATCAATGCTACTCTGATTGGACAAATGATCACCTTTGCACTTCTGGTATGGTTTACCATGAAGTACATCTGGCCGCCTTTCATCAACGCCATGGAAGAGCGCAAAAAGAAAATTTCCGACGGTTTGGCGGCGGCCGACAAAAGCCAGGAAGATTTGAAACTGGCCGAAAAGAAAGCCAAGAATATCATCAAGGACGCAAAGGATCAGTCTTCGGAGATTGTGAACCTGGCGCAAAAACGCGCGAGCGAGATCGTCGAAGAGTCCAAGGACAACGCCAACAAGGAAGCGGAGCGCCGTATCCAAGCAGCCAAAGCGCAGATCGAGCAGGAAATCGAACAAACCAAGGAAGCGCTGCGTAAAGAAGTGGCGGCTCTGGCAGTCAGCGCGGCAGAGCAGATTCTCGGTGCGGAAATCGATCAAAACAAGCATCAGGGCATCATCAGCAAAGTCTCCGATAAATTATAAGGTTGAGCATAATGAGCGAATTGGCAACATTGGCAAGGCCTTATGCAGCGGCTGTCTTCAAGAGAGCCAAAGAGACCGGAACTTCCGAAAAGTGGTCGAAAACGCTGGCGTTCCTGTCAAGCGTTTTGAGCGATGACATCCTTGCGGCTTATGTCAATAACCCGAAGGTCAGCAACGAGCGTTTGACGAAATTGATGCTCGATATCGGCGAAGGCCGGCTCGACCAGGAAGGCGCAAATTTTCTGAAACTGCTCGTAGCGAACCGGCGGCTGAATCTGGTCCCGCAGATCGCAAGGATTTTCGAAGCGCACAAGGCGGAGGACGAAGGCTATCTGGATGTCGATGTCCATGCCGCTTATGAGTTCAGCGAAGAAGGCAAGCAGAGTTTTGCGGCCAAGCTCGAAAAGCAGTTCGGCAAGAAAGTCCGCATGAACGTGTCGATCGACAAGTCGTTGATCGGCGGCGTTCTGGTGCGCGCAGGCGACAAGGTGATAGACGGTTCGATCAAAGGTCAACTCCAACACATGCAAAAAGCGCTACAGTGAGAGTGATATAAAATGCAATTAAATCCATCCGAAATTAGTGATCTGATTAAAAAGAAGATCGAAGGCTTCGATCTGGGCGCTGAAGCGCATACCGAAGGCACTGTAGTCAGCGTGACCGACGGCATCGTGAGAGTTCATGGACTTTCCGAAGCGATGCAGGGCGAAATGCTCGAATTCCCCGGCAATACCTACGGCATGGCGTTGAACCTTGAGCGTGACTCGGTCGGCGCGGTGGTCCTGGGTTCTTACCAGCACATTTCCGAAGGCGATACCGTCAAGTGCACCGGCAAGATTCTTGAAGTGCCGGTCGGCGAAGCCTTGCTCGGCCGCGTAGTCGACGCGCTCGGCAAGCCGATCGACGGCAAGGGCGCGATCGAGACCAACGAAACCTCGCCGATCGAAAAGATCGCGCCGGGCGTTATCGCGCGGCAATCGGTCAGCCAGCCGGTACAATTGGGCCTGAAATCGATCGATGCGATGATTCCAGTCGGCCGCGGCCAGCGCGAGTTGATCATCGGCGACCGCCAAACCGGCAAGACCGCGATCGCGATCGATGCGATCATCAACCAGAAAGGCACCGGCATCAAATGTATTTATGTCGCGATCGGGCAAAAACGCTCGTCGATCGCGAACGTGGTGCGCAAGCTCGAAGAACATGGCGCAATGGAGCATACGATCATCGTGTCCGCGTCCGCGTCCGAATCGGCCGCGCTGCAATTCATCGCGCCTTACACCGGCTGCGCGATGGGCGAATATTTCCGCGACCGCGGCGAGGATGCGCTGATCATTTACGACGACTTGACCAAACAAGCCTGGGCCTACCGCCAGGTGTCATTGCTGCTCCGCCGTCCGCCGGGACGTGAGGCGTATCCGGGCGACGTGTTCTACCTGCACTCGCGTCTGCTCGAACGGGCCGCGCGAATCAATGCGGATGAAGTCGAAAAACTGACCGGCGGCAAGGTCAAAGGCAAGACCGGTTCGCTGACCGCGCTGCCGATCATCGAAACGCAAGGCGGCGACGTGTCCGCGTTCGTTCCGACCAACGTGATTTCGATCACCGACGGCCAGATCTTCCTGGAAAGCAACCTGTTCAACTCGGGTATCCGTCCGGCGGTCAATGCCGGTTTGTCGGTCTCCCGGGTCGGCGGCGCCGCGCAAACCAAGATCATCAAGAAGCTCGGCGGCGGTATCCGTCTCGACCTCGCGCAATACCGCGAGTTGGCGGCATTCGCGCAGTTCGCGTCGGATCTCGACGAAAGCACCCGCAAGCAGATCGAACGCGGTCAACGGGTGACCGAACTGATGAAGCAAAATCAGTATTCTCCAATGTCGGTTGCGCAAATGGCGGTTTCGCTGTACGCCGCGAACCAGGGCTTCCTGGATCCGGTTGAAGTGAACAAAGTCCTGGCGTTCGAATCCGCGCTGCAGTTGTACATGAAAACGGAGCACGGCGCATTGATGGACAAGATCAACGCGACCGGCGACTGGAACAGCGAAATTGAACAAGGCTTGCAGGCAGCCATCGAAACTTTCGTCAAAACGCATAGCTGGTAAAGGGCGCATCCAATGGCAGTCGGCAAAGAAATACGCACCAAGATCGCGAGTATCAAGAATACTCAAAAGATCACCCGCGCGATGGAAATGGTCGCCGCGAGCAAAATGCGTAAGACCAAAGACAGAATGCAGGCGACGCGGCCGTATTCGAAGCAGATCGGCCGGATCATCAAGCATCTGGCCCATGCGAATCCCGAGTACAAGCATTCGTACTTGATCAAGCGCGATGTCAAGCGGATCGGAATGATCATCATCAGCTCGGACCGCGGCCTGTGCGGCGGTCTGAATTCGAACCTGTTCCGGCGCACGCTGAGCCAATTGGCCGAATGGGACAAAGCCGGCATCGAGGTCGAGGTCAGTACGATCGGGACCAAGGCGACCGTCTTTTTCAGCACGCTGAAAAAAGTGCAGCTGGTCGGCCAGATTTCGAAGCTGGGCGACACGCCGCATCTGCATGACATCGCCGGCATCATCCGTTTGATGCTCGACGAATACGAGCAAGGCAAGATCGACGAACTGCACGTGGTCAGCAACGAATTCGTGAATACGATGACGCAGCGTCCGACGATCGAAAAGTTGCTGCCGGTCGTAACCGAAGAAATCGAAGAAAAGCTGGGCGGCCATTGGGACTACATCTACGAGCCCGATGCGAAAGAAGTGCTGGATCATTTACTGACCCGCTATATCGAATCGAAGGTATACCAGGGGCTGGTCGAAAACAATGCCTGCGAGCAGGCGGCCCGGATGATCGCAATGAAGAGCGCATCGGACAATGCCGGCAACCTGATCGGCGAGCTGCAGTTGATCTACAACAAAGCCCGGCAGGCAGCCATTACCCAGGAAATTTCAGAAATCGTCGGCGGCGCAGCTGCTGTTTAAGCCCAAAAAAGCGAGACAAACAAGAGGAAAACTCAATGAGTTCGGGTAAAATCGTACAAATTATCGGCGCGGTCGTCGACGTGGAATTCGCACGCGAGGAACTGCCCAAAGTATATGATGCATTGAACGTGGAAAGCGCCGGCCTGGTGCTGGAAGTACAGCAGCAATTGGGCGACGGCGTGGCCCGGACGATTGCGATGGGCAGCACCGACGGCCTTAGCCGCGGCATGGCAGTCACCAATACCAAGGCGCCGATTTCGGTGCCGGTCGGTTTGGAGACTCTGGGCCGGATCATGAATGTTCTCGGTCAGCCGATCGATGAAAGAGGGCCGATCGGCGAAAAGACCTCATGGGGCATTCACCGCGAAGCGCCGAGCTATGCCGACCAAGCGTCCGGAAATGAATTGCTGGAGACCGGCATCAAGGTCATCGATCTGATCTGCCCGTTCTCGAAAGGCGGCAAGGTCGGTCTGTTCGGCGGCGCCGGCGTCGGCAAAACCGTCAATATGATGGAATTGATCAACAATATTGCAACCGCGCATTCCGGGTTGTCGGTATTTGCCGGCGTCGGCGAGCGGACTCGTGAAGGTAACGATTTCTATCACGAAATGCAGGAGGCGGGCGTCATCAATGCAGACGATCTGACCCAATCCAAAGTGGCGATGGTTTACGGCCAGATGAACGAGCCGCCGGGAAACCGTCTGCGCGTGGCGTTGACCGGTCTGACCATGGCGGAATATTTCCGCGACGAAGGCCGCGACGTGTTGTTCTTCGTCGACAACATCTACCGTTACACCCTGGCCGGTACCGAAGTTTCGGCATTGCTCGGCCGGATGCCGTCCGCGGTAGGCTACCAGCCGACCCTGGCGGAAGAAATGGGCGTACTGCAGGAGCGGATCACCTCGACCAAGACCGGTTCGATCACCTCGATCCAGGCCGTTTACGTGCCTGCGGACGACTTGACCGACCCGTCCCCTGCAACCACTTTCGCGCACTTGGATGCGACCGTCGTATTGTCGCGGCAAATCGCCGAACTGGGTATTTACCCCGCGATCGATCCGCTCGACTCGACCAGCCGCCAGCTCGATCCGCTGGTTATCGGCCAGGAGCACTACACTGTCGCGCGTAAGGTGCAAAGCATCCTGCAACGCTACAAGGAACTGCGCGACATCATCGCGATTCTGGGTATGGACGAGTTGTCCGAAGAAGACAAACTGACCGTGGCACGGGCGCGGAAGATTCAACGTTTCCTGTCGCAGCCGTTCTTCGTCGCGGAAGTGTTCACCGGATCGCCGGGCAAATATGTTTCGTTGAAAGACACGATCGCCGGTTTCAAGGGCATCATCGACGGCGAATACGATTCGGTTCCGGAGCAGGCGTTCTATATGGTCGGCACGATCGACGAAGCGCTCGAAAAAGCGAAGACCCTGAAAGCTTAATTTTTGACGGGATAAAACATGGTCATGACCGTACACGTAGATATCGTCAGCGCCGAGAAGGAAATCTTTTCCGGCTCTGCGGAAATGGTGTTCGCACCCGCCGAAATGGGTGAAGTCGGCATCGCGCCGCGGCACGCGCCGATGATCACGCGCTTGAGTCCCGGCGAAGTCAGAGTCAAGGTCAGCGACAAGGAGAGCCTCCCGTATTTCATTTCGGGCGGCATTCTCGAAGTACAGCCGCATCTGGTCACCATTTTGGCCGATACGGCGATCCGCGCGAGGGATATCGACGAAGCGGCGGCCTTGCAGGCCAAAGCCAGAGCCGAAGAAGCCCTGGCCGACAAGTCCGGAAAAGTCGACTACGCGACCGCGCAGGCGCAGCTCATCCAGGCGATCATGCAGCTTCGTACGCTGGAACGGCTCAGAAAACGCGGCGGCTAAACGCGAAAATCCGCGTTTTCTACGCGAATAAATCAAGCCCGATAGCGCCGAATGACGTTATCGGGCTTTTTATTTTGTATAATTTCTCTCGATCCCAAGCTCCGCATTGAGCGAAACCCCTGGTAGGGTACGCTGCGCGTACCTATCAGTGCTTGATGCGCTGGAAAAAGGTACGCGCAGCGTACCCTACACTTTCTACTGGAAATCCGCATACAACACAGAGGCGCAGGAAAATTGCCATGAACCTGACCACAATCATACTCGCCGCCGGCAAAGGAACCCGGATGCGTTCGGAATTGCCGAAAATCTTGCACAAGATCGCCGGTAAACCCTTGCTTCGCCATGTCTACGACATGAGCCGCGGCCTCGAAAACAACCACATCCTGATCGTTTACGGCCACGGCGCGGAACGGGTGCTCGATACGTTGAAAGACATCGAAACCGGCTGGTTCGAGCAAAAGCAGCAGCTCGGCACCGGCCATGCGGTCCAGCAGGTCGGTGATCAGATCCGGGAGCAGGATAATGTATTGATTCTGTACGGCGACGTGCCGCTGCTGAAAAAATCGACCGTGGAAGGGCTGCTGGCGAACGTCGGCGAAAAATCGCTGGGCCTGCTGACCGTGATGCTCGACAATCCGAAAGGCTATGGCCGGATCGTTAGAAATGGCCAAGGCGCCGTTACCCGAATCGTCGAAGAAAAAGACGCGAACGAGTCCGAGAGGCAAATCCGTGAAGTGAACACCGGCATCATGGCGGTGCGGGGCGGACAGCTCAAAAAATGGCTCGGTCAGTTGAAGAACCACAACGCCCAGGGCGAATATTACCTGACCGATATCATCGAAATGGCGGTCGCGGAACAGGTGGCGGTGGTGACGAGCCGGCCTGAAACCGAGGACGAAGTGCTCGGGGTGAACGACCGGAACCAGCTCAGCCACCTGGAGCGAGTGTATCAGAACGAACAGGCCAGGGTCCTGATGGCGCAAGGCGTCACGCTCTACGACCCCGCGCGTTTCGATCTGAGAGGCACGCTCGAAGCGCTTGGCCAGGACATCGAAATCGACGTGAACGTGATTCTGGAAGGCCGCCTCAACATCGGCAGCAACGTCAAAATCGGCGCCAACTGCCAGATCAAGGATTCGATTATCGAGGACAATGTCGAAATCCTGCCGAACTGCGTGATCGAAAACGCGGTGATCGGGCAGGGCAGTCGGGTCGGTCCATTCGCGCGGTTGCGCCCGGAGACGGTATTGGCCGAAGAGGCGCATATCGGCAATTTCGTCGAGATCAAAAAATCCACGGTCGGTCAGGGTTCGAAAATCAATCATCTGAGCTATATCGGCGACAGCACGGTCGGCAGCCAGGTCAACATCGGCGCCGGCACGATCACCTGCAATTACGACGGCGTGAACAAGTTTCGGACCGTAATCGGCGACGGCGCGTTCATCGGCTCGGACACGCAATTGATCGCGCCGGTCACGATCGGCAATTATGCGACGATCGGCGCCGGCTCGACGATCACCAAGGACAGCCCTGAAAATCAGCTCACCCTGTCCAGGGCGAAACAGGTTTCAATTCCCGGCTGGCAACGGCCCGTAAAAAAGGAGAAATGACATGTGCGGCATCGTAGGCGGCATTGCGGAACGAAACGTGGTTCCGATTTTACTCGAAGGTTTACGGCGGCTGGAATACCGCGGCTACGATTCGGCCGGGATCGCGATCGTTGCCGGTCAGAACATTCGGCGGAAACGGGAAGTCGGCAAGGTCAAGGGATTGGCGGATTCGCTGGACGCCGATCCGATGTCCGGCACGCTCGGGATTGCGCATACGCGCTGGGCGACACACGGGAAGCCCTGTACCGAGAATGCGCACCCGCATGTCAGCCGCAACAAAGTCGCGGTCGTGCATAACGGCATTATCGAAAATCACGAAGATTTGCGTTGTGCGCAAAAGCGGAACGGCTACGAGTTCACTTCCGAAACCGATACCGAAGTTGTCGTGCACGAAATCAACCATGCGCTGGAAACCACAGGCGGGCTGCTGGATGCGGTCAAGCAGACGGTCAAAAAGCTCGAAGGGGCCTATGCGCTCGGCATCATCAGCACGGCCAGTCCGGAGCTTCTGATCGCCTGCCGCAAAGGCAGTCCTTTGGTGATCGGGGTCGGAATCGGCGAATATTTCATCGCCTCGGACGTGGCCGCCCTGCTGCCGGTCACCCAGCGCTTCATCTTTCTCGAAGACGGCGATATCGCCGCCCTCAAGACCGATCAACTGGTCATTTACGATGCGAAAGGCCATGTCGTCGAGCGTCCGATCAAGGAAAGCGGCCTGAAACCGGATGCGGTCGATAAAGGCAATTACCGGCACTATATGCTGAAGGAAATCTACGAACAGCCGTTCGCGATTTCGCAGACGCTGGAAGGCCGCTTCGTCAAGAACCGCCTGCAGGAAAACGCGTTCGGGCACAACGCCAATGAAATCTTCGACCGGATCAAATCGGTGCAGATTCTCGCCTGCGGAACCAGCTACCATGCAGGACTGGTCGCGCGCTACTGGTTCGAACGGTTCGCGCGCGTCCCTTGCGACATCGAAGTCGCCAGCGAATTCCGTTACCGTAATCCGGTGCTGGCGCCGGATACGCTGATCGTCACGATCTCGCAGTCGGGCGAAACCGCAGACACCCTGGCCGCGCTGCAGGAAGCGAAACGGCAGGGCGCCAAATACTCGGTCGCGATCTGCAACGTGCCGGAAAGCTCGCTGGTCCGGGAATCCGACTTGGCGCTGATGACCCGGGCCGGCCCGGAAATCGGGGTCGCCTCGACCAAGGCCTTCACGACCCAGCTGGTCACGCTGATGCTGCTGGTGATCGCCATCGGCCGCCGATTCCATCTGCCCAATGCGTTGGAAGAAAAAATCACCTCCGAACTGTTCGGCCTGCCCGGCAAGATCGAAAAAGCACTGGAATTGAACGACAAGGTGAAGGAATTGGCCGAGCAGTTCGCGGAGAAAGAGCACGCCTTGTTCCTCGGCCGGGGGACGCATTACCCGATTGCGATGGAAGGCGCGCTGAAGTTGAAGGAAATCTCCTACATCCATGCCGAAGCCTATCCGGCCGGTGAGTTGAAGCATGGTCCCCTGGCGCTGATCGACGCCGACATGCCGGTGATCACGGTAGCGCCGAACAACAGCCTGCTCGAAAAGTTGAAATCGAACATGCAGGAGGTCAGCGCCCGCGGCGGCCAATTGATCGTATTCAAAGACGAAAGGTTTAGCGCTTCGGATGACGGCAACGTGCAGTATATTGAAATCTCCCAGGTCGAAAACGAAGTTTCGCCGATCGTGTTTTCTATTCCGCTGCAACTTCTGGCCTACCATGTCGCGGTATTGAAAGGCACCGATGTCGACCAGCCAAGAAACTTGGCGAAATCGGTGACGGTGGAATAACCGTTGCCTCGGTCCCTTCCGCATTGTTTCGTGATGATAAAGTCGTAAAAATCCATACCGACGAATTTAAAATCGTAAATTTTTTTGGTAAAGGAACTCAATATCCTCTGTATGAGCCGGTACGCTTGCTCATGCAACCCTCTGTGCAGTTGCAGGGCCTCTGGGAAAAGTGTTGATTTAGAGCATTTTCGTTTCGGGTTTACGTTCATAAGCCATGCCGCTAAGTTAAGGGAAACTCGTCATTCCAGCAAGGATTGCCGGACGACCGCAGGGATGCAGGAGATAGAGCAACGCAGGGGCGGTTGCCGAATCCAGAAGCCAAGGATGGCGGGTTCTCATACATCCCTGTCATCTGGATCTCGGCACAAATCTGTCTGGAACAGATTTGCATTGACCCGAAGGGGGCCAGGCAGGAAAGCCTGGCATGAATCCCGGCCGAGATGACGGCTTGACTTAACGGTATTGCGCCCTTATACGCGATATGAAAATGCTCTAGCCGACACTTTCAGAAAGAGGAATCGGGCTTCCGTGGGAGAGTTTCGGGACGTTACTTTTGGGCGTATCCTTAATGCGCATCATCCGTGTGCCATGCCGGCAGCATGTAAATGTCGTGGGGTTTTAAACCCATCTTTTTCAGCGTATCGATACTGGTTTTCCTGGTCATTTTATACAAATCGATCACGGTAATCGAACCATCGTCCATTTCGGGCAGATTTAAAAAATTATTCTGTACGAACGCATATTTTTCATCGGGCGAAAAGACGACATGATGAGAGCCCGCGGCGGTTGGAATCGATTTCAGTAAAATAGGTTTTGCTATGGATTGGCCGCTGATGTCGAAAATATTCAAAGCGCCGGGCTTTGCGGTAGTGACGTATAACCGATCGTGTGCTCGGTTAAAGTAAATTTCCAAAGGAACGCCCTGCTTGATTGCCGAAAAGTCATAAATGGGCTGAAAATCAAACGTATCACTATTCGCCTGCCATGTCGCCCGCCATAATTTACCTTCGAACAGGGTATTGATATAAGCCAGCGGTGGGTTCGCATGCGGCACGAATACCGCTTCTACCGGCGCTGAACCCGACGGACTGGGTTGGTCGGACAATTTATGCGTGGAAAGTACCTTGCCGCTCGCCGCTTCGATGACGGTGACGGTTTCACCGGGATCTTTCAGGTCGGACGGACGCACGGTGCTGGTAACGATGAGCCGATTGATCTCTTCCTGCAGCCCAATGCCGTGCGGGTACCGAATAAAGGTGTCCGGGCCATTGGCGGCAATGACCTGTCTGACTTTATCCGTCCGCGCATCGCCGACAATCACGTTACTCGATCCCATACAGGTGAGATACCAGGTTTTTTGGTCCGCAGTGAACGCCATGTCTTCGCCGACTTCGCACTCAGGCACATCCAGTAATTTAATGGTGTACGGCGTGCGCTTCATGTCGATCACGCGCAAGGCGCCGTTGCCCAAGGCGGTGATATAGGCCTTGCTTAAATCTTTGTTATAAAAGAAATGATGGGAAACCGTATCCGGCGGCAGAGGCAGATCGGTTAAGATTTTGCCGAATTGCGGCGACTCAGGATCTACATCGAGGATCGCAATGCCTTCCCGGCGCGGGGTGCTGCCCGGCTTGCCGTCGTAGTTCACCATCGCCAATATTTCGGCATGGGCCATCGTTGAAGTCAGCAGCAGGCTGCACAAGGTCTTTATGAGTGTTTTCTGGATCATGGTCATGGCTCGGATTGAATGTCGAAATTTTAAAAATGCGCGTTTGCAAACCGCTACAAACGCGCTATTTAACTCGGTTAAACTTCCGCTGTTGCCGGTCGATGCCGATTTTCATCTGCGAAATTCGATTGCTCGAATCCCACTTTTTCAGCATGTTCTTTGACCGTCGTTTGACCTGGAAACAGAGACGCCATAGGCTTCAAGAAAGTCCAAGTCATTCGGGAAATCCTCTATTCCACGTAAATCACTATGCAGTGAGCGATCGACGCGGCTGCAAAATCTTGAAATAGCGGTAAAAAGAATTTGTACGGCCTCAAGAATCTCTTTTAGCCCGCCCTGAAGCATGAGCAAGGAGACGTCTTGATTGAGTAAATTTTCACGCTTGGTTTGTTTTTGAGTGAGCTTTTGCAGGCGATTAATATACGACCGGTCGTCTAAAATGTCAAAAAAAATTGGACCGGTCGTCTTTTTGTTTGGTTCGATTATCCCCGTTTTTAAGAGATAGGGATCGACGTTCAATTCTCGAAGTGGCCTTCTGGCAAACGCTAACTTTCGATTATCCCTACAATTCTTAATAACTATCTCTTGAACTTATTTCTGAATAATTCACGCTGAAGCTGACAACGGCTGGCAATTCCGTGGGCGTCGTCTTGCCTAAGGAAGCATTGGACAAGCTGCGCCTTGAAAAAGGCGATAGGGTATTTTTGACCGAATCGCCGGAAGGTTTTCGACTGACGCCCTATGATCCAGAATTCGAGAAACAAATGACCCTGGCGCGGCAGATCATGAAAAAGCGCCGTGATGTGCTGCACGAACTGGCGAAGTAATGCCGGTTGTTTGGGTCGAGGAATCCGTTGTTCTTGCTTTGCATGAGGAACACCTTGCAGAGCATGGCGGCGCGGTGGGGATTCGTGAGCGTGGCTTGTTGGAATCGGCGCTGTTTCGCCCTCGAAATTCAGCCAGTTACGATGACCCGGATTTGTCGGCGCCGGCTGCCGCCTATGGCTTTGATCTTACTCGTAATCATCCTTTTATTGACGGCAACAAACGAACAGCCTTTACGGTTACCGAGCTGTTTCTGGCTTTGAACGGTCAGAAATTGATGGCCGATGATCCGTCTTGCGTGGTTGCCATGTTAAGGCTTGCGGAAGGGCGTCTGTCCGAAACAGCATTTGCAGACTGGATTAGAGCCAATACGAAGCCGATGGAAATCACTTAAGTTCGAATATTACCTGACCGATATCATCGAAATGGCGGTCGCGGAACAGGCGGCGGTAGTGACGAGCCAGCCCGAAACCGAGGACGAAGCGCTCGGAACGAGCGACCGGAACCCGCTTAGCCATCTGGAGCGGGTGCATCGGAACGAACAGGCCAAGGCCCTGAGCTTCTGGCCTGCCATGTCGCGGTATTGAAAGGCACCGATGTCGACCAGCCAAGAAACTTGGCGAAATCGGTGGCGGTGGAATAAGCGGGGGGCTGCAAAGCCTGCACGATCCCCTTCTGTGATTTATGTTTTTCAGGTCACTACGGTTACTTTGAAAACTTTCGGGAGCGACGGCGATCGATCAACACATCACCGTTTTTATCGCGTTTAATGTCGACCGGCAAAACCGCTTCCAAGGTAACAAGAAAGCGTTCGAGATCGTTATTGTCGAAGACTCCGCCCAGAGGCAAAAAAGCCAATGACGGCTCCGCAAGCCGGAAATGCACGGGATGATAACGCTCCAATTTATTGAGGACTTCCGACAACGGCGTATTGCGGAAAATCAATTTGCCGGTATGCCAAGCCGTGAGCGCCTTGACATCGGCCGCTTCAGGTTCCGAAAGCACTGTCACGGCATTGTAGGTTATTGCCTGTCCGGCTAAGGTTTGGCGTTGATCGCCCGTGGCGGCCAATCGCAGATCAATGGCGCCTTCCAATACCGAAACGCGATTTTGCGAAGCGCCGACGACCACATCGAAACGGGTGCCGATATCGCGAATTCGTCCGCCTCCCGCCGTCACCTCGAAAGGCCGCAGTTTACCCGGAGCCACGCCGAACAAGGCTTCGCCGCGCAGTAGCGCTAAAGAACGGCCTCGCCAACTGTAATAGACGGCAAGCTCGCTGTCGGAATTAAGCTCGACGGAAGAACCATCGGCCAAGGTAATATTCCGCCTCTCGCCTTTCGCGGTACGAAAGACGCTATTGTCGGCAAGTGGCCAACCTTCCCAGGCACAAAGCCCGACGGCAAGCGCCATGCTGGCAGCAATCGCCAAGGCCAATCTTTGACTATGCCGCCATAAACGCCGATCTTTTTTACGCGCGGCCGCCAATTCGATGCTCGGGCAAGGCAAGCCCATCCATGCCGCCTCTATTTGCCGGTAGATTCGGCTATGATCGGGATCGGCCGCCAACCAACGCTCGAACGCCTGTCTCTCCTCTGCGCTAAACGCTCCGGATTGCTTGCTAACCAACCACGCAATGGCCTGTCGGCGAACGGCATTGGAATCGAGTTGCTCTATCATAAATCTTTCATTATTCGGTAAACCGAGGTTCTGATGGTTGAAAGCCGCATAAAAATACCGCTGTTTTATTCGAAAAATCAGTTGAATGCCAGGCATCCAAGCAAACCGGAACCCCGAAAGCGCCTCCGGAAAGACCGGTTATCGCTGTATCGGGCCAGTATACCGGCATAGCGGTCAAATATAAACTTCAGCCCAGCCTCTTATAAACTAACTTGTATTTGTACCCTTTTATAATTCGAGGCTGCTCAAGCAATGATCGAAGGCTTTCGTAATGTAACGCTTTACGGTTTTATCGGAAACCCCCATAAATTGCGCGATTTCCATATGAGACAAACCTTCGAAACGATTCAGCAAAAAGGCTTGCCGATGATCGGCGGGCAATTGCGCCAAAGCATCGCGAAACTTTCTTAGGCGTTCTTTTCCGCACAAAGCATCCTCCGGTCCCAGAATACTGGTAATCGTCTCTTCTTCGATTTCTTCATAATTGTCGCATTGGCGGTAGCTCTGTTTACGAACATGGTCGACGACCAAGTTGGCGGCTATTTTGAACAAAAACGCGCGCGGCTGAATAATGGCCGCCGATGATGAATAGGTTATCGCCCGTAGATAGACTTCCTGCACCAGATCCGGGGCATCCGATTCGCCAATCTTTCGGCAAAAGAATATTTCGAGATCGGACGAATAACGGTGAAACCAAGCCTGTAACATGTTGTGAGATATTTTTTCGGTCATGAAAAGGTCATCCTTTGTCGACATAACATCGTTACTAAATAAGCACGATATATGCCAATTATTTAATCCTTTATATTCAATAGGTTGTATCTCTCTAAAAATTAAACTATGTTATATTTCGCGTATTCGGCGATATGCCCTATTTTCCGAATAACCCAAAAACAGACAGACCATTGTCACCGTTTTTTAATTACCAAAGAAAATCACGAAACCTGCGCCGGAAAGACCAATCGGCGACAATGAATAGCAATATAAGCGCGGCGATGCCGCCGCCGACGATCTGCGTTGGATCGAGAGCGGAAGATTGACTGCCGTAAGCTATGCGCAAGGCTTCGCTGAGATAAGTGGTTGGTAGCAGCAGCGCGACGACATTCCAGGGGGATTCCAGCATCGCATAGCTGAAGAAAGTACAGCCGAGAAACATCATCGGCATCAACAAAAATGCCAGAAAGTCCTGAGCCTTGGCTGGTGTTGACGGCAAGGTATAGCCGATGCAACACAATAATGCGAACGCCGCCGCGCCGTATAGCAGGCATAGCAATTCCGCCCACGGGGATACCGGCTGATAGCCTAAAAGCAGGTACAGTATCAGGCTGCCGATCAAACCCGCGAAGGTGGCTATCAGCACTGTTCCCGTCACCCAGGCTAACATTAGGGCGCGAAGGCTGAGGGGTGCCAGTAACCAACCTTCCATGCTGCGGAAATAGTAACCGCGCGAAAACAGGCCGCCGATACTGTTCAATGCCGTATTCATCACCAGCATGGCTATGATGCCCGGCCCTACGGTTAACGAATAACCGCTGCCCGATAAGGCTTGGCCGAGAATTTTGCCGAATACCAACAGATAAACAAAAGGCTGAAACACCATACGAAACAACGCGTAGCGCCAGTTTTCCAGACTTTCGGCCAAGGTCCTGGCGACAAACGCCCAAAATCCCGACGATATCATGCCGCTTCGTTTGCCGTAAGCGCATGAAAGCGGCTTTCCAGCGATTCGGCGCTATCCAGCGTCTGCAATCGACCTTGATGAATCAGCTCGACTCGACCGCAAAGATGCTCGGCTTCCTGAAAGTGGTGAGTGGACAGCAATACCGTGCCGCCCTGATCGGCAAAGGCGCATATCCTGTCCCAAACCACGCTGCGCACCGACGGATCGAGCGCATTGGTCGGCTCGTCCAGGATCAACAGTTGCGGCTCGGTGATGAAGGCGCGCGCGATCATCACCTTACGCTTGTTGCCGCCGGATAGTTGATGGATGGACTGGTGGGCGGCGTGTTCCAACTGTAAAATGTGCAGCCATTCGGCAATGCGTGCCGAGGCTTGCCGGCGGGGAATCGAAAAATAACTGCAATGCCGTTGCAAATTGCCGAGCACGGTCAACGGTTGATCGAGATTGATATCTTGCGATACCACGCCCAAGCAGCGCTTGATGTGATGAAAGCCGTTCTTGGCTTCCATATCGAGTATCCTGAGCCGGCCGCGGCACGGTTGCAGTAAACCGCAGAGAATTTTCAGCAAGGTGGTCTTGCCGGCGCCGTTTTGCCCCAATAGACCGAATACCTCGCCGCGCCGAATCTGCAGATCGACACCCTCCAAAGCCAGATGGCCGTTAGGATAGCGTTTGATCAAGCGTTCGGCCGAAACGGCCCAATTTCCTGCTTGAGCTGCCATTAAAATTGCACTTCAATCTCGCCGCGCACCACCCGGCCGACATCGACTTGAAACAGGCTTTTCTGGAAGCGGTTGTCGGTCAGATTATTCAGCGCCAAGGTCAAATTCACGCCGTTGCCGGCCCATTGCAGTTTTTTGGTCAGCAGAAAATCCAGCGTGGCGTAGGCTTGGTTGTACCAGGCGTTGCCTGCGGCATCGCGGCGCAGATTGCGAAAATCCATATATTGCTCCGATTCGTGGTGTAGATTCAGCCGGGCGGTCAAATCCTTGATGCCGGTATAGGTCAGTACCGCATTGATCCTGTGGCGCGGTTGGTAGGCCAGTTCGTTGCCGATGTAGGCGGCATCAAGGCTTTTGGTGATTTGCGTGGCCGTCAGGGTATAGTTGAAGCTCAGATTTAAGTCTTCGAGCAGACCTTGCTGTAGGCTGAATTCCAGACCTTGCGATTCCGATGCGCCGAGATTGACGGTTTGCTGGGTCGTCGGCGTACCGGCAGTCACCAGCCGCTCCATCTTGTCGGTCCAACGGGTATAAAACCAAGTCAGTTCCGCCTTCCCGCCCTGCCAAGCGGTTTCGAAACCGAAATCCAGCGTGGTCGATTGTTCGGGCCGCAAGCCGGGATTGGGCAGAATCAGATAATTCGGCCGCGTCTGCCGAAAATACAGCGTGGCCGGATCGGGCGGCATGAAGCCGGTGGCGGCGGAGCCGCGCAAACTCAGCCACGGCCAGGCTTTCCAGGATAAGGCCAGTTTGGGGTTGAAGGCTTGTTTGAAGGTATCGGCCTCGTGCGTTTCCAGGCCGGCATCGTAGATCGATATGCCGGAATAGTCGTATTGATCGTAACGGCCGCTGACATCCAGATGCCAGTCGTCGAAAAAATCCAGACCGTAACCGCCGAACACACCGATTCGGTCCACCGTGCTGCGCATAGCGAACAAACGCTGGCCGTTGCTTGCCAGGTTTTGTTCGACGGCGGCTTGATTGACCGCGTAAACCAGGCCAGCATTGAAGTTGCGGTAATCCGCCTGCACTTCCAGATTGAAGCTGTTTTCAGTTTCGGGACCCAGCATATACAGCGCCAGATTTTGAACGTCGCCGACATCGCGAAACACATCGATACGGCTGTCTTCGTACATCAGTTTACCGTTCAATTTTAGCTCGCCGAAGCGCATTTCTGAAAACAATCTGGGCCGTATTGTGATGTATTGGTTGTAATTATTAGGCCGGCCGTAATTGCGGGTTTGTTCCAGATAGTTGAGTTCGGCGCCGGCTGTCAGCCAGTCGTTGCGGTAGCTGGCCTTGATGTCGCCACCACGTTTGGCGAGCCAGGTAGTCTGAGTCTGTGCCAATGATGCCAGAGGACTGTCGCTACGCTGAATCATCCACCGATTGCTCAGGCTGTCTTCGAAACTGGCGCGCAAATCGATGCCGTTTTGACCGCCGGAAGCGATGGCGCGGCTGTAATGGCTATCGAGGCTGTCATAACCTTGCACCAAGTCCAGAGACATTTTCGGTTTGGCTTGCAAGGTGGTGACGATGATCGCCCCACCCAAGGCATCGGCGCCGTAACGGTTGGAGGCTGCGCCGCGAATGATCTCGATACGGGCGACATCCTGAGGCTTGACCTTGTCCAGTTCCAATACCGAACCGCTGCGCGAAAAACCGTCGACATACAAGGCCACCTTGGGAACGCCGCGCAAACTCAAAGCGCCGGAACTGTCGCCGACGCCGCCGCGTTTGCGCAGCAATTCCATCAGGCTGGCCGGTTTTTCGCGCTCGATGTCCTCGGTGGTGATGACCTCCAGGCCGTTGTCGGCGAACAACACCGGCGCCGTCACGACCAGACACACGGCCGTCAAGCCTGCTCTCGTTAGATCCATCAAGGTTTGGCCAGCGTGTAATGCCGGTTCAGATAATCGACGATCAATTCGCGCTGTTCGTCCGCTATCGGCGCCTTGTTGAACTCGATCATCCGTTCCACGGTCGGCCGCCAGTCGGTACGCCGTTGGCCGGCCCTATCCACCCGGTACCAACTATGGCAAGCCGTATGGCAATTTTGCTCGAAGGCCTTGGCGCCGGCATTGTCCGGATAGTTTAAAGGATGGCGAAGCACTGGATTCGCCGCCGCGACCGGTTGCGGCGGCGTTTTGGCAGCCATCAGGCTCAAGGCATCCTTGGGTTTCAATACGCAGGCGCTCAAGCCTTCGGCGGCATTTTTCGACCAGTTGGAGGGTACCGGCAGCGGGAAGCTTTGGATTTGGCCGCTGTCGGGATCGAGGCGGAACAGATCGTAGTTGAACAATACCGAGAACCAGACTTTGCCGTCGGCATCGACCGCCAAAGTTAAAGGCGATTCTTCTTCCGGCGGAATCGGATATTCGCGAATATGGCCTGTGCTGTCGATACGGCCGATCTTGTTGCCGTGCCATTCGGTAAACCACAGATTGCCGCGCGTATCGCTGGTCATCATCGACGGTTGAGCGCCCGGCGTGGGTAAGTGATAGCGTTCGAAAGTTTTGTTGTGTTTGCGCCAAATATCGTCGCCGGTCGCCAGCCATAAATCGCCTTGCGCATCGACATGCAGCCGGGTAATAAAGGTCGTCATTTCGAGCGGGAGAGGCACCGCTTCGAATTGGCCGTTGCGAAAGGCGTACAAGCTTGGCAATGTGTCGTCGTTGGCAATTAGCGATGCCCAAACCGTCCCATCCCGGCCCACCGTCAGGCTGGGTACCTTGGCTTTGCGCACTTGCAGCGCAAACGCCTGTTGTTCCAGTTGCGGATTGATTTTTACCAATTGCAACTCGCCTTCCTGACCGCAACAGGGGCCGGCCAAGGTCCAGACGTTGCCTTGCGCATCGACCGGCAATACGAAACGTCCCAGACTGCGACCAGGCAATTGAACATCGGCGAATAGTCGGTCGTTGCGCGAAAAACGGGTAAGCTTGTCGCTATTGAATGCCAACGACCAGACCGTATCGTGGCTATCATCCATGCCCAAGCCATAGAAACCGAAATCGAATTTGTAACTGAACCCGTCCTTGTCATCCCAGGTGTCGCGCTTTAACACCGTCGGATTGGCAACGGTGGTGGGCAGATATTCCTCGAACCGACCGCTGGCAGGCGTTAGTTTTCCCAGGCGCACATCTTCGTAGTGCGCAATCCAGACGTCGCCGTTTTTGTCCACAGCAATGCCATCGGCTCCATAAACCGGACCGCAGGCAGAATGCGCAGGGGATGCAATTAACACTAACACGAAGGCAGTGAATCGATATAAGCAAGTTTTCATGATGGGCTCCGATTCAATGACATAGATAGGTAACGTTATCAATGAGCCGTTGCTTACGTTGCGGATCGGCCATAATCTCGGCAAACTCGGTTAACAGTCGCTCGTAAACCGTCTGTTTCAGATAGCAGTAGCGGGCGGGCGGTTTAAAAATGTCGCCTTCTCGCAGATGCGAGATGACATAACAACTACCGCCGCACAAATGTTGTGCCCAACAGTGGCTACATTGCGGGTTTTTGTCGACAGGCATAGCCTTAAACGATTGACGTAATTCGGTATGGCGATCATTGAGCGGCTGATCGTCGTTAACGTTGCCGACACAAAACGCCTGGTAACCCACGAAGCGGTGGCAGGGGTAAATATCGCCATCGGCAGCTATCGCCAATACGGTTTGGCTGGCATTGCACGGGCGCGGCCTGAATTGCCGGCCTAGCAATAGCTGGCACAGGTCGCCGGTATATTCGTTGAATTGCGGATGGTCGCTATCCGCCAGGGAATGCAAGTTATCTGAATTGATTTCGGCGATTTCGTCGACCAAGGCCCGATGCTCGGCATCAGTTAAACCAAGCGCGTGCCCGTCGGCGACATCGACGCTGCTCAGACCCACCCCGCCTTTCCCGGCCAGCGCACTATTATGCCGATAAATCTCTTTCAAGCGGCCAAAACTGTTTTTGGTCATGATGGTACGTACCGTATAACGGACCTCGCTTTGCCGCAGTTCGTCGATAGTCCGCACGGTTTTATCATAAGGCGAGAAACTGCCTAGCCCAGGACGTTGAGAGTCGTTGATGTCCTTGGGGCCGTCGAGGCTGACGGTAACCGTATCGAGGTTTGCTGCTACAAAATTGGCAATTTTTTCGTTCCAGACCGTGCCATTGGTGGTCATATTGAAGACCATCCTGATGCCGTAAGGCTCAGTCTTGGCTTTGCAACGGTCGATAATTCTTTGCATCAGCGGTAGATTCAGCAACGGTTCGCCGCCGAAAAAATTAATCAGATAGCCGGGGTTTCGATCGGTAATGAACTTGTCGATAAAATTATCGGCGGTGCGTTGATCCATCATCATTTTGCCTTTGCGGTACTCGCCGCCGTCGCCGTAACAATACGTGCAAGCGAGATTGCATTCCTGACTGACAAACAGATAAAACCCGGTCAAGCTTTCGCTTTCGCCCAAAATATTAGTTCTCGTGCCCAAGCCTTCGGATAAAGCCACCCGCAGTGTTTGTTCCAGACGCTCCCGTTCAAAACAGGGCAAAGCATCAAAGGACTGATCGCCTTTTTTCAATGCCGAAACGCTGGATGCAATATCGGGCTGTAATTCAAACAGTTTGGCAGATGGGCCGTGAAAACCAACGGGGCCGATTTTGGTATTGAGTATATGAAATTCCTTCAACAAATTTTTCATTGACAAACTCCGATATATCAGGGATCGGGAAACCCGAAAGCTTCCCGATCAAGTTAAGTTGACTAACAGTTAGTGTGCGCAATCCGTCGAGCATTTAGGTCCGGTATTGCAGCATTCGGCCATTTTCAGACGGCGCCCAAAAACGGCACTCAGATCGTCGATTTTGATTTCATTTAACATGGTCAATACCTCGTTTAATAATGATAAAAAACCCTTGCGGGCAACATACAAACCGCGCCCTCCCTGGAACAGCTTGCTGGGATACCGGCGATAACCGACTTCCCTTTTATCCAGGCGTTTTAATCCCTGGACATTACGCTACCGTCCCGGTAGCGGCGGCATCGGTCGATGCCGTTTCACTGTGTTACAACTCCAAGCCAAGCCTAATGAATCCGATCCGGGGTTCGTTGTAATAACCTATGCTTCGAGTTTCATACTGGCGGTTGAAGATATTGTTGATGCCGGCGGTAATATCCAACGTCTTTTTATTACCGAGCGGATGCCGGTAAGTGGCGTTGATATCGGCGACGACATAGGAATTCAGCGCATAGGCATCCAGATTTCGGCTGTCGCCACTGATAAATTGCTTGCCGGCATAGCGGCCTTCCAGGCGACCGCGAAACTGTGATGAATCGAATAACAGGCCGAATGCAACCTTATCTTCCGGTACATTGGGCAATTGGTAACCTTCTTGAGGTAATCCCGATGCGGTGGCTGCCAGGGCGGCGGCGGTGCGGGAAATGGTATGGGTGTAGTTAGTGAACAGACTGAGATGATCTGTTAACTTTTGTGTTAACTCCAATTCCGCGCCGTAGCTCTGCACTTTGGCCAGATTCTGGAATTGGATGATGGTTTTGCTGCCTTCCTGGCCTCTCGATGCCAGAATGTAATCGGAAATATCGTTGAAAAATCCGGTCGCGCCAACGTGTAATCCGAATGGCGTATCGAAATTAACGCCCAGATCATAGCTGTTGGATGTTTCCGGTTTCAATCCGTAATTAGGCCGCAATTCAGAATTGGTGCTGTTGGCACCGCCGACGACAGTAACGGGTTCGGGAGCGCGAAAACCGGTGCCTATGCTGGAATGAACCGAGATGGCATCGTTGAATTTATAGCGAATGCCGCCTCTGGGATTAAACGTCTCGAAAGAGGTGTTGCTGAGGCGCTGCGTATTGCTGGAAACGATATGGGAATTAACGTCGTAATTAAACCAATCGTAACGCCCGCCCATCGTGACGAATAGTTTGTTGTCAAATTCCAGTTCGTATTGCAGATACAAACCGTGGTTACTGATATCGGCTTTGCGGCGGTCTGTTTCCGCCCCGGTCAAGGCTTTGACATTACGTCGTTTGGTCCAATCCTGAGCAGCGTTGTAACCGAACAACAAGGTATGGCCTTGCACCGGAGCCCAGCGAGCGCGCACTTCGCCGGTCAATTTTTGCGCATCCTCGTACAAGGTGCTGTCGGGCGCGATATCGGTCGTCGTGTACGGATAAAAATAGCTGTCCCAGGTCAGGTCGGCGACATGGCTGCGATGGCTGACGATGGCCGTGACATCGAAACGGTCGGAAAACTCGTGCTTGAACTCTAGACTGTACTGGCTATAAGTACCGTTTTGCGGGGTATGGGGACGGTCGAAGGCCAAGGCGGATTCATCCATGTAATTGAAGGCGAAATCGAGTTTATCCCGCTCCGAGATTCGATAGCCCAGACGGCCGCCAAGCATGCTTCTATCCCATTTGCCGTTTTCCAAAGAATGCGAAATCGTCCCCGAAGAACCGGGATAAATGGCCGGTTTGGGCGTACTTTTATAGCCGTCCGAATTCAAGTGCTTGAAATTTATCAGATAGGTAAAATCGTTTAGCGTGCCTCCGCTCGACACGCCGCCGCCGTAAGTTGGTAAGCTATCGAATACGAAAAACGGCCGGGTGACGTTTTTTTCTTCCGGCGCATCTTTGGTAATGACGTTGACCACGCCACCCATCGCATTGGGGCCGTATAACGCCGAACCGGCGCCGCGCACGATTTCGACGCGCTCGACATCGTCCCAGTCTATGGTTTGCAGTGTACTGCGGTTGCCAATGCTGGTATCCAGAAATTCGGCATATTGGCCGTTGACCAATACCGACGAACGCAGGTACCCAGTGCCGCGAATATTCAGCGTCGATATGCCGGAACTACCGGAACGGGCGATGTCGATACCGGCCGAGCGAGTCAGCAAATCGCCGCTATCGCGGCTATACATGTTTTCGATTTGTTTGGCCTCGACGGTCGCCACGGTGGCCGGCACCTCGGAAATATCGCGCTCGGTCTTGGTGGCGGTAACGAAGACTTCGTCGAGTTGGGCCGCGCTAGGGGCGCCGCCGGGTGTGCTTTTTTTGATAGTAACGGTGCCGGGATCGACGAATTGATAATTCAAATTCGAACCGGCCAGGAGTTTGTCCAATATTTGTCGCGGCGAATAGTGCCCGGAAACGCCGGGTGAAGTTTTACCGGCAATGGCCTCGGCCGGATACAGGATTTGCAAGCTGGTCTGACGGCCTAATTGTTCCAGCGCGGAAGACAGCGATTGGGCGGGAATGTCTATCGCCACTGTTTCCGCTGCTTGAATCAGTGGGCTGGCCAGCAAACCGGCGATTAACGGCAAGGCATGTTTGTTCATATTTAAGGGGTCCGTGGTGGTTTACCTCCTTAAAGACGTATCAACATTCGTAAACTGGACAAAAATTATGGTTTTTTATCGCTGTTGGCGGCGATTGAAAATTGATCGCTTAATTGATCTTTTTTATCAGCATGTTACAAAAACAGTGAATCATGAGCTTCTTTGATTTAAGAAAACGCTGGATAAGTCCTCTCTCCCTTTGGGCATAGGTACCTTCGCGTTCTTTATACAGCGTTTTATCGTCGTTTCTCGGTGCTGTTCTATTCTTCTTTGGTGGAATCACAGAGTCCTAAGGCGGATTTCAGTCAGCCGTTCGAACGGCCCGTCTGCGTTTTAATCGTGGGAAGAGGTGTCCGCATGCCCGTTAGCCATAAGGTCGCCCCGTAAAGCAGCAAGCCGATGCCTATCCACTCCAAAAGCCGCAGAACCCTTTTGCCCGAACTTGCGTCTAGCCAGTCGTTCGGATCGGTTTGACTGTATAAAGCCGCCGACATTACGCCGGTGGCGAGCCCAATGCGCACTAAAAAAAGCCTCCAGCCGGTGGCCGGCAGATAAATACGCTCGCGCCGCAGTTTGACGAGCAGCAGGGCGGCATTGAAGAGAGCGCCAAGCGACGTCGCCAGCGCCAGCCCCGCATGCGCGTAAGGGATCGCGAGTACGTTCAGGAGCAGACTCGCGATCATCGCATAAATGCTGTAGCGGACCGGGGTTTTGATATCCATCCGCGCGGTGAATGCCGGGGCGAGCACTTTGATCAGAATGAAGCCCAGCAGGCCCGCCGCATAAGCCTTGAGGCTTTTTCCGGCGAAATGTACGTCTTCGGCGCCGAAAGCCTCGTACTGGAACAGCGTGGACAGCAGCGGTTCGGCCAGTACGATCAGGCCCATCGTCGCCGGCAATCCGATCAGCAAGACCAGACGCAGGCCCCAGTCCAGCGCGGCGGAAAACGCGGCGGGGTCGCCGGCAGCATGGGTTTTCGATAGATTCGGCAGAATCACGGTCGAGACCGCGATGCCCAATATGCCGAGCGGAAACTCGACCAGCCGGTCGGAATAATACAGCCAGGACACGCTGCCGGCAGCCAATAGTGAGGCGATCAGCGTATCGAACAGCAGGTTGATCTGGGTGACCGAGACGCTGAACATCGCCGGCAGCATCAGCCCGATCACTTTTTTGACGCCGGGGTCGGCAAAGCCCGGGCGAAAGCGCGGCAGCAGCCCCAAACGGACCAGCGCGGGCAGTTGGAACGCCAGTTGCACGATGCCCGCCGCAAACACGCCCCAGGCCAGCGCGGTGACCGGTTCGTCCAGCCGCGGCGCGAGTTCGAGCGCGGCGGCGATCATCGCGATATTCAGCCAGACCGGCGTCAAGGCGGGCAGCGCGAACTTACCATGCGCGTTCAAAACCGCCCCGGCAAACGCAGTCAGAGAGATGAAAAACAAATAGGGCAGGCTGATCCGCAGCAACTGCGAGGCCAGCTCGTGCCGGGCGCTTTGCCAGGCGAAACCCGGCGCGATTCCCATGATCAGCAGCGGGGCGGCGATGACGCCGGCGGCAGTGATCAGAAACAGGATTAGCGCCAGCGTGCCGGCGGTTTTATCGATAAATTCCTTTAATTCGGCCGGGCCGTGATGTTCCTTATAATCGGTCAACACCGGCACGAACGCATGCGCGAAGGCGCCTTCGGCGAACAGGCGGCGCAGGAAGTTCGGCAGTTTGAAGGCGGCAAAAAAAGCGTCCGTAGCGGGATCGGCTCCGAAAAGGCGGGCGATCAGCATGTCTCTGACGAAACCGAGCAGCCGGGAGGTCAGGGTCATGGCGCCGACCAGCGCGGTCGATTTGAGGAGTTGTCCGTTCAAGAACAATTCGAAAAAGAAGTTAAATTCTTGACAATCATAACATTTATCATCATAATAACCAGTCTTTTAACTTACCTTGATACTTTTGCACGAGTCGAGACACTATGGCTAATACAGCACAAGCTAAAAAGCGCGCGAAGCAAGCGGAAAAAAGCCGTGTTCGCAACGCAGGACAACGCAGCAACTTGCGTACTTTCATCAAAAAAGTGATTGCCGCCGTTAACGCGGGCGACAAGGAAAAAGCGCAAGCCGCTTACAATACTGCGGTGCCTGTCATCGATTCTGCCGTGAACAAAGGTCTGATCCATAAAAACAAGGCTGCCCGCAGCAAAAGCAGATTGAACGCAAAAGTCAAAGCGCTCGCGTAATTCCTTACGCAGATAAAGTAGCAAGGCGGATAGCTTCCAAAAGGGCCGAACTCTTCGAGTTTCGGCCTTTTTTGTTTCCGGAGGATTGCGGCTATGTGTATGGATGTGTAGGGCGGATAAGCGAAGCGCATCCGCCGCTCTCTTTGCCAGAAGGGCGGTTTGGGGGGTTAAATCAGCACCATATTGTCGCGGTGGATCATTTCCGCGTCGTCCGCATAGCCGAGAATCCTTTCAAAGTCCGCGCTGTTCTTGCCGGCGATCAGTTCGGCTTCCGCTTTGCCGTAATTGATCAGTCCGCGCGCGATTTCATTACCTTCCTCGTCTATGCAGGATACCAGCTCACCGCGTTCGAAACGTCCCGACACCGATTTGACGCCGGCTGCCAAGAGGCTTTTGCCGTTGGTCTTCAAGACTTTCACCGCGCCCGGATCGAGCACCAGTTGGCCCTTGATTTGCAGCTGGCCGGCCAGCCAGCGTTTCCGGGCGACCAAAGGTTCCAGATCCGGCACGAAATAGGTGCCGATGTTTTTGCCTTCCATCACGCGGCTGATCACCTGTTCGGCGGCGCCGGGCGCAATCACCGTCGCGGTGCCCGAGCGCGAAGCGAGACGGGCTGCGCGGACCTTCGTATACATGCCGCCGCGTCCCAGGCCGCTGCGGCTTGCGCCGGCCATCCGGTCAAGGGTCGGGTCGTTCGCGCGGATTTCGGAAACCAGGGTGGCGTCCGGGTAAACAGTCGGGTCGCCGGTAAACAGGCCCTGCTGGTCGGTCAGGATGATCAGAAGTTCGGCTTCGACCAGATTCGCGACCAGCGCGGCCAGCGTATCGTTATCGCCGAAGCGGATTTCTTCGGTTGCGACCGTGTCGTTTTCGTTGATCACCGGCACGGCACCGAAATCGAGCAGGGTCAACAGCGTGCTGCGCGCGTTCAAATAGCGGCGGCGGTCGGAGAGATCGTCGTGGGTCAGGAGGACCTGGGCGGCATGCAGTCCGTGCTGCTGGAAATTGTCGTCGACCACGCGCACCAGGCCCATTTGGCCGACCGCGGCCGAAGCCTGCAGTTCGTGAAGCGTTTTCGGGCGGGTTTTCAGTCCGAGGCGGCACATGCCTTCGGCGACCGAGCCGGAGGAGACCAGGATCACGTCGATGTCCTGCTTGCGGAGTCCCGCCATTTGGGCAACCCAGCCGGCGATAGCGGTTTGGTCGAGGCCCTTGCCGCCTTTGGTCAGCAGCGAGCTGCCGATTTTGACGACGACGCGTTTTACATGCGAAAAATCATTCCTCTTCACTGTCGTCTTTCCGCCGCCGTTCTTCTAAAAAGTCCATGATCGAAAACATCAGTTCGCGGGTGCCTTCGCCGCTGGTGGCCGAAATTTTGTAGACCGGCCCGTCCCAGTCCAATGCTTTGACGATCGTATCGCAGTGTGCGTCGACTTCGTCGGGTGGTACGATGTCGATCTTGTTCAGCACCAGCCAGCGCGGTTTGTCCGCCAGATCGTCGCTCCATTGCTCGATTTCGTGGATGATTTTTTTTGCGGAAGTGACCGGATCGTCGCTGCTCTCGTAGGGCGCGATGTCGATCACATGCAGTAGCAGGCCGGTCCGCGACAGATGTTTCAGGAATTGCAGGCCGAGTCCTGCGCCTTCGGCCGCGCCTTCGATGACGCCCGGAATGTCCGCGATCACGAAGCTCTTCATCTCGTCGATCCGGACCACGCCGAGATTCGGGTGCAGGGTGGTGAAAGGATAATCGGCGACCTTCGGGCGGGCGGATGAGACGGCGCGGATCAGGCTCGATTTACCCGCGTTCGGCATGCCGAGCAGGCCGACGTCCGCAATCAGGGTCATTTCGAGCAGCAGGTTGCGGTGTTCGCCCGGCGTGCCTTTGCTGGCTTTGTGCGGAGCGCGGTTGGTGCTGCTTTTGAAGCGGGTATTGCCGAGGCCGTGAAAGCCGCCCTTTGCGACCAGCAAGGTCTCGCCCACCGTGAGCAGTTCGCCCATCACTTCGTCGGTATCCGCATCGCTGACGCGCGTGCCGAGCGGGACGGGGACATAGCAGTCTTCCCCTTTTCGGCCGGTGCAGTTGCGCGCCATGCCGTTCTGGCCGCGTTCGGCCCGATGCACGGCGTGATAGCGGAAATCGGCCAGCGTGTTGACGTTTTCGGCCGCGATCAGATAAACGCTGCCGCCGTCGCCGCCGTCGCCGCCGTCCGGGCCGCCCATCGGAATGTATTTTTCGCGCCGGAAGCCGATGACGCCGTTGCCACCATCGCCCGCTTCCACGCGTATTTCTGCTTCGTCAACAAACTTCATTGATCAACTCTGCCGTGCAGGTTTGCCATCGGTTAAAACAAAAAAAGCCCCGCGATGAATTGGCGGAGCTTTTTTGGGGAGTTCCGGGCTGCTAAGCGCAAATCCCGAAGCATAACTTACGGAGTTGCCCTGGATTTCGGTTTTGGCTTAGGCAGCAACGACGCTGACGAATTTACGGCCTTTGTCGCCTTTAACCTGAAATACGACTTTGCCGTCTGCCGTTGCAAACAGGGTATGATCCTTGCCGAGGCCTACGTTGTCGCCGGCATGGAAATGCGTGCCACGCTGGCGCACGATGATGTTGCCGGCTTTGACGACTTCGCCGCCGAAGCGCTTGACGCCTAATCTTTTCGCGTTCGAGTCGCGACCGTTCCGAGTACTACCACCCGCTTTCTTATGAGCCACAATGCACCTCTTTGAAAATTATGCGGAAATACCGGTGATCCGGACTTCCGTGTAATATTGGCGATGGCCCATTTGTTTCATATGGTGCTTACGCCGTCTGAATTTAATGATTTTGATCTTTTTGTGGCGGCCTTGCGACAATACGGTCGCGGAAACTTTGCCGCCTTCGATGAAAGGTGCGCCGACTTTGACTGCATCGCCGGATCCGACCAGCAGAACCTTATCGAATTCAACGCTGTCGCCAGTACCGAGTTCCAGTTTTTCTATTTTCAAGGTCGTACCTTCGGCCACCCGGTACTGTTTACCACCCGTTTGAATTACCGCATACATCAGAGTAAGCTCCGTCAAGCATTTACTGTAAAAAGTGAACAGACTATTATATTCGCATTTAACGGCTCGTCAACCAAAATCTGGCCGGGCCGTGAGTGATCCTTATTAAGATAACATAAAAAAGCTATTGACATCAATAGACCTTATTCAATACGATGGGGGAATTTGCTGTTCATCGGGAAATCTCGGACAGCGTAGCGTCAAAATGCAGCGGATTTGCAGCTTTACGATCAAAAATAACTCCCCAATTCTCATACCGATTAGCATGGCATTGCAAACACATACCGCCCCGAGTCCGATGGCGCCGATCGATTTCGAATCGATCAAGAGTCTAACGAAAACCGAAGCCAGAGCCGTCGACCAACTGATCATCAACGAGTTGAGCTCGGATGTCGTGCTGATCAATCAAATGGGCCACTATATCGTCGGCAACGGCGGCAAGCGGCTCAGGCCGATGCTGCTGCTACTCGCGGCGAAGGCGCTCGGCGAGGCGACCGACAGGCATCTGATTCTGGCCGCGGTGATCGAGTTCATCCATACGGCGACCTTGCTGCATGACGACGTGGTCGACGAGTCCGACCTGCGGCGCGGCAAGGAATCGGCCAATGCGGTCTGGGGCAATGCGGCCAGCGTATTGGTCGGCGATTATCTGTATTCCCGGGCTTTCGAGATGATGGTGCGCACCGGCAACATGCGGGTGATGGAAATCCTCTCGAAAACCACCACGCTGATTGCGGAAGGCGAGGTGTTGCAGTTGTTGAACTGCAACAATCCCGAAACGACCGAAACCAAATACCTCGAAGTGATCTCCCGCAAGACGGCGATCTTGTTCAGTGCGGCGACCCGCCTCGGGGCGGTGATTTCGGGGGCTTCTCAGGAAACCGAGGAAGGGCTCGCGAAATACGGCCAGCATTTGGGCATTGCGTTTCAGTTGATCGACGACGCGCTCGATTACAAGGCCAACCAGGACGAGCTCGGCAAGAATCTGGGCGACGACCTGGCCGAAGGCAAGCCGACCTTGCCGTTGATCCATGCGATTCAGAACGGCAGCGAAAGCGATGCGAAAATCGTGATCGATGCGATCCGGAACGGCAAGCGCGAATTGTTCAACGAAGTCTACGCGGTCGTACAGCGCACGCAGGCGATCGCATATACCGAAAAGCGCGCCGACGAAGAAGCCGAAAAAGCGATCGAAGCGCTGGATGTGTTGCCCGAATCCGACTACAAAGACGCCCTGATTCAACTGGCGAAGTTTTCAGTACAGCGGAATTATTGACCAGAATGCCGCAAATCTGCTGTGATGAATTTTTTTGCGACGCTTCACCTCCCCCTTTGAAAAAGGGGGATCGAGGGGGATTTATCTAAAATCTCCCCTAACCCCTCTTTTTCAAAGAGGGGGATACTCCTTATCTTATAACCTTACTCAATAATCGGAACTCACATGCCGCAAATTACGATTGAACACAACCCCAGCGAAGAACGCCTGCAAGAATTGGGCGTCGCCGATTGGGCAATCTGGGAAAAAGAAGTCTCCCGTTTTCCGATCGACTTCGACGAGACCGAAACCGCGTATATTCTGGAAGGCGAGATTCTGGTCACGCCGGAAGGCGGCGAGCCGGTGCGGATCCTGCCGGGCGACCTGGTGGTGTTTCCGGCAGGCTTGAACAGCCAGTGGGAAGTAGTCAAACCCTTGCGCAAGCATTACAGCTACGATTAATCCTGAATCCGCGCTACCCGGTCATTTTCAAAATGGACGATAAACCGGTTGAACCGCGAACTCCAGTAAGTCCATTGATTCATGCTTAAATTCGGCGTTTCGGTAATCGGCGGATAGCCGATTGCCGCAATCACCGCTTTCTTACTCATCGATTTCGCGACTTTTCCGGCCGGAATGTTTTCCTGTTCCAGCTTCGAAAAGCGCGACAAGTCCAGCTTATTTTTGCCGAACAGCTTGGCGAACGCGCGGGCCGTGCTGTCGCCGGTATGTTTTTCCACGTTGACCACGCGCAGTTTGGCATGCGACGGGAGGAGCTCCACGAAAATCTCGTCCGAAGCGATGTCTTCCAGCCGGACGGGCGTATTCACGGGGACCAGAATGCCGCGCCGGTAATTGGTCGTCAAATGCCGGCCTTTTTCATACTGGAACGATACCTGTGCGTAATAGGTCTCCCCGATGCTAATGCCTGACGAGGCGTCGTCCAGTCTTTTGGCGCAGCCCAGCAGCGCGAGCAAGGCGAACACGATGAAACTCCGGCGAAAACACATTTTCATAGTCATTCCTTCAAACTGTAAAAAATATAACGGTAAACGGCAGGCGTTGCGCCCGTTCCGCGAGGATCCCGGCTGGGTTCCGGGTTGGGGGCGCTATACCTTACGAGTCTTGCCGTAACGATGCAATGATGCCGGTAAAAAATAGTTTGACAGGGACTATGAGTTTCGCTAAATTCTGTCAAAACAGAAATAAGAGAAGTTCGATGCGGCTTACGAATGCAATGGAACGTTTTATTTTGCACTGGGGAGAAATGGGCGCGCGTTGGGGCGTTAACCGCTCCGTAGCCCAGATCCATGCATTGCTGTATTTGTCGCCCAAGCCGCTGAATGCCGAAGAAATCGCCGATACGCTGGTGCTGGCGCGTTCGAATGTGTCCACCAGCCTGAAAGAACTGCAGAGCATCGGGCTGATCAAGGTCACGCATCTGGAGGTCGGCGACCGGCGCGATTATTTCGAGGCGATCAAGGACGTGCAGGAGATGTTCAATATTGTGGTCGAGGGACGCAGGAAACGCGAGGTCGATCCCACCCTTTCGCTGCTGCGCGACCTGAGCATCGAAGCCGATGCGGATACCGAGACCGACCCGGAAGTCAAAAAACGCATTGCCGACATGCTGGATTTTCTGGAGGTGATGACGCACTGGTACGACCAGTTGAGAAAGCTGCCCAACAGCACGTTGATGCAACTGGTCAGGTTGGGGGATTCGGTGGTCAAAATGCTAGGGTTTTCCAAAAAATCATAAGGCGTGGCCATTTTCGAGGCGTGTTTGGCGTATTTATTTCTCTTATTTCAGAAATTACGGTAAATAAAATTATGAATATTCTGCTTACCGGTGCGACGGGCTTTATCGGCGGGAATTTGCTGCGCGCTTTGCTGGCCGAAAATCATCGCGTGACCGTGGTTTGCCGCCGTCCGGAAAAACTGCTTCGGCAGTTTCCGGATCTGCAGGCGATCGCGCTGGATTTTGCGGGTGCGATCCGTAGCAGAGACTGGTTGCCGCATCTGGAAGGTATCGATGTGGTCGTCAATGCGGTGGGGATCATCAGGGAGACGCCCGGCGCCAGCTTCGAAGCGGTGCATCATCTGGCGCCTGCCGCCTTGTTCGGCGCCTGTAAACAGATGGGTATCAAAAAAGTCGTGCAGATTTCCGCCTTAGGCGCGGCGCTCGATACGGAAACCCTCTATTTCACCAGCAAGGCGAAGGCGGATGCCCATCTGCAGACGCTCGATCTGGACTGGTTCATCTTCAAGCCGTCGATCGTGTTCGGGAAGGGAGCCAAAAGCATGGGATTGCTGGCGGCGATGGCGGCTTTGCCGGTCACGCCGCTGCCGGGCGGCGGTGAACAGAACCTGCAGCCCGTCGATATTGACGATATATCGCAGGCGGTGGTGCTGGCGCTGAAACCTGAAACCCCGCCGCGCCGGATCCTTGATGCGGTGGGGCCGCAGCCGATCCCTTTTGCGGCGCTGCTGGGGCTGTTGGCCGACTATTTGGGCAGGCGTTTGAACACAATCCCGGTATCCGGCGTTTGGCTCGACAGGCTGTTGCCGCTGGCGCCGGTTCTGGATGAGCCGATCCTGAACCGGCAAAGCCTGGCGATGCTGCAGCGCGGCAATACCGCCAATCCCGATCCGTTTGCGGCGTTTATCGGCCGCCGTCTTGCCGGGCTGGAACGGTTTCTGCGGGAGACGCCCGTTTCGCAGGCCGAACGCTGGCATGCCAGGCTGTATTTTTTGCGCCCTTTATTGACGCTGAGCATCGCGCTGGTCTGGCTGTGGACCGGCTGGATATCCGCTTTCGTTTTCCCGTCCGCCGAAAGTTACCGGATGCTGAGCCGCGTCGGGATCGAAGGCGGCTTGGCCTCGATTGTTCTCTACGGCGCGTCGCTGGCCGATTTCGCCATGGGCCTGGCATTGCTGATGCGTTGGCGGCTGCGGCGGGTAGTGGCGGCGCAAGTCGCGATCATGCTGATTTACATGGGCGTGATCAGCGTTTTTCTGCCGGAGTTCTGGCTGCATCCTTTCGGGCCGTTAACCAAAAATCTGCCGCTCTTGGCGGCGACCCTGATCATGTTAATTCTTGAAGAGGAAAAACCGTGAGCTACCTGACTCTAAAAAGTTTGCATATTTTCAGCCTGGTGTTGCTGTTCGGCACCGGCCTCGGCAGCGCCTTCTACAAATTCATGGCCGATTTGCACGGCGATGTGCGGGCGATCTATACGACCAACAAGCATGTGGTGCTTGCCGATTGGTGGTTCACCACCCCGACGGTGCTGATTCAGCCGATTACCGGCTATTACCTGCAGCAGCAGTTGCCTTTCTCGCTCACTACGCCCTGGCTGCTGGTTTCGGTCATGCTGTATCTGTTGGCCGGCGCCTGCTGGCTGCCGGTCGTTTTTCTGCAAATCCGGATGCGCGAACTGTCCAGGCAGGCGGTGGAGCAAAATACCGGACTGACCGGCGAATATTTCCGCTGCGCGCGCCTCTGGTTCTGGCTGGGCGTGCCGGCGTTTGCCGCGATGGTTTTGATCGTGATGCTGATGGTCCTTAAACCGGCTCTGTGGGGGTAGATATGTCTTCAAATACGGCTTTAATGCAATGGGTGCTGGGTGCGGAATGGGAGGCTCTGCCGTTGGCGATTCGGAGCCATTACGCCATTTCCGATCCGGAGGAAAGTACGCTCGTGACCGGCAGTATGATCATCGATTATCCGGACTGGTTAAGGCCGGCGCTGAAGCTGCTGCGGTTGGGCAAGGCGCTGGTCGATCTGAAAGGCGGACCGATGACCGTGGAAGTCAAGAAATGGCGGGGTGAAGATAGCTCGGTGCTGTGCTGGCATCGTCATGTTCAGGCGGACGACGGGCGGCGCTGCGTGTTTCCTTCGCGGATGGTCAGCCGGCGGGCGCATGAATTGGTCGAATATGTCGGAATGGGCTTCGGAATCCGTCTAAGGGTTCACGTTGAAGAAGGCCGGCTCGTTTACCGCAGCAACGGGCATTTGCTGAAACTCGGGGCGGTCACGCTGCCTATTCCGGACAGCCTGTTGCTTGGACGGGCGGTGATCAGCGAAGAGGCCTTGTCGGACGACTCGTTCCTGCTGCGGTTTGAGATCGTACACCCCTTATGGGGCAGGACGTACAGCTATGGGGGAGTTTTCAAGATAACCCGATAAGCTTGAGGGATGAGGGTGAGATTAAGCCTGGCATTCACGCCATCCATGGCGTTCATGCAGGAGGTACGGGGGAGGTAGATCGCGTCGGGAACACGCGATCGAGAGTAACGCAGGAAGCCGTTACCGACGACTGCAGGGATGCAGGAGGTAGGCAATGCAGGAGCTATATTGCCGAGGGGGCGGGGGAGATTGATCAAATAAATCCCCCTCGATCCCCCTTTTTCAAAGGGGGAGGTGTTGTTGACGAAGTCCCTTTTTTTCAAAGGGGGAAGTTATTTTTGGCGAAATCCTAATACGATCACTCATCTCTGATGAGGGTAGCAAAGAACTTCACCGGTAAAAACCCAGGAGCCGCTGCCGGTCTATCAGCGAGTCAGCGGTCATGCTTTACCGTGACCAGCTTATCGGTCGCGAAGCCCATTCTCCTGGCTTTATCGATCAAGGCGTCCAGGGTTTCCTTCGGCATCGTCTTGGTTCTGGACAGGATCCAGAGATAGGAACGGTTCTGTCCCGTCACCATCGCATACCGGTAGTTTTCCCGGTCCAGCGCGATGATGTTGTAGCTGCCGTAGAAGGGCCGGAAAAAGGATACCTTGAGTCTGCCCACGGTCGGCTGATCGATAAAAAAAGCCTTGCCTTCGGCTTGTTTCCATTCGCCGGTTTCCGGATTCCTGCCCCGGTTCAGCACTTTGACCCCGCCGTCAGGCGCGAGCGTATAATTGGCCGAAATATTGTCCAGGCCTTTTTCGAAGCTCTGCTCAAGCCGGGCGATTTCGTACCATGTGCCGAGATAGCGGTTTATCTCGAACGCTTCGACAGGTGTGAGACCCTTCGGCAAACCTGTACAACTCGTGAGTAAAAATGCCAAAAGCCAGAAAATGTTCATCTTGAATCGGTCCGGGCTAATTACATGGAAAGAGAAAAAACTACCGGGCAGGCATGAAAATCAGTAAGGCTTTGTTTTAACATTTATATTTTTCTCGTTCGAAAAATACGCCGACAGCCCGAAAGCGATGTGCGACAAGCCGGTGTACGCGAAAAAAATCGACAAATCGGGATCCACTTCGATGCCGTTTATCATGCCGTAGATTTCCAGGGAACCGATCATCATCACCAGGGACAGGCCGATCAGGATGAAGAAGTGGGATTTTCTCAATAAAAAACACCCGATGCAGAGAAAAACTTCGGTAAGCGCCAGATAAACCAAGATCATCCGCAGGTTGTTCGCCAAGGGGCCGTAGAGGTCGACATTGAACTCGAAGAAAGAAGCGTCTTCCGAAACCGATAGGACGCAGCCCGCAATCAGTACGGCTACGGACACATAGAAATTGATCTCGACCAGCCCTTTCAGGACTGTCGGGCTTTTCGACGGCATTGCCTTCATGTTGCGCGATCCATAAAAAAACTC
This sequence comes from Methylomicrobium album BG8, assembly GCF_000214275.2. NCBI lineage: Bacteria > Pseudomonadati > Pseudomonadota > Gammaproteobacteria > Methylococcales > Methylococcaceae > Methylomicrobium > Methylomicrobium album. The sequence goes on along the minus strand of NZ_CM001475.1, from coordinate 4,158,203 downwards.
CCTTTTGTGAAAGGGAGGTTGAGAAGAGGATATATGTTGCTCACTGAGCACTTGCAGAATGGAAGCCACTCCAACCCGGTTATCGTGTCGGCGAAGACTCCATCTTCTGCACAGCCAGTGTACCCGGGCTTATTTTGTTGTCAAGATAAAGTTATACAATATCTGTACAAAATTGAAGGGGATTGATGTTAATTTGCGGTGCAGAAAGTTCAACCGGCGGTTTTTCTGCGTAGGATATGGAATAGGATAGGCTGAGGTACGAAGCCCACCCAGTGCCCTTTAGGGTATCAATCGCGAACGATGGGCATCCTTCGTCAGCCCGTCCTATGGGCCTGGCTACATCATGCCCGGAATGGCTTTCGATCAGTCGTGGATCTGATGTGAAGAGCTGTGGATGCCGGCAGGCGATCCGCCATTTTGCCATCCTCTCTTACAGACGCCATCCGGCGGAACCGCTATCGCGTTCCGCCTTACGGGGGTTATCCTGCAAGCTGTAACGAGGGTAAGAAGGCGTTCTTGATGTCATCGGCCAATGCATCCGGTCGTTTTCGAGATCGAAGGGGGTTACCCATAAGCGCAATTTTTCCGAAAATTCGAATGCCGGCAAGGTCTCCGAAAAATTCTCGGTTTTCGGATAAATCAGGATCATGTCGCCCTCGCCGGACAGATAGCGGTGCCCGTAAGCGAACATCTGGTAGAAATCGCCCTGGCTCAGGCCGTATTTATTTTCGTTATCGGCGGCCGAGAGTAGTTTCCATTTGGTGTCCAGTACCAGCGCGGTTTTCTGAGGGCTTTGAATCAGCAAATCGGGTCGCAACTGGAATAAGCTTTTGTCTTCATGGGTACAAAGAAATTGGCTTTTCGCTTGCCTATTTAAGGTATAGGGAGCGGGAAGCTCCCGGCGCAATTTGACTTCCACATAGCGCTCGAACAGTTTTTCCATCGGAAACAGCAGGCTGATGCCGTGCGTTTTGCCGCGCATCGCCAGCGGCATGTGCTGGCCCAGCACCAGTTCGCACCACGGGCGCACCGGCTGGTAATGCGCCATCAGCCGGTCGCTCCGCCATTGGCGGAAATCGGCGGCAATGTTCGGGCTGCCGGGGATTTCGGCCAGCAATCCGGCCAGCTCGTGGGAGAGCCGCCAGGTGTCGGGCTCCTGGGTCAGGCCGCACACCCGCATCAGAGCCGACTTGAGCAGGCGGTTCTCGGGACGGTCCGCCAGAAACAGGTCATGGCGGATATTGAAAATATGCGCGCGCCCCGGCGGCTGGCGCAACTGCTTGTTCATGTCCAGCCGGCCGCGCAGGTAGCGCTGTTCTTCCTCGACGCGGCGGTAATCGAAACGCAAGCCGCGTTTCAACAAATGATCCAGCGCCAGCACGAATTCTTTCATCACCCATTCCAGCAGGGGACGGCGATAAGTCTGGATATCGGTTTTGTCGGTGGTGCGCTTCGGCAGATCGAGCGCCGTTTCCAGCATCTTGATCAGCAATGCTCGGGAAGCAGCTTCATTTGACGCCTCGGTATGCTTGGGCAGGATTTCCAGCAACGTGCCGCAAGGCGTTTCCACGATCCCGACAAAATTGTCCAGACGCAGCCACTGGCGATTCTCCAGATGCAGCAGTGAGGCGCCGTTTGATTTGAAGCCGGCGGACAACCGGCACAGCCAATCGAATGCCGATTGAGGGATGCAGGCTCGGTCCAGGCTGGTTTCTATCGAATCATCGGTCGTGAGCCTCGCGTATTCGCGCACGACGATGGGTTTCATTCGCTCGCTCCGAGAATGCCGCGATAGCTTTCGATATTGCCGAATGCTTCCTCATTGATATGCCAGCGCCTATCCTGCACGTTTCCTTCAAACCTGCTTCCAAACAAGCTTTCAGGCGTAGCTGAGGCTTTTTGTATGAATTGATGTGCAAGGGATTTGTTATGATCATTCAATACCCAATGGATGCGCTCCCAATCTTCGAAGAAATACTCTTCCAGAAGCGGCAGGATTTGCTGACGGAAAATGAACGCCAGATTTTCAATGGATCTGTCGTTTTTCAAAGGCATGAAATAGGCATGGCCCAGACAATGGTCTCGATCCAGCAGCACTTCGATGCGTTCGTTCATTTTGCGCAGCATCTTTCCAATGTTGATCTCTTCTACATCGACATCATCAAGTAAATTCGGCCTTGGCGGCATTTCTTTAAAAGTAAAACGCCGACGTAGAGCAATATCTAATCCTGCCAGTGAGCGATCAGCCGTATTCATGGTTCCGATCAAATACACGTTTGACGGCACACTGAAGGGAATCTTTGAATAAGGCAAAATAATATTTAGGGCTTCATCTGCTCCTGCTCGTTTAGTGGGTTCGATTAAAGTGATCAGTTCGCCAAAAATACGTGAAATATTACCCCGGTTAATTTCGTCAATAATTAAAACGTGAGGTTTATGTTCATCAGTCACTATCCCCGATACGGAGGGATTAACACTGAATTTTTCAATGTGAGATAAAAGATCGCCCCATTTTAACCGTAACGGGTACACCGTCTGTTGAGTAAATCGTTTACCATCGTTGAGTGGGTCTATTGGAAGTTGTAGATCCTGATACAGCCAGTTTACAGGCAGAACATGGTTGTAGTTTTTACGATCGACTTCAGTTGGTACGTTTTGCTCGTAATAATAATCTCCTGTCACCACACCCACGCCAGCGATTGTTGTCGCTGAGTGGATACATACCAGAATGTCACCTTTCTCTATTTTCTCGGAAAAATACTTTAGTGTTCCTTGGTTCTTTGCGCTCAGATCATTGTAATAATCGTTTGGGGTATATGGCTCGCGTAAGTCGCCAGTTTGACCCCATCCAATTCGCGCTTCGCCATGATTAAAGCAGTATGTCTTTGTCGGGTTTTGCCCAGTACCATTGATAGCGATCTTCCAGATTCTTGCATCCCTATGGATGCCAAGCTCAGGCTTAACACCTTGCGTTCTGGCATCATCGCATAAGCGCTTGAATATACCGGGCTCAACCAAATACTCTAACTGATTTTCGTCATTGGTTTCAGCCCGCAACCCTTCTACAAAGTCTTCATAACTAAAACTCTGATGGAACGTTACAAAGCGAATTAGATCTTCTTTTACCAGAGCATCATAACGTTGCTTCAACTTCTCCCTTCGCTCACATTGAGTTTTCCAATCCGAACCGGATATTTCTGGATGTTTTGCCAAAAACTCCGGATCAACAATTTTAAGGGCGGCGTCGATCGTGGTATAGGTTTTTCCGGTTCCCGGTGGCCCGAAAAGAATTTGATTCAGAGGTGAAGTTGCCATGGATTTATTTGCTTCTGTAGCTTTTGGTGAGGGTTCTTTGTCTAATATCTCGTTGGTTGCAATCGATTGGATGTCTATGGTTCTCACGCCCCATCCAATATCAGAGGAGCGTGGCTTAAGTTGTAGCCAGAATGTCTTCCCGTCCCGCTCTTCTATGCGCGCAGGTACGCAGTCAAAGAGGTGTTTAAGGCTGCAGCGATGACTTTTGTAATCCTTGAGTATCCCGATGATAGGGATTCCTTGTTCGAGGGCAAGATTTACTCTATTCCAGTGAGCTTTTGATGTCCGGCTTGCTTTTTTGCCTGGCATCGATACTGGATACCAATATGTTCCGTCATGGATGTCGCGAGCTATCCCATTTTCTTTCGGGACCCAACGACCAGGAGCATCTTCAGAACAGAAAACATTCCAGAGAGTCGTAACAAAGAGCTTGGCTTTGCCATTTTTCGCCTCATGTCTTGATACGTCAAAAGAAGACCAGTGCTGTCCAGGCTTCCGCGCTCCCAGTTCATGAAACGCTTCGTCTGTTCCTGTCAGAAACTGAGTTGAATCGTATTGGAGATCTAGTGAATGGGAAGAGCTTCCTTGGGTTAAATTCTTTTCTTGAGATAGGCTGTTTTTTTCTTGTTCGGTTATAAAGTCATTCATTCCGCAGTTTTCCTAAATTTATTTTTATTCACTTCCTATCTTCATGCTGAGATATCGTAGGATGCGGTGAACGAAGGGAACCGCATCGTTCGCGATCGGTGCGGTTCGTGCTTCATCGCACCCTACAGAGTTTTCTCATCAAAGTTCAACTCGCCCATCATTGCAGAGTCGGCGTCAAACTTTTCATCCCGGATACGTTCCTGCCGGCTTTTCTCTTCGAAATAACGCCTGGGATTGCCGCACATCCAGCAACTGCATTTGGCGGGCGTATTCACGTGCCGGCCCAGCGCGGTAGAATCGCCCTGCCGGCTTTCGCCGATCGCCTGGTCGAAGGCGCGGGCTTTCTTCAGCCGTTGCAGATGATGGCGCCTGATTCCTCGAATAATGCTTTTCATAAGCCTCCCGTATGCGGATTGTTTTTCGCCGTGCCGTAAAGCGCACTGAGCTGGCAGGTATTCTGGATCATTCGTTTTCTTGAATTCAATCACTTTCGGAGACGTTATGTCGTTATCGAGGTTAAGGTCTTGAACTATTGATGTTTTTTTCTGGGAAGGACCATGGCTTTTGTCAAAGCGTTGTGAAGTTCCCAAGGCCATAAGCGTGGCGCACTTGTCCCTGTGGGCATCTGGCGCGGCATCAGAGGGAATGCGTTATAATCCAGTGGCCAATAGCCGAGAAACCTAAAGTTTCCAATGTTACGGAAACCTGGACAATCCGGGCTTTTTATATCCATCTGCAATCGCAATGCCACCAAAATGCGCCATATTAAAGTGCCGGTGCCGCTGTTGCCCGAACAGCAACGTCTCGCCGCCCCGTCCAAAAAACAGGCGATCATGCGGGCATACTTATCATGAGATTCGAATGGGACGAAACCAAGAACCAGGCGAACATCCGCAAGCACGGCATTGACTTCCGCCAGGCCTCGTATGTGTTTTCCGATCCCTTCGCGCTGAGCATCCCGGATGATGAACATTCGGAAAATGAAGAGCGCTGGTTGTTATTGGGCAAAAGTTTGAGTGAACAAATCCTGCTGGTTGTCCAATACTATTCGCCACGACGACGCCATACGCATCATTTCCGCACGCAAGGCGACTAACAGTGAAAAAACGACCTATTTGAAGAGGGCAATGAAATGAAAGATGAATACGATTTTTCCAACGCCGAGCAAGGCAAGTTTTATATTCCCTCCGAAGCAATTCAAATTCCCATTTATTTGGACGACGATGTTGCGCGCTATCTCGCTGAAAAATGCCAAACGGCCCCGGAAAGCCTGCAAGCATTGGTTAACGACCTGCTGCGCAAGGATATAGAAATCGCAAGGCGTGTAGCGTCTTCCGCTTAACGAAAGGCAGAACCGCCGCCATGCCCGAAATTTGCCGCTTCTATGGAATTATTATCCGAATGTATTTGATCGACCGCGAACATCCGCCGCGCCATATCCATATTAAATACGGCGACCATGAAGCGGTGATGGAGTTAGTCAACCTCAACATCATCGACGGGAGCATTCCTAAAAAATGTCGCCAATTGGTCAGGGAATGGGCGGAATTGCATCAAGAGGAATTAATCGAAATGTGGGATACTCAAAATTTCCATGCCATTCAACCACTGGAGTAATTTATGAAACTCAAATGCTTTGAGCATCTGGAAGGTTATCGTTTTATGCTGACTTTTGAGAACGGGGAGATTAAGCAGGCCGATTTGCAAGAATTGATCGGCGCTTATGTGGCCCCGGATGCGTTGTCGACGGCGCGTATCAATCCGGAGTGGGAATGTTTGGAGTTTAATGACGGCATGGTTGATATAGAACCCAAAACGCTGTATCGGTATGCGACCGCGGCTGAATCCAGGCAGGCCGCATAATGCCGCTGCCGGACGACAGAACGTAGGCTGGGTTGAAGCGCAGCGGAAACCCAGCAAAAGCCATAAAACCGCTGTAAGTTTCTCAGCCATTTATTCCCATAAACTTTCGGCGATTTCCGCTGAAGCGCCCCAATTTTCCGGATACCAGCCGAACTTAACCCAGCGGTAAAACGAGGAATGCGGCCATTCTTTAGCGGTTTGTACATAGCCGTGTTTCACGGGATTGTAATGGATGTAATCCAAATGATTTTGATAATCTTGATCGTCGCGAATGGCGTGCTCCCAATAACGGCGCTGCCATATTCCGCGCTCGCCTTTGCGTATTCGGCTCCTTGAAATACGTTCATCCTTAGGCACAGCCATCGAAAACCGGGCTTTGATCAGTCGCCAACGGGTCGGATAATCGTCGTCGCCGGCCGGCAACTGCCAAATGCAGTGGAGATGGTCAGGCAAAACCACGATCGCGTCGATTTCGAATGGATGATGGTTACGCGTTTGTCGGAAAGCTTCCCACAGACAGTCGATATGTCGGATGAGCAGATCGTTATTCCGTCGCTCGGCAAGATTCACGGTAAAAAAATATTTTCCACCGCTGATACGAAGGCGTTTATAGGTTCGCATTTTCAATTGGACGGTTTTGGGGATTTAAATTTCAAGTTAGCTGGGTTTCCGCTGCGCTTCAACCCAGCCTACAACGAAGCTTTTCCTGCTGATCGAAGTTTCCTCAGCCTGAATCCACGGGATTTTTCATCCGCGCCTTGACGGCCTGATCGAAAACCCCTTCGCGGCTTTCCAGGAGCGTAAAGTTTTCCTTGGCCCGGGTGATGCCGGTGTAGATCAGCTCGCGGGTCAGGACCGGGCTTCGGGTTTCGGGCAGGGCCAGGACCACGTGATTGAACTCGGAGCCTTGCGACTTGTGCACCGTGATCGCGAATGCGGTTTCCGCGTCGGGCAGGCGTAGCGGCGACAGCCAGCGGATTTTGGCTGCGGCCAGCGGGTCGTCGGTTGAAAAAGCCACCCGCAGTTTTCCGGTATGATCGTAAAGCGCGATGCCGATATCGCCGTTCATCAGGCCCAGGTTGTAGTCGTTGCGGGTGATCATCACCGGCCGGCCTTCGTACCAAAGCCCCGGCGCCTGCTTCGGAAACAGCCAGGCTTCGATGCGCCGGTTCAGTTCTTCCACGCCCCAGCGGCCGCGGCGCAGTGCGCAGAGCACCTGGAAGGCGTCGAAGGCGGCCAGGACCCGTTCGGCCCAGGCGTCGTATGCAACGGCGTCGTTGGGCGGGCGGTTCAGGATCGCGTCCAGGTAATAGCCGTAACCCTGGCCGGGATTCGGCTTGCCGTCGGCATGAGTGCCGGCATTGACCGCGACCAGTTTTTTCAGCAGCGCGTCGGCCGCATCGGGTTCCGGCCGGGCTCTGAGCCGCAGATAGTCGCCGGCCGGTGCAGGCAGCAGGTCGGAATAGACGGCCGTGTCCTTCAGGATTGCCTGCGCCTGGGTGCCGTCGCCCGCATTGACCGCGCGCGCCAGCCGGCCGATGCCGCTGTGTTTGCCGAAGCGGTGGCTGTGGCGCAGCATCACGGTCTGTTGATTGATACCGCTGCCTTTCGTTTCGGATAGAGGCAGCCTTTCGCCGGAGTATTTCTCGATCCATAGGCGGGCGTGATCATCATAGGCTGCGTTTTCGGCGCCCTGGCATAAATCGCCCATCACCGAGCCGGCTTCGACGGATGCCAACTGGTCCTTGTCGCCGAGCAGGATCAGCTGCGCGTTGTCCGGCAGCGCATCGAGCAAGGAGGCCATCATTTCCAGATCGATCATCGAGGCTTCGTCGACGATCACGATGTCTGCGGCAAGCCGAAGGTGCCGGTTATGTTTGAAGCGGCGGGAATCGGGGCGGCTGCCCAGCAGGCGGTGCAGCGTGCCGGCCTTTTTGGGGATGCGCTCCTTGATGCCGGCATCGATGTCGAGGCGTTCCAGCGCCTTGGCGATCGATTCGCTGACCCGGGCGGAAGCCTTGCCGGTCGGCGCGGCCAAATGAATGATCGGTTTGCGCGCACCGGGCGCTTCGATTTCCAGGCGCTGGATCAGCAGCGCGAGCAGCTTGGTCAATGTCGTGGTTTTGCCGGTGCCCGGGCCGCCGGTAATGATCGCGAAGCGCGAGCGCAGCGCCAGCACGCAGGCGATCTTCTGCCAGTCCGGCTGCTCGGGGCTGCCGGGAAACAGCGCGTCGATTCGATTTCGCAAGGCTTCGGGCAGACCGGAACAGACCGCCGCCAAGCGCTCCTGAATGCATCGGTCCAGTGTCCGTTGATATTGCCAGTAGCGGCGCAGATACAGGCGGTTGCCGTTCAGCACCAGCGGCGTTTTGCCTTCTCCTGTCGAAACCAGCGCGGAGTTTCGGAGCTCGGATCGCCATTGCGTCAGGCCGAACGCTTTGAGCACCGAAAGCTCCGCCTGGGCGGGTTCAAAGCGGGAAGTCCGGTCTTCGTCGCTCGGGATCGCCAATGTTAGGCCGGGGTTTCGTGACAGGCTTTCCAGGTCCAGGTACACCTCGCCCCGGTCCATCTGATGGCTGACCAGCGCGCCGGCCCAGAGCACCGCATCGCCCGCATGCGGTTCCAGTTCCCGCAGGAAACGCGCGAAGGCGCGGTTTAGCCGGCTCAGCCAGCCCGCTTCGACCCAGCGGTCGATTTTTGCCAGTACGGACGTTTCCCGGTTCATGCCGCGCCTCCGGTCGTAAAGAGCTCATCCAGTCCTTCGATCAACGCTTTGGGCGGCTTCACGAACAAGCGTCCCCCGGTCGGGCTTTGGCAGCCGCGCAGGAACAGGTAGAGGCTGCCGCCGATATGCGCATCATAGTCGTAATTTTCTCCTATTCTGGCTTTCAGCAGGCGGTGCAGGGCCAGCAGATATAAGGCGGACTGCAAGTCGTAGCGCTTCGCGAGCATTGCCGCGCTCAATGCTTCCGGCGTATAGGCCGTATCGCCGCTGCCGAGGCTATTGAATTTGTAATCGGCCACGTAATAGCGTCCTTTATGGACAAAAACCAGATCGATGAAGCCTTTCAAGAGGCCGTTCACCTGCGCGGGCAGCAGCGCCGGGCGGGGCAGGCCGGAAAAAGTGTGGCGGGTGACCAAGCGGTCCAGCACCTGCGTATCCACTTTATCCGCGCCGATCAGGAATTCCAGTTCGGGCTGGTAGGCGCCTTGAGCCAGCCTGCCCAGGCAGAGGTCCGCATTTTCCAACAACGGCAAGGCCAGCCAGTCCGACAAGGCGGCAGCAACCAGCGCTTGTTTGCCGGTCCAGTCCTTGGCTGCGAAACGCTCTTGTATCCATTCGTTCGCCAGATCCGGCTTGGCGCGGATTTCCGCAAAGCCGAACCGCGCGCAGCGCTCGAGCAGGTCGTGGATCAGCACGCCCGGAGCGGCGCCGCGCGGCAGGCCGTGAATCCCGGTCGCGGCGGCAGGTCCCGTGTCCGGCTCCGCTTCGTCGTTGCGCTTGTCGTCCCGTGCCGTTTCCGGTTCGTTCGGGCCGTCGCCGGCCGGAGATGGTTCCGCCTGAGGTTTGTCTTCGGTCGACAGCGCGCTGTAGCTGGCGATCCACCAATCGGACGGAATCCGCGTTTTGACCGTGCGTGGGGGATTGAACTGTCCGGCCTCGGCCTGAGGTGTGTACTGCGCATCGCTGACCGCCGGCAATGCAGCGATTTCGATGGCCGCACAATCGCCTTTGAGTTCGGCGAGGCGCGTTCCCAGCTGTTCGGTCGGTGTATCGGTTTCCCAGTTCAGCAGCGAGCCGACTGCGGATTTTTCCAGCTGACACTTTTCGCCGGTGCCCGATTTCACCGGCGCGATGCCCAGCCAGCAGGCATGGCACGCCCGGGTCATCGCGACATAGAGCAGGCGCAGATCTTCCTGAAGGCGTTCGGCGTCGTGTTTTCGCTTGTTTTCCTCGCTCTTGCCGAAGTCGATGATCAGCCGGCGGTCGTCGTCCCGTTCGTCATGGTAGCGGTAATGCGAGTCTCTGCCGGTGACTTCCTTGTAGCTGCAGATGAAGGGCAGAAAAACCAGCGGGTATTCGAGCCCCTTGGACTTGTGGATGGTCACGATCTTGATCAGATCGGCGTCGCTTTCGAGCCGGATGATCTCCTCGTCGCCCAGCCGGCCGCTGCCGTTTGCGACCGATTCGGCCAGATAGCGGATCAGCGCCTGCTCGCCTTCGAGCTGGCTGCCGGCCTGCTGCATGAGTTCGGCCAGATGCAGCAGGTTGGTCAGGCTGCGCTCGCCCTCGCTCTCGGTTTCCAGCCTGGCCCGCGTGTAGAGGGCGTAGTCGTCGATCAACTGCCGCAAGGCCGGTAGGATGCCGTCTCGCCGCCAGCGCGCGTGATAGGCGAGAAAGCGGTCCAGATGCAGCTCCCACTCCGGCTCGTCCTGGGCCAGCCGATGCAGCTTCCGGTAAGTCCAGCCGAAGGCGGCAGTGCCGAGCGCCGCGCGCACCTTGCGCTCGTTGCGCGGATCGGCCAGCGCTTTCAGCCAGATCAACAGATCGGAGGCTTCTCGTGTTCTGAAAATCGAATCCTTTTCGGACAGATAGACGCTGCGCAGATTTCGCTTCGCCAGCGCCTTGCGCATCGCTCTGGCTTCGGTGCCGCTGCGGACCAGGATTGCGATGTCCGAAGGTTTCAAGGGCTCCAGGCTTTCCGCTGATTTGAATCCGGCCTGTCCCGCGTTGGCGAGGTTCAGCAGCCTGACGATCTCGCCGGCCGCCGCCTCGGCCATCTTTTCGCGGTATTCGGGCATCCCGACCGCTTTTCCCTCGTTCCAAAGCCAAAACGTGAGGGCAGGCGCGGCACGATGGTCGATCTGCCATTCTTCTTTGCGGCCTTTCGCCTCGACTTCGAGGAAGGGGAGGGGATTTTCCCGCTCGCGCTTGAAGCGGAAAACGCCGGCCGGATGCCGGCCGTCCGCATGCAGGAAGACCCGGTTGACGGCTTCTACCATCGCGGCCGTGGAGCGGTAATTGGTGGTCAGCGTATGGCGGCGTCCGGCCGTGTGTTTATGGGCTTTCAGGTAGGTATAAATATCGGCGCCGCGAAACGAATAGATCGCCTGCTTCGGGTCGCCGATCATGAAGCAACCCGAGCCATCCTCGATGTTCGCCGGGTAGATGGACGAGAAAATCCGGTACTGGATCGGATCGGTGTCCTGGAACTCGTCGATCAGCGCCACCGGATATTGCCGGCGGATCGTTTCCTTCAGCCGCTCTCCGCTGTGTCCGTGCAATGCGCTATCGAGACGGGTCAGCATGTCGTCGAAGGTCATCCGGGCCATGCGCTGTTTTTCGCTGGCGTAGCGGTTCCGTATCCACTGCAATGCATGCAGGCAAATCTTGCCGTCGATGTCGATTTCTTTGCCGCAGTGGCTGACCAAGTCATCCATAGCTTCTAATGCGGGGTGCCGCATCAGTTCGGCTTTGTCGATATGACTCTTGACCAGGGCGGAAGACAACCTGCTGCGGCCGAATCTTTCCAGGTCGTCGATTGCCAGGTAACTGCGGCCGTTCGCCCACTCGGCCATCGCTTTCAGTTTATCGCCGAAACTGGTTTTACGGTATTTGTTTCCGTTCAGCCAGCCGTTTTCCGAGGCGTCGTTCAATAATTTTTCGGTGCTGTCCCGCCCGTTGCTCCAGCAGGTGCGGGCCGATATCTCTAATGCCTGGCGTTGGGTTTCCCAGGCTTCCCATGACTGGAAAACCGAGTCAATGTCTTCATTGAAATCGAGGCCCAGCGCTTCCGTTTCCGGTAATAAGGGAGTGAGCAGGCCCGCGAGATCCACGGGCGATTTGATGAACCGGGTAACCGCCCGGGAGGCGGTATCCGTCAAGGGATAAAAAAAAGTTCGCCAATAATCCTTGACGACCTCATGCAGCAGTTCCGTATCGCCGGTATTCACTTCCTGGCGGAACAGGCTGCCGCTGTGGAATGCATGCTGTTGCAGCATTTTGTTGCACCAGCCGTGGATGGTATAAATTGCCGCTTCGTCCATCCAGTTGGCGGCCAGTTCGAGGTCGCGGGCGCGGGCCGGCCAGGCGGTTTCGGGAAAATCCGCGCGCACGGCTTTCAGGAATTCGTCCGCTTCGACGGCTTGCTTGCGAAAATAGCGCGCCGCCTGGCTCAGGCGGTCGCGGATGCGTTCCCGGAGTTCCTGGGTCGCCGCCTCGGTAAAGGTGACCACCAGGATGTCCGGCGGCAATAACGGGCGCGCCGGCGTCGAATTGTCGGGGGAATGGCCGAGGATCAGCCGCACATACAGGGCCGCGATCGTATAGGTTTTGCCGGTTCCGGCACTGGCTTCGATCAGGCGGACGCCGGACAAAGGGAAATCGAAGGGGTTTAACGGGATGGCCGCGGTCATGATTGCGCTTCCGCTGCGGATGAAGAATTCTGGATATGGTCATAAAAAGGACCGTACAGCGTTTCGGCCCAGGATTCGAAGCCGGAGCCGGTTCGCTGCAGTTCCTCGAAGGTCGGGAAAAACCGTGCCAGATAGGGGTCGTAAGTGACTTCGCCGTCTTTCCAGTCGCTGCCGTCGTAGCAGGCTCGGGCGGCTTTGATTTTATTGTCCGGCTGGGCGCCGAGCCAGGCGAACGCGGTCTTGCAGGCGACCGGCAACGGATGGCGCAGTCCCTGGCACACCGCTTCGAGCAGGATTTGCAGATGGCCGAAAGCCTTTTCCTTATCCATCGGCGGCATTTCGATCACGCCGTCCGCCGCGGCGACCAAAGTCCAAGTATCCAGGCCGTCCGCGCAGGCAGTCAGATGCCGTACCCAATATTCCACCAGTTTGGGGTATTTGATTCCTTCTTTCGGCATCAACGGCTGCACGGTCAGATACACCAGGGCGAGCTTTTCATGATCGCGGTGTTGGCGCAAATGGCCGAGTTCGCCGGTCAATTCCATCGGCGCCCCGTCACTTAGCCGGAACTTCAGTGCCGTGACATGCGCTTCCCGTGCGGTGGGCCAATCCAACCGCAGCGCCTGATAATTCTTCCAGGCCGTTTTTACCGGTTCGGTCAGGGTGGTATAGAAAGCTTTCGCGAAACCGCCGAGCGGCAGTTGGCCTTTTTGTGCCATGATGGCGCGTTGATGGTCGAGAAACGCCTCGACATCGTCGGGATTCGTGTCTTTCAATGCGCCAAGCAAATCATTGCCATACAGATAAGTCTGCAGGCTGTCGAAATGAAAAGGCTCGTGGTCCTTGCTGGTGACCGTTTCATCGTCGAAGCCGAATTTCAGCGCATATTTGCAGAAAGCCTTGACCGGCGCTTTTAAAAAACGCTCCAGGAACTCCAGCGGAACGGTCAGGAGTTTTTCTTCCGCCGGGACAGGCGCCGATGCGTCCGCTTCGGCCGGGAGCGTTTCCGAAAACCATTCCTTCGCATAAGTGAACAGTTCCGGCCTCGGTCCTTGAGGTTTCGTCACATATTTGAGGCTGAACGGCTGCAACGGATGGCAGACGGTGATCGCTTCCAGCAACGGGCGGCCGTCCTTGAGTGCCCAGCCCTGCGCCAGCACGTCGCGCAGTTGGCCGACCAACACCGACGGCGGCCGCTTACTGTCGTCGCGGATGCTGCGGCCGATCCAACTGATATAAAGCTGTTCCCGCGCGGACAGCAGGGCTTCCAGGAACAGGTACTGGTCGTCCTGCCGGCGCGAGCGGTCGCCGGGGCGGTACTGGCCGCGCTGGCTCATCAGGTCGAAACCGTTCACCTGCCGGCTGCGCGGATAATCGCCGTCGTTCATGCCCAGCAGGCAAATTTGGCGGAACGGAATCGCCCGCATCGGCATCAGGGTGCAGAAATTGACCTTGCTGCTCAAAAAGCGCTGGTGCAGCGCCGGTTCGTCGACGCCGGCCAGCCAGGCTTCGCGCACCACCTGGATCGGCAGCTTGTCATCCGGGCCGAGCCCGGCCTGTGCGCAGTAGCGGCACCACTTTTCCAGGGTCTCGGCCAAAGTATCCAAGGTCTTGCGTTCCGCTTCGCTGCCGGCGGTGAAGAAAGCATCGAGCAGGCTTTGCAGCGTCTGCCGCCAGTCGGTAAAACTTTGCGGCTGAGCGAGCCTTCGGGCATGGTTTTCCAGCGTTTCGAGCAGGAAGGCCAGGCCGCCGAGCCACTGCGCGTCGAGGCCGCCGATTTCCTCGTAGGGCTCGATGCCGTCGAACGCTTCGCCGGCGCCGACCGCATAGCCCAGCAGCATCCGGCGCAGGCCGAACCGCCAGGTATTGGCTTCCAGTTCCGGCATGCCGATGACCCGGGCGCGCTGTTCGGCGTTCAGTCCCCAGCGGATGCCGGCTTCCTCGATCCATTGGTGCAGTCTGGGGATCGCGTTTTCCTCGATTTCGAAGCGCGCCCTGAGCGCGCCGACTTCGAGCAGGTCGAGGTATTCGCTGACCGTGAAGCGCGAATCGGGCAAGTCGAGCAGGGCTTCGACCGCCGTCAGCAAAGGATCGTTGCCGCGCTGCTCGCGGTCGGCCAGGCTATAGGGGATATGCCGCGGGTCGCCGGGCGGATGCAGGCCGAAGACGGCGCGGATGTGCGGCGCGTAAGCGTTGATGTCCGGCACCATCACGATGATGTCGCGCGGGGACAGCGGCTTCCCGTTTTTTTCTGCGGCTTCGAAACGCGCCAGCAACCGGTCGTGCAGAATTTCGACTTCGCGCTGCCGGCTGTGCGCCACATGAAAAACCATCGAGTCGTCGGCGCGCTTCAGCAAGGCCGGCGCTTTGGGCAACGGTTCCAGATCGAGGATCGATTGCTGGAGATGCTGCAACAGGGTGCGCCGGTCCGGGGACTCTCCGTAATCGGCGAAAAGATCGATTTTGTTGTCCGGCCAGTGCCAGTCCCGGTAGCGTTGCTTCTCGTCGAAATGGTCCAGCAGGCGGATGTAGTCGCGCCCCTGCTTGCCCCAGGCCGCCAGCAGGGGCGGCGCGTCGAGGTGAAGATCGCCAGTATCCAGTAAAGAGGTTTGTTCGGGTTTTTTATAGGCCTGGCGGCGGCGTTCGGCCTTGAGCAGATCCTTGTCTTCGATGATGTCGGCCCAGTAGTGCCGGCAGGGATTGTGCACGAACAGCACGATCTGGCAGAATCTGCCCAGCTTTTCCAGGACTTCGAGCGACTGCTGAGGCAGGGAAGACAGGCCGAACAGGATGATTCGGCGCGGGATGCCGGGCGGCCGGTCCGTCAGTGTGCCGATCCGGCTCATGAATTGCGTGTGCACGGCGGAACGGCTGGCGAACGGGCTCGCTTCGCCGCCCAAGTCGGCGAGTACCGCTTGCCACAAGCCGGTTTGCCAACACTCCGCTTCCGGCATCGGCTGGCTTTCGCCGTGCGCGTCGCGCAACACATTTTCGCCCTGGGCCCAGTCGGTCAGCCAGTCGGAACGGTACACCTGGTACTGATCGAACAGGTCGGCGAGCTGTTCGGCAAGCTGGTAACGTTTCCGGCTGTCGCTGCCTTTGGCCAGGAAGGCTTTCAGCGTTTCGAAGCCGGGCTTGGAGACGAGCGTGGGCAAAAGACGATAAAGCCGCCAGGTTAGCGGCGCTTTCGCCAGCGGCTGCTCCAGCGGGATGCGCTCGCCCAATACCGCCCGGTAAACGCTCCAGATGAACAAGGAAGGCAGCTGCATCCGGATCGCCGCGGCAATGCCCAAAGCGGAGTTCTGCGCCAGGCTTTGTTTCAGCCATTGCCCCATGCCGTTGCTCTGGACCAGGAAGACCTCGTATTCCAGAGGATTCAAGGGATGGTGGCGCAGCCAATAGGCCACGACGTCGCGGAGCTGTTCCAGCTGATTGGAATGGATGACGGCAATGCCGCTGTCCAGCGAAGTACTAGAGCTTGATTCGGGCATGGGGTTGGGATTTTTTTATATCCGAACAGGGTGATCGGGTTTTGGGCGGCTGGCCCGCCAAGATGGAGCTTGCAGGCCGGCTCTCGCTATATGATCGCATGAAACAGCCCCAAAAATCACAAGCGGAGCATCAACCTCAGCCCGGATAGCTCGTCGTATTACCGTCGAATTAACGGTGTGGCCGGACGCGGGCGGAAAAGGCGGGCTTTATCGGGAGCCGGCCGAATTCGGATCGAGATAGACTGCAGTGTCGGATAAATGGTCGTGCCAGCTCCGCTTCCGCTTATCGAAAAGAATCCACCAGAAACCGATCCCGAAAATCAGCCAGGAAAAGAGGGCGGAGAAAAAGCGCAGGCCGGCCTGGCGCCAGTTGAGAGATTTTCCGTCCTTCGTCAGGACTTTGATTTTCCAGGCGCGCATGCCCAGGGTTTGGCCGCCGTGGGTCCAGAACCAGCCGAAAAACAGGAAACTGACGCCGATCAAATAGGCGGGGTAGAAATATTGATCCGGCCGGAAGGCATGGCCGGAATTGAAGGGCAGTACCGCGGCGGTGGCTGCAAACAGCACGGCCGCAAGTAAAAGCGAATCGTAAACGATGGCCGCCAAACGGCGGAAGAGGCCGGGCGCCGAATTTGCACCCGGGGCATCGGAAGTTTTGGACGGCCGTCGCAATTATTTGAAAGGCGCCGTTTTTTGGCCGAGATACATGCTGCTGGCGGCAAGAGTGCCGAGCATGATCAATGAAAAGAAAAAGGGCGGACGAATAAAGATCAAAAGGAAGAAGTCCGCTAAAAAGATGCTGCTTGCCAGCGGGTTGTCGATGAATCCGTCAATTATTTTTTTCATAGCAATCTTGTCAAGCTCAGGATGAATGTGTTCGGTGATTAAATGGACATTATCCTGATTTCCGAGGCTTAACTCAACGCTATGCCGATCAGGATCGGGTTTGCTCGCTAACGCAAATCATTCTACTATATCCGAATGGATTGTAAAAGGATAGTGCCAGTTGGGTTATCGGGTGCGAAGTGGTATGATTTAGGCAGATAAGAGATAAACTAGGGAATGTCGATTATTTTAAACTTCTTCAAAAAAATAGTTAAATCGGCCGGTGGCAAAACCGCGGACGAAACGCCGAAAGTTCGAATTTACCCACGTTCGGAACATACGATTTCGCGGGCTCAGATCAGTGAGCATGCGTTGAAGGTTTTGTATCGCCTGCAAAAATCCGGATACGACGCCTATCTGGTCGGCGGTTGCGTACGCGATTTGCTGCTTGGGCGCGAGCCGAAGGACTTCGATGTCGTGACCAATGCGCATCCGGAACAGATTAAGGGGGTATTCCGCAATTGCCGGCTGATCGGGCGGCGTTTTCGTCTGGCGCATGTGCATTTCGGGAATGAGGTGATCGAGGTTGCCACGTTTCGCGGCTTCGGCAACGAGCAGGACGACAATCAGGTCACCAACGACGAAGGACGCCTGCTGCGCGATAACGTGTACGGCACGATCGAGCAGGACGTCTGGCGGCGCGATTTTACGGTCAATGCGCTGTACTACAATATCAAGGATTTTTCGGTGGTTGACTATACCGGAGGGATGGATGACCACAAGTCCGGTATGCTCAGACTGATCGGCGATCCTGAAATCCGGTTCCGCGAAGATCCGGTGCGGATGCTGCGCGCGGTCCGCTTTGCGGTCAAGCTGGGCTTCAACATCGACCCCGATTGCCGGAAGGCCATTTACGGCTCCGCCGACCTGCTTTACAGCATTCCTTCCGCCCGCCTTTACGATGAAGTATTGAAGCTGTTCCTGTCGGGCTTTGCGCTGCAGACTTTCGAAATGCTGCGGCATTACGGCCTTTTTCAGGTCTTGTTCCCGGACACCGAAAAAAGCCTTGCGGTCGAGGAAAATGGTTTTCCGAAACTTCTATTGATCAAAGCACTGCAAAATTCGGATAACCGGATCGCCGAAAGCAAAACGGTAACGCCCTATTTCCTGCTGGCGGCGTTTTTGTGGGAGCCGCTCCGGATGTTGACCCGGATCAATCAGGAGCGGGGCCTGGACGATTACAACGCTTTCCAGAGCGCAGCCGGCGAGATTCTGACCCGCCAGGTCAGGCGTACCGCGTTCCCGCGGCATATCAGCCTGGCGATGCGCGAGGTCTGGAGCCTGCAGCCGAAATTCGAGCAGCGGATAGGCCCCCGGCCGGCTCGCCTGCTGACCCATCCGCGTTTTCGCGCCGCCTACGATTTTTTGCTGCTTCGTGCGGAAACCGGCGATGCCGGTCCCGAATTGGCCGACTGGTGGAGTAAGTTTCAAGAGGCCGATGAAGCCGCGCAAAAAAAGATGACGCAGCCGTCCAGAAATCTGAAAAACACTCGGGCCCGTCGCCGGACCGGTAAAAAGAAAAATACGGGGCCGATCGAAAATCCACCGAGCTAGAAGAAGACCTGCCAGGTTTTTAAAGCCGGGCAGGTCTGGGGATGCAAAAAGGTTATCTCTATGAACAAACCCAATAACGGTACTGTCACTGCTTACCTAGGGCTGGGCAGCAATCTGGCCGATCCTGTGAAACAGGTGCGCTCGGCGCGCGCCGATTGCGCCGCGGTTCCGGGCGTGCGGGAGCTGGCATTTTCCAGCCTGTACCGCAGTCCGCCGATGGGGCCGCAGGATCAGCCCGATTATGTGAACGCGGTGATGGCGGTGTCGACCGATTTGACTGCGCCGGCACTGCTTCGCCAATTGCAGTGCATCGAGCAGGCGCACGGACGGGTCCGGGCCGGGGAACGCTGGACCGCGCGCACGCTCGATCTGGATTTGCTGATTTATGGCGCACACCGGATCGAAACGGGCGAGTTGACCGTGCCTCACCCCGGCTTGGGCCAGCGCGCTTTTGTGCTGTATCCGCTGTTCGAAATCGCGCCGGCACTGGTGATCCCCGGACTGGGGCGGATTGCCGATCTTATCGTAAACTGCCCGCGCGACGGGCTGGAAAGGATTGAATGAAATGAACCGGAAGCCCTTATCCATTCACGACCTGGCGGCGATGAAGCGGCAAGGCGAGAAAATCGCCTGCCTGACCGCTTACGACGCCAGCTTCAGCGCTTTGATCGATCAGGCCGGCATCGATGCGATATTGGTCGGCGACTCGCTGGGCATGGTGATTCAGGGGCAGGCCTCGACGCTTCAGGTCTCGCTGGACGATATGATCTACCATACCCGCTGGGTAGCGGCCGCGCGCCGGCGAGCGTTGGTGATTGCGGACATGCCGTTTTTGACTTATCCCGATCCCCTCGGCGCAGCCATGAATGCGGCCAAACTGATGCAGGCGGGCGCGCAGATGGTCAAGCTGGAAGGCGCGCGTTTCGAAGCGGTCCGCTTTCTGGTCGATCAAGGCATCCCGGTCTGCGGCCACCTGGGGCTGCTGCCGCAGTCGATCAACCGTCTCGGCGGCTACAAGGTGCAGGGCGTCGACCCGGCCGAAGCGGACAAAATCCTGGCCGACGCGTTGCAGTTGGAAGCGGCCGGCGCGGCTTTGCTGGTGCTGGAATGCGTGCCTGCGAAGCTGGCTGCCGCCATCAGCGCGCGTCTGTCCATTCCGGTGATCGGAATCGGCGCAGGCATCGATTGCGACGGTCAGGTGCTGGTGCTTTACGACATGCTGGACATCGGCATCGGCAAGCGACCGCGTTTTTCGATGAATTTCATGCAGCCGCCGGTTGCGATCGCCGAGGCGTTCGGCAATTACCGGTCTGCCGTCAAAGAATTGCGTTTTCCTACCCCGGACCACAGCTTTTAATCATGCAAACCGTCAAAACCATCGTAGAACTGCGCGCGATTCTCGGCAACCGGCGGCGTGCCGGCGAGCGGATCGCGTTCGTGCCGACGATGGGCAATCTGCACGCGGGACATATCCGCCTGGTAGAGACGGCGCGGCGGCAGGCCGAACGCGTCGTGGTCAGCATTTTCGTGAATCCGACCCAGTTCGGCCCCGGCGAAGACTTCGAGACCTATCCGCGCACCGAAGCCGAAGACCGGGAAAAATTGCTGGCGGCCGGCGCCGACCTGCTGTTCCTGCCCGAAATCCGGAACATGTACGATCCCGGCGCGAAAACGGTAGTCAGCGTGAAAGAATTGTCCGATCTGCATTGCGGAGCGTTTCGGCCGGGCCATTTCGATGGGGTCGCGACCGTGGTTGCGAAATTGTTCAATATCGTGCAACCCGACAGCGCTTTTTTCGGTCTTAAGGACTACCAGCAATTTGTGATTATCCGTACGATGGTGCGCGATTTGAATATTCCGGTGGCGTTGGTTCCGGTCGAAACGGTCCGGGAACCGAGCGGACTGGCGATGAGTTCCCGGAACGGCTATCTGACCGAAACCGAAAAAGTTCAGGCGGCCAAGCTTTATCAGGCTTTGCTCAATGCCAAGGAGGCGGTATTGTCGGGTGGCCGGGAGGCTTACGCGGATATCGAGCGGCAGGCGCAGTCTTTTCTCGCGGAGGCGGGCTTCAAGACCGATTATTTTTCGATCTGCCGAAGTTCCGATTTGGTCGCAGCGGTGCCCGAAGACCGGGAGATCGTGATCCTGGCCGCGGCGAGGCTCGGAAAAACGCGGTTGATTGATAATATCGCTTTTTCCAAGTAAAGTAATGGCGAAACGGAAGGTGCCGGCTTCAGGCGGTGCGGCGGATCTTTAATATTGTTGTACAAAGCCGCCTTTTTCTCGGCGTTTAAAAGCAGGGTTCGGCGTTTTCAAGGCGAATGCCTCGTTTTTCATGTATTGCCGGATCTACAGGAATGAGCGATAATTGAAGGTTTCTTAAAGCACTTTATATCGGGTTATTATGCAAACTACGATGCTGAAAGCGAAACTTCACCGGGCGACCGTTACACGATCGGAGCTCGGTTACGAAGGCTCATGCGCAATCGACTCCGACTTTCTCGATTTGGCGGGGATCAGGGAGTACGAACAGATCCAGATATACAATGTCAACAACGGCGAGCGTTTCACGACTTATGCGATCCGTGCGGAAGCGGGGTCCAAGGTCATCTCGGTCAACGGCGCGGCGGCGCGTCTTGCCTGTGCGGGCGATGTGGTGATCATCTGCGCCTACGCGATCTACGATCAGAAAGAGTTGGCGAACTACAAGCCGGCTTTGATCTATTTCAACGAAAAGAACGAGGTGGTGCGTACCGCGTCGTCGATTCCGGTGCAAGTTCAGGCGGCTTGACCGGCAACCTTTATTCCTGGAAGCGGCTTTAACTCGGATTGAAAAAACATCCGGTTAGAGGCGCTTCTTTGCGGTCCGGACTCTAACGGATAAAGGGTTTCGCTATCTTCCGATAGAGTAAAGTCTGGCGTTTCGAACCCCCTCGTTCTCAGGCCTGCCAGATTTATAAAACCTGGCAGGCCTTTTGATTTCTCTCCCATTATCCTTCTATCGCCCGCCCCGGACCTACGGCCCAATGGCCGTCGCCGCCATATTAAACAGGGGCAAGCTCGGGTGCCGGGCAGCCTTTAGGTGCGGCTAAAAATAACCTTTCGGCATGCCGCTTGATTGTTCCCATCGCGGCGCACGCCATGAGGCACCTCATTGGGCGGCCGTGGGGTGTAGGGTACGCTGTGCGTACCATCGGGGGCGGGAACGGTACGCACAGCGTACCCTACAACGGTTTGTACACTCTTTGGGGTAACCCAAGCCGGCAAAGGGGGTATCACGGTAAGCGCTCGGCGGGGGAACGAGGGGGAAGTTATGATCGACTCAATCCTTAGGCCTATTTACAAGCAGTCGGAAGGGATAAAAAGGCCTTTTTCTTCTCCGTAAAAGCGGCGGGCGGGGAACTCCGCCGGTTGCCCCAAAGTCCCATTTCACTAAGATAAACCGGCACGGAGCGAGCGTCATGAAAGCTTTATGGAATAATGCGGTGATTGCCGACAGCGATGAGGTGATCAAGGTCGAGGGAAATTGTTATTTTCCGCCGGCTTCGGTGCATACCGAATTTCTGCGCGAAAGCGCCACTCATACTGTTTGTCCGTGGAAGGGCCAGGCGAGCTACTGCGACATCGTGGTGAACGGTGCGACCAACCCGGATGCCGCCTGGTACTATCCGGAACCGAAAGAGAAAGCTTCGTCCATAAAAAACTATATCGCTTTTTGGAAAGGCGTCGAGATCACCGCATGAAGGCGCATTGCGGAAGAGGGGGGCAATCCGCAGATGCTTCGTTTCGTTAAGGAGCCGCGTTATGGGCGAAAATTCCGAAAGCGTGTCCGGCCAGCTGGAAGCTTATTGCCGAGTGCGCCGCCAAAGCGAGATGCTGTGCAAACCGCTCACGGTGGAAGATTATGTCGTACAGACGATGCCCGACGTCAGCCCTCCGAAATGGCATCTTGCGCATGCCAGCTGGTTTTTCGAGACTTTCATTCTGGTGCCGTACGTTTCCGGCTACCGGCCGTTCGACGTCCGCTTCCACCCGCTTTTCAATTCGTACTATCAAGGCGTCGGAACCCCGTTTCCGAGGGACCGGCGCGGACTTTTGTCGCGTCCTTCCGTCGTCGACATTTATCGTTACAGGCGCCATGTCGATGAGGCGATGACCGAATTGATGGAGCGGCTGGATGATCGTGCTGAAAATCGGGACATCCACCTGCTGATCGAGCTGGGTTTGCATCATGAACAGCAGCACCAGGAACTCCTGTTAACCGACATTAAGCATATTCTTGGAAACAATCCGCTTGTGCCGGTCTATGCCGAAGACCGCTTTGCCGAAGAGGAGGAGGTGCCGGTGCCGTTGCGGTGGATCAAAGTGCAGGGCGGCGAAACCGCCGTGGGGCATGACGGCAACGGATTTTGTTTCGACAATGAACTGCCGCGCCATCGTATGCGGATGAATGAGTTTCTGCTGGCCAACCGCCTGGTGACCAATGTCGAATATCTCGAATTCATCGACGACGGCGGCTACGCCAATCCCTTGCTGTGGCTGGCCGACGGCTGGGCCTCGGTGCAGCGGGAAGGCTGGCAGGCCCCTTTGTACTGGCGAAAAATGGACGGCGCCTGGCGGTATTTCACGCTGGCGGGGGAAGAGCCGCTGACGGCTGAAGAGCCGGTCTGCCATGTCAGCTATTTCGAGGCGGACGCTTTTGCGACCTGGGCCGGTAAGCGTCTGCCTTCCGAAGAAGAATGGGAACATGCGGCTGGGACGGCAGGATTGTGGCCCGGAAATTACCTGGAATCCGGCCGATTCCGTCCGCAGGCCGCTCTAACAGGGGAGGGGGTCTTACAGCTTGGCGGCGATGTCTGGGAATGGACGCAAAGCGCTTACCGGCCTTATCCCGGCTTCCGGCCTTGGGCAAATGCGGTCGGCGAGTACAACGGCAAATTCATGTGCAGTCAGATGGTGCTGCGCGGCGGCTCTTGCGCCACGCCCGAAAGCCATATCCGCAAAAGTTACCGCAATTTTTTTTATCCGCATAACCGCTGGCAGTTTATGGGGATTCGCCTGGCTCAGGATACATGACGATGGCCTGCCTGCATTTTTACGATTTTCATCCGCCCTTGAGCGATTTTCAGGCGGAAATCCTGGCAGGGCTGAGCAGCCGGCAGAAAACGATCGCTCCGAAATTTTTTTACGATGCCGAAGGCTCGCAGCTGTTCGACCGGATTTGCGAACTGCCCGAATATTATCTGACGCGGACCGAAATCGGCCTGCTCGAACGGTATGGGGATCAGATCGCCGGCGCGGTCGGGCCGGAGGCGCTCCTATTCGAACTCGGCAGCGGCAGCAGCCGGAAAATCCGGTTATTGCTCGACGCGTTGCGGCCTGCTTCTTACGTGCCGATCGATATTTCGAAGCATCATTTGCGCGTTGCGGCCAATGCCCTTTTCTCGGATTATCCGTGGCTGGAGATCCATGCCGTTTGCGCCGATTACGCGGGGAGTTGGAATTTGCCGCCGGGCCTGGAAGGACAGCGGCGCATCGTATTTTTTCCGGGTTCCAGCATCGGCAATTTAACGCCCGGGGAGGCGGCCGCGCTGTTGAAGCGGATGGCCCGGCTGGTCGGCGACGGCGGCGGTTTGCTGATCGGCGTCGATCTGGTCAAGAATGTCGATGTGCTGGAAGCCGCCTATAATGACCGGCAGAAAGTGACCGAAGCGTTCAATAAAAATTTGCTGGTGCGTATCAATCGTGAATTGGACGCCGATTTTCGGATCGATCGTTTCGACCATCTCGCCTTTTATAATCCGGAACTCGACCGTATCGAAATGCACCTGGCGAGTCCTGAAGCGCAGTTGGTCCGGATAGCGGATCGAACGATCCGTATGGCGGCAGGAGAAACGATCCATACCGAAAATTCCCATAAATACAGCCTCGCAAGCTTCCGCCGCCTGGCTCTGCGGACGGGGTTCCGTCCGGGCAAAGTCTGGATCGACCCCGAAGGCTTGTTCAGCATCCATTACTTGAGCGCCTAGCGTTTCCGTTGCCGGCAATACCCTGCCCGCGGCGATTTTTTAATATAAGGCGCCTTTATCGTCTTCCGCTTCGCTCAGCATCATGTCGTCGCCGGCCATGCCGCTGATGCCTGCCGTGCCGAGCTTGATCATCAGGCGGACTTCGTTTCTCGAATCGGCCGAGCTCAAAGCGTCTTCGTAGCTGATTTTGCCTGCGACATACAGATCGTACAAGGCTTGGTCGAAGGTCTGCATGCCCTGTTCGCGCGATTGCTTCATCAGTTCCTTCAATTTGTGCACTTCGCCCTTGCGGATGTAATCCTTCGCCAGCGGCGTGTTGATCAGGATTTCGACCGCCGGATAGCGGCCTTTGCCGTCCGCACGTTTGATCAACTGCTGCGCGACGATCCCGCGCAGATTCAGCGACAGATCCATGAACAACTGCGGGTGCATGTCCTCGGGAAAAAAATGCAGAATCCGGTCGAGCGCCTGGTTCGCGTTGTTCGCATGCAGCGTCGACAGGCAGAGATGGCCGGTTTCGGCAAAGGTAATCGCATTCTGCATCGTTTCGCGGGTCCGGATTTCGCCGATCAGAATCACGTCGGGCGCTTGCCGCAGCGTATTCTTCAAGGCGACTTCGTACGATTCGGTATCGACGCCGACTTCGCGTTGGGTCACGATGCAACCCAGATGCGAATGCATAAACTCCATCGGGTCTTCGATGGTGATGATGTGGCCGCTGGAGTTCTGGTTGCGGTGCTTGATCAGCGCGGCCAGCGAAGTCGATTTACCGGTGCCGGTCCCGCCGACGAAGATCAACAGTCCGCGTTTTTCCATGATCAGCTCTTTCAGGATCAGCGGCAGGTGCAGTTCTTCGGCCGTGGGAATCACCGTTTCGATCCGGCGCAGGACCATGCCGGCGGCGTCGCGCTGCATGAAGGCGCTGACCCGGAAGCGGCCCAGATTGGGGACGCTGATCGCGAACTGGCATTCCTTGGTATGGTCGAACTCGTCCTTTTGCCGCTGGTTCATGATGCTCTGCACGATCTTCATCGACTGGTCGGGCATCAGCGGCGTTTTGGAGACCTCGACCATCGAGCCGTCCACCTTGATCGTCGGCGAGCGGCCTGCCGTGATGAACAGGTCGGAGGCTTTTTTTTGCACCATCAGTGCAAGCAATGCTTTGAAATCCATAAGTTTTTCTTCCGTCACGGTGGTAGCCGATTGAAAATGAGTTTGCCGCTCCCGCCTAGCGGAACATGTCTTTGTTGACCGCCCGGGTCATTGCGGTTTTCGAGGTGATCAGCCCCTTGTCGACCAGTTCCTTCAGATTCTGGTCGAGCGTCTGCATGCCGTCCTTGCGTCCGGTCTGGATCGCGGAATACATTTGCGCGACTTTCGCCTCGCGGATCAGGTTGCGGATTGCGGCGGTGCCGACCATGATCTCGTGCGCCGCGGTCCGGCCGCCGCCGACCTTTTTCAGCAGCGTCTGTGAAATGACCGCCTGCAGCGATTCGGACAGCATGGCGCGGATCATGTCTTTTTCCGCGGCCGGAAACACGTCGATGATCCGGTCGATCGTTTTCGCGGCGGAAGTCGTATGCAGCGTGCCGAATACCAGGTGACCCGTTTCGGCCGCGGTCAAGGCGAGCCGGATCGTTTCCAGGTCGCGCATTTCGCCGACCAGGATGATGTCCGGATCTTCCCGCAACGCCGAGCGCAGGGCCTCGTTGAAGCCGTGCGTGTCGCGGTGCACCTCGCGCTGGTTGATCAGCGATTTCTGGCTTTCGTGCACGAATTCGATCGGGTCCTCGACGGTCAGGATATGGGCGTAGTCGTTCGTGTTGATATGGTTGATCATCGCAGCCAGCGTGGTCGATTTGCCGGAACCGGTAGGGCCGGTGACCAGGATCAGGCCGCGCGGTTTGCGGGTGACTTCTTCGAAAAACTTCGGCGCCTTCAAGTCTTCGAGACTCAGGACTTTGGAAGGAATCGTCCGGAAAACGCCTGCCGCGCCGCGTTCCTGGTTGAACGCGTTGACCCGGAACCGCGCTACGCCGGGCAGCGCGAACGAAAAGTCGGTTTCGAGAAATTCCTCGTAATCGCGGCGCTGTTTGTCGTTCATGATGTCGTACATCAGCGCGTGCACCTGTTTGTGGTCGAGAGGCGGCACATTGATTCGGCGTATGTCGCCGTCGACCCGGATCATCGGCGGCAGTCCTGACGATAAATGTAAATCCGATGCATTGTTTTTGACCGAAAAAGCGAGCAGCTCGGCAATATCCATACTTTCCTCTGAATTCAAGCGGGTAAAATTGGTTGACCTGTTCCTAAAAGTAGTTCAACTCTTTGTTTTTTTAAAGGCGTGGTGTTTAATACTTGGCTCTCCCTGTTTTACTTCGACGCCAAAACATCATGATCAGCCGGAATCTGAACCTCGTCCGCCAGCAAATTCGGGAATATTGCCGCATCGCCAAGCGCCCGGAAGATTCGGTGCTGCTGCTCGCGGTCGGCAAAACCAAGCCCGCCGAGGACATTGCCGAAGCCTACCTGGCGGGGCAGCGCCATTTCGGCGAAAGTTACTGCCAGGAAGCGTTGAAAAAACAGGCCGAGCTTGGTGCCTACGACATTACTTGGCATTTTATCGGTCCGATCCAGTCGAACAAGACCAAGCTGTTGGCGGCGCATTTCGATTGGGTGCACAGCGTCGATTCGTTCAAAAACGCCAAACGGCTGAACGACCAGCGGCCGGCGCACTTGCCGCCGTTGAATGTGTGTTTGCAGGTGAATATCAGCGGCGAACAATCCAAATCGGGCGTCGAACTCGAAGAACTGCCGGCGCTGTGCGAACAGGTGGCGGATATGCCGCGTTTGAGGCTGCGCGGGGTGGTGGCGATTCCGGCGCCCGAAAGCGATTTCGAACGGCAGCGCTTGCCTTACCGAACGCTGGGTGACGCGGTAAAACGGCTGGGAAGAGCGGATCTCGATACGTTTTCGTTCGGAATGTCGGACGATTTAAAGGCCGCGATTCTGGAAGGCGCGACGATCGTTAGGATCGGGACGGCGCTGTTCGGCGCGCGCGGAGCGCGTTCCGCCTGATTTCAGGATCAGGCTCAGGTTGCCAGCGTGTCGAGCACGCCGATGATTTCCTCGCAGGCGATCGTTTTCTTGCCGGCGTTCAGAATGAAATCGGCCAGCGCCGTAATGGCCTGCCAGTGCGGGCGCTGGCTGATGAAATGATGGGCCGCCAGAAACAGTTCGCCAAGCTTTTGTTCTTTTTCGAGGGTTTCCAGGAGAAGGCAGTCCATGTATTCCTTCGCCAGCGCGACATCCGCCGCGCCGCCGTAAAAATGCAGCGCGTCGAGATTCACCAGGCGCGGATTGAAGATTTCGCCGTCGCATAACGCCACGTATCTGGCTTCGGCGAGCGGGCCGGCCAGAAAATTGACGATATCGGCCTCGAACGCAGCCCGGTAGGCATCCCGTTCGGACGGCGGCAGGCGCCGTGCGGCTTCGGTCAGCGAGGGCGGCAGCGTATGAATCAGCCGGCCGCCCTCGACCTTGGCGAAACAAGCCATCGTATCGGGAGCGGCATGGCGTGTCCGGCAGGGCCATTGTCCCTCGTGCACCACGTCTTTGATGATGATTTGGAAAAAAACCGGCGGCAGTTGCTTTTGTTTGTTGCCCAGATAAATCGCGGCCGCGTGTCCCGCTTCGTGAATCGCGGTTTGTTTTCTCAGCATCTCGGGATGCGTCGGAATCTTGTTTGATTTAAGCGTGTCGTAGCGTTTCATGTCGGCTCCTTTCAAAAAAAGCGCGGACCGGAAACCGGTCCGCGCCGAGTGAGGAAGGATGATAGCTTATGCTGTCTTACAGGCCTTGCAAAAGCTGGAGAAGAGTGTATCGGCATGGTATGTGTTAGAAAATGCGGCGAATTGACGCGCGGTAAAATGTCGCGGTTTTTGGCAAGGTTCTTGCTAAATTCATGGGTTTGTCTGGCAAAAATAAGCCATTATCAATGGGTTATATTGCGCTGTCTGGAGGAATTTGGGTGATTTGACCGACCGGGTGAGGCATATGACATAGTTTCTTTATTTATGATCGGAGGTAACCGGCAAGCCGATCTTCGCCGGGGCTGAATGAAGTTTTCGGCGCTCCGCAACGACTGCGGAGGCCGTTCGTTGGCAGAGCGGCGGTTTACCCCGGAAACAGCACCTGATGGCGGCGCATCAGGCTGGCGATATCTTTCCTATAGATGGTCTGGACGGGCAGGCCGAGGTCGGCCGGCTTCAGGCCGCGTTCTTCGAGCGATTCGAGTTCCGCATAGACGTGCTTTACATCGTAAATTTCGAGCGCACGGTAAATCGACGCGGTATCCTTCATCCCGAAATCGGCCGGCTGCTGGCCGTGTTTCAAATGGAAGACCGCATCGTCGAGCAGCAATACCGAAGCCGGCTGGTCGAAGGCGGCGGTCGTCAGCACGATGTCGAGCATTTCCTGGACGAAGGCGCCGCTGTGCGGCGGCCTGCGGAGAACGAATAAAAATTGCTTCATAAGGGATCAGCCGAAAACCAGGAAACGGTCCGCGTGCCGGATCGCCTCGACCAGTTGCCCGAGGCCGGCAATCCTAAAGCCCGGCGCCAGGTCGTCATCGTGTTTGCCTTGCCGATCGGCTTCGTCGCGGCACAGGAGCCCGCGCTTTTGCGCCGCCGAAATGCACAGCACCAGGTCGATCCGATGGCGTTCCGCCAAGGCGCTCCAGCAGGCGGTGCAGTCGAATTCGTCGTCGGGCGGCGTGGCATAGCGCAAGCCGTGATAGATGCCGTCATGGTAAAAAAATACCCTTGCTACTTCGTGCCCCATCGCGAGCGCGGCTTCGATGAACCGGTAAGCGGTGTGGCCGGCGTTCGAGGCATAAGGGCCGGCATTGATTTGTAGTGCGAATTTCATCAGTTTGATCGATTTTTTACCTTGTAGATTAACACAATCCGGCATGAGTAAAAATTCCGGGCAAACTTATCGGCAGCTTTTATGGTCTGAGGTTGTGCTGTCCTATGTAGGGTACGCTGCGCGTACCTTTTCCTGAGAGGCCGCTAGAGCATTTTCATATCGCGTATAAGGGCGCAATACCGTTAAGTCAAGCCGTCATCTCGGCATGGATTCATGCCAGGCTTTCCTGCCTGGCCCCCTTCGGGTCAATGCAAATCTGTTCCAGACAGATTTGTGCCGAGATCCAGATGACATGGATGTATTAGAAGTCGCCATCCTTGGCTTCTGGATTCCGGCAATCCTTGCCGGAATGACGAGTTTCCCTTAACTTAGCGGCACTTAAACCCGAAACGAAAATGCTCTAGCGACGTCCCCACTGTTTGAAAATTCTCCGCCAACATAAAATCATTCTCCCTGTCCGTCCCACTTTAAACGTTACGGACAGGATAAATATCCCGTCTGACATGCAGCGTTTGACTTGGCTAACAGTATCTACGTTTATTTTTCCGGCACGTCCCTTGTACAATAATCCTCTTTTTTAAAGTTTTTCGTCATTCCATGACTCCCAAAAAACGTTATATAGCGATATCGCTCGCCGTCTTATCGGCCGGCTTTGCCTGGTGGCTGTTGCCGTCAGGCATGGAAAAAGGCAGCGCATTGGCGCCCTCGACCGTTTATACCCGTTCGGCCGAAGCGGGAGGCACCGAAAACCCGTGCCCGAATGAACATCCCGAATGGCGCAAGGCGCAGACGATCGACGGCGTGAGCATCGACGAAGCGCTGTCCTGTGATCCGGACAATCCTTATGACATTGCGGCGGCGGTCAAAGGCACCAATAACGTATCGATGGCGACGCTGATGCAGACCCGGCTGGCCCAGGACGCGGTCGTCAAAAGCGACGATCTCGACGGTGACGGCGATCCGGATGTGATCCGGATCAAGCTCGAAGTGGTGGAACTGAACGGGGCCAGTCCCGACGGCGAATTCCTGATCAATACATTCGACATCGCGCCCGGCCTCAAGCCGGGACTCTGGGTGTTCGCGCCCAAATCGCAAGGCATGGCGCTGAAGAACTTTTTCACGATGCAGGCGAACCCGCTGCTGCGCGCGCCGTCGCCGACGATCCGGGTCGAGCAGGGCGACAAGGTGTTCGTCACGCTCGAAAACATCCACTACCTGCCGCACACGATCCATCTGCACGGCGTCGACCATCCGTTCATGACCGCCGCGGGCGAGGACAACGACGGCATGGAGGAGCATGCGGTGTTTCCGGGCGCAAGCCATACCTACGAAATGCAGCCGCGGCATGCCGGCACGATGCTGTATCACTGTCATGTGCAGACCGCGCAGCACATGATGATGGGGCTCAGCGGCATCTTCGTGGTCGAGGAAAACAAGCCGAACAACTGGGTGCAGACCTTCAATGTCGGTGCCGGCCAGGTCCGGCATCCGTCGGTGCAGGTGAAGGAAAACTACAATCGCGAGTTCGACTTGCTGTACCAGTCGCTCGACAAGAAGCTGTCATCGGTGATCCAGGAGGCGAACGACGTTCGCCTGATCGCGAAACGGATGAGCCGCGAATACAACATCACCGAATCCCATGAAAATTATTTCCTGTTGAACGGCCACTCCTTTCCTTATACGGTGCGCGACGGGCTGATCGCGACCGGCGAAAACGAGAAGGTCAAACTGCGCATCGCGAATGCGCAGCGTTCGCCGATCGCGCTGCACATTCACGGCCACAAGGTCACGGTGACCGCGACCGACGGCGCCGAGCGGCCCGAGGCGGCGCGCGAGACGCGCGACGTGCTGGACATCGCGCCCGCGCAGCGGCTCGACGTCGATCTCAAAACGGTCAACGACGGCCTGCACAGTTACGGGCCGGGTGTGTGGATGTTCCATGATCATGCCTCGAACGGCGAAACAACCGACGGCATGGAACCGGGCGGCAATATCTCGCTGCTCGGTTACCGGGCTTTTCTGGACGAGAAAGGCATGCCGAAAATGCACGGCGAAATGCTCGATGTCGCGTTCGACAAAAACTATTATGCGAAAAAACAGCCGCCTTGGGCAGAAGGTGATTTTACCGCGATGCTTGGCGAGCCGGGATTGATCGAGCCGAACGTGTTGAAGTTGGTTGCCTTCGGCCTGGCGGGCGGCGCGGCAATCGGATTTGCCGTCTATCTGATTTTTACCGGCTACCGGAACCGTAAATCATGAAAGTCGTGAAAATAACAACGTTTGCCGCCGCTTTGTGGCTGCTCGGCATTTCAGGATGGCCCGTCCATGCCGAAATGATGCATCACCCAGGCATGATGATGGATGAAACCGGCATGATCATGAACGCGAATCCGGACCGGCTGCCGCGCGATTGTCCGCAGATTTCCGAAACGGTCGAACTGACGATCCGCGCCGGCCACGAACATGCGAAAAAGTTTCCGGGCCGGATGTTCGCTTACGACCGGCAGGAGTGGAACGTCAAACCCTGCGCGAAGATCAACATCACCTTCATCAACGACGACCATGTCCGGCATCAGATGATGATCCACGGCCTGCCGGGTTACCTTTACCCCGAAGGCATGCTGCACCTGGAACTGTTCGGGCATGGGCAATTGAAAGCCTCGATGATCGTGCCGAGCCGGAAAAAGACTTACCTGGTGCACTGCGAATTGCCGCAGCATCAGGAAAAAGGCATGAAAGCGCAATTGAAGGTCGACGGCGGCGACGGCGATTTGCCGAGCATTCCCGGCCTGACCGATCCGGTCAGGGCCGATCTGTATCCGGTCGACTGGAACCGCCAGCATATCGGC
The DNA here is from genome assembly GCF_000214275.2 of Methylomicrobium album BG8. Lineage (NCBI taxonomy): Bacteria > Pseudomonadati > Pseudomonadota > Gammaproteobacteria > Methylococcales > Methylococcaceae > Methylomicrobium > Methylomicrobium album. Next base: position 4,126,223 of record NZ_CM001475.1, on the reverse strand, counting down.
ATGGTGCTGTTCAGCATCCTGATCGGCACGCTCGCACCGTTGTTATTGCGATTGCGCATCGGCAAGAAATGAGGCCGAAAATAACAAACATGGCTACCTCGTCTTGCCGGAACTGGGCACATAGATGGTGCAGCGCAATCCTCCAATCAAAAACTTTTACCGAGATAGAAACCCGGCACAAACATCGGTATACGGCGATGACATTGATGGACAGGTTAGAGAAAAACTTAAAAATTTATTCGGTGGGGCTTGAGTTTTGGGAGCCTCATGCCGGCGACACGTTTTTGCTAATCGATCATAGGCGTTTTTTACAGAATCACTTGGACGATTTGAGCGCAGAACAAACACGCCGGTTGCGCGTGGCCGACGGCAGGGTATTGGATTTTGCGAGCCGAGACTATGCCGAAGTTACCGGGGACGTTGAAGTACTTGGAACGCTTGTCGAGCTGCTGACACCACAGGATAAAGAATGAAATTACTCGCGGTGGAGACCGCCACCGAAGCGTGTTCGGCCGCGCTTTACCTCGACGGGGAAGTGATCGAGCGTTATCAGGTATCGCCAAGGGATCATGCCCAATTGATTCTGCCGATGGTCGACGGGTTGATGCGCGAGGCGGGATTGAAGCTTGCCGATCTCGACGCGCTGGCCTTCGGGCGCGGGCCGGGCTCCTTTACCGGCGTGCGGATCGCGACCGGCGTGATTCACGGCATCGCCCTGGGCGGTGATTTGCCGGTCGTGCCGGTTTCGACGCTGGCGGCGGTCGCGCAGGCGTTTTTCGATCGGAACGGCGATCGCTGCGGTACCGCCTTTACCGCAATGGATGCCCGGATGGGCGAAATCTATTTTGCGGTTTACCGGCGGGAGGCCGCCGGCTTTGCCGAACTGATCGGCGAGGAAACGGTGACCCCGGCCGAATCGATCGTCTTTCCGGACGTTTCGGGTGCCGGGATCGGTACCGGTTGGGGGCCTTACCGGGATGCGTTGGCGGGCAGGCTGTTCGGCTGCGTCGATTTGATCGAAACGGACAACCTGCCGCGCGCGGGCGCGGTCGCCCGCCTGGGCGCGCGCGGTTACGCGCAGGGCCTGGCGGTCGATGTCGAAGACGCGCAGCCGGTTTACTTGCGCAACAAAGTCGCTAAGAAAGAATCGGAACGTTGAGGGAGGCGGCCGAAAAGCTTTCTGGATCATTAATACGGTATAATGACGCCTTAGTTCAATGCCTTCCTAAAACATGGCCCAGTTTTTTGAGATCCACCCCGAAACCCCGCAGTTGCGTCTGATTCATCGCGCGGTGGAGATTATCCGCCAGGGCGGCGTGATCGTCTATCCGACCGATTCTTCGTACGCGCTCGCCTGCCAGATCGGCGACAAGGCGGCCCTGGACAAGATCCGCCGGATCCGCCAGCTGGACGATAAGCATAATTTCACGCTGGTCTGCAAGGACTTGGCACAAGTCTCCAATTTCACGAAAATCGGCAACGATGCCTACCGGATGATCAAGGCGCTGACGCCGGGGCCGTTTACTTTCATTCTGGATGCGACCCGGGAAGTGCCGCGCCGTCTGCAGCATCCGAAAAAGAAAACGGTCGGCATCCGGATTCCGCAGCATCCGATTGCGTTGACGCTGGTCGCCGAGCTTGAAGAGCCTTTGTTTACGACCAGTCTGTTATTGCCCGGAATGAGCGAGCCGCTGACCGATCCTTTCGATATCCGGAAGCGTCTGGAGCGCGAAATCGAACTGGTGATCGATGCGGGGATTATCGAATACCGCGAAACCACGATCATTGAATTTTCGAACAACGGTCCCGAGATCGTCCGGCAGGGCATCGGTATCGCGCCGATGCTGATTTAACCGAGGATATTGAATATGATGAACGAATTGTCGCTGGTTCAGCGGATCGTGGTCTGGATTCTGCCGGTGATCTTCGCGATCACCGTGCATGAGGTCGCGCACGGCTGGGTGGCGAGAAAATGCGGCGATAACACCGCGTATATGCAGGGCCGGCTGACTCTGAACCCGATGAAGCACATCGACTGGTTCGGTACCGTGATTTTGCCGGGACTGCTGCTCCTGACCGGTACGGGCTTCATTTTCGGCTGGGCCAAACCGGTGCCGGTCGACGCGAGAAATTTCAAGAATCCGCGCAAGGACATGGCCTGGGTCGCGCTGGCGGGGCCGGTTTCCAACCTGTTGATGGCGGTCGGCTGGGCGCTATTGGCGCGGCTGGGCGTCCTGATCGGTACCGAGTCGATTTCATTGCCGCTGATCTATACCGGCATTGCCGGCATTTCGATCAATCTGGTGCTGGCCCTGATCAATCTGTTGCCGATTCCGCCGCTGGACGGCAGCCGGGTAGTCACCGGCATCTTGCCGAATTACTGGGCCTGGCAGTACAACCGCCTCGAACGCTACGGCTTCATCATCCTTTTAGTGCTGCTTTATACCCGGATACTGAATTTGATTCTGGAATATCCCATGTATCTTGCGCAACAATTGTTTTTCTCCATCGCCGGCATCTGATGCGTATGCTTAGGCCGGACGGTGATTGAGCGATGAACGACTTGAGCCACGAGTTCGTGCCGGAACGCGCCGCGGTGATTGCGATCGTCAACGGCGAGCCGATCGAGCAATTGCCGGACGACCTTTACATTCCGCCGAACGCGCTGGAAGTATTCCTCGAACTGTTCGAGGGGCCGCTGGATTTGCTGCTGTACCTGATCCGGCGGCAGAATCTCGATATCGTCGAAGTGTCGATCGCCAAGGTTACGCAGCAGTACATTTCCTATATCCAGATGATGACCGAAATCAATCTGGAACTGGCCGCCGAATACCTGGTGATGGCGGCGCTGCTCGCGGAAATCAAATCGCGGATGCTGCTGCCACGGCCTCAGGAAACGGAAGAAGACGAGGAAGATCCCCGGGCGACGTTGATCCGCCGCCTGCAGGAATATGAAGCGATCAAAAAGGCGGCCGAAGAGATCGACAAAATGCCGAGGCTGGAGCGCGAGCTTTTCACCTGTGCGGCCGATACTTCGAACCTGACTTTCGAAAAGAAACTGCCCGACGTGACGATGAAAGAGCTGCTGTTCGCGTTGCAGCAGGTGATGAAGCGGGCCGAACAGTTCAGTCACCACCATGTGAAGCTGGAGCCGCTGTCGGTCCGCGAGCGCATGTCGGCGATCCTCGACACCCTGAAACATGTCGAAAGCCTACGTTTTACCGAAATCTTCTTCCGCAAAGAGGGACGCCCCGGCGTATTGGTCGCCTTTTTGGCGATTCTCGAACTTGCCAAGGAAGGGTTGATCGAGATCATTCAATCCGAGCCTTTCGACGAAATCCGGGTTCGCGGCGCTGCCGCGGCGATGCCGAACTGAAACGTCGCACTCTCATGGAAATTCAATCGATTGTAGAAGCCATTCTGTTTGCCGCGAACCGGCCGATGACCTGCAAGGACATCCGGCAGGTCTTCCCCGAGATCGAGCAGCCCGAACTTGCCGAGATTCAGGCGGCGGTCGACGCGGTGGCGGAAGATTACCGGTCCCGTCCGATCGAGTTGCAGCAGGTCGCCAGCGGCTACCGTTTTCAGGTTCGGCAGGAACTGTCGCGCTGGGTTCAGCGCCTGTTCGAAGAGAAGCCGCCGCGCTATTCGCGCGCCCTGCTCGAAACGCTGGCGATCATCGCCTACCGGCAGCCGGTCACGCGCGGCGACATCGAGGACATCCGCGGCGTCAGCGTCAGTTCCGGGATCATCCAGACGCTGCTCGAACGCGAATGGATCCGGGTGGTCGCCCATAAAGAAGTACCGGGCCGGCCGGGATTGTACGGCACGACCCAACAGTTTCTGGATTATTTCAATATCCAATCATTAAGCGAAATGCCGACGCTGGAGCAGATACAGGAGCTCGATCCGGCGCCGGAAGTCATCCCAGCCCCCGAACAGGAAGCCAGTGAAAAACAGGAAATCCGAGAAGAATCCGCCGAAAACCGGGAAGCATCCTTCGAAACCGAACCGGATGCCTCCGAAAGCGGAGCAGAAGCCGCCGAAGCCGTTCCGGAAACCGGCGCCTGAGATCCGGCCGAAAACCGCCGCGGCCGCGCCGGACGAGGGCGCGGGCGAGCGCATTCAAAAAGTTCTTGCGCGCGGCGGCGTCGCTTCGCGCCGGGAAATCGAACGCTGGATGCAGGAAGGCCGGGTGACGGTCAACGGCGCGGTCGCGGAATTGGGCACGCGCCTGCGTTCGGGCGATCACCTGCAAATCAACGGCCGCTATGTCGACTGGCAGAAGTTCGATCGGCAGCCGACCCGCGTGCTGCTTTACCACAAGCCGGCCGGCGAAGTCGTCACGCGCCGCGACCCGGAAGGCCGGCCGGTCATTTTTACGCAATTGCCGAAACTGGCGACCGCGCGCTGGATTGCGGTCGGGCGGCTCGACATCAATACGTCGGGGCTGCTCCTGGTCACCAACAACGGCGAACTGGCCAACCGGCTGATGCATCCGAAAACCCGGATCGAACGCGAATACGCGGTGCGCATTTTGGGCGAAGTGTCCGAGGCGGCGATGGAGAAATTGAAACAGGGCGTCGAGCTCGAAGACGGTTTGGCCAAGTTCGACGAGGTTCGTTTTTACGCCGGCGAGGGCGCGAACAAATGGTACTATGTGACGGTCACCGAAGGCCGCAACCGTCTGGTCCGCCGCTTGTGGGAATCGCAGCAGGTGGTCGTGAGCCGGCTGATGCGGGTCCGCTACGGGCCGGTCGTGCTGCCCGAGCGGTTGAAGGCGCATTCGTTTTACGAGCTGTCGGACAAGGAACTGGATACCTTGTTTGAATTCGCCGGGCTGCCGAGAGACAGTTTTCCGGCTCAGCCGAAAGATGCTTCCAAAAACGCCAGGGCCGGCAAAAAATAATCTTTCTGTCAGTTTTACATAGTGGGGTCTGAAGTAGGGTACGCTGCGCGTACCTTTTCAACTTCTAATGGTACGCACAGCGTACCCTACAGCGGCCGCTCCATGAGTGTAATTCCGCCACTAAAGGGGCAAGGAGGTTGAGGGTGGACGGGGCATCTGCCGATTGACTCCCTGAGCCTCTGCCCCGGTTCGCGTTGTCCCTTAATTGACCGGGCTGTCGGAGCCGATACTGGAAACGACCGCCAAATCGGGCCGTTGTCCCGGCTCGATCGCTTCGGCTTTCAGCTCGAAATCCATCAGTACACGTTTGGCGGCTTTATTGACTTCCTTCCTGTTTTTGTATGGGCCGGCGATGACCTGGTATTGGTCGTTCAGTTTCACCTTGCGGGCGGGAATCGGCGGCCCCTGGTGATTCAGCATGGCGGCCAGCTGTTCGGCTTCGGTTTCGGTTCTGAAGGTGGCGACCCGCATCGACCAGTCGCCGTCTTTGAGTTCGGCGATTTCGGGTTGCCCGTACAGGCGTTCGGGGTGGGCCAGTTGCACGGCCTGTTGCGTCAATACCGCCAGGTCCGGGCTGTTCTTCAGCACCGGCGCCGGGATGCCGTCCGAGCGCCGGATCACCTGCTCGACCCTCTCCCAGTCGACATCGGCCTGTTTTTCCGCAGCCAGACTTTTCAGTTTATTCAGGAATTGCTTCTTCAGCCTGGTTTTGCCGGCGGCCCATTTGTCGAGCGGTTCGTGCGCTTCGATATACAGTTGATCTTGTTGCCAGGCGGCCAGATAAGGCTGATGCACGATGCGGACTTTCGCCCCGACCGCGACTTTGCCGAACAGCGTTTCGATGTCCTCGGGATAAAGCTGGATACAGCCGTGACTGATCTGCATGCCGATGCCGTAAGGCTTGTTGGTGCCGTGGATCAGGTAGCTCGGGAACCCGAGCCGCATTGCATAATAGCCGAGCGGATTGTCGGGGCCCGCACGCACGGCGGCCGGCAGTATATCGCCTTTTTCCGCATGCTCGCGTTGGATCGACGGCGGCACGTGCCATACCGGATTGGCCTGTTTTTCGACGATGCTGGTCGCGCCGATCGGCGAGCTCCAGCCTTGCCGGCCGATGCCGACCGGATAGGTATAGAGCGTGTTCGGTTCTTTCTTCGAAAAATAGAACAAACGCATATTCGCCAGATTCAGCACGATGTCCTTGCGCGGCGCATCGGGCACAATGAATTGCAGCGGCAGGATCACCCGGCTGCCGGGCTGGGGTGTCCAGGGTTTGATCCCCTGGTTCGCTATCGTGATGTCGTTGAAACCCAGGCCGTAATGGCGGGCGATATCGGACAGAGTATCGCTTGGGTGCGCGTCGATCGCGGCAAGTGTTCCGACCATTTCCTGGCCGGGCCCCAGGCCGAACCGATGGCTGGCGATCGTGCCGATTTTCGGGCGGCCGGCTTCCGGAACGCTGACGACGGGGGACTCGCCGGCAAACCAGGAAGGCAGCGTTTGACAGCCGCTCAACAGGCTGCCGAAAACGGCAATCAGGATAGGCGCAGCGCGCCGGCATGGGGAAGGGGACGGTGGGGTCATGTCGGTTTCGATCTCTAATGGCAAGTCATTCATCTTCTTGAGTACAGGCTTGAGCATACCGCTTCATGATTAAACCGGAATTAAACCGGCATTCCCGTATATCAGGGATGCCTGGAGAGCGGGTCGTTGATGGGATCGAAAGGCCGCGATACGGATGCGTTTGCGCAGGTTTTCCCCGGAGCCGGCCGATGCCGTCAAGTTTACTCCCCGAGGCGTGCAGGGCTGGCTTTGCAAATAATCAAGCCGATTGACAAAGCCGGCTTTGCCACTCCTTCAGGCGGCCTGATTCCGGTTTATCATGACGGCATTGGGGATTTGGCTTGGGGACTTTGCCGGCCGACGTTCTTCAAGAGCGGGCGAATGAATGGATCGTCCATGTATTCGGCGAAAACTTGACATATTCCGACTAAAAAAGTCAGAATTAAAGAACATCAAATCGTAAGGGTTGTCTTACTTCCCATGAATTTATCTCCTCAGCTTGCCAGCCTCGACGACCTGGTTTTCGACAACCGCTTTATCCGCGAACTGCCCGGCGATCCCGAAACGGCCAATTTTCGCCGCCAAGTCGCCGATGCCTGTTATTCCCGGGTCAACCCGGCCAAAGTGGCGGCGCCGCAATGGGTCGCCTATTCCCGAGAAGTGGCCGATCTGCTGGACTTGTCTCGGGAACTCTGCGCTTCCGAGGATTTCACTCAGGTATTCGCGGGCAACCGGCTGGCGCGGGGCATGGAGCCTTTCGCGATGTGCTACGGCGGCCACCAGTTCGGCTTTTGGGCCGGCCAGCTCGGCGACGGGCGCGCGATCAATCTGGGCGAAGTGGTCAACCGCCACGGCGAACGCTGGGTCTTGCAGCTGAAGGGCGCAGGCCCGACGCCTTATTCGCGCAATGCGGACGGGCTGGCCGTGCTCCGCTCGTCTATTCGCGAATTTCTGTGCAGCGAGGCGATGCACCATCTCGGCGTGCCGACCACCCGCGCCTTGAGCGTGGTGCTGACCGGCGAACGGGTGATCCGCGACATGTTCTATGACGGCAATCCGCGTTCCGAGCCGGGCGCGATCGTCTGCCGGGTGTCGCCGTCGTTCATCCGCTTCGGCAATTTTCAGATTCTGGCCGCGCGCGGCGAGACCGAACTCTTGCGCCGTTTCGTCGACTATACGATCCGGGTCGATTTTCCGCACCTCGGCGAACCGTCGCCGGCCGTGTATGCCGACTGGTTTCAGGAAATCTGCCGGAAGACCGCGGAAATGATCGTGCACTGGCAGCGAGTCGGTTTCGTGCACGGGGTGATGAATACCGACAATATGTCGATCCTGGGGCTGACGATCGACTACGGTCCCTACGGCTGGCTGGACAATTACGACCCGCACTGGACGCCGAACACGACCGACGCCGAACAGCGTCGCTACCGTTTCGGCCAGCAGCCGCAAATCGCTTACTGGAACCTCGGCCAACTGGCCAATGCGTTATTCCCTGTGTTCGGCGAGGCCGAACCGCTGCAGGCGGGTATGAGCGCCTATGCCGAAACTTTCGACCGGGAATGGCAGCGGATGATGGCGGGCAAGCTCGGTATTGCGGATGATCGCCCTGCAACCGACGAGGACCTGATTATCGAACTTCTGGTGCTGCTGCAGAAGGCCGAAACGGACATGACGCTGTTTTTCCGGCGGCTCGCCTCACTGGATACGGGCGGCGATCGTCCCGATTGGAAAACCCGGATCGCCGCACGGTTGGAAGACTGTTACTATCGGCCTGAGCAATTGTCCGCGGATTACCTGGAAAGGCGGGACGCTTGGTTAGGCCGGTATCATGAGCGGCTCCGGCAGGGCGGGCTGCCCGACGTGGAGCGGCGCAGGCGCATGTATGCGGTCAACCCGAAATACGTGCTGCGCAATTATCTCTCGCAGCTGGCGATCGACAGGGCGGAACAGGGCGATTTTTCGACGGTCGACGAACTGCTCGACTTATGCCGCAGGCCCTACGACGAGCAGCCAGGGAAGGAGCATTACGCCGCGAAACGCCCGGACTGGGCGCGCAGCCGGCCGGGCTGTTCGATGCTGTCGTGCAGTTCGTAAGCAAGCATGGCAGGGCGGGTTACGACTATATGTATGCAGAAGTAAGAGCAACGCATGAAGCAGTTGCCGGGACGCGCATAACCTGCGGATTTTCCGACGCAATACCCCTATCCCGCGCGTTGTGACCCGCGACCGAATTTAAAACAAATTCTCGGTCACGTAGACATCGTATCCCGAGATCACGACGCCGATTCCCTGACGGTCGTATTGCGATGACAGCATCACTTTCCGGTGGTGCGGGCTGTCCATCCAGCCCTGGACGACCGTTCGAACCAGCCGGTCCGCGTCCGTCCACTCGTATTCTTTCCCAACGGTGATGCCGTTTTCCTTGAAGGTATGGATCTTCTCGTAAAGGCGCGTCAGAAAAATGTTTTCGGCGATGCCGGTGGCCACGGTGGTCGGCGCTATCCGCTTCCGTTTGTTCCAGCCCTGGCGCCTGGCCCGGTCCGAAGGGAGTTCGCCTCGCAGGTTCACATGGTTGAAGAAATGATGCCGCGCCATGTCCAGGCTATGATTGCGCGCAATCGCAACCAGCTCCCCGTCGTCCCCCAACGGCGCCAGCCCGTGCTTTTGCCGCTCCCGATTGATCTGCCGATGGATTTGCCGCTCCAGCTCGGCTGGATCGATAGAGGGAGGCGTCACCGCCGCATTCGCCGATGAAGCGGCCGGGATCAGGCCTAGCCATAAAAGGAAAATCGGACGCAGTTTCAGCATGAAGCGGAAGGATAAAGCCGGGAACGAGGTTTATCTCCCGCATTTTACAGGAAAAAACAAGAAGATCCTTAAGGGATTTTTTGCATGCCGGCCGGTGCCCGTTGCCCCGGCCGTTCCATTAAAACTGTTTGCCCTCGTTGCTTGGCTTCTACGGTTTCGCCTGTCTGAAATGCAAAAATTTGACGCCGGCAGCGCAGCCGGCGCCCACCAGGATATAAGCGTAATTGACGAACAGCCCGGACAGGGTGCCGGGGTTATGTTCGACCGCATCGCGCAGGCCCGGCGTTACGGCCAGGGTCCAGGCAATGCAGGGAATCAGATAGGCCAGAAAGCCGAGTCCGGCCGAAGATAAAGGATTCCTGCCGGTCGCTTCGGCGCTTTTGTAAAACCAGTAGGCGATCAGGAAAGCGGTAATGGTGCCGATCATAATGAAATTCCTTGAATGAAGTCAGTAACGGCGGCACAGTATCAAATTGTTTCCATGCACTCAAGCAGAACGACTGCATCCAGCTTTTGGGTGTCTCGGGTTCTGGGTAGGTGTAGGGCGGAAGCCGATAGGCGTTCCGCCAACCCGAGGCCAGCCAAATAAAACAAAGCCTGGTTCATCGCTCCAAGCTCACGGAAACCGGTCGGCATCCTGGCCCGTTCCGAATGGCGGAACCCGGCAAAGCCGGTTCCGCCTTACGGGTTATTCCTCATCTGATTTGTAGTGTTTTGTCAGATAGGCATCCATCTTTTCGTCCTCAGCCGAGTAGGTCGGGCACGCTTTTTGTGCCCGACATTGTAGGGTTTCAATTGGGTAGCGGCTTCAGATTGCCGCAATAGCGAAGCAAGATTGCCACCTGACGTCGGGCAACGATGAAGCCGTTGCCCGTCTACCCGGCTGTGTTAGGTATTGACTTGACTTATCAGTGGAAATTGTTCGGGATGGCGAATTGACTCAACGGCTAAGTCAATATCCAGTTCGGGCCAGTACAGGTGATTTGAAGATGGACGTTCGACATGCAAGATATTTCCAACAGCAGCATTTCGAAACCAAGGAAATTCAGAGAATGGTAGGAAAAGCTCTTCATCCCCCAACAGCAGCCAGAAGCCGTATTGAGATATGTTGGTAACTTCAACTGGGGAAATGCTTGTGCCAAGCGTTGCGAATGTCATGTTCATGCTCCTGTACAAGACGTAGTGCTTCATTGATTTCACGCCGGGAGAGACCCACGGATTGAGCAAGCTCAATTTTAGGTTCAAGCCAGTATTTGGCTTCGCCGTTTTGTCCTTGAACATGGACATGCATCCTCGGCTCTTCCCGAGAGAAGAAGTAAAACCGGAAGCCTGCTTCGCGGAAGACTGTTGGGCTCATAATATTTCGAATGATACACGTAACCTTTGTTCATAGGAATAGTGCGCTAACGTAGAGCTAACCGGTGCTGCGCGGCTTTATCGCGTAGCGTCCAGCGACCGAAGGGAGCGAGGTTGAGTATCATGTTAGGCATTTTGTTCAAGTACCAACTCATAATGTTCAACAATAGGAAACGGATTATAAAAATGGTGGAGCGACCGTTTCCATTCCTGATATTGGGGTGAAGTACTCAAGCAGAACGACTGCATCCAATTTTTTGGTGTCTCAAGTTCATGGCGCAATAGCCGGGTAGGTGTAGGGCGGAAGCCGATAGGCGTTCCGCCAACCCGAGGCCAACCAAAATAAAGCAAAGCCTGGTTCATCGCCCCAAGCTCACGGAAACCGGTCGGCATCCTGGCCCGTTCCGAATGGCGGAACCCGGCAAAGCCGGTTCCGCCTTAGTGTGCCCGGCATGGGCTAAAACTTGTTATCTGAAAAGAGATAACCGGAAGGAGTAACGACAACCGTAGCGAAACGCAAGGGTGAAGCCGCGAGGCCAGGCTGAAAGAAGCGCGTAGCAAAAGCACGACCGTAGGAACACGAACAAGCAGAGAGGCCGGGTGCGGGCGATGAGTGTGCTAGGGAACACGAAATCCAACCGTTACCGAAAGACGCATCAGGTAGAGCTTGACGGCACGGGCAGAAAGTTTTAGTCCCTTACCCGGGGAAATCTCCCGAATGAGAGTTTGGGAGAAGTCAGCAGAAGCCGTAGTAGCGAAGAAGCCTTGGAAACCAGGCAGAGCGAAGGGCCGAAGAACCGAGAGACAGACCATTTTGAACATCTCCAGGGAACGGCGCGCAGTATTCCGAAACGGGCGAACGTTGCCACGGCGGCAGCTATTCGCGCCGGTGGCTGAGTGAGACGGGTGGATTCCCGTCGGTAGCCAGGGCACGAGGTACGAGTCGAGACTTGGGCGAAGGAGAAAGAGCAGGTGCTGAATGAAAATCTGATGGAAAGTGTCCTGAATCGCTTATGGGTTCCATCAGATTTTGCGACAGGATAAGTCGCTAGGTTCAACCGCCGGATGCGGAAAACCGCATGTCCGGTGGTGTGGGAGGGGTAACGGGCGCAATCCCGTTACCTCCACCCGATCGGGTTACGGGTTACGGGTTGATGAATTTAATCACGATTAACATAGCTTGCAGACGAATTTTTATATTTTCCAAGAAACTCCTGAAGAAATTGGATTACGGATTGATCATCTTCTAAGAAAGTCATTAACTCTTCATCTTCCAAATCTTCGTCATAAAGATCATTCATACTGTGCTGAAGAATAAGCTGCCACTGCACGTCATCTTCTTCAGTGATATTGAAGTTTTCCAACAGCCAAGCGTACTCATCTGGTTCGCCGCCTAAACCATCTTCGCCCCAAACACGATCCATTTCTTCAAGTATAGAATCGATTAACTCAGCTTTCGTTATATCTTTTCCTGAGTTGCCGAGAATCTTGCTGCAAAGATCGCCAATTTTTTCAGTCAAAGAGTTTTCAAATGCCCTTGAGATACTATCATGTCCGGTTTTTGCGTGTATTAATTCATGAATTAGTGTGCCAGAGTAGTCAGGGAGTGACTTTAATGTTTTACGAGCCAAGATAATTGAACTCGTTTTCTGATCCCAACAGCCAAGCGTTTCTGTTTCATCAAAAAAATCTTTCCTCATCGTAGAGGATATTTTAATTTCCTTTACTTTCTTTGGTACTCTGCCGAACAAGTCAAGTATCTTTGGTGTAAATTGGTAAACAACTCTTTCCTCGTTGCTCAATTTGTCTGGGTCAACAAAATTGAACTCAAAGCTATCATTATAATTTTCAACAAATTGAGTAATATCGATAATAGGATTCCCGGATAAATCTCTTACTCCTTGAATTTTATCCTTCAAATTATCAGGTATAGTAATGATCTCATGACCACTATTTCTCGCGTGGTCGATCATGTCAGGATGTTGCATCGCCTCAAAGGAGGTAATAAAAAGATACTTCCCTGTTTGATTTAAAATTTTAACTGAGTGTTCTTGAACATCAATCCAACTTAATTCATCATGAGCAGTTCCTCTATTGATATTCGTTAAGTCTTTTGCAAGGGTTTCTGCAATTTCTTTTTGTTTTGAATTGAGCAATATTTTTTTAACAGAATCTGTGTAGGCACCACGCCCAACATTCGATCTTTCTCTATTAATAGCTTTCTTTATTGGGGCGCTCAATCTCGTGATATTATAGCTAAACAAAAAATTCTCTTCTTCTGATACTTTTACGCCATTTATATAAATATTCCCATGATTTCCATGTCGCTTGACAACTTGCCCCTGCATTGTAGTTTCTATAACCTCTTCACCAGAGAATTTCAGAAAAAGTTTCTTTGCCGTATCAACCTCATCATCTGCCACACCCTTTAACTCAAATTCTGTACCTATAAAGTGGGCGTCAACGGGATCTTCAATTATTGCATGCAATGTACTGATGTCTTGGAAGTCCTGTTTTGGCGACTTCTCAATGGATATTTGGCCATATCTTGATTTTACAGACACTATCGCTTCTCTCCTGTCAAAAGTCGCCAGGGCATCTTTCAGTCCAATACCGAACTTTCCAATTACATTTGTACTAGAAAGTTTTTCTTGGTTTTCTTTTTGTGTAAGATGTGAATACTTTAGCCCGCGACCAAAGTCCCGAATGATCCAAGAATTGCCATTCTTGGCAATTACTATATCATCAGTTTTCGTCAAAAGCTGCTCGTCTAGCGCATTTGCGATTATTTCTCTAATCGCATGATGCATTTCCCAGTCTTCAAGTATTTTTTCGATATTAAGGTCAAACTTCTTCATACGACGGTCTCCCTCAAAGCACATAACTCTAATTAGCCGAGTAGGTCGGGCACGCTTTTTGTGCCCGACATTGTAGGGTTTCAAATTTGGTAGCGGTTGCAGATTGTCGCCATAGCGAAGCAAAATTGCCACCTGACGTCGGGCAACGATGAAGCTGTTGCCCGACCTACCCGGCTTTTGCCGAATCCTCTAGGTTGGCGACATCCCGTGCGACTTGGGTATGCAACCACGACTCCATTCTTTGCGCTAACGAGGATGCTGTTGTCTTACCCTCGCGATTTGACTTGTAATGTGTTGAGTAAACAGCTTGAATTTCCTTCGGCAACGGTGGGCGGGTTTTCGGAAAGTTTTCGAACATGGGGCTTCTCTGGTTTAGCGTATAACTAGCCGAGTAGGTCGGGCACGCTTTTTGTGCCAGGCATTGCAGGGTTTCAATTTGGTATCGGCTTCAAAGTGTAGGGCGGAAGCCGATAGGCGTTCCGCCAATCCGAAGCCGATAAGCAAAGCTCGGCTCATCGCATCAAGCTTGCAGAATCCGGCCGGCATCCTGGCCCGTTACGAATGGCGGAACCCGGTAAACCGGTTCCGCCTTACGCGGATTGGTGCGGGGATGCTTCTTCTGAAGTAGAGGGCGATGCCTGACATGCGTCCGATTACGCTGCGCTAATCGGACCTACGCGGGCTATTCCGAATTATACGGGTTGCCCCTGATTGTTGAAAAGCCACGTAGGTCGGGCACGCTTTTTGTGCCGGACATTGCAGGGTTTCAATTGGGTAGCGGCTTCAGACTGTCGCAATAGCGAAGCAAGATTGCCAGCTGACGTCGGGCAACGATGAAGCTGTTGCCCGACCTACCCGGCTGTAGGGCGGATTTGCGTCAGCTCGTAGGATGGGTTGAGGTACGAAGCCCATCAATCGCGAACGATGCGCTTCACTTCGTTCAGCGCATCCTACGGTCCTATTCCAAATGGCGGAACCCGGTAAACCGGTTCCGCCTTACACGGGTTTTTATTGGAAAGAATATTTAATTACTTCGAACTCAGATATTTGAGGTATTTCTGTTATCCACATTGATCCAGCCCATACGCCGCCTTCAAACCAAATAGACATATAATAAACTCTGTTTTCTTGGAAATAACTAGAATTTATTCTATCGATAACCTGGCCTGAGGTTTTTGTATATAACTTATGTTCCCCAGGTGAAACGGTAACCGTAAGTGGTGATATGGTATTTACTGTTCCAACAACTTTGTCGTCAATAAATACTTTAGTTTTGTGTGTTTCATATATGCCAAGACCCTTATATATAAAAACTATTGTGGCTTTGTCAGGTGATGGAAGTGGGGAGGGGGCAGGGATTATTATAGTAGTGCTGCAGCCCCCAAAAAATATACTTATTAAAAGTAATAATGTTTTCATGTTGTTAATTTTCTCCAAAAGAGAAAGCCGAGTAGGGCGGATGTCGAAGGTGATCCGCCAACCCAAAGCCGACAGATAAAGCAAAGCTCGATTCATCGCCCCGAGCTCACAGAAACCGATCGGTATCCAGGCTCGTTCCAAATGGCGGAACCCGGTAAATCGGTTCCGCCTTATACGGGTTGGTGTGGTGATGCTTCTTCTGAAGTAAGAGGCGATGCCTGACATGCGTCCGATTACGCTACGCTAATCGGATCTACGCGGGCTATGAAATATCTTTGAGAAAGCATCTATCACTGGATCACCATTTGGATCGTATTTTAGAAATTTTTTACAACTGAAACTTTCAGTGATAATGGGTTTTTGCGACCTGTAGAAAACATAATTTTGGCTATAGATCATGGTGGTTTGATTTATAAAATCAACCTCGGTTTGCTCTAACTCTATGGTAATCAAGCGTGGATTTCTCTTGCAATATGATGGGTGGCTGTAAAATACGCAGATATTTGGCAAGATGGGAACGATTGCTCTAGGTTCTATAGGTGCGCCAATCGAAGAAGTGAAGTTATTATAAAAACCATCACCAAAGATAAATTCATAATCTCTCGAAAACGCGATACAGAATTTTCCATGATCTAGCAACGCCGTTTTAAATTTATGAAAAGTATCTCTTTGGTTTAGGCTTATCAGGTTTTTCCTTAATGATGTGCCAGTTATATCAATATTAAGTTTTATTTGATTGCGAAACCTTGGACTCCTCACGATTAGTGATAATACACATTCGAGCAGTTTATCTAGGTTATCTTGTTCTTCTTTTGGTGAATCAATACTACTTTCTAAGCTTTTAAGCCAAGCAATAATATACCGAAATCCTTTGTTATTATCTACGGAATCAAAAGAAGACTCGAAACATTCGTCCCAATCTGTTGGTTTATCTGCAAACTTAATTGAGTGGGCATCGGTAATATAACCCAATTTTTCATGTTTTTTATATATGTCATCGATTCCATCCGCAGATAATCTATGCACAAACCCTTGGTCATCTTTCCAATGTTTAGAAACACATTTTGGCCACCAATGATGATCTTCACTTTTTAGGGGATATTTTTTCAAGATTGGGTCCGCAGTTATAGGTGTTTGATAGAAGTAAAATTAACCCACGCTACTGGTATTTTAGAGAGCCCATCCTATGGGCCTTGACGTCGGACAACGATGACGCTGTTGCCCGACCTATCCGACTGACATGCGTCCGATTACGCTGCGCTAATCGGACCTACGCGGGCTATCATACGGTAGACCTGTCCAACCCCGCCCGCACACACCGCAATATCTCATACGAATAAACCCCGCCGAATTGCTCGTAAACCGGCTTCAACGCCCTCTTCTGTGCCTCGGGAAGATTCAATATCGCATCCTGAATCAAATCGATCTCGCGCTCCGGCAATTCGACGACCTCATTCAACGCCACCAATCCCCGCTCGATCCCTTCGGCCAGATGCCCGTAAACGGTGGTTGTTTTCAAGCCGCGTTGCGCGGCAATCCGTTCGACGCTGTAGCCGAGCCGGAACAGTTCGATCGACGCACCGACCGTATCTTCGGAAGATGCCGGATCAGGGGTTTCGGCATGCCCCCGGATCACATCCAGGAACTGCTCCCCGTATAATTCCAGCTTGCGTGCGCCGACGCCCGAGATCGCGGCCATTTGCCGGAGGTTTTGCGGCATCGCCGAGATCATTTCCATCAGCGTCGCGTCATGAAAGATCACATAAGGCGGCACGTCTTGTTCCTCGGCGATTTCCCGGCGTTTGGCGCGCAGCGCTTCCCAGAGCGGCGAGCCGGCGGCGATGCCGGTTTTCCTGGCGGCGCGTTTGGTTTTTTCCGGGCGGATGTCCTCGCGCAGCATCAGGGTTTCCTCGCCGCGCAGTACCGGCCGGCCGGCGTCGTTCAGCTTCAGGGTGCCCATGCTGTCGAAGTCGACGTCGACCAGGCCGCGCGCGATCAGTTGTCGGTACAAGGAATGCCAGCGCTGTTCGTCCAGTTGTTTGCCGATGCCGAAAGTCGAGACGCGGTCATGCCCGTTTCTCAGCACTTTTTCGGTGGCTTTGCCGAGCAGCACGTCGATCAGATGCGCAACGCCGAAGCGCTGGCCGGTCCGGTAGACGCAGGACAGGGCCTGTTGCGCGGCCAGCGTGCCGTCCCAGGTCTTGACCGGTTCCAGGCAGGTGTCGCAGTTGCCGCAGGGCCGGTCCAGTTGATCCCCGAAATAGGCAAGCAGCGCCTGCCGCCGGCAATGCACCTGTTCGCACAGCGCCAGCATCGCGTCCAGCTTGTGCAGCTCGAGCCGCTTGCGCGCCGCGTCGGCGGGCGAATCGGCGAGCATGCGCCGAAGCATGATCACGTCCTGCAGGCCGTAGGCCATCCAGGCGTCGGCGGGCAGGCCGTCGCGCCCGGCGCGGCCGGTTTCCTGATAATAGGCCTCGACGCTTTTCGGCAGGTCCAGGTGGGCGACGAAGCGCACGTTCGGTTTGTCGATGCCCATCCCGAACGCGATCGTCGCGACGACGATCAGCCCTTCCTCCATCAGGAAACGGTGCTGGTTGTGCTGGCGTGCCGGAGCCGCCATGCCGGCATGGTACGGCAGCGCCTTGAAGCCCTGCGCCGCCAGCCACACGGCGGTTTCTTCGACCTTTTTGCGCGACAGGCAATAGACGATGCCGGCATCGCCGTCGTGCTCGGCGCGGATGAAGTCGAGCAACTGCTTGCGCGCGTTCTGTTTCTGCACGATCCGGTAGCGGATGTTCGGGCGGTCGAAGCCGCGCTGGAACAGCCGGGCTTCGGCAAGGCCGAGCCGATGCCGGATCTCCTCGCGAGTTTTCGGGTCGGCGGTCGCGGTCAGCGCAATGCGGGGGATGGCGGGAAAACGTTCGTGCAGCAGCGAGAGCTGCAGATAATCGGCGCGGAAGTCGTGGCCCCACTGCGAGACGCAGTGCGCTTCGTCGATGGCGAACAGGGCGATTTTGATGCGAGAGAAAAGGGACAGCGTCCGTTCGGCGGTCAGCCGTTCCGGTGCGATGTAAAGCAGATCGAGTTTGCCGCCCACGAGTTGCTGTTCGATCCGCCGGACATCGTCCAGGCTCAGCGTCGAATTCAGAAACGCCGCGCGAATGCCGAGCTGGGTCAGCGCACTGACTTGGTCCTGCATCAGCGCGATCAAGGGCGAAATCACGATCCCGACACCGTCGCGGAGTAGGGCCGGAATCTGATAGCACAACGATTTGCCGCCGCCGGTCGGCATCAGCACCAGCGCGTCGCCGCCGGCCGCCAGATGGCCGATCACGTCGGCCTGGGGCTCGCGGAAGCGGTCGTAGCCGAATACCGATTTCAGAATGCGAAGCGCTTCTGCGCTCATCGCCTCATACTCCGTCTCGTCATTTAATTTTTCTCGAAGGGTTCCAACCTTTTATAATAGTCCGATTATACAGGACAGAAGCGCATAACGACCTTCCCATGACTCATTCCGATACGATGCTTTCGCCGCGGCTGGAGCGGCTCTTGAACAGCGGACGCCAACACCTGATTTCGGGAGGTCTGAAAGGCATCGAAAAGGAGAGTCTCCGTATCGGCAAGGACGGTTTCATCTCGCAAAAACCGCACCCGAAATCGGTCGGTTCCGCGCTGACGCATCCCTACATCACCACCGACTATTCGGAAGCGCTGATCGAGCTGATCACCCCGCCGTTCGCGGAAATCGACGACACGATCGCCTACCTGACCGACCTGCACCAGTTCGTTTACGATCATCTGGACGATGAAATGCTGCTCGGCGCGAGCATGCCGTGCGGGATCGACGGCGACGAGAGTATCCCGATCGCGACCTACGGCACCTCGAATGTCGGAAAAATGAAGCACGTCTACCGGCGCGGCCTGTGGCACCGCTACGGGCGCACGATGCAGTCGATCGCCGGGATTCATTTCAACTATTCGGTGCCGGTCGAATTATGGCCGGCGCTGCGGGAGCTCGAAAACCGCGAGGACAGCCTCGAAGCTTTCACGGCCGACGGCTATTTCGGCCTGATCCGCAACTTCCAGCGCGTCGGCTGGATCATTCTTTACCTGTTCGGCGCCTCGCCGGCGATCTGCAAAAGCTTCTTCAAGAGCCGGCCGTCGTTGATGAGCCAGTTCGAAACCTTTAACAAAGGCACGCTGTACCATCCTTACGCGACCTCGCTGCGGATGAGCGACATCGGTTACAAAAGCAAGAATCAGGCATCGCTGAACATTGATTATAATTCGTTGCCCGCCTATATCAAGAGCCTCTATCATGCGATCACGACCCCGTATCCGGAGTACGAACGGATCGGCGTAAAAGTGGACGGCGAATACCGGCAGTTGAACGGCAACATTCTGCAGATCGAGAACGAGTTTTACAGCACGATGCGTCCGAAGCAGATCGCGATGTCCGGCGAAAAGCCGACGCTGGCGCTGAAGCGGCGCGGCCTTCGGTATATCGAAATGCGTTCGCTCGATCTGGATGTGTTCGAGCCGGTCGGGATTAACCCGAGCCGGGGGCGTTTCATCGAGGCCTTGCTGCTCAACTGTCTGCTCCACGAAAGCCCGCCTAACACGCCGGAAGATTATCGAATCTACAATGCGAATCAACTGGCGGTCGCGAACAGCGGCCGGAAGCCCGGCCTGGAACTGAACAAGAACGGCGAATCGATTCCGTTGCAGGACTGGGCGAACGAGATCCTTGATGCGATGGAGCCGATTTGCCGGGTGCTCGACGAGGGCCTGGCCGATAAGCCGTACGGCGCGGCATTGGCGGAACAGCGCGAGGTGGTGCGGAATCCGGATCTGACCCCGTCGGCCCGCATGCTGAGCGCGATGTCGAAGAACGACGAGCCGTTCGCCTGTTTTGCGCTGCAGTCGTCGATCGAGCATGTGCGGTATTTCAAAAGCCGCCATCTTCCGGAAGTTCGCCAGCAGGAATTTATGCAACTCGCCGAACAATCGCTGATCAAACAGGCCGAGATCGAGAGCCGGGATACGCTGTCGTTCGACGATTTCCTGGCGTGCTATTTTGCCCAATGTGACGATATGACCCTGCCCGCATGACCGACTTCGATATTCAAGCCCTGCAGACCGAACTGCGGAACAAAAATCCGCGCGTGATCCTGAGAAAAGCGCTGGAACTGTTCGACAACATCGCGATTTCGTTCAGCGGCGCGGAAGACGTGGTATTGATCGACATGGCGGTCAAAATTCGTCCGGACATCCGGGTCTTTTCATTGGATACCGGCCGCCTGCATCCCGAAACTTACCGCCTCATCGAAAAGGTCCGGAAGCATTATGGCATTGCGGTCGAGGTGCTGAGCCCGGACCGGGAACTTTTGGACGAGCTGGTCAAAGCGAAAGGTTTGTTCAGTTTCTACGAAGACGGTCATCACGAATGCTGCGGCATCCGCAAGGTCGAGCCGCTCAAACGCAAGCTGGCGCATCTGGATGCCTGGATCACCGGGCAGCGCAAGGACCAGAGCCTGGACACCCGGCAGAACATCCCCGAAGTGCAGATCGATACCGCGTTTTCGACGCCGGCGCATACGCTGGTCAAGTTCAATCCGCTCCTGAACTGGACGTCCGCGCAGGTGTGGGATTATATCGAAGCCTACCAGGTACCGTTCAACGAACTGCACCAACGGGGCTATATCAGCATCGGCTGCGAGCCCTGCACCCGGCCGGTACTGCCCAACCAGCACGAGCGAGCCGGAAGATGGTGGTGGGAGGATGCGGCCAAGAAGGAATGCGGGCTGCATGCGTCGAATGTGGAAGGGAAATAGGCGTTTCACTCTAAAACTCGGGCCCGTAGGGTGCGCTGAACGAAGTGAAGCGCACCGAGTGCCTTTTAGGGTGTCGTTCGCGATTGATGCGCCTCCTTTGTCGGCACATCCGGCTCTTGTAGGGCGGATTCGCCGTTAGGCAATCCGCCGCGCTTTGAAGGGGATTGGCGTTTTGCTATCGCGAAAACGCCCTACGCTCTGCTCTTCATAATTCATAACGCTTGACGTGGATAACAGCGAGATAGGATGGGTACGACTGCACGGATGCAGGAGGTACGAGCCCAAGGAAGCCAAGTAGGATGGGTAGAGGCGCCAGCCGAAACCCATCAATCGAAACCCATCGATGAGGATATAAATAATTCCGCGCCCTCACCCAACCGCCAACTGCGCCAATAACCCCCGGATAAACTCCAACTTCTGCTCGACCGTCTCGAACTTTTTGACGAACCGCAGCTTGTCCGCCCCGTCGAATTTGTAAACCTGCGCCTGGGTTTGAATCAATAGAATCAATTGGTCGGTGTTGATTTTCGGTTCCTTGGTAAACACCAGCCGACCGCCGGCCGCATTCGCCTCGATCTTTTTCAGGCCCAGTTTTTGCGCCTCCTGCTTGAGTCCGGTCACGCTGAACAGGGTTTTGACCGGCTCGGGCAACAGGCCGAAGCGGTCGATCATTTCGACTTGCAAATCGCGCAGGTCTTCGCGCGTTTCGGCGTTCGCGATCCGTTTGTAAAGCACCAGCCGCGCATGGATGTCCGGCAAGTAGTCTTCCGGAATCAGGGCCGGAGCCTGCAGATCGACTTCCGGGCCGATTTCGGCCGGCAGGTCCAGTTCCGGCTGCTTGCCCGACTTCAGCGCATGCACCGCGCGGTCGAGCAGTTCGGTGTACAGGGTATAGCCGATTTCCTGAATCTGGCCGCTCTGTTCGTCGCCGAGCAGCTCGCCCGCGCCGCGGATTTCGAGGTCGTGCGAGGACAGCATGAAGCCCGCGCCGAGGTCGCCGGAAGCTTCGATCGCTTCGAGCCGTTTCAAGGCATCCTTGGTCATCAAGGTTTTCGGCGGTACGATGAAATAGGCGTAGGCGCGGTGGTGCGAGCGGCCGACGCGGCCTCGGAGCTGGTGCAACTGAGCGAGGCCGAGCTTGTCGGCGCGGTTGATCAGGATCGTGTTCGCGCTCGGAATGTCGATCCCGCTCTCGATGATGGTGGTGCTGAGCAGCAGGTTGAAGCGCTGGTGGTAAAAGTCGAGCATGATCCGTTCGAGGTCGCGCTCGGGCATCTGGCCGTGCGCGATTTCGATCCGCGCGTCGGGCACCAGCTTTTGCAGTTCGCCGGCCATTTTGCCCATCGACTTGATGTCGTTGTGCAGGAAGAAAATCTGGCCGCCGCGCTTGATTTCGCGCAGGCAAGCCTCCTGCACCAGCGCGTCCACCCACTCGCTGATGAAGGTCTTGATCGCGTGCCGGTTCGGGGGCGGGCTGGCGATGATCGAAATGTCGCGCAGGCCGGACATCGCCATGTTCAGCGTCCGCGGGATCGGCGTTGCGGTCAGGGTCAGCAGGTCCAGTTCGTTGCGCAGCTTCTTGAAATGCTCTTTCTGATGCACGCCGAAACGGTGCTCCTCGTCGATGATCACGAGGCCCAACGCCTTGTATTTGAGTTCTTTCGACAGCAGCTTGTGCGTGCCGATGATGATGTCGACATGGCCTTCCGCGAGCGCATCGCCGATCTCCTTCTGCTGTTTCGGCGTCACGAAGCGCGACATCACTTCGACGCGGACCGGCCAGTCCGCGAAACGGTCGCGGAAATTCTGGTAATGCTGCTGCGCAAGCAGGGTGGTCGGCACCAGCACCGCGACCTGTTTGCCGTCCTGCACCGCGATGTAGGCCGCGCGCATCGCGACCTCGGTCTTGCCGAAGCCGACGTCGCCGCAGATGACCCGGTCCATCGGCTGCGGGCTGGCCATGTCTTCCAGGATCGCCTCGATCGCGGTCTGCTGGTCGGGCGTTTCCTCGAACGGAAACGCGTCGGCAAAAGCTTGATAATCGTTGTCGGCGATATGAAACTCGTGGCCTTTCTTGGCCGCGCGCTTTGCATAGATTTCCAACAGCTCCGCCGCGACGTCGCGGATTTTTTCGATCGCCTTCTTTTTCGCCTTGCTCCACTGGTCGCCGCCGAGCTTGTGCAGCGGCGCGGTTTCCGGGTCGACGCCGGTGTAGCGCCCGATCAGGTGCAGGGACGAAACCGGCACGTACAGCTTGTCGCCCTGCGCGTATTCGAGCGCCAGAAATTCGGCCGGGATGCCGCCGATCTCCAGCGTCTGCAGGCCCAGGTAGCGGCCGACGCCGTGTTCCTGATGCACCACCGGCGAGCCGATCGTCAATTCGTTCAGGTTGTTGACGATCTTTTCGAGTTCCTTCGCCGCCGCCATCCGTCGCCGGCGCCGCTGCTGGGCTTTTTCGCCGGACAGCAGGCTTTCCGGGATCACCGTGATCTTCTGCTGTTTGAGCCACAGGCCTTGATCCATCGGCGCGACCGTGATGCAGAGCTTGTCCTCGGCCGCGATGAAGTCGCGCCAGCCTTCGACCGTTTTCAGCCGGATTTTGAAGTTTTTCAGCCGGTCGATCAGGCCTTCCCGGCGGCCGGCCGATTCGGCGACGAATAGAATTTTGCCGTCGAAGCCTTCGATAAATTGGCGCAGCCGTTGCGCGGGCTCCTTCAGTTTCGCGTCGATCGTCAATTCGGGCAGCGGCGTGCAGTCGAACGCGATTTTAGCTTCCGGCGCCGCATCGCCGCTCTGCAGAGCGATTTGCGCGAAAGATGCAGTGCGCTGTTTCAGCTCGGTTGGGTTCAAAAACAACAGTTCCGGCTTCAATAACGGCCGGTCGAGATTAAACCGGCGCTGTTCGAAACGTTCGTGCGCTTCCGCGGCAAAGGCCTCGGCCTGCGCCTCGAGCTTTGCCGGCAGCACGAATACCGCGTCGGCGGGCAGGTAGTCGAACAGGGTCGCGGTGCGTTCGACGAACAAGGGCAGGTAATATTCGATGCCGCCCGGTGCCATGCCTTTGCTGATGTCGCTGTACAGGGCGTTTTTGGTCGAGGCGTCCGGAAAAAGCTCGCGGAAGGCCTGTCGGAAGTGCTTGATCGCCTCGTCGGTAAACGGGAACTCGCGCGCCGGGAACAGCTCGATCCGGCCGATCTTGTCCAGGGAGCGCTGCGTTTCGGGATCGAATGTGCGGATCGATTCGATTTCGTCGTCGAACAGTTCGATTCGGTAAGGTGCCTGGCTGCCCATCGGGAACAGGTCTACGATCGAGCCGCGCACCGCGAATTCAGCGTGCTGATACACCTGCGAGACGCACTGGTAGCCGACGCTTTCGAGTTTGATCCGGTTCAGCTCCAGGTTGAAAACCTCGCCGACGCTCAGCGAAAAGCTGTATGCCAGCACATGCTCCCTGGGCGCGAGCCGGTGCATCAGCGTCGCGACCGAGACGATCAGCGCGCCGCGCTTGACCTGGGGCAACTGGGCGAGCGTTTTCAGGCGTTCCGAGATGATCTCCGGCAGCGGCGAAAACACGTCGTAGGGCAGGGTTTCCCAGTCCGGAAAATGCAGGATCGACAGGCCGGTATCCTGCAGGAAAAATGCCAGCTCGTGTTCGAGCCGGAGCGCGGTGTGGTTGTCGGCCGTCACGATCAGAAACAGCCGGTTCTCGTTTTTGATCGCCGAGGCCAGCGCCAGTGCGTCGGCGCAGCCGTAGAGGCCGTTCCAAATCTGCACGGCGTTTTTGGACGCGGGCACGGTCGGTGAAAAAATCAAGGCGTTATCTTCAGCCATGGGGGGCAGGAGTGGTCCGATGCGCGAATCGCAACAAAAAGCGATAGTTTAACACTTTGATCGCAGCGATGCTGTGCGCGGAAGCCGCAACGGGGATAGGGCAATACTGTTCAAATTAATGAACTGTAGGGTGGATAAGTGAAGCGCATCCGCCACATGATCGCCGGATACGCTTCGCTAGCCCGGCCTACGCAATTCTTAACTTAAAAGCATGGAGATAACGGGAAGGTGAAGCCGATGCTCCGGTGTAAGGACAGTAGGCGCTATTGTCAATAAGCAGGAAACTATTAATTAACTGTTGCTAATATTGTAAACGCCGGATCTCAACCCTATACTGTAACCGTGAAATTTTCATTTACTATCAACTACATCTTAGATAGTGTCGTCATAAGATAGCTGTCCACAGGGCGATGCACCGGATCTGCACAGCGGCCAGGAACGATGCGGTGTTCTTGGCATAGCGTGTGGCAATACCTCGCCAGCGCTTGAGGTGCAAGAACGCGTTTTCTACTAAATGCCGCAGTTTGTACAGGTCGCGATCGTAGTCGCGGGGTTGTTTTCGATTGCGGCGTGGCGGAATGACCACCGTCATCTGATTTGCTTCGGCTTGGGCTACGATAGCATCGCTATCGTAGCCTTTGTCCGCCAATAAGTACTGAGCATCCACGCCTTCGATCAAGGCTGAAGCCTGCGAACAATCTGCTGTGGTACCTGCTGTAATAAGGATTCTGACCGGCATACCATGCGCATCCACGGCCAGATGTATCTTACTGTTGAGCCCCCTTTTGTGACCGCCATGCCCTGATTGCCGCCTTGCGCGCCGGTCGCATGCGGATGGACTTTGATGTGGCTGGCATCAATCATCAACCATTCATAGTCGGGTTCGGTGACCAACTGTTCCAACAGGGCTTCCCAGACGCCGTGATCTCGCCAACGGCAAAACCGGCGATGGGTGTTCTTCCAATCGCCATAGTCAGGTGGCAGGTCGCGCCATGGCGCACCGGTACGCAAAATCCAGAAGACCGCATTGATAAACAAGCGGTTGTCTCGCGCTTTTCCGCCCCAGGCCCCGGCACGGCCGGGCAGATGGGGTTCCAGTAAGCTCCAAACCGTATCGGAAATGTCATGGCGGCGGTGGGCAGGTTGGGACATGGCTCTTTAATCTCATCAGCAACGACAATCTCCGTATTATACCTGACAAAGACTTATCTTGTGACGACACTATCTAGGAGTAAACACTATGTCGAACGTCAAACGCGACATCATCATCGGCCTTATGTTCATCAGCGGGATTGCCGGTTTCATTTCCGGCGAGTTCATTTTTTCGAACGTCTTTTTCGCGTCGGCCGCGATCTACACCAACATGTTCCTGAACCGCAGAGCCACCAACGGTTAAGGAATTTTTTCCATGTATAACTGCTTCTTCATTCTCCGCGCCGCTGTTCCAGCTTCGGCGCGGGCCTTCTTTCCCGGCTGATTCAGGCCGAATCGATCGTACTTCTCTAGCGTCTTTTCCGGGTCTTGTGAATCACGAATTTCGGATTGGCCGCTACCCCGGAACATCCTCCGAACAAGCGATCCAGAACGGCATGATAATTGAGATGCCGGTTGCCGATCACCCATAATTCGCCGTCCCGGCGCAATACCCTCTTCGCGTCCCTGAACATCCCGACCGCAATCTGGTCGCCCTGCAGATATTGCTGATGAAACGGCGGATTGCAGAGAATCAAATCGGCCGATTCCGATGCGAATGCCTTCAAACCGTCGCCGGCCTGAAAGGTTGCCTTGCGTTCAGTGCCGAACGCGGCTTCGAAATTTTCCTTGGCGGAAGCGACCGCCATGTAGGATTCGTCGATAAAATGCAGCACGGCTTCCGGATTGCGCCGCGCCGCGATCAAGCCGACCACGCCGTTGCCGCAGCCCAGATCGACGATCTCGGACCGGCCCAAGCCTTCGGGAAGATGCCGGAGAAAAAAACGCGTGCCGATGTCCAGACTGTCCCGCGAGAACACGTTTGCGTGATTGACGATCCGAAAACCGGTATTTTCGAGCCGGTAGCGCACCGGATACGGATTCGGCGGCGGATCGTCGCGCGGAATCGGCTTCGCGAAGATCAGTTTGGCTTTTTTGCGCGCCAATGCGGTCGTGGTCGGGCCGAGCAGGCGCTCGGCCAATTGCCAGACCGAGCCGGGCAGCATCTTGACCATCCCGGCCAGAATCACTTGCGCGTCCGGCTGCAAATGGCCGTGCAGGCTGATCAGCTGGTGCTCCAAAAGGCCGAGCGTCTTCGGGATTTTGATTAGCACCAGGTCGTAAGAACCCTGCAACGGCTCCAGACTGTGCAGGAGTCGTGTGCTGTCCCGTGTCTTGCCGTTCTTTTCCAGATTGATTTCGGTGGCCCGATGCGACAGAAAAGAGTCGGACACCGCATCGGGGCGGTAATCACTCAACGCGACCGCCAGCGCGCCGAAACTGTCGTTGACGATCAGCACGCGGCTGCCGGCTTTCGGCAGGCCCTGCTCGGCCAGATGCGTCAGCAGATACTCGTCCGCCGCGTCGAAAGGCTGCAACAGTTCGTTAGGACGCAGCGGCAGACGGATCAGGTCGAAGGCGCCCTGGGGGCAATTGAACAGCATCCGGCGGCCGACGTTCAAGCCCGGGACATGAATTTTCCGGTTTCGGTATTCACCTTGATCGATTCGCCGGTTTCGATGTATTCGGGCACCTGCACTTCGAGGCCGGTATGCAGCCTCGCGGTCTTGGTCCGGCTCGATGCGGTGGCGCCCTTGATTGCGGGCGGCGTCTCGACGATCGTGAACACGACCGAGGACGGCAGTTCGATGCCGATGATCTCGTCATCGACCAGCAGCGCCACGATCCCTTCCAGGCCATCGGTCAGGTATTCGACCTTGCCTTCCAGGTCGTCGGCGTTCAGGGTGTACTGGCTATAGTCTTCCTGGTTCATGAAGATGAAATTGCCGACGTCCTGATACGAAAACTGCACCTTCGCGCGCACGCAGTCGGCGTCCTTGAAAGCATCGTCGCCTTTCAGCGTTTCGTCGAGCTTTTGCCCGGTCTTCAGGTTGTTGAAGCGCACCTTGTACAAGGTCGAAGCGCCACGCGACGACGGGCTTCTGACTTCGACCTGTTTGACTACATGCGGGGCGCCGTTGATTTCGACGACCATGCCTTTTTTTAAATCACTGGCCTTGGCCACGGTTGTTCTCCTCTATCAGGTTTTCTAACTTTGAATAGCATCGTTCCCACGCGGAGCGAAGGAACGATAATGAAGGATTCAAATCCCTTCGTCATCGGGAATCCGGACCGCGAGCAGATCACAGGGCGCATGATGCAGCACGCCGTTCGCGGTCGAGCCCAGCAGCAAGGTCAACCCGTGCCGCTCGTGCGAGCCGGTCACGATCAAGTCGGCCGCGATCTTTTCGGCATGCCGCACGATTTCGTCTTTCGGCACGCCCCAGATCAGCCAGAGATCGGCAGAAGCGACGCCGAGTTCGGCGCCCAGCGCAAGCAGCTTGCCGCGCTCTGCCTCCAGCAGGCCGTATTCGGACGGTTGATCCACCGGAATCACGGTGCCGTAAGGCGTGTCGGGCATCGGGATGTCGTCGAGTACATGCAGGATACTCAATTTTGCCCGGTACGAGGCGGCCAGGGATTGGGCGCGCACGGCAATCGACGCGCCGTCTTCCGAAAAATCCGCGGTTAGGAGAATATGGCGATAAGCCGTCATGAACATTGTCCGTTTCACTGTCAGTCGATCGGCTATTCTACCAAATTCAGCGTTTCGATCGTGTAAGCGATTGTCTTTCGGCGGCCAACAAACCCGTTAGAAATTTTGCCAAGTTCCAAGTAAGATACCGCAGCAAGTTCACTCGCTGGGGAGCCTTCATGAACCGTTTCGCCCGTCTGTGCTTTGTCTTGTTTTTGGGTTTTTCCTCGGCCCAGGCCGTGCCGCTGGCGCCGGAGCGGGCGCCCGAACCGCTCAAGCCCTGGATCGACTGGGTCCTTCACGATAGCCCGGAACACGGCTGTCCTTTCCTGTACAACCGCTTCGACGAAAAGCACTGCGGCTGGCCGACCGAACTGGCGCTGGACATCGGCGACCGGCGCGGCGCGTTTTCGCTGCGCGGCGCGGCGTTCCGGGATGGCTGGATCATGCTGCCGGGCGACGACAGGCACTGGCCGCAGGCGGTCACGCTGAACGACGGTTCGGCGGAGGTGATTAGCCGGAACGATTTGCCCGCGCTCAAATTGGATAACACTGGCCCGGAGCCGAAGGCGTACCGGATCAAGGGCGAATTTTTCTGGGACGCGATGCCCGAAACGTTGGCGGTACCGGCCGATACCGGGCTGGTGAGCCTGAACGTAAACGGCAGCCCCGTGCCTTACCCGGTATTCAGGGACGGCCAGATTTGGGTGAGAGCCCCGGAGCAGCGTCCGGGCAAGCCCGCGGGCATCGAGAACAAAGTTGTATTGCAGGTATTCAGGCGCATCGTCGACGAGGTGCCCCTGGAACTGATCACCCGGCTGGTACTCGACGTGTCCGGCGAACCGCGCGAACTGAAGCTGGCCGTGCCGGTGCCGGAAGGCTTCATTCCCTTGCATTTGAGCAGTCCGTTGCCGGCGCGGCTCGAAGACGACGGACGGCTCTTGCTCCAGCTGCGCCCCGGCCGCTGGCAGGTCGATCTGGCCTATCGGAGCGCCGGGCCGGTCGAGTCATTGCCGTTCCAGGCGCCGGCTGTCACGGACGAGCAGGAAGCGGCCTGGCCGGACTCGGAAATCTGGGTCTTCGATGCGCGCCCGGCGCTCAGGGTCGTGGAAGTCGAGCAAGTCGGCGCGGTCGATGCGAACCTGACCAATTTGCCGGACGACTGGAAAGCCTGGCCCGCTTACCGGATTGAATCCGGCCAGGCGATGCGGTTCAAGGTGATCCGGCGCGGCGATCCGGAGCCCGAACCGAGCCAGCTCAATTTGACGCGCAAACTGTGGCTCGACTTCGACGGCGGGGGCTATACCGTCAACGATACGATCAACGGGCGAATGACGCGCGGCTGGCGGCTGAATGCGCTGCCGGAGCTGAAGCTCGGCAAGGTCGCGCTGGACGGCAGCGATCAACTGATCACGCGCCTCGAAGGCTCCGGCAAGGAAGGGGTCGAAGTCCGGCGCGGGATCCTCTCGCTGGAGGCGGACAGCCGCCTGACCGGCGCGATCGGCAAGATCAGCGCGGTCGGCTGGGAGCAAAGCTTCCAGCAGGTCAGCGCCGAGCTGAACCTGCCGCCGGGCTGGCGCCTGTTTGCGGCGGGCGGCGTCGACAACGTGCCGGATTCCTGGATCGCCCGCTGGACCCTGCTTGACCTGTTTCTGGTGCTGGTCTCGGCGCTCGCGGTCTACAAGCTGTGGACGCCATTGTGGGGAGGCACCGCGGTGGTCGCGCTCGCGTTGATCTGGCACGAAGCCGGCGCGCCGCATTATGTCTGGCTGCATCTTCTGGCGGCAACCGCGTTGATCCGGGTGCTGCCGGAAGGCCGTTTCCTGCAATTCACGCGCTGGTACCGGCGCGCGAGCTGGCTCGGCCTGATCCTGATCGCGGTGCCGTTCATGATCGATCAGGTACGCATCGGACTTTATCCGCAACTGGAAAGGCCCTGGCAGAGCCTGAGCGCGCCGCCTTCTCCGGTGGCCGCGCAAATGGCCGCGCCGGAAGCGGACGCGATGAGTGAAGCAAGAGAGCCGCGGCGAATGTTCAGCAAATCGAAAATGGCCGAAGCGGTCGGCAGCGTCGCCGAAGGCATGGCATATATCGAAAACCAGCCGGCCGACGTCGAACGCGTCGACCCGAACGCGAAGATTCAGACCGGGCCGGGCCTGCCCACCTGGCAGTGGCATAGAGTGCTGCTGACCTGGAACGGTTCGGTCGACCAGGGCCAGACATTGACGCTCTGGTATTTGCCGCCCGGATTGACGCTGGCGCTGAATTTTCTGCGCGTTGCCTTGATTGCGGTGCTGGCGCTCTTGATGTTCGGGGTTGCCGAAAAATGGATTTTCCGTTTCAAAGGCTCTCCCGCGTTGATTTTCTGGTGCTTGCTGATGCCGGTGCTGTCGCTGCCGTCCGAACAAGCCCATGCGGATTTTCCGGGCCAGGCGGTGCTGGATCAATTGAAAGCCCGCCTGCTCGAAGCACCCGACTGCCTGCCGGCCTGCGCCGAAAGTTCGGCGATGCAGATCAAATTCGACGGCGAAGCGCTACAGCTTTTGCTGGAAATGCATGCGCAGCAGGACGTTGCGGTACCGCTGCCGGCGGATGACCTGCAGTGGTTTCCGAATCGGGTGACCGTCGACGGCGTGCCCGCTCCGGGGTTGTTCCGTACCGGCAACAATCTCTGGCTGCATCTCGATCCGGGCCGGCATGCGGTCGTGCTGCGCGGTATTTTGCCGGCGACCGGCCAATTTACCCTGCCGCTGCCGCTGAAACCGCATCGGGTGACGGTGGAGGGCAGCGGCTGGGAAACGGTAGGAATCGGCGAAAACGGCCTGCCGGGCGAGCAACTGCGGTTCGAACGCGTGCAAAAGGTCCAGGACAAGACTCAGGCCGAGGCATTGGCGCCCGGCGTGCTGCCGGCGTTCGTCCGGATCGAACGCACGCTGCAGTTGGGCCTGGACTGGCGGGTGACGACCCGGATCGTCCGGCTGTCCGAGCCCGGCTCGCCGGTTTTGCTGTCGGTGCCGCTGCTGTCCGGCGAAGCGGTCACCACGCCCGGCGTGCGCGTCAGGAACGGCAGGGCCGACGTAAACATGGCGGCCGGCCAGAATGAAATGGCGTGGGTGTCGACGCTCGCCAAAGCGGACAAGCTCGAACTGGCCGCTGCGCCGACCAACCCGTGGATCGAGGTTTTCAGGGCCGACGTGAGTCCGGTCTGGCACATCGAAACGTCGGGCATTCCGATGATCTACCTGAATCACGAACAGCGCTGGCTGCCCGAATGGCGGCCCTGGCCCGGCGAGAAAGTCGTGCTGGCGGTTTCGCGGCCGCAGGCGGCTGCCGGCCGGACGCTGACGATCGACAATAGCCGGCTGACGGTGACGCCCGGCAAGCGCATCCGCGATACGGAGCTTTCGCTCAGCCTGCGCAGCTCGCAAGGCGGACAGCATCCGCTCTTGTTGCCGGAGGCTGCGGAACTGCAGACGGTCGCGATCGACGGCCAGCCACAGCCTTTGCGCCTGGAAGGCCGCAAGCTGGTCCTGCCGATCAGGCCCGGCACGCAAACGGTCACGCTGCGCTGGCTCGAAGCGCAGCCGATTGCCGCCAGAGTGGCCACGCCCGAGGTCGACCTCGGCGCGCCCAGCGTGAATGCAGGCCTGAACATCCGGCTCGGCGAAGACCGCTGGGTGTTGTGGGTCGACGGTCCGAAAATGGGGCCGGCGGTGTTGTTCTGGGGCGTATTGATCGTGCTGGCGCTATTGTCGGCGGGGCTCGGCAGGATACCGCTGACGCCGCTGAAACACTGGCAGTGGTTCTTGCTGCTGGCCGGGCTCAGCCAGATTCCGCTGGCGACCGCGCTGGTCGTGATCGCCTGGCTGATGCTGCTCGGCTGGCGATGCGGAAAATCCGCCGCCGAGATCCGCTATTTCAACGCCCTGCAGGTTCTGCTCGGCGGTTTGACGATCCTGTCGCTGGGAATCTTGTTCGCCGCGGTTTCGCAAGGCCTGCTGAATACGCCCGACATGATGATCACCGGCAACCAGTCATCCCCGTATTCGTTGAACTGGTACCAGGACAGAAGCGCAGCGCCGTTGCCGAAAGCGGCCGTCGTTTCGGTGCCGCTGAAGGTTTACCGCCTGTTGATGCTGGCATGGTCGCTGTGGCTGGCCGCCGCCTTGCTGAATTGGCTGAAATGGGGATGGGGGTGCTTTTCGAGCCGCGGCTTGTGGAAAAAGAGCCCGCCGAAAGCGGCGAAACATGAGGCGCAGGCGAATGTCGGTCATCCCGAATAAGGGCCTGCGGCAGGTTTAACGGGACCTGGAGACAAGCGATGTCGATATTTCGCCTTCAGCAATTCTCGGTCAGCCAGGAACGGGCGGCGATGAAAATCTGTACGGACAGTTTGTTGTTCGGTGCGATGATGCCGGTCGGTTCGGAAGATCGCGTGCTGGACATCGGCGCCGGCTGCGGCCTGTTGTCGCTGATCGCGGCCCAACTCGGCGCCGGCCGGGTAACCGGCGTGGAGCTGATGGACGACGCGTGCCGGGAGGCGGCGGAAAATTTCCGCCGCAGTCCCTGGGCCGACCGGCTGCAGGCGGTTCGGGACAGCATTCAGCATTTCGCGGACATGGCATCCGGCCGCTACGACCTGATCGTCAGCAATCCGCCCTTTTTCGAGGACCATTTGAACGCCGACGAGCCGATGCGCAATGCCGCCCGTCATAATGTGCATCTGACGCATGCCGAACTTGCGGGGATCGCGGAGCGGCTGCTCGCGCGGGAAGGGGTGTTTTATGTATTGCTGCCCGTGCAGTCGGGGATAACGTTTACCCGCTTGGGCGCGCAGGCCGGTCTACATTTATGGCGCCAGACCGTTTTCCGAGGCTATGCGCACAGCAAAGCCAAGGTAGCCGCCTTGACGTTCGGCCGGCAGCCTGTGCCGGGACCGGTTTTCGAAACGATTACGGTTTATGACGAGCCTGGTGTCTATTCGGCAACGGCCCGGACCTGTCTGGCGAAACTTCTGATGCGCTTCGCGGAAAGCGAAAACGCCAGGGACAGTGGTTGAAAGAGCCGATGGCGCAAGCACTTCCTTGTGCCTGCCCGGGAAGATGACTTTTAGTTGACTACGCGGTGTCCGCGGTTGCGCATGCAGGTCGCATACGCGCGCTTGTAATCGGTTTCGGCTTCGTAACCTTGTTTGGCGCCGCCGCCGAAACCGCCTGCCGCCGCGCCGATCGCCGCGCCCGCGCCCGGATTGCCGGTGAAGGCGCCGACCACCGCGCCGCCCGCCGCGCCGATCAATGCGCCGGCGCCCGCGCCGATCGCGGTTTCCTTGGTCGTGCCGCCGGAGGCCTGTTTGGCGAGCTGCTGGCATTCGGCCATATCCTGATTGATTCGATAAGCATTCGGGTCATTGTAAGGGTCTACAGTCGGCTGCCAGCCGCCGTAGCTGTAGCAGCCCGTCAGCAGGACGCTGCCGATAATGACCAAGCTTAAAGCTGATTTTTTCATGGGTTTACCTTCTTTAAATTTTAGTTGGAACAAAGTGTAGCCGATCTTTGATGAATAACGGATGAACGGTCTGATCTTAATCCGATCATATTATAGCTCTCTTAAACTCCGCAATGGAGGCCTGC
Organism: Methylomicrobium album BG8; assembly: GCF_000214275.2. Lineage (NCBI taxonomy): Bacteria > Pseudomonadati > Pseudomonadota > Gammaproteobacteria > Methylococcales > Methylococcaceae > Methylomicrobium > Methylomicrobium album. Next base: position 4,092,288 of record NZ_CM001475.1, on the reverse strand, counting down.
GGACTACCCGGCGCAACCCCCACAGGCCCGACAACCAGACGATCACGGCGTTGAGTAAAGGGACGGTCAGCCATAAGTCGCGGTGTAGCTGGAACGGGATATGCATTACTTGGCGGTACAGCGCAAAGTTCAGGGATTCGGCGATCAATACGCCGATCACTCCTGAGATAGCGCCAAGGCAGAAAAATTCAATGCTCTGCATTTTCCTTAGAAAGCCGCGCGAGGCGCCGAACGTCCTGAGCAGCGCGCTTTCGTGGATACGCTGGTCCAGCGTGCCGTACACGGACGCGAACAGGACCGTCAGCGCGGCCGACAAAGCCAGGTAGAACAAATAATTCACCGCTTCCGTCAATTGCGTGAACAGCGTCTGCAATTGCCGCAGGATCCGTTCGACTTCGAGGATGGACATGCCCGGGAATTCTTTTGCCAGCGCGTTCAATGCGCTTTTTTTCGCTTCCGGCAGATAAAAACTGGTCATCAGAGTAGAGGGAAAATCTTCCAAAGTGCCGGGCGAAAAAATCATGTAAAAATTCGGCTTCATCGATTCCCAGCGCAGCGCCCTGAAATTGGCCACAGTCGCTTCGAACTGCCGCCCTCCGGAGCTGAAGGTCAGGCGGTCTCCCACTTCGATGCCCAGACTGTCGGCAAGTTTCCGTTCGACCGATACCAGGCCGGGCGCGTCTCGATTCCACCACTCGCCGGCCGCAATCGTATTCTCTTCCGGCAGCTCGCGGCTCCAGGTCAGGCTCAATTCGCGGTGCGTGGCGTTGTCGCCCTGCGAGCCCTTGACCGCGATCCGCTGCACCGGCGTTTGGTTGATATGTGTCAGCCGACCCCGCACGATCGGATAAAACGGGCTGCTTTCGATGCCTTTGGCTTGAAGGGATTGTTTGAACGCCGCCAACTGGTCGGGGAAAATGTTCAGCGCAAAATGGTTTGGCGCATTGTCGGGTAATTGTTGACGCCAAGTATCGAGCAGCTCATTTCGAACCATTAGACTCGACAATATCGCGGCCAGCGTGACGCCGAATGCCAGAATCTGGGCAATGCTCGCGCGCGGTTCGCGGAGCAGGCCGCGCCAGCCGAAACGCCAGCTCAGTGGCAGGCGGGGCAGCAGCTTGCGGGTCGCGGACAGCATAGCCCAAATGACCAAGGCGAGCAGCAGCAATGCTGCAATCGTGACGACGGCGACGACCGCGGTCATGCGGGCGTCGCCGGTGTAGCGCCAGACCAGCGCGCAGACCAGCGTCAGCGCCAGGCCGTAAACCAGCCAGGCGCTGCTCGGCAACGGTTCCAGCTCGTGGCGCAGGATTCGGAGCGGCGGTACCCGCTTAAGGCGCAGGATCGGCGGCAATGCAAAGCCGAAGAGGATAATCAGGCCGGCGCCGGCGCCGAACAGTACCGCGAGGATGCCCGGCTGCTGCGCCAGCGAAGCGGGCAGCAAGGGGCGCAGCAAGAGGAACAGCCCTTCCTGAAACAGCCAGCCGAATCCGCAACCCAGCGCGCCGATGGCCAGTCCCAGGATCGCGAACTGCAGGCAGTAGAGCCTCAGGATTTCCCCCTGCGTGCAGCCGAAACAGCCGAGCAGGGCCGAGGCATCGAAATGGCGTTCGCTGTAGCGCCGCGCCGCCATCGAGATCGCGGCGCCGGCAATGATCACCACCACGATGCTCGACAGGCCCAGGAACTGTTCGGCGCGGGTCAGCGCCGAGCCGAGTTCGGGCCGGTCTTCGTGAACGTCCAGCAGGCGCTGCGAGGGATTCAACTGCGGTTTCACGAAGCGCCGGAAGGCGGACAGCGCTTTCGAGTCGCCGCTGAACTGGAAGAACCGGTGCACATGGCTGCCGGGCTGGATCACTTTGGTCGCTTCCAGGTCGGCTGCGTTGATCATCACGCGCGGCGAAAAACTGAAGAAGCCGCCCTGCTGATCGGGCTCGTAGGTCAGGATTTGAGTGATCCTGAGCTTTTTCTCGCCGATCGTCAACACATCGCCGAATTTCAGCTTCAGTGCGGACAGGATACGGCGTTCGACCCAGGCTGCGCCGATTTCAGGGCCGTGAGTGACGACCGTTTCGGTCCGGTGCTCGGCATCGGCGGTTTTCAAGAAGCCGCGCAACGGATAGGCGGCGTCGACCGCCTTGATGCTGGCCAGCAGCATTTCGTCGTTCTCGATCAGCATGCTCGAAAACTCGGTCGTCCGTGCCTCTTTCAGACCCAGCCGGCGGGCTTCGGCCAGCCATTCCGCCGGGATCGGGCCGGGGCTCTGGATGACCAGGTCGGCCGCCAGAAATTCGGCGGTTTGCGCGGTCATCGCCCGTTCCAGGCGGTCCGCGAACAGCGAGGCGGCGGTCAGGGCAGTGACCGCGATCAAGAGCGCCAGCATCAGCAGCGTCAACTCGCCGGACCGCGCTTCGCGGCCGAGCAGGCGCAACGCCAGTTTCATTCTGTTCATATCTGCCTCCCGAAAGCCAGTTTGACCGTGCGTCCGCAGCGTTCCGCCAGCGCGGCGTCGTGGGTCACCAGGAGCAGGGTGGTGCCGTTTTCCCGGTTCAATTCGAATAAAAGATCGATTACCGTCGCGCCGGTCCGGCTGTCGAGGTTGCCGGTCGGTTCGTCCGCGAACAGGATCCGCGGACGGGTCGCGAACGCGCGCGCCAGCGCCACGCGCTGTTGTTCGCCGCCGGAGAGCTGCTTCGGGGTATGCTTCAGGCGTTCGCGAAGGCCCACCCGGACCAGCCATTCGCGGGCCTTCGATGTGGCCTGCCGGTCGCCTTTCAGTTCGAGCGGCAGCATCACGTTTTCGAGTGCGGTCAGGCCGGACAATAACTGGAACGACTGAAACATGAAGCCGATCAGTTCGTTGCGTAGCGCCGCGCGGCCGTCTTCGTCGAGTTGGGTCAGCGAGCGGCCGTCCAGCCGGACGGAGCCGGCGCTGGGCGTGTCGAGTCCCGCCAGAAGCCCGATCAGCGTCGATTTGCCGGAGCCGGATTCGCCGGTGATCGCGACGCTCTCGCCGCGCCGGATCCGTAAATCGATCGAGTTCAGGATAGGCAAGACGCCTTCGGAAGTCGCCACCGATTTGCTGAGGTTTTCTGTTACGATAATGTCCGTCATGGATTCGTTGCGCGGGTTAGTTTAGTCATGTTGTCGAAATTAAGTTTATGGCTGGGTGCGGCCTTGTTTTCGCTCAATCTACACGCCGAAACGGTGGTGGTGCTGGGCGACAGCATCAGCGCCGCCTACGGGATCGAAGTCGAGCAGGGGTGGGTACGCTTGCTGGAGTCCAAACTGCGGCAGGCGGGCAGCAAGGCCCGGGTCCGCAACGAAAGCATCAGCGGCGAAACCAGCGCCGGCGGCCTGGCCCGCATCGACCGCATCCTGGACGAGCAAAAGCCTGCCGCCGTGATCGTCGAGCTCGGCGCGAACGATGGCTTGCGCGGACTCTCGCCGGCTGCGTTGAAGCACAATCTGGGCGAGATCATCCGCCGCAGCCGGGAGCGCGGCGCGAAGGTGCTGCTGCTCAGCATGACCATCCCTCCGAATTACGGTAAACGCTATATCGATATGATTTATAATGTGTACCACGAATTATCCCGGGAAATGGCCGTGCCTTTGGTGCCGTTCATCCTCGAAGATATTGCGCTGGCCGAGGAACTGATGCAGCCCGACGGCCTGCATCCGAATGCGAAAGCCCAGCCGCTGATCGCGGACAAGATTTGGCGGTACTTATTGCCTTTACTCAACACATCACCTGAAAAAAGAGATTGAAGGATGCACATTTTGACATTGGAAAAAGCCAATTTGATTATACAGACTGCGATTGCCAAGGCCAGAGAACTGAAAATGGCGCCGTTGACCGTGGTGGTGCTGGATGCGGCGGGGCATTTGAAAGCGATGCAGCGGGAAGACGGCGCCAGCATGATCCGCCAGGATATCGCGACCGCCAAAGCCTGGGGGGCGGTCAGCATGGGCGTGTCGTCGAGAAGCCTAGCCGGCGTTGCGGTGCAGCGGCCGGACTTCATGAATTCGTTGGTTACGCTGTCGCAGGGGAAGGTGATGCCGGTGCCGGGCGGCGTACTGATTCGCGACAAGGAAAATAATCAATTGATCGGCGCGGTCGGAATCAGCGGCGACGTATCGGACCAGGATGAGCGCTGTGCGATCGCCGGCATCGAGGCGGCCGGATTTGCGGCAGGCGTATAGGAAGCGGTGAACCGGCATCGGTTTGGGGAAAAGGGAGTTTCCAGGCTCCGGGCCGCTTGCTGGGGAAGGCGGAAGTTTTTGATTAGGCAAGGACGCTCCGGTTTGTCAGGATATACGTAATCGCCGGACCGGGCACAGGAAGTGAATGGGTAACTTGAACTTGCTTTTGCGGGGAAGAAGACTGAATCGGTTTAGGTGCGGTTTTTGGGAGCGCCGAAAAAGGAATGTTGCATCTCCCGCCTGCGCCGTAACGTACTTTCGTCCTTGAACCGTAGGTTCAAGTGGAGGCTGGATCGGTAAATCAGGCTTCCCGACAAGTACGGGCATGCTCACCATTGCCGGATGTTCGCCCCCGGGGTAAAAATAGGTTCAGGAAACACCCAATACATTTCGAACGCTGCAGGAGATACAAGGTTCTATTGTATCGCGTTTATCGATTTTCCAAAACGTTTTCTATTTTCTGGATCATGCTGGCCAGCGACGAGCCGAAATCGAAACGCAGGCTGTCGTTCTGGCTTTTGAGAAAGGAAAGCTCGTGCACAAGGTTCAGTGCCGCCATCACGGCGATCCGGTCGGCACCGTTCACTTTGCCGGAGTCGCGGATTTGCCGCATTTGCCTGTCGAGCAGTTGCGCCGATTCGATCAGGCGTTGACGCTCTTCCGGTTCGCAGGCGATTTTATATTCTTTGCCCATGATCGTCAGGGCGACCGCTTCTTTTTTGACCGTGCTCATGAACCGTGTTCCATCGCTTTCAGGCGGGAAATCATCGCTTCCACGCGAATCCGGGCCTGTGTGGTTTTTTCGATCAGTTTCGCTTTTTCCTTTACCAGGGCTTCCTGTTTGATTTTCAGCGAATGATTTTCGTTTTTGAGTGCATGGTATTGTTCGATCAGCAAGTCCAGCTTTTCTTCAAGCTCTTTCAATTCGAGTGATTGATTCGGTTGTGTGTTCATCGTCATCCGAACTTGGCGTTAAGGGTGTTAGGAGATGTTTTTCATGCCGGGCATAAACACGAAATACTTTCTGTTAAAATGACGGACATCAATGAGTTACCCCGATGCGAATGCCATTATACACATATTGGGCAAGTGCCGGTAAGAGGATTGCGCACGGAAAACAGGCTATTTTCCACTCTTCCGGAAGGCGGCGGCGAATGCGCGGGATAGCGTATTTATCGGCATGCGGCGCTTTTCGGTGATAGCATAGCGACATTCATCCCGTCTATTCGAATCATGACCTACCAGGATATAGACAGTTTTTTCAAAGGCAGCGACGAAGCCAACTCGGCTGCGGAAGCGCACGGTTTGGCGACCGGCATGTTGTGCGTGAATGGGCAGACGCAAAGCACCGCCTGGATCAAGCAGCTGTTTGACCAAGGCGACGATATCGGAGCCGAGCAGTCGCGACAGCTTGCGCAACTGTTCGAGGAAACCAGGGCGTCTCTGGAAAGCGGGGATTACGGCTTCGAGCCGTTTCTGCCTGCGGATGACGTTCCTTTAAGCGAGCAGATCGCCGCGCTTGCCGATTGGTGCCAGGGTTTTTTGTTCGGCGTCGGCGCGCTGTACCGGAACGGCGAACAATCCGGCCAGACCCGCGAAATCCTTCGCGACATTGCCGAATTTACCCGGCTGGACCCGGATGCGGAGGGTGAAGAAGACGAGGTTGCGTTCATGGAGGTCACCGAATATCTGCGTACCGCGGTCTTATTGTTGCGCGCCGAACTCGGCTCGAACCGGCGCGCCAGGATTCATTAACCGGCAATACCCATCATGAAACAAAGCGAATTCAAAAAACGCCGCAAGCAGCTGATGCAGCGCGTCGGCAAAGGCAATATCGCGCTGATCGGCAGCGCGGCGGAACGCGTCCGCAACCGCGACGTGCATTACCCCTATCGGCAGGACAGCGATTTTTATTACCTGACCGGCTTCAACGAACCCGAAGCGCTGGCCGTATTTATCCCCGGCCGGGAACAGGGCGAATATATCCTGTTCTGCCGGGAATACGACGAGACCAAGGCGCTGTGGGAAGGCGCCCATGCCGGGCTCGAAGGCGCGGTCAAGCATTATGAGGCCGACGATTCGTTTCCGATCGACGATCTCCACGAAATTCTGCCCGGCATGCTCGAAAACAAGGGCAAGGTGTTCTATCCGCTGGGGCGCGACCCCGATCTCGATCACAGCCTGCTCGAATGGATCAATCATCTGCGCGGCCAGACCCGCCGGGGCATCACCGCGCCGGGCGAACTGGTGTCGCTCGAACACATCCTGCACGAGATGCGCCTGTTCAAGAGTCCGGCCGAACTGAAACTGATGCGGCGCGCGGCCGAAGTGTCGGCCAAGGCGCACGTCAAGGCGATGCAGGCCTGCAAGCCCGGCCTGTACGAATATCAGATCGAGGCGGAGCTTTTGTACCAGTTTTACCAGGGCGGTTTGCGCCATGTCGCCTACCCAAGCATCGTCGCCGGCGGCAAGAATGCCTGCGTATTGCACTACATCGAAAACAAGGATGTGCTGAAGAGCGGCGATTTGCTGCTGATCGATGCGGGCGCGGAGTGCGACCATTACGCGGCCGACATTACCCGCACGTTTCCGGTTTCCGGCCGGTTTACGGAGCCGCAGAAACAGCTTTACCAACTGGTGCTCGACGCGCAGTCCGCGGCGCTCGAACAGATCCGGCCCGGCCTGCCCTGGAATGCGGCGCACGATGCGGCGGTCGAAATGATTACTAAAGGCCTGGTCGAGCTGGGTATCTTGAAGGGCAGGGTCAAGAAACTGATCAAGGACGAGAAATACAAGCCGTTTTTCATGCACCGGATCGGCCACTGGCTCGGAATGGACGTGCACGATGTCGGCGACTACAAGGTCGAACAGGAATGGCGCCTGCTCGAACCCGGTATGGTGGTAACCGTCGAGCCCGGCCTGTATATTCCGCACGATTACGAGAAGGTCGAGGAAAAATGGCGCGGCATCGGCATCCGGATCGAGGACGATGTGCTGGTGACCCAAGGCGGTTACGAATGCCTGACGGCTGGGGTGCCGAAAACGATCGACGAAATCGAAGCCCTGATGCAGGCCGCCTGATGCAACCGGCATACGATTTATTGATCGCCGGCGGCGGGCTGGCGGGTAATTGTCTGGCCCTGGCGCTGCGGGACTCGGGCCTGAAGCTCGCGATCATCGAAGCGAACACGCGCGCCGAGCAGCGGGTGTCTCCTGCCGGCGACCGCGCGCTGGCGCTGGCGGCCGGCACGGTCACCCTGCTGGATGCGCTGGATGTCTGGCAAGGCATCCGGCAGGCCGCTACCCCGATCGAGACGATCCACGTATCCGATCGCGGCCATTTCGGCAAGACCCGGCTGTCGGCCGAACAGGAAGGCGTCGAGGCGCTGGGTTATGTGATCACTGCGCGCGATCTGGAAGGGCACGTTGCGGACCGCGTCGAAGCGACCGGCATCGAACGGCTTTGTCCGGCGCGGGTCGCGGGCCTCTATTCCGGCGTGGACGAGATCGGCGTCAGCCTGAAACTGGGCGGCGAGTCCGTTACCTTATCCGCAAAACTGCTGGCCGGCGCCGACGGCGGCCTGTCGTCGGTGCGCAAACTGCTCGATATCGGGCAGCAGGTGACCGATTACGGGCAGACCGCGCTGGTGACTACGGTCAGCACTTCGCGCCCTAACCGGTTCACTGCGTACGAGCGCTTTACCGCCTCGGGGCCTTTAGCGTTGTTGCCGGTAGGCGAGCGGCATTCGGCGGTGGTCTGGACGCGTACCCGGGAAGATGCCGAGACGCTGCTTTCGCTCCCTGAAGTCGAATTTACCGCCGAGCTGCAGGCCTGCTTCGGCTACCGGCTCGGCGAACTGGCCCTGGCCGCGCCGCGGCGGGCGTTCCCGCTGACCTTGATTCGCGCGGAGCGAATGATCGAAGGACGCGCGGTGATTGTCGGCAATGCGGCGCATCAATTGCATCCGGTCGCGGGCCAGGGATTCAATCTCGGCCTGCGCGATGTGGCCGCGCTGGCGGAAGCGCTGCTTCAGCAGCATGCGCAAGGCGGCGATATCGGCGAACCGGCGCTCTTGAAGGCTTACGCCGAGGCGCGGCGCCGGGATCATGAGCGCACGATCCGTTTTACCGATCGGCTGATTCATATTTTCTCGAACGAATGGCTGCCGGTGGCGGCGGTCCGGAATGCCGGCTTGTGCCTGCTCGACCGGATTCCGGCGGCCAAATCGCTGCTGTCGCGGCATGCGATGGGCCTGTCCGGCCGGCTGCCGCGCCTCGGCGCCCGGAGATAAACGATGAGCGAACGTTTCGAAGTGATCGTGGCGGGCGGCGGCATGGTCGGTGCGGCGGTAGCCTGCGCGCTCGGTCATGGCGGCGTGCGCGTCGCGTTGCTCGACAAAGCGGCGCCTCCGCGGGAGTGGCCGCCGGAGCCGGTCGATATTCGCGTTTCGGCGCTGACCCGCGCCTCGCAACGGATCCTGGAGCGTTTGGAGGCATGGCCGGGCATGGTGCGCCGCGGCGTTTCCCCGTACCGCGAAATGCGCGTTTTCGATGCGCGCGGAGGCGGGGAAATGCATTTCGATTGCGCGGACACCGAATACGGCGAACTCGGCCACATCGTCGAAAACCGGGTGACGGTCGCCGCGTTGTGGGACGTACTCGATACGCTGGACAGTGTAACTTGCATCACGCCGGCGGCGGTTTCCGGGATCGAGGCCGAACCGGACGGCGTGCGCCTCAGGCTCGACGATGGACGGATTTTTGCGGCCGATCTGGCGGTCGGGGCAGACGGTCACGATTCGCTTCTGCGCAAGCTGGCCGGTATCGGCGTAACCGGCTGGGATTACGGCCAGCACGGGCTCGTTGCAACGGTGACCACCGAGCTGAGCCATCGGGCGACGGCCTGGCAGCGCTTCCTGGACGAAGGCCCCTTGGCGTTTCTGCCGCTGGCGAACGGCCGGTGCTCGATCGTCTGGACCTTGCGCTCGGATACCGCGAAGGCGCATCTGACCCTGCCGGATGCCGATTTTCTGGCCGCCTTGGCGCAGGCTTCGGATGGATTGCTCGGCAAGATGCTGGCGGTGGGACCGCGCGCGGCTTTTCCTTTACGCTTTCAATATGCCAACAGTTATACCGCGGATCATCTGGCGCTGGCCGGCGATGCGGCGCATGTGATGCACCCGTTGGCCGGGCAGGGCGCAAACGCGGGCCTTCTGGATGCGGCTGCCCTCGCGGAGGTGATCCTGGAGGCCAGGCGCGGACAACGTTCGTTGGCACGACGGGGCTTGCTGCGCCGGTACGAACGCTGGCGTAAAGGCGACAATCTGATCATGATGGGCAGCATGGATGCCTTGAACAAGGTCTTCGGAAGCCGGACTGCCGGGTTGAGCGAATTGCGGTCAGCAGGCATGGGCTGGGTCGACCGGGCTGGGTTGCTGAAGAACTATTTCAACCGCTATGCGATGGGGCTGCGCGACGATTTGCCTTCCCTGGCCAAAGGCAAGGATTGCTGGTAGCGTTTATCCCGCTAAAACCCTCATTTATTTTGATGGCGAAGGTTTACCGCCCTTGCCCGCATCTGGTATATTCGGCACATGGCTAGGCGGCTTGCCGGGGAACCGTAGGCTCTTGATGATAATAATGATCGCCGGCGTATCAATTCAATAAAATTTAGAGGGGGATTTGCGTCATGACTGAAGGGTTGTTTATTCTGACCGTTATTTTTGTGGCTTATGTCGTTTATCAGGTCGTAAACGATAAGAATGCCGGCACAAAAACCGCTGTTCATGAGGCGAAGCCGGCACCTTCGGCCGCCGCTCCCGCTCCGAAACCGCAATCCGCCGCCAAACCGGAACCCGCAACTGCCCCCAAACCTGCCGTACCGGCATCCGCTGCTGCGAGTACCGCCCCGGCTCCCGCTTCCGGCGCGTCGGCCAAGACCGGGTTGCGCAACCCCGAAACCGGTGAAGTAACCCCCGTATTTACCAACTACCGTTTCGCCAAGCGCTGGATCAAGGAAGCGCTGGTTGCCGAAGGATTGCTGGACAGAATCTACAAGAACAATGAGCTGGATGCCGCCGTCGAGGCCAAAATCAAGGACGCGGTCGCCAAGCTCGAAGCGATGCCGAAATACCGCGCCTGAACATAGAAAGCGTTTTTCCCTGCGGCGGTAAGTACAGGGGGCGGATAAAATGCAGTGAACCGCTAAAGGATGTGGTTAAAAATAATCTCCCGGCATGCCGCCTGATCGTTCCCACCGGCGCGCGTCATCAGGCACCGCGTAGGGCGGTTTTGCGAAGCAAACCGCCTCATCCTCAAAAACGGGGAATGGCCTGTGGCGAAACCCGGCGGATTGCCTTCGGCGAATCCGCCCTACAGCGGTTCGTGCTCTTTGGGGGTAACCCAAGCCGGCAAAGGGGGGCACGATAAGCGCTTGACCGGCGGGGGAATGAGAGGGGGAAGTTATTATCGACCCAATCCTAAACGCTTGTGGAGCCGCTTTGGGGCGTCACGGCCGGGGAAACGTCGGCTCTGCCTTTCTTACGAACGAGAGGACTTGCCAGGGTTAAAAAAACGGCAGGTCTTGACGTCCATCCTTTCTTCGAACATCCATCTGATCGGCGCACCCTTCAGACCGGCAGGTCGGCTTTGGCGCTTCATTCGCGCAGCCGCGTTCCCGGGTCTCCAATTTCAGTCGTCCAGTTCCAGTTTTTTCAGCCGATAGCGGAACGAGCGGAACGTCAACCCCAGTTGTTTGGCCGCTGCGGTTTTATTCCATCTGTTTTCTTCGAGCGCATGCAGAATCGCTCGTCTTTCGATCGCTTCCAGATAATCTTCGAGCGAACCCCGGCCCGGATCGTAGCGGGATTCTTCGGAAAGATGCGTCTCCGCGATTCCGACCGGCAGATTCAGGTCGTCCACGCCGATGCATTTCCCATCGTACAACGCCAGCGCCCTTTCGAGAATGTTTTCGAGCTCCCGGATATTGCCCGGAAAACGGTAGCGCTGCAATGCGTCGAGCGCCGCCGGTGAAATTTCAGGCTTGTGCGTCTGTGTCTGCCCGGTCAGTCTGACCAGAATATGTTCGGCCAGCGCCGGCACGTCGGCGGTACGCTCGCGCAGGGGCGGCACATTCAACTCGATGACATTGATCCGGTAAAACAGATCCTGGCGGAAACTGCCGTTCTGCACCATCTCGGCCAGATTCCGGTGCGTCGCGCTCAACAGCCGCACATCGACCGGAATTTCCTGTTGTTCGCCGACCGGGCGGATCTTTTTTTCCTGGATTGCCCGAAGCAGTTTGACCTGCAGCGACGGAGGCAGGTCGGCGATTTCGTCGAGAAACAGGGTGCCGCCGTCGGCGGCTTGAAACAGGCCTTTTTTATCGCCGACCGCACCGGTAAAACTGCCTTTTTTATGTCCGAAGAATTCGCTTTCCATCAGTTCGTGCGGGATCGCGCCGCAGTTGATCGCGACGAAAGATTTATCGCTGCGGGTACTCTGCTGGTGTATCAAGCGCGCGACCAGTTCCTTGCCCGCGCCCGATTCGCCGTGAATGTGGACCGGCGCCTGGCTGCGCGCGAGCTTGGCGATTTTGGAACGGATGTCGCGCATCAACTGCGACTCGCCGAGCAAGGTATGACGCATCCGTCGGTCCTTGGCCGAGGCGTGATCCTTGAACTTCAGTGCGTTCGCGACCAATTGCCGCAGCGCCGGCAGATCGACCGGTTTGGAAACGAAGTCGAACGCACCTTTTTTCATCGCGGTGATCGCGGTGTCCATATTGCCGTGGGCAGTGATCACCGCGACCGGGTGCGGGGCATCGGAGGACTGAATCAGTTCGACCAGTTCGAGGCCGTCGCCGTCGGGCAATTTCAGGTCGGTCAGGCAGAGATCGAAGGTGCGCTCCTGTAATAATCGTCTGGCGCCGGAAGCCGTGCCGGCGCTCCGGGTCTCGACGCCCATCCGGTGCAGGGTGATTTCGAGTAATTCGATAATGTCGGGCTCGTCGTCGACGATCAATGCAAAAGGTGTCTTCATTTATTCAACGGAATGATTTATCGGCGTCGCTCAGATACAGCCTGAAGCTGCTGCGTTGGTTTCGGGTTAAATGATAGCCTAATTTGGCGTGGTTTAATTCGGCCAATTCCTTACAGATGAAAAGCCCTAACCCGGTGCCTTTGTTGGAGGTAGTGAAAAAGGGTTCGAACAGGCGGCTCTGATGCTCGGGGGCGATGCCGGGGCCATTGTCGATCACTTCGATGCAAGGCGAATTTTGCGCTATGAAAACGTGCACAGTGATCGGCCCGTGCTCGGGATGGCCGTAGAACAGCGCATTCCGGCATAGATTGTCGAGGATTTGCTTCAAATGGCCGGGGTCGATGAATGCGGTTAGCCGGTCCTGGTCAATATGGAGCCTGAGCGCTTTCTGCCCGGCCAGTTGATGTTCCAGCGTAAACGTTTCCAGGTAGTGCGTCAGCCAGGGCTTGAGCTGAATTTTTTCCCGGCGCGAGGCATTGCGGCGGGAAAGCTGCAGAATGTCCTCGATGATCTTGTTGACCCGTTTTGAATGGGTCTGGATGATCTGCGCCAAACGCTGGTCCTGGGGGGTGAAATTCGGATTTTCGGAGAGCAGTTGTCCGGCATGGCTGATCGCTCCGAGCGGATTGCGGATTTCGTGCGCAATGCTCGCCGTCAGGCGTCCCAGCGAAGCCAGTTTGCTTTGCTGGACATGCTGATTGTACAGCGCGATGTCTTCCAGCATCAGCATGTAGAAAGCACGGTTGCGGGTCGGCAGCAGGATGAAGCGGACGCGGATTTCGGCTTGATCGGGGAGGGTCAGTTCCGCCTGATCCAGCTCCTGGTCATAGAGCCAGTCGCTGAAGTCTTCGGAGAGACGGGCCGAGATATCGCGCAAATGCACGGGCCTCTTCCCCAGATTCAGCATTTTCAAGGCGGCCGTATTGGTCAATTGTACGATTTGTTTCCGGTTGGTGATGAGGATGCCGGTTTCCAGATGCTGGATGATGTAGTGATTCAGTTCTTCCAGATTCGCGATCGTTTGTTCGTGCCGGGCCGCCAGTTCCAGAAGGCTTTCGCTCCGCTTCGCGAGTACGTAGGACAGCAGTGCGATCGTCAGAAAGGCGGCTCCGAGCATGCCTGCATAAGGGTAGGACGCCGCGGCGAAACTGTCCGTGAGATCGGCGTAAATCTCTTCGGCCAGCACCAGCAGACTGGCCATCGCGGCAAAAAACATGGCGCAGCGGCCGCCGATCGTGACGCCGCCCGACGCCACCGACACGGCCATGAGAATTCCGATGCCGCTTTTGAGTCCGCCGGAAGCGTGCATGATCAAGGTCAACAGGATGATGTCGGAAAACAGCAGGAATTGCGCCTGAAAACTGTAAGCGGCGAGCCGGGAACGGAGCAGAAAGCCGGAGATCAACGTCAGCAGTAGATAAAGCAGGCTGGCGGAATGGTAAAGCTGGGCATTTAGAGAACCCAGCACCGAGGGTGCGGCGCGGGCGTAAAACAGCGCGATGAAAAAGCCGGCCAGAAACAGCCGGTAAACCAGGTAGACCTTCAAAAGCAGCCATGCCTGCGGTTCGGGAATGCCGTAACCTTTCGACAGCGGGCAGGGATGGATGATGCTTTGATTATTTTCCGGCATGCCGACTAATGTTGATGCTGTTTTTCCGGTAATTTATTAGAATATCCGCCAGCCAGTAAGCATAGCATTGCCGCGCGCGATCTTGCGAAAAATCAATACCGTCAACCCGCCTCATCGGAGCATCCATGAATATCCACGAATATCAGGCCAAACAGCTGTTTCGCAGCTACGGGATACCGGCGCCGGAGGGCCGGCCGGCGGCGTCCGCGCAGGAAGCCGATCGTGCAGCCAGAGGGCTGGGCGGCGCGGGCTGGGTCGTGAAGGCGCAGGTGCATGCGGGCGGACGCGGCAAGGCGGGCGGCGTGAAGCTGGTGAAAACGCTCGAGGACGTTGCAGCGGCGAGCCGCGACCTGCTCGGCGGCCGCCTGGTGACGCATCAGACCGGCAACGCCGGCTTGCCGGTCCGTAACTTGTTGATCGAAAGGACCTATCCGATCAAACGCGAACTCTATCTCAGCCTGATCGTCGACCGGGGCAGCGAGCGGATGACGTTCATCGCTTCTGCCGCCGGCGGCATGGACATCGAAGCGGTCGCCCACGAGTCGCCCGAACAGATCCTGTCGGTCGCGATTCACCCGGCCGCCGGCCTCCAGGCCAACCAATGCCGGCGCTGCGCCTACGCATTGGGCCTCAAGGGGGAACAAATCAAGGCGCTGACCGGGATCATGCAAGGCATGTACCGGCTGTTTCTGGAAAAAGACGCCAGCCAGATCGAAATCAATCCATTGATCGAAACGGAAGCGGGCGAATTGCTCGCGCTCGATGCGAAGATCAACTTCGACGACAATGCGGTCGCCGCGCATCCGGACATTCTGGCGCTCAGGGATCACGAACAGGAAGACGCAAAAGAAAACAAGGCGCAGCAATACGGCCTGAACTATATCACGCTCGACGGCACGATCGGCTGCATGGTGAACGGCGCGGGGCTGGCGATGGCGACGATGGATCTGGTCAAGTTGAAGGGCGGCAGTCCCGCCAATTTCCTGGACGTCGGCGGCGGCACCAACGTGGAGAAGGTCTGCGAGGCGTTCAAGCTGATCCTCTCCGACGGCAACGTGAAGGCAGTGCTGGTCAATATTTTCGGCGGCATCGTCCAGTGCGACATCATCGCCAGCGGGATTCTGGCCGCCATCAAGCAGGTCCATGTTGCGGTGCCGGTGGTGGTCAGGTTGGAAGGCACCAATGCCGAACAGGGCCGGGCGCTGCTGAACAGTACCGGTCTCAATTTATATGCCGCCGACGATTTGACGCATGCGGCGGAACAGGTCGTAGCGTTGGCGGAGGCCGCAGCATGAGCATCTTGATCGATAAAAATACCAAAGTGATCTGCCAGGGCTTTACCGGCAAACAGGGCACTTTCCATTCCCAGCAGGCGCTCGAATACGGCACGGAACTGGTCGGCGGCGTCACGCCGGAACGCGGCGGCAGTCGGCATCTGGGTTTGCCGGTATTCAACACGGTCGAGGAAGCGGTCAAGGCGACCGGCGCGGACGCCAGCATGATTTATGTGCCGCCGTTTTACGCGGCCGATGCGATCCTCGAAGCGGTCGATGCCGGGATCAAGCTGATCGTCTGCATCACCGAAGGCATTCCGACCTTGCACATGCTGCGCGTAAAAGCCGCGATGGCCGGCGCCGGCGCGCTGCTGGTCGGCCCGAACTGCCCCGGCGTGATCACGCCGGGACAATGCAAGATCGGCATCATGCCCGGCAAGATCCATATGCCGGGCTCGATCGGGATCGTCTCGCGCTCCGGTACGCTGACCTATGAATCGGTGCATCAGACCACCCACGAGGGCCTCGGCCAAAGCACCTGTGTAGGAATCGGCGGCGATCCGATCCACGGGATGAACTTCGTCGACGTGCTGAGCCGCTTCCAGCAAGACGATCAGACTCAAGGCATCGTGATGGTCGGCGAAATCGGCGGCGGCGAGGAAGAAGATGCGGCCGAGTATATCAAGGCGCACGTGACCAAGCCGGTGGTGGCCTATATCGCCGGACAAACCGCCCCGCCCGGCAAGCGCATGGGCCACGCCGGCGCGATCGTGACCGGCGGCAGGGGCACCGCGGCGGGCAAAATCGCGGCGCTGAAAGCGGCCGGAGTCGAAGTGGTCAGCTCGCCGACCGATATCGGCGCGGCGATCAAAGGCTGCTTGCCGCGGTAATTCAGGTTTACCGCTTTTGAAGGCTCATGCCGAAGACCTGCCGGGTTTTTAAAACCTGGCAGGTCTTTATTCAATTTCTTCTTTCCCTTAAATCCAACGTCTCGAAATTTTACGAGCCCGCATGACTTTAAAAATCGCCCTCGCTCAAACCCATTTCCTGGTCGGCGACATCGACGCCAACGTCCAAAACATCGTCCGAAATGCCAAACATGCCCATGAAACCCTCGGTGCGGACCTGATCGTTTTTCCGGAACTGACCGTGACCGGCTATCCGGCCGAAGATTTGCTCTTGAGGCCTGACTTCATCGACGCGGCCAACGAGGCCGTCGGCCGGCTGGCTTCGCTGCTGCCGAAAGATATCGCCGTGGTGGCGGGTTTTCCGGAACAGGACGGCGGCAAGCTTTACAACAGTGTGGCGGTCTTTTATCAGGGCAGGATCCTGGCCGGATACCGCAAACGGGCGTTGCCCAATTACGGCGTGTTCGACGAGCGGCGTTATTTTTCCGCCGGCGATAAGACCTGCGTATTTTCCTTCAAGGGGACGAAGATCGGCCTCACCATCTGCGAGGATGTCTGGCACGCCGGCATTATCGCCGAAAATCGGCGCGAAGGCGCGGATTTGCTGCTGACCCTGAATGCCTCGCCGTTCCATGCGGGTAAGATTCGCCAGCGCGAAGCGGTGGTTTGCGGCCAGATCAAAGCCGCGCAAATTCCGCTGGTGTATGTGAACCAGATCGGCGGCCAGGACGAATTGGTCTTCGACGGTGCCTCGTTCGTGGTCGATGCGCAGGGCGAGGTCGTGTTCCGGGCCGAAGAATTCAAGGAGCAGATCGGCGTCGTCGATTTTGCCGACGGCCGGCCGCTCAAGGGCGATTGCGCGCCGCTGTATACGCCGGTGGCGAGCGAATACCAGGCGCTGGTGCTCGGGATTCGGGATTACGTCCGCAAGAACGGCTTCAAGGGGGCGCTCTTGGGGTTGTCCGGCGGGATCGATTCCGCGCTGGTGCTGGCGCTGGCGGTCGATGCCTTGGGCGCGGACCGGGTCGAGGCGGTGCTGATGCCGTCGCGTTATACCCAGCCGATGAGCATCGAGGATGCGATCTGGGAGGCCGAGGCGCTCGGCGTCAGGCACCATACCGTACCGATCGACCCGGCCGTATCCGCCTTTGGCGGGATGCTGGCCGGGATTTTCGCCGGTACGAAACAGGATACGACCGAAGAAAACATCCAGGCGCGCTGCCGCGGGGTGATTCTGATGGCGATTTCCAACAAACAGGGCAAGCTGCTGTTGACGACCGGCAACAAGAGCGAGATGAGCGTCGGCTATGCGACGCTGTACGGCGACATGGCCGGCGGCTTCGCGCCAATCAAGGACGTGCCGAAACTGCTGGTCTATCAATTGGCGCGCTACCGGAACGGCGTGGCCTTCGTGATTCCGGAGCGGGTGCTGACCCGGCCGCCGTCGGCGGAACTGGCGCCCGGCCAGGTCGATCAGGACTCCTTGCCGCCTTACGAAGTGCTCGATCCGATCCTCGAACGCTATGTCGAGCTTGACCAGTCGGCCGATGAAATCATTGCGGCCGGCTTCAGCCCCGAGGACGTGGCCCGGGCCGTCAGCCTGGTCGACCGCAACGAATACAAGCGCCGCCAGTCGCCGCCCTGCGTCAAGATCACCGAGCGGGCGTTCGGGCGCGACCGGCGCTATCCGATCACCTCCGGTTATCGGGGGATGAAGCAGTAGGAAAGATTGTCTTTCCTATAACAGGAACAGGCTCGCCAGCCCCAAAAAGATAAAGAATCCCATCGCGTCGGTAATCGAGGTCAGCATCACGCTGGCGCCGGCGGCGGGGTCTTTGTCGAACTTGTGCCGGAGCAGCGGAATCGCGAGGCCGGCTACGACCGCGACCAGCAGGTTCAGGAGCATCGCCAGCGCCATCACGCCCGCCAGCGGCCAGTCCCGGTACAGGAAGAAGGCGACCGAACCCACGACCAGGCCGATAAAGATACCGTTGAGCAGGGCGAGGGTCAGCTCTTTCCGGATCAGCCGGCCGACATTGATCGAGGTGATCTGCCCCAAAGCCAACGAGCGAATGATCAGGATGCTGGTCTGGTTGCCGGTATTGCCGCCGGTGGCGGCGATGATCGGCATTAGCGACGCCAGCGCCACCAACTGCAGGATCGCGTCTTCGAAAAAGCCGATGATCCGGGTCGAGATAAAGGCGGTCGTGACGTTGATCAGCAGCCACGGCCAGCGGTTCTGTACGCTTTTCCAGACGCTGGAAAACAGGTCTTCCTCTTCGGTGACGCCCGCCTGAATCAGCCGTTCTTCGTCGTTTTCTTCGAGGATGTAGTCGAGCACACTGTCGATGCACAGCCGTCCCTGCAGCCGGCCTTCGCGGTCGACGACCGGGGCCGAAATCAAGTCGTAACGTTCGAATGCGTGCGAGGCCTCGGCAATTTCCTGGTCGACCTCGAACTGTACGAAATCGGTAACCATGGCGTTTTCGGCAGTCAGCGCCGGCGCATGGGTCAACAGCCGCGACAGCGGCAGTACGCCCTGCACCTTGTTGTCGTGGTCGACGACGAACAGTTTATCGGTATGCTTCGGCAATTTGCCGAGATTGCGGATGTAGTCCGAGATCGCGTTCAGCGTGAGATCGGCGCGAATCGTGATCGTGCCGAAATCCATGAACGCGCCCACTTGGTCGTCTTCATAGGCCAGCACGTCGTTCACGTGCTTGCGTTCCAGATTATTCAGCGAACGCAGGATCTTCAGCATTGCGTTCTTGGGCAGATCGTCGGCTAGGTCGGCGATTTCGTCCGCATCCAGGTTTTCCGCCACGCTGGCCAGATCCGCCGATTCCATACTCGAAATCAGGGTGTGCCGGACCGCATCGGACACTTCCACCAAAACCTGGCCGTGATGGCTGGCCTCGATCGCGTTCCAGACCAACATGCGCTGATCCATCGGCAGCGATTCGAGGATGAACGCGATATCCGCCGGATGCAGCTCCGCCAGTTTGTCTTGCAGACGGCTTTCCTGTTGTTTGCGCAGGACCGTTTCGAGAAGTTCGTGATGCTCGCCCGGCGTTCTTTCGAGCAGCGATTTTTCCAACTGCTGTTTTTCGAGCAGGTTGATCACTTCCCGGAGCTGGTGTTGTAAAAACTGGGCAGGGCTGAGCTTGTTTACGAAATCCATAACATCACAGAGTCATATGCAGCGTGCGCTGGCGGGAGTAAGCGGACTCGCCGTCGGCTCGGCGATGGGGCGGGGCGAGAATTGCGCGGTCATTATAAGCGATAAAGATAAGACTGGTACGAAATATGCATTCTCTTCGGAATCTTGCCGGCCTTAGAACCGCAGCCTTAATTTTAAGGGAAGAACTGTTGATTTTCGGTTAAATCACTTATAGTTAGGGTTTTATAATAAATGTCATTTATTACAAGGAGATTTGCATGCAGCATTTTCGTCTTTCCATGATCGTGACCGTTTTGTCCGTCGCGATCGCGTTTTATTGGGGAGGCCTGACCGGTGCGTTCATCGCGCTGATTCTGGGTGTCCTGGAAGTCAGCCTGTCGTTCGACAACGCGGTGGTGAACGCCTCCGTTCTGAAGCGCATGGATGAACGTTGGCAATTCTATTTCCTGACCTGGGGCATCCTGGTTGCGGTATTCGGGATGCGGCTGTTGTTCCCGATCCTGATCGTCTCGGTCGCGACCGGCATTGGCTTGGTCGGCGTGGCCGGCATGGCGCTGCACGAACCGATGACCTATGCGCAGCATCTGGCCGAATCGCATGTCGAGATTGCCGCGTTCGGGGGAATGTTCTTGCTGATGGTGTTCTTCGGGTTCATCTTCGACGACGCGAAGGAGCTGCACTGGCTCGGACGCATCGAAGAAAAACTGGCCGCCTGGGGCAAGCTCGAATCGATCGAACTGATCGTGGCGCTCTGCTTGCTGCTGGTGATCCAGCACTGGTTGCCTGCCGAGCTTCGCCTGCAGGTGATGGTGGCCGGCGTATCGGGGGTGATCCTGTATGTGATGGTCGATAGTCTGGACGCGCTGTTCGAAGACGAGGAGGAAGGCGCGCAGGTAGCCGGCGCCCTCAAAAAAGCCGGGTTGACCAGTTTTCTCTATCTGGAAGTGCTCGACGCTTCGTTTTCGTTCGACGGCGTGATCGGCGCCTTTGCGATTACCCAGGACGTGATCATCATCATGCTCGGACTGGCGATCGGCGCGATGTTCGTGCGGAGTCTGACCGTCTACCTGGTGCGTCAGGGGACGCTGGATGAGTACGTTTTTCTGGAGCACGGCGCGCACTACGCGATCGGCGTGCTGGCCGGCATCATGCTGATGAGCATCACCACCCACATTTCCGAAGTGGTGACCGGCCTGACCGGTGCGGTTCTGATCGGACTGTCGGTGTACTCTTCGGTCCAGTACAAGAAGGCGCAGGCATAACCCTTGTAGGGTACGTTGCGCGTACCTTTCGAAGGTATTGAATAAGGTACGCGCAGCGTACCCTACGGACCATGCTTCCGGCCGACCTTTTTTTCCAATCTCTGCTGGCGATCAAATCCCAGCCGCTTCGGACCGCCTTGATCGTTCTGGCGATGAGCATCGGAGTCGCCTCGGTTTCGGTCCTGGTCGCGTTGGGGGACAGCGCGCGCCGTTATATCGTGCACGAGTTCGAAGCGCTCGGCACGCACCTGGTGATCGTGCTGCCGGGACGCAACGAAACGACCGGCGGTCCGCCGCCGTTATTCGGCGAGACGCCGCGCGATCTGACGCTCGGCGATGCCCGGGCGCTGTCGGCCAGTCCCCATATCGCCGCGATCGCTCCGCTGATGATCGGCGCCGCGCCGGTTTCGAGCCAAGGCCTGGAGCGCGAAACGAACATTTTCGGTTCGACCCGAGAACTGTTCGGGGCCAGGCACCTGCATATGGCGCAGGGCGGTTTTTTGCCCAAAATCCCGGCCGATCAGGCGCGTTCGGTCTGCGTGATCGGCCAGACGATCCGCAAGGAACTGTTTCCAAACCGGCAGGCGATCGGCCAATGGCTGAGGATCAACGACCGACGTTTCCGGGTGATCGGTGTCCTGGCTCCCGAAGGCGAGTCGATCGGCACCGATTTCGACGAGATGGTGATCGTACCGGTCGCTTCCGGCCAAGCCTTGTTCGATACCGAGGCGCTGTTCCGGATTCTGGTCGAGGCCAAGTCCAAGCAGGCGATGCCGAAAGCGGTCGATGACATTCGCAAAATCATCAAGGCGCGCCACGAAGGCGAGGAAGACATTACGATCATTACCCAGGACAGCGTGGTCGGGACTTTCGACAAAATACTGGCGGCGCTGACCCTGACCGTGGCCAGCATCGCCGCGATCAGCCTCGCGGTCGCGGGCGTGCTGGTGATGAACGTGATGCTGGTCAGCGTGACCCAGCGCACCGCCGAAATCGGCCTGCTCAAGGCGCTGGGCGCGACCCGCCGGCAACTGCACATGCTGTTCCTGGCCGAAGCCGCCCTGCTGTCGCTGGCCGGGGCCGCGGCCGGCGCGCTGCTCGGCCAGCTCGCCCTAGCCGGTCTGCAATTGGCCTATCCGAAATTTCCGCTGGCGCTGCCGCCGTGGGCATTCCTGGCGGCGCTCGGCGTTGCGCTGCTGACCGGCCTGACCTTCGGGCTTTTGCCTGCCCGCAAGGCCGCCAGGCTGAATCCGATCACCGCTTTGGCCAAACGCTGAAGATGCGCATCCCTGACCTGCTGCACTTCTCCTACGGCTCCATCGTGAGCCACAAGCTGCGTTCGTCATTGACCGCGCTGGGCCTGGTGATCGGTATTGCCGCGGTGGTCATTCTGACTTCGATCGGACGTGGGGTTCATACCTTTGTATTGGCCGAGTTCACCCAGTTCGGCACCCATCTCCTGTCGGTCAATCCCGGCAAGAAAAGCACTTTCGGCATCTCCGGCGCGACGATCAGCACCGTGCGCCCCCTGTCGCTCGACGATGCGGCCGCGCTGCGCAAGCTGCCGCCCGTGCTGGCGGTCGTGCCGGTCGTGCAGGGCAATGCGCGCGTCGAAGCCGGCAGCAAACAGCGCCGCACCAATGTGCTGGGCGTGGGCAGCGCGGTGCCGGAAGTGTGGCGGCTGAAAGTCGCAACCGGCCGCTTTCTGCCGGACGATGAGGGGAATCCGCGCGCCCTGGCCGTCTTAGGCGACAAACTGGCGCAGGAACTGTTCGGCGCGGCCGGTCCGCAGGGTCAAAGGATACGCATCGGCACGGACCGTTACCGGGTGATCGGGGTGATGCGGAAAAAAGGCCAGATGCTCGGTTTCGACATGGACGATACGCTCTACATTCCGGCCGCGAAAGCGCTGGAACTGTTCGACCGGGAAGGCCTGATGGAAATCGACGTGCTCTATAAAAGTTCGGTTTCGGTCGCTTCGGTCCAACGCGCGGTTAAAAAATTGATGACCGCCCGGCACGGCTTCGAGGATTTTACGATCATTACCCAGAACCAGATGCTCGAAACGATGGATTCGGTCTTGAGCATCCTGACGCTGGGCGTCGCCGCGCTGGGCGGCATTTCCTTGCTGGTCGGGTCGGTCGGGATCCTGACGATCATGACGATCGCGGTTTCCGAACGGATCTCCGAGATCGGCCTGCTGCGCGCGGTGGGGGCGGAGAGGCGGGTCATTTTCCGGCTGTTTCTGAGCGAGGCGCTGGCGTTGAGCGTCGCGGGCGGCTTGGCCGGGGTGCTGGCCGGCATTCTGGTGATCGAGGCAATCGATTATGCCTTGCCCGCCTTGCCGGTCGAGCTGGCCTGGGGCTATATTCTCTCCGCTTTTGCCGTTTCGGTATTGATCGGAATCGCCGCCGGGGTTGCGCCGGCGATCAAGGCCTCCCGGCTCGAACCGCTGGAGGCGCTGAGGACCGAATAAAACCGAAAGGGAATCCGGTGCGATTCCCTATAAATATCAATGGATTGATAATTTGCTCCTTCCAGGCGGGACAGTTCGGGTATACTGTGCGGATTTAATTTTGGCATCACACCCATGAGACCGAGCGGAAGACAACCCGATCAATTGCGAGAAATCAAATTTACCTGCGGCTATACCAAACATGCGGAAGGCTCCGTGCTGGTCGAGTTCGGCGATACCCGCGTAATCTGCACCGCCAGCGTCGACAGCCAGGTGCCGCGCTTTCTCAAGGGCAAGGGCGAAGGCTGGGTCACGGCGGAATACGGCATGCTGCCGCGTTCCACGCACAGCCGGATGGGGCGCGAAGCCAGCTCCGGCAAACAGGGCGGGCGCACGATGGAAATCCAGCGCCTGATCGGCCGCTCGCTGCGCGCCGCGGTCGATCTGAAGGCGCTTGGCGAGAACACGATCACGATCGACTGCGACGTCTTGCAGGCCGACGGCGGTACCCGCACCGCCTCGATTACCGGCGGCTTCGTCGCCTTGTCGCTGGCGGTCAGGCAAATGCTCAAGAAAAGGCTGATCAAGGCCAGTCCGCTGCACGGCCAGGTCGCCTCGGTGTCGGTCGGGATCTATAACGGGGTGCCGGTGCTGGATCTGGACTACAACGAAGACAGCAACGCCGAAACCGACATGAACGTGGTGATGAACGATGCGGCGGCGTTCATCGAAATCCAGGGCACGGCCGAAGGGCATGCGTTCCGGAAGGACGAACTGGACGCCATGCTCGAACTGGCCGGTTTCGGCATCAGGCAATTGATCGAGAAGCAGCGGGAAGCCCTGGAGAAATGCGGATGAAGCCCAAGATCCGGGAGGAGAACCTACCGGCCGGGGCGTGTTGCCCCGGCCGTTTCGTTTCAGGACTGCATCCGAAGCCGTATTGTTAAAACGTTCGGAACGGGGTTGCAAACCCTGTTTCGCGCAACTTTCGTTTTTCGTCCGAGTTATGCTCTTCACTAAACACCAAAAAATCGTACTCGCCAGCGGCAATCCGGGAAAAATCCGCGAAATCCAGGCCATGCTGGCCGATCATCCGATCGTGCCGCAATCCGACTTCTCGATCGGCGACGCGGAGGAAACCGGCACGACCTTCGTCGAAAACGCGATCATCAAGGCCCGGCATGCGGCCCTGCACAGCGGGCTGCCCGCGATTGCTGACGACTCGGGGTTGGTCGTCGACGCGCTGGACGGCGCGCCGGGCGTCTATTCCGCGCGCTATGCGGGACCCGGCAGCAGCGACCTGGACAATCTGCAAAAACTGCTCAGGGAGCTCGACGGCGTACCGGAAGCGGAGCGCAGCGCGCGCTTCATCTGTGTGTTGGTGTTCATGCAGCATGCGGCCGACCCCATGCCGGTGATCGCTCAGGGCGTCTGGGAAGGCAGGATTCTGACCCGGCCGGCCGGCAGCAACGGCTTCGGTTACGATCCGGTGTTTTGGGTGCCGACGCACGCTTGCGCATCCGCCGAATTGACCCCGGAAGTCAAGAATGCGCTGAGCCACCGCGGACAGGCGCTGCGCGGCCTGACTGCAATGCTGAGCGCCAGGGAGACGGAATAGCGGGCCCGTGGCTCTTCGTGAGCCCGGAAGACCTGCCAGGTTTTTAAAAACCTGGCAGGTCTTTTTTTATTTCACGATCAGGCTGTTGTTGACCTGCTTGACGCCTCTAACCTTGCGGGCCAGATCCACGGCCCGCTCGGCGGCTTCCTGGGAGTCCACGAACCCGCTCAACTGAACGATGCCCTTGAAGGTTTCCACGTCGATCTGCAGTACCTTGAGCTTGGAGTCGCCGAGGATCGAAGTCTTGACCTTGGTGGTCAATACCGAATCGTCGATGTATTCGCCCGTGCTTTCATAGTGCTTGCTGGCCGCACAGCCGGCCAGCGAAGCGATGACCAGCAAGCCCAATAAAAAACGCAGGAATGATCTGAATTTTTTCATGATGTTTTCGTGAGGTAAAAAATGGATCGGTAAATGGCGCGGATGCGCGTCAAGAATCCGGTTTACTTGACGATCAAACTGTTGTTGACCTGCTTGACGCCGTTGACGGTCCGCGCCAGATAGATGGCCCGCTCGGCGGCAGCCTCCGAGTCGACAAAGCCGCTCAACTGGACGATGCCTTTGAAGGACTCGACATGGACCTGCAGAAATTTAACCCCGGCATCGCCGAGAATCGAGGTCTTGACCCTGGCGGTCAGCGAGACATCGTCGAAATACTCTCCTGTGCTTTCCTGCCGCCTGCTGCCGGCGCATCCCGAAACCGAGAGCGATAGAACGACCGCTAACCCTAACAGCACAACTCTGGCCGAATCGAATATTTTCATGATATTTCCAAACCACATGAAGAGTTAAAAGTAATATCTTGAAGGACCAAGAAAAGCAAGTCTGACACGGTTATATTAACATCATGTTAACGGAGATAGAAATAGCGGGGAAAAATTGCGTTGTACCGTCCCTGGCCGTGCGCCGGAGAGAGGTTGCCTTTCGGCAGGCCGGATTGCGGGGGGCGCCGATCAGTTTTTTGCCGTGCTCCATGCAGGTTATCGCTGCAAAGAATTTCACCGCTTTCAAAAAAACAGATATTTAAATCGAATAATATCGTTTTTTCAGATTCAATCGGCTATTTAAAATTCGCTCCAACAAGACTTTTTTGTACGGAGTACCGGCATGGCCAATCACGTTGAACCCAGTCCGACCAAGAATCAGCACCTTGAAATCATGCATCAGATCAGCCAGATGCTGGAAGGCATCCGTTTCGGCTCTCTCGAAATCATCGTGCACGACGGCAAGGTCGTGCAGATCGAGCGCAAAGAAAAACTGAGGCCCGACTACTCCCGTAAATAATGCGGCCGAAATCCAGCGGAACACCGCGGATGGCGAGTGAATTTTTTTGGCAGCGATTGACCGGGTAACTGGAGAAGGCTGTTTCCCCGAGAGAAGTATGAGAACGAGAAAATTTTTATTATTAACCGTAGCCGTCAACGACCTGATCGGGATATCCGGCTCGCCGCCCGCCTTTGCGGCCGGCGACGCCGATGCCGAAATGAAAGCGAAGATCGAAGCCAGAAAAAAAGAAGTCCAGGAAGAAATTGCCGCGGAGGCGGCGCAACGGAACGGCTATTACAAGGAAGCCGGCAGCTACGGTACCAAACGGATTTCCACGCCGCCGCCTTATAGCGTCACATTGAACAAAACCGGCATTGACGCATTCAGGGACATTACCTGGCTGGACGTCGGGCTGGAGCAACGGACTCGCTACGAGCACCGCGACGACGATATTCGCCGCAGCAATCCGTTGCCGAATGCGGGCCCCGCGGCCAAACGCGCCTACGCCGGCGGCGTCGACGAGCCGGTGCTGCTGAAGACGCGCGCCTACCTGGGCTTGAAGGAGATTCTGGATCCGTTCCGTTTCGCGGTCGAAGTCCAGGATTCCCGGCGCTACAACAGCCGTTTTGCCGAGGACAACCGGGATGTGAACGAGTTCGAGTTCATTCAGGCTTATGGCGAATTGTTTTTCAAGGATGCGCTGGGCAAGGACGACTTGGGCAATAACCGGCCGCTGAGCATCAAAGCGGGACGCTTGAATTTCGAATTTCTGGATCGCCGCCTGATTGCCAGCAACGAATGGCGCAACACGACCAACACCTTCCAGGGATTCCAGGTTGCGCTGGGCCAGGACAAAAACGACTGGAGCCTCGACGGGCTGGCGCTGCAGCCGCTGGACCGCCTCAAGTACAACACCGACAAGCCGATCGAGCAGCAATGGGTTTACGGCGCGATCGGGCACTGGCGCAAATGGAGCAAATGGATCACGCTGGAGCCTTACTATCTGGGCCTAAGAAAATCGGCCACCCAAAATCCCGGCGATCTGGACAATCGGGACATTATCGCACCCGCCCTGCGCGCCTACGGTTTTATTCCGGGCACCGGATTCAACTGGGACATGGACGCGATGTACCAGTTCGGCCGCAGCAACGACAGAAACACCGGGAAAGCGCTGCAGCAGGATGCTTTCGGTTTTACCTTCGAGGCCGGCTACACCTTCGACCATCCCTGGAAGCCCCGGATCAGTGCGCAGTACGGTTATGCGAGCGGCGATAAAAACCCGAACGACAACAAAAACAACCGGTTCGAGCGCTTTTTCGGTTTTGCCCGGCCCTGGAGCGCGGATGATTACGTCGTGATGGAAAACATCAGCGCGCCGAAAATCAGGCTGGAGTTTCAGCCGCGCAAAAATCTGAGTATCGACACGGGATTCGGCCTGTATTGGCTGGCCAGCGACAAAGACCGCTTCAACAACCTGTTCAGCGTCTCCGACGCCAACGATTTCAACCGCGACAAGACCGGGCAAAGCGGCGATTATCTGGGCAACTCGGTCGATATCCGCGTGCGCTACCAGCCCTTCGCGCATGTCGCGACCAATATCGGCTATTCGCACTTTACCACCGGCGACTTCGTACGCAACCGGATGGTGGCCTCGAACGGGAACATTCCGGGGATGTTTGAAAAAGACACCGACTTTTTCTACGTGGAACTGACCCTCAATGCCTTCAAATGAAAAGAGGGCGGTTATCTGAAAATCAGATAATAAATTCGGAATATATCGTTTTTTATTCAAAACGGTAGCCCCTATGATGGTTACAGATATTTTTATTCCTTTTGTGCGAGTGAACCGATGAACACCAAACACGTATTGAAAACCGGCCTGCTGGCGGCGGCCTTGCTGCTCGGCGGCAACGCGTTCGCGAACCGGAGCCTGCTGAATGTCTCTTATGACCCGACCCGCGAGTTGTATCAGGACTTCAACCAGGAATTCGTCAAATATTGGCGCGAAAAGACCGGCGAAACGGTCGACATCAAGCAGTCGCACGGCGGCGCGAGCAAGCAGGCCCGGGCCGTGATCGACGGCCTCGAGGCCGACGTGCTGACGCTGGCGATCACCTACGACATCGACAACATTGCTAGAAGAACGGGTCTCTTGCCCAAGGATTGGCAGTCCCGTTTGCCGAACAAGAACATTCCTTACACTTCGACGATCGTGTTTCTGGTGCGCAAGGGCAATCCGAAAGGCATCAAAAACTGGGACGATCTGGTCAAGGAAGGCATTTCGGTCGTGACCCCGAATCCGAAAACCTCGGGCGGCGCGCGTTACAACTATCTGGCGGCCTGGGCGTTCGCCGAAAAGAAATACGGCGGCAAGGACGCGGCGAAAGACTTCGTGAAGAAACTGTACAAGAACGTGCCGGTGCTCGATTCGGGCGCGCGAGGAGCGACCACCACCTTCCTGCAGCGGGAAATCGGCGACGTGCTCCTGACCTGGGAAAACGAGGCGTATCTGGCGATCAAGGAACTCGGCGAAGGCAAGGTCGACATCGTGGTGCCGCCGAGCAGCATTCTCGCCGAAACGCCGGTCACGATCGTGGACGGGATTGTCGACAAACACAAAACCCGCGATCTGGCGGAAGCCTATCTGCAATTCCTCTATTCGCCGACCGGGCAGAAACTGGCGGCCAAGCATTTTTACCGGCCGAGCGAACCGAAATATGCCGATCCGGCCGATATCGCGCGGTTCCCGAAACTGGAACTGTTCAAGGTGAACGACGTGTTCGGCAGTTGGGACGATGTGCAGAAAGATCATTTCGACGACAACGCCATATTCGACCAGATTTACGAACAGTAAGTAACGCGTTCGGCCTGTACGCAGGATTGGGCTAAACGAGCCGGGCGGTTTTGAAAATACCGATTCCGGCAAGGCCAGGAAGAACCTCCTCAACGATCGGTGCGGAGCCATCGATCGGGTCATCCCACGGTGAATGCCTCTCGTGGTTGGCGTTGGATAGTCAAGGGACGGACGCATTCAACGCTCTTTTTTTGTAGGGTACGCTGTGCGTACCGTTTAAAAAATTCAAGTTTTAGCCAATGTCAAGGTACGCACAGCGTACCCTACGGGACCGTAACGGCTTCTAGAGAATACCGATTTATGCTCACCACCACCAAAGCGTAAAATTCATGAGACAGAGTCACATCATGCCGGGTTTTCGTCCGGCTCTCGGCTTTACCCTGTTCTATCTGGGGCTGATCGTGCTGATTCCGCTCAGCACGCTGATCGTCAAAAGCCTCTTGCTCAGTTGGGATGAATATCTCGCCATCATCACCAACAAGCGGGTGCTGGCCTCTTTTCGCGTCAGCTTCGCGGCCTCGCTGATCGCCGCGGCCATTGCCAGCTTGTTCGGCTTCATCATCGCCTGGACCTTCGTCCGCTATCCGTTTCCGGGCAAGCGCGTGCTCGATGCGCTGATCGATCTGCCGTTCGCGCTGCCGACCGCGGTGGCCGGCATCGTGCTGGCGACGATCTACCAGCCCGGCGGCTTTCTCGGCAGACTGGCTTCCGAATCGTTCGGCATCAAGATTGCCTATACCCCGGCCGGAATCGTGGTTGCGCTGATCTTCATCGCGCTGCCGTTCGTGGTGCGCACCGTGCAGCCGGTCTTGCAGGAGTTCGATGCGACGATGGAAGAAGCCGCTTCGACGCTCGGCGCGACCCGTCTGCAGGTGTTTTTAAAAGTGATTTTCCCGAACGTGTTTCCGGCCCTGCTGACCGGCTTTGCGCTGTCATTCGCGCGCGGGATCGGCGAATACGGTTCGGTGATTTTTATCGCCGGCAATCTGCCGTATGTTTCCGAAATCGTGCCGCTGATGATCATCACCAAACTGGAGCAATACGAATACGCCGGCGCGACCGCGATCGCGCTGACCTTGCTGGTGGTTTCGTTTTTGCTGCTGTTCGTGATCAATCTGCTGCAATACTGGGTGCGCAAGCGCTCTGGCCAACTCTAGGAGAATCATGGGATGAATGCGATCACCTCTTCCGGACTGGCCGAACAGGGCGCCCGGCGACAAATTTCCCTCGGCGACCCGTCCTGGGTCAAGTGGGCTCTGATCACGGTGACGGTCGGCTTTATCTTTTTGTTTTTATGTTTGCCGCTCGCGGTCGTGCTCGTCGAAGCGTTCGCGAAAGGCTGGCAGGCCTATGGGGCCGAGCTGGCGCAACCCGACGCGCAGGCGGCAATGAAATTGACGCTGCTCACCGCGCTGGTGACGGTGCCGTTGAATACCGTATTCGGCATTGCCGCCGCCTGGGCGATTACCCGCTTCGAATTTCCGGGCAAAAGCCTGCTGACCACCTTGATCGATCTGCCGTTTTCGGTATCGCCGGTCATTTCCGGCCTGATCTTCGTCTTGCTGTTCGGCGCGCAGGGCTGGTTCGGCCAATGGCTCTCGGAGCACGACATCAAGATCATTTTTGCGGTGCCCGGAATCATTTTGGCGACGCTGTTCATCACTTTCCCGTTCGTCGCCCGCGAACTGATCCCTTTGATGCAGGAGATGGGCAGCGAAGAGGAAGAGGCGGCCCTGTCTTTGGGCGCCGGCGGCTGGAAAACCTTTTTCCTGATCACCCTGCCGAACATCAAGTGGGGGCTTCTGTACGGCATTTTGCTCTGCAATGCGCGTGCGATGGGCGAGTTCGGCGCGGTGTCGGTCGTTTCCGGACATATCCGCGGCCTGACCAATACGCTGCCGCTGCACGTCGAGGTCAGCTACAACGAATACAATTTCGTCGGTGCGTTCGCGAGCGCGTCGATCCTGGCCGGTCTTGCGATCGTGACGCTGATTTTGAAGAGCATGCTGGAATGGAAAAAGCGATAAGTCGTGTAGGTTGGGTTAGCGATAGCGTAACCCAACGTGTTGTCGATCATGCGTGTTGGGTTACGGCTAACGCCTAACCCAACCTACAAACTGAATTTTGAACCCGAATCATGAGCATCCTACTTTCCAACATCAGCAAAAAATTCGGCGATTTCGTCGCGCTGGATCATATCAACCTGGAGATCCCGGAAGGCGAACTGGTCGCTTTATTGGGGCCGTCCGGCTGCGGCAAGACCACGCTGCTGCGCATCATCGCCGGGCTGGAGCAGCCCGATTCGGGGCGCGTGCTGTTGAGCGGCGAAGACAAGACAGACTACCACGCCAGCCATCGCGGCATCGGTTTCGTGTTTCAGCATTACGCGCTATTCCGGCACATGACCGTGTTCGACAATATCGCTTTCGGGCTTCGCGTCAAACCGCGCAAGGAACGCCCCGGTGAAGCGATGATCCGCCGGAAAGTGCACGAGCTGCTGCAATTGGTGCAACTGGACTGGCTGCACGACCGCTATCCGGACCAGCTTTCCGGCGGCCAGCGGCAGCGGATCGCGCTGGCGCGCGCGCTGGCGGTCGAGCCTTCGGTCCTGCTGCTCGACGAACCGTTCGGCGCGCTCGATGCGAGCGTGCGCAAGGACCTGAGGCAATGGCTCCGCAATCTGCACCATGAATTGAACGTGACCAGCATTTTCGTCACGCACGATCAGGAGGAAGCGATGGAAGTCGCCAGCCAGGTCGTGGTGCTGAATCATGGACGGATCGAGCAGCAAGGGTCGCCGAGCGAGATTTACGACCATCCGGCCAACGCATTCGTCTCGAAATTCGTCGGTCAAACCAATGTGTTTCATTTCGACAATGAGGATAAAATCTGGCTGCAGCATGCGGGGATCGTTCTGGACGATCCGGAGGCGCTGATTGCGCACGTGCGTCCGCACGACATCGACATCGAAAAAAACGCCGATGCGTCTTCCTCGCCGTTCACCCTGAAGGACTGGCAGCATCTGGGTTCGGCGATTCGGGTCGAACTGGCGAGAGAGGTGCGGGAGCAGGGCAAGCGGGCTCCGGTCGTCTATGCGCAAATGCCGAACGAACGGTTCAAGGCGTTGCAGCTCGCGAAAGGCGACCGGGTTGCGCTCAGGATTCGGCATGCGCACTGGTTCAATTAAGGGGATGTGTGCGGTGCATACCTTTGTGCAATGCCGTCCGGGTTGATGTAAGGGGTAGGCACGGCAAAACTTCGAATCCTTGAAGAATCCGTCGCAGAACCGTAGGGTACGCTGTGCGTACCTTTATAAAAAGGCCGCAATCTCTCTGAAAAAGCTTTAAAAGGTACGCACAGCGTACCCTACATGGAGTTAACCCCCCTTTTGTGGAAGCGGGAATGAACGTTGACAAAGCCTCGCGGCTCTCTGCAAAAATCTATCGCTGAATTGACGTCAAGGAAAGCATGAACCTGAATCAGCTCGAACTCCTGCGGGTTTTGCAGGAGACCAACTTCAACCTATCGAAAGCGGCGGAGAAAATGTTCGTCGTGCAGTCGGCGGTCAGCCGCCAGTTACAGTTGCTGGAGGGCGAACTCGGCGCGCCGGTGTTCGAGCGTCAAGGCAAGAAATTGGTCGGCCTGACGCCGCTGGGCGAGCGGATCATGGAAGAAGTCACGCTGATCAATGTGTCCAAGCGCAATATCCAGACGATCGCCGAAGATTTTTTGCATAACCGCAACGGTGAATTGCATATTGCAACCACGCACACGCAGGCCAAATATTTTCTGCCGGAACCGATCCGCAAATTCCGCGAGAAATATCCGAACATCAAAATCTACATCGTGCAGTCTTCGCCGACCAATCTGATCGACCTTCTGCACCATCATCAGGCCGACATCGCGATCTGCACCGAAAAGCTGGATGAAAGCGACGACAAATTGATCATCAATCCGTGTTATGAATGGCATCATGTCGCGGTCATGCCGAAAGATCATCCTTTGTCCGAAGGCGAGATTACGCTGGAGCGTCTGGCCCGTTTTCCGATTTTGACCTACAGCAAGGGCTATACCGGCCGGTCGAATATCGAAAAAGCCGTGGCTGACGGCCATGTCGGTCTGGACATCACGCTGGAAGCGGCCGATTCGGACATCATCAAAACCTATGTCCGGATCGGTCTCGGGGTCGGCATCATCGCGGCGACCGCGATCGAGCCGCAGGCCGATGAGGATCTGATCGCGCGCGACCTCGGCCATTTGATTCCGCCGTCGGTAACCCGCTTCGCTTATTTGAAACAGTTGTATTTGCCGACTTTTTGCCGGTTTTTCATCGATGAATTGTTGCGTGCGGCGGGCCGGACATCCTAAGCGTTGGGGTGGTTCATTCTTGGCAAATCTCTGCTGACGGAAAGCACTAGATGAGATTTGTCGGAATGTGTATATCTAATTTTGGCATATATATATCTTTTTTATTGACATACTCGATGCGCTTGCATTATTGTAATGGGAAGTCAACTGCTGACCGGATAACCGGAAGCCAGTGACTCCGATGAGGAGTCACTGGCTTTTTTTTGGCCAAAATTTTGCGGGGGGTTATTCCCCAAAGTGGAGTCAGGTTTGCGGAATCTGCCGCCATCGGCCCGAATTATTTATCCATGCGAGACAAAGAAACAACATGAAGGAAAGCCATGTGAACGGAAACCGCCTGGAAATTGAAAGCCTCGTCGCGGAACTGCGCGATTTGCGTTTGCGTTCGCTCGAAAGCCGCGCCCGCCTGAATAAGCCGCCGAAGCTGCCGTCGCGCAAAGTGCTGATTACCATCATCGACGGGCTCAGCGCGGCCATGTTTCCGAATCGTCTCGGGCTGCCCGACCTGACCGACGAAGGCATCGACAGTTATGTCGGCCATACTCTGGACGTGACGCTCAGGGAGTTGCAGAAACAGATTCGCCGCGAGTTGTATTTCATGGCCCGCGACGGTGCCGATGCCGAGGAGATTCTGCTGCAAGCAACGGAGATTACTCGCACTTTCGCAGTGACGATTCCGGCGCTGCGCCGTCTGATCGACAGCGATATTCAGGCCGCCTATGAGGGCGACCCCGCCGCCGGCAGCATCGACGAGGTGCTGGTCTGTTATCCGGGCGTCACCGCGATTATTCATCAGCGTATCGCGCATGTGCTGTATGGACTCGGCGTCCGTCTGACCGCGCGCATGATCACCGAAATCGCCCACTCCGCGACCGGCATCGATATTCATCCCGGTGCCCAAATCGGCGAGAGCTTTTTCATCGACCACGGCACCGGGGTGGTTATCGGCGAAACGGCGGTGATCGGCCGTCATGTGCGCCTTTATCAGCAGGTGACGCTCGGCGCGAAACGCTTTGAAAAAGACGCGGACGGGCATTTGACCAAAGACTACCCGCGCCACCCGATCGTCGAAGACGATGTGGTGATTTATGCCGGCGCGACGATCCTCGGCCGCGTGACGATCGGCCGGGGTTCGACGATCGGCGGCAATGTCTGGCTGACCGAAAGCGTCGCGCCCGACAGCATCGTGACTCAATCACGCGCGCACTGTGAAATCCTACCTAAAAAAGAAGCCCCGGTTTACAGTGGCTAATGCGTAAACCCTTGTTCATATTCAATCACTAAAAGAGGAAAACTCCGATGTCCGATATTCATGAAGCCCATACCGCTTTAGGCGACGTAGCCGCCCGTACGCTTTCCAATGCCACCAAGACCGTCCCGATGATGGGGACGATTACGCCGCGCTGGCTGGTGCACCTGCTCCAGTGGGTGCCGGTCGAAGCGGGTATTTACCGGGTCAACAAAGTCAAGAACGAAACCAGCCTCGCGGTGGACTGTTCCAGCCTCGACGAAAAAGTGCTGCCGCAAACCTTCGTCGATTACGAGGAATGGGGCCGCGAATACCGGCTGAACGCGGTCAATACCGTGCTGGACGTCCATACCCGTATCGCCGATTTGTACAGCAGCCCGCACAACCAGATCCGCGAGCAGTTGCGCCTGACCATCGAAACGGTTAAGGAGCGCCAGGAAAGCGAATTGATCAACAATACCGAATACGGCCTGTTGAACAACGTCGCCGATTCGATGAAGGTCAAGACCCGCAACGGCTCGCCGACGCCGGACGATCTGGACGAACTGATCGCCAAAGTCTGGAAGGAGCCGGCGTTTTTCCTGGCGCATCCGCGCGCGATCGCGGCGTTCGGCCGCGAAGCGACCCGCCGCGGCACCCCGCCGCCGACCCTTTCGCTGTTCGGCTCGCAGTTTCTGACCTGGCGCGGACTGCCATTGATCCCGACCGACAAGCTTCGCATCACCAACGGCAAGACCAACATCCTGCTGCTCCGCACCGGCGAAAGCCGCCAGGGCGTAGTGGGCCTGTACCAGCCGAACCTGACCGACGAACTGAGCATGGGCCTGTCGGTGCGCTTCATGGGCATCAACCATAAGGCGATCGCGTCGTATCTGGTCTCGTTGTACTGCTCGCTGGCCGTCTTGACCGAAGATGCGCTCGGCCTGCTCGAAAACGTCGAAGTGGACAACTATTATGACTACGCGTATGACTACAAGAAGTGATCTGGATGAGTTGACCAACGCGCCGCCCCTGCCGGACGTCGAGCAGCTGAGCCGCTGGGCGAACGAATTTTTCGCGGCGCCGCCGTCCGGTGAAAGTCCTCATTTCGTGCAACCGGCGGTGAGCCAGCCGGTCACCGAGGCTATCACCGATATTCCGCCGTCTTCGGGGCATGCGAAAGTGCCTCCGTCGTTCAGCGTTCCGCACGAAAGCGGCTTGCATGAACTGGCGGCGCCGAGTCGAACCGCAGAACCCGCGGCGTCGGGCGCATCGTATTACTTTCAGCAATATGCGAATGCGGAAGGGCTGGATGCGGTGCCGCATGCGTCGGCGACGCATGGCTTGGCCGGACTGATCGGCGATTCGTCGTCGTTCGGCGTCAAGCCGGAAAATTTCGGCTTACCGGGCGTTGGCGAACTGAAAAGCCTGGCGTCGCCGAAGAGCGGCGCTCCCGGCTTGTCCGGCGTTTCTTTGTTTTATTTTCTCGAAGAAGCGACCAGCGTCGCCCGGCATACGGCCGCTCCGAGTCTCGGCTCCGCGCATCCGCCGTTCGACGTGCAGGCGATTCGCCGCGATTTTCCGATCCTGAACGAAAAGGTCAACGGCCGCCCTTTGGTATGGTTCGACAATGCGGCGACGACCCAGAAGCCGCAGGTGGTGATCGACCGGCTGAGTTATTTTTATCAGCACGAAAACTCGAACATCCACCGCGCCGCGCATGAACTGGCAGCCCGTTCGACCGACGCCTTCGAAGCCGCGCGGGAAACCGTCGCGCGCTTTATCGGCGCGAGTTCGCCGGATGAGGTGGTGTTCGCGCGCGGTTCGACCGAGGCGATCAATCTGGTCGCGCAAAGCTGGGGCCGCGCGAATGTCGGGCCGGGCGACGAGATCATCGTCAGTTGGCTTGAACATCATGCGAACATCGTACCCTGGCAGCAGTTGTGCGCTGAAAAAGGCGCGGTTTTGCGGGTGATTCCGGTCGACGAGACGGGACAGATCCTGTTGTCGGAATACCAGAAGTTGCTGAACGCAAAGACCAAGCTGGTCGCCTTCACGCAAGTTTCGAACGCGCTTGGCACGATCACTCCGGCGCAGGAAATCATCGAACTCGCTCATCGTGCCGGGGCCAGGGTCTTGCTCGACGGCGCGCAGTCGATCTCGCATATCAAGGTCGACGTACAAAAACTCGACTGCGACTGGTTCGTGTTTTCCGGACACAAAATCTATGGTCCGACCGGAATCGGCGCCTTGTACGGCAAGCCGGAGGTGCTCGAAGCGATGCCGCCCTGGCAGGGCGGCGGCAACATGATCGAGGACGTGACTTTCGAGAAGACCGTGTACCAGCCCGCGCCCGCGCGTTTCGAAGCCGGCACTGGCAACATCGCCGATGCGGTGGGGCTCGGCGCCGCGCTGGAGTATGTACAGAAGGTCGGCATCGACAACATCGCCCGCTATGAGCACGAGCTGTTGGCCTATGCGACCGAGCTGTTGTCGAGGATTCCCGGCTTGCGGCTGATCGGCACAGCGCGCGAGAAAACCAGCGTCTTGTCGTTCGTATTGAAAGGGCTCAGCACTGCCGATATCGGCGCCGCGCTGAACAAGGAAGGCATCGCGGTCCGCTCCGGCCATCACTGCGCGCAGCCGATCCTGCGCCGTTTCGGGCTCGAAAGCACGGTCCGGCCGTCGCTGGCGTTCTACAACACCTATGCCGAGATCGACTGGCTGGCGACGGTCGTGCGCAAGATACAGTGCGGAAATATTCCGCTGGGACGTTGAGGAAGCTAGAGCTGTAGGGCGTTTTCGCGATAGCAAAACGCCAATAGCCTTCAAAGCGAGGCGGATTGCCTGCCGGCGAATCCGCCTTACAAGAGCCGTAGGTTGGGTTAGGCGTTAGCCGTAACCCGACATATCAAAGCCTGAAAGTGTTGGGTTACGCTACGCTAACCCAACCTACGGGCTACGGGCTACGGGCTACGGATACCCGAAGCTCGGCGTTTCCAGAATAGGAGATACCCGCCCGGCGCCAGCCGGAGCGGGTATTTTTTTAGGGCGGATTATTGGCGGATACGGATCAAGTCGTGGCAGCTTTTGCAGGCGGCGGCGAGCTTGCCGAACTGCGCCTTGATCGCGGCGGGATCGCCGCCGGCCGCCACCTTCTGCAATTCGTTCGCCTCCTTGATGAAGGTGGCGTTGATTTCCTTGGCTTCGTCCTGCTTTTCGAAAAACTCGGGTTTCAGCCGGCTCGGCTTCCAGCCGGTGCCTTTGTCGGTGCCAGGGCCGTACAGTTTTTCGAAAACGCCCGCATTGGCGACGCCGGCGATCGCATTCGCGGCGGCGATGACTTCGTCCTTGTTGAAAGTATCCGGATGATCGGAAGCTTGCGCCTTGATCTTTGCGGTGTTCCAGCCCAGGAAAGAATAAGCAGACTGACGGAAGCGAATCTGGTCTTCGACGTCTCCGGCCGCTGCGGTGGCGGTAACGGCGCCGAATGCCAGCGCGATTGCCAGTTGGGGTTTTTTCATGAATAAAGCTCCTTGCGGTAAAGGGGTCACGGATTGAGAGTTAATGAAAGGAATGCGCCGGGTCGGCCGAAGCGTCGAGGCGCGATGGAATGAATCAGTTCGAGGTTTCCGCATCGGCGGACGCGGTTTGAACCCCGGCCAGCGGCGCCAGATAATCGACGAAGCTGCCGCCCCAAACGCCCCAGACCGTCGAGGCCGCGACTAGCAGGCTGAAGGCCAGGGGCAGAAGCCGCACGGGTTGAACCGTTCTCGGGGCCAAGGCCGCCGGCAGCTGTTTTTTGCCGGTCAGCATCGGCAGGATCAGGTTGTTTTGTTTCACGCGCTGGTAAAACGCGATGGCTACGAGGTGCAGCCCGACCAGCCCGACCAGCAGGTTCACGATCCGGATATGCCAGCCGCTGAGCTTGTCGCTGAGATCCTTGTCGATCAGGTGGAACAGCGGTCCTTCGAAAGCGATGTCGTCGTTTGCGAACAGGCCGGTGCCGGCCAGCGCGGCCAGGGTGCCGAGTAGCGCGAATACCGCCAGCGCCCCAGCCGGATTATGGCCGGCGCCTTGCCAGCGGCCTTTGAAGTAGGCGATCAGGCGCGGCAGGGTAGGGAAGAAGTTGGCGAAGCGGGCATGCCGTCCGCCGACGAAGCCCCAGAACAGGCGGAATACCAAAAGGCCCAGCACCAGGCTGCCGAAACGGCCGTGCCAGTCGGTCCATTCGCCGCCGGCCTTGCCGCTGGCATAGACGCCGACGACCGCGACGACCAGCAGCCAGTGAAACAGCCTGAGCGGCCAGTCCCAAACGTGCGTTTCGATTTTCATGGTTTCCTCCTGACGATTAGCCGGCGCGCAGATGTTTGTTGAAGAAGGCGAGGGTTCGGTCCCAGGCCAGTTTCGCGGCCGCCGCGTCGAAGCGCGGGGTGGTGTCGTTGTTGAAGCCGTGCTGCACGCCGGGATAAATGAAGGCTTCGTAGCTGACGCCGGCTTTTTTCAATGCCGCCTCGTAAGCCGGCCAGCCCGCGTTGATCCGCTCGTCGGCGCCGGCATAATGAAGCAGCAGCGGCGCCTTGATGTTGGCCGCGTCCTCGGCCGACGGTTGGGCGCCGTAGAACGGGACGCCGGCCGCCAGGTCGGGCAGTTGAGTCGCCAGGTAATTGACGATGCCGCCGCCGTAGCAGAATCCGACCGCGCCGATCTTGCCGTTGCCGTCCGGCAGTTTTTTCAAGGCCTGGGCCGCGGCCAGGAAGTCGGCCTGGGTCTTGGCTTTGCCCAGGTTTTTGAACAGTTCCCGGGCCTTGTCCTCGTCGCCCGGATAGCCGCCCAGGGTGTACAAGGCGTCCGGGGCGAAGGCGATGAAATTGTCCAGCGCCAGCCGGCGGGCGATGTCTTCGATGTGCGGGTTCAGGCCCCGGTTTTCGTGAACCACCAGCACGATCGGCAGCTTGCCTTCGATCCTGGCCGGCTGGGCCAGATAGCCGTGCACTTTGCCGTTGCCGTGCGGCGACGGGAATTCGACGATGCGGGTGATAAGGCGCGGATCGTCGTTCGAGACCTGCTGCGCCTGGGCGAAGCGCGGATTCAACGCTTCCAGCAGCGCTTCGGCGCTCAGGCCCAGGAGGGCGTATTTCGGTACGGAAGACAGGAAATCCCGGCGCGAGATTTCGCCGTGGACATATTTGTCGAAGAGTTGCAGCGCTTCCGGGTGGAAGTCTTTGGCCGTTTTGCGAGCCATAAAAAAGTCTCCTTGCGATATCGGGTGAGTTCGTAGGGTACGCGGCTTTAACTCGGCGCGGTCAGCACCGACAGTTTGGTGATGCCGGCGCGTTCGATCGCGGCCATGACTTTCGCGACGACGCCGTACTGTACGCCCTCGTCCGCATTCAGGTTCAACGCCAGTTCGGGGTCGGCGGCCTGGCGGGTCTTCAATTCATTTTCGACCGCGTCGATTGCGATTTCCCGCTTGTCGATGAACACTTTGCCTTGCGCGTCCACGCTGAGGTAAACCGGCGCTTTTTCTTCGGGCGGCGCGGTCTCGGCGGTTTTCGGAAGGTTTACGTGCACCGCGTTAGTCAACAGCGGCGCGGTCACGATAAATACGACCAGCAGCACCAGCATCACGTCGACCAGCGGGGTGACGTTGATTTCGCCCAGTACGTCGCCGTCGTCTTCTTGGGTTTTAAAGGCCATCAGGCGTGCGCCTCCTTCGCTGCGGTCAGTTCTTCATGAGGGGCGCGAGGAGCGGCTGTTTTTTTGCCGCCGCTAATTTCTGTCAAGCGTGCGGCATTCGCCGGTTTGCCGCCCGCGCGCTCGATAATGAACGAAGCTTTTAGCGCCAGATGCACGAAATCGATCGCGAAGTCGTCCAGGAAAGCCCAAACCACTTTGTTCCGGCGGATGAAAAAGTTGTAGCCGACCACGGCAGGAACTGCGACCGCGATGCCGACCGCGGTCGCGATCAATGCTTCGCCGATCGGGCCGGCCACCACTTCCAGGCTGGCCGAACCGGTTTTGCTGATATTGGTCAGTGCGCCCATGATGCCCCAGACGGTGCCGAACAGGCCCACGAACGGCGAAATGCTGCCGATGGTTGCCAGGATCGCCAGGCCGCTTTCCAGCGAGCCGCGCTCCTTCTGCATCTGTTGGCGCAGGCGGCGATCCAGCAGTTCCTGCCGGTCCCACGTATGTTCCAGGTCGTGCGTGGAGGCGCCGGACTCGGTTTCGATCAGCGTCGAAAACCCGATTCCGGCGACCCGTGCGGCAGGGCCCTTTTGATGATCGAGATGGGCGGCCGCCTGAATGTTCGGGGCGCTCCAGAACTCCTTGCTGTATCGGCGATTGTGGTAAGCGATCCGCAGATGCTGGATGCCCTTGATCAGGATCAGCGCCCAGGTGACGACTGACGCGCCGATCAAAGTGTTCAGAGTGCCGTCGACAATCAGGCTGGTAGGTATATTGGACATTGAAGTCTCCTCAGGATAAGTTGAAAGTAATCGGAACGGTGACCCAGCCGGCGATCGGCGTATCGCCGCGTTTGGCAGGGACGAAAGACCATTGGCGGACGGTTTTCACGGCCGCATCGTCCAGCACCTTCTGGCCGCTGGACTTGACTACGGTAATGCTGTCCGGCTTGCCGTTCGGCAGCACATGCACCTTCATCAGCACCTTGCCTTCCAGGCCGCGTTCCATCGCGATTTCGGGATATTTCGGCGGCGGGTTGTGCAGGTAATCCGCGCCGGCGGTCGGTGCGGTGATCTTTTCCTGCACGACCGGAGCCGGCGGTGCCGGAGGCGCCTGGACCGGCGCGGGCGGCGCGTTGGTAATCACCGGAGTGGGCTGCGGAGCCGGGGCCGGCTCGACCGTTTTCGGCGTCGGCCTGGGTTTCTGCGGTTTCAGCGGCACCACTTTTTTGACGGGCGGTTTGGGTTTGGCAACCGGCGGCTTCGGTTTCTCGACCGGCGGAGGCGGCGGGGCTACCGGTTTCGGCTGGGGCCTTGCCAGCGTGATCTGGACTTTCGGCACCAGCTTGACCGGTTCGATGATTTCCTGTTCAAGCGCGGCGCCGTCGAAATGCCGGACAAAGCCGGTGTGGATCGCGATCGACAGCATGCCCAGCAGCAGGTAATCGAGCAGCTTGCGGTCGTGGTCTTCGCCGGTGTATTTGAAATCGGCCAGTGCTTTGCCGAGCGGTGCCGGCGCGAACTCTGCGGCGGAGGATTTTAGAGAAGCCGCGCCGTCCGCCTGCCAATCCAGCGAGGGGGTGGCCGAGGCAAATGAAGAGGTAAAAGGTAAAGGACTGCTCATTGCGATGTTCCCGTTGAGTGACCGTTGCACAGGGATTCCACTCTCGCCTATTTTTGGCGGATGTCGGACGAGTGGAGCCTTGCCCGCAAGCGATTCGGCCAGGCTGAATCGCTTGCGCAAACACAAAATGAAAACGCCGTTTATCCGTTTGCCTGCCGGCCTGGACGCGTGCGTTCCGTTTAACGTATCAAGCACAAGCCGTGCCAGCTTGGTTTGATGAACGCCGCACGCTGTCGAATAATTTCTAATGACTTGTTGTTTAAGGGGTTTTTTTAGGGCGCCCCGATGAGCCGTCGGGGCCGGGAGTGGAGGGTTCGGGGGCAAGGAAAAACCGGAGGCTGCTCGTTGAGCATCAATTTTGCCTTGCTCGCTGCTGACGGGGTGTTGCTAGTTCAGCAGGCGGCTTTGGGGAGCCGTAACGGAAGGGAGGGCTTGTAAATTTCGTTTATCCTCGATGGCATACCCGATACATCAAGGCTGTTTGCGGTCCTGAACGGTGAATAGCGAGCCGGTACCTTTACGGCCCCGGCCGGTGCCCGTCCGGCCAGGATGAACGGGAACGCATCAATCCCCGCCGGACTCGCCACAAAAGCAAGCGCCGAATTCAACGGGCGGCGCAAGGCGAGGCTTCCTGTTATTCGGGAGATTCCCCTTTTTCGCCAAGTATCTGCCGGGCTAACTGGTTTCCGGCTTCGACCAGCGGATGAATCATAAAATCCGCGCCGAGCAGTCCCAATTGCTGTTTCTCTTCGGGATGATAGCAAATTGTACCTATCTGTCCTTGGTAACCTCTTTTTCTGAGCAGGCGCACCGCCGAGCAGCGCGCATCAAATTCGGGCAGGGCCAGAATGATGCCTTTCACCCGGTCCAGCGGCAGTCCCGACCAGAGCTCCGGATCTTCGGCATCCCCGTAGATGACGCGCCGCTTTTCGGCTAGCAGGCTTTCCAGAACGGTCGGATCGTCATCCAGGCCGAGGACCCGCTTTTCCCGTCGGGACAAAGCCAGATAGGCCGACAGGCCGGTACGCCCCATGCCCATGACCAGCCATTCCGCTACGCCGATGGACTCGGGCAACCGGTCCGGATGCTCGGGCAGTCGCCCCAGAAGCCGGGCTTTTTTTTCGAAACGGGCCAGCAGCGGTTCGTAGCGTGAAAACAGCTCATGCGAGTTGCGGTTCAACGGCGCCACGAGCGCCAGCGATCCGGCCACAGCCAGGGCGATGGTGGAATTCCATTCCGGCACCAGCAGATTCGCTTTCACCATCGCGTCGGTGACGATCAGCGCGAACTCGCTGTAAGTCATCAGCGCGAGCGTCGAGATAAAGGCGGTGCGGGAACGCAAGCCGGCCAGCAAAAACAACGCGAAGAATAAGAGGCCCTGCAACGGCAACAGTCCCAGCAGCCCGACCGCGTACAGGAATTGCGCAGGATTCGGTAAGTCGGCCAGGCCGATTTGCAGAAAAAAAGCGACGAGAAAGATTTCCTTGAGACTCCAGAGTTTCTCCGAAAGGTTGTTGGTTTGAGGATGGGAGGACAACATGACGCCCATCAGCAAGGCGCCGATATCGGGCGAAACGCCGACTTTTTCTGCTACCAGGCCGCCGGTTAGCGCGAAAGAAAAGCCCAGCAGCAACCTCAGCTCATCGGCCTGGCAGAAGGCGAGCAATCGATGCGCCCAGGGGCGCAGCAGCGGCAGCGGCAATAAGGCGAACGCCCAATACGAGAACGGCCTGTCGTCGGCAAAAGCGAGCAATACCATCGCCACGACATCCTGCAGAATCAGAATGCTGATGACGTCCCGGCCGTGCAATGAAGTCAGTTCGCCGTTGTCTTCCAAGACCTTGATCGCCAGTACGGTACTGGAAAAAGCGAGGCTCGCGCCCAGTATCACGTCAACGATCGCCTCATCCCCTCCGAGCAGAAAAGAAATCCCGGAAACGCCGGTGACAATCACCAAATGCAAACCGCCGACGCTCAACACTTCCTGCCGCAGCAGGGAGCGCACATTAATCTTCAGGCCTACCGTAAACAGCAAGAGCTCGA
Source organism: Methylomicrobium album BG8 (assembly GCF_000214275.2). Classification (NCBI taxonomy): domain Bacteria; kingdom Pseudomonadati; phylum Pseudomonadota; class Gammaproteobacteria; order Methylococcales; family Methylococcaceae; genus Methylomicrobium; species Methylomicrobium album. The sequence goes on along the minus strand of NZ_CM001475.1, from coordinate 4,048,644 downwards.
TGCCGATGTCGGCCAGATGCGTCAGGGTTTCAGCAGACTCGACGCCGAATGCGTGCAGGATATAGCCGGCGGCCAAATACCCGACCAGCGGCGGGAAAGCTAAACGACTGGCGACCAGACCGGCAAGAAAAGCCGTGCCGACCCAAACTAATTCTATTTCTATCATGTGTTAATTGTCCTGTTCTATCCGAGCAATTCAAACAAATTTAAAATTTAGACTTTCGTTTACCGAGAACTTGCGGCTGATTTATGTTGACGGCCAATTACTTGGAACTTGAGCGAAGGCCGGATGCCGGTTTTTTGTTTGAGTGGGTTGAAAAAGTCAATTTTGAATAAAAAATCACTTTCCGCTCAAATTTTTTGTTGTTAATACCTTAAGAATAACATATAGCTTAGGGGTCGAATCAGCCTAAATTTTGCAAAATCGCCTTTTCCAATACAAGCTGTTGTAGGCTACCCAATAGAAATATCGCGTGAAAAACGCCTCAGGCGGCAATAGCGCCCGTTCAATCGCCATAGAGCGGTAGCGGGCTAAGTTAGCGGCATTCAAGTCGTAGAAAAATTTAAAAAGAGCATGCGTATCCGAGTGCATAGGCGTATAACCGGCTCATAACCAGCGGCTTTGCCGCTTCACGGGATTTCCCCTTCATCCAGCCGGTAACCCACGCCGGCTTCGGTCAGCAGATAGCGGGGCTGGGCCGGGTCGGATTCGATCTTGTGGCGCAGTTGTCCCATATAAATGCGCAGATAGTGGCTGTGGTCGACATGGGAAGGCCCCCAGACTTTTTCGAGCAGTTGCCGGTGGGTGACCACGAATCCGGCGTTGCGGACCAGTACGTCGAGCAGGCGGAATTCGATCGGGGTCAGATGCACTTCGCGCTCGCCCACGTAAACCCGGCGTTTGGTTAGTTCGATTTTCAGTTCGCCGACCTGGAAAGATTCCTGAGCACTGCCGCCGGGCGCCCTGGCGGTACGCCGGAGCAGGGCCTTGATTCGGGACATCAGTTCGGCTGTGCCGAACGGCTTGGTCAGGTAATCGTCGGCGCCGTTGTCCAGCGCCTGGGTGATATCGCCTTCCTGGTTGCGGGCCGAGAGCACGATGATGGGTACTTCGGATAGCTTGCGCAGGCGGCGGATGACTTCCTGGCCGTCGATATCCGGCAGTCCCAGGTCGAGTATCAGCAGCGCCGGTTTCTGATGGCGTGCGGCGGTCAAGCCCTCCCGTCCGGTTGGAACGGCGAGCACCGAATAATCCTGGCTTTCCAGCGTGGTGCTCAGCAGCAGCCGAAACTGCGGATCGTCTTCGATGAGCAGAAGCAAGGGTCCGGCCGTTTTCATAAAGTTTTTTCTTCGAGGTCGATGGTGGGCGGGCGTTCCAGCATAGGCAGATGCAACTGCACCACTGTTCCGCCGCCGCTGCGCTGGCTTGCCCGGATCGTGCCGCCGTGGGCTTCGACGACGGCCCGGCAAATGGAAAGCCCCAGGCCGACGCCGCTTTGCGCGCTTTCGGCGTGGACCCGGAAAAACTTGTCGAAGATTTTTTGCTCCAGGCCCTCGGGAATGCCGGGGCCCCGGTCTGCCACGGCGATCGACACGCCGGACGGTGCGGATTCGATCGTAATATCGATGGGCAGTTCCGGGGGAGAGTATTTGTCGGCATTGTCCAGCAGGTTCACCAGAACTTGCTGCAGCAGTACGGCGTCGACATGGATCAGCGCCGGGCCGTCCGCCATCCGGACATTGATCCGCCTCGCCTTAAGTTTTTTGTCGAGCCGGCGCAAGGCGCTGCCCACGATTTCCTCGGGCGCGTACCACTGCCGGTTGAGCCGCACTTCGCCGGCTTCGAGGCGCGCCATTTCCAGAATTTTGCTGGTCAGGTCCGACATGCGCCGGGCTTCCTCGCTGATTGCGCTCACCAGTTTTCGCTTGCTGCTTTCCTCCAGGCGTGCCGCATCCGTTTCGAGCGTGCTGGCGGCGCCCACGATGGTAGCCAGCGGGGTTCTGAGATCATGGGAAATACTGCTGAGCAGCGAGTTTCGCAGGGCTTCCGCCTGCATTTTCAAGGTCGCCTCCTTGGCGTGTTCCGCCATATTCGCTCTTTCGAGCGTATGTACGATCTGGTTCACGAAGGTGTTCAGGAGCTGATAGGGTTCGGGGAGAAAGATCCGCCGCAGTTCGACGGGTTCGAGCGCGAGCACGCCGATGGTCCCGGTCGATCCGTTGAGGGGCAGGTACACCGCCGGGGCGTCGGGTAGGGTATCGGTGCCGCGGCCGGCCAGCTGGCCGTGCTCGAAGACCCAACGGGCTACATCCAGATCGGCGCCGCGCAGGGAAATGGCCAGCGGCGGTTCGTTCGGATAGTGCAGCCGGCCGTTGCGGTCGGGAAACAGGAAGGTGTTGCGGCCGCCGAACTGGGCATGGATATGGTAGACGCCGATTTCGGTGATTTCCCGTTCCGAACGGGCTTCGGCCAGGCCCTTGCTGAGCCGGTGCAGGGCCGATGCCCGCCGTTCCCTGGATTCCGCCACGCGCGCCTGGTGGCGGACGTTTTCCGCCAGATTGCCGGTCACCGCGCCAATGACCAGGGTGACCGCCAGCCCGGCCAGGTTTTCCGGCTCGGCGATGGCGAAGGAAAAAATCGGCGGTGCGAAGAAATAGGCGAAGGCGGCGGCGTTGGCCAGGGATGCCAGGATCGACGGCCAAAAGCCGAACCGTATGGCTACGAAAAAAACGCCCAGCAGATAAAACATCAGGATGTTGGCGGGCGTGAGGAGGTCGCGGAAAGGCCATTCGATCGCCGTCAGGAGCAACGGAATGGCGAGGCTCCACAGCCAATGCCCGTACTTATGTTCGACAAGTTGGCGGTCGAAGGATTTGCTCGGCGATGGGGCGCTGGATTGCAAGCGCGGCGTTTCTTCGTCGCCGAGCAGATAGAAGTTGAGGTCGTGAGCCTGGCTGATGAGGCTGTCGACCACCGATCCCAGAAACCATCGGCGCCAGCCTTTGCGGCCCGGCTTGCCGAGGACCAGCTTGTTGACATTGTGTTCGTGCGCGAATGTCAGGATCGCCTCGGCCATGTCCGGGGCCGACAGCGTGACCGTTTCCGCACCCAGCCGTTCGGCCAGGCGCAAGGCTTTCAGCACTCCATCCCGGCGCCGGGCGGAGAGGCGCTGCAATGCGGGCGTCTCGACATAAAGCGCCAGCCAGTCGGCGTGCAAACTGGCCGCCAGCCGTTTCGCCGCGCGCACCAGACGCTTGGCCCGCGCGTCGGGCGCCACGCAGACCAGTATCCGCTCGTCGACGTTCCAGACCTCGCGTATGGCGTAGGCCTGCCGATACTCCCGCAATTGCGTGCTCACCCATTCGGCGGTGCGGCGCAGCGCCAGCTCGCGCAGCGCGATCAGATTTCCTTTGCGGAAAAGATTGAGCAGGGCGCGTTCGGCCTTTTCGGGCGGGTAAATCTTGCCCTCGTGCAATCGCGCCAGAATGTCGTCCGGCGGCAGGTCCACCAGTTCCACCTCGTCGGCTTCCTCGAAAACGGTATCGGGCACCGTTTCCCACACCCGGATTCCGGCGAAGCGTCCGACATCCTCGTGCAGGCTTTCCAGATGTTGTACGTTCAGGGTGGTATAGACGTCGATGCCGCCGTCCAGCAATTCCCGAATATCCTGCCAGCGCTTGGGATGGCGCGAACCGGGCAGGTTGGTATGGGCCAGATCGTCCACCAGGATCAGATCCGGATGGCGTGCCAGCGCGGCGTCCAGGTCGAACTCCGCGCGCCTGGTCCCTTGATGGTATCTGATCTGCGGAGGGAGCAGCTCCAGCCCCTGCAATTGCGCCGCCGTATCGGCGCGGCCGCGGGTTTCCACCAGGCCCGCCACCACTTCGCAGCCCTCGGCCTGGTGGGCCCGGGCGACTTCAAGCATGGTGAAGGTTTTGCCGACGCCCGCCACCGCGCCGAAAAAAATCTTCAGGCGCCCGCGGCGCTTGCGGATCTCCGTCCGGTTCGCGTGGGCCGAGAAGAATTCGGGGTCCAGTTCACGCACGTTACGCCGCTGGAACGATAAAAATGTTTGCAGCCATAAGATTATCCGGGAAGATCACTGCCAGGTCCTCCGCATCGGCGAGGCGCGCGGCTTCCCGTTCCCCCGCGCAGAGCAGCGTGGTGTCCCAGGCGTCGGCCCAGGTCGGGGCCTCGTGCAGCAAGGACTTTCTCGTTTTCATTTTCATCGTGTCTTTAGCCACATAGCATGAGGCTCGTATCAGAATTGGATAACCGCATCCACGTTCAGCAATACTTGGTCGGCCTGCCGTCCGCCGTCGAACGGCGCGGTTTGCGCCTCGCTCCAGTCGTAGCGAAATTCCGGCCGGATCATCAGCCAATCCTTGGGTTTCCAGTTTACTCCGGCGGTCAGCGCGTAATAGTTGGCGGCGCCTGCGGCATAGCGCGCGCCGTCGTCGTCGCGGAACCATTCGCCGCGAATGCCCACCCCCCAGGTTTCGGCGACCTGATAGCTCAGGTACTGCACGATGGAATACCATTCGGCATCCTGGCCCTGAACGGCATGACGCTGGCTGCCGCCGTCATGCTGCAGCACATAGCGCCACGGCCCGAGATCCTGCTGCAGAATGGCCGAGTAATACACCAGCTCGGAGCTTTGGTTTTCATAGACATCGCCCTGCAACACCGAAAAGGAAAGCGTCGTGCCGGTTTCGGCATTGGCCCAGGTCAGTCCGCTCATGTGGCTCCAGGCGCCGAGATCGCGGTCGAAGTTATCCCCGCCGGTCACCGCGCCGAGGTTGACGCTCCATTGCTCGTTGAGCGCATAGTTGAACAGCGCGCCGGTCGTCGTAAACGGAGAGGACTTGAAGCTGTAGCTATGCGAAGCGAAGAAATTCGGCGCCGACGGGACCGATTCGTAACCGAGGAGGGTGTAAAAATGTCCGAACTTTCCGCTCAGGCCGTTACCGATGGGGGCGAAGACTTCCACATAAGCCTGCGGCAGCGCGATGTCGTAAAAACGCAGGTCGCGTTCGCTGATCAAAGCGTCGTCCCAGTGGCCGGTCGCCTGGGCATAGCGGGTGTCCGTGCCGAACATGAAGTCGAAACGTCCGCCCACGTCCCAGGCCGTCCCCTTGACAACGGCTTTTTCGACGAACAGGTCCAATTGATACAAATTGAATTCTTCGCTCCGGTCCGTCATGGACACCGGGCCGTTGCTGCGATCGCCGGGCGTGTCGGTGTTGTAGTTGATGCCGGCGGCGGCCCAGCCGCCGACAGTCACCCCATATTTCCGTAAACCCATCCAGTCGGAAGCCTCTTTTCCGGAAAGTTCGGCAATCAAGCCGGTCGGCGTATCGTCCGCGCTTGCTACGGGGTTCAATACGAAAAGACTGCAGATGCTTAATAAACAGTGACTTTTATTCATAAAAATTAAAACTTGCCGCCGTTTATTAGCCAAAGCGTAAAAATACCGGCGAAGAAGCCCAATAAAATGACCGGCATCCAGCGTAAATGCAGGGTAAAGGTATACCCTTCGCCTTCTTTCATGCGTCCTTTCATCAAGCCCAAGACATGCAGCCCCGGCGCAGAACCGATCGCCAACAGGCTGCCGCCGACACCCAGGGTAAAGGTCAATAACAGCCATTGCCCGAACTCGAAAGAAGGATGCATGTTCAACACCGCGAACATCAACGTGCCGTTGTCGATGGCCGAAGACGACAGACCGATCAGGATGTTCGCCACGGTGGCGCCGATGACCGTAAACAGGTAATGCGCCATGGCGTCCAGATAGCCCAGGAAGCTGAGCGCGCCGACGATCATCATCGCGCCGTAGAAAAACAGCAGAGTATCCCAATCGACGCCCGCAATACATTTGAAAACGTCGAAACCTTTTTGCGATTCGATATAGCTTTGTTTTTCGTGTTCTTCATATTCGGTCAGGAAATGATGGATTTTCTCGGATTTGGTCAAATAGTAAGCAAAGAATTGCAGCATCGCCAGGCCGAACATCATGCCGATGATCGCCGGCATGTCGAGGAAGACGTTCGACAGAATGGCCGTGCTGAAGGTGAGGATGAAGATGAAAATGATCCGTTTGCTGCCGCGCTTTAAAACCGGCTTTTCTTTGGAGAAATTGGGCGTTTCTTTGGTCACCGAAAACTGCATGATGAATGCGGGTACCAGAAAGTTTACTATGCAGGGGATCGTTAAAGTAAAAAATTCGGTGAACTGCAACGCATTCTGCTGCCAGACGAAGAAGGTCGAAATACCGCCTAAAGGACTCATCGTACCGCCGGCATTGGCGCCGACCACCGCATTCAAGCCAGCCAGACCGACGAATTTGGACTGGCCTTTGCCTATCTCCAATATGATGTATCCCATCAACAAACCCACCGCCAGGCTGCTGATCACGGTGGACAGCAAAAAGGCCAGCGCGCCGGTAATCCAGAATAACTGCCGATAAGTGTACTGCTTATTGGCTAATACGATGCGCAGGGAGTCGAAAATACCCCGCTCGGTCATGGCATTCAAAAAAGTCATCGACACGGTGATGAACAGAAACAATTCGGCATACGCCATCAAATTGCTTTGAAAGATGGGGACGATTTCCTTTGCCGTTCCGTATGAGGTCGAATAATAAATAAAGATCGCGAACCAAATGAGCACCGAGCCCAATACCATCGGTTTCGCCTTGCTCAGTTGATGCAGGTCTTCGGTCATGGCGATGATGTAGGCAATGACCGTGATTGCGATCGTCAAATAGCCGATGAAATGATGCTGCAAGTCGACTTGTGTTGCGGCCGCTGCCTCTTGCGCAAAACCCGGCGAGGGTAACAGAAAAGCCAGGATTGAAACGAAGAACGGGAGGCTATTGATGCAGTAGCGGGATTTTTTTATTGGAAATCCGGAGGGGATGCCCGATTCTCCATGATCTTGCGGCTTTTTGACGGGGCCAAGGCCGGGAAATGGCAAAGATAAGGTATGGTAAGTCATGTCCATCGGTTACGGGCGCCTAATGTGGTTGCAACGATGGGCGTAGATTAGAGTTTTCCAGGTAAAAATATCGTAAAGATTTGCTTGCAATTTTGAAACAGAGCATTTCTTATTTGTAAATTATTGAGGTGGATTTAGGTGTCATGGAGCGGTTCTGTCCTTGCTCTTTGATATAAATCCGCGCTGTCGGAGCGGCTCGAACCCAAACGGTCCGGTAATCAAAGAAAGCTCTGAATTAATTCCTCTTTCCTTTTTGGCTATGCCGTTAAGTTGAGCCCCGAAGAGTCGCAAAGCTTGCTTTGCGCATGACGAAACGGAGCGACAAAGCCGGTTTTGTCACGCCATTAAGCGAGCCGGTTCCGGCCTATCTTAACTGCCAAGACTCCTTCCAAACTCTGGCAGATGAAAAATGCGTAGGATGTGCCGACGCAGGAGGCGCATCGGATTTGCTTGCGTGATGAGATAGACCTTAATCCACCGGCAATATCAGATAATCCGTCCATTTGCGGTCGCCGTCGGCCTCGTCCTCCGTCGGCAGCAAGCGCTCGTTCCAGCCGCCGCCCAGGGCCTTGATCAACAGCACCGCGACGTTCAACTGTTCGCCTTTCAACTGCACGGCGATCTGCTGATTGGACAGCGCGACGGTCTGGGCGGTCATCACGTTCAGATAGCTGACGGCGCCGGCCTTGTATTGATTGAGCATCAACGCCAGCGCCTGTTCGGCGGCGGTGACTGCCTCATCCTGTACTTGGACTTCTTCCGCCAGAATGCGCAATGCGGCCAGATTGTCCTCGACTTCCTGGAACCCGGTCAGCACCGTCTGCCGGTAGGCGGCGACGGTCGCGTCGTGCGCGGCGATGGCCTGTTGGTATTGGGCGTTCTTGGCGCCGCCGTCGAACAGGGTCAGCGCCGCGCCGGCCGGGCCCAGCGCCCAATAGCGGCGCGCCATCGTGAACAAGGTATCGGCGTCGCCGGATTGATAGCCGCCGCTGACCGCCAGATTCAGGGACGGGAAATAGGCGGCCTTGGCGACGCCGATCCGGGCATTCGCCGCAGCCATCTGGCGTTCGGCGGCGGCAATGTCGGGGCGGCGTTCGAGCAGTTCGGAAGGCAGGCTGACCGGAATCGCCGGCGGCTCAACCTGTAGCGGCGCCGGCGGCAGCGAGAATTCTGCCGGCGTCTTGCCGATCAGTACCGCGATCGCGTGTTCCCGCGCGGCCCGTTCCACGCCGAGGTCCACGGCCTGGGCGCGGGCCGATTGCAGTTGCGCCTTGGCCTGCACCACCTCGGATTTGGCCGCGACGCCCACCGCATAGCGGTTTTGGGTGATGTCGAGCGTTTTCGCATAGGCGGCTACCGTATCGTCGAGCAGGGCTTTCTGCGCATCCAATATCTTCAGATGGAAATAGTGCTGCGCAAGCATTGCCTGGCTGGATAGGATCAGCGCGTGCAAAGTCGCCGCGCTGGCCTGCGCGTTGCCGGTGTTGGCTTCGATCTGGCGGCGGATTTTCCCCCACAGGTCGGGCTCCCAGACCGCGCCGACGCCGAGGCCGAACAGGTTTCGGATTCCCGTCGGCGCGAGGCTCTGCCCCGACGCGGCCTTGAATCGGTTCAGCGTGCCGGTCAGCGTCGCGACCGGCAGCAGGGACGATTGCGACGATTGCACCAGATGCTGGGCCTGGCGATACTGGGCCTCGGCTTGCGCCACCGATTGATTGGCCTGGGCGACCTGTTCTTCCAGCGCGTTCAGTTCGGGATCGTCGAAAAGCCGCCACCATTTTTGGGGCAGGGCGGTATCGCGCGGCTGTGCCTCATGCCAGCCTTTCATCTCCTTGAATTGGGCAGAAGTAGCGGCCGGCGCGCGGCTATAATCCGGTCCGATCGCGCAGGCGGTTAATTGGGCGGCGGCCAAGTGACAAATCAAAGCGGGAATGATCCTAAAGCGCATGAGAATAATCGGGGTGGTGGGCAATGTCGTTAAGTTAATGGGCCGTAGGATGGGTAGAGCGAAGCGAAACCCATCGATCGAAACTCGCCACAATCTTATGCTGGTCTTCGCTTCGCTTCGCTTCGCTCGCGGCAACCGCTCCATGCGTTGCCCTATCTCCTGCATTCGTGCAGTCGTACCCATCCTACACTTTAGGGTGTAGGTGAAGAGTGAACCGCCGAGCGGGCGGACGGTTAAAAGTTTCGATCGGCGGAGGACAAAAGTCGGTCCGGCATGAAAGCACTTCACGGATTAAGGGAATCGGGAACGCAGCGCCTGGATGCCGGCCAACGAAAACTGCACGACATGGTCGGCATAGGCTTTGATGTCGCCGTTGGCGGCGGGAGGCTGGCGGCGGTGCCGGGCCAGTTGGATTTGCTTCAGGCGCAGCAGCTGGAAACACTGCCCCATGATGCTGTCGTGGCAAAACTGCAAATGCCGCTCCTCGGCGGCCTGGCCGAGGCATTCGCGGAGCAGTTCGAACATCTGCGAGCGTTGCGGTTCGATTTCCTTTTCCAGGATGTCCGCCAGCAAGCGGGTCGGCCGCGCCATTTCCTTGTAGAGAATCGCAAACGCATAGCCGTCCTCGTCGGCGACCCGTTCGATCAGCGAATGGATCAGCGCGGCCAGGCGCTTCTCCGGGGCGGCGTCGCGGGATATGCCTCCGTCGGGCGGATACTGCGAAAGTTCGCGGTTGAAGGCGAAACGCCAGGATTCCAGGTACAGGGTTTCCTTGTCCCGGAAATGGTAGTTGACCGAAGCGATATTGGTTTGCGCCTGTTCGCAGATTTCCGCGATCGTCGCTTCCTGAAAGCCTTTCTCGGCAAAGATGCGGCTGGCGGCAGTCAAGAGTCGGTTGCGCGTGCGCTCCGATTTTTTTTTCAGATCAGTCATGCAGGTCGAATGAAGTCGTAGGGCGTGAGCCGGATAATTGAAATTTGAAATTCAAATCGGCTTTAGAGTAAGCAGGCTTCGTGCCATCGAATAACCGTTTGTTTTGAATGGGAACTTGTACTTAGAGTCGGCGGTAGACTGCTGAATCCGCAGCAGTTTTTGCTTGTGGGGTGTTGGCTGATCAACAGTTTCGTGCGGAGAATGAAAATCGTTTGAGTGCAATGTAAAAAACGGTCTATCGCCCCCGAAGGCAATGCCGTCAAGTTTAGCCTCGGCGTTGCAAAGCGGGCTTTGCAAACAAGTTGACAAAACCCGCTTTATCACTCCTTTTAAGCGGTCTGATTCCGGTTTATCTTGACGGCATTGGCCCCGGAAGCCCAGGCGCTTCCGGGGCGTTGGAGGCGGATTTAGCGGGCGCTGGTCTGCAGGCCGATCGCGGCGCGCAAATCGTCCAGCGTCGCGACGCGCGGCCCGTGCAGGGCGGCGATCTTCTCGACGTTCAGCTTCAATTTGCGGATGTTATCGTAAAGATTGACCGAGTAAGGGTTCGGCGATCCCGGCGGCGCAACGTTGGCCGCGGCCGGGGTATAGGCATCGGCTTCGATCAGGATTTTTTCCTTGGGCAGATAGACCGCGGCGAACGCATCGTTATGGCTATTGCCGGCCAGCGTGTGGATTTCGATGGCGCGCTTGCCGTCCGAAAGTACGTGCTTGCCGGTGAAGCTTTCGAAACGGGCCGGTTTTTTCGACGCGGCCAGCCGATCGGGACGGATCGTATGAGGCGCCGCCCAGATCGCTTCGTAATAAACCGGATTCGGCTCCGGCGTCACGATTGTTGCGCCCGCGTCTACGAAGGTGCGAAGGCCGCCGGCATGGTCGAAATGGGCATGCGTATTGATCAGGTATTTGACCGGTTTGTTCGGAATGATTTCCTTCAGTTTGGCGATCAGCGCCAGCGAGCGTTCTTCGTTCTGCGGCGCTTCGATCAGCACGATATGGTCTTTCTGCGCGATCGCGACGCTGTGGTGGGTGCCGCCGGTCAGATAATAGACGCCCTTGGCGAGCTCGTTGACGGCGACCTTCATGGCGGGCGCCTTCGCGGCTTCCGGTGGAACCGCAATATTGACTGCCGGATTGGCTTTGACCGCGGTCACATCGATGTCCAGCACCGGATAACCGCCCTGGCTGCGCGCAATATGGCCGGGGAACCGAATGCCGCCGAAGTCCTGGTAATCGCTGTAGCGCGTTTCGACCAGCGTATCGCCCAGCACCGGGTTGTCTATCCAGGTCTGCACGGTCTCCAATTGGTGCTTGTCGTTCAGCAAGCCGACGTAGCGGTGCTTGCCGTCGATCGTGAACGCGATTTCGGTGCCGCCGTCGACGTCCCGCTGCTCGGCATGATGCTGAATGGCCGCTTTGACGAAGCCTCGCGGCGTGGCCAAGATTTCGGCGGTGCGTTCTTCGACGGCGGCCGGTTGCGCCGTAACGGTCGGTGCGGAATTCGGTGCGTTCGCGGCAGGCGGCGCCACGTTCCAGGCCGTATTGCCGCTGAGGAATTGTTCGACTGTTTGCAGGGTCGGCGCCGGTCGGTTGCGTCCGGGTTCGATGATTTGCTGGCGACTGATCTGCACCCTGGCGCTGGCGGTTGTGTAATCGATGTCGGCGGTATAGTTTTTCACTTCGCGGCCGCGGCCAGTGCCGCGGTCAGGGCGGCAAACGCAGGGAAGGATTTGGACATATTGTCTCCTTTGAGGGGATTAAAAGGCAGAAAAAATTGGCAATGAGATTCGCTGGCGTGCAAGACGCATACCAGCCGGTATTGATTGAGGATCTGGTGGAAAATAACTTTCCGAAATGGATGGTTATGAAAAGTGGATTATTCACTCCCCTCTTTGAAAAAGACGACTGCAGGGAGGCTGGAGGTAGATTGCGTCGGGAACACGCGATCGAGAGTAATGCAGGAGCGATTGCCGAGGGCAGGAGGCGATTTATCGAACAAATCCTCCTCGATCCCCTTTTTTCAAAGGGGGAAGTTGTTTTTTGACGAAAGCCTAAGGAGCATCTGGGCAGGACGGCCGGTACGAGGAGTGCGCGAGAAACGGTTGGTGGATGAGCAGCAGCGATTGCTGGAACCTTGTTACTCCGGAAGCAGCGGATTAAAACGATTTTCGATGCGTTGGCCGGCGTTTTGCCGACCTGCCAGGTTTTCAAACCCTGGCAGGTCTTGGGTAGCCAAGTAAGCGATGAATTTCCGTTTTTTTAAAGCGTGGCGACCGGCTTCTCTTTCGGCTTGCCCCCCGGCCTCCACCACGCTGACCGCCTCGCCCTGGGTCAGCAAGTCGGAAGGACTGGCTACCAGGATATCATTCAAGGCAATCCCTTCCAGAATTTCGACTTCGCGGCCGAAATCGCGGCCTATCCTGACCGGCTGCACAGCGATCTTGCCTTCGCCGTCGACGATCACGACGTGCGCGCCTTCCTTATCCATCACCAGCGCATTCGCCGGCACCACCAACGGGCTGGCGTCGACTGCAACGTCGATCGCGATTTCCAGATAAGCCCCCGGCAGCAGTTTGCCGTCCGGATTGGGCAGGCTGATTTCGGCCAGGCGGGAGCGGGTGAGCGGATCGAGCGCGCCGGCGACATGGTCGATATGGGCTTTTAAGGGTTTTTCCTGCCCGTCGAGCGGACGTACCGACACGGTCTGGCCGGCTTTGATCTGATCCGCGTAGGCTTGCGGCACCCAGACGCTCAGGCGCAGCGGATCGGTCTGGGTCAGCGCGAACAGCTCCTGGGCGCCGGTGCCGATCAGGCTGCCGACATCGACCGCGCGGCGCGTAATCACGCCGTCGAACGGCGCGACGACGCGGCGGTAGTTTTCGATATTTTCCAGGCGCTTCACATTCGCGGCCGCGGCGGCCAGATCGGCTTCCGCCTGCAGAAAGGCGGCATGCTTCTCGTCGACCTCCTGGCGCGGCGCGCCGTCGGTCAGGCTCAACTGGTTCCAGCGCTCCCAGGTCGAATGCGCCAGCTCCCGCCGGGCTTTCACCTGCGCCAGCGCGGCCCGGCCTTGCGCCAGTTCGTGTTCCAGTTCCGGCACGTCGATTTCAGCCAGCAGGTCGCCTTTCTTGACTTTATCGCCGATGGTCTTGTACCAGGCTTTCAGATAACCGTTGGTGCGCGCGAAAGCCTGCGTTTCGGAATAACCTTTCAGGCTGGCCGGCAACACCAGTTTGCGTGAAGTCTCGCCGGGCTTCGGATGCACCGCGATCACGCTGCGCCGGAGGCTGGCGAGCGTATTTTCGCGCAGGGTTTGCGCTTCGCTCCGGTTGACCGCATAACGCCAGCCGCCGCCGGCGAGCAGCAGCGATAGCAGAATCGACGCGGCCGCGCCGGCCCTGGCCAGCGTTCGCCGGGGACGGCCCGCGGGCGGAAAAGCGAAGGTAGGCGAGAGTTGACTGGACATAAGCTTCTTCCTATTGGGTTATTTTGATAAAACTGTAGAGGCGTAGAGCTGTAGGGCGTTTTCGCGATAGCAAAACGCCAATCCCCTTCAAAGAGGCGGATTGCCTGGCGGCGAATCCACCCTACATTCGACGCGCCATCAAACGGCTATCCGGTTTTGCCGGTGCTGCAACCATTGATGCACCGCCACGAACACGATCGGCACGAACAGCAGCGTCGAAGCGGTCGCGAAGGTGAGTCCGCCGATCACCGCCCGGCCCAAGGGCGCGTTCTGTTCGGCGCCTTCGCCCCAGCCGACCGCCATCGGCAGCATCCCGACGATCATCGCGAACGCGGTCATCAGCACCGGCCGGAGCCGGGTCGCGGCGGCTTCCAGCGCGGCGGTCGCGGGCGGCACGCCTTCCTCCAGCCGGCTGCGCGCGAACGAGACCAGCAGGATGCTGTTCGCGGTCACCACGCCCATCGCCATGATGCTGCCGGTCAGCGCCGGAATGCTGAGCGTCGTGCCGGTCAGGTACAGCATCCAGGCGATTCCGGCCAGCGCCGCGGGCAGGGCGCTGACGATGATCAAAGGGTCCAGCCAGGATTGAAAATTCACTACCAGCAGCAGATACAGCAAGACGATGGCGACCGCGAGACCCGACGCCAGCCCGACAAAGGAGCCGTTCAGCGTTTCGATCTGGCCGCGCACCGCCAGCTCGACGCCGCGGGGCAAGGCGGGGCGGGTTTCGCCGATCAGTCGGTCGATCTCGCCGCTGACCGAGCCGAGATCGCGGCCTTCGACGCTGGCGTAAACATTGAAAACGTTGTCCGCGTTGTAGTGGGTCACCGCGGCCGGCTGCTGCGACCGTTTCAGTTTGACCAGATTGCCCAGCAGTTGCGGCGGGCCGCTGTTGCCGCGGACCGGCGTGCTCAGCAGCGCGTCCAGGCTGTCGAGTTTCAGCGGATTGCCCATCACGCCGATATTGACCGTATTGCCGTTGTTCGGATTCAGCCAGTACGACGGCGCGGTCTGCATGCTGCCGCTCAAGGTCAGCAGCAGGTTTTGCGCCACGTCGCGCGCGGACAGGCCGAACTGTTGCAGTTGAGCGCGGTTCATTTCCAGGTCCAATGCCGGCCGGTTCAGGCGCTGGTAAATATGCGCATCGACGATGCCTGGAATCTGCCGCAGCCGGTTCTGAAACGCCCGGACCAGCGGCATCACTTCGTCCGGTTTGCCGCCGATGAACTGCACGTCGATCGGCGCCGGCACGCCGAAGTTCAGCGTCTGGCTGACCTGGTCGGCAGGCTGGAAAAAGAACTCCAGGTTCGGGAAGCGGCGCGGCAGTTCGGCGCGCAGGGATTGGATATAGTCGGCGCTGGGCGCATGGCGTCCCGGCGTCAGCGAAATCATGATTTCGGTGTCGGCCGCTTCGACCGTGCCGGAGTTGCCGAACAGCGTGTTCCGGGTGCTGTAAGGGCCGCCGACGATATCCAGCATGTCGCTCAGTTCTGCCGGAGGGATGCGTTGGCGGATGAAGGCTTCCACGGCGTCGATCTGCTGGGGCATCTCTTCGACCCGGGTGCCGGAGGGCGCCCGGACATGCAGCCGTATCTGGCCCGCATCGACCGCCGGGAACAGGTCGCGGCCCAATAAGGGGGTCAGGCCCAAGGATAACAGGCAGAAACCCAGGATCGTCGAACCGTAGCGCCGCCGATGGTTCAGCAGATGGGCGGTCAGCACGACATAATGGCTGCGGAAGGCCTCGAAACCGCGTTCGAAAGCCTGATGCAACTGGCTGAACGCATGCGCGAGGGCATGGCGGGGCGGCGCGTCCGTATGGCCGTGATGGCCGGCCATCACAAACATCACCAGGGTCGGCACCAGCGTGCGCGACAGCGCGTAGGAGGCCAGCATCGCGAACACCACCGCCTCGGCCATCGGCGCGAACAGGCTGCGCGCGACGCCGGTCAGAAAAAACATCGGCACGAACACGATGCAGATGCACAGGGTCGAGACGAAGGCCGGCATCGCGATCTCGGCCGCGCCGTCCAGGATCGCCTGGCGCGGATGCTTGCCGAGCAGCATCTGCCGCTCGATGTTCTCGATCTCGACGGTCGCGTCGTCGACCAGAATGCCGACCGCCAGCGCCAGGCCGCCCATCGTCATCAGGTTGATCGTTTCGCCGATCAGGTACAGCGCGATCAGCGACACCATGATCGACAGCGGGATAGAGACCGCGATGATGCAGGTGGTGCGCCAATTGCCCAGAAACAAGAGCAGCATCGCGGCGGTCAGGCCGGCCGCGATCAGCGCTTCGTGCAGCACGTTGCCGATCGCGGCTTTCACGAACAGCGACTGGTCGAACATCAGCCGCATGTTGATCCCCTCCGGCATCAGCCCGAGCATTTTCGGAATCGCCTGTCTGACGTGTTCGACCACTTCCAGGGTCGAGGTGCGCCCGACCTTGAAGACCGAGGTCAGAATGCCGCGTTCGCCGTTCTGGCGGGCGATCGTGGTGACCGGAGCCGTGCCGTCGCGGACGTTCGCGACATCGCGGATCAGCGTGGTCGCGCCGTGGTCGGTGCGCACCGGCAGGTCGGCGAGGCGCGGTATCGCCGCGACCGCCCCGTTCAGCGTCACGTCGTACTCGGTCGGGCCGATCTTGATCGTGCCGGTCGGCAGGATCAGGTTCTGCTCGGCCAGCGCATCCGACAGGTCGGTCGGCGTCATCCCGCGCGCCAGCAGCGCCGGCACGTCGGTATCGACAGTGATCTGCCGGCTTTTGCCGCCGAACGGGTAGGTCATCGCGACGCCGGGTTTGGATTGCAGCATATTCCGGACGATGTTGTTGGTCAGGTCGTTCACCTCGGTGTCAGGCACCGTGCTGCTGGAAATGCCGAGCTGCACCAGCGGCAGGTCGGAGGCCGAATACTGGATCACCTGGGGCGGCGAGACGTTGGTCGGCAGCGAGCGGTAGACCGAATTGCTGCTCGACATCACCTGCGCGATCGCGGTCCGGATGTCGGTGCCCGGATGGAAAAACACCTTGATCACCGCCGCGCCGGCATAAGACAGCGATTCGCTGTGCTCGATGCCATCGATCAGGCTCATCGAGCGTTCGACCGAACCGGTCAGCCGGTCGGCGATTTCCTTCGCGGTCATGCCGTTGTATTGCCAGAGCATCGCAACGACCGGAATGTCGATCGTCGGAAAGATGTCGGTCGGCATTTTGCGCAGTACGTAAACGGTAGACAAAAGAATCAGCAGGGCCGCCACGATAAAGGTATAGGGGCGGCGGAGAGCAATTTGAACGATCCACATGAAGAGGGCTTGAACGATCCGTTGTGATGGAGCCTGAATTGAAAACGCGGGTAACCGGATAGCGCAAGTTACATGCCAACCGGCGCATTGCGCCTGTTTGTCCGCGGTTTGGCGGTTGTTTGGCGAAGGTGAAGGTGTTTTACGGCCTGGTCTTGTTGAAAAACCAGCAGGCGAGAGGCACGGGGTGTTTGCAGATCAACAGGGGGCGGGCATGCTTTTTATTTCGAGTCAGTCCGTAGGGCGGATTCGCCGCCAGGCAATCCGCCATTGCTTTGAAGTCTGTTGGCGTTTTGCTATCGCGAAAACGCCCTACAGATTTGTTTACAGCGCCAGGCTGGCATCATGGTTTATGCTGTCTGGTCAATTCGGCACAGCCCACGGTCGCGTCGCCGCCGGCTTCCACGTAACAGGCGCTGATCTTGTCGTTACTGTGAATGTGGCCGTGGTTATAACCCTGGCTATCCTCCGCAACCCATGTAAACGTCGTGTTATCGGGATAGATGACGCCGAAGAAATGCTTTGTCCCGGCCGAATAGGTAAATTGCCCTTTGAATATGCGCCCTTTCTGTTCGAATATTTCTATCGTCTTCGTCCAGTTCAAATGGCCCTTTTTGTCGGAGTAAGTGTGGTTTTCTCCCGCCCAAATGCCGACAAGATTGGGGACCGGCTCGTCTGCCGGGGCCGCCAGGCCATCGCCGATGCTTGCAAGGGCCACGATAAAAACGGCGATGATTGGCATTGAAGGGGTAAAGTTTTTGATCACGTTGTACATGGACGGTTTCTCGTTGTTGGTTTGGAGGACGAATGTAAAGGTTCATGTTTCGCGCCGAACCCATCCGGACAGGGCTATGACGAGTGCGGGTTCCGCGGCGGAGGCGGTCAGGAACCGATCCGGCTCCGGCAGCGTCGATACTGTGACCGCAGTCGCCGATACATGCAAAAACAGGGCCGTTTTGTGGTTCGGTCGCGTAGGTTTGGGCAATGGCTTTATTGTTGCCCGGCATTTTCGTGCCGGGTAACAATATCGACGGTTGAATTCAAAAGCAAGCTCGTACTTGTAGGGCGGATTCGCCGAAGGCAATCCGCCAATGGCTTTGAAGCATATGCCGGCGTTTTGCTATCGCGAAAACGCCCTACAGATCTCTTTGGGTTGGAGCTGCTTCGTTACAGGCGAATAGCCTTGCTTGGAATAAGGCATCGGTAATACACTTAAAAGCACATTCCGCCTTTGTTTGTGTTTTTCCCGTTCACTTTTCGAGAATCCGCCCACAATGCCGACGCAAAAAGACAATAATTCCTTTCAGAAACGCACGATCGTCATTTTAGGTGCCGGTTACAGCGGCACGCTCACGGCCGTGAACATCCTTCGCCAAAACACTGGGGACCCGGTGCGCCTGGTTTTGGTGGAACGCAAGGCCCCTTTCGGGCGCGGGCTTGCCTACCGCACCTGGGACGACAATTTCGTATTGAACGTCCCGGCCGGCAATATGAGCGCATTGGCGGACGATCCCGATCATTTCGTCAATTATTGCCGGAATATCGATCCGGCTTTCAACGCCTCGTCGTTTATCGCCCGGCGCATTTACGGCGACTACCTGGAATCTACCTTGGCCGAAGCGGAAAAAGGCAGTCCCATCGCCGTTCAAAAAATCAGTGGAGAAGCGCTTTCCGTTCGCCCTCGGGAAGAGGGAGGCGGATTTTCGGTGGAACTGGAGGACAGCCGGAGCCTGTCCGCAGACCAAGTGGTGCTCGCGCTTGGACACGCTCTGCCCGGAAATTTGAGACCGGCGCCGGATGGCTTCAAACCCGGCAATTACATTGCGAATCCCTGGGATTTCGCCGGCCTTGACCGGGTGGACGCCGACAAGCCCATTCTCTTGCTGGGAAGCGGGCATACCGCGATCGACGTGTTGTTCAGGCTGACCCGGAACAGCAATTCCGGAAAAGTTTTTCTTCTCTCCCGCCGCGGTTTATTGCCGCAAGGACATCGGTTCACCGCCAGGCCGCCCGTTACGGCCGCTTTTCCCGCCTATCTGGAGGAGGCGGCAGCCTCCTGCTCGGTTCGCGCTTATATGCGCGCGCTGCGCCGGGAAGCGCGGCGCAGGGAAGCCGAGGGCGGCAACTGGCGCGATGCGATCAACGAGCTGCGTCCGCATACGCCCGAGATCTGGCGGCGTTTGCCCTTGACGGAGCGGCGACGGTTTCTGGTTCACGTCCAGGCGTACTGGGATATTCACCGCCATCGTCTGGCGCCCTGCGCGCATCAGCGTTTGCACCAAATGGCGCATTCCGGGCAGGCGGAAATCGTGGCGGGCAAGATCCTGAGCTATCGAAAAGAGGGAGACGCCGTTACCGTCGTCGTCCGGCCGCGCCATGCGGAAACGCGCCGGGAATTGACGGTGGGCGCGATGGTCAACTGCACGGGCCCCAATTACAACCTCGCCGCCTCGGACATTCCGCTGCTTGCCCAGTTGCGGGACGAGGGCCTGATCCAGCAGGACCCGGCGAGAATCGGCTTGGAAGTGGACGATCAGTATCGGGTCGTCGGCACTGACGGGCAATCGGTCCCCGACCTGTTTTACATCGGGCCGATGCTCAAAGCCCGCTATTGGGAAGCGATCGCGGTTCCCGAACTGCGTATCCATGCCCTGCGGCTGGCCAAGCTGATCCTTTCCGGAAGCCTGTAGGAAGCTTGTAGGGCGGATTCGCCGAAGGCAATCCGCCTCTTTGAAGCCTGTTGGCGTTTTGCTATCGCGAAAACGCCCTACAGAGCTGCCTCGGATATAATGGCTTATCCCGAATTAAAGTAGCCCGCTGGTTCTAAATGACACTCCCACGATGACAAAAAGAACGGAAATCACCGTCACGGGAATAATGTGATACGCCAGAGGCATCAGGTTCTCCTCAGTCAGATTCGGGATGATTCTCAGCCTTGCATCTATGGCAAACAGGAGGGTCGCCAAGAGTAAACCGAGTTTTAGTAAAATCAATCGCGATAGGGGGTTGTCGAAGCTGAACCACATGGCAATGTCCGGCATGATATTATGGGCCAACAGTAATCCGGTGACTACCTGAATCGCGAGCGCCGGGACTCCCACCTTTTCGTAACCGGCTTCGAAGCGTAATAAATCCGTGGGCGATTTCTCCTTCAGTGCTCTGGGAAGAATCGTAATGGCCAGAACCAGATGTCCGCCGGTCCAGATTGTGGCTGCCAGGAGGTGCAGGAGGAGTATGTAATCGTTCATAATTAACCCGGTGCATCGGAGAAATCAAAGTCGGATTGCGCAAAGCGCAACCCAAACAGCGATATTAGGACAGGTTTTGACTGGCCAGATAATCTTCATAATTGCCGTTGAAATCGACGATGCCGTTCGCCGTCAGCTCGATGATCCGGGTCGCCAGCGAGGACACGAACTCCCGGTCGTGGCTGACGAAAATCAGCGTGCCGGGGTAGTTTTCCAGCGCGGTATTCAGCGATTCGATCGATTCCATGTCGAGGTGGTTGGTCGGCTCGTCCAGTACCATAATGTTGTTCTTTTGCAGGATCAGTTTGCCGAACAGCATCCGCCCCTGTTCGCCGCCGGAAAGGACATTGACCGATTTTTTGATTTCGTCCTGCGAGAACAGCATCCGGCCGAGCGTGCCGCGTATCGTTTGATCGTCATCGCCTTCCTTCCGCCACTGGCCCATCCATTCGATCAGCGAGAGGTCTTCGGCAAAATCTTCGGCATGATCCTGGGCATAATAGCCCACTTCCGCGTTTTCCGACCATTTGACGAGGCCGGTGTCCGGCTCCAGGTCGCCGACCAGCGTGCGCAGCAGCGTCGATTTGCCGATGCCGTTCGGGCCGATTACCGCGACCCGCTCGCCGACCGCAATCATCAGGTTCAGGTCTTTGAATAACGGCTCCGCACCATAACCCTTGCTCAAACCTTCGGCCTCCAGCGCCAGTCGGTGCAGTTTTTTGGTCTGGTCGAAACGGATGAACGGATTGACCCGGCTGGACGGCTTCACTTCATCAAGCTTGATTTTTTCGATCTGCCGGGCGCGCGAGGTGGCCTGCTTGGCCTTGGAGGCATTGGCCGAAAAGCGGCTGACGAAGGTCTGCAGTTCCGCGATCTGGGCTTTTTTCTTCGCGTTGCTCGCCAGCAATTGTTCGCGGGCCTGGGCCGAGGCGGTCATGTAATCGTCGTAATTGCCCGGATAAACGCGCAGTTCGCCGTAGTCCATGTCCGCCATGTAAGTGCAGACGCTATTCAGAAAATGCCGGTCGTGCGAGATGATGATCATGGTGCTGTTGCGCTCGTTCAGCACGTTTTCGAGCCAGCGGATCGTGTTGATGTCGAGATTGTTGGTCGGCTCGTCGAGCAGCATGATGTCGGGGTCGGCGAACAGCGCTTGCGCCAGCAATACCCGCAGCTTCCAGCCCGGCGCGACCGCGCTCATCGGGCCGCCATGCTGCTCGCGCGGGATTTCCAGTCCCAGCAGCAGTTCGCCGGCTCTCGATTCGGCGGTGTAGCCGTCCATTTCGGCAAATTCGTTTTCCAGGTCGGCGACCTTTAAGCCGTCTTCTTCGGACATTTCCGGCAGCGAATAGATGCGGTCGCGTTCCTTTTTGACTTCCCAGAGTTCCTTGTGGCCCATGATGACGGTGTCGATCACGCTGAATTCTTCATAGGCGAACTGGTCCTGGCGCAAAATCCCGAGCCGTTCGTCCGGACCGATGCTGACGTTTCCGGACGTGGGTTCGAGCTCGCCGCTCAGGATTTTCATGAAAGTCGATTTGCCGCAGCCGTTGGCGCCGATCAGGCCGTAGCGGTTGCCGTCGCCGAATTTGACGGAGACGTTTTCAAACAGGGGCTTGGCCCCGAACTGCATGGTGATGTTTGCGGTGGTTAACAAGGTGTTGTTCCGAAAGGATAAGTAAAAGATTTAGGGGACAAGGGCGCAAGCGGTTTCGGGCTTACGCTCCGCCATTTTACCGTAATGGCTTTGCAGGCATCGGGATAAAACAGGCGTCGCGCTGATCGCGTAAGAGAAGGCGTCCAAGCAATGCGTTTTGTTCACGCGGGAGCTTACCGTAACGAAGTTCAAAATTTATGTGCTAGAATAACTGACTTATTTAGTCAGTTAATTTGAATTTGTGCGATTTTTTGTATGAAGCCTCATGTTGATGACTATATAAAAACAACAACATTATCAATTTATTAGGTTTAATGATCGTCATGAATTCTTTTAAAAATGCACTGGTTTCCTTAACGATGGCGGCAACCCTTTTTACCGCTTCAACTTCTGCATTCTCCAAGCCGGTCGGCGAAGAGGCGGTAAAGACTGCCGTTGAAAGCACGATTGCCAGCCTCGAGCAGGCTGTCGGCATGCTGGAAAAAGGTGAAGACAACGCCGCGGTCAGCAAAGTGATCGGTACGGCCCGCCAACAGCAAAAAGAGTTTCGCTTCGAGGTGACCGAACGTCAACGCCAAAGAGCGGTTAACACCATGGTCAAGGCCCAGGCCGACTTGAAGAGCGGCAACATGCAGCCGGCGGAACAAAATCTGAGAGAATCCCTGGCTTCTTTTAAAGAAATGAAAGCCATCTACGACAAGACCCACTAAAAAATAACTTCCCGACATACCGCCTGAGCGTTCCTATTTTCAGTTGTAGGGTACGCTATGCGTACCTTTTCACCCCCCCCCAATGGTACGCACAGCGTACCCTACAGCGGTTTGCGCCCTTGGGGGGGAACCCAAGCCGGCAAAGGGGGTATCACGATAAGCGCTGGGAGAGAGTACGAGAGGAGGAAGTGATGATCGACCCAATCCTAAGCTCAATCAGGGGTTGAAGGAAAACGAAACGGTGCCAATCCGGACAGGCGGTCGACAGAAAGCCCGCAGCTTGCAAAAGACGGGTTTGATTCGGCATCGTTTTAGCTTCGGGTCTGCCCTGAAACGCTGCATTAACGGGCCTCCTATTCAATAATAGAGTAGGCATCAGGCCTGCAGCATGCCCACCGCCTCGGCCAGTTCGGCCAACAGGGTCCGTTCGTGTTCGCTGACCCGCTCGCCGCCGAAACCGAGAAATCCGCCTTCCTTGGCCGCATTGGCGACCTTGTCGCCGAGATGGATCAGGAAATCCCTGTAGACGGAGACATCTTCGGGCGATCCTTTCTTCCGCAAAATCCCGATCGCGGTCCGCGATTTATCTACGGCTTCCTGGCGCAAAACAGCCTGAATGTTGGCAAAATCGCCGCTGGCCCTGGCCAGTTCTTTAATCGATTCGATCGAGGATTTGATTTCTTCCCGCCCGCACACTTCCCGCAATAATGGATTACTGCCTTGCAAAGCCTCATTGATGATGCCGGACGGGGCCAATGCTTCCGCGATGCTGCCGAAAAAGCCGCTGGCGCCGGCTACGGTGACCGCAAGAATCACAAGATGGGGCGCATCTCTCAATACCTCCCATTCGGCAGAAGAAAAATCGGATTTTGTTGCCATGTCGGTTCTCCTTGATTCGGATCGTTAAAATTTACACTCCCTGCAATAGTGCGCGCGAGTTTTGCCGCCTACGCCGGGGACTTTTTCGGCTGACCTGCAATGCATGCAGGATACCGAAAATTAGATTTTAAAGAGTCCGTTGGGTTTTTTAAAGCCGACTAATTTGGCGGCTCGAAACATTTTTGAGCTAACGGTATTCCCTGCCGGTCTGAACAGGTTGAAAGGGTCTTTGAGGAGGCATTGCCATGAAAAATTCAGACCGTATAAAAATAACGCTGTCATTCATTTCGATTGCGCTTGCCGGTTGCGCGAGCAATGGCAGCGAACGGGTTTTCGGTACCGTCGATCGAGGTTTGGAGACTGCCGGACGAACCATGGAGACGGGAAGGGCGGTGATGCAGGCCGGCCGAACCGCCGCGACCGGCACGCCGGCCCAGCCAGCCGTTTTAACCGATGTCCTGGTCAATCGACTCGGCGTTTCCCGGCAGCAAGCCCTTGGCGGGGCAGGGGCCATATTTCAGGCCGCCCAAGCCCGAATGGCGCCGCAAGCTTTCGATCATTTATCCCAATCGGTTCCCGGCATGTCCGATATGCTGGCGGCCGCTCCGCAAGTCGGCCCGCCTCTGTCCCAAACCATGCCGGCGGTGGGCGACCTGGGCGGGTCGATCGACACGATGACGTCGCTTGCCGCTTCGTTTCAGCAACTGAACATGCCGCAGAGCATGGTCAGCCAATTTATTCCGGTCGTCGTCGATTATGTGAGAACCACTGGCGGCCCGACGACTGCAAATTTGCTGCAATCGGCGTTGGTCATGCATTGAGCGGAGACTTGGCTTTTTTCGGGTCGTGATCCCGCCGGCTGGATGTGCAGGCCGATGCGGCGATTGTTTAACGTTAGTCAGTCCTGTGTGTCGGGATTCGGGTGGCAGGGCTGCAGTGTTTTGCCGGGCGGGAACGATTTATCCGGCGTTTCTTGACTCACGCTTTGGATGTGGCTAAAGACAATCTTCCGGCATGCCGCCTTGATCGCTCCCGCGCGCGGCGCGCGTCATGAGACACCTCATAGGGTGACAATGGGGTTTAAACACAGTAGGGTACGCTGTGCGTACCTTTTCACCTCCCCAATGGTACGCACAGCGTACCCTACAGCGGTTTGTGCCCTTTGGGTGTATAACCCAAGCTGGCAAAGGGAGTACCGCGATAAGCGCTCGGCGAGAAAACGAGAGGGGAAGTGATGCTCGACCCAATCCTAAGCCGAAAACCATTCCGCGAAACCGATAGCCGCAGCGCCCGCATCCCGCGGCGCGAACCGTGCGCCAATCGGGCTTGTTCGGCGATAATACGCTGATAATGTATGCTTTTTACATAGTTAATGATAAAATCAGAACCACAACTGAATTCAGCAGATTGACGGATGTCGACAGACCCCCAAAAAACGTCTTCCAGCCCCCAGGCGCTGGAATTTAAAAGCAGTACTTTTTCAGTACCCGTTTTGGTCTTATTCAACAACAGCCTCCAGCACATCGAACAACAACTCCAAGAAAAAATCGCCCTGGCGCCGGATTTTTTCAAACATTCTCCGATCCTGCTGGATCTGCAGGAATTGAATAAGCGCAATCTGGATGTCCCGTTGGCGGTTCTGGTCAAGGCGATCAGGGAGCTGAATTTATTGCCGATCGGCCTGCGCGGCGGCAATGCCGTACAAAACCGGCAGGCCCTGGAACTGGGCATTCCGGTTCATGCCTTGCATGGCGGCGGATCGTCCCAGGAAAACGCGAAAACCAAAACGCTTGCGGCCACACCCGAGCAGCCGGCCCCGAACGAGGACGCTTCCACGCTGTTGATCACCCAGCCGGTGCGGTCGGGCCAGCGCGTTTATTCGCACGGCGACCTGATCGTGCTGGCGACGGTCAGTTCCGGCACCGAGATCATGGCCGAGGGCAATATTCACGTCTACGGTTCTCTGCGCGGCCGGGCGCTGGCCGGGGTACAGGGTAACGAAAAAGCGCGGATTTTCTGTTCCGATCTGCAGGCGGAACTGATTTCGATCGCAGGCATTTACAAAGTCAGCGAAGACCTGTCCAAGGAGTTCCGGCATAAGCCGGTACAGATTTATCTTCAGGATCATTCGCTGATCATCAAAGAAATTTAACTCATACGCTCTATTCGGAGGAAACACCATTGGCCAGAATCATTGTCGTTACATCAGGTAAAGGCGGAGTTGGCAAAACCACCACCAGCGCCGCCATTTCGATGGGACTTGCGAAACGAGGCCATAAAACCGCCGTCATCGATTTCGATGTCGGCTTGCGCAACCTGGACTTGGTGATGGGCTGCGAGCGCCGGGTCGTTTATGACCTGATCAACGTGATCAGCGGCGAGGCGTCGCTGAATCAGGCGTTGATCAAGGACAAGCATTGCAACAATCTGTACATTTTGCCGGCCTCCCAAACGCGCGATAAAGATTCTCTGACCCAGGAAGGCATCGGCAAGATTCTGGACGAATTGTCCAAAGATTTCAAATACATCGTTTGCGATTCGCCGGCGGGTATCGAAAAGGGAGCGCATCTGGCGATGTATTTCGCCGACGACGCTTTCGTGGTCACCAATCCGGAGGTGTCTTCGGTGCGCGACTCCGACCGCATGTTAGGCATTCTGGCCAGCAAATCGCGCCGCGCCGAGCAGAACCAGGAGCCGATCAAGGAATACTTGCTGTTGACCCGTTATTCGCCCGAGCGGGTGAAACTGGGCGAAATGCTCAGCGTCGACGACGTGCAGGAAATCCTGTCGCTGCATTTGCTCGGCGTGATTCCGGAATCGAAATCGGTATTGAATGCTTCGAACTCCGGCGTTCCGGTGATTCTGGACGAAAAGAGCGACGCGGGCCAGGCTTATGCCGATATCGTCGCCCGCTATCTGGGGGAAGACCGGCCCCACCGATTCATCGATGAGAAGAAAGGACTCTTCGGGAAACTCTTCGGGAGAGGATGATGAGCTTGCTGGATTACTTTAGAACTTCGCGGCCTAGTTCTGCATCCGTTGCCAAAGAAAGGCTGCAAATTCTGGTGGCGCACGAAAGAGTGTCGCGCAACCAGCCTTCCTATCTTCCGCAATTGCAGAAAGAATTGCTGGAGGTGATCCGCAGGCACGTAAACGTCAACCAGGATGCGATTTCGTTCAATTTCGAACAGGACGGCAATCAGGAAACGCTCGAGCTGAACATCGTGCTGCCGGATCAACCCCCTAAAAAATCTTAGTTTTCTCAATCAGTGCAACAGGAGGCTTTTATGGCTGATAGCATAGGCGACGTGGCGGGCAAGATTTGGCATTATCTGAATCAGAACGGACCGTCCAGCGTCAACAAAATCACCGTCGAAACCGGTGAAAACAAAAACGACGTCCAGCGCGCGATCGGCTGGCTTTTGAAAGAAGACAAGCTGAATATCGAAATGGTAGGCCGCGCGGAAACTTTGTCGTTGAAATAAAGCAGCACCCCCATTCATCCCGGCAGGCTCCGATCGATTCCGAACCTGCCGTAAAACTGACAACGCCGAGGGATCATCGCATCCTCCGGCGTTTTTTTATGCCTTCCGCACCGGTCAATAGGCACCCGGCTATTCCGTGTGCCTTTGAGTTGCCGGCCTGTAGGGTGGATAAGCGTAGCGCATCCACCACGCAATCGCTGGTTACCCATAGAGACCAGTGCGCTACACTTATTGTCCGGCCCCGGATTTCTTAACTTAACGGCATGGGGATTATTTTGCAGGTCGAGTTAGCCGTTACGACTCATGCCATTCCGGCAAATGGTGGGGCCGGCAGGCGGGTAGCCCGAATGGCTCGGCCCGGGTCTATCAAGCCGGTAAAAATCTAGCGCCGCCTAGCCCTTCAAACCGCGGAAACCGGTAACCCGGTTTCATCTTATACGGGTTATTTTGTAAAATGTCCGGTTTTGAGTGAAGGAATCCATGGCGTCGAAAAAAGCTCATCAAGCGTCCGGTATCGCTGCCGGCATACTTGCGGCTGTGATTGTGGTACATCGAGGCGCAGGAGGACCATTTCAATTGCTGGCGATGCTGGCATTGGTGGCAGGCGCGTGGGGAGGAACGGCTCCGGACTGGCTGGAAATCGCGTGGTGGCGAAAGAAACATCGTGGGAAACGCCGTTTATGGATTACGCATCGCACCTTGACCCATTGGGGCATTCCCTGGGTAACGCTGCTGTGGTACTCGTATGTCAGCCTCAATTCGGCAGGGTGGGCGCCCGTCGCCTTCGGATTTGCGGCAGGCGGACTCATGCATCTGCTTACCGATTGGCCCAATCCGATGGGCGTACCGTGGATTTTTCGGCGCCATTCGCTGTCCATGTGGCGCAGCGGCAACCTTGAATTCGTGGTGATCCTGTTATCCTGGAGCCTGTGCGCCGGGGTGGCCGATGGCCTGTTGTTCAATGGCGTCCACACGACAAGGCTGATCGCTTTGTGCCAGAGCCAATTGAAGAATTTTTCGGGCGATGCGGTCACTAAAGTGATACCCAGGCAGTTCATCCGGCAGTTTAAAACTTAAGATGTGGCTAAAAATAACCTCCCGGCGTTCCGCCTGATCGTTCCCGCGCGCGGCGCGCGTTATGAGGTCCTTCGTAGGGCGGCAACGGGTAGAGCATTCTTTAAACACAACCCCTATTTTGCAAGCTTCGTCACTCTTTTCAGCGGTAGGGTACGCTGTGCGTACCATCGGAGCGGGAACGGTACGCACAGCGTACCCTACCGCGGCTTGTGCCCTTTGGGATGTAACCCAAGCCGGCAAGGGGGTATCACGATAAGCGTTCGGCGAGGGAAACGAGAGGAGGACGTTATGATCGACCAAATCCTTAATAAGCAAACCTGGGGAACCGGCTCCGCCATATGCTGGTTAAAATCGTTGTAGGATCAGAGTTTCCTTAACTTAACGGCATTGGCGACGGGGGGCAAAATAATGGATGCTGTCTCGACCGGGACCGAGTCGGCCGATCATTTTTTCAGCGCCACCCTGCCGCAATCCGAATCCAGCGTCGCGTCGGGCGTAATCAAGTTCTTGGCGACGATGGCTTTCGCCTTGGCTTCTGCCTCGGCGAGTTCATCCGCGAAAATATCCGTTTCATATTCCTGGCTGACCGCTTGCGTGAGCGAATCTTCCGGGGATTTTTCCGTGTTGTCCACATGAATGGAGGTAACGGTGGAAAGCCCCGGACGAATGGGGTGCGCCAATAATTCGTCTTCCCGCAAGGCGATGCGAACGGGTACCCGCTCGACGATATGGATGAAGTTTCCGGTTGCGTTATCGGGAGGCAACAAGGCGAAAACGCTGCCGGTCCCCGGCACCAACCCTTCAACAGTCCCTTGAAACGTGTAGTTTCCTCCGTAAAGATCCACGGCAACCTCCGCCAACTGGCCTGGTCGTACGCGTTGCAGCTCGGTTTCCCGTAAGTTCGCTTCGACCCACAGATGATTCAATGGAACCAACGTCATCAGAGAATCTCCCGGTTGCACCCGGTCGCCGACCTGAACCTTCCGTTTTGCGACATAGCCTGAAACCGGCGCATAAATACGCTGGCGGGTATATTCGATGTAAGCCTTGATAAATCGATGCTTGGACGCTTCGATGTCAGGATGATTCGCTCGGCTGGTGCCGCCGATTCTGGCTCGAATCGCCTCGAGTTCGGACCTTGCCTCCAGCATCTCGGCATCCAGCGCCGCCATTTGATCTTCGGCGTTTTGCAAAACCTGCTGCGACACCGAACCGCTGGGTACGCCTTGCCGAAACCGAACGACATCATGGCGCACCCGGGCCAGTTTTGAAGAACGCCCAATGAGTTTTTGACACATTTGCTGATGCGTGGCGAAAAGCGCGCCGATTTCCCGTACCGTTTGCCCGAGTTCGCCTTCGGTCTGCTTTAAGGCTGTTTGAGCGCGGTGTTCGTCAAGGCGGACCAAAAGATCGCCCTTTTTGACAAATTGGCTTTCCTCCACCCATACATGAGTCACAATGCCAGTCGCGTCCGCCTCGACCGGAATCAGGTTGCCGGTGACAAAGGCATTGTGGCTGACGATCCAGTCACGGCGATACAACCAATAACCGGTATAAATCAAAGCCGCCAAGACCCCTATTGAAACAATCCATTGCAGGCGCCGCTTACGGCGGGCGCGAAGACTTTGATGACGCGTTTTCATAGAACTTGTCACTGACAAAACTCGCTTCAGTTTTTGTTGAATATGGCCGGCATGGCAAGCAACCATCCGAACAAGCCGAAACCTTCGGGATGGTCCTGCGAGTGGGCGATTTTCTGTTGCACGATCCGAAGATCATTGGCGTATCCCCCGCCTAGCGCTTCGATTAAATCCACCCTGGCAATCCAATGATCGGCTTCCACTGTCTGCAAGGCAAATTCCTGGTCGAGCGCGGCGTGTGCGCGGCTCAGCATGGCTTGGCGATCGTCCACGCCGATACTGAAACGATCTTCCGCAAGCCTTTGGTTCTTGCGCGACGAAGACAGTAAGCGAACTTGAGCTTTCAATATGGCATGGGTTTCCTCCCAACTGCTGAGGCTATCGCCGACTTCCTGCACGGCATGCAGCAAGGTGTCGTTATAAAGTTCCACTGCGCCGTCGTATTCGGCGCGTTGGGCCGATAATTCTCCTCGCAGCCGCCCGCCTTCGAACAAGGGAAGGCGCAGGCCGGGCGCTACGCCATAAGAGAAACTGGAGCCTGAAAATAATAGGTTGGCTAAACTGCTTGCGCCTTTGGTCATTGCCAAAGCGTTTATGCCGGCGAATGCCGTGAGATCGATCGTCGGCAGAAAGCTGGCTTTGGCCATTTTTATGCGTTCCGAAGCGGCCTCGGCGCGGCGCAAGGCCGCCGCAAGATCGGGACGATGGGCCAGCAGTTCCAGAGGCAGCTTCGCAGGCAATTGCAGTGCTTTTGAATCATGAATCCCGGCGGTGAACAGGTTAGCCAGTGAAACCGGTCCGTCTCCTGTCAAGCGGACCAGCAGATTTTTCTGAATATCCAATTGATCCCGAATACCGGCTTCGCGCTTGTTGGCCGCCTCCAATTCGATGCCGGCCTGTTCCGCAGGGTCTTCGGAATCGATGCCTAATTCGAGCCGCGTCTCGGCCAGATGCAGCATTTCTTTCCGCAACTCGACTATTTTTCGGGATAGATCGAGCTGTCGGCGCAACGCTAGGCCGCGGATATAGGAGCGCGCGATCGCAGTCGTCAACAGCAGCCGGGTTTCGGCCAGTTCCGCGTCTTCGGAAGCCGCTTCGCCGATTGCCGCTTCAAGCGCCGCGCGGTATTTCCCCCAGAAATCGAACTCGTAGCGTAAACTCAAGGGATTCATTTTTCCGAAGACAATATTGGCGCCGGCCGCCTCTTCGCGATTGAGCGCCGCATACACGCCATGCTCCGAGATCCGTTCATTCGCAAGCTCCGCATCCGCGTCCAGAAACGGCAGCAGGCGGGCGCCTTCCACGCGAATCAGGGCTTGCGCCTGACGCAGTCTGGCGGCCGCTGCCTTCAGGTCAGGATTGCCCTGTAAAGCCTTTGCCATAAGGCTATTGAGTTCATCGCTGCCGAATTCGCGCCACCACTCCGGTTTCGGCCATTGCTTCGACGGAGCCCCTGTCTCATCGACGCGGACCTGCGATGAGATGTGTTCCGTGGACGGCATCTCGATAAACTGCGCAGGCTTTTCTCCTTCAGGTATCCAGGCGCAGCCCGAGACGACAAGCAGTAAGATCAACATCCATCGCCGCGGTTTCAATGGACTTATCATGGTTCCTCCATCAATTGTTCCGCTTGAATATCTTCTATCTCTTGGCGTCTGCCAGGATGTGGAGAAGGGTACACGGGGGACGCGAGCCAGATCAGCCCGGCAAGCCCGGCAAATAAATAACTGGCCAGTAAAAAAGTATCGTTCATGGCCAGGATGGCCGCTTGCTTCCTGATGAACAGCACGAATTCATTATTGATGGCCTCCGGCGCGACGCCGGCGGTTTTCAACCGAAGCGAAAATTCTTGCAGCAGGTTTAGCGAGGCGAAGCGTCTTCCGCCAAAATTATCCGCCAGATGCAGTTGATGGAACGGTGTTCTGCGAAAAAATAAAACGCCTTGCAAAGTAATGCCGAATGCCCCCGCCGCGATACGCAGCAGGCCGGTTTCTTCGGCGGCCCGCCGTTCTTGTCGACCCGACAAGCCGTGTACGGTTAAACGGGTCAACGGCACAAAAAACGAACCCAGACAAAATCCGAGCAGCAGCATCGGCCAAAAAATTTGATCGAACGAACCCGGATCGTCGAATAATCCGAGCCAGTACCAAACGCCTGCAAAGCTCAGAAAATTGAGACAGACCAGCAAGCGTGCATCCCATTCCAGGGTTACCACATGCATCGCAATGGCGACAGGCACGGCCAGCAGGAGCATAGGCAGAAAAACCATGCTGGCTAAAAATGAGGAATAGCCCAGCAAGACTTGCAGTTGAACAATAAACAGCGAAAGGATTCCCTGAATCAACAGAAATCCGACGGTCGAAGCGAGCACGCCGATAGTGAAATTGCAATGGCCGAAAAGACGTATTTCCAGCACCGGATGGCGCTCGCCAAGTTCCCAGACAACAAAAAGAATTAAAGCGGCGATGACCAAGGTCAGTAGTACGCTCAAAAAAGTGGAGTCCAGCCAGTCAAAATCGTTTCCCTGATTCAAAATGGTCTGAATGCCGCCCAAAACGATGGCTAAAAGCACAAAACCGATAGCATCGAAACGGATGTAACTGCGTTCGAATTCTCTGCCGGCAAGCAATGCGCCGGTGATTGCGGCAACAATGAGGGCGACGGGAATATTTAAATAAAATAAGGAACGCCAGCCAAACTCGTCGGCAATAATGCCGCCGACTGAAAAACTGATCGTGAATGGCATCATGCTGACTAGCCCCCATACCCCCAGGCCCAGCAGCTTCAGGTGATCCGGATATTCTTCGAGCAGCAGGGACTGGCCAACCGGGAGCGTGAGTCCCCCCACCAAACCAAGCAAAATGCGCGCAGGAAGGAATAGCCACAGGGTTTCGCTGATCGCGCACAGAGAAGACGCCAACGCGTAGACGACGAACGCCGTGACCCACACAGAGCAAGTACCGTATTTTCCTGAAAGCCAGCGGCTTAACGGGAAACCCAGTGCGATGGCAATCATGAAATCGGTTTGGGCCCAAGTTCCGAAACTGGGTTTTACTCCACCCAGATCACCGGCGACATGAGGCATCAACGCAATATAAGAACCCGCATTGAACAATACCGCCATGTGCCCAAAAGCCAGCATGGCATTAAACAGAACGAAGCGCCAGCCGTGTAATCGCTCATCAAAAATTATAGCCATGAATATCGAATCAGTGGGTGAACACACTAGGCGATGTATTTTTTGCAATACCTTCTATGGGTAGTTCGCCGTTTTTCAGATATATTTTTATTCGTTGATTCTCTGATTTTATCTATGCTTAACTTAATACCCCTAATACCAACATGCCGGAAAATACAGCTAAAACCGCCCACCCTATGACTTTGTTGACCGTGCTTGTCGCCTGCCACAAGCCAGAAATCTTCTCGCACCTGCGATGATAACTATTGCAAATCCTATATTTAATAAAGTAATACCCTGTCGGTATCAAGGTAATCAGTATATAGGAGGCAAGTCCCGCAATAATCAGTATGAGGTAAAAACTGATTATCTGTGTAGTACGGGCATCGGTATGAAAAATATGTTCTACTAAGTGATCCAGAGTCGACTCCAGTATTTCAAATAAAATATGAAGAAGCTCAAGCGACAAATGTATAATCGTATCTATTTGGCCATAAACTATAATTACCAGGATTATCCACGCAATAGCTTTATGTGTTGTTGAAAATTTATTTTCATTGAAGACATTCCGATTCATTGGAGCTTGCCTCGCTAGCCATGATTCAGCAATTTCTGAGTTTTTTCTCCAGTAAAATCTTTAACCCAAGCCATTCTTTTAAAAACCATCACGATTACCGTAATCCAGCTGTCTCGAAACGGTTATCTGGTAGCATTTTTTATTTATTAACGCTTCGTTTTGGAATTGCTAGGGGATTTACGAAGCAATCGAATATCAAAATAGGAATAAATAATAATTAGAAGTGCCATAACAAAGATTTTAAATTTTGTTATGAGTTTTTTCTCATTAAAAAGTTTCCAATTCATTGCATATTTACTCTGTAACCATGATTTAGGGGCTTCTTTATTTAAGGAAGCTCTGAATAAGTGGTTTTTATAAGCGACACCGTGCGACATCCGTGGCACCTCGCCGAAAATGGGCAAATCCTTCCCGGCAGCGCCCGCTATCGGGGTGATTTCACTCAGTGTTCTCGGTTTTCCAGGGCGAAGGACAAAGGTCTCCCTAGGTCGGCTGCAGCGCCTGCCGAACGTGATAAAGATTGCCCAGGGCAAACAGCAAGTAGAGTTGTTGGGCATTCTTGAACAGCCCCCGGTAACGCACTTTGGTATAGCCGAACTGGCGCTTGACGATCCGGAACGGATGTTCGACCATGGCGCGTAACGGCGCCAGCATGTGGTTGTGAAGGGCTTGCTCTACCGGCAACTCCTCACCCTTCCCCCGCTTGAACGGAAAGGCCCAAACCGGCTCACCTTCCAGGCGATCCGCCGCCAGATTCCGGTCCTTGCGGGTATAGGCCCGATCGCCCAGCACGACCCGTTCCTCGCCGTGCAGCAACGCCTCCGTCATGACCCCATCCGCCACCTTGGCGGTGGTCATCTCCACAGTATGCACTAACCCCGACTCGGCATCGACCCCAATGTGCGCCTTCATCCCAAAGTGGTAATTGTTCCCTTTCTTGGTCGAACTCATCTCGGCATCCCGTTTGCGCGCCCGGTTCTTGGTGGACGGCGGGGCAGCGATTAATGTCGCATCGACGATCGTGCCTTGCCGTAGCAACAGGCCTTTTTCGGCCAACAGCGCCGCCGTTTCATCAAATAGGGTTTGTGCCAACTGATGGCGTTCCAGCAGATGCCGGAACTTGAGGATCGTGGTTTCATCCGGCAGGGCGTCCTCGCCCGCATCGAGCCCGGCAAACTCGCGCAGCAGCGGCATGTCGTGCAATACTTCCTCCATCGCCGGATCGGAATAGCCGAACCACTGCTGCATCAGGTGAATGCGCAACATCGTCGCCAAGGGAAAGGGGCGGCGGCCTCGGCCCGCTGTCGGGTAGTGCGGCGCTATCCGGCTCGTCCACAAACTCCAAGGCACTACCTGCTCCATCTCTTGGAGAAATTGCTGCCGCCGAGTCTGTTTCGGTTTCTTCACAAACAGTGGGGCACTGAGTCCGAGTTGCTTCATGGCGGGCACCTATCGAAAATGGCAAGCTGCGGATATTTTATCCCAGGCGTAGGACTTATTCAGAGTTTCCTTAAGCTGTTTAAAATGAATCTCCGATTAATATGATCCAGCTATTGCGAAACGATCCGCAACGAACAAAGAATTATTCAAGTACATGATGGATAATGGTAATCTAAGTATTATATTTGACAAGCGAAATTTATTTACATTTAATATCGAAGAATCGAATGTTATTTTTGAAATAGAGAAAATTCAGGCGCTTATCATTTCAGTAAGCGGCGGGGAAGATTTCGGCGCCATAATTGATTCAGGATTCGGCGAGATGGTCGACAGCTTGTTTTCAAAAGAAATCTCTGGGGCAAATAGGGGATGCCCGCGATATTCCGAATCGCTTTCCGTCATTTTGGGTCCGAGAAAGACCCGGCAAGAGCCGCCCGGAGCGGCAAGCCGCAAAAACGGCGCGCGCCGGTACGACAGTCCGATTTCTTGATGTGTGTTCACAATTTTAAGGAGAAAAACGATGACAACTTCCATTTATGATTTTAAGGTAACTTCTCTGAACGGCACCGAGGCCTCTCTCGATCAATACCGCGGCAAGGTGCTGCTGATCGTCAATACGGCCAGCCGCTGCGGCTTTACGCCGCAATACCAGGGGCTGGAGGAGCTGTACCGGCGCTACCGCGACCGGGGACTGGCGGTATTGGGATTTCCCTGCAACCAGTTCGGCGCACAGGAGCCGGGCAATGCGGAAGATATCCGGTCGTTCTGCACCGTCAATTATGGGGTCAGTTTCCCGATGTTTTCGAAAATCGAGGTCAACGGCGAACAGGCCGATCCGCTGTTCAGGTATCTCAAGGCGCAGGCGAAGGGCATTCTCGGCTCGACCGCGATCAAA
Source organism: Methylomicrobium album BG8 (assembly GCF_000214275.2). NCBI lineage: Bacteria > Pseudomonadati > Pseudomonadota > Gammaproteobacteria > Methylococcales > Methylococcaceae > Methylomicrobium > Methylomicrobium album. The sequence continues at coordinate 4,013,214 of NZ_CM001475.1, read as the reverse complement.
TGGAATTTCACAAAGTTTCTGGTGAACCGGCAAGGAGACGTCGTGGGGCGTTACGGTTCTGCGACCAAACCCGAGCAACTGGCCGCTGCCATAGAAGGTTTGCTGCCGCCGGTTTGAACGGGCGCAAGATCGAGCCGGCAATACGGTTGGCGGTATTGCCGCGCCGGAGCCGGCCATCGACCTTGAAGGGTGGCTCGATCATCCCGTAACATCCGCAGGCGGATTCGCCATGACTGGCAGTCCGCGTAGTATGTTGCAGGTTAAAGAATGGGTGTTTAATTATTCATGAGATAATTTATTCAGCTTGCGCAAACGCTTCTTCTTCGCCTTTTGCTCCCGGATCACAGTCACTTCGGCCAGTTCCTGTTCCATCATCGGCGGCGTTTCGAGGGTAACTCGTCCCACTGTACCGGCGCGGAATTCTGCAAGCAGGATTTTGGCCGCCTTGTCCAGATCCATCTGCCCGCCGGCGCGCAAGCAGCCGCGTTTGCGGCTGATCGCTTCCAGCACCGCTTCGTCGGATTCCGGAATCCGCTCCAGCCGGAAACGCTCGCGCAGGTAGTCGGGATACTGTCGGTTCAGGTAGCCGGCCACGAAGGCGGCGACCGCCTCATGATGCAGCGCGGTGTCCTTGATCGCGCCGGTGGCGGCGAGCCGGAGGCCGCTGTGCCTGTTTTCGATGTTCGGCCAGAGCATGCCGGGAGTGTCGAGCAGCACGACGTTGCTGCCGATGGCGATGCGCTGCTGGGTCTTGGTCACGGCCGGCTCGTTGCCGGTCTTGGCGACCGTGCGGCCGGCCAGGATGTTGATCAGGGTCGATTTGCCGACGTTCGGGATGCCCATGATCAGCGCGTGCACGATCCGGTCGTTCTGCATCTGCCCGGCCAGCATGTTCCGGCAAAGCGCCGGAATTTTGCGTATCTTTTCGGGTTCGCGGCTGGTCAGGGCGAGCGTTTTGACGCCTTGCTCCCGTTCCAGGTAATCCTGCCAGACGGCGGTCAGTTCCGGGTCGGCCAGATCGCTCTTGCTCAGTACTTTCAGGCAAGGCTTGTCGCCGCGCAGCGAAGCGAGCAGCGGATTGGCGCTGCTGAACGGAATGCGCGCGTCGAGCACCTCGATCACGATGTCGGTTTTCGGCAGGATTTCCTTTATTTCCTTGCCGGCCTTGTGCATATGGCCGGGATACCACTGAATCTGCATGATGTGTCGGGAAGGGCAAAATGCTATATTTAACCATCAAAATTCCCATCGTCACGCCAAATTGATCGAAGACCTCATGAAAAAATTGATTTCCTTTGTCCCGTTCGCCCTGTTGACGGGATGTTCGCAGGACTGGTTTAACCGGATGTCGCGCAAGGTGGTCGAATATAGGGGCGGCAACACCGAAAAGACCCGGATCGTCAGAAACGACAAGGCGACTTCGACCGACAAGGGTTACTATTATTTCTGGGAGGAACACAGGCATTACGTGCAGACGCCGCTGGACAACACCTTTGTGGAAGAATTCTGATGGTTGATGCGGCAAAAATCTCGGTTTCGACCCCTTTCTACGCCTATCTGTCGCGGCTTCGGTGGATCAAGCGCTGGGGGCTGAAGCGCAACGCGCACGACGAAAACGTGATGGAACACAGCTGGGAAGTGGCGGTGATCGCGCATACGCTGGCGTTGATCAAGAACCGCTACTACGGCGGCAATCTCGACGCGAACGCGGTCGCGGCCGCGGCGCTCTATCACGACATTACCGAGGTGATCACCGGCGACCTGCCGACGCCGATCAAATACCATTCCGAAGCGATCAACGTCGCCTACAAGCAGATTGAAAAGCAGGCCGAGAAGGAACTCTTGAAACTCTTGCCGTCCGAGCTGCAGGCCGATTTCGAGACGCTGATCCTGCATGACGCGATGCCCGAAGAGCATGTCCGGATCATCAAGGCGGCGGACAAGATCTCCGCTTATCTGAAATGCCAGGCGGAGATGAAGGCTGGCAATACCGAATTCGAAACCGCCGCGCAGGAACTGGCCGAAACGATAGCCGGCTACCGGCAGCCGGAAGTGGTGTTTTTCATGCAGGCGTTCGCGCCGAGCTGCGGGTTGACGCTGGACGGGTTGATGAGGACGTAATCGATGGGCGCCGCCTCGATGAAGCGCAGCGAAATCGAGGAATGCCGTCTCCGATTTAGGTTCCCCCCTCGGCTTCGTTGCACTGCATCGAGGCTACGGCACTCTGGAACGGGTCTTACCGCTTCAGATTGTCGATGCTGAAATTATCCAGATACAGGATCGCGGCGCCGAGGCCGATGCAGACCAGATAGCTCAAGGTCGGCGAGCCGGGGAACAGGTAGGTGTCGAGCAATCCCCACGCGCCTCGCCATAACATCACGATCGCGAAAACGATGACGACCACATTGGCGTTCGGATGGCGGGCTTTGAACTGTTCGAGTTTGGGTGAATCTTTGACTTGTTTTAACATGGCTTGCGGCGGTCTCATGGATTCGGGGGATGGATCGGTTATTCTATATAATGTGTCCCAGCTTCATCAATATGCTTTTCTTGGAAGTCGAGCGTTCGGCTCCTGATCCGATTGCTTTTATAACTCGATTTTTTTATGGATATATTGACCCACGTTCTCGACTTCTTCTTGCACATCAATGCGCATCTGGCCGACATTTTCGCCCGATACGGCGTGCTGACCTATACGATTTTGTTCCTGATCGTGTTCTGCGAAACCGGTCTGGTCGTGATGCCCTGGCTGCCGGGCGACTCGCTGTTGTTCGCGGCCGGCGCGCTGACCGCCAGCACCGGGCAACTGGACATTTACGTGCTGATCGTGCTGTTGATCGCGGCCGCGTTGACCGGCGACAATGTGAATTACGTGGTGGGCCGGTTTCTCGGCCAAAAAATCAAGGCCAGGGAAAAAATCGGTTTCTTCAAGCGCGAGTACATCGAGCGCACCGAGGCCTACTACGAACAATACGGCGGCCGCACCGTGATCATTGCGCGCTTCGTGCCGCTGGTCCGGACTGTCGCGCCTTTCGTGGCCGGCGCAGGCAACATGTGCTATGTGCGTTATCTCGGCTTTTGCATCGGCGGCGCGATGCTCTGGGTCGGCGGCCTGACGATGCTGGGCTACCAGTTCGGCAATCTGGAAATCGTGCAGAAGAATTTCGAACTGGTGATTTTAAGCATCGTGGCGATTTCGCTGCTGCCGATCGTGCATCAGATCTGGAAGAATTTCCGTAGTAAAACCTCAGAAACCGCATCGGTTTAACGGCCATTGTCTAGGCAGGGCGGATAACGCATGCTGGCAGCGCTCGTCCGTTTTTCGATTCGTTTCCACGGCGTCGTGATTGCGATCGCCATGATGATACTCGGCTACGGCGGCTACCGCTTCGCGACCGCCGGGCTCGACATCTTTCCCGAATTTTCGCCGAAGCGGGTGATCATTCAAACCGAAGCGCCGGGCCTGTCGGCCGAGCAGGTCGAAATCCTGGTCACGCAGCCGGTCGAGATGGCGGTCAGCGGCTTGATCGGACTCGAAACGGTCCGTTCCGAGTCGATCCAGGGGCTGTCGATCGTGACGGTCAATTTCGCCGAAGAGACCGATATCTACCGCAACCGGCAACTGGTCGGGGAACGTCTGGCCGAATTGCCTTCCCGCTTGCCGCCTGGCGTGATTCCGGTTGCGGTGCCCTTGTCCTCCTCCTCGGCGACCGTGCTGACGCTGGGCCTGACGTCGGACAGCAAGGACCTGATGGCGCTGCGCAGCCTGGTCGACTGGACGATCGTGCCGCGCCTGCTCGCGGTGCCCGGCGTCGCGGACGTGAATGTGTTCGGCGGCGACGTCAAGCAATTGCAGGTTCAGGTCGACCCGGTTCGGCTGCGCAAATTCAATCTGGCGCTCCAAGACATCACGCAGGCGGCTTCCCAGGCGGGGGTGATCCAGGGCGGCGGCTTCATCGAAAACCACAACCAGCGTTTCACTCTGCAAACGGCGGGAAGTGCCGCCACGCCCGAACAGCTGGCGAAAATCATCGTCAAGCGCGACAAGGGCATGAACGTCACGCTCGGCGATGCGGCGGCGATCGCCTATGCGCCGGAGCCGCCGATCGGCGCGGCGCAGATCGGCGGCAAGGCCGGCATCGTGATGATGGTGATCGGGCAGTACGGCGCGAATACGCTGTCGGTGTCCCGCCAGGTCGAACAGGCGTTGACCGGATTCGACCGCCTGTTCGAACAGCAAGGCATTACTTTTTATCCGCACCTGTTCCGGCCTGCCGATTATATCGAACGCTCGGTGTCGAATCTGTCCGGCCATCTGTTGATCGGCGGGCTGTTCGTGGCGCTCATTTTGTACCTGTTTCTGTATAGTCTCCGCACCGCCTTCATTGCGGCGCTGGCGATTCCGGTGTCTCTGGTCGGTGCGGTGATCGTGCTGCTCGAAGCGGGCATGAGCCTGAATATCATGGTGCTCGGCGGGCTCGCGATCGTGCTCGGCGAAGTCGTCGACGACGCGATCATCGACACCGAAAACATCTTCCGCCGTCTGCGCGAAAACCGCCTGTCGCCTGTGCCGATGCCTGTGTCGGAGATCGTTTATAACGCCTCGCTGGAAGTACGCGGCTCGGTCGTGTACGCGAGCTTCATCGTGGCGCTGGTGTTCGTGCCGCTGTTGACCCTGCCGGGGGTGGCCGGCCGTCTGTTCGCGCCGCTCGGCTATGCCTACATTTTGGCGATTCTTGTCTCGCTGCTGGTCGCGCTGACGCTGACGCCGGCGCTCTGTTATCTGCTGCTGGGCCGTTCGACCTATACAGCGGACGATCCTCCGTTGATCAAACGCCTGAAGCCCCGGTATCGGGCGCTGCTCGACGCGGTTTACCACCGCTTCAACCTCGTGATCGGCGGCAGCCTGGGCATCTGTCTGGCGGGGCTCCTGGCATTTACGGCGCTGAAAAGCGAGTTTCTGCCGGAACTGCGCGAAGGCCATTTCATCGTGCATACCAGCAGTCTGCCGGGCACGTCCCTGAAGGAGTCGATTCGGATCGGCACGCAGCTGACTCGGCAAATGCTGCAAATTCCGGGCGTCGAATCGGTGTCGCAGTGGGCAGGGCGCGCCGAGCGCGGTGCCGATACCTACGGCAGCCATTACAGCGAGTATGAAGTCCGTCTGAAGCCGATGTCCGGCTCCGGGCAGGGCGCAGTGCTGGAACGCATCCGCGGCGTCCTGGACGATTTTCCGGGTATTTCGTACGAAGCGAACACCTTCCTGACCGAGCGGATCGACGAGACAATTTCCGGCTACACCGCGCCGGTCGCGGTAAACATCTACGGCAACGACCTGAACGCGCTGGACGAGAAAGCCCGGCGACTGGCCGCCTTGCTGCAGGAGATCGAAGGGGCCTCCGACGTGCAGGTGCGTTCGCCGCCCGGTGCGCCGCAGATCCGGATTGAGATGAATCCCGACCGGCTCACCTTTTGGGGCGTCACGCCGAAGACCGTGCTGGATACGTTAAGGATTGCCTACGAGACGCAGATCACCGGACGCAAGCTCGAAGGCAACCGGATTTTCAATATTGCGGTGGCGCTGTCGCCGAAACTGCGCGAACGGCCCGAAGCGCTCGCGGAACTACCGATCCGAACCCTGGACGGCAAGCTGATCATGCTGGCTCAGGTCGCGGATATCCACTATGGGCTGACCCGGTACAATATTCTGCACGAGGGCGCGCAACGGCGGCAGACGGTCACCTGCAACGTCCAGGACAGGGACCTGGATGCGTTCATGGCCGACCTGAAAGCCAGGATTGCGAAAGATCTGCCTGAAACCGGCGACAGCTATATCGAGTTCGCCGGCTCGGCAGTCGAACAGGCGAAGGCGCGCGCGGATTTGATCGTGCATTCGGCGCTGGCCGGCATGGGCGTGCTGATCTTCATCTATCTGGCGATCGGCAATCTCCGGCATGTCCTGCTGACCCTGTGCAATCTGCCGTTCGCACTGATCGGCGGCATTGCGGCCGTGCTGGTTACCGGCGCGACGCTGTCGATCGGCTCGCTGGTCGGTTTCGTGACCCTGTTCGGGATTACCGTGCGCAACAGCATCATGCTGCTTTCGCATTACCGGCATTTGATCGAGATCGAGCGAAAGGCCTGGAATTTCGACACGGCCGTGCAGGGCGCCCAGGAACGATTGCCGTCGATCCTGATGACTGCACTGGTCACCGCGCTGGCGATGTTTCCGATCGCGTTCGACAACGACAATCCCGGCCGCGAAATCATGGGGCCGATGGCGGCGATCATCATCGGCGGGCTGGTGTCTTCGACCGCGCTGAATTTGCTGTTATTGCCGGGGATGCTGCTGAGGTACGGGCGCTTCGGAAAATAATTTTTCGGATGTATTCACCGGTGTCATGCGAAACCTAGAGTGGGCTGAGACGGAAGGGATTTACTGGCTTATCGGACAAAAAAGCAGGGCGATCTGACCAAAGCCCGTCTGCCGTCCGCTGTAGGGAAGGCAGGCGCTAACCGTCGGTCACCCCTGCTTCGAAAAGAGCCGCTAAGACAGGCTGAAGCCGTCCTGATCTTCGTTGTAAGGTACGGAAGCGCGTTTGAAAGCATACAGCATCAGGAACAGCGTCGTGATTAAAAACAGGATGGGCAGCGAGGCGTTATAGCTCAATCTGAACGGGACGAGATTGGCCGACAATATCGCATCATAGAGGCCGTGAACGAGTCCGGCGAACAGCACGCTGTCCGTATGAATGAAAATACTGCCGAAGATGATCCCGGCGAAGGCGATCAGCGCCAGTTCCCGGAACTGGCCTTGGTAGAGGTATTGCAGATGCGAAAGCGTGTAGCCGTATTTCATCTGCAGGGTTTTCTGGATCATGCCCCGGTAAAACAGCTCTTCTCTCAGGCCGGCCGCAAGGCCCGAAATAAAGAAGACGAGTTGCCAGAGCGCGGTTTCATTTTCTGTATTGGTATAAACGATCGCAAATAAAAAGAATAATTGGATTGCCGCGGCGAAAGGCGGCGTTAACGTTTCCTTTTGGTCCGAATCAGTTCTCCCGGAATGGACCAGTGTCCGTAAGTTTGCGATAGGGAAAAAGAAAAGGCGAGATACAGGATTTCGGAAACCGCCGCGAATAAAATTATTTTTTCATTTTATTTCTCGTAAGTCAGGATATTGATTATGAAGGCGCCATCAATTGAATTTGCCGTGCGCATTCACGGGTCGATACAGCCGAGTTACAACAAATAACCCCGGTCAAGGAATGACCGGCGATAATTTACCCGAGCTTCCGGATAATTTCCAGCCTTAGAAAACCATATAAATTAGTAAGATAAGGAGGGTTTTGCCCGGAAATCCAGCAGGTGCCGAGCTATAGGCCGGGCGGGTAGGGCGAGAGGTGAAACATCGGTTTGCAAAGAGGCTGAGTTTTCGCCGAGGCGAATGGATGGACGTCAGGAAAAGAAGAAGCATCCATCATCCGGGCGGGCGGCAGGGTTTCAGGACTGGGCGGAGGCTACGGATTCGGTTTGTTTGTGCTCGAAGCGTGATCGGCCGCGTTGACGATTTTGCCGTCGACGATCCGTATTTTGCGCGCCGCCCGGCCGCCGATAGACGGGTCGTGCGTGATGATCACCAGTGTAACGCCTTGATGGTTGAGGCTTTCCAGGAGTTCGATGATTTCCTTGCCGGACTGGCTGTCGAGGTTGCCGGTCGGTTCGTCCGCGAGCAGGATTTCGGGGGCCATGATCATCGCGCGGGCGATCGCGACGCGCTGGAGCTGCCCGCCCGAGAGCTGGTCTGGCTTGTGGTGGGCGCGGTTTTCCAGGCCGACATTGGCGAGGGCCGTGGCTACCTTTTGTCGGCGTTTTTTGGGGGCGACGCCCGCCAGGATCAGCGGCATTTCGATGTTTTCGGCGGCGGTCAGGCGCGGGATCAAATGGAAAAACTGGAACACGAAGCCGATGTTTTCGCGGCGGACCTTGGCGAGTTCGTCGTCGCTGAGCTGGGTAACCGGGCGGCCGTTCAATAGGTAACGGCCTTCGGAAGGCTGATCGAGCAGCGCGATCACGTTTAATAAGGTCGATTTTCCCGATCCGGACGGTCCCATCACGGAGACATATTCGCCTTTGGCGATGGAAAGGCTGACACCGTCCAGCGCCTGGACGGTTTGTTCGCCGACTTGGAAGGTGCGGCGAATGTGCGCGAGCTCGATCACGGTTTTGCCTGTGCCCGCGCGCCTGCGGTCACGCCCTCCTGGCCGACCGACAGCACGACCTTGTCGCCGGGCTTGAGGCCTTCCAGCACCTCGACATAATTCCAGTTGGCGAGGCCGGGTTTGAACGTGCGTTCTACCAGCACGCCGTTTTCATTCAGCAAAAGGACTTTATGATTTTCGATCACCGCTTCGGCGGGTACGCGCAACGCCTTCGGCTTGCCGGCCAACAAGACTTCGATATCGGCGCTGTAGCCGGGCAGCAATTCCTGCAAGTCTTTCGGATCGGTCAGCTTGACCTCGACTTCGACCGTGCGCGCCTGTTTTTCCTTTTCCAGCACATAGGGGGCGATGCGCGAGACGGTGCCCAGCGAGCGCCTGCCGGGAAAGGCATCCAGCGATACATAGGCCGTCATGCCGGTCTTGATTTGCGGGGCATCGACTTCGTCGATCGGCGCGGACACGTACAGACAACTGACGTCGAGCAGATCGATGGCGGGGAGAGTGGGGATGCCGGGCGGCGAAGGCGTCACATATTCGCCGAGTTCGACGTTGATTTCAGCGACCGTGCCGTCGAACGGCGCCTCGACATAGGTCCGTTCGATGGCGGCCTTGGCCGCATCCCGGCTGGCCTGGCTGACATCGACGGCCGCTTTGGCCGAAAGGCAGGCGGCGCTTTGGGCCTTGGCGTTGGTGACTTTCGTGTCGACCTGCTCTTCCGAAACGATGTGGTTGTACTTTTGCAGGCGGGAAATGCGCTCGGCTTCCCGGATCGCGCCGCCTTTCAACTGGCAGGCCTGTTCGGCGGCGGCATGGTTCGCGCGTATTTGCGCTTCCTGCAGCGCGAGTTGCGCTTTCAGATCATGGTTCCAGACTTCCATCAATAATTCGTTTTTCCGGACTTTATCGCCTTCCTTGACATTCAGTTGGGCAACCTGGCCGCCGGCTGCCGGCGCCAGATAGGCGCGCCGGCAGGCTTTGACGGTACCGACGCGGGTATTGGAAACGGTGGACCGGACTTCGCCCTCTTCAATGCTGACGATTTTCACCTCCACCGGCTCGGGGCGTTTATAATAGACTGCCAGCGCGAAGGCGATGGCGAGGATTGCCAAAGTGGTCAGCGTTTTTTTGCGCATCGAAGCTTCAGTGGGATGACGAGACAAGAGAGAAAAGGCTGCAAGTCTGCCGGCGCGGCTATTTTACGCTATTAAGTTTACATTCTTTAGCGATCTCAACTTATAATCTTGTCCGAATACGCCGACAGGCATTTTTTATCATGATTTCATGAAATACAGCGAAGCATTTTTGAACGCCGCCGCCGATCTTTGCGAAGCGGGGCGGTTTATCGACGGCAAAGGCTGGGTTCCGGCAACCAGCGGCAATTTTTCGGTTCGGCTGCCGGACGGCACGATTGCAATCACCGTTTCGGGCAAGCACAAAGGCCGCCTGCAAATCGAGGACATCATGCTGATCGATGCGGACGCCAATCCGCTCGACGGCAAAAAACCGTCCGCGGAAACTCTGCTGCATACTTCCCTGTATAAGCGTTTTCCCGCCGTCAATTGCGTATTGCATCCGCATACGATGCATTCGGTACTGGTTTCCAGAATTTTCAAGAGCGAGATCGTGCTCGAAAATTATGAACTGCTGAAGGCTTTCAGAGGAATTGGCACTCACGAAGCCCGTCTGGTCATACCGGTCTTTGCCAATGACCAGGATATTCCGCGCCTTGCCGTGGAAGCCGAACGCTACCTGGACCGGCATCGGGACTGTTACGGCTACGTGATTGCCGGGCATGGGGTTTATACCTGGGGGGAGTCGATCGACGAAACCTTACGGCATCTTGAAGCCCTCGATTATTTGTTTGATTGTGAATTACGCCTGCACGGAGCGAACAGATCATGAGCGCATTAACCGTTTATCCCGATAATCAGCCGCAATCGGGAGCCTTGTACACCGACTATTCCGATATTGCGGCCGAGTTGAGCCGGATCGGCGTGCAGTTCGAGCGCTGGACCGCGAACCGTGTACTGGCGGACGATGCCGATCAGGAAACCGTCATCGAAGCCTACCGGGATTCGGTCGAGCGGCTGATGCTGCAGTACGGCTTCCAGTCCGCCGATGTGGTCAGCCTACAGCCCGATCATCCGCAAAAGGCGGCGTTTCGGGAAAAATTTCTGGCCGAGCATATTCATGAAGATTTCGAGGTCCGATTTTTTGTGGACGGCAAAGGGCTGTTTTATCTGCATGCCGGTGATAAGGTCTATGCAATACTTTGCGAAAAAGGCGATTTGATTAGCGTGCCGGCCAACACGACGCATTGGTTTGATATGGGGGAGAATCCCTGTTTCAAATGTATCCGGCTATTCACTACGCCGGAAGGCTGGGTGGCCACGTTTACCGGCAGCGACATTGCCCGATCGTTTCCGACTTTCGATCAATACGTTGCCGCTTTATCATGATCAAAGCGATCGTTACCGATATCGAGGGCACGACGTCGTCGCTGTCTTTCGTTAAAGACGTGCTGTTTCCCTATGCGCGGGTCCATATTGCCGAGTTTGTGCGGGATCATGCGGACGATCCCGAAGTGCGGCAATTACTGCGCGATGTTTCCTGGGAGGCAGGAAAAGAGTTGGACCTCGGGCAGACAATCGCGCAATTGATCGAATGGATCGATCAGGATAAGAAAATCACGCCGCTGAAGGCGCTGCAGGGGCTGATTTGGGAAGAAGGCTACCGGAAAGGCGCCTTCGCCGGTCATATTTATGAAGATGCCGAAAGAAATCTGAAGGCGTGGAAGGCTTGCGGGCTGGGCCTTTACATTTATTCTTCGGGTTCGGTGCATGCACAAAAACTGCTGTTCTCGCATACGGATTACGGCGATTTGACGCCCTGGTTTTCGGGCTATTTCGACACCCGGATCGGCGGCAAGCGGGAGGTCGATTCGTACCGGCGCATTGCGGACGAGCTGCGGCTGTTGCCCGAGTCTTTGCTGTTTTTGTCCGATATCAAAGAAGAGCTCGATGCGGCGAGGCAGGCCGGATTCCACACCGTCTGGCTGGTCCGCGATGGCAAACCGGATTCCGATGCGGAGCATCGCCAGGCGCAGGATTTCGATCAGATCGAGATCGTTTTTTCAAACGATCGGTGATTTTAGGGTTATTTGTTACAATGCGCCCTTTATGTTTGTATCTTTATTTAAGGTTTTAAAACTGCGATGAGCATTAAATCGGATAAATGGATTCGCCGCATGGCGGCCGAATACGGCATGATTACGCCGTTTGAAAGCGGCCAAGTCAGAGATTCCGAAAAGGGGCGGGTCATCTCGTTCGGGACGTCGAGCTACGGTTACGATGTGCGCTGTTCGGACGAGTTCAAGATATTCACCAATATCAATTCCGCGATCGTCGATCCGAAGGATTTCGATTCGAACAGTTTCGTCGACGTGAAGTCCGATGTTTGCATCATTCCGCCGAATTCGTTTGCCCTGGCGCGGACGGTGGAGTATTTCCGTATTCCGCGGGATGTGCTGACGGTTTGCCTGGGCAAATCGACTTATGCGCGTTGCGGGATTATCGTGAATGTGACGCCGCTCGAACCCGAATGGGAAGGGCATGTGACGCTGGAGTTTTCGAATACGACGAATCTGCCTGCGAAAATCTACGCGAATGAAGGTGTCGCGCAGATGCTGTTTTTCGGCAGCGACGAGGTTTGCGAAACGTCTTATAAAGACCGCGGCGGCAAATACCAGGGGCAAATCGGAGTGACTCTGCCGCGCGCGTGACAGGTGGTCATTGTAAAGTTGCGGGCTTGGTCAGCACGGGCGGCAATTGCAGGAAATAGCCCCGCTCATTTAAATTGTTGATCACCGAAACCGGATCGGCGCTTGCAAGTTTCCGTTCCGGCGTGACTTCGAGGCTGAAAACGAATTCCATTCTGCCCAGAGAGGCCTTTAAGGCTTCCGGCAGGCAGGAGAAATCGTCCTGGTTTCGGAGAAATAAATAAAGGTCTTGTTTTTGGAGGCTTTTATAAATAAAACAGTGCATGTTTAAAGTAAGGATACGAAACGTATGCAGCGAAGTTTACGGTCCGGCCGTGCGGGTTTGCAGCAAGCCATAACGGGGAGTTGTCACACTATTATTCCTTCTCTCCCTCGATGAATCAATCCACTTTCAAATCTCGGGATTTTTTTCTCAAGGCCTGCTGTTTCGAGGCCTCGCTGATCCTGGTCGCTCTCATCCTGGGTGGGATAGCGGGCATCAACCCGTTTGCAAAGCTGTTTTTCTCCGAGGCCGCGATTTTATACGGAATTATCGGCACGGCGCCGATGATCGTGTTGTTTCATCTGGCGGAACTGCGGCAGCAAGAGGCGTTTCAGAAAATCAGACGGTTATTGCTCGAAACGCTGGGTCCCAGCCTGCATCGGCGGCACTGGGCCGATTTGCTGATGCTCGCCGCGATAGCGGGATTGTCGGAGGAAATTCTTTTCCGGGGTCTGATTCAGCCGTGGCTGGAGGCTGTTTTGGGAATGCGTGCGGGTTTGGTCGGTTGCAACGTTCTGTTCGGCCTGGCGCACGCGGTTACGCCGCTTTATACCTTTCTCGCGTTTTTGATAGGGATCTATTTGAGTTTGTCGATGGATTACGGGGTGGAGCGGAATCTGCTCACGCCGGTAGTGATCCATGCGCTGTATGATTTCTGGGCTTTTTGGGCTTTGATAAAGACTTACAGGCTGAATCGGACGAAGCGGGAGTTCGGCGATAAGCCGTAAAGGAGTCTATGGGGATGGCTAGTTGAGCCGCCTTCCCTGGGGCTCAATTGACCGGCATTCGTTTCTTTTTACGCCCGGTAGCTGGACCGGCTCCGGGCGGCAGCCCATACAGCCAATTGCCGATTCAATCGGCAACCGCCGCTAAAAAACATGAATGGCTGTTCCGCTAGATCTCATCAATGCCGGAGACGCCTACCATCGTCCAGTTGTCAAAATCGAGGACGCCTTCCTGGTCGTCTCCCTTGTCATAAGTGATTCGGCAAACATATCTTTTCGTGGTCATGTTGCCGGATTCGTCAGTGATATTGATGTCGGCGTTAATCAGAAATTGGTAATTGCCCAAGCTCCAAGCTTTGACCGGCTTGTTCGTGAATGTTACGGAAATATCGGAATCGAGTTCCGACTTGATGTAATTATTGCAATGGTTGAATGCAATCGCCGTCATCTCCGTGGAGATGGGAAGCTGGCTGCCTTGGTCTTTGCTGTCGACTAAAAAGGCATCGGACTTGATAACTTCGGTTACGAGAGGCATGACCGCTTCTCTTTGAAATACAATCAATAAGCCAAGACCGCCCACGAGTAGAAGAAAAGGATGTTTTTTAAAAAAATTGTTCATGAATGAAAGCGCCAATGGTTAGTTTTATCATCACAATTGTATCAGAAATCAATACATTAATCGTACGCTAGTATACCGGCCTGTTTGAGTGCTGAGCGATTTTTTTGACGAAAATATTTTTTGTCTTGACAAGGTGCTTCGAGCTGGTAAACTGACCGCTCACCAAACTGGACTCGGTGCGGTTCCTGGCCAAAAGCCAGTGAATGTGGAAATGGAGTTGAACAAGAAACTCCCAGCCAAATAGCTGGGGATTGTTAAATTTTTAGGAGGTAGAAATGGCAGCTACAACTGAATCAGTGAAAGCTGATGCTGCGGAAGCACCGCTGTTAAATAAAAGAAATCTGTTCCTGGGCATCGCGTTGTACAACGTATTCTATGCTTGGGTTCGTTGGTACGAAGGTGTTTATGGCTGGTCCGCCGGTCTTGACTCTTTCGCACCAGAATTCGAAACCTACTGGATGAATTTCCTGTACATCGAGTTCGTACTGGAAGTATCAACCGCAGGTATTCTGTGGGGCTACATCTGGAAAACCCGTGACCGTAAAGTCATGTCTATCACTCCAAGAGAAGAACTGAGAAGACACTTTACTCACTGGATCTGGCTGTGCTGCTACGCGACTGCAATTTACTTTGGCGCTAGCTACTTCACCGAACAAGATGGCACGTGGCATCAAACGATCGTTCGTGATACTGACTTCACTCCAAGCCATATCATCGAATTCTATTTGAGCTACCCAATCTACATCATCACCGGTGGCGCTTCCTTGCTGTATGCAAAAACCAGACTGCCTACTTATGCGAATGGTTTCTCCATTCAATATATGGTATCTGTTGTCGGCCCATTCATGATTCTGCCAAATGTTGGTTTGAACGAGTGGGGTCACACTTTCTGGTTTATGGAAGAGTTGTTCGTTGCTCCTCTGCACTATGGCTTCGTATTCTTCGGATGGGCGGCTCTGGGTGCATTGGGTGTTCTGAGCATCGAAGTTCAAGCACTTGCGAAATTGCTGAAAAAAGACTTGGCTTAATTCTTTAAGCTGTAGCCTGTAAAATAACTATCTCCTGGCCGTTTCGCTCAAGTTCCAATAGGCGAAACGGCATAGAGAAAGATAGTATAAAAATAATTTTAAACCCTTTAGGAGGTAAGCTAATGAGCGCATCTCAATCAGCTGTACGTTCACGTGCCGAAGCTGTCAAAGTTTCACGCACGTTTGACTGGTTAATTTGCTTTACTTTGTTCTTCATTATTCTCGGTGGCTATCACGTTCACTTCATGTTGACGGGTGGTGACTGGGACTTCTGGACCGATTGGAAAGACCGTCGTCTGTGGGTAACCGTATTGCCAATCGTTGGTATTACTTTCCCAGCCGCTGTTCAAGCAGTTGTGTGGTATCGTTGGCGTCTGCCATTCGGCGCAATGCTGGCTGTTCTGGGCCTGCTGTTCGGCGAATGGGTTAACAGATATTTCAACTTCTGGGGATGGACTTACTTCCCAGTTAACTTCGTGTTCCCATCACAATTCGTTCCAGGCGCAATCGTTCTGGACGTAATTCTGATGCTGTCTAACAGCATGCAGTTGACTGCGGTTCTGGGCGGCTTGGCTTATGGCCTGTTGTTCTATCCTGGCAACTGGCCGGTCATCGCTCCATTGCACGTGCCAGTTGAATACAACGGCATGGTAATGACCCTGGCTGACTTGCAAGGTTACCACTATGTAAGAACCGGTACTCCAGAATATATCCGGATGGTTGAAAAAGGTACTCTGAGAACTTTCGGTAAGGACGTTGCTCCAGTATCTGCATTCTTCTCTGGTTTCGTGAGTATCATCATCTACTTCTTGTGGCACTTCTTCGGTAAATGGTTCGGCAGCACCGCATTTACCCAAGCCACCTAATTCTTATTAGGTTCTGAGGCTAGTAACACAATAAATAAATGGCTAGTGGATAAATGAACAATTTATCAACTAGATACTCAAGAATAAATAGATTCTCTATTATTAGAGGAGGATATATGAAGTTAATTAAAGACAAGGTAGCAAAGTTGTCCTTTGTCGCACTGTTGCTGACAGTTGCAGCAGCGATGTTCTATACACCAGCTGCATCCGCACACGGTGAAAAGTCTCAGGCGGCTTTCATGCGTATGCGTACTATTCACTGGTACGATCTGAACTGGTCGAAAGAAGTTGTTAAAGTCAATGATACAATGACAATTTCTGGTAAGTTCCTGGTATTCTCAGGCTGGCCAGAAACTGTGGACAAACCGGAAAGCGCTTTCTTGAACATCGGTATTCCAGGCCCAGTATTTATCCGTGCTGGATCTTGGATTGGTGGCCAATTGGTTCCTCGTTCCGTTTCTCTGGAACTGGGCGAAACCTATGAGTTTAAAGTTCTTTTGAAAGCACGCCGTCCAGGTGACTGGCACGTTCACACCATGATGAACGTAGAAGGCGGTGGCCCAATCATCGGTCCTGGCAAATGGGTAACGGTTGAAGGTTCTATGAGCCAGTTCACCAACCCAATCACCACTTTGACTGGCCAAACTGTTGATCTGGAAACTTACAACCTGAGCAACACCTACTTCTGGCATGCTTTCTGGTATGCTTTCGGTGTGGCTTGGATGGTTTACTGGATGCGTAAGCCAATGTTCATTCCACGTCAACTCGCAGTGGAAGCTGGTAAAGCTGACACTCTGATCACTGCAACTGACAGAAAAGTCGCTTTGGCTTTCGGTGCTGGCGCGATTGGTATCGTTGCTTTCACGATGGCACAAACCAACTCTGAATACCCAATCACCACTCCTCTGCAAGCAGGTTTGTTGCGTGGTATGAAGC
Source organism: Methylomicrobium album BG8 (assembly GCF_000214275.2). Classification (NCBI taxonomy): domain Bacteria; kingdom Pseudomonadati; phylum Pseudomonadota; class Gammaproteobacteria; order Methylococcales; family Methylococcaceae; genus Methylomicrobium; species Methylomicrobium album. The sequence goes on along the minus strand of NZ_CM001475.1, from coordinate 3,996,781 downwards.
CTCTTGATCTGCCTACACCAACTGTTAGCGTTAAAATTGACGACGCTACCTACCGTGTACCAGGTCGTTCAATGAACATGACTCTGACTGTGACCAACAATGGTGACTCTGCGGTCCGTTTGGGTGAATTCAACACCGCTGGCGTTCGTTTCTTGGATGCTAACGTAACTGAAGACACCACCGGCTATCCAGATGACTTGTTGGCTCCAGAAGGTCTGACTGTTAGCGACAACAGCCCACTGGCTCCAGGCCAAACCAGAACTATCCAAGTCACTGCGTCTGACGCAGCTTGGGAAGTATATCGTCTGGCTGACTTGATCTATGACCCAGATAGCCGTTTCGCTGGCTTGCTGTTCTTCCACGACGAAAACGGCAACAAGCAACTGGTCCAAATCGACGGTCCTCTGATCCCAACCTTCATCTAATCGAAGATTGCTGATCTAATAACAATAATAAATCATTAAAAAATTGGAACCCCCGCAATTCAAGTAGTTGCGGGGGTTTTTTTATGGGAGAGAATTCAGAATTGGGTTGTAGGAAAGGCTAAAGCATTTTCAAATCGTATAAACGGAAACTTTAATCGATTGGAAGCGTCGCCCATGTTTTGTTAAAAGAGGTCCTGATGTCGAAAGCTTATCCGATGGATTTAAGGACGCGGGTGATCGAAGCCTGCGACGAAGAGCAGGTCATTGCCCAGGCGGTCAGTGGCTCAAGGTAAGCCCTTTGTTTGTGGGTTTGTGGAGTAGTTGCAGAGCAGCAGTGGCGGTGTGGAGAGTGGCACGTTGGAAACCAAAGCTTACGCGAGAGCCAACCTTTGTTATTGCCGATGCATGACGAGACTCTGCGTGCGCTGTTGATTCAAAAAAGCGCTGGCGGCCGAGCAAGCACGTGAAGACGTGCGTCCTCGGATTTTCGAAAGGATATGTCAGCCAAGAGGACAGCAATGCGAAAGCTTAAAGAAATCCTTAGAGCATTTTCGCTTTGGGTATATGGCCTTCGAAAGGAAAGCACGTCATTCCGGTAGAGCCTGCCCCGGTCAGGGATTGCCAGACGACTGCACCCGTAGGGTACGTGTGCGTACCCTCAATGTCGAAAGGTACGCACAGCGTACCCTACGGGGCTGGACTTAACGGCTGGGCACCTTTCAGAAGGTGAGGACTTCCCTTACGCGATATGAAAATGCTCTAGACTACGAGAGGGACCAGGTCCTCACCACACTGATCTTGGTGCTGGCACTGATTTGCCGAATACTTAAATCGGTACTGTAACGCAATTGGGTTGGCGAAGCGGTAGAAGTTCATGCGCCGACGCTTGCCGGACGTTTATTTTCGTCACCAGCGCGTCGCGCGTATCATGCCCGTAAATTTTACCCCGTCGTCCCATCCATCCTTCACCCATGCCAGAGAAACATAATCGGACACCCGGGCGATTAATGAACTGGATGCAGACCTTGAGGTTCTTGGGTCAAGGCTCAATTACAGCGTCAACTGCTGCATCTGGAACAGATGTCATGCGCCACGGTACAGTCGGTCGAGCGACTCGCAAGCCGGCAATGAAGGTCAAAGTTTTCCAATGGCTCCGGTGCAGTCTATACGCAGCCGGCACCATCTAAAGCCCCTCCATAACGGCTGCGCAGGTTCGTGGTGCTCCCGATTTCATCCAGAAACACCGCTAGGACACAGCGCGTTGCGATTGCCAGGCTTCTCATTGATCCTGTTTGGCAGCCACATTCTCATACTGATGCTCACTGGCGAACCGTTTTTTTATAGTGGTAGCCCAGCTTTTGACGTAGAAATTGATCGATAGCGAGAATTGAAACGGTCAGAACCATTGGATGTGCTGAACGCAGTGAACGCATCATTCGCAACCGATGCGGCTCCTGCGTCGGCGCGTCCTACAAACCATAATTCTAAGTTTGAAGGGTGTTGCGATCCGACTTCGCGGGCCGCTTTGCCGCTTACGCGATCCGTAAACATAACGCTTCCGAATAAGGAGGATCTTGGATAATCTTTACGGCAACAAGAATTTCATTTGATTAAACCCGGATGATCATGGCAAGTGGATCGGGAAGAGGCAGTAAGCAGGATTCAAAGAGAATCTTATAACTTGCCGAGGTTGAAGGCATGTCTGCGGGATTGGTAACGATGAATGACTTTATTCACATAATTCTGCGTTTCGGGATAGGGCGGTATGCCTTTGTATTTGTCTACTGCGCCTTCCCCGGCATTATAAGCCGCAGCCACCAGTTCGATGTCGCCGTTATATCGATCGAGAAGCCAGCGTAAATAACGAACACCGCCTTTGACATTTTGACTTGCATCGAAGGCATCCCGTACACTGAAACGCGTGGCCGTTGACGGTATCAGCTGCATAAGCCCCATGGCATTGGCTTTGGAACGGGCGTTGACCTGGAAAGCCGATTCGACACTGACGATGGACAAAGCCAGCCTGGGGTCGACTTGATGCCAGGAGGCGATTTGCTTGACCATATTGATAATCCAGTGACGATCCTTTCTCAGTGAAGAGAGAACTGCATCCAAAGTAGCGTCGTTGAACCCTCGTGAATAAAGCTGACCGCGTGGCGGCTTAGTATTCGAAAGAACGCAATCGGGCAACTTGTCGGAGCTATAAAGAATGGTTTCAAGCATTTTGCCGGCTTCCGAATGCCCTTGTTGAGCGGCGGTGGCAAATAAAGAGGCGGCGACTTCCCTATTTTCAGGAACGCCTTGGCCGAAGGCAAACAGCATGCCCAGCCGGTAATAAGCTTCAAGAGAGCCGTTTCGGGCAGCTTTGCAATAAAGTACCGCCGACTCCCAGGGATTAAGAGGTTCGAGCTTTCCAGCCTTCGTCAATAATTTTTGCTGGCCCTCTTCAATGTCTGTATAGGCGTAAGATGCAGAGCAATATAAAAACGTTAAAAAAATCAAAGAAGTTAATCTGGACATGTAAGGCCCCCATTTTTAATCGTAATTAAATCATAGATGAGGAAAGTAATAAATCCAGATTTCAAAATAAAATCTTAATAAAATGTCAATTAGCCGTTATATGAAATAGCCTAATAATAAAATGCTTGTATATTAAATAATTGCGGAATAATTAAAATTTATTAATAAATAGAATATAGTAACTATATGATTATTGTGGTGCATCAATGAAAGTGCGGTATTTTGAGATAAAACCTGAGCAAATTTGTGCTGTGGTCGAGAGACGATGGCAAAACGATCCTCGATTTTTTATAAGCCCAGCATCAGCACTTGACCGTGCTGCTTAAGCCATAGCTGTGCGCAGCGATAATTTGGAAGATGTTGGGCGACGAGTGACCAAAAATGCTTCGAATGATTTTTTTCTTTGATGTGGCATAGTTCGTGGACAACGACATATTCCAGAATCTCAAGCGGAGCCAGCGCCAGAAGCCAGTTAATGGTGATATCGTTATGAATGCCGCAGCTGCCCCAGCGCGATCTTTGAGATTTGATGGTAATCGATTTCGGGAAAAGCTGATGTTTGGGACCGTGTTGAAGCACCAGCTGTTCTACGGTGATTTTGACGTTGTGCTTCATCCACCGGATAATGGCGGAGCGAATCTCCTCGCTGTTGACCGTCTCCCATTGCGTATGAGGGATGTGTGCCTTGAATACATCGGTATGCTCGATCTTGATTCTTTTCAATCTTGTCGGTGCCAAAGACAAAGGATAGGTTTTTCCCCGATAAGGAACGGGAGCGCCGTGATGATAAGTTTTGGGCGCGAGGCTTTGACTATGTACTTTACGGGCTTTTAGTCTTTGCATCGTGGCAGTAATCCAAGGCCACTTTTCCTTGACGAACTGGTGCAGTACGTCGTCCGAAACATCAGGCGGTGCGATCACTTCAATTTTTTCGGCGGTGACGACGATTCGGGTTCTAGACGCTCTCGACGTACGCTTGATTTGGTACGACAGGGGTTTCATCGGGCTAAAAAGGATTTTTAAGCATTCTGAGCTTGAGATCGTTCCACAAACTTAGCCGATCCGAATTGCCTACCTGTTTGCCGGCATTTCGGGATTTGGCAATCCATAAACCGGTACCGTTAAAGCTGTAAACCGGCAATAAGTCGGTGCGCTGCGTAGCCGGTTTGATGTCGGGGATCAAGTTATCGAGCACTTCTGGAACCGCCTTGGGCGTTTTGAAATAAGTCAAGACCATATGCGCCTGATTCAATCGTAACGCTTTAACATAGGTGATGCGCATTTTATTTTCATCGACGCCCAGTTCTTTCAGTGTAAAGTATTTAGCGATCGCGAAATCCTCGCAATCGCCAGCGCCCGTTGCGAGAAATTCCAAAGGAGTCGCCCAATAATCTTCCACTTTCCAATGTATTATATCGTCAACGAATAACGAATTCAGGTTAAAAAAATCATTAACTTTGTCAAGTTTGTCTTTTTCGGGCAGATTTTTAGCGGAACGGAGCAGGTTTTGCCATTCGATCAGGCGGCGTTCGGCTCGGTCACCATACTTAGCTTTTACCTGAAGCAGTATTTCGCTGGTCAGTTCAATCCAGCCTAATGCATTGCACGCTATCGCAAGGCTGAGGAAAAAAATGGCCAGCTTGACGGGAAGAGGACGTAAAAGGCTCGGCATGGCGTTTGTTTATTGAGGCCTCTTCTGTAGCGCATCATCAGCGGCTTGCGCCGTCGAGCCCGATACTCTTGACGATATCGAAATCGACATCCGCGCGGACGTTTTCGGCAAGGATGGAAATGTCCAGCAATTCGCCGATTTCTTTGACGGTCTGTAAGAACGAGATTTTTTCCTCATTGCCTTGTAAGCCGTTGCTCAACTCCTGGCTGAGGCGGACGAAATCCGGCTTTAACATTTTGAGCTGATTGAGCGACAGCGAATGGCTGTCGAAGCGTTTAAGGATGACGCGTACGCCGGAAGCATGTAAAAAATCAATGAATTCATGATAGGCTTCGAAATTCTTGGCTACCGCATAGGCAGAAGAGCAAATGATCAATCGGGCGGCGGCAGAAGTATTCTGTTTCAGGAGATTTGAGAACCATGTCCTGAAACCGCTGTTTTTGATCGTTCGTGTCGAAATATTGATGGCGATATGCTGCGCGGAAGAGGTATTGTTTAAATGCGCGACGACTTTCTCGATCATGCCGCAATCCAGGGCGACGATCTTTTCATATTTTTCGGCAATCGAAACGAATACCCCGACCGGCAGAGGGACGCCTTGCTTGTCGAAGACCTGAATAAAAGCTTCCTCCATTAAAATCCGGTTATCGGCGATATGAATTATCGGGCCGATAAACTGAATTTTATAGAAATTCCGATCGACGATGTCGAATACCAGCGCTTTCCATTCGGTGACATCCTTTGCCTGTTCGCCGCCTGTTCTGATGTAATAGCTGTTAGGGCCGATCACGACAGCCTGTTCATAGGCCTCGTGGGCGGCGGGCAATATTGTTTCGGGAGAGCTTAACGGGTCGACAGCCACTACGCCGATATGGCCGATGTCGTTTTTCTGATGGACGCGGCCTAATTCGGTCAAGGCAAGGCTCAAGGATTTTGCCAGTTTTTCGGCTTCAGGCCACTGGAGATTGCGAGCCAGTACAGCGAATTCCGCGCCATAGAAATGATAGACGGTGGCTTCGGCCGAAAAGATTTCCGAGGTTTGCTTCAATTGCGAAGCGCAGCTTTGCAGAAAAGCATCGATCGCTTCGCTGTCGCGTTCTTTGACAAGGCTTGCCAAGCTGTCGGTTTTGACCAGAAAAAGAAAACCGTCGGTATTTTCCAGATAAAGCTGTTTCAGGTCGGAATCGAAAGTACTTTTATTGTAAAGGCCGGTCAAGCTGTCGAGCTGCAGTTTACGGCCCAGAGAAGACAGTTTGTCGTTCAGGTTCGCCATCACGCCGCTTAATTTGCGCGACATGAGATTCATCGAGTTTGCGACATTGTTAACTTCGATGGTCCAGGGTAAGCGAGTGATGGTTTCGAACTGGCCTTCGGCAATTTTCAAAGCAAGATCGTTGATGTGCTTGAGCGGTTTCAGCGTGAAGCGCAGCGCGAAAATCAACAGGCACACCGATAACAGGAACGAAACCAAAGAATAACAGAACGCACTTTGGGCTTGCTGATAAAGCTTCAAATAGGCGTAGCCGGGGTTGACCGTGACATAAACGGTGCCGCCGGGCGTCCACCCCGCGCTGATTTCGCTTTCCGCGGTTGCAGGTTCCATCGGCAGCAAATTCACGAACCAGTGCGGCACTTCATCGAAAACCTGGTTATTGCTTAATTTGACTAACGTTTTGTTTTCAGCATTATCCAGCTTGATCTCTTTGTAATAGCCCATGTCAAATATGGCGCTGATCATTGTTTTCAGGATCGGGTCGGATTCGTTGACAATATGGGGACTTAAGGAGAGCCCCAGCGAGGTCGCGGTATCCTGCGCATGGACTTGCGATTCTACTTGCAGATAACTCCTGATATTGTGGATGCTGATGACATAATTGACGATGAATATCGCTAAAAACAGCGCTGAAATCAGGAGTAACAGTTGCTTGGATAATGTCATGAAATGAGTCTGCCAACGATGAACAAGATAAAAGGCTCGAAACAGAAATCTTTATTCAACCAAGTTTAGACTATAGATTTCAAAACCGGAAAACCGGAAAACCGGAAAACCGGAAAACCGGAAAACCGGCAAGCGGCAAGCGGCAAGCGGCAAGCGGCAAGCGGCAAGCGGCAAGCGGCAAGCGGCAAGCGGAAAAACTCTGCCGGCAAAATCCGCTGTATCGCTTGTTTGGCAGAGACGATAAAGAAAAAAGCCCCGGCTGAATTCACATTCAGCCGGGGCTCTGGATTTAAAGCGAAAAGGCTTTATTCATGCAGGGCAACTACATCATGCCGCCCATACCGCCCATGCCGCCCATTCCACCCATGCCGCCCATATCCGGCATGCCGCCGGCTTTATTGTCGGCTGGCGCATCGGCGATCATCACTTCGGTGGTCAGCATCAGGCCGGCAACCGAAGCCGCGTTTTGCAGCGCGGTGCGGGTAACTTTCGCAGGGTCCAAAATACCCATTTCGATCATGTCGCCGTATTGGCCGGTTGCTGCATTGTAGCCGAAGCTGCCGGAGCCTTTCTTGACTTCGTTGAAAATGACAGAAGGTTCGTCGCCGGCGTTCGCAACGATCTGCCGCAGAGGCTCTTCGATTGCGCGGCGCAGAATGTTGATGCCGACCGTTTGGTCATGGTTCGCACCTTCCAGATTTTCCAGGGCGGAAATCGTACGGACCAGCGCAGTGCCGCCGCCGGCAACGACACCTTCTTCAACCGCCGCGCGGGTGGAATGCAGCGCGTCTTCGACGCGGGCTTTCTTTTCCTTCATTTCGATTTCAGTCGCCGCGCCGACCTTGATCACCGCAACGCCGCCTGCCAGTTTGGCCAGACGCTCCTGCAGTTTTTCCTTGTCATAGTCGGAAGTCGCTTCCTCGGCTTGCGCACGGATTTGCGCAACGCGGCCCTTGATTTTTTCTTCGGAGCCGGCGCCGTCGATGATGGTGGTGTTCTCTTTGGAAACCTGAACTTTCTTCGCCGTACCCAGCATCGACAGTTCGGCTTTTTCGAGTGACAGGCCGACTTCTTCTGCGATTACGGTGCCGCCGGTCAGTACCGCGATGTCTTCCAGCATCGCTTTACGGCGATCGCCGAAACCGGGCGCCTTAACCGCCGCGACCTTGACGATGCCACGGATCGTGTTCACGACCAGCGTCGCCAGCGCTTCGCCTTCCACGTCTTCGGCGATGATCAGCAGCGGACGGCCTTGCTTGGCCACCGCTTCCAGGATCGGCAGCATTTCGCGGATATTGGAGATCTTCTTTTCGTAGATCAGGATCAGCGGATCGTCCAGCTCGACGCTCATGCTGTCTTGCTTGTTGATGAAGTAAGGGGACAGATAGCCGCGGTCGAACTGCATGCCTTCGACGACATCCAGCTGGTTGTCGAGGCCGGAACCTTCTTCGACGGTAATCACGCCTTCCTTGCCGACTTTTTCCATCGCTTCGGCGATGATGTTGCCGACCGACTCGTCCGAGTTGGCGGAGATCGTGCCGACCTGCGCGATCGCCTTGTTGTCGGTGCATGGGGTTGCAGAAGCCACGATCGCATCGACCGCTTTGGTGACGGCCAGATCGATGCCGCGCTTCAGGTCCATCGGGTTCATGCCGGCCGCAACCGCTTTCAAACCTTCGTTGACGATCGCCTGCGCCAGCACGGTCGCGGTGGTGGTGCCGTCTCCGGCCACGTCGGAGGTGTGGGAGGCCACTTCCTTGACCATTTGCGCGCCCATGTTTTCGAATTTGTCTTTCAATTCGATTTCTTTTGCAACGGATACGCCGTCTTTAGTGATGGTCGGTGCGCCGAAACTTTTGTCCAGAATCGCGTTGCGGCCTTTGGGACCCAGGGTAACCTTGACGGCGTTTGCCAGGATATTGACGCCTTTCGCCATCCGGCTGCGTGCGTCATCGCCAAAATATACGTCTTTTGCTGCCATTTTAATTCCTAATCCAATGTGTTGATGGTTGTGATTGCGTGAGGGGGAGGCTTAGCCCAACACACCCATGATGTCGTCTTCGCGCATCACGATAAGTTCTTCGCCGTCGATCTTGACTTCATTGCCGGAATATTTGCCGAACAAGACTTTGTCGCCGACCTTGACTTCCAGCGGACGCATTTCACCATTGTCGAGCACTTTGCCGGTGCCGACCGCCAGGATGACGCCCTGGCTTGGTTTTTCGGCGGCAGAACCCGGCAGCACGATACCGCCTGCGGTTTTGGTTTCTTCTTCAACGCGTTTGACTATCACTCTGTCGTGTAACGGACGTATTTTCATCAATCTCTCCTGAAAAAATTAAAGGTAAAAAATTATTAGCACTCGCGTTTAATGAGTGCTAATAATAAACGGGTTTTGCAGTCTGTCAAGTTCTTTGGCATCATCCTCGCCACTTTAGCCAATTCAAATGACTCATGAATGACAACCAACTTTTGCGTTACAGCCGCCAAATCATGCTGCCTCAGATCGATGTCGAAGGTCAGCAGAAACTGCTTGCCGCCAAGGTGCTGATCGTCGGCGCCGGCGGGCTCGGCTCGCCCGCTGCGATTTATCTGGCGGCGGCGGGTGTCGGTCATCTGGCGATTTTCGATCACGACGATGTCGACTTGTCCAATCTGCAAAGGCAAATTGCGCATTACACCGACGATATAGGGACCGCGAAAGTCATTTCAACCCGGCAGACTTTGAGCCGCCTGAATCCCGATGTGGATGTCCGGGTGGTCAAGCGGCGGATCGCCGGTGAGGAACTGGCCGCAGAAGTCGAAGCGGCCGATGTGGTGCTCGACTGCAGCGACAATTTCGCGACGCGCTTTGCGATCAATCGGGCATGCGTCGAACACCGAACGCCGCTGGTGTCGGGAGCCGCAATCCGTTTTGAGGGGCAGGTCGCGGTATTTACGCCGGGCAAAGGAGACAGCCCCTGTTATAACTGCCTCTATCGGATGGACGGCGACGAACCGCTCAATTGCGCGACGAACGGCGTCATAGCGCCGGTGACGGGAATCATCGGCGCCATCCAGGCGATGGAGGCGATGAAGTTGATCACAGGCATTGGCGAAACATTGACCGGGCGGCTGCTCTTGCTGGACGGGCTGACGATGGAGTTCGACACGATGCGGTTCAGGAAAAATCCGAAATGTCCCGCATGCGGCAGAGTCGCTTCGAGTTGATATTTTTTTGAACGATGCGGACAGGTTTCGTGGGGGCGAGACTAACGCGGAAAGACCGGAGATGTTCGAATTCGCTGGTCGAACGAGGGGGAGGGAAACCGTGCGTTTACCGGCTTTTTTCGGCGCTGCAAAAAAGACGGCTTGACACGGTATTGAGCATGAGATACTAATAGAACTAGCGACTTGATTGACTCTACGCCGAAAAGAGGCGGCGGGGCAGCGCCGGGGAAATTTGGACGCGCCTTCATTGTCCGTGATGATTTTTAAAGCAAAGACGCTCGGTAAAAGGCCGGGATAAAAGAAAAATGTTTAAACGGAGTCGCCCGCATTCCGGCGACAGACAAGACGGAATTCTCGTGGCAGTTCCGAGCCTCTGCTCCGCGATTGAAGATATTTCCGGATGAATGTAAGGCGTTAAGGCGAAGTTTTTGCCGGCCGCTCTCATACGCTTGTAAATACCAGGGTTCCGGTATGATCTCATCTGGATGATTATTTTTGAAAATCGGCGGCAGGTCTGCCTGACGCCTCTGTTTCGATGATAGAGTTTCCTCATCGCTTTCGTTTGGTTTTCCCGATTCATGCCGGGCATTCGCCCACCGGGGGCGCATATGATTGTAGAAGGTACTGGGAGTCCGTTGTCAGGATTCGGTTTGCGGAGCCGGTGCTCATGATTAAGGCCGGGGACGTAGAGCCTTCGAGTCGACGAAGCCCCAAGGCGGTGCAGGAACCGGATTTTCGAGTGCTCTTCGAATCCCTGCCGGGCTTGTATCTTGTGCTGAATTACGATTTCAATATCGTTGCGGTCAGTGATGACTATGCGCGCGCCACCATGACCCGCCGGGAAGAAATTATCGGCTGCGGCATTTTCGACGTTTTTCCCGATAATCCTAACGATCCGTCCGCCGATGGCGTGCGCAATCTTCAGGCTTCCTTGCTATCCGTGCGGCATACCGGAAAAGCCCATGCGATGGCCATTCAAAAATACGACATTCGCAAGCCGGAAGCGGAAGGCGGCGAGTTCGAGGAACGTTACTGGAGTCCGCTGAACTCTCCCGTTTTCGATGCCGATGGCACGCTTGCCTATATCATTCACCGGGTCGAAGATGTGACCGAGTTTGTCCGGCTGAAGCAGCAAGGCATTGAACAAAGCGAGCTCACCGAAGAGCTGCGCGAGCGGATGAAAAAGATGGAGGCTGAAGTCTACCTGCGTGCGCAGGAGACGGCCAGGGCGAACGAAAGCCTGCGCATCAGCGAGGAAAACCTCTTGGTTACCTTGAACTCGATCGGCGACGCCGTATTGACGACCGATGCGGCGGGGCGGGTGACGCGTCTGAATCCGAGAGCCGAACGGCTGACGGGCTGGCAGCGCAGGGAAGCCATAGGCCGTCCGGTTGCCGAGATCTTTCATATCGTCAATCAGGAAACGCGCCAGCGGATGGCGATTCCGGTCATCGAAGTCCTGGCGAGAAGGGCGGTTCGGGGGCTGGCGAATCATACGGTGCTGATTGCCCGTGACGGTACCGAGCGTTCGATTGCCGACAATTGTGCGCCGATCCGCAGCCGGGACGGCGAGGTCATCGGTGCCGTGCTGGTTTTCCGCGACATCACTGAAGAATATGCTACGCAGAAGGCCTTGCGCGACAGCGCTATCCATATTCAGACTATTCTCAACAATATGGCCGACGGCATCATTACGATCGATGAAAAGGGCATCCTCGAAACGGCAAATCCCGCCGTCGAGCGTATCTTCGGATATGCGCGTGACGAACTCATCGGACGAAACATCAAAATGTTGATGTCGCCGTCCTACCATGACGAATACGACAGCTATGTGCAGCGTTATCTCGCTACCGGCGATGCGCGTATCATCGAGCGAGTCCGCGAGATCCAAGGGCGCCGTAAAAATGGCGACATCTTTCCGCTCGACCTGAAAGTCAGCGAAATGTGGCTGGATGTCGGGCGCCGGCTCATCGGCATCGTGCGCGACATTACCCAACGCAAAGAAACCGAAGCGTTGCTGCAGCAGGCAAAGGAAAAGGCCGAATTCGCCAATCGCGCGAAAGATTCGTTCCTGGCAACCATGAGCCATGAGATCCGTACCCCCCTCAGTGGCCTGTTGGGCATGCTGGAGCTGCTCGCCCTCACGCCTCTCGACAAGGAGCAGAAAAAAACCTTGCAGTCGGCCCGCGATTCCGGGTACAGCCTGCTGCGGATTTTGAGCGACATTCTCGACTGGTCGAAAATCGAAGCCGGCAAGCTCGGACTCTCGGTACAGGCGACTTCAATCGCTCAGCTCGTGCAGGATGTGGTGAATACCTATGCGCATGTCGCCAGCGCGAAGAAACTGATCCTGCAGCATGACGTCGATGAGCTGATCGGCCAGGCACATCTTGTCGATTCCCTCAGGCTTTCGCAGATCCTGAACAATCTCGTCAGTAATGCGATCAAGTTCACTCCGGCGGGCTCGGTTCAAATACGCGCCGAATTGCTCGAACCATTCGACGGCGCTCAAAAAATACGCTTTTCGGTCAGGGATACTGGCATCGGCCTCGATCAGGCGCAAAAAGCTTGCCTGTTCCAGCTTTATGCGCAGGCTGCCGAGAATACGGCCCGGATGTACGGCGGCACCGGACTGGGGCTGGCGATCTGTAAGCGCCTCGCCGAAATGATGAACGCCCGTCTCGATCTGGAAAGCGAGCCGGGACAAGGCTCGACTTTCAGCCTGACGCTGATCCTGCCTTTGACCGAGAATCTGCCGGTGCAGCAACTCGCCCGGGATGCCGGGCGAGTTGTTGTCGAACCACTGGCTGCGGATGCTGCCAGTGCCCCGGTCGTGCTGGCCGTCGATGATCATCCCGTCAATCTTGCGCTCCTGGTGCGGCAGATCGAAATTTTGGGATTGCGCGCCGAAGCGGCTCAAGATGGAGAAGCGGCTTTGGCGATTTGGCGGAGCCGGCGGATCGACGCTATCGTCACCGATTGCCATATGCCGAACATGGACGGCTATGAACTTGCCCGTGCCGTTCGTAAGGCCGAGTTTCGGGAGGCGCGCCCGCCAATACCGATCGTAGCCTGTACGGCAAACGCTCTTGGCGAGGAGAACGAACGCTGCCGTGCCGCCGGCATGGATGAAGTCATGGTCAAGCCGACCAATCTGCGTGTGTTACGGGAGATGCTCTTGCGGAGGCTTCAATGGCATGGCATGGACGAGGCGGCGGCTTCTTTTGAAGACGCCCCGCGAGAGGACGATGCGCCTGTCGATTTTTCCGCGCTTGCCGATACCGTCCCGGATAAGGCGGGGCAGATTGCGCTGCTGCGCAAATTCCAGCTTCATCAGCGCCATGACCGCGAACAATTGCAGAAGCGCTTCGAGGAACGGGATATGGCCGGCGTGGCGCTCATGGCGCACCGTATCAAAGGCGCCAGTAAAATGGTGGGCGCGCGCGAACTCGCGAATGCCTGTGCAGCCATCGAGCAAGCCGCGAAGCGGAACGATTTCGATGCCGCAGGTCTCGGCATTCAAATCCTGGCCGATGCGGCGCGCAAGTTTGAAAGTTATGTCTCTGGATTGTCCGATGCCGAATGAACATATTTTGAGGAAAGCCGATGAGGCCGGAGAATTGCATTTTCTCGTCGTTGAGGATGATGACTTTCAACGCGAAACGCTGGCCGACATGCTGTTGTCCATGGGGGCGAAGTCGGTGCGGCAGGCGGGAGACGGTAAACAGGCGCTGGAGATATTGCAGGCGCAATCCGCGCCTGCGGTCGACATTGTGCTCAGCGACCTGGAAATGCCGGAAATGGATGGGATGGAATATTTCCGGCACATGGGGAGTTATTACGCCGATATTTCACTGATCATCATGAGTGCTCTGGATGCTGCCTTAATCGCTTCGGTGGAAGCAATGGCGCGGGCCTACGGAATCCGATTGCTGGGCGCGATCGAAAAACCCGTAACCCGGTCCCGCCTGCAAACGCTGATAGCCCGGCATGAAGCCGTCTGGCCGAAGCAGGAGAGGATAGCCTCTTTGCCGGCAAACTTTTCTCTGGAAGAAATTCTGGCCGGTTTGGAGAAAGATCAGTTCGAGCCGTTTTTCCAGCCGAAAGTGGACGTCGTTTACGGGCAAATCAAAGGTGTGGAAGCATTGGCCCGATGGATCCATCCGGAGCATGGCGTGATCGGGCCCCATGCGTTTATCGAAGTACTCGAACGTAACGGCAAGCTCGATGGCTTGACCTTCACCATCCTGAAAAAAGCCGCGTTCGCCTGCCGGCGGCTGCATGAAAGCGGCCGGAAGCTGAGCATGGCGGTCAATATTTCCCTGACTTCGCTGACCGATACGACGCTGGCGAACCGGATTACGCAGGTCATGCACGATGCGGCTGTCGATCCCCGTTACTTTATTCTGGAGGTGACCGAAACCGCGGCCATGACCGACGTGGCCCACGCGCTGGAAAATCTGGCGCGGCTGCGCATGCGCGGGTTCGGGCTGTCGATAGACGATTACGGCACCGGTTATTCGAGCATGCAGCAGATTTCGCGCATCGCTTTCAGCGAGCTGAAAATCGACCAAACCTTCGTGAAGGGCTTTTCCGATAATGAGTCGCTGCGCATCATGGTGCAGTCGAGCATCGATCTGGCGCACAAGCTCCGCATCAAATGTACCGCCGAAGGCGTCGAGGCCGAGCAGGACTGGCGCGCGCTCAAAGCGGTGAGGTGCGATCTGGCGCAAGGCTATTTTATCGCCAAGCCGATGAGCCTGGAGTCCTTGCTCGAGTTCTGCGAAAGCTTCGCGATTTCCTGAGTTGGAATGACGAGGGGCCCTGCCGGGCGCTTCGCTCCGGCCTGCTCGATGGAATTTGCCGGGGAATGCGGGAAAACGCCGCCGGGTAGCGAAACCCGGCGGGTCTGGTTCGCAAGCAGGTTGTTGCGTCTTGTTGAAAATGCCGGTGGGCGATGGCGGCTGTTATTTGCCGCTGACAAGGCCTTTGATCAGGCCGATGATCTTTTCGGCAAAATCGTTGATCACCGACGGGCTATCGCCATGCGGTTCGGTTTCGCCGAAAGGTTTCGCCTGGGTTTGCGAAAATTTATAGATAAAATAGCCGAGCGGCGCAAACGCGCCCGCCGCGAGTACCAGCATGACCAGAAAAAGTTCGGTAACTTCACCCATATCGCCTCCTCATGAATTTTTTTAGTTATATTCGAAAATCAGGTGAAAAAAGATCATACCCTTTTCCGTATTAAAAAAACACCCGTAAGTCCACTCTTTCTGTGCGGTTTTGGCGCCTTCATTTTCCAAGGCGCAACTCGGCGGCGGGCAAAAAACCGAAGGAACTTAGTCGCCTTTTCGCGCGTCTTCTCAAGAGCTTGACAAAATGGCCGGGAAAATCGAGCGAAAGACTTGAAACGATCGGCGTCCGGGACCGGGCAATAAGGTTGCGTTGATCTGGAGATTCGTCGTATACTTCGGCTTGGCTTACTTGATCAAGCTGGCATAAACACAAATAACTTCTGGAGGTTACTGCTATGAAATGGGAAACACCAAGCTATACCGATCTGCGTTTCGGTTTTGAAGTCACCATGTATATCTACAACCGTTAATCGGCTGTTAGAACTGGTCAAAAAAGGGGATCGCAAGGTCCCCTTTTTTTTGCCTGACGATCGGGATTCCCTTATAGTATGAGCATTTTCACGCAAGAGCAGGATCATCTTACCTCATGAAAATCAGAGTTCTCGGCGCCGGAGCCGGCGGCGGTTTTCCGCAATGGAATTGCAACTGCAACAATTGCCGGAGGATCCGGCGCGGCGAAATGAACGGCAAGGCCCGCACCCAGTCCTCGATTGCAGTCGGTACCGACAACCGTAACTGGCTGCTGATCAATGCCTCGCCGGATATTCGCGCGCAACTCGAAGCGTTTCCGGCGATTCAGCCGCAACAAGGCGTCCGCGATACGGGCATCAAGGCGATTCTGCTGATCGACAGCCAGATCGACCATACCACGGGCCTTCTGATGCTGCGCGAAGGCAAGCCGCTGGACATCTATTGCACCGAGATGGTCCGTCAGGACCTGACCACCGGTTTTCCGGTGTTCAACATGCTTTCGCATTATTGCACGGTCAATCACCATCCGGTGCCGACCGACGGCGGCAGCTTCACGATTCCAGGCATCGACGATCTGCGCTTTTACACGCAGGCTTTGAAAAGCAAGGCGCCGCCTTATTCGCCGCACCGTTACGACCCGCACGAGGGCGACAACATCGGCCTGATCGTCGAGCAAATTTCGACCGGCAAAAAACTGTTTTATTCGCCGGGCCTCGGCGAAATCGAACCGCATGTACTGGAAGCGATGCAGGCGGCCGCCTGCGTGATGGTCGACGGCACCTTCTGGACCGACGACGAGATGTGCGCGCAGCGGATCAGCCACAAAAGGGCGCGGGAGATCGGCCACTTGCCGCAGTCCGGCGAAGGCGGCATGATCGAAGTGCTGAACGGCATCGGCGAGGCCCGCAAGATTTTGATCCATATCAACAATACCAATCCGATTCTGGACGAGGATTCGGAACAGCGCAAAATTCTCGATGCGAACGGCATCGAGGTCGCGTATGACGGGTTGGAAATCGATCTATAACGGAGACGACATGAGCCAGAACGACAAGCAGCCCTGGAGCCGGCAGGCATTCGAAGCCGAATTGCGCGGCATGGAAAAGTACTACCACATCCATCACCCGTACCATGTCCTGATGAACGAAGGCAAGCTGACCCGCGAGCAGATCCAGGGCTGGGTCGCGAACCGCTATTATTACCAGGTCTCTATTCCGCTGAAGGACGCGAACATTCTGGCTAACTGTCCGGACCGCGAAACGCGCGCCAAATGGATTCAGCGCATTCTCGACCACGACGGCCACCCGGGCGACCCGGGAGGCATCGAAGCCTGGATCCAGCTCGGCCTTGCGGTCGGCCTGACGCGCGAGGACATCGTTTCGGAAAAGTATGTGCTGCCCGGCGTGCGTTTTGCGGTCGATGCCTATGTCAATTTTGCGCGCCATGCGGAATGGCACGAAGCGGCCAGTTCCTCGCTGACCGAACTGTTCGCGCCGAAGATTCATCAGCAGCGCCTCGACAACTGGCCGGAGCATTATCCCTGGGTCGAAAAGGAAGGCTACATCTACTTCCGCAAGCGCCTGACCGAAGCCCGCCGCGATGTCGAACACGGCCTCGAAATTACGCTGGACTGGTACAAAACCCGCGAACAGCAGGAGCGGATGATCAAGATTCTGCAATTCAAATTGGACGTGTTGTGGACGATGGCCGATTCGATGTATATGGCTTACATCCACAAAATGCCGCCGTATTTCAATATCCAGCCCTAATATCGTTCGCCGTCCTTAATTCGAGGACGGATCGATTTTTGCAGGCGGCGGCAATTTTACAGCCAGCCGATGCTTTTGAGGCGGCGGTACAGCCAGATGCAGCCGATCACCACGACGCCGAGCGTGGCGGGATAGGCAAACTCCCAGCCGAGTTCGGGCATGTGCCTGAAATTCATCCCGTACAGGCTGAACACCATCGTCGGCACCGCCAGAATCGCACCCCAGCCGGCCAGCCGTTTGACCACTTCGTTCTGGCGCACCGTCGCCATCGTCAGATAGACCTGCATCGCATCGTTCAGCATTTCGCGCATGCCGTCGGCGGCGTGCTGAATACGCAGTGCGTGGTCGCGAATATCGCGAAAATAAAAGCGCGTATCTTTCGGGATAATATGGGTGTGAAAACGCATCAATTCGCTGCAGATATCCAGCCAGGGCAAGGTCGCGGAACGGAGCAGCAGCAGGTCGCGTTTGAGATCGAAAAGCTGTGAACAGGTTTCGTCGCGGTAAGCCTTGTTGAAAATGCCCACTTCCAGTTGCTCCAGTCTTTCTTCCAGGCCTTCCATCACCGGCAGGTAATGGTCGACGATGAAGTCCATCAGCGCATACAGCGCAAAACCCGGTCCTTTGGCCAGTTTTTCGGGCAGATTTTCGCAGCGTTCTCGTACTTTCGCATAACTCAGGGTAGAAGAGTGGCGCACCGAAACCAGGAAACGCGTCCCGATAAAGAAATGGGTTTCTCCCAACGCCAACCGACCCTCCTCGTTGAGTTGAGCGGTCTGTACGACCAGGAACAGGGAATCGCCGTATTCTTCCAGCTTCGGGCGCTGGTGCGCGGTACAGGCATCCTCGATGGCCAGTTCGTGCAGCCCGAATTCTTCCTGGATCTTCAGCAGCAAGGCTTTGTCCGGTTCGCGAAGTCCCGCCCAGACGAAAGTTCCTTCTTCGGCCAGGACATTGCTGATCTCTTCGAGGCTGATCGTGCCGATCCGCGCACCGTATTTATAGGCGACACAGTTCATGATCATCGACGCATCTTCATATTCGGAATATGCCGGAGTTATAGGCGGGTTTGGCATAGCATCAGTACCTGTTAATGAATGATTCGCATGATGATAACGTGGTTGGGCCAACATTAGAATTCCGCGTCTGCGTCGGCAGGTCATGCCGAACGATTCTCGACGGTGGAAGTGTTCCGGCCGAAGCCGTCAAACTTCCAGTCCGTGCCATCCATGCCGGCCCAGCCATTTACGCGCTTCGTCAAGCGCCAAAATGATGAAGGGGGCCGGCGCGATCCATAGCCAATAGGCAAGGGCGATCGGTGCGGTATTGAAAAAGAGCTGCGCCTCGGGCAAATAGACAATCGCCAGGATAAACGCCAATTCGAAGAGGATGCCGCAGATGATCCAGGGATTGAGGCGCGTCAGGGAGCCGAGAGCACTTTGGCGGCTGGTGCGGCAAGCCATGACGTTGCCGATCTGGCAGAAGATGATCGTGGTCAGAAATGCGCCGGAGGCCTGCAAATACAGCGGGTCGTTTTCCGCGATCACCTTGCCGAAACTCCATCCGCCGTCGAACAGGAGAGTGAAAAATACCACGAACGCCAGCAGGGCCTGGGCGGATCCGATGATGGCATAGCTGCGGATGAAGGTCCTCAGGCTGACCAGCGGTTCGTTGCCGCGTCTGGGCGGCTGATGCATGATGTCGCTTTCCGGGGGCTCGTTGCCGAGGCCGATCGCCGGCAGCATGTCGGTGATCAGGTCGATGCTGAGGATCTGGATCACCGTAATCGGGAGCGGAATCGGAAACAACACGTAAGCGATGTACGGCACGACTTCCGGAATGTTGCTCGCCAGGATATAGGTGATGAATTTCTTGATGTTTTCATACACGGTACGCCCTTCCTCGACGGCCTTGACGATGGTTGCGAAGTTATCGTCGAGCAGAATGATATCCGAGGCTTCCTTGGCGACATCGGTGCCCTTTTTGCCCATGGCGACCCCGATATCGGCACGTTTCAGCGCCGGAGAATCGTTTACGCCGTCCCCGGTCATCGCCACGACTTCTCCCATGGCTTTCAGCGCGTCGACAATGGCGAGTTTTTGTTCCGGCGCGGTGCGCGCAAACACCACTTGTTCGTTCCGCAGCGCCTCCAGCAAATCATCCGGGGACATTCCGGCGAGCCGGTTCCCCGTAATGATGCTCGGGTTGTCGACGATGCCCAGACGTTTGGCGATATAGGCTACCGTTTCGCCCGAATCGCCGCTGATCACGATGATCCGGATGCCGGCGGTGCGGCAGGCGGCAACCGCATTCGGCACTTCCGGGCGGGGCGGATCGACCAGCCCGGCCAACCCGACGAACACCAGATTTTCGGGGACGTCTTCGGGGTGTTCGACAACCGCGTAAGCGAACGCCAATACGCGCAGCCCGAGTCCGGCATATTCGTCCGCTTTCGCCGTTAATCCGCGTTTGGCCTCGGCGCGCAGCGGGTGGACGAGTCCCTCGCTGTAGATCTGCGTACAGCGTTCGAGAATGACTTCCGGAGCGCCTTTGGCGGTGAGCAGCAACGCTTTCCGCGAGGTCGAATACGTGGCCGTCATGAATTTCAGGGCCGCATCGAAAGGCCGGCTGTGCCGGAGACGGTAGCGGCCGCGAATCGCGCCGTAGCCGTGTTGGCGGTCGACGAAACTCGCCAGCGCAATTTCGGTCGGATCGCCGGTGAACGTCGGCTTGCCCTCTTCGTCGAGCGTTATGACGGTCTCGTTGCATAGCGCCATGATTTCCTGCATCGTCCACGCCGTGCGGTAGCGCAGCCGGCCGTTTACCGTATCGGCATCGTAATCTTCGAAATCCATATACAGTTTTTCGACGTGCAGGCGGTTCTGCGTCAGCGTGCCGGTCTTGTCGGTGCAGATGACCGACGTGCTGCCCAGCGTTTCGACCGACAGGATGTCTTTGACGACCGCGTTGCGTTTCGCCATTCGCAGCGAGGCTTGCGTCAAGGCCAGCGTGACGGTCGGCAGCAGTCCCTCCGGGACGTTCGCCACGATAATGCCGATCGCGAAAACCAGGTTGGTCCAGAAGCTGTCTCCGATCAGGAAACCGATACCGAAAAATACGCCGCCGAAGGTGATTGCCAAATAGGTGATCTTACGCACAAAATTGCGTAATTCCTTTTGCATGGGCGTCAGATCGGCCTGTACGCGTTGAGACAATTCGGAAATGCCGCCGATTCGGGTG
The DNA here is from genome assembly GCF_000214275.2 of Methylomicrobium album BG8. NCBI lineage: Bacteria > Pseudomonadati > Pseudomonadota > Gammaproteobacteria > Methylococcales > Methylococcaceae > Methylomicrobium > Methylomicrobium album. Next base: position 3,976,400 of record NZ_CM001475.1, on the reverse strand, counting down.
TTGCGACCGGTATTCACAACCAGAATGCGGGCATGGCCTTTGATGACCGTGGCTCCGGACCAGGCGCAATGTTCGGCTTCGATCCTGTCTTCACCGGCCTGTTTTTCGACGCTGAGCGATTCGCCGCTGAGAAGCGACTCATCGACCCGCAGTTGGGCCGATTCCAGGATCGCGCCGTCAGCGGAAATTTTGTCGCCTTCCTGAACCAGCAGGATATCGCCGGGCACCAGTTCTTTTGCATCCCGCAGCACGGATTTGCCGTCGCGCAGAACGTTGACCGATTTGGGAATGTAATCGAGAAATGACAGCATCAGTTTCTCGACCTTGTAATTTTGCAGGAACGACATGACCGCATTGAGCAGTACGACGCCGCTCAGGGCCCAGCCGATCAGGTTATAGCCTTCCCCGGGATTTAAGCCGTCGGCCCAGAACGCCAGCAGCGCCGCAGTCAGCAGCAAGAGCGGGAACAGCGCTTTGAATTCATTGAAGAATAACAGCCAGGGCGAGCGGGTGCGGTGGAAGACGATTTGATTTTCGCCGTAACGGCTTAGCCTTGACCGGGCCTTTTCGGAGGTCAGTCCTTGCGGAGAGGTTTTGAGGGTTTCCAGGAGTTTCGGCAATCGTTCCCCTTGAAAACAGAAGGCTTTGGGAGGATTTTTCGGGGAGTGGGACATGGATGGCCGTTTTTCAAGTGTCTTTAATTCATTTCATGACGCTATTTTAACGGTTCCCGAGGCGGGTTTATGTGATTTCGCCGTTCATCGGCATGAACCTCCCGCGCCTTACTGCTTTGGAAACGTGACAGTGAAGCAGGTTCCTTTATGAGGTTCGGAATCGACGGATATCTTGCCCCGCAACGCCATCGTGACCATATTCTTCACGATCGCAAGCCCCAGACCGGTACCGCCCCGCCCGCGTCCTGTCGTAAAGAAAGGATCGAATATTTTGGTAAGATGTCCGCTGTCGATGCCGGTACCGAAATCGCGCACGCTCAGCGTGAAGACCGGTGTACGCCGTTCTTCGTCCATGCCGTCCTTCACGGTAATCTCCACCCTGCCTCCGCCTCCGTCCGGATAAGCGTAGCGTTCGATATTCTGTAGAAAATTCAGCAGGATTTGTCTGAGATAGCCCGGATAACCGCGCCATTCCGGCGCCTGACGGATTCCGGAAACATCGAGCGAAATTTCGAGCTTGGCTTCCCGCGCACTGAGTTTGAAAAGGTCGACCGCATCCTGTACCGTTTCCGGCAGATTGACCGTTTCCTGCTGTTCGACCATCTGATCGACCGCGATTTTTTTGAAGTTTTCGATCAGCCGGTGCGTGTGGTCGACATGTTTGCCCATCAGGGCGGCCGCCTCCAGGATGTCTTCCAGCGATTCGGCGTGTTCCGTGCCGATCGAGGCGGCAATGGCCGGCTGCGACAGGCGGTTCTGGATCACGCTGAGCGCGGTCCGTACGATTCCGAGCGGCGTATTGATTTCGTGCGCGATGCCGGCCACCGCCTGGGTCAGGGCCCGGTGGCGGTCCAGGGCGGCCTCCGCCAGCATGGCTTGGCTCAGAAGATGCATTTCCTGATCGCGCAGCCGTTTCTTTTCGAGGCTTGCGCCGATGCGGGCATGCAGCAAGGTCGAATTGAACGGTTTGGGCAGATAGTCCTCCGCGCCCAGTTCGATGCCCCGGATTACCTGGTTCATTTCGGTACAGGCCGAAATCAGGATGACCGGAAGGGTGGCCAGCGTTTTATCCGCCTTGAGTCTGGCCAGGACGGTGATGCCGTCCATTTCAGGCATGATCACGTCGAGCAGGATCAGGTCGAAGCTTTCATCGGCCAGGCGCGCCAGCGCGTTGGCGCCGTTGTCGGCGGTTGCGATCCGGTAACCCCGGGAATGCAGGAGCCGTGACAGATGGGCGCGGTTATCGGGGTCGTCGTCGACCACCAGAATCCGGCTGCCTTCGGTCTTGCCGGCGTCGGCAGGCACGTGATTCCTGCTGGTTGCGCATATGGGCAAAAAGTCTTCCTCGCAACCGGCATCGGCGGCAAGCCGGCCGGAAAAGGCGCCTTTTAGATGTTGGGCCACGCCTTGCGCCGCGCAGCGGATGACGGCGAGATCGTCGCATTGCTTCTGCCGGCTTTCGGCGGCCGCTTCTTCGATCAGCATCTCGGCATAGCCGATGATCCGGTTCAGGGCATTGAGCAGCTCATGGCGGAGCTTGGGGTCGATCATCGTCGTCTTCTTCCGTTAGCCTGCAAACCGGCCGATTTTGGCGAGCAGCCGCACGAGGTCGATCGGTTTGGTATCGTAGTCGTCGCAGCCGGCCGCCAGGGCCTTTTGCCGGTCGTCGTCCATCGCGTGCGCGGTCAGCGCGATGACCGGGATATGCCGGGTCAGGGGATCGGCCTTGATCAGCGAGGTTGCTTTCCAGCCGTCCATCACCGGCAGACTCATGTCCATCAGGATCAGGTCGGGCTCGCAGGCTTTGGCGATTGCCACACTGTCCTCGCCGTTGACCGCAATCAGGATTTCGAAACCGTGCTTGCCGAGCCGCCTTGAGAGCATGTCGCGGTTCAGTTCGTTGTCCTCGACGAGCAGGATTTTGGCCATTTTTCCCCTCAGCGGCCGATGGCCAGCGGCAGTTTGACGACAAACAGCGAGCCCGCTCCCGGTTTGCTGTCGACGCTGATCGTGCCGCCCATCATTTCGCAGAATTTTTTCGTGATCGTGAGGCCCAGGCCGGTGCCGCCGTACTGGCGCGTGGTCGAATTGTCGGCCTGGGTGAAAGGGGCGAAAACCTTGTCGACCTGGTCCCGGCTCATGCCGATGCCGGTGTCCCGCACCGCAAAAACGATCCAGTCTTTCTCCGGTTCGGCGCTGTCCACCGCCACGCTGAAGTCGATTTTGCCCGCATGGGTGAATTTCCCCGCATTGCTGAGCAGATTCAGCAGGATCTGCCGCAATTTGATCAAATCGGTCTGCAGGGGCGCCATGTTATCGGGGCAGCGGATGCTCAGCGTGTTAGTGTTTTTGTCGATGATCGGGCGCACGGTGCTCGCGACTTCGTCGAGCACCGAAGGCAGATGGATTTCTTCGAGGCAGAGCTCCATCTTGCCGGCTTCGATCTTGGACAGGTCGAGGATTTCGTTGATGATGGCCAGCAAATGCACTGCCGAAGCATGGATTTTCAACAGGTCGCCGGCAAACAGCTCATGCCCGGCTTCTTCGAGCAGCATCTCGCTGTAGCCGATGATCGCGTTCATCGGCGTCCTGAGCTCGTGCGACATGTTGGCCAGAAAGGCGCTTTTGGCGTTGTTGGCTTCTTCGGCGACCGCGCGCGCCTTTTGCGCTTCCTCGATCGCTCTGGACAATTCGATCTCGGTCTGCTTCAGTTCGGTGATGTCCGTGCGTATGGCGACCGTGCCGGTATTCCAGACCCGCCGCTCGCTGACCCGCATCCAGCGGTCGCCCCTGAAATGCTCGACGAAGTTCTCGCGCGGCGTGCGGTGCCGCGCCATCCGTTCGGCCAGCCATGACGCCTCCTCCCCTTCGGCGACTACAATCAGGCCGGCCCGGACCGCGCCGCGCATGATCGCCTCGAATGTCATGCCCGGCGCAATCGGTACTCCGAAATTCATGATTTCGCGGTAGCGCTGGTTGCATTCGACCAGGCGGTCTTCCGTGTCGAACAGGCAAAATCCGTCCGGTATGCTTTCGATCGCCTCCCGCATCCGGAAGCGGCTGACCGCTTCCTCGAACGTCGCCTGCTGGATCCGGCGGTCGACGATCGTGATGAAGATCGCCAGCGACGCGATCAGCACCGAGGTGAACGACACCCAGAATACCAGGGCGGGCGTGTTCAAGGCGCTCGCCGTTCCGGCCGGCGCGCCGTCGCCGGCGAAAAAGTAAGTCGCCGCCATGCCCGAATAATGCATCCCGGAAACGGCGAAGCCCAGTACCAGCGCGGCGCCGATCTTGGCCCCCAGGGTATGCCGTCCTTTGGGATTACGCTCCACGATAAAATCGATCGACAGCGCCACGCCGGACAGCACCACGGCCGTCAGCACCGAAAGCGCGGCCAGCCGGGGTTCGAACAGCATGACCAATCGGCGGGAAATCCCCTGCATCGCGGCCATGCCGATGTAATGCATCGCGCCGATGCCCAGCCCCATCAACAGGCTGGCCAGCAGGATCAATTTGCTGATTTTCGGACGGCTGATCACTTCCAGCATCACTCCGCTGGAAAGCACCACCGGCGCGGTGGACAGGATCGTGATCTTTACGTCGTAGCTGATCGCCATCGGCAGCTTCAGCGCCAGCATCGCGATGAAGTGCATCGCCCAGACGCCGCCGCCCATGGTCAGCGAGCCGGCCAGCAGCCAGATGCGGTGTTTGTGGCGGGAATCGGCGGCGCGGATGCGGCCGGCGACGCTCAACGCCGCATAGGAGGCCAAGCCGGCGATCGCGATCGACAAGACGACCAGACCGTAGTCGTAATGGCTCTCCAGCGCCCCGTGCAGATCCCTGCCGTCGTAGAAATAATGCGGCATCACGGCCGGCCCGGACGGTCAGTACGCCAGGACGTCGGCCCGGCTTTGCCGCCAGAGCACCGCGAGCTGTTTCACGAAACCGTGCATCAGGCTTACGATCAGTTCGGGCGGCGCAAACCGGCTTCTGAACAAAAACGCGACCTGCGCCTGCCGGGCGCCGCCGCGGACTTCGATCAGCCAGTAGCCCTGGTCGTCCCGGACATAGCGGTCGCCGGCCGGATTCAGCGGCATGCCTTCGGCGCCGCCGAGCCGCGCCAGCAGTTGCAGGCCGCGGTCCGCGTCGATCTCGTCGGCGAACAGCACTTCGCCGTCGATGATCAGCCAGCGCGGCGTTTCGGCCTGTTCCGGACTCAGGCCGCCGATCGGCGAGAGCGCGTAGAGCAGTTTCCGGCGCGAGCCGGCCGCTTCGGTCAAATTATTCGCCAGCTCGATGGTGGCCAGCGCCATGCCGTAAGCGAGATACTGGCGAATGCTGCTTTTGATCAGCGAGTAAAGTTTGTCTTCGGTGGCTTCGACCTTGGTGAAATAACCGTTGATTTCGTAACGGTCGATCACCTCGCGTTCCGGCGCGATGCCCGGCTGGCCGGTGCGGATATAGATTTGCGTCAGCTTATTGCCGAGGCTGTTGCGGATGTAATCGCACAGCTCGAGCCCGGCGCGTTCGGTTTCCATCACCACGTCGAGCAGGGCGACGGCTAGCGAGCAGCCGACTTCGACGTCGTCGTTGATCAGCCAAAGCGCTTCCTGTTTGCTGCGCGCGGTATAGATTTTCAGCGGCAGGCCGTAGACCTCGAAATTTTTCATCGCGAGGCGCGAAATCGCCAGCACGTCGGGCTCGTCGTCCACCAACAGTACCGGCCAGTGTTTGAAAAACATGGCGCCCTCCTCAATAAGCCAGGGGTTGTCTCAATTCGCTGAGTTTGGCCGCATCGAGCCGCATGTGCTTGGCCAGATAGGCGGCCGTCTCCTTCGGCCTCACCTTGTGCACGAAGTTGTACCGCGCTTCGTGATAATTGACTTCGCCGCCGTAAAACTTGCCGGAAAAGTTGATTTTCATTTTTTGCAGTTCGGCGGCGCGGTAGGCGCTGAGCGGCTTGACGCGCTCGTCTTTCTGGCGAAGCTCGCGTTTTTCTTCGAGCAGGCGCGAAAAGAGCGGCTCCTTCGCCAGGGCTTCCGCTTTTTGCCGCACCTGCTCCCAATATTCGTCGTAATGGTCGGACAGAATCTCGTCGATAAAGCCGATCGCCTTGGCCTTTTTGGTGCCGATCGGCAGCGGCGTTTCGGTCAGTTCCAGCGCCTTGACCGGGCCTACCCGCTTCGGCAGCGAATAGGTCCAGTATTCGGAGCCGTACAGGCCCATCGTCTTGTAATGCGGATTGAAGATCACGCCTTCGCGCGCCCAGACCTTGTCGGCGGCCAGGATCGCCATCGCCCCGCCTGCGCCGCAGCCGCCCCAGACCGCGGACACGGTCAGCTTGCCGTCCGTGGTCAGGACTTCGTGGACGAAATCGTTGATCGCGTTGATGTTGCGCCAGGATTCGTTGGCGGGGTTCTCGGCCGCCTCGATCACGTTCAGATGGATGCCGTTCGACCAGAAATCGCTGCCGCCGGCCAAAACCAGGACCCGGGTCGGCCGCGCGATTGCCAGCCGGTAGGATTCGAGCAGGCGGCGGCACTGCAGGGTGCTCATTGCGCCGTTATGGAAATCGAAATGAAGATAACCGACCCGATCTTTTTCCTCGTACCAGATTTCCTTGAAAGTCGGCTCCGTGCCGACGAACAGGGGATCGATCGGCGATTCGGGCGTGTCGGTCAGCACGCTGCCCAACACTTTCGCGGCAGGCAGCTTGAAATCGCAATGCTTGTCGTGCGACAAAAAGCGCTTGTAGAAAGGGACTTTGACGATGTGCTTGCGCTTCAGGTGCGTAATCCAGACCGCGCCGTCGATTGCGGCCCGGCAGACCGCGCCGTGGCGCTGGGCGATGATTGCGCCCGGCTGCCAGCCCCGCAGCAGGCTTTCTTCGTGTGCGCCGAACAGGTAGTATTCCTTGCCGTCGATCACGTCGAGCACGCCGGGGGCGCTGTCGGCGGCGTTGATTTTTTTGATGATCGCCGCAACGGTATCGTGTTCCCAGTCGATTCGGCGTTCCTGCTGTTTCATCGGGGGGCGCAATTGGCCGAGTACGTCCGGCTTCGAGTAATCGAGCGGTTCGGGGCGGTAGCTGCCGGATTCGATGCGCCGGACGGCCAGCAGCATGGCCTTGACGGCGGCCCGGGTGACTTCGCGCCGGTAAATCCCCGCCTTGCTGGCCTGGCGCATCTGGAACGTTTCGGTGGCCCAGATATCGCCGGCGTCCATTTCCTCGACCGCCTGCAGCACGGTGACGCCCCATTCCGCTTCCCCGTTCATGATCGCCCAATCCAGCGACGAAGGGCCGCGGTCGCCCTGGATGCCCGGATGGATGATCAGGCACAGGTGTTTGCTCCAGACGTCTTCCGGGATTTTTTCCTTCAGGAACGGGCAGATGATCAGGTCGGGCTGGAAAAAGGTCACCCCTTTGCGGATGTCGTCGGGGCTCAGCGCTAGCGTGATCGAGAGATCGTGGCCCAGCGCCTCCAGCTCCACATGCGCGCGCTGGCACAAGCCGTTGTAGGATGACGAAATCAGTAAAATTCGCATGATGGCTCCTCCTCCTTATTGTTTTTGTGCATGTGCCGGGCCGGCCTCGGCTGGTTCGGCCCGGCCTATTTGAAATTCGCCCGATACTCCTGCGGAGAAATATTCAAAAACCGTTGGAAGGTGCGACGCATTTGTTCGGCATTATTGAACCCGCATTTGCCGGCGATGCTTTCCATCGGCAGGTCGGAGCGGAGCATCAGATTGCGTGCCGCTTCGAGGCGGGTCCGTTCGACGAATTTTGCCGGCGTGACGCCGATTTCCTGGCAAAAGACCCGCGAGAAATTCCGGGGACTCATCGCCATGCGGTCGGCAAGCGCCTCGACGCTCAGATCTCCGTCGGGATGGCTGACGATCCAGGCCTGCAATTCGCGAAAATCCTTGCGGGTTTTCGCTTCGTTGAAGACATAGCTGCTGAATTGCGACTGCCCGCCCGGGCGGCGCATGAAAATCAGCATGGCGCGCGCGACGTCGGCCGCGACTTCCCAACCCCAGTCGTCTTCGACCAGGCTCAAAGCCAGGTCGATGCCGGCGGTGACGCCGCCGGAGGTGTAGATACTGCCGTCGCGGACGAAGATCTTGTCGGGCAGAATCTGCACGTTCCGGTACCGGTTCGCCAGCTCCTCGCAGAACAGCCAGTGCGTGGTGGCTTTGCGGTTATTCAGCAGCCCGCTCTCGGCCAGCAAAAACGCGCCGGTACAGATCGACACCATGCGCCTGACCTTCGGCAGCATGGCCGGCAGCCAGCGGGTCAGTTTCTGGTCGGTCCAGGCATCGACCGTGAACGGCGCGCCGGTCACCATCAGCGTATCGATATCGCCGGGCACTTCGTCATAGCTGAAATCGGCAAAAATTTTCATGCCGGACGCGGTTTTGACCGGTCCGGCCCGTTCCGCGATCAGCGACAGCGAATAGACCGGCTCGTCCTCGGCAATCTGCCCGGCCAGACGCAATGCGTAATTCGCGTAACAAAACACGTCCATCGGCCCCGTCACATCCACGATTTCGCAGTTCGGATACACTACCATTGCGACGCGGCGATGGTGAAAAACGATCGAGGGTCTGGCGTGGGTCATAGAAGCGATCCTCCGTGGCTTTGAGACTCGTCATTAGCATGCACCTTTTTGTTGCGGGATAAAAGACAAAAATCCCGCAATTTCGGACAATCTGGGTACGGAATTAAGGCGGCGATGCGGGCCGCGGCGGATTGAGGATTTTGAGCGGGCAGTGATATTCGGGGAGAGGGAAGACCGATAGGCGCGGACGGACACGATTCTTCGGCGGAGCCGCAAGCGGTGCGTTCAGGACTGCGGCGCCCAAAAATCGTTCAAATTCAGACTGATCGCATCGAACGGCGGTGCCTGGACGATGTCGTCGTTTTGCCAGGTATGTTCCAGCAGCCACTGCCGTTCGAACAAGCGGTAAACTTCGAAAGTCCGAATGTCGGGGTCGATCAGCCATAGCCATTGCACCCCTTCCTGCGCGTAGATCGGCATTTTGACCGCGCGGTCGGTGCGCGCGGTGCCGGGCGAGAGGATTTCGCAGGCCCAGTCCGGCGCGAGCGTGAAAAAAGCGGTGTCCGGAAAAACCGGCATCCGCTCGCGCCGCCAGCCGGCCAGGTCCGGCACCAGGATGTTCGGTCCCAAATGCAATTCGGGCTCGAACCATATCCACCAGCCGCCCGGACCACCGCGTCCTTGGTCGAAAGGTCCGATGATTTCCCCGTTTAAGATCGATGCGGAACGCGCATGCTTCGGCCCCGGACGCGGCTGGGTAATCAACTGTCCGTGCAGGATTTCGCCGATCATGTATTCGGGCAGATCGAACAGGTCTTCGTAGGTGGCAAAACGGGAGGCCGGTTGGCTCATGGTTTGATCCCGCGCTGAAATGGAAGAAGGTCGAAATCCGGGAGCATCGCCGGAAAGCCGGCAAGAACCGTTTTCCGGCGATGCATTTGGTTGATTCGGAACTTAACCGACTTGCGGCAAAAAATCAATCGTAAACGAATACATTGGTGGCGCCGGTTTCGGCGGACGAGGCGTTCAGCCGGAAGCCGGCGAACAGTTCGCGGCCCATGCCGTGGTGATGGTCTTTCGCGCTGTTCACCGCCGGTTTGCGGGCATTGAACTCGTCCTTGTCGACCAGCACGTTCACTTCGCCGGTTTCGGTGTTCAGATGGATCATGTCGCCGTTGCGGACTTTCGCGAGCGGGCCGCCGTCCGCGCATTCGGGGCACATATGGATCGCCGACGGCACCTTGCCGGACGCGCCGGACATGCGGCCATCGGTGATCAGCGCGACTTTGTAGCCTTTGTCCTGCAACAGGCCCAGCGGCGGAGTCAGTTTGTGCAGCTCGGGCATGCCGTTCGATTTGGGGCCCTGAAAGCGGATCACTGCGATGAAGTCGCGGTCCAGCTCGCCGCGCTTGAATGCGGCCATCATATCGTCCTGGTCGTCGAAGACCACAGCGGGAGCCAGCACTTCGCGGTGGTCCTTGCTGACCGCGGATACTTTCGAGACGCCGCGGCCCAGGTTGCCGTGCATCACGTGCAGGCCCCCCGAGGCATCGAACGGATCGGCGACGGAACGCAGCACCTCGGTGTCGAGCGAGGCGGCAGGGCAGGGCTCCCAGGTCAGTTTGCCGTCCGCCAGTCTGGGTTCCTGGGTGTAATGCTTCATGCCCTTGCCGTCCGCGACGGTCGGGATATCTTCGTGCAGCAGGCCGTTGGCTAACAGTTCCGCGATCAAGACGCCCATGCCGCCGGCGGCATGGAAGTGGTTCACGTCCGCCGGCCCGTTCGGATAGATCCGGGTCAACAACGGCACGACCCTGGAGAGCGCGTCGAAATCGTCCCAGTTGATGATGATGCCGGCCGCGCGCGCGATCGCGATCAGGTGCATCGTATGGTTGGTCGAGCCGCCGGTGGCGAGCAGGCCGATGATCGCGTTCAGGATCGCCTTCTCGTTGATCACATGGCCGATCGGGCGGAAATCGTCGCCCAATGCGGTGAATTTCAACACCTGGCGGGCCGCGGCTTTGGTCAGCTCGTCGCGCAGCGGCGTATAAGGATTGACGAACGAAGAGCCGGGCAGATGCAGGCCCATGATTTCCACCATCATCTGGTTGCTGTTGGCGGTGCCGTAGAAGGTGCAGGTGCCGGGCCCGTGATAGGACTTCGATTCGGATTCGAGCAGTTCCTGCCGGGTGATTTTGCCTTCGGCGAACTTTTGCCGCGCGCGCGATTTTTCCTTGTTGGTGATGCCGCTGGTCATCGGGCCGGCCGGTACGAACACGGCCGGCAGATGGCCGAAACTCAACGCGCCGATCAACAGGCCCGGCACGATCTTGTCACAGACCCCGAGATACAGGGCGCCGTCGAACATGTTGTGGCTGAGCCCGACCGCAGTCGCCATCGCGATCACGTCGCGGCTGAACAGGGACAATTCCATGCCGGCCTGGCCCTGGGTAATCCCGTCGCACATCGCCGGCACGCCGCCGGCGAACTGGGCCACGCCGCCCGCTTCGTGGATCGCTTCCTTGATCAGCGCCGGCGCGTCTTTGTACGGTTCGTGCGCGGACAGCATGTCGTTGTACGATGAGATGATCGCGATATCCGCTTTTTGCGGGCCGGCCAGGTCGGCCTTCTCGGCTGCGGAACAGGCCGCGAACCCGTGCGCGAGGTTGCCGCAGCCGAGCGTCAGGCGGCGCGGGCCCTGTTCGACCGCCGAGTCGACGCGGGCAAGATAAATGGCGCGGCTTTCGCGGCTGCGCTTGACCACATCGCGGGTGACTTTTTCGATGACTGGATGCATAGTGAATACCTGCTGAGCGGCGACTTCGAAAAGTGCGCCAATAATGAATAAATCTGTGAGCGAGTAGGCTGGGTTGAGGAACGAAACCCAGCGTTACTTAAAACCCATGCTGGGTTTCCGCAAAGTGCGTAGGTCGGGCAGCGCTTTTTTGCCCGACATTTTGACCATCGGACATCTCGAAACGTCGGGCACAAAAAGCGTGCCCGACCTACAGCTTCGGCGTCTTGAAGTCGGTTAAACCATCCGATCCCGTTTTTCATAACGCTTGACTCGGATAACAGTATTTACGCCTCTTCCTCAGCCTTCCCACGCCCGGCCGTCGCGGTCGAGCAGTAAGTCGGAGGCGATCGGTCCCCAGGTGCCGGCCTGGTACGGCTTCGGTTTTTCGGGGGACTTCGCCCAGGCGTTCTGGATCGAATCGATCCATGTCCAGGCCTGTTCGATTTCCTCGCGGCTCAGGAACAGGGTCGGATTGCCGCGCATCGCTTCGAGCACCAGCTTTTCGTAGCCGCCGAAAATCCGGCTCTTCTTGAAGGTTTCCGAAAAACTCAAATCGAGCTTGGTCTTCTGGATCTTCAGGTTTTCGTCGATGCCGGGCACTTTGTTCAGCATCTCGATTTCGACGCCTTCGTTCGGCTGTAAATGAATGACCAATTTGTTCGGCGGCAGGCGCAGGTAACTGTCCTTGAAGATGTTGTGCGGCACGCGCTTGAAATAGACTACGATTTCGGTGCGCTTGCTGTGCATGCGCTTGCCGGTTCGCAGATAGAACGGCACGTCGGCCCAACGCCAGTTGTCGATGTCGGCCCGGAGCGCGACGAAGGTTTCGGTCGTGCTGTCGGTGTTGGCGCCTTCTTCCTCCAGATAGCCGGGGACCGGCTTCCGGTTCACGTAACCTGCGCTGTATTGGCCGCGCACGGTTTTTTCGTCTACGTTTTTGGCCGTAATCGGGCGCAACGCTTTCAGTACCTTGATTTTTTCGTTGTGGATGCTTTCGGCTTCCAAGTTGGCCGGCGGTTCCATCGCGATGAAGGTCAAAATCTGCAGTAAGTGATTTTGCAGCATGTCGCGCAGCTGCCCGGTCTTGTCGAAATACTCCCAGCGGCCTTCGATGCCGATGTCTTCGCCGACGGTGATCTGGATATGGTCGATCGTGTTGTGGTTCCAGTTGGTCGTGAAGATCGAATTGGCGAACCGCAAGGCGAGCAGATTCAGCACCGTTTCCTTGCCCAGATAATGGTCGATCCGGTAAACCTGGTTTTCGCCGAAGACTTTGGCGACTTCGTCGTTGATTTCGATCGACGATTTCAGATTATGGCCGATCGGTTTTTCCATCACCATCCGTGATTTGGACGTCAGGATGCCCGACTGGTCGAGGCCCTGGCAAATGTTTTTGAATAAAAACGGCGCAACCGCGAAATAATTGACCATCACCCGCTGCTGCTGATCGATCACCTCGTGCAGCCGTTGGTATTGTTCCATCCGGGTCAAATCGATCTGCAGATAATTCAGCCGGCTCGAAAAGCGCTTCCAGACTTCCTCGTCCAGTCTCTCGTTCAGGAACTGCTGCAGGCTTTTATGCGCCACATCGATGTAAAAAGCGCTGTCGCCCGGATGCCGGTCCACGCCGACGATCCGTGTGTCGGGTTCGAGCAGGCCCGCGTTTTCGAGGCGGTACAACGAAATGAGCAGTTTGCGCCGGGTTAGATCGCCGAGAGCGCCATAGATGACCAGATCGCAGGGTTTGAATTTTTTGTCCTTCATTTGGAGATGGTTTCAGGTTTTTTATCGAGTCGGAAAGGGGAATGAGCGTCGGGTTTTGGGCTGGTCTGGGGTTGAATAAACCTCTTATTATCGCAGAAAACGGGCTTCACCGCCGTACTCATTGCAACGCTGGAGGTGCCGGAATGAAATCGGCGGAGTTTCGATCCGGTTCCACCCGCCTTTACCTCGGGCTTTGCGGGGGGAAATCGCGATTTGCTATGATTTCGAATCGAAATTTTATTGACAGAGGTTGCGACTGCCACTATAGTATCGATTCACTACTATTGGAAAGGCGATAATTTTCGCTGCCCGCCGTAACGGCGGAATTACCGAATGCAGACGATTGAAACGCTTGTTCCGGCGGGGAAGATCGATTCTGGAAGAATCCTGGTCCGGTGAATCCGGTAGATAGTGAGGCCCGAACGGCGTCAATGACGGGGCGCGGTGAAAGCAAGTGTGGGATGACGCAGTCGAGCGTGGCGCGGATTTGTTGCGGCCGGCTCTGAGGCACTGCCGGTTTGGACTGCGGCTAAAGCGTAAGGAATGCCGAGACGGCTGGATGTGCAAATGGTTGCCAAACGCGGGTCGCAAGGACACGGTCCGGCCTTCATCCAGCCGCATCGGTAAGGGAAAGACGCTGTAAACGGATTAAAAAAACGATAAAAAAATATTGAGTGGCTATTTTTTTCGAGGTGGACAATATGAATGAAGAAGTAAAAGTTAAAGACCGCTTCTGGATGTACGTCGGCTGCGCGGTATTCGTGATCGTGACCGGCATTCTGATGGTCAAGCAAAGCGAGAACGAAAAATACGCGCCGATTAAACAGTTGGCGGATGATGAAAAAGCATCGATGAACATCCGGGTACTGAGTTAATTTCCGGCATATGGCCGTTGTGCTTGCGGAAAATGCGCCGGTCCCCGGCTCCGTAATAACCGGAGGGATCGGCGTTTTGGCAGGGACGGCGCCTTTGGCAGTTGCGCGTTTTATTGATCGGCTTCACGTTCGGTCAAGAGGGAGCGCAGTTCAGCTCTTAAACATTCCGAACAGGAGGAACAACTATGAAACGTAATTTTACCTGGCTGGCCGTCGCCTTGGTCGTATTTTCCGGCGGCGCTTCGGCATCCGAATACATTTTCAGGGATTTGATGGCCAATACCCTGCCGTCGCCCGGCTGTGCAGCCGAGGCGGAAGCGATTGCCAAAGCGACCAAACCTTATAATATCAACAACTACAGCAAGCGGTTCTGTCAAACCCAGGGGTACGGCTGGTACGTGTCGGAGGTCAAGGACAACGGTAAAGCGGTCTGCGAAGATTGCACCGGCGCGGATGCTGGCAAAAAGCAATGCCATGTCGAAGACGTCGTGGTGACCTGTAAGCGCCTGAAACCCGGCACGGCGGGTTTGATTCCGGGAAAGAGCTGAAATTGCTTGCTCCATCGGTCGATTTTTTCTTGCTCAGACGGTTGGCGTGTTTTATTAGGGGCCTTCCCCCTAGGCCGATAAATCACGCCGGCCGTTCAAAATCTGCCGTTTTTTTACCGGTCGTCAATTCCATGGCTTGCGCTTCGATTGGAATGCGCGGTCTCGGCCGGTACCTTTTTTCCTTGTCATCCTCCGCTTCGCCAAATTTCTTGAAATTGAGTGGATCGGTGTAGCCCGGTGCCCCTGTTCTTTAGGTGGCCGGGGCGTCCCTTCATCCTGCTTTGCACCCATTCGATCCCCCTATTTACCGCTGCATGCCGCTCACGTTCAAGGCCTCGGAATGGCGCGCGGCAATATGGGATTTTTACAAAAAAATCAATATCGAATCTCTGTCAATCCGCATTTCTATGCTACTCTATGCGTCTTTTTTTATCGGGGGATGAAAATCGATGAAAGCGACAGTCAAATGGGTTGACGGCGTGATGTTTGTCGGTGAATCCGGCAGCGGCCACGCGGTCGTGATGGACGGTCCGCCCGACCACGGCGGCCGGAACATGGGGGTTCGGCCGATGGAGATGCTGTTGCTTGGCGTAGGCGGTTGTTCGTCGTTTGATGTGGTGCAGATTCTGAAGAAGGGTAAGAACGACATCGTGGATTGTATAGCCGAATTGACCGCCGAGCGCGTCGATGCGGTGCCGGCCGTGTTCAGCAAAATCCATTTGCATTTTATCGTCAAGGGCCGCAATTTGAAGGAATCGGCGGTCGAGAGGGCGGTCAAGCTGTCGGCGGAAAAATATTGTTCCGCTGCGATTATGTTGGGTGAGGCGGGGGTGGAAATCACCCATGATTTTGAAGTGATCGAGGTTTAATGAGTTGAAAAATAAATTGCAATTGCACGGCTTTAACAATCTGACGAAGTCGCTGAGTTTCAACATCTATGACGTTTGTTATGCACCGGCCGAACAGCAGCAGGCCTATATCGAATATATCGACGAAGCCTACAACGCCGACCGTCTGACGCAAATTCTGAAGGATGTCGCCGACATTATCGGCGCACAGATTCTGAATATCGCGCATCAGGATTATGATCCGCAGGGCGCCAGCGTGACAATGCTGATTTCGGAAGGCGATGTGATGCCGCCTGCGAGCATGAACAGCCAGACGCCCGGTCCCCTGCCCGATACCGTGCTGGCGCACCTCGATAAAAGCCACATTACGGTGCATACCTATCCCGAAAGCCATCCCGACAACGGCATCAGCACGTTTCGGGCGGACATCGACGTGTCGACCTGCGGCCGCATTTCCCCGCTGAAGGCGCTGAATTACCTGATCCACAGCTTCGAGTCGGACATCGTGATCATGGATTACCGCGTTCGCGGCTTTACTCGCGACATCACCGGTAAAAAGCATTACATCGACCACAACATCACCTCGATCCAGAACTATATCGCGAAGGATACGCAGGAGCTGTATCAGATGATCGACGTGAACGTGTATCAGGAGAACATTTTTCACACCAAGATGATGCTGAAGGAGTTCGAGCTCGAAAATTATCTTTTCGAAAAGGAAAGCAACTTGAACGACCTGCAAAAGGCGGAGATCGAAAAGAAACTGCAGACCGAAGTCACCGAGATTTTTTACGGACATAATTACCGCCGTAAAAAGATCAAAGTGGCCGACTGACAATTTCCACGTCTCGTTGAGCGGAGCAGGGCGGGTAAGCGAAGGTCTTACCCGCCCTGTTTTTTTGATGGTGGCCGCCTTTTACGCGAAGGCTGGCGCTCTTTAACCGCTCAAGCAGCGTCCCGGTGCGCGAGCGCGGCGGCGATGCTCAGATATTCCGAGGGTCTGGGCCGGTATAAAACGAATCCGAGTGCGGCCAGGCCGGTAAAAATGTACAGCGTATTCACTCCGTCGCCGAGCAGGAAGAGGACGATGCCCAGTATCCCGATAGCTTCAACCGATACCATCGACACGATCACGGCCGTCAGGTAGCGGCGCTTGGCCGGTCTGCCGCCGGGCATCGTCTGGCAGAGGCGGACTTGAATGTAACGGATCAGGTTCGTCAACGGAAAAGTGATGATCGCGATCGCATAAAACACGGTGCGGTATGTGATCAGCCGGTCTTGGGGCCAATGCTGCTGCCATTGTTCGCCTTCCCGGATACAAAGCGCGGCGACGACGGCTAGGCTTGCCGCCATGACGATCATGACGGCGCGGGGAATCATCAGATCGGCGTTGATTCGGGCATTATCGAATTGAGAATCCATCGTTTTCCTGAATATTGATAGCGGACATATGATACCACCTTCGGCCTTTGCCGGCGGATGCCGGCGTTTTCGGTGCAAGAATCTATTATCCTCCAGGAGTGGATCGAGTTTTGATAAAGTGATAAAGTTGGCCATTTTGGCGGAATGGCTCGCCGGAACGCCGGGATTGCGCAACGGCAGGCCGGATGCCCTGGTTACAATAATAACGAAACTACGACGGTCTTCCTTATGAAACACTCAAGACACAAAATGAATGCCTGGCTGGCCGCCTGCGCCGGTCTGGTCTTTGCCTTTATGGTGACGGCTTGCTCCGACAGAGAAGATGCCCAGCAACCGCCCAGTAAAGCCGAAGCCAGGAAAATGCAGACGGCGGGAGATGTGCACAATCCGTTCGACCATACGCACGACGAGCCGGTCACCGATATCCGGAAGCACAAATTCGAGCACGATTTCGCGGCTCAATGCGTCGAGAGGGAGTTGAAAAACTCCACGGACAAAGAAGCGGGCAAAGCCCGCTGGGAGAAACCCTGCATGTGCATCGCGACCTTCATGATGAAAAACCTGACCGCCGACGAAGCCGGAAAATTTCTCGACGAGCATAAAAATACCCAGTCGCTCGTGATCAAGTACGAGAATGCCGCCTTCCATTGCCTGCAGGCGAAGCAACAGCCTAAAGAGCCGCAGTTATTCGGCAGATAATAACGTTTTTTCGATTCGGCCGCTTGGCCGGCGGAGACAATCCATTCCCTCCGGCCCAAAGCGGCGTTCAGGGTTCCAGAAATTCCTCAAGCCGCTGCAGCACGAAAGGCTGCGCCTCGGCAAGCGCTTTGTCCTTGGGCGTGTTGTAACCCCACAGCGCGAAGATCAGTTTGATGCCGTCCAGCTCCGGATGTTTGCGGACGTTCAACAGGGTCGGTAGGCGGTCTTCGGCAAAATACAGCGTTTGTTCCGAATGCGCTTTTAGCAAGCCTTTCAGTACCTCGGGCTTGCTCATATTGCGGTCCAGCCCGAAAATGCGCTCGTCCGCCAGCTCGATCGCGTGGGCGGCGAGGATTTCTTTGGCGAAGCGCTCCTGTTTGGTCGTCACCACATACCAAGTATGACGTTCTCCGATTGTCCGGAGCTTGTCCGCGATTCCGTCGAACAGCGGATTCATCCGGATCCAGTGTTCCCGATCCTCCGCGATCCAAAGATCGCGGGTTTCGCCGAATAACCGCTTCAGTTCGCCGGGGCCGATTCGGGTTTCTTCCATCAGGGCTTTGCTTTTGGCTTCATAATTCGAATAAATACTGGCAACGGTCTCGCCGAGAAAGAGAAGGCGCATTGCCAGAATTGCCTCGAAACCGGTCTCGATCAACGGGCGGACCGCCCGAAAATGGTCGACCATGATCGATGGAACTTCCCGGGGCATGTCGTTCCAGAGGCGGTCCGCCGCTTTCCAGCCGGTCATTGCGGTTTCCACCGCGCTGTCGCAGATCACGCCGTCGAAATCGAGCGCGTAAACAAGAGAATCTTTCATGAGGTGCTTCATTTAATCAAAAGAGGAAACAGGTCTGCCATTGAGGCGGGGGTGAAAATGCGCGGCCTGGCTGCAGAGGATAAAATGGATTGGCTGCGTACGGTTTCGATCGGGCGGACCCGGTTTGGATGACGGATTCGGTCGTCAATGGGCCGGAAATGGCGCTTGTTCAGGGCGACTTATCCGGTTCTGCGCGAAGCGCGACGGTTTTTTCGGTATATTCGCACAGATCTTGGATCACGCAAGCGGGACATTTCGGCCGGCGCGCCGTACAAGTGTAGCGGCCATGCAAAATCAAGAGATGATGCGCATACCGTTTGTGTTTGTTGGGTGTCCATTTATCGAGTTTCTGTTCGACTTCGCGTACGTTTTTTCCGGGCGCAAGGCCGGTCCGGTTGGCGACCCGGAATACATGCGTGTCGACCGCGATGAGTTCGTGTCCGAAGGCGGTATTCAGAAGCACATTGGCGGTTTTCCGTCCCACGCCGGGAAGCGCCTCCAGGTCTTCCCGAGAGTCCGGCACTTCGCCGTGATGTTTTTCGAGCAATTGGCCGCACAAAGCAATGATATTGGCGGCCTTGCCGTTATAAAAGTTGATCGTTTTGATGTACTCTTTCAGGCCGTCTACGCCGAGGGCCTGAATGTCCCGTGGCGTATTGGCGACCGGAAAGAGTTTGGCGGTCGCTTTATTGACGCCTTTGTCGGTTGCCTGGGCGGACAGGACGACGGCGATCAACAATTCGAACGGGGTCGTATAGCGCAGTTCCGTAGTGGGTTCGGGAATCGCTTCGGCCAGACGATCAAAAATCGCCAGTCGTTTGTTTGCATTCATTCGGTCGCGTCAGCTTAGTTCTTGCATCTTGCGGTTTTTGGTACCCTCCGATGCGCGGGTATCCCTTTTTATAGGCATACGGCAGGTCAAAAATGCGGTCATTCTACACCATATCCCGTGGTCTTTGCGGCATCGTTTTAAGGCCCTTGCCCTTGCAGGTACAAAGGGATCGATGTATGGCGAATAGCCGCCGTTTGTGGTGTAACGCGCGCCGGAGCTTTGGATAAAGGTTGAAAGAGCTGCCTTGCGGCAGCCAATTCCGATCGGGCGTTACGGGCTCCAAAAAAGCAGCAAACCGTTTTTCAGGGCGGATCGCGGTCGGCGGAATGTTGTTTGGGAGGGCAATGTTGTTCCAACGGCAAACAGAGGCTGCCCCGGCCGCGCTCACATTCGCCGGGTGAAGCCGTCCGCGGCTCCCCGCGATGTGTCCGGCAAAGGAAAATCCCTGGCTTGGCGTTGCCTGCGGGTGGAATAACCTGATGGCCTTGCCTTAGCCGTGATCCTTTAAGACGGGAGGATGTGGATGCGCAAAAAAACGCACGGCATCGGCGAAGCTGCGGATGCCGCAGGGGCTAAGGACTTTGCGACCTAAAGGGGCGTAAGCAATCAAACCACAATAAAAAACCCGCGTAGAAAGAAGATCCTATGCGGGTTTGATCTGGTTTAGACCGCCGTTACATTCTCGGCTTGCGGCCCTTTTTGACCTTGAGTCACCTTCATCGTGACTTTTTGGCCTTCGCGTAACGTTTTTCTACCGGTGCCGTTAATTGCGCTGTGATGCACAAAAACATCTTTGCCACCTTCCTGGGCGATGAAGCCAAAGCCCTTCTCATCATTGAACCATTTAACGGTGCCTGTAACCAGATCTGACATAAAATACTCTTCTGAAAAAACCGCCAATCGTCTTGGCGCAACACATCCGGGCGGGTAATCCGTCCGGCTCACTCTCTTGCGGAACGGTCATAGTAGCACTAAATCCGGGAATTGGGCAGAACTATTTCGCTAACGGTATCTGCCAGGCCGCTTGTCTGCAGGCCGGCGGCGGCTGTCGCGGATTTCGGCCGCCGCATAGCGTGCCTTGGCGGGGCCGCGCCGGCCCGTAAATTCGTGGAGAAACAGAGCCGCCAATATAGCCAGCGCGCCGGTCAGTACATCGGCCGTTATCGGTTCCCGATTGGCTGCGTGACCGAGCAGCAGCGCCAGCACCGGCGAGATCAGGGTGATCAGGGCGACCCGTGCCGCCGGAAGCTGAATCAGCAAGTAATAATACAGGACGAAGCCCGCTGTCGTCGCGATCATTCCCAAGTAAACGATCGACGCGATACTCGCCGGCGTGAAGCGATCCGGCCATTCGCCGTCGAGGATGCCCCAGGTCAGTAAATAAGCGGGCAGGGCGATCAGCAGACCGCCGGCGACCTGGGTCAATGCCGGGAGGTTGGCCCCGATGCGTTTGATCGACAGGGCGCTGAACGAATGCAGAAAGGCGCCTAAAATCACCGCCGCGATACCCAGGGCGGCGTTGCGTCCCATTGTCAGCGCCGACCCGAACATCAGACTCAGTCCGCCGATGCCAAGCAGATAGCTGAGCAATTTGCTGAAGTTCAGTTCGCGCTGCCCCAGCCAGAACCTTGTTAGCAGCGCCGTAATCAGCGGTGTCAGGCCGAACAGCACCGAAATCCAGCCGGACGGAATGAACTGGGCGGCCCAGTATACCGCGATCATCGAACAGTAGATCTGCAGCGCGACCGCGAGATAAGTCAGCCGGGCCTTGCCGTGCCAGGGCAAAGGCTGCTTCATGATCAACAGAACGGGGCCGATACAGACGACGCCGATCGCCATGCGTCCGGTCACCCCGAACAGGAAGCCGGGGCCTTCGCCGCTCCACTTGATGGCCAAAGGTGTGGTGGCCCACAGCAAGACCACGCAGAGATAGGCGATCGCAATACGCATGAATGAAGATGGCGGCGGTTGAGTGTTATGATGAATTCGAAACTTTGTACCGGCATTTTACGCCTAATTCAATGTCGAGGGCACTTTGCCTAAAGCGGCGTGCCGTGACATTACCCGAAAGACTCAATTACTGACGCAGGAGTTCACCATGAGCGAGTCACCGCAATCACATGATGCTGAAAAAATGGCTTCCCTGAAAACGCTGACCGGGATTGTCTATTTATGTCAGGTATTGGCATTCGGCTTCGGCGGACTGACCTTGCTGATAGGGGTCGCGATCAATTTCATGAAGCGGAATGAGGTTCAGGGTACCTGGCTCGAATCGCACTTCAATTGGCAGATCAATACCGTCTGGATCACGCTGGCCGGCTTTGCGATAGCCGCACTTTTGATGTTTACGGGGATCGGCTACTTTATCCTGTTGCCGGTGATTCTGTTGCTGGTTTACCGGATCGTGATCGGCTGGGTCGCCTGGACAGCTGAAAAGCCGGTCAAGCAAATCATTCAATAACGGGATCGGGCGCGTCTCCGGCCGGCCTTTTCAGCAATTCCGGCCATCCAGCAATTGCCGCAATTTTTCCCAATCGAACACCGCGCCGGGATCGGTCTTGCGTCCCGGCGCAATTTCGCTGTGCCCTGCGATACGTTGTTTGGACAGCCTCGGATAGGTTCTCAACAAGGTCTCGATGACTACCGCCAGTTGCCGGTATTGTGCTTCCGTATAAGGGATATCGTCGGTGCCTTCCAGTTCGATTCCGATCGAAAACTCATTGCAGCGCTCGCGTCCCAGGTACGACGAAACCCCTGCGTGCCAGGCGCGCTTGTCGAACGGTATATATTGGGTGATCTCGCCGCCGCGCTTGATCAACAGATGCGCCGAAACCTTCAGTCGGTGAATCGCTTCGAAATACGGGTGTGCCGCCGGGTCCAGCCGGTTACAGAATAACCGGTCGATATAAGAATGGCCGAACTCGCCCGGCGGCAGGCTGATGCAGTGGATCACGATCAGCGAAATGTCCTCGGTGTCAGGCCGGTCGTCAAAATTGGGGGAGGGGATTCGGTCGGCTCCGGTCAGCCAGTGTCGATCAATCAGCATGAGAAATAATAGAGGGCCGTTAGGCGCAGTTATTGCCAGCAATTTTTTATTATTTCCCGAAAGCGCCGTTAAATCCAGCGAAGTCTTTAAATGTTAAGGCTTTAGTGGGATAATCTTTCGAAACATAAGCTCATCCGTTCCGGTCGGACTTTCGCTGAGAAGCGAGCGGATCGTTCCGTCCTTTCATCCCGATATCCGACTTGATTCCCAGACCGGCGGCGCGCAGCTCGGGCGCAATCCGAAGTATTGGCGTCCGCGCACTCCCGCAGTGCCGGTGCGTAATGGAATTCCGTGATAGAGAGACGGGCGCGGATTTATGCCCGAGCCGTATCGTTTTGGCCGAACCGGCAGGAATCGATGAACGGACCGGCCGCGGATGAGTCTAAGTTAGCGCAAAACAGAAGCGGCTTGAAAAAAATCGGTGATCGAGCCATTCAATCGCCCGCCGAAAAATTACAAGAATTGAGGATCATCGTGCTCCCCCGAATTTTAAGATATCTCCCGATTGCGGCTTTGGCCGCGTTTATCGCCGGTTGCGCGACCGATGCGCCCGGACTGCATGACAACTATACCTATCAAAGCCCTCCGCAAGCACAACCGAAGCCCGCGACGGTACAGCCTCCTGCCGCCCCCTATCCGTCGGCTTCCGTTCGGCCGGAGTTATCCGCGGGCTCTGCGGCCGGCGTTCTGGCCGGCGCTTATTCGGATTATCCCTCCGTGCGGCGCTTCATCGGCGACATGGTGAGCAAGCACGGATTCTCGGAAAGCTACCTGAACGGGCTTTTTTCTCGAGCCCATCGCCTGGAGTCCGTGATTCGCTTGGAAAATCCGCCACCTTCGCCGGGAACTTCCAAGCCCAGCGTCGGCAGTTGGACCCGCTACCGGAACAAGTTTCTGACCGAGCAGCATATTCAGAACGGCACCAACTTCTGGCTCGATAATGCGGAGGTGATTCGCAAAGCGAGCGTAACCTATGGGGTCGATCCCGAATATATCGTCGCGATCATCGGCGTCGAGACCTATTTCGGGCGCAACTTTGGCAAAACGAGTATCTTCGATTCGCTGACGACGCTGTCTTTCGACACCTACCGGCGCTCGAAATTCTTCATGTCCGAGCTCGAAAGCTTCTTGCTGATGGCGCGCGAAGAAGATTTCGATCCGTTGGAACCGAAAGGCTCCTGGGCCGGCGCAATGGGCTACGGCCAGTTCATGCCGAGCAGCTTCCGCCGGCTGGCGATCGACTTCAATAGCGACGGCCGGCGCGACCTCTGGCATCCGCACGACGCGATCGGCAGTGTCGCGCACTATTTTTCCAAGAACGGCTGGCACTATAACAACCCGGTCGCCAGACCGAGCAACGGCTCCCGGGCGGAAGGTCCGGTGATCGAGCTGAGCACTTACGACGGCCCGGAGCACTGGCGCACCTATCCCAATTTCAAGGTGATCAAACGCTATAACAACAGCGATAAATATGCGATGGCTGTGCATCAGCTGGCGCAGGCGATCCGGCAGCGCATGGAAACTTCGGGCGCCGTGATTCGGTCGTCCAGTGCAAAATAGCGTATTTCCACCCATTCGGCAGGCTTCATGACATCTCCTACAACGCCCGATATACGGCCTTTCCTTGAAGAAGACATCGGTTCCGGCGACCTCACCGCCGCGATCGTGCCGAGTACCGTCACCGCCGAAGCGGAGGTTGTGACGCGCGAGCCGATGGTCGTGTGCGGGCAGGCCTGGTTCGGCGCGGTCTTCAAGGAACTGGACCCTGCCGCCCGTATCGACTGGCTGCGCGCGGAAGGCGAGGCGGTCAAAGCCGGCGCCGTGTTGTGCCGGTTGGCCGGTCCGGCCCGTGCCCTGCTGACCGGCGAGCGTACCGCGCTCAACCTGCTGCAGACGTTGTCCGCGACCGCGACCGCCGCCAGCCAATACGCCGAGGCCGTTGCCGGAACCGGCTGCAAGGTGCTCGACACCCGCAAAACCATTCCGGGGCTCAGGCAGGCGCAGAAATATGCGGTTACCGTCGGCGGCTGCCACAATCATAGGCTCGGCCTGTACGACGGCGTCCTGATCAAGGAAAACCACATCACGGCGGCCGGCTCGATCACCGGGGCGGTGCGGTTGGCGCGCGAGCTGACTACGGCGCCGGTCGAAGTCGAGGTCGAAACGCTGGAACAATTGCGCGAAGCGCTCGCCGCCGTGCCCGACCGGATCATGCTGGACAATTTCAATCTCGACGACCTCCGCGCTGCGGTCCGGATAACCGGCGGCCGCGTCGAACTCGAAGCGTCCGGCAATATCGGGCTGGACAATATCCGGACGGTCGCGGAAACCGGAGTGGATTATATTTCGATCGGCGCCCTGACGAAGCATGTCAAAGCGGCCGATTTGTCGATGCGCATCAAGCTGGCGCAGGGATGATCGAGGATCCGTCCGGGCTTTCGAGCCTGATCACACACGGCGTCTATGTGATCGGCGTTCGCGACGGCGAACGCCGCAATGCCTTCACCGCTGCCTGGGTCATGCAGGTTTCGTTCAATCCCTTACTGCTGGCGATCAGCATCAATCCCGAACATTACTCTTACCGACTGCTCAAAGCCGGCGGCGTTTGCTCGGTCAATGTGCTCGGCCGGGATCAACAGGCGGTTGCAGCGCATTTCGGTCGTTCCGGCGCTGACAAAATGGCCGGTTTCGACTGGCACGAAGCGCCCACCGGAGCGCCCATCCTACGTTGCAGCCTGGCTTATTTCGACTGCCGGGTCAGCCATTATGCCGATGCCGGCGATCATCAAATTGCGGTTTGCGAAGTCGTGGCCGGCGCAACGCTCCATCCCGGCCCGCCTTTGCTTTATTGCCAGACCGGCGACATGGACGGCAGCAGTCAGTTCTATCAAAGCCTAAATTCTTCGTACCCACTGGAGTAGGCCGGTATCGCCGGCTATCGGCCACGAGTTTCGTAGAACTTTGCGCCAGCCCGCTTTGTCGCAAGAGACGAGCTTTTCGCAAGGGTAAGGGGCCGCATGTTTATCCAGGACCATGACGCATTCCGTGCCGGCGGCGAGGTTGGCGGGCACGGCACATGAAAACCGATCGCATTACCGTGGGCGACGCCCTGCTCGTCGTCGACGTGCAAAACGATTTTTTACCCGGCGGCAGTCTGGCCGTCCCCGGGAGTGAGCGTATTCTTCCGGTTATCAATCGTCATATCGAAAAGTTCCGTGCCCTTGGCTGTCCCGTTTACCTGACGCGCGACTGGCATCCTTTCGATCATGCCTCGTTCAGGAATCAAGGCGGGCCCTGGCCGGTGCATTGCGTGGCGGATACGCCGGGCGCCGGGTTTTCGGCGGCTCTGGCATTGCCGGAGGCGGCGCAAGTAATTTCCAAAGGCGTGCGGCGCGAAAGCGAAGGCTATTCGGGATTCGACGGTACCGATTTGCAGGCAAGGCTCGATTACGCCGGCATCCGGCGGCTGTTCGTGGCCGGTCTGGCGACCGATTATTGCGTGCTGAACACCGTGCTCGACGCCTTGAAGCGGGGCTATGCGGTGTTTTTACTGCGGGATGCGGTGCGGGCGGTCGACGTTGTTCCCGGTGACGGCGACAAGGCCTTGCAGACGATGCGGAGGCACGGTGCCTTCCTTATCGGTGAGGAACGCCTGGCATGACTGGAAACGAGGCCTTGTCGGCCGATCTGTACCAGTTGACGATGCTGCAGGGCTATCACCAACAGCGCATGGACGATATCGCCGTGTTCGAGCTGTTCATCCGCAAGCTGCCGGCATGCCGCGGGTTTCTGGTCGCCGCAGGGCTCGAACAGGCGGTCGATTATCTCCGGAATTTGCGGTTTACGCCCGCCGACCTGGACTGGCTGAGCGGCACCGGGTTTTTCAAGGCGGAGTTTTTACAGTGGCTCCGGCATTTCCGCTTTACCGGCGACGTGCATGCGATGCCGGAAGGCACCGTGTTTTTTCCGGACGAGCCGATCCTGCGGGTGACCGCGCCGATATCCGAAGCGCAGTTTGTCGAAAGCCGGCTGATCAATATCGTGCACTTTCAGACGCTGATCGCATCGAAAGCGGCCCGTTCGGTTTTAACGGCGCCGGGCAAGACGCTGGTCGAATTCGGTTTCCGCCGCGCGCACGGCGGCGAGGCCGGGATTTTTGCGGCCAGGGCGGCGTATCTGGCCGGTTTCAGCGGCACCGCCACCCTCGGCGCCGGCCGCCGGTTCGGCATTCCGGTATTCGGTACGATGGCGCATTCCTTTGTGCAAGCGCATCCGAGCGAGAGCGAGGCTTTCGAGCATTTCGCCAGGGCCAATCCGGACAATACGGTGTTGCTGATCGATACCTACGATACCGAAGGCGGCGCGCAAAAGGCCGTCGAGTTGGCTTCCCGGCTCAAATCCTCGAATATCCCGATCAAAGGCGTGCGGCTCGACAGCGGCGATCTGGCGGACCACGCCCACAAGGTGCGGCGGATACTCGATGCGGGCGGCCTGACCGGCGCGACCATTTTTGCCAGCGGCAATATCGATGAATATACGCTCGCCCGCCTGCAGTCGGCCGAGGCGCCGATCGACGGTTACGGCATCGGCACCCGGCTGGATACTTCCGAAGATGCGCCTTATCTGGATTGCGCTTACAAGCTGCAGGCGTACGCCGGCATTCCGCGCCGGAAGCGTTCCGAAGGCAAGGCGACCTGGCCCGGTGTAAAACAGGTGTACCGCCGGTTCGATGCCGACGGGTTGCTGGCCGGCGATACGATTACGCTGGCCGAAATCCCTTGTGCGGGCCGGCCGTTGCTCAAGGAAGTCATGCGCAGCGGCGCACGGGTCGAGCCTCTGCCGTCGCTCGTCCAAATCAGGGAGTACGCGAAAGATCAATTAAGCCGTTTGCCGGCGGGTTTGCGGACATTGAGCGATGCGGCGGCGTATCCGGTGCAGGTCGCCGCCGAACTCCGTGCATTGACCGAGCGCATGGATAAAGAAACCTTGCCTCGATGAAGCGAAAAAAGCGCATTTGATATTATTCATCTGTGCTGAATAGGGAATAAGACGCCCATTGTTCGCCGACAGCCCAGCGAATCGATTTAGCCCGTCCTGCGCCTATGCCGGCCACACTCGCCAAGGCTTGCTCGTCGGCCGAGAGAACGGCTTCGATGCTGCCAAACTGTTCCAGCAGGTTATGGGCAATGTGCGGGCCTATTCCGGGAAGCGATTGGAGTATCCGCATTTGGGTTTTGCGCTTGCCTTTGGGGCGTTTGCCTTTGAATAAGCGGGGCGGTGTCTGCCGGGCAATGTGATCGAACCGGCGGGCGGCATAGAGCATCAGTCTCGCGCTTTCTTCAGCGTCGATGGAACGCAGCAAGGGGATGCCGAGAAAAAGATTGAGGCTGATCAGCGCCCCTTGCACAGCCTCGCGCCGCATGCCGCTTTCGGCCAGATCGTTTGAGCGCCCTTCGATGATCATGGCCTTGAGCAGCGGCGATGCGGCGAGGCGAAGACCTTGTTCGAACAAACGGCCGTCTTTCAGCGAAACGGCGAAATCGCGCCATGTCTTGCGCTCGAAGAGAAGCCTTCCATCCAGCAGATAATCGCCCAAAGGCAGGCGGCGCACCGAAACCTCGGCTCCGTCATGCTTTCGAAGGGCTTCGATGACGCCGGATAGGTGTTCGCGGTCGTCGGCTGTAATTTGAACGGTTGCCATGCGGTTATCGTCACATTCGAGAGGTTCGATGGGGGTTTGCCCGGCGGCTGGATGGTTTGATGCCGGCAGACGGTATTATAATGCCGGAAGTAAACGAATCAGGAGATCGGATCATGGCCTTACAGAATCCGCACGAAGTCATTTATCTGACCGAGGAAGAGTATCTGAAATCGGAATTGACTTCCGATTTCAAGCGCGAGTATCTCGACGGCCAGGCTTATGCAATGGCCGGTGCCGGCTATAACCATAACTGCATAGCCGGCAATGTATTCCGAAAATTCGGCAATCACCTGGAAGGAAAGCCGTGTACGCCTTTTATGGCCGACATGAAAGTCCGGCTCGGCAAGGACTATGTTTACCCGGATGTCGTCGTCGATTGCAGTAAAATGAGCGGTTCGGACATGTTTTCCGAAAACCCGGTGCTGATCGTCGAAGTGTTGTCGAAGTCAACCCGAAAAACCGATACGGCGGTGAAACTTTTACGCTACATCAACCTGCCGTCATTACAGGAGTATGTCCTGATCGAGCCGGATTTCGTTTCCGTCCAGGTACTGCGCCGGAACAGGCATTGGCTGCCCGAATATTATTTTCTGGACGATTCGGTCGTGTTCGAATCGATCGGCTTGACGCTGACGGTCGAAGAAATCTACGACCGCGTGGATAACGCCGATATGAACGAGTTCAGGCAAGAAAAACAACAGAATGCTTAAAACCGAATTTTTCTTTTCATCGGATCGAGGTTGATCATGAGCTTTAAAAGCAGCTTGGTAAAAATCGCAATCAAATTGACGCCGGACATCGTCGTGAGATGGGCGGCCAATTTCATTCTCAAGGGCATTGCCGAATTATCGGCGTTTCGTTTCGATCTCGACACGCGCCAGGCCTACCTCCAGGGCACGCTGTACGGCGAATCGGAGCCGATCGAGGTCTGGCTGGAGGATTTTGCGATCGAAAGCGATAAGGAGTCCCATCGATTGATCATTCATCAGGCCCGGTCGAACCGGCCGTGGCTGAACAATCTGTTCTCCCGGATCGCTGGAAAATCCTGGAATATTCCCGCGATTCCCCAATTTCACGACCAGATCGAGCTTGCCGCCGAGTTATTCAAAACTGAAAATCCGGATCCGTAAGGCGGAACGCGCCAGCGGTTCCGCCGTAGGCTGGCGGACCGCCTGGCGGCCACCGTCCTACGCGTTTGACCATTCGCAAAAGAAATTGAAAAAAGTGTAGGTTAGGCTAACGAAAGAGGTCCATCTTCCGCGATTGATGGGCTTCACTTCGTTCAGCGCATCCTACGGCCCTTAAATGAAGTGAACCGCCCCTTCCCGCTGGCCTCATCCTTTGAAAGAATGGCGCTATGAAAGAGAGAAGCACAAAATCCGTAAGAAGCTATGCAGCTTTGACTCGATACGGCTCGGGAATTTGGAGATCCGATACTAACGCCGAGAGGGCGTCGGCTTTTATATACGTAGCAAGTAGCTCCGATTAGCGATAGCGTAATCGGAGGAATATTTGGCATTTCACATGCGTGCGATTACGCTGCGCTAATCGCACCTACGGCCCTGAGACGCTAACAGGTGACCGCGATAAGCGGAATCAAATCGAGGATAAACGAAGTCCGTAAATCCTCTCGCCGTTATGTTTCATTGAAGTGAACCGCCCGGATTTCTCGGAAGCCCCATCCTTTGAAAGAATGGCGCTATGGAAAGAGAGAAGCATAAAATCCGTAAGGCGGAACGCGCCAGCGGTTCCGCCGTAGGCTAGCCGGACCGCCTGATGGCCACCGTCCTACGCGCTTGACCATTCGCAAAAGAAATTGAAAAAAGTGTAGGATAGGCTAGGCTAACGAAGGAAGTCCATCTTCCGTGATTGATACCCTAAAGGGCACCCGGCGCGCTTCATTTCGTTCAGCACATCCTACGGCCCTGTTGAGTAGGGCGACACGTCCTGTCCAATGTTGCTGTTAAAGTACTCCCAACTTTTGGGGAAACAAGATTCAACAGAGTACACGATAAAAAATTTATGTCCGCCAACCACGATCACGACACGCTAGTCATACGGCTTGCCCAAATCCTCATCCGCCTCAACGAAGGCCAAGCTTTAGATCCCAAAGCGCTTGCCGACGAATTCCAAGTGCATCCCCGTACCATTCAGCGGGATTTGAACGAGCGCTTCGCTTATTTGCCGCTGAAAAAAGACGGCAACGTTTACCGTTTGGAAAACTATTACCTCGGCAAGCTTACGATCTCCGACATTCGCCAATTTGCCGCTATTGCAGGCATCAAGGGACTGTTTCCGAGTCTCGACAACGGCTTCCTAAAAAGCATTTTGGATGTTGCCGTCAGCCAAGCCTATTTAGTCAAAGGCCATCGCTACGAAGACACTAAAAACTTCGATCACCTGTTCAGCCCGCTTGAAACCGCCATATTGAAACACCACCGGATTACATTCACCTTCAGCGAAAAGCCTCGCCGTGACGTAGCCCCCTACCGATTGCTGAATCATAAAGGCATCTGGTACCTAGCCGCCGTGGATGACGACAAACTCAAATCCTTTCGCTTGTCGGGCATCTCCGGTTTTGCCGCCAGCGAACAAACTTTTATCCCGGATACCGCCATTCAACAGCGCGTCGCCGACGAAGACAGTATTTGGTTCACCGCCAGCAAGCGCGAAGTCGTCTTGAAAATCGACGCCGCCATCGCCCACTATTTTCAACGCCGGCAAGTACTGCCTGACCAGCAGATCGATAAAACATTGGAAAACGGCAGCCTGATAGTCTCCACGCGCATAGGCCACGAAATGCAAGTGTTGCCTATCGTGCGCTATTGGATACCGCATATCCGCATCATCAGTCCGGAAGACTTAAGGCAAGGCGTAAACCAAAGCTTAAGCGACTATCTACAGAGTGAAGGCACGCTCTCCACAAATAAAGCCAGTTCAATTTTAACGAATTAAATATGAAATTAAATGGAGTAATCATATGAGTAAAGAAATCGGATCAACAATACAAAAATCTGCGACGCTGATAACGATATGGCCTGCCGGTGCGGCTAATCAAATGGGTCAACTGATCAATGAGTTTTCGATGGCTGAGTCATTGCTAAGTGAAATTCGTCTGACAAATCAAAGCATTCCAATTAAAGCCGGATTGGCTGCGGAAATTTTACATGCCGAAACGTTTAATGCCGATGCCATCCTGAAAGACAGTAATCTTAGAGCTTATACCGATCGCCATCCTAACTCTTCTCTGCCCAAAAATCACCAAACCCACGACATTGTCGTCACGAATGGCGAGCAAAAAGTGCATGGGGCACAGCTCAAGTATTATCAAGATGGAGAAAAAACCGCGAATGCTTTTCGTGAAACGACTGACGGCGTACCTAAATACAAAGAGGCCGATTCTCTGATCGGACCATCGGATCAACTAAATGATATCAAAAAGAGTGCAAGAAGGACCGAATTAAAAAACCTAGAAACTAGGCCAGACGTCGCCGAAGCAGCCAAAGATGTGCAAAACAAAGCCACCGACCGCCTATCTGTAGACGACGTTGAGTCTAAACCTCTCACTAGCGCCGAATCTAAATCTATTGCCAAAGGTAACGAACAAGGAAAACAACAACATGAAGCAATACAAAATGATTATAAAACGCGCTCTCTGGTCAACCAGAGTCTGAACGCCGCCAAGTCGGCAGCCGTTATAACAGCCTGCATCTCAGGGACGATTAACGTCGTCAATAGTCTCAGCAAGCTTCAAAAGAAACAAATATCGCCCCAAGAAGCGGCTTTAGAAATTTTAACCAACACAGCGATTGCCTCTGCTGACGCCGCATTAAAAGCCGGCGCAGGAACCGCTGCGGTAAGCCTGACAGCAAGTTCAATTCCCCAAATTTTTGCAGGGAGCATGTTAAAACAAAATCTGGTGGGCGGTTCAATCGCGGGTGCGGCCGTATGTTCGGTTGATTTAGTTCAATGCCTAGTCAAGGTGGCGATGGGAAAAATGACGCCCGCTGAGCTTGAAACAAGAACCGGAAAAAATATATTCCAGACAGGATCTGGCGTCAGCGGCGCATCAATAGGAGCGGTCATCGGCGCGCCCGCAGGTCCGGTGGGTGCTTTAGTGGGCAGCTTGATTGGCGGAATGATCGTTTCGGTAGCCACGACGATTGCGATTGAAAATCACATCGAGCGGGCTTTTTTTGAAACGCTGGACAATACCGAAAAGTTAGTCGAATCCGAGCAAATTCTATTCTATTCGCTTGAGCACTTAGAGCAATCGCAGCAGTTGCTAAACCACTTGCAAATACAAAACGCCATTGCTGAACAAAATTTTAACCGCCAGTTGGGTAACGTTAAACAGCTCGGCCAACATATGTTTGATCGGATCGAAGGGATATAAACATGTTCGACCTATACGAATCAGATTATGACCACACGAAAATTGATGCTCTCGTCGCGTATGCGAGAGAAAATCAAATCGAAGCACAGCAACTTGCGTTGGATGCCAGCCAACTCATCGCAATGACGAAAGAACGCTTTGATAGTTATAAAGACAGTGGATTCTTTAAAAGGCTTAGATTACGACTTAGCGGGGAATTAGGCAGCCTTGAGCGAGGAAATCAGCAGGATTTGATCAAAATGCAGAAATATGCCTGGATTTACTTAAAAAAATTGCAAGAGCAAAATTTGCTTCAAGAATATGCAATCTTAACTATTCGCAATAACCTGCAAGAGGTTTTAGAGATTGCTGGGGAAAACAGAGCTGCAATCATTAACTTGGTAGACAAATTTGGCGATAGATTGCGGCATTGTGAAAAAAATATAGATTTGTTAAACGGGCATGTCAATTTATTAAAGTGGCGTGCAAGCATTAAAATCCGGGGATATGAGCAATATCCAGAGCTATGTCGCATCATAGCGGTGATGTTTGACTATTTTAGATTCATACAGGATAAAAACATCGACTATAATGCAGTAATAGGAAGCGACGATGTTGAAGTGATATTGAATGACATATCAATAGATTATAACAAAAAAATAGTCCATTCACAATTTACCGAAAAACTTATCGACGAGATTCATCAAATTGGATTTACAAAATACCAACAGCTATTGCAGCTTGAAATAAAAAAATTAGACATTGATGTTTCTGAAAATTTTGTATTGCGTAATATTTCGTCTTATTTTTACCCAGTTTTATTTCGTATTAGTTTGGATACTTCAAGATTAGAAAACATTCGTACGAGAGAAGATAAACAGCAAATGATTCCCATATTTTCAAAATACTCGCAAGAAGCCATCTATAATCATAATATAAGTTATTCTTTGCTTCAAATTGCAAATGAATTTTTATCAGGATGCATGATCGTAACAACAATACTAGCCAGAAACATTGGATCGCGTTATAAATACCAAACTCACTCTTACTAGATAACGTGGCAATTATATAAAAAACATTGATTCGCAATTAATGAAAAATTATTTAAATAGTTAGGTTAAAATATGTCAAATAAAGAAATAAAAAGTGTGATTGGTTTTGATCTTGGCGACTCTCAGACGGTTTTATCTAGTATTAATCCCAATTCTGAAAGCGCAGAGCCAACAAGTATGGAATGCGCGTTAGGAGTAAATAACCTTATTATTCCAACTGTTGTTGGTTATACAGATCCAAATAAAGATAAAGGTGTACTAATTGGCATAGCAGCTGAAAATAGCAACGAGCTTAAGCTGGGTGGTTTGCATGTAAGCTTTAAAGAAGTTCCGAAATCAGGCATCCAACAGTATAAAAAACTCACACAGGACTTTGTAGATCATCTGATTGCTCATCAAATAGAAAAAAAGGTTATAAACTTAGATGAATGTAAAATTATCGTTGGTCATCCTTCGCGCTGGGGACATTTAGAACATGGTGAACCGATAAAAATATTCTCTGATACATTAAAAGAGACTATTATTGGGAAAAACTTTGAACTGGTACCTGAATCGCGAGCGGCTATGGTCGAGGCAATTGAGGGTAGAGAGATAAAAAATAAGCAAAGAAATAGGATGCAAGAGGGGTGGGTATTAGTTATCGACGCAGGTTCTTCGACGATAGATTTTACAGCCGTAAATCTTAAAGAAAAATCCAGCCCACTCGATTATGGCGAAGAAATAGGTGCCAGGCTAATCGATAGAGCCATACTCGATCTTTCTATGGATGATAATGGCGATAGCAAAGACATAACATGCAATTATTTCAATCATAGACCTGAGCAAAAAGCTCGATTAGAATTATTCTGCCGCCGGGGAAAAGAAAAATACTTCTCTTGCGAAAGGACTATTGATGAGGCCCATTCACTGCGGATCGAAGGGAAAAGAGTCAGTCATTACTTAACTTTGGACAAAGATCGCATGGATTATATTATAAATGAGTTACCTGTAGTCAATATCGAGGGTGAGAGCCTAAGCTATAGAGATGCTTTAAGAAAATCCTTATGCAATTTCAAACAAGAGTTGCATTCAAAAAAAGTCGATGACATATCAGCAATCTTACTTACAGGCGGAGCATGTAATATGGGGGTTATCGAGAAAGTCTGTTTGGAAGTTTTCCCTGGCTTGAATAATGATATATTGCCATTGCCAAATCCGAGCATTACTATTGCCCACGGTCTTGCAAGATGGGGCAGAATACAGCATCGAACCGAAAATTTTAAAAGTGAAGTCGCAACTTTTATTAGAGCCGAACTGCCTGATGCGGTTAGAGGTAATCTGGAATGGTTTTATATTAAATTAGCAGATGCCGCATCGAACGCGATAATAGACATTATCAAAAATAAATTTGATTCATGGAAAAGAGGCAACATATCGACGATCAATAGCATGAACAGAAACATTGATGAAGCTATAAAACTATGGCTTGCACAAGATTTCCCCAAAGAGGTTGAAAAAATAAATTCAGAATTTATTGGAAAAGTTACTAATGATATTGATGTCAAACTAAATGAATTGGAAAATAAGTATCGCATTCCCAGAGGAAAATTACAAAGTAATTTTGAGTGGAATTCTCCGACAAATAATAATTATGGGCGGCTTTATAGAAATTTTGATGCTACCGATGGCGTGGGTGATGTTTTTACAACCCTTATCTCAGTAATTTCAGGATTAGTGGCGGGTGTTGTTACATTTTATGCGCTTCCCGCGGTTATGAGCGTGGTTATAAGCATAATTGCCTTAATGTCTGAAACTATTGCGGCGGCTATTATTGCCGCAGAGCTGATAAATCCCATAGGATGGGTAATGCTTATCGCTACGGCTGGCATTACAATTTTTTCAGGCGTTAGTTTTAAAGATTCTTTAACCGAAAAACTTCCTTCTTGGGATTTACCTGACTGGGTTAGGGGGCTTGTTAAGAAAGATTCAGTATATAAAAGCATAGATGGAAAAAAGGCAGATATAAAACAAGAGATCGTAAAACAGATGAAACAACATAGTGAGTTTGAAGAGGAACTTGTCAATAAAACAGTATCTTTATTTGAAGATTCCCTTGAAAAAGCGGCTGAAGACGCCAGAATGCTTATAATGTAAACCTAAAGTGATGACTATGAATGTATTGAATGAGTTATATCAAAACCGTGTAGATCAACTCCAATCCAGTTTAGAAAATGCAGAGTCTGTTTTAGATTTAACACTAAAGGGGGAATCATTTTTACAGGATATAATCAGCTCCAAGGGAGATTACGGAAAAGAGTTGACGGCAAGGGAAACTCGCCTAACTTCTTATTACTTCAATGCCTTTCTCAGCGGTGTGGCATTAGCCTCTAAGGTTGATCTCAGTCAAGTCGCACCGGACGGTTCGCCTGGAAACCAGGCAATTGATGTCAAACCTGAAAGACTCCATGCAATGGATTTTGCTCCTGCTGCCGCATCGGTTCTTGGGACTTTACTGATTCCGGGCGGCATTATGCTTGCAGCGCTCGGTGGCTTTACCTTAGGAGGATTTACTACTGTCGTTACAAAGCAAACAAAAGATCATTCATATCATGGACCGGTTGAATCCACCGTTTCGATAACGCCAGCAAAACTCAGCTTAAACCCGGAAAAGGTTCTCGCGGCTTTCGATCTTGCAGTGAAAAATTTCGATAGACTGAACAACGAAATCGAAGACATCCGTAACGAAGCTCTGAACGAAAATTTGCAACGTCAAGTAAATTTGGAGGATGTACCCAATATTCTCCCCTTCTTGCATGAATTGCTCACTTATCAAAATGATCCAAGTGTCCCAGGGGATTTACAAAAATATCTGGAAAGCATCCAGAGAATTTTACGCGGTTATAAAATAGAAGTTATTCAATATGAATCTGGTAAGAATGAGGCGCTATTTGAACGTCAACTTGCCTATGGCGAGAATATAGCCGAACCCATGATGTTAAAACCCGCGTTGGTCAAAGAAGATAAGCTGCTGGTGAGTGGATTGCTTTTATATCCTGAGCCGGCGTAGGCGATGTTTGTCAACATAACCTGGTGGGATATGCGGTGAGACGCAAACCGTATGTGCGCCTGCGAAGGCGCATGAATAGCATGGTGCAAGCTCGTAGGCTGGGTTGGAGCTATGCGGAAACCCAGCGTAGCCTGTGCCCGAACTTGCCGGGTTTCGTTCCTCAACCCAGCCTGCCCGCTTTCATTCCGCTCTTTATTGGGTATCAACCCACTCATAAAGCTCGATCGACGCCGGATCGCACTTACAGCAGCTGCCGCCGCAGGCGGTGCCGGAAGGCAGTTTGCGGAGGTTGCCCTTGCTGATCCATTTGCCGAGCATGCCGCGCAGGGCGTCGGCATCGACGTTGAAATGGTTGGCCAAGTCGAGCAGCGCGACGCGGCGCTGCGCTTTGATGTAGTTGCGCAGGTCAGACAGGATCAACGGCGGCTCCTTTGTTGATAGTCGGGCCGGATTGTCTGCCGTACCGCCATAATCCCCCAATCACGCAGGCAAAGACGGCCGTCAGGCCTAAGATCCAGGCCAGCGAGTTCGCCGGATGATGGCCGAATGTCATCGCCTGATAAAATATTGTCGCGGTCATGTAGGCGAGGCCGGTGGTCCAGAGCACGACAAAAACGGTCCAGCCGCGGTTCGTTTCGCGGTAGATCGCGGCGGTGGCGGCGACGCAGGGCGCATACAGCAGGATGAACAGCAGGTAGGCGAAGGCGCCGGCCTGGCCGTCGAAGCTTTGCCGCATCGCCGCATAGGCGGCGGTTTCGACTTCCAGTTCGCTGCTGGCGGTTTCGATGTTCAGGCCCAGGGGGTCGAGCACGTTGTTGGCGACGCCAGCCAGATTTTCGGGGATGGTCTGCAGTGCGGCAACCAGGGCATCTTTCAGGTCGAATGCCTCGGCTGCGACCGCTGCAGAGTCTGCATTCATCTGGCTGTACAAGGCATTCAGAGTGCCGACGACCGCTTCTTTGGCCAGTACGCCGGTAAAGATGCCGACTGTCGCCGGCCAGTTGTCGTTCCTGATGCCCATCGGCGAAAAGGCGGGCGTCAGGCCGCGGCCGATTTCGCTCAGGACCGACTTGTCGCTGTTTTCGCGGCCGAAGCTGCCGTCGGTACCCAGCGCATTCAAAAAGTTCAGCACCAGCACCATCGGCACGATCACTTTGCCCGCGTTGAACAGGAACGACTTGAGCCGGTCCCAGGTGCGGATCAGCACGCCGTGCAGGGTAGGGAGGTGGTAGACCGGCAGTTCCATGATGAACGGCGACGATTCGCCCTTGAAGAGGGTATGGCGCATGATCAGCCCGGTCAGGACGGCGACGCCGATGCCGAACAGATACAGGCCGAAGACCAGGTTCTGGCCGTTGGCCGGGAAAAACGCGGCCGCGAACAGCGCATAAACCGGTAGGCGGGCACCGCAGGACATGAACGGGTTCATCAGGTTGGTCAGGATCCGGTCGCGCGGGTTTTCGAGCGTCCGGGTCGCCATGATCGCGGGCACGTTGCAGCCGAAGCCGACGATCATCGGCACGAACGATTTGCCGGGCAGGCCGATCATGCGCATGAAACGGTCCATCACGAACGCGGCGCGCGCCATGTAGCCCGAATCTTCTAGCGCGGACAAAAACAGGAACAGGAAGCCGACGATCGGGATGAAGGTCGCCACGACCTGCATGCCGCCGCCGATGCCTCGGGTGATCAGCACGGTTAGCCATTCGGGCAGGCCCCAATCGGACAAGACCCGTCCCAGGCCGTCGACGAGCAACGCCGCGGCGGCCTGGTCGAAAAAGTCGACGAATGCGCTGCCGATGTTGATCGTGAACATGAACATCGCGTACATCACCAGCAGAAAGATCGGAATGCCCAGAAAGCGGTTCAACACGATGGTGTCGATTTTTTCGGAGGTATGGCGGCTGACTTCGTGCTGTTTGCAGACCGAGGCCTGCGTGAGGTCGTTCACGAAGCCGTAGCGCGCGTCGGCGGCCAGGATGTCGATTTCGTCGTCGGTTTCCCGTTCGATGCGGCGCTGCAAGGTTTTGACCGTTTCGATAATCGAAGGCCCGGCGATTTTCCGCGCCAGCGTGTCGTCTTCGAGCAGGCGCATGCTCAGCCAGCGCAAATCGCAATGCTGCCGCGCCGCGGCATCGGCAAGCTGCGGCGCGAGTTCGGCGATAGCCTGTTCCAGCGCGGGCGCGTAATCGATATTCAAATGGGGGGTCGGCTTGGCGAGAGCGGCCTGATTGATCGCTTTCTTGAGCGCGCCGATGCCTTGTTTGGTCGAGGCCACGATCGGCACGACCGGACAGCCAAGTTGTTCTGCAAGGTAAGGAATGTCGACCTTGATGCCCCGCTGCTTGACCGCATCCATCATGTTCAACACCAGGATCATCGGCGTGCGCATTTCGATCAGCTGTGAAGTCAGATACAGCTGGCGCTCGATGCTGGAGGCATCGACGATGTTTACGATCAGGTCGGCTTCGCGGGCCGCAACAAAATCGCGCGCGACCTTTTCGTCGAGGGAAACCTGGTCGTCGGAGGCTTCGAGGGAATAAGTGCCGGGCAGATCGACCAGTTCGATCGTTTTACCTTCAAAGGCATACTCGCCGGTCTTTTTTTCGACCGTGACGCCGGGCCAGTTGCCGACGTGCTGTTTCGCGCCGGTCAGCGCATTGAAAAGAGTGGTCTTGCCGCAATTGGGATTGCCGACCACGCCGACCGTGAAATCGGCGGCCATCAGAGCTTCTCGATTTGCAGGACCGCGGCTTCGTCTTTACGCAAGGTGAGAGAAAAACCGCGCAGGCGGATCTCGACGGGATCGCCCATCGGCGCGAAGCGGGTCACGCTGAATTCGGTGCCGGGCGTCAGCCCCATCGCCAGGAGGCGCTTGCGGTAGGCTTTGCCCGCTTTGTCGAAGCCGACGATTTTCGCCAGATCGCCGACGGCCAGTTTTTTTAAGTCAATCAACATAAAATAGCCTTTAAATTGAATCGTTTACTGAATTGACTCAGTTATCAATAATCATTCTCATTTATGGTAAATATAACATAAAATCCGCATTTGCGAAACCGGCGCGACAATTTGCCGGCCAGCCGCCGCAGCTCGGGAATTCGGGCACATCGATGCGGACCAAACAGGTATAATTGGCAGGTAAGAAACGAACTACAACGGAGATCCGACAATTCATGGCCAACAAAGTCACGATGACCCAATTCCTGATCGAACAGCAGCGCGAGTATCCCGGTACGTCGGGAACGTTTACGATGCTGTTGAACGACATCGTTACCGCCTGCAAACAGATTTCGCATAAGGTCAATCGCGGCAACCTGATCGGGGTGCTCGGCAGTGCCGAATCCGAAAACGTGCAGGGCGAGGTGCAGAAGAAACTCGATATCATTACCCACGAGATCATGGTCGAGGCGCTGGATTGGACGGGGCATCTGGCCGGCATGCTGTCCGAAGAAGTCGACGAGCCGATCAAGATTCCCCCGCAATATCCGAAAGGCAAATATCTGGTCTTGTTCGACCCGTTGGACGGCTCGTCGAATATCGACATCAACCTGACCGTCGGCACGATCTTTTCGATTCTGCGCTGCCGCGAAGGTGTGGATGCCGAACCCGAAGATTTCCTTCGCAAAGGCGCGGAGCAGGTCTGCGCCGGCTTCGTTCTGTACGGGCCTTCGACGATGATGGTGCTGACGACCGGCCATGGTGTAAACGGCTTTACGCTGGATCAGGACATCGGCGAATTCATTCTGACCCATCGCAACATGACGATTCCTGAAGATACCCGCGAATTTGCGATCAATATGTCCAATCAGCGTTTTTGGGAAGAACCGGTTCGCCGCTATATCGACGAATGCGTGCAGGGCACGGATGGTCCGCGCGGCAAGAATTTCAATATGCGCTGGATCGCTTCGTTGGTTGCCGAGGTGTACCGGATTCTGACCCGCGGCGGCGTTTTTCTGTATCCCTACGACAGCCGCGATCCGAAAAAACCGTATAAGCTTCGCTTGCTGTACGAAGCCAACCCGGTCGCTTTCATCGTCGAACAAGCCGGCGGCGCCTGCTCGACCGGCCGCGAACGGATGCTCGACGTGAAGCCGCAGAGCCTGCATCAGCGCGTGCCGGTGATCCTGGGCTCCAAAGACGAGGTCGAGCGGATCGTGAAATACCATTTGGAAGGCTGAAGTTGGATTTCATTTCCCGTTTCGCTGGATGCAAATGTTACTGTCTTAAATCTCAGGCAGAGTAATAAATGCGTCTTCAACCTTATTTTAGGATTTGGGCGGAAATAATTTCCCGGTTTTAACCGATTCGCATTGCATCGCTTTTTAGCGACGTATGCGTTCAGTCCTCCTCTTTGAAAAAGACGACTGCATGGATGCAGGAGGTAGGGTAATGCAGGAGCGATTGCCGAGGATTTAGGGGAGATTTTTCAATTAAATCCCCCTCGATCCCCCTTTTTCAAAGGGGGAAGCGAACGTTTATTTCAGCTTATCCGTAGCCTGAAAGCATATCAGATTGATTCCTTGCTTTAGGCGCATTTTCCCGATACTTTACTGTTTCTTGAACAGGCGGTTTTTTCAAGTTTCCATTGTCTTTAAATCTCAGGATCATAGTGTGAAGCCCAACGATTGGCATAC
Organism: Methylomicrobium album BG8; assembly: GCF_000214275.2. Lineage (NCBI taxonomy): Bacteria > Pseudomonadati > Pseudomonadota > Gammaproteobacteria > Methylococcales > Methylococcaceae > Methylomicrobium > Methylomicrobium album. The sequence goes on along the minus strand of NZ_CM001475.1, from coordinate 3,935,705 downwards.
GACTTATGCGGCCATTTGGCGGCAGAATAAAGAATATTTACGGCCTGTCGCCCGTCTGGATACGATCCGGCTAAAGGATCTGGTCGGCATCGACGAACAGAAACGGCAATTGCTCGACAATACCGAACGTTTCCTGGCCGGCATGCCGGCCAACAATGCCTTGCTCTGGGGGGCGCGGGGCACCGGCAAGTCATCGCTGATCAAGGCGCTTTTGAACGAATTCCGGGAACAGGGGCTCAGGATCATTGAAGTGGATAAACAGGATCTGGTTTACTTGCCTGAGATTGTCGACGAAATCCGCGAACTGCCGCAACGCTTCATCGTTTACTGCGACGATCTCTCGTTTGAAGCGCGCGACCGCCGTTACAAGTCGCTGAAAAGCGTGCTCGAAGGTTCGATCGAGTTGCCGCCCGAGAACATACTGGTGTATGCGACGTCGAATCGCCGCCATTTGCTTCCGGAACGGATGAGCGATAACCTCGACACTCGTCTGGTGGATGGCGAGGTGCATTATTCCGATGCGGTCGAAGAACAGATTTCGCTGTCGGACCGTTTCGGTTTATGGCTGGCGTTCTATCCGCATTCGGCCCAGACTTACCTGAACATCGTCGACAGTTATTTTCCCGCCTATAGCGGCGATCGGGATCGATTGCACCGGGAGGCGCTGGAGTTTGCGCATAGGCGGGCTGCAAAAAGCGGCAGGACGGCGAAACAATTTTTCAACCTGTTTTCCGAGCGGCATCGGCAAGAAAATCAGTAAGGCGCATTTTTTTGATCACACGGCTTAATTGATCTATAATCAAGTAGCGATTCGAAACTATTATCTATGACAAAAAATAAACAAGGGGAGACTCATGTTGAAATTTAATCGTATGTTGTTGGCTACCGCCTTGATGGTCAGTGTGTATGCTCCGCCCAGCCAGGCGGAAGGCTATGTTTCCGATGTGTCCGCGAAATTTACGCGAGGGTTTGCAAACCTATTTACCGGCATTGGCGAAGTGCCGAAAAATATCGCTTATGTTAGCGATAAAACCAATCCGATTGCCGGCGGACCGGGCGGCTTGGTTCTGGGCACGCTCCATACGCTCGGCAGAACCGCGACAGGGATATTCGACGTGATCACCAGTCCGCTTCCGACCGACAGCCTAGTGCAATCGGAGTATGTTTGGGAGGACTTCGACCAGCCCACGACCTATTTCAATTTCGATCAATAACATCAGATCGACTTTTCTCTCCGTTTCAAGGCGGGGAGAAAAGCCTCTCTCCGAAAGTCCTGTTTTTCGCGGCGGCTCGCCCGGTTTTTTCGGAGGACGGGCTTCGCTTATCCGGCTGGCTTGGCTTCCGACGATTTTGCCCGGATTCGCCGTCCAAACGAGGTGTCTGCCGACAACCTCATTTCAATGGGCGCTTGTTGAGGTCGCGGGTCTCTCTCATTTTTTCCATACAATTCGCGCAGCGCCCGTTTGGCCTGTTCAAGGATTTGCTTCTGTTCGGGATCCAGATTCTTGCCGGCGCGGTTGACATAAAATACCAGCATCGACATTGCCGAGCGGAACGGCTCGGCCTTGCGGCGCGTGCTTGCTTCGGCCGAATTCCTCAGCGATTCGGCAATCCGCTGCGGATCTTTCCAGGTAAAGACCCCCTGTTCCAGGCTAAGGGCATTGCTTTCGCGCGTGACTTTGGCCGACCATTTGTATGGAGCGGCACCGCGTGAATCGTTTGTTTGCTGGTTTCGAGTCATCGAGATATTCGAGGGACGATTGTTCGAGCGGATTCACCCGTTTTTTCCGCCAGTCAGGAAGTCTGCCCGCCCCGGAGGCAGCTGGCTTCTCCTGTTAAATTTTGATGTTGAACAACATTTGGCTGCCATTGCGGGCAAATCCATCTCGCTGAGCCCGCATTGGATCAATAAAATCTGCCTTATGGTGAAAATTACTTGCCCATCAGAGCGACGACTTCTTCCCGGTTCACGACTTCTTTTTCCTGCAGCAGATTAGCCAGTTTATCGAGCAGTGTGCGTTTTGTAGTCAGAATTTCGCGCGCCCGGCTTTCGCCTTCCTCGATCAGCATCTTGATTTCGGCATCGATCAGGCTGGCCGTGATGTCGCTGTAATTGCGGTATTCGGAGACTTCGGTTTCCAGAAACTGCAAATGCTGGCGCCTGCCGTAGACCGGCGGCCCGAGCTTCTTGCTCATGCCGAGGCTGCAAACCATACTGCGCGCGATTTCGGTCGCTTTTTCGAGGTCGTTTTGCGCGCCGGTCGAAACAGTGCCGAAAACGGTTTCCTCGGCCATCCGTCCACCCATCAGAATCGCGATCTGGTCTTTCAGTTCGTCTTCGGTCGCCAGGAATTTTTCTTCGACCGGCAGTTGCAAGGTATGCCCCAGTCCTGCTACACCGCGCGGAATGATCGAGATCTTATGCACGGGCTGGCCGGTCGGTACGGTTTCTGCGACCAGCGCGTGTCCTGCCTCGTGAAAAGCGACCCGGCGTTTTTCTTCCGGGTTCAACACCCGGCTCTTCTTTTCCGGACCGGCCAGTATGCGGTCGATCGCGGCTTCGAAATCCTGCATTTCCACCTGCGTATGGCCGTTGCGAATCGCCAGAATCGCGGCTTCATTCGCAATATTCGCAAGATCGGCCCCGACCAGGCCGGGCGTACGCCGGGCGATCACTGCAAGGTCGATGTTCTTGGCCAGGATCATTCTCTGCGTATGCAGTTTCAGGATTTCGATGCGGTCCTGCAGATCGGGCTTGTCGACGATGATCTGGCGGTCGAAGCGGCCGGCGCGGAGCAGCGCCTTGTCGAGCACCTCGGGCCGGTTGCTGGCCGCCATCACCACGACCCCGACTGAGGTGTCGAAGCCGTCCATTTCGGTCAGCAGCTGATTCAACGTTTGCTCGCGTTCGTCGTGCCCACCCATGACTACCGGGCCGCCGCGCGAGCGGCCGATCGCATCGAGTTCGTCGATGAAGATGATGCAGGGCGCCTTGTTGCGCGCCTGTTCGAATAAATCGCGAACGCGGGCCGCGCCGACGCCGACGAACAGCTCGATGAATTCCGAACCGCTGATGTTGAAAAACGGTACTTGCGCTTCGCCCGAAACCGCGCGGGCGAGCAGAGTTTTGCCGGTGCCGGGCGGTCCGACCAGCAGCACGCCTTTCGGCATGCGGCCGCCGAGTTTCTGGATTTTTTCCGGATTTTTCAGAAAGTCGATCGACTCGCCGAGCTCCTGCTTGGCGCTGTCGGCGCCGGCGACATCCTTGAAGGTGATTTTCGGCTGCGTATCCTGTTGGATCCGGGCCTTGTTGCCGATGTTCAGAAATGCCTGCGGGCCGGCGGCGGCGCCGCTGCGGCGAAGCAGCCAAGACCAGATGAACACGAAAATGAAGATCGGAATGATCCAGTTGAAAATCAGATTGGACAGCCAGTTGTCGCCGCTTCTGACGACGAAATCCACTTTGTTCTTGGCGAGCATTTCAGCCAGGTCGGAGTGCCAGAGCGGCACCGTCGTGAAAGGTTTGCCTGCGCTTTCGCCGGCTTCGGGTTTAATGACGCCGCTGAGGTAATGTTCCGAGACGACCACTTTGTCGATCTTCCCTTCCTGCATCAATGTCATGAACTGGCTGAACGGGATTTCGCTCTGGCGGATCTCCTGCAGGTTATTGAAGGCGAGCAGCAGCAGGATGAAGCCAAGCGTAAAAATGATGATCCTTTTTTGCTTCGGATCCATGTCCGGCGCTTTATTCAGATCGACCGGCCGTTCCTTGCCGCTCAAAAGATTCATCGCGCGTCCCGGCAGGTTTTTCAAAAAGTCAATAAACTGGCTTAAAGATGCGATCACTAATTTCACAATATCGTTTTCACGCTTTTCCATGAGGTTTTCCCGGAGGTTGGTTTTTTATCCCGATGGGAGAGTCTGCGAGGCGTTTTTTATCGATCCGAATTAAAGATCGATACCCATGCTGCGGCGATGAAATCGCCTGCGTTCGACGCATTAAAAAAGCCTGTGCAGGAGGTTTTACTCTCCCAAGATTGTCGCGACTTCTTCGGAGCAAATCGTATCCTTATCGGCCGCAAGTATAAATTCCGCAAGCTTGGAGATGGCGCGCCAGTTATGATAATCATTTATGAAATTGAATGCTACCTGGTGTAATTGGTTCAATTTCTGATCCCGTGTCTGTTGATCGGGCGAGTAGCGCTGCAAGTAGTCCTCGATCAGCGCCAGATCGAAGGAACCGCCGTAATTTTCCAGTGCAGGCGGGTCGACCAGCCGGTAGGTAAAGATTTCGTCATCCATTTCCGCGACAAATTTGGCTTCCGCCAGGGAGCCTGCGAGCAGGTTGATCATGTCCGCGTCGAAGGCGTTCAATAAATTTTCCCGGGTGCGAATCCAATCCTGCCCGTTTTCTACCGATATATACCGGAAATCGTCCAGCGTATCGGGTAAAGTGTGCAGCAGGCGTCCGCCTTCAATGCAGGCGATATAGTTTTCGTAAGCGGTCTGAAAATCGGTAACGGTATCGGAGTGAATGACGCTGAATCTCAGATTGAATAAGAGCGGAGGAATGTTGCGTATCCGGTTGAGCAGATAGATGGCGGCGGCATGACCGGCTTCATGATAGGCGACGCAGCGTCTGCTTATTTCCGGCGTATACGCGACGGCATTATTGACACGGATATTGCGTCTCATGGTATACCTCGTTTTTTTCAGATAGGGTTCAAAAAATGCCCTGAGGTTAGGAGGGGTCGTTATCCAAATACCAATAGCGACACTGGTTGCTGATTTCCTGTTCGGCCTCCAGCCAGTCGTCCAGCTCATGTCCGTTTGCAAATCCTCGCCTTTCGGCTTTAAAGTAAGCCCGTTCCTCAACCATCAGTCGGAATTTGTCGGGGTCCGTATTTCCATATGCATCAGTATTCAGGGATTTATCGGGTATATTCATTGGATCTCCTGAAATAATCGATAGCTTAATGACTTTGGAATGCTAGCAACAACAATCGACATTCGGCAATTCGTACAAATACCTATGCGAAATTGAGCTTTTTGATGAAGACCGAAGTCTCAGTATTCACCGAGCGCAAGCGTTTACCGAGGCTTTTATCATGAAATTGTCAAGATAATATAATTTCCGCGGGTTCTCGATGCTGTAGAATCTCCGCTCGAGTTAAAGATCGCGGCGTTCCCCTTTATTTCTAACGGATATACAATAGCGGCGCCTGGCCATTGCCGGTGTATCGATTTATGACTTCTGAATCCAATTCATCAGCCGTCCCCGGATTTTGCGATAAGGCGCCGGCGGAAGTCGCCGAATTGCGAAAATGCCTGTCTATCGCCCAACAAAGCCTGCTGGCGTCTGAAGAAAGGATCGGAACGCTGGAGCGAAGACTGGCTGAGCAGACGCGCGAGCTGACCGAGAGTAATCAGGCGTTGAGAAGGAATATTGCGGCGCTTGAGGAGTCGAAGCAGCGCCTGCGGGAGCGGGAAGCCAAGCTCAACTCGATTTTCAATGCGGCGGTCGAAGGCATCATCACGATAGACCGGAACGGCTGTGTAGTCACCGCGAATGCCGCAGTCAAGGCGATACTCGGCTATACCGAGGAGGAACTGGTGGGCAGGAGCATCAATCTGCTGATGCCGCCCGAGCAAGCCGTACAGCATGGCCGATATATAAAGGACTATATCGATCACGGCCATTCCAAAATCATCGGCAGCATACGGGAGGTCGAAGCCCGGCACAAAGGCGGGTGGAGCGTGCCGCTGGATTTGTCGTTGGCCGAATTTTGCATCGACGGCGAGATTTATTTTACCGGCATCCTGCGCGATACCACCCAGCGCAAGCTGCAGGAGCAGGAAAACCGGGAGCACCTGGAAGAGTTGGCGCATGTCACCCGCCTCGGCTTGATGGGCGAGATGGCCTCGGGCATCGCGCATGAAGTGAATCAGCCGCTGACCGCCATCGTCGCCTATACGGAAGTCAGCTTGAACCTGCTTAAAATGTCTCAGTTAGATACCGAAAAACTGGCCGGGATTCTCGCCAAAACGCATCAGCAGGCGCTGCGCGCCGGCCAGATCATTCACCGCATGCGCGATTTTATCCGTTCGAAAACCGCTACACGGACACTGGTCTGCATCAATCAACTGATCAGGGATTGCATTGGGCTGTGTGCGGACGATATCAAGCTGCAAGATATCAAGCTCGGCCTGGATCTGGCGGATGATTTGCCGCCGGTCTATGTCAATGAGGTCCAAATCGAGCAGGTGTTGCTGAATTTGCTCAGAAACGCGATCGAAGCGATGAAAGATCTTGCTCACGATCATCCGCGCCGGCTTGCGATACATACCCGTCTGGATGGCCGCCGGTTCATCGAAATCGGAGTCGAAGACAACGGGCCCGGCATTGCCACCGCCGAACTTGCGAAAATCATGACCCCTTTTCATACGACCAAAAAAAACGGCATGGGCATGGGGCTGTCGATCAGCCGCTCGCTGATCGAGGCGCATCACGGCACGTTGCGTTTCACGAGCCTGCCCGGCAGCGGTTGTACTTTTTATATCACTTTACCTTCAAAGGAGCAGGCGAATGGTTTTTGAACGGAACGACGCGATGGTTTATCTGGTAGACGATGAGTTTGCGGTCCGCGATTCGTTGACCTTGCTGATCGAAACGGCCGGGTTCGATGTACAAAGCTTTGCTTCCGCTCTGGAATTTCTGGACTGTTACGACCCCGAACGGCCGGGCTGCCTGTTGCTGGACGTCAGAATGCCGGAAATGAGCGGCCTCGAACTGCAGAAGGCATTGAATGAACGGAGCCTCGATATTCCGATCATTTTCATCAGCGGCCATGCCGAAGTGGCCGATTCCGCGAAAGCGTTCCGTGCGGGCGCCATCGATTTCCTGGAAAAGCCTTTCGAAAACAGCGTGCTGCTGGAGCGCATCGCCGAGGGCATCCATAAGGATATCTATGCCCGATTCCAGCAGTCCCTGAAGCGCGAGATTCTGCAGCGGCTGGCGCAACTGACGCCGCGCGAAATGGAGGTCCTGCGCTTGGTCATCAGCAGCCATTCCAACAAGGAGTCGGCCAAAATCCTGAAGGTCAGTAATCGTACCGTCGATGCGCACAGGGCGCGCATCATGGAAAAATTGCAGGCGGACAGTCTCGCGGAGCTGATGAAGATAGCGATGCAGTGCGATTTGCTATAATGTCCGCTAATGGCAGCGTTTCAGGCCCGTACGGCAAGCGTACGCATCATTTTTTACCCGCCCGGAATACGCCGGTCACGGCTGTTTGATTTAACGATTTCAGCGCTGCCCGGCCTTGTTTTCTTGCGTCCTTTTTTCTTCAATATCTTCCGTGTTTTCTCCCAAAGATTTCATCGAAACGGCCGAAGGTCTCTTGTTCGCAGTTGTCGATCCGCATCTCGAACAAGGCAAGGCTCTGTGCTTTTTACGCTACATAAACGCCGAAGGCCATTGGCATAAGCAGGCGACCGACGAGGCGAACGCCTTCCTGTACCGAAATCATCCTCATTATCTGCATTATTCGCCGATTCTGGATGCGCGCCTGCATGCGGTGGACGTCGAACGGATCGTCAGGCACCATCGGCCGAAGGACCGTTTTCGGCATATCATGCGGCAGTTTCGCCACGATCCGGTCGAGCGCGACGTTTTTGAACTTGGCGAATTGCTGAGGCAGCAAGGGGTGGACCTGAACCGGATCGGCATCACGGGGTCGGTGCTGGTCGGCGTGCAAAAAGCAAGTTCCGATATCGATCTGGTTTGCTACGGGAGCGAGGTTTTTCATCGCTGCCGCGCCGGCGTGAGCGCGTTGATCGAACAGGATCGCCTGCAGGATCTGAGCGACCGCGATTGGCAGGCATCGTATCGCCGCCGGAATTGTTCGTTGAGTTTCGAGGAGTATGTCTGGCATGAAAAGCGGAAATTCAACAAGGCCTTGGTGAATGGGCGCAAGTTCGATTTGAGCTGGGTCGAGCAAAACGAATCGGACAGGCCGCAGCGTTATCAAAAGCTCGAACCGGTTACATTGACTTGCCGGATTACGGATGACGAGCAGGCGTTCGGCTATCCGTCCGTTTACCGGATCGAGCACGATTCGATTGCGGCGATCGTCTGTTTTACCGCGACTTATGCCGGGCAGGCGCGCAAGGGCGAAACGGTGGAGGTGGCCGGCATGCTCGAACGGAACGCCGAAGGCGTCCGGCATATCGTGGTCGGTTCCAGCCGCGAGGCGCACGGCGAACATATCCGGGTCATCCATGATTAAGCGGGCCTATATTTCGGCGGTCATCTTCGACATGGACGGGCTGGTGCTCGATACCGAAAAGACCTACCGGGCGGCCTGGCGCGAAGCGGGACGGGCCATGCGTTACGATTTTCCGGACGTTTTTCTCGAAGGACTGGCGGGGCTGGCGGGCGATGCGGTGCTCCAACAGATCGCAAGCTTTTGCGGCCCCGGTTTCGATCCCGGCGAATTCAACCGACTGACGGCAGACTGCTGGCGGGATTATGTGGCGGTGCATGGGATCGAGGTCAAGACCGGTTTTCACTCGCTTCGGGATTATCTGAACCGGGAAGCGATTCCGTTTTGCCTGGCAACGAACAGCGCTTTGGTTAACGCGGAGGCCTGTTTGGCGCTGGCGGGGCTCTCCGGCGTTTTTCCGGTCGTCGTCGCGCGCGATCACGTCCGGCGCCCCAAGCCGTCGCCCGATATTTTTCTGCAGGCGGCATCCGCGCTGAAGGTTGAGGCCGGCCGCTGCCTAGTCTTGGAAGACTCGCCCGCCGGCATCGAAGCCGCTTTCGAAGCGGCGGCCTTGCCGGTGATGGTGCCTTCGATGCGGCCGGTGGATGCGGCAACGCTGGCCCGCTGCCGGTTCGTGCTGAACGATCTGGCGGAACTGCCGGGGAGGCTGGGCTAGTTCGCCGCCGCCGGCCGGTTTGTGTATAATATCCTGTTTTTCAATGCAACTTTCGATCTGATCCTTTGCAATTTCGACATCAGAAAGTATCGGTGACCGCGCCGGCCCGGCTGCATATGGGGTTTATCGATTTGAGCGGCGCCCTGGGAAGGCATTTCGGCAGCATCGGCGTGGCGCTGAATGAGCAGGCGACGCGCCTGACGGTAACCGGCTCGGACCGGCGCAGTGTTGCGGGGCCTTCGGCTGCGCGCGCGGAGAAATGCCTGACGCGGCTGTGCGAAGCATTGGGTGTTTCCGATGCGCTCGAAATCCGGATCGAAAGCGCGATACCGGAGCATGTCGGTTTGGGATCGGGTACCCAGATGTCGCTTGCGATCGGGGCGGCGTTGAACGCTTTTTACGGTTTGGGACTGAATGTTCGCGACATCGCCCAGGTGACGGTTCGGGGGCAGCGCTCCGGTATCGGGATCGGCGTGTTCGAGCAAGGCGGGCTGGTCGTCGACGGGGGGCGCGGCGAGCACACGGCTACGCCGCCGCTGCTGGTCCGGATGGCGATTCCGGAGGCCTGGCGGTTTATCCTGGTCTTCGACAGGCGCGGACAGGGCCTGCACGGTTTGCAGGAAATTCAGGCGTTCCAGGCACTGCCCTTGTTCCCTCGGCGCGAGGCCGAGCAGTTGTGCTACCTGTTATTGATGCAGGCGCTGCCTGCGATCGCCGAGAACGATATCGCCAGGTTCGGCGAGGTGATCACGCGTCTGCAGCGGTCGGTCGGAGAGCATTTTGCGGCGGTCCAGGGCGGCATTTACACCAGTCCCGAAGTGGCCTCGGCCATGCAGTGGCTGGCCGAGCAGGGCGCGGTCGCGGTCGGACAGACCTCCTGGGGGCCGACCGGTTTTTGCATGGTGAACGGCGCCGATCGCGCGGCTGCCCTGATCGAAATGGCGGAACGGAAATTCGCGGCCGGCGGTACCTTGGCTTTCTCCAGCGCGAGCGCCCGCAACAGCGGCGGTCTGGTTGCCGTGGAGTAGGCCCCCTAAAAGGATTGTTTTTTGACGCAACCTTGGGTCCTGCGCAGCATTTGAATTCCTCCGATTTTTTACTGATCATTGCCGGTTCCGGCCGTATCCTGGCAGAGTCGGCTTGCAAGGCCGGCCTGAAAGCACTGGTGATCGATCTTTATGCCGATCTGGACACCCGTGAATACGCGTTCGAGGTCTGCCGTCTGCCGTCGTTGGCGATCGAAGAGGTCGCCCCGGTTCTGGATGGTCTTGTCGGGCGTTACGGGGTTGGTCGAGCCGTTTACGGCAGCGGCGTGGAGCCTTATCCGGAAACCCTGGATTATCTGGATCGGCGAATGACGCTGCTGGGGAATGCGCCCGCCGTCTTCCGCCGCCTCCAGGACAAAGCCGCGTTTTTTGCGGTGCTGGCCGATCTGCGGATTCCCTTCCCGGCGGTGTCGTTTGTCGCGCCCGACTCCGACGGCGGCGGTTGGCTGGTCAAGCCGATGCAGGGACAGGGCGGCCTGGGTATTCGCCGTTATTCTTCCGGTTTAGCCGATCGCGGCGTTTACTGGCAAAAATTCCAGGCCGGAACGCCGGGCTCCGTCTTGTTTTTGGCCGATACGCACAAGGCATGTGTAGTCGGCTTCCATACCCAATTTCATGCCGATTTAAGCGCCGGCCTTGAATTTGCTTTTTCCGGCCTCATTAATCATGCAATTTTATCCGCGGGTCAGAAAGTCCAGTTGGCCGGCTGGCTGTCTCAGTGTGCCCGGGCCTTTGGGTTGAAAGGTCTGAACACGCTCGATTTCATTCAGGACGGCGAGCGGATCTATGGGTTGGAGATCAATCCGCGTCCGTCTGCGAGTATGCAGTGTTATGGCGAATTGCTGACTTGCCATATCGCAGCCTGCCAGGGCGCCCTTCCGGAGGCGTTGCCGGCGCAGAAGGGATTTGCCGGTTTCCGGATTGTTTATGCCGATAGAGACCTCAGGATTCCCGAAGGGCTCGTCTGGCCCGAATGGGTGATGGACAGGCCCGAGGTCGGCGCCTTGTGTCATGCCGGGCAACCCGTGTGCAGCGTGATTTCCCGCCGAAGCGATCCGGAGCGGGTGGAGGCGGAGTTGGCGGCCAGGCAGCAACAAATTTTCAATCGATTAATCAAGGTTTAATTATGGAATATCAAGCGAGTGTGAATAAATTGACCCAACCCCTGGTGCAGCATTTGATTGCCAATGCGGACAAGCTGCGGGTGGCGGTCGAAACTCTCGACAACGGCTGCACGATCATCGACGCGGGTATCAAGGTGCCGGGCGGCCTCGAAGCCGGACGGATCATCGCCGAAATCTGCCTCGGCGGGATGGGAACGGTTACGCTGAGCCACAGTCCTTATACCGCCCACTGGCCGTTGACGGTCAATGTGCACACCGGCAATCCGGTGTTGGGATGCCTCGGTAGCCAGTATGCGGGCTGGAGTTTGTCGCACGAAAAATATTATGCGTTGGGTTCGGGGCCGGCCCGGGCGATGGCGGCCAAAATCAAAGACGGCAATGAAGAACCGGTCGAGGAACTGTACAAGGAACTTGGTTACCGCGACAGTTTCGATTCGACCGTGCTGGTGATCGAGAACGATGCGGTTCCGCCGCCGGCAATCGTCGAAAAAGTCGCCGCCGCCTGCAAGGTCGACCCCGGCAAGCTGACCGTGATCGTGACGCCGACCAGTTCGCTGGCTGGCGGTCTGCAGGTCGTCGCGCGCGTGCTCGAAGTCGCGATGCACAAGGCCCATGCCTTGCATTTCCCGCTCGAAAACATCGTCGACGGCTTCGGCAGTGCGCCGCTGTGTCCGCCGCATCCGAACTTCGTGAAGGCGATGGGGCGGACGAACGATGCGATCCTGTTTGCAGGCCAAGTCCATCTGTTCGTGAAAGGCAGCGACGAAGCGGCCGAAAAACTTGCTAATGAATTGCCGAGCTCGACTTCGAAGGACTACGGCAAGCCGTTTGCGGAGATTTTCAAGCATTACGAATACGATTTCTTCAAGATCGATCCGATGCTGTTCAGCCCGGCCAGCGTAATCGTGACGGCGGTCGAGTCGGGCAAGAGCTTCCGCGCCGGCAAGCTCGACAATGCCTTGCTTGACCAGTCTTTCGGCGCCTAAAGGACATTCGTGCGCCGCATTGCGATTTTTACCGATGATCCGGGTTGGCACGGCAGGCAACTGACGCAAGCGTTTGCCGAACACGGCTATCGCGCGGAATACGTCTCGCTGGCCGAATGCCGATTGACGCCGGCGCCCGGGCAATTGCCGCTCTGGATTCCCGGGTTCGAGCACGCGCTTCCGGAGGCGGCCTTCGTGCGCGGGGTGCCGGGCGGTTCGCTCGAAGAAGTGGTGCTGTATCTGGATGTTTTGCATGCGTTGAAGCTCCTCGGTATTCCGGTCTATAACGACGGCCGGGCGATCGAGCGCAGCGTCGACAAGGGCATGACCAGTTTTCTGCTGCAGCGCGCCGGCCTGCCGACGCCGCCGACCTGGGTATTGCGCGATCCGGAGGAAGCGCGGCGGATCGCCGAGAACGAACTGCGAAACGGTCATTTATTGATCAGCAAGCCGCTGTTCGGTTCGCAGGGCGAAGGCATCCGCCGGATCGAAAAAATGACCGACCTGTTCTGGCTGACGTCGAGCCGCGGCGTCTACTACCTGCAGCGGTTCGTGCATGCCGCCGGCGAGGGGTATCACGATCATCGCGTGTTCGTGATCAACGGCCGCGCGGTCGCGGCGATGCGGCGGCGCGGCAAGTCGTGGCTGAATAACGTCGCGCAGGGCGCGGAGTGCGAGTGGATCGAGGCAAGCGCCGAGCTGGCCGAGCTGGCGGTCAGGGCGACGCTGGCGCTCGACATGGATTATGCGGGGGTCGACATCATGCTTGATCGGGACGGCCGCTATACCGTGATCGAGGTGAACAGCGTGCCAGCCTGGAAAGGGCTGGAAAGCGTCTGTGATGTGAATATCGCGGCGTTGCTGGCCGAAGATCTGCTCGGCCGTTATTTGGGGCTGGGTTGTGTTCAGCCGCCGGCGATCGAAATCCGATGATCGCTCCCGATCGGCTCGAAGCCCTGTACCGGGAAGCCTGCGAGATCGAGCTGCAGGCGTTCAAGCCGGGCAATGTCAGCGTTTATGCGGACGGCCACGACATGACGGTGGCCGATTTCAGGCGCAGCGCCGAAGCGAGCTCCGGGCCGTTGTGCAATCCCGCCTATTCGCTCGGCGAAAAAATCTATTATGCGGTGAAAGCCACGCGGGAGGCGGTCGGTTGCAACACCAACCTGGGAATCGTGTTGCTGTGCGCGCCGCTGGTACGGGCGGCGGCCGATAAACCCGAGCCCGTCAGTTTAAGGCAGGCTTTGACGCAGGTGTTGTCGTCAACAACGATCGAGGACGCCGATTGGGTTTTCAGGGCGATCACGCTGGCTGCGCCGGGCGGTCTCGGCAGTGCCGGCGAGCAGGATGTGCATCAAAAAGCGACGGTGAATCTGCTCGAAGCGATGAAATTGGCGGCTTCGAGGGATCGTATAGCTTTTCAATATAGTTCAGGGTATCAAGATATATTCGATTTCTCCACAAAAGTATACTACAATGTTATACGTGGAAGGATTGGTCGTAATTGGGCTGCTCTGGCTGTTTATGTTGGATTGCTGCGCCGGTTTCCCGATAGTCACATTGAAAGGAAATATGGTAATCAATACACCGGGATGGTTGTCGCCAGGATGGCTGCGCTCGAGGACGCTCTGCAGCAAGCGGAAAATCCCGAGCAAACATTACCGTTGCTCTATCAGATAGATCAGGAATTCAAGTCGCAGGGCATCAATCCCGGCACGACGGCTGATCTGACCGTAGCAACTTTATTTACCGTATGGTTGGAAGATATATCAAGCGCTTGATTCCGCTAGGCCTAGCTGTGTCAATCGCAAACGTCGGCCGACCACGGTGATTATATTTGTCTAATTTTTATTTTTCTTCACAGGGGAAAACAAGCATGGCTAAAATCAATAAATTGTTAGTGGGTGAATCTTTAGTGGGCGAAGGCAACGAAGTTGCGCACATCGACCTGATCATTGGTCCAAGAGGCTCAGCTGCTGAAAGCGCATTTGCAATCGCCTTGACAAACAACAAGGACGGTTTCTCCACTTTGCTGGCCGTTGTGGCTCCCAACCTGATGGTTAAACCGGCAACAATTTTGTTCAACAAGGTTACGATCAAAGGCGCAAAACAAGCCGTGCAAATGTTTGGCCCAGCGCAACGCGGCGTAGCAATGGCGGTTGCCGACAGCGTTGAAGACGGCACCATTCCTGCCGATGAAGCTGACGATCTGTTCATCAGCGTCGGTGTTTTCATTCACTGGGCGGCTGAAGACGACGCGAAAATCCAGGAATACAACTATAAAGCGACCAAGGAAGCGATCGCGCGTGCGGTTGCAGGCTCTCCGACTGCGGCTGAAGTGGTTGCCGGCAAAGCGACTGCGAAGCACCCGTTCGCTGCCGGTTGATCGGCATTCAAGCTTAGATAAGCCTGATAAAAATACCCCACTCGTTGGGGTATTTTTTTGCCTATAAGGCGGCAAGGTCGGCGCGTCCGATGGCGCCTGAATGCAGTGCACTCGCCACTAGGGCTTGTTGTATGCCGATTTTTTGCAGGGCTGCCAAATCTTCCCGGTTTCTGATGCCGCCTGCGGCGATGAAATTTTTACCGGGATAAGCCTTGCGGAAGGCGGCCAGTTTCTCGATGTCGGGGCCGGAGTCGCTGCCGACCCGCTCCAGCGTCATGATGATGATATCGTTCGGCCAATACTCGGGGTTTGTAAACAGGCTCTCCGCACCCAGCCGCATGCCTCTGAAATCCAGCGATAAAACGAAATCTTTTGCGTAGGTGTCCAGCAGGCTTAGTGTCTCGGTCCGAAACGATTCGCTTCCCAGCACCGTTTTGAGATTTGACGGCCGCCGCGAAGCCGGGGCTGAAAGGGGCAAGCCGCGATCGAGCCAGAAATTTCGGTTCGGGAAGCGTTCGGCTGCGGCATGGATCAATGCCTCATGGCTGCCTTTTCCCTCCAGTGCATCCAGGTCGGCAATATAAAAAGTCCGGAAATCGTATAACTCCAGATAAGCTTCGGCCACGTCGAAAATGTCCGCCGAAGGGCACAGTGCGGTATGGATCGGCAGGTAGGCGTCGCGCCTGCCTTGTTTGGCGTGAACGGCGACTCCGCCTTTCAGGTCGATGACCGGAATGACTTGCATGAATTCAAAGGCTCCATCCGAATAAGGTATATGGCGGCAATGATACAATATTCCGTTTTGGGCATCGGGATCTCCTTCGATGCTGCGGGCTGATACAAGGATGTCGGTGGAGGTAAGGACATGAAGATTCTGGTATTCGAATACATCAGCGGCGGCGGTTGTAATCGGGAAGAACTGCCCGATTCGCTGGCGCGCGAAGGCCTGTTGATGCTGAAGGCTTTGCTCGAAGGTCTGGGCGAAATTCCGGATTTGGAGATTACCGTCATGCTGGATGCGCGCCTGTCGGGCGACAGGGTACCGCCAAATGTCCGGACGGTCTTGATTGGCCGCCAAGACGACTGTTTTATCCGCTTCGAGCAGTTGGCTGAGCGGCAGGATGCGGTCTGGCCGATTGCGCCGGAGTTCGAAGGGATCTTGTTCTCGCTGTCTGGCACGGTTGAAAGACTCGGCAGGACCCTCCTGGGGTCCGGCTCCGAGGCCGTGCGGCTGGCGGGGGATAAATACGAGACTTATCGGTGTTTGCGGTACCGGCAAATTCCGACCGTCCACACCTGCCGTCTAGAAGAGGTTTCCGTTTTTCAGGGAGAATCGATTGTCAAGCCGGTCGACGGAGCGGGCGGCGGCAGTTGCCTGATCCGCGATGCCGGGACGTTCGCGCGGACCGTCGAGCGCTTGCGAGGAACAGGAAGCTACATTATTCAGCCTCATCTGTACGGCGAGAAGACCAGCCTGTCCTGCTTGTTCAAGAGCGGGCGGGCCTGGCTGCTGTCGGTCAATCGGCAGGAGTTCGATATGGTGGACGATCAGTACCGGTTGGCCGCCATTCAGGTCAATTACAGAGAAGATCCGGGCCCCTATCGGGAGCTGGTCGGCCGCCTGGCCAAAGCGATGCCCGGACTGTGGGGTTATGCCGGCATCGACCTGATCGAAACGGCCGAACAAGTGCGGGTCCTGGAAGTCAATCCGCGGCTGACCTCTTCTTTCGCGGGCTTGAACGAGGCTTTGGGTGTCAACGTTGCCGCACTGGTGTTGCAGTTATTGCAGGGCGATCCTGTGATCCGGCGCAGAGCGGATAAAACGGTAACCGTTCAAATTAACCAGAAAACAGATGACGAATGAAATGATCGGCTGGGATATCGGCGGGGCGCATGTCAAGGCTGCCGTAATGAACGGTCGCGGCGAATTGACCGCGGTTTTTCAAAAGCCGTGCCCGTTATGGCAGGGAATGGACAAACTCCGTTCCGCGGTCGAGGCGATTCTAAGTGAATTGCCCACGGTTTCTTATCGCCACGCAATCACGATGACCGGCGAATTGGTTGATTTGTTTGCAGGCCGCGACGACGGGGTCAAAACGATCCTCGCTACCATGGTCGAGCTATTGCCAGGGGGCGAGCTTCTGGTTTATGCCGGCAGGCTGGGTTTTCTGGATGCTTCAAAGGTCAATCATAACCATTATGCAGCGATAGCCTCCGCCAACTGGCTGGCCAGCGCAAGCTATGCGGCGCGAAAAGTCGGCAGCGGCCTGTTGGTCGACATCGGCAGCACTACTACCGATATTCTGCTGCTCGATCGCGGGCGGGTAGCTGCGGAAGGCTATAGCGATTATGAGCGTTTGGCGACGCAAGAACTGGTCTATACCGGCATTGTCAGAACCGCCGTGATGGCGTTCGCCGAAAGCGTAGAGGACCAGGGCAGAGAGGTGGGTCTGATGGCCGAATATTTTGCGACGGCGGCCGATGTGTACCGGCTGACCGGCGAGCTGGACGAAGTGCACGATCAGTCGGATACGGCGGACGGTGCGGAGAAGTCGGTACTCGCCAGCGCCAGGCGTTTGTCGCGGATGATCGGCTGCGATTTCGATCTTGCCGAATTGCCTCGGTGGCAAAGGCTGGCCCACCATCTGCGCGAGAAACAATTATCAAGAATCCGGCTGGGCTGCGAAAGGCAGTTAGCGCGAAGCGCTCTTTCCGGTTCCGGCCCTTTCGTCGGTGCGGGCATCGGGCGTTTTCTGGTGAGGCAGTTGGCCGAGTCGATGGGAAAGCCTTATCTCGATTTCTCGGCTTTATTCCCGGCATCATCAAACGAAAACGGGATGTCCGCGGCCGATTGTGCGCCGGCAGCCGCGGTTGCGTGTCTGTCCGGAAAGAATTAGCGGTTTTACCGGGCTTCGGCAGAATGCGGAACAGTCGTTACTGCCTCCTAAGTCGCTGTAAAATAAAATTAAAAATATAAAGGCTCTATCCGAGGCGATGCGGTTTTTTTGCTAAACTCGATGCAGCCAAAAATACTTCTGGTTAGGATCATTCGTGGGGAGCATTTCGTGGGAAGCATTATGTTAAAAAACACGCCAGCAACCAATCAGGAAGCCCTGAACGCATTCCTGCATTTATGCCATAGAAAAAAATATCCGGCCAAAGCGACCGTGATCAGGCCTGGCGATGTCGGCGACCGGCTCTATTTCATCATCGAAGGTTCGGTCAGTATTTTTGCCGAAGACGAGGAGGGAAATCAGGAGATTATTCTAGCCTATCTAAATAAGAATGAATTCATCGGCGAGGTCGGGGTGTTCAAAGGAATGGAAGTACGCAAGGTGAGCGTAAAAACGCGCAGTCCCTGCGAATTGGCCGAGATCGGTTACGACCGTTTCAGGCAGGTATTGAAAAAGGAATTGCTGGCCTATGCGTCCGATTTGCTCTATATGCTCGGCGATCAATTGGCGTCGCGGTTGTTGATGACCAGCCGCAGGTTCTGTGATTTAGCTTTCATGGATGTGGAAGGCCGCATCGCCAGAACGCTGCTCGATTTGAGTAAGCAGCCCGATGCGCTCACCCATCCGGACGGGATGCAGTTGCATATCACCCGCCAGGAGATCGGCCGGCTGGTCGGCTGTTCCCGGGAAATGGCCGGACGCGTTCTGAAGGAGCTGGAGGAAAAAAAATTGATCACTGCCCACGGAAAGACGATCGTGGTGTTCGGAACCCGGTAATCCGGCCGAATCAGCCGCCGAAGATCTGGTAGTCGATCAGGCCGCACAAGCAGTGCGTAATCATCAGGTGCGTTTCCAGGACGTGGGCGGCCGAATTTGACGGTACGCGGAGTTCCAGATCGTTTTCATGCAATAACGGGGCGATGCTGCCGCCTTCCTGGCCGGTCAGCGCGATCACCGAAATGTTTTTGTCGTGGGCGCTGTTGACCGCTTTCAATATGTTTGCGGAATGCCCGCCGATCGTATACACAACCAGAATGTCTCCGCTCTGTCCGAGCGCCCGGAGCGGTTTCGCGAAAATATCGTCGTATTGCATGTCGTTCGCGATCGCGGTCAGCATGGTCATGCCGGTGCCCAGCGCAATCGCGGGCAGCGAGGGGCGGTCGCGCTCATAGCGATTGATCAGCGACGCGACCAGCAACTGCGCGTTGTTTGCCGAGCCGCCGTTGCCGCAGGCGATGATTTTCTTGTCGTTGAGCAGGGCATGAACGAGGCGCTGTGAAGCGAAGCCGATCAGTTCGGACAGATTGACCACGGCTTCCTGTTGGGTCTGGATGCTGTTCGTGAAATGATCGATGACGCGTTCTTGTAAACTCATGTCCGTTAGTTTTACGCTGAAAAAGCATGGGGTATCCAGTCGATGCCGCCGTTCCCCGTGATCGCCACCACATCGAAGCGGACCGGGCAGTCGAGTTTTTGCCGAATTAAATAAACCTGGGTTGCGGCTATTATACGCGATTGCTTGGTGCGGGTAATGCTTTCCGCGGCGCTTCCGTAACGGCCGGATTTGCGGAATCTGACTTCTACGATCACCAAAATTTTCCCGTCCTGCATGATCAGGTCGAGTTCGCCCTGCTTGCAGCGAAAATTCCGGGATATCGGCGTCAGCCCTTTGCCGATCAGAAATTGCCGGGCTTTTTCTTCCGCCGCATCGCCGCGCAAAAGGTGAGGTGCCTTTGCTGGGAGTTTGGCTAGCAGGTTTAGCAGGTTGAATGGATCGTTCTTCATAGAGAAAAAAGATTGCTGACGGTTAGCCGGGTTATAATCGCCCGCTTTGGCGGTTAACAAGTGCTTGCTCGATGGCCGGAGGATTTTGGCATAGTTTTTCGTAACTGTCTTGCGAACGCTCTTTGAGGCGGACGGATAATGAGCGAATGCGGCAAATTGTATGTGGTGGCGACCCCGATAGGGAACCTCGGCGATATCAGTTACCGGGCGGTGGAAACGCTCAAGCGGGTCGATCTGATCGCCGCCGAGGATACGCGGCATATCAAAGCCTTGCTGCAGCATTACGGCATCAACCGGAAAGTCGTCTCGCTGCATCAGCATAATGAAGAGCGCGCCGCAGCCGATCTGCTCGAAAAACTTCGGGCGGGCCTGTCGATTGCGCTGGTTTCCGATGCCGGGACGCCGCTGGTCAGCGATCCCGGTATGCCGTTGGTGCAGGCGACCCGGGATGCCGGGATCGAGGTGTCGCCGCTGCCGGGCGCCTGTGCGCTGATTGCGGCTTTGTCCGCGGCCGGATTGCCCACCTCCCGGTTTTCTTTCGAAGGTTTCGCGCCGAGGACGTCATCGGAAAGAAAGTCTTTTTTCAAGGCAAAAGCCGATTCACCGGACACCTGGATTTTTTACGAGTCCTGCCATCGGGTGCTGGCATCCTTGCAGGATATGAAAGAGGTATTGCCGCCGGAGCGCCGGCTCGTCATCGCCCGGGAGCTGACCAAATTGCACGAAACGATCGTCAAAACGACGCTGTCCGAAGCGGCGGCGCTGGTCGAATCCGATCGGAACATGCAGAAAGGGGAGTTCGTGATCCTCGTCGAAGGTGCGCCGAAATCGGATCAACCGGTGGAACTGACGTCCGAACAGGAAAGAGTGCTTGGGAGTTTACTGAAAGAATGCCCGATCAAAACCGCTGTCGCACTGGCAGTCGAGATTACCGGGGCGCGCAAGAAAACACTCTATCAGGCGGCGTTGAGGCTTCGGCATGGGGAAGGGCATGATGAGTAAGCGGGCAATTTCCGTTCGGCGCTCGGCGAAATTATGATAGACTATGCGGATTGAAAGAGTCGGCCGAACAGTCGCTGTTTTATCGTAACGATAAAATGGAGGAAAGTCCGGGCTCCACAGGGCAGGGCGCCAGGTAACGCCTGGGAGGCGCGAGTCTACGGAAAGTGCCACAGAAAATATACCGCCCAGCCCCTAAATTTTTGTTAATTCCGCAAGTGGAGTTTTCAAGGAATTTAGAGGCTGGGTAAGGGTGAAAAGGTGCGGTAAGAGCGCACCGCGTCTCTGGTAACAGAGGCGGCAGGGAAAACCCCGCCCGGAGCAAGATCAAATAGAGAAACAAACGCGCGGCCCGCGCGGTTTCTGGGTAGATTGCTTGAGTTGCAGGGTAACTTGCAACCTAGATGAATGGCTGTTCAAGACAGAACCCGGCTTACAGGCCGGCTCTTTCAATCTTCTTTTATTTACCGTTTGTGATCCGTCGATCCAAACGTCAAAAATTTATCTTTCCGCTTTATCGTTTTTACCTCGGCGTTTCTTTTTTCCTCCTCGGATTCTTCTCCTGGCAAGGCGCGAGCTTTGTGTATTTTTTAAAGTAGTTTCTCATTATTGCCAGATAAATGCCTGATACAATAAATTTTTTGTAAAGAGGTGCTTGGGGCTTTTACCCGACGAATTCGGCAAGCGTAAGTCATTGTCAAAAAAGAAAGAAATTTGTTATGAAGGCTCTTGACTCTGGTTCGCTAGAATCTTATAGTGGAGCCTTAGTGGGAAAAAGTGGAAAATTTTGGTTTTTTCTAGTTTCGGAGGGAGTTTTTGTTTCGGGGCATCAGTTCGCTCAATCTTGACGACAAAGGCCGCCTGGCGATTCCGACTCGCTACCGGGATGAACTGCAGGATTGTTGCGAGCGTCAGTTAGTCGTCACCGTTGCGGTCAACGAGTTATGCGTCGGCGAAGCCGGTTGCCTTTGGCTTTATCCGCTGCCCGAATGGGAAAAACTCGAACAAACCATCAGTAAATTACCGACCCTGAACAAAATGGCCGGCAAATTGCGCCGCTTTCTGATCGGTAACGCTTCGGAATGTGAAATGGATGCACAGGGCCGGTTGTTGTTGCCGGAAAAACTCAGACGTTTCGCCAATATGGAAAAAAAAATCGTTCTCGTCGGACAATTGAACAAATTCGAGATCTGGAACGAAGACGCCTGGACGGCGAAAGAAGCGGAATGGCTGGCCGGCGAAGATAACGACGGACTGGAAGAGCTCGGTACGTTGTCGTTTTAATAGAGAATAGCGGTGTCGCACTTACCGGTCATGCTGGAAGAGGCGCTTGAGCAATTGGCAATCAAGCGTCAGGGGATATATCTGGATTGTACGTTCGGGCGCGGCGGGCACAGCCGGGCGATATTGCAGCGCCTGGATACGAATGGACGTTTGCTGGCGATCGACCGGGACCCGGACGCGATAAAGTCCGAAGCCGCGCAGCATCTGCTGCGGGATAATCGTTTCCAGTTGTTTCACGGTTGTTTTTCGGAGCTGGCCGAGATCGTCGGGCGCGAAGGCTTGAACGGACGGATCGACGGCATCTTGCTCGATCTTGGCGTTTCTTCCCCCCAACTGGACGATCCGGAGCGAGGCTTCAGCTTTATGAAGAATGGTCCGCTGGACATGCGGATGAACAGTGCAGCGGGGCTTTCGGCAGCGGATTGGCTGGCGTCGGTTTCCGAAAAAGAATTGGTCCGAGTGTTATTTGAATACGGCGAAGAGCGTTATGCGCGCCGTATTGCGAAAGCCATCGTGACCCGCCGGACTGTCGGGCCGATCGGAACGACCCGGCATCTGGCCGAATTGATCGCCGAGGCGGCACCGGCTACGGAGAAGCACAAGCACCCTGCAACACGCACGTTCCAGGCGATACGGATCGAAATCAATCACGAACTGGACGAATTACAAAAGGCTCTGCAACAGGCTGTAGAGGTTTTGAAACCGGGTGGCCGTCTGGCCGTAATTTCGTTTCATTCGCTGGAAGACCGGATTGTAAAGCGGTTTATTCGCAGCGAGTCGGGAAGCAAGCACGATCCCGGCAAATTGCCGATCAGGGAGAGCGAGATCGAAAAAGGTCTATTGAAAAAAATCGGTTCTTCGATCAAGGCCGGCAAGCAAGAGATTGAGCGGAATCCGCGCGCGCGCAGCGCGGTTTTACGAACGGCAGAGAGAATTTAGCACGTGGCGGCATTCAAAAATTTGGCAATGGGCGCGTTGTTCGCGCTGCTGCTCGCGTCCGCATTGGCCGCGATCTACAGCAAATACCATTCGCGTCAGGTTTTTATCGAAATCCAGAAGCAGGAAAAAATTCTGGACCAATACGACGTCGAGTGGGGACAGTTGCAACTGGAATTGACGACGCAGGCCGACCAGAGCAAGATCGAACTGAGCGCGCGCGAACAACTGAAATTGATCATGCCCGAGCGTGACAAGATTATTTATCTGAAACCATGAGAGATTTTCGCGGCAGGGCCAAATCGGGGGAAGCACCGGTCGATTGCGGACGAAGGCGGAATTTGCTCGTGCTGGCGGTGATGCTGTGCATGGCCGCGTTGGTCGTGCGTGCGATCGATCTGCAAGTATTCGACAGGCATTTTCTCCAGCAGCAAGGCAGTAAAACCTATGTGACCGATGTCGTCGTGCCGGCCTACCGCGGGATGATCCGGGACAGAAACGGCGAACCTTTGGCGGTCAGCACGCCGATGCAGTCGGTCTGGGTCAATGCGAAGGACCATCATCAGGCCGAGCAGGATTTCGAGGACGATCTGAAGAAACGCAAAAAAAGTCCGGAAGAAATCGCGATTCTGCTTGAAGACTACCGCCACAAAACCCGCGAGGCGATCCGCGAGATGGAACGCCTGCTCGATTTGCCGGCCGGCAGAGTCGCCGGCTTGTTGAACGACAATCCCAAGCGGCAATTTGCTTATGTGATTCGCCGGATCGAGCCGCCGTTGGCCGAACGGGTGAAAAATTTAAAGATTGTTGGCGTCAATTTCGAGCGCGAGTTCAAACGGTTTTACCCGACCGGCGCGGTTTCCGCCCATGTCGTCGGTTTTACCGATCTGAACGATGCGGGCCAGGAAGGCATCGAAAAAGGCTACGAAGACATCCTGAAAGGCGTGCCGGGACGCAAGCGGGTGATTCGCGACGGCAAGCAGCATATCATCGAGGATGTCGAAAACATCAGCGATCCGGCGCCGGGCCGCGATCTTGAGCTGAGCATCGACCAGCGCATTCAATACATCGCATATAAAGAGTTGCAGCGCGCGGTGGCTGAAAATAACGCCAAGTCGGCCTCGCTTGTGGTGCTCGATGCAAAAAACGGCGAGATTTTGGCGGCGGTCAGTCTGCCGCCTTTCAATCCGAATGCGCGTGAAGACTTGAAGGAAAGCCTTTACCGGAACCGGGCGATGACCGAGATTTTCGAGCCCGGTTCGACCGTAAAACCGTTCGTGGTGGCTGCCGCCCTGGACGGCGGCTATGTGCGGCCGAACGAGTTGTTCGTGACCCACGGAACCTTACAGGTGGGCAGGCATACGGTCAGGGACGTGCATAACTACGGTACGATGGATCTGACCCATGTGATCAAGAAATCCAGCAATGTCGCGGTTTCGCAGATGGCGTTGAAAATGCCGCCGAAATATTTGTGGGGTATTTACAGCCAGCTCGGTTTCGGATCTTCGGCGAAGGCCGGTTTTCCGGGCGAGGCGTCCGGACGGCTCCTGCATTATTCGAAGATGAAGGATTTCGACAGGGCGACGCTGTCGTTCGGCTATGGCCTCAGCGCTTCGGTCGTGCAGCTGGCGAGAGCCTATACCGCGCTGGCCGACGACGGCGTTCTGCATACGGTGAGCCTGGTGAAACGGGATGAAGACCCGAGTTCGGTACGCGTGTTTTCGGCCAAAACCATCAAAAGCGTGCGCAAGATGATGGAAAGCGTGATTATGAAAGACGGCACGGCTTACGAGGCGAGGGTCGACGGCTACACAGTCGCGGGCAAGACCGGGACGGTCAAAAAATCCGACGGCCGCCACGGTTACGCCGGCGGTAAATATTTCGCGGTGTTCGCGGGAATTGCTCCTGCCAGCGACCCGAAACTGATCATCACGGTCATGATCGACGAACCTTCGGCAGGCAAATATTACGGCGGACTGGTTTCGGCGCCGGTGTTTTCCCGCGTTATGAGCGGCGCGTTGCGCGTGCTCGATGTCGCGCCCGACATGGAAGACACGATGCCGATCGTATTATCCCGAAAAGACGCCCCGGCAGACGGCCATGAGACTGACTGAGTTATTCGCCGGTCCGATCGGAGCTGTGCCGGACAGTGATATCGCCGGACTATCTTTGGATAGCCGGAAGCTTGCGCCGGGCGAAGCGTTTATCGCTTTATCGGGCGCGAATCGGCACGGGCTGAAATATGCGCCACAGGCGCTCGAACGCGGCGCGGCGGTCGTTCTGTACGATCCGGCGGGCGGAGGTTCCGAGCTGGCGGCAGAGCTGAAGGGGGCGCCGCTGATGGCGGTCGAAAATTTGGGCCGGAAGCTGGGTGAGTTGGCCGCGCGCTTTTATGGCGACCCGTCCCGAAAAATGAAGGTGATCGGCATTACCGGCACCAACGGCAAGACTTCCTGCTCCCAGTTTTTGAGCCAATTGTTGCCCGACTGCGGCGTGATAGGGACCTTGGGCTGGGGCGAATGGGGAAATCTGAACGCTACGCTGAACACCACGCCCGATGCGCTTGCGGTGCAGCGAATGCTGGCGGAACTGCTTAAACGAGGCAAAAAATCCGTGGCGATGGAAGTTTCCTCGCACGGACTCGAACAGGGACGGGTCAATGGCGTGCGCTTCCTGGGCGCGGTATTCACCAATATCAGCCGCGACCATCTGGATTATCACGGCACGATGGAAGCTTATGCCGAGGCGAAGTTGTCCCTGCTCAAACAGTCGGGCCTGGCGTTTGCGGTGGTGAATCTCGATGATGGCTACAGCGGACAAATGCTGGCGGCAGTGCCGGCCGGCGTCGAGGTGTGGGGACATAGCCGCCGGGGAAAGTCGACCGCAAAAGGTGAAAGCCTGCAGGCTGTCAATGTGCGTCATGAGCCGGACGGCATCGCGTTCGATGTGTGCTGGCGGACGCAGCGGGTGGCCGTGCGTACCTCGCTGATCGGGGATTTCAATATCGACAATTGTCTGAGCGTCATGGCGGCAATGCTGGCGGCCGGCGAGCCGGTCGGGCAGGTAGCCAGGAACCTGCAAAGGCTGGTTCCGGTTCAGGGACGCATGGAGCGGTTCGGCGGCCATCGTCAGCCGCGGGTGTTCGTCGATTACGCGCATACCTCCGACGCGCTCGACAAGGTGTTGTCCAGCGCCCGGGAGCATTGCCGGGATAATTTGTGGGTCGTGTTCGGCTGCGGCGGCAACCGGGACAAGGGCAAGCGTGCCGAGATGGGCGCTATCGCTTCGCGCTGGGCCGATCATGTGATCGTGACCGACGACAATCCGCGCGACGAAGACGGCCGTGACATCGTGAACGACATTCTGGCCGGCTGCCGAAAGGAACGGGTACGGGTGGTCAGAGACAGAAAACAGGCGATTGAAAACGCCATTTGCGAAGCGGACGCAAACGATTGGGTGATCATTGCCGGCAAAGGGCATGAAGATTATCAGGAAATAGCCGGCAGGCGCTATCCGTTCAGTGATGCCGAAACGGTGCAAAGAGTATTGGAAATGAGAGTAAACGGTGAACATGCGGTTGAGTGAATGCGCACAGCGGCTGAATGGCGAATTGACGGGTGACGATCGGGCCTTCGGCTCGGCCAGCATTGATACCCGCACTCTGCAGCCGGGCGATCTGTATATCGCGATCGCGGGCGAACGCTTCGATGGCAACGAATTCGTCGCTCGGGCGGCGCAGAGCGGAGCGGTAGCCGCTATCGTGCGCCAAGGCGTCAAGGCGGATATTCCGACGATCGAGGTCGCGGATACCCGTTTGGCCCTGGCCGAGCTGGGAGGCGTCTGGCGCAGTCGGGCCAACGCCAAGGTCGTCGGCGTAACCGGCAGCAACGGCAAGACCACCGTAAAAGAAATGATCGCGGCGGTGCTCGGTACCGGCGGCGAGGTGCTCCATACGAAGGGCAATTTGAACAATGACATCGGCGTACCGTTGACGCTTCTGCGTCTTGCCGAACGGCATCGTTACGCAGTGGTCGAGATGGGGGCCAACCATCCGGGCGAGATCGCCTATACCGCGGCCTATGCCAGACCTGACGTGGCGATCATCACGAATGCGGGACCTGCGCATATCGAAGGCTTCGGCAGCGTCGAAGGCGTGGCCCGGGCGAAAGGCGAACTGCTCGCGGCGCTGAAGCCGGACGGGGTGGCGATCATCAACCGGGACGATGCGTTTTTCGGTTATTGGCAATCCGTGGCAAGCTCCCGCCGAATCCTGTCTTTCGGTTTGAGCGACGGCAGTGAGGTGACCGCTTCGGACATTGAAACCGAAATTATCGGCGATCGATTCGCGACCGGTTTTACATTATCCTCGCCGGCCGGCCAAATCCGCTGCCGCTTGCAATTGGCCGGCAAGCACAATGTGCTGAATGCGCTGGCTGCCGCGGCAGCCGGACTGGCGCTCGGGCTGAATCTGGAGCAGATCGCGCAGGGCCTGCAGTCGGTCAAGCTGGTTACCGGCAGGCTTCAGCCTTGGGTCGGCCGCAAAGGCAATATTGTGATCGACGATACCTATAATGCGAACGCCGGCTCGCTGAAGGCCGGGCTGGATGTGCTGGCCGGTATCGGGAAAAAGCCCTGGCTGGTGCTGGGCGCGTTTGCCGAGCTGGGGCCCGAAAGCCTGAACATGCACCGGGACATGGGCGCGTTGATCAAGTCGAGCGGCGTGGTGCGCCTGTTGGCCACGGGCTCCGATGCCAGAGCAGCGGTCGAAGCCTTCGGCAAAGGAGCCTCTTTTTATGAGACTCAGGAGTCGTTGATTGCGGCGCTGGAGAGCGAATTGACGGGAGACGAAACGGTCCTGATCAAGGGATCGAGAACGCGCCGGATGGAAAATGTCGCGGCGGCGCTGGTCGAAAATTTTAGAGCGTAAAAAACTAAGAATGCTACTGTATTTTGCAGATTTTTTAATGTCGTTTGATAGTGCCTTTCGGGTCTTTCATTACCTGACTTTCCGGGCGATTTTGGGAGTTTTGACCTCTCTGGCCATTTCTTTGCTGTTCGGGCCGGCGATGATCCGGAAGCTGACCAATAAAAATATCGGCCAAAGCATTCGCGAACTGGGTCCCCAGTCGCATTACGAAAAAAAAGGCACGCCGACGATGGGCGGCACGATGATTCTGGTGGCGGTCGCGGTTAGCACGCTGTTGTGGGCCGATCTCAAAAACCATTATGTCTGGACGATCCTATTGGTCACGCTCGGTTACGGGATTATCGGATTTATCGATGATTACCGGAAAGTGATTAGGCGGAACAGCGACGGCCTGTCCGCCAAAGCCAAATATTTCTGGCAATCGGTGATCGGTCTCGTTGCCGCCGTGTTTTTATACAAAACCGCGGCTTTACCTGCCGAAACCCAGTTTTTCGTGCCGTTTTTCAAGGATGTCGTGTTTAACATGGGCTGGTTGTATGTCGTGCTGACCTATTTCGTGATCGTCGGCAGCAGCAATGCGGTGAATCTGACCGACGGGCTGGACGGCCTGGCGATCATGCCGACCGTGATGGTGGCCGGGGGACTGGGCATTTTCGCCTACCTCTCCGGGCATAACGAATTTGCCAATTATCTGGCGATTCCGTTTTTGCCTCATTCCGGCGAACTGATCGTGTTCTGTTCGGCGCTGATCGGGGCCGGGCTCGGCTTTCTCTGGTTCAATACTTACCCTGCGATGGTGTTCATGGGCGATGTCGGCGCGCTCGCGCTCGGCGCGGCGCTCGGCCTTCTGGCGGTACTGGTGCGCCAGGAAGTCGTTCTGGTGATCATGGGCGGCGTTTTCGTGATGGAAACCCTGTCGGTGATCATTCAGGTGGCCTCGTTCAAGATGACCGGCAAGCGAGTGTTCAGAATGGCGCCGATTCATCATCACTTCGAATTGAAAGGCTGGCCCGAACCGCGCGTGATCGTGCGTTTCTGGATCATTACGGTGGTTCTGGTGCTGATCGGTCTTGCGACCCTGAAGCTGCGTTGAAGCATGTAATAGTGAGGTGAAACATGGAAAACGCTGCCATGATAAAAAAGCTGATTTCCCGTTTCGCGCTGGATCCCCGGCGCGCCAAGGTGCTGGTTGTCGGTCTGGGCGTGACCGGCTTGTCGGTCGCGAAATATTTGTCGAAGCTGGGTTTCAATTTTGCCGCGGTCGATAGCCGGGACAATCCGCCGTCATTGAAAGAATTTACCGGGCAGCTGCCGGATGTGCCGGTCTTTACCGGCAAATTCAGCGAAGAAGCTTTCCAGGTTGCGACGCATCTGGTGGTCAGCCCCGGCGTGGCGCTGACCGAACCGGCAATCGCCCAGGCGATCGCGAACGGGTCGGTGCTCGTGAGCGATATCGATCTGTTTGCCTGTTCGACCCACGCGCCGATTGTCGCGATCACCGGTTCGAACGGCAAGAGCACGGTCACCACGATGCTCGGCGAGATGGCCAAGACTTCGGGCAAACTGGTCGGCGTCGGCGGCAATTTGGGCACGGCGGCGCTGGAGCTGCTCGACACGCCGGCGGATTTGTTCGTGCTGGAACTGTCCAGCTTCCAGCTGGAAAGAACGACCGTTCTGAATGCGGCCGTTGCGACCGTGCTGAATATTTCGGCCGATCACCTGGACCGGCACCGTGATGTGGAAGAGTATGCCGCGGTGAAACAGCGTATATTCGACGGTAACGGGGTCATGGTGATCAACGCCGATGATCCGCGGGTCAATGCGATGCGGCGCAAAGGTCGGCGGACTTATGCGTATTCGATCAAGGAAGCCGCCGATTTCGCCCTCGCAAAAATCAAAGGCGTCGAATGCCTGGTCTACGGCGGCAAGAAACTGATGGCGCTGTCCGAATTGCCGCTGGAAGGTCGCCATAATGCCGCCAATGCCCTGGCCGCACTCGCGTTGGGGACTGCCGTCGGGCTGAACCCCGAAGCGATGTGCGATGCGCTCAGACGTTTCAGAGGGCTGCCGCACCGGATGCAGAAAGTCGCGAAAATCGACGAAGTGACCTGGATCAACGATTCGAAGGCGACCAATATCGGTGCCTGTGTCGCGGCGCTGCAGGGCTATGAACGCAAGGTGATCCTGCTGGCAGGCGGCGATGCGAAAGGCGCCGACATGCGCGAGTTGCTTCCGGCCGTGCAGGAAAAAGTCAAAAGCATCGTGCTGATGGGCAAGGATGCGGATCTGATCGAACAGGCGCTGGGCGGCTGTGTGCCGGTCCTGCGCGCAGAGAACATGCGCGAAGCGGTGCGGCTTGCCGCCGGCCAGGCCCAGCGGGGCGATACCGTGCTGTTGTCGCCGGCCTGCGCGAGTCTCGATCAATACAAAAATTACCAGGAACGCGGAGAGGTATTCGCCAAAGCCGTCCTGGAGCTGAAGGCATGAACATGGAGAGCCGATCTGCCCGGGTCAAGCGCTGGCATTTCGATTCGGTGCTGTTGATCGCATCGGCCAGCCTGCTGCTGATCGGCTTTGTGATGGTGGCGTCGTCTTCTTTGCACCTGGGCGTCAAACAGGGCGAAACTTCGCTGCATTACCCGCTCCGCCAGTTGGTGCACATTCTGCTGGGATTCGGGGTGGGCTGGGTGATTATGAAAGTGCCGGTCGCCAGTTGGGAAAAAATCGGCCCGGCCCTTTTGGGTGTCGGGATGATCCTGTTGACGATCGTGCTGATTCCGGGGCTGGGCGTGAAAGTCAAGGGCAGTACCCGCTGGTTGACGATTGCCGGACTTAGAATCCAGGTCTCCGAAGCGGTCAAGTTTTTCTCGGTCATCTACATGGCCGGCTACGTGAACCGCCGCCAGGCAAAACTTCGATCGTCGGCGATGGGGCTGGTCGCTCCGCTTGGCTTGTTCGCCGTCGTTGCGTTATTGCTTCTGATGGAGCCCGATCTCGGTTCGGCGGTGGTCATTCTGCTGATCGTGATCGGCATGTTGTTTCTGGCCGGCGCTCGCCTGTCGATTCTGTTTCCGTTGGGTCTCGTCGGCGTGGTGGCGTTCGCGTTGCTGGTCTATTTCGAACCTTACCGAATGAAGCGGATCACCGGTTTTCTCGACCCGTGGGCCGATCCGCTCGGCACCGGTTTCCAGCTGGTGCAGGCGCTGATTTCGTTCGGGCGCGGCGAGTGGCTCGGCGTCGGCCTGGGCAGCGGCATCCAGAAACTGTTTTATCTGCCCGAGGCGCATACCGATTTCCTGTTTTCGGTGATCGCGGAAGAACTCGGTCTGGTCGGCGTGGTGACTGTGATCGCACTGTTCGCGCTGTTCTTTTGGCGTACATTCGAAATTGCGGCCGCGGCCGAAAAAGAGGGGCAGTTGTTTGCGGCGTTTATCGCCTATGGGTTGGGATTATGGTTCGGCTTCCAAGCCTTCGTGAACATGGGGGTGAACATGGGCATCCTGCCGACGAAAGGTTTAACGTTACCGCTGATGAGTTACGGCGGCGGCAGTATGATCGTGATGTGTGCGGCGGTCGCGTTATTGTTTCGAGTCCATACCGAGATCGCGGAACTTCACGCCAGCACGCCAAAAGGAAAATCGAAATGGCAAAACGCATAGTCATCATGGCCGGCGGCACCGGCGGTCATGTGTTCCCGGCCCTCGCGGTTGCGGAATCGTTATTGGAAAAAGGCTGGGAAGTCAGCTGGCTCGGAACGCGGAACGGCCTGGAAGCGCGGGTGGTGCCCGAACACGGCATCGCGATCGACTGGCTGTCGGTCGCCGGCGTTCGGGGCAAGGGCATGCTGTCGAAAGTGACTGCGGTGTTCAAACTGTTGAAGGCCTGCCTGCAGGCGGCCTCCTTGCTCAGAAAGCGAAAACCGGATGTCGTGCTGGGGATGGGCGGTTTTGTGGCCGGTCCCGGCGGGCTGATGGCCAGAATGCTGGGAATACCGCTGATCGTTCACGAGCAGAACCGGGTGCCCGGCACCACCAACCGCTGGCTGGCGCGACTGGCGAGCCGGGTGCTGGAGGCGTTCCCGGACAGTTTCGACAAAAAACGGCAGGCGGTATATACCGGCAATCCGCTGCGGAAAAAATTTTTGCTGGCCTCTGCAGCGCCACAGGCCCGCGCTGAACAGAATTTGAAAATCTTGATCGTCGGCGGCAGCCAGGGGGCGCAACGGCTGAACGAGATCGTGCCGGAGGCGATGGCGCGCTTGAGCGGCATTCATGTGATTCACCAAACCGGTTCGGCGATGCAGGAGCAGGTGGCGGCACGCTACCGGGAGTTCGGCGTCAACGCGGAGGCAAAGGCATTTATTCGGGACATGGCCGAGGCATATGAATGGGCGGATCTGGCGATTTGCCGGGCCGGCGCAATGACGGTCAGCGAACTGGCCGCAACCGGGTGTCCCGCAATCTTAGTGCCGCTGCCCTGGGCGATCGACGACCACCAGGTCGCGAATGCGCACTATCTGACCGATGCCGGTGCGGGTGTCATTTTATTGCAGCAAGATCTGACGCCGGAATCCTTGGCGGAAGCTGTGGCAGATGTACGCGATCGCCTACCGGCGATGGCGGCGGCGGCGAAACGGTGCGCCAGGCTCGATGCGACCGAAGTCGTCGCCGATTACTGTATGGCCGAGGCAGACCGATGAACCTACCGAATATCAATGGACCGGCGACGGTACTCTGCAATATCAAGCGGATTCATTTCGTCGGGATCGGCGGCACCGGGATGAGTGGTATCGCGGAAGTCCTGCGGAATCTGGGCTACGAGGTTTCCGGCTCGGACATCAAGGAAAGTTCGGTCACCCAGCGGCTTGTCGCCCTGGGAGTGGAGGTGGCCCTCGGGCACCGCCGCGAGAATGTTGCCGAAGCCGATGTCGTGGTCGTTTCGAGCGCGGTCGACCGGACGAATGAGGAAGTCGATCAGGCGTATCTGGAGCGGATTCCGGTGATTCCGCGCGCGGAGATGCTGGCCGAGCTGATGCGCTTCCGCTTCGGGATCGCGGTGGCCGGCACGCACGGCAAGACGACCACGACCAGTCTGGTCGCGAGCATGCTGGCCGAGGGCGGACTCGATCCGACTTTCGTGATCGGCGGCCGCTTGAACAGCGCCGGTACGAACGCGAAGCTGGGGCTGGGCAATTACCTAGTTGCCGAGGCCGACGAAAGCGATGCCTCTTTCCTGTACTTGCAGCCGATGATGGCGATCGTGACCAATATCGATCAGGACCATATGGCAACCTATCAGGGCAGCTATCAGCGGCTGAAGGATACTTTCATCGAATTCCTGCACCACCTGCCGTTTTACGGGATGGCGGTGTTGTGCATGGATGACGAAGGCGTGTGCGAAATTCTGCCGTCGATTTCGAAGCCGGTCACGACTTACGGCGTGCATGAAGAAGCGGACGTGCGCGCGGTGAACATCATGCAGCAGGGTATGCATACGGCCTTTACCGTACTTCGGCGCGGGGATTTTCCGCCGCTCGAAGTCACTTTGAATCTGCCCGGCTGGCATAACATGCTCAATTCGCTGGCCGCCATCGGCATCGCAACCCGCCTGGGCGTGGACGATCAGGCGATCGTCTCCAGCTTGCGCGCGTTCAAGGGCGTCGGCCGGCGCTTCCAGATGATGGGCGATATCGAATTGCCGGAGGGCAGGCTGACCCTGGTCGACGATTACGGACACCATCCGCGCGAAATCGCCGCGACGCTCGAAGCGCTGCGTCAGGCTTGGCCGGAACGCCGTTCGGTGCTGGTCTTCCAGCCGCACCGCTATACCCGGACGCGGGATCTGTTCGAAGATTTCGTGCATGTGCTGTCGACGGTCGACGTGCTGGTCCTGCTGGACGTGTATGCGGCCGGCGAAGCCCCCATTCGCGGCGCGGACGGCCGGGCGCTGAGCCGGGCGATACGGAACCGGGGCAAGGTCGATCCGATATTTGTCGAGAACTGGGAAGAATTACCGGAGGTGCTTTCGAGTGTCGTGAAGCCGGACGATGTGATCATGACGATGGGCGCAGGCAATGTCGGCCAGATCGCGACGCAG
Organism: Methylomicrobium album BG8; assembly: GCF_000214275.2. Classification (NCBI taxonomy): domain Bacteria; kingdom Pseudomonadati; phylum Pseudomonadota; class Gammaproteobacteria; order Methylococcales; family Methylococcaceae; genus Methylomicrobium; species Methylomicrobium album. Next base: position 3,902,242 of record NZ_CM001475.1, on the reverse strand, counting down.
CTGCCGGCTATGTTGCAGGATGCCTTGGCCGCATGCTGAATCCGGACATCGAGAGCATGAAAGGCCGTCTGCTCGAAAACGAGCCGCTTGCGAAACATACGAGCTGGCGCGTGGGCGGTCCCGCCGAACGGATGTACGTCCCTTTCGACCGGCAGGACCTGATCGACTTCATCCGGCATTTGCCGCCCGAAGAGCCGGTGTTCTGGATCGGCCTCGGCAGTAACCTGCTGGTCCGGGACGGCGGTATCCGGGGCACCGTGATCAATACCAAGGGCCGCTTGAAGGGAATGGAGCGCCTGGCCGACGGAAGGGTGTATGTCGAAGCCGGTGTGCCGTGCGCGCACGTGGCGCGCTTTTGCGGGGAGCGGGGGCTGTGCGGCGCCGAGTTTCTGGCCGGCATTCCGGGAACGATGGGCGGCGCGTTGAGAATGAATGCGGGGGCCTTCGGCGGCGAAACCTGGGAGATCGTGCAAAGCGTCGAGATGCTGTCCGCGGACGGGGAGATTTCCGTGCGGGGAAAAGAGGAATTCCGGATCGGTTACCGGTCGGTGAAGGGATTCGATGCCGGGAAGGAATGGTTTATCTCGGCACTTTTGCGATTACCCGAGGGCGATACCGAAGCCAGCCAGCAAAAGATCAGGGAACTGCTGGACCGGCGCGGCAAGACGCAGCCGACCAGCCAGCCGAGCTGCGGGTCGGTGTTCAAGAATCCGCCGGGCGACCATGCGGCGAGACTGATCGAGCGGTCCGGTTTGAAAGGCTATGCGATCGGCGGCGCCTGTGTTTCCGAAAAACATGCGAATTTTATCGTGAACCGGGGCCATGCGAAGGCGGCCGATATCGAGGCGCTGATCGCCCATGTCCGGCAAACCGTCAAGAACAATTATGGTATCGACCTGCAGACCGAGGTCTGCACGGTCGGCGAAACGAGTGAGGCATTGAGTGCATAACAATCCAGAACAATTTGGGCGGGTCGCCGTGTTGATGGGCGGAACCGCCGCGGAACGGCCGGTTTCACTGAGAAGCGGCGCGGCGGTTTATGAAGCATTGAAACGCCGGGGCGTCGACGCGGTGGCGATCGATGTGACCGGGAGTCCGATCGAGGCTTTGCAGGGCGTCGCGGTCGACCGGGTCTTCAATATCATCCACGGACGCGGCGGCGAGGACGGCGTGCTGCAGGGCATTCTCGAAGCGATGCGGATCCCTTATACGGGCAGCGGTGTGCTGGCGTCGGCACTGAGCATGGACAAGCTGCGCACGAAACTGTGCTGGCGCGGCTACGGTTTACCCACGCCGCCCTGGACCTTGCTGAAGGACGAAAGCGATATCGATTGCTGTATCGAGCAACTGGGTTTCCCGGTGATCGTAAAGCCGGCGCAGGAGGGCTCCAGCATCGGCATGAGCAAGGCGCGCAACCGTGAAGAGTTGATTGCGGCTTACCGGCTGGCCGCTTCGTATCAATGCGATGTCTATGCGGAAGCTTGGGTAACAGGACAGGAATACACGGTCGGTATTCTGAACGGCGAAGCGCTGCCGGTGATTCGCCTGGAAACGCCGCACACGTTCTACGATTACGATGCCAAATACCACGCGAACACGACCCAATACCATTGTCCTTGCGGCCTCAACGAAGCCGAGGAAAACGCGTTGCAGGCGCTCGCGGTCAGCGCCGGCCAAGTGCTGGGCGTAAAAGGATGGGCGCGGGCCGATGTGTTTATCGACCATGCCGGGCAGGCGCAACTGATCGAGATCAATACGGTGCCGGGCATGACCGATCACAGCCTGGTGCCGATGGCCGCGCGACAGGCCGGCATGGATTTTGACGAACTGGTGTGGCGAATTTTGGCGACCAGTTACGGTAACGAATGAGTGCAAGCTGGAAAATCCTCGCCGCGCTGGGAGTGATCGGCGTCCTGTTTTGGCGATTGGGTTACGGCATCAAGGCCTACGGCTCGCAGATGACGCCGGTCAAATACGTTAGAACCGGCGGCGTTTTCCAGTACCTGACCAAGGACGAAATCAAAAATACCCTGTTGCCGTTGGTGCAAGGGGGGGTTTTGGCGGCCGACATGCAGGCGGTGCATGATGCGGTCGCGAAACTGCCCTGGGTGGACAACGTGGAAGTCAATCGGGTCTGGCCTGATGCGATCGACATCCGGATCGGCGAGAAAACCGCTTTTGCGCGCTGGGGCGAAAACAGTCTGATTACCGGGCAAGGGGGGATTTTTTCGCCGCGCAATGTCGACCAGTTTCTGATGCTGCCGAAAGTATCGGGACCGCAGCGCCAGGAACAAAAAGTGCTGGAAATCATGAAAGGCGTTACGACCGCGCTGGAAGACCAGGCGCTGATATTGACCGAATTTGCGATCAATGACCGGGGGGCATGGCGGATCAAGCTGGCGAGCGGGATGGAAATTCTGCTGGGGCGGGAAGATCAGTTGAAGAAATTGCAGCGCTTTCTAAGAACGTTGCCGATTCTGGGGCCGGAACAAGCGGATGCCATCGCGATCGCGGATCTGCGCTATCCGAACGGTTATGCGGTGACGTGGCGACCCGATGCGCCCGAGATCGACTGGAGCAAACTGGCTGATCCGAAGCCGGCCGGCGATAGAGCTACGGGTGGTAAAACTACGAATAAAGCGACACAGAACAGGAAAAATGGCAAAAAAAACAGAGCGTAATTTAATCGTGGGTCTGGACATCGGCACTACCAAAGTCGCTGCCATTGTCGGAGAGATCACCAGCGAAGGCAATATCGAGGTGATCGGCGTCGGCCAGACCGCCTCGCGGGGGTTGAAAAAAGGCGTCGTGGTAAACCTGGAGTCGACCGTCAATTCGATTCAGCGCGCGATCGAAGAAGCGGAACTGATGGCCGGCTGCCAGATTAAGTCGGTGTTTGCGGGAATCGCCGGCAGCCATATCAAAAGCCTGAATTCGCATGGGATCGTCGCGATCCGGGACAAGGAGGTCACCCAGTACGACATCGACCGGGTTATCGATTCGGCGCGCGCGGTCGCGATTCCTGCCGACCAGAAAATCCTGCACATTTTGCCGCAGGAGTTCCTGATCGACCAGCAGGAAGGCATCAAGGAAGCGATCGGGATGTCCGGGATCCGCCTGGAAGCGAAAGTGCACATGGTCACCAGCAGCGTCAGCGCGCAGCAGAACATCATCAAATGTATTCGCCGTTGTGGGCTCGAGGTCGACGATATCGTGCTCGAACAGCTGGCTTCGTGCAATGCGGTGCTGACCGAGGACGAAAAGGAGCTGGGCGTCTGCCTGATCGATATCGGCGGCGGAACCACCGACATTGCGGTATTCGTCGACGGCGCGATCAAGCATACCGCGGTGATACCGATTGCCGGGGACCAGGTGACGAACGACATCGCCGTCGCGCTCAGGACGCCCACCGTAAACGCAGAAGAGATCAAGCGCAAATACGCCTGCGCCTTGACCCAGCTTGCCAATGTGGAAGGCACGATCGACGTGCCCAGCATCGGCGACCGCGCGCCGCGCAAGATTTCGATGCAAAACCTCGCGGAAATCATCGAGCCGCGTTACGAAGAATTGCTGATGCTGGTGCAGTCGGAACTCCGGCGCAGCGGATACGAAGAATTGATTGCGGCCGGCATCGTGTTGACTGGCGGCAGTTCGAAGGTTACTGGCTTGATCGAACTGGCGGAGGAGATCTTTCACATGCCGGTGAGGATGGGCATTCCGCAAAACGTCATGGGCTTGCCGGAAGTGGTTAGAAATCCGATTTATTCGACCGGCATTGGGTTGTTGATTTACGGGAAGGAACACCAGAGTTACGGAAGGCACATCGAAAATGAGGGAACGAGCTGGTGGGCGAAAATAAAGAATTGGTTTCAAGGTAATTTTTAACTTAATGAAGACGAATTGTAGGGGTGGTTTATGAAGTACGAGTTAATCGATACATGCACCGAGTCGGCAGTGATCAAAGTCATCGGAGTGGGGGGCGGCGGCGGCAATGCGGTCAGCCAAATGGTGAGCAGCCATATCGAGGGTGTCGAATTTATTTGCGCGAATACCGATGCGCAGGCGCTCAGAAAGTTGAATATGGGCACGATCATCCAATTGGGCGTTGAACTGACCAAAGGACTGGGCGCCGGCACAAATCCCGAAGTCGGCCGCCTGGCCGCCGAAGAAAACCGCGACCGCATCAAGGAAGTGCTGGAAGGGGCCGATATGGTGTTTTTGACAGCCGGGATGGGCGGCGGCACCGGCACCGGCGCGATTCCGGTCATTGCTTCCCTGGCGCGCGAGATGGGCATTCTGACCGTCGCGGTGGTCACCAAGCCTTTCCTGTTCGAAGGCAAAAAGAAACAGGCGATTGCGGAGCAAGGGATCGCGGAGCTTGAAAAATATGTCGATTCCCTGATCACGATCCCGAATCAGAAATTGCTGCCGGTACTGGGCCATAACGTTTCTCTGATCGATGCGTTCAAGGCGGCGAACCAGGTATTGCTCGATGCGGTGCAAGGCATCACCGAACTGATCGTCCATCCGGGCATGATCAACGTCGACTTTGCTGACGTACGCACCGTGATGAAGGGGATGGGGGCGGCCATCATGGGCACCGGCTCCGCGACCGGTGACCAGCGCGCCCGCGAAGCGGCCGAAAAAGCGATTGCCTGCCCGTTGCTCGAAGATATCAATCTCCAGGGCGCGAAAGGGATTCTGGTCAATATTACCGCAGCCGACATGGGCATTGCCGAATTTAACGAAGTCGGGCAAATTGTGCATGAATTCGCTTCCGAAGAGGCGATTATCAAGATCGGCACCGCGATCGATCCGAGTCTTGGGGACGAGCTGAAGGTGACGGTCGTCGCAACCGGCATGGGATCGCGGCAGCCGGCCAAGGCGCCGGTCAAACTGATGCAGCGGGCGGCCGTCGGTGAAGCCAATTACAACGAATTCGACAAACCGACCGTGATGCGCAACAAACCGGAGGGCCGCGAGTCTCGTTTCAGCAAGGAAACCAATCTGGAGCATCTGGATATTCCGGCATTCCTGCGGCGCCAGGCCGACTGATCGGCTGCAATCGCGTAGGCCGGGCGAGTCGAACGGCCCGGCGCTACGGCGTTTTATCGGGTTATGCTTAGCGCTAGCCCAGGGCGGGGCTCTGCGGTTTCTGATTTTGCGGACCGAACATGATAAAATGGACCGTTCCCTGCTTTAAATTCTACAGATCATTTATGATTAAACAGCGCACTTTGAAAAATTCGATCAGAGCCACCGGCGTCGGTCTTCATACCGGAGCGAAGGTCTATTTGACCCTGCATCCGGCCGAGCCGAACACCGGCATCCGCTTTCGCCGGGTGGATCTGGATCAGCCGGTCACGATTCAGGCTTCACCGAGCAATGTCGGAGAAACCGTGCTGTCGACTACGCTGGTGGCCGGCACCGTTAAAATATCGACGATCGAACACCTGTTGTCGGCTTTCGCGGGGCTCGGCATCGATAACGCGCTGATCGATGTCAGCGCGTCCGAAGTGCCGATCATGGACGGCAGCGCCGGGCCGTTCGTGTTTCTGCTGCAGTCGGCGGGCATTCAGGAACAGGACGTGCCGAAGCAATATATCCGGATCAAAAAGAGCGTCCGGGTCGAAGATGGCGATAAATGGGCCGCTTTCGATCCGTTCGACGGCTTCAAGGTGACTTTTACAATCGATTTCGAACATCCGGCTTTCGCGGAACATCTCCGGACCGCGACGATGGACTTTTCCTCGACCACCTTCGTCAAGGAAGTCAGCCGCGCCAGAACCTTCGGTTTTATGAAAGACATCGACATGCTGCGGCGCAACAATCTGGCGCTGGGCGGCAGCCTGGACAATGCGATTGTCGTCGACGACGCGAAAATTTTGAATGAAGACGGTCTCCGCTATGCGGACGAATTCGTCAAGCACAAGATCCTCGATGCCATCGGGGACTTGTATCTGCTCGGACACAGCCTGATCGGAACGTTCACCGGCTATAAATCCGGCCACGGCCTGAACAACCAGCTCCTCCGGACTTTGCTGGAAGACAGGGATGCCTGGGAAATGGTCACGTTCGAAAACGAAAGCGAAGCACCGATTTCCTTCATGCGCTCCGCCGAAGCGCCTCGTCCGGCAGCCTGATTTTTCCCTGTTTATTCGTCTGCCAGTTTTGCAAGCGTTGCGCCGAGTCGCTGCAGCGCTTGCCTTAATTGGCTGTCTCCCATGGTTTTCGCCTGATCACCGATCATTGCGATTTTTTCGGAGGAAGGCAGATTCGCTTTTCTGCGGGGTTGCGGATGTTCGCTGATTTGATCGGCTAAAATGCGAATTTGCAGCTTATCGATCGCCCCCTCGTGCGCATTGCGGGCGGATTGTAAAATTTCCTGCTTCAGAAAGCGCAGTTGCGAAGCCCAAGCGGCCGAATCGGTATAAAGCAGCAGCTTTTTCTCATTAACCACGCAATGCAGAACATGATCGGCCAAGGGGCTCGGAAGTCCGCTGCGGATTGCCTGCAGCAGAGACTGCTGCCTGGCCAGCCGGATCCGGAATACGTCCAGCGCGCGGTTTTGGAAAGAGTATGCTAATTTAAAAGCCATCGGTCGGGAGTGTGGGGGAGGCGAGGGCCAATTTTTGTTGGCGAGTGCGGACCGTCCATGATAAAAGAACGGCTGGGTTCGGGTCAATCGCGGGGAAGTTCGAGCACGGCCGTTGAGGAACCCGGTCCCGCTGTATTTATCTAATTACACAGTTTATCCCGACATGGAAACCGATAGTCCTAATGGGGGAGACATTTCAATGAATAGAATCAGATCGATCTCTTTGCCGGTGCTATCAGTGCTGGCGTTAGCCGGTTGCGCGACTTTGCCGACCGGACCCAGCGTGCTGGTGCTGCCGGGCGTAAACAAGACATTCGAACAGTTTCGCGCCGACGACATGCAATGCCGGCAATATGCTTATGCGCAAACCGGCGGCGTAACGCCGGGGCAGACCGCAACGCGCAGCGGCGTCGGAACCGTGGTGGCCGGTTCGGCGGTCGGCGCCGCGGCAGGCGCGGCGCTGGGCGGGGGCGAAGGCGCGGCGATCGGCGCAGGAACGGGTTTGCTGGCCGGTTCGATCGCGGGTTCAGGAACAGCTGGCGCGGCCGGCTATGAGGCTCAGCAACGGTACGACATGAGCTATATCCAGTGCATGTATGCTTACGGCAACCGGGTGCCGGTCAGCGGCAGCTTTATCGATGAATACCCCGATGACCGGCCGGCGGAGAGCGGTGCGCTTTATCCGCCGCCACCGCCCGGAACCCAGGCGCCGGCCTCGCCGCCCCGATGAAATCCGGCCGCACGGGCCCATCCCAGGCAGGCGACGAGTCGTCCATCGGATTAGATTGAGGAAAAGTTGAAATGAAACGATATCTCAGATTGATCGGGCTGTCAGGGATGCTCCTGTTGCAAGGCTGCTATTATTACGGGCCGGCCGGTGCTTACTACGATTCTTACTATCCTTCCTTCGGCGTGAGCTATTACGGCAGCTACGGTTATTGGCCTTATTCCTATTACAGCTATCGGCCTTACTATTATTCCTATCCTTACCAGCCGTACCGCCACTACTATGACTGGCGAACCCGCCGATATTGGAATTGGGACGGAGGCAGGCGCTGGGATGGCGCTAACCGTTGGAATACGCCTGGACGCTGGGACGGCGGCGGCCGTCGGTGGGGAGGAGCCGGAGGCATGGGCGGCGGAGGGATTCTGTCAAGACCGCAGAGTCCGTTCAGAGGCGGCGGGGGACGAAGCCGACGCTGATCTCCAAGCCGGTATGAGCGAATCAGGAAAGGCCGATGAAATTAAGCCGGTTCTTTACGACAAGCGTATTCATCCTTTTATCGGTAAATAGCAGTGAAATGTTTGCCTACGGACGCGTTTATCGGGGTGTCTGGGGGCGGCGGCCGGGCTTCAGTCTCTATTTCGGTTTTCCGTATGGATATCCGCCGTATTACCGGCCTTATTTTTATCCGCCTTATTATTCTCCCCCGGTCTATCAGGTTCCGCCGCCGCCTCCCGTCTATATCCAACCGCCCGCAAGAAATCCGGCTGACGGTGCCCGGTATTGGTCCTACTGTTCCAGTTCCGGGAGTTATTATCCGCAAGCGACCGTTTGCCCGGAGGGTTGGCAGACTGTCAGGCCTTATCCTGATGGGCAGATGCCGGGCTACTGGTATTATTGTGACGAGCCGGCAGGCTATTATCCTTATGTCGGCCAATGCAGCCGGCCGTGGCGGCAGATAATCCCTTGAAATTCGTACATTTGAGTTTTTTTGATTTAAATCGAATGATTCCCGCCCAATTCAAACCGAATAAAAACGATAAATCGGGAAACATGAATCCGTATCGCCACCTCTCTCAAGCCGTCATGGCCGCGCGGCTGCAAAAGCCATCGGATAGCCGCGAGTTAAAAACTATACTGTCAGCAAAATTAGGCTAAACTTAAACGGAGATTGCGCCGGTGCCGGTCATATATTGGTCCGATTCTGTCCGTGGAGTGCGAAATCCCTGCCGTTGATGCTGTGCCGGCACGTCTCCCGCTCCCGCTTCGCCATAGCCATTCGCTGAGGAGAATGGAGGCAATAATGCTTCTGCGGAGCCCCTGAAACTGGCCGTGTATCAATGCCCGAATCCGGGGGGAAATTATTTTCAGGGAATTAATAAGGGCGTCATCATCGAGAGATACTTTTGCGCGCTTATTTCCGAAACGGAATTGTAATTTGATTCGGGACCAGAAAAAAATGTCCTTTTTTCTGGCCCTGTTGCCTTCGATTACGAAATTTTGAGTTCCGCATTATTGAAATGAGAATTCCTTCCTTGCGCATACCCCTATGGCTTCACGGCAAGATGGGGTAGGTCGAATATCGATACTGGATTAACTCGGGTGGCGTAAAAAATATGGACAATGCCGTACTGTCAATTTTATCCAAGGTTGACCTCAATAATTTGCCGGTCGTTCCTAAAGTATTGCTTGACCTGATCAAGGCTACCCAAAACAGTAAGGTAAATATTGGCGAACTGGCGGGCATTATAGGCCAGGATGCCAGCCTGAGTTCAAAGGTGCTTGCCGCCGCCAATTCCTCCTTTTACCGCCGTTGGGGGGAAATTACGGATTTGAATAGAGTCGTTGTCGTGTTAGGCATCTCTACGGTAAAAACGATTGCGATTACGTGCTCGGTTCAGCAGTATTTTTCCGAAATCTCACATATAAATCAAGACTTTCTTGAGCTTATCTGGTATCGTTCCTTAACCTGCGCGCATGTGGGGCACAGATTGGCGCAATTGACTTCTTACCCTTTCCCGGACGAATCTTATTTAACGGGGCTGCTGCACAGAATTGGCCAGTTGATTCTCCTGGAATGCTTTTCGAAGGACTATTCGAATTTTCTGAAGCAGCATTTGGACGGTCAGGAAGGCGAACTGGAAAAACAATTGTTCGGCGCCAGCCACAATGAAGTGGGAGGGGCTTTGATTGAAAGCTGGAATCTTCAGTCTTTTATATCCGATGCGGTATGGCATCAATATCAGCCGTTCGAAGCCATTGCCGATAGCGGCCAATTGGTGAAAATCGTCAATCTTGCCGGGCGTATCGCCAGCATGGACTCCGCCAATAGGCTCGAAGTCCTGGATTTGGCCGAAAAGCTTTTCGGAATCCATCGACCGCTGATCGACGACATGGTCGAAGAGGTCGGCGGCTTGGTCCGGCAGTCGGCAGACGATATCGGGATAAAGGTGGACGCTCCCGAAGGCAAGGGGATAGAATGCCGGACTTCCGTACATCAAAGGGAATCCGCCCGAAAAAGTCTGGGCGAGCGGATCAAATCGCTGATGCTGTCATCCTTTGTCCGGCAGCAGTTGGAGGCAAACTCCGAACTGACCCAGCTTGTCGGCATCGTGCACAAGGATTTGTGCGCATTGTTCGGTTTTCGGGTTGCCGCTTTTTTTCTGTTCCGTGCCGAAACGAACGATTTGATCGGCGTAACCGGCTTTCCGGAAGAGGATTTTCTATGGCCATCGGTCACGATCAACCTTTCTCCGGATCACAGCCTGCTGGCCAAATGCCTGCTGCAAAGACGCATCCTGCATTCGTTCGATGCGTGTTCCCGGAATCTTAAATCCCTCGTCGATCGCCAGATATGCCGGTTGCTGGGGGCCGACGGCCTGATGCTGATTCCGCTGTTTGCTGGAGAGCGGCATGTCGGTGTCATTGCGGCAGGGATCGGCAAATCCGCTACGCAGGCGCTCGCATCAAAAGCCGATTTCATTACGCTCTTTTCGAGGGAGGCGGCGTACGCGCTGCTGAATGTCGTCGCGAACGAAAGGGTCGACCGGCAAAAAGCCGAAGAAATCCGGAAAAATTACCAACTGCATGCCAGAAAGCTGGTGCATGAAGTCAGCAACCCGCTCAGCATCATTCAAAATTATCTGTATTTGCTCTCGGAACGGTTAAGCGGCGAAAACGCGCATGAAATCAGGATCATCCAGGACGAGATAGACAGAGTCGGTAAATTGCTTCTGCATTTACCCCAAAGTCTCGAAAACGCCCCGGAGGACGATCCCGGTATGACCGATATCAACTTGCTGGTGACGGATTTGGAAGGTCTTTTTCAAGCCGGCATGTTTTCAGTCCGTGAAATAAAGGTTGAAGTTAAATTGGATCACGCCATTCCTCCGTTATCGATCAACAAAAACAAACTGAAACAAATATTGATCAATTTATTGAAAAACGCGACAGAAGCCTCTTCTTCGGACGGTAAAATAACGGTATCCACCAAAGACAGCATTTATTTCGGGTCCGGGGAGTTTGTCGAGATCAAGATCGAGGATAAAGGTCCGGGTTTGCCCGAAGATATTTTGCAATGTTTATACTCGCCGGTGACGAGCACAAAAGGAAAAGACCATTCCGGTCTCGGCCTGACAATCTGCAAAAGTCTGGTCGATGAATTGAAAGGAATGATACGCTGCGACGCTTCGGCAGCGACGGGCACGGCTTTTTACGTTTATATTCCTCGAATCATTCTGAAACAAGCCCGATAATTGTAACGGTGAACGCCATGCTTTTTGATTCAACGCTAATATCTCATACGGCCGATTCGGAGAGCGCAAAGGGAGAATGGATCGAATTATTGATCGTTGATGACGAAAAGCTCGTTCGGGACAGTTTGCGCAAGATTTTCGAGTTTGAGGGCTGCAAAGTCATCGTGGCGCAAAGCGGCCGGGAGGCCATCGACATATTGGGCAAATACCGGGTGGAGCTGATCTTGCTGGACCTGCACATGCCCGATTGCCACGGCTACGATGTGTTGAAGCATGTCGACGGTATGAAGTTGAGCGCCCAGGTGATCGTGATCAGCGGCGAAGCGGGCTTTATGGAAGCGAGACGAACCCTGCTCTACAGTTTCGTTCACGACTTCATTAAAAAACCCTATGAAGTCAAGGCTTTGAAAAATACCGTCGCGAAAGCGCAAAAAATCATCCGTCTGCAAAATCAAAATCAGCAGATTCTGAAGCGGTTGCACCATTCGGAGCAAATGCACCGGTTCTTTGTAGAAAATTCTCCGGACATCATTTTTCTGATGAACGAGGCCGGAAGTTTTTCTTATCTGAATAAAGCCGTGGAAACGATTCTGGGATGGCCTCTGGCCGAAATGACGGGACAGCATTATTCGAAGTTCGTCTGCAAGGAAGACTCGAAAAAAGCTGACGCCCTTTTCAAGGGCGTCGGCCTCGACCGAAGCCCGATGACGGTCCAGTTACGCTTGCGGTGCCGGAATGCATCCGAATTCAGGCATGTAGAAATTACCGCGATGGGCATCGATCCCTATTCGATCGACTTATTCCACACGTCCGGGAGCCACGTCCGAGAACTGCCGAGAATTTTCGGCGTAATCAGAAATATTCATGAAAGGAAACTGGTCGAGAACGATCTTTGCAAGCTGTACCATGCGATGGACAACAGTCCGAATTTTATCTTCATTACCGACCGGAACGGCGTTATCGAATACACGAACCGCAAAATTACCGAAACGACAGGCTATTCCACTTCGGAAGTGGTCGGCAAGACGTCGAAAATATTCAGTTCGGGATTGTCGGCAGACAGTCAAAAAGCCTTATGGGATACCGTTTCTGCCGGGCAAGTCTGGCGCGGCGTATTGCGAAACCAGAAAAAATCCGGAGAGCTTTACTGGGCGCGGGAATCCATTGCGCCGGTCATCAATTCGGAAGACGAAATTACGCACTTTGTCGCGATTCAGGAAGACGTCACCGAAGCGCTGCAATTGACCGAGAAACTGGCCCATCAGGCGAGCCACGATGCCCTGACGCAATTGATCAACCGGCAGGAATTCGATCGCCGGCTCGAACGCGTGATGGCATTGACGCGCAATTCCAATGCCGAATATGCGCTGTGCTATATCGATCTCGATCAATTCAAGATTGTGAACGATACCTGCAGCCACGCCGCCGGAGACGAACTGCTCCGGCAGATCAGCGGCCTGTTCTCGCAGGTGATCCGCCGCAACGATACATTGGCCCGGCTGGGCGGCGACGAATTCGCGATACTGATGGAAAGTTGCCCGCTGGAATCGGCGGTTGCGGTGACCGACAACATTCATCGAGCGGTCGAGCAATTCCAGTTCTTCTGGCAGGACAAAAGTTTCCGGATCGGCGTCAGCATCGGGCTGGTGATGGTCGATATTCGCAACGGCGGCTCCGATATTCACATGAAACAGGCGGACATGGCCTGTTTCGCGGCGAAGGAGGCCGGCAGAAACCGTACGCATATTTATCGGGCGGACGACAAGGCGTTGGTGCAGCATCACGGCGAAATGAACTGGGCGGTTCGGATCAATAATGCGCTCGAACAGGATCTTTTTTGCCTTTATGCGCAGGATATCGTGCCGCTCGGGATGGGAGAGGGCGAACATTGCGAAATTCTGCTGCGGATGAAAGATAGAAACTGCAACTTGGTTTCGGCCAACGCGTTTTTACCGGCCGCGGAGCGTTACCAATTAGCCACCAAGATCGACCGGTGGGTGATCCGCAACGTATTCGACTATTTTACGGAAAACCACAAACGGCTGGAAGATTTGTCGCTGTGCTCGATCAACCTTTCGGGATCGAGCCTGAGCGATCCTCATCTGCTCGGATTTATCGAAAGCGAGTTCGTCAGAACCGCGATGCCGCCGGCCAAGGTCTGCTTTGAAATTACCGAAACCGCGGCAATCGCGAATCTGACGCTGGCGACCGACTTCATGCGGCGCCTGAAGGAATACGGCTGTAAGTTTTCGCTCGACGATTTCGGCAGCGGCCTGTCATCGTTTGCTTATCTCAAGCACCTGCCGGTCGATTTTTTGAAGATCGACGGTTTTTTCGTGAAAGATATCGAACACGACTCGGTCGATCTGGCGATGGTGAAATCGATCAACGATATCGGCCATATGCTCGGCAAGAAAACGATCGCCGAATTTGTCGAAAACCAGGTGATTCTGCAAACCCTGAACGGTCTGCAGGTCGATTATGCGCAAGGTTATTTCACCGGCAAGCCCAAGCCGCTTTACGAAAATGACACCTTGTGCCAAGTTCCGCCGGAGTTAATGCTTTCGGATGTTCCGGCTTTGTAGACAACCATGTCATTTCTGGCAACGGCCTGTGTCCGCTCCCTGCACTTCAATGATTTGGGGTTTTCTCGCTTTACTGCATTTCTCAAATCAAGTAGCATAAATGATTCATTGCATTCTTTTTATCGGCGCTTTCTTACACGGCGCAACCGAAGCTAAAATCCTAAATCCAATCGTTCATGTCCATTAATGAAAATCCGTCGCCGGCGAACTTTATTCGCCATATCATCAACCACGATTTAAAGACCAACAAGCACAACGGCAAAGTCGCCACCCGCTTTCCGCCCGAGCCGAACGGTTATCTGCATATCGGCCACGCCAAATCGATCTGCCTCAATTTCGGGCTGGCGCTCGAATATCACGGCACCTGCAATCTCCGTTTCGACGATACCAATCCCGAAAAGGAAAGCGAGGAATATGTCGAATCGATCAAGCGCGACGTGCGCTGGCTGGGCTTCGAGTGGTCCGAGTTGCGCCATGCGTCCGATTATTTCGGGCAGCTTTACGATTATGCGGTGCAGCTGATCAAGGACGGCAATGCCTATGTCGACAGTTCGACGCCCGAACAAATCCGGACCAACCGCGGCACCTTGACCGAGCCGGGCAAAAACAGCCCGGACCGAGACCGTTCGATCGAGGAAAATCTGGCCCTGTTCCAGGGCATGCGCGACGGCCTGTATGCGGACGGGCAATATGTGCTGCGCGCGAAGATCGACATGGCCTCGCCGAACATCAACATGCGCGACCCGACGATTTACCGGATTCGCCGCGTGCATCACCAGCGCACCGGCCACGACTGGTGCCTGTATCCGATGTACGATTACACGCACTGCATTTCGGACGCGATCGAAGGGATTACGCATTCCTTGTGTACGCTCGAATTCGAAGACCATCGTCCCTTGTACGACTGGGTGCTTGAGCAGTTGAATACGCCGTGGCGGCCGCAGCAAATCGAGTTCGCCCGTTTGCAGCTCGAATATACGATCGTCAGCAAACGCAAGCTGAATCAGCTGGTCACCGAAAAGCATGTCTCGGGTTGGGACGATCCGCGCATGCCGACAATCGCGGGGCTGCGCCGGGCAGGGGTCACGCCGGCCGCAATCCGCGATTTTTGCGAGCGGATCGGCCTGACCAAAAAAGATTCCTGGATCGAGATGAGCGTGCTCGAACACTGCATCCGCGAGGATCTGAACCAAAACTCGCTGCGGGTGATGGCGGTGGCCGAACCGCTTCGCGTCGTGATCGCCAATTATCCGGAAGGACAGGTTGAAAATCTGACGCTGAGCAATCATCCGCAGCGGCCGGAGCTCGGCTCGCGAACCGTCCCGTTTGCGAGAACGGTGCTGATCGAACGCGACGATTTTTCCGAGAATCCGCCGCCGAAATACAAGCGCTTGGTGTCGGGCGGCGAGGTGCGCCTGCGCGGCTCCTACGTGATCCGCTGCGACGAGGTGGTCAAGGACGCGGAGGGCAACCTCGTCGAACTGCGCTGCAGCTACGACCCCGATACGCTCGGCAAGAACCCGGAAGGCCGCAAGGTTAAGGGCGTGATCCACTGGGTCTCCGAAGCCCATTCGCTGCCGGCCGAAATACGCCTGTACGACCGCCTGTTCACCGTGCCGCAGCCGGACAACGAAGAAAACTTCCTGAATGTGCTGAATCCGGATTCGTTGCAAGTCGTGACCGGCTGCCGGGTCGAGGCGAGCCTGGCATCGGCGGTGCCCGAAAGCCGCTTCCAGTTCGAGCGGATCGGCTATTTCTGCATGGACAAGGACAGCAAGGACGGCAACCTGGTGTTCAACCGGACCGTCACCTTGCGGGAAGGCTGGGTAAAGGATTGAGCAAGGAGCTCGTCAAAAATAGCTTCCCCCTTTGAAAAAAGGGGATCGAGGGGGATTTATTTCAAAAAATCTCCCCCGACTCCTCGGTAATCGCTCCTGCATTGCCCTCGATCGCCCGTTCCCGCCGCGATCTACCTCGCCCTTCCTTGGGCTCGTACCTCCTGCATCCGTGCAGTCGTACCCCTCCACGCTCCTGGTCAATTTCGGCTGCCATCCGAAGGCTATCATTCGCTACGGCAACGAGATGCTGGATGGGGCGCCGCATTTTCGGAGGGTCTGGATGCGCAAAGGCGGGAACTGGCGGCTATCCGTTGAGCGCGTAAAAAGCGGCGCGGACGAATCGGAAACCGGTGCCGATCGCTGGTGAGCGGCACGAACCTTCCGGCCGGAAGCGAGTCAGAGTATGAACTGTTTTCGAAGCCCGTCCGGTGCGGGCGGGGCTGCCGCATCGGCTTGTCCGGAAACAGAGTCACCCTTTGAAATTTAACGATTAAATTTAACGCTTACCGGCGAGTTCTTCCCCATGATGATTGGCCCGCGCTTGCTTTATTTGATCGGCATGCTGTTTTCTACGGCGCTCCCTGCCCATGCCGTCGCTCAGTCCTCCCATATCCATGTGATCGTGTCCCTGGTCGACAATGTCTCGCAGGGGATCGTACCGGTGCCCGCGAAAATCGGCAACGGCAACGACACCCGCCACAATCTCTATTGGGGCGCGGCATACGGCGTGAAGACCTTTTTGAGCAGGGCGCCGGGCTGGCGGCAATTGGGATGTGAAAACGCGGTCAGCGATACGATTCTGGAGCGCTGCCGGTTCGCTTGGGAAGACAGGCTGACCGTGACCGCCGACGCTTACCGGGGCAGCCGGATCGACCGGGCGATGCTGGACTTCATGCGGGAGGCCGCGACGCCGCCGAGTTCCGCGCAGAGGGAAATGATCGTATTCATCGGCCATGACGGCCTGATGGACGAAGCAAGCCGGCCCGTCGCCGAACATTTTCCGAAACATTCGAAGCACGACAAACAGGCCGTGGTGCTGGCCTGCCTGAGCGACGAGTATTTTTCGGCGCATGTGCAGGCCGCAGGTTCGCAGCCTGTCGTCACCACATTCAGCTTCATGGCGCCGGAAGCCTATGTGCTCGAAGCGGTCGCGCGCGGTTTTGCGGGCCGGGCGAGCGAAGCGGAACTGCGCAGCGCCGCCGCGCGCGCTTACGCCAAATACCAGCATATTTCGGCCAGGGCCGGAAACTCGGTTTTCGGAGCGAAGACCTCATCCCGCGCCATTAAGCTGAGCCTGCGCTAGGAAACTTGTAGAGTCATGCTGGTGTTGTAGGGTACGCCGTGCGTACCACGAGGGAAACGGTACGCACGGCGTACCCTACAACTGCTACTCCGTTGTCGACACTAGGACGCACGCAACGCGGGGGAACGATCGGGCAGCCTTTTGGGAAGGATTTTTTGCTGCCATCTTAAGCCGTAACCCAACGGAGTTATAGGACCGAACCGCTGCGTCCGGCATCGACGAAGCGTTCGCTCGCATCGTCGAGCTGCCGGCTGCGGCGCCCCAGCGGCTGGTGAATGTAAATCGATTTGGCGTCGACGCGCTGCCGGGACGGCGGGGGCGGCGCCATCCGATATTGGACCGGCAGGCGGTGATCGGCCAGCTGCAGCTGGGGATTGAAGACGCTGTCGAACTTGAACATGCTGCGCACGAAATTGGTCTGTCCGCGCACCAGCTGGCCGGCGACGGTCGACAAGGCATCGCGCACCGCGGTCCAGCCCATGTGTTTGGTGAACAGCACTTTCTGCGTTTTCACCAGTTCCGCGTAAAATTCTTCCAGCGGCATTTGGGTCGGCAATACCGCATGCTGAATGTCGAACAAGCGGTAGTCGCGGGTATTCAGCCGGCGCGATTCGGTCAGCCAGCTTTCGGTGCCGGGGTAGGGCGTATTGATGCTGATGTTGACGATTTCGGGAATTTCCATGCACCATTCGCGGATCGTTTGAAAGCGGCGGTGATCC
Organism: Methylomicrobium album BG8; assembly: GCF_000214275.2. Classification (NCBI taxonomy): domain Bacteria; kingdom Pseudomonadati; phylum Pseudomonadota; class Gammaproteobacteria; order Methylococcales; family Methylococcaceae; genus Methylomicrobium; species Methylomicrobium album. The sequence continues at coordinate 3,884,720 of NZ_CM001475.1, read as the reverse complement.
CAGTCCGGATCGGCGATGATGTTGATCGCGACCATGATGTCCAGCGAGCGGGCGAATTCGAGCGCTTCGAAATTCTTGCTTAGCGAGATGCGCTTCCGGTATTTTTCCAGCCCCTCTTCGTCGATCGCCTCGACGCCGAGAAACATGTATTTCATCCCCAACTGCTTCCAGAACCTGAACACGTCCTTGTTGCGGAGCAGCACGTCGCCGCGGGTTTCCAGGTAATACTCTTTCTTGATGCCTTTGCGCGCGATCGCTTCGCCGATTTCCAGGCCGAGTTTTTCCTGAATGAACGCCACGTCGTCGACGATGAACACGCCGGGCTCCCGGACTTTCTGCAGTTCTTCGACGACCTTGTCCGGATGCATCACCCGGTAGCTGCGGCCGTAAAAGGTCCAGGCGCTGCAGAAAGAACAATCCCAGGGGCAGCCGCGGGAAAACTCGATCGAGGCGCAGGGGTCGAGCATGCCGAGAAAATATTTCCGGCGTTGGCGAAGCAGGTCGCGCGCCGGGCTCAGGTCGTTCAGGCCGGGGACGAAGGAAGGCTGCGGACCCGTCCCGTCGAGCGTCGTGACGCCCGGCACCGTATGGAGGTTTTGCCGGTCTTCCGCGAGCGCCTGCAATAACAAAGGTACGCCGGACTCGCCTTCGCCCCGGAGCACCGCATCGATTTTACCTTCGCCGTGTTCCAGGAGTTCGTCGGCGGTAAACGAAGCGCTGTGGCCGCCGATAAAAACGAAGCTTTCCGGCAAGCGGTCTTTCGCGGCTTTCGCCAGATCGATCACTTCCGGGACGTTCGCCAAATAATTCAGCGAGAACGCGACAACGTCGGGTCGCCAGGTGTCCAATACCCGCACAAAATCGCGATGCGTCTCGACCTGCAGATCGATCAGATAAACCTCGTGGCCCAGGCGCCTGACCGTATCGGCGACCAGTTCCAGCCCCAACGGTTCGAGGCGCAAAAATACCCGCGTGTACATCAGGGGACTGGGATGAACGGCAAGGAACTTCATGGTTTATCTCCTCACTTTGATCGTTACGGTGCATAAAGTATACTCGAATCTTCGTTGCGCATTCCTTGTACAGGCCTGCGATCATTCCCGGTTTCGTTCCTTGATCAGATAGGTCGTCAACATCCCCGCCGCAATGTGATCGTCCACGTGGCAGTGATACAGCCATTCGCCCGGATTATCGGCTTCCATGTCGGCGGTCATCATGCCGCCGGGAAGCAATTGCACGAGGTCGGTGCGCTGTTCGGCACCGCCTCGCCCGGTTTTGAGCGTTTTGCCGTGCCAGTGCGGCGTATGAAGATCGACCTCATTGCCCATCCCCAGCACATGCCAGCGTACCTTTTGCCCATTCTCCATCACCAGTCCTTTGAGGTTTCCGAAGATATAGCCGTTGATGCTGTGCATCAGTCCCGGTTCCTCGCCGCCGAGCTTGTCGAATACGAAGAAAGCGGTCACGAATTCACGATCCACGTCTATCGGGCTGCCGTCGCGGCGGGCCATTCCCTTGCGGGTGACGATGATCGGGCCCAACAGCCCTTTATTCGTCTCGGCGGATTCATGGATGTGCGAGTGATACCACCATACCTTGGAACTTGGTTCACCCTCCGCCGGGCCGCTGTCCTGGTCGGCAACCCAATTGTAATCGAAACATTGGCCGGGCATGACCTCCGACCCGGCGCCGGGCAAACTTCCGGAGTTGGCTCCGAAAAAATGCGCCCCTTCATTCTCCTTGGTATAGCGAAGACCATGAGGATGCATGCCGTAGATGCCCTCCGCCTTATTGCAGAAATGGACTATGACGGTGTCGCCGACTTCGGCCCGAATGACCGGGCCCAGGATGCCCAGCCATTCGGGCTGAGGCATCGGGGTTGCGAAGGTGCCGTCGGTGTACCGGATGTAGCGCGTTGCCGGAAATCGATGACTGTCGGCCCAAGGTTCAGGGATCGCGCAAGGCGCGGCCTCGTGGCAATGCACCAGATTCTGGCCGGAAGGCGCGAAATCCCAGACACTGTCCTCGGCGGCAATATAATAATGCCGTATTTGAGACTTTACGGGCAAGTCTCCCATACTGGCCACGGCGAGAGAAAGCAGTGGAATTTTCCATATTTTATTGATTTTCATTTTTTTCCTCCATTGAAAGTCGAGCTCCAGCATGAAATTTTTTTGCCGGCGCGGGCACCGCGATAAAGCGCAATTCATGGCGTAGCAGGGAACAGCGGAGTGTCGCTGCCTGTTTTGCCTTTGGGTATCCGGTGACTTGCGTGGCGCTAGAGCATTTTCGTTTTGGGTGTACGGTCATAAGCAATGCCACAAAGTGAGGGGAAACGCGTCATTCCGGCAGGGATTGCCGGACGACTGCATGGATGCAGGAGATAGAGCAACGCAGGGAGCGGTTGCCGAATCCAGAAGCCAGGGATGGCAAGCTTTAATGCATCCCTGCAGTCTGGATCTCGGCAATCCCTGCCGAGATGACGGTTTGACTTAATCTCCCTATAGGCGATATGAAAATGCTCTAGCCGCAGGCGGTGTAATAAAACAGCCGGTCGCCGGGAGCGATGCCGTCATTCCGCAGCGCTTGGGCGGCCTCGATCTTTGAGAAATCCCAGAACAAATCCCGAAAGGCTTCGGGGTGGTCGATGGACCCTCGGTAAAGCGAAGAATAATCGTCCGCTTCGGCGCGATATCCGTTCCGCACCGCTTCGATGAAACGGGCGATATTCGCGTTCTTCCGCCTTTCCGCCGAAGGCTGCCGAAGCACGGGATTCAGGTCATTCTCCGAGGGCCGATTCCATAATTCTCAGAGTGAGGCTGGAGCAGGGAAGTTCAGGTTGGGAAAGCCGCTGTCGGGAGGGCTTTTGAGCGCCGGCGGCGCGGCGGGCATTTTTTACGGGGCATTCAGGAGGGTGTGCAGGGCGGAAAGGCGCTCGAGTACGGCCGCCCGGATTCGGCCGGCGGCTTCGGCCGGGGCGGCGGTAAAGGGCGGGCGGACATAGGGTGGAAAATCGGCGATCTGCGCGCCCATCGCGGCCTTGACCAGGGGGATTTCCGCCAGCGCGCTTGCCGAACGGAATGCGTTCCAGGCATCGAGTGCGGCCTGCAGGGCCCGTGATTTATCGCTCCGGCTGATCCAGGCCGCCTGAATCGCGAGCAAATAGTCGGGCAGCGGATTCGCTGCCCCGGTGACCGAACCGTGCAGGCCGTTTTGCAGGGCCGCCAGACATCCCGTTTGCTCCGGGGCTTGAAGCCGGTCTAGATATCCACCGTCTTGTTCAAATCGAACCCATCCGCCGCTTTGTAACCCGTATAACCGCGCGGATTGCAAAGGATTCGGGTTCCCGCAATTCGATAATCGACCTGGCTATGGGTATGGCCGTGAAACCAGGCGGCGATCTCGTATTGGTGCATCAGCGCTTTCAGGTCGTTGCAATAGGCCAACTTTTTGACCGCGTTCGGCGCTTCGTTCCAGCTCCATTCCGACGGCGCGTGATGCGTGACCACGACCGTCTTGCCCGCGAACGGCTGCGCCAGTTCGTTTTCGAGCCATGCTCTCGATTGTTGATGGAGCCGGGTAAACGTTTCCGCATCCAGCCTTTTTCCGCCGAAGCGGATTTTCTTGAAATCGTTCAGCGATTCCCTGAGGCTTTCGGTTTTTTCCTCGCCTTCGGCATATAAATCGGCCCATAGCGTGCATCCCAAAAAACGTACCTGCCGGAAAATAAAGCTTCGGTTTTCGAGAAATTGCACATTCGATCCCTGGCATTGCTCGCGAATCAGCAACAGCGCCTCGCGATATTCATGCGTATAAAATTCATGGTTGCCCGCCACATAAATGACCGGTTTGCCCAAATTCTTCAGCCAAGCCACGCCCTGCTCGCAAATGCCGATATCGCCGGCGGCGATGATCAGGTCGGCGTCGTTGTCCGGGCCTGCCAGCTCGCCGAATTCCAGATGGATGTCAGAAAAATAATTGATCCTCACGATTTCACTCTGCCCTTGACACGCTCTAGGCGTATAATATAGATCACTATTTTGAATTAGCCATCCCTTATAACGAAAGTTTAATTTATGTCCATCAGTCTCAGAAAAATCACCCATCAGGTGTCGGTCGGCAATGTCAAAGTGGGCGGCGGCGCGCCGATCGTCGTGCAGTCGATGACCAATACCGATACGGCCGACGTGACCGCGACAGTCAACCAAATCATCGAGCTGGCGCAGGCGGGTTCCGAAATGGTCAGGGTGACCGTCAACACCGAAGAAGCGGCGAAGGCGGTTCCGGAGATTCGCGACCGGCTGGACAGAAAAGGGCATACGGTGCCGATCGTCGGGGATTTCCATTTCAACGGCCATCGCCTGCTCGAAAAATATCCGGATTGTGCGGCCGCGCTCGACAAATACCGGATCAATCCAGGCAACGTGGGGCGGGGCAAGGCCCGCGATCCGCAGTTTCAGCAGATGATCGAATTTGCCTGCCAGTACAACAAACCGGTCCGTATCGGTGTGAACGGCGGCAGCCTGGACCCGGCGGTGCTGGCCCGCCTGCTCGACGAGAACCGGGCATTGCCCAATCCCGAGCCGCTGGCCGCGGTCACCCGCAAGGCGATCGTGATGTCCGCGCTCGAAAGCGCCGCGAAGGCCGAGGAAATCGGCCTGGGCAAGGACAAGATCATCCTGTCGTGCAAGATCAGCAACGTACAGGACCTGATCAGCATTTACCAGGATCTGTCGAGCCGCTGCGATTACGCCTTGCACCTGGGCCTGACCGAAGCGGGCATGGGCTCGAAAGGGATCGTCTCGTCATCGGCCGCGCTGTCGGTGCTGATGCAGCAGGGCATCGGCGATACGATCCGGATTTCCTTGACGCCGGAACCCGGTTCGTCGAGAACGCAGGAAGTGATCGTCGCGCAGGAGATCCTGCAGACGATGGGTTTCCGCTCGTTCACCCCGATGGTGATTTCCTGTCCGGGGTGCGGCCGCACCACCAGCGATTATTTCCAGAAGCTGGCGCAGCAGATTCAGACTTACCTGCGCGACCAGATGCCGGTCTGGCGCACCCAATATCCGGGCGTCGAGGAAATGGAAGTCGCGGTGATGGGCTGCGTGGTGAACGGCCCCGGCGAGAGCAAAAACGCGAACATCGGCATCAGCCTGCCCGGCACCGGCGAGTCTCCGGTCGCGCCGGTCTATGAAGACGGCGAGAAAACGGTCACGCTGAAAGGCGACCGGATTGCCGAGGAGTTCCAGGCGATCGTCGAACGTTATATCGAATCGCACTACGGCGAAAAGGCCGAGGCTTAAAATGTGCTTCCGTCGTTTCCCTCTATGCGGGAAACGGCAATAAACTGCCGGAATCGCCCGATTTCGGCCGCTTTCTTCTCCGATGCCGCTCTGGCTCAGAGCGGCATATCTCGTATGTCCAAACTGTCAGACCTGTTTTCCAAATGGAAGTCCCGCAATAAACGGAATCCCGAATCGAACGAACCGTTTGCCGAGCGCCGGGATTACACGGCAAAAATCCTGAATCCCGGCGTTGACGCGGCGGTCGAGCAGGCGATCAAAGCGATCCATGCCAGCCTGCCGACGCCGGTATTCTGGCTGCTGGGCAAAACCCAGAGCGGCAAAAGCGCGATCGTCCGGACGCTGACCCATTCGACCGCCGCGGAGATCGGCAGCGGTTTCAAGCCCTGCACGAAGACCGCGATGTTCTTCGACTATCCGGACAGCGAATCGGCGCTGCTGCGTTTTCTGGATACGCGCGGCCTGTCCGAAGCCGGCTACGATCCCAGTGAAGACATGGCCTGGTGCGAGCGCCAAGCGCATCTGCTGATCGTGGTCGTGAAGGCGATGGATCATCAGCTGGAAACTTTGGTTTCCGCGCTCAGGAAGATTCGCAAGGCGCATCCGGACTGGCCGCTGATCGTCGCGCAAACATCCCTGCACGAAGGTTATCCGGGCCGGGCAGCGAATCATCCGCAGCCTTATCCTTTCGCAAGCGAAGCGGTCGGCCCCGCCGTGCCAGCCGGCCTGCGCATTTCGCTGCTCAAGCAGCGGCAGGTTTTGGCCGGCCTGAACGCCCGCTTCGTGCCGATCGATTTTACGTTCCCCGAGGACGGCTATGAACCGGCCGATTACGGAATCGACGCATTCTGGACCGCGATCGAGGCGGCGTTGCCGATTGGCCTCCGCGCCATGTTGGACATCGGCCGGATCAACGATGTGTATTCGAAAGCGGCGCATCCGCATATCGTCAGCTATGCGATTCTGACCGGCTGCGCGGCGGCGATTCCGCTGCCGGCGGCCGGCTTGAGCGCCGTCGTCATTCTGCAGGGCAAGATGTTCCACAGCATCGCCAGCATTTACGGCCTGCCCTTGACCCGGCAGAGCGTCAGCGAAATTATCGGTGCGATCGGCCTCGGCGTGTTGTCGGGCATGGGCGGACGCGAGCTGTTGAAACTGGTGCCCTATTACGGTCAGACGGTCGTTGCCGGCATGGCGGGGCTGTATACCGCGGCGGTCAGCTATGCGTTGGGTAAAACTTTGTGCTTTTACTTCAGTCACACGAAGCAAGGCGAAGCGCTGAGTCCCGAAGCGTTGAATGCGATGTTCAAACGGGAGTTCATGCGCGGAGGCGAATTGCTGCGTGATGCGGTCAAGCGCCGGCAGGCGCCCGAATGAAAATGATGAAAACGCCGATACTCTTGCTCATTCTGTTCCTGATGATGGTTTTGCCCTGGCTGGCGCTGGCGGTTCTCGGCGTGGTCTGGCTATGGCAACAGCATTATCTGCTGCAGGCGGCGCCGGTGCTGGTGTCGCTCTACGGCATCGCCTGGCTGCTGAGCCGGAAATTGCAGCAGGACGAGCCTATGCCGCCGGCGTTGCCCGGCGTCGATCCGGACGACCGCTGGTCGCCAGCCGCGAAAGAAATCTGGGACAAAATCGACGCTTTGGCCAAGGAATTGAATCCTGCCGACTATCCCTTGACCGATACGGCCCGGCTTGCCGGTCTGGCGAGGCGGGTCATCACCGAAACGGCGGCACATTTCCGTCCCGAAGCCGGGCATGCCGAGCTCGACGTGCCGCTACGCAATATTCTGTACATCGTCGAGCAGGTCTGCCGGGATATGCGGGAGCTTCTGGACGAAAAGGTGCCGTTCAGCCACCTGATCACGGTTCGCGAAGGATTACAGCTTTGGAAATGGCGGCAAAGATTTCGGCAGATCGACTTTCTGCGCCGCACGCTGGCGATGGGCGCTTCGCCTTTTACCGCGATCCCTGCCGAGTTGAGCCGTTTTTTTACCGGCAAGATTGCGGATTACCCGAAAGGCCTGCTGGAGCGCTGGCTGTTGCAGACGATCGTCAAAAAGATCGGCTATTATGCGATCGGGCTTTACAGCGGCCATCTGCTGCCGCCTTCGCCGACGGCGCCCGGCCCGGAACCGGAAGAAAGCGCCTTGCCTCAACGCCCCTTGCGGGTATTGGTTGCCGGCCAGGTCAATGCCGGCAAATCCAGCCTGATCAACACGTTGCTCGGCGAATTCAGGACTACCGTCGACGTGCTGCCGGTCGCCGACGAATTGCGGGTTTACAAACTCCGGCATCCGGACATTGACGAGGTATTGCTTTACGACAGTCCGGGCTACGGCGAAGAAAGTTTCCGGCTTCGCAAGAGCGGCTGGCAGCTCGGCGATTTCGATCTGGTGCTTGTGGTCTGTTCGGCCGTGCAGGCCGGACGCGAGGCCGACGGCCGTTTCTTGAGCGAATTGCGCAGCTGGTACGGCGCTCATCTGGAACGGCGGATGCCGCCGGTACTGGCCGTCGTCACGCATGTCGATCAATTGCGGCCTTTTCGGGAATGGCAGCCGCCGTATGACGTCGACAATCCGGACAACGTCAAGGCCCGAAGCATTCGGGAGGCGGTGGATTCGGTGGCGCAATCGCTGCAGGTGGAACCCGAGGATTGCCTGCCGGTTTCTCTGGCGGCCTCGACGGAGGCTTACAACATCGAAGCGGTGCTGGCCGGCATGGTGAAAAAACTGCCGGAGAGCCTGCGTACGCAATACCTGCGCACCTTGTCCGAAGGACAGCGTAAGGAAAAAATCATGCGGCTGCTGGGGCAGTTGGGCATACGGTAAGGGAAGGCGTCCGTCTTTTTTTCACATACATTCGATCATTTCCATGACCCGATCATTTTATCTCCATCCGATCAGAAAACTGGCTTGCGCGCTTTGCGTTGCCGTCGCGCTGAACGCCAAAGCGCAGGAAGCCGACTCTGGCCAAGACTTGTACGGCCAACTCGAATCGCTGCAAAATCAAATGCATATTCAGATCGTCGGCCTGGACAACATCGGCGACGAACCGAAGGCGCGGGCGCGCGGCAGCCTCGAACAGCGGCTCGAAAAGGCCCTGTCCTCCTACAATCACGCGATCACGAGGGATACCCAAGGAAAGATCGAAAAAGTCGTGATCATCAATAAAAAACAGAAAACCGACAGCGGCCGGATCGTGCTGCCGGCTCGCTTCGAAGGCGGGCACTTTATCGTTTCGCTTGCCGTTTCGGGCCGCGGCGACTATTGGGAGCCTCTCGAGATGATCGTCGATACCGGCGCGGACCTGATGGTGCTGCCGGCTTCGATGATCGCGAAGCTGGGCATGGATGAAACTGCGTTGGCGCCCAGAATCATGCAGACCGCTAACGGCAACGTGGACGCAAAGGTCGGCAAATTGCGGGGCGTCAGGATAGAAGGGGAGCATCTCGAAAACGTGGAAGCCGCTTTCGTGGACGACGAACTGCTGAACCATCAAAGTCTGTTGGGGATGAGCGCGCTCGGACGCTATAAATTGATGATCGACAACGAATCCCGGCTGGTGACGCTGATCAGGAAATAATCGTCCGTGCTCCGTTAAGTCATGAGGCCGGCTTCGGGTAGGAAGGCGGCAGGCGGCGTGATACGATAACGCCCTCGAAACTGAAAATCGCCGCGGATTGCATGTCTTACCGTTTACCGTTCGTGCCGTTGAATACGGAGGTTTTTCCCGAAAGCTATGCCGCGGCCAGAGCGCGCTGGCTGGCGCTGCTGTCCGGATTGCCGGATGCCGGGCATCGGGCTTTTCCATGTGCCGGCGCCGGTCCCGAGGGCGAGCCCTTGTTTACCGACAGCGTCTGGATCGGGCCGCCGCAAGCCGACAGAGTCATCGTGCTGCTCGGCGGCACGCACGGTATCGAAGGTTATGCGGGCAGTGCGATTCAGATCGACCATTTGCAGATGCTGGCCGCAGGCGATATCGCGCTGCCGGCGCGCACCGCGTTATTGGCCGTGCATGCGCTGACTCCGTGGGGCTATGCCTGGCGGCGGCGCTGCGATGCGGACGGGATCGATCTGAACCGCAACTTCGTCGATTTTTCGGAGCCTTTGCCCGTAAACGACGGCTACAGAGAATTGCGCGAGGCGCTGTTTCTGGACGATCCCGAACAAAGGCGAAAATGGCTGGCCGATTTTGAAAGGCGCCACGGCCGAATCGCGCTCGAAAAGGCCGTTAGCGCCGGCCAGTATCACGATCCGAAAGGCCCTTTTTACGGTGGCGGCAGACTCAGCCACGGGCGGCAGGTGATCGAGCGATTGTTCGACATCCATGCGCTTCCGGAGCGGGATCTGAGCGTGATCGATCTGCATACCGGCCTCGGCGCGTACGGCTACGGCGAGATCATCTGCGACCACGAACCGGGCAGCGCCGGCACCGCGGAGGCGGTGCGCCTGTACGGCGATTCGGTCACCCTGCCTTTGCTCGGCACGTCCAGTTCGGTGCCGAAATCCGGTCTGCTCGATTATGCCTGGCACAAGATCATGAATGCGCAGAGCTGCTATGTTACGCTCGAGTTCGGCAGTTACAGCACCGACCGGCTGTTCGAGGTGCTCCTGCGCGATCATCAATTATGGGGCGAGCCGGCGCCGATCGATGTGCGCGGGCGGCACAGCGCCGCGATGCTGCGGCATTTTTGTCCCGCCGACCGGGCCTGGCGCGAAATGGTGCTGTTTCGTGCCCGTCAGGTAATCGCACAGGCTTTGGCGGGATGGCAGGCGGATGAATAGCGAAGCGATCCTGATCCGGCCGGCCAATCTCGACGACCTCGACGGCCTCGTCAAGCTCGAAAACGACAGTTTCGAAACCGACCGCTTGAGCCGGCGCAGTTTCCGGCACTGGATACTGGCCGAGCATCGGGCGCTTTTGATTGCCGAGGTCGAGCGCCGGGTTGCGGGCTATATCCTGGTCATCTACCATCCCGGCACTTGGCTGGCGCGGGTCTATTCGCTGGCGGTCAACCGCCGGCTTCGAGGTACCGGGATCGCCAAAATGCTGATGGCGGCCGGCGAGCAGGCCGCGCTCGACAGCGGCAGGCTGTACCTCAGGCTCGAAGTCAGCGTCGACAATACGCCCGCGATCCGCCTCTACGAAAGGCTGGGCTTCCAGCAGTTCGGCCTGTACCGGGACTATTACGAAGATCACAGGGACGCGCTCCGCTTCCAGAAAACGATCCGCCATTATCACGATACCCTCCAGCATAAGCCCGTGCCCTGGCTCCGGCAAACGACCCCGTTTACCTGCGGCCCCGCCTCCCTGATGATGGCGATGCACGGGCTGAACGACGCGTATCAGCCTTCGCGCGAGGAAGAAATCAATCTGTGGCGCGAGGCGACGACGATCTTCATGACCTCCGGCCACGGCGGCTGTCATCCTATCGGCCTGGCGCTGGCGGCGAAGCGGCGCGGCTTCCGGGTCGAAGTCTGGATCAGCCGGCGGCTGGAGACGCTGTTCATCGACGGCGTGCGCAGCGAAGAGAAGAAACAGATACTGGAGCTGGTCGACAATTCGTTCAAGCGCGATGCCGAAGTGCAGGGCATTCCGATCCATTATGCGAACGTCACTCAGAACGATTTAATCGCGGCGTTCAATAGCGGCGCGATTCCGGTGATCCTGATCAGCACCTATCAGCTGGACCGGAAAAAAGCGCCGCACTGGGTAGTGATGAGCGGCTATGACGAGACCTGCCTGTACATGCACGATCCCGATCCCGATGAGGATCACCGGAGCGAGCTGGACTGCCAGTTCGTGCCGGTCGCGCGCAACGATTTCGACCGGATGTCCTGCTTCGGCAAGAACCGGCTGCGGACTGCGGTGATTCTCTGGCCGGAGTGAGTAAACGCTGTTTTGGCGAGTAAAAAGATGAAGACGCTATTGATTACAGGCAGCACGTCGGCCATCGGGCTGGCTGTCTGCCAAGCGCTGGCCGAGCGCGGAGCGCAGCTGGTGCTGCATTATCACGCTAACCGGCAAAAGGCCGACGTGCTGGCCGCCTGGCTGGATGCCCGGGGCGGCGAGTACAGTTTCTGTCAAACCGACCTGACCCGGCCCGGTAACGCGAAGGCGCTGATCGCTCATGCGCTGGAGCGCTTCGGCCGGCTCGACGGACTGGTCAACGGGGTCGGGCCCTACGTTTACAAAAACATTCTGGAAGTTACTCCCGAGGACTGGCTGGCCGACATCGACCTGAATCTGAACTCGTGTTTCCATACCTGCCATTACGCGCTGGACGCCTTGCGGCTTAGCCGGGGGCAGATCGTCAATTTCGCGTTTTCCGGCGTGGACAACATCAAGCCCTGGCCGATGTCGGCCGGTTACTCGTCCGCCAAAACCGGCGTCGCGGCCTTGACCAAAAGCCTGGCGGCGGCGCTGGCGCCGGACAAGGTGCGGGTCAACGCGATCTGCCCCGGCCTGACCGAAGACCAGGACATCGGCGCCGAGGAACGGCAGGCGATGGCCGCGCAGATTCCTTACGGCCGGCCGGTGATGCCCGAGGAAATCGGCAAAACGGTCGCCTGGCTGATTTACGACAGCCCCGAAATCATCACCGGCTCGCTGCTTTCGGTGTCGGGTGGGTGGGAGTATTGATTTTCATCTCGTCCCCACACCCCGCGTAGTACGGTAGGATGGGCTGACGCAGGAAGTCCATCGGTCGCGATGTCCCACAAGGCGGACTGCTGGTGCGAATCCGCTCTACAGGCTAAGGAGTTGCAAGGCTGGCTTTGCGAATCTAAGGATTGGATGGCGTATCCGCCGGCAAAAAAATGCTTTTCAACTCTTCCGGCACCAGCGCGTAATTCCGCCAGATCCGCTCCACATCTTCCTGATTGTGAGGCCCGAAGCGGTCCGGAAACTTTTTCAGCATCGCGATGCCGTCGGCGACCTGCGCGCGGTGCAGCGAGGCGACCGCTTGAATGACCAATAACAGGTTATCTTCGGCGATCGGCGCTTCCCGTTCGAGATAAGTGTTGATCATATTGGCAAATTCGAGGGACGGCATCTGAACCGGAAGAAAAAGGATCCATTTTTCTATTTCGTGATCCGTGGTGGCGCGCATGATTTCCCCGAGAAGCTTATAGATCGGCTTCTCGCAACGCGAATAAGCCCAGATGTAGTTCAGCACCCATCCCCGATTGTCGTCCGTCAGATCGCCCGCATGCAGGATCGGTTCGGCCTGCCGTCGAAGTTCCTCGGCAATTTCGGAAAGCTGATATTTGCCGATGAAATCGCTGGCAAGATACTTCAAGTTCTTGTGGCTTTTCGGTTCTATCCAGGTGCCGAGTATCTTCACAGTTTCCTTCGGGCGCATTTTGACGAGCGTATCGAAAAACTCGAGGCTCTCGGTAAACGTATATTCATTTCCCTCCGGGCGGGCCGGATAAAAAAGCGTGGGTGTTTGATTAATCTGGCTGGCGATTTCCTTTAACAAATGAAAAACTTCATCCGGAGTCAGTACGCTGTAGGCCTTCAATGCCTGGTAAACCTGTTCCTGGCTCTCGTGCAGAAGATTTTTCAGAATCTCTTCCCGGAACAGATGCGAAGTATATTCATACGTCAATCCTATGATCACCGCAACGATCAGCGCGATCGACATATGCTCCGCCCATTTCTGCAAAACTTCCGGCAAGCGGGGTTCGAAGTATTTCAAAAAGAGCGCAGTGATCAGAATAATGCCGAAAATAACGAAAGGGATGGCCGAGTATGAATTTTTGTTTAGGGATGGCATTGATTCTCTCCAAAAAACCCCATCCTTGTTTGAAAAACGGCCGCAGGAAAGGTTCAGCTCTTTAGGATGGGGTCAATCATAACGTTCCCCATAGTTCCCACGTCCCGCGTCCACGAACCGCGGAGTGGGGCAACTGTAGATAAAAGGTACGCACAGCGTACCCTACGGAGCTGCTTTTGCCGTTTCATGCCGGGGGCTGTGCAGAAATTAATCGCGTATGTGCGGAACCGCACCGATTTCCTGTAACGCTAACGCTACTTTATCCCTCAAGGATTCAGGAATGCGTTGCAAAAATGATTCTTTTTTGTTCCGTTTGTTTATACAGGCGCGCGGAACTTCAATATAAAGGAATGCTATGAATCGATATAGAAATATCCCCGGGCGCGTGCATGGCGGCTACCAACTGGTCTGGGTCCCGAAAAGAAGAATGAAAGTAGTATTCATCGGGGGGAATTTGAGAAGATATTTGGGGCATTTTTTAAATGAGTCTGCTAAGCAAAAAAGTATTTTTATTGTAGAAGGCAACGTGTTTAACGACCCTAATAAAAGGTATTGTAGCGGATCTGAAAAACACGCCCATCCTAGAATGGTGGGCTATCTGAAAGGCCACGGCACGTTGGAGATAAGTCAGAATTTTAAAAGAACCCAAAAGCCTGGCCATGAAAAAAGTTATTCAATAGATCGATATTCCGTTATCGGTTCGGCCAATCGTCTTTCCGATAAAGAATATTTCGATGATTATGAAGCGGAAGAATTTTATTTCGCAAAATCGGGTTGGATGTGATTATGTGCGTTAGCGTACCGATTACATTGAAATAAATAATTAGTCTATAAAAAAGAGAATAAGATACTTAATCTATCGCATTGCAGTAAAAGCTTGCTGTAGGAAAACTCCCGTCATTCGATTTACCGTCATACTTGCATAGGCACAGGGCACAAGGGGAATTTTTAGGAATCTGTAGGGATGCGGAAGTTAGGGCAATTGAGGGGTGGATCCGGATCCAGTTCATAGGGATATGATCGGACTTGCCAGCGAGGCGGCTGGTTTCGGCATTTCTTTTGTGTCCTGTGCCTATGCCGGAATGGCGGTATTTTTTAACGAATCGCGGGTACGGCGGAAACCGGCAATCGTCCGGAAAATCACAGGTACCGACAGGTAACCTGTTGTCGAATCAGCTTATTCGTTTATGCAAATCATGTAATATTCAGCACAGGTTTCCGGGATACGGGCCGGCAATGCCGTTAAACATAAGATGAGAAATTCGCAGGGTGCCAGGTAAGAGGGACCGATAGGCAAAAGTAGATGCCGGCAGGCGACCTGCCGGTGAGTCGTCGTTCTCCGGCGGAACCGCTGGCGCGTTCCGCCTTACTACGCGGCTTCCAAAGTAGGGCGGATGCCGATAGGCGATCCGCCTATGCACCAGAAAGGAGGGTACGGATGTGTGGAATTGTAGGCGGTGTAGTTAAAAGTAATTTAGTCCCCATTTTAATGGACGGACTAAAAAAGCTGGAATACCGGGGTTATGATTCGGCCGGTTTGGCCGTTATCGGCGAGCAGGGGATATGCTGTAAGCGCATGCAGGGTAAAGTCAAGAATCTTCAGGATCTCCTGGATGAAGATCCGATTTCCGGTTGTACCGGCATCGCGCATACCCGCTGGGCCACCCACGGCAAACCGAGTTCCGAGAATGCGCATCCGCATATTTGCCGGAACAAGATCGCCGTCGTGCATAACGGCATTATCGAAAATTACCGGCAACTGCAGGAGCAGCAGCTGAAAAACGGCTATGTGTTCGCTTCGGAAACCGATACTGAAGTGATCGTGAACGAGATTTTCGACGCCTTGCGCCATACGGACGGGCTCTTGAATGCCGTCAAGCGGTCCATCCCCAAATTCGAGGGAACTTATGCCCTGGGCATCATGAGCAACGACGAGCCGGGTCTTCTGGTCGCCTGTCGGCAAGGCAGCCCCCTGGTTATCGGGGTCGGGGCCGGCGAATATTTCATCGCCTCCGATGTGGCCGCTTTGCTCCCGGTCACGCAACGCTTCATCTTTCTGGAAAACGGCGATATTGCGGCGATTCGTCAGAGCGGCGTAACGGTTTTCGACAGGAATGGCCGGAAAGCGGTACGTCCGGTAAAGGAAAGCCTGTTAACGGCCGACTCGATCGAAAAAGGCGAATACCGCCATTTCATGCTGAAGGAGATTTTCGAGCAGTCTTTTGCCGTCGCGCGTACGCTGCAAGGTCGATTCGTGGATAACCGGCTGCAGGAAAGCGCTTTCGGACGCCGTGCCGCCGAAATCTTCGATGCCGTCAGGGCCGTGCAGATCGTGGCCTGCGGCACCAGTTACCATGCCGGCCTGATTGCCCGCTACTGGCTTGAAAGACTGGCCCGGATCCCCTGCAGCGTCGAAATCGCCAGCGAGTTTCGTTACCGGGAGCCGATACTGGGCCCGGACACCCTGGCCGTCGCCATTTCGCAATCCGGCGAAACTGCGGACACGCTGGCAGCGCTCCAGGAAGCCAAAAAACGGGGGGCGAAATATTCGCTGGCGATCTGCAATGTGCCCGAAAGCTCGCTGGTCAGAGAGGCCGACGCGGTATTGATGACCCGGGCGGGTCCCGAAATCGGGGTAGCCTCGACCAAAGCCTTTACTTCGCAGCTGACCGTATCGATGTTGCTGGTCATCGCGCTTGGAAGGCGGTTCGGACTGTCCGAGGCGCTCGAACGCCAAATTACCGCCGAATTGTTCAATCTGCCGGCCGAAATCGAAAAAGTTCTGCAGCTGAATGACGAAATCAAAAATTTGGCGAGACAGTTCACCGAGAAACATCATGCGTTGTTTTTAGGCCGGGGAAGCCATTACCCGATCGCGCTGGAGGGAGCGCTGAAGCTGAAGGAAATCTCCTATATCCATGCCGAGGCCTATCCGGCGGGCGAGCTGAAACATGGCCCCCTGGCGCTGATCGATGCGGGGATGCCGGTCGTTACGGTCGCGCCGAACGACCACATGCTCGAAAAACTGAAAGCCAATATGGAGGAGGTGAGCGCCCGGGACGGGCAACTGATCGTGTTCATCGATGAACGGCTCGCATCGGCGGTTGAGGCCGGCAACTTCAAGATTATCAAGGTGCCGCAGGTCGAAAACCATCTCTCGCCCGCCGTTTACAATATCCCTTTGCAGCTGTTGTCTTATCATGTCGCGGCTTTGAAAGGCACCGATATCGATCAGCCGAGAAATCTTGCGAAATCGGTCACCGTGGAATAGCCCATTCAAAGGAGCAGGCCGTTGCGGTCATTTATTTATGAATATAACGGGCCGGCATGACTTTATGGAGGGTGCGGGGAGGCGAGATAAAATCGGAGGAAACTTGCGGGTAATAGTGAGTCAATAAGCGCTTGAATTCCTGTTTCACTATTTTGTAGCATTCGCAGGCCTGGTTCTCCAGCCCTGGCCTGTCGATGATGGTGATATGGCCGCGGCTGTAGTTGATCAGGCCTTTTTTCTGAAGTTTGCCGGCGGCTTCGGTAATCCCTTCGCGCCTGACGCCGAGCATGTTCGCGATCAGTTCCTGGGTCATCGCCAGTTCTTTCGACGGGAGCCGGTCGAGAGTCGAGAGCAGATAGCGGCACAGTTGCTGTTCTATCGAATGATGCCGGTTGCAGACCGCAGTCTGCGCGGTCTGGGTAAACAGAGCCTGGGTATAGTGCAGCAATAATTTTTGCAGCATGCCGTCGCGGCGGCCGCCCGAACGGTTGAGCTCCTGCCGGAGGATGCTGCCTTTCAGGCGATAGGCATGGCCGGCGCTTTGCACGACCGCCAGGTTATGCATCGATTCGCCGCTCATGAACAGGGATACGCCCAGCATGCCTTCGTTGCCGACGCCGGCAATTTCGGCGGAAGTGCCGTTCTCCAGCAGATTCAGCAGGGAAATAACGGAAGTGGTGGGAAAATACACATAAAAGAGCGGATGGTTCAACTCGTAAAGCACCTGGCCCTGTTTGATCTGGATCAGTTCCAGCATCGGCGACAGCCGCTCCTGGGTATGCCGGGGCAGCGCATTGAGCAGGGAATTCTGTTGTGGATTGGAGTCATATGCAAGCATAATAAAATAGCCTCTCTGCCAGCCAGCGGCGGCGAAGTGGAATATGGATTTAAGGCGCTTAATCGACAGTTCGTCATTAAGATGACCGAGTTTGTTGTATTCGAAAAATCTTTAATACCGTTAAGCTAACGCAGCCTTTCTTATTTCCGTACTGCCGGAAAGACGAGATTTATATTAATTTAACGGTATTGTTTCATTCGAGAGGTAATTCGAATGCAATGAATGGCGCTTGAGTCTTTTTAATAAAATAGTAAATCGTGATGAAAGATAAGGATGTCATATTTCTATTCATTCTGATGTCACTAATTTTGGTGATAAAATAATCATTGTTCGCAGATTAATTATTTTACTTGAAGGCGAGTTTTTTATTTTATTCCGATATTGATCGGCTATCCTTGCGGAATATTAATTTCCCGTTCTGCAGAGTACCAGTCTTCCAATTCATGCCCCGGCTCGAATCCTCTTTGTTCCGCTTTGTAATAAGCCAGCTGGGCAATTCTGGCTTCGCGGTCGAAGTTCATTTCCGGATCTTCTTGATAGACGGACAGGACCCGCTCTTGCTCAAACCCTTCTTGACCCGGAGTTGGTTCTAGCTCTACCGAAGCGTCGTCCTTGGTGACTTTGGGATTTCTGGAAGCCATTTTTTCTACCTCGCATAGGGTTGAAATTATTGAATATAAGTACGTTTAAAACAGCAGAGAATGAGTCTGCATCATTTTTTCTTGAATAAAGCGGTTTAAAAACGATATGAAAATCTTTGTTTTAATTTGAGAAATTTAGTTAATATATTCGTTAATTATCAGTGTATCTTACTTTACAGTAAAAAAAATAATTGTAAACGCGTAAAAAAGAAGGATTAATGATAAGGAATGGATAGAATAACTATCCGTATGGGAAGGAAAAAATCGTTCCGTATGGGAAGGCGGAATCGTTAAAGTCGTGCTGCCGAGTAAGCTTTATTCGATAAAGTTTTTTATTCGGTATTCGAGCGAGTAATCGAATGACAGGGATCAGTTTCAGTATTTATTGTTTCGGTATCGCGCGCGAAGCGGCGCGTGAACGGGATGTCTTCTCCCTTGACGAAAGCGGCTTTAGTTCCCGCTCCTGTTGGGCTTTATGCTGGGCAGGCCAGGACGAAACTTTGCGTCTCCCGGCCGATGTGCCCGGTCGAACGAACGTCATCGGCTTCCTAAACCGGGATAATGAAATACGAGCGGTTACCTTGGGTTGCCTACCCCTTCGAGAAACACAATGGGATAATACAACGGTTGGAAGCTTAACTGGCGGGAATGAAGCGGAAGCCATATTTAACATGGCTTCCGGAACCGAAACGGCCGTTTAGATTTGTTTTTTGATGAGGGTCTTGCCGTCGATGACCAGTTCGGAAATGCCGCCCAGCGAACCGTGCAGAGTGCAGGAGGCTTCCTTGAATTTCTTTTCGCCCTTCCATTTCAGGGTGATATAGGTTTCCTTGTCGGTTTGAGGATCTTCGGCGGGAAAGAACACTTCTTCGCCGGTTTCTTTCAGAATCGCGGCCGGACATTTCTGGTTGGCCATTTGCTGGATCGCGACATAGTTTCTGAGCATCGACTGCGCTTCGACTTGCTGCGGCGATTCCTGCTTGCTGACCGCAACGACGACAAAACCGATGACAAAGACGCCGATCACGGCCCACATCAGCTTGGTAGCGTCGCTCATTTTTTCTTCGGTCTCTTCACTCATTTGGCACCTCTGATTTGTTATTGATGAATTATCCCTGTTAGGCTTGGCCCGGTCGCCCGGTTAACTTCCCTACGAATTCTAAGCGAATTGCGCTTTTCCGGCAATGCAAAGTGCCGGATCCCGAAAAACAAGGCCTAGAATTCTATTCCTTGTTCCGCCTTGATCCCTTTTTCAAAGGCGTGTTTGACCTGGGTCATTTCGGTGACCGTGTCCGCGATCGCAATCACTTCGGGCGGCGCGTTGCGGCCGGTCAAAATCAGGTGCATCCAGCGCGGCCGGTGCCGTTCGATGAATTCGGCGATTTCCCGGCCGCTGATCCAGCCATAGCCGCAGCAGTAATTGATCTCGTCCAGAACGACCACATCGAACGCTTCGGACAGGATTTTCCGTTTGCCCAACTCCCAGATTTCGCGGCTGGTCTTGATGTCCTGTTCGGGATTTTTGGTGTCCCAGGTAAAGCCGTCGCCGAGTGCATGCCATTCGATATTGTCGAAACGCCGGGCGGCTTTTTGCTCGCCGGTTTGCCACTGGCCTTTGATGAACTGGATCACGCAGACTTTCATGCCCCAGCCGGCGGCGCGGAACGCCATTCCAAACGCGCTGGACGATTTGCCTTTGCCCTCGCCGGTATTGACGACGATCAGGCCCTGACGTCTGTCTCTTGTTTTCATGATGTAGTGGGTTTTCTGATGATGAAGAGAATTGAATGGTAAAAACGGTTAGGTGTCGTAGGGTACGCTACGCGTACCTGAATTCAAAGCAACAACCAATATTCTTGCTTCAAAAAAGGTACGCACAGCGTACCCTACGCCGGGTCAGTGTGTTGAGCGAGCAGGCGGCTATGCTCGGCCCGTGTCGGCAGGCCGGGGCGGGCGCCCATCTTCGTACAGCACAGCGCGCCGGCCGCGCTGGCGTAACGCAGCACATCTTCCCAATCCATCCGTTGCGCGACGGCCGCCGCGAAGGCGCCGTGAAACGCATCGCCGGCCCCTGTCGAATCGACATCGGCGACTTTGAAGGCGGGCATGAAGCCCTGCGCGGCGCCGCGGCGCCAGGAGAGGCCTTTTTCGCCGAGCGTGATTACGACGTTCGGAGCGATATCAGCCAATCGGCCCAGCGCAAGTTCGACCGATCCTACGGCCTGTAGGGCGAATTTTTCCGAACAGACCAGGTAATCGACCAGGGTCATCAGTGCCTGCGTGCCTTCGTGCAGAGAGCCTGCATCGAGTACGGTCGGAATTTGCAGGCCGCGCAGTTCCCGGCAATAGGGGACGGAAACGCGGGGCTCGTGGCCGTCGAACAGTACCACTTGCGGCCGGATGCCGCTGAAATCCAGCGCATCGGCGGGTAGGGGATGGGTACCGATTTTATAGTTGATCAGCGCGCGCTTGCCGTCCGGTTTGACGAGCACCGTCGAGATCGGCGTGGGGACGGCGCCGCGCACGACCAGGCGGGTATCGACGCCGTGGTCGTGCAGTTCCTGCAGGTGCTTGTCGCCGTAGACATCCGCGCCGAGGTAGCCGGCGAAAGCGGCTTTCAAGCCCAGGTTTGCGACCATCACCGCCGCGTTCGCGGCCGGCCCTCCGCCGCAGTCGATAAAGCCGTCCGCAAAGGTTTTTTCGTCCGCGGCCGGGTGGTGGTCGACCGAGAATACCAGGTCGTAGGAGGCATGGCCGATACAGAGGACATCGACGTCAATCAGCGGTTTTTTCATCGGTGCTTGGAGTGGACAGCGCAACAAAATGAGCGTTATTCTAATCGAAAACCGTAGCCGTCCCCCTGCCGATTTCGAGCCGTTGCGCAACCGAAGTCGTTTTGCAAGCGCAGCATAGGGACGGTAGCACGAGAAAATCTTGTTTCATGGAGGTTAGAATGAATGTCAGTCCCGAAATTTTGCCCCGTCTGATCCAGGCGGTCGCCGATACGATCGAAAAAAATGCCGAGGAAGTGACCCAACTCGACCAAGCGATCGGCGACGGCGATCATGTGGTCAATTTGCAGCGCGGCATCCATGCGCTGCAGGCGCAGAGCGCGGAAATCGCGCAGACGGATTGGGTAGGGGCATTGCAGAAAATCGGGATGACCCTGATGTCGACGGTTGGCGGGGCTTCCGGTTCGCTGTACGGGACCTTGTTCGTGGCGATGAGCAAATCGCTGCGGGACAAACCGGTCGACCGGCAGCGCTTTGCAGACGCATTCGCGCAGGGCGTCGAGTCGGTCAAGCTGCGGGGCAGGGCGGATGCGGGCGAAAAAACGATGCTCGATGTACTGATTCCGGCCGCGCAAAGCCTGCAAAAATCGGCCGCTGCCTCCGAAGGATTGAAGGAGTCGCTGGCCGAGATCGTCAGGACCGCCGAAGCTGGCGTCGAGGCGACCCGCAACATGCTCGCGACCAAAGGCCGGGCTTCTTTTCTCGGCGAGCGTACGCTCGGCCATCTCGACGCGGGCGCGAAAACCGCGCAGTTGATGATTTCGGCGATTGCGGAAGCGCTTGCGTCTTCAGCAGCCCCAACGTAACGCGGCGGTATTGACCGGCGCGTCCCAGAGTCGGATCAGTTCCTCGTCCAGCATTGTCAACGTCAGCGAAGCGCCGGCCATGTCCAGCGAGGTGGTAAAATTGCCGACCAGGGAGCGGGCGATCTTCAGGCCGCGTTTCTCCCAGTGCTGGGCGGCCAGTTGATAAAGCAGATGCAGTTCGATCAGGGGCGTGCCGCCGAAGCCGTTCACATGCAGCAGCACGGACTGGCCGGGTTGCGGATTCAGTTCCTCGTCGATCGCGTGCGCCAACTGTTCGACGATTTCGCTGGCGCTTTGTAACGGAACCGTCTCGCGTCCGCGCTCGCCGTGGATGCCTACGCCCATTTCCATTTCGTTCTCGCCAAGCTCGAAAGTCGGCTTGCCGAGCGCGGGCACCGTGCAGCTGGTCAGTGCGACGCCGATCGAGGCGGTGGCCTCATTGACCCGGTCGCCCAGCGCTTTGCAGGCGGCCAGATCGGCGCCCGCTTCGGCGGCGGCGCCGACCATTTTTTCGACGATCAGCGTGCCAGCCACTCCGCGCCGTCCGATGCTGTGCGTCTTGGGCAGGGACACGTCGTCGTTGACCAATACGGTGGCGTTCGGCGCTTCGAACATTTCGGCCGCGATTTCGAAATTCATCACGTCGCCGGCATAATTCTTCACGATGAAGAGCACGCCGGCGCCTTGGTCGACCGCCTGCGCTGCGGCCAGCATCTGATCCGGCGTCGGCGAGGTGAAGATTTGTCCGGGGCAGACCGCATCGAGCATGCCGAGGCCGACAAAGCCGCTATGCAGCGGTTCGTGGCCGGAGCCGCCGCCGGAAATCAGTACGACTTTACCGGGCTTGGCCGGCTGCAGGCGTTTGATGAAGTGCGGCTGGAGGTTCAGTTCGACGATATCCGCATGGGCTTTCGCAAAGCCTTTCAGGCTGTCTTCGAGCAGGCTGTCGGGGACGTTGATGAATTTTTTCATGAGTGTGGCTCCGGCTGTAGAGTGGCTTGGCGGCGCAAGGCTTCGGTGGCGGCGATGATGTCGGGCATCAGCCAAGTCGGCCGATAATCGGAAGCGCGAAGGTCTTCTTCGCTCGAAATGCCGCTCAGCACCATCAGGCTGCGGATGCCGGTGCGCACCGCACCGAGGATGTCGGTTTCCAGGCGGTCGCCGATCGCAATCGTTTCGGCCGGATCGGAACCCAAAAGTTTCATCGCCTGGCGGTACATGATCGGTTCGGGTTTGCCGATGATCGTCGGCGAGACGCCGGTCGCGGCGGTCAGTGCGGCCAGAATCGCGCCGTTGCCGTGCGTGGTTCCGTACTCGGTCGGCAGCGTCGTGTCGCCGTTGGTGCCGACGAATTTGGCGCCGGCCCGTATGTTTAGCGTCGCAGTCGCCAGCTTGGCCCAGGTCAGGGTCGAGTCCTTGCCGCAGACGACGATGTCCGCGCCTTGCGCATCAGGGGTCTTGGGCGTGGGCAGCTCGTAAAGGCCGGTCAGGGTAAATCCCTGCTCGCGCAACGGCTCCAGGGCGCCGTCTTCGCCGACCACGAACACGCGGGTCGAAGCCGGGTCATGGAGTTCGGCGAGGTGCAGGGCGGTCGCCATGCCGGAGGTGAGTACTTGATTCTTCGAAACGGCGACGCCCATGCCGGCAAGTTTCGTGACATATTGATCCTGCGTCTGGCTGGCGTTGTTGGTCGCCAGGATGAAGCGGATGTCGAGATCGCGCAGAGTTTCGAAAAACGCGCACAATCCGGGCTGGGGAACGGAGCCGTGCCAGAGCACGCCGTCCATGTCGATGATCATCGCGCGGATGTTATTAAAAGGTTCCATTGTTATTTCTCTTCATGAATAACTCGCAGGTGTTCGCGGTGTTGACGATCTGCTGCGCTGCTCCCCTTATGCTGGGGTGTGCCGGAGTAATGGTTAGAATCAAGGATCGTCCGCTCGCCCTATTTTATAATTTTAAGGTGGAGATAGGGTATTCAAGCCGAGCGCAACAGCTTGGCATAAACTTCAGGCGCTTGTCCAGTCCGTTTGCTGGAAGCAAGCCAAGCAGAATGCGGCCATCGTCAACCGGGCCTGGGCAAAACGTTACGAGGCGTTGAAAGATGCTTGCCCGAGGAAAAAAGAAACAAAAGAACTGGTTAGAGATCGTGCAACAGAGCAATCGCACTATGCCGGTTTGGTGCGTGAAATCCCTCTTTCTCCGGGAGAGGGTGGAGTGAGAAGGGAGGGGATTAAAAGGACTTTTTCCTTCTAAAAAATCCTGTTTTTCCTATTTTGTTAGAGGGAAAAGGATGGCGGAATGTAGATAAGCCATTTGAATCCCCTCACTCTAACCCTCTCTCGAAGGGAAAAGAGGGCGAAAAGCCGCTGTTTTTGACATAGCGCGATCGCCCTGGATCGTGCCGGGATTGAGAAGACAACTACAGCAAAGTCGAGTAAAATTGCCAAATTTTAAGGACAAATGATCCACGTACAGGCTGGTTTTCAAACCAGCCCAAAAGGCCGCGGCTGTATTCGGCAAGGATCATTGACATGACTCCCCTTTCTAATTTACAGTAGCGTTCGCATTAACAGGTAACCCACCTATTACAATAACAAACCATTGGAGCAATAACATGGCAAAACCATTAATTCAAATCGCTTTGGACTCTCTGGACTACAACGCAACCATCCAGTTGGCGGAAACCGTCGCGCCTCATGTCGACATTTTCGAAATCGGCACGCCTTGCATCAAACACAACGGTGTCAATCTGGTTAAGGACCTGCGCGCCAGATTCCCGGATAAACTGTTGCTGGTCGACCTGAAAACGATGGACGCCGGCGAATACGAAGCGACCCCTTTCTATGCGGCCGGCGCCGACATCTGCACCGTGCTGGGCGTATCCGGTCTGGCTACCTGCAAAGGCGTTATCAAAGCGGCCAACGCACACGGCGCCGAAGCACAAATCGACCTGATCAACGTTGAAGACAAAGTGGCTTGCGCACGCGCTTGCGCGGAAGCCGGCGCTCACATCATGGGTGTACACACCGGTCTGGACGCACAAGCGGCCGGCCACACTCCGTTCGGCGACCTGAACGACATCGCCAGATTGGGTTTGAACGTTAGAATTTCCGTCGCAGGCGGCATCAAGGCTTCGACCGTTCAAGACGTTGTCAGAGCCGGTGCGAACATCATCGTTGTTGGCGCTGCCATCTACGGCGCTCCATCCCCAGCTGACGCAGCGCGCGAAATCCGCGAATTGGTTGAAGCTGTATAACGATGCATCAGCAACTCATCATAGACAAAATTTCGGGCATTCTGTCGGCGACCGATTCTTCCCACGATCAGCGCCTGACCCGGATGCTTGATAATGCCAAGCGTATATTTGTTTCAGGCGCCGGTCGTTCCAAGCTCGTCGGCAATTTTTTTGCGATGCGGCTGGTGCACGCCGGTTACGATGTCAGTGTTGTGGGCGAGATTGTCACGCCCAGCATCAAAAGCGGCGACCTGTTGATTATCATTTCAGGCTCGGGCGAAACCGAGCAGTTGATAGCCTTCACGAAAAGCGCGAAAAAAGTCGGCGCGGACATTGTGTTGATTTCGGCAAAGAGCAGCTCGACGATAGGCGACATGGCCGATGCGGTTTTCCAAATCGGCCAGGCTGAACAATACGGCAAAGTGGTCGGCATGCCGATGGGTACCGTTTTCGAACTGTCCACCCTGTTTTTTCTGGAAGCCACCATTTCTCATATCATCCATGAGAAGGGTATCCCGGAAGAAGTCATGAGAGAAAGGCACGCTAACCTGGAATAGCGAAAACCAAGAACGGGCGGCCCAGGCTGCCCGTTCTTTTCTCATGCGTTTGGCGACCCAATCAAGTGACGCTGAATAGGCTGATTAACTCAACATCATTATACCAACGAAGGAGAAGACTATGGCTTCGCGCCGTGTTTTAGCTAACGCCATTCGCGCTTTGAGCATGGATGCGGTTCAAAAAGCAAATTCGGGTCATCCCGGCGCCCCGATGGGTATGGCGGATATTGCCGAGGTTTTGTGGAACGATCATATGCGCCACAACCCGGCCAATCCGAAATGGCCAAACCGCGACCGTTTCGTGTTGTCGAACGGCCACGGCTCCATGCTGATTTATTCCCTGCTGCACCTGACCGGTTACGATTTGTCGATCGAAGATCTGAAACAGTTCCGTCAATTGCACTCGAGAACACCAGGCCACCCGGAATACGGCTATGCGCCTGGCGTTGAAACGACGACCGGTCCTTTGGGACAAGGCATCACCAATGCGGTGGGCATGGCGATTGCCGAAAAAGCTCTGGCCGCGCATTTCAATAAGGACGATCATAAAATCGTCGACCACAAGACTTATGTGTTTCTGGGCGACGGCTGCTTGATGGAAGGCATCTCGCATGAAGCTTGCTCGCTGGCGGGCACGCTGGGCCTTGGCAACCTGATCGCGTTCTGGGATGACAACGGCATCTCGATCGACGGCCACGTCGAAGGCTGGTTCACCGACAACACTCCGAAACGTTTCGAAGCCTACGGCTGGCATGTCATTCCGGATGTCGACGGCCATGACGCGGAATCGATCAATAAAGCGATCGAGTTTGCGAAAGCGATGACCGACAAGCCGACGCTGATCTGCTGCAAGACCACGATTGGTTTCGGAGCGCCGAACAAGGCCGGCACTCATGCCTGCCACGGCGCGCCATTGGGTCAGGAAGAAATCAATCTGACCAAAGCGGCTCTGGGCTGGGATCACGACGCGTTCGAAGTGCCTGCGGATGTTTATGCAGGCTGGGATGCAAAGGCGAAAGGCGGTGCTGCGGAGATAGCCTGGCATGAGGCGTTTGCGGCTTACAAAGCGGCGCATCCTGAACTGGCGGTCGATTTCGAACGCCGGATGAACGGCGATCTGCCTGCCAATTGGCAAGCGGATGCGGACAGCTTTGTCGCTGCCGTCAACGCCGAAGCGAAAACTACCGCGACCCGTCTGTCGTCTCTGGCATCGATCGAAGGCTATGCCAAATTGCTGCCGGAAATTTTCGGCGGTTCGGCCGACCTCGGTTGCTCGAACATGACCGAATGGAAGGGTCATAAACCGATGCGCGCGAGCAAGCCGGATGCGAACTATGTGAACTACGGTGTACGCGAATTCGGGATGGCCGCGATCATGAACGGCATTACCCTGCACGGCGGTCTGATCCCGTTTGGCGCAACCTTCCTGATGTTCTCCGAATATGCGCGTAATGCATTGCGGATGGCGGCGTTGATGAAGATCCGTTCGATCTTCGTTTTCACTCATGACTCTATCGGTCTGGGCGAAGACGGTCCGACGCACCAACCGATCGAGCAAACCGCAACTTTGCGGATGATTCCGAGAATGCACGTTTGGCGGCCTTGCGACGCAGTCGAAACAGCCGTTTGCTGGCGTGCAGCGATCGAGCGTAAAGAAGGCCCCTCGACGCTGGTGTTCTCGCGGCAGAACCTGCCGCATATTCCGCGCAGCGAAGAGCAGATCAAATTGATTGCCCGCGGCGGTTATGTGTTGAAAGACTGCGAAGGGCTGCCGGACGCGATCATCATCGCGACGGGTTCCGAGATCGAATTGGCAGTGAAAGCGGCGGAAGAACTCGGCGCGAAAGATAAGAAGATCCGTGTCGTTTCGATGCCGTCCACCAACGTTTTCGATGCGCAGGATGCGGAATACCGTGAATCGGTATTGCCGTCGGCCGTTACCAAGCGGGTTGCCGTCGAAGCCGGCGTAACCGAGTTCTGGTGGAAATATGTCGGCTGCAACGGCAAGATCGTCGGTATCGATCACTTCGGTGAATCGGCGCCGGCCGGACAACTTTTCAAGGAGTTTGGCTTCACTGTTGAAAACGTAGTCAAAAACGTGGAAGCTGTACTTTGATTGAAAAAAGACGGGATGGCCCTGTCATCCCGTCGGTTGACGAGATCTTGGGCGCGGGCGGAGGCATAATCCCTGCGTTCAGGATCCCGATCCACATACTACGACTTATTAGGGTGAACAACGTGAAAATTATAAATATAACGAACGGTGCTTTTGCGGCTTTACTGTTGGCCAGCTCTGTTGCCGGAGCGGATTCTCAATATCCTGCTTCCGATTTTCAGCCGAAGGTGATTTATCAGGATCCCGAATACAAGCATCAGGCGGCATCCGCTCCGGCGGTGTCCAAAGCGGCGGACTCACAATATCCGGCATCTGACTTCCAGCCGAAGGTCGTCTATTCGGACTCTGACTACAAACCTGCTGCAGCCGATGCCGCGCCTGCCGGCAGACCGAGGAATGTAGCTGTCGAAGAAAGCGCGCCTGCTGCGGTAAGCCAGCCGGCAGCTCCGGCAATCGCTGCGGCGGAAGAAGCCAAACCTGCGGTCGAAGCGAAGCCTGCGGCCGAAGCCAAAAAAGAAGAGTCCAACTTCATTTATTTGATCGGTTTGGCAGTACTGGCGTTCGTCGGAGTGGTCTTTTTCAAGAAGCAAGCGCAGCCTGAAGGCCATGCGCCGAATGGTTCGGCGCGTCCGGCTGCAGGCGGTGCGACCGGCGTAGCGAAATATCTGAACCGCAAAGCCGGAACCGGCGTCTCCAGATACCTGGAAAAACAAGTCAAATCCGCTGCCGCAGCCGCTCCATCGACGGGGGTTGAAAGTCAGAAGGCTTCCGAAAGTACGCCATCAAAGCCGGTTTCCCGTGTCGAAAAATATCTGCGCGACCGGGGGTAATGGATGGATCAGGCTTACTTGATCAGCTTGGTCGAGGGATTGTATCCCTTCGGTAAGCGATCCAAAACAGAAACAAGAAAACAGCAATCATTGGCTCACTCCGGTGATGTTTACGAACAATCTTCCGGAGCGGCCGAGAACATGCCGGTCGTTGCGGCCAGTACCGGTGTCGCTCGCTATCTGAGCGCCCGGCCTCCGGAGTCCGGTGTAGCGCGGTATGTGAAAAAAAATAAATCACAGCCGGCTACCGGTGTCGGCAAATACTTGGTGGTGCAGGCGATCAAAGGGCGGGAAGAGGTGCGCGTCACCGGCGTCAGCAAATATCTGGCGCGTTTCGACAGCCATATGCCCGCCAGCGGTGTTGCGAAATATGTCGCGAAACAAATCATCCAGACCCAATATCTGCCGAAGCGTACTACGGTCGGCCGGTACATCACCCGTCAGGAAATTGCCGAAGCGAAACTTGCCGCATTGACCGGCGTTGCGAAATACCAAGCCGAACAGGATTTGCTGCAAAGAAGGCTCGATGCGCAGAAGCTGATCGAGCGCTATCGGGAAGAGGAAGCGCGTATTGCGGCCGAAAAAGCCGCGGCAACGGCGGCTCAACCGGAAGCCGTTGTGGAAGACCCGCAACCTGTAGAGGCTCCGGAAGTACCTACGGAAACCGGCGTCGGACGGTATTTTCAGCAACAGGCCGAAATTGAGAGCCAAAAACCGCCGGTCAGCAAAGTTGCCAAGTACATCGCTCAGCAAGTCGTTCGGGATAGCCTGAAGCCACGCCAGAGCGGCGTCGCCAAATATCTGGCAAAAAGCCGGGTCTATTATAAGCCGAAGCCGGCTGTCAGCGGCGTTGCCAAATATCTGGAAGCGCAGGCGCAGCTTGCAAAAACCAAACCTGTGTTTTCAGGCGTTGCCAAATATCTGATCAGGCAGAGAATATCGATTCCAAGCGCATCGGCTAAAACCAGCGGTGTGACAAGATACCTTTCCAGACAGGCGCCGATCGTCAATGGCAATACCGTCGTATCGCAGCAATCCGTTCCTCAAGAATTTGTGTTGACGGGAGTCGCTAAATACCTGAGCCGTCAGAACACGGCGGACCATGAGGGTCCTGATCCTGTCTTCGTACCGGCCGAGAGATGCTTGGAAGGCGAGTTCATTCCTGCGGCGGAAGCGGTCGAAGATGATGCCGTCACAACTAAAAAAGCGAAGGCTACCCGGGTTTCGAAATATATCAGCGAGCATCAGGCTCCGGCGAAAAAAGCAGGTAAAAAGCCCACGGGCGTTGAAAAGTACCTTCAGCAAACCGCCTGATTCGGCAAGCGGATATTTGAGCTTGTGTTCGTTTGGACCACAGGCTCATGCTTCCGGTCCGCTGGTCACCATGGTCGAAGTTTGGTTCGGGCAAGTGGGAAGCTAGAACTAACTTTTTCAGAGTTTGTCTTTAAAACATATCATCGGGCTTTTACGGCGCGATAAGTCGATAGGGCTATTGCGGTGCATGTCGCTTGGGCTATTCATTATTCCGCCTTCCCGTCAATCGATCTCTGCCATGGAGTCGACTGGTAAAGCGCCGCAACCCCCCTAGATCCTTTCAATATATTGCGTTTGTCTATCTTGTAGATGAATTGGCGCCAAAAACCGCCTTCAGAATTGAATCATTCAGTAGTTTCGTACAAATACGAGTTGTGATAATATTGGGAAGGCATTTGTTTTTTAATTATAATTATTCATTTAAGGTGCACATTATGGCTAAGAACTTATTGGAACAACTCAGGGAAATGACCGTAGTCGTCGCCGACACCGGGGACATTCAGGCGATCGAAACCTTCAAGCCGCGCGATGCGACGACCAATCCTTCGCTGATCACCGCGGCGGCCCAAATGCCTCAATATCAAAGTATCGTCGACGATACTTTGAAAGGTGCGCGCAATACGCTGGGGCGCGGCGCGACCCCGGCTGAAGTGGCTAACTTGGCGTTTGACCGCCTGGCGGTTTCATTCGGATTGAAAATTCTCGAAATCATTCCGGGCCGGGTTTCAACCGAAGTCGATGCGCGTCTGTCCTACGACACTGAAGCGACTATCGCAAAAGGCCGAGAAATCATTGCTCAGTATGAGGCGGCCGGCGTTTCCAAAGAACGCGTACTGATCAAGATCGCTTCAACCTGGGAAGGCATTCAGGCGGCGGCAGTCCTGGAAAAAGAAGGCATTCACTGCAACTTGACGTTGCTGTTCGGCCTGCATCAGGCGATTGCCTGTGCCGAAAACGGCATCACGCTGATTTCTCCGTTCGTCGGACGCATCCTCGACTGGTATAAGAAAGATACCGGCCGCGATTCTTATGCGCCGGCAGAAGACCCGGGTGTCGTTTCCGTGACCTCGGTCTATAATTATTACAAGAAATTCGGCTACAAGACCGAAGTTATGGGCGCGAGCTTCCGTAACATTGGTGAGATTACCGAACTGGCGGGTTGTGATCTGTTGACCATCGCGCCGTCTTTATTGGCCGAGCTGCAATCGACCGAAGGCGAGCTGCCGCGCAAGCTGGATCCTGCGAAATCCGTCGGCATGGCGATCGAAAAAATTACGATGGACCGCGCGACATTCGACCGCATGCATGAAGAAAACCGCATGGCGACAGACAAGCTGTCCGAAGGCATCATCGGTTTTGAAAAAGCTCTGGAATCTCTGGAAGAGCTGTTGGCCAAGCGTCTGGCCGAGTTGGAAAATCAACCGGAAGCCGTCGAAGCGTAAGTCGCTGAAGTTCCCGGCATCGGCAAGTCCGGTGCCGGTTTCTTTTGTCCGATAAAAATGTGGCAGGATGCTTTTGCACCTCAGCTTAACCATTGTTAACAATTCATTATGTCGAAAAAAATTTTAGATGTAGTTAAACCCGGCGTTGTGACCGGAGAAGATGTGCAGAGAGTGTTTGCGATCTGCAAAGAAAATAACATGGCGCTGCCGGCAGTCAATGTGATCAATACCGATTCGATCAATGCCGTGCTGGAAGGCGCGGCGAAAGCCAAATCAGTGGTAATCATCCAGTTCTCGAACGGCGGCGCATCTTTCGTGGCCGGCAAAGGTCTGAAGCTGGAAGGCCAGAAAACCGCGATTCTGGGCGCCATTTCCGGTGCCCAGCACGTGCATCTGATGGCCGAATATTACGGTGTGCCGGTTATTCTGCACACCGACCATGCGGCAAAAAAACTGCTGCCGTGGATTGACGGACTGCTGGATGCCGGCGAGAAACGTTTCGCGGAAACCGGAAAGCCTCTGTTCAGCTCGCACATGCTGGACCTTTCCGAAGAAAGCCTGAAAGAAAACATCGAGATTTGCGGCGAATACCTGAAGCGCATGTCCAAAATGGATATGACGCTGGAAATCGAGCTGGGCGTAACCGGCGGCGAGGAAGATGGCGTGGATAATTCCGACGTGGATCATTCCCAGCTTTATACGCAGCCCGAAGACGTGGCTTATGCCTATGAGCATCTGAGCAAGATCAGTCCCCGCTTCACTATCGCGGCTTCGTTCGGCAACGTACACGGCGTTTACAAGCCGGGTAACGTCAAACTGACTCCGAAAATTTTGGACAATTCGCAAAAATATGTGTCGGAGAAATTCGGCTTGCCGGCCAAAACCCTGAATTTCGTTTTCCACGGCGGTTCGGGCTCTACTCCGGAAGAAATTGCGGAATCGATCAGCTACGGCGTCGTGAAGATGAACATCGATACCGACACCCAATGGGCAACATGGGAGGCCATCATGAATTTCTACAAGAAAAATGAAGGTTACCTGCAAGGCCAGATCGGCAACCCCGAAGGCGACGACAAGCCAAACAAGAAATACTACGATCCGCGTGTGTGGCAGCGGGAAGGCGAGCTCGGCATGGTCAGTCGCCTGCAGCAGGCCTTCATGGATCTGAATTCGGTTAACTCGCTGTAACGGGTTCCGGAAGTTACAGGCTTGCGGCGCGCCGCAAGCCTGTAGCGTATCCTTCCAAAAAGCGCGGCTCGCGCCGATCAGTCGTATTTAATGTATTTGAAGCGGGGATCGTCCGGTGTTCCTTCCAAAGCGCCGCCTTCCTTGCCCGGCTGCCACATCACCACTTCTTCTATCTTGTGTGCCAGCTCAAAGTCTTTATTCGTAATGCCTTTGGCGGCATGATTCATCAACTTGACGATCACGAAAGCATAGGAAACGGTCAAATCAGGGTGATGAAAAGCGGCTTCCGCCAGATGGCCGACCGTGTTGACTACCATCAGCGTGCCTTTCCAGCCGCTGGTTTTGTATTTGCGGCGTATCCAGCCATTTTCGAGATACCAATGCGGCAATTCTTCCTTCAGCCGCTCTTCCACTTCGTTATCTGAATAAGTTTCTTCGTGTTTGCGTTCGCGCCAGCCCATGATCAACCTCCTGCCTACTGGATGACAGGAGGATTGTAAACCATTTGCCATCTCTACCGGAGAATTATATTGGACGCTGGTGGTCGGGAATGTCGGGGGAGTTCGGCAAAGATGCGTTATCGGTAGGCAAACGATTGATTCATATGAAATATGAATTGCCGACGGTGAAAAAGAAGAATTACGTGAAACTTTTCACAAAAATCATTGTTTAGTAAATACAAGAGACTTAGAGCTTGTCGCCACAGAAATTTACAGCGTACAACGCAAAACATTATGTTGAAATTATCCGATAGAAGGACATGGTCATGTTCAAGAAATCAATGGTAGTCATCAATTTGTTAGGCAGCCTCAGCGTATTTACCGTAATGTGTATATCGAAAGGCTTGCACAAATCGAAAAAAATGCAGAGGGAGCCGTCCGTCGGGAATCGCTCGGTGAGACAGTAGCGGATTAATGACCCGTGTCGCGTTAACGTTCCGCAGTAAATGGCCGAAAAAGTCGACGGATTGGTTTTTCGGCAGTGTTCACTGAGTGAAACGGCTCATATCGCAGCCTTTCTGATAAAAAGTGAGCGAAGGAGGAAAGGGCGTAACCTCGATCGTTAACGTCGTCTCGCGAATAAAAGCCGAGAGGGGACCGGCTGCAGCTTTATGGAAGTTTTTTGTTAATTGTTCGGTCAGTTTTTCCTGCATCACGTCATCGTCCAGGGAAAACGGGTCGTCCGTCAAATTGGTCTGATCGATCGCCTGTTGCAAAATGTCGGTAGAGAGATTTTGTATTTTGGTTTCAAAATCTTGGAAAATTTCTTTCGGCTTTTCCTGCTTAATGCGGTCGATGTCGTGCGGGTCCGCATAAACCAAGAATGAACCACTGGCTCCCTGCAGCTCGTTTTTGCAGATCCCGCCGTCCATGATTCTGACTAAATTCAGCGATTTACCGTCTTTGATAATCGTCAATGGAGGGTCGATGTAAGGATTATAATCGGGCGGCAGTTCCTCTTGCCGAACCTGCGGTTTAGGTTCGGTTGCTTTGGCGGCGGTATCCGGCTGCGGGGTAGGTTGGGTCGCGCATGCGCTCAACAGCGAAACAACGATAGCGGTAAAGAGTTTTGCCGGGGTATTCATATTGGCTGAAAAAGTAAAATGGATGGCGAAACTTTGACAAAGCCGCCGCGAAGATTTGCGTATTATAATATGAATCTGTTACGGATAAAGTTCGGTTGAGGCGTATTGAAACCGTCTCGAATGCCGAAACACCCTATACAAATCGAATGAGATCGGATTCGGACGTTCGGCCGGGCTTGTTTTTCGGTTTTTCCCGAAACAAGACCGGTAAAGAATCATTCTGTAAACGAGCGGTTAAAGGATATGCTTCGTCAAGCTCGGTCTATGAGGCGAATACGCGAAGGCCATTTTCGGTGCACGATAGATAATGTCAGTCCTCCGGCCTCTATCCCTGCATCCAGCAAAAAACGAACGAATTGATGGCGCATAGCTAACCTTGGGTAATGAGACGGGCATTGTGTGCGCTGGTACCTGAATTGTTACGGATATGACGAGAACCGTGAAAAACGGCTGGCCGGAGGGGCGCAAGGAAGATGCGAGAGCGGGCATCCAGCCCGCCGATACTTGGCAGGAGCCGGTTCGAAGAGATGTAACGCGGCGGAATCAATCAGTAAGCGTTCGATCAGAGATTGGACGGAGAGCCAGAATTCGGGCATGAAGCTCCTATCTGCTCGGAAGAAGCCTTCCGCCTGCGGCTTCTTCGGGGTTGGATAAGGGGTTGCGATGGTAGCCGACCGGAAGTTTGGGCGGCGAAATTGATCCGGCGCAACCCGCTGGGAGATCGGCTTTAGGCTACAACGCGCAGCGATTCTTCCTCGTAGAGTCGTTTTTTCTTCCAGCCCGCAAATTTGCTTTCGTCGAATTCCAGATCGTTATCAATCGCGTATTCGTAGCAGCTTCTGAATAGGCGGGCGGTACGGAAAGCGTGCAGTTCGTCGTCCGCGGTAATTTTCGCAATATTGCCGACCTGGAAGGTCTTATTTTTCGATTTGCCGTTGTGAACCCAGAATACGGTATAGCACAGGTAGCTTTTATCCTTACGATGATCGTATTTGATCGTCTTCGAGACGCCGGTGACACCGGTTGTGGTTTTATTCTTCGGCGGCTTTAAAAAACGGGTCTTGCTGCCTTTCAGCACGACCAACATCTGATCGCGCCAGAGAATGGCGGCCTGCAAGGACTTGGCTTTGTTTCCCCATAATTTATGGGAAAAATACCGGCTGCTTTCTTTGCCGCGGCGGACAATACGTACTTGATAACCGAATACGTCCGGTTCGGTAATGTGTTTATTTTTTGCCATGGAAGTGACCCCTCACAAAAACGACATCAGTCTAATAGCGGTAAAGCTAGGTTGCCTATAAACGTAGCGGCTTCAGTTTTAATAATTGAAAGAGTACAGCCGCTATATTTGTAATCCAATGATTACAAATTATGCCTAAAGTTCTGACAAATGCAAGAAAAAAATGACAAATTTATGAAGGCCTTAAGATTCGAAAAAATAATTAATTCCGACCGTTTTGGTGTAGAATGCAGGGATTCCACGCTAGCGTGGCTGAACTTGATATGGTAACTCTTTGCTTTTCATAACTATTTGGAGAAAAAACGATGAGCGTTCTAGTTGGTAAACAAGCACCGGATTTCACCGTTCCCGCCGTGTTAGGCGATGGTCAAATCGTTGATTCCTTCAACTTTTCCGAAGCTACTCGCGGCAAGTATGCCGTTATCGTCTTCTATCCCCTGGATTTTACGTTCGTTTGCCCCAGCGAATTGATCGCGCTAGATCACCGCATCGACGAATTCAAAAGCCGTAATGTGGAAGTGATTGCCGTTTCCATCGACTCGCATTTTACTCATAATGCCTGGCGCAATACGCCGGTCGGCAAAGGCGGCATCGGTCCGGTCCGTTACACGATGGCGGCCGATATCGCTCACAATATCTGCAAAGATTATGATGTCGAAGCGGAAGGAGTTGGTGTGGCTTACCGCGGTTCCTTCCTGATCGACAAAAACGGCGTCGTGCGTCATCAAGTGGTCAACGATTTGCCGCTGGGCCGCAACATGGACGAATTGATCCGTATGGTCGATGCGCTGCAATTCCACGAAGAGCATGGCGAAGTTTGCCCGGCCGGCTGGAACAAAGGCGATACCGGTATGAATGCAAGCCCTGCAGGGGTTGCGGAATATCTGGAAAAAAATTCCGAAAAGTTATAATAACTTTTGAAGGGCTGTCATAAAGGCAGTTGTTTTCGGGCGCATTGCATCGCTGTAATGCGCCCTTGGCGGACGGGCCGCAGGATCAGTTATCGTTGCCCTGCGCCGATTCTTTCGAGGCATTCGCGATCAGCTTCTTGCGAACGAAAATGCTTACGATGATGCCGGCGATGGCCGGAATCTGAGTTACCAGAAAAAGTGAGGTCGGGCTTTTGGTCAGCATGTCGCCGAGCGGGTGCAGCACCGACAGTTTGACCAGCCACCAAGTCAGCCAGTAGCCGACCAATCCTATTACAGCCCATTGCACCGTCGGCTGCCCTCTTTCTTTCGCGGTTAAATAAAACCAGACCAGAATTGCCACGCCGGCGAATTTTGCGAGGTATAACATCGTCTCACCTTTTTGAGTTGTTATTTTGCTAGGCTGCGGCCGGTCGGTCCGGAACGCAGCGATCAGGCGCTAATCATATTCCATATTCGGCCTTTACGGCATCATTTTATCGCAAGGTGAGAATTATGAGGGAAACGCAGAAAGTGTTTGCCGTGATTTTGGGCATATTGGCGTTATTGCTCGCGATCGCGGTCCTGCCGTTTATTGTCGATTCGAATCAGTTCAAGCCTCTGATAGCCGAGGCGGTGAGGGAAAAAACCGGACGCGAAGTCGAATTTGGCGGCGATTTACAGTTGTCGGTTTTTCCTTCGCCGGGGTTGTCGATCGAGGGAGTCCGGATCAAAAACGGTCAGGCGTTTCCGGAAACGGATTTTCTGAGCATCGAGCGGGGAGAAGCTCGGGTCAAATTGTTGCCGCTGCTATTGCAAAAGCGGGTTGAAATCGACCGTGTCGGCCTGCAAGGTTTACGGCTGCATCTGATCCGTACCGAGGCGGGCCTCAATAATTGGAGTCTTGAAGAGCCCAAAAACGGCGCGAATGCAGCCGTTCCTTCTCCCGGCATGGCTCCTCCGGCGGCGACAGCGCCGTCTCAAAAGGACGCGGGGCTGCGGCTCTTTACGATCGGCGGCGCCTCGATGAAAGATTCGAAAATTGTCTGGGACGATCGGCAGGCCGGCAGACGGATGGAGATCGACGGGATCAATCTGGATGTCGGGGCTTTCAACTGGGATCAATTTACCGAGGTGGCGCTGAATTTCTCGATCTTGGAACCGGAATCCGGCTATCGGAACCGGATCGCTTTGCACAGCCGCGCGATGCTCAGGCAGAATCCGGCTGCCGTGAATCTCGCCGGCGCCGAGTTGATCTTGACTCGGGAGGCGAAGGCTCGGCCGGGTAAAACGCTGGCGGCCAGGTTGACCGCGCCGGAAATTATTTTCGAAAAAGACGCGCAAAAACTCCAGGCTCCCAAACTGCATGTCGAGTCGAATGGCGTGTCCGTCGAATCCAGCCTGAGCGGCGCCAATCTATGGAGCGATCCCGACATCCAGGCCGGCATAGAAGTGGCGGAGTTCAACCCGCGCGAAGTGTTGCGGCGCTTCGACATCGCGGTGCCGAAATTTCAGGATGCGCGTGCGTTTACGCGCTTGCAGGCCGGCTTCAACCTGCGCGCAGCGAAAGATACGCTGGCTATCGATGCGTTTCGCTGCCGCCTGGACGATACGCTGCTGCAAGGCGAGGCGCATCTCGAAGGCTGGAAGGCGCCGTCGATCCGTTTTAATTTGACCGGCGATACGCTCGATGTCGGGCGCTATCTGCCGCCGGATGCGAAAAAAAACAAGCTGGTCAGCCCGTCCGCGGCGATTGCAGCGGCGCTTGCGAAGCTGCCGGCGGAGCGGCTGAGGAAACTCAATGCGCAAGGCGAGCTGCATTTGCAGCACCTGAAAGTGAACGATATTGCCGCCGACGTCCTGCATTTGCAGTTGAATGCGCGGGAAGGGAGCGTCCAAACCCGGCAAGGCATCGGCCGATTTTATGGGGGCCGCTATTCGGGCGGCGTCGATCTCGATGCAAAAGGCGGCGATACGGCGGTGGCCTTGACTGAAAAGATCGATCAAGCCGATATTGAAGCCATTCTTAAGCTTATCGGGAGTAAAATCGGTATGAGCGGTGTGCTGACCGGTTCGGCGGCTTTGCAGGGGCGAGGAAAGGATTTGAAACAGATCAGACAGGGACTGAAAGGGAAGCTGGCCTTCGGGCTCAAGGATGGCGCGATCAGCGATGTGAAATTCCTGAAAATCATCAATCAGGGCATCGGTTTGCTCAATCAGGCGCCGCTGCCGGCAGGCTACGGCGGCGGATTGAAGTTTTCCGAGATATCGGGCTCGGGCTCGCTGGCCGACAGCATCCTGCGGAGCGACGATCTGCTGGTTAAGGCGCCCTTGTTCCGGATGACCGGCAGCGGTTTTACGAATGTCGATACCGGGCTGGCGGATTACCGTTTCGTCACGCACCTCGTCAAGGCGCAGGCGACGACGGCGACGGAACCGGAAAAATTCCACAGCACGCCGATCGTGGTGAATATGTCCGGAACGCTGGAAGACCCCCGCTATCGGCTGGATATGAAAGCCTTGCTCACCGAGAAGAACAAGGCCAAAATCGAGAAATTCCTCGACAAAAACACGGATAAGATAGACAAATTGAAAAATAAACTGGATAAGAAGCTAGGCCCCGGTGTCGGCGATTTACTGGACCGATTGTTCTAGTTGCAGATGATCCGCGTGAACGATTCGACGTTTAACGAGCGCGTGCTTGCCTGGTTCGATCGGCATGGCCGCAAAGATCTGCCCTGGCAGCAGGACAAATCGCCCTATCGGGTGTGGATTTCCGAGACGATGCTCCAGCAGACTCAGGTGGCTACCGTCATTCCCTATTTCAATGCGTTCGTGGACCGATTCCCGAGCGTCGAAGCGCTGGCGAATGCGAGCATTGACGAGGTATTACGCCATTGGTCCGGCTTGGGCTACTATGCGCGGGCCCGCAATCTGCATAAGGCGGCGCTGATTATCGCCGGGCAGGGGAGCTTTCCCGATACGCTGGAAGAACTTCAGCAATTGCCCGGAATCGGCCTGTCGACCGCCGGCGCGATCATGAGCATCGCCTACGGCCGCAGCCATCCGATTCTGGACGGCAATGTCCGGCGGGTGCTGGCCCGTTACCGGGCCGTACCGGGCTGGCCCGGCGAAGCGAAAGTGAACCGGCGCTTATGGGAGCTCAGCCGGGCATTGACTCCCGAACAGCGGGCGGCGGATTATACGCAAGCGATCATGGATCTGGGTGCGACGGTCTGTACGCGCAGCCGCCCTTCCTGCGGCGCGTGTCCTGTCAATGCAGACTGTCTGGCGTTCGGGACAGGACGGGTGAACGATTTTCCAGCGCCCAAACCGGCCAAGGCTTTGCCGGTCAAACAGCGGACTTTTTTGTTGCTCACCGATAGGCACCGGCAGGTTTTTCTCGAAAAACGCCCGCCGGCCGGAATTTGGGGCGGGTTGTGGTGTCTACCCGAGTTCGAGAATCCCGATCAGGCCCTAGGCTGGTGCCTGGATCGCCATATACCGGTCGTCGGGCGGTATGCGATGGACAGGCGGCGTCATACCTTTTCGCATTTTCACCTGGATTTTACGCCGCTGGTGATTCTGACCGACGGCATCACCGGCGGTGTCGGCGAAACCGGATCGCCGATCTGGCATCCGCTTGAAGCGATTGCCAGGCTGGGTCTGCCCGCACCGATCAACCTATTGTTGAAACAATATCAAAACCACGAGGACAAACATGGCAAGACTGATTAAATGCGCAAAATTGGGAATGGAACTGGAGGGCTTCGACGAGCCGCCGTTTCCGGGTCCCAAAGGGCAGGAGATCTATGAAAATATATCGAAACAGGCGTGGCAGCAATGGATCGCCAAGCAGACGATGCTGATCAACGAATACCGTCTGGCGAGCTACGACCCGAAAGCCAAGGCTTTTTTGGCGCAGGAGCGGGACAAGTTTTTGTTCGAAGGCAACAACGAGATGCCGGAAGGTTATGTGCCGCCGCAGCCGTAAGCCGGCGGGTTGGCGAGCCAGCAATTAAGATGGCGCGCTTTATATACAATGAGATAGAGAAATTGCATGAGACTTTTGTTAGTTGAGGATGACGAGATCCTCGGAGAAGGACTGGCGACCGGCCTGAAAATGGAAGGCTATGCGGTCGACTGGTTCACTACCGGCAAGCTTGCCGAAGAAGCGCTGAAAAATAACCTTTACGAGTTGATCGTGCTGGATTTGGGGTTGCCGGACATGGACGGCATGGACCTGTTGCGCGATCTGCGCAGCCGCAAGGACGAGACGCCGGTGATGGTATTGACCGCCCGCGACACGATTCCCGATAGAGTGTCGGGACTCGACAGCGGCGCGGACGACTTCGTGATCAAACCGTTCGACCTGACCGAAGTCTGCGCCCGCTTGCGCGCGCTGGCCAGACGGCACGAAGGCCGCAGTACGCCGACCATCGAGCATAAAGGGCTGGTGCTGGATCCTGCCGCCCACATCGTGACTTATAACAATGAAAGAGTCGACCTTTCGCAAAAAGAATTCGAAATCCTGAGTTTTCTGATGGGCAACATCGGCCGCGTCGTTTCCCGGGCGCGCCTCGAAGAAAGTTTGTATTCATGGGATTCCGACATCGAAAGCAATACGGTCGAAGTGCATATTCATTATCTCCGGAAGAAACTCGATCCCTCCTTGATTCGGACGGTCAGGGGGGTTGGCTACATTATCGACGCCGAAGAAGGCTGATGAACTATTCCCTACGGCAACTCCTGCTGGTATCGTTGCTGTCGGCGACGATGGTAGTCTGGGGCGTTACCGCCTACTCGAGCTATAAAGCGACCCGCGACGAGGTTGCCAAACTGTTCGATGCGGAGCTGGTCCAGTCGGGTAAAGTCCTGCTGGCTTTTGTGGACAGCCTGCTGCTGGACGGTTCATTGCCCGATTACTGGAAGCAGGGACGGCTGGAGCGGGGAGGGGAAAAGAGCCCTTTTACCGAAACGTATAAAAGAAAACTGGCCTATCAGCTCTGGTCCGAAGAAAAGGGCGTGCTGTTGGGCTCCGGCAAAAAGCCGGACTTGCTGGAAGACGGCCTGAAAGAAGCCGAACAGGATGAAATGGTATGGCATGTTTTCAACGATTCTCTGAAAGACGGTGCGCTTCGCCTGAAATACGAAAGAAAAGTCGCCTTTCAGTTGTGGTCCAAAGATAAGGGGCTCCTGCTGCGCTCCGAGAGCGCGCCCCAGATTCCGCTTACCGTCGCCAAACAGGGGTTCAGCGAAGTGCAAAGCGAGGGTAGCCTGTGGCATGTCTTCAGCGTGTCGAACAAGACGGGCGATTATGTGATCCATGTCGGCCAGCAGGAGGCGATCCGCCAGCAATTGACCGACGAAATCTCCGAACAGTTGGTTATCCAATTTCTGGTCGGAATGCCCGTGCTGGCGCTGGTGGTATGGTTTATCATCGGCAATGCGCTGGCGCCGATGAACCAATTGCAAAAAGCGCTGGCGCAGCGCGAAATCAGCTACCTCAAGCCCTTGTCGGTCGACAACCTGCCGAACGAACTGGTGCCGATGGTGAATGCGCTGAATAGTCTCTTCGCTCAGCTTGAGCGAGCCTTCGAGCATGAGCGCCGCTTTACCGCCGACGCTTCGCACGAACTGAGAACGCCGCTGGCGGGGCTCCTGACGCAGGTGCAGGTGGCGCTGAAAACGCAGGACGAGCAGATCCAGCGCCAGGCTTTGAAAAGGATAGAGCAGGCGGTCAACCGGATGAGCTATATGGTCAAGCAGTTGCTGACCTTCTCGCGGATCGATTCCGGTCCCGAATTCCTCGAAAAAACCGGCGTGAAACTGGCTTCCGAGGTTATCCAGGTGATCACGGACCTGGAACACGACGCCTACAGAAAATCGATCGACGTCGAGTTCATCGAGAAATCTTCCGCCGAAATCATCGGCAATCCGCCCTTGATCAATATCCTAATCCGCAATATCGTCGACAATGCGATCAAATATACGCCCGAATACGGCAGCATCCGGATTTATCTGACCGATAAGGAAAAGCATGTGGAATTGCGCGTCGAGGATTCGGGGCCGGGCATCAAGCCGGACGCCTACGAAAAGTCGCTCAAGCGTTTCCACCGCTTGGCCGAGACCGCCAGCGTCGCGCAGGGTACCGGGCTCGGCTTCTCGATCGCGCAGCGGATCGTCGCGATTCACGGCGCCGAATTCAGCCTCGGCGTGTCGGAACTGGACGGTTTGAAGGTGACGGTACTGTTCCCTTATCCGCGAAGAAAAGCTGATAAATCGGCAGCCCACAAACCGGGCGGCTCGGCGCCTGCGGGCGCACCGTCCAGCAAGAAAAGAAACTTCACGGCTCCATCACGACCGGGTTGACCAGCGTCCCGATTCCTTCGATTTCGATTCTGACCGTTTGCCCCGGCTTCAAATAACCGCGCGGGTACATTTTGACGCCGACGCCGGCCGGCGTGCCGGTACTGATCACGTCGCCCGGCTCCAGCGTCATCGCCTCGGACAGATAGGCGACCATTTCATAACAGTTGAACAGCATCTCGCCGGTATTCGCGTTTTGCCGCAACTCTTCGTCGACCCGGGTTTTCAGCTCCAGGTTGTGGGGATCGGGGATTTCGTCCGCAGTGACGATCCACGGACCCAAAGGCCCCGCCGTATCGAACGACTTGCCGATCATCATCGTCGGCGAGCGCGCCTGCCAATCGCGCACCGACACGTCGTTCGCGATCGTGAATCCCGCAATCACTTCGCGGGCTTTTTCGACCGGCACATGGCGGCAGCGCCGGCCGATCACGAACGCCAGCTCGCCTTCGTAATCGAGCTTGTCCGATACTCGCGGGCGCTGAATCGCCGCTCCGGTTCCAATCACGCAGGTGCTTTGCTTAGTGAAGAAGCTCGGATATTCGGGCCGGTCCTTGCCGGTTTCGGCGATATGGTCCGCATAATTCAGGCTGATCGCGAGATATTTGCCGGGCCTTGGCACCGGCGCTTCGAGCTTGACGTCCCGGAGCGGGATACGGTGGCTGCCGCTGTCGATCAGCGCCTGCATTGCCGCGAGTGCTTCGCTGCCCAAGGCCAGAAAATCGAGCATTCGCGGCGGAATGGCGGAACTGCCGAGGCTGTCGACGACGGTATCGTCAACGACGGCGCCGACGCGGGTGGATTGAGCGTGCGTAAAGGTAACCAGTTTCATCGTGGAAATTTTCCATCACATTGCAAACGGTCATTGTATATCGAAGCCTAGCCGTAAAAAAAAAGTTATAATGGATCGTTTTAACGAGATTAACCGCGAGGAGACGATAATGAACGAAAACTGGATCGCGCCTTCCATTCTGTCCGCCAATTTCGCCAAATTGGGCGAGGAAGTGGATAACGTTCTGGCCGCCGGGGCCGACATTGTGCATTTTGACGTGATGGACAACCATTTCGTCCCGAACCTGACCATCGGCCCTCTGGTTTGCGAGGCGCTCAGAAAACACGGCGTGACCGCCCCGATCGATGTGCACCTGATGATCGAGCCGGTCGACCGGATCATTCCCGATTTCGCGAAAGCCGGCGCCAGCATCATCACCTTCCATCCGGAAGCGTCCGTGCACATCGACCGCACCCTGCAACTGATCAAGGACAACGGCTGCAAGGCGGGTCTGGTATTCAATCCGGGCACGCCGCTGCATTATCTGGACTACGTAATGGACAAGTTGGACATGATCCTGTTGATGTCGGTCAATCCGGGTTTCGGCGGCCAGTCGTTCATTCCGTCCGCGCTGCCCAAGCTGCGCGAAGTGCGCAAGAAGATCGACGACAGCGGCTTGAACATCCGCCTCGAAATCGATGGCGGCGTCAACGGCGCCAACATCCGCGCCATCAAGGAAGCGGGCGCCGACACCTTTGTCGCGGGTTCCGCGATTTTCGGCAAACCGGATTACAAGAAGATCATCGACGACATGCGTGCCGAGCTCGCGAAAGCCGGTAAATAATTGTTAGTTTCCGTAGGTTGGGTTAGCGAAGCGTAACCCAACATGATGTGTTGCCAATGTCGGGTTACGCTTCGCTAACCCGACCTACGGGTTTACTCATTGCGCAAGGCGCAGTTTGAAGAAACAGAATGACCCCGGAACAATTCAATCAATACGCCCGCCAGGGCTATAACCGCATCCCGGTCGGCCGGGAAGTGCTGGCCGATCTGGATACGCCACTCAGCGCGTACCTGAAGTTGGCCGACGGCGCTTATTCCTATCTATTCGAATCGGTGCATGGCGGCGAACAGTGGGGACGCTATTCGATCATCGGGCTGCCCTGCAAAACGATCGTGAAGGTGATCGGCAACCGGATCAACCTGGAAAAAAACGGCGAGATCGTCGAAACGGCCGTGCTCGATAATCCGCTGCTCTGGATCGAA
This sequence comes from Methylomicrobium album BG8, assembly GCF_000214275.2. Taxonomy (NCBI): domain Bacteria; kingdom Pseudomonadati; phylum Pseudomonadota; class Gammaproteobacteria; order Methylococcales; family Methylococcaceae; genus Methylomicrobium; species Methylomicrobium album. The sequence goes on along the minus strand of NZ_CM001475.1, from coordinate 3,840,455 downwards.
CAATTCAAGGCGCGCTTCAAGGTGCCCGACATCGACGAGCTGCCGCGTTTCAACGGCGGTCTGGTCGGCTATTTCGGCTACGAGACGATTTCGTATATCGAACCGCGCCTCGCCGGTCACGGCAAGCCCGATCCGCTCGGCAATCCGGACATCGTGTTGATGGTGTCTGAGGAAATGCTGGTGTTCGATAACCTGTCCGGCAAACTGCTGCTGTTGACGCATGCGGACCCGGCCGAAGACCGGGCTTACGAGCGGGCGCAGCAGCGCCTGCATGAATGGTCGATCAAGCTGCGCGAAGTGCAGGCCAAGCCGGCCAGGCATACGGCACCTCGCAAGGTCAACGAATCCGATTTCGTCTCCGGTTTCACCCAGCAGGGTTTCGAGGAGGCGGTCTGCAAGGCGAAGGAATACATCACCGACGGCGACATCATGCAGGTGGTGCTGTCGCAGCGGCTGTCGATCCCGTATGCCGCCGCGCCGTTGAACCTGTACCGGGCCTTGCGCTGCCTGAACCCGTCGCCGTACATGTTCTTCCTGAACCTCGGCGACTTCCATATCGTCGGCTCGTCGCCGGAAATCCTGGTCCGCCTCGAAGACAACATCGTGACGGTCCGTCCGATCGCGGGTACTCGCCGCCGCGGCGCTACCCAGGAACTGGATCTGGCGCTCGAAAAGGAACTGCTGGCCGATCCGAAAGAAATCGCCGAACATCTGATGCTGATCGACCTCGGCCGCAACGATACCGGCCGCGTCGCCGAAATAGGCAGCGTGCAGTTGACCGACAAGATGATCGTCGAACGTTATTCGCACGTGATGCATATCGTCTCGAACGTGATCGGCCGGCTGAAACCGGGCAAGAATGCGTTCGACGTACTTGCCGCGACCTTTCCGGCCGGTACCGTCAGCGGCGCGCCGAAAATCCGCGCGATGGAAATCATCGACGAACTGGAACCGGTCAAGCGCGGGGTTTACTCGGGCGCGGTCGGCTATATCGCCTGGTCCGGCAACCTCGACACCGCGATCGCAATCCGCACGGCGGTGATCAAGGACAACACGCTGCACATCCAGGTCGGTGCCGGGATCGTCTACGACTCGATCCCGCGCAACGAATGGGACGAAACGATGAACAAGGGCCGTGCGATCTTCCGTGCGGTCGGCCTAGCCGAAGCCGGACTCGAAGGAGAAGGAGCATGAGCGCAATCAAACTGGTGATGATCGACAATTACGATTCGTTCACCTACAACCTGGTGCAATATTTCGGCGAGCTGGGCGCGGACGTAACGGTCGTGCGCAACGACCAGGTCACGGTCGACGACATCAAGCGCCTGTCGCCCGACAAGATCGTCATTTCACCGGGCCCCTGTACCCCGCGGGAAGCCGGCGTTTCGGTCGAAGCGATCATGAAATTCGCCGGCCGCTATCCGATCCTCGGCGTTTGCCTCGGCCATCAAAGCATCGGCTACGCGTTCGGCGGCAACATCATCCACGCCAAAGCAATCATGCACGGCAAGACCTCCGAGGTCTACCACCACAACGTCGGCGTGTTCAAAGGGCTAAAGAACCCGTTCACCGCGACCCGTTACCATTCGCTGGTGATCGAACAAGCAACCTTGCCCGATTGCCTCGAAGTGACCGCCTGGACCCGGGACGAAGCCGGCAAACTCGACGAAATCATGGGCGTCCGCCACAAAACGCTCGATATCGAAGGCGTGCAGTTCCATCCCGAGTCGATCCTGACCGAGCACGGGCATGACCTGTTGCGGAATTTCCTGGAAAGATAAAAGTAGGGTACGCTGCGCGTAGTACCATTCCGAATGCCTTGACGGTACGCCGGATAACATCGAAAACGGTATGCACAGCATACCCTACGAGCCTGGCTCATTAAGCAAACCCGCTGATGCAAATCCAACAAGCCTTGCAAAAACTGCTCGATAAACAGAACCTGACGCATGACGAAATGCGCGCGGTAATGCTCCGGATCATGAGCGGACATGCGACCGACGCGCAGATCGGCGGCTTTTTGATCGCGCTGCACTGCAAAGGCGAGACGGTCGACGAAATCGCCGCGGCGGCCGAAGTGATGCGCGAACTGGCAAGCCAGGTGCCGGTTACCGGCGAGCACCTGATCGATACCTGCGGCACCGGCGGCGACGGCGCGAACACGTTCAATATCTCGACCACCTGTGCGTTCGTGGTCGCGGCGGCGGGCGCGAAAGTCGCCAAGCACGGCAACCGTTCGGTGTCGAGCCGTTCCGGCAGTGCGGACGTGCTGGAGGCCGCCGGCGTGAATCTGGATCTGAGCCCCGAGCAGGTTGCCGATTGCGTCGATCAGCTCGGCGTCGGCTTTTTATTCGCGCAAAAACTGCACGGCGCGATGAAGCATACCCGCAACGCTCGCCGCGAAATGGGCGTCAGGACTTTGTTCAATCTGCTCGGTCCGTTGTCCAACCCGGCCGGCGCGCCGCACCAATTGATCGGCGTGTTTGCGAAGGAATGGGTCGAGCCCTTGGCGAAAGTATCGAGAAAACTCGGCAGCCGACACGTACTGGTCGTGAACGCGGACGACGGACTCGATGAAATCAGCATCGCCGCACCCACGAACGTGGCCGAACTGAAAGACGGCGCTATCGCGACCTATACGGTCACGCCCGAGCAATTCGGCCTGCAGCGCGCAAGTTTGGCGGAACTGGCGATCGACGACGCCGAATCGAGCCTTGCAATGATGAAAGCCGTGCTCGATAACCGGCCCGGCCCCGCGCGCGACATCGTGGTGCTGAACGCCGGCGCCGCGATCTATGCGGCGAATCTTACCTCTTCGCTCGAAGCCGGCATTGCCAGAGCCGATGCGCTGATCGCCAGCGGCGCCGCGCGCGCGAAGCTGGATGCCCTGATTGCTTATTCAAACTCTATGAACACTCCATTGACGCTATGACCGATACGCCCGACATCCTGAAAAAAATCCTCGATACCAAAGCCGAAGAAGTCAGCCGCCGCAAGGTGCGCACGCCGATCGTCGACCTTGAAAGTTTCGCCGAGAGCGTCGAAAAACCGCGCGGATTCTATCAGGCGCTGCTGGGCCGGGTCCTGATGAAAAAACCGGCGATCATCGCCGAAATCAAGAAGGCTTCGCCGAGCAAGGGCGTGATCCGGGAAGACTTCCAGCCGGTCATGATCGGTCAGGATTACGCGATGAACGGCGCGACCTGCCTGTCCGTGCTGACCGACAAGGAGTATTTCCAGGGCTCCGAGGTGTACCTGCAACTGGTCCGCGAGCGTTGCCCGTTGCCGGTCTTGCGCAAGGACTTCATGATCGACCCGTACCAGGTCTATGAAGCGCGCGCTTTAGGCGCGGACTGCATCCTGCTGATCGCCGCCGCGCTCGAAGACGGCCAAATGCGCGAGCTGGCCGAACTGGCCGCCAGGCTGGGCATGGACGTGCTGGTCGAAGTGCATAACGAGGAGGAACTGCACCGCGCGCTGCAGCTCGACACCAAACTGATCGGGATCAACAACCGGAACCTGCGCACCTTCGAAACGACGCTGCAGACGACGCTGGATTTGAAGGCGCAAATTCCCGAAGACCGCCTAGTGATTACCGAAAGCGGCATCCATATGCCCGACGACGTGAAGCTGATGCTCGATAACGGCATTTATGCGTTTCTGGTCGGCGAAGCGTTCATGCGCGCGGACAGCCCGGGCCAGAAAATGCGCGAATTGTTCGGTTTATAGGATCTTGGCGGTTTTGCGTTCGAATGCCGATCCGGTCGGCGTCTTCGATTCCGGCGTCGGCGGGCTGTCGGTGCTGAGCGAGATCCGGCGTCAATTACCCGCCGAAAACCTGATTTATGTCGCCGATTCCGGCCATGCGCCGTACGGCGACAAGCCCCAGGCGTTCATCGAAAAGCGGTCGTTCGCGATCACCCGATTTTTACTCGACCGCGGCGCGAAAGCGATCGTGGTCGCCTGCAATACCGCGACCGGGGCGGCGGTGGCCTCGCTGAGGACTCGTTTCACGCTGCCGATCGTGGCGATGGAACCGGCAATCAAGCCGGCCGCCGCGCAAACCCGAACCGGCGTGGTCGGCGTGCTCGCCACCAGCCGGACGCTGGCCAGCCACAATTTCGTCAAGCTGTTCGAGCGTTACGGTGCCGAAGTCGAAATCCTGCCGCAAGCCTGCCCGGGGCTGGTCGATCAGGTCGAGGCGGGCGATCTGGCCGGTGAAAAGACGCATAGCCTGCTCGAACGCTATCTGGCGCCGCTATTGGCCAGAGGCGCCGATACGCTGGTGCTCGGCTGCACCCATTATCCTTTCCTCCGCGCCTCGATTCAGGAAATTGCCGGGCCGGATATCGCGGTGATCGATTCGTCCGAAGCGGTCGCCCGCCAGCTTTGCCGGCGTCTCGAAGCGCATGGTTTGCTGAATGAGGCGAATGAGCCCGGCTCCGACCGGTTTTGGACCAGCGCCGATCCGGCGATGAGCGGGCCGGTGATTACGCAGTTATGGTGCCGGGATGTGAGCGTTGATCGTTTGCCTGAAGCCAAGGTTCATAAGGCTCCCGAGCATTGACCACTTGCCGCGCCGTCAGTCCGGCCAAGACGCTCGGATAATCGCGCCGGGGTGAAGCGCCGGTGTCGTAGGTCAGGCTGTCGCCGAAAGCGAGAATTACCCCCCCTGATCCGGTAACTTGTTTAGGATTTGGCTCCAAATAACTTCCCGGCCCAAGACCTGCCAGGTTTTAAAAACCTGGCAGGTCTACCACCCATACCAGGAAGTTAATATCGGCCAGATCCTTAGCGAGTCGGAGGATTTGCCGCAGGAGGCGAGAGTAATCAGCAAAGGGAGAAACAGCAGAAGATTTATCATGGCGGAGCAGAATCGATGCAAAAAAACGTACTGATAACCGGCGCGGCCAAACGGATCGGCGCCGCCTGCGCGCGGCGGCTGCACCGGGAAGGCTGCCATGTGATCGTGCATTATAAGGCGTCGGAACGGGAAGCGCTTGAACTGTGCGACGAATTGAACCGGCTGCGGCCGGCTTCGGCCAGCGCGCTGCAGGCCGACCTGCTGGACAAGAATCAGCTGGAACGGCTTGCCAAAGCGGCGCTGGAAATCGGTGGAGGCATCGACGTCCTGATCAATAATGCCTCGGCATTTTATGCGACGCCTTTCGGCGAGGCTTCCGAAGCGCAATGGGACGAACTGCTCGGCAGCAACCTGAAAGCGCCGTTTTTTCTCGCACAGGCTCTGCGCGACAGTCTGAAGGCCAGGCAGGGATGCGTCGTGAATATCGTCGACATTCATGCCGAACGCGGCTTGCCCGATTTCTCGGTGTACAGCATCGCGAAGGCAGGGCTTGCGGCGATGACCCGTGTTTTGGCCAAGGAAATGGGGCCGGAGGTCCGCGTCAACGGCGTGGCGCCAGGCGCCATCATCTGGCCTGAGCACGATCTGTCAGACCCGCACAAACAGGAGATCCTGCAGCGCGTGGCCCTGAAGCGAAGCGGCGAGCCGGACGATATCGCGAAAGCGGTTTCGTTTCTGGTCCGGGATGCCGATTACATGACCGGCCAGATATTGACCGTCGACGGCGGGCGCACCTTATTCTATTGACGACCAGCCCCGTTTGATCCGTTTTTGCGCGAGACCGTCCTTGTCGAAGCGTTCCCACAGATCGCGGTAGCGGATGCCGCTGACCGGATGCCGCAAATCGTCGGCGATTTCGGCAAGCGGTTCCAGAACGAATGCGTAGCGTTCGATTTCGTCGCGCGGAATCTGCAGGCCGTCGTCGTTGATGATCAGGTCGCCGAACAGGATCAGATCCAAATCGAGGGTTCGGGATGAAAATTTTTTGCATCCGCGCGTACGGCCGTGATCCAGCTCTATCTGCCGGAGCTGTTTCGCGATCGTTTTGACGTCCAGGTCGGAGTCGAAGCCGACGATCAGGTTATGGAAGGTAGCCCCGTCGAAGCCGACGGGTTCGGTCTCGTATGTGCTCGAAACCACCAATCCGCCAAAAAGCAGGGACAGCTCGCGCAATGCGCTGTGGATATTCCTTTCTTTCTCGATATTGCTGCCGATGCTGATATAGCCTCTGGTCACTGTTTGCGATCCCCTCGTTCGATCATGATGCCGACATCGCTGGCGCCGCTGATCGCGCCTTTCTTGTTCAACGTCAGTTTGACCCAAGGTACCTGAAATTCGTTCTGGATGATTTTGACGATTTCCACCGCGAGCTTCTCGACCAGAAAAAACTGACTCTCCTCGACAAAGCCGATGATCCGCTTGGAGACTTTTTTGTAGTCGAGCGCGTACTGGATGTCGTCGGTTTCGGCGGCTTTTCCGATGTCGAACCCCATTTCGATATCGAGCACCACGCTTTGTTTCGTTTCCCGTTCCCAGTCGTAAATGCCGATGATCGTTTTGATCTCCAGCCCGCCTAAAAAAATGATGTCCATGGTAGTTTTCCGGTTATGATGAGCGCTTTTTTAAAAGCGCTAAGTATCGGGGAATTGCCCTCGGCTTACAAGTTTTGATTGACGAAAGGTGTATATGATTGAGTGGTTGTTTGTTCCTGCGGCCTATCTGATAGGGTCGGTTTCCAGTGCGATTATCATTTGCCGGCTGATGGGCCTGCCCGATCCGCGCGAGCAGGGCTCCGGCAATCCGGGAGCGACCAACGTAATGCGCATCGGCGGCAAGAAGGCGGCGGCCGCTACCTTGTCGGGCGATTTGCTGAAAGGATTGATTCCTGTTTACGCCGCCCATCTGCTCGGCATGCCGGCCGGACTGCTCGCCGCAACCGGCCTTGCAGCTTTCATAGGACATCTTTACCCGATCTTTTTCGGATTTAAAGGCGGCAAGGGCGTTGCGACCACGATCGGCGTGCTGTTCGGCTTTTCCTGGGTGTTGGGCCTCGCTTTCGTCGCGACGTGGCTGCTGATGTACAAGGTTGGCAAAATTTCGTCCCTGTCCGCGCTGACCGCGGCGGTACTGGCGCCGGCCTATGCCTGGTTCATCGTCGGCAATCCGATGCTGGTCGTAGCGGTGGCGCTGATGACCGTAGTGCTGCTGTGGCGGCATAAAAGCAATATTCAGCGGCTGTTGGCCGGCGAGGAAAAGACGATCAAGTCTTGAAGGTCTATCGTGCGACAGTTCCCGCAACTGTAGCCAGACCTGCGCATCGAAGGGAATTCGGCCGGCGAGCCGTGTCGGTGCGGAGCCGGGCAGGTCGGAAGCGTGGCCGACCAGTACTTTTTCGACCGAGACACCGGCGATGCGGTAGCCGTGTCTGCCGAGTTCGGCCTGAATCGGCTTCAGCAGGTCCCGGTTATCAAGCAGGCGGGCCGTATAAGCGTTGATTTTCGCCTTGACCGGCCGGCCTGTTTTCCGGTTCCAGCGTGGGTCCCGGTAGGCGGTTTCGGCCAGATAACGGGATAGCCAGGGATAATCGATCAGCCGGCCGAGATACAGAGACGTGTATCCGTCTTGCAGCGCGGGCGGTTCGGTTTTGGCGAATGCTGCGTCGAGAAGTGCGAGGACCGTTTGCCGGTCGACAGTGCAGGGCCGATAACGCGGATGGTGCGTGCGCAGACGCAGGGTGCGCCATTCCTCGTCCGCTTCGAGGCTGAGCGTGCATTCTCCCGCCGGTATGGACACGACCGTCGCCTCCCGGCATGATCCTTCGGCAGGAAGCCAAGCCAACAACCAGCAGGCGATCGCAGGGAGGCATTTATGCATGGTTCCGCAACTCCTTTTCTCAAAAATGGATTGTATGTCCTTTTCTGATGCGGAGAAAGATGAAAACGCCATGCCGATTAAATCTGTAAGGCGGAACCGGCTTGCCGGGTTCCGCCTGATGTTAAATTTGCTATGTCTTCCGACTTTTGGGGGGGGACGCCTGTCGGCATCCGCTCTACAGGTCACGGCGGTTTTATGCTTTAAATCAAGTCAATCGAATAACGATAGCAAGTGACAGATAGATGGGAGCGAAGCTTGTCTATCCAGGGGAAATTTTATTCGGACTCATTTTTTGCAGTTATCGATCAAGTCCTAATTTTTGCAGATTATGGCGTTTGACACCCGGCAAGCATACCTCGGCCTCAGTGACGCGTTCATGCCGGAAGTGCACCACGGCGAAGCGTCCATCGAAATACGGCAGCGAAGGCTCGGTTCTGACTCGATGCTCTCATGCAGGCGATCATGCGCGAGCGGTCCGCGATTCGCATTCCGGTTATCCTCGGCCGATGGGCAATTCATCGCATCACGCCGGGTAAGCGATCGTAGTCATTAGGGCCAGCGCCGGCTGCCGGGAATCGAGGCGCGTATGCTGGACGATGACCGGCACGTCCGCGTCGATGACGCTGGCGTAATCGGTATTGTGCGGCACGGGCTCGGGATCGGCGAAGTCGTTGAAGCGCAGATGCCGGGTACGCTCCGCCTCGACCGTAAAGCGGTACGGGCCGGCGGGCTTGCGGTCCGAAAAGTAAAGCTTGAGCTCGATTCGCGCGTCCCGGTGGCCGCAGTTCAGAATGCACAGCGCATCGTGGCTGACCAACTCCCGCCCGCTGCCGGTGCTGCCCGCCGGAATGTAACCGTCGGCGACGATCCAGCGCTTGTGGCCGATATTCATGGCGATGACCTCCTTTGATTGTGGATGGATTTTAGTGCCGGTACGGACGAGCCTCGATACACAACTTCTCGCCTTGACAAACATGGAAATAGGATAGGTAGAGCGAAGCGAAACCCATCAACCGGTGTACGGTATGGTTATTGCGATGGGCTTCGATCGATGGGTTTCGGCTGGCGCCTCTACCCCTCCTACGCTCCCGGTAATCGCTCTTGCATTGCTCTGTGCCAAGTACGTTCAACGGGTACTTATGCCCAAAGGGGGAGGGAGATAATTGGATTTATTCAAAGTTCCCTCAAGGCGGATTTATCGCGCCTGTCCCGCCACCGCCGGCAGGCCCACCAGCCGGCCGCCAGCAAGCCTGCGGCAAGCGGGCCGCGGTAAAGGCTTGCCCACAGTTGCAGGGTGCCGTCTTCGGCCCGTCCGCTGAAGCGGCCGCGGGCCGCAAAGTTGCCTGCCACGGGCTGCCACAGGTTGTCGGGATCCGTGGCTTCGGCCGGCTGTCGGCTTTGCTGGGCGGCATAGCCGGTACGCACCAGATAGCGGTCGGCCAGACCGGGAACGAACTTGTTCGCCCAGATGGCTTTGATGGTCGGTAAACCGACATAGACTTCGCGCCGGTAGTGGCGGCTGGCCCAGCAGATGGCCCTGGCCGCCATTTCCGGTTGGAAAATGGGCGGCACCGGCTGCGGCCGCATCGGCAGACGGTTTTTACCCCAGTCGAATTGCGGCGTATTGAGCGCGGGCAAATGCACCATCGTCACTCTGACCCGGCTGCTGTCGTGCCGCAGTTCGCAGCGCAGGGCGTCGGTAAAGCCGCGGATCGCGAATTTGGCGCCGCAGTAAGGCGCCTGCAGCGAAATCGCCCGGTAAGCCAGCGCCGAACCGACCTGCAGGATCAATCCTTCGTTCCGGGGCCGCATGCGCCGGAGCGCCGCCATCGTGCCGTAGACGGCGCCCAGATAGGTCACCTCGGTGGCCCGCTTGTAATCCTCCGGGGAAATCTCGTGGAACGGCGAATAGATCGTGGCCATTGCATTGTTGATCCAGACGTCGATACGCCCGAATGCCGCTTCCACGCCGGCCGCCGCCGCTTCGACCAGTGCCGCGTCGGCGACGTCGGCCGGACACACCGCCGCCGTTCCGCCCAGGCGCCGCACTTCTTCGACCGCTTGTTCGAGACGGTCCGGATCGCGTCCGATCAGCCCGATGCAGGCGCCTTCCTCGGCAAACCGCCGCGCCGTGGCGCGGCCGACGCCGGCGCCGGCGCCGGTGATCGCCACGACCTGTGGAGTTCGGGAAATACGGTCCCGTTTCGATTGCCTGTCGTTCATAAAGCACCCTCCTGATCTATCGCCGATAGACTACGGCATGCGTTAGGCCGGTAAAGCCGGCGTTTTCGATGCGCCTCAATCCGGAACCGATCCGCATTTTCCTTCCCGCAGCGCCATGAATAGGACGTCCGCCGTATGCAGAGCGCGCCTTTCGGTCAACTGTGCGATTTGTTCGCGGCAGCTAAAGCCGTCGGCCACGATCAGCGTGTCCGGTTCGGCCTGGCGCACCGCCGGCAACAGCACCAGCTCGCCGATTTGCGACGCCACGTCGGCTTTGTCCCGTTCGAAGCCGAACGAGCCGGCCATGCCGCAGCATCCCGAGTCGAGCACCCGCACGTCCAGCCCGAGCTTGTCGAGCAGGGCCTTTTCGGCGGCGATGTCCGCAAGCGCTTTCTGATGGCAATGCCCGTGCAAAAGGGCTTTCTTCACCAGCTTCGGAAAAGTGAATTCCGGCGCCTTCTGCATCCAGAATTCGCTGAAGAAATAGGTTTGCCGGCTCAACCGCTGCGCCAGTTCATCGTCGGGAAAGAAATTCACCAGTTCGTCGCGGAAAACCGCTACGCAGGCGGGTTCCAGACCGACCAGCGGAATACCGTCTTCGATGGCGGGACGCAGCTCGGCAAGAATCTGCCGCAGCCGGTGCCTGGCCTGGTCCAGCATCCCGAAATCGTACAAAGGCCATCCGCAGCAAAGACGCCGCCCGGGGATGCGCACCCGAAAACCCGCCGCTTCCAGCGCCGCGACAGCGGCCTTGGCGGTTTCGGGATGAAAATGATTGTTGAACGTATCCGGCCAGAGCATCACGTCCGGCTGGCCGGGATGGCCGGACGTGCGCGCGTTGAACCAGTGCCGGAAAGTTTCCGACGCAAAACGCGGCAGACGGCGCTGCGGCGATATCCCGGCCGCGACGAAACCACCGGCGCGTTGTAACGGAGGCAGGCAGCGACGGTGGCGACGATGTCGTCGACCGATGTAGGTATGACGACTCCGATCGGCACTTGGCGGTAATTCGAGGCGTCGGTGGCGTAAAGCGCGCGGCTGCCGTCGTCGAAGCGCACTTCGCCCTGGAGTGTTCGGCGCAGCTCCGCGGCAAGGGCCTGTGCATCCGGCTTGGCGATCGTCATGGCTTAAATCGCATAAGGCATGGCATCGGCATGCTTGAACCCCAGTCCCGAACCCGGCCGGGGCAGGTCGGGCCTCAACTCCCCGTTCACCGGTTCGAGCGCGCCGTCGAACAGCATTTTTTCGATGCGCACATGGTCGTAAAAAAATTCCAGATGCCGTACCGGCATCTCCGCGTAGCAGATGTGGGCATGCATCGACGGCGCGCAATGGCTGGAAAGCGGAAGATTGAAAGCGCGGCACAGAACAGCCGCCTGCCGAAAACCGGTCATGCCCGCGCAGCGGGTCGCGTCGGCCTGCAGCACATCGACGGCGCCGGCTTCCAGCATGCGGCGGAAATACACACAGTCGTAGCCGTATTCCCCGGCGCTGATGTCCATGCCCGGCGGCGCCCGGTCGCGGAGCAGCCGCAACCCTTCCAGATCGTCGCTCGGAACGGGTTCTTCGAACCACGAAACGCCCGTTTCGGCAAAAGCCTCTGCCATTGCCAGGGCCTGTTTGCGTGAATAGGCGCCGTTGGCGTCGACGAAAAGCTCCGCGTCCGGCCCGATCGCCTCGCGCGCGGCGGCGACGCGGTACACGTCCTCTTTCGGTTCGCGGCCGATTTTCATTTTGACGCGCCGGATGCCTTGCTCGACCCAGCCGGATAACTGGGCCTGCAGTGCCTCGATCGAATAGGAGGTAAAGCCGCCGCTGCCGTGCACGGGGATGCCCGTTCTCACCTGTCCCCACAGCGAAACCAAAGGCAAATCGAGCAGCCGCGCCTTCAAGTCCCACAGCGCGTTATCGACGGCGGCAATCGCCATCGCACAGATGCCCGGCCGGCCCAGATTGCGGATCGCTGCCGTCATGGCGTTCCGGCAATACTCGACCGCCAGTGCATCGCAGCCGACCACCCGGCCGGCCAGCGTGTCGTTGATCAATTTGACCGTCGACGTATCGGCATAACTGAAACCGATGCCGGTCTTGCCGGCCGCACGGGCTTCGACCAGCACCAGCGTGGTCGCTTCCCAGGCGAACGTGCCGTCGGATTCCGGCGAAGCGGTCGGAATCAGGAAGGCCGACCCCCGCAGGCCGGCGATGGGAGGGCCATTGAAGTTGGGGCGGCTTGCCGCGCACATTATCTTCGCTCAAAAGATCTGCTTCATCGAAGCCTTGATCACATCGACCGAATCCGGGTCGCCCTGCAGGATCGCCGAAGCGTAGGCTTTCGCCTGCTTGAAGGTGATGTGCGGCGGCAAAGGCGGCACGTCGGGATCGACAGTGGCTTCCAGCACGACCGGCCGTTCGGCGCCGAGCGCGCGCTCCCAGGCGTCGGCCAGCTGGTCCGGCCGGTCGACGCGAATCCCCTGCAGGCCGGCCAGTTCGGCAAAGCGCGCATAAGGGAAATCGGGTACATCCTGCGAGGCTTCGAATTTCGGATCGCCGGCCATGGCGCGCTGCTCCCAGGTCACCTGGTTCAGGTCGCGGTTGTTGAGAACCAGTACGATTAAACGCGGATCGCTCCAGCGCTGCCAGTATTTGCCGATCGTGATCAGTTCGTTCATGCCCAGCATCTGCATCGCGCCGTCGCCGACCAGCGCGATGACGGCGCGGTCGGGATGGGCGAACTTGGCCGCAATCGCATACGGTACGCCGCAGCCCATCGTCGCCAGGCCGCCTGACAACGACGCCATCATGCCGGTGCGGATTTTCAGGTCGCGCGCATACCAATTGGCCGCCGAACCCGAATCGCAAGTCAGTATGCAGTGATCGGGGAGGCGCGGCGACAGCTCCCAGAATACCCGCTGCGGATTGATCGGATCGGCCGATTCCATGGCGCGGTCCGCCAGGGTTTCCCACCAGTTTGCGACGTTCTTTTCGATCCTTTCGCGCCAGCTGCGGTCATCTTTGCGTTTGAGGAGCGGAATCAGCAAACGCAGGGTTTCCGCGCTGTCGCCGATCAGGTTCACCTCCATCGGGTAGCGCAGGCTGGTCATCCGGCCGTTGATATCGATCTGCACGCCGCGCGCCTGGTCTTCTTCGGGCAGGAATTCGGAATAGGGGAAGCTCGAACCGACCATCAGCAGCGTGTCGCAATCGGTCATCATCTCGTAGCTGGGCCGGGTGCCCAACAGCCCGATGGAGCCGGTTACGAAGGGAAGATCATCGGGTACGGCGGCCTTGCCCAACAGCGCTTTGGCGATTCCGGCGCCCAGCAGGTCGGCGGCTTCCAGAACTTCGGGCGCTGCCTGCAGCGCGCCGGCCCCGATCAGCATCGCGACTTTTTCGCCGGCATTCAAAATGTCGGCCGCTCGCTGGAGTTCTTCGATTTGCGGCACGGTGCGTGGCGGTTGGTAACCGACGCCGGAAAACACGCTGCCGTGTTCGCGCGGCGGCTTTTCGGCATCCATTTCCTGCACGTCGTTGGGAATAATGATGCAGCAGACGTTGCGTTCGACTTGCGCGATGCGCATGGCGCGATCGACGATATGGCGCATTTGCGACGGCGTGGTGACCATGTGAACATATTCATGGGCGACATCTTTGAACAGCGAAATCAGATCGACTTCCTGCTGGTAGTTGCCGCCCAGCGATTCGCGTTTCTGCTGGCCGACGATCGCGACCACGGGCTGATGATCGAGTTTGGCGTCGTACAAGCCGTTCAACAGATGGATCGCGCCGGGCCCCGAGGTGGCGATGCAGACGCCGACTTCGCCGGTGAATTTGGCGTGCGCGCAGGCCATGAAGGCGGCCATTTCCTCGTGCCGCACCTGGATATAATCGATCAGGCCGGAAGCCCGGTTCAGCGCGCCGAACACGCCGTTGATGCCGTCGCCCGGATAACCGTAAATGCGTTTGACGCCCCATTCGGACAAGCGCCGCACGAGAAAATCGCTGACGTTGCCTTTCATCGCTCCTGCTCCGTGTAAGCTTCGCATTCGAGATGGCCGCAGTCGCAGCTATCCATGGTAGCCATGCCGGCGCACTGCTCGCTGCAGTATTTCCGGTCGGGAGAGACGTTGCAACTGCAGGCAGGGTTGGCGCATTTCGAGGGAGTATCATGGGTTTTCCGGGTCTCTTCTGATATGGCCATACAGTACCTCCTGAATATTATTCTCGTTCCTTATTCTATTAGTAATCATTTCCCCGTATGTACGTCAGCGAGCTTAGGTCGATCTTTTTAACGGCCTGCCCTTTATTAACGCCAGTTTATATATTGGCGTCAGGTGTAATTCTTAATAAGAAAGGTTTTGAATATAGAGTAAGTGTCCCCCTCTTCCTTTGAAAAAGGAGGGTTTCGCCAAAAACACCTCCCCCTTTGAAAAAGGGGGATCGAGGGGGATTTATCTAAAAAATCTCCCCTAACCCCTCTTTTTCAAAGAGGGGATTGAACACTTGCGTATATGATGGGCTGGGCAAAAATGTGGAATTACGCCGAAGTAGCTTTGCCTGGGCCTGTTTTATTTCCGCCGTAAAAAAAACAGCACCTTAGACCGAAGCTGAGCTCGATCTAAAATGCTGTATATCAATGAGTACCAATGGCTCAAAAAGTTATTGAATTTGACCGATAGCCCGGCTCACGTCGGCAGCGGTCCTGTAATCTTGTTCCGGCAACCGTTGGAGTGCCTGCATCACATCCTCATTCGCGCCCTGATCTTTGGCATGGTTGATAATCTCTTCTTTATCGGCAGGGTAATCCATGCCGGATAAGCACTCTTGCACTTGAATAGGATTTGCTCTTGCCATAACGCCTCCCTTATTTACTGTATAAATTCACATAGCGCTCTTCTTATAAATCTATAAGAATCGTTTTATTAGGGACCCGGCTGCAATATGAAGTTCCTTAGGATTTGGCTCCAAATAACTTATCGGCCCAAGACCTGCCAGGTTTTAAAAACCTGGCAGGTCTGTCCCTCATACTAGGAAGTTAATATCGGCCAAATTCTTAGATAATGGCTCACCCTAATCCGCGAACAGTCATTGCCGTATATAATCCTATGATCCAAGTCGTTTCCATTTTTTGTGCAATCATTCATTCCGGGCCGAATCTTCAGGAGTTCAGTCGTGCCTTACCCTCATGCCCTTCATCCCGCCCGGTTTGCGGTCGGGCCGTCCCGCCGGTTGCAGTATGCCTTATCGGCCGGGCATGGCCTGGCGATGATCGCCTGCCTGATCAGCGCCTTGCCCTGGCCCGGAAAACTCTTGCTGAGCCTCGTGCTTCCCGTGCATTTTTACTTTGCGGCGAGAGAGGCAGGAAGCCGTCAAGTCGCGATCGGCTATCTGGAGGGTTCGGGTTGGGCCATCGATGACGAACCGGTGGCGATACTTCCGTCATCCGTCCTGACGCCGTTTGCGATCTGGCTGCACTACGAGCCGCGCTCGACCCGCAAGAAAGCGCTGCTGATCGTAAAGGATGCGATGCCCGATGCCGAATTCCGCCGCTTGACCGTGAAGCTGAAAATCTCGGCCGCCTGAATAACCGTTTGCTGTATAATTGCCGCCCTTAAATACCCTCTCCGATTCGAAAAATAGCAACCTATGGCATTGTATTGTGGAATCGTCGGGCTGCCGAACGTCGGCAAATCGACTCTGTTTAACGCGTTGACCCGGGCCAAGATCGCGGCCGAAAACTACCCTTTCTGTACGATCGACCCGAACGTCGGCGTCGTGCCGGTGCCGGACGGACGGATGGACAAACTGGCGGAGATCGTGAAGCCCGAACGCGTGCTGCCGACCACGATCGAATTCGTCGATATCGCGGGCCTGGTCGCCGGCGCCTCGAAAGGGGAGGGGCTCGGCAACCAGTTCCTCGGCAACATCCGCGAAACCGATGCGATCGCGCATGTCGTGCGCTGCTTCCACGATGAGAACGTCGTGCACGTCGCGGGCAAGGTCGATCCGGTTTCCGATATCGAAGTGATCAACACCGAACTGGCGCTGGCCGACATGGCGACCGTCGAAAAAGCGCTGACCCGGGCTGCGAAAGCCTCCAAATCGGGTAACAAGGACGAACTGGCCAAGAAAGAGGTGCTCGAAAAAATCTATCAGCATCTGGATGCGGGGCAGCCGGCGCGCGCGATGGGGCTGTCCGACGACGAAAAAGCCTGGGTCAAGGAACTGTGCCTGTTGACGATCAAGCCGACCATGTACATCGCGAACGTGCAGGACGACGGCTTCGAGAATAATCCGTTGCTCGATGCCGTGCAGGCGTTCGCCGCGCAGGAAGGCGCGACGGTCGTGCCGATCTGCGCGGCGATCGAAGCCGAAATCGCCCAGCTCGAAGACGAAGAGAAGCAGGAGTTTCTGGACGACCTGGGCCTCGAAGAGCCGGGCCTGAACCGGGTAGTCCGCGCCGGCTACAAATTATTGAACCTGGCGACCTATTTTACCGCCGGCGTGAAGGAAGTCCGCGCCTGGACCATCCCGGTCGGTGCGACCGCCCCGCAAGCGGCCGGCGTGATTCACACCGATTTCGAGCGCGGCTTCATCCGCGCCGAAGTGATCGCCTACGAAGATTTTATTGCCTACAAGGGCGAGCAGGGAGCGAAAGACGCCGGCAAATGGCGACTCGAAGGCAAGGACTACATCGTCAAGGACGGCGACGTGATGCATTTCCGATTCAACGTTTGACAAAGAGCCATACCCTATTTATAATTCCGCTTCTATTGAAGCTACCAAGCAGGCGATGTAGCTCAGCCGGTTAGAGCGTGGGATTCATAACCCCAAGGCCGGTGGTTCGATCCCACCCATCGCCACCACGAATTCAAGGGCTCAGGTGAAAACCTGAGCCCTTTTTTATTGCCTTTCGGGCGAAGCATAGTTTCGTGGGAAGAATATTACATTCTTCAGATGTATGAAAATGCGTCTGATATCGGATTTTCTGGCCCAAAACAGCAATATCCTCCGGTATCGTCTATAGTGTCTGGTAAGTTCGGCGGCAACACCGTACGCCGCAGCAGACAGATTCGATCGGGGGAGTTGTGCGCAAACCAATCATCCAGTTTTTCGTTGGCGTATTTTTAACGGCATTAGCCATGCCGCCGTCCTTTGCTGCGCAGATTTACAAATGCAAAAACCCGGAAGGCCGCCTGCTGTATCAAAAAACGCCCTGCGCGGCGCAGGCCGAGGCGCTCTCTTCGTTTCAGACCAGCAAACTCTCGCCTTCAAAAGCGCCTGAAGCGTCTGCGCCGCTGTTATTGCCGCAGCACGGCAGTGGGCATTATTATGTCGAGGGGGCCATCAACGGCAAGCCGTTGGTATTTATGATCGATACCGGCGCTTCGGTCGTGTCGTTGCCCAGCCACGAGGCCTCGGCGGCCGGCCTCGTCTGCAAAGCAAAGGCGGTGACGGACACCGCGAACGGCAGGGCCGAGGCCTGCATGGCGGTGATCCCGGAACTCCGGTTTGGACATTTCCTGGTCAAGGACGCGGAAGGCATGATCGTTCCGAATCTGCGCCAGCCGCTGCTCGGAATGAACATTCTCCGGAATTTCAAAATGGCCCAGGATCAGGGTGAAATGCGTATTTCCGTGCCTTAGCCGGAAGGCGGCCCAGCCGGGCCGCCGGTTTTGCCTCATCAGTGCAGTTTCGTCAACCAAGCCGGATCGATTCGGCAGCCGCCGACTTCGGGGCGGTCGGCAATGTCCTGTTCGAAGTCGCGGAAGGTCGGCAACTGAAAAGCGATCCGGCTGATTTTTCCGTCCGCGAATTCGAATTCCAGCGCGCCGCCTTTGGCTCTCGGGCTGCCTTCGCGGGTGGTGAAGAGCAGGATGCCGATGCCTTTGCCTTGCAGCCCAGGCGCCGGACGCGCACAGCTCAATTCGCCGATTTTCAGGCCTTGAAATACCTGGGTCAGTTGTGCGGCGCTGACCTGAATCCCTTCGCCGGGAATCGGCGAAACGGGAAGTGCGGCCTGGGGTGCGGGAGGCGCCGGCGGAAGGGAGGTATCGATCGGCGCAGGCGCGGCGGGAACGGCCGCCGCCGGCGGATTCAACAGTCTTTCCAGTCCGAAATCGCCCAGATGGTTTTGGAGCAAGACCTTGCCGTTCACCTTGTCGCCGGTCATCAATAGCGGATACAGTTGCCGTTCCATTTCGGCGGCCGACGTATTCCGCAGCACCGCCAGCAATTGCCGCTCGATCGATTGTAGGGGCGAGAACAGCCGTTCCTGCTGGAGGCTCGTGGCATCGAGCTGATCCCAGTCGGCCCGCGTATTGACCGCCAGGCCCATCGTTTTCATGACCGCATAATCGTCTTCAGCCAGACAGACGCCGAAATTCTTTGCGCGGTATTCGGCGATCGCTCTCGGGCGGAGCTCGCTGTCCGTCGCCCGGCGCCGGTCGGTGTTGTAGTTTTTCCAGTCGCCGCTGTTGGCGAGGAAATAATACAGCAGCGCGTTGCGGTCGAACTTGTTGAAGCCCAGCGCCTTCGTGGTCAGTTTCAGCTTTCGGCAGTTGTTTTCCACCTCCGCGTAATTTTTCCAGTCCGGCTTCAGGTTGGGTTTGTCGAGCGGCTGCGACTGGTCGAGCAATTGTGCCAGGCTGATGTCGCCCGACGCGGCTTTGATCGTCGACCGGCTCAATTCTTCGAAGGACATGTCGCGGGCGTCGGGCACACCGTCGGACCCGGCGCGCAAGAGCAGGGTCGGCGCGATTTCGGGATAAACCTTCAGTTTGCCCAGCGTTCTGGTTTCGACTTTGAACGGGTTAAGCCCGCCTTCGTCGATTTCGAAAATGTCGAATACGGCCTGATTCAGTTTGCCGGTTTTACCGGCGTAGGCGGTCAGCGCCGGCAGCGAGTGCGATTCCGAGCTTTGCTTGGTGGAGGATTGATTCTGCGCCGGAGCGGCCTGTTGATTGGCTTGTACCCATTGCCCGGCCATCTGTCCCATGATTGCGACGCCGAGCCCCGCGCCTGTCAAGGCCAGAATGCCGCTTGCGGCATTTACGTCGCCGACTAGGCTCGACACGTCCAGATCGCTGTTCGCATTGGTATAGAAGTCGTAATCCATCTGCGTTTGCTTGCCGGTGTCGAGGCGCAGCCAGGGTGTTAAATAAAGTTTTTTGGCGTCGAACCTGAAGTTGCACTTGCCGGTCGTGGCCTGGTACAGAAAGCCGGAGGCTTCACCCTGAAATTTGATCGTATCGTTCCGGACACGGTAAACCAGGGCGGCCGACAGATCGCCTTTTTGGTAGGGCGCGAGGTCGGAACAGCCGCCTTTCAGAAAATTGTCGCCCTGGCCGGAGAATTCGGAAACCAGCCGAACGTAGTAGTCGTCGCCGTCAATCGCTTGAAATCCGGCCAGCGGCTCCAAAGGCTGAGCGGTCATTGCCGGCCCGTCTACCGCAATCCGGCGGGTTTCCGCGCAGGCGGTCAGCAACAGGGCGGCCAGCGTCAATAAATGTCGTGATGAACAGTGTGGAAAAGACATGATGAAATCTTGGATGTGCTGCGGTTGCACGGCGGGTGATAATGGAACGATAGGAATTCGGGATTTTATCATCTTTCGCTTTGACGGTTAAAGCCGATATGTACGCAGTTCCGAAATGCCGGGTAAATCGCTGCCGATTGGTAAATCCCTGCCGAGGCTATTAAAATAGCCTTTTTACATTGTTCGGTCTGACTATCTTCATGCAGTTTTTTAAAATCCGGGAAAACGCTCCGGGCGAGAGCCGCAGCGAATCGGCGCGCCTACCCCCGGATGGCGGTTCGGTAAACGGCGATTCTCTGCATCGACAATTGATTTTGATATTTCTGGGAGTGCTGCTGGTGCATGGGGTGGTGATCGCTTACCTGCAGCGCGCGCCAGTGCCGGAAACGCCGGCCGAGCCGTTGGTGATGGCGGTGGAACTGCTGACCGCTCCGGCGCCGCAAGCGGCTAAACCGGCGCCGCCTGCACCGCCGGTCGAGCAGCCTAAACCCCAGCCCAAACCGGTCAAGCCGAAGAAGGCCCCCGCGCCGCCGAAGAGGCCGCCGGTAATACGGAAAACCGTCCCGGCGCCAGCGCCCAAACCGGTGCCGGTATCGCCGTCTGAACCAGCGCCGGCAGCGAGAGCGGAAACCGCGGCCTCCGCGCCGACCCCTGCGCCGACCGCGGCAGCAATGCCGCCACGGCCCGCGGTTTCGGCAGGACCTTCGGCTCAACCGAAGACAGAGCCTTTTACCGAAGCGAACTACCGGGCCAACTACAAATCCAATCCTAAGCCCGAGTATCCGCGTCTGGCCAAAAGCCGCGGCTGGCAGGGCAAGGTGCTGTTGCGTGTTCAGGTTACCGCTGACGGCCGGAGTGCCGCCGTTTCGGTACAGCAAGGCAGCGGCCATGAATTGCTCGATGAGGCGGCAATCGAGGCGGTCCGGCGTTGGACCTTCATTCCGGCTAAACGCGGCGATACGCCGGTCGCCAGCGCGGTCACCGTGCCGATCCAATTCAAACTGAACGACTAACCTTCTGGAGAAGTTGATGCCCCTGCAAATCCCGCCATCGCTGATTATCGACGGCACCCTCTACACTTTGCTGCTGTTTTCGGTGATCACCTGGACGATCATCGTATTCAAGGCCTGGCAGTTCAGCCGGAACAGCCGCGATAACCGGCGCTACCTGGACGCCTTCTGGGAAGCGTCGAATCTGGAGGCGGCCGAAAACCTGCCGGCCCCACTCATCCGCGGCCCCAAGGCGAACATCGCACAACGGGGCTTCGTCTGGCTGACCGACTTGAAAGAAACCGGCGGAGGGGCATTGAAATACCGCGGCGAGCCGGAAGCCTTGCTCGAACAGGCCCTGCGCATCCAGACTCAGCATGAACTGCGGACCATGGAAAGCGGCCTCACCATGCTCGCCAGCATCGGCAGCACTGCGCCGTTCGTGGGCCTGTTTGGAACCGTGCTCGGGATCATGAATGCGTTGCAGGACATCAGCAAGAGCGGCTCGGCGAGCCTCGACGTGGTGGCCGGCCCGATCGGCGACGCGCTGATTGCGACCGCGATCGGGATTGCGGTCGCGGTGCCGGCGGTGCTGGCCTATAACTATTTCGTGAAGCGCGCGAAGCAACATCGGGTTGGCCTGGAAAACTTCGCCGACGGCTTTCTGCACATTGCGTTCAATTCGGACGCGCACGCGAGGCAATAACATGGCTTTTAAAGCGCAATCGGACGATCAGGACGCGGTTAGCGAGATCAACGTAACGCCGTTGGTGGATGTGATGCTGGTGCTGGTGATCATTCTATTGGTTACCGCCCCGCTGTTGACCCAGTCGGTCAAGGTGAATCTGCCGAAAACCGCGCAGACCACCGCGGATGTGAAGGATCAGCCGCTGCAGCTCGGTATCGACGCGCACGGGGTGTTGACGCTGAATAAAAAACCGCTTGCGGACATGGCGGCGCTCGAAGCGGCGTTGAAAGAAGAACTGGCCCGCGATCCGGAAATCGCCGTCCACCTCTATGCGGACCAGGCCGTCAATTACGGCAAAGTCGCCGAAGCAATGGCTGCGGTGCAGCATGCCGGCATCGCGAAAATGGGCTTTGTGACGGTTGAACAATAATTCTGTTCGATTCGCCATTCCAGCTTGGCTGGTTGCTCCCGTTCCGGCAGAGATAGAATATTACCCGACAGATTATAATGTTATGGTCATGAACAAACTGAATCACATTCTTTTCGGTGTATTGCTGTCAATTTCCAGCAGCGGCAGCGCAGGCGATCAAGTTCCGATCCGTATCGGCGTCCAAGTTGCCGGCACGTCAGGCTGGGAGCTGTCGGCGCTGGAGCATGACCCGCAAAAAGCGGTGCGCAGTTTTACGGTAGCGGCGCAGCCGCTCGCGAATGCCGAGGCCGGCAAGATCGCTCTGCAGTCCGGCGCGGTCGACATGATCGTTTCGGACTGGATTTGGGTGTCCAGAATGCGCGCCTCAGGTGCCGATTTGACGTTCTACCCGTATTCGACCACCTCCGGCGCGCTGACTGTCCCCGGCGACAGCCCGATCAAGTCGATCGCCGACCTGAAAGGCAAACGCCTCGGCATCGCGGGCGGCGAGCTCGATAAAAACTGGCTGCTGTTGAAGGCGCTGGCCAAAAAAGAAGGAGTCGACCTGGAGGCAAGCGTCGAAAAAGTCTTCGGTGCGCCGCCTCTGATCGACCAGCAACTGAAACTCGGGCGTATCGATGCGGCGCTGAATTATTGGCATTTTGCGGCGCGACTGGAAGCCCGGGGTTACCGGCAAATCATCGACGGCAAAGGCATCCTGCAAGGGCTCGGGATCACCGAGCCGGTGGCGAATATCGGTTATGTGTTCAAACAAGGATGGGCTAACGCTCATAAGCAGGCCGTGAACGATTTTCTGCACGCGGTGGAAAACGCTAAAAAACAGTTATGCTCGGAAGATCAGACCTGGCGGAACGTGATCCCCATGCTGAAAGCGAATGACCACGCTACCCAAGACAAGCTCAGGCAGCGCTATTGCAGCGGCATCGTGCAGGCGGGCGGAAAAGCTGGGCAACAGGCGGCGGAACGGATTTACCGGCTGCTGCGCGAGTTGAGCGGTAACCGGTTGACCGGCGAGGCCGCCGCGCTGCAGCCCGGTACATTTTGGACCCTCGACTGATCCGGCGCATCTTGAACAGATTGCAGAAATTTTTTCCAGTCCTGTCGCTGGCGGCTTTCTTCGCGATATGGCAGGGCCTCGCATTCTCGCTGAACAGTACGCTGTTGCCTTCGCCGTTGATGGTGCTGGGTGTGTTCTGGCTGGAATTGATTTCCGGACAACTGACTTATCATTTGGGCGCTACGCTGGTCCGACTGATCGTCAGCTTTACGATCGCCATGCTGCTGGGTTCCGCGATCGGGCTCGCGCTCGGGCGCCTCAAAAAACTGGACGCCTTCTTCGACAACTGGCTGGTGATCTTCCTGAACATTCCTGCGCTGGTCACGATCATTCTGTGCTACGTCTGGTTCGGGCTGAACGAAGCCTCGGCGATATTGGCGGTCGTGATCAACAAGCTGCCGAATGTAGTCGTGACGGTCCGCGAAGGCGCCCGTGCGCTCGATCAGGACTTGCTGGACATGGCGCGCTGCTACCGTATGAGCCGGCTGAACACGCTGCAGCATGTGATCTGGCCGCAGTTGCATCCGTTCCTGATGAGCGCGACCCGCTCCGGCCTGGCCCTGATCTGGAAAATCATATTGATCGTCGAGCTGCTGGGCCGCAACAACGGCGTCGGCTTTCAACTGCATCTGTATTTTCAGTTGTTCGATGTGGCGAGCATCCTGGCTTACTCGATCGCATTCGTGATCGTGATTCAGGGGATCGAATATACGATTCTGAAGCCGCTGGATAAAAAATCGCAAAGGTGGCGGCGGTGACCGATATTCGGATCGACATCCGGGAGAAAGTTTTTCCTGCGGTAGGGCAGGCGGCGGCGCATGCGGCGATCCAAGATTTCCATCTGACGCTACATTCGGGCGAATTCGTTTGTCTGGTCGGACCGTCCGGCTGCGGCAAGACAACCCTGCTGAACATCGTCGCCGGCCTCGATCGGGATTACCGGGGCGAGATCCGGATCGGCCGCCAGCAGGCGCTGCCGAAGATCGGTTATATCTTTCAGAATCCGCGCCTGTTGCCCTGGCGCACGGTCAGGCAGAATATCGAGCTGGTCCTGCAGGAATCATCCGCCGGCAATACGGTCGATTTTCTGCTCGAAGCGATGCGGTTGACCCGCTTCCAGCACGTCTATCCGGAACGCCTGTCGCTGGGGATGAGCCGGCGGGTCGCGATCATCCGCGCATTCGCGATCGATCCCGAGCTGCTCTTGATGGACGAACCGTTCGTGTCGCTCGATCCGCCGACTGCGCGGCAGGTCCGGGAATTGCTGCTGGATCTTTGGCGGAAGCGTCCGCATACGGTGCTGTTCGTTACCCATGATTTGCGCGAGGCGATTGCGCTGGCCGACCGGCTGATTTTTCTGTCGCCTTCACCGATGTCGGTGATAGGGGATATTCGGGTGCCGATCGAGCGGCATTTGAGGCAGGATGAAAACGAAATCGAAGCGTTCCGGCGCCGGCTTCTGGACGGTGCGCCCCATATAAAACAACTTCTGTAGCGATTCGGCGCCGGCTTCCGGTTGCGCCAAATCGGGGTTGCCAATTGCTGCGATTTGCCCGATACTAGAAGCTATCGGGCTTTGAAACCAACAGAGCTATCCCTCATTTATCATCGGAGACACATCATCATGAAAAAAACAGTCATTCTGGGACTTTTGGCCGCGGGGTTTGCGTTCGGCTCATTTAGCGCGTCAGCCGCCAGCGACGACCCATACCCGGCCGCCAACTTCCAGCCGAAAGTCGTCTTTATCGATAAGGACGCGGCCACCGCCGCATCGAGCGGCAGTGCTTCCGAATCGGTCAAATGCCCCGGACAGGCGCAAGCCGCTGCCAAGCAAACCGAGTTCGACCCGAAATATCCGGCGGCCAGCTTCGAGCCGAAAGTGGTTTACCCTAACTAATGATTCTTACCGGCCGGGTGTGCCGACATAGAGTAACTCAGCGCCACTCCGGCTTCCAAATGTCGGGTTACGGCTAGCGCCTAACCCGACCTACCTATACGTCTCTTGCAGAGCGGCAGCTTTCTGCCTACCCCGATCTGCATTCCGATCCGGTTTCGTCCGGCACGCAATCAATCCGAATCAGACCTGACTCGCCTTCAGTTCGTGCAACTGCATGTTGATGATCTTCAGCGTCGCCATCACGCCGGCGAATACTTGGTTCGCATGCACGCCGCGCGTTTTGCGCAGCTCGCTGCCGCAATCCCAGGTGATGACGCATTCGGTCAGCGCATCGGTATGGCCTCCTTTCGGTATCCGGACTTCGTAATCGGCCAAGGCGGGCAGGGTGTAGTCGTGCAGTTTCAATACTTTGTCTAGCGCGTCGATGAACGCATCGAAGCCGCCGTTTCCTGAACCGGAAGTCTGATGTTTCCCGCCGTTGACTTCGACCCGGAGGCTTGCGGTCGATTCGAGATGGAGGCCGCTCGTAATCGAACAGTTGAGCAGGCGGATATGCTCGTAGCTCTTGCTTTCGAGCACGTCGGCGATGATGAACGGCAGGTCTTCGGTCGTGATCGTTTGCTTCGAATCGCCAAGCTGCACGATGCGGGCCAGCACTTTTTTCTGATTCTCCTCGGACAGGTCGACTTCCAGGAGTTCCAGGTTTTTTTTCAGCGATGCCTTGCCGCTCATCTTGCCTAGCGCATAACTGCGCGTGCGCGAGAAACGTTCGGGACTCAGGCGCGTCTTGTACAGCCCGCCCTTGTGGTCGCCGTCGGCATGGATGCCGGCGGTCTGCGTGAACACGTCGGAGCCGATGACCGGCGCATTCGCGGCAATGCGCTTGCCGGAAAAGTTTTCGACCATCTGGCTGATCCGGACGATATGGGTTTCGTCGATCGACAGTTCCATTGCCATCTTGTCGCGCAGCACGACCGCGACTTCCGCGAGCGAGGCGTTGCCGGCCCGTTCGCCGAGACAGTTGACCGTGCAATGGACCGAGCTGACGCCGGCGCGCACCGCGGCCATCACGTTTGCGGTCGCGAGGCCGTAATCGTTGTGCGGGTGAAAATCGAACCGCAGCGCCGGGTAGCGGCGGCACATGTCGCCGATGCTCGCGAACACTTCGTCCGGCGCCATCACGCCGAGCGTGTCGGGCAGCATGAAATGGCTGATGCCGGCATCCTTCAGATTGTCCATCAGGCCGAATACGTAGTCCGGGCTGTTCTGGTAGCCGTTCGACCAGTCTTCCAGATACACGTTGACCTTCAGGCCCTTCTGCAGCGCATAGTCGATCGTTTGCCGAATGTCCTGGGTATGTTGTTCGAGCGTTTTGCCGAGCTGCTCGCGGCAATGCTTCTCGCTGCCTTTGGTCAACAGGTTGATCACGCTGCCGCCGGTTTCCAGAATCCAGTTCACGCTGCGCGTATGATCGACGAAGCCCAGGACCTCGACGCGGCCGGCAAAACCTTCCTGGCGAGCCCATGCGTTGATGCTGGCCACCGCCTCTTTCTCGCCCTGCGAAACCCGGGCCGAAGCCACTTCGATCCGGTCCACGCGCAGCCATTGCAGGAGCGCCTTCGCAATATTGACTTTTTCCGCTGGCGTGAACGAAACGCCCTGCGTCTGTTCGCCGTCGCGCAAGGTCGTGTCCATGAGCTGGATATAACGGGATTCTGTAGCCATAGTCGAAGTTTTAACGTTCGGGCGCAGTCAGTCGTAGGAAACCGCGCAGATCGAGTTTGTAGAAAACCTTTTATTGTACACCTATATTGGCTGACTTTGACATGCGGATTACCGGCCGGCGGGAAAAATCGCCAGATTCCGGGGCGGCGGTCAATTCAGAACCCATCCGGTCAGGATCGAAGCGGCCAGCGGGCCGGCTACCCTGAAACCCAGCGCCCGCCCGCCGATCAGCAGTCCCTTGAAACCCGAGTTGACCGCTACTGTAATAAAAACCGCCTGTGCGGCGACCGCGATTTCCAGGCCCTGTTTGTGCATCTGCGCCATTGACAGGGTGATCGGGTCGACATCGACCACTCCTGACATGCCGGCCAGAGCGTACGCGCCCGCATTGCCGAACTGGATTTGCAGAAACTTCGACAGCAGCATGATGACGGAGAGGAAAGCGCCGAACTTCAGCGCCATGTCCAGTTGGAGAGGATTTTCAAGCGGTATGTCGCCCGAGCCGTCCCGCTTCGGTTGGGTATTCAACCAAAGCGGCAGCGCCGCCAGATTAGGTGAAGGCGCTCATCGCCGACAGGGAAACCAGAAGCTGGCGGAACAACGCCGAATTCATGATGAACGCCAGGAGCAGGGTGCGGGCGAACATGGTCGCGCAGGCGGTTAAAGTTCCCGTCGCCAGCGTGTTGCGCAGGGTGTCGTCGTGTTTCGCGATGCGCGCCGGATTGATCGCGACCGCGGTTGACGAAACCAGGCCGCCGAAGGCGCCGGTCACGACCGGCCCGAGCCGGTGGCCCGTTATCTTGATCGCAAAATAGCCCAGATACGAAATGCCCGCAATCAATACCACCAGCCACCAGACAGGGTAGGGATTGAACATTTGCCAGGGGCCGTAACCTTGATCGGGCAGAACCGACAGCATCACGACCGAGATCAGCAGCAGTTTCAGTGTGGCTTCGAGTTCTCTTTGGTCAAGTTTACTGACCCAGCCGTGCAGCAGCGGCCTGAAGCCGAGCAGCAGCGTCGCCACGACCGCCGATGATGCCGCCCGCAAGACATGCCCGTGCCCCCAGGATGAAGGTAAGCATCGAGGCGGTCTCGCTGGTAATCCTGATATCTTCGAATTTGTTTTGATTTTTGCTGTAGGTGGCCAGTAGGATCAGCGTCAGCGCTATGAAGACGACACCGATCGGCAGGGGGCCGGCTTGTCTGGCCAGCAGTGCGCTTAATCCGCCCAAAAGACTGATCAGGCCGTAGGCGCAAAGTCCTGTGATGCGCATACCTTCGCCGAATTCGCGCCAGCCGCGTTCGAGTCCGATCAGCAGACCAAGTACCAGCGCGATGCCCGGCAGCTTGGAATTTTCCAGATCGGTCATGCGTTTCCTGGCGGATGAAATAAAGGCTAAAGGCAACGGGACTCTGTGCAGCGCACATAATATCTTGAAAGACCAATCCACAGAACCTGTGGATAAAGTTGTTCATTGCGCGTTTATAATTCACGCAACCGCTTGCTCTGCTTGAGGCCGCGTTAGAATGATTAAATATCGATCAGGCGGCAGAGGTTAATGTTTGGGTCTGCGGTGAAGGCGGGTCTTCAGGATCTGATGCCAACTTGTCCGCTGCAAAAGGAGTGATGGTGAGAATCGTCCTAAAGGGTGCGCCCGCTTGTGGCAATGCTGGCGATCAGCCTGATTGTGCCTCCGCCGCTGTGCGGTTTGTTGCTCGCCTGCGGTTGCGCTTGGCCGTGGTCCGGTTTCAATGCCGGTAAGTGCCGATCAGCTCGGCCTGTCCGATTACATGTCCGGACATTGCTTCTTCAAGCTGGCTTTTGTCAGGGCCGTCAAGATCGGGCAGTACGGTATCCAGCGCATAGAGCTTGAAGAAATAACGATGCCGGCCGATCGGCGGACAGGGACCGCCGTAGTCGGCCCGTTTCCAGTCATTCAACCCTTGCAGGGCGCCGGGCGGCAGCTTTTCCGCCCCGGCGGCCAGACCTGTGGAGGAGGCCGGGATATTGTAAAGCACCCAATGCACCCAGATGAGTTTGGGGGCGGCCGGGTCGGGCGCATCGGGGTCGTCGACGATCAGAGCCAAGCTCTGAGCGCCGGCCGGTAGATTCGACCAGTTCAATGGCGGCGCGCTATCGTCGCCGTCGCAAGTGTAGCGTTTCGGAATTTCGCCCATGTGCGCGAAGTCCGGAGATTCAAGTTTCAGATTCATGGTTTTATTTCCTTCGGCAACGGCCGCCTCAGTGAAAACGCAAAAAATCAACGGCATTGCGTACACGCAAAACAATCGGCACCCTCTCATAGCTTCTTCTCCAAAACGTCAAATCCCGTTCACTGTTGTGCTGGCAGAAACCTTTATTATGACTTGCAAGCGTATGCGGATGCTACTATTTGATGATTGCCTGCTCAATAAATTCCTGTTGCGGCAACCGTCTTCACTCGCTACTGGAAGAGGATTACAAATCAGAATATAATACTGCAGGCAGATGAATGTATCTTGCATCGCTGCGGACCGTTAAGATAATTTGATCAAAACAAAAAAATATTTGACGGCGACTCGATATATCGTTACCATAGTCAACTCTTCAAGGGTGGCTGAGAAAGTCACAAGCCAGATAAGGAAGACACACGGGGTATAGCGCAGCCTGGTAGCGCGCCTGCTTTGGGAGCAGGATGTCGGGGGTTCAAATCCCTCTACCCCGACCATTAGCGCTTGTAGCTCAGCCGGATAGAGCATCGGCCTTCTAAGCCGAGGGTCGCAGGTTCGAGTCCT
This sequence comes from Methylomicrobium album BG8, assembly GCF_000214275.2. NCBI lineage: Bacteria > Pseudomonadati > Pseudomonadota > Gammaproteobacteria > Methylococcales > Methylococcaceae > Methylomicrobium > Methylomicrobium album. The sequence goes on along the minus strand of NZ_CM001475.1, from coordinate 3,811,395 downwards.
GCCAAGCGCGCCATTTCTTGATGTCGGTTTTTCCCTATAATGGTGAGCGTAGCTCAGTTGGTAGAGCACTGGATTGTGATTCCGGTTGTCGTGGGTTCGAGCCCCATCGTTCACCCCACCTTGACTCGGTCGGGACTCATTTTCTAAGAGAGTCTGGTCTGTCGAGTATCTTAAGCCGATTCCTCAAAGTTTGTTCCATGAGCTATTGACAAGCTCGCATGATACGCCTTCTATCTTCAGCCATACACTGGATTTTTGAATTGGACCGTTGATTTCGTCAGCCGTATCCGTCATATACTCCTCTTCCTCTTCCTCTTCCTCTTCCTCTTCCTCTTCCTCTTCCTCTTGCTATTCGTTCTTCGATAGAGCATTCCATAGAGAAAATCGACGAATCGGTGATCGATTCGAGGCAAAATTCGGGTAGAAAAAGGTGCAGGATAAAAGTCCTGACGGCTGATACGAAGCCTATTCGGAATTGCGGCAGCACGGAAGGGAAGATCGCTTCGTTTTCGAAAATAGCCTATCTCAGCGGGCAAAGCTGCACCCTTTTATGAAGGGCGCCGTGCTGGCAGGAGGCGTTCTCCGGGCCGTTTCGCGCGCCAAAAAACGTAATGTTTCCGCCCGGGCTAAGCTTGAAAAAGGAATAACGGCCGCGCTGAAATAAATTCCAAGGGGAGATAACGAATAAAGCGGGTTCGTATCCCCTGGGAATCCCTCGCACGGTTGCAGAGTACCCAGAGGATACAAGTACGCTCTGTTCACTCCGGTGTAGGGAGTGGGTTGAAATAATTTCCGGGAAGGAAGTTAGGATTTCGGAAAAACGGCATAGATACATTTCAGGTTTGAACAGGCTGAAGCAGCCTACCCATTCGCCGGTGATGATGCCGCAAGCAAATAGCAGAAAAATCAGCCCTGCATTCGAAATAAGGTCATTTCCGGATGCACGGGCTGAATGTTATTCTTTACATTTTGAAGGTTTCGACCCGCCGTTCCACTTCGCGTTCGGCTTCATCCTTGGCCATGCCGTAGCGCTCTTGAATCTTTCCCACCAGTTTCTCGCGCTCGCCGTTGATTTCTTCCAGTTCGTCATCGGTGAGCCGGCCCCATGCGGATTTGAAGCTCCCTTTGACTTGTTTCCAGTTGCCTTGTACTTGATCCCAGTTCATGATGGACCTCCTCTTAGTGCGAGTAAAAAAGTCAATGATCGATGAATATACGCTATCGGTTATGAAGCACCGTTGTTAGACTTTGAGTCGAGAAAAACGGCCTCTTCGATTAACTCCCCTCAAAATGCAACAATTTTTTGCATATTCGTATTTTTTTGACTGGTTTGCCTTTGAAAGTTCAGCTCTTACTCTTTCTTTTTCCAGTTTCCGGTTCGATCGTCTTTTTGGTAGTCCTTCTTGACCTCGGCCCAGGCGACTTTATGGGCGGTTTCCTCGCGCGAAGCGTTACTCCGTCTCTCCTCGGGTTTATCGTACTGCTCCCAGGCGCTATTGAAGGCTTTCATGTAAATCTCGCAGGCATGCTTCGGCAAGTGTTCCCGCACGTTTTCGGGCAATTCGGACAGTGTTCGATAAAACATGATTTGATTCCTCCAGCTTTCCGCACTCGATTGTGCGATAGGGTGGTCCGTTAAAAGTTCAGTCGCTTAAGGTGTCTTGTTTTCGGCGTCATACCCCGGTCTGATTGGAAGCGCCGCCATTCGACCGAATCAGGTTTCTACCGTTACCCGCGAGCTGTGTGCATTTTTTCTTCGCCGAAACCGGCGCATAGAGAAAATCGGGGTAGGACGTGTGGTTTTTCTCGGCCTGGCGGAGTTTGGCGCACTCCATGCGCCAGCGCCGCTTGAAATAATCTTCGAACAGGTCGGGCATGTTCCAGTTGGCCGATTCGAAAGAATACTCCGACTTTGCCTTCAATTCGGTCTGCCAATGCAGGTAAGGCATTCTTCCGACCGGCTCCGCAAGATAAAAGCTGTTGTAGACTTCCATCATTTTCGAGGCGCTGCGGAGAATGATGAACAATGGGATGCTCGGCAGCGTGTCGTACACGAAAACGCCGAGCGAACCTTCGGTACGGCTGTCGATGCGTCCGGCGATGTCTTCGAGCGAGGATAAAAACAGGCGGTTGTATTGGCGGAACTCTTCGACGCCGTAGTCGATGATCTCGCCCGCGCACAATTCCGAAATGGGGCAATCCTTCAAAATCATCATCCTGAAATGCACGCCCTTGCGGATCGCGTGTTCGAGTTCGCGGCAGTGATGCTTGTAGCGCGGATCGAAGGTGATCAGCCAGTACACATAATCGCCGTGGTAGAGCCCATGCATGATCTCCGAAAAATCGAGCTCCTTGTTGGTGATCCCGACAAAGCCGCGCTTGGTGGCGTTGATCACGGTGCCGTCGATATAGCGGGTCAGTACTTTCTGAAACATCTGCTCGGTTTCCCGGCGCTGTTCGGTGGCGATGATCCAGTGATGGAAAAAACCGACCGAGATGACGACCGAGGTGAACAGGCCGAACTCCGAGATCAGTTTCAATAGCCAGACATATTCCTTGTCGGAGAGGTCGCTGGCCAACACGCCGAAGATCTTATGGAGGACGAATCCTCCAAAAATCAGAACCAAGGCCAGAAGCCATTTCAAAATGGTGATATTTGAAGACATCGCTTTACCCCGCGATGATTGAAGCGATGAATGACCGAATGATATGACTGCCGAGTTTTATTCAGCGTACTACTGGCCGATAGACCTCGTTGCTCCTGATTAAATTCACTCTTATAAATCTTCGGCAGTCAGAATCTTATAGGCCCGATAAGCCGGTTCCTCGTAGGGGTGGACGGCCAGCAAAGTTCGGATGGCTGCTTTGATCAAATCATCCTGACAGATCATTTCGACCTTATACTCGACCACTTCTTCCGTGGTATCCGGCTTTCCCATGTACGGCCGGCTGCCGGCCAGAGGCCGGAACTGGCCTTCGCCCCGTACCTGCCAGCAGCATCGATCGTAATCGCTATGCCGGCCCGCGCCTTGGGCAAACAGGGCTTCTTTGACGGCTTCGAGATGCGATTCGGGGACGTAAAAGCTGAGTTGGTACATAGAAGTAAGTAGGGTACGCTGCGCGTATCGTTTTCAAAAAATTCGCTTGAATCGAACCTTTCAAAAGGTACGCGCAACGTACCCCCCCGCTTTGAATAGCTCAGCTTTCGCCGGCCCTGACGTCGAACTCGATTTTCCATCGGCCGCTGTCCTTCTGCGAAACGGCGTGCAGTTCGAGCGTGCCGACCTCGGTGACCGCCGAGGCGAGATGCACCGGCACGACTTCGCCGGGGCGGCGGTTTTCCGGCGGCAGCGTGACTTCGATCTCGTCGAGTTCGGTCAGCTCCTCGTCGGCCCAATAGGTCAGGCGGTCGCCGACCTGGTCGTCGCGGCGCGAGTTCGAGGCGAAGAAGCGGAAGCGTACCGGTTCGCCGACGACCAGCCCGAACTCGTCCTCGGGCAGCTCTTCCTGCGTGCCTTCTTCCATTCCGAACGGAGCGATGCACAAGGCCTGCAGTTCCGGCGGCAGGCCGGGCACGGCGGGCATCGCGCTTTCGACGCCGACATAATACGAGGCTGCGGTGCCGCCCTTGATCCGGACGCCTTTACCTTTGCGAACCACGCCGTAGTACGAGGCGCCGCGCGCGACGGCCAGATCCAGATCGGCGCCGGGCAACAGCTGTGCTTCGGGCGCGCCTTCCGCCTGCAGCCACGCATTCAGTACCTCGACCAGGCGCTCGGCCAACGGCTCGGCTTTCAGCACGCCGCCGTTGAACAGCACCGCGGTCGGATGCAGAAAAGTCGCATGCTCGGGTAGATTGACGTCTTTCAGATCGCTCGTCGCGCCCTGCTGTTTGGCGAGGAAAGCGGCCAGATGGCGGGTGATCGCCGCATCCTGCGCATACGGCAGGCCGACGGTCCGAAGACCGGTGCGCGGCCGCGCGATCGGCCGGTCGGAAGCATTGACTTTCGGCATGAAGCCTTCGACCAGCACCTGGTTGACTTCGGTGCGCGTCAGCTCGGTGCGTAAGGTGCCGCCGATCAAGGACGAACCGCGGTTCGCGACCACGATCGGCAGTTCCTCCAATGACGGATCGTTGAAGATTTTTTCCTTCGCCTCGCGGCAGCTGTGCGTCAGCGACTGGATCTGCCAGGGTTCGAGCCGGCGCCCGTCTTTTTCGAGTTTGGCCTTGACCGTGTACGCGAGCGCCAGGTCCATGTTGTCGCCGCCGAGCAGGATATGATCGCCGACCGCGACGCGGGTCAGTTCGAGGTTGCCTTCGTTGTCGGTCACCGCGATCAGCGACAGGTCGGTGGTGCCGCCGCCGATGTCGACGACCAGAATGATGTCGCCCGCCTTTGCATGATTGCGCCAGTCGCCGCGGCTTTGTTCGATCCAACTGTACAGTGCCGCTTGCGGTTCTTCGAGCAGGATCGCCTGGCCGAGGCCAACCGCGCGGGCCGCTTCGACGGTCAATTCGCGCGCGGCCGGATCGAACGAGGCCGGCACCGTGATCACCAGATCCTGCCGTTCGAGCGGAGCATCGGGATGCAGGTTGCGCCAGGCGTCATACATATGCCGCAGGTAGGCGGTAGTCGCATCGAACGGCGATACGCGCTCGACTTCCTCGGGCGCGTCGCTCGGCAGAATCGGCGATTTGCAGTCGACGCCCGCGTGGCAGAGCCAGCTCTTCGCGCTGGCGACCAGCCGGATCGGGGTCTTGCTGCCGAGCGTCCGGGCGATCTCGCCGACCAGATAGTCCGGTTTCGCCGACCAGGGCAGGGCGGTCGAGCCTTCCGCCAGTTCCGCTTCATGCGCCTGGTACAGAAACGAAGGGAGCTGCGGCTTGTCTTCGACCGCGCCGGGCGAAACCAGTTGGGGAATGTCGAGGACCTCCGGCGAAAAGTCGTCTTCTTCGGCTCTGTTCAAATCGGCATAGGACAGCACGCAATGGGTCGTGCCGAGGTCGATGCCGACGGAGAAACGGGAGCCTGCTTCAACGGACGGATTGGCTTCGCTCATAATTCCACCTCCGCCGGGGCGACGATTGCGGCATTATAGCCTTGCGTCAGTTTCGGCAGCCGGACCTGGGTGACCTGCCAGCCTTTGTGCACCAGCGTGCCGGTGAACGGCGCCTCGCCGGTCACCTTGCCGGTCAGCCGCACGCTGGCCGCGTCGAAGCCTTTCGGCAGGGTGATCTTGCCGCCTTCCTGTTCGCTGCGCACCGGCGCCAGGGAGAAGTGCTCGTTGATTACCTTGTTGCAGCCTTCGTGTACGACGCGGGCCGCGACGCCGATGTCCGCGTCGTTGAAGCCGGACAGGTCTTCCTTGATGAAGTCGATGAAGCGCGCCTGCTGCTGCAAAAGGCCCAGCAGCTGCAGCGCCGCGTCGGGCGTCGCTTCCTTCAGGATGACCGGTTCCGGCGCGGGGCCGGGCACGATTTTTTCGACTTCGACGATTTTCTCGACGACCTTCACGACCGGTTCGGGCGCAGGTGCAGGCGCGGCCGGCGCCACGGCTGCTGCGGCCCGCTTTTTCCGGCAACGGGCCATGCCGATCACCATCGACAGCAGCACGATGATCAGAATCAGCGCCAACACGAGCACCGCGCTGGCCAGACAGACGTGCCAGAAGTCGAACGTGGTCGGCCTAAGCGATAAATCGATCGCATATTGCATATTCATGAAGACTCCTTATTTCGTTTGGCCGGCTTCGCGGGCGGCTGCCGCAAACATCAGGTTTTGAATGACTGTTCGAGTGGTTTGCAGCCGCAGTTGTTTCATGTGGCGGTCGATGATGGTGTCGGGCACTTTCTCTTCCGCGTAGACGGTGCGCATCTTGCCCAGTACCGGTTCGCACTGCTTGACGATCTGTTCGGCGCCGGTGCGCACGTCGGCGGACCGGTACTCGGGCTTCTGCATTTCGCTGTCCACGCATTTTTTGTATTCGAAGCGGGACTCCTGGATTTTCTTGATCGTGGCGTCCGACAAGGTGGTATTGTGCCATTCGTTTTTCGGGTCGTTGGCAAGGACGGCAAATGAGGATGACAATAAAACGAGAAGAAGGAGCGGTTTCATGATCGACTCTCGGGTAGTTAAAAGAAAAAATAATCGCTTGTTGACGCGCCGCAGGGCCGGCTCGTTCCAGGCCGATATTAGGGCAGTACGCGTATTTTCAAGCGGGGGCGCGGCGGTAATTTTGCCGGCGAGAACAATAAATTCAACAGGTTAAAAAGCATCTTAAGGTATAATGCGCCCCACTTATGTTGGAAACTTGCAGCAAAGACATTTACAAAGTCAAAGGCCGGCTGATTTATCAAAGCCACGATGACGACGGCGTCATCGAAGTGGTCGAACACAACGGCGTCAGGTCGCTGCACTTCGGTTCCTCCGCAACACAAAGCAGCCTGCGCATCGACGATCCGGAAAAACTGGAACTCGCCTATCTGCGCGCGATGAATAGCTGGATGCTGTTTAAAGATGCGCCGGAGCAGGGTTTACTTTTGGGCCTGGGGGGCGGCTCGCTGGCCCGGCATTTATTATATCATTTTCCCGATTGCCGGTTAGTCGCGGTCGAATACCGGAAAGACGTAGTCAGAGTCGCGCGCAGCCATTTCGGGTTGCCGCTCGATGCGCGGCTGAAGGTGATTCTCGGTGACGGCGGCGATTATGTGCGCCGCCGAGCCGAAACTTCAAGCGGCTATTTCGATCTTTTATTCGTCGATATTTTCGATCACGACGGCATGTCGCCGTCGCTGTCGAGCATCGCGTTTTTCGACGCCTGCCGGACCTTGCTGAAGGATGATGGCCTGTTGGTCGTGAACCTGTGGAACACCGACAAGGATCTGTTCGAGGCGTATTGCGACTGGCTGAACGAAGCGTTCGAGGAACGCGTGCTGTTTCTGCCGGTCAACGAACACGACAATATTATCGCGCTGGCCTTCAACAAAGGGTCGCCTGCGTATTCGCTGAAGGCGCTGCGCAGCCGGGCCGAAGCGCTCGAACCGCTTTACCGTATCGAATTTTCGAGTTTCCTGAGAACGCTCGTCAAATCCAATCCCCGCGTCATCAACCGAGTCATCAAATGATCCATTCCGTGTTACCCGCCGCGCCTTATCTGTTCGGCTACCGCAAATTCTGGGCGCACCGCTTCGGCCCGGCGCCGGCGCTGCCGATGAGCCGCCAGGAAATGGAGGCGCTCGGCTGGGACAGCTGCGACATCATCCTGGTGACCGGCGACGCCTATATCGATCACCCGAGTTTCGGGATGGCGCTGATCGGGCGGGTGCTCGAAGCGCAGGGCTTCCGAGTCGGAATCATTTCGCAGCCCGACTGGACTTCGGCCGACGACTTTCGGAAGCTCGGCCGTCCGAATCTGTTTTTCGGGGTGACCGGCGGCAACATGGATTCGATGGTGAACCGTTACACCTCCGACAAAAAAATCCGTTCGAACGACGCCTACACGCCGGACGGCGCGGCGGGCAAGCGGCCCGACCGCGCGGTCAGCGTCTACTCTCACCGCTGCCGCGAGGCATTTAAGGAGGTGCCGATCATCATCGGCGGGATTGAAGCGAGCCTGCGCCGGATTGCCCATTACGATTACTGGTCCGATACGGTCAAGAAATCGATCCTGCTCGACTCGAAGGCCGATTTGCTTGTTTACGGCAATGCCGAACGCCAGATCGTCGAAATCGCGCACCGGCTGGCGCGCGGCGAAGCGCTCTCCGAGATTACCGGCATTCGCGGCACCGCGTATTTCGTGAAAGAGATTCCGGAAGGCTTCGCGGTGAAAGACTCGACCGAAGTCGACAAGCCGGGCGTCGTAATGTCGCCGCAGAATCCGTACCAGGAGCAGCCGGCCTGCGATGCGAAGCCGGCTGAAACCGTTCCCGGCGAGAACGTGGTTCAATTCGACAAAACGCTGCTCAGAAACCGGCGCGCGAACACCGTGATCCGGCTGCCCGCCTATGAAGATGTGAAGGACGATCCGGTGCTGTACGCGCATGCCTCACGGGTCATGCACGGCGAAACGAATCCGGGCAATGCGCGTCCATTGATCCAGCAGCACGGTCAGCGCCAGGTCTGGATCAATCCGCCGCCGATCCCGTTGACCACGAAGGAAATGGACGGCGTCTTCGGCCTGCCGTATTCGCGCCTGCCGCATAGGACTTACGGCAACGCGAACATTCCGGCGTTCGAAATGATCCAGCATTCGGTCAACATCATGCGCGGCTGCTTCGGCGGCTGCTCGTTCTGTTCGATTACCGAACACGAAGGCCGGATCATCCAGAGCCGCTCCGAGGATTCGATCATCCGCGAAATCGAAGCGATCCGCGATACTTCGCCCGCTTTCACCGGCCACATCTCCGACCTGGGCGGCCCGACCGCGAATATGTACCGGCTCGCCTGTAAAGACCCGAAAATCGAAGCGGCCTGCCGGAAACCGTCCTGCGTGTTTCCCGGCATCTGCCCGAACCTGAACACCGACCACACGCCGCTGATCAAGCTGTACCGAAGGGCGCGCGCCTTGCCCGGCATCAAGAAGATCTTCATTGCTTCGGGCCTGCGCTACGACTTGGCGGTGACTTCCCCTGAATACGTGAAGGAGCTGGTCACCCACCATGTCGGCGGCTATCTGAAAATCGCGCCCGAACATACCGAGCAAGGACCGTTGTCCAAAATGATGAAACCCGGCATCGGCACTTACGACCGCTTCAAGGAGATGTTCGACAAATATTCGAAAGAAGCCGGCAAGGAGCAATACCTGATCCCGTATTTCATCGCTGCGCACCCCGGTACGACCGACCGGGACATGCTGAATCTGGCGTTGTGGCTGAAAAAACACGGCTTTCGGGCCGACCAGGTGCAGGCTTTTCTGCCGTCGCCGATGGCGATCGCGACCGCGATGTACCATTCCGGCCTCGACACGCTGCACAAGATCGGCCGCAACGCCGACAAGATTTACATCCCGAAAAGCGTCAAGCAGCGCCGTCTGCACAAAGCCTTCCTGCGCTACCACGACCCGAACAACTGGCCGCTGCTTCGCGAAGCGCTGAAGGAAATGGGCCGCAGCGACCTGATCGGCAACGGCAAGCACCACCTTGTCCCCTCCTTCCAGCCCAAAGGCACCGGCATCGCGCCGGAAAAGGTACAGCGCTTTAGGACCAAACATACTGGCATTGAAGCCGGTTTGACCGGAAAAACCAGAAAATCTGTGGCCTTCAACAAACGCGTAGTGAAAAGCGTAAAATGAAAATATCGGCCGTGAGCTTCGGATCAACGTACGGCCGGAGATGGTCCGTTTTTCCAGGCTCTATTTGAGTCGTTCAAAAATGTTGGTCAAAATAAGATTATTCTGTATAATGCGCAATTCTTCGCTGGCGTAGCTCAGTTGGTAGAGCAGCTGATTTGTAATCAGCCGGTCGCGGGTTCGAGTCCCATCGCCAGCTCCAGATAAATCAAGGGTTTAGATGAAAGTCTAAGCCCTTTTTTATTTCCGGTGCTACGCTGGTGCTACGGTCTTGGTCAAGCTCGGGCACAAAAATGCCGCCTTCACACACACGCAACACTTGCGGATTCGTCGCCGCTCCCGATCCGCCAGCATGAAACCCTTGTATAAACCTTGACATTCTTCGGCAGGAATTTGGGACAGAGGGCGGAGTTGGCTTTCGGTGGGGTTGGAAACCAAGGTTTCCAAATTAAGGCTCAGTTCAATTTCGGCGGACGTTGCTAAACGATTGACGTGTCGCCGGGTAAACCCAAATTCCTTTTCGCCGGCTTCAAGCTTGGTATCGACTTCGGCTTTGACTTCGTCTGGGGCGGATAGGTAGGCGAGGGCGGCTCCGATGCTCAAATCGGAACTGTGGTTCCGATTTGAATCGTCTAACAAGTGAGGCATTTCGCTCGCCAGTTTCATGTACTTTCGAGCTTGCCTGTCAGACACCCGGCAATTCCCATCCAGCCACTTGCCGAACTCGCCGTGTGGTAGGGCAAAACCCGCGCCATAACCTCACTGTGCCGCGCCTTGCTCATGCAGTGGCCCGGTCGATTGTTTCCCATTCAGCGCACAATCAATTCTCTAGCATGATTCCGTGCCAACTCTCTGAAACCCGCGCCAGCCGTGCATTACAGACGGGCATGATTATTGCTATAGGCGTTGTTTCCTGAAAGTAGCACATGACCGCTTGCCCCGATCCGATCAACGCCAAGGCTGGCGCGGGCTGCGGGCATCGTCGCGGCGGCGGTCACGAAATGCCGCCGCCTGCGCCTGCTCCCAAATCGCTTGCCGCTCTTCGGCGGGAACTTGGGAGAGGGGGCGGAGTTGGCTTTCTGGCACGTTTGGGCCAATTGGCCCAAGCTCAAACTCAGTTCGATCTTCGCGGCGGCGGTCACGAAAACGCCAGGCACAAAAAAGCCGGGTTGCCCCGGCTCTGGTGGTCAGTGCAGAGAACGCGGTGATGGGTCGACGATCACTATCTGTATCCAGTTAAATTCTCTCGGCGGGGCCTTGTCAGGATTAGCCTGCTTCCATTGCTCGACGGCTTCGCCCTTCAATCGCTCGATCACGTCGTCCGAATCGCCCGCCTCGGTGATAATGAGCAGCCAGATTTCGGGCAGCGCCTGTGCCGCCGATTCCAATTTGTTCAGTCTCGTTTTAATGCTCATGCGGCTTCGCTCATCTCATATCCAAACGGAACCAAAAAGATAATGTTCTCCGGCTCGGTCTTGTCTGGGTTATTCGCTTTCCATCGTTTGATGGCTTGCGCCTCTGTCTCGCCGTTCAAAACGCCGATCAGCTCCCACTTCTTAGGAGTGCTGGCCGGTTGCCGCTGCTCGAGTTTTTCCAATCGGGTTTTGATGCTCATTGCTTAGCCTCCAGCGCCTCAACACGCTTCTCTAAATCGCTGCCCTCAATCACTTTGCCGACTGCCTGAAGGCACCAGACGAGTTTGCTGGCCGTCGCCGGGTCGATCATTTCCGAACGGGCTTCACGGTAAACCTTCGCCATTTCGCGCCGGACATCTTGCAGCGTGTCCAGCTTGCAGCGGTAACGCTGGCCTTTCTGATGGGGTATGGGCTCGACTTCGCCCGTGGTTCCGTCTATCTCGACAGGGTATTCGTTTGCCATTTTTCAGCCTCCTTAGGCCGGGTCTGGTTGCGTTTTTCGACATCCTAAACCCTGAGTTTACAATTAAACGCTGTTCATTTCTCAAAACCCTACCGGGTCATTGTAATACGGTGCCCGATCATCATACGTTCCCCGTGGCGGTGCCGGGTTGCTCTGTCCGCCGTCGGTATTGCCGCGCCGCTTCTTGATGTCATACGCCGACAATGCCGCCGATACCGTGATGTTTAAGCCGTGTTTCGTTTCGCCGGTCGTCTTGTCGGTCCACTGGGACGGTTTCAAGGCTCCGGCCACGCTCACGGCGTCGCCTTTCCCAAGCTTGCCGATCCGCTCGGCCACGTCCGTAAAGGCAATGCCGGACACAATGACCGGTTCGCCGTCGCCGGTCGGAACGGACAATAGGAAGTTACAGTAAGGTTTTCCGGACGGTCCGGTCTTCAATGCCGGATCGCGAAGCAGCTTGCCGGTGATGAGTGCGTCAATCATGGGGGTAGTCCTCGTTCATTACAGGTTCAATGTGTGTGGCGGCCGGGTACTGCGCTTGCATTTCATCAATGGTCATGCGCGGCATCTGGCACAAATAACACTGTCTGCCGTCCGGCCAGGTCGCCAGGAATCTGAAATAGCGCCCGGCTGCATTGTGTTCGGCTTCGCTGATCGTTTGGCCTCTTGGTGCAGGATCCGGCTTCGGTGCCGGGTTCTCGGGCCTCGGGTTCATCTGGCGTAACCAAGCCGCATGTTCGGCGTCTCTGGCTCGGGTCGTCATCGGTGTGCCGCTTGGCGTCCAGATTTCGACCATGAGCGGGTCGGTGGCGGGTGCCGGCTCGGTCGTATCGCTGGCCGATAGCTCTTTCACAATCTCGGCTTTATGCGCCTTCAAAAACTCCCGTTGTTCAGGGGTCAGCCTTGACGCCGGGCTGACCGTGAAGGTGTCGCCGGATAACGAAACCTCGAACCCGGCGCGTTTAATTCTTTGTAAGGCGTCCAAGTGGCCTCCTAAAAATATATGGAATGGAATCAAGCCAAAAAACAGCATTTCCTACACTTTCAACAACGGCGCGGCTTTCAGGGGGTGCAACCCTACACTCAGGTGTAGGATAAACCTACACTTCCCCTTAAAAATGCTCGGAATCGTCGTCAGCATGAGGTCGAAACGCTGTGATTTTTACGCCGGTTAAACCTTGGCCGCTGCCTCGCCTTGAAGCGACAGTATCAATACCCAAAGTCTTAAGCATGTCGGTCATGGTGGCGCGAAACCGCCGCAATGCCATCGCCTCACGCTTGTTCTCGCCGCACCAGCGTAAATAGTTCGGGTATAAGTGGCTATCGGCATCCACGAACCCTCCGGCCCGATCAGGCTTATTTTTACCAATCTGAACCCAAAGCCCCGGCTCGGGGGTCAAGTTTTCCTGGATCCAATCAGCTACCGGGTTCTGCTCAAATAATGCCTCTTTGGTCGACGCCAGGCAGGCCGCCGGAGGATGTTGGAAAATGCGCGTGACATCATCGCGAGACAATGCCAGCGCCCAATTGATAATCGCCGGGATTTCCGCCAGGATCGCATCCTCACCGCCGCGCTGCCGGAACGCGGCCTTTTCCTCAGCCGTGAATCTGTGTTGAAACTCGACAACCAGTTCCCGCCGCGCCAGCCCTGAGGAATAGTCGGTTGCCGCCAGGTGCGAGTTTGAGGCGATAATCACCATGCCTTCGAATACGAAAGACGCGCCTTGCTGGACATTCTTCTTTTCCAGTCGTACCGGATCGCCGCCGGTGATCGACTTCAGAACGTCCACGCTCCCGTTATAGCGCCCGGCATCCCCGATAATGGCGAGCTTCTTGTCATGCAATCCCGCCGTTTCAAAACGATTGCCGTCCAGGTTTTTAAGGTCCGTCGTGACGAAATTGGCCTGCCCGATCAGTGCCTTTAGGATTCTGAGGAACGTCGATTTTCCAGTTCCGCCCACGCCGAATAAGTAGATGAACCGCTGCACGTCATAACGCCCGTTCAGGCAGGCGTTGATAAACGCCCGCAACAGCTCGACCATTTCGCTATCGCCATCCAGCGCCTCACCTGCCCAGCGGATAAACGCCGGACACTCGGCGCCTTTGACATAGGCATGAGGGATTGCCCACGTCAGCGCATTACGCGGCGAGACTGGCAACAGTTCGCCGGTGCTCAGGTCCAACAAACCATTGCCGAACGGAATCACGCCGCCAATTCCTTGGGGTAAGGATAGGCCGCCAGATTTCTTCAGAATGCTCAGAACGCCGGACAAGTAGGCGTTTTTAAACCCGATAGGGTCGGTTCCAGCATAAACCGCCTGCGTGATCGCCTGCTCTGGGTGGGCCTTCGGTACATTACGCCAATGGTCGCCCGCGAACTCGTACCATTCGGTTATGGTGTCATCAAAAGCAAATCGATCACCGAAATATTCGGCCAGCAATCCGGCTGCTTTTGACTCGATGATGAGCTTAGTCTTGCTGCTGCCATCGGAAAGATTTTCCTCATAGGTCAAATCAGGCGGGTTTAGTGCAGGATTTCCGTTTTTAGTGCAGGTTGAGTGTAGGTTAAAACCCTCTGTAACCCTTGATTTTGCAGGAAGTGCAGGAAGTGCAGGATTAAAATCAGGCTGTAATATTTTTTCCCCTTGAATCCGGTCAAAATATTCCTCGACGCTCGAAACGTATTCAGTGCTCATAACCGAATCCCCATCAACAGCGCCGCATCACGCAGCCGTTCATGCGCCAACGCCACGCGGTCGGCGTCTGCCGTGGTCAACGGGTGGCCGGTTGAGACCTGAGCCGCCGCCAGGGTGACAATCCCGGACTCACGCGCCAGAGCCTTGAGCACATCATACGGATTGAACTGAGCGGCTCTGCGGCCTTTGGTGTAGGTGGGCCGCTCCGGGTACAGGTCTGCAAAGGTCAGCGCCACGGCGGCCAATACCTCAGCGGGCGGACAGCCCGAGAAACAGTGGAATAAAATTTTTTCGTCCTTCTCGGTCACGACCAGGGACGGGTTTTTATCATCGTGAGCAGGGCATATCGCAACAAAGCGGCCCGGTCCGGTGCGCTTGACTCCATCGAGTCGGGAAGTTAATTTTTCTATCATGTGGAAATCCTTGACCAGGGTGCGCTCCAATGCGCCAATGCGCCAAATGTGATAAAATCACACTCGTTCATTGTGGTGGAATGGAAGCGCAAAACCCCGGCCTATGGTGGTAGGTTCGGGGTTTCTTATTGCCCAGTGGAATCTGCGCCAACAGTACGCGATTCCAGGAAGGCATCGAGCGCCGATTTGCGGTATTTGACCAGACGGCCAACCTTAATGAATGGGATGTTGTAGCGTTTGGTGCAGCGCCAAACCTCAAGCGTCGAGACGGTGACTCCGAGATATTCGGCGGCCTGTTGTGTGTTCAGAAGGTCTGTGTTGGGTTGCAGCATGTAGTAATCCCCCTTGGGGTTTTATTAAGGCAAGCTGCATAATGGGCGTGAGAAAATAGGGTTTGAATTAAATCACGATTTTTTTAATCATTGTTGAGTAGGTCAGCAACAGCCGCTTCCCATGAAGCAATATCGTCATTGATTTCATGCCACTTGTAAGCCTTCCTGTATAGCTTGGCCCATTTGTCATTACGGGCTTTAAAGTAAAGCTTTCGTAACGCCTCGCCAGGGTCTTTATCGGTAATATCTGATTCTTTTGCCTCTATAAAGGATTTCCACGGCTCCCGCTTCGACAAAACATCAGCAGCCCAATCGATTGATTTCCCGTTAATCGCTAGACGCTCAAGCTCCACAACTAGGCAACCAAGAATATATGGCGTCCATTTGCTTTTTCTGCCTTTCTTTTGGGGTTTTGGGTACAATTTTCTTGCCAAAGTCAAAGCAAGCTCATACCACATAAACGGGCTTTCCTCTATGCCAAGCTCGGCGCAAAGATCAAACATTCTTTGAATATCTTCTAGGTCGTGTTTGGTTTTTTGCTCAACGTTATATTTATCGAGTGCAATCAACAGACCGGACCCACTATAAGGCGGGGGCGGGAATTTTATAGCCATCTGAAACACTCCATCAAAGTGCAATTATCACGAAGGGATTAACCGGAAAGCGCGTGATGAATACGCCTTGTCGGCCCGTCGGCCTATCCGGTTAAATTCAGTTTATGCTTTCTTCTTGATTGGCACAATCACGCCCGACTCTTTCAAGCCGCCCGCCGCCAGCATCGCGCCGGTAGCCCGCTCGACCGATTCCCGGACCGGATCAAGATCCAGCCGCGCATAAATGGCCGTCGTTGAAGGTGATTTGTGGTTAAGGGATTTGCCGACAATCGCCAGTGATGCGCCGGTTTTGGCCTGCCAGCTTCCCAGCGTGCGCCGCAAGTCGTGGATCCGTAGATTATCAATGCCTGCCCGATCCAGCACGCGCCGCCATGCCTTCTTGGGTTCGACGATATGCCCGGTTGCGCCGGTGCCGGGGAACACCCAAACTGCATGACAGCCTTGCCGATTACGCAGGATTTCGGCAGCTTCCGGGGACAAAGTGACAGTCTGCGGTTCGCCATTCTTAGTGGTCGGGATGCGCCATTCGGCCCGCGCCAGATTGATCTGGGTCCACTCCATTTCCAGAACATTGGAGCGCCGCGCTCCGGTCAGCAGCGCCATCAAAAAGTAATCGCGCAAGATGTCGTTCGGTTCCTCGGCCAGGGCCTTGAAAAACGCGGGCAGCTCGTCCGATTGCAGGAAGCGGTCGCGCTTGGTTTCGGGAAACTTCTTGATTCCGTGCGCCGGATTCGCGCCTTTGAACAACTTGCGCTCGGCGGCATAGCCGAACAGGCTCGACGCCATCGCAATCACGCGGTTCGCCGTCGTGGGGTGCTCCTTGCCGATCGCTGCATGTAATTTGCCGAAGTCAGTATCCTTGAACTGCGACAGTTGGCGCTTACCCCATTTCTCCAGGTACAGACCGAAGTCGTAACGGTAGCTGCGCTTGGTTTTCTCGGACAGGAACGCGCCGCGCTTATTGCGCCGATGCTTCAGGAATTCGTCAAACAGCTCTTGCAGGGTGGTCTCGGTCTTTAAGGCTCTGGCGTCGGTGTTGGGGTTAATCTTCTGCGCGATTAACGCGCTCAGCCGCGCCGCTTCCTTTCTGGCATTCTCGATGGACATATCGGGGAACTTGCCGATAGTGACGCGCTCCGGCTTGCCGTCTACGCGTTTTTGAATGAAGAACGTCTTTGTATTGCCCGAGTGCCGAAGTTGCAGCCCGGCCGCGTTCTTGTGAGTGTCGTGGTAAACGAGCCGTTCGCCGGGTTTTGGCTCTCTCAGTGCTTCAATCTTGGGCTTGGTAAAGTCGAAATGTGTTGTCATGGCTGCCTTTGCGTCAATTTCTGGTGCTACGCTGGTGCTACGCTCTCGGTCAAAAACCGTTAAATTTAGTGTAGCACCGTTAAGGCTATGATAGGCTGAACGTATTGGTTTGTAAAGGTTTGTTAAGGTTAAGCAATCAGCAGAAAATAGCAGGCCTTCAAATTTGTAATCAGCCGGTCGCGGGTTCGAGTCCCATCGCCAGCTCCATAAATTAATAAGGGAATCAATGAACTACAACTTCATTGATTCCCTTTTTTATTGCCCTGCGATTTCGTTGCGTGAATTTTGCGTGACACGCCGACGCAGACCTTTTTCACCGCAGCAATCAGATTTTCCAATTCGGCTGACGAATAATGATCCGTGATTCGGCTCGATTTGTGGCCTAATAAATCCTGTCGGTCTTCAAACGCAACATTCACCGCCCATAAGCACCGGTCGAACGTGATGTGTCAACACTTTTCCGGACAGACGGTCAAGCAGCTTTTTGCTGTAATTCATAGTTCACAGGCGACAGATAACCGTTGGCGGAATGAAGTCGCTCGCGGTTGTAAAACCCTCGATATATTCAAACACCATCTGTTTAGCCTCCGATTGGGTTTGACCTATCTTGTATCAGCTCGGTTTTTAGGCTGTGAAAGAAGCTTTCCGAAACTGCATAATCCCAGCAATTGCCCTTACGGTTCATGCTCTGCCGGATGTCATGCAGCGTTAACAGCGCTCGATGACTTTCCGACGCATATTAGCTGCCGCGATCGGTATGTTACATCAGCCCCTTCTCTGGCTTTCGCTTCCAAAGGGCCATCAATAGGTGTCATTCACCCGCTGAGTCCGCCTATGCTCTGCCATGGACCAGCCCATCACCTGCCGGGAAAAGAAATCAATCACTACGGCCAAATACAGTCAGCCTTCCTCCGTTGCATGCTGTTCTGTTGGATAGTGCCGGGAAGTGCAAAAGAGGCTAAAATTAATCACCAGCTCGCGTTACTTGTAGACGACCAATGAAGTTCCACGTTTGTTGAGTTCGCCGCCTGTTGCTTTGTAGAAAGAAAGATGGTCTAGCAGCTACTTTAAGACCGGAAATTTCAACATTCAACCTTAGTTCTGCCATTTGGAACTGGCTGCATAAACTGCCAAAAGGGTAAATACATGAGGGCACTGTAATCTAATGACTCGTTTTCCGATTACAACGGAAGTCAGCATCAATAAATTTTAGGGATTCTTTGTTGATAGCACTACAAAAAATGCTCACGCCTTACCAAACTCAGTATTACGCCTGGTTGCTAACCCGTCGCGCGGCAGGCGATACGGTCGAATCGTTAGCTTCCACGTTGGTCGATGCGCAAGTAGACCTTAACCCGCATCAGGTCGAGGCTGCTTTGTTTGCCTGTAGAAACCCACTCTCTCGTGGCGTGATCCTGGCCGATGAAGTCGGCCTTGGTAAAACAATCGAAGCGGGTTTGGTGATTTCTCAGCATTGGGCCGAGCGCCGCCGTCGCATTCTGATTACCGTTCCCGCCAATCTGCGCAAGCAATGGCATCAAGAGTTGCAAGACAAATTCGGCCTGCAAGGTCTGATTTTAGAAGCGAAGAACTACAACGCCATCCGTAAACAAGAGCGCCGCAATCCGTTTCAATACGACGATGGACCGGTCATCTGTTCATACCAATTCGCCAAAGCCAAAGCGAATGATGTTCAAGCGATTCATTGGGACTTGGTCGTTCTGGACGAGGCACACCGGCTACGCAATGTCTACAAGCCCAGTAACGTAATCGCCAGAACGCTTAAGGAAGCCTTGGAGCGCGTTCATTCCAAAGTGCTATTAACTGCAACGCCATTGCAGAACTCCTTACTGGAACTGTACGGCTTGGTTAGCATCATCGATGATCGGGTATTCGGAGATCTCGACAGTTTCAGGGCGCAATTCAGCAGCCAAAGCCGAGATACCGCATTCGCCGGTCTTCGAGCGCGCCTTGCCCCCGTCTGCAAGCGTACCTTACGACGGCAGGTACAACCCTATGTCTCGTACACCGCAAGACGCGCCATTGTCCAGGAATTTACGCCGTCCACCGAAGAAAAAGAACTGTCGGCACGGGTGGCCGATTATCTGCGTCGCCCCAATCTCAAGGCTTTGCCGGACGGTCAACGTCAGTTGATCTCTTTGGTGTTATGGAAATTATTGGCTTCGTCTACCCATGCGATTGCCGGTGCCCTGGAAACGATGGCGAATCGCTTGCAAGGCCTGATAGAGCCGATTCAAGAAGTGCCTAACCTCGCCGAAGCCTTGGACGAAGATTACGAGTCTTTGGACGAAACCGCCGATGAATGGGATGAGTCTGCCGTCACGGACGATAAGCAAAATGCCGACGAGCAAGCCGCGATTGCCGAAGAGATAGCGGAACTGCGTCAATTCAAAAAGTTGGCCACCAGCATTCGCGACAACGCCAAAGGCAAGGCACTCTTAACCGCGCTCGAACGCGCTTTTGCGGAATTGGAACGGCTGGGCGCGCCGAAGAAAGCCATTATCTTTACCGAGTCCAAACGCACTCAGGAATACCTGCTTTCACTATTGGCCGAAACCGAATACGGTGCAGGCATCGTGCTTTTTAACGGCGCCAACAGCGATGCTCGGGCGCAAGCTATTTACAAAGAATGGTTGCAACGGCACCAGGGTACGGATCGGGTGACCGGTTCCAAAACCGCCGATACCCGTGCCGCATTGGTCGAGCAGTTCAAAGAAAACGGCACCATCATGATCGCCACCGAAGCCGGAGCCGAAGGGATTAACCTGCAATTCTGTTCCTTGGTGATCAATTACGATTTGCCTTGGAATCCGCAGCGCATCGAGCAGCGCATTGGCCGCTGTCATCGCTACGGCCAAAAATTCGATGTCGTGGTCGTCAACTTCGTGGATCGCAGCAACGAAGCGGATGCTCGCGTTTACGAACTCTTGGCGCAGAAATTTCAACTCTTTGAAGGCGTGTTCGGCGCCAGCGACGAAGTACTCGGGGCGATTGGTTCCGGGGTGGATTTCGAGCGTCGCATCGCCGAGATTTACCAGAACTGCCGCGACCCGGAAACCATCCAGACCAGCTTCCAGCAATTGCAAAACGATCTATCCAACGAGATCAACGAAGCGATGGTCAAAACTCGCCAACTGTTACTGGAAAACTTCGACGAAGAGGTGCAGGAAAAACTACGCGTCCGCGCCGAAGACAGCGTCGCTACCCGTAGCCGCTACGAGAAAATGCTGATCGACATCAGCCGCGCTGAACTGGGTGGCTGCGCCGAATTCGACGATAGCGGCTTTAGATTGCTTCGTCTGCCTGATCAGCAATTGCAAAACGTTGAATTAGGGCGTTACGAATTGCCCCGACGCAGCGGCGATGCTCATTTATATAGAATCGGCTACCCCTTGGCCGAATGGGTTACGCATCAAGCCAAAAGCCGCGTATTACCCAACGCCCGCCTGATTTTCGATTACGACGCTTATGGCACTCAGGTCAGTACGCTCAAGGCCTATCGCGGTCAAGTGGGGTGGCTGGCGGTTAAGCTCGTCACTGTCGAAGCCTTGGGCAGCCAGGAACAGCATCTAATCGTTGCCGCCAGCACAGCCGATAGTCGCATATTGATCGAAGACGATCCGGAAAAATTGTTACGTTTTCCTGCGACCTCTACTTCCTTTACTGGGGAGAGCGGAGGTGAAGTGCAATTACCTATCGTTCTAGTCGAAGACCTTGAAACGCGCAAACAAAACCTGCTCCGCGAGATCAATCAACGCAATCTGGGCTATTTTCAGCAAGAAGTCGAAAAACTGGATGCCTGGGCAGACGACCTGAAGCTCGGCCTGGAGCAGGAAATTAAGGAAATTGATAGAGAAGTGAAAGAGATTCGCCGCACTGCCGCGACTGCGCCGACACTGGATGAAAAGCTGCATTGGCAAAAACGTCAGCGGGAACTGGAAACTAAGCGTAACAAGCTCCGCCGCGAATTGTTCGACCGCCAGGATGAGATCGAGTCGCAGCGTAACGATTTGATCGGACAGTTGGAACAACAACTTCAGCAACAGGTTAGTGAACAAATCTTGTTCACTATTGAGTGGGAATTAATCTGATGGCAACCTTTCTCGCTCGACCACTCGAACTTGATCTGCTTCGTCAAAAGCTTGACGCAGACTATTCGACCCTAATCACTGGAACGGGAAACACTCCAGAGTCTCGACGCAGCAACTTCCTGTCTAAAGCAATCGCGGCATTCGTTCTACATGAAGGCGCTAGAGCTACTTTGGACGAAGCGGTGGCAGCCAGCATCGACGGCGGTCAGGATCATGGTATTGATTCGGTACTTGTTGCGCCGGATCAAACGATCTGGCTCGTCCAATCCAAGTACAAAGACTCAGGCAGCGGCGAGCCGGAACTCGGTGACGTATCGAAATTCCGCGATGGTATAACCGACTTCTTGCAAGGGCGCTGGGATCGTTTCAATAACGCGCTGCAAAACCGACAGGCAGTAATCACCAACGCTTTGAACAGTGGTGTCTGCAGAATCAAAGTCGTTCTTGCCTATTCCGGCACGGCCGTGTCCGATGACCGGCGCGACATATTTGCCGACTTAGAGCGTGCGTTCAATGGTACGAATCCGGGTTTTCTTCGGTGCCATGCCTATGGGCTCACGACGCTCCACGACCTGCATTTGGACGGGATTTCGGCCCAGCCCATAGAAGCCGAAGTCGAGTTGAGAGACTTCGGCTACACGCAGGAACCCTACCGGTCGTTCTATGGCCGCATGGATGCCAAGCGACTCGCTGAACTTTGGGCGGCGCATAAAGAGCATCTGGTTGATCGGAACATTCGCCGTTTCAAGGGCACGACCACCGTCAACACTGGACTGAGCGAGACCCTGCGACAAGAAGCGCAACACTTCTTCTACTTCAATAACGGGGTCACCTTCCTCTGCGATTCTATACAGGAGCAGCATCCGCGTGATCCAAATCGGCAGGCTGGCAGGTTTCGCGTTCGAGGCCTGTCCATCATCAACGGAGCGCAGACGGTTGGTGCGATAGCCCGCGAGCCGTTGGCTCACTACGAAGCGCATCCCGCAGTCGTCATGGCGACATTCGTTTGCCTTGAAAATGCGCCTGACGGCTTTGGTGATCGTGTTACCCAATCGCGTAACCGCCAGAATGCGGTAGAATTGGAAGACTTTGCCGCGCTCGATGAGCGGCAGGCCATCTGGCAGCAAACCTTGCAGATGGCCGGCATTACCTATCTGGTCAAACAGGGAGCGGACGATCCGCCGTTATCGCCGACCTGCTTCAGCGCACGTGAACTCGCCCCGCTTCTGGCTTGCACCGTAACCACGAACGACTGGCAGGACTACGTGGTCGCAGCCAAGACCGATAGAAAGAAGCTGTTTGGTCGGGAGGGATTGGTACCAGCTACCGATCCCTTGCGTCAGGCCTACGAGCGGCTTTTTGCCGATTCACTCACCGCAAGACAAATGTGGCGAACAGTTCAAATTGGCCGAATAATCTTGGAGAAAGTACGGGTACGCGCCAGGGTTGAGAGTGACCCTACCGGCTTACCAACAGGGACACTCCCTGCACGAGAGATTCTCAATCACGGCGTCTGGCTGATTCTGCACGTCATTTTCATCCGGCTACAATTACAAAACGGGCCGACGTTAGCTCTAATTCAGAATAAGCTGACAGCCATTTCATACGAAGTTGATCTTGTTTGTGGGCGTCTTGTGAATACTGTACAAAGCATACTGTGGAACAAGCAGGCGCGTAGCGTATTCGAAAATAAGACTGATTGTCGAACGGTGAAAGGACGCCTGATGGCTGCCTTAGCACAGCAGAGTTAGGAATAATGTAATGAGTAAGCAAAAACTCGAATTCACCTGGATTGGCAAAGACAAGCGTCCGCAACTTCAGTCGCTCATCCCGCTGCCCGAGTTTTGCAAATGACACAACCGCTATCACTGGAGGCCGTTATGCAAGCCATCGAATTAGAAACAACGATTATTAAAGGCGAGATTCACGTCAAATTGCCGACGGAAATTACCGCCGAAAAAGCCAGGTTGCTGGTGTTGTATGAAGAGGCGCCTAAGGCGGTTAGCGAAGCTTCATCCGGGTTGTTGCAATTGCTCGACAATCTAACCGCTCAACGCAATTGGCCCGAAAAAACCAAAACTGAAATCGACAACATGCTTAATGAGGAAAGAGAGTCCTGGGATTGACGCCGATGAACCGTATATATTGGGACAGTTGCATTTTTATCTATTATCTGGAAGGCAGCGAGGACGTGCGGCTTAAGCTGCGCGCTCAACTGCTCGCCACGCCGAATGCCGTCTTATGCCACACGGCATTGACAGAGCTGGAGTGCCGCGTTGAACCGATGCGCAACAACAAATACGATTTGTTGAACCAATATGACCGCTTGTTTACCAGTCCGATGACTCGCCGGCTGGTTTTAGACGACGCCGTCTATCGGCGCGCTACCGAATTGCGTGCGGCACAGCGCCTAAAAACGCCGGATGCTTTGCATCTGGCAGCGGCTATCGGGCAAGGTTGCGACTCGTTCTGGACGCGCGACAACCGCTTGGCGCAAGCGGCAGCGGGGCATATCCAGTTGATTGTTCCTGTATGAATACGCATAGGCCATGAGCAAACAAAAACTCGAACTCACTTGGATCGGCAAGGCCAAGCGGCCTCGACTGGAGCCGTGGATTTTGCTGGAAGACGCGGAAAAGTCGTATCACGCCAAGTATCGAAGGTTCCGGGTAGGTCCGAATTTACTTGCGCCCTCATGGGTATTCGCACAGATAGAAAACAACCATGCCGTATGATGACTTGCGTAAAGGCCGATTTAACGAATCATCACGCGCGTATTTCGTGACCACGGTTTTGGCGGAACGGGAAGCAGCCTATTTCCGCGATTTTCATTGCGCTCGATTGGCGATTGCTCAAATGCGCAATCTGCATGACGCTGGCGCGGTTGACTCCCTGGCTTGGGTGGTCATGTCGGATCATGTGCATTGGTTATTTCGGTTGGGAGAAACTCATACGCTTTCGGAAATTATGAAAGCCTATAAAGCGCGCGCCGCGCATCTTGTAAATGGTTATTTAAATCGACAAGGCGCGGTATGGCAAAAAGCCTTTTACGATCATGCGTTACGTGAAGAAGAGGATGTTCGGGCAATCGCGCGTTACATTGTAGCCAACCCGCTGCGGGCGGGCTTGGTTGAAAATATCGGCGATTATCCGCATTGGGATGCGATATGGTTATAGAAATTTGTGCGAATAAATTCGCACCTACATTGTAAAGCGCACTAATCAAGAAAAAATGGTAGGTGCGAATTTATTCGCACGGAAAATGACGATGACTAAACAAAAACTCGAACTCACCTGGATCGACAAGGACAAGCGGCCTCGGCTGGAGCCGCGCATTTTGTTGGAAGACCCGGAGAAGTCGTATCACGCCAGGCACCGGCTGACGGATAACGATATTTTCGACAACCGGCTGATTTTCGGCGACAACCTGCTGGCGTTGAAGGCGCTGGAGCAGGAATTTAGCGGCAAGGTGAAGTGCGTGTTTATCGATCCGCCGTACAACACCGGTAGCGCGTTTACCCATTACGATGACGGGCTGGAGCATTCGATCTGGTTGGGCTTGATGCGCGACCGGCTGGAAGTCATCCGGCGGCTGTTGGCGGACGATGGTTCGTTGTGGATTACTATCGACGACAATGAATGCCATTATTTGAAGGTGGTGTGTGATGAGGTGTTTGGACGGGGGAATTTTGTTGCTAATGTGGTTTGGCAGAAAAAATTCTCACCACAAGCAAATAGTGTCTGGCTATCAGATAGCCATGATCATGTTTTGGTATATGCAAAGAATAAAGAAACATGGCGTCCGAATCTTTTGCCAAGAACAGAAGACGCTGATTCAAGATATTCCAATTCAGACAATGATCCTCGTGGTCCTTGGACTTCGGGAGATTTTACGATTAGTTTGACCGGTGGGCAGCGTGGAGCACAGTTTGCAAAGACAGGTTTTAGTGAAAACATTTTTGAAATTACTACTCCCTCAGGGCGAAAGTTAATGCCAACAAAAGGACGTTGTTGGGCAGCATCACCTAAGCGTTTTGAAGAGTTAAGAGCTGATAACCGAATTTGGTTTGGTGAGACAGGGAATAATGTTCCACGGATCAAAAGATTTTTATCTGAGGTACAAGAGGGAATTGTTAGCATGACAGTTTGGCTTCGCACGGAAGTTGGAGATAACCAAGATGCGAAGCGCGAAGTGGCTAAATTTAATTCAGAAGCAATATTTTCTACACCGAAGCCAGAAAGGTTGATTCAACGTATTTTGGAGCTTTCAACTAGGCAAGGCGATCTCGTCCTCGACTCTTTCGCCGGCTCCGGCACGACCGGCGCGGTCGCCCACAAAATGGGCCGTCGCTGGATCTTGGTCGAGCTGGGCGAGCACTGCCATACCCACATCATCCCACGCCTGCAAAAAGTGATTGATGGAGAGGATCAAGGTGGTATCAGCAAAGCCGTCAACTGGCAGGGCGGCGGAGGTTTCCGTTATTACAAACTGGCGCCCAGCCTGATCGTCAACGACCGCTGGGGCAATCCGGTGGTCAATCCCGACTACAACGCGGCGATGCTGGCCGAAGCGTTGTGCAAGCTGGAAGGCTTTACTTATGCGCCGTCGGAAAGCCGCTGGTGGCAGCACGGCCATTCCAGCGAGCGCGATTTCATCTACGTCACCACGCAAAACCTGTCCGCCGAGCAGTTTCAGGCACTAGCCGACGAGGTGGGCGGCGAATACAGCTTGCTGGTGTGCTGTTCGGCCTTTCGGGACGTCACTGCTGCGCAAGCCAATGAGCGTTGGCCGAATCTGACCCTGAAAAAAATCCCCAAGATGGTGTTGGCGCGTTGCGAATGGGGTCATGACGATTACAGCCTGAATGTGGCGAATTTGCCGATGGCGGTTTCGCAGCCCATGCCGGAAAGCGCAAAGCCGGATAAGACAAAAGATAAAACGCCACGCTCGGGACAAATCAGTCTTTTTGCCGAGGATGATGACTTATGATGCCGCAAGATTTGCATACAGCCAAAGACGCCGATTTACGAGCTTCACTTCAGGCGCTAAAACGTGCCACCATGCTTGCGCGCGAAATTGCCTTGGAGACGAACACGGGAATCGTCGTTGTTCGGAATAATCAAATTATCCGCCTATCTGCCCAGCAATTGCGCCGTGAACGGCAAAAGGACAACATAGCCCTGGACTTGTTCGACGGGGACGCATGAATTACGAATTGACGGTGCATGCGCAGGAAAGCTTGAATAAACGCCGCAATATTCGGCTCGAATGGTTGGAGCGCGTGCTTGAACGGCCGCAATTGATTGAAGCCGATGCCTTGGACGCCGAATTGGAGCACCGGCTCGGTAAAATCGACGAATTTGAAGGGTGGGTTCTACGTGTCATTGTCAATCCGCACGTTGAACCGGTCCGCGTGATAACCGTATTTTTTGACCGCGCCATGAGGGGTAAATTATGAAACTCAGTATCGATGAAGCAGCAGATGCCTTGCATTTGCAATTGGTGGACAGCGACGTTATCGAATCGGAAGAAGTAGCGCCCGGCGTGATTATGGATTACGACAACAACGGCGAGGTGGTCGGCATAGAAATACTGCATCTGAGCAAACGGCCGCATCCGGTCGACGTGTCGGATTTTCAGTTTCAAACACATCGTAAACCCAAAGACGAAAAACCTGACGTCCCCGTTGTCGCATGAACCGCAATCAAGCACTGTTTCTCTTGACGCAAAGCAAGCCGGCCTTGGCCGAGCGCTTCGGCGTGACCCGTTTGGCGCTTTTCGGCTCCACGGTACGGAACGCGGCGCGGAGCGGATAGCGATGTCGATATACTGGTCGAGTTTGACGGGCCGGCCACCTCCGCTCGCTATTTCGGCGTGCAGTTTTATTTGGAGGATGTCTTGGGCAGTCCGGTTGATCTGGTTACCGAAAAGGCATTACGGGCGGAATTGCGCCCGTATATTGAAAAGGAAGCGTTGTATGTCTGAGTGGAGCATTATTCAAGACGATGTACCTGATTTATTGCGGCAACTGATTTTGTTGAAGGATCGATACCAATGAATGCACGCGTTTTAAATGCCGTCACCGGCCGCTTGTCGCTGCGTCCACCGCAAGCCGAATCCTTGTCGCGCTTGGCGCGTTCGCTGGAAATGGCGCCGGAGTTGTTGCAGCACGAAAAAGACTTGCCAGCGGTGTTGTCCAGTTTGAAGTCATTGTTTCCTACGTTGGAGGATTTTGAGCGCGACTTTCCTTCGCTGTGTTTTGCGTTGGCGACCGGCGTGGGTAAAACCCGCTTGATGGGGGCGTTTATCGCCTATCTGCATCTGGCGCACGGCATCAATCACTTCTTCGTGCTGGCGCCTAACCTGACGATCTACAACAAGCTGATTGCCGATTTCACCCCGAATACGCCGAAGTACGTGTTCAAGGGCATTGGCGATTTCGCCATCAACGCGCCCCGCGTTATTACTGGCGACAATTACGACCAAGCGGGTTTCGATGCTACCCGCGATATTTTTGCCGAAATCCGCGTCAATATTTTCAACATTTCCAAAATCAATTCCGAGGTGCGCGGCGGCAAGGATCCGCGCATCAAGCGCATGAAGGAAGTGTTGGGCGGCAGTTATTTCAACTATCTGGCGAATCTGCCCGATTTGGTGTTGCTGATGGACGAGTCGCACCGCTACCGCGCCAGCGCGGGCGTGCGTTCGATCAACGAATTGAAGCCTTTATTCGGATTGGAATTGACCGCGACGCCGTTTGTGGAATCGACGCGCGGGCCGGCGCCGTTCAAAAACGTGGTGATGGATTACCCGCTGGCGCAGGCGATGGAAGACGGTTTTGTGAAAGAACCGGCGGTGGTCACGCAACGTAATTTCGATGCCAAGGCGCATACGCCGGAGGAATTGGAGAAGATCAAGTTGGAAGATGGCGTGCGTTTGCACGAAACGACTAAAGTGGAGTTGTTGACCTATGCCCGCGAAAACGGGGTAAAAGCCGTTAAGCCGTTCATGTTGGCGATTGCACGGGATACCGCCCATGCCGCGCAGCTTTTGGCGCTGCTGGAGTCCGATGCGTTTTACGAAGGCCGTTATCGCGGTAAGGTGATTCAGGTCGATTCCAGCCGCTCGGGTGCCGAAGAGGAAGCGATGATTACCCGGTTGTTGGCGGTGGAAAGCGTCGATGAGCCGACCGAAATCGTGATTCACGTGAACATGCTCAAGGAAGGCTGGGACGTGACCAATCTGTACACCATCGTGCCGCTCAGGGCAGCCAATGCGCGGACGCTGATCGAGCAATCGATCGGGCGAGGTCTGCGTCTGCCGTACGGCAAGCGTACCGGCGTGGCGGCGGTGGACCGTCTGAACATCGTCGCGCATGACAAGTTTCAGGAGATTATCGACGAGGCCAATCGCGGCGATTCGCCGATTCGACTGAAACAGTTGATTCTGGAGGCTCCGAGCGGCGACGATAAAAAAGTCAGCGTGCAAGTCGTTTCTGGCGCAATGTCTCGACTAGGGTTGGGCGCGACACTGACGGTCGCCGCTCAGGCAAGTTCCGACGATAACCCCATGGGCGCGGGCATCCGTTATGCCAGTCCAGTGCCGCTTTTTACCCGTGAGCCCGAATTGCAAGCCGTGCGTGAGGTGGTGGGTGTCATAGGTAAGTGCGAGGATTTGCTGCCGAACAGCGCGGCGTTGCTCAAGCCGGAAGTGCAACAAAAAATCTTGCTGGAAGTGGCCGAGCGGCTGAAGCCGGTGCAGTCCAGTTGGCTTGCCGAGGAAGGTTTCAATTTGGCGGACGTGGTGGCGAAAACGATCGAGGTAGTCGTCCAGCAGACCATCGATATTCCGCGCATTACCGTGGTGCCGAACGGAGAGGTCGCGACCGGTTTCCATCCGTTCAAACTCGATGTCGCGCAATTGCATCTGCAACCCGGCGAACGAGAAATAGTCGGGCAAATGCTGCGCACCAACGAACAATTCACGCTGGCGGCGGAAATCGGTTTGGTTGAACGGCGTTTGGAGGATTACATCGTTCACGCCCTGGTGGATTTTGACGACATCGATTACTTCACCCACGCCGATTTATTGTATGACCTTGCCGGTCAGATGGTGCAACACTTATCCGGTTATCTTTCCGAAGCAGAGGTGCAGAGTGTGCTGGATCGCGATCGGCGCTTGATTGCCCGTGAAATCCACGCCCAGATGATGGCGCACTTCTGGGAGGAAGCCACCGAATACGAAGTGAAAGTCAGTCGCGGCTTTACCGAGTTGAAAGCGTGTAATTACACGGCTGCCGCTGGCCGCGCCGCAATCGCTCCCGGCGATTACGCGGCGTTCATCCCATCCCTGGGGATTACCGCGCATTATTATCGCGAAACGGTAACGGAAACCGGCCGCATCAAACAAATGCTGTTCGGTGGATTCGAGCGCTGTTTATATCCGTTGCAAAAGTTCGACTCGGACACTGAGCGGCGCTTTGCCATCCTATTGGAAAGAGACGCGCTAAAGTGGTTTAAACCCGCCAAAGGCCAGTTTCAAATCTACTACAAGCTGGGAGGCGAACAGTCTGAGTACATTCCCGACTTTGTCGCGGAAACCGAAACGCAAATCTTGATGGTGGAAACCAAAGCGCGAGGCGACATCGATTCCCAAGAAGTCCAGGCTAAAGCGGCGGCAGCGGCTCGTTGGTGTCAACATGCTTCGGATCACGCCGCAGAAATGGGCGCTAAACCCTGGGCTTACCTGCTATTGCCGCATGATGAGATTGTGGAGTCTAAAAGGCTGGTGGATTTTCAGCGGTTTAAATTGGCTCAGGGTTAAGCTCGAAAACTAATTTCTGGAGTTAGCCATATCCGTTTATCATGCAAATAATCAATGGATTGTGTTTCGCAAAGCATT
Organism: Methylomicrobium album BG8; assembly: GCF_000214275.2. Classification (NCBI taxonomy): domain Bacteria; kingdom Pseudomonadati; phylum Pseudomonadota; class Gammaproteobacteria; order Methylococcales; family Methylococcaceae; genus Methylomicrobium; species Methylomicrobium album. The sequence goes on along the minus strand of NZ_CM001475.1, from coordinate 3,781,852 downwards.
TTCATTTCCCGATATACAAGAAAAAAGGAGAAAGGTATCTTGAAATTATTAGTAACAGGAGCTGCCGGATTTATCGGATCCGCGCTGAGTATGAAATTGCTGGAACGGGGCGATGAAATTGTCGGCATAGATAATCTGAACGATTATTACGATGTCAATCTGAAGTTGGCGCGTTTAGAGCGATTGAAAAACTACGATCGTTTTAAGTTCATCAAGCTTGACATTGCCGACAGAAGCGAGGTTGAGAGACTTTTTGCCGAAGAGAAATTCCAAAGGGTCGTGCATTTGGCGGCTCAAGCAGGCGTCCGATATTCATTGACTAACCCGCATGCTTATATCGATTCCAATATAGCGGGATTCCTCAATATCCTGGAAGGCTGCAGACATAATGCGGTAGGGCATTTGGCTTACGCTTCGTCCAGTTCGGTGTATGGTGCCAATCTCCATATGCCTTTCTCCGTTCATGACAATGTCGATCATCCGGTTTCGCTTTATGCGGCCAGTAAAAAAGCCAACGAATTAATGGCCCATACATATAGCCATCTTTACGATCTTCCCACCACCGGGTTGCGATTTTTTACGGTTTACGGCCCCTGGGGACGGCCGGATATGTCGTTGTTTATGTTTACCCGCAATATCCTTGAGGAAAAACCGATTAACGTATTCAATCACGGCAATCACCTGCGCGATTTTACCTATATAGACGATATCATCGAAGGCGTCGTCCGTGTCATCGATAAGCCAGCACAATCCAATCCTGGTTGGAGCGGAGAAAACCCTGATCCGGGATCGAGTCTCGCGCCTTACCGGATATATAACATCGGCAATCATCATCCTGTACATCTGTTAACTTTTATTGAAACTCTGGAAAAATGTTTGGGCAAGAAAGCCGACAAGATCATGTTGCCTTTACAACCGGGGGATGTGCCCGCAACTTATGCGGATGTTTCCGATCTGGTTCAGGATTTGGGGTATAGACCCAATACGTTGCTGGAAGACGGCATTAGAAATTTTGTTGAATGGTATAAAGAGTTTTATAAAGTAAGTGCCTCGCGGTAAGTCGATTTGCGTTAAGCCAAATGCCGCTCCGGGCGGATCGAAAACAAGGCTTGCTTGTCTTCACCTCCGCCCCCGGTTCTCCCGTTCGCTGGCGCATTCTCAAGGGTTGCGCATTTGTCCGGACGCAGGAAGAGTCGGCGGTTACGCTTCGGAATTGAGGAAAGGTGCGGGAACGGTGCGATGACAGATACGGAATCCGTACGGCGTGATACCGTCGCGCCGTACGGGCCGGGTATCCGCTATACCGGGCTTCGCCCCTGAATGATGCGCAGTATGATCACTACCACCGCGATGACCAGCAGCACGTGAATGAATCCGCCCAGCGTGTAGGAAGATACCAGGCCGAGCAGCCAGAGTATGATCAAGAGGATCGCTATCGTTTCAAGCATTGCCGTTTCTCCTGTAAATGCTCCCGAACGGAAGCCGCCGCCAACAGCGGGTTGAGCTGAAAATTGCTGTTCCGTAGGGTCGTAGGATGCGGTGACGATAGGAACCGCATCAATCATGAATGATGCCAATCGCGAACGAGCGGTTCGTTCCTCACCGCATCCTACGGCCCTGTTCCGTAGCCATCGGGTTGTTGGCGAATTTTAGGTTCGACGGCAGTCAATGTCGGTACGGAGCCGAACATAAACGCATTCCGGTCAGATAAGCCCGCTATCGATGACCGGCATCACCCAATAGCGAATGCCCGCGCCGGCAAATTCTTCCCGCAGCCGCGCCAGCAACGATGACAGCACCGCTTCTTCGACATACATTTGAAACCGAAGCCGTTTTTGCCGGCCGAGAACCTGTTCGGCGAGCGACAGTCCTTCGTTGCGGTGGTCGTGGGCATAAACCGGAAAGCTGCTGAAGCCGTGCTCGGATTCGAAGGTTAAAAGGCAGTCGACGATCGCTTCTTCAAGGCCGATCGGCACGTTCAGAGTCACCAGAAATTCTTTGTCGCTCATGCATTCTCCGGGGCGCGGCCGAACCGTTTGAACAGGATCGGCAACAGGAACAGGGTCAAGAAGGTCGACGACACCAGCCCGCCGATCACCACGATCGCCAGAGGGCGCTGGATTTCGGAACCGGGTCCGGTCGCGAACAGCAGCGGAATCAGTCCGAACGCCGCGATGCCGGCGGTCATCAGCACCGGCCGCAGGCGCCGGGCGGAGCCGATCACCACGACCTCGGCAAGTCCCATCCCGGCCGCCAGGAGCTGATTGAAATAGCTGACCATCACCACCCCGTTCAGCACCGCAATGCCGAGCAGCGCGATGAAGCCGACCGAGGCGGGCACCGACAGGTATTCGCCGGAAATCCACAGGCCGAACACCCCGCCGATCATTGCCAGCGGAATGTTCGACAGCACCAGCGCGGCCTGGCGCACCGAGCCGAAGGTCGAAAACAGCAGCAGGAAGATCAGGCCCAGCGAAACCGGCACCACGACCGACAACGTCGCGGCCGCGCGCTGCTGGTTTTCGAACTGGCCGCCGAATTCGACCGTGTAGCCGGTCGGCAGTTTGACCTGTTCACTGACTTTTTGCCGGGCCTCGTCGACGAAACTGACCAGATCGCGGCCCTGCACGTTGCTGCGCACGACCGTAAAGCGTTGCCCTTTCTCCCGGCCGATCGCGACCACCCCTTCGACTTTTTCGAGTTCGGCGATGCCGGTGATCGGCACATGGCCGCCGCCCGGCAGCGCGATCTGCAGATTGTCGAAATTGGCGGTATTGCTGTCGCCGCGTAGAATTAACGGGGTGCGCTTGATGCCTTCCTGGACGATGCCGAGCTTCAGCCCTTCGATTTGCGAACGCAGCAGCTTTTCCACCGTGTCGCTGTCCAGGCCGAGCCGGCCCGCGCGCGCTTTGTCGATCCTGACCTGCAGGAACTGCATGCCGCTGTTCTGCTTGACGAACACGTCGGAAGATCCTTCGATGCCGCGCAAAATCCCGCCGATCTGTTCGGCCTTTTCGGCGAGGACGTTCAGGTCGCTGCCGAACAGCTTGACCGCCACGTCGCCGCGCGTGCCGGTCAGCATCTCCGAAACGCGCATCTCGATCGGCTGGGTAAAGCCGAACGCGATGCCGGGCGTTTCGGCCATGACCTGGCGGATTTTCTCGATCAGCGCGTCTTTGCTTTGCATCCGCCATTCGGCTTTCGGTTTCAGCACCAGGAACGTGTCGGTTTCGTTCAAACCCATCGGGTCCAGGCCGAGTTCGTCCGAGCCGACCCGGGAGACGATCGTGTCGATCTCGGGAATATGTTTCAGCAGGTTTTTCTGTACCTGTCCGTCCAGCGCGACCGACTGTTCCAGCGAAATCGACGGCAGTTTTTCGAGCTGCACGATGATGTCGCCCTCGTCCATCGTCGGCATGAAGGTGCTGCCGATCCGGGTAAAGACGAGCGCGGTTAGTACCAGCAAGATGCCCGCCGCACCGAACAGTTTTTTGGGGTTGTTCAGGCACCAGTCCAGCCGCGGCCGGTACAGTTTCAACAATTGCCTCGGCAGCCACGGTTCTTCATGGAAGACCTGTTTGAGCAGAAACGAAGAGACGACCGGAATCGCGCTGAGCGACAATACCAGCGAGCCGCTCAGCGCGAAGACGATAGTCAGCGCGACCGGGGTGAACAATTTGCCTTCGAGGCCTTGCAGCGTCAACAGCGGCAGGAACACGATGATGATGATCAGAATGCCCGACGTGACCGGCGCGGCGACTTCGCGCGCGGCGCGGTAGATCACGTGCAGCCGCGGCAGGCGGCGGGCTTTCTCGGTGTGCGCGAGATGGGTGATGATGTTTTCGACAACCACGACGGCCGCATCGACCAGCATCCCGATCGCGATCGCCAGGCCGCCGAGGCTCATCAGATTCGCCGACATGCCCATCGCATTCATTAATATAAAAGTGAACAGCGCCGCCATCGGCAACGCCAGCGCCACGGTGACCGCCGCTCTGAGGTTGCCCAGAAATGCGATCAACAGTACCACGACCAGCGCGATCGCTTCGAACAGCGCATGCAGCACCGTATCGACCGCCTTGTCGATCAGATTGCCGCGGTTGTAGAACACCTTCACGTCGACACCGGACGGAAAGCCGGGACGGATCTCGGCCAGTTTGTCCTCGATTCCTGCGATCGTTTGCCGGGCATTCGCACCGCGCAGGCTCAAGACCAGGCCGGTGACCGCTTCACCCTTGCCGTTTTTGCTGACCGCGCCGTAGCGGGTCAAGGCGCCGATTTTGACTTCGGCGACGTCGCCGACGGTAATCGGGGTGCCGTTTTTGGTATCGATCACAGTCCCGCCGAGGTCGGCGAGCGTTTTGATCCGGCCTTCGGCGCGCACGATCAAGGCTTCCTCGCCGTCGACCATTCTTCCCGCCCCGTCGTTGCGGTTGTTCGCTTCGATCGCGTGAATCAATTGGTCGATCGTGATGCCGCGCGCCGCCATCCGCATATTGTCGGGAACCACTTCGAAGCTTCTGACCAGGCCGCCGAGCGAATTCACGTCCGCGACGCCGGGTACGGTCCGCAGCGCAGGGCGGATCACCCAGTCGAGCAGGTCGCGCCGTTCCATCAGGTTCAAATCGCCGCCTTCGATCGAAAACATGTACATTTCGCCGAGCGGTGTGGTCATCGGCGCGATCCCGCCTTCGATGCCCGGCGGCAAGTCGCTCCACAGCGTGTTCAGGCGTTCGGCGATCTGCTGGCGCGCCCAGTAAATGTCGGTGCCTTCGCTGAAGTCGACGGTGATGTCGGTCAGCGCGTATTTGGCGACCGAGCGCAGCATCACTTGATGCGGGATGCCCAGCAGTTCGATTTCGATCGGCGCGGTGATGCGCGCCTCGACCTCCTCGGGGGTCATGCCGGGCGCCTTCACGATCACCTTGACCTGGGTCGGCGAGACTTCCGGAAAGGCGTCGATCGGGATATGCGTGAACGCATGGTAGCCGGCGCCCGCCAGCAGCAGCATCGACAGCAGGATCAGGATGCGCTGGCTTAGCGCGAATTGAATCAGCCGCGCCATTATTCGCCGCTCCCGAGTCCGAGCCAGTTCGCTTTCAGCGCCACCGCGCCTTTGACCGCGATCTCTTCGGTGCCGGCCAGATTGCCCGCGACGATCGAAGACTCGCCCTGCCTGCCGATCACGTCGACCGGCGCGACATCAAAGCCGCTGGCGCTCCGGATGAACAGGTACGCGCGGCCTTCGTGCTGGGCGATCGCGGTGCTCGGCACCCGGTAAGCCGGCCTTTCCGCCGTCCGGATGATCCGGATATTGATGCGCTGGCCCGGACGAATCGCGGGCTGTTTGCCCTCGATCACGGCTCTGGCCAGCACCGTTTGATTCTCCGGATTCACGTTTTGGCTGAGCAGACCGATTTTCGCCGTGGCGGCGCCGTTCTGCGGTTCGGCATTTTCAAGCTCCACGCTATCGCCGATTTTGACTTCGGCCGCGCGTTCCTGAGGAATGCTGATTTCGAGCCAGAGCTCGCTCAGATCGGCGATCCGGTACAACGGGGCCAGCACATCGACGCGCGAGCCGGCAACGGCCATGCGTTCCATCACGGTGCCGGCGATCGGCGACCGTACCTGCAGTTGGCCGCTCAGGCGATGGGTGTTTTTCAGCCGCTCGATTTCGGCATCGGTCATCCCGGCGATTTCGAGCAGTTGCCGGTGCTCGCTGGCTTCGGACGCAAAGGCGCGATACTGGCTGGCGGTTTCCTGCCAGCGGCGTTCGGGAATCACCCCTTCCTCGAACAGCTTTTTATCGCGCCGGAAGACCAATGAGCCGAGTTGTAGCGCGCTTTCCGCTTTCAGATATTCGCGCTGCAGGGTTAACAGGTCCGGGCTGTTCAATTCTGCGAGCACCTGGCCTTTTTTGACCGTTTCGCCGATCGAGGCATGCAGCCGGGTAATCAATCCGGACTGGGATGCGCTGACCAGATAGTCCTCGGAAGGCGGCACCACGACTTTGGCCGGGGCGGTCAGCAGCGGGATTTGTGTGACCGGTTCCGGTTTGCCGAGCACGACGCCCAGATTTTTTAGATGGTCGGCGGCAATCGCGATGCTGTTTTCGGCTGCCAGCACCGAAGCGGAAAAAAACAGCGTGGACGGTGCAAGCCACAAGGCGAAAACCAGCCCGCGTAGGGTACGCTGCGCGTATCTTTTTTCCGGCCGAGCAAAGACGCTGCGAAAACGGTACGCACAGCGTACCCTACAGATCGGAAGATATGGATAAAGCCGATGGTTCGGAGCGCTTTTTGATGAAGAGGCGCGGAAAAAATATTCAGGTTCCAGTTCGCTTGCGCATGCGAAACCCTTGTATCTTGTATCGTGCGCCTTGTACTCGATTCGCTTTTTCATGGCATCATTCCTACCGTCTGATTGTAAAGCGCAATATCGCGCTGCAGGATCACCGAGCGTTCCTTCGCATTCAGAATCGCCTGCTGGGTTCTGGCCTTGACTCGCAGCAAATCCATCAAATCGATTTCACCGGCCGAAAAGCTGATTTCCATCATCCGCATGTGGGCTTCGGCGACCTGTCGCATTTCTTCGGCGATTTTCAGCTCCGCCTTGTTCACTTCGAGGTTGTGTTCGGCTTCGTGATGCGCCAACTCCAGGTCCCGATAAAGCTGTTGATAATCGGCCAGCAGACGGGATTCCTCAACCTGCAGCGCGGCAATCTGCGGCTGCAGGTGCGCGCTGCCGCCGAAGGGCACCGAAACGGCGATGTTGAAGCTTTCGGTATTGTTACTGCGCGAATCGTGATCGCTCGGACGGTCGCTGTTGATGCCTACGGTCAGATCCGGCTGGCCGGAGCCGGTCAATCTCAACGCTTCGATCTGGGCTTTCTTGCGTTCGATCCGGCCGTTCAAGGCCGCCAGGGCCGGATGGATTTTTTGAATCTCGCCCAGCTCTGCCAGATTTTCGTTGAATTCAGGCGGAATGCGGGAAGTCTGGGTGATCGTCGCGTAGCGTTTGCGCGCGTGCATGAATTCCGCTTCGGCCAGGGTCAGGGCCGAACGTTTTTGCAGGAGTTCGGTTTCCGCCAGCAGCAGGTCGGCTTCAGGCAGATCGCCCAGCTCGACCCGGCGCCGGATTTTGTCGAATAACTGTCCGTAAGTGTCGACTTCGGCCAGCGCCTGCTGATGGCGGACTTTTTGCAGTTCCATGTCCCAAAGCGCGGTGCGGATCAGGCCGGCGACGCGCAGGCGGACTGCCTTCGATTGCGATTCGGCGTCTGCTTGCGCGCGGTCGGCCAGGCTGCGTTCCGCATCGCGCTGGCCGGGGTTCCACAAAGGCACCTGTACGATCGCGTCGATATAGTGCAGCGTGCCGCTGGTCGCTTCCTGATACGCCAGTCCCGCCCGCGCGGCTCCGGATGTCCAGCTTTTGCTGCGCTCCAGAATCGCCGCCGCTTCCGCTTCCTGCGCGGCGAGCCAGGCGGAGTCGGGATATTTTTCCAGCGTCAGGTCGATCACTTGGGTCAGATTCAAGGTGGGATCGACTTCGATCGGATCGAAATGGTCGATAGTCGGTTGAATGTTCCGATGGAATTCCGGCGGCCGGGCGATATCTTCCGCCTGCGTAGCGAAAGACAATAGAGCCGCGCCCAGAGCTGCGGCAGCGCGGCCGGACGGATAAAGATTCAATGCATTCATAGGTTCAATGCTCAATGCGGCGGCAGCGCCGCTCCGGATGAGGCAGGCAGTGACGCGCGACCGCGCGCGAATGCGCGGCGAGCGTCTAAACCTGGCGACTTAAACTTCCGATTAAGGAATGGAACAGGCCGTTATGCGGCCGGCGGAGGTGCGCGCGGAGCGGCGGGGGAAGGCGAACGATGCCGCGAAGCGGGCAGCAGGGGCTGAGGAAATTCCGTCTGGGATACGGCGGGAGAGGCATCGGGGCAGAAAAGCCGGGGCAGAAGTGCCGGACCGGTGCCGTCGGGAAAAGGCTTGCCGGAGAGGCCGGGTTGTTTTTCACGGAAACCGTCATCGACCGCAACGATGCAGTCCGCGGCGTCCGCATAGCTTGACTCGGGCTGAGCGGCGATCACGCCGCCGGCGGGTGCGCCGTAAGCTTCAAGCCCCGGAACGTGCAGGCCGAACTGCGGGTCTGGCTGGCTGGTATGCGCGTGCAGCAGCGGGGCAAAAAATTGCAGAATGACCAGCAAAAGCGGTAAAAATGAACGACTCGATAACAACATGGGGGTGACGATGGAATCGGTTCCCGCATTATACGCTTTAAACCGAATTCAAATCCGAAATTTAAGTGGCTGCCGGCCGGTTTTGGGAAGCGGAACCGGCGTCATCGAAGCGTAGGATCACCGATCCGAATCCGGTAAGGCAGCGTTTCTCGATTATTTGACCGCGCTTGGACAACGGCTTTTCCTCCCTTGTCGCGGCCATTGTCGAGGCTCTCGCCGTAAAAGGATGCGTCGGCCCCTGACGCAAGGACATCCGTCAAAGGATGGGGCCGATTCGCGTTCCGCTAGAGCATTTTCATATCGTTTTTTAGGGAAGTCCTTACCGTCTGAAGGGTGCCCTGCCGTTAAGTCCAACCTCGTAGGGTACGCTGTGCGTACCCTCAATGTCGAAAGGTACGCACAGCGTACCCTACGAGTGCAGTCGTCTCAATCCCTGACCGGGGCAGGCTCTGCCGGAATGACGTGCTTTCCTTACGAAGGCCATAGACCCAAAGCGAAAATGCTCTAGTAACGGGGATAATAGCCGTAGTATCCGCCCCAGAAATAAGGATACCCGTAATAGCCCGGATAGGGATAGAAGCCGCCGGGGCCGAAGCCGCCGTTGTAATAATAAGGCATGCGTTCGTATTGGGGCCATAGATGCAGCGTAGTGGCCTGGAGCGCCGGCAGCCTGAGGTTTTTTTTCCCAACCATCAACGCTTCGTCGCCCTTCAGCACTCCGGCCGCAGTGACCTCTTTATCTTTCTCATAGATCGCTGGATCGAGAAACGTATTGCTGTAGATGTAAAAACGTCCTTGCGGCGGTTTGTCCCGGACCGGGCGCCCGTAGCTGTTCAGCGGATAGGCAATGACCTGGAGCCGGCTGAACGATTGCTCGTTCAGCACGTCAATGATCACCCCTCCCCAGCGCACCGGATATTTCCGGTAGTGGGCAATATCGCCGGTTGCTTGGGAATACGAAATATCGACCGCGGGCGGGTTTTCAATGGCCGGCGGCAAGGTGGAGCAGGCGGTTAACGACAAGCAGAGAATGAGCAATGGCAAATACTTCATCGGAGGGTCTCCATAGCCGGTTTGAAGAGGATATTTCGCGGTTTAAAAAATTTTCGATCGGATATTAGCGGAGTTATATGGTAAATTGTCAAAAAAAGAACACAAATTAAGACTTTGAATGAGGGGAATAATTTTCTTGAACGGTTGTTATTTTTCAAGGCGTCCCCATAATTTTTACTCCTAAAGAATAGTGCCGAAGGTTCCTGAAATGGACACGCAAAAAGATTTAGACATACAACAACCCCGATTGCTGCTGCCGGTATTGCCGCTCCGCGATGTGGTGGTTTATCCGCACATGGTGATTCCGTTATTCGTCGGCCGGGAGCGTTCAATCGATGCGCTGGACGCGGCGATGAAGGAAAACAAGCAGATTCTGCTGGTCGCCCAGCGCGAAGCGGAAGTCGACGAGCCCGATTTCGATGACCTTTACCGGGTCGGTACGCTGGCCAATATTTTGCAGTTGCTGAAACTGCCCGACGGCACGGTCAAGGTGCTGGTCGAAGGCAGCGAGCGCAGCCAGGTTTTAAAGTATAAGGAAACCGGCAGTTATTTTTCGGCCTCCGTTGCCACCATCGAAGAACAACTCGTCCTGTCCGAACAGGAGCAGGAAGTCCTGCAGCGTACCGCGATCAGTTCGTTCGACCAGTACGTCAAGCTGAACAACAAGATACCGCCCGAAGTGCTGAATGCGCTGGCCGGCATCGACGACCTGAGCCGCCTGGCCGATACGATCGCCGCGCACATGGCGTTGAAGGTCAACGAGAAGCAGGCGATCCTCGAAACGGTGGAGATCGGCAAGCGCCTGGAAAGTTTGATGACTTACATGGAAAGCGAAGTCGATCTGCTCGAAATGGAAAAACGCATCCGTGTGCGCGTGAAGCAGCAGATGGAAAAGAACCAGCGCGAATATTACCTGAACGAGCAGATGAAGGCGATTCAGAAGGAGCTGGGCGAAATCGAAAATGCGCCGAACGAAGTCGAGGACCTCGAACGCAAGATCGAAGAAGCCGGCATGCCCAAGGAAGCCAAGGCCAAGGCGCTGGCGGAGTTGAACAAGCTGAAGCTGATGTCGCCGATGTCGGCCGAAGCGACCGTGGTCAGGAACTACATCGACTGGATGGTCAGCGTGCCGTGGAAGCAAAAGACCAAAGTCCGCAACGATCTGAAAATCGCAGAGCAGGTGTTGGAAGAGGATCATTTCGGGCTCGAAAAGGTCAAGGAACGGATTCTCGAATACCTGGCCGTGCAGCAGCGCGTCAAACAGCTGAAAGGGCCGATCCTGTGCCTGGTGGGGCCTCCGGGCGTCGGCAAGACCTCGCTCGGCGAGTCGATTGCGCGCGCGACCAACCGCAAGTATGTGCGCATGGCCTTGGGCGGGGTGCGCGACGAAGCCGAAATTCGCGGGCACCGGCGCACCTATATCGGCTCGATGCCGGGCAAGATCCTGCAGAATCTTGCCAAGGTGAAGGTACGCAACCCGATGTTTCTGCTCGACGAAATCGACAAGATGGCGGCCGATTTTCGCGGCGACCCGGCCTCGGCCTTGCTGGAGGTGCTGGACCCCGAGCAAAATCATACGTTTTCGGACCACTATCTGGAGGTCGATTTCGACCTGTCCGACGTGATGTTCGTCGCGACCGCGAATACGATGAACATTCCGCCGGCGCTGTTGGACCGGATGGAGGTGATTCGTCTGGCGGGCTATACCGAGGACGAAAAAATCAATATCGCGATGCGTTACCTGATTCCGAAACAGATCCGGAACAACGGCCTGAAAGTGCACGAGATCGAGATCAGCGAGGCCGCCGTGCGCGACATGATCCGCTATTACACCCGCGAAGCGGGCGTTCGGGGCCTGGAGCGCGATATTTCGAAGGTTTGCCGGAAAGTGGTCAAGTCGCTGCTGCTGGAGCCGGCCGGACGCAAGATGGAGGTCACGCCGGAAAATCTGGACAGCTTCCTGGGGGTTCGGCGTTTCGATTTCGGCTTGGCCGAAGAGCAGGATCAGATCGGACAGGTGACCGGCCTGGCCTGGACCGAAGTCGGCGGCGAACTTTTGACGATCGAAACCGCGGTGATTCCAGGCAAGGGCAAGCATTCTTCGACCGGTAAGCTCGGCGAAGTGATGAAGGAGTCGATCGAAGCGGCGATGACCGTGGTCAGAAGCCGTGCGAAGGCTTTCGGCATCGGCAACGACGTGTTCCAGAAAAACGACATCCATATTCACGTCCCGGAAGGGGCGACTCCGAAAGACGGCCCGAGCGCGGGCATCGGGATGTGCACGGCGATCATTTCCGCGCTGACCAAAATCCCGGTCCACGCAAACGTGGCGATGACCGGCGAAATTACGCTGCGCGGCGAAGTGCTGCCGATCGGCGGCCTGAAGGAAAAACTGCTGGCCGCCCACCGGGGGGGGATCACTACCGTGCTGATTCCGGCCGATAATGCGAAAGATTTGGCGGACATTCCGGAAAATATCAAACAAAATCTGGATATTAAGCCGGTGCACTGGATCGACGAAGTGCTGGCGGTTGCCTTGCAGTATCTGCCGACACCCGCGGCGAGCGACGAGGCCGAGGAAAAAAGTAAGGCCGACCTGGATTCCGTGAAAGTAAAAAACCAGGGAGTAACCGCGCATTAAGCTTTGCCGCTTTTTGCGGCGAAAGCGCGGAAATGCAGTTATTTCAAGCGTTCCAGGCTTGACAGTAAGGAATCGCGCTTGATATAACTGTAGCTTCCTGTGTGGTTTTCGCGCCCATAAGGATTGAACCGGGTTTTACTGAACGAACATAGAATAGAACTTCCTAAGGGGGAACAATAATGAATAAATCGGAATTAATCGACGCAATCGCACAGTCTTCCGGCTTGACCAAGGCTGACGCCGGTCGCGCTCTGGACGGCTTCACCAAAGCCGTGGAAGAAGCCCTGAAAGCCGGCGATTCGGTCACGCTGGTCGGTTTCGGCACGTTTTCCGTGAAGGAAAGACCCGAGCGCAAGGGCCGTAATCCGCAGACCGGAGAAGAAATTACGATCAAGGCTGCAAAAATTCCTTCATTTAAGGTTGGCAAATCTTTAAAAGATGCTGTATAATGGCAATCTTTAAGTCGGGTGCTTAGCTCAGCTGGGAGAGCATCGCCCTTACAAGGCGAGGGTCGGGGGTTCGAACCCCTCAGCACCCACCAGACTTTGGAGCGGTAGTTCAGTTGGTCAGAATACCGGCCTGTCACGCCGGGGGTCGCGGGTTCGAGCCCCGTCCGCTCCGCCAAAACAAGAAAGCCCCGTACCTTTCGGTCCGGGGCTTTTTTTTTAATCGGGTTTTGCCGCACTGCGATAAAGTCAAGGTCCTCCGCGAGGGAAGGGCAAAGAGGAAATGAATACAGGGACGCTTTATTGATCCTTCTCTTTCCGGAGGAGGAAAATTTCAGTCATTGGCTTGACGGCAATGGGGCTTTGCCTTCAATCGAGGGTTTCTTTAAGGTAAAAAGCATATGCTGACGACAATCAGAGAAAAGACGCAAGGCGCGTTCGCATGGGTCATCTTGCTGGCGATCGGTATCCCGTTTGCGTTATGGGGCATCCAGAATTATGTTGATGCCGGGAAAGTTGCCTCGGTAGCTTCGGTAGGCGATAAAGATTTTTATCAGAACGACGTAAACCGGGCCTATGAGCAGTATGCGCAGCAGTTCCGCGGCCTGGGCATCGACGAACGGACGTTGAAAGCGCAAGCGCTCGACAAGCTGATCAAGGACGAGGTCCTGTTGCAATATGCGCATGCGAAAGGTTTGGTCGCGACCGATCAGGAAGCGCGCGATTTCATCAAAAATCTCGATTACTTCAAGGTCGACGGTAAATTTAATGAGCAGCGCTACAAATCGCTCTTGAGTGCGCAAAGGATGAATTCGAACGAATTCGTGGCGAGAATCAAGAATGCGCTGATCATGGAGCAACTGCAAGAAAGCGTTTCCGATACCGGTTTTGCGACGCCTTACGATGTCGAGAGTTTTTTCAAGATTCAGAATCAGCAGCGCGATTTCGACTATGTCACCGTGGCGTTGCCGAAGCTGACCGAACAGCCTTCCAACGAAGAAATCAACGCTTATTACCAGCAGCATCAGGATCGGTTTAAAACGCCTGAGCAGATCGCGGTCGCCTACGTGGAGTTGTCGCTGGATGCGATTTCGCAGAAGGTCGAAGTCACCGAGGACAAGCTGAAAGCGTACTACGCCGAGCAAAAGGATCAGTACAGTACGCCGGAACGCCGCAAGATCAGCCATATCCTGTTCGCGGTCAATAAGGATACCGACGAAAAAGCCGTGCTTGCCAAGGCGCAGAAAGCGAAAGCCGAACTGGCGAACAAAGACTTCGCGAAACTGGCCGCCGAAGTATCCGACGATAAGCTGACCGCGAAGAACGGCGGCGATTTGGGCCTGTTCAATGCCGGCTCGATGGAAAAGGCGTTCGAAGAGGCCGTCGGCAAGCTTAAACTGGGCGAAGTCTCCGAGCCGGTCAAATCGTCGTTCGGCTATCATCTGATCAAGGTGACCGAACTGGTGCCGGGAGAAACGAAACCGTTCGACAGAGTGAAGGCCGAAGTCGAGAAGGCTTACCGGAAAGCGCAGGCCGAATCGGTATTTTACGATTCGGGCGAAAAACTGGCCGAGATGAGTTACGAAAATCCGGATAATCTGGATGCGGTCGCCAAGGCGCTGGGGTTGACGGTGAATAAAACCGACTTCTTTACCAAGGCGACCGGCGTCGGCATTGCCGCGAATCCGAAAATCCGCGAAGCGGCGTTTTCCGATGAAGTGCTGCAAGGCAACAATAGCGCGCCGGTCGAAGTCAGCCCCGAGCATGTGGTCGTGCTTCGCAAGCTCGATCATAAACCGGCCGCGATCCAGGCGCTGGACAGCGTAAAAGCCGGCATCGTCGCGCAACTGCAGACGGAGAAGGCCAAAAAGCAGGCCCTCGAAAAAGCGCAAAAACTGAAGGAAGCATTGCGCTCCGGCGAGACGCTGGCGAATCTGGCCGCGAACGAGAAGCTCGAAGTGAAAACGCTGACCGGCTATACGCGCAGCAAGACCGAGATACCCGACGCGCTCAGCGAGGCGGTATTCAAAGCGGCGAAGCCTCAGGCAGGCAAGCCGACGATTCTGGTTGCCGAACTGCCGGACGGCTCGCAGGCCGTGGCCAGCCTGACCCAGGTGGCGCCGGGCGTGATGAGCGAGGACGACAAGAAGAAAATGGATCTGGCGACCAAGAATATCGCCAGGGCTTTCGGACAGGCCGACTTCAATGCGATGCTGGCGACGCTCGAAGCCGATGCGGATATCGAGATCAATCAGTCCGCCGGCGAGGCCAAAACGCAATAAAAAATAAAAAGGGAGCTTCGGCTCCCTTTTTTTGTATGTCCTGATGATGGGACATGGCCACCCCTACCTGCCTTATTGTCGAAAGGCCGGCCGGGCATTGAAAACTTGGCAGGCTAGGCCGGAAAGCCATTTTCGGTTGAACTCACCCATTGAAAATCAATCCCTGAAGTTGATGTACTGCAGAGGCATCTCCAGCTTCTCCTGCTTCAGCATTTGAATCACCTCCTGCAGATCGTCGCGCTGTTTGCCGGTCACGCGGACCTGATCCCCCTGGATCGCGGCCTGCACTTTCAATTTTTTGTCCTTGATCATTTTGACGATTTTTTTGGCCAGCGCCGGATCGATGCCCTGTTTAAGCGTGATTTCCTGGCGCACGACCTTGCCGCTCGCTTTAGGTTCCGCAATGTCCAGGCAGCCGATATCGACGCCGCGTTTGGTCAGCTTGGTCTGTACGATATCGAGCATTTGCTGCAGTTGAAATTCCGAGCCGGAGGTCATCAGGAGCTTATTGTCGTTCAGTTCGTAGCTGGAGTGGGTGCCTTTGAAGTCGAAGCGGGTCGAGACTTCCTTGTTGGCCTGATCCACCGCGTTACGGGCTTCCTGTTTATCGAATTCGGAAACAATGTCAAAAGAGGGCATTTCGAAAGAGCGGCTGGTTAGAAAAGAAGATTTTACTATAATTCATAAGGAATAGGCCGCGAGTCTATCGGAATCAGTTTGTGCCCCAGCTATACCGAAATCCATGCATACTTTTCTAAGCCTTTGCCTGTGTCGATGTTGCCTGCTGATGCATCGGGCGCAGTGCTTTTTGTTTCCCTCTACAATCAATTCCGGATGAAGTCGAGGCAATCGAATGACCCGGACGACTTTCCGTTCTTACCGCCTCAAAATATGGTTGCCGCTGAGCAGTTTTTTGCCGTTTATTGGTTTGCTGTCCGGTGTCGTAGGGCTCGATTACCACAATACGCGGGCGGTTGATGCGCCAGCGTACCGAAGCGGCCGTCCTGGATTTTTTAAAACGGCTGCAGTCAAAAAAATATCGGAAAACGATCCTTCGGTTAAAAATCCGTTGTCCGGCGAGGGTGAATTGACGCGGCTTGGACGCATTCTGGAATAGAACCATCAGGTTCTACAGCATACCCTAAAAGTGCTCAAGCAGCGCGAACAGTTGTTGGCGGTGACTTTGCAGGCGATTGGCAACGGCTTGATCACGACCGGCAGACAGGGTTCCATCACCGGAATGAATCCGATTGCCGAACAGTTGACCGGCTGAAGAGGCCGTCGGCCAGCCCGATCGAGACGCTCTTCAACATCATGGACTTGGATACCGGAGAAACCATTCTCTCGCCTTGCTCAAGGTTTTTCCTTTATCTCCCGGCCCACAAGATGTTGCCGGGTAAAATCGCCGATCACCGCAATGCGCGCCAGGCGGACCGCTTCGCCGATCTCCGGTCCCTTCAGGCCGCCGTTCAGTATGGAGGCGGTATCCGCCTCGGCGCCGGCCCGCGCCGCGCCGCGCATGAATTCGGCTTGCGGGTAGGGCCGCCCTTCAAAGCCCTTGCGGCCTCTGGCATCCGCTTCGCACGCCGCTAAAAAATCGTCGAGCGAATGGCGAGGTTTGAATGCTCCTAGCGTGGCCAGCGTATCGGTCAGGGTGCCCGGCCGCAGTTCGAACGCCTTATGGCAATGGGTATGAAATTTGGCCACCTGCAGCGCCAGCGTCTTGAACGCGTTCGGCACGCGCAGGCGCGCGCACATTGTTTCCAGCACGCCGAGTCCGAGCTGCTCGTGGCCGTAATGATGCGGCCAGTTGTTCTTCGGCGTGACCCCTTTGCCCAGATCGTGCGTCAGCGCGGCGAACCGGACGACGGGTTTATCGGACAGCCGTGCGGCCTGTTCCAGGCACATCAGCGTATGCACGCCGGTGTCGATTTCGGGATGATGCTTCTCGGGCTGCGGCACGCCGAACAGGCGGTCGATTTCCGGAAACACGGCAGCGAGCGCGCCGCAGTCTCTGAGCGTCCGGAAAAATGCGGCCGGGCCGGGCTCTTTCAGGGCTTTCGCCAGTTCGGCCCAGACCCGTTCGGGGACCAGGAAGTCGGCTTCGCCGGCCGCGACCATCCTGCGCATCAGCGCGAGCGTTTCCGGCGCGACCGTAAAGCCGAGACGCTGATAGCGCGCTGCGAAGCGGGCAATCCGCAGAATTCGTACCGGATCTTCCGCGAAAGCCGGAGAAACATGGCGCAAAATGCGCTTTTCAAGATCGGCGCGGCCGCCGTACGGGTCGACCAGTCGGCCGTCCGCGGTCATCGCCATCGCATTGATCGTCAGATCGCGGCGCAGCAAATCCTGCTCCAGGGTGACATCCGGCGCCGCGTTCACCGCAAACCCCCTGTAGCCGGGCGCGGTTTTGCGCTCGGTTCGGGCCAGCGCGTATTCTTCGTGGCTGTCCGGATGCAGGAACACCGGAAAATCCTTGCCTACCGGCCGAAATCCCCGGCGGATCATCGACTCGTTCGTTTCGCCGATGACGACCCAATCGCGTTCTTCGACCGGAAGCTTCAGCAAACTGTCGCGCACTGCGCCGCCGACCAGATAAATTTCCATATGCGATGACTTTATTGATGAAGCTTCTTAGCATACCATAGACGGCGAAACGGCGGCAGCCGATAGCCGTCAACGGGTTCGGGAGAAAAAGTGAGCGTTTTATTTTCAGCCGCCATGCTGCTGGGTGCCGTGGCCGGCTTGTTTGCGGGACTTTTCGGCATCGGCGGCGGCCTGATCATGGTGCCGGTGCTGGCGATGTTGTTCGCGGCGCAAGGGTTCGCCCCGGGGCAGGTGATGATCATGTCGGTCGCGACTTCATTGGCGACGATCATCCTGACCTCGATCGCGTCGGTGATCGCGCACCATCGGCTCGGCGCGGTGATCTGGGACAAGGTTTGGCGTCTGGTGCCCGGCATCATGGTGGGAGCGGTACTCGGTACGGTGATTGCCGACCGGATTTCGGGCGAGGTATTGCGGATCGTGTTCGTTATCTATCTGTTGTATGTCGCGCTGCAGTTGGCGCTGCAAAGAAAGCCGAACGTCGGCGGGAAACCTTCTTCGCGGCTTCAGGATCATGCGATGGCCTTGTTGACCGGCAGTCTATCGGCCATTATCGGGATTGGGGGCGGCTCGCTGACTGTGCCGTATCTGGTGCATTTCCGGATTCCCATCCGGAATGCGGTCGCGGTGTCCAGCGCCTGCGGGCTGCCGATCGCGATTGCCGGAACCGCCGGTTATATCCTGCTGGGCTTCAAGGCGCCGCTGTTGCCCGAATGGAGTTTGGGGTATATTTATCTGCCTGCGTTCGCCGGAATCGTATTGACCAGCGTGCTCACCGCGCCGATCGGCGCGAAGCTGGCCGGGATCGTTCCGGCGCAAAAACTGAAACGCTATTTCGCGTTGTTGTTGCTGATCATGGCGGCCAAAATGATCTGGCTCTAGCCGGATTCGCTTTACATGCATGACGATTTGGGTATTGAATGAACAAAAATTGGCTGGAACGGATAAGGTTGACTCCCCGCATAGGGTTCTTTCTGGGATTCTTCGGCTGCGTTTTTCTGTTGTCGATGGGCGCTTATTTCCAGTTCGTCGGCGGACTGGAGCCATGCCCGTTGTGCATCTCCCAGCGTATCGGGATCTTGCTGACCGGGATCGTTTTCCTGATTGCCGGACTGCATAATCCGGGCCGCGCCGGCATCAAAGCTTATGCGATTTTGGGAACGCTCGCCGCACTGGGCGGCGGCGCGGTGTCGGTCCGGCATGTCTGGCTGCAGCATCTGCCGCCCGAAGAGGTGCCCGAATGCGGCCCGGGGCTCGAATACGTCTTCAACAATTTTCCGCTGACCGAAACGCTGAAACTGATGCTGAGCGGTACGGGCGATTGTGCAAAAGTCGACTGGACTTTCTGGGGGCTGAGCATGCCGGCCTGGACCTTGGTCGCCTTTTTGATGCTGGCCGCGCTGAGCCTGCTGCAGTTCTGGAACGCCAGGCCGCGTGGATCGGAATCTTCGAGGGACTGATTCCGATCGCCTCATTCTAAGTGCGGCAGCGGCGTAGCCCATCCAGGCTCCGGCAAAACGGAGCATTCGCCGCATTCGACAGGGGGAAGCCGGTTTTTCGTTGGCCGTTTTTATCTAAAACGGCGCATTTTCTTCCCGGGCTTGACAAGTTATGCACCGGTTTGAACTTGTGCTTCGGCGCCTGCTTTTATTGGCCTAATATTTTTTTAAATCAAGGCTTTCGCTTTTTTATATCTTTCTAAGTTATTGATATAAGATAAAAATATTGCGAGGCCAATTTTTGGCCAAATTAACAAAACCACAATAAAAACCGCAATTAAGCGTCATTGGAAAGTATTTTTCCACAGACTTATCCACAGCTTTTGTGGGTAACTCCGAGTTGTTCTCAAGATAGAGCCACTTAGCGGTCATTTTTAATTCCCGTTTCAATTTGTATGGCAAAGTTGCAGGAAAAGGCAGCGCCGATTCTCCGCGTGGCGGTCGATGTGCCGCTGTACCGTTTATTCGATTACGAAATCCCGGAAACAATCGCCGCGGAACGGCTGAAGCCCGGCCTTCGCCTGTCGGTGCCGTTCGGCAGGGTTCAAAAGACCGGTTATCTGGTCAGCCTGGAGGAGCGCAGTGAAGTGAGCGGAGTCCGGCTGAAACCCATAGCCGGCGTGCTCGATCGGGAACCTTTGCTGTCGCCGGGCGATTTGCGTCTCCTGCATTGGGCGGCGCGCTACTATCATCATCCGCTCGGCGAAGTTTTTGCTTCGGCGTTTCCCTCGGGGCTTCGGCAGGGCAGGGCTGCCGTGCTCGGGCGGCCGGCACGGTATGTGCTGACCGCCCAAGGCCGGGAGTTCGAACCGGGATTATTGCAGAGAGCACCGAGGCAGAAGCTGTTGCTGGAAGCATTCCGGCAGTGCCCGGACGGTCTATCCGAGGCCGAACTGGCGGCGTCGGTCGATAATTGGCGGCCCGCCCTGAAGC
Source organism: Methylomicrobium album BG8 (assembly GCF_000214275.2). Taxonomy (NCBI): domain Bacteria; kingdom Pseudomonadati; phylum Pseudomonadota; class Gammaproteobacteria; order Methylococcales; family Methylococcaceae; genus Methylomicrobium; species Methylomicrobium album. Next base: position 3,762,146 of record NZ_CM001475.1, on the reverse strand, counting down.
AACTGGCGGCAAAAGCGCTGTTGCAGCTTGATGATGCCGAGATAGCGTTCGCCGTTGCCGAATCGCCGCCGGTCAAAGGCAATCCGGTCGTATGCAACCCCGAGCAGACGGCCGCCGTCGCCGAGGTTTGCGCGGGGCTTGACCGTTTCGGCGTATTCCTGCTCGAAGGCGTGACCGGCAGCGGCAAAACCGAAGTGTACATGCAGATCATTGGGAAGGTGCTCGAACGCGGCCTGCAGGTGCTGGTGCTGCTGCCCGAAATCACCCTGACGCCGCAGCTCGAGAACCGCTTTAGGCAGCGTTTTGCGGTCGAGATCGAAGTCTCGCACTCGAAACTGACCGACGCCCAGCGCCAGCATGCCTGGCTATCGATGCAGCAGGGCTCCGGCGCGATTCTGCTCGGCACGCGCTCGGCGCTGTTTACGCCGCTGCCGAGGCTCGGCCTGATCATTCTGGACGAGGAGCATGACGCCTCCTTCAAGCAGCAGGAAAGCTTTCGTTTTTCGGCCCGCGATGTCGCGATCGTCCGCGCCAAACTGGCCAATGTGCCGGCGTTGCTCGGCTCGGCGACGCCCTCGCTGGAAAGCCTGTATAACGCGCAAGCGGGGCGCTACCGCCTGCTGCGGCTGCCTAACCGCGCCGGCAACGCGGCGGCGCCTGCGGTCCGCTTGCTCGACATCCGCAACAAGCCCCTGCAAGAAGGCATTTCCGAACCGTTACTTGCGGAGATCCGGCAGACGTTGGAGAAGGGCGAACAGGTGCTGTTGTTTCTGAACCGGCGCGGCTTCGCGCCGAGGCTGATCTGCCACGACTGCGGCTGGGTTGCTCGTTGCACTCATTGCGATGCGAATCTGGTGATCCATTTCCGCGAACAAAAGCTGCGCTGCCACCATTGCGATGCCGAACAGCCGCTGGTCAAAAGCTGCCTTTCGTGCACCGGCAGCACCTTGAGGCCGCTCGGACTCGGCACCGAACGGGTCGAACAAATCCTGCCCGGGCTGTTTCCGGATAAAGCGGTCGTCCGGCTCGACCGCGACACCACGCAGCGCAAAGGCTCGCTCGAAAACTACCTGAAGCAGATCAACGAAGGCCGGGCGGACATCATCCTGGGCACGCAGATGCTCGCGAAAGGCCATCATTTTCCGAATGTGACCCTGGTCGCGATCCTCGACACCGACAGCGGTCTGTACAGCATCGATTTTCATGCCGCCGAAAGACTCGCGCAGATGATCGTCCAGGTGATCGGGCGCGCCGGCAGGGCGGACAAGCCCGGTTCCGTCATCCTGCAGACCCGGCATCCCGGGCATCCGTTGTTGACCACGCTGATTCGCGAGGGTTACAACGGTTTCGCGAGGCAGGCATTGGCCGAGCGCAAGGCGGCCGCGCTGCCGCCGTTCAGTCATCAGGCGCTGTTTCGGGTTCAGGCGGGCGATCCCTTCAAACCCAAGGCGTTTCTGGAAGCAGTGAAGAATCTGGCCGCCGCCGGGCAGACCGGCGGAACGCTGGTGCTGGGGCCAGTGGCCGCGCCGATGGCGAAGCGGGCCGGTTCGTACCGTTACCAGCTGCTGCTGCAGGATGCGAACCGCCAGGCGTTGCAGCGATTGCTGGATCGCCTGCTGCCTGAAATCGACAAAATCAAAAAGGAAAAAAATCTGCGCTGGTCGCTCGATGTCGATCCGGTGGATTTGTATTGATGGGAATAGGGCTTGCTGCTCAAAGAGCTGCCCCTCCTCCGGGAAATCCGCGAGGAGGGACAGGCAGGGCCGTTGCACCGTATTGCGCGGTTTGACCGGCAGCCTGGGCGCGGGGGCTGTGCCTGCCTCGGCGGCAGAGAACCTCCGAGCGTCAGGGAAAGTCGGCCCTTGCTGCTGCCGAATCGCTTTGCCTCGATGGGGGCCGTTGTCGATGGCGATTGAATGTTCGCCATCTTTCGGGGCCGTTGACACGAAAGCGGTAGCCGTCTGTGAATCGACAGGCGTCGATAATGTTCAAGCATATCCCGTGCCATAGGGTGTTTTCTAGAAGAAATGAGGCAAGCGCCGGGCGTTTTCCCGGTTTTTTTCAAACCTTTTTTTGGAAGCGATGCGACAGGCTGCACTAAAACAGGGAAAACGGGTACGAAACTGCACTATCTTGACCACGGGCTGAGCCCCGGAACCCTTCCAAAGCGGCGACGGGTCGCCGGCCCGCCCGCATTCGCCGCCGAATCCAGAGCGCGTGACTCCGCAAGCCTGATCATGACCGAATGGATAATCGGGTAATTTTGATAGATAATGCGTAGATATTTTCCGATTCTTTTACCCGTTTTTACCCGTAATGAAAAAAAAATTAGAGGTACTGTTACGCCAGGCCGTCGATACGTTGAAAAACGACGGCACATTGCCGCAGGATGCCGATCCGGCTATTAACATCGAGCACAGCCGGGACCCGGCGCACGGCGATTTTGCATCGAACCTGGCGCTGGTGCTGGCTAAAGCCGCCAAGTCGAATTCCCGCCAGTTGGCCGAGAAGATCGCCGCCGCGCTGCCGGAAGACGATGCGGTCACCCAGGTGGAAATTGCCGGCCCCGGCTTCATCAATTTTTTTATCGATCCGCACGGACAGTACGACACCATCAGGACGATTCATGACCGGGGCAGTGAATTCGGATTAAGCAAGACGGGAGTAGGCAAACGGGTTCAGGTCGAATTCGTCTCGGCCAATCCGACCGGTCCCTTGCATGTGGGGCACGGGCGCGGCGCGGCCTACGGTTCGGTTGTCGCGGACCTGCTCGAAGCGGCCGGTTTCGACGTGCACCGCGAATATTACGTCAACGACGCGGGCCGGCAGATGGATATTCTGGCGACCAGCCTCTGGCTCCGCTATCTCGAAGACTGTGGCGAGGTGCTGCATTTTCCCAGCAACGGCTACCGCGGCGAATACGTGCGCGACATTTCCTCGGCCATTCACCGTGCTTCGGGCGATGCGTTCCGTTTTCCGGCTCAGGCGGTGTTCGAGGATATTCCGCCCGACGAAGCGCAGGGCGGCGACAAGGAAATCCATATCGACGCGCTGATCGCCAGGGCCAAGAAGCTGCTCGGCGGCGCACATTACGAGCATTTTTTCCAGGCCGGCCTGAACGACATTCTGGACGACATCCGGGACGATCTCCGGGAATTCGGCGTCGAATACCAGGAATGGTTCTCCGAGCGCCGCCTGATGGCCGACGATTCGGTCGCGAAGGCGCTCGACCGGCTGCGCGCCGGCGGCCATCTTTATGAAAAGGACGGCGCGGTCTGGTTCGCATCGAGCCGGCTGGGCGACGAAAAGGACCGCGTGGTGCAGCGCGAAAACGGCCAATACACCTATTTCGCGTCCGACATCGCCTACCACATGAACAAGCTGGACCGCGGCTTCGAAGAACTCATCAATATCTGGGGCGCGGACCATCACGGCTACATTCCGCGGGTCAAGGCCGCGATGACCGCGCTGGGCGCCGACGCGGACAAGCTGAAGGTGCTGCTGGTGCAGTTCGCGACCCTGTACCGCGGCGAAGAAAAGGTGCAGATGTCGACCCGCTCCGGCGAGTTCGTGACGCTCAGGCAACTGCGCAACGAAGTCGGCAGGGACGCGGCGCGCTTCTTCTACGTGCTGCGCCGTTCCGAGCAGCATATGGATTTCGATCTGAAACTGGCGACCTCCCGAACCAACGAGAACCCGGTGTTCTACGTGCAGTACGCCCATGCGCGGGTGTGCAGCGTGTTTCGGCAGCTCGACGAAAAAGGGCTGGACAGGGACCTTGGGCTCGGGATGGACAGCCTGGGTTTGTTGAAGGAAGAGCACGAGCTGAATCTGGTGGGCCGGCTGTCGCGTTATCCGGAGATACTCGAACGCGCCGCGCTGCAGCACGAGCCGCACCAGTTGATCCTGTACCTGCGCGAACTGGCGAACGATTTCCATGCTTACTATAACGCGCACCCGTTTCTGGTCGAGGATGCGCCGCTGCGCAACGCCCGCCTGAACCTGATCGCCGCGGTCAGGCAGGTGCTCGCCAACGGCTTGGGGCTCTTGAAGATCACTTCGCCCGAAACGATGTAACATGCCCAGAGATTACAAATACCGAGCTCAAGACCCCCGCGAATCCGCCCGCAGCCGAAGGCCCAGGCAGAAAGACGGCCTGGCGTTGTGGCGCTGGATGCTGATCACCGCGTTGATTATCGGCTTCGTGGTCTTTTTGTTCTATCTGGCCAGCAAGGGAGCTCGAAACGGGACTCCTTTACAGGCCGGCAATGTGCCGGTTACCGAAAACGCGGCATCCGGCCCGACGGCTAAGCCGGAAGATAAAAGCACGCTGAAGGTCGAGGCGGTGCCCGAGCCGAAAGGCCCTCAGTTCGACTTCTACACCTATCTGCCGAAAAAAGAGATCGTCGTGCCCGATCATGAGATCAACACGCGCATGCGCGAGGAGCGGGTCGGCAAAGCCAAGGCGGCGCGCTATATTCTGCAGGTGGGGTCGTATAAAGACGCGGCGGAAGCCGACCGCCTGCGCGCCAAACTGGCTCTGATGGGGATCGAATCGCGGATCGAGAAGGCCAAGGTCGGAAACGTGACCTGGCACAGGGTGACGCTGGGTCCTTATACGCGCATGGCCAGCGTCGGCGTGATCCGTTCGCGCTTGCGCCAGAACGGTATCGATACGATCGTGGCCGAATACGGGCAATGAACGCTCGTCCGCGTAAACGGATTTTTCAGTCAGTGGCGTCTTTGCCTTGGCGGCAAAGGTGCTCCGTTTGCTGCTGGTAGGTTTTCTTGATGCCGGACTTCCTTGATCCCGTCAAAGGTCCGACTGTTTGACCGGGGACCGTGCCAGCCGGTGCCGACAAGTCCGAGCTGCTCGCCGCCGGTTTACTTGCGGTGCGGCGATCGAATCGGATTGACCGCGTGGCGGCGCCGGTCCGGAATGAAGACTGTTTCTTTAGGCGCTAAATGCAATGCCTGAGCTGGAAAGCGCATAGCGGCCGTCTCGATAATCCATTCATAGCTTGTCACGGCATTATTTTTGCCAATACCGTCACAAAATCGCCAAGAATTCGGAGCGGTTTGCAAAACAAGCGAGGCCGTACCGGTGTTCTCTTTGTTGTTATATTAAGCTTTTGAAAAATAATCATTATTTCGACTAATAAAAAGCAAGGATCGGCGGCCGTTAGACAAAGGCGCGGGAGAGCCGGTGTCAGGCAGAAATACAGACGCTATCTGTTGAATCATAGCGGCAGAGGCCGATTTCCAGGACTTACAGCATTGTTTTCGGCAGCGATTTCCCGGCGTTGACATAAATTTGATGTCTGCTAAGTTTGGGTTAAGGAAAAAATCGAGCAAAAGGCTGGGTTTTTCCGAGAAAAATCCTTTTGCTGACCCAGCTTGGCGGCGGTCATCGAAGGCGCTCGAAACCATCGGCGCGCATTCGGCCGAATTCGGGACTATCGGATACGTGAGCGTCGGAACGGTTTTTTACTGTGCGGCGGGTCATCGGAAGGTCGAGGTAGTACGGATCGGGCGAAGGCGAACCGAAGTCCATTCGCTTGAAATTCCGGCCTGATAAGAACAATAAGCCGAGACAAGGCAAAAATTAGAGGAGATCATCGATGCAAGATCTATTTCGACGTTTGGTCGGGAGAATGCTGGAGCAATATGCGACAGTGCTTTTCGTGCTGGCCGGCGTAGCCACCATTACCTATTTCGTTCTCATTACCGACCTTCGCAGCCAGGAAGGCAATGCGCTTCTCGTGAAAATGAGCACCGAACAAGGCAAGGTCGTTCAGGACATCAACGTGATGCTGAGCCAGAAAGTCTTTGCCGGACTGAACGGCATGGACCGCAAGCCGGACGGAAAAATACTCGTCAGTTTGAACGAACTGGAACAGATGCACATGTCGCTGCGGGACGGCGACCGCTACATCAGGGAAGGAGACCGGCTGATGCGCGTATCCGGGAATCTGCCGGCCGATCTCAAATTCATCTATTTCAACAAAAGCAAGCCGCTCGATCATCTGGTCAGGGACTATCTCGCCCTGGCCCGTAAAATACAGAGAATTCCAGCGAAAGAGCTTCTCCCTTCCAATCCGGATCTGCAGAAATTATTGTTTACGCTATCGCCGTTGCTGTTGGAGGATATGAATAAAGTCAGCTCGATTTATCAGCGCCAGACCGAATTCATGTTGGGCAGTACCGCCAACAAACAGCATCTGATGTTTGCGATTCTGCTCGCGTCCCTGGCACTGGTCGGCGTGCTGCTGCTGCAGCCGATGGTGCAGCGCCTGAAGGAAAGCGCGCTGAAAATGCGGCAGGAAAAGGCATTCGCCGATAACGTGATCCATACGACCCAGGCATTGATCATCGGCCTCGATGCGGACGGTAAAATCGTTTTATTCAATCATCATGCCGAGGAAAATACCGGCTGGCCGGAAACCGAACTGAAGGGCAAGGATTTTTTCGACCAATTTATCCCCACAGAGGAACAAGCTGAACTGCGCGCGCTGTTTTCCGGCATGATGGCAGGGACCGTCGAATTTGCCGAAGCAACCGAAACGCGCATGCGGATCAGTACCGGCGATTATCTGCATGTCGTCTGGAATCCCACCGTGATCAAGAATTCCGCCAGCGGAATGCCGATGATGTTTCTGAATACCGGCATCGACATCACCGAGCGCAAGGAAGCCGAGAAAAAAGTGCAAAAGGCTCATGCCGAACTGGCGCAATTGAGCGCCCGGCTGCAAGGCGAGGTCAATCTGGCCGCTACCCTGCAGCGTTCGATACTGCCGCAGCCCACTATCGAATTGCCCGGTCTGCAGGGCGTCGCGAACATGCTGACTTCGAGCGAAGTCGGCGGCGATTACTACGACTACTATAAAGTGAGCGGGCACCACAGCATTTTGATGGTCGGCGACGTCAGCGGCCACGGCGTTGCGGCCGGCACCATGGTGGGCGCCGCGAAGGCGGGCATATATCCCTTGATCCACGAAGGCGTGACCAGTCCGAGCGAGATACTCAACTCGCTGAACGATACGATGCGCGCGACGGCGCAGCAATCGTTGCTGATGACGATGGCTTGTTTGAGTCTGGATGCGCACACCGGCAAGCTGGCATTTGCGAATGCCGGCCATGTTTTGCCGTATTTATTGAAGCGCGGCGCCCAAAGTTGGCAAATGCTGGAAGCATCCGGTCTGCCGTTGGGGAAGAGCGCCGATTCGGACTATCAGGAGTCCGTGCTCGAATTGACGCTGGAAGTTGGAGACCGCTTGTTTCTCTATACCGACGGACTGGTCGAGGAAGAGTCCCCCAGCGGGGAGCCTTTCGGTTATGACCGCCTCGAAGCGATTCTGAACGCCAATACCGATGTCGAAGACGCGGAGCAGTTGCGCAATCGGATCCTGGACGCGTTGAGGCGGCACTGCCGGAGCATGCTGTATTCCGACGACGTGACGATGATGATCGTGACGCACAGCGACCGCGTGGCGCAGACCGCCGCCAGCAATGAAGTCAGCGATATCATCCGCATTTCGGAAAACTTTTATCGCCAGGGCGACCACCCGATCCCGCGGATTGCGAAGGAATATGTGGTATTCCTTGCCGAACAGGATTATTCCGACCTGTTGCCGCGCTTCAGCCAGGACGGCATTTGCCGGATCCTGCCCAGGCACGACGATTTTTGCAAAAAGTTGGGCTGGAACCACTTGCTGAACCAGCACAACGAATCGCCCGACGACGATTTGTATGCGTTGATGCCCGGCAGGGCGCAATATCGCCATTTTCAATTGACCCATACGGACGACAAATCATTTATCGTGGAAGAGATTCATGCCTGGCTGAAAGATCAGGGACATATTCCCAAAGACCAATTGGACGCCTTGATGATGGTGCTGGACGAGATGACCGAAAACAGCCTCTATGCCGCGCCGCGGGACGGCAAAGGGGTTGCTTATTACGTCAAGGGCGAATCCCGTGAATTGTCGTCGCATGAAGAGGTCCGTATCGACATTGCGGTAAGCGAAGACATCCTCGGTTTGATGATCACCGACAACTGGGGCACCCTGACGCCCGGCGTGTTTTTGAAAAACCTGGCGCACGCGATGTCCGAAGGCGTCGAAGCCGGCGTCGGCGGCGTCGGTCTGTACATGATGTGGCGGATGTCGGATTATTTGCAGATCCGGGTGCATCCGCAGAAACGCACCCAGGTGACGACCCTTTGGGATTTGCACGGCAGCGTCGATATGGGCGTGGAGTCCGGCCTTCAGTTTCTCTATCACAGCGAGTATGAATCGGCTTATCAAATGAGGGCATCGATATGAGCGGCATGATCAGCAGTTTTTCCATCCAGCCCGTTTCCGAGCAGGACAACCGCTATTGTTACAATTTCATCGGTTCGATCGATGCGCATGCCAATCCGGTGCTGGAGCCGTTGACCGCCATACCGTCGAAGGCGCATGTGTTGCTGGACTTCAGCCAGGTCGATCGGGTCAATTCGATGGGCCTGTCGCTGTTGCTGAAATTGTTCGAAGAATGGGAGCGGAAAAAAATCCGCGTGGAGGTGCAAAGCCTGGACCGGATGATCAGCATGTTGTTCAAAATTACCGGCCTTGGACGCTTCGTCAAGTCAGACGGTCATTCCGCCGCCGCGGACGCTTTGCCCGCGGCCGCCGTTCCCGCGCCGCGGGACGCCGAGGCCAGACAGAAAAGTCCGGATGCCGCGCACGACAAGTTGAATTTCGTGGCCAGCCTGCAGTCGGGGCACCAATTGACCGGTTGGTATCTGCTCAATACGTATCTGCAGCGCCGCATGAAAAAAGCGATCCATTTCGAACAGTCGGCGGAGCATCTGGACGGCGACTACACCGACCTGTTGTTCGCAAAACCGTTTGAAGCTTGCGCAATGATCAAACGTTACGGTTTCGTGCCGGCGATGCGTCCGATGGCGGAGGTCGACGAAGTGGTTCTGCTGACCCGGGTGGATGATCGGCGGACCTTGCCCGAGTATCATGGGGTGTGCGTAGGCACGGCGACGAAGGACAGCTTTGTGTATTTGCTGGGCCGGTTTTTATGCGACGAAAGCGGTATCGACTCGACGAAATTTACCTACGATTTTGCCGGCAATGAAATCAAGGTACTTCAATCACTGATTCGAAAAAAATGCGATCTGGTTTTCATGCTGAAAAAATCGTACGAAGGGCTTTCTTCGTTCAGCCGCAACAATGTCCGCAAGCTTGACGAAAGCGAAACTCACTTCGCCTGCCATCTTTTTTGCGTGGCCCCTCATCTGCAAGATGAAGGCAGGCTGCTGGCCGATATTTTGAAGGATATGGAAAACGACGAGCAAGGCAGAACGATTCTGCGCGACATCCAGATCAGCGGCTGGTGCAAACCTGAACCGGGCGAAGTTCAGATGCTGCAAATGGTATATGACCGCTACGCCGGTTAGGAAGCTTTAAACCGTTGAGTCGGTGCCGGGTTTACCCTTCCGCCGCGGCTTGAGCTTGAGCCGCGGCGGAAATGCGCCCAGCCGCCGGTTTGCCGATTCCGGCGATCATCCGATGCGGCCCAGTCAGGCGCCTTCGGATTTCTCCTCATCCTCGTTCGCCATGTCCGAGATTTCCTTCAAGCGGGAAATGGCCTTGGCGTTGATGCTGTTTTCCGGGTAATTGCCGTTGTGATCGACCGTGCCCGCAGGTTCCCCGGTCAATAATTCGAGCGTCTCGTCGACGCTGGTGACCGCATAAATCGAAAATTGCCCCTTCGCGACCGCATCGATCACTTCCTGTTTCAGGACCAGATTGCGTTTGTTCGCGGCCGGAATGATCACCGCATGATGGCCGACCAGTCCGCGCGCCTTGCACAGCCGGAAATAACCTTCGATCTTTTCGTTCACGCCGCCGACCGCCTGCACTTCGCCGTATTGATTGATCGAGCCGGTCACCGTGAACGATTGCTTGATCGGGATGCGGGTCAGCGCCGAAATCAGGCAGCACAGTTCGGCCAGCGAGGCGCTGTCGCCGTCGACTTCGCCGTAGGACTGCTCGATCGCGATGCTGGCCGAGACCGCGAGCGGAAACTGCTGTGCGTAGGTATGGCCGAGGTAGCCGGTCAGAATCAGTACCCCTTTCGAATGGATTTCCTTGCCGAGTTCCGCTTCGCGCTCGATGTCGACGATGCCGCGCGAGCCGGGAGAGACCGTCGTGGTGATCCGGGCCGGCGCGCCGAAGCTGCTGCCGCCGATTTCGAGCACGGTCAGGCCGTTGATCTTGCCGACCGCGCTGCCTTCGGTATCGATCAGAATCGTGCCGTCGAGCACTTCTTCGAGCATCATTTCAGCGAGACGGCCGTTGCGGAATTCGCGGGCGGCCAGCGCCTCTTCGATCTGCTCCCGACCGATCCGGTCGCCGCCTGTCTGCAGACAGAACAGGTTCGCTTCGCCGATGATGTCGAGTGATTCGGTGATCCGCGCGGAAAAACGATGCTGGTCTTCGGCCAGCCGGCAACTGTGTTCGATCAGCGCCTCGATCGCGCTTCGGGCCAAGGGTTTCGCGCCCGAATCTTGCGCATGCCGGTTCATCAACTGCGCAAACCGCTGCATCGATACCGCATCGCGCGGAATGTAATGGTCGAAGTCGGCGAGGATCTTGAACATCGCGTTGAATTCGCTGTCGAGTTCTTCGAGCAGGTAATAAAGGTCCCGGGAACCGACCAGGATCACCTTCACGTTCAGCGGAATCACTTCCGGTTTCAGCGTGATCGTGTTGATCCCGAGGTCCGAATAGGGCGATTCGATTTCGATTCTGCCGGCTTGCAGCGCACGTTTCAACCCTTCCCAGACGAACGGGTGGGTCAGCAGTTTTTCCGCGTCGAGGATCAGGTAGCCGCCGTTCGCCCGATGTAGGGAGCCCGCGCAGATGCGCCGGTAATTGGTGACCAGGGTGCCCTGTTCGCTGGAGTATTCGATTCGCCCGAACACGTTCTGATAAGTTGGGTGCGGCTCGTGGATCACCGGCGCGCCGTGTTCGAGCTTGTTGTCGACCAGAATGTTCGGCGCATAGAGTTCGAGCAGCACCTGCCGCCGGTTCGCGAATTCGCGGGGATCGGCGGTCCGTCCCGGCATCAGGAAGTCCGCAATCGTGGTGCGCAGGTTCTTGTCGATCTCGGCGAGGTAGGTGATCACGTCGTCGATATTCTGGTACTTGTCGTTCAGTTCGGCGAACAAGGGTTCGATGGCCTGGCTGATCGTGTCGTTGTCGAGCTGTTTGATCTTGTCGGCCAGCGAGCGACGCCACTGCGGCAGTTCGAGCAGCACGTCGCTCAAATATTCTTCAAGCTCCTCGATCTGTTTGTGAAAGAGGTCGCGCTCGGCCTGCGGCAACTGCGTAAACTGGGCATCGTCGAGCGCCTTGCCGTCGCGAATCGGCGAGAACGAAATCTGTTCGCTTTCCCGGAACAGCGCAATGCTCATCTCCAGCGCTTTTTGATCGACTTTCTCGATTGCGTTATTGTAATACTGATTGAACTGGCGCTCGATCGCGGTCTTTTTCTGCTGATAGGTCGGACTTTCGAACGCCGCCGGGAAGGTCGCCAGAAGATTGTCGATCAATTGTTCGATATCGGCACTGAAGACGCTGCCATATTCGGACGGCAATTCGATTGCGACCGGCTCGCGCGGATTCTGGAAGTTATCCGCATAGGCATACGACGACGGCGCGGACTGTTTTTCGGCAATCGCGTGCAGATGCTGAGTGATCATCGACAGCCGGCCGAGCCCCAATTCGCCCATCACGTAAATGTTGTAGCCGGGACGCGCCATCGCCACGCCGAATTCGAGCGCCGACTGCGCACGTTCCTGCCCGAGGATCGGCGCATCGGGCAATGACGTTCCTTCAAGATCGACGCCGCTCAGGTCGATGTGCAGCTTCAGGGATTCGACAGGCAGTTTGGAGACGGTGGTCATGCGGCGTTCGGATGAAGTAAAAAAAGAAGCCCGCAATTCTATCATCATTGACGGCGGGTTCGAAAAGGCGAAGGCGCCCCGGATTGCGGGCAGCGCAGCCGGATCGTTTTAGGAGTACAATCCCTACAAGTCATAACCTTTTTAACGAGGTGAGATCATGCAACAGAGCAAAATCACGATCGACGGCAACGAAGCCGCCGCCACGGTCGCTTACATGACCAGCGAAGTGATTGCGATTTATCCGATCACGCCGGCGTCGCCGATGGGCGAATTGGCCGATAAGTGGGCGTCGGACAGGCGTAGGAACCTTTGGGGCACGGTGCCGAGCATCATCGAGATGCAGAGCGAGGCAGGGGCGGCCGGCGCGATCCACGGCGCGCTGCAGACCGGTGCGCTGGCGACCACGTTCACCGCCTCGCAGGGCCTGCTGTTGATGATTCCGAACATGTACAAGATCGCAGGGGAACTGACCCCGGCGGTATTCCATGTGGCGGCCCGGTCGCTGGCCGGCCAGGCGCTGTCGATCTTCGGCGACCACAGCGATGTGATGGCCGCAAGAGCGACCGGCTTTGGGTTCCTGGCCTCCAATTCGGTGCAGGAGGCGCAGGATTTTGCGCTGATCGCGCAAGCCGCGACCTTGGCTGCGCGGATTCCGGTCGTGCATTTTTTCGACGGTTTCCGGACTTCGCACGAAATCGCCAGCATCGAGCCGCTCGACCTGACGCATATCCGCGCGCTGCTCGATGACCGGCTGGTGGAAGCGCACCGGCAGCGGGCATTGTCCCCCGAACATCCGGTGCTGCGCGGTTCGACGCAGAATCCGGACATTTATTTCCAGGCGCGCGAGACGGTCAATCCTTATTACCGGGCGATGCCTGGCATCGTGCAGGACACGATGGACCGGTTCGCCGAACTGACCGGCCGCAGCTACCGGTTGTTCGATTATGCGGGGGCGCCTGATGCCGAAAAGGCGATCGTTTTGATCGGCTCGGGTGCGGAGACGGCCGAAGAAACGGTCGAACATTTGAATGGCCGCGGCGACAAGGTCGGCGTGCTGAAGGTCCGCCTGTTCCGGCCGTTCAGCGCCGAGGCGCTGCTGGACGCGCTGCCGAAGACGCTGCGCCGGATCGCGGTGCTCGACCGCACGAAAGAAGCCGGCGCGGACGGCGAACCCTTGTATAAAGACGTGGTGACCGCGCTCGCGCAGGATGCGATGAGCGCCGCGCCGTACTTTGCCGCGCTGCCGAAAGTGATCGGCGGACGGTACGGGCTGTCGTCGAAAGAATTTACGCCGGGCATGGTCAAGGCCGTATTCGACGAACTGGACAATCCGGCGCCGAAAAGCCCGTTTACGATCGGGATTTATGACGACGTCGACCATACCAGCCTGGCCTGGGACGCGGGCTTTCGGACCGACGCCTCGAAGCGGGCGGTCAATGCGCTGTTCTACGGCCTGGGCAGCGACGGCACGGTCAGCGCCAACAAAAATTCAATCAAGATCATCGGCGATAGGACGCAAGGTTACGCGCAGGGCTATTTCGTTTACGATTCGCGCAAATCCGGTGCGGTGACCGTTTCGCATCTGCGTTTCGGCCCGGAGAAAATCCGCTCGACCTATCTGATCGGCGACGGCGAGGCCGGGTTCGTCGCCTGCCATCAGCCGGTGTTTCTGGCACGTTACCGGATGCTCGACAAGGCTGCGCCGGGGGCGGTGTTCCTGCTGAATTCGCCGCTGCCGCCCGAGCGGGTGTGGTCGTCGCTGCCGCGCTCGATGCAGGCCGCGATGATCGAGAAAAAGATCCGCTTTTACGCGATCGACGCGTATGCGATCGCGGAAGTCGCGGGTCTCGAGAGGCTGATCAATACGGTGATGCAGGCCTGCTTTTTCGCTTTGGTCGAAATTCTGCCGAAGGAAGAGGCGATCGCCGCGATCAAGGCGGCCGTACACAAGACCTACCAGAAGGCCGGCCAACGGATTCTCGACGCGAACCTTAAAGCGATCGACGAGGCATTGGCGAATCTGCACCGTGTCGAGGTGCCAAGCGCAGTCGACAGCAAGACCGAAATCCCGCCGCCGGTACCGGACGATGCGCCCGCGTTCATCCGCAATGTGACCGCCGAGATCATCGCGGGCCGGGGCGATGCGGTGCCGGTCAGCTTTCTGCCCTCCGACGGTACCTTTCCGACCGCCACCTCGATTTGGGACAAACGCAACCTGGCGCTCGAAATGCCGGTCTGGGAAAGCGATCTGTGCACCCAGTGCGGCAAATGCGTGTTCGTCTGTCCGCACAGCGTGATCCGCAGCAAGGTGTTTGCGCCGGAACGGGTCAAGGCCGCGCCGCCGACGTTCAAGTATGTGCCGGTTAAGAGCAAGGCGTTCGAGAATCTGCTGGTCAGCTACCAGGTCTCACCGGAAGATTGCACCGGCTGCAGCCTGTGCGTCGACGTTTGCCCGATACGCGACCCCAAGCTGCCGGAACGCAAGGCGGTGAATATGCGGCCGCAACCGCCGCTGCGCGAACAGGAAACCATCAACTGGCGCTTTTTCGAAAGCCTGCCGGATTTTGAGCGCGGCGCGCTGCATCACAACAAGATTCCGGAGGCGATGCATTTGCGTCCTCTGTTCGAGTTTTCGAGCGCCTGCGCCGGCTGCGGCGAAACGCCTTATCTGCGTCTGGCGACGCAACTGTTCGGCGACCGGATGGTGGTCGCGAATGCGACCGGCTGTTCGTCGATTTACGGCGGCAATCTGCCGACCACGCCGTGGAGTCGGAACGCGGAGGGTCGGGGGCCGGCCTGGGCGAACTCGCTGTTCGAGGACAACGCCGAATTCGGCCTCGGGATGCGGATCGCGATCGACAAGCAGAAGGAATATGCGGAGGAACTGCTGGAAGGCCTGCGCGGCGAAATCGGTGCGGAACTCGCCGATGCGATCCTGAACGCCGACCAAAGCGATGAAGCCGGCATCTACGCGCAGCGCGAGCGCGTTGCCGTCTTGAAAAAACGCCTGGAAACGCTGAACGGTGAAGCGGCCGTGCGCCTGTTCGGCGTCGTCGATACCTTGGTCAAACGCAGCGTCTGGATCATCGGCGGCGACGGCTGGGGCTACGACATCGGCTACGGCGGCCTCGACCATGTGCTGGCCTCGGGCCGCGATGTGAACATTCTGCTGCTCGATACCGAAGTCTATTCGAATACCGGCGGCCAGACCTCGAAGGCGACGCCGCGCGGCGCGGTCGCGAAATTCGCGGCGGCCGGCAAGCCGACTCCGAAGAAGGATCTGGCCCGTCTCGCGATCGATTACGAGCAGGTCTATGTGGCGCAGGTCGCCTATGGCGCCAAGGATACGCAAACGTTGCGCGCTTTCCTGGAAGCCGAATCCTATCCCGGCACTGCGCTGATCATCGCCTACAGCCCCTGCATCGCGCACGGCGTCGATCTGTCGAACAATCTCCGCCAGCAGGACATGGCGGTGCGCAGCGGGCATTGGCCATTGCTCCGTTATGATCCGCGCCGGGCGCAGGAAGGAAGCAATCCGTTGCAGCTCGATAGCCAGAAACCGTCGATGGCGTTCCGGGATTACGCGCTGACCGAAGCGCGCTTCAGCCTGCTCAGCCGAACGCACCCGGACGCGTCGGAACGCTTCTTGCAGCAATCGCAGCAGGACGTCAATGCGCGCTACCGGCATTACCGCGAACTGGCGGACAGGGTTTTCGCGAAAAGCGAAGCAGGGCGGGACGGCGAGCCCTCCAAAGCGGGAGAAAAAAACTGAGCGGAGCCGATTATGTAGGGTGGGTTCGGCGCGCTTTGTTTTTGTCTTCCGAATTCGACAAAACTTTCCGCGCGCCGAACCCACCATTTGTGGCACCTTCGGTGGGTTACGACGTGCGGCAAAGACCGATGGGCATTCAAAGGCCGTGCCAATGCGCGTCTAACCCACCCTACGATTTTTGTCTTTATAATCGGCAGGTATGATATTCCAGGAAACACCGAGAGAAAAAATCATGAACGGCATCGATTTGAGCACCGAATATCTAGGCTTGAAGCTGACCAGCCCCTTGGTCGCCTCGGCTTCACCTTTGACCCGCAGCCTGGATTCGGCATTGAGGCTCGAAGACGCCGGCGCCGGTGCGATCGTGATGTATTCCTTGTTCGAGGAAGAACTGCGGCAGCAGGAAGAAACCGCGGCCCGATTCTTGATCCATCAAAGCATCGGGCATCCCGAAGCGGACAGCTTCTTGCCGGACGACAGCGGCTACCGGCACGGCCTCGACCAATATCTGGAGCAGTTGGCCAAGCTTAAACGGTCGCTGCGCATTCCGGTGATTGCGAGTCTGAACGGGGTATCGCTGGACGGATGGATCGTGCATGGCAAAGCGCTGCAGCAGGCCGGCGCCGATGCGCTCGAACTGAATGTGTATTACCTGAGCGCCGATATCGACGAATCCGGCCTCGAGATCGAGGCGCGTTATCTGGAACTGCTGACCGAACTGCGCCGGCAGGTGTCGGTGCCGATCGCGATGAAGCTGTCGCCGTACTTCACCGGCCTTGCGCATTTCGTGAAACGGCTCGAATTGTCCGGTGCGGACGGCGTCGTGCTGTTCAACCGTTTCTACCAGCCCGATATCGACCTGGACAATTTGCAGGTGACTTCCGAGCTGCAATGGTCGCGCTCCGCGGACAGCCGATTGCCGCTGCGCTGGGTTGCGCTCTTGTACGGCCAGGTAGGGCTGTCGCTGGCGACGACCAGCGGCGTGCGTACGGCCGAAGATGCCCTGAAGCTGATCCTGGCCGGCGCCGATGCGACCCAGATTTGCACGGTGCTGCTGGAGCGCGGCCCGGCTTATCTCGGCACGATCGGGCAAGGCATGCGGGACTGGCTTGCCCGCCATGAGTTTGCGGCGCTGAGTGAATCGAAAGGGCTGTTGAGCAAGCAGCGCTGCATGAATCCCGGTATTTTCGAGCGTTCGAATTATTTGAATCTGCTGGACGGTTACAGCCGGCCGCCGGGTATCCGGGTTTGAGGCCCGGCAGAGATGCGGAACCTAAGCCGAAAGGATTCTTCCTAATGATCATCGATTTTCCATTTTGCGATTTGCGGAGAGAAACGCCATGAACGATACGATGCAGCAAGTTGAAAGAGAAGTCCGCGAAACGGTCGAATCCGGTGTCGATATTTACGAGCGGGTGCGGGCGATCACGCTGAAGGCCCTGACCGAGCGTACCCTGGATATCGACAACATCAAAAATGTGATGGAAGCGGTATTGAAAGGCATGAGCGACGGGATGAGCCCGCATTACGATCCGGCCAAACGGGCTTTCAAGCAAACCACCGAAGCGCTGGACGACACGCTCAGCAAGACTGCCGAAGCGTCGAAGCTGGCGATCGAAGAGGCGGCAGGGAATCTCGACGAATTTTCGAGCCTTGATTTCAGGCAAGCCGTCGACGATTTGAAAAATCTCGAAGCGACATTTCTCGATACGCTGGAGACGGTCGGGCGCCATGGCAACGAAACGGCCGCGAAAATCGCCCGGGATTTTCTCGAACATGCCCGGCGAAACGGAACGGCGGTCGGCAGGCAGAGCCGGGTTGTCCTGGAAAATCTGGACAACCTGAGAGTTAGCGGCCAGCATGCGGTGATGGCCGGCGCTTCGGCCACGACCTCGGCGCTGGCCAAGATTGCCGGCGGCTTTCTCGCCGGCATTGCGGAAAGACTGGACCCCGAAAAAACACGAAAATAGCGAGCAAGAACACGACATCATGATATGGGAATTGATCAATGCGGCGAAGGATTTAAGCCGGGCCCAGGATGTTGCGACCGTCCTGATCCGGTACGGCTTCGGCGGGATCGTGCGTTCGCTCGGAGTCGGGAGTGCCCTGGAGCGTCTCGGCAAAACCCTGCATTGGCAGAGCGTCGAAGAATATGCGACGCTCGACACGCCGCAGCGGGTGCGGCGCGTGCTGGAGGATCTCGGCCCGACGTTCATCAAGATGGGACAGATTCTCGCGACGCGAATGGATTTGTTTCCGCCTGCCTATATCGCGGAATTCGAAAAGCTGCTGGACAAGGTGCCTTCGCTGCCGTTCGAGGACCTGGTGCCGCAGTTGCAGGAAGACGTCGGCGGCAATATCGAGGACATTTTCCTGAGCATCGAGCGCGAGCCGTTGGCGGCCGCCTCGCTGGCGCAGGTGCATCGGGCGGTGCTGCAGGACGGCACGCAGGTGATCCTGAAAATCCGCCGCCCCGGTATCCGCCGGATCATCGAGGCGGACTTGCGGCTGTTGAATCGGGTCGTCGAAGTGATCGAGTCCGACGTGCCGGAGCTGCGCCGCTACCATCCGCGCGAGATATTCCGGCAGTTCTCGCAGTCGCTCAGGGCCGAGCTCGATTTTGCGGCGGAAGCGCGCAATGTCGAACGGGTTGCCGACAATCTGGCGGGGAATGAGCACATCAAGATTGCCTCGATCTATTGGGAGCTGACCGGCGAGCGGCTGAACGTGCAGGAGTATATTCAGGGGATTCCGGGACGCGAGCTGGGCGCACTGGATCAGGCCGGCCTGGATCGGAAGCTCCTGGCCGAACGCGGCGCCAGGGCCGTGCTCAAAATGATCATGGAAGACGGCTTTTTTCATGCCGACCCTCATCCCGGCAATGTGTTTTATCTGTCGGACAACCGGCTTGCCTTCATCGATTTCGGAATGGTGGGACGGCTGACCGAAGAACGCCGGGAACAGGTCATCGTATTTTTATACGGAATGGTCAATCGGATGCCGCTAAAAGTCGTCGAAATCCTGGAGGATTGGTCCGGGGTGATCAAGACCGACGAGCAGGCGCTGGCGATCGAGATCGATGCGTTCGTCGATCAATACAGTAACCGGTCGCTGAAGGATTTGAGCCTGCAGATGATGATCGGCGACCTCCTGGCGATCCTTCGGGACCATAACTTGTCGCTGCCGCCCGATCTGGCGCTGCTGGTCAAGGCCTATGTCACGCTCGACGGTTTCGGCCGGCATCTCGATCCGGATTTCAATACGTTGGTGTTCGCGGCGCCTTATCTGCAGCAACTGATGGCGGACCGCTACCGGCCGGAGGTGATCGCAAAACGCGGCTGGCGCAATCTGGTCGGCATCGTCGACCTGCTGGCCGCGTTTCCGAAGGAGTTGCACCAGTTGCTCAGGGCTTCCCGGAAGGGCGCGATCCAGGTCGATTTCAATGTCAAGGGCATCGGCCCTTATGTGGATAAGATCGATGTGGCGATTAGCCGGCTGACGATGGGGATCGTTACCTCCGCGCTGATCATCGGTACTTCGATCATCTTCACCGTCAAGGGCGAAAGTTCGTTCTTGAGCCTGCCGGTCCTGGGGTTCTTCGGTTACCTCTTCGCCTTTCTCGGCGGGATCTGGCTGCTGATTTCGATCTGGCGCAGCACTAGGCGTAGCTAGGATGAGGCATTTTCATATCGCGAGTAGGGGCGAATACATTCGCCTTTGGTGCGTGTTAACCGGAAGAATGAATTCGCCCCTGCCCAAGACCTGCCAGGTTTTAAAAACCTGGCAGGTCTATCCCCCATTTCAGGAAGTTAATATCGGCCAAATCCTTAAGGAAACTCTGAATAAGTCCTACGCCTGGGATAAAATATCCGCAGCTTGCCATTTTCGATAGGTGCCCGCCATGAAGCAACTCGGACTCAGTGCCCCACTGTTTGTGAAGAAACCGAAACAGACTCGGCGGCAGCAATTTCTCCAAGAGATGGAGCAGGTAGTGCCTTGGAGTTTGTGGACGAGCCGGATAGCGCCGCACTACCCGACAGCGGGCCGAGGCCGCCGCCCCTTTCCCTTGGCGACGATGTTGCGCATTCACCTGATGCAGCAGTGGTTCGGCTATTCCGATCCGGCGATGGAGGAAGTATTGCACGACATGCCGCTGCTGCGCGAGTTTGCCGGGCTCGATGCGGGCGAGGACGCCCTGCCGGATGAAACCACGATCCTCAAGTTCCGGCATCTGCTGGAACGCCATCAGTTGGCACAAACCCTATTTGATGAAACGGCGGCGCTGTTGGCCGAAAAAGGCCTGTTGCTACGGCAAGGCACGATCGTCGATGCGACATTAATCGCTGCCCCGCCGTCCACCAAGAACCGGGCGCGCAAACGGGATGCCGAGATGAGTTCGACCAAGAAAGGGAACAATTACCACTTTGGGATGAAGGCGCACATTGGGGTCGATGCCGAGTCGGGGTTAGTGCATACTGTGGAGATGACCACCGCCAAGGTGGCGGATGGGGTCATGACGGAGGCGTTGCTGCACGGCGAGGAACGGGTCGTGCTGGGCGATCGGGCCTATACCCGCAAGGACCGGAATCTGGCGGCGGATCGCCTGGAAGGTGAGCCGGTTTGGGCCTTTCCGTTCAAGCGGGGGAAGGGTGAGGAGTTGCCGGTAGAGCAAGCCCTTCACAACCACATGCTGGCGCCGTTACGCGCCATGGTCGAACATCCGTTCCGGATCGTCAAGCGCCAGTTCGGCTATACCAAAGTGCGTTACCGGGGGCTGTTCAAGAATGCCCAACAACTCTACTTGCTGTTTGCCCTGGGCAATCTTTATCACGTTCGGCAGGCGCTGCAGCCGACCTAGGGAGACCTTTGTCCTTCGCCCTGGAAAACCGAGAACACTGAGTGAAATCACCCCGATAGCGGGCGCTGCCGGGAAGGATTTGCCCATTTTCGGCGAGGTGCCACGGATGTCGCACGGTGTCGCTTATAAAAACCACTTATTCAGAGCTTCCTTAAAGGCTTTTAAAGGGCTTCAGCGTTTTGTGGCGCCAAGCATAATGCAGCTTTTTAAACCAGATGCTGATGTACATGCGTTTCCACAGCTTGAATCGGTCGCGCAACGGTACCGGAGGGGAATCGATCTCTTGAGGGATATACCAGCAGTTTCGGTTCAGGCGGCGTACCAGTTTGTAACCGTTTTGTTTCAATAGTCGATGTTTTTGCAGATACAGATGCTTGTCTTCCAGCAAGATCAAGCGGGGATGGTACTGCATGAAATCGAAGCCTAGGAGTACGTCCAGCTCTGCGCCTTCGACGTCGATCGATAAGAAATCCAGCGCGGTAATGTCGTGATCGTGCAGAATGTCGGCGAGCGTGTCGGCCCTTACATCGACCGTTTTGTGAGCGTGATAAAAATGCTCGTCGGCGTTTTTTTCCAGGCCTGCATGGCCGGTAATTTCCCGCCCCTCGGCGTCCAGCGGAATATTGAGCTGCATCATGCCGACGTGTTCGGGCGAGGTACAGGCCGCCTCGCAGACGAGACTGTCTGGCCGGAGCGCGCGGGCTTTTTGCGCCAATAAGGGGTTAGGCTCTATCAAAATGCAGCGCCAATTCAATTGCCTTTCCAGATGCAGCGATTGCGAACAGACGGAAAGCGGTTCGTTGGCGCCGACTTCAACGCATGTTCCGCCGGTTCGATTCGAAAAGAAATTGCGGATTTGCCGCTTTTCATATTTCTCGTTGAGGTCATGCTGCGATAGGTTTTCGGCCGCTTGAGTTTTCATTTTTCCTTCAGTTTTCACTCATCGTCAAGATGATTTCGGTCGCTTTTCGAGCGGCGATCCTAAACCCGCGCATTTCCAGGATACCTTGGATATTCAACGAGATAATCAGATACAGGGCTTCGGGATAGGCGGCCTGTGCCAGATCGGTTCCGGAGGGAAAGGCGGGGGCGGCCGGATGCGAATGGTAGATCGCGAACAGTTCTTCACCCTGGTCGCGCATCGCCGCCATCGCGGCGATTTGCTGTTTGGGGTCGAGCAGAAAACGTCGCTCAGGATGTTCCGCCACATTCATGATCGGATAGCAGGTTAGAGGGTTGCCGTCTTTGCCGCCGACCAGTCCGCAAATTTCGGCATCGGGCGAGATTTGCGCGAGATGGAGCAGTTGCTGGGCGAGTTTTCGGGGAATAGGGATTTCTTGTGGTTCGTGCATGGGATTGAGGTGAAAGGCTCAAGGCGAAATAATCATGGCTGCAGATTCGGCTTTGGGGCTTGGGGCCTTTAGCTTGCTCCATTTCTTCCATGGGAGGCCCGGGGTTGGCCGGACAGGTCTTTATAGGTTTGCACCCGATCATAACCCGCGTCCCGGAAAATCGCTTGCACGGCCGCTTCCTGGTCGTAGCCGTGCTCGATCAACAGATGGCCGCCGGGACGGAGATAGCGTCGGGCGTCGCGCGCAATCGTTCGAATGTCGGCCAAGCCCTGGCTGGGCGCAGTCAGGGCGCTTCTGGGTTCGAAGCGCACATCGCCCCGGCCGAGGTGGACATCGTTTTCGGCAATATAAGGCGGATTGCTGATGACCAGATCGAATGCTGTCTGCGGCACCGAAGCGAACCAGTTGCTGTGCAGGAAACGGATCTGAGCCGCATCGTGTTGTTCGGCATTGTACTTCGCGATTTCCAGCGCCGCTTGACTGAAATCGGTTGCAGTCACTGCGGCTTGGGGCAATTCTTTGGCCAGCGTGATCGCGATGATTCCGGAACCGGTGCCGAGATCGATGATTTTGGCGGGCCGGTCTTGCGGGAGCAGGCTCAAGCTGATTTCGATCAGCCGCTCGGTTTCGGGGCGCGGAATCAGCACGTCGGGCGTGACCCGGAATTCGCGCGACCAGAATTCGCGGCGGCCGGTCAGGTAAGCGATCGGCGTGCCCTGTAGGCGCTGCCGCAGCAGCGCCTGAAACTGCCGGATCTGCTGCGGCTCGGGCTTCCGGTCGGGCCAGGCGCGCAGATAAGAGCGCGGTTTCTCCAACGTAAGGCAGAGCAGGATTTCCGCGTCGAGCGCGGCCGAATCGGAACTAGCCGACAACTCGGACACGGCATTCCTCAGCAATGTCGTTATCGTGCTCATCCGGGTTATTCTTCGCCGAGTTGGATCAAAAGCTCGGCCTGATGCTCGTTGATCAACGGCTGTATCACCTGTTCGAGGCCGCCTTCCATGATGTCGTCGAGTTTGTACAGCGTCAGGTTGATCCGGTGGTCGGTCAGGCGGCCTTGTGGGTAATTGTAGGTCCGGATGCGTTCCGAGCGGTCGCCCGAGCCGACCTGCAGCTTGCGCGACCTGGCCTGTTCGGAGTTCTGTTTTTCCTGTTCCGCGGCCAAGAGGCGCGCCGACAGCAGCGACATCGCGCGGGCGCGGTTTTTGTGCTGCGAACGCTCGTCCTGGCATTCGACCACGATGCCGGAAGGAATGTGGGTAATCCGGATCGCGGACTCGGTTCGGTTCACGTGCTGGCCGCCGGCGCCCGAGGCGCGGTAGGTGTCGACCCGCAGGTCGGCCGGGTTGATGTCGATCGCGTCGACTTCATCGACTTCGGGCATGATCGCGACCGTGCAGGCCGAAGTATGGATGCGGCCCTGCGATTCGGTCTCGGGAACGCGCTGCACCCGGTGCGTGCCGGATTCGAATTTCAATTGCGAATAAACGTCGCGGCCGGAGACGCGCAGGATGATTTCCTTGTAGCCGCCGTGGTCGCCGGGGTTTTCGCTGATCACTTCAGTCTGCCACCCTTTCCGTTCGGCATAACGCTGGTACATCCGGGAAAGGTCGCCGGAAAAAATCGCCGCTTCGTCGCCGCCGGTGCCGGCGCGGATTTCGAGAAAGATATTGCGGTTGTCGTTCGGATCTTTCGGCAGCAGCAGGATCTGCAGTTCGTGTTCGAGCGATTCGACCAGCGCTTCCGCCTCACGGAACTCCTCCTTGGCCAGTTCGCGCATGTCGGGGTCGCTGTCGCCGGCCATTTCCTGGGCGGACAGGCGCCGGTCCTGCGCCTCGACATAGCGCCGGTAACAGTCGACCAGCGGGCCGATCTGGGCGTATTCCTGGCTCAGCGAGCGCTGTTGCTTTTGGTTGTTTTGGACTTCGGACTGGGAGAGGAGGGCGGCGATTTCTTCGTGGCGTTCGCTGAGATTTTCCAGTTTGAGCTTGATGGAGTCTTTCATTGAGTATGTTGTAATTTCAGAATTTCGCGGGCCGCGGCGACCAGGTCGTGTCTTTCGTTTTCGGCGGCGGCCCGGATTTGCGCGCTCGGCGTGTGAATCAGCTTGTTGGTCAAGCTATGGGCCAGACGGTTCAATGCTTCTTCGGGGGGGGTGCCATTTTTTAACATGGCGAACGCTTTTTGCAAAGTTTCGTTTCTGATTTGCTCGGCCTGCCGCCGATAATCCTGGATCGTCGTTTGAGCCCCTTGGGCGCGCAGCCAGGCCAGAAAATGACCGACCTGGGTGTCGATGATTTCCTCCGCCTGTTCGGCGGCGCGGCGGCGCGAGTTCATGTTCTGGTCGATCACGTTTTTCAGATCGTCGACCGTATAAAGATAGACGTCGTTCAGTTGTTCGACTTCCGCTTCGATGTCGCGCGGAACCGCCAGGTCGACCATGAAGATCGGCTTGTGTTTGCGTTTCTTCAGCGCGCTTTCGACACGGCCCTTGCCGAGAATCGGCAACTGGCTGGCGGTCGAGGAAATCACGATGTCGGCTGCGTCCAGATGCTCGGGCAATTCCGACAAGGCGATCGCAAAGCCGTTGAATTGCATTGCCAGGGTATGCGCCTTATCATACGTCCGGTTTGCGATGATCAGGCGTCCGATGCCCTGCTGGGCCAGATGCCGGGCGGTCAGTTCGATCGTTTCGCCGGCGCCGATCAGCAGCGCGGTTTGATCGCTGAGCTTGTCGAAGATCTGCTGTGCCATCTGCACGGCGGCAAAGGCGACCGAAACCGGGCTGGAGCCGATCGCGGTATCGGTGCGGACTTTTTTGGCGGCCGCAAAAGTAGACTGAAACAGTTTGCCGAGCTGTTTGCCGATCGTGCCCGCTTCCAGCGCGGCCTGATAGGCGGATTTCATTTGCCCGAGAATCTGCGGCTCGCCGAGGATCATCGAATCTAAACCGCTGGCGACGCGGAACATGTGCCGGATCAGTTGGGTGTCGGTATGGCAATAGAGATACGGCGCAAAATCGTCGGGACGGATATTTCGGCTATGGGCGACCCAATCGATCAGTATCTGCTGATTCGGTTCCTCGGTTTTGCAATAAAACTCGGTGCGGTTGCAGGTCGACAGAATCGCCGCTTCGCTGATTTCCTTGATCCGTCCCAATTCCTGTAAGGCCGAATCCAGCATGTCGGCAGGAAAGGCCAGGCGCTCGCGGATTGCAAGCGGCGCAGTATTGTAATTGAGTCCTACGGCAATAAGGGTCATGGTTTTACTGATAATTTCAAACGGCGGCTGCCGGATTGATCTTTGCGTTCGTCCGTGTGTCTATGTGGATGGGGCCGATGCATCCCGCTCGCGCTTGACGGAACAAATTTAGATGCGTGAGTCATCCGATTTTCCTTATAATCATAGGTCAACGAATTATAGGATGTTTTTGTGTTAATTTTTAGATTGTTTGCGGTGTTAACTCCTATTTTACTCAATGGTTGCGCCGGCTCGCCAGAAAAACAGCAAGCGCCGGCGGTCCCGACAGCCGAGCCGTCCATCCAGAAAGAACTCCCCAAACAAAAAGAAGCGAAAACGGAAATCGACCAGGATGTGCTATTCATGCTGATGTCGGCGGAGCTCGCCGGTCAGCGCGGCCAGTATGATCTGGCCTATGAGGGTTATATGGAAGCCGCCAAGCGGGTCAAGGATCCGAAACCTGCCGAGCGGGCCGCGATGATCGCAATGTACTTGAAAGATCCGAAAAAATTGAACAAGTCGTTGGCGTTATGGCTTAAGAAGGATCCGCAGAATCTTACCGCGAGAAAGCTGGCGGTATTGTCCAGTCTTGAGGTGGGCAACCAGCAAAAAACGCTGGAGCATCTGACCGTGATTCTGGACAACGATGCGGCGGGCTTCGAAAGTTCAGTACTGGAACTGGCGTCCGCGCTGCAAAGCGAAGGCAAGCTGCGGGTCATTTATGACGCTTTGGAAGCATTGTCGGCCAAACGCCCCGGTCAGGCGACCGTGCCCTATCTCCAGTCGATCATCGCGATGCAGATGAAAAATCAGCAGGCTGCCGAAGAAAAGATCGAGCAGGCGTTGAAGCTTCAGCCCGATTGGGACAAGGCTTTGGCCTTTCGGGCGCAGATTGCGGTCATGTCCGGCGATCTGCCGAAAGCGCTGGATTTTTTGCGCGGCGTGCATCGAAAATATCCGGACAACCAGAAAATCAGCAAGATGCTGACGCAGTTTCTGATCAAGACCGGCGAATACGACGAGGCGGGAAGGGTCTATCAAAAACTGGTCGAAAAGGATCCGAAGGATTTCGAGAGTTGGCTGGCGCTGGCGCTGGTGGATATCCAGATGGATCGCGAGAGTGAGGCCGAAGAGATCCTGAAGAA
Source organism: Methylomicrobium album BG8 (assembly GCF_000214275.2). Taxonomy (NCBI): domain Bacteria; kingdom Pseudomonadati; phylum Pseudomonadota; class Gammaproteobacteria; order Methylococcales; family Methylococcaceae; genus Methylomicrobium; species Methylomicrobium album. Next base: position 3,735,814 of record NZ_CM001475.1, on the reverse strand, counting down.
ATTGCTGGGCGAAGACGAGTGGAGGGACCGGGCCCGGTTCTATCTCGGCAAACTGGAAGAAAAGCGCGAGAATACCAAGAAAGCGCTGAACTGGTACGACCAGGTTCGCGAAGAGCCTTTCAGTTTCGAAGCGGGAGTCGCGGCGATCAATCTGCTGGTCCATGACAAACAGTACGAAGAGGCGATTTCGCGGCTGCAGACGATGCAGGACAGTTATCCGAAAGAAAGAATCCGCATTACGCTGATGAAGGCTGAGTTGCTGAATCAGCAGAAACGCTATCAGGATGCCTATGACGAATTGAGCGCCGCGCTCGCCGAGCAGCCGGACAGCAAAGAGTTGCTTTACACTCGTGCGTTGGTCGCCGAGCGCATCGGCAAGCTGGATGTATTGGAGGCCGATCTGAAGAAAATTCTGGCGCAATACCCCGATAATGCGGAAGCACTGAATGCGTTGGGCTATACCTTGCTGAGTTTTCCTTCGCGCCTGTCCGAAGCCGAGAGCTATTTGTTACGGGCATTGAAATTGCAGCCTGATGAGCCGGTCATTCTGGACAGCTACGGCTGGCTGCTGTTCAAGCAGGGAAAGACGGAGCAGGCGCTCAGGTATCTGGAACAGGCTTATGCCAAACAGAAGGAAAACGAAATCGCGGCTCACCTTGCCGAGGTGCTCTGGGTGCTGGGCAGAAAGGAGGATGCGAAAAAGTTGTTCGACAGGGCCTTCAAGGAAACTCCGGATGATGAGTATCTGCTCGATTTCAGGCGAAGGGTGTTGAATCGCTCGGAATAAAGCGCCCGACGAAATATAAACGATGCAGATCGAATTCAATCTTGATGGCCGGAGCGGGCCGAAGGGACCGGCCCCGGTGCGGAAAAACGCTCAATGGCTGCTGTGTCTGGCTTTAGTCTCGCCGTTAACGGGCTGCTCGCTCTTCACCGCCGCACCGCCCGAAGTTTCCTATTCCAAGACGGTAAATCAGGCGCTTTATCATCTGGAGCCCTGGGCGCTGGATGGGCGGGTTGCGCTGACGGGGGCGCAGGATTCCTGGACTGCCGACCTGGCTTGGTCGCACCGGCGCGACGATGAGCGAATCAGTTTGTCGGGGCCATTGGGGCAGGGCGCGGTGAAAATTCATCTCTCCGGCGAAACGGTGACGGTGGCCGAAGGCGACGGCAAGGTAGAGTCTTCCGACGATCCCGAAGGTTTCATTAATCAACGACTGGGCATGTTCGTGCCGGTGACTTCGTTGCGTTATTGGGTTTTGGGGGTGCCGGAGCCCGAGCTGGACTTCGAAGAGACCGGCAAGGGTTTCAGGCAGGCGGGTTGGACGATTGCATTTCAGGCGATGCAGCGGGTCGGGGATTGGCTTTTGCCGCGCAAGATGTCGGTTGCGAATGAGCGGGTCAAGTTAAAACTGATTATCAATGAATGGACACTCCATGATGGAAAAATGCGTTAATCTGCCTGCCTGGACCGAGAAGTGGCCGGCGCCGGCCAAGCTGAACCTGATGTTGCGCATCACCGGCCGCCGTCCCGATGGCTACCATTTGCTGCAAACGGTTTTTCAGTTCATCGATTTGTGCGACTGGATCCGGTTTCATCCGGTCGACGAAGACCGGGTCAGCCTTTATCAAACGCTGCCAGGCGTTGCGGAAGCGGATGATCTGACCGTCAGGGCCGCGCGGGTGCTGAAAGCTGAGACCGGGTATGCCGGGGGGGTCGGGATCGAGGTCGAAAAAAACCTGCCGATGGGCGGGGGGCTTGGCGGTGGCAGTTCCGATGCCGCTACCACGCTGGTCGCACTGAATTATTTGTGGGGATTGGGGTTGTCGGTCGAGCGGTTAATGCGGCTCGGATTAAGCCTGGGCGCCGATGTGCCGGTCTTTGTGTTCGGGCAGGCGGCCTGGGGCGAGGGCGTCGGCGAAAAGCTGGAGCCGATTCGGGTGCCGGAATGCTGGACGGTCGTGATTCGTCCGGATTGCCATGTGAATACCGGAGAAATTTTTTCTGATAAAAACTTGACAAGAGATAGTAAGTCGATCAGAATAGCGGACTTTATCGCCGGCCAACATCAAAATGATTGTCTTGATGTGGTGGTGCGGCGTTACCAGGCAGTAAAAGATGCTCTGGTTGTTTTATCCGAATTTGCCGAAGGCAGGCTGACAGGGACGGGGGCTTGTGTTTTTGCGCAGTTTGATTCGGAGCAGTCCGCAAAGAGTGCCTATCGGTCGCTCGCCGCTAAATGGCGGTGTTATTTGGTCAAGGGGGTTAATGAATCCCCTTTGTATGCGAAGCTTAGGGCTGTCGAGAATATTTCATGAATTATTGGGCCGTCGCCAAGCGGTAAGGCACGGGGTTTTGATCCCCGCATACCAAGGTTCGAATCCTTGCGGCCCAGCCATTTTTATCCGCATCAAGTCGAGTTCATTTTAGGAGTAAAAAATGAATGAAGCCGCAATGATGGTGTTTTCCGGAAATGCCAATCTGGCTTTATCAGAAGGCATTGTAAGGAAGCTCAATATGCGGCTCGGTTTGGCGAGTGTGGGTCGGTTTAGCGATGGCGAGGTGGCTGTCGAAATTGGGGAAAACGTTCGGGGCAAGGACGTTTTCGTGATCCAGCCGACCTGTTCGCCGAACAACGACAACTTGATGGAATTGTTGGTGATGATCGATGCGCTGAAGCGGGCGTCGGCATCGCGGATTACGGCGGTGATCCCTTATTATGGTTATGCCCGGCAAGACCGGCGCACCCGTTCGGCGAGAGTGCCGATTACGGCCAAGCTTGTGGCGAAGATGATCGAGCAGGCCGGGGCGCATCGGTTGTTGACCGTCGATCTGCACGCGGATCAGATTCAAGGTTTTTTTGATATTCCTGTCGATAATGTGTATGCGTCTCCGATTCTGTTGGGTGATGTGTGGCGGCAGAAATATCACAGGCTGATGGTGGTGTCGCCCGATGTCGGGGGAGTGGTAAGGGCTCGTGCGTTAGCCAAAAGATTGGATGATGCCGATCTTGCGATTATCGATAAGCGTCGTCCGAAGGCGAATGTGTCGGAAGTGATGCATATCATCGGCGACGTCGAAGGTCGTAGCTGCGTTCTGATTGATGATCTTGTCGATACGGCGGGTACCTTATGTCATGCGGCAAAGGCGCTAAAAGATCACGGGGCGCTCAAGGTGGTGGCTTACTGTACGCATGCCGTTTTATCGGGAGCGGCCATCTCGAATATAGAGCGCTCGGTGCTGGATGAGTTGGTGGTGACTGATACAATTCCGCTGCGCCCGGAGGCTGAGGCGCTGGGAAGGATTAGGCAGCTCAGTGTGGCTGAGATGCTTGCTGAAACCATCCGGCGTATTGCCGTCGGCGAATCGGTCAGTTCTTTATATGTCGATTGATACAAATAAAGTTTTGCGCTTTGAGGCGCGGGGTTAAGAGATAAAATGTCTAACGTATTCGAATTTGTTGCTCAGGCTCGTGGGCGGTCAGGAAAAAACGCGGCAAGAGGTACGCGCCGCCAAGGTAATGTTCCGGCTGTGATATACGGTGGTCATCAAGAGCCGCAAATGCTGGTTTTGAATCATAACGAAGTGATTAAACATCTTGAGCACGAAGCGGTTTATTCTCATATTCTCGACGTCACGATTGATGGCAAAACCGAAAAAGCGGTTTTGAAGGGCGTTCAGCGCAATCCGGCAAAGTTTCAAATCATGCATCTCGACTTCATGCGGGTTAGTATGTCGGAAGCCATTAAAGTGCATGTGCCATTGCATTTCGTCAATGAAAGTACTTCGGTTGGCGGTAAGAAGGGCGGCGTTGCGGCCCATTCTCTGGTTGATGTAGAGGTGTCCTGTTTGCCGGGTGCATTGCCCGAATTTATCGAGGTCGATCTGGCGAATCTGGATATTGGTGCTTCGATTCATTTATCGGATCTGGTGTTGCCTGCCGGTATTGAAATCGTCGCGTTGGTGCAAGGTCCGGAACACGATTTGCCGGTGGTATCGATGATGCCGGGTAAAACGGGTCAGGACGAGTCGGCTGCTTAAGTAAGGGTGATAAAGCTTATTGTTGGTTTGGGAAACCCCGGTCGGCAATATGAAAAGACCCGGCACAACGCCGGGTTTTTATTTGTAGATTGTCTTGCACGCGATTTAGGTTCCGCATTTGCGCAGGCCCCGCGATTTTTGGGTGAGTTTGCCGAGTGTAGGATAGGAGGTGAAAAACTCCTGTTATTGAAACCCGCGACTTTTATGAATCGCAGTGGGCAGTCAGTCGCGGCGCTGGTGAAGTACTATAAGCTTCCGCCGGAGCAAATGCTGGTTGTGCATGATGAGCTCGATTTCAATCCGGGCGTCGTCAGGTTGAAAAAAGATGGCGGGCATGCCGGGCACAACGGCCTGCGCGACATTATTGCTCATTTAGATACAAAGGATTTTTACCGTTTAAGGTTGGGGATAGGTCGTCCGCCAGTCGGAAAAGCGGTGGCGGATTTTGTTTTGTCTGTGCCTTCCAGGCAGGAAGCGGATTTGCTGGATGGTGTAATCAAAACCGGATTGAGTTTCGTTCCTCAGATGGTGGTAGGCGAAATCGATGCGGTAATGAACAAAATCAATGCCTAGGAACTGGAATTTTAAAATCATTTGCTAAATCTTTTGTTGACAAAAGATTTTTAATAAAAGATAATAAACGACTAACTCGTTATCGGAGAGGTTCCCGAGCGGCCAAAGGGATCAGACTGTAAATCTGCCGGCTCTGCCTTCGGAGGTTCGAATCCTCCCCTCTCCACCAACTTTTTTGAAGTATGCGGGTGTAGTTCAATGGTAGAACTCCAGCCTTCCAAGCTGATCACGTGGGTTCGATTCCCATCACCCGCTCCAAAAAAATTCTGAGACACCGCCCATATAGCTCAGTAGGTAGAGCACTTCCTTGGTAAGGAAGAGGTCACCGGTTCAAATCCGGTTATGGGCTCCAGAAATTTGAATGTTTTTACAAGGTTTATTCACATGGCCAAAGAGAAATTTTCCCGTAGCAAGCCACACGTAAACGTCGGCACGATCGGACACGTCGACCACGGCAAGACGACCTTGACCGCGGCATTGACCAAAGTCATGGCGGAACTGCAAGGCGGCGAAGTCAAAGCGTTCGACCAGATCGACAATGCGCCGGAAGAGCGGGCGCGGGGGATCACGATCGCCACCTCGCACGTGGAGTACCAATCGGCAGCCCGGCACTATGCGCATGTGGACTGCCCGGGCCATGCGGACTACGTGAAGAACATGATTACCGGTGCGGCGCAGATGGACGGCGCGATCCTGGTGGTCTCGGCGGCCGACGGCCCAATGCCGCAAACCCGCGAGCACATCCTGTTGTCCCGCCAGGTCGGCGTGCCCTACATCGTGGTGTTCCTGAACAAGGCGGACATGGTGGACGATGCCGAGCTGATCGACTTGGTTGAAATGGAAATCCGCGAGCTGCTGGACCTGTACGAATTCCCGGGCGACGACACCCCGATCATCGTCGGATCGGCCTTGAAGGCCCTGGAAGGCGACCAAAGCGAAGTAGGCGTGCCCGCCATCATCAAACTGGTCGACGCCCTGGATAGCTATATCCCGCTACCGGAGCGCGCCGTGGACGGTGCCTTCCTGATGCCGATCGAAGACGTGTTCTCGATCTCGGGTCGCGGTACGGTCGTCACCGGCCGGGTCGAGCGCGGTATCATCAAGGTCGGTCAGGAAGTGGAAATCGTCGGCATCCGTCCGACCCAAACCACCACCTGCACCGGCGTGGAAATGTTCCGCAAGCTGTTGGATCAAGGCCAGGCGGGCGACAACGTCGGCATCCTGCTGCGCGGCACCAAGCGCGATGACGTGGAGCGCGGCCAGGTGCTGGCGCAAAAAGGCACGATCAAGCCGCACAAACAGTTCAAGGCGGAAATCTACGTGTTATCGAAGGAAGAAGGCGGTCGTCATACCCCCTTCTTCGATGGCTACCGGCCACAGTTCTATTTCCGGACCACCGACGTGACCGGTGCGGTCAAGCTGCCGGAAGGCACCGAAATGGTGATGCCGGGCGACAACATCGCCGTCGAAATCACCCTGATCTCGCCGATCGCGATGGACGAAGGGTTGCGGTTTGCGATTCGCGAAGGCGGCCGTACCGTCGGTGCGGGCGTTGTGGCCAGCATTATTGAATAATAATTACGATTAAGTTAAAATTCGCAGTTCTGTAGGTTTTCGTAATAGGTCAGTAGCTCAATTGGTAGAGCAGCGGTCTCCAAAACCGCAGGTTGGGGGTTCGAGACCCTCCTGGCCTGCCATTACGAATAGCCTGAAAGCATTTTGCTGACTTTAAGAATATGAATACACAAGCCGAAGCTCAGACATCGATACTGGATATTGTTAAGCAAGTTTTTTCCGTGGTATTGGTGGTCGGCGGTGTCGCTGCATTCTATTATTTTTCGGAACAGGTGCAGCTGATTTACCGGGTGCTTGGCTTGATCGTGGTCATCGGCACGGTTCTGGGTTTGATGTTTACGACCGGATTGGGAAGGTCGGTGTGGTCTTTTATACAGGAATCGAAAATCGAAGTCAGAAAAGTCGTTTGGCCAACGAAAGATGAAACGACCCGTACTACCCTGCTGGTGTTTGCGATGGTGACGGTCGTGGCATTGATTCTTTGGTTGCTGGATATGTTTCTTTTTTGGGGTGTGCGTCTTTTAACGGGTCAAGGCGGGTAATCGAATGGCATTGCGATGGTATGTGGTGCATGCTTACTCAAATTACGAAAGTAAAGTAAAGCAAGCGCTCGAAGAAAGAATCAAAAGAGAGGGGCTTGAGCAATATTTCGGCAAGATTCTAGTGCCCACCGAAGAGATCGTCGAAATGCGCTTGGGGCAGCAGCGGAAGAGCGAAAGAAAGTTTTTTCCCGGCTATGTTCTCGTACAGATGGAGCTGACCGACGAGACTTGGCATTTAGTGCGCGATGTGCCGAGAGTATTGGGGTTCATCGGAGGCACCTCGGACAGACCGGCGCCGATCTCCGAAAAAGAAGCGATGTCGATTTTGAACCGGGTTGAGGAAGGGATTAATAAACCGAGGCCGAAAGTTTTGTTCGAAGTCGGCGAGGTGATCCGGATCATCGATGGGCCATTCAAGGATTTCAATGGGGTCGTCGAAGAAGTCAACTACGAAAAAAGCAAATTGAAATTGTCTGTTTTGATCTTTGGACGGTCAACATCAGTTGAACTGAGTTTCAATCAGGTCGAAAAAAGCTGAGAAACCGCAATTTGTCGTTATCTGAATCCCTGTCTGCATAAGACGGGGATTTTCATGTCTGGGGGGAGCAGAAATGCGTTTGCACCCAATTTGGAGTAACAATGGCTAAAAAAATTACAGCATACATCAAACTGCAAGTCAAAGCAGGTGAGGCGAATCCGAGTCCGCCGGTTGGCCCGGCATTGGGTCAGCGCGGTGTCAACATCATGGAGTTCTGCAAGGCATTCAACGCCAAGACTCAAGATGTCGAAAAAGGTCTGCCGTTACCTGTTGTCATCACTGTTTACAGCGACCGCAGTTTCACCTTCATCACTAAAACCCCTCCGGCCACGATTTTGCTGAAGAAAGCCAGCGGCATCAAGAGCGGCAGCAGCAACCCGAACACCAAGAAGGTCGGTACCGTCACCCGTGCACAGTTGGAAGAAATTGCCAAGACCAAAATGGAAGATTTGAATGCGGCGGATCTGGAAGCGGCTGTGAAAACGATTGCCGGCAGCGCGCGCAGCATGGGCTTGAATGTGGAGGGTTTGTAATGGCCAAGTTATCTAAAAAAGCGAAATTAATCAGAAGCAAGGTCGAAAGAACCAAGCAATATTCGGTTACCGATGCGGTTGCGCTGTTGAAAGAGCTGGGTACCGCGAAATTCAGCGAATCGATCGATGTCAGCGTAAATCTGGGCGTCGATCCGCGTAAATCCGACCAAAACGTCAGAGGGGCGACCGTTCTGCCTAACGGTACCGGTAAGACCGTACGTGTTGCGGTGTTTGCGCAAGGCCCGAACGCCGATGCAGCCAGAGCGGCAGGTGCCGATATCGTCGGCATGGACGATCTGGGCGATCAGGTCAAGAGAGGCGAATTGAACTTTGACGTGGTGATCGCATCCCCCGATGCAATGCGTGTCGTCGGTCAGCTCGGTCAAATCCTGGGGCCGCGCGGCTTGATGCCGAATCCGAAAGTCGGCACCGTGACGCCCGATGTGGCGACCGCGGTCAGAAATGCCAAATCCGGTCAGGTCCGTTACCGTACGGACAAAGCCGGTATCATTCATTGTACGCTCGGCAAGATCGGCTTCGATGCGGCTGCGATTCAGGGCAACCTGGAAGCGTTGCTGGCTGACCTGAAGAAAGCCAAGCCTGCAACATCCAAGGGCATTTACATCAAAAAAATTACCTTATCATCAACGATGGGTCCCGGCCTGTGGCTGGACCAAAACAGTCTTTCGATCTAGAGGCTGGATAAACTTTGGGTTGCCGGTAACAGCGGCAACCGTCAAAGACCGCAGGTGTTACAACAACTTAATTTCCTGCGCAGACGGAAGCTGGAACCTAAACATATTGGGGAAAGGGTCCGTGAGGTGCATCCCAACGGATGCGTTTTATCACGCTGGGCAACTTAATCCAGCAACTTACCGGAGGTAGGCTGTGGCACTCAATTTAGACGGCAAAAAAGCTGTTGTCGAAGAAGTCGCTGAATATGCCGTTAAAGCTCATTCTGCCATCGCTGCAGAATATCGTGGTCTGACCGTAACGGAACTGACCGAATTGCGTAAGACCGCGAGAGAGACGGGCGTATATTTGCGAGTGGTCAAGAACACCCTGGCAAGACGCGCAGTCGCCGGAACCGAATTCGAATGCATGCAATCCGGGCTTGTCGGTCCGTTATTGTTGGCATTTTCGATGGAAGATCCAGGTTCGGCAGGGCGATTGATTCACGAATTTGCCAGAACGCATGACAAGTTAATCACTAAAGTCGTGGCGATCGGCGGTCAGGCCTATGGCCCGTCCGAGCTGGCGCGTTTGGCGAGCTTGCCGAACCGCGAACAAGGCATCGCGATGCTGATGTCGGTCATGAAAGGGCCGGTCAGCAAACTGGCACGTACCTTGGCGGCGATCAGAGACCAGAAAGAAGCGGCATAAGCTTGAATTCACCCGTTTACACAAATTTTTAGAGGTATATTAAGATGGCAGTAACAAAAGAAGACATCCTGGATGCGGTTGCGAACATGACCGTGATGGAAATCGTTGATTTGATTTCAGCGATGGAAGAAAAATTCGGTGTGACCGCAGCGGTTGCAGTGGCAGCAGCTCCGGCGGCAGGCGGTGCCGCGGCAGCGGTTGAAGAGCAAACCGAATTCGATGTCATCTTGACTGGTTTCGGCGAGAATAAAGTTGGCGTCATTAAAGCGGTTCGCAGTATCACCGGTTTGGGCCTGAAGGAAGCAAAAGACGCGGTAGAAGGCGTACCGACTACTTTGAAGGAAGGCGTATCGAAAGCCGAAGCCGAAGAATTCAAGAAGCAATTGCTCGATGCAGGCGCAACCGTCGAAATCAAATAATTGCATTTGATCAAAATCCGGCGCAAGCCAAATGAGTACGGCTGGTGGTAGAATTACCACCGGCCTTTTACTGTTTCCAGTCGAAAAACAGTAAAAACAGTCTATGACGAAAAGGTTTGGAATCGATATGTCCTACTCTTTTACCGAAAAAAAGCGTATCCGTAACAATTTTGGCAAAAGTACCGAAGTACTTGACGTGCCATATCTCTTAGCCACCCAGATTAATTCATACGCCAGTTTCCTGCAATCGGGCGCTTCTCCTCAAAAACGCGCCAATATCGGCCTCCATGCCGCTTTTTCGAGCGTATTTCCGATTGAAAGCCATTCCGGCTATGCCGTGCTGGAATATGTCAGCTATCGCTTGGGCGAGCCTGTATTCGATGTCCGCGAATGCCAACAGCGCGGCGCGACCTTTGCGGCGCCTCTGAGAGTATTGGTCCGGCTGGTTATTTACGACAAAGATGCGCCTGCAACCGCTAAAGTGGTCAAGGACATTCGTGAACAGGAAGTTTACATGGGCGAACTTCCTTTAATGACCGAAAACGGGACGTTTGTGATCAACGGCACCGAGCGAGTCATCGTTTCGCAATTACACCGTTCGCCCGGCGTGTTCTTCGATCACGACAAGGGTAAAACCCACTCGTCCGGAAAGCTGTTATTCAACGCGCGCATCATTCCTTACCGCGGCTCCTGGCTGGACTTCGAGTTCGACCACAAGGATTGCGTGTACGTGCGTATCGACCGCCGTCGAAAAATCCCGGCGACGATTCTGCTCAGAGCGCTGGGTATGGATAACGAAGAGATCATCAAGATCTTCTTCGAAACGAACAAATTTACGATCAGCGCCGATCAGGTGCTGTTCCATGTCGTGCCTGAAAGAATGCGCGGCGAAATCGCGGCATTCGATATCAGGCACGGCGACCAGGTGATCGTCGAAGAAGGCCGCCGCATCACCAGCAAGCATATCCGCCAGATGCTGGCGGCGGGGCTGACTCAAGTTGCGGTACCGAAAGACTATCTGGTCGGCAAGATTCTTGCCAGCAATATTATCGACCACTCGACCGGTGAATTGCTGGCCAGCGTCAACGACGAGCTGACGCTGGCCGCGATTGAGCGCTTCATCGAGCACGGCATCAGCGAGATCGACACCTTGTTCGTGAATGACCTGGACAGAGGTCCGTATATTTCGAACGCAATGCGCCTGGACGTTACGACCAACCAGATGGAGGCATTGGTCGAAATTTACCGGATGATGCGTCCCGGCGAGCCGCCGACCAAAGAATCGGCTGAAAACCTGTTCCAGAATCTGTTTTTTACCGACGAACGCTACGATTTGTCGACAGTCGGCCGGATGAAATTCAACCGCCGTCTGGGCCGGACCGAAATCACCGGTCCCGGCACGCTGAGCAAGGAAGACATCATCGATGTCCTGAAAGAACTGATCGATATCCGGAACGGCAACGGCAATGTCGACGACATCGACCATTTGGGCAACCGGCGCGTGCGGTCGGTCGGCGAAATGATCGAGAACCAGTTCCGCGTCGGCTTGGTGCGCGTCGAGCGCGCGGTCAAGGAACGCTTGACCCTGGCTGATTCCGAAGGCCTGATGCCGCAGGAAATCATCAATGCGAAACCGGTTTCGGCGGCGGTCAAGGAATTCTTCGGATCGAGCCAGCTGTCGCAGTTTATGGATCAGAACAATCCGCTGTCGCAGGTGACCCACAAGCGCCGGGTATCGGCGCTGGGTCCCGGCGGTCTGGCGCGCGAGCGTGCGGGTTTCGAGGTGCGCGACGTGCATACCACGCACTACGGCCGGGTTTGTCCGATCGAAACGCCGGAAGGTCCGAATATCGGGTTGATCAACTCGTTGTCGGTCTATGCCCGGACCAACGAATATGGCTTCCTGGAAACGCCTTACCGTAAGGTGGTGGACGGCAAGGTCACCGACCAGGTCGACTATCTGTCCGCGATCGAGGAAGGCGAATACGTGATCGCGCAGGCGAGTGTTCCGGTCGACGAAAACGGCAAGCTGATCGAAGGTTTGGTATCCTGCCGTCACAAGGACGAATTTACGCTGGCGATGTCCGACACCGTGCAGTATATGGACGTGTCCTCGAAACAGATCGTTTCGGTCGCGGCCTCGATCATTCCGTTCCTCGAACACGACGACGCGAACCGCGCGTTAATGGGATCGAACATGCAGCGCCAGGCCGTGCCGACGTTGCGCGCGGAAAAACCGCTGGTCGGCACCGGCATGGAACGGACCGTCGCGAAAGACTCCGGTGTTGCGGTGGTGGCGACGCGCGGCGGCAGCATCGAAGCGATCGATGCGGCCAGAATCGTGGTGCGTGTGAACGACACCGAAACCGAAACCGGTGCGCCGGGTGTCGATATTTACAATCTGACCAAATATACGCGCTCGAACCAGAATACCTGCATCAACCAGAAGCCGCTGGTCAAACCGGGGGACATCGTCAAAAAAGGAGACATCCTGGCTGACGGTCCGTCGACCGATTTGGGCGAATTGGCGCTTGGCCAGAACATGCTGGTCGCGTTCATGCCGTGGAATGGCTATAACTTCGAAGATTCGATCCTGGTTTCCGAACGTGTCGTGAAGGAGGATCGCTTCACCACGATTCACATCGAAGAAAAGACCTGTGTCGCACGCGATACCAAGCACAGCCCTGAAGAAATTACTGCCGATATTCCGAACGTCAGTGAAGAAGCGTTGTCAAAATTAGATGAATCCGGAATCGTCTATGTCGGCGCCGAAGTGAAGCCGGGCGACATTCTGGTCGGTAAAGTGACGCCGAAGGGTGAAACCCAACTGACGCCGGAAGAAAAATTGCTGCGCGCGATTTTCGGCGAGAAGGCGGCGGATGTGAAGGATACCTCGTTGCGTGTGCCGAGCAGCATCGAAGGCACCGTGATCGACGTGCAAGTCTTTACCCGCGACGGCGTCAAGAAAGACAAGCGTGCGCTGGAGATCGAAGACGCCGAAATCAAGCGTTACCGGAAGGACTTGGATGACCAGCTGAAAATTCTGGAAGGCGACATCTATGCGCGGATCGCCAAGGCGATTACCGGCAAGCTCGCTCAATCGGGCCCTGGGCATTTGAAGGCCGGCAGCGAAGTGACCGCGGATTATCTGGCCGGATTGAAACATTCGGACTGGCTGAAGATCCGGATGAAAGACGAAGACATCAACGTGCAGATCGAAGCGGCAGCCGAACAAATCGAGCAGCAGCGCAAGGCATTCGATGAAAAATTCGAAAATAAGCGCAGGAAAATCACGATGGGCGACGATCTGCCGCCCGGTGTATTGAAAATGGTCAAGGTGTATCTGGCGGTCAAGCGGCGCATCCAGCCGGGCGACAAGATGGCGGGCCGGCACGGAAACAAAGGGGTTATCTCGATGATTCGTCCGGTCGAGGATATGCCTTATACCGCCGACGGCAATCCGGTCGACATCGTGTTGAACCCTCTCGGCGTACCGTCGCGGATGAACGTCGGCCAGGTGCTCGAAACCCACTTGGGCTGGGCCGCGAAAGGGCTTGGCATCAAGATCGGCAAGATGCTCGAAGCGAGAGCCAAGATCAACGAGATTCGCGAGTATCTGGACAAGATTTATAATTCGAGCGGCCGGAAAGAAAATCTGGGCTCCTTCTCGGATAAAGAGATCCTGGAATTGGCGCAAAATCTGGTCGGCGGCGTGCCGATGGCGACGCCGGTCTTCGACGGTGCGACCGAGGAAGACATTCGTACCATGCTCAGGCTGGCGGATCTGCCGGAACACGGGCAGACCGTGTTGTACGACGGCCTGACAGGGGAAGCGTTCGAGCGCGAAGTCACAGTCGGCTACATGTACATGCTGAAACTGAACCACCTGGTCGACGACAAGATGCATGCGAGATCGACCGGTCCCTACAGCCTGGTTACGCAACAGCCGCTGGGCGGCAAAGCCCAGTTCGGCGGCCAGCGTTTCGGGGAAATGGAAGTCTGGGCACTCGAAGCTTACGGCGCGGCTTATACCTTGCAGGAAATGCTGACGGTCAAGTCCGACGACGTGACCGGCCGGACCCGGATGTACAAGAATATCGTCGACGGCGACCACAAGATGGATGCCGGCATGCCGGAATCGTTCAACGTATTGATCAAGGAAATCCGTTCATTGGCGGTCAATATCGAATTGGAACGCGATTAAACGCCAGCTTGGCATATAACCGGTAGCCTGTCCCGGAACCCTGCGTCCGGGACTTATTTAAATTTAAAGAGGATAAACTCTTGAAAGATTTAATGAATTTTTTGAAGCGTCAAGGCCGGGCCGAAGATTTCGACGGTATCCGGATTGGCTTGGCATCTCCCGACATGATCCGTGCCTGGTCCTATGGAGAAGTCAAAAAACCTGAAACGATCAACTACCGCACCTTCAAGCCGGAGCGCGACGGCCTGTTCTGCGCGAAGATCTTCGGACCGGTCAGCGACTACGAATGTTTGTGCGGGAAATACAAGCGCCTGAAGCACCGTGGCGTCATCTGCGAGAAATGCGGCGTCGAAGTCACGCTGTCGAAAGTCCGCCGCGAGCGGATGGGTCACATCGAGCTGGCAAGTCCTGTTGCGCACATCTGGTTCCTGAAATCGCTGCCGTCGCGGATTGCGCTGCTGCTCGACATGACGCTCCGCGAGATCGAGCGCGTCCTGTATTTCGAATCCTTCGTGGTGTTGGATCCGGGCTTGACGCCGTTGAACAAGGGTCAATTGTTGACCGACGACGAATATCTCGACGCGGTCGAGCTGCACGGTGACGATTTCGTTGCGAAAATGGGCGCCGAGGCGATTTACGACTTGCTCAAGGCAATCGACCTGAAGGAAGAGGTCAATGTGTTGCGCGAGGAAATCAATTCGACCAATTCCGAGACCAAGATCAAGAAATATTCGAAGCGCCTCAAGGTGATCGATTCCCTGCTGAGTTCACGCAACCGGCCGGAATGGATGATCCTGAAAGTGCTGCCGGTATTGCCGCCGGAGCTGCGCCCCTTGGTGCCGCTCGACGGAGGCCGTTTCGCGACATCCGATCTGAACGATCTGTACCGCCGCGTGATCAACCGGAACAACCGTTTGAACCGCCTACTGGATCTGAATGCGCCGGACATCATCGTGCGCAACGAAAAGCGGATGCTGCAGGAATCGGTCGATGCCTTGCTCGATAACGGCCGCCGCGGCCGGGCGATTACCGGCACCAACCGGCGTCCTTTGAAATCCCTGGCCGACATGATCAAGGGCAAGCAGGGGCGTTTCCGGCAAAACCTGCTCGGGAAGCGGGTCGACTATTCCGGCCGGTCGGTAATCGTGGTCGGTCCGACCTTGCGCCTGCATCAGTGCGGTCTGCCGAAAAAAATGGCGCTGGAATTGTTCAAACCTTTTATTTTCAGCAAGCTGCAGTTCCGCGGCCATGCGACCACGATCAAGGCGGCCAAGAAGATGGTCGAGCGCGAAGGCGCCGAGGTGTGGGATATTTTAGAGGAAGTGATCCGCGAGCATCCGATCCTGCTGAACCGTGCGCCGACTCTGCACCGTCTGGGTATTCAGGCGTTCGAGCCGATTCTGATCGAAGGTAAGGCGATTCAGCTGCATCCTTTGGTATGTAGTGCGTTCAACGCGGATTTCGACGGCGACCAGATGGCGGTGCACATCCCGCTGTCGCTCGAAGCGCAGCTCGAAGCCAGAACGCTGATGATGGCGACCAACAATATCCTCTCGCCCGCGAACGGCGAGCCGGTCATCAATCCGTCTCAGGACGTGGTGTTGGGGCTGTATTACATCAGCCGGCAAAAAGTCAATGCGAAAGGCGAAGGCGGCATCTTCGTCAGTGTCGGTGAAGTACAAAAAGCACTGATGGAAAAAACGGTGGAACTGCAGTCGAAGATTCAACTGCGGATCACTGAAAGAACCAAAGCCGAAAACGGAGA
Source organism: Methylomicrobium album BG8 (assembly GCF_000214275.2). NCBI lineage: Bacteria > Pseudomonadati > Pseudomonadota > Gammaproteobacteria > Methylococcales > Methylococcaceae > Methylomicrobium > Methylomicrobium album. The sequence goes on along the minus strand of NZ_CM001475.1, from coordinate 3,720,240 downwards.
GATCATCGAAAAGACTCATCGCGTCGAAACCACGGTCGGCCGCGCACTGATCTGGGACATCGTGCCCGAGCTGATGCCGTTCGAATTGGTCAACTGCGACATGACCAAAAAGAACATCTCGCGCCTGATCAACTACTGCTACCGCTACCTCGGCAACAAGGATACGGTTATCCTGGCGGACCAGCTGATGTATCTCGGTTTCCGTTACGCGACGATCGCCGGCGTGTCGTTCGGCGTCGAAGACATGGCGATTCCGGCAAAGAAAGTCGATATCATCACGTCTGCCGAAGCGGAAGTCAGCGAGATTCAAAGCCAGTACGCATCCGGTTTGGTGACCGACGGCGAGCGCTATAACAAGGTTGTCGACATCTGGTCCCATGCGAACGATCAGGTCGCGAAGGTGATGATGGACGGTCTCGGCGAAGAGAGCGTGATGAATGCCGATGGCGAAATGGTCAAGCAGAAATCGTTCAATTCGATCTTCATGATGGCCGAATCGGGCGCCCGGGGTTCCGCGGCGCAGATTCGCCAGCTGGCGGGGATGCGGGGGTTGATGGCGAAGCCGGACGGTTCGATCATCGAAACACCGATCACCGCAAACTTCCGTGAAGGTCTGGACGTATTGCAATACTTTATCTCGACTCACGGTGCCCGGAAGGGTCTGGCCGATACCGCGCTGAAAACCGCGAATTCGGGTTACCTGACCCGGCGGCTGGTCGATGTGGCTCAGGATCTGGTCATTACCGGTGAGGATTGCGGTACCGAAAACGGTTTGATCATGATGCCGATCATCGAAGGTGGCGATGTGGTGGAACCGCTGTCCGAGCGTGTGCTGGGTCGTGTCGCGGCAAAAGACGTGATGGAGGCGAGCGGCGAAAAAGTTGTCGTTCCGGCCGGTACGCTGTTGAACGAATATTGGGTCAGCGTGCTCGAAGAGCAGAGCATCGACCAGGTACTGGTGCGTTCGATCATTACCTGCGAAAGCCGTTATGGCGTCTGCGCGGCCTGCTACGGACGCGACCTGGGCCGCGGCCATCTGGTCAATATCGGCGAAGCGGTCGGCGTGATCGCGGCGCAGTCGATCGGCGAACCCGGTACGCAGTTGACGATGCGGACTTTCCACATCGGCGGTGCGGCTTCCCGGTCGGCGGCGATCAGCAACGTACAGGTCAAATCGTCCGGTACGGTCCGTTTGAGCAACCTGAAATCGGTCTTGAATCGCGAGGGCAATCTAGTGGCGGTTTCTCGCTCGGGTGAAGTCGGCGTGGTCGACGATTACGGCCGTGAGCGGGAGCGCTACAAGATTCCCTACGGTTCGGTGCTGTCGGTGCAGGAAGGCGGCCGCGTGAACACGGGCGACATCATCGTCACCTGGGATCCGCATACGCACCCGGTCATTACCGAAGTAGACGGTGTCGTCAAACTGGAGCATTTCAACGAAGGTGTCACCGTTCAAAAAATCTCGGACGAAGTGACCGGTCTGAGCTCGTTGGTGGTTACCGATCCGAAGCAGCGCGGCAGTGCGGGCAAGGAATTGCGTCCGATGGTTAAGCTGATCGGTGCCGCCGACGAAGCGATCTTCTTGCCGGGAACCGAAATTCCCGCGCAGTACTTTCTGCCGGCCGGCGCGATCGTCGGCATCAAAGACGGCGGTGAGGTGAAGGTCGGCGACGTGTTGGCCAGAATTCCGCAGGAATCTTCGAAAACCCGTGACATTACCGGCGGTCTGCCGCGCGTTGCGGACTTGTTCGAGGCCCGCAAGACCAAGGATCCGGCGATCCTGGCCGAAACGAGCGGAACCGTGTCTTTCGGCAAGGAAACCAAAGGCAAACAGCGCGTGATCATTACCGATGCGGCCGGCGAACAGGTGGAAACCCTGATTCCGAAGTGGCGCCATATCACCGTATTCGAGGGCGAATATGTCGAAAAGGGTGAAACGATCGCCGAAGGCGAATTGACCCCGCACGACATTCTGCGTCTGCGCGGTGTTGAAGAGCTGGCGAATTATCTGGTCAAGGAAATTCAGGACGTTTACCGTCTGCAAGGGGTAAAAATCAACGACAAACACATCGAAGCCATCATTCGCCAGATGCTGAGAAAAGTCGAGATTACCGCTTCCGGTGATACCTCCTTCCTGAAAGGCGATCAAGTCGAGCGTGCCGCGCTACGTGAAGAGAATGATCGGATGGAAACCGAAGGCAAGATTCCGGCTAGTTTCGAGCCGGTCTTGTTGGGCATCACTAAGGCTTCATTGGCAACCGAATCGTTCATTTCGGCCGCCTCGTTCCAGGAAACGACGCGCGTATTGACCGATGCGGCGGTTCGCGGTTTGAGCGACAGTCTGCAAGGTTTGAAAGAAAACGTGATCGTGGGTCGGTTGATTCCGGCCGGAACCGGTCTGGCTTATCACGAAAATCGAAAGAATCGTGCTGCCCAGTACCAGGTAGTCGAATCCGAAGCGGCATCGGCAGTCGATGCGAGCGATGTGGAAGAGGCTCTCAAACAGGCGCTGAATCTGTAAGTACCGAGTTAAATTACATTTTAATGTAAATTCGTCTTGACCTGGCTAAACTTTGTCAGTATCATAAACGGCTAACATGAACTAACGTGATTGGTCAGGTCGAAAAAACCGATAACCGCCGGCCCGCTAAAGCCAGGCGGTTATTTTTTTATAATCTGGCAGTTAATTGATATCGGAGTAATTAGAAAATGGCCACGATCAACCAATTGGTCCGTAAGCCACGTGCCAAGAAAATCGAAAAAACCAATGTTCCTGCATTGGAAGCCTGTCCGCAGCGTCGGGGGGTTTGCACGCGTGTTTATACCACTACACCTAAGAAACCGAATTCGGCGCTGCGTAAAGTGGCTCGGGTTAGGTTGACCAACGGCGCTGAAGTCAGTAGCTACATCGGCGGCGAAGGCCACAACTTGCAAGAGCACTCCGTGGTTTTGATTAGAGGTGGCCGGGTCAAGGACTTGCCAGGTGTGCGTTATCACGTCGTGCGCGGCAGTCTCGATACTTCTGGCGTCAATAACAGAAAATGCGGTCGCTCCAAGTACGGAACCAAACGGCCAAAAGGCAAATAACAGGTTGATAAGCTATGTCTAGAAGAAGAGTTGCTACCAAAAGAGAAATCATTCCGGATCCGCGTTACGGCAGTGTGATGCTGAGCAAGTTCATGAACATGATCATGGAAAGCGGCAAGAAATCCATTGCGGAAGGCATCGTTTACGGCGCTCTGGATGTGATCGAAAGCAAAGGCCATGGCGAACCTCTGGAAGTTTTGTCTAAGGCGCTTGAAAATGTACAGCCCCGCGTAGAAGTGAAATCGCGCCGCGTGGGTGGTGCGACCTATCAGGTGCCTGTCGAAGTACGCCCCTCTCGCCGCGTGGCATTGGCGATGCGCTGGTTGATCGACGCGTCGCGTAAAAGAAATGAAAAGAACATGCCGGCCAAATTGGCGGGCGAATTGCTGGATGCCTACGAAAACCGCGGCGCTGCAGCGAAGAAGCGGGAAGATACGCACCGCATGGCGGAAGCGAACAAGGCATTCTCGCATTATCGTTGGTAATCGGTTACTGCAGATCGTAATTTAGCCGTGGCTCGCAAGACTCCGATAGAGCGATACCGTAATATCGGTATCATGGCTCACATTGATGCAGGGAAAACCACGACTACCGAACGGATTCTCTATTACACCGGCGTATCGCATAAGATAGGCGAGGTGCATGACGGGGCTGCGACGATGGACTGGATGGCGCAGGAGCAGGAGCGGGGGATTACGATCACCTCTGCGGCGACGACCTGCTTTTGGTCCGGAATGAAAAAGCAGTATCCGCAGCACCGTATCAATATTATTGATACGCCTGGCCATGTCGATTTCACGATTGAGGTCGAACGTTCGCTCAGGGTTTTGGACGGAGCCTGTGCGGTTTTTTGTGCGGTAGGCGGGGTCGAGCCTCAGTCGGAGACGGTTTGGCGACAGGCGAATAAATATCATGTCCCCCGCTTGGTATTCGTTAACAAAATGGATCGCTCGGGAGCGAATTTCTTGCGGGTGATCGAACAGATCAAGTCGAGGCTGGGAGGTCTGGCTGTGCCCATGCAACTGCCGATCGGCGCTGAAGACCGCTTCGAAGGCGTGGTCGATCTGATCAAGATGAAGGCGATCTACTGGGACGAAGGCAATATGGGGATGACCTTCCAAGAGAGGGACATCCCGCCCGATATGCTGGAAGAGTGTAAAACGTGGCGCGAGCATATGGTCGAGGCCGCTGCCGAAGCCAGCGAAGAGTTGCTGGAAAAGTATCTGCTCGAAGAAACGCTCACGAATGAGGAAATCAAGCAGGGCATCCGTCAGCAGACGATAGCCAATAAGCTGATGCCGGCGTTCTGTGGATCCGCCTTTAAAAATAAAGGCGTGCAGGCCATGCTGGATGCGGTAATCGAATACCTTCCGGCGCCAACCGATGTGGTGGCAATTAAAGGTCATCTGGAAGACGAAGAAACCGAAGCGGAGCGACCCTCGAGCGATGAGGCTCCATTTGCCGCCTTGGCTTTCAAAATCGCGACCGACCCCTTTGTCGGCGCTTTGACGTTTTTTAGAGTGTATTCCGGGGTGCTGAATTCCGGCGACAGTGTCTATAACTCGGTTAAAAGACGCAGAGAACGGATTGGTCGGTTGGTGCAGATGCATGCGAACAGCCGCGAAGAAATCAAGGAAGTTCGTGCGGGCGACATTGCCGCTGCGATCGGCTTAAAAGATGTTACGACTGGCGACACTTTGTGCGATCAGGATCATAAAATCGTGCTGGAGCGGATGGATTTCCCTGAGCCGGTCATTTCCGTGGCGGTAGAACCGAGAACAAAGGCCGACCAGGAAAAGATGGGCATTGCGCTCGGCAAACTTGCCCAGGAGGATCCTTCCTTCCGCGTCAGAACGGATGAGGAAACGGGGCAGATCATCATTTCGGGAATGGGTGAGCTGCATCTGGAAATTATCGTCGACCGGATGCGCAGAGAGTTTAATGTTGAAGCGAATGTCGGCGCGCCGCAAGTGGCCTATCGCGAAACGATACGGAAAAGGGTCGAGCAGGAAGGCAAGTTCGTCAGGCAGTCCGGAGGGCGCGGTCAATACGGTCATGTCTGGCTGCGAATCGAGCCGCAGGAGCCGGGTGAAGGTTATCAGTTCGTGAACGGCATTGTCGGTGGCATAGTCCCGAAAGAATACATTCCTGCGGTCGATAAAGGCGTGCAGGAGCAATTGAAAAGTGGTGTGTTGGCCGGCTACCCGGTTCTTGATGTCAAGGTGACCTTATTTGACGGTTCCTACCACGATGTCGATTCGAGCGAAATGGCGTTTAAAATCGCCGGTTCGATGTGTTTCCGTGAAGGCGCGAGAAAGGCGGATCCGGTCTTGCTTGAGCCGATCATGAAAGTGGAAGTGATCACGCCCGAAGATTATATGGGCGATGTGGTCGGCGATATCAACCGGCGGCGCGGTGTGATCCATGGCATGGAAGATACGCCGTCAGGCAAGGCAATCAGCTGTGAAGTGCCGCTTGCCGAAATGTTTGGTTATGCGACCGATTTACGGTCGGCGACTCAGGGACGGGCGACATATACGATGCAATTTGAAAAGTACACTGAGGCGCCGGCAAGTATTGCGGATGCGATTATTAAAAAATCTTCATTATTTTGAATATTAAAAGAATAGGGTATTGACACATGGCCAAAGAGAAATTTTCCCGTAGCAAGCCACACGTAAACGTCGGCACGATCGGACACGTCGACCATGGCAAGACGACCTTGACCGCGGCATTGACCAAAGTCATGGCGGAACTGCAAGGCGGCGAAGTCAAAGCGTTCGACCAGATCGACAATGCGCCGGAAGAGCGGGCGCGGGGGATCACGATCGCCACCTCGCACGTGGAGTACCAATCGGCAGCCCGGCACTATGCGCATGTGGACTGCCCGGGCCATGCGGACTACGTGAAGAACATGATTACCGGTGCGGCGCAGATGGACGGCGCGATCCTGGTGGTCTCGGCGGCCGACGGCCCAATGCCGCAAACCCGCGAGCACATCCTGTTGTCCCGCCAGGTCGGCGTGCCCTACATCGTGGTGTTCCTGAACAAGGCGGACATGGTGGACGATGCCGAGCTGATCGACTTGGTTGAAATGGAAATCCGCGAGCTGCTGGACCTGTACGAATTCCCGGGCGACGACACCCCGATCATCGTCGGATCGGCCTTGAAGGCCCTGGAAGGCGACCAAAGCGAAGTAGGCGTGCCCGCCATCATCAAACTGGTCGACGCCCTGGATAGCTATATCCCGCTACCGGAGCGCGCCGTGGACGGTGCCTTCCTGATGCCGATCGAAGACGTGTTCTCGATCTCGGGTCGCGGTACGGTCGTCACCGGCCGGGTCGAGCGCGGTATCATCAAGGTCGGTCAGGAAGTGGAAATCGTCGGCATCCGTCCGACCCAAACCACCACCTGCACCGGCGTGGAAATGTTCCGCAAGCTGTTGGATCAAGGCCAGGCGGGCGACAACGTCGGCATCCTGCTGCGCGGCACCAAGCGCGATGACGTGGAGCGCGGCCAGGTGCTGGCGCAAAAAGGCACGATCAAGCCGCACAAACAGTTCAAGGCGGAAATCTACGTGTTATCGAAGGAAGAAGGCGGTCGTCATACCCCCTTCTTCGATGGCTACCGGCCACAGTTCTATTTCCGGACCACCGACGTGACCGGTGCGGTCAAGCTGCCGGAAGGCACCGAAATGGTGATGCCGGGCGACAACATCGCCGTCGAAATCACCCTGATCTCGCCGATCGCGATGGACGAAGGGTTGCGGTTTGCGATTCGCGAAGGCGGCCGTACCGTCGGTGCGGGCGTTGTGGCTTCTATTATCGAGTAATAAACAATGTCAAATCAAACAATCAGAATCCGTTTGAAGTCATTTGATCACAAATTGATCGATCAATCGGCTGGTGAAATAGTAGAAACTGCAAGAAGAACCGGTGCGCAAGTCAAAGGGCCGATTCCGTTGCCTACTAAAAAAGAACGGTTCACGATTTTGATCTCGCCGCATGTCAATAAAGATGCCCGGGATCAATACGAATTAAGAACCTATAAAAGATTGCTGGACATTGTAGAGCCTACCGACAAGACCGTTGATGCATTGATGAAACTGGATCTTGCCGCAGGCGTGGATGTTCAAATTAAGTTGAATTAAAAGATAGAGGAATTGGCAGATGTCAATAGGTCTTATAGGTCGTAAGTGCGGTATGACCAGGGTTTTTTGCGAAGATGGCTCGTCTGTGCCGGTAACCGTACTGCAGATCGACTCCAATCGGGTCACTCAGGTTAAAGGTATCGAAAACGATGGTTATCGCGCTGTTCAGGTGACTGTGGGCGACGTGAAATCATCGCGAATCAATAAAGCAATGGCCGGTCATTTTGCGGCGGCCAATGTGACGGCGGGTCGCGGTCTTTGGGAATTCAGGCTCGAAGACGGCGAAGGCGAAGGCATTTCTGTCGGTTCTGAACTGTCTTTGGATATTTTTTCCGCGGGTCAAATCGTGGACGTTCAGGGAACCAGCATCGGTAAAGGTTTTGCCGGGGCGATCAAGCGCCACAACTTTCATATGCAGGATGCGACCCACGGTAACTCGGTGTCGCACCGGGTGCACGGTTCGGTCGGTATGAACCAGACGCCAGGCCGCGTTTTTAAGGGCAAGAAGATGGCGGGTCATCTGGGTGCGGTCAAGACGACCGTGCAAAATCTGACCGTCCATGCGGTCGATGCCGAAAGGCGTTTGATTCTGGTTAAGGGCGCTGTGCCAGGCGCGAAGGGCGGTGATGTCGTGATCAGGCCCGCCTCGAAAATGAAAAATAAAGGTTAAGTTATGGGTTTGCAAGTACCTGCATTGAATGATCAAGACACGGCCGGCAAGGTCGAAGTCAACGAGGCCGTTTTTGGTCGGGATTATAACGAAACGTTGATCCACCAGATCGTCACACGCTTTCTGGCAGCCAAAAGAGCCGGTACCAAGGCGCAAAAGACCCGCTCCGAAGTGAGCGGCGGCGGTATGAAGCCATGGCGACAAAAAGGCACCGGCCGGGCGCGTTCGGGATCGACCCGCAGCCCGATCTGGCGTACCGGTGGTGTGGCGTTTGCGGCAAGACCCCGCAACTACGAGCAGAAGTTGAACAAGAAAATGTTCCGCGCCGGCATCCGCTCGATCCTGTCCGAATTGCTTAGACAAGATCGCTTGGTCGTGGCGAACGACATTTTGCCGACTTCGCCGAAGACGAAGGATTTTGTGGCCAAGCTGAAAGGGCTGGACGCACGCCGTATTCTGATCGTGGTCGATTCGGTCGATCAAAATCTGGCGCTGGCTTCTCGCAATGTGCCTTACATTGAAGTCGTTGAAGCGAACAATCTGAACCCGGTGCTGCTGGTGTCGGCTGAAAAGGTCATTGCGACTTCAGGTGCGCTGAAAAAAATCGAGGAGCACTTAGCATGAGTACGCATCAAAATTATTTAACGACGGTCATTCGCGCGCCGGTCATTTCCGAAAAGAGCACGCTGCAGGCCGAAGTAAACAAGATTATTGTATTCAAAGTCCTGAAGCAAGCCACCAAAAAGCAAATCAAGGATGCGGTGGAGCTAATGTTCAATGTCGAAGTCGACAACGTCAATGTCCTGAATGTGCAGGGCAAGCAAAAACGTTTCGGCCGTACCTTGGGTAAAAAATCGGATTGGAAAAAGGCCTATGTCAAGCTGAAACCCGGCCACGACATCGATTTTTCCGCGGCTTAATTCAACAGATACAAAGATCAATTAGGAAACGGTAGTTAACATGGCGATTGTAAAGTCAAAACCGACATCACCAGGTTCACGGTTTGTCGTACGGATCAAATCAGACGATCTGCATAAAGGCAAGCCGTATGCACCATTGCTGGATAAAAACAGCAAAACGGGAGGTCGTAACAACCAAGGGCGTATCACAACACGTCATGTCGGCGGTGGTCACAAGCAGCACTACCGTATTATTGATTTTAAAAGAAATAAAACCGACATTCCGGCCGTTGTCGAGCGCCTCGAGTACGATCCTAACCGTACCGCGAATATCGCTCTGGTCTTGTTCAAAGACGGCGAGCGCCGCTATATCATTGCTCCTAAGGGCCTGTCGGTCGGCCAGGAAGTGCTGTCTTCCGAAACCGTGCCGGTCAAGCCGGGCAACTGTATGCCGCTGCGCAACATTCCTCTGGGCACCACCGTACACTGCGTCGAGTTGAAGCCGGGTAAAGGTGCGCAGTTGGCCAGAAGCGCGGGCACATCGGCGCAATTGGTGGCGCGCGAAGGCGCGCATGCCACTTTGAGGCTGCGTTCCGGCGAAATGCGTAAAGTACTGGCGGATTGCCGCGCGGTGATTGGCGAAGTGTCCAATTCGGAGCATAATCTGGCGTCTCTCGGTAAAGCCGGCGCAACCCGCTGGCGCGGTGTCAGACCGACCGTTCGCGGTGTGGTCATGAACCCGGTTGATCACCCGCACGGCGGCGGCGAAGGCCGTACTTCCGGCGGCAGACATCCGGTTTCGCCATGGGGTATGCCGACCAAGGGCTACAAGACTAGAAAAAACAAGCGGACTGACAACATGATCGTCAGACGCCGTAAGCAAAAATAGTGAGGAATTAGCGTGCCACGTTCAATTAAGAAAGGTCCTTTTGTTGATCACCACCTTATCAAAAAGGTGGAAGATGCGGTAAGCAGCAATAATCGGAAACCAATTAAAACCTGGTCCAGAAGATCGATGATAGTACCCGAAATGTTGGGTTTAACCATTGCGGTCCATAATGGACGCCTTCATGTTCCGGTACTCGTTTCCGAGAATATGATCGGCCACAAGCTTGGCGAATTTGCCCCAACTCGAACATACAAAGGCCATGTGGCCGACAAGAAATCCAAATAGGTGAGAGATGGAAACTAGTGCAAAATTAAGTAATGCGCCTTTGTCGGCGCAGAAAGCCCGGCTGGTTGGGGATCAAATCCGCGGACTGCCGGTGGATCAGGCCTTGAACGTGTTGAAATTCAGCTCCAAGAAAGGCGCGGCGATCATGAAAAAAGTGCTCGAGTCCGCGATCGCGAATGCTGAAAACAATGATAGCGCCGATATCGACGAGTTAAAAGTGTCTACCGTTTATGTTGATGAAGGGGCGACCTTGAAAAGATTTAAGGCAAGAGCCAAAGGACGTGCAAACCATATCCTGAAGCGGACTTGCCATATCACAGTTAAAGTCGCAGAGAAGGCATAGGGGTAACAATGGGTCAAAAAGTACATCCAGTAGGCATTCGCCTGGGCATCGTGAAAGACTGGAATTCCAGATGGTATGCGAACAACCAGGATTATTCGGTCTTCCTGCATCAGGATTTGCAGGTCAGAGACTACATCAAAAAGAAACTGGCGCATGCATCGGTGAGCCGGATTCAAATCAATCGGCCGGCCAACAATGCCCATATCACGATTCACACCGCGCGTCCGGGTATCGTGATCGGCAAGAAAGGTGAAGATATCGAAATCTTGAAGCAGGAAGTTTCGAAGATGATGGGGATTCCCGTCCAGGTCAACGTTGAAGAAATCAGAAAGCCTGAGCTCGACGCGCAACTGGTTGCGGAAGGTGTCGCTCAACAGCTCGAAAAGCGCATCATGTACCGCCGCGCCATGAAGCGAGCAGTGACCAACACGATGCGTCTGGGTGCAGAAGGCATCAAGATCAACGTCGGCGGTCGTCTGAACGGTGCTGAAATCGCGCGCAGCGAATGGTACCGCGAAGGCCGTGTGCCTCTGCATACGCTGCGTGCAGATATCGATTACGCGACTGCGGAAGCGAAAACCACTTATGGCGTGATCGGCATCAAAGTCTGGATCTTCAAGGGTGAAGTATTCGACATGGATGCGCATCAGGCCGCGCTTAATTCTGAAACCAAAAAATAATCGTTGAAGGAACAGAGACATGCTTCAACCAAAAAGAACAAAATTTCGTAAACAGCACAAAGGCAGAAACAACGGAGTGGCTGTGCGGGGTTCATCCGTCAGTTTTGGCGACTTCGGCTTAAAATCGATTACTCGCGGCCGTTTGACCGCGCGCCAGATTGAGGCCGGCCGCCGAGCGATTACTCGTCACGTCAAACGGGGCGGAAAAATCTGGATCCGGGTTTTCCCTGACAAGCCGATTACGAAAAAACCTTTAGAAGTTCGTATGGGAAAAGGTAAAGGTAGTGTAGAATACTGGGTTGCTCAAGTCAGACCCGGCATGATGCTTTACGAAATCCAAGGTGTGAGTGAAGAACTGGCACGGGAAGCGTTTACCCTGGCGGCGGCAAAATTGCCATTGAAAACACTGTTTACCGCGCGGACGATAATGTAATGAAAGCCACAGAATTACGCCAAAAAACCCAAGACGAACTGAATTCGTTACTGCTCGATTTGGCGCGCGAGCGTTTTAATTTGAGAATGCAAAAAAGTACCGGTCAATTGTCCAAGCCTTCCGAAGTGAAACGGGTTCGCCGTGAAATGGCCCGGATTCAGACCGTTTTGAACGAAAAGAAAGGCGCATAAGTATGAGCGAAAATCAAACCAAAGTTCGGACGATCACCGGACGCGTCGTCAGCAACAAGATGGATAAAACTATTACCGTTCTAGTGGAGCGGGTTGTAAAGCATCCTGTTTACGGCAAGTACGTCAAAAGATCGACCAAGATGATGGCGCATGACGAAAACAACGTGTGCCAGGAAGGCGACGTTGTTTCGATTACCTCATGCCGTCCGTTGTCAAGACACAAAACCTTCAAACTGGTAGAAGTTTTAGAAAGTGCTAACAAATAATTAGCACGAACCTTATTTGAGAAAACTGGGAATTTATCATGATTCAGATGCAAACTAACCTTGAGGTCGCCGACAACAGCGGCGCAAAAAAGGTCATGTGTATCAAAGTACTCGGCGGTTCGCACCGGCGCTATGCGAATATTGGCGATATCATCAAAGTCAGTATTAAAGATGCGATCCCGCGCGGGAGAGTAAAAAAAGGCGAGGTTTACAACGCCCTGGTCGTTCGCACCTGCAAAGGCGTGCGCAGATCCGATGGTTCGGTCATTCGCTTCGACGACAATGCCGCCGTCATCCTGAACAATAACTTGCAGCCACTGGGCACCCGTATCTTCGGGCCGGTTACCCGTGAGCTCCGCGGTGAGAAATTCATGAAGATCATCTCACTCGCTCCTGAAGTGTTATAAGGTAGGGTTTGACGATGCAAAAAATTAAAAAAGGCGACGAAGTGATCGTTCGTACCGGTAAAGACAAAGGCAAAACCGGTCGCGTAAGCAAAATTTTGAAAGATGATAAGGTCCTGGTTGAAGGCATCAATCAAGTTAAAAAGAGTCAACGGCCAAATCCGAATGCGGGCGTGACGGGCGGCATTATCACGAAAGACATGCCGATCCACATCTCCAATATCGGACTTTATAACCCTGCTACTAAAAAAGCGGAACGTGTCGGAATCAAACTTCTGGATAATGGCAAGAAAGTCAGATATTTCAAGTCCACGAACGAAGTTGTTGATGCGTAAGGTGTAATATCATGGCCAGACTACAGACAGAATATAAAGAAAGAATTTTGCCTGCACTGATGCAGCAATTCGGCTACAAGTCGATCATGCAGGCGCCCCGTATTACCAAAATCACCTTGAACATGGGTGTCGGCGAAGCGATTGCAGACAAGAAAATTCTGCAGGCAGCGGTTGCCGATATGGAAAAAATCTCCGGTCAGAAACCGGTGATCACCTTGGCCAGAAAGTCGATCGCGGGCTTCAAGATCCGTGACGATATGCCGATCGGCTGCAAGGTCACTTTGCGCAGCGACAGAATGTATGAGTTCCTGGATCGTTTGATCAATATCGCAATCCCGCGTATCCGCGACTTCAGAGGCTTGAACTCTAAGAGCTTCGACGGCCGTGGCAATTATTCGATGGGGGTGAAGGAGCAAATCATCTTCCCTGAAATCGATTATGACAAGATCGATATGTTGCGCGGTATGGACATTACCATTACGACCACCGCCAGGACCAATGAAGAAGGTCTGGCGCTGCTCAAACAGTTCAATTTTCCATTTAAGAATTAAGGCGATATTGGTATGGCGAAGAAGTCAATGATAGCGCGCGAAGACAAGCGTAAAAAGTTGGCGCAAAAATACGGCGCAAAACGCAAGTCTTTGAAAGAGACGATCAGAAACCCGAATTCAACGTTCGAAGAAAAAGAAGCGGCCCAGCTGCAACTGCAAAAACTGCCAAGAGACTCCAGCTTCTCTCGGGTGCGCAACCGGTGCAATTTGACGGGCCGCCCGCATGGTTATTACCGTAAGTTTGGTCTCAGCCGCAACAAGCTGAGAGAGGCCACGATGCGCGGCGACGTACCCGGTCTGGTCAAGGCCAGCTGGTAACTCTGCCGGATCATGTTTGGAGATTGAAAATGAGTATGACAGACCCTATTGCAGATATGCTGACCCGGATCAGAAACGGTCAAGCAGCTGGCAAAAAAATAGTTAAACAACCCTCTTCCAAGCTGAAAGTCGCGATCGCGAAGGTCTTGAAGGAAGAAGGCTATATTTCCGATTACAGCACCGAAACCGTCGGCAATCACACCGAGATGACAATCGTGTTGAAATATTACCGGGGCGCCCCTGTAATCGAAAGCATCAAAAGAGTTAGCAGACCCGGTTTGCGCATTTATAAGTCGAAAGATGAACTGCCAAAAGTGCTTGGCGGTTTGGGTATTGCTATTGTATCAACATCCAATGGTGTAATGACCGATCGAGCTGCTCGTGCAATTGGACATGGCGGTGAAGTGATTTGTACCGTTTGCTAATATAGGCGTGATATGTCAAGAATTGCAAAAGCCCCAGTGACGATTCCACAGGGCGTGGACGTCAAACTCGATGGCAACAACCTGACCGTCAAAGGAAGCAAAGGTCAGTTGTCTTATCAATTTAATTCCGCGATCGGCTTCAACTTTGTCGATAAAACCATCCAAATGGAATGGAACAAAGACGACAAGGCAGCGACTGCACAAGCGGGCACCGCCCGTGCGCTCATCAGCAATATGGTGACGGGCGTATCTGTAGGCTATGAGAGGAAGCTGACCTTGGTCGGCGTCGGTTACAGAGCGCAGGCGAAAGGCAGTGTCTTGAACCTGGCGCTGGGTTTCTCGCATCCGGTCGACTTTGAAGTGCCTGCGGGCATTACCGTGGAAACCCCAAGTCAAACCGATATCGTGGTCAAAGGCACCGACAAGCAACTGGTTGGTGAGGTGGCTGCGAAGATCAGAGCGTTTCGTCCGCCAGAGCCTTATAAAGGTAAAGGCGTTCGCTATGCGGATGAAAATGTCGCCCGTAAAGAAGCTAAGAAGAAGTAAGGTAGCGTGATGGAAAAGAAGAATAGTCGTATGAAGCGCGCATTGAAATTGCGCAGCAAAATCAAGAGACTGGGTACGACCCGTCTGTCGGTTCATAAAACATCACAGCATATCTACGCCCAGATCATCAGCGGCGACGGTAACAGCACTTTGGCCAGCGCGTCGACCAATCAAGCGGCGATCAAGGCGGCGGTCGGCTACACCGGCAATATCAAAGCCGCTGCCGAAGTCGGCAAAGTGATTGCCGAGCGTGCGTTGGCCGCCGGCATTACCGAAGTGGCGTTCGATCGTTCGGGTTTTAAATATCACGGCCGTGTGAAGGCGCTTGCAGAAGCTGCGCGCGAAGCCGGTTTGAAATTTTAGGGGATTACAATGGCAGCAGCACCTACACAAGGCAGCACTGACGGTCTGCAGGAAAAACTCGTCGCGGTTAGACGGGTGGCAAAAGTTGTTAAAGGCGGACGTGTTTTCGGCTTCACCGCATTGACGGTGGTCGGCGACGGCGAAGGCCGCGTTGGTTACGGCGTCAGCAAAGCGCGCGAAGTGCCGATCGCAATTCAAAAATCGTTGGAACAAGCGCGCAAAAACATGCGTAAGGTTCCGTTGAAGGGCGACACCCTGCAATACCCGATCGTGAATACGACCGGCGCCGCGAAAGTTTTCATGCAGCCAGCTTCCGAAGGTACCGGTATCATCGCGGGTGGCGCAATGCGCGCAGTTTTCGAAGTCGTCGGGATTCACAACGTATTGGCGAAATGCATTGGCACCAGCAATCCGATCAATGTGGTCAGGGCGACGATCAACGGATTGACCTCGATGCACAATCCGAATCATATTGCCGCGAAGCGTGGTTTGACGATCGAACAGATTTTGGGGCAATAAACGATGACCAGCAATAAACTCAGCGTCACGATGATCAAAAGCAAACACGGTCGTTTGCCAAATCACCAGGCATGTCTGAAAGGTTTAGGTTTAAGCAGAATCAACCAGACGGTTGAAGTGCTGAATACGCCCGAAAACCGTGGCATGATCAAGAAAATCGCTTACATGTTGAAAGTCGAGGAGCGGTAATGTTTTTGAATTCCATTCAAGCGAGCCCGGGTTCGCGCAAGAAAGCCAAGCGCGTCGGTCGCGGCATCGGCTCGACCCTGGGTAAAACCTGCGGCCGCGGCCATAAAGGTCAAAAAGCCAGAGCCGGCGGCTTTCATAAAGTTGGTTTCGAAGGCGGTCAGATGCCTTTGCAGCGCCGTTTGCCGAAGATCGGGTTTAAATCGCGTAAAGCGATGTTTACGGCCCAAGTTCGTCTCAACGAGTTGAACGGTTTGCAGGCTGACGTGATTGACGTACAAACCTTGATCGACAGTAACATCGTTCCTGTTTTCACCAAAACCGTGAAGGTAATCAAGTCGGGCGAAATATCCCGTGCAGTGACCCTCAAGGGCTTGAAAGTGACGGGCGGTGCGCTGGCTTCCATCCAGGCAGCCGGCGGCAAAGCAGAGGAATAAACTCGTATGTCAAGAGACGAATCAGCCAATAAACCCGGCGGACTGTCTGAGCTGAAATCCCGGCTTTTGTTCGTTTTGGGTGCATTTTTCGTGTATCGGGTCGGTTCGCACATCCCGGTGCCGGGCATTGATCCGAAAGCGCTGCAGATCATGTTCGAACAACAGAGCGGCTCGATCCTGGACATGTTCAACATGTTCTCGGGCGGTGCGTTGATGCGATTAAGCCTGTTCGCTCTTGGCATCATGCCTTATATCTCGGCCTCGATCATCATGCAGATGATGACGATCATCATTCCTGCGGTCGAGCAGATGAAGAAGGAAGGCGAAACCGGCCGACGCAAAATTTCGCAGTATACCCGTTACGGGACGGTAGCCTTGGCCTCGTTTCAGGCCATCGGTATTTCGGTTGCGTTGCAGAACCAGACCGCCGGCGGGCTTTCGGTAGTCATCAATCCAGGTATTGGCTTTATCGCGATCACCACGATTACCCTGGTGACCGGTACGATCTTTCTGATGTGGCTTGGCGAGCAAGTCACCGAGCGCGGTATCGGCAACGGTATTTCGATGATCATCTTCGCCGGTATCGTTTCCGGTTTGCCGAAAGCGGTGGGTGGAACTCTCGAGCTGGCTAGAACCGGCGAAATGAATGGGGCGTTCATCATTCTGCTGTTTCTGATTACGATAGCGGTGACCGCGATCGTCGTTTTCGTCGAAAGAGGGCAGCGCCGGATTCTCATCAACTATCCGAAAAGACAGCAAGGACGCAAAATGTATGCCGGGCAAAACAGCTTTTTGCCTTTGAAGTTGAACATGGCGGGTGTCATTCCCCCGATTTTTGCATCGAGCATCATTCTGTTTCCGGCGACCGTTGCGAACTGGTTCGGTAACAGTGAGGGTTTGACCTGGCTGCGCGATGTCGCGACGATGTTGTCTCCCGGACAGCCGGTGTATGTGATGTTTTATGCGGCCGCGATTATTTTCTTTTGCTTTTTCTATACCGCCCTGGTATTCAACTCAAAAGAAACCGCCGAAAATTTGAAAAAATCAGGCGCCTTTTTGCCGGGCATTCGGCCTGGCATCCAAACAAGCGCTTATATCGACAAGGTAATGACCCGGCTGACATTGATCGGTGCATTCTATATCACGCTAGTCTGTTTGTTGCCTGAGTTCTTGATTCTTTATTGGAACGTACCTTTTTATTTTGGCGGTACATCACTTTTAATTATCGTGGTCGTGGTTATGGATTTCATTTCGCAAATGCAAACTCATATCATGTCTCATCAGTATGAAGGCCTGATGAAGAAAGCCAATCTGAAAAAATAAATTCAATTCAGTTTCCAATAGGAGTCAACCAATGAAAGTCCGAGCTTCGGTTAAAGCAATTTGCAGAAAATGCAAAATCGTAAAAAGAAATGGCGTCGTTAGAGTGATTTGTGAAGACGCTAATCACAAACAACGGCAAGGTTAATAATTATTTGTGCCGTAATTCAACGAGTGTTATAATTCGGCGCTTAACTCAAGAATAGAACTCAGGGGAATATCTACATGGCGCGTATTGCCGGGATAAATATACCAGATCATAAGCATGCGGAAATTTCATTGACCGCAATTTATGGCATTGGCCGTAAAACAGCGCAGAATATTTGCACTGAAGCGGGCATTTTGCCATCTGTTAAAATCAAGGAACTGTCCGAAGAACAGTTGGATACGTTGCGGAACATCATTTCCAAGATGACCGTCGAGGGTGATTTGCGTCGTGAAGTTTCGATGAATATCAAACGCTTGATGGATCTCGGTTGCTATCGCGGAATACGGCATCGCCGTGGTTTGCCGCTCAGAGGACAAAGGACGAGAACGAATGCGCGTACTCGTAAAGGTCCCCGCAAACCGATCAAGAAATAATTCCCGGCAGAGGTTAAATAAATGGCTAGTCCAGCTCGTACCAGAAAACGCATCAAGAAAGAAGTCGCTGACGGCGTCGCGCACGTTCACGCTTCGTTTAACAACACCATCATTACGATTACAGACAGAAAAGGCAATACGCTGGCTTGGGCTACCTCCGGCGGTTCGGGGTTTCGCGGGTCGCGTAAGAGCACTCCGTTCGCGGCGCAGGTTGCTGCGGAGAAGGCAGGCACCATCGCTCAGGAATACGGCATGAAAAACCTGGATGTAATGATCAAGGGCCCTGGCCCGGGTCGTGAGTCCGCTGTTCGTTCTCTGAACAACTTGGGTTTCAAAATTACCAATATTGTCGACGTGACTCCGATTCCTCATAACGGATGCCGTCCACCCAAAAAACGCCGCGTATAGTCTCTGGAGTTGTAAATCATGGCAAGATATCTCGGACCTACCTGCAAACTGAGCCGCAGAGAAGGCACTGACCTGTTTTTGAAAAGCCGGGGCAAATCCCTGGAAGGCAAATGTAAGCTGGATCAAAGACCCGGCCAGCATGGCACCAAACGCACACGGAACTCGGACTACGCGATGCAGTTGCGCGCCAAGCAGCGGCTGCGCAGAATCTATGGCGTTCTGGAAAGACAATTCAGCAATTATTATAAAATCGCCGATCAGAAAAAAGGCGCTACCGGTGAAAATTTATTGAATCTGCTCGAGTCGCGCCTGGATAACGTCGTGTACCGGATGGGCTTTGCATCTACCCGAGCCGAAGCGCGTCAATTGGTCAGCCATAAGGCTTTTCTGATCAATGGAGCGACTATCAATGTGCCTTCGTATCAGGTTTCGCCAGGCGATGTAATTTCCGTGAAAGAGAAAGCCAAAAAGCAGCAGCGTATTATCGATGCGCTGACGGTTACCGAACAATATGGCTTTCCTTCATGGGTTGAAGTTAACTCTAAAACGATGACCGGTACTTTTACCTCATTGCCGGATCGCGCCGACTTGGGCAGCGATATCAACGAACAGTTGGTTGTAGAGTTGTACTCAAAATAATTACCATTCTGAGGGAATTAAATGCAGAATTCAATTTCTGGTTTGTTGAAGCCTCGTATCGTTGAGGTTATTAGTAAATCGAAGAATCATTCAAAGATCGTCATAGAGCCGCTTGAACGCGGCTTTGGTCATTCGATTGGCAATGCCTTACGCCGCGTTTTGCTTTCTACGATTCCAGGATGCGCAGTAACCGATGTCGAGATCGACGGCGTACTGCACGAGTACACCACGATTGAAGGTGTTCAGGAAGATGTCATTGACATCCTGCTGAATTTGAAACAATTGGCGGTCATCCTGCATTCGCGGGATGAAGCCGTTTTGACCTTGTCGAAAACAGGTGCAGGCACCGTCACGGCTGCCGACATTTCATTGCCTCATGATGCGGAAATCGTTAATCCCGATTTGGTGATTGCCAACATGACCCAGTCGGGGTCTTTGAATATGAAGATTCGCGTTCGCCGCGGCAGAGGTTATGAACCTGTCAGTGTGCGCAGAACGCGCAATGATAGTACATCTGCGGTCGGCGCATTGCATGTGGATGCTTCCTATAGTCCGATCGTTCGCGTCGCGTATTCGGTCGAGAGCACCCGGGTCGAGCAGCGCACCGATTTGGACAAGCTGATCATCGAGCTCGAAACCAACGGTACCGTCGATCCTGAACAAACGATCAAATTGGCCGCGACCATTTTACATGATCAGTTGTCCGTTTTCGTCGATTTCGAGAAGGTGGCAGAGCAGCCGGCTGAAGAAATCTATGTTCCGGAAGATAATTTCGATCCGATTTTGCTGCGTCCGGTCGATGATCTCGAATTGACCGTGCGTTCGGCGAACTGTTTGAAAGCCGAAAATATATTCTATATCGGCGATTTGATTCAGCGCACTGAAGTCGAGTTATTGAAGACGCCGAATCTGGGTAAGAAGTCTCTGACCGAGATCAAAGATATTTTGGCGCTAAAAGGGCTGTCGCTTGGCATGCGCCTGGAAAACTGGCCGCCGGATAGTCTGGCAGAGCATATTCATTCAAGCAATTAACATCCATATAGCTAGGTCCCGATAAAATGCGACACAGAAAATCCGGAAAAAAATTCAGCATTACCAGCAGCCATCGTAAGGCGTTGTACAGCAGCCTGACATGTGCGTTGATCAATCATGAGCTTATCAAAACCACTCTACCGAAAGCGAAAGAGTTGAGAAGATACGCCGAGCCTTTGATTACCCTGTCAAAAGAAGACAGCGTTGCAAAGCGCCGTATGGCTTTCGCCAAATTGCGCGACCGTGATGTCGTCACTAAATTGTTCAACGAGCTGGGGCCTCGCTATCAAGGTAGACCGGGTGGTTATCTGCGTATCATGAAATGCGGATTCCGGTCCGGTGATGATGCGCCGATGGCTTATGTCGAACTGGTTGATAGACCGCAATAAGCCTGATTCAAGAGGACAAAAAAGCCGGGCTAGTCCCGGCTTTTCTTTGCTGGTGAAATTCGGTCGTTGCCGGCTCGAATTTCAATTGAGGAAAGGATCGAGTTATTTTTCCAAATACTGTTTCTTGTTTTCTTTGCCGTTCCATTCGTCGGCATCCGGTAATGCGGCTTTAACTTCGGTAATGCTGGGCCATTCTTTGGACAGCGTTGCGTTCAACTCGATAAATTCTTGTTGATCTTCCGGAACTTCATCTTCGGAAAAGATCGCATTCGCCGGACATTCGGGCTCGCAGAGTGTGCAGTCGATACACTCATCGGGATCGATCACCAAGAAATTGGGACCTTCGTGAAAACAATCGACGGGGCATACGTCCACGCAATCGGTAAATTTACATTTGATACAGTTCTCAGTGACTACAAAAGCCATAATTATTTCCGGGAAAGTTGTCGAATTATCGTCGTTAAAGGTGGGTTATCATAACAGAAACCGGGTTTCGATTGAATACCCTATCGGTATAGTGTAGTTATGAATCAAGCAGATGCATTAACCAAACAGGTGGCCGGGACAGCGGTGCGTTAATCTTGAAGCGCATTAGTAGCGGATAGAAGAGGCGTTGCTGAACGAGGCAACGAGCTTCTTGCCGGTTTCCTCTTTCCGGATCTTGTCGAGCGCTTTTTGCGCTTCCGTTTTCAACTGGCTATCCGCAAAAACCTGCTCCGGGCGTGCCGGTGCATTGGCCGCGTGTTCGAAATATTTTTTGGCTTCTTTCGGCCGATCTTGCGTTAGCAGAAAATCGCCGTAATAATAATTGCTGTCGATGCCGTTCGGATTGATTTCGAGCGCGGTTTCAAGCAGTTCTTTGGCTTTATCGTTGTCGCCGAATGCGATAGGCCACTTCGGTACCATGTAATACAGGGTGCCGAGAGTGACGTAGGCGGAGCCGTCCATCGCGTTCGGATTGATGTTGATTGCTTCTAGCAGCAGTTCCTTGGCTTCGTTGACTAACGACAGCGCGGAGAGGGCACTTTGGGTATCGGCCGAGGTCGCTTTGATGACGGCCTCCCAAAAAATCGGCTCGGCCGCTTTCGGGTGTTGTTTTTTGAGCAGCGTCGCTTTCTCCAGGAGCTGTCGATAGGCGCTGCCTTGCCTGGCCTTGGGGGTCTTATAGTAGATAGAGGCCCATTCGCTTTCGATCGATTGCAATGTACTGCCGAGATTATCCGCAACACACTGGCTCGATAGTAGTAATAATGCAACAAAAGTAGTTTTTTTCATACAGCGAACTATAGAGGAATCTTCGCCGCAATTCAACGCTTTTCTAAAAAATTTTTCTCTATGCCAGACGCTCTCGACCTCTCCCGGCAATAGGGAAAATCTTGTATTTATAACAAAGGGTTGTTGAAAGATAATGTGCCGAACAATATCGGCTGTTTATGGTTTTTCACCCCATTCGGAATAAGGATGTAAAGCGAGGTTATTGTTGTAATAACGCAAATCATCGGTGACTTCCGCACCTAGCCAGGCAGGTTTGTCAAAAGCCCGGCCGATTTCGTCAAGTTCGATTTCCGCCACGATCAGGCCCTGGTTCGCGCCTTCGAATTCATCGATTTCCCAGAGGTCGTTGCCGTGCCGGACATAATGCCGGGTTTTTTCGATCAATGGTTTTTTGCATAAATGGGCCATAATCTCTTCAGCGTCGGTAACCGGGATCTCGTATTCATATTCGAGCCGGTGAGTGCCTACCGTGGCGCTTTTGATGTTCAACCAAGCCCGGCGTTCGCAAATTCTGACCCGAATCGAACTGGTCGGTTGTGAGCTTAGATAACCTTGCCTGAATATTTCGGAGCGCTCGACCGCTTGCCGCCAGTTTTCATTCGCGAGTAAAAATTTATGTTCGACTTCTAATGCCATGGCCTTATCGGAAAAAACAGTTGGGGGAGAGGTATTGTAAAACAACCGCACCCAGGCCTTTAAAATAATCTTGGGGAACGGATGACGCTTGAAAAGGTCGGAATAAACGTGAACAGACGTTTACCACGTGGACTTTGCTTGAAACGCAAGCAATGTTAAAGTATTAGTTGACTAAATACGTGGGAATTCCGGGTATTTAGTTTTCTTATGTTCAACTGATTTAAGGATTTTATCAAATGGCTTTCGAACTTCCTGCTTTGCCTTATGCCAAAAACAACTTGGCGCCGCACATTTCCGAAGAAACTCTCGAGTATCACTACGGCAAACATCACCAAGCTTATGTTACGAATTTGAATAATTTGATTCCCGGCACCGAATTTGAAGGATTGTCTCTGGAAGAAATTATTTTGAAATCTTCAGGCGGGATCTTCAATAACGCCGCTCAGGTTTGGAACCATACTTTCTATTGGAACTGCCTGTCGCCCAATGGTGGCGGGGAGCCGGCCGGAGCGTTGGCCGATGCGATCAATGCGACGTTCGGTTCATTCGCAAAATTCAAGGAAGAATTCACCAAATGCGCCGTTACGACTTTCGGTTCGGGCTGGGCCTGGCTGGTCAAGAATAACGACGGTACTCTGGCTCTAGTTAGCACTGGCAATGCGGGATGCCCGCTCACCTCGGGTCAAAAACCGCTGTTGACCTGCGACGTATGGGAGCACGCCTATTACATCGACTACCGCAATGCCCGTCCCACCTATGTGGAAGCCTTCTGGAAATTGGTGAACTGGGATTTTGCGGCAGCGAATTTCGCGGCCTGATTTTTCCTGAATCGAAACCTTCTGCGCCTCTGCGCGGAAGGTTTTTTATGTTGAGAGCCGTTGCTGCTTATTGGAGGATCCGAAACCGGGCAGTGAGGTGATCGATTGTCTTTTGGCTGGCAAATGAAAATCGGCTTTTTTGTTGCAGTCAGCTTTCTTTGCTTTATTTACGCATTGAAACTCTTGTAAGATTAACGGGTCTTTTTGCTTGAGATGCATTTTTCACGAGGATTATTTTCGATGAGTACCCCTAATACTGTAATTATCCGCTCCGAATCCCAGGTGTTGGCAGCCAATAAAATGTTGCGCAATACCTATATGCTGCTGTCGATGACGCTGTTGTTCAGCGCCATGAGCGCCGGACTTTCGATGATGTTGAATCTGCCGCATCCGGGCGTCGTAGTGACGCTGGTCGGCTATTTCGGCTTGCTGTTTCTGACGACCAAGTTGCGCAATAGCGCTTGGGGCTTGTTGTCGATTTTTGCGTTGACCGGTTTCATGGGGTTGACCTTGGGGCCGATCATTAACCTGTACCTGCAGGCGTTTACCAATGGAAACCAGTTGGTGATGATGGCGCTGGGCGGCACCGGCACGATTTTTCTGGGATTGTCGGCTTATGCGCTGACTACCCGCAAGGATTTCAGCTTCATGCGCGGTTTCCTGCTGGTTGGCGTGCTGGTCGCCTTTCTGGCCGGATTGGGGGCGATCTTTTTCACGATTCCTGCGCTGTCGCTTGCCGTCTCCGCGATGTTCATCGTGCTGATGTCGGGGATGATTTTGTTTCAGACCAGCGAAATCGTGCATGGCGGCGAAACGAACTACATCATGGCGACCGTGTCGCTGTATGTGTCGATCTATAACCTGTTCTTGAGCTTGCTGCAATTGCTCGGCGTATTCGGCGGCGACGAGTAGTCCCTATCTTTCTTGTCATTGCGGGGATCGCGTCGAAAACCAAGCGTTTCACGGCCATTGTTCCCGCCTCCACAATTCGCCTGTTTTGCTCTGTTGCGTACGGGCGATGAGTCATAAAACCCGCAACAGCGCGAGATTGGCTTTTATTACGGCAGGGAGGCCGTTGCCCTTCGGCTCGATGCGGTGCTTTTTCGGATTGCCGATAAGGAAAATTTGCTGATGCCGAACCTTAACGCGATCAAACACTATTTGACGACCGCTATTTGGCAGGAAGACGGGCGCGCGCGCTCCGATTTTGCCAAGCAACGGATCACGTTGTTGCGCGGCCTGCTGATTCTGTTCCGCGAAGCATCCGACCCCGATTTGAAATACCGTGCGATGGGGCTGGTTTACACGACGCTATTGTCGCTGGCGCCGTTGCTGGCGGTTAGTTTCTCGGTCCTTAAGGCGTTCGGCGTGCATAATCAGTTGATGCCGCTGCTGTTGGGCGTACTTGAGCCCTTCGGCGAAAAAGGCGCGGAGCTTGCCGACCAAGTCATCGGCTATGTCGAAAACATCAGTATCGGCGTTCTGGGAACGGCAGGCTTGGTATTCTTGCTGTACACGGTCGTTTCGCTGCTGAGCATCATCGAGGAATGTTTCAACCGCATCTGGCGAGTCGAGGCGTCAAGAAACTGGATTCACCGCAGCAGCGACTATATGAGCGTGCTGCTGGTCGGACCGGTTCTGACCGTTTCCTCACTGGGCATGATGGCGTCGATGGCCAGTAATGCCCTGGTGCAGAAAATGATTGCGCTGGAGCCTTTCGGCACCGCGTATTATCTCGCCGGGTTGATTTTGCCTTATGTACTGATCATTGCGGCGCTGACTTTTCTTTACATTTTCATGCCGAATACCCGGGTCAACTTTGGTTCCGCTTTGGTCGGCGGTATCGCGGCAGGGTTGACCTGGAAAATAGGCGGTTGGCTATTCGGCATCTTCGTCGAAAAATCGACGAGCTACAATGCGATCTATTCGAGCTTTGCGATCATTCTGCTGTCGATGATCTGGCTGTATGTCAGTTGGCTGATCGTGCTGTTGGGCGGCGTCGTCTCATTCTTATACCAATATCCGCGCTATCTTCTGCACAAAAACAAAAGACCGTACCTGAGCCATCGCCAGCAGGAATATTTCGGTTTTCTGGTCCTGTACTTGATTGGCAAGGCGTACCATGACGGGAGGCCACCGTGGACACTGCACGCATTGGCGGATGAAATCGACCAGCCCTGGGAATCGGTCCGCCAGATCTTACAAGGTCTCAACAAGGCCGGGTTTGTGATTGCGATCCAGTCCGAACCGAACGCCTATCTTCCCGCCCGGGCTCTCGATACGATCAGCTTGAAGGCAGTCTATGCCCGGCTGCGTGCCTTGGACGGACAGGAGCAGGCGGCTTTCCGTCCGGAAAACGAAGAGGAGGCCGTGGGAGTACTGGCAAACCGTATCGAAGTGGCGGCGATGGCGGTTCTGGAGGGACAAAGTTTAAGCGATCTGATTCAACCGCCGGCGCCAAAAACGCAAGACGGGCCGGAAACCGGGGAACGTTGAGATTCGGAGCGTTTGGGATCGAAGTTCTGATCGAACGATCCATAATCGCGTACCACTTCTCGAATAGGCTCAAGGTGAGCCTCCGTATTCCGGATCCGGCGCGCATCGTTGCGCGGTCGTTTCATCGTTATTCGCACGGGCCTTCGTTTCCATTTCCTGC
This sequence comes from Methylomicrobium album BG8, assembly GCF_000214275.2. NCBI lineage: Bacteria > Pseudomonadati > Pseudomonadota > Gammaproteobacteria > Methylococcales > Methylococcaceae > Methylomicrobium > Methylomicrobium album. The sequence continues at coordinate 3,694,508 of NZ_CM001475.1, read as the reverse complement.
AGCGCCAGAATACGCTTACCGGCGGCCCGCGATGTCCTCGTTAATGGCCGCCAGCAAAGTGCGCAGCGTATAGGCCGTATATGGCAACGATAGCGCGTGATCAGGCCCACCTGCGTTTTGATCAGTACTCCTTGGCATTCGGGCAGGTACTGGGCGATATTTTTTCTAACTGCATCATTTCCTTCCGCAAAGCATTTCCTCCCACGGCGATGCGAATTTCAATCCGCAGGGCTTTGTCAGGGCCGCATTTCCCTCCGGAATAATCGGTTCGTTCGCCGGCTTCAAGGCGGTATAGCGGTGGGTTCGAAGAAACCACGGAGAAATAAAAGGGCCTGCCGATGCCAAGTATGTTTATTACCGAACAGACGATATTGAATACCTCGGTTAATTTCGGGTTTGTGAAACGTTATTACGTATTCAGCCCTTCTCGGCATTTAAGTCGAGATAACTAACACCTAACCAAGGGAGTAAAAACATGAAATCATTGATTCCTGTTGTAACGGCAGCTGTTTTCGGCGTGGCGATCGCAAGCAATTCTTATGCCGGAGGCGTTAAGGAGAAAAGAGAAGAAGTCAGAGAAGAACGGCAAGACGTCAGGGAAAAACAAAGGGAGCTACAGAAAGCGGTCAATGAAGAAATGCAGGAAGTCAGTCGAGCCAGCAAGATTATCGGCACCGATGTGAAAAATACCAAAGGGGAGGACCTGGGCGACATCAAGGATCTTGTGCTCGATCCTACGAGCGGACGTCTCGCCTATGTCGTCGTTTCCTACGGCGGTATTTTGGGAATGGGCGACAAGCTGTTCGCGATTCCGTGGAATGCCGTACGCTGGTCTGCCGATAAGGATTATTTTACGCTGAATATGGATAAAGAAGCTTTGAAAAATGCCCCCGGATTCGATGAGGACCATTGGCCCGTGAGCGCAGCGCAATGGCAGCAGCAACGCGGGGATCTGAACCGTTTCTACCGCGTTAATCCTTAAGGCGTTTCAAGAAGAGGGCGGGCCCTGAGGCCGGTTTGCGAACCTGCAGAGATACCTTTTCGTTTTTACAGATAGGCGGCCGCCCGGATGGGATGGCCGGTCCGAAAAGCCGGGAGAAGGCGGAAGAACAAGACCGGCCCGGCATTGGCCGGTCCCCGTTTTCCTCGACAAGGGAAAATCGGCTGCGTCGGGCGGCGCGTCGTTCAGGCAGCCGAATTATCCCTTAACCTGCCGGATCTCGATCTTGAGGGTCGAGTGAGCGCAAGGCGCGCTTTATGAGTCCCGGAGTCTAACCGGCCTGCCCGGAAAAGAACGCTTCGGTTTCTGCATGCCGCAAATCGAAGCGTCATTCCGAAAAACTCGAAATCAGCCTTGATTGATGTTTAACGGTTCGGTTGGATCAATCAATATGAACAAAAAAACAGATGGCAGATCGATCGATAACCGGCGCTTTCCGGTAGGCGCGGAGAGAGCATCGGAAAAAGGCATTCATTTTAGGGTATGGGCGCCTGAGAGAAAATCGGTAAAACTGGCGATGAATCCGCGTGGGGAAGAGATCGATTCTCCGCATTGGCCGGTCGAAGTCGAATTGCAAAAGGAGGAAAACGGCTATTTTTCGGCCATCGTCCAGGAGCCCTGCGTAGGGGGGCTGTACCGTTACCTGCTGGATGGCGATCCGCAGCCGTATCCGGATCCCGCTTCGCGCTTTCAGCCGCAGGGCCCGCACGGGCCTTCGCAGGTAATCGATGCGTTGACGTTCGAATGGACGGACGCCGCCTGGCCGGGAGTCGATGCCCACGGTCAGGTGATTTACGAGATGCATATCGGTACCTTCACGCACGAAGGCACCTGGGTCGCCGCCGCGAAAGAACTGCCCGAATTGGCTCGACTGGGCGTGACCGTGCTGGAGATCATGCCGGTGGCCGATTTTCCGGGGCGGTTCGGCTGGGGGTACGACGGCGTCAATCTGTTCGCGCCGACGCGGCTTTACGGCACGCCGGACGAATTCCGGTTTTTCGTGAACGAGGCGCACGCGGTCGGGCTCGGGGTGATTCTGGATGTGGTATTCAATCATTTCGGCCCGGACGGCAATTATCTCGGAAAATTCTCGAACGACTATTTCTCTGCGCGTTATCAGTGCGACTGGGGCGATGCGCTGAATTTTGACGGGCCTAACTCCGCCCCGGTACGCGAGTACGTGCTCGCCAATGCGGCCTACTGGATCAATGAGTTTCACCTCGACGGCCTGCGCCTCGATGCCACCCAGCAGATTTTCGACAGTTCCCCGGTCAACATCATTGCCGCAATCGTGCAAACGGTGCACCACGCGGGGTCTCCGCGAAAAACTTTCGTAATCGGCGAGAACGAACCGCAGGACGCCCGACTGTTCCTGACTTCCGAACAGGGCGGTTTCGGCATCGATGCCCTATGGAACGACGATTTCCACCATACCGCAATGGTCGCGATGACCGGGCGCGCCGACGCCTACTACAGCGATTACCGGGGATTGGCGCAGGAATTCGTCTCCACCTTGAAGCGGGGATTTTTATATCAGGGCCAATGGTATTCGTGGCAGCATAAGCATCGCGGCACCCCGGTACTGAACATGCCGCCGGCCAAATTCGTAAACTTCATCCAGAACCACGATCAACTGGCCAATTCCGGCAGCGGCAAACGCATTCACCTGTTGACCAGCCCCAATCGCTACCGGGCATTGACCGCGCTGTTCTTGCTGTCGCCGCAGACCCCGATGCTGTTTCAGGGTCAGGAATTTGCCGCCACCAGCCCCTTTTTTTATTTTGCCGACCATAAAGAAGACATTGCCTATCTGGTCGCGCGCGGGCGCTCCGAATTTCTGGCCCAGTTCCGTTCCCTGGCGACGCCCGAAATGCAGGCACGGCTGCCCGATCCCCGGGACCCGGTCACGTTTACGCATTCCAAGTTGAACCTGAACGACCGCTATCAGCATAAGGAAGAATATGCCTTGCACCGCGATCTGCTGCGCCTGCGCCGCGAGGATCCGGTATTTCAAACCTGTCAGCAAAGCCAGCGTATCGACGGCGCGGTGCTGAGCCTGGATGCGTGGGTAATCCGTTTTTTCGGGGACAAACCGGGGGACGACCGCCTGTTGCTGGTCAATCTAAGCCGGGACCTTCATCTCGTTCCCGCCCCGGAACCGCTGCTGGCGCCGCTGCCGGGGAGCGTTTGGGATGCCCTGTGGTCCAGCGAGGATCCCCGGTACGGCGGTTTGGGCATGCCGCCCTGGCCCGCCGAGGACAATTGGTATTTGCAGGGCGAGTCCGCCGTTGTGCTGCATCCTGTCTCTCAATCACCAAAGGATACCCCATCATGATCAGCGATGTTGTGATTCGAACGAACTGGACCGGGACGCCTGCCGAACAGGAAGCCCTGCTGACGCACGAGTGGATCGTCACGAATGGACTGGGCAGTTATGCGTCAGGAACGATTTCCGGCGTTCCCACGCGCCGTTACCACAGTCTGTTGACGGCGGCGATTCCGGATCCTCACGGCCGCTACGTGATGCTCAATCAATTGAGTGAACTGGTGCGGCTGCCTGACGGTACCACGCAGAAAATCGGCGGCATCGAATTGACGAGCGGAGCCCTGGATCTTTATGGCATGTCCACGCTGCGCGAATTCCGCCTGGACGCCGGCATGCCGGTATGGCGGTACGAACTGAAGGATCATGTGATCGAAAAATGGATCTTGATGCCGCATATGAGCAATACCGTGCATATCGGTTACCGTCTGGTTTCAGGGCCGGGACCGGTGCGGCTCAAGCTACGCATCGCCGTGCATTTTCGCCGGCATGACACGTCTTTGAACGAAGGGCCGCCTTTGGAATTTTATGACCTCAAAGCTTCCGCCGGGCGTATCGAGGTTCATGGCGCCTCCATTCCGCCCTTATGCCTCTATATTGAAGACGGCAGTCCGGCGTTCACGATCGAGCCCAAACGCTTCAGCGACATTCTTTATCGGATCGAAGAACAAAGAGGTTATGAGGCCCACGGCAACCTATGGAGCCCCGGCTATTTCCGGGCCGATCTCGTCCCCGGCAAGACGGTGACGCTGATCGCTTCCACCGAGAACTGGGAAAGCATGCTGGCACTGTCGCCCGCGGAGGCGCTGCAGGCCGAACTGGAACGGCGTACCACCTTGCTGAGAACCGCGCGTCCGGGATTCGATAAAAGCTTGGTCAAGCAGTTGTTGCTGGCCTCCGATCAGTTTGTGGTCGCGCCGGCCGACCGGGTCGGCGAAACCGCGCGGATGCGCGCCACCGGCGGGGATGTGCGCACCATCATCGCCGGTTACCATTGGTTCACTGATTGGGGACGCGATACGATGATCAGCCTGGAAGGACTGACGCTGGTAACCGGCCGGCATGTCGAGGCAGGACTCATTCTGCGTACGTTCGCTTATCATCTGCGTGACGGGCTGATTCCCAACCTGTTTCCGGAAGGGGAAGACGAGGGGGTGTATTACACCGCCGATGCGACACTGTGGTATTTTCATGCGGTGGAACGCTATGTCTCGATTACCGGCGACCGGAGCTTGCTCAGAGGCCTGCTGCGCAAGCTGCTGGACATTATCGAACATCACATCAAAGGCACGCGCTTCGGTATTCATTGCGATCCGAAAGACGGCCTGTTGATCCAGGGCGATCCCCGTTACGCGTTGACCTGGATGGATGCCAAATTACCCGATTGGATCGTCACGCCCCGCCGCGGCAAAGCGGTCGAGATCAATGGGCTGTGGTACAACGCGCTGCGCCTGCTGGAAAAATGGCTGCAGGAAGAGAATATCCACGCGCCGCTGAGCCAGATCTCGCAGCTTGCGGACCTTGCCCGGCGAAGTTTCAACCAACGCTTCTGGAATCCCGGGACGGGATACTTATACGACATCGTCGACGGCGAAGACGGTCAGGACGACCCGGCCTGCCGCCCCAATCAACTATTCGCCTTCTCGCTTTCCAATCCGGTGCTGGAGCCTGAATACTGGCAGCCGGTATTCGAGGTCGTCAAAGACCGGTTGCTGACGCCGGTGGGTCTGCGCACTTTATCGCGGGATCATCCCGACTATAAACCGACCTACCACGGCGATTTGCGCACCCGCGATGCCGCATATCACCAGGGTACGGTCTGGCCTTGGCTGATAGGCCCGTACGTAGACGCCTGGTTGCGCATTTATCCGGACCAGCATAAAGAGATGCGCGACTTCCTGAATGAGCTATTGGAAAAGCATCTGCATGAAGCCTGTATCGGCTCGATCAGCGAAGTTTTCGATGCCGAAAGCCCGTTTTCGCCGCGCGGATGCATCGCTCAGGCATGGAGCGTCGCAGAGATACTCAGGGTCTGGGGCAAAGTGTCCGAAGAGGGGCAGAAAGCGGCTCAATAAAATTTTTCGGCCTGAAAAACGCTTTTCCCTTTAATTCATCCATTTCCGTTTTTTCCGGGTTCATTCCCCGCAAGGCAATCCGGTATAATCCGGCCAATGAGAGACGGCGCCGTCCGTGCCGAAACATCCCGTTTCCGGTCTCGGCTTAACTCTCATTGCCCACTTATCCGAGGAGAAACCGATGAAATTGACCATTGCCTTAACCTTTGGCGCCTGTTTTGCCGCCGGCGCAGCCTGGGCTGCCGAAAAACCGGCGCCGGCGCCGAACGGGATCGAACTGCCGGCGTATTACAAAAACTGGCGCGTGATCGGCGTATCGCACCGGCAGGATAAAGAGTCGTTGCGGGTGATCGTCGGCAACGACACGGCGGTCGATGCCGCCCGGACCGGCAATACCCATCCCTGGCCGGACGGGAGCATCCTCGGCAAGCTAGCCTGGAAAGACCAAACGCACCCCAACTGGCCGGCGGCGACCGTGCCCGGCGAATTCGTGCACGCCGAATTCATGATCAAGGATTCGGCGAAATATGCGAAGACCGGCGGCTGGGGATTTGCGCGCTGGCTCGGCATGGAACAGAAGCCGTACGGCCAGGATGCGTCATTCGTGCAGGAATGCCTGGCCTGCCATGATCAGGTCAAGGACAACGATTCGGTCTTTACGCATCCCGCGCCGCTGCCGTAAAGGCGTAGGGTACGCTGCGCGTGCCGCTTTTGGCCGCAATAAACGGGAGAGGCCGGATAAGTCGCCTCTCCCCAAGTCAATTAAACAGCGCCATCGCTTTCTTCAGTGTCGACCAGATGCCCCAGGTCAGCGGGGTGGCGACATACAGCCAGAACAGTATCGCCAGTGCCAGGGGAGTGGATTTGGGACGGTCGTCGGGTTTCATCGGGTCACTTTCCTTAAGATCGAATGGGTTGAAACGGCTTTAATGGGCATCGGAGGCGGGCCGATGCGGAAAAACGCCGTCGAATTCATCGAATTCGTCATGGCGCATGTGGTGTTTTTCATGGACGGGCCGGATCAGCATATTGCAGAGGAAGCCAGCCACCAGAATGCCGGCCATGATGTACATCGTCACGTTATAGGCGTTCGCGTTGGCGATGCCCTGTTCGATCTGGAATTCGCGGATGTAATTGACGAGTACCGGTCCCGCCACGCCGGCGGTCGACCAAGCGGTCAACAGGCGCCCGTGGATGCCGCCGACATAGCGGGTGCCGAAAATATCGGCCAGATAGGCCGGAATCGTCGAGAAGCCGCCGCCGTACATGCTCATGATCGCCGCGTACAACAGGATGAACAGGCCGATATTGCCGAGCCGGCCCGCCATCGGAACGGAGGCGTACAGCACCGCGCCGAGCGCGAAAAAAATGATGTAGGTATTTTTACGACCCAGAAAGTCGGAGGCCGAGGACCAGAAAAAACGGCCGCCCATGTTGAACAGGCTGAGCAGGCCGACGAACCCGGCTGCGGCCGCCGGCGTTACCGTGCCTTTGAACATTTCCTGGATCATCACCGACGCCTGGCCCAGTACTCCGATCCCCGCGGTCACGTTCAGGCACAACACCAGCCAGAGCAGGTAAAACTGCGGCGTCAGCAGGGCGCGGTCGATATGCACATGATTTTTCGTGATCATCCTATTTTCGATGACCGGCGGCGTCCAGCCTTCGGGTTTCCAGTCATTCGGTGGAATCCGTATCGTCAACGCGCCGATCAGCATCGAAACGAAATACAGGCTGCCCATCACCATGAAGGTTTCGAGCACCCCGGCCGAGGTCGCGGACTTGAAATGATCCATCAGCAGCACCGCGAGCGGCGCGCCGATCATCGCGCCGCCGCCGAAGCCCATGATCGCCAGACCGGTCGCCATGCCGCGCCGGTCCGGAAACCATTTAATCAGCGTCGACACCGGCGAGACGTAGCCGAGGCCCAGCCCGATGCCGCCGATGATGCCGTAGCCGAGATAGATCAGCCAGATCTGATGCAGGTGGATGCCGAGCGCCGAGATCCAGAAACCGCCGCCGAAGCAGCAGGCGGCGACCAGCATCGTCAGCCGGGGGCCGACCTTTTCCAGCCATTTGCCGCCGAACGCGGCGGACAAGCCCAAAAATACGATCGCCAGGCTGAATGTCCAGCCGAGAGTCGTCAGTTTCCAGTCGTCCGGCGCAGGCTCGGTGATGCCGATCACCTTGGTCAAAGGGTCGTTGAAAACGCTGAAGGCGTAAGCCTGGCCGATGCACAGATGCACGGACAGCGCGGCGGGCGGCACCATCCAGCGGTTATAGCTTCGGGAGGCGGTGATGCGTTGCTTGGAAAAAAAACCGGACATTGGGGGGCAAGCTCCTCGGTGATGGCTTGGCATTAAAAATTAAAGGGCGGCGGAGGCGGCCGGATGGGACGATTCAGCCTTAAAAAACTTACCAAGAGGTTATTTTACTCTGACGGAAGGCTGCGAATCCACCGGCTTTGGGAGGGCATGCGGCAGGAATCGAAAGCGGTATCGCATCTTGAACGGCTATTTATGCACGACGTCGGCTAAACTAGGCCCTGTGGCATGATCTTGCGCGGAAAAGCTTACGGCTGTCATCATTCTGTCACATTCGATGTCTAACCTATGCGCCAGAACACGAACCTGTCTACCTATCCCTATCATTGAGAGTCGATATGAAATTGTTTTTTAAGAAAACATCGCTGGCCTTGGCTTTGGGCGCGGCGTCGTTCGCCCCATTCGGCAGCCAGGCGGCTGCCAAACTGGCGGTCGATCCGGATTTGCCTTCCTATCAGACCGCCAGCGGGATTTCGGGCAACCTGTCCAGCGTCGGCTCCGATACCTTGGCCAACCTGATGACGCTGTGGGCCGAGACCTTCAACCGTTTTTACCCCAACGTGAACATTCAGATTCAGGCCGCGGGTTCTTCGACCGCGCCGCCGGCGTTGACCGAAGGCACCTCGAACCTGGGGCCGATGAGCCGGGAAATGAAGGACGATGAAATCGAGGCTTTCGAAGACAAATACGGCTATAAGCCGACCGCGGTTCCGGTGGCGGTCGACGCGTTGGCCGTGTTGGTGAACAAGGACAATCCGATCAAGGGCCTGTCGATGGATCAGGTCGATGCGATCTTCTCCACGACGCTGAAATGCGGCGCCAATAAAGGAATCGAAACCTGGGGCGACGCCGGCGTGCCTGCGTGGGGCGCGAAAAGCATTCAGTTGTACGGACGCAACTCGGTTTCCGGCACCTACGGTTATTTCAAGGAACACGCGCTCTGCAAAGGCGATTTCAAGAGCAACGTGAACGAGCAGCCGGGTTCGGCTTCGGTCGTGCAGTCGGTCACTTCTTCGACCAACGGCATCGGTTATTCCGGTATGGGCTATTCGACTTCCGGCGTCAGAATGGTGCCGCTGGCGAAAAAAGGCGGCACCGACTATGTCGAAGCGACGCCCGAAAATGCGCTCAAAGGCACTTATCCGTTGACCCGCTATTTGTTCATCTACGTGAACAAAAAGCCTAACCAGCCGCTGCCGCCTCTTGAAAAAGAATTCATGAGGATGGTGCTGTCGAAGGAAGGACAGGAAGTCGTGATCAAGGACGGCTATATTCCGCTGCCTGTCAAGGTCGTCGAAAAGTATCTGGAAGCGCTCGATAAATAACGGATTTCCACAGTCTTATCTCCTCCTGTTCAGGGTAAGGGCAAAAGTCGGTAAATAGCGGCAAAGTTGCCGGTGCTTACCTTCACGACATTGCTCATGTAAACGGCCAAGATTGACTCGATGTATCTTGGCCGTTTTTTTTCGGGATTGTTATATCATTGTCACTTTTGAAAGCTAGCATCTACGCATGTCTGAAACTTACAGCTTTAGGAACGCGTCTGGCTCTATCCAGCAATCGGCCGCCGGTTATTATCATAGGTGGCGTTTGATCAAGGATGCCCTGGCCCGTTATGGCGTCATCGTCGGGGGGCTCGGCATCCTGGCCGCGATCATTCTGATTTTCTTTTACCTGGTGTATGTGGTTTATCCGCTCTTTACCGGCGCTTCGGCCTCGCCGGTGAACCGGTATGCGGCGCCTGAACCGTCGCTCGGCAGGACGCTGTACCTCGACATCGAGGAGCAAAACGAGTTGGCGGCCCGTTTCACGGACAGCGGCCGTGTGGTATTTTTCGAAGCGGCGACCGGCAAACCGGTACTGACGCAGGCGATTGCGCTTCCCGAAGGCGTTTCGGTCACCAGTTTCACCCCGGGCCGTCCGGTGAATGGGGGCGTGTTCGCTTACGGGCTTTCGAATGGCGGCGTTATCGTGGTCAGGAACCACTACAAGGTGACCTATGACAAGGATGTGCGCAAGATAGCGCCGGAACTCGGTTATCCGCTCGGAGAGGCGCCGCTGATGATCGGCGAGGAAGGAGCGCCGCTCGATAAGGTCGCCGTCAAATGGGAAGACGATGCGACGGTGATTGTGGCGAAAACCGGCGGCAAGATTCGTTTGGTCAGTTTCGAAAAAGAGCGGTCGTTGTTCGCCGAAGAGTCGGCGGTTCAGCGTACCGATGCGGTACTGGATACGCCGGCCGAAAATATCGCGCAAATATTGATCGACAAGAACGGAGAAAATCTGTTTCTGGCCGGCAGCGACGGCAGTGTCGGTTTTTTCGATATTGCGGATAAAAATGCGCCGGTGCTCAGGCAGCGCCAGAACGTGGTCGAAACGGGGCTTGCGATTACCAGCCTGGCTTTACTGAACGGCGATCTGTCGCTGCTGGTCGGCGATTCCTCTGGACAGGTTACGCAGTGGAGCAAAGGCAAGGACGAATTGAACAATGTGGTGCTGAAAAAGCTCAGGGTCTTCAAGGTTTCCGACCGGCCTGTCGTTACGATCGATTCCGAGCAGCGGCGCAAGGGCTTCATGACCTTCGATGCCGGCGGGAAAATGGGGCTTTTCAATTCCACCGCGGAAAGGCGCCTGCTGGAAGAACCGCTTGCGGCGCATCCGGTAGCGGCAGCGTTGTCGCCGCGCGCGAACGCCTTGCTGATGCAGGACGAAGACGGCCAAATCCATTTCTGGAGCGTCCATAACGAGCATCCGGAAGTTTCGTTCGGGTCGATCTGGGGGAAAGTCTGGTATGAAAGCTACCAGAAGCCCGATTACATCTGGCAGTCGTCTTCGGCCGCGAACGATTTCGAGCCGAAATACAGTATGACGCCGTTGGTTTTCGGCACACTGAAGGCGGCCTTCTACGCGATGCTGTTCGCTATGCCGCTGTCTTTGCTGGGCGCCATTTACACTGCTTATTTCATGGCGCCGGCCATGCGTCAGCTGGTCAAGCCGACCATCGAGCTGATGGGGGCGCTGCCGTCGGTGATTTTGGGTTTCCTGGCCGGTTTATGGCTGGCGCCTTTCATCGAAAAGCACCTCGCCGGCATCTTCTCGACGCTGATCTTGCTGCCGGTCGGCGTGCTGCTGTTTGCGCTGGGCTGGCAGTGGGTCCCGAAAGCGATCCGGCATAAAATTCCCGAAGGCTGGGAGGGCGCGTTATTGATTCCGGTGATGCTGTTTACCGGCTGGTTCGCATTCCAGGTCAGTGTGCCTCTGGAAGCGGCGCTGTTCGGCGGTTCGCTACGCGACTGGTTCAGCCGCGAGTGGGGGATCGGCTATGACCAGCGTAACGCGCTGGTCGTCGGCATCGCGATGGGGTTCGCGGTGGTGCCGACCATTTTTTCGATTGCGGAAGACGCGGTGTTCAGCGTGCCGAAGCATTTGACGGTCGGTTCCCTGGCCTTGGGTGCGACCCCGTGGCAGACGGTCATCCGCGTCGTGCTGCTGACCGCCAGCCCCGGCATTTTTTCGGCGGTGATGATCGGACTCGGCCGGGCGATCGGCGAGACGATGATCGTGTTGATGGCGACCGGCAACACGCCGGTGATGGACTTCAGCGTATTTCAGGGGCTCAGGACCCTGGCGGCCAACATCGCGGTCGAGATGCCGGAAGCCGAAGTCGACAGCACGCATTACCGGATCTTGTTTCTGGCGGCGCTGGTACTGTTCCTGTTCACCTTCATCTTCAACACGCTGGCCGAAATCATCCGTCAGCGCCTACGTGAAAAATACAGTTCGTTATGATCAAATCGTGGTTTAAAAGCGGCAATCCGTGGGTATGGTTGACGGCTTCGGCGGTCAGCGCCTGCCTGATCATGGTGCTGGGCGTATTGGGATTGATCCTGGTACGCGGAATCGGCAATTTCTGGCCGGGCGGCCTGATGCAGTTCAGTTACCAGGAAGACGGCGGGCAAGTGCATGAAGTGATCGGCGAGCTGATCGATACCAGCGTCACGCCGGCGGCGATGGCGCAAGTGGCCGGTTTTGCGATGACCGACGACGAAGACGTGCTGGTCCAGTATCAAATCAAGACCGGCAATCGCGATGTATCCGGTTCGGATTTCCGCTGGATCCAGGAACGCCGGATCAAACGGCAAAGTACGCCTCCCGAACTGATCGCGGTCGAACGGCGGGAGTGGGGTAATTTCTACGGCCGGCTGGTCGCCGTCAAGGAAGGAGGCAAGGTAATCGCCGAAGGGCCGGGGGCGATGCCGGTGCTGCAGGAACGCCTGGAGGCGGCGCTGGACATTTTCGAGAAGATTGCCCATCTCGAAAAAAAGGAAATCGGCGCGGTCAACTACGGGCTGGAGCGGCTGCGTCTGGAGCGGCGCAAACTGGAGTTGGAGAAGCGCTGGGACGCGGCCTCGGAGCAGCGTATCGCGGCCGAGAAAGCGGTTTTGGACGGAGAATATAAAAAATTCCAAACCGAATTGGTGGCGCGGTATCGCGACATCCGCAAGGACAGTTTCGTCGCGGCCGCGGACGACGGCAGCGAACACGAGATCGCGCTGGCCAAGGTCGTCCGGGTTTATCAGCCGAACGAAATGAGCGTATTCGGCAAAATCGGCCATTATTTCACCAAGTTCGCCGAGTTTCTGGCCGACGATCCGCGCGAGGCGAACACCGAAGGCGGCATTTTTCCGGCGATTTACGGCACCATTCTGATGGTGATTGTCATGTCGATCATCGTGACGCCGTTCGGCGTGATCGCGGCGGTGTATCTGCGCGAATACGCGAAACAGGGTTTCACGACCCGGCTGATCCGGATCGCGGTGAACAATCTGGCCGGGGTGCCTTCCGTCGTTTACGGCGTGTTCGGCCTTGGATTCTTCGTTTACATCCTGGGCGGCAAGATCGACCGCCTGTTTTATCCGGAAGCCTCGCCCGCGCCGGTATTCGGTACCCCCGGCCTGATGTGGGCGTCGATCACGCTGGCGCTGTTGACGCTGCCGGTCGTGATCGTGTCGACCGAAGAAGGTCTGGCGCGCATTCCCAAATCGATCCGCGAGGGCAGTCTGGCGCTCGGCGCGACCAAGTTTGAAACGCTTTGGCGGACGGTGCTGCCTATGGCAAGTCCCGCAATGATGACCGGCCTGATCCTGGCGGTCGCGCGAGCGGCCGGCGAAGTGGCGCCGCTGATGCTGGTCGGCGTGGTCAAACTGGCGCCGTCGCTGCCTCTGGACGGCAATTTCCCATTTTTGCATCTGGAAAGAAAATTCATGCACCTCGGCTTTCATATCTACGACGTGGGCTTCCAGAGCCCGAATGTCGAGGCGGCGCGTCCCTTGGTCTATGCGACATCGCTGCTGCTGGTCCTGGTGATTATCGGGCTCAATCTGTCTGCGATCCTGATCCGCAATCATCTGAGGGAAAAATATCGAGCTCTTGAAGGTTAATCATCATGACAACAGCACAACAAGCACGTACCCATGCGATCGACATGAAGTCGATCCTGCGCGATACGAAAGGCCAGGCCGAGACCGGGTTTTCCGAAGTCTGCATCCGGGTCGACAATTTGAGCCTGTTTTACGGAGAAAAACAGGCCCTGCACCACATCAACATGGACATTCAGAAACAGAAGGTAACCGCCTACATCGGCCCGAGCGGCTGCGGCAAATCGACGCTGCTGCGCTGCATCAACCGGATGAACGATCTGGTCGACAGCGCCCGGATCGAAGGCCGGATCCTGCTGGACAACGAGAACATCTACGATAAGTCGGTGAATGTCGCGGCGTTGCGCCGGCGCGTCGGGATGGTGTTCCAGAAGCCGAACCCGTTCCCGAAATCGATCTTCGAAAACGTTGCCTACGGCCTCAGGATTCAGGGCATCAACGATAAAAGAACGCTCGAAGAAACGGTCGAAAAGGCGTTGCGCGGCGCGGCGCTCTGGGATGAAATGAAGGATCGCCTGAACGACAATGCGCTCGGGATGTCCGGCGGCCAGCAGCAGCGTCTGGTGATCGCGCGCGCGATTGCGATCGAGCCCGAGGTGCTGCTGCTCGACGAGCCGGCGTCGGCGCTGGATCCGATCTCGACCCTGAAAATCGAGGAATTGATCAACGAGCTGAAAGAACAATACACGATCGTGATCGTGACGCACAACATGCAACAGGCGGCGCGGGTATCCGATCTCACCGCCTTTATGTACATGGGCGAACTGATCGAGATGGGCCCGACCAGCGAACTGTTCACGAATCCGAAAAAACAGCAGACAGAAGATTACATCACCGGCCGTTATGGTTAAGGAGCCGACAATGGAAAACAGTAAGATCGGACAGCATATCTCCGCCCAGTTCAACAAGGAAATCGAAGACATCCGCAACAAGGTGCTGACTATGGGCGGACTCGTCGAACAGCAACTGGAGCTGGCGATGCAGTCCTTTTCGACGGGCGACATCGAAATGGCCGAGCTGGTGATCAAGCAGGACAATCAGGTCGATGCGCTGGAAGTCGAGATCGATCGCGAATGTACGCAGATCCTGGCGCTTCGGCAGCCGGCCGCGTTCGATCTGCGTTTGCTGCTGACCGTGATCAAGGTGATCAACGAACTGGAAATCGTCGGTGATCTGGCCGAGCGGATCGCAAAACTGGCGATCCAGTCGGCCGACAGCGACGGTCGAATCGATCAGTATTACGAGATCCAGCACATGGCGAATCTGGTCAAGGACATGCTGCACCGGGCACTCGACGCATTCGCGCGGATGAGCATCGAGGACGTTCCGGCGATTACCGGCCTGGACGACAACGTCGACCGCGAATATTCGAGCATCATCCGCCAGTTGATCACGCACATGATGGAAGACCCGCGCAACATCACCCGCACGCTGAACGTGCTGTGGACCGTGCGCGCGATGGAACGGATCGGCGACCATGCCTGCTACATCTGCGAGCATCTGATCTACATGGTCAAGGGCGAGGCGGTGCGCCATTTGAGCCGGGAAGAAATGGCGAAGAAAGTCAAGGGGGGGTGAGGCGTACAGCCTGATAGGTCGGGCAACCGCTTTATCGTTGCCCGGCGATCATGTGGCGATTCTGCTTCGGAATGTTGCGCGGGTCTGAAACCCTGTCACCTTTCAAGGCATGGAAAATGTCGGGCACAAAAAGCGCGTGCCCGACCGCGCGGCTTAATCAAACCGTTTTTCCACTCTACGAATTTCACGTAAAATTTGTTTCCGTTTTTTTCATTTAAAGAGCCAGATTATGTACCGATTCGACATTATCAATCTATTTATCAAAAAACACGGTTATCAGCGTTATCTGGAAATCGGCGTAGAGGGCGGCGATGCTTTCAATAGCTCCCTCTGCCCGACAAAGCATGGCGTTGACCCGGCCTCGGTAAACGCCACATTCCGTATCACCTCCGATGAATTTTTCGGCATGCTGGCGGATCATATCCGTTACGACTTGATTTTTGTCGATGGCCTCCATACGGAGGAGCAAGCGCAGCGCGATATCGAGAATGCCCTGCGGCATCTGTCCGAGAACGGAACCATTATCGTCCATGACTGCGATCCACCCACGGAATGGCATCAACGCAGCTATGAGGAAGCCTTGCAGAACGGCTGCCGCCAGTGGAACGGCACGACCTGGCGGGCTTTCGTCAATTTACGCGCCTCCCGACCCGATTTGAGCATGTGCGTAGTCAATACCGACTGGGGTTGCGGCATCGTCCGGCGCGGCACTCAAACTCCGCTGGCATTGCCGCCCGCCTATACTTACGCCGACTTCGCCAAGCACCGTACCGAGTGGCTGAATCTTATTTCCGAACAAGATTTTCTGGCAAGCCTGGCGTAATCGAAAAGCCTTGGGTTAGCTTTAACAGTTCGCCGACGGTGAAAAATCACAACTTCACGATGATGGATGCCACCGGTTCTATTTCCGGATTGGGTCTGCCCAGGTCGGAATAACCGCCTTCCTCTACCCAGACCCAGTCATTCAGCCCCAAAGCCAGAAAGCGTTCGGGGATACGCTGATCGTATTTCCAGCGCAAATAGCGGACATGGCGCTGAATATCCTGATTTCTAACCCGCTGGGTGTTCGCTCCGCCTTCGATATATTGCAAATAACCCAAGACCGGAGTTCTCGCCATCGTCGTGTGCAGGAAGGCGCGTATCGATAATTCAAAATCATCGGCGGCTTTTATGCTTGTGCCTACGCATCTCGCCCGCAAACCCGTACGGTGGATGAATTGTAGGGTGGATTCGCCGTCAGGCAATCCACCAAAACGGCACACCGGCGCTTCGTTTGGCATGGCGGTTTACTGGCGCGAAACCGCCTCATCCATCTGAGCGGGCGGGAATTTAGAGCATTTTCATATCGCGTGCAGGGAGGTACGAAAGCGCACCCGCCTGGGTTTCTGGATTCCGGCAATCCCTGTCGGAATGACGGGCTTATGTATAAGGGCATGGGTAAGAGGTTTCCTATTTAGACCTGTATTTATAGGATTTCTCTGTGAAGTAGGCTATTTAAAGATTTCTGCAACCCTAATTTTTAGCAATGTCAATGCACTACACTAAACCGGACATACTTTTTAAAATAACTGCCGGGTTTTGGAGGAGACGCGCCGGTGACTCACTGGTCTTTGATCAGGCGCACCACTTGCAATTTGAAGCTGCTGTCGAATACCCGACGTTTTTTTATCATGATCTTGTTTCCATTTTCTATGTGGATAGATAGAGTTTATTAACCTTATACCATTAAATTTTCTCATAAAAGTTACCGCCAGCATTGAGCCGTCGATTCGAAACAAACGGCCAAGCTATTGCCGCACTCTTTTGCTCGACTCATGTTTTGGCCGTTAGCGACTGTTGTGTTAGAATCGCGAAACATCTACTATCGGTCATCCGCGCCTTCGCATAAAGTATTGAACAGGCTCGAAAAACACTCTCGATCTACAGAGGTGGCCTGATCAAGCCTTTTGTGCGGACTCCCTCTGATGATAGAGGGAACAATTTCGTTCCATGTTGCCGTCGTAACCTTGCGGAGAACGGTATTATCCGGTAGACGGTGATGTTTTGCCGGTGGCGCGGTTTTTTCTCGTTTACGATTTTCGCGCTATTTTCATGCTTGTGCCTACGAATCCCGTTCGCAAGCAATACATCAACACGAATCGGAACGGTTACCGTCGGTCATGCCATGAACTCAACAACAATCGCAGGCGGAATCGTTTCGCTTGGACAATCCTGTTCCGTGACCGTTACCGGTAAAGCCGAGGCGCCCCAATGTCGCAGATCGTCGTAGAGTTTCGCAGTTCCTTTACCCGGTCGTCCGCGACGGCGACTTTTACCGACGGGAAAGACTACGTCGCAGGCAGCAATCCGGCTTGCGATCTGCCTTTGCAAGGCCAGGACGTCAAAGCGGAACATGCCAGGCTGTCGTTTACTCTCGACGGCTTGTTCGTAAGCCCGTTTGCGGACGCTCGGATCACGGTCAACGGCCATTCCGCCGTCGGCAAAACAAAACTTTCCGACGGCGACTGGCTTGCGCTCGGCGCAACGCTGTTCCAAGTCAATTTTCTAGATCACCCTACCGGGACCTCGCCATTCGCAGCCCCTGCGTCCCCAAAATCCGGCGTGCTGACGATAGGCCGGATTCCCGAATGCGATCTCGAAATCGCTTCGCCTTTGGTGTCGAGAGAACACGCACGACTCTATTGCGACGCAAACGGCGTCGAAATCGAAGATCTCAACAGTACCAACGGCACCTTCGTGAATGGCCGACAGATCGAAGGCCGCCTGCGCCTGAAGCAGGGCGACCGTGTCTCGATCGCCTCGTTCGGTTTTCTGTTTACCGGACAAGCACTGGAGCCGATCGACACCTCCGGTCGGGTCCGGGTCGAAGTGCAAGGTTTGTGCAAGGAAGTCTTCGACCGCTCGACCAAACAGTCAAAGCGCCTGCTCGACGACATTAGTCTCGCGATAGAACCGGGCGAGTTCGTCGTACTTTTCGGCACCAGCGGCTCCGGTAAATCGACTTTGCTCGATGCATTGAACGGCCGGCGCCCGGCCACTAGCGGCAAGGTGCTCTACAACGGCATCGATTTGTACGGCGCCTTCGACGCGTTTCGGGCCACGATCGGCTACGTGCCGCAGCAGGACATCGTGCATCGGAAGATTACGATTCAAAACGCGCTGAAATATACCGCCCGCTTGCGCCTGCCGCCGGATACCTCGGATCGGGAAATCGGCGGCTACATCGGCAGCGTGTTGAGCAAGGTTGAATTGAGCGAAAAGAGTGCCTTGCCGATCGATACGCCGGCACCGCTCAGCGGCGGCCAGTTGAAGCGAGTCAGCTTGGCCGTCGAGCTGGTCGCGAATCCGAACATTCTGTTTCTCGACGAAGTTACCAGCGGCCTCGACGCCGGCACCGATAAACGCATGATGCGTCTGTTCGCGGATCTCGCGGCCGATGAAAAGACGGTCGTCTGCGTCACCCACACGCTCGAAAACATCGACGTCTGTCATCTTGTCGTGCTGTTGCACAAAGGCAAACTGGTCTATTTCGGCCCGCCGCGCGAAGCTGCGGCCTATTTCGGCGTGCAGAAACTGTCCGATGTCTACGAATTACTCGAAGCGAGCCCGGCAAACCTGTGGGCGGACAAGTTCCGGCAGTCGTCGTATTATCAGAATTACGTACTCGCGCGCATGACATCGCCTGCGTCCGCGCTGAATTCGGCCACCCAGCCGATCCCCCCGAATGAGGCGAAAAACCGCCGTTGGTTCGACTGGCGGCAGACCGGCACCTTGATACGGCGTTATCTCGACCTGATCGCTTCCGACAAGAAAAATTTATTGATCCTGCTCTTGCAGGCGCCGCTAATCGCGGTGATCATCGGGCTGGTATTCAATACCGACGGTTTGCCCGCGCAGCGCGCGGAAGCCGAGAGCAAGATCTTCTTCATCCTGGTGCTTTCCGCGATCTGGTTCGGTACCTTGAATTCGGCTCGGGAATTGGTCAAGGAATTACCGATTTATCTGCGCGAACGTTCGGTCAACTTGGGCATTACGCCTTATTTGACCAGCAAGCTGCTGCCTTTGGCCGCATTGTGCCTGATCCAGTGCGCACTGCTGTTCGGCATCGTCTCGCTGATGGTCGACTTGCCCGGCGGCTTTTTCGCGCGCGTCGCGGTGTTGTTTTCGGCGGCGATGGCCGCCACCTGCATGGGCCTTGCGGTCAGCGCCTTCGTCGACTCGAACGACAAGGCAGTCGCGACTGCGCCGATTTTATTGATTCCGCAAGTGGTGCTGTCGAACGCGGTGGTGATTTTGAGCGATGGCGGCTTGTGGGTCGCAAAGACGAGTGTGATCGCTTATTGGGCCCTCGATGCGATGAAAACCACGTTGAGCTTGCAAAGCCGCAGCGTGCAATATCCTTTCACCGGCAAGCTGATCGTGCCGATTTCCGGCACTTTCGGCGCCGACCTCGGCATGGTTGCGTTGCTCGGCATCGTGTTCATCGGGATCGCGGTGCTCGGGCTCAAATTAAAGGATCGCAGGAAATAGCCATGAATCTCGATAAAAATCCGGAAAATCGCGTCTGCCCCGGCTGCGGTACTGAAAACCCTCTCGTCGCCCTGGCGCAACGCGACTACCGTTGCAGCCAGTGCAATCTCGAAATGGCGCATCTCGACGTCGCCGCGAACGGCGTGATTCGCGGCGTCTTCGGCTGGCTGCGCGAGGTCGGCAGCACGATCGGCGAGCGCTACCGGGTTGTCGCAGTGCTCGGCAAGGGCGGTTTCGGCGCCACCTATCTGGTCGAAGACCTGCGCCTAAACGCCAAACGGCGGGCGATCAAAGAGGTGCCGGAACTGTTGTTCGACGAGTACGAAACCACTTTGCTGAGCCGTCTGAATCATCCATCGATCCCGGACATCATCGACCGCAGCGTCGCGGACGGCATGGTTTATCTGGTACTCGAATTCGGCGGCAGCAAGACACTGAGCAGCGAGCGCAAGCAATATCCGGGGCGCATTCCGCTCGACATTTTGTTGCCGTGGATGCGGCAGTTGTGCGAAGTGTTGATTTATTTGCATTCGCAAAAGCCTCCGATCATCCACCGCGACCTGAAGCCGGACAACGTGCTGCTCGATGAAAACGGCCGTATCATGTTGATCGACTTCGGCATCGCGAAGGAATCGACCCCGTCGACGATGACCCGGACGATCGGCCGCGCCGCGACGCACGGCTTCAGTCCGCCCGAGCAGGCAATGGGCACCGGCACCGACGAACGATCGGACATCTATGCGCTGAGCGCTACCTTTTATGCGCTATTGACCGGGCAGAATCCGCCCGCCGCGCACGAGCGCGTCGCCGGTAAGGATCTGATCGCGCCGTCGCAGTTGGCGCCCGGCGTGCCGCCGCTGCTGGAAGCGGCGATTCTGCGCGCGTTGAACCTGAACGTGAATCTGCGTCAGCAAACGATGCAGGAATTCGGCCAAACCCTCGCCGCGATCGATCCCGGTATGCCCGGTCCTGCGACGCAAAGCGCCCAATACACCGACCGTACCGTGCTGGTCAGCCGGCGGACCGGCGCGACCGGGCTGCATCCGCCGAGCCTGAAACTACCGAGCGAGCCGGTTTCGTTAACCTTGCCGAAATCGGCGCCTTCGGCCGCAATACCCCCCGCCCACATCGCAACCGATTCGAATCGAAAAGCACTCTGGCTGATGGCCGGCGTTTCGTTCGCCCTCGCCGCGACGTTGGCGATCGCCTATTTTTTGTGGCCCGCCGCGAAAGACGAATCCACCCGAATCGCCGGGACGCAAGCGCCTGGTCAGACCCTCGACTTGCTCCCGCCATTGCCGCAATTACCCGTCGCGGTGCAGCCGACCGCCGAGCCCGAAAAGGCCACCCCGACCCCGGTACCCGCTCCGTCTACCAGCGTTGCTGCGATTATGCCAACACCGACTCCCGGGGGTAGCGCCGCGGCCGCCTTCGAAGAGGAATTAAAAAAGAAAGGAGGAAGCCCAGCAATCAAACCGATACCCGGCCCCTCTTCGCAAGCCGAAAACACTTTGTATAGGACGCGAGAGGCAAGTACACCGAAAAACATCGCCGCAGCGCCCAAACCCAAACCGGTGGTCAAGCGCAAGGAACCGACACGGCAGGTGGCAAAACGAAATTCCGGCGGCAATAATGACAGTTGGCTAGACGATTTCAGCAGTAGTGGTGTCAGGGTCAAATGATCAAAACAGTCTATAGTGAAAAGACCAACCCGCAATTTTTAACAACGACAACCGATGACGAGGGGATAGCCATGATACAAGCGCTACGAAAAAAGACGTTAATTTCATCGTTCAAAACTGCCCGAGGCAGGCTGCTGCTCACGGGTTTCGCCACCCTGTTGGCGAGCTTGGCATCGATGCCGGCGTCCGCGCTGGGTTTTTCGGATCCCGGCGGCTATGGCCTGAAGATTTACCGGGTCAACTCGGGCTTGTATCCCTATGTCCAGGTGTATTTCCGCACCTTCGATCAAGAACAGAACCCCTTGGTCAATTTGAACGCGATGAACATCGGTCTGATGGTTAAAGGCAGGGCCTACGATCCGATGAAGCGTCAATATAACATCGGTTCGATCCGCCAACGCCAGGAGGCAACGCGCTCGGTCTTGATCCTCGATGCGAGCAAGTCGATGACTGGCGCGCCATTCTTGGCCGCGCAAAAAGCCGCGACCCGCTATATCGACAGCAAGCGTCCACAGGACGAAGTCGCGATCTTATCGATTCGGGACACGAAAACCGGCTATGACATCGTTTCCGATTTCGAAAGAGACCCCGGCGCGCTTGGCCGGCGTCTTTTCGAGGTAGTGCCGGACGGCAATCGCAGCCGAATCTACGATACGATCGGGGCCGCGATGCAAATGTGCGGGATGTCCGCGCAAGGATCGGTGACGCCCGGCATAGAAAATTACATCATTTCCTGCTCGATCGTGGTGTTCTCGGACGGCTACGATGAAGGTAGCGCCATTTCGCGCGAGGAACTGAACGGCCGCATCACCGCGCTCGGCATTCCGGTACCGATTTATTCACTCGCCTATTCGAAAAAAAGCCGCGAGCATTTTAAAAACCTCGAATCGCTGTCGAAGAATTCATTCGGCATTTACTATTTGATCGGCGAGGCAATCGATGAAATGCAAAAAACCGTTGAGCGGATCCAAAATATCCTGCAAAGCGATTACGTGTTGACCTTCCGTTCCGTGGTCGAGGTCGACGGCGAGGAGCACGCGATCAAGGTCGGCGTCGAATACCCTACCGGCAGCGGAAAATTCTATTACGAAAGCGCCAAGATGGAGGCGATACAGCCGCCCCCGGTACCTGCAGTGTTGCAGCAAATACAGGTGTTGGACGGCTATTTCCCGGCGTTGCCTGAAGGCATGGCCCCGTACATGGAAAAACCGGCGGAAGCTCTGGCCGCTCCGCCAGCGCAAATTCCCGCTGCGCCGGCGCCTCAGGGCACTCAAGCACAAAATGCGAAGGAGCTATAAATGAAAAAGACGCTTAACCTCAAAATCGGCATTTTCGCCCCTTCGGTCGTCCTGCTGGCTGGCTGCGCGACAATGGAGCAATCCGCCGGCCTTGCGGCTTTAGGTTGCGGTGCGGTTGGCGCCTTGACCGGGGTCCTGACCAACAACGCCGGGGCCGGCGCCGGAGCCGGCGCCGGCTGCATGGCCTTAGCCGGGCTGGCGCTGTACAACTACCATTCGAGTCAAACCCGGACCGTGGAGCAGGATCAACGGCTTTACGGTTACACCGCACCGGTCAACAGCACCGAAGTCAAGATTCGGACAGCTACCGCTTATCCGGAAACGGTGCATGTCGGCGACACGGTCAAAATCGGCATGGATTATTCGGTAATGGCGCCGCAAGGCACACCGAGCGTCAACGTGACCGAATCGATGGTACTCAAACATGATGGTAAAACCCTGAAGACGTTGAGCGAACGGCCGGTTTCCAGACCTCTGGGTGGCGGCAGTTCCGAGGTCGATTTCAAGATACCCGCCAAGATGCCGTCCGGTACTTACGTGGTCGAGCAAAAAGTGCAGGCCGGCACCAGTTATGATATCCGTCCGACCGTATTTGTCGTCGGTTCTTGAAGCGATGCCCGTGCGCAGAACCGGCGCTCCGCTTCGATTGCTGCTGTCCGCCGCTGCAGCGGTCTTCGCTTCCGCCGCGGCGGCCGTTCCTTGCCCAGAGCAGCAGGCCGCAATCGACGCCTCGTTACAGCGCATCTACAACGAGTGGCCGTTGCGCGCGAGTAGCGATCATCCGTCTCGCTATGTGCAAAACCTCGCTTCGAGGCTCGCTGCTGACAGCGGACGTCCCGAGCTGATGCACTGGAAGGTTGCTCTGGTCAGAAATCTGGCGCCGAATGCGTTCTCGATCGGCAACGGCTACGCGTTCGTGACTGACGGCGCGCTTCGCTTCGTTCTGAATGAATCGGAACTGGCCGCGATATTGGCGCATGAACTCGGCCACGAATTGGCCGGCCATTTTTGCGCGCCCAAAACGACGACCGGTTCCGGCGGTCTGTTCGATCTGTTTTCGCGCCCGGAACCCGAACCCAACCGCATTGGTGTCGGTTCATTGACGCAGGTGATTGACCCGTCCAAAGAACGCGAGGCCGATGACATCGCCTTGTCGTTGCTCTGGTCGGCCGGTTTCAATCCCCGCGCTTTGCTGGACATGGCGCTGCGATTGCCGGCAAACGGCCCTTTGCATTATTTGAATGCGGAGCGAGTCCGCTTTCTCGAACGGGCGGTGCTTCGCTTTCCGCCGGCCAAAGCAGTAAGCTCGAACGAATTTTTTGCGGTCAAACGCAGCCTGGAAACCGAATAGCATGTCACGAGGCAAAATCGTATACGGCGCAGCAAGTCACCCGGGACGGGTCCGCGAACTGAACGAAGACAGCTATCTTGCCTGGCCGGCATGGGGTTTATGGGCGGTGGCCGATGGCCTGGGCGGCCACGAGGCCGGCGAAGTCGCCAGCGCGATCGCGATTCAGGAAATCGCTCGTGCAGTCAAAGTCGGCGGCACATTGTCGCAAGCGGTCGATGCGGCGCATCGGGCAATCATGCATGCGATACAAGACGGCGTCGGCAGTGAAGGGATGGGCTCGACGCTGGCGGCAGTAAAAATCGAAGACATGGCTTACCAAATCGCCTGGGTTGGCGACAGTCGCGTTTATTTATGGAACGGAGCGCTTGCTCAATTGACGAAGGACCATTCCTATGTACAACTCCTCCTGGAAGCCGGCTTGATCGACCGTAGCCAAATTGCCGGCCATCCCTATCACAACGTGATCTGCCAGGCTCTCGGCACGCGCGGTGCCGACGGACAAGACATTCGGCCCGATTTCGCGGCCGGCATGTTAAATGACGGCGATATACTGTTGCTGTGTTCGGACGGACTAACCGGTGAACTTGCCGATGCGGAGATCGCCGCGCTTCTCGGGGAAGCCGGCGGCCTACAAACGCGGGCCGACCGATTGGTCGAAGCGTCGTTGGCCGCTGGCGGCAACGATAACGTGACGGTATTGTTGCTGGGTTTGCATTGAACAGCTTTTGCCGGCGGTTGCGAAAATCTTCAGTTCGGTAGGCCGGGCAACAGCTTCATCGTTGCCGGACGTTTGGAGTCAAGGTGTAGTTTATTTCGGAGAAGTAGTTTACGTTTCTCCCCTATGCCGCCAACCAAAACCCCTATTTCTCCAACCCGATAAAATCCCACACCCTGTGCGAGAAAGTCGCTTCGCTGTGTTCTGGGACCGGAGGGCCGTCGGGATAATTCAGCTGGTAGATTCGCTCGACATTGGCGGCCTGATCCGGCATGTCCAGTTTGGTATAAGCCTCCTTCAGGGCTTCCAGCGCATACGGCACCGCCGGAGTCCGCTGGTATTTTTCGATCACCTCAGCTGCCCGGTTGACGGCGGCGACATAAGCCTGGCGTTTGATATAAAAACGGGCGATATGCACTTCGTGCATCGCCATGTTGTTTCTTAGCGCGGTCATCCGCTGCTTGGCGTCCGCAATATATTTGCTGTTCGGGAAGCGATTGATCAGCTCCGAGAAATTTTCGTAAGCTTCTTTGGTGGTGCTGATGTCGCGCTGCGAGGAGTCGGTCGGCAGGAAGCGGTCGACGAAGCCGAAGCCGCGGTTGTAGTTGACGAGCCCTTTCAGGTAATAGGCATAATCGACGCTCGGATTGCGCGGATTGATCTTGATGAAGCGGTCGGCCGCCGCGAGTGCCGCGTCGGAATCGCCGCTTTTGTAATAGGCATAGGCAACGTCGAGCTGGGTTTGCGCGGAGGTTTCGCCGAACGGGTAGCGCGCTTCCAGCGCCTCGTAGATTTTGACCGCTTTTTCGTAATTGCCGGCGTCGACGGCGGTTTGCGCTTCCTGGCGGAATTTTTCGACATTCCAGTCTTTGTATTCGTCTTCCGTTTCGGCATCCTTGCTGAACGAGAAATTCTTTAGCGATTCGCAGCCGGTCAGCGAGAACGCAAGCCAGCCAATAAATAAACTTTTTAACAAAATTAATCGCATAGTGCTATCGACACGTAGTAATATGATCGGTTTTCGTGCCGGATCGGCAGTTAGCCGATCCGGCACGAAAACTGAACGAGTATAACGTAACGCAGAACGAATCAGAAGAATTTGCGATGGAAAGATTGACGGCCGTAGTGCCCTATGAGTTGGCGGGAATGCGTCTGGATCAGGCATTGGCCGAATTGTTCGCCGACTATTCGAGAACCCGTCTGCAAGCTTGGGTCAAATCAGGCAGGGTGACGGTGAACGGTCGGGCGCTGAAAGCGAAAGACAAGCTGGAAGGCGGCGAAGAGATCGTGCTGGAGGCGGAAGAAGAGGTCGTGGTCGATTCCGAGCCGCAGGACATTCCGCTCGACATCGTTTACGAGGACGAGAGCTTGCTGGTGGTGAACAAGCCGGCCGGCTTGGTGGTGCATCCGGCGGCCGGCAACTGGGACGGCACCCTGCTGAATGCGCTGCTGCATCACGATCCGCATCTCGAAACGCTGCCGCGCGCGGGCATCGTGCACCGGATCGACAAGGAAACCAGCGGCCTGTTGATGATCGCGAAAACGCTGCAGGCGCATAATAGCCTGACCCAGCAGTTGCAGGAGCGCGAAATTACCCGCGAGTATCTCGCCATCACGCGCGGCCGGATGACCGCCGGCGGCACGGTCGACGAGCCGATCGGCCGCCATCCGACCGACCGCAAGCGCTACGCGGTCAGGGAAGCCGGCAAACATGCGGTGACGCATTATCGGGTGCTGAATCGGTTTGCGCATCATACCTTTATTCAGGTGATGCTCGAAACCGGGCGGACCCACCAGATCCGGGTGCACATGGCGCATATTCGATACCCTTTGCTCGGCGATCCGGTTTACGGCGGCCGTTTTCAGATGCCGCCGGACTGTGGAGAACGGCTCGAAGCGGAACTGCGCAATTTCAAGCGCCAGGCGCTGCATGCGGCCAAACTGGGTTTGTTGCATCCGGTGACCGATGAATACCTGGAGTGGGAGCATCCGTTGCCGGAAGACATGGCGCATTTGCTGGAGGCGCTGGAAGCGAATGAACGTCGCTGAACATTTTTTGTTTCCCGAATGGCCTGCGCCTGCCGGCGTGCATGCCGCGACGACGCTCAGGACCGGCGGACTCAGCATCGGGCCTTATGCGAGCCTGAATCCCGCGCTGCATGTCGGCGACGACCGGGAGGCGGTCCTGCAGAATCGCCGGCTGATCCGCGAAAGGCTGGCGCTGCCGTCCGAGCCGGTCTGGCTGGAGCAGGTCCACGGCAATAAGATTGTGAGGGCAGGGGCCGTGGCAGGCGTGCCGCAGGCCGATGCCGGATATACCGACGAGCCTGGCGTGGTGTGCGCGGTGATGACCGCCGATTGCCTGCCGCTGTTGCTCTGTTCGGCTGACGGCGAGCGTGTCGCCGCGGTGCATGCGGGCTGGCGCGGGCTGGCCGACGGCATTATCGGCAATGCGGTGGCGGCGCTGGGCCGGAAAGACCTACTGATCTGGCTGGGGCCGGCGATCGGTCCCGAACGTTTCGAAGTGGGCGAAGAGGTG
The DNA here is from genome assembly GCF_000214275.2 of Methylomicrobium album BG8. NCBI lineage: Bacteria > Pseudomonadati > Pseudomonadota > Gammaproteobacteria > Methylococcales > Methylococcaceae > Methylomicrobium > Methylomicrobium album. Next base: position 3,667,655 of record NZ_CM001475.1, on the reverse strand, counting down.
CGCGCGGTGTTCGTGCAAAAATCGCCGGCTTTTGCCGAAGCGTTCAAGCCGCATCGACCGGAAGGCAAATGGCTGGCCGATATTTATCGGCTCGCCCGCATCGAGCTGAATGCCCTCGGGGTAACAAGCATTTATGGCGGCCGGTTTTGCACGGTCGCCGAACCGGACCGTTTTTTTTCCTACCGCCGGGATGCGGTCACCGGACGCATGGCGACATTGATCTGGAGAGATTGAACGCGTGAATTTATTGTTGTTGATCATCGTTTTTACGGCCCTCGGCGGTGTATTGAGCGTGCTGGCGGCCGCGTTGTTTCTCTTGCTGCCGGACCGGCTGCGGAACCATGTGCTGCCGCACGGCATCAGCTTCGCGATCGGTGCGTTGCTGGCCGTCTCTTTCTGGGGCCTGATTCCGCATGCTTTCGAAGAGGTCGCGCCGGAGCAGTTCCGCGGATTGTCCGCTACGATTCTGGCCGGGATCCTGATCTTCTTCGTGCTTGAAAAGCTCTTGATCTGGCGCCATTGCCATTTCAATGCGTGCGAGGCGCATGGCGAGGAAACGCAAGATCACGATCACGGCAGTCTCCTGCATAGCCACGGGCACCGGCATTCGGCCGGCGCACTGATCATCGTCGGCGACAGTATCCATAACTTCGTCGACGGAATCCTGATCGCGGCGGCCTTTCTGACCGATCCCAAACTCGGCATGGTGACCAGTCTGGCGGTCGCGGCGCACGAAATTCCGCAGGAAGTCGGGGATTTCGCGATCTTACTGCATAACGGTTATACCAAGCGCAAAGCGCTGGCCTATAACATCCTGTCCAGCCTGGCGACGGTGTTGGGAGGGATGCTGGCTTATTTCAGCCTCGAAGACCTGGATCATATCCTGCCTTATATCCTGGCGTTGGCGGCGTCGAGCTTCATCTATGTCGCGGTGGCGGATCTGATACCGACCCTGCACAGGAAAACCGAACTCAAAGATTCGTTGGAACAGATCGCGCTGATCGCGGCAGGCGTGCTGCTGATTTGCGCGATGCACGGCATTGCGCACAGTTTCGAGGGCTAAAACAAAAGCAAGGCAAGGGGTTTTCGGTTTTGCCCTTTACCTTGCTGCTTTGGCCTGCCTTTAAGTAATCACGTTCGGCGCCGTTCTGCCTGTGCGTTTTTTGACCTCGCAAAACTGTTCCGCCAGTTTGATCAGTTCGGCCAATGCTTCCTGCGCGTCCTGATCGTGTTTGGCGGGATCCGCTTCGAATTTTTCCAGATAGATCCGGAGCGTCGCCCCGACCGTGCCGGTGCCGGACAGACGGAATACGATCCGCGAGCCGTCCGTGAAGCCCACCCGGATGCCCTGGTTCTTGCTGACGCTGTCGTCGACCGGATCGGCATAGCTGAATTCGTCGGCGAACTTGACCGTAAACTCGCCGAAGGTCTGGCCGGGCAGGGTAGGCAATTGATTGCGCAGGTGCTCGACAATCCCGTTTGCGATTTCGGTTTCGACCGCCTCGTAATCGTGCCGGCTGTAAATGTCGCGGCCGAATTTTTGCCAGTGCTCGTGTACGATGTCCGCAACCGGCTGGCGTTTTCTCGCGATCAGGTTCAGCCAGAACAGCACGGCCCAGAGCCCGTCTTTTTCCCTGACATGATCCGAGCCGGTCCCGAAGCTTTCCTCGCCGCACAGCGTGATCTTGCCCGCGTCGAGCAGGTTGCCGAAAAATTTCCAGCCGGTAGGGGTTTCGAAACACGGCAGCTTGTAGGCGGCCGCGACCCGGTCCACCGCCTGACTGGTCGGCATCGACCGCGCGACGCCGCTCAAGCCTTTCGCATAGGCCGGAATCAGCCGTGCATTCGCCGCCATAATGGCCAGGCTATCGCTCGGCGTGACAAAAATCTGACTGCCGGTGATCATGTTGCGGTCGCCGTCGCCGTCCGACGCGGCGCCGAAGATCGGCGCATGCGGGCCGAACATCAGTTCGGCCAGTTCGTGCGCATGCGCGAGGTTCGGGTCGGGATGATGACCGCCGAAATCTTCCAGAGGCGTCGCGTTGATCACCGACTCTTCCGGCGCGCCGAGCATATCGACCAGAATCCGTTTCGCGTAGGGGCCGGTAATCGCATGCATGGCATCGAAGCGCAGGGTGATATAGCCGGAGCCGATGCTTTGCTTGAGCAGATTGAAGTCGAAGATCGACTGCATCAATTCCGCGTAATCGCTGACCGGATCGATAATCGTGATCTTGAGACGGTCGATTTGCGTACTGCCGATCGTGTCGAGATCGACGTCGCCCATTTCGGCGATCCGGTAGCTGTCGATCGTCAGGCTGCGTTGATAAAATGCGTTCGTGTATTTTTCGGGAGCCGGTCCGCCGTTGCCGACATTGTATTTGATTCCGAAATCGTCGTCGGGGCCGCCCGGATTGTGGCTGGCCGATAGGATCAGTCCGCCGTAGGCTTCGCACTTGCGTATGATGTGCGAAGCGGCGGGAGTGGACAACAGGCCGCCTTGCCCTATAATGAGCTCGGAGAAGCCGTTGGCCGCCGCCATCTTGATGATGGTCTGGATCGCTTGCCGGTTAAAATAACGGCCATCGCCGCCAAGCACCAGGGTTTTGCCGGCGGTTTCATCCAGCGAATCGAAAATTGACTGGACGAAATTTTCGAGGTAACCTTTCTCTTGAAAGACTCTAACTTTCTTTCTAAGTCCGGATGTTCCTGGATTTTGATCGGAATAGGGTTGAGTGGTTATTGTATTTATCTGCATGATGAATCCCAAATGCGGCGAGTGACCTGAAGGGTTAAAATACACCAAAATTCCTGTTGAGTGTAGAGAGTATGTTGCGAATTTGTTTATGGCTGCTTAACGTTTTTTTTGCAGGCGCGGCGGTAGCCGGCGAGGATTTTTGGCTGCTGGTCGATACCGAGGCGTTGAAGATCGAAGTCAAGAAAGGTGAGCAGACCGTGGATACGATCGACAATATCGCAATCGGGCGAGGCGGCGCGGGCTATAAAACCCATCGTGGCGACGATATTACCCCTTTTGGCGATTATCGAATCGGCTGGGTCGGGGAGCGAAGCAATTTTCGCCGGTTCTTCGGGTTGACCTATCCGAACATTCAAGATGCTAGAACGGCCTTGATCAAGGGCATCGTCAACAAGGAGACCTATGCGCGGATCGTGGAGGCCAACGAAAGCAGGCGGATTCCGCCGCAGAATACGCCTTTAGGCGGACAAATCGGGATACATGGACTCGGAGCGGCGGATGAGAAAATCCATCGCAGCATGAATTGGACGCATGGCTGCATTGCCATGACCAATACGCAGATCGATCATTTGAGTCGGTACGTGGAACCGGGGATGGTGGTGAAGATAAAATAGATTAACATTAGACTGATTTCATGATACGATGTTCCCGGTTAATTTGTTTTTGTAGTCGTAACTTTTTTTAAAAGGAAAAGAAAATGAAAAAGCTTGTTAAATTATCAATGATCGCATTGGCTGCCAGCTTGGTTGTAGGCTGCGCCACCAACGGAGACATCGAAAATCTGCAAGGCCAAATCGATGGTTTGAAAACAGACGTTGCAAAAGCTTCTTCTGACGCTTCTAGCGCACTGGCTGCGGCTAACGACGCATCTTCACGCGCTGCCGCTGCTGAAGCCGCTGCTAACCGCGCTGCCGACGCTGCTCAAGCAACCAACGACAAGCTGGACAGACTGTTCCATAAAACCATGATGAAATAAGCTCCGGCTTAGATCATATGAAAGCCCGGCCAGCGAAAGCTGCCGGGCTTTTTCATGTCCGCCGTTTTTTGAAGGAAGCCCATCCTGCCCGATCTTGAAGATCGGGCAGGCGATTTGTTTCAGGCCCGGTTTTCGCCGCCGAACCAGGCAATCAGCCTCGGCAGCAGTTCTGCCAGCTCCCCCGTCATGATCGTGAAATCCGCGTCGAAGCGTTCGGCAGCGCTGCCGGTATCGATGTCGGCCGCCTGCTCCTGCACCATGTCCAGAAACCGCAGCCGTTTCAAAGCCAGGTGTTCGTCCAGCACGAAGGCGATCCGTCCGGCCCAGTTTACCGCCAGTTTGATTGCCTGCTTGCCCGTATCCAGGTGGTTTTTGATTTCCGGCGCGCTGAGGTCGTGCTTTTTGCAGCGGATGATGCCGCCTTCTTCTTCCAGCGCGCGTAGCTCGCATTCGTCTTCGACCGTCAGGTCCTCAGGCGCCTCTTGCGTCAGCAGCCACTGCGTCATGTTGACGCTCGGCTTATCTATCGTGTTTAGCGGGATCGCCGGCAACGAGCCCAGACATTTGCGCAGGCTGCTGAGCAAGTCTTCGGCGCTTTTGGCGGAGGCGGAGTCGATCAGTAGCCAGCCGCCTTTGGGATCGATATAGGCATAGGTCTTGCGGGAAAAACGGAAGGCTTTCGGGAGCAGTTCGAAGATCAGTTCGTCTTTCAAGGTGGTGCGTTCTTTTTTGGAGAGTTTGCGTGCTTCGCGGTCTTCGATCTCGCCAATTTTTTCCTGCAGCATCTCGTTGACTACCGCCGTCGGCAGGACTTTTTCTTCTTTTTTGCCGCACAACATCATGAAGCCGTTGGCGGCATGCACCAGTTGATCGGAGGATTTGCCGACCGGTTGCGTCCAGCCGAAACTGAATTCCTCATGCGGTCCGCAAGAGCGGAATTGCAGCGTTTGGAGTTTTTGCTCCAGCTCGCCGGGAGTCAAGGTAAAGGTTTCGGTCAGGCGAAAAATAGTCAGATTCTTGAACCACATGATTTGAAGGGTATCCTATAATGACGATGAGCCGGCTATTATCGCAAATTTGGCCGGCCTGCTTGACAGTAATTTATTGAGGAAATGAAATGCATGAGATAAGCGGATTTGATCCGATAGCCGCGCCCGATGCGCGGGTGTTGATTTTAGGGGCGATGCCCAGCAAGGTCTCGAAAGCAAAAGAGCAATACTACGGTCATGCGAAAAATGCGTTCTGGACCATCATGGGGCGATTGTTCGGCGCCGACCCGGATTTATGTTACGGGCTGCGCAAGGGAATTCTAATAACGCACCGGGTAGCGGTGTGGGATGTCTTGAAAACCTGTCAAAGAGCCAGCAGTCTGGATGGGGATATCGAAATGGACTCGATCGTCGTGAACGATTTTAATGTGTTTTTCAGCCAGCACGGGCAGATCCGGCATGTGTTTTTCAATGGAATGACTCCGGAGAAGATCTACCGGAAATTTATCTTACCCACGTTGCCGGAAAGATTTGCTTATCTGGTGTATCATAGGCTGCCCTCGACCAGTCCCGCCCATGCGGCTCTCGGCCTGAAACAAAAACTGGATGCCTGGCAGGAAATCAAACAGTGCATGACGGCCGAACTTGCGGAAGGCTGACGAGAACTTGAATAACCGCTGGAAAAAACGCTTTAACACGAATGATGATTGAAGAAGATTACGATGAATACGGTGAGGAGGTCGAATATTACGCGGTCCGGCCGAATAAAACCCGAATAAAAAAGGAAATTGCCGCGTTATTCAAATTGGGCGAGGAAATGGCCGGTTTGTCGCCCGATCAGTTGGAGAGGCTGATGTTGCCGGAGAGGATTCTGCAAGCGGTTCGCGAAGTTTCCGGCATGCCTCATACAGGCGCACGCAAGCGCCTGTTGAAATATATTGCGGGTCAACTGCACCAGATCGATGTCGAGCCGTATGCCGAAAAATTGGCGCGCCTCAAGAACAAAAGCGCGCATGCAGTCCGGGAGCATCATCTCGCCGAACAATGGCGCGACCGCTTGATTGCCGAGGGGAATGAAGCCGTGACAGCGTTGCTGGACGATTATCCCGAAGCCGACAGTCAGCAATTGCGGCAGCTGATCCGCAATGCGCAGAAGGAAATCACCGCTGCGAAGCCGCCCAAATCGTCACGGCTGTTATACCGCTACATCAAAGATCTGTTGCAAGACGACGGGCTTCCGGCTGCAGCAGATGAATCGGCGGCCGATGAAGACGAGGCGTTCGGAGAGGATCGGGAAGAGATTTGATCGTGTTTTTCTCGGCGGAGGAAGCGGAGGGATGATGAAAGAAGCCGATCATTCCATCCCGAGCAACGCGTAGAAATTATTTTTCCGGCATCTTCAATTCGGCCGTCTGGTTCCAGTCCGAAAAGGGAAAAGGCAGGGCTTCGGTATTGAAAGTCATGAACAGCAGGATGTGATAAGTATATACCGACAGGCTGCGCCCGAGATTCAGAATATTTTTGTTCGCCTTGCCGGTCAGCAGGGTCGAGGCAACCTGCAGTAGAATGACCGCCCACAGCAGCATCCTGACCAAGCCGCCGATCGCGGCAAAAATCAGCATGAAGAAAATTCTTTTCCAGGCGTCGATATTGGTCAGGTTGTAGTTGATTTGCTCATCCATTCGTTTTTTAACCTCGGTTCATAATGTCGCGCAAGTCCAGGGCGGATGCGTTTGCGCGGGCGATGTAGGTCGCCATCGTTAAAGAGTAGTTCGCGAACAGGCCGTAGCCGCTGCCGTTCAGAATCATCGGGCTCAGGATCGGCGCCATCGCGTTTTCGAGCGATTTGATCATGATGTCGACCGTGTTCATCGCGCGCTTGTCGAGCAGGATGTCGTGAAAATCGTACTTGACCGCTTTTAAAATGTGCAGCAGCGCCCAGCTGGCGCCGCGCGCTTCATAAAACACGTCGTCGATTTGCAGCCACGGAGTCTGCGGCAGGGCCGTGGCTTTCGCGTTGCGGATATTGACGTCGACGTCGGGATCGACCACTGCCAGCGCCGGATTGATTTCGGCGCCGCCAGTACTGGCGCTGAGTCTTGTCGAAAGGTTGCCCAGGCGTTTGATTACCAGCTCGGTATATTGCCACAGGTTGTCTGCACGCGAATAAAATTGCGCGCGTTTGACCTTGCCGCCCCACTTTTGAAGGCGTGACATGTAATTGTGCAAGGCGTCCACGCCTTTTTGGTATTCGGCTTCGGTCGACGGCAAGGCCCAGGAATCGTTCTCGTAATAGAAATACGGTTCGGCGATTTTCAGATCAGGGTCTTCGTCGGATTGCGACTGATCGCGAGCGAAGTGATTCCGGAGCGCGGACGTCGCGTCGCGCAGCATCACCAGCGCGCCGTATTCGAAATTCGAGATGTTGTCCAGAAACAAACCGGGCGGCGCCACGTCGTTGGTGATGTAACCGCCGGATTTATGCAGCAGGACTTCGGCAATGTGGGCCAGCGTGTTGGTGTAGGTATAGCCCAGCGGAATATCGGTCGTATTGGTGATTTTGGCGCGCTCCATCGCTTCTTCCTGGACGTTGAACTGGTCCGGCTCGCTGCCCCACCAGGCACCTAAAATCAAAATGATGACGAGTGTCGCCAGTAGCAGAACGCCAAAGCCCCAGAGCACTCCTCTCGATTTAGTGTCTTCAAATTCGTTTGCCGCCATTACTGGAATCCCGTATCAACTGTGTCTGCTTCAGGTAACTGATTGCTTTGGTTTTAAAATAACCTGCATGGTAGCAGATTTTGGATTTTTTTTCGCCTGCAATTAGGGGCCGCGCATTTTTTTTGCCCGCGGATGGGCCTGGTCGTAAACGTCGGCGAGATGTTGAAAATCCAGATGTGTGTAGATTTGGGTCGTACCGATATTGCTATGGCCGAGCAGCTCCTGCACCGCGCGTAAGTCGCGGCTCGATTCGAGCAGATGGCTCGCGAAGGAGTGCCGGAGCATGTGCGGATGGATGTGTTCGGCGATTCCTTTGGCGAGGCACCAGCGTTCGAGGCGCAGTTGCACACTGCGGACGCCGAGCCGGAATCCTTTCGATGAAGTGAATAACGCCTTTTCCTTCACGTCGGCGGTGCCGTTCCGGAGCGGCAGCCATTTTCGGATCGCCTCGACCGCCTTGCTGCCGATCGGCAGGATTCTGGCTTTGCCGCCCTTGCCCGATTCGATGGTCAGCATTCCATCTTCCAGATTGATATCGCTCAGGTTCAGCGCGGCCAGTTCGCTAAGGCGCAGGCCGCTCGAATAGAACAGTTCGAACATTGCCTGATCGCGGATTTCCAGATCCGAGTGCGCGCCGGCCTCCAGTAACCCCGTTACTTGATCGACGTCGAGCGTTTTCGGGAGTTTACGCGGCTGCTTGGGCGCCTGCACATGTTCGGCCGGATTGATTTCGACGCGTCTTTTTTTCAGCAGAAACTGGTAAAAGCTGCGCATTGCCGACAATTCGCGCTGCAGGCTTTTGCTGCCGATTCCCTGGCGGTGGCGCGCGGCGATATGCGCGCGAATATGCGGTTGGCTAACGCCGGAAAAATGTGGAATCGATTTTTCCTTGCAAAAGTCAGCCAATCGTTCGAGATCGCGGCGATAACTGCTCACCGTGTGCTTCGAGGCGCGCCGTTCGACTTCCAGTTCGCGGAGAAACTCGTCCAGCCATTGTCGTGCCTCGCTATGCATAATTTTTCTGCAAGAGCAGAGGCAGGAGGCGCGCGCCGATGATTTCGCTCATGTGGGTCAAAAAGAAACTGCCCATGCTGTAATGGAAGCGGTCGTTGCTGCGGCTGCCGATCGCGAGTATTCCGCTTGGGTCAGCATCTATCCCGCCCGGGCAGTCATCTCCAAACTTCATTGGAATGATCGCAGCGGACTGGACTTCGAGCGCTGCCGGGCCGAACAGCACTTTGGCCTGGGCCAGGGTAGGGCGGCCGAATTTAAGCTGTCCCGCAGAGAGTATCGGCAGGAAATGTTCCGATTCGGCGCTGCCGGGCGCGAGAAAAAGCTGCGGCAGCGCCGCGTTCGGGGTGTCGGTAATGATCCGGAGCGCGACGAAATCGGTTACGAAATAGCCGGACAGGACTTCTTCCAGGCTTGCGACCGCTTCTTCCAGCGTCGAGGTTTCGAGCAGCGCCAGCGTCAGTTTGTGCATCCGGCTGAACGAGGTATCGTTGTTTTTGGCGATTTCGATCAGGGAAGCCAGTTGGGCTTCCATTTCCTGATTCCGGTTGCGGAGTATTTCGAGCTGCTTCGAAATCAGCGAGATCGCATTGCCGCTGGGATGCGGTATCAGGAGGTCTTCCAGCAGATCCAGATGGTCGTTGAAAAATGCCGGATTGGCGCGCAAATAATCCGCAACCTGTTCCGAAGTCAAAGCGTTTCGCCGTCCGCTCATGGCTCAATCGTCCCCTCGAAAACGGAAATGGCGGGTCCGGTCATCAGCACCGGTTCGCCGCGGCCGGCCCAGCTGATTTTTAACGCTCCGCCCGGCAATTGCACCTGGACGTGACGGTCGACCAGACCGTGCTCGATCGCGATCACCGCCGCCGCGCAGGCGCCGCTGCCGCAAGCCAGCGTTTCGGCAGCGCCGCGTTCGTACACCCGCAATTTGATATGTTCGCGGTCCATGATCTGCATGAAGCCGATATTCGCGCGCGCCGGAAAGAACGGGTGCGATTCCAGCAGGCGCCCGACCGCAGCGACCGGTGCCGCCTCGACATTGTCCACCTGCAGCACCGCATGCGGATTGCCCATCGAGACTGCGCCGAATGCGTAGGTTTCACCGTTGGCGGACGCCTGATAGCTGCTCGCTTCCTGGTCCGCCAGCAGCGGAACTTCGGCAGGATGGTGACGGGGAATGCCCATATTCACGGTAATCTGGCCGTCGGAATCGAATTTCAGCAGCAACTGGCCTGCGTCGGTATCGACGCACACTTCGTCCTTATCGGTCAAACCCTGGTCGCGCACGAAGCGGGCGAAGCAGCGTGCGCCGTTGCCGCATTGACTGACTTCGCTGCCGTCCGCATTGAATATCCGGTACTTGAAATCGGCGTTCGGACTGACCGGTTTTTCGACCAGCAGCAATTGGTCGAAACCGATCCCGAAATGCCGGTCGGCCAGGCGCCTGATCGTTTCGGGTTCCAGGCGCGGTGTTTGGCGGATCGCGTCGATCACGACAAAGTCGTTGCCGAGGCCGTGCATCTTGGTGAAATGAATCATTGAATCAGTAGGTGAGTACGAAAGGTAATCGGATCGACTTTAGCAGCGATTGTTTAAGGAATCAACCGTTCTCCGGTCCATAATTGTTCGATCGATTCCCGTTCCCGAATCAGATGCGCCGCATCGTTGTCGACCAGCACTTCCGCCGCGCGCGGGCGCGAGTTGTAATTCGAGCTCATGGTGAAACCATAGGCGCCCGACGAGCGTATCGCCAGCAAATCGTTTTCGCACAAGCGAAGCGGCCGGCCCTTGCCCAAAAAGTCGCCGGTTTCGCAGACCGGGCCGACGACGTCCCAGGTCCGTTCATCGGCCCGGCTGTTCGTCTGCACCGGGATGATATTCTGCCAGGCGCTGTACAGCGACGGGCGGATCAAATCGTTCATCGCCGCATCGACGATCGCGAAGTTTTTGTGTTCGGTCGTTTTCAGGTACTCGATGCGCGTGACCAGGATACCCGCGTTGCCAACGATCGCGCGGCCCGGTTCGAGTAGGATCTCGAGGTCGGAATTGCCGAGGCGCTGCAGGATGGCATGAATGTAGTCGGCCGGTTCCGGCGGTTGTTCGTCCTTGTAGCGGATGCCGAGACCGCCGCCGAGGTCCAGATGATGCAGTTCGATCCCTTCCGCCTGCAGCGCGGTAACCAGTTCGAGGAGACGGTCCAATGCATCCAGGAACGGCCGGTTGTCGGTCAACTGGGAGCCGATATGGCAATCGATCCCGATGATCCGGATGTTCGGCATCTGTGCCGCGCGGCGGTACTCGCTGAGTGCCTGTTCGAAAGCGATCCCGAATTTGTTTTCTTTCAGGCCGGTCGAGATATAGGGATGCGTGTTCGCATCGACGTTCGGATTGACCCGGAACGATACTGGCGCGATCACACCGAGCTGGCCGGCCAGCCGGTCGATCCGGTCGAGCTCGCCGGCAACCTCGATGTTGAAACAGCGGATGCCGGCCTTTAGCCCGGCAATGATTTCATCCTCGCGCTTGCCGACGCCGGAAAACACGATCTTCTCCGGCGCGCCGCCGGCGGCGATCGCGCGCTGCATTTCGCCGAGCGAGACGATGTCGAAACCGGAGCCGAGGCGCGCCAAGAGATTCAACAGGGCGATGTTCGAATTGGCTTTTACCGCATAGCAGATCAGATGCGGATGATCGCCGAAAGCACCGTCGAACGCGCGCCAGCGCCTTTCGAGCGCGGCACGCGAATAGACATAACAGGGCGTGCCGTACTGTTTGGCGATCTGGGTGACAGGTACCTCTTCGGCGAAGAGTTCATCGTTCCGGTAATTGAAATAATCCATCTTTATTCTGAGTGGTTCTTTGTTGGGGAATCGGTTTCTTTGGATTCTGGCTTGGCCGGTTTCGGCGGCGCGGCGTCGACCGGCGCGGGCGTCTCGTCGATGTCGCGCTCCGGAATCGGCGAGCGCGGCTCTTCATCCTCGGGCGACACCTTGAGTCCGGGTGGCGGATGGCCCGGCAGATACAGCGGCCCGGGCTGGCCGCAGCCGGCAAGTCCGAGTACCGCCGGCAGTAAAAGGCAAGGGAGGCTGATCTTCATAACCGTCTGTAAAAGTGGGCGGCCGAGGCCGGGTAAAACGCACATGATAAGCCGAAACCGGTCCGCTTAGAAAGCCGTTGCCGAGTTCGATCTGTTAAATAAGCAATCATAAACTGGTATAGTGCGCACTTTTTGTAGAATTTTTTAAGGAGCGGGCTTTGTTGAGCACGGCATATATCGTTTCCGGTTTCTCGGTGGGGTTACTGGTCGGAGTGACAGGCGTCGGAGGCGGTTCGCTGATGACGCCCTTACTGGTTTTCCTGTTCGGTTTCAAGCCGGCGGTCGCTGTCGGTACCGACCTCTTGTTCGCGTCCATCACCAAGATCGGCGGCGTGTGGGTGCATCACGGCAAGCATAATTCGGTCGAATGGAAAGTTGTGGGTTTGCTGGCGCTAGGCAGTCTGCCCTGCGCGCTCGGAACGCTCTATGTGCTGCGGCAGTTGCACGTGACCGGCAAGGAGATCGGTCATGTGATCACCTATTCGCTGGGTATTGCGCTGATTCTGACCGCTTGCGCCCTGCTGGTGCGCAGCATCCTGATGAATAAAGCGCAAAAGGTTGCTCAGCTCGACGACGATCACAGCACCGAGTCCAATGCGGCCCGCTTTCGGCGTTTTCACGTTCCGGCCACGGTACTGACCGGCGCGGTGCTCGGCGTGCTGGTCACGCTCTCGTCGGTCGGCGCCGGCGCTTTGGGCACGGTGGCGCTGCTGTTTCTGTATCCGAAGATGACGACGCTGAAAGTGGTCGGCACCGACCTCGCGCATGCGATTCCGTTGACCGCGGTCGCCGGAATCGGGCACTGGAGCATCGGCAATGTCGATTTGGTATTGCTGGGCAGTCTGCTGGTCGGGTCGCTGCCGGGCATCTGGGTCGGCAGCCATTTGAGCGCGAAGATTCCGGAACGGTTCCTGCGTCCAGTGCTGGCGACCTTGCTGTTGCTGATCGGCTTCAAATTCGTTTTTCAATAAAGAAATGCGGGAGCATGTAAAACCCGCCTAAACAGCGAATCCGGACGAAGGGCGCGATTAGGGCGAAGATCGTGCATTCTACGCTCGACCATGATCCGTACAGGACAATACCCTCATTCGGGCGAATCGTCTTTTTCGCAGTTCGGCCTTCCGTTTCGGAGCCATCGGAGGACCACGGTCAACAGTTTGCGCAATTCCTCGAGGATCAGCACCGAGGAGGCAACGGCCGCCGCGATGAGCCAGTCGCCGGCGGACAGCGGCGCGGTATGGAATATCCGCTGCGCCGGCAACCAGTGGATTGACAGAACCTGCAGCAAGAATACGCCGAACAGCGACACCCAGAGCATCTTGTTCGCGAAAAAATGCCTGTGGAAGGCGGTGCCTTTCTCGGAACGGGCATTGAATACGTTGAAAACCTGAAACAGCACGAAAGTCGTGAAAGCCAGGGCCTTCGCATGTTCGGCATCGTTGCCGGGCTGCGCATGGAATAGAACGCCCAGGGTGCCGGCCGCCATGGTCAGGCCGTAGGTGAGCAGGTTGCCGAAGCGGCGCAGCGAGAGAATCCGCGCCGTGGCCAAGCGAGGCGCCTCGGACATGGTATCCGGGCGGCCGGGGTCGACGCTGAGCGACATGGCCGGCGGACCGTCCATGATGATATTGATCCACAACAGCTGTACCGCACTGAAAGGGGAGGGCAGGCCGAGCAGCTGGGCGCCGGTGACGGTCAGGATCGCGCCGATGTTGGTCGACAGTTGGAAACGGATGAATTTGACCATGTTCTCGTAAATGCGGCGGCCCTCCTTGACCGCCTTGACGATCGTCGCGAAATTGTCGTCGGTCAGAATCATCGTCGCGGCTTCTTGCGCGACATGGGTTCCGGTCACTCCCATCGCGATGCCGATGTCGGCGATTTTCAGCGCCGGCGCGTCGTTGACGCCGTCGCCGGTCATCGCCACGACATGGCCTTGCGCCTTCAAGGCCTGAATGATCCGGACTTTCTGCTCCGGGGCGGTGCGGGCGAAAACGCCGATGCCCGCAATATGTTCCGCAAGCCGGCGTTCATCCATAGCGGCCAGTTCCCGCCCCTCCAGCACTTGGCCTTCCAGCCCCAGTTCGCGGGCGATCGCCTCCGCGGTGACCTTCTGGTCGCCGGTGATCATTTTGACCCGGATGCCGGCTTTCCGACACTGCCCGATGGCGGCGCGGGCTTCGGCGCGGGGCGGATCCATCAGGCCGACCAGGCCGATGAACGTCAGTTCATTCAGGTAACCGAACAGATCCCGGTCCGTAGCGAATTCGGCGGCGGGCAGCGTTCCGGACGCCACGCCCAGCACCCGGAGCCCGGCTTCGGCCATGTCGTCGTTCCGCCGCATTACCCGATGGCGCTCAAGCGGCACGGTATCGCCGTTGCCGTCTACCGCGTCGCGGCAACGGTCGAGTAAAACTTCCGGCGCGCCTTTGACGTACAGATGGATCTCATCGTCCTGGCGATGAAAAGTCGCCATGAATTTATGGCCGGCATCGAACGGGATTTCCGCAATGCGCGGCTGCCGGCGCAGGGCCTGGAGCTGATCGATTCCGCCTTTGGCGGCAAGCACCAGCAAGGCGCCTTCCATCGGATCGCCGACCACCCGCCGCTCCCGTAAATGGCTGTTATTGCACAAGGCCACCGGCAGCAGCAGGCGTGTCATATTGACGGGTAGCGCGGCGCCTGAAACCGGAAAAATGCCGCCCTCGATCGCGTAGCCGTTGCCGGTGACGCGGAACAGTTGATCTTTGAAAAACAGCGAGCGGACGGTCATCTGGTTGACGGTCAGCGTGCCGGTCTTATCGCTGCAGATGACGGTGGTGCAGCCCAGGGTTTCGACCGCGGCCAGGCGTTTGACGATGGCATGATTGCGGGCCATCCGGCGCAGCCCGAGCGCCAGGGTGACGGTCACCACAGTCGGCAGGCCTTCCGGAATCGATGCGACCGCCAGCGCGATCGCGGTGAAGACGGTTTGAATTAGCGGTTCGCCGCGCAGCAGGGCGCTGCCGAACAATACGGTGATGATCGTCACCGCGATCAACGCCAGACTCTTGCCCAGGCTGTTCAACTGGGATTGCAGCGGTGTCTCGCCATCTTGCCGTTCCGTGAGCAGGTCTGCCAGACGGCCGATCTCGGTCGCCATGCCGGTGGCAGTCACGACCATTTCGGCATGTCCCCGTGTGACGGTCGTGTTCATGAACAGCAGATTGCTCCGTTCGGCGACCGGCAATTCGGCTTGGGGCAACGCTTCGACTTGTTTGGCCACCGGCGTCGATTCGCCCGTCAAAGGGGATTCATCGACTTCCAGCAGGTTCGCGCTGATCAGCCGGCCGTCGGCAGGGATTTTGTCGCCGGTATGCAGGATCACGATATCGCCCGGTACGATTTCGGTCGACGGTATTTCGAAACTGTAACCTTCGCGGCGGATTTTGGCCTGCAGGGCGAGCATCTTTTTCAGCGCGGCCAGCGATTTTTCGGCCTGAAATTCCTGCGAAAACCCGAGCACCGCATTGATTAGCACGACGATCAGGATCACGATCCCGTCGATCACGTCGCCGATCGCGGCCGCCAGTAGGGCGGCGGCAAACAGTACGATGATCAGCAGGCTCTTAAATTGGGCCAGAAACTTGATCCAGACGGGGCGAGCCGGCGCTTCGGCCAGCCGGTTCGCCCCGAGCTTTTCGATACGGCGCGCCGCTTCCTCCCGGCTCAGGCCGGGGGCCTGCATTACGCCAAGCTTTTCCAGTGCCTGGGCCGGGCTTAAGATATGCCAGGCAACCTCGGGCTCGGCCGGTTTGGAAGGCGGGGAAGATTGAGCAGGGCGGCGGCGAAGGCTTACGGTCAACTGCAGGCACAGCAGGATGCCCGTGACCAGGAAGGTAATGAACAATAGGATCAGCGCTAAATCGGGCCGCATGCAATATTGGAAGATTAAAATGATGAACCTTAAGACAGCTCGGGCACGAAGGCTGCCCGTTTTTACCTGCCGTTGCGAACCGGCCGGTCGCCGGGACGGGTGAAGTTCCGGTCGGCAATAAAAGGGGCGCGGGTTGAAATCGATCGCGTGCAACGATGATAGAATGATACCCGGATTTACGATCTTTTGGGACCGCCCTGTCGATAATGAACGATTTATTCCCGATGCGCGTGTTGAACTATCTTTTTATCGTGATCGTTCTGGCGCTCGTCTATTTCGGCTTCGGCGTCCTGGGCCAGCTGCTGAATGTGGCGTCGAGCCATGCCGGTATGCTGGGGCCTTCGGCCGGCATCGCGCTGGCGGCATTGCTGCTGCTCGGCAAGCGCAAATGGCCGAGCGTGTTTCTCGGCAATTTTGCGGTCAGCGCCTTTGTTTATGACTTCGGCTTCGACGAGCCGCTGCTCACAGTCTGTGCGGCGAATGCCGTCGGCGCCTCGCTCAGCGCGCTGCTGGGCTGTATCCTCATCGAGAAGTTCGTCGGTTTTCCGAATCCTTTGATCGAGGACCGCTGCGTGATGCTGTTCATGCTGCTCGGCGGTCCGGTCGCTTGCATGATTACTCCCACCGTGGGAGTGACGGCGTTGTACCAGGCAGGGATGATCGAGGCCGCGCAGTTGTTCCCGCATTGGTTCTCCTGGTGGATCGGCGACATGATGGGCGTGCTGGTATTTACGCCGATCATCTTGATCGCCTATGGGGAGCCGCGGGCAGTCTGGCGGGAACGCCGCTATTCGGTCGGTCTGCCGTTGATTGCGACTTTCGCGCTGGTGATCGTCCTGTACCTCTATGTCAGGCAGTTGGAGGCGGAGCGGCGGCGTCAGGAATTTCACGATCAAACCGTCACTTTATCCCAGGCGATTGTCAACCGTTTGCAGGGAGCCACCCATGCGGCCGATACGGTGCGCAATTTTTTTTACGGTTCCCGCCGTGTCGAACAAGCGGAATTCCTTTTATTCACTCGGCAAACGCTGGGGCCGTTTCCCGAAATCAAATCGACGAGTTGGGTTAAACTTGTCGGCGGCGGAAGAATCCATCTGGAATTCACGTCGTTGCTGAATCAATACACCGATAATACGGAAGCTGCCCAGCCTCCGTTGCCGCCCGCTCTCAAAAACTTTTTCAAGAACAACCGCCAGATAAAGCAGAAAGACCTCTATCTTACTGCGGAAAACGGGCAGATTACCGTACTTGCCCCGGTTCTTACCCGTGAACCGGCCAATGATAACGGAAGCTTTTTGGGGCTCGTTTCGACCACCTTGTCGATGGCCGATGCCGTGTATTTTTCGACCCGCGTCCTGAAAAAAACGTGCTGTTTTCTTTCGATCGGGGTGGAGGATCGGGAAACCGGAACCTCCAACCTGATTTATTCGAATCTGCCGACCGCTTTCCCTCACGCGAAAGCGTCTGTGCAATTCTCGAAAGATGTTGCGGGGTATCAGTGGCTGCTGTCTTTTTATGACGCCAGAACCGACTATCAGCCCCATTGGCCGATCTGGATCGTGCTGATCAGCGGCCTGCTGTTCACCAGCCTGTTGGGCGCCTGTCTGTTGATGCTGACCGGGCGCTTCTTCCGGACCGAGTCTCTGATCAAGGAGCGCACCGAAGAGCTGCTGAAGGCTAAAATTGCGGCGGAAGCGGCAAACGAATCGAAAAGCCGGTTTTTGGCGAACATCAGCCACGAGCTCCGGACCCCGTTGAATGCGATACTGGGCTTTTCGCAATTGCTGCTGAAGAAGCGCAGATTCCAGAAGGAAGATTACGAGCAGCTCAATACGATCAAGCAATGCAGCAATCATTTGCTGGAACTGATTACCGGGATTCTGGATCTCGCCTCGATCGAGTCGAACAAAATCCGAACCGACATCAAGGTCTTCGACAGCCATAAACTCTTGAAGAATATCGTCGAAATTTGCCGGTTGAGCGCCGAAGCCAAACAGCTCGAGCTCGACGTTAACGGCTTGCCGATTCCGCGCCTGCTGATGGGAGATCAAAAGCGCATTCGCCAGGTGATCGTGAATCTGCTCGATAATGCGATCAAATATACCGAAAAGGGGCGGGTGACCTTGACCTCGAATTATTTCGACGGGTGTTGGCGAATCACGATCGAGGACACCGGCTGCGGGATCGCCGAGCAGGATCTGGAAGCGATCTTTACGCCTTTCAAGCAACTGAACGAGGACGGATTCATGCGGCCCGGCCTCGGGCTGGGCTTGACGATTACCCGCGAATTGATCCACATCATGGGCGGTGCGATCGAGGTAACCAGCAAACCCGGCGTCGGCAGTATTTTTTCGGTGTCGCTGCCCCTGCCGAGCACGCGGGATGAACAATCGGCCGAGCGGATCAATCTGCCTGCCCGGCAGCCGTTTGACGGGCCGCTCCGGGTACTGATCGCGGATGACAGCCAGATCAACCTGATGCTGCTGGCCAATCTGCTGGAGCTCGAAGGCTGCAGCGTCGATGCGGTCGTGAACGGGCGGGAGGCGCTGGCGATGATCCAGCGGAACGACTACCGGCTGGCGCTGGTCGACTTGAACATGCCGGTGATGTCGGGGCTTGAGTTATTGGTGATCGTCAAAAGCCAGGGCAAGCCGCTCAAAATGGTGGCGGTCAGCGCCTATGCGGAAGAAAGCCGGATCAACGATGCGCTGGCGGCCGGCTTCGACGGCTATCTGACCAAGCCGATTCACGATGAAGAACTGACCGCCCTGTTGAATTCGGTGCGGGGGTGACGATTGTCGTTCGGCATTCGATTCACATTTTCAGTCCGTACTGTGGCGCTCCTTGATAAAAACCTGGGTCGGGAAGTCTTTAAATTTAAAAACCATAAAATAGATACAGGTTTGACACAAACGAAAATATTCATTTTTCCCAAGCCTGCCGCATCAAAGTCCCAAAATCCCGTTGCGATAACACGTCGGAGCAATCTCGCCAATCCTTTTCGGAAGGAGATATGTGTGCGTTATAGCGTAAATCAAAGCCGGTGGCCCGTTTTTGCGCATCGATGTACTGATCCATTTTTTCATCCAGAGTCTCGATATCTTCGATCCAATCGTCCTTGATCGTATCCGGTAGCGATCCAAATAAGTTGAATTTATCCCGCATCCGTTCCGATAAGCGCGCATAGACTTTTTCATCGACAGTTTGCTCGTTGACAAGATTCAGCATATCCACATTGTCCCTAACCTGTCCGAAACGTTTGATCCGTCCGATACGCTGTTCCAGCTTGGTTGGGTTCCAGGGTAAATCGACGTTAATCAACGTTCCCAATGTCTGCAAATTCAAACCTTCACAAGCAGCGTCAGTAGCAACCATTACCCGGATTTCATGCTCGGCCACTTTGATTTTTAAAATCTCGCGCGCTATGCCGACGCTATCCCCACCTTGATACAAGCGGCTACGCCCTGCCCCGGCATAGAGGCCTATGGCTTCGTCGGGAAAGCGCGCAGCTAACGAATCGGCTAACCAACGCGCAGTATCGTAATATTGGCTAAAAATAATGCAGCCGTGTGCTAGCCAGCCTTCATTGATCAGATAGTGTAAAACCGCCTCGAATTTGGCATCGGAATCAATCAATTGTAAGCGATGCAATAGCAATTCCAGCGCTGCACGCTCTTCATCGGTCTGTAACGCAACATCTTCCTCTATTTCATCCATTTCCTCATGCAGTGTTCGTCCTTCTAACAAGGCTTTGGCCGTATTGATCCCGGCTATCAAGCTGGAACAAATCCGTTGCTGCATTAGATTTTTCATAAACCCTGCACCTTTACCGCGCTTGCCCAACACTTTACCGAAACGCCTGGCTTCGTTGCATGCTTCCCGGAAATGCTCATCCGTTCGAACCGCCAAGCCTTCGAATAAAGCATTGAAGGCATGGATGTCTTTGACCCGGTTGGCGTCGGGGTGCACATCGACACCCACTCGTTTTAACAATCCTGCATCTTCCAAAGTAGTCCGCTTGCGCAGTACTACATGGCGAACAAATGGATTTTCACGCTGAAAGAAAGGCGCATTGGCCACGCGTCTCTCCAGTTCGAGTTCGAAATCTTCACGGGTTCCCAAATCCAAATCGGCAAGCCGTCCCGCCTCGAATTGCTTGACGGCCATGCCCAAATCCTGCCGAATCGCGCTGTACAACTGACGCACGCGGCTATCCGACGTGGAATTAACGGGCGGTAAAGGCGATCTCAACATTTCCCAAGCGGTTTCTAGTTCAGTGACCTCTTGTTCCCCGGATAAAATAGGCAGTACTTGATCAGGCTTGTGCCAACAAGCGTAATCATTGCCCAGAACAAAATTGCCTTTCCCCTGATGGAGTACACGTACTAAGTCCCATAAATCCTCAGGAGTGGTTTGTATCGGAGTTGCCGTGCCAAGCAAGACATGGTCGGCGCGAGCGGCAATTGCTGTAATAAATGCCAACAATTCGTTGGGTTCCCCTGCATTTTTACCAAACCCCTGACGAGTTCTGGCTTTATGTGCCTCATCCAAAATTGCCAAACCAAAATTTAAATCCAGCAAATGCTGCTTTTCAGTGGAATCACGCATCATCAAACCGGTGGAAACGATGCCGATCCGTAAAGGGCAGGCCGCTATGTGTTCCGGGCCTGCGGGAGAAATCGTGCGCTCGTCGGCATCCAGCCAAAGCTTTTTGGTCGTGTGCCAGCGCGCGGTGGGAATGCCCAACTTGTCCAACAACTCGGTTTGCCATTGTTCGCACAAGGTCGCCGGCGCAAAAATGAGGATGGGTTTACGACGACGCTTTTCTTTTTCCGTGAGCAGGCATAAAGCCAAAGCCGCCGTAGCCAGGGATAACGTTTTACCGAGTCCGACTTCATCGGCCAGCAACAGGCGCACGGCGCCATAATCGCGATAATGCTTGAGGCATTCGGCAACGAAACTCTGTTGCCAAGGCTGCAATGACAAGCCTTCTCGATACAGCGGCGACTCGATCAGTGCCGCTGGCGCAAGGTTGTCATCATCCGCCACGTCGTCCAGCAAAATTTCATGCCGATGGCTGCGACGGCGCACTTCCTTGCAAACGGCTTCCGGCAAGGGCTTCGCCGCATTCCACAGATATTCAAATTCCGCCTCGATCCAGGCTACGCCTTCGGGCGAATCGTCTTCCCAGAGAATTTCATAATGATGTTGCCAGCCGCTACGCGTCTCGTTCATCGAGCCGATAAAGCCGATCTTGCGGCCATCGGCACGTTGAATCACGCCAGCCTTGCCGTGCACAAAGCCGCAAATGTCATCGGGCGCGACTCTTATCGCAGCGCCATGCTGCTGCAGAAACGCATCCAGTCGGCGATAGCGATCGCGATTCAACAAAGCCTCGGCTTCGATGGCATTGGCGTTCCAGCGTCCGAGCATTTTCGTTTCGCGTAATTGCGCGACTTTCAGATCATCGGGGTGAATGTCGACATTACAAACAATTTTGACGTCGGGAATGTGTTCCAGCCATTCGTGCGCCACCTCGAACAGCGAACTGGTGAAATAGCCGGCAATGCGGCGATAACTTAAGGCGCCTTTTAATTGCTCGGCTAAAAAGCTTTGATCCAGACGGTAGGTTCGAGATGAAAATCGGCGTAGGGTCATGGTCTAATCTAATCGGTCCAGCCAGTAATTGGGCTTGCGATGGAGATGGGCGGCGGCGACGATAATAATGCGATCGGCATCGATGCCATACAAAATGCCATAGGGAAATCGCTTGACCAAACAACGTCGGATTTCGTTGCCGAGCAAGGCGTAAGATTTTGGAAAGGCAACGATCCTTCGTATTGCCGCGTCAAATTCCGTTAAAAATTGGACGCCCAAGTTGGGTTGCTGCGTTTCATACCATTGAAAAGCCTCGTCCAATTCCGCTTCAGCAGCCTCAAGAAATTCGACCCTCATTTATATTTCTGCATGACCGCATCATAACTCACCGTCTTTAGCTCGCCTGCCCGGTAAGCCTGCCATCTTCTTTGTGCTTCCTCACGCCAAACCGCGTCTATTTCCGGATTGGGCGTATCCAGATCGGCTAACAATAATTCGACCAATTGCAGTTTTTCCAAGGGGGGCAATGGGTTTGCTTGTTGATAAATCGCTTGATAATTTTTCATGATCTTGCTCCAAGAGGCCAAATATAGACAACAAACTTCATACCGACAGGCTGGCAATAAATGCCTGCTGTTCCTGCTCGCTTAAAAATTCGTTTTCATCCTTTGCTTCTTTACAGTCCAGATAAAAACTCAGGTCTGCCAGCTCCTGATGTTTTTTTTGTATTAACTCCCGTAGAAAAGCTTGTTGCACTTCATTCGGTAACGTTTCGTAAAGTGCATAAAGACTATGGGCGGTGTCGGTGGGTGCTGTGTTCATGAGTCTTTCTCCAAATAATAACTTTTTCGTTTTCTCGTTCCCACGTGCCGCGTGGAAATGCAGTATGAGACGCGCCAGCGTCACGTTTTAGTTAAACCAGTCAGTATCTATTTTTAACACCCCGTCTTCCCCTGCGTAGTTGCGAGCACTGGAATTACGCCAGTGCACAGGGTTATCGACATAGCCGCGTTTTACAGGGTTATGATGAATGTATTCAATTTTTTGCAGCATCATCTCATGATTTTGTATTTGTTGAGGATGCGAGCCTTCCTCCCAAACCTGATATTCACGGTCTTTTTTGTGCGCCTTTTTATAAAAAGTCAATTGCTTGAGTATGCGTTCGGCCTTTTGAGCTTTAAGTACGTTCAGTAAGCATTTGGCAGTCCAGGATTTAAAACTGCTTATTTCCGCTGCTAAAGCTGTCGATTGGGCAATTAAATGCAGGTGGTTTTCCAAAATGACATAGGCGTAAATTTTTAGATTGCGTTGCTCCTGACGATAAGCCAATGCGTCTAAAATAACTTGAACCGTCTCCGGACGGGTAAAAATCGAAATCCAGTTGTTTATCGTGCAGGTCAGAAAATGAGGCGCTTGCTGCTCGTATATTGTGTAGCGAGATCGACCCATAATGCGTTTCCGTTTTTTGGTGATTAAGTTCTGGTTTCTCGTTCCCACGCGCCAGCGTGGGAATGCAGTTTACGACGCGCCAGCGTCATAGTGCAGGACGCTGGCGCGTCCGCACTCGGTTCCCACGCAGCGCGTGGGAACCAGAACCGACGTATAGACATTTGGCTTTAAAGTTAACGCATCTAATATTTCATTATTTCTTTGAATGATTTTTTGTAAAATGTTGCAAAAAGTCAGATGGACGTAATTTGTTAACGATAAGTGATTCTCTTATTTTAGCTATGTCATGTAACTCATCGTTTACACAAATAGACTTAAAAAAATCGATAACAGATCTTTTTAGTTTTTCAAGCCCGTCTACATCAATAATTCTTATGCATGGATTTGGCGATGCTGCATATTCAAAAACCGTTGAGGGATGTATCATTATGGGAGTCCTTTTACATGTAGAATCATATTCACTTTCGAACCATTCAATTGAGCCATTAAGTTGATTGCAATCATATTTGTTTATTGTTTCTGTCGTGGCACCATTTTTGCACTCAATTACAAAGTAAGTTAAGCCGCCGGTTTCCCATAAAACATCCGGCCCTCTCCGAAATTCATCCTCAGGTCTTTGAGCATTAAAACCAAAATATTGAGCCAACATCTTCAGACTTTCTTCAAAAATATTAGATGTCTCCGGCTTGAATATTAAGTTTTCTAGCAGAGAATTTATTTCAATAATAATTTTATTTGGATTATTGTATTTTGTTTTTAAAAATTCACTACATGCTTTTGCCTGCTCCATTTCTAATGACTCTAGCTTATGATATGAAATTCCATCAAGAGGTTTGAGTATTCTAGTATTAAACGAGCTGGCAGATAATAAGGTTTTTTGCGCTTCTACTTTATCGTATAGATTTATATATTCAGATAAGCATTGCATTAAATAACCTTTTAATGGCTTATCAGTGGTTTCATTTATTAAGTCGCTTAATGTGCTAATCGCGTTTGTATAAATCTTTCTATCTGCATAGTCGTATGAATCGCGTAGTGTTAAAGATATTCGATTAAGATCAGTCTTATCATTGTAAGTCAGAGCCGCAACAGCCCCTTTACTGACAGAAACCCAATCTTTGTTTCGATCAAATAAATACGATAACGTTTCCAAAATTTCTTTAATTCCCTTTCCTTTAATCTGTTCCGATATCTTTTCACTAATATCTAACTGTGCTTTTGTAGCAGGGGAAAACTTATTAATCGCCCCTCTAGCATAAAGCTGACTAGTGAGATTTTTCCCCATTAATAAAACAGCACAATAGTCATCACTCGATCTAATACCTCTACCCATTCCTTGCTCAATGCGTTGGATTATTTGAGAAGATAATCGGCCACTACCCATCAGAATTCCTTGATTCACTTTATCAATTAGATGTCTTACATCTGGCAAGCCATCAATAACTAATAAGCGACAGGAATCTTTAGGCAAATCAATGCCATCATAACGATTAATTAATACTACAAGCCCAACCTTTTCATTTTTTAAACGTTCAACCCCGCTATAAATATTGTCCTTGTTAAGTATTAAATCAGCCTCATCTTGCCAAAACTTAGATCGATATTCTGAAGGAACAATGACTACGACATTGATATGTTGTGACGCACATTTACAAAGATCCTTGATTTGTTCATCAGATAATTCTGGATTAATAACTTGAGGTAGCAATATCATCCTATCGCCGACATCCCCAGCAGAATCAGGGATCACCGCACGGCTTATAGATTCTTCTTTTATTCCAAAATGCGTAGATAGTATTCCATCATCAGCAAGAGTGGCAGTCATAAATACCTTTCTTGCTGCATTGGCAATAGACGGTATCATTTGAATAGGTATGCAATGAGGCGATATTTCAATTTCTTTCACACTGACAATGCATCTGCACAAGTGAAGTGATTCTTTCAGTAAAGGCCAAGTAAACTTAATTTCATTTTCTGTATTTTTATGTTTAATTAAAATACTGCTGGTTTCTTTTATTTTATCTTGCCAAGTCCAAAAAGGTATTTGCATATATGCGCTTGGATCACCTAATTCTATTTCACTCGCTTTGGTCTCACATTGAGTATGCAATGATTCTCGGTAGATATTATAAAGATCGTTATAAGCTTTATTTTGACGACTTATAGTTATTATGAATTGATCTTCAATTGTATCCAAACATGCATGAGCATCATCAATCAACAAAGTCCCAATTTCAATTTTGATTCCTTCGTCGCCAACACCAAATACAGACAATCCATTAACGAGTTTATGGATGCTAACTACCAAAATAGCTTTACCAGATAAAAAAAGTGGCGAGCTCGTCTCTTTTGTTACCTCTATGCCAAGGTCATTTGCTTCTGATAAAACCTGCTCAAGTAAATAATTGTCTGGAACAACATAAACAGCAGGTCCTTTTTTTTCATTCAAGCTGCTTTTCAAAATTAGTAAAGCGACAACTGTTTTTCCGCTACCTGTATTCATTTTCAAAACTAGGTCAGATTCATCTCTTCGTTTAAACCAGTGGTCCCATACTTGAGTTTGAACATCTCTTGGATATTCAAATTTTCCTTCTTTTTTATTTGGTAATGCGACGAAAATTTCTCTAGGCTGTAAAGCAGAATCTACAGTTCCACCGCCAGTTAGTTTTCCAAAATCGATCATCATTACTTTATTCCTTTTATAATTTCATTTATTTTTAAGCTAATCGTTGATTACGCAGCCTTGCCGAAAGAATTTCCGCCACATCTTTAATTTTACCGATCTTGGTTTTGGCGGCGATAAAGCCGACCATGTCGATCAACAACGGCCGGGCTTCCAGGAAGTTGGTGACGTCGGTGTTCAGATAGTCTACGACGACTTGCGGTTCTTTGTCTTGCAGCAATTGTTGCAAGGCAATGATCAATTTTCCGAGATAAGTCGAGCCGATTTCGGTGCTGTCGCCGAGGTCGCGGGATGTGAATTCTTCGATGCTTTTCAAGCGGGCTTTGTTGGGGGCCAGGCTGGTCATCACTTTAGCGTAGTCCTCGACGTGGAACGCTTTGGCGAAGTTTTGATAGTTGTCCAGTTTGCTGCTGCCGGTGGTTTCCATGCCCAGCATGCGCAGGTAGAAGCGTTGGATGCCTTTGATCGCGTTCCAGGTATCGGCTTGCAGGCCTTCGGGAACCAAAAGGCTGTTAGCGGCTTCCGAGGCTTGCTGGACGATTTCGTCGACGACGGTGATTTGGCCTTTTTGGCGCGGGCGCAAGGCAAACGTGGTGACCTCTTCGTCGCCGATATGGGTATAGGCGGTCAGCACTTTCAGCGCGGCCGCGTAGCCCGCCATTTGCAGGTCGGAATCGTTGAAGACCGGTTCGCCGTGCTTGTCTTTCACCTCGTCGTTCAGATGCAGCATTTGCTTGATTTGCGCTTCGACTTCGCGGCGCACGGCAGGCAGGATGCGGTTTTTAAAGTTACGGTTCTCGCCGGCAGGACGTTTGCGCAACATTAGAATCACCGTGCCTTGCACGTAACCGCCTTTTTTGAGTTCCGAGGTGGTTTCGGTGGCGATATACCAGGCACCGACGACCTGCAAACCCGCCGCCCAAAAAATGCCGATCATGTCGGACCAGACGGAGGTCGACTGATGGGTGAACATCACGCATTGCATGCCGTTGTTCGGCATGTGTTTCGCCATCGCCGAATAAGCCTCGACCATGCCTCGACGAAAATCGTCGCCGCTGCCTTTGATCGCCAAGGCGCGGCGGGAATCCCAGACCCATTCGTCGAAGGGGGCGGGTGGGTTTTTGCGCAGCCAGGCGATGAAGAATTCGGTGATTTCGTGGTAGTGGACTGCGTCAGCATACGGTGGATCAGTAATCCAAATATCGTTCTCAGATGAAACTTTTTCTACAGCACATGAAATAACATTATTACTACCAATCTTATATTGATATTCTGGGATCTCTATCAAATTACTAGCGTACAGCCAACCTCTTGCTGGATAATTCAAGAACGTATTAAGTGCTTGGCTTTGAAATACCGCTTCCGCGCTCTCTCTTGATGCATTCCAATGTGTGTTTCTTGAACTTCTATTAAATAACGCTGGTAGAAACACAGTACTTTCAGGAAACTTCTTGGATAGGTTGGCGACGATTACATTTAGGAGGATATGTCTTGCATTAAACAAATGATGCCAATAAGTCCAGCCTCGCGTCCGTATCAGTTCGTCCGTCTTGTCGCCCGGCTCGATCACCATATCCGGCACTAAACCCGCAGCCTGCCATTGCGCCAAATTTTCGGCAACGATTGCTTCGACTTGCCGCTCGCAGGCTAAATCTTCTTCAGTGACCGCCGCAAAAAACGTTTCTTTCTGTTTTTTATCCAGACTGTCGGGGGTGATCCATTGAATGCAATACAGGCGTTCTTGAAAAATATCGTCGGGGCGGGGTTTGAAATCGTGCTTTTCCCAGCGCCGAAGTCTATTTTGCGTATTTCCTTCAGAATCGCGGTAATCACCTCGCAGTGTTTTTATGGGTGATTTGTAAGTCTTACCATTCAATGAGTAAATCAGAAAACCGTCTTGAACTGTTCCCCGTTCAGCTAAATCCATTTCTACTTCGGACACACCTGATCTAATTTCAATGTTAAATCGTTTATTTTCATAGTCAGGAATTAAATATGCGCGACAGTCATACCGACGTTTTGAAATTGCGAGAGACGGTAACATTGGAATCATCCAACCTGTCTGAGGGCAACGAGTTTCCAAGCAATATAAATACGCATAAGCGCGATTACCTTTACTATCATGCTCGATGCCCAATTCGGTGATTTCGCTGTCGACCGCTTCGGCAACTTGGCGTTGGGCTTTTTCTATCTCAGCACGTTTTTCCGGCGCCGTGCCGATGATGTTCAACGCGCCCCAGGTCAACATGCAGGCAATCGGATTCAAGTCCGATGCGTAGACGTCGCAGCCGAGCCGCGCCGCCTCGAACGGAATCGAACCGCCCCCGCAGAAGGTATCGCCTACTTTGGGCCGGTGGCCGAAACGCAGCTTGCCGAGCTGTTCAACCAATTCTTGATGCGAATTTGCGTTAATGCCCCATTGCCGGTAATGGGCGTTGACTAAAGGCCAGATGTCGGCAAACAATTCGGTTTGATCGAGTTCTTCCGGGCGTTTACAGAGTACCGCTCGATCTTCATAACTGGATAACGTGCGCAGCATCGCAGTGTACAGTTTCAGTTTTCGCCCTTCAGCCAAATCGCTTTGCCAACGAACGGTAATGCCTTCCTCATCGGAGTCAAAGGGGGCTGTCCACAACTCGACTTGTTCTTCAGTCAGGATGGGCGATTTGATTTTATAGGCGAAATATTCCCATGGGTCGGTTAAATCCAGGGTTTTCAATATCTCCTTGGGCTTAAAGGCATTATTGGCTAAAGCCCGTTTGGCCAAGCCCTCTTCATCGAAAGCCAACAATTTTTCGTAGATTTCGAGGTCTTTTTCGGCATCATCGGTAGGTGGCAACAGACAGCCCAACACAATCGCACGCACCAGAATTAAGGGCTTGCGACCTTTCCAATACGATCCAAGCGCCGTCAATGTTTGTCCCGCACCGGCTTTGCGTTCCCGTTGCGCTTCAAAAGAAACCTTTTGTGCCGGGAATACCGATTCAATCAAAGCTGGGGTACTTTGCAGGGCGAAGGGGATAAGTTGAGTCATAAGTATTTCTGAATTATAAAGAGACTTTCATTTAGCCGTCATTCCGGCAGAGCCTGCCCCGGTCAGGGATTGCCGGAATCCAGTCTACAGGGATGTATTAAGGCTTGCCATCCCTGGCACTGGATGCCCGCTTCCCGGCGGGCATGACGGCGTAACTTGATGACATTGCCATGAATGTTCGTCATTCCGGCATGGACTGCCGGAATCCAGAAGCCAAGGACGGCGAGGCCAGCTCCAGCCACAAGTCGTGCCAAATTGGGTTACTTTGCTCAATCAAACGAATTTTTGCAATACGTGGCCATTTCTTAAGCTGTTTTTCTCTCAAAATGGCGCTTTCCATCTTTTCGTGCACTTCGTACCAAACCAGATCATGAATTCCATAGCGCTTGGTGAAACCCTCAGCCTGTTCATTACGGTGCTGATAAACCCGTCGAATCAGATCAGAAGTCACTCCAATATAAAGTGTGCCGTTACATTGGCTTGCAAGCATATAAACACAAGGCTGTTTATTCATTGACGCTAATCAATACCTGTTTGATGACAGCCGCCGAAACGCGAAAATCCGAATTATGCAGCACTTCAAACACTGCTCGCGCGGATGGAATCAGGCCTTGTTTTTTGGCCAAGCCGATGATGGCCGCCGTGCCGATAACACGCAGCCCTTTCTCCTTGGCCACGGCACGGCCCGCGCGTTCATCCATGACCAATAAAATCTGATCGGGATCACTCAAACCGATATTGATGCAATCGGTTTCACCGGTATCCAGGTCGATGTCCAATTGCGGAGAGATGGGATGCGGCCATACGATTATCCAGCCCTCGGCCATCGCGTGAGCGATCGCTTGTTCTCCCGGTGCGGATTTATCAGGTAGGACTTCCTGTTTAACCGATTCAGGCAATAAAACCTGGCCAAACAGGGTTGGCAGCCAGGCTAAGCCGTCGACTAACGCCAGTCCAATCAAGGGACTGGCGTCTATGATAGCTTTATGCGCCACGAGCTTATTAGACTTGTTTGAGCCATTGCTCAAGGGTGTCTAAATCTTCTTGCACTTCTTCAGCAGTTTGATCGATGACGGGGATGCCTAAACGCGAGAGATGGGCGATAAAGCTGGCCAATGGCATATCTGCCAATTTCGCTGAACGGGCCAGCGATAAATTGCCGTCTTTAAATAAAGCGGTTGCCAGGGCTTTGCGTACTCCCGGCATTCCGATGATTTTGGCAGATTTGAGCCCCACCATGATTGCATCGGGTTCGTTTCTGTTCATGACCAACACCAACTCCTCGTGCGCCATGCGTAACGCTTCGCTGGGGTTATTTTTTAAACCGCTGACATTGACGGTTTTCATAGGTAAGTCTCATAGGAAGATAAGATGGGATCATTATAAGCCTAATTGCCATCTATGGACATCATGTCTGATAAACTTCGTCATGACTGCCGACATTAATCAAAACAATCTCTTTTTCGGTGATGATCATTTCCAGGGTGATCCGATAGCTCAGATTGATCGATACCGAATGCAAGGCGGCCAATTTGCCTTTGAGGGGATGCAAGCGCAGCGACGGATGGAAAGGATTTTGTGACAGCAAACGCAGGGTTTTTCTGTACTGTTCTTTTAACTCCGGGTGTTGCCTGGCAAAGCGCCGAGCGCGCTTTTTGTAGCTATCGGTAAAAATGAGGCTGTAGCTCATTCCGCGAATAGATCGTCTACATGCCGATCGATGTCGTCTTTTGTAAACCGGCCTGACGAAAGATCCTGTTGCGCTTCGTAAAATGCGGCTTCCAGTTCCATTTCGCGCAAATAGTGATAGTGCTCGATTTTCATCACGACAAACGATTCTTTGCCGCGAACGGTAATGACGGCTTCAGGCTGATGAGCAAGGCTTTCTTCCAAACAGGCGATGCCTTTGGTTTTTAAATCATTGGCTGTAATCATCGGAGTCACTCTAAAGATAGTGCGATTAACTATATGATTAAGCGTGCTATCGCGTCAAGTATTCTTACTCAAGATCAAACACACTGAGCATGTCGGGCAGCGTATCCTTTTCCGTTGACTTGACTTTGGATTGCGGCGGCCGGTGCTGGAAAAGCTCGTGCTGTGCAACATCGCCCAAAGCATGCCGCAATGCCAGCCGCCAGCCTTTGTTGCCGTCGTTGATGCCGCCGGTACTGAGTGCCGTCATGCCGAACAGCCACCAGCGTTCTTCCGGCCGCAACGCGAGCCAGTTACGCACGGCAATCGGAATATGGTCGAACTCCATGCCTTCCACCGCCCAAGCTAAAACGCACAACTCTTTACCCAGCAAACGGTCAACGGGATTGGCGCCGACTTTCCAGGTTGATGTTTTGAGATTGCGTTCTTTCAGACGCGCATTAAACGCGCGTTGCACTTCGCCTCGGATGGCTGTCCAGCGCGGGCGTTCCAATAGGACGCGAACGATCAGACTCTGCGACTGATCGTGAGTTTGCATGCCCAAATTTTCGACGATGCCGACACTGCCGGTATTGGTGCGCGGAATCTCCACGATAAAATGATGAGGATTGCTGGTTGCCGGCACGCCGAAACCCAGCGTTTGGTGAACAATGGTCTGCGTCGTGTCTTTCTTGTGCCCTTGAGGGTATTTACTTGTAGTCATTTAGCTATCTTGGATCACGTCGCCCGGCTTAAGTTGCAAACCGCTGAGCTCGGCGAATTCTTTCAAGGCAAAGCCGTCGCCAAATTCGATGCCGCCCACGATATCTATGCTGACTTGAGCCTGATCGTCATTAAGTACCTTGCGTAAGCTGTTGACCGTTTCTTCGATCATTTGCGCGGTGATGCGCCGCTCGTGGAAACGAATTTGCACCGTATTTTCGCCTTCGCCGATTTGGATACGGACGCCTTTCAACAAGGTGGTGTCGCGGTCTCGAAAACGGTTAATCACGCCAAATACTTTTTCAGTGTTGTCGAGATTGACGCGCTTATTCTCCGGGAGTTTAGCCGGTTTGGACTCATCGATTTGGACCCGTTTATCACCGCTCGCCGGAATGCTGAACTCGGCATTTTTGGCGGCTTCTCCGGCTTTGGCATAGACCAGTAGACGATAAGCCTCACTGCCTATTTCAAACGGCGATTCGTAACGGGTGCCTTCTTTGGGATTGCTGCCGTTCAGCGTGTAGTAAAGTTCGGCCGTCGGCACACATTTGAGTTCGATTCGCCGTTTATCGGCCACGACATGCAGTTGATGACGAATCATTAAATCAGCCGTCCAGCGCTTGGGTTCTCCAATTTCATACTGGCCCTCTCTATCAACCGCAAGGAAATATAAAGTCGCCGCATGGGTATTGAAGTTATCCAGGTCGTCAACGACCGGATCAGCCGTTGATACGCTGGAACTCATCGAATAATGCACGACAGGGCTGGCTCCGCAGTTGCGCGGAGTCAGAGTGAGTATGGACTCGCCAGTGTCTTTGTTGGCATTTTGCGGGGTGACGTTGAGGGTGGTTTTTTCCTTCGGGAAGGGGCCTTTTTCAATATAGCCGTCTTCGCCTTGACGCCAGCGGCCTTGTTTGAGCGCTTCGGCTTTGAGCATGTCCATGCCGCCAGTGCCGGGCATCCAGGGCCATTCCGGGTTGTTTTTGGCGCGCATGATCACGTCTTTCCAAGGGGTGCGGCGATCGCGCTCCGGCCACAAATAAACCTCGGCTTGCGCCAAATAATTGTTGATGTCGTTTTTGACATCCAACGCCAATTTGTAAT
Organism: Methylomicrobium album BG8; assembly: GCF_000214275.2. Lineage (NCBI taxonomy): Bacteria > Pseudomonadati > Pseudomonadota > Gammaproteobacteria > Methylococcales > Methylococcaceae > Methylomicrobium > Methylomicrobium album. The sequence goes on along the minus strand of NZ_CM001475.1, from coordinate 3,635,685 downwards.
TGGCTCTGGGGCTTGCCAGCAATTCTTCGATTTGTTTTTCCGCCGACTGATCTCCAGTGCCGACTTTGAGACCGTTATCGATCGTGACCATCAACAGCACTTCTTCGCCGGTCATCTCATCGACTCCGGGGAAGTAGAGACGGTTGTATGCTGCGGATAGCGCTTTCATAAAACGCTGCTCACCATCTTCAAAACGATCGCGTGCTTCTTCGAACAGCGTGTCGCCGTCTCTCAAGTGTTTGACGATTTGTTCAATGGCGTAGAGTTCGCGTAAACGTTCTTCGACGATATCGGCAAAATGGCTATCTTGCCCTGACAGTACCAAAAGATTGTTTTTTTCCTGTTGGAACAAGAAAAAATGATTGAGCTGTTGCGGCGGCAATTTGCCGTCCGGCCTTACCACAATCAGTACTCTGGGTCCGGTGAGGCGGATTTCATCCAGCATCGGCAGCACTTTGAGTTCTTGATAGGCGGCTTTTGAGACCGGTTGCAAGATGCCGGTCAAACGGTTGATCAAGGCTTGATCGATTTTAGGCTGGGGAATGTCGCGGGCATTACGCTCGATTTTGCGCGAGAGGTTTTCGGTATCCTTGATGAAGTAACGTTGCTCCTCTCGGTGCAGGTACCAGGCATGTTCTTTGAGCTTTTCCAATGCGGTCACGAATTCATCGGGCTTACGGTTAGGTGCAGCCAAAAACTCAATGATTTCACCTTCGCTTAAACCAATGCGGCCACCGACCGCGCGGGACAGCGAAGCCGCCAGAAGCAGCGTGCCGACTTGACTGGCGGCATCACTGGACATCTGGTCATCGATCGATTCGGCAATCGCGCTGCCACTGTCGGCAATGTCATGACTCAAAGCGGGTTGCAACGATGGGGCAATACGGTTGATTTCATCTTTAACGTCGATGTCGTTCAAATTAAGATGTTGCGAACCAATCAAGAAGACATCGTCCAATGTTCTCTCTTCGACGCTCTTCAGTAGCCGCGCGGCAAACTGCATCAAACCGCGTGTTTGGCGGAAGCCTTCGTTTTCCTTGAACAAGGCCACGAGATGCTTAAAAGCCGGGTGAAAGGGATAGGTTTCACGCACCTGGTCGGCAATTTGTTCGATGCTGGTTGCCGTGATATAGCCACCGTCGGTCGCTGACTTGATACGCAGCGCATATTCCTCGGCCACGTCATTAATCACGCTCTCATCCGGTAAAGTCAGGATCAGGCGTTTCTTCAGGATTTCATAGATTTCATTACCAGCCAATTGGACCGGTGTAATCGTCTTGGCCTGACGACGGGTTTCTTGTTGCAGGTTAGCAATGATCTGGGTCAGGGTTTTAGTTTGAGATGTATAACTTCCGGAAAGATTGGCAATAACGATACAGCAGTTATCCAATTCCAGGGCCGCACTCATCAAGCAGCTGATCGAATATGTCACCATATTGGCTAAAGTCCCTTGGCCGATGACTTGCGTGCTGGCGTTGTCCAAGTACGGCGGCAACTCGTCAATCATGATCAACGTCGGTTCGTTACCGATAATTTCCTTCCATTTCGCTTGGTCGACGCTTTTGGGACCGTTAATCCAGTGCGGTTTGATGGCTTCTTCTTGGCCTAACTGACGAGCAATTTCTCCCCAGATGAAATTGTCCGGATTATTCCGGCCGTTAAAAGCGGCAATCCGGGCTTTGCCAAAGTTGAGACGCGAAGCTAACTCCGTTGGGAGAATTCGTTGGCGTAATTCGGGGTGCTTCGCCAGCAAGCCGAAGGCGATCATCATGTGGGTTTTACCCCCACCCATCGCCTGTGTCAGTTCAAACACGGCCTGATCGGATTGCGCAGACAAACGCAGCATGCCTTCCCTGAACAATTGCTCCATGCCTTGGGTAATGTAATTGCGGGCAAAGAATTCCTGGCCATTGCCTTCGTCGTTGATGAGGTCGGCCAAGTTTTCGATAGCTTGGCTCATGCGATAATCACGAATGATCGGATTGAATGTGCAAGCCTGTTTAACGGTTTTAATCATTGTCCAAGTCCTTGAAGGGCGGATTGCGCAAATTTGGCGAATAGTTCAGAAAGAGGTTGGGCGCGTAGTTTAACGGCTCGGGCAAAAATGCGGTAGTTTTGAAGATATCCCTCGGGCTGTCGCCGGGCCAAGTCTGTTTCTACCACAATGCCTATCTGACGGCAGTGTATCTTCCGGTGTATGTGGCGGTAAGTTGGAAAAAGGGGAGAGCAAAGAACTCTGGATCATTGTCAGCGATCAACCGACCGATGCCGAAACCTTGTGCGAGCATGGCCGCCGGTTCAGCATCGAAGAAACTTTTTGGATCATAAATCCAATGGTTTTCAACGAGAATCATCGAAGCCGCGTGAGACCGCCGTGTCGCAGCGGTTGTGCTTTATATCATGGCGGTGGCCCACGCGGGTGCTGATATGCTGAGGCGTCGCAGCGACCGCCGAAGGCAATCGGAGCTACGTTGATTCACACTGGTTTCAGAGGCAAAGTTACGCGCGCACTTGTGCTCTTAGGGTATCGGTTGAAACTGGATACGACGGACCTTGGCATGCGGCCAAGTGTTGCTTGACGAGCATCAGTTCACGAATTGTTTTTACCGCCCACTCCTTAGCAGGTTTATGGTGAACAATGGCTATATCCGCAGAAGCTCAAACGCTAAAGCTTTCCCCGCAGCCGCAGGTCGCTTTCACATTGGGGTTGTCGAACCGGAACGCTTCATTGATGCCTTCGCGGCGGTAATCGAGTTCCATGCCGTCGATATAGGGCAAGTCGTCCTGCTTTACGATCAGTTTGACCCCGTGTTCCTCGAAGACCGTTTCATTGTCCTGGAGTTGGTCGGCGTATTCGAGGGTATAGGCATAGCCGGAGCAGCCGGATTTTTTGATGCCGAGCTTCAGGCCGACGCCCGTGCCGCGTTTTTCGAGCTGTTTTTTGATCTGCTGAGCCGCTTTTTCGGTGAGTATGATTGCCATGCGTTTTTATCCTTCCTGGTTGACCAGGGTTTGCAATATTTCGATAAACCGGGTGATTTGCTCCGGCGTATTGGAGATGCCCAAGCTGATCCGGATCGCGCTGCGCGCCAGTACCGGGTCGACGCCCATCGCGGTCAGAACGTAGCTGGGCTCCTTGCCGCCGCTCGCGCAGGCGGAACCGCTGGATACCGCGATGCCTTGCCGGTCGAGTTTCATCAGCAGCATTTCGCCGTCGACATTCGGCAGCCCGAACTGGACCGTGTTCGGCAGGCGGGGCGCGTTTTGGGAAAAAATATGAAGCCCCGGAATCGACCGAAGTCCGGTTTCCAGTCGGGTTTTCAAACCGGCTAACTGTTCGCTGCGTTGGGCAAGTTCGGCCTTCGCAAGTTCCGCCGCCTTCCCGAAGCCGACGATCGCGGCGACGTTTTCGGTTCCGGAGCGGTAGTTCTGTTCCTGTCCGCCGCCGAGCAGCAGGGGCGAGAGTTTGACGCCTTTCTCGAAAATCAGCGCGCCAGCGCCTTTCGGTCCGTAAAGCTTGTGGCTGGACAGCGACAGCAACTGGACGCCCAGCGCCTTGAAATCGACCGGAATCTTGCCGGCCGCCTGTACCGCGTCGGTATGCAGCACAATATTTTGCGCCCGCAAGCGTTCGGCATGACGGGCAACATCCTGAATCACGCCGGTTTCGTTATTCGCGAGCATGATCGAAACCAGCGCCGGTTTCCGAGAGCGGATGACTTCGTCGAGGCTATTCTGCCGGACCAGGCCGTCAGGGTCGACGCCGAGAATGGTCAAGGGATGGCCTTGCCGATGCAGGCGCTCGGCCGGTTCGAGAATGGACGGATGTTCGATCGCGGATACGGCGAGGCCGGCGGCAGGGTCGAGGCTGGTCAAGGCCAGGTTGTTCGCTTCGGTGCCGCCGCTGGTGAAGATCACCTGATCTGCCGAAACTCCGACCAGTCCGGCGACCTGCTGGCGGGCCGTATCGACCGTGGTGCGCGAGAGGCGGCCGAGCTTGTACAGGCCCGAAGCATTGCCGTAAAAGTTTTTCAGGTAGGGTAGCATCGCTTCCAGCACCCGGGAATCGACCGGGGTGGTCGCGTTATGATCCAGATAGATCATTTAGGGTAGGCGCTGATTCCCGTTTGCAGATGAAGTTCGATGACGCGTTGGGCATCCTGTTCCTGGCGTCTTGCGATTTCCTGCACTTGATGCTTTTCCAATAGGTCGGCCAGGGTAATCCCTTTCAGATAGCCGCGAATCTGTTCGCTGAGCCCCATCCACAAGTCATGCGTCAGGCAGGCTTTGTGGTTCTGGCAATTGCCTTCGCCGCCGCATTTGGTCGTATCGATCTGTTCGTCGACCGCCGCGATGATATCGGCGATATTGATGGTATTCGCTTTGCTCGCCAAGGTGTAGCCGCCGCCCGGGCCGCGCACGCCTTTGACCATGCCGGCGCGGCGCAGGCGGGCGAACAACTGTTCGAGATAGGAAAGGGAAATGGTTTGTCGAGTCGCGATGTCGGTCAGCGTCACAGGCGCTTTCTGGCTGTGAAAAGCCAGATCGAGCATCGCGGTTACCGCATAGCGGCCTTTGGTAGTCAAGCGCACAACATCATCCTGCTTTTAAAGATTAACGTGAACCCGATTTTAATCTTAACCGATTAAATTAGTCAACATTTATAACCCTAGTTTTTTTGGCGTTAATCGGGCTTGGGTTCGTGTTCGTAGCCATCCTCGATTTCGCATCCCTCCAGCCTTGGAATCGGCGGCGGTTCGGGGTAGTGGATGCCGGCTTCGTCGAGCGCCTTCTTCATGGTTTCGAGCTGTTGGTCCATCGCATGGATATGGTCGAGCATCCGGTTGATCGCGTTCGCGACCGGGTCGGGCATGTCGGCCTTCGCGCCGTAGGGGTCGAAGCCCATCCGGTAGGCGATGGCCTCCCGCTCCGCTTTTTCTTTTTTGACGTTCGGATCGATCAGATGGCCCGGAATGCCGACCACGGTCGCACCGGCCGGCACCGGCTTCAGGACGACCGAATTCGAGCCGACCCGGGCGCCTTCGCCGATGTCGATCGGGCCCAGGATTTTCGCGCCGGCGCCGACCACGACGCCGTCGTGCAGGGTGGGGTGGCGCTTGCCTTTCTTCCACGAGGTACCGCCGAGCGTGACGCCGTGATAGAGCGTGCAGTCGTCGCCGATCACGGCCGTTTCGCCGATCACCACGCCCATCCCGTGATCGATGAAAAAACGCCGGCCGATCCGGGCGCCCGGATGAATTTCGATCCCGGTCAGCCAGCGCGCGATATGCGAAATGAAACGCGCCAGCCAGCGGTAGCCGGCTGTCCAGCAGCGATGGCTGAGCCGGTGAATCAGTACCGCATGAAAGCCGGGGTAAGCGGTGATCACTTCCCAGACCGACTGCGCGGCCGGGTCGCGTTCGAAAACGCAGGCGATGTCTTCTTTGACTCTGTCGATGATGGCGTTCATGTGCTCTGCTTTCTTATTGTTTCCGGCTTTTCTTATGACCTTGCGACATTCTCAGAATGCCCCGCAAAATATCGACTTCCTTGGTGTCGAGTTCGATCCGGTTATAGATCCTGCGCAGCCGCCGCATGATCGATTCGGATTTGCCGGGCTGGGCGAAGTCGATATCGACCAGCGTTTCGTGAAGATGATCGTAAAAGGATTCCATCTGTTCCGCGGTCGCCAAGGGACATTCGCCCCGGTCGCCGATCACCTTGCGTTCGTTGCTTCCGGCCGCCACGAACAGTTCATAGCAGACGACCTGTACTGCGGCAGCCAGATTCAGCGAACTGAAGTGGGGATTGCAGGGAATATGCAACAGGTAGCGGCACATATCGAGTTCTTCGTTGGTCAGCCCCGAATGTTCGCGGCCGAATACGATCGCGATCCGCTCGCCCGGATGCCGGGTGAAGATTTCGTCGGCGCATTGCCGGGGTGTCAATTCCGGCCAGCTGATCGTGCGTGAGCGCGCGCTGGCGCCGAACACGACCTGACAGTCCGCGATCGCTTCGCGCAGGGTGTCGCAGACCCTTGCCCGGGACAGGAGGTCGTCCGCCCCCGAGGCGCGCGAGGTCGCGTCCGCGCTCGGGAAAATTTTCGGCGCGACCAGCCTGAGGCTGGTCATCCGCATGTTTTTCATCGCCCGTGCAACTGCGCCGATATTGCCGGGATGCGTGGTTCCGACCAGAACGATATGGATATGGGACAGCAACGCGGTGCCTCGTCATTCAAAAAACGCTCAAGTTTATCAAAAGTTTTGGTATCCTATAATGATTTATCCGCTCATTTTCAATTCCGCTTATGCAACCGATGCTCAACATTGCCGTCCGCGCCGCCCGAAGCGCAGGCGACCTGATCTTGCGCTCGACCGACGCCATCGGTCATCTTCAAGTCGATCAAAAAGGTAGAAACGACTACGCCAGCGAAGTCGACCGCAAGGCGGAACGCGAAATCATCAACATCATCCGCACGGCCTATCCCGATCATGCGATCCTGGCCGAAGAAAGCGGCGCGCACCAAGGCAACGAGTTCGTCTGGGTGATCGACCCGCTGGACGGCACGACCAATTTTCTGCACGGTTTTCCGCAGTTTGCGGTTTCGATTGCGTTGAAACACAAAGGTCGGCTCGAAGTGGCCGTGATTTACGATCCGCTGCGCGACGAATTGTTTACCGCCAAACGCGGCGGCGGCGCGATGCTGAACAACCGGAGGATTCGCGTGACCAAACAAAGCGCGATGAAAGGCGCGCTGATCGGCACCGGTTTTCCGTTCAAGACCGACCGGCATCTGGACGCCTACGTAGGGATGTTCAAAGCGATGACGACCGACTCCGCCGGCATCCGCCGGGCCGGCTCCGCGGCGCTCGACCTGGCCTATGTCGCCGCCGGACGCCTGGACGGCTTCTGGGAAATCGGATTGATGGAATGGGATATGGCGGCCGGGGTCTTGCTGATCAAGGAAGCCGGCGGTGTCGTGACCGATTTTTCGTTCAACGACGGCTATCTGCAAAACGGCAACCTGATCGCCGGCAATCCGAAAATGCATCAGGTCATGTACAAGCTGATCGAGCCTCATGTGACCGACAGCTTGCGATAAAAGGCAGTATTTGGCGGTTTTTTCAAATTAAAGGGCGGAAAGATTCCGCCCTTTTTCGTTTTAGGGATTGTGGACGCGCTACAGCGGCGGGCAGCTTGCAGGAATGCCGGGATCGGCGGTATCGGCCAACCTGAAAATCCATCGGCAGCGCGTGACTTCGGGTCTGTCGTTGGGGTTGTTGGGGTCGTCGGTCTGATCGGTGTAGATGGACAGGCCGGTCAATGAACCGGTGCCTCTGTTTGGGTTTACGACCGCGTTCAGGTCGGTAATCTCGGAAACGCCGGACGTAATATCCGCCTTGGTTGCGCAGTCGGCGATCGCGGCATGGCCCCGGGTGGTCGGCCGGGTAATACTGTCGATGGTGAAACCGGTGAAAGTGGCCGCCAGCTCTTCACCATCGAGCCATTGAACGGATAAGCGGCTGCCATCCGGTGGCTGGCTGATTCTCAGGCTTTGGGGCGGCTGGCTTCTGTTCGGCTGTACAAAAGAAAAGTTTATTCCGTCGAATCCGGAGCATCTGAACCTGCCTGTCCATGTTCCCGTCAGGTTGACCGCCCCGGCGGAAAAGGAAAAAGACAGCAAAAGGATCGGTAAAACCATAAAGCGCAGTGATTTCATAACTTCCTCCCTAAATCAATCGTCTAACTTCTTTGTCAGAGTCGGCCATATTACTCGTGCGGTTTTGGGGAGTCAACTGATAGCGCAAAGCTGACAGGGCAATCGCGCTGTGTCTTGTTTTCCGAAGACCCGTGTTGCGGGGCAGCGCTCCAAACGCCGGGCGGGATATTTATCCCGTCCGTACCGTTCGGCGCTGTCCCCAAAGGCCGGCTTGCCAGTGATTTCGAACCATTCAAGCCGACTGCCCCGCTTCGCTAAAATACGGATTAAGAGTTAAAGGCTGTTACGCTGTGAAAGCCCCCTATAAAAATCCCCCCTGCCCCCCTTTTTCAAAGGGGGAGGCGGCATTCCTTTTAAGTACGTATGCAAAATAAACCCGGTATTTTCTCAGGGAGCTTTGTGAATGTTACCTATAAAATCAATGAGTTATCTGGAGTGCGTTAGCCGGATAAATATGCATGGGTACTTATAAGGAGGGAAAGCGGCATTGTCAAAGGGGACAGGAGCGTGGCCTAGCGCTTCGCTCATTTCTCAAACGGGAAGACGACATCCCTCTCCTTTGAAAAAAGGGGGGATTTGCTCTGCAAACAGTGGATGGAGCAACGCTGTTACAACGCTCAATTCGCATTAAAACGTGCGGATGGGTTAAAAACCCGTCCGGCGGATTTCACCATAGCGCGATTGCCCTGGCAAAACTGAGTATTGAAATTCTCCGGACGTTCCGGGATCGGCGCTGCCAGCTCATGCTCAAAGTGAGCCATTTCACACAGTAGCCTATGGGAAATGACACACTTTTAATATCCCTTATAGTTTATATGGTTGAAAACATTAGAAAATTATAATGGCATAATATCTGCTTAATGTATCCCTGCATGGCACTGTTTAAGTGTCGTGACCGACTTCGGCTTTCGCAATTCCCGGATCAGGCGACAGCGCATCCGGGAGCTACGCGATAACGGTTTAATTTATTTTTAGGGATACCCATGAAATACAACAATAAATTTAAAAGTTTGGCATTGATTTCAGTAGCTGCTGGCCTGTTTTTCGCCAACCCCCTCCAAGCTGCTACAGCTATATCTGGCACTTTTTTTGACAAAAACAATACGTCAGCGGACATGACTGTCCGCGCCTATTCCTGGTACAACCTCAGTATGGGCTATCTGGGCTGGACGCATCACTCGAACTGGGGATTCGTCAAGCTGAAGAAAGGCAAGCCGGTCACCATTGCGCTGACTACGGAAGTCAGCGGTTTGCACCCGTCAATCACGGTATGGTACCGGGCGGGAGCCAAAAATCCAAAGACGCTTCCTTATATGAACGGCCACGCCTACAAGCAGTTCGGCGATATTTACGAGCCGAACGCCGAAGCCACCGATGCCGAGAACAACCCGGTCAAGGTCGGCAATATCATCATGAAGTTTATTACCAACGGGTTTGACCGCGACGGAATGGGCGACGCCTTACCGGCTGAGTACGACCAGTCTCAGTTGTACCGGGTGATGGACGGTGTGCCAGGAAAGCTGGCGATTACCTTTACCCCGCCTGAAAACGGCTGGTATCAATTCGTCGTTGGGGCGATCAATCCGGATATCGATTCGACGGCTTACGGTTCCGGCCCAGGTTCCGGCGCCGGTCCCGCGACTGCGCATACTGTCCATGTAGAAGTCAGTATCCCGTAAACGAGATCGTAAAAAGGGATTACCTCGCCACAGGGAGGAGGCCGGGAGGCCTCCTCCTTTTTTATTTTGGAATCATCATGTTCTGCTTCATCCAAAAAGTTTTATCCGGTATTGCCCCATGTGTTTATGCGTTAATTCTGTTATGTGCCTTAGCCGATGCCGTATTTGCCCACGGCGCACTGTCCGATCAAGTCATGAAAGGCTTTAAGGTTCCGACGACGCCCAAGTTGATCGGGAAGTCGGCAATCGTCGTCGATCAACAGGCCGCCGTCCAGCTCGGCAAAGCCCTGTTTTGGGACGGAAACGTCGGCAGCAGCGGAACCGCATGCGCTTCGTGCCATTTTCATGCCGGATCGGATATTCGCCATATTAACCAGCTGAATCCCGGTCAAGCGCACACCGCCAATGCCGGCGGCACCGCGAAAACTTTCGAATTGCCATCGGGCAATGACGCCGGGCCGGACTATGAATTGAAAGCCGGCGATTTTCCGTTTTTCCGCTTTGCCGATGTGGACGACATCGCCACGTTGACGGCATCGACCGACGACGTGGCCGGTTCTTCCGGAGAGCCACAGCAGCAATTTGTGGCGGTTGATGCGACGGGCATTAATGCGGGCATTAATAACGATCAATGCGATTCCGAGTTGAGCGCGGTCTTTCATGCGGGTAGTCTGAATACCCGCCAGGTCACCAAGCGCAATGCGCCGACGGTAATCAATGCCGCATTCAACTTCCGCAATTTTTGGGACGGCCGCGCAAATAACGTATTCAATGGCCAATCGCCGTTCGGATTGCGCGATACAGGCGCCAAAATCTGGCTTGCGAAAGGCACGAAAAAGGTTAAGGCTGCGCGGTTGGCGCTGGAAAACGCCTCGCTGGCATCCCAGGCCGTCGGTCCTCCTCTAGATATGGTGGAAATGTCCTGCAAGGGGCGCAGTTTCGCCGACATCGGCCGAAAATTGCTGCGGCGCAGGGCGCTGGAGTCGCAGGCGGTGCATCCCGAAGACAGCGTGCTTGCCGGTCTGCGCGACCCGTCCGGCACCGGTTTGACGTTAACCTACGACGAATTGATCAAAAAGGCGTTTAACAAGAAATATTGGAGGAGTGCCGCTGCCATCGAGCTGGTGAAGGATTCGGGGCAATTCTATTCGCAAATGGAAGCTAATTTTGCGATGTTCTTTGGCCTGGCTATCCAACAATACGAGAATACTTTGATTTCCGACGATGCGTTGTTCGACCGGGAGGTCGACGACGACACCGGTTTCCCGGCCGGATTTACGGAGGCGCAGCAACGGGGCTTTCAAGTGTTCAACGATGCCCATTGCAACAATTGCCATTCCGGGCCAACGTTTTCGTCGGCGGCAAGCCCGCAAATTTTCTTGAACACCACCAAGAAACCCAAATATCTCAAGCTGGTGAACCGCGACGTGCTGGGCGAGCAGGCCAGTGGTTTCGGTACCGACAGCAGTTTGTTCGATATCGGTTTCGCCATTACCAGCGTTGCGCCGACTGCTTACGACGTTGGGCTGGGCGGGACTGACCCGTTCGGCAATCCGCTCTCGTTCACTAAACAATACATCGACGTTCTCGCCGGCAATGCCAAAAAAATGCTCGATCCGGTTATTGTAGTCACTTGCGACATGGTTGATCCGTTTACCGAGGATTATCTAGCCGGCCAGTTGATCAATGATAAACTCGGTAAAAGCGTTTGCAAGGGTCCTGGAAAAAAACAAGCCAGAATTCCTACCCCTGAAATCGTTGCCGTGGAACTGGCAAAATCCGGTCAAGGCCGGCTTTCCGGCGGAGTCGGTGCCGCGTTTAAAATTCCGACGCTGCGTAATGTGGAACTGACTGGGCCGTACATGCACAACGGCGGAATGAAGTCGCTGGAAGAAGTCGTCGAATTTTATAATCGCGGAGGAAATCTGACTAATCCGCGCCATTCGACGACACTGGTGTTTTTCCAGGGCATGTCGGCGCAGGATAAATCCGATCTGGTAGCCTTTCTGAAGACGCTGACCGACGAACGTGTGCGCTGGGAGCGCGCCCCGTTCGATCATCCCGCGCTTCAGGTTCCGCACGGGCATGAAGGCGGGGAGAATCCGCTGGGCTCAGGGCTGGCCGGGGATCGTTTTCTCGAGGTGCCGGCGGTTGGCCGGAATGGGCGTACGCCAGAAATGGGACCTTTAAAGGCGTTCGACAGTTACCTTGAGCCCTGAGGGCTGAGCCGGGGCAAGCCTTCTCTCCGACCATTGGGTAGGTCGGGTTAGCGAAGCGTAACCCGACATTTCGAAGCCGTGGTTGCGGGGTTTTCTCGTTCCCACGCGCCAGTTCCATTGGTCGGGTTGGCGAGGTGTAACCCAACAGGATTCGGCTTCGAATGTTGGGTTACGGCTGGCGCCTAACCCAACCTACGGGGCTTAAAGGCTGCACCGGGTCAAGCCCTCATATCGTCCATCGGCTTTTCCCCTCGGGCCGCCGGTATGACGGGCTTTTTTATTATTTAACCCGCATGCCGGGCTGCGCGCCCGCATCCGGGCTCAACACCCACAAATCCTGGCCGCCCGGCCCGGCGGCCAGGACCATCCCTTCCGACACGCCGAAGCGCATCTTCCGGGGAGCGAGGTTCGCGACCACGACGGTCAGCTTGCCTTCCAGGTCCGCCGGCGCATAGGCCGATTTGATGCCGGCGAAGATGTTGCGGGTCTCGTCGCCGATGTCGACGGTCAACTGCAGCAGTTTGTCCGAGCCTTCGACAGGCTCGGCTTTAACGATTTTCGCGATGCGCAAGTCGATTTTCGCGAAGTCGTCGTAGGCGATGGTTTCCGCGGTCGGTTCGCAGGTTTTGGCTTTTGGCTGGCTGGGGGTTTTTTCGAGATTTTCTTTCGAGGCCTCGACGATGGCGGCGATTTTGTCCGCTTCGACGCGGGTCATCAGCGGTTTGAACGGATTGATCGCGTGGTCGAGCAGCGGACCTGCCAGATTTGGCCAGGGCTGCGGGCCGATGTTCAGGAAGTCCTCGGCGTCGGCCGCCAGCTTGGGCAGCACCGGGCGCAGATAGGCCGCAAGCAGGCGGAATAGATTCACGCCCATCGAGCAAACCCTATGCAATTCATCGTCTTTACCTGCTTCCTTCGCGATCACCCAGGGCTTTTTTTCGTCGATATACTGGTTGGCCTTGTCCGCGAGCGCCATGATTTCGCGCATCGCCTTGCCGAATTCGCGCGTTTCGTAATGCTGGGCGATCGTCTCGTTCGCGTCGATGAAGTCTTGCCACAAGCCGGGCTCCGCGCATTGCGCAGCCAGCTTGCCGTCGAAGCGTTTGGCGATGAAGCCGGCGCAGCGGCTGGCGATATTGACGACCTTGCCGACCAGGTCTGAATTGACGCGCTGGGTGAAATCATCGAAGTTCAGATCGATGTCGTCGACGCCGGCACCGAGCTTTGCGGCGAAATAATAGCGCAGGTATTCCGGATTCAGGTGATCCAGGTAAGTGCGCGCGGTGATGAAGGTGCCGCGCGATTTGGACATCTTTTCGCCGTTCACGGTCAAAAAGCCGTGCGCGAAGATCGCGCTGGGCGTTCTGAACTTCGCGCCGTGCAGCATCGCCGGCCAGAACAGGGCGTGGAAATAGATGATGTCCTTGCCGATGAAATGGTACAGTTCGGCATCGCTGTCTTCGGCCCAGAATTCGTCGAAATTGATGCCCCGGTTGTCGCACAGGTGCTTGAAGCTGGCCATGTAGCCGATCGGCGCATCGAGCCAGACATAGAAATATTTGCCGGGCGCATCCGGAATTTCGAAGCCGAAATACGGCGCATCGCGCGAAATGTCCCATTGCTGCAGGCCGCCTTCGATCCATTCGGCCATCTTGTTGCGGACTTCCGGCTGCAAGTGGTCGCCGTCGTTGACCCAGTCGCTCAGCATCCCTTCGAAATCGTTCAGATTGAAGAAGTAGTGGACCGAATCCTTCTCGACCGGCTTGGCGCCGGAAATAGCCGACACCGCGTTTTTCAACTCGGTCGGCGAATAGGTCGCGCCGCAGGCCTCGCAGTTGTCGCCGTACTGGTCGGGCGTGCCGCATTTCGGACAGTCGCCCTTGATGAAGCGGTCCGGCAGAAACATGTTTTTGACCGGATCGTAAGCCTGGGTGATCGTGCGCGAGCTGATATGGCCGGCTTCCTTCAGGCGCCGATAAATCAATGAGGAAAACGTCCGGTTTTCCTCGGAGTGGGTGCTGTGGTAGCTGTCGAAAGCGACGCCGAATTCGGTGAAATCGGCCAGATGTTCCTTGCCGACCCGCGCGATCAGGTCTTCCGGCGTGATGCCTTCCTTGTCCGCGCGCAGCATGATCGGCGTGCCGTGCGTGTCGTCCGCGCAGACGTAATAGCATTGCCGGCCGCGCTGTTTCTGGAACCGCACCCAGATGTCGGTTTGAATGTATTCGACCAGATGCCCGAGATGGATCGGGCCGTTGGCGTAGGGCAGGGCGCTGGTGACTAATATTTTTCTCTCGGACATGATCGATACGTAAGCGTAGGTTGGGTTGTCTTCGCCAACCCAACCTCTATTCGCGATGAGGCGGATACGAAGACAAACAAGTTTGGTATTATCGCATAACTTACGCGCATCTTTCGAATATGGCAGCGGATGCTCATCACCTATCACTTTACCCCGTTCCATAAAAGGCGGGCAAAGGGATGCCGTTTTGCAGGCAGCGCTTCAGTCGGCGCAGACCGCGGATGAACCAGGAGACCAGGCTGCGGCGGAGTTTCCTGAAGCTCCAATGGTCGGGGTCACTTTGTTCCCCGGTTTTTTTTCGAGCGGCGTCGGACGCGCCAGGGCGTCGTCCTGGCCGACGCGGACGCACCAGTACATCGCCAGCGCCATGATCAGGACCAGTCGCTCCAGGCGGTCCGCGTGCCAAAGCTGTGAGCTCCCCAGGTCGAAGCCCCGGCCCTTGAAGTCGGAGAACATCGGCTCGATGGCCCAGCGCGCGGCATAGTCCAGCACCGACGCCCGCGACGGAGGGCAGTCCATCGCGATGATCCAAGGGTCTGGATGCCCGGCTTCGTGGAGGATGCCCAGGTTCGTCATGAGCCCCTGTGTGAACAGCCTCACCCCCGACAGATAACGTTCCGCCACGCCTTGTGCCAACTGACCGGTGATGGTCTCGTCGCCATGTCCGGTGTCCGCCAGCACGTTGCCTTTCAGCCGCAGCCGGTAACCCCAACCGTGGGTCTGGACCCAGCCGAACAGAGCGGCTGAGGGGTAGAACCGGTCCGCCGAGAGCAGCACCTGCGCCCCCGCAGGCAGCCAGGCCCGCACCTGCTCCAGCAGCCTTTGCTGACTCTCGAAGCCGATGTTGGCCGGCCCCGCCTCCGCCCGCCAAACTAAGGGCAGCGCCCGGTCGCCGACCCTCAGGGCCACCACCAGCAACGCCATCCGGTCGCCCAAGTCAGTCTGGTCCATAGCCAGCAGCACGGTCTGGCCGTTCCGCGCGGCCTTAGCCAGCGCCTCCCGTGTGAACGGCTCCATCACCCTCGGGGCGAGCAGCAAGGGATTCTTCAGCAAGCGCCTCAGCCATTGTTCGCGCATGTCCTGCCGCTCGGTCTCCAAAGGCAGCAGATTGGCCAGTTCCACGGTGTTCGGCGTCTGGCCTTCGATCATCGCACCCACGGCCAGCGCCAATTTCCCTACCACCGTCTTGCGCAGCCTCGGAAGTGCCCCCGCAAGCCCGTGCTCCACTTCATTCGCCAGTTTTCTTACAGTTCCCAAGCTTACCTTGAATCAAAAGTTGCAGAGGGGGATAGTTTATCTGAAACTGATAGGTGATGAGCAGCGGATGTCGGAAGTATTGTAAAATGGGCTATATTCCGAGTAAATTGATAGGTTTTTTCCTGAAAATTATCTCGATTTCTTCATTCATTATCCGGAACGAAAAAATGGCTAGCATCGAAAAGGTTGATGTCGAAAACCGCTTGAGAAGTGTTATTGATCCGAATCACGGGCTGGATCTGGTTACCGCCAAGTCGGTCAAATCGATCGCGGTCGACGGGGCGGACGTCGGAGTCAAACTGGAGCTCGGCTATCCGGCCAAAACCTATCTACCGGAACTGAAAGCGGCGGTCGAAGCGCATCTGAAGGCGCTGCCCGGCATCGGCAAGATCACAGTCGATGCCGGCGTGAAGATCATCGCGCACCAGGTGCAGCAGACTCTGAAGCCGCACAGCCAGGTTAAAAACATCATCGCGGTCGCCTCGGGCAAGGGCGGGGTCGGCAAATCGACGACCGCGGTCAATCTGGCGCTGGCGCTGGCCGCGGAAGGCGCGAATGTCGGGATTCTCGATGCGGACATTTACGGCCCCAGCATTCCAACCATGCTGGGCGTATCCGGCTACCCGGTCAGCCACGACAACAAGACGATGCAGCCGAAGATTTCCTTCGGGATTCAAACGATGTCGATCGGCTATCTGATCGATGCGGGCCAGCCGATGATCTGGCGCGGGCCGATGGCGACGAATGCGCTGCAGCAATTATTGCGCGATACCGCCTGGGACAAGCTGGATTATCTGATCGTCGACCTGCCGCCCGGCACCGGCGACATTCAACTGACCCTGGCGCAGCAGATTCCGGTCAGCGGCGCGATCATCGTGACCACGCCGCAAGATATTGCGCTGATAGACGCGCAGCGCGGTCTCGGCATGTTCGAGAAGGTCAACGTGCCGGTACTCGGCATCGTCGAGAATATGAGCGTGCACATTTGCAGCCAGTGTGGGCATGCGGAGGCGATTTTCGGCGAAGGCGGCGGCGCGCTGATGGCCGAAACCAACCATGTCGATTTTCTGGGCGCTTTGCCGCTGGATATCCATATCCGCCAGTTCGCCGATTCGGGCAGGCCGACCGTGGTGGCCGAACCGGATAGCCGCGCGGCCGCGATTTACCGGGAAATCGCGCGCAAGATGGCGGCGAAGCTGGCGTTGAAGGCGAAGGATTTCAGCGCGCGGTTTCCGAATATCGTGATTCAGAACACCTGAGCGGCTATTTGGATGCCGGTTTACGAACCCACCCTCTAGGGAGGGCTGATGATGCATCCAAATAGCGGAAGAAGCGTTATCCACCCGAGTTCGGGATAAGCCATGGGGTCTGAGGCAGCAGATTGACTTTGATAAATGAGAGCATGGGGTTGTTGTTTCTTATCCCGAATTCAGGTTTCAAGTAGGGTACGCTGTGCGTACCGTTTGCCGCCGAAAAATGTACGCACTCGGCAATTGCTCTGTCCCTAGACCACCCTTGTGGTGGCATTGCTCTCGATCGCGTGTTCCTGACGCGATCTATCTCCCCCATCCATGGGGTCGTACCTCCTGCTCCCTGCAGTCGAGCGTACCCTACGAAGCGCTCCCTCAGCGTCTGCCGATTCCCTTCAGATTAGGTTGGCTAAAACAGATTTTTTTACGCGAAAAGGGGCGCTCTGGATTTCTTATCCCGAACTCAGGTTTTATATTGTTTGTAGGCGTTGATCAGTCCGTTCGTGGAACTGTCATGGCTGGTGATGATCCGGTCGTTTTTCAGTTCGGGCAGGATCACCTTGGCCATCACCTTGCCGAGTTCGACGCCCATCTGGTCGAACGAGTTGATATTCCAGATCACGCCTTGCGTGAAAATCTTGTGCTCGTAAAACGCGATCAGAGACCCCAATGTTTTCGGAGTCATTTTTTTATATAGGAAGGAATTGGAGGGTTTATTGCCGTCGAACACTTTCGAGGCGACCAGCACCCGGTCTTCCCGTTCTTCCGGCGACAGCCGGGCTTTGACTTCTTCCTCGGTCAGGCCGTTCATTAGCGCTTCCGGCTGGGCGAGGAAATTGGAGATCAGAATATCATGGTGCTCGGGCAGAGGATAATGGCTGTTCGCGGCGGCCATGAAATCGCACGGGATCAGCTTGGTGCCCTGATGGATCAACTGGAAAAAGGCGTGCTGGCCGTTGGTGCCAGGCTGGCCCCAGATGATCGGGCCGGTGCTGTAATCGACCCGATTGCCGTCCAGATCGACGCTTTTGCCGTTGCTTTCCATGTCGCCCTGCTGCAGGTAATCCGCGAAATAGCGCATCGACTGGTCGTAAGGAATCACCGCGTGCGAATCGGCGCCGAAAAAATTGTTATACCAGACGCCGAGCACGGCCATGATGACCGGAATGTTCTGGTTGAACGGCGTATGGCGAAAGTGCAGGTCGGCCTCATGGGCGCCTTGCAGCAATTCTTCGAAGTTGTCCATGCCAATGTACAGTGCGGTGGACAGGCCGACCGACGACCACAGCGAATAGCGGCCGCCGACCCAGTCCCAGAATTCGAACATGTTATTGGTATCGATGCCGAACCGGGCGACATTTTCCGCGTGCGTCGAGATCGCGACGAAATGTTTCGGAATCGATCCTTCGGATCCGGATCGCTCGATAAACCAGTTTCTGGCCGATCGGGCGTTCATCATGGTTTCCGGGGTGCTGAACGTTTTCGAGGTGACCACGAATAAAGTCGTCTCTGCGGACAAAGGCTTCAGTGTTTCGACCAGATTGGTCTGGTCTACATTCGAAACGTAGTGGACTTTGAGCTGATCCGAACCGTAAGGGGACAGTGCCGCGGATACCATTTTGGGACCCAGGCCGGAGCCGCCGATGCCGATGCTGACGATATCGGTGATGGCCCGGCCGCTGTAGCCTGTCCAGGCGCCCGATCTGACCGTTTCGCAAAAGGTGCGCATTTGGGCCAGTACGCGGTTGATGTCCGGCATTACATCCTTGCCGTCGACATACACGGGGGTGTTGCTGCGGTTACGAAGGGCCGTATGCAGAACGGCGCGGTGTTCAGTGATATTGATGATTTCACCGGTGAACATCGCCTCGATTTTCTGCCTGAGCCCTTGCGACTCGGCCAGGCCGACAAGGAGGGCGAGGGTTTCTTCGTGGATGCGGTTTTTGGAGTAATCGAAAATGATATCGTTGAATTGGAGAGAAAACTTTTTGAAGCGGTCCGGGTCTTTCCTGAAAACTTCCCGCATCGATTCGTTTTGAATGTGTTGAAAGTGGGTTTTGAGTGCGGTCCACGCTTTGGAATGAGTCAATGTCGACATTTTTAGGGACTCCAAATCTAAATAATCCGAATTATGGTGTAAGTCTAATTGGTACACTGCTGAAAAGCTGATTTAAAATTATAATCCATTGAAATTTAATGATTTCCAAAATTTACGGGGTTTGGGCTTACACCTCTCATAATCGAAATGGCGGCTGGTAACATGACTGCTTGTTTTAGCGCCGCTCACTTTATGGCCTTGCAAGCTCCTTGCTCCCCAACCACGGCCTCTCTGGCAACCCCGTTATTCAACTGCCTTTAATCGGCAAACCCTACCCTAATCCGAGTTCGGGATAAGCCATGCTGTCTGAGGTAACAGATTGACTTTGATAAGAGAGAGCTTGGTTTTGTTGTTTCTTATCCCGCACTCAGGTTTCAAGTAGGGTACGCTGTGCGTACCTTTTTCGGCGTTAACGGTACGCACAGCGTACCCTACGCAGTGATCCATCAGCCCCTGTCGATTCCCTTCAGATAGGTTGGCTAAAACAGATTTTTTTACGCGAAAAGGTGCGGGCTGGATTTCTTATCCCGAACTCAAGTTACCCTAACAGCACTCAGGTTCGAGCGAGCAGCGCCAGTACTGATCTTCCTTTTCGAATATGCGGCGACTTTCCTCCGGACCCCAGGAGCCTGCCGGGTAGGTGGCGATAGTGTCGCTCTCTACCGCCCAGGTTTGCAGGATGGGTTCGACAATGCGCCAGGCGTTTTCCACTTCGTCGAAGCGTAAAAACAGCGAACGGTCGCCAATCATCACATCGTGCAGCAAGTCCACATAAGCATCGATCGCTTTTTCATCGGGACTGCAGTAGCTGGCATCCAGGCTGGCGGTTCGGGTACGCATTTCCAGCCCCGGCTCTTTGATCGTCATTTCAATTTTGATGCATTCATCCGGCTGTATACCTAACAATACCCAATTGGGATTCATGCATTGAATGTGGGTGTTGCGGAAAAAGTTCATCGGCGGATGACGAAAGCTGATGGCAATGGTCGACCGGCTTTCGGCCATGCGCTTGCCGGTCCGCAGATAAAACGGTACCCCACGCCAGCGCCAGTTGTCCACATACAGTTTCATGGCGGCATAGGTCTCGGTTATGCTGCCAGCCGGAATATTGTCTTCTTCACGGTAGCTTTTGACCGGCTGGCTGTTGATGGTGCCCCGAGCATACTGGGCGCGAAAAGTATAGGCATGTACGGCGGATTTGGGGATTGGCCGCACCGACTTCAGCACCTTGACCTTTTCATCGCGCAGGGCTTCGGCGTCCATGGTGGCGGGTGGCTCCATGGCTACCATGGTCATTAATTGCAACAAATGACTTTGCAACATGTCGCGCATGGCACCGGCCTCGTCGTAATAGCCGCCGCGCGACTCGATACCAAATGCCTCGGAATGGGTAATCTGCACATGGTCGATATAATTACGGTTCCACAACGGCTCCAGCATGGCGTTGGCGAACCGGAATACCAGCAGGTTCTGCACCATGCCTTTGCCCAAATAATGATCGATGCGGTAGATCTGCTCTTCCGACAGGTACTGGCCGATACGGCTTTGCAAAACTTGGGCGCTTTCCAGATCGTAACCGAACGGTTTTTCGATGATTACCCGTCGCCAGCCCTCTTCCTGCTTCAACGCGTTGACCTGGCTCAACTGCTGGATGACGTTACCGAACTCGTTGGGGCTGATCGACAGATAAAAGGCGCAGTTTCTGGGAAACGTCGGCTGGCTCAGCAAAGTAGCCAGTCCCCTGTAGCATTCGGCATCGTCGATATCGCCTCTGTGGTATTCCAGCCGCGCGCAAAAGCGTTGAAAATGAGTTGCGTCCGGTTTGTCCCAGGCTTTGGCCTCGATCATTTGCCTGACCTCTGCCAGCCATTGCGCACGATCCCAGGGCCGCCGTCCGATGGCAACAATTTTGGTGGAGGCGGGCAGTTTGTCCTCCATTTCCAGGTGATACAGCGCCGGTATCAGTTTGATGCGGGATAAGTTGCCGGTTGCGCCAAAAATGACATAAGTGCAAGAATCGTCGGTCATGATCGTTGGTGGGTTTGAAACTGGAAAAACCGGAGCTGCCCCGTTGCTATCGTTTATACCGTGTAGGTGGAGGAAGCGGTCTTGCCGCCGCGCCCGGTCCAGTCGGTATGGAAAAACCGGCCGCGCGGCTGGTCAATGCGCTCGTAGCTGTGGGCGCCAAAATAGTCGCGCTGGGCTTGCAGCAGATTGGCGGGCAGACGGGCGCTGCGGTAACCATCGTAATAAGCCAGTGCGCTGGAAAACGCCGGGGTGGGGACGCCCAGTTCGATGGCGGTCATCACCGCCTTGCGCCAACCCGCCTCGGCCGTTTGCATGGCGTTGGCGAAAAAGTCGGCCAGTAGCAGGTTTTCCAGTTGCGGATTGTCGGTGTAAGCCTGTTTGATGTCACCCAGAAACGCGCTGCGGATGATACAACCCCCACGCCACATCAGAGCAATATCACCATAGTTAAGTGTCCACCGGTATTCGCTGGCCGCTTCGCGCATCAGGCGGAAACCCTGGGCGTAGGAAATGATCTTGGACGCATACAGGGCCTGACGGATGGCTGCGATCATTTCCGCCTTATCGCCGTCGAAACGTTTGAGCGTGCGCGGCAGACGCTCGGCAGCACGGACCCGCTCGTCTTTCATGGCCGACAAGCAGCGGGCGAACACGGCTTCTCCAATCAGCGTCAGCGGAATCCCCAGTTCCAGCGCGTTGATGCCTGTCCATTTGCCGGTGCCTTTCTGACCGGCGCTATCCAGTATCTTGTCCAGCAACGGCTGCCCGTCGCTGTCCTGATAGGCGAGAATATTGGCGGTAATTTCAATCAGGTAAGAACTGAGTTCGGCCTGATTCCACTCGGCAAACACGCCGGCACATTCCTCAGCCGTCAGTCCAAGCCCATCGGTCAATAACTGATAGGCTTCGCAGATCAGCTGCATATCGCCGTATTCAATACCGTTGTGCACCATTTTCACATAATGTCCGGCGCCCTGATCGCCCACCCACTGACAACAGGGTTCGTCATTCACCTTGGCGCTGATGGTCTGCAAAATGGGTTTGACCCGCTCCCAGGCCTGCGGGTTACCGCCCGGCATGATCGATGGTCCGTGGCGCGCACCTTCTTCGCCGCCGGAAACCCCGGTACCGACATACAGAATACCGGCTTGCTTCAGTGCATCGGTGCGCCGGTTGGTGTCGGTATACAGCGAGTTGCCGCCGTCGACAATCATGTCGCCGGGTGCCAGCAAGGGCAGCAGTTGTTCAATGTACTGATCCACCACCGCCCCGGCCTTGACCATCAGCATCACAATGCGCGGCGCAGCCAGTTGGTCCACCAGTTCCGGCAACGAATAGGCGGCAACCACCTGAGTGCCGGCAGCCTGCCCCTTGATGAATTCATCGGTTTTGTCGGCACTGCGGTTATGCACAGTCACCTTGAAGCCGTGATCGTTCATGTTCAAAACCAGGTTTTGCCCCATTACCGCCAGGCCAATCAGGCCAATATCCGCCTTGGTCATCGGAAATCCTCCTTAATGTGTCATAGAAAAAATATTGCAAACTGTTGACGCCGGTTGAGAAGCCGGCGACATTTCTTCAATAGTGTGCCCCAACTGCTCCTCGGCCAGTTTCTCGGTAAGGAACAGGGTATGTTCGGCCATGTATCAACAAGCATGCCCGAAAGGAAAAATACTGATTCAATCCGCCAAAAGAGCGGCTGCGTGATGCCGAAGGTGATCCTCGATGAAGCTGGCGATGAAGTAATAGCTGTGGTCGTAGCCGGGTTGGCGCCGGAGGGTCAGGGGGTAGCCGGCTTCGGTGCAGGCCGCTTCCAAGGCCTCGGGCTTGAGCTGTTCGACAAGGAAATTGTCGTCCTGCCCTTGGTCCACCAGCAGGAGCAGGCGCTCGCGGGCGGTGGCGATCAACTCGCAGGCATCCCAGGCGCGCCAAAGGGTTTCGTCCGTTCCCAGGTAATGGGTAAAAGCCTTGCGCCCCCAAGGACAGTCCCCGGGATGGGTGATCGGGGAAAAAGCCGACACCGAGCGGTAGCGTCCCGGGTTGCGCAGAGCACAGACCAGTGCCCCGTGTCCCCCCATGGAGTGGCCGCTGATTGCCCGGTTCTTGGTAACCGGAAAATGAGCCTCGATCAAGCCCGGCAATTCGTTCACCACGTAGTCGTGCATGCGGTAGTTGCGATTCCAGGGCTCTTCCGTCGCATCGACATAGAAGCCGGCGCCAAGGCCGAAGTCCCAGGCGCCTTCGGGATCACCGGGCACCTGCTCGCCACGGGGACTGGTATCGGGAGTCACGATGGCGATGCCCAGGGCCGCCGCTACCCGCTGGGCTCCTGCTTTCTGCACGAAGTTTTCATCGGTACAGGTGAGGCCCGAGAGCCAGTATAGAACCGGCACCGGGCTCTGCTCCGCCGCGGGCGGAAGATAGATGGAGAAAGTCATCTCGCAGCCCACGGATAGAGCATGATGGCTATAGCGTTGCTGCCAGCCGCCAAAAGATTTACTGGAGGCGACGAGGTTGAGTGTTTCTTTCATGAGTTATCCGTAATTTGTTCCATTTCGATAGGCTGAATGCCCGAGCGTTGAAGTAATAATTCAACTGTTTTTGTTTTGCCCCGTTGAATCTGTTTAATCTGCCGATTCAAAAGTGCTATAGCGCTGTGGTGCTTCGCGGCCTGTTTTTTGTGCCACGCCATGTGCTCGCGTAGTTGGTCAATAGTCATTCGGGTTCACCATCGAAAATCAGACTGGCATTGTGCGCATCGTCACGCAGGCTGCAGGCAAACAGCAACGATCTTGTGGCCGTCCAGGTCGCGTGCGTAAGTCGCGTAGGCATTGGGGGCGAAGCTGCGGGGGCCGGGAGCGCCGGCGTCCTGCCCACCAGCGGCCAGGGCGCGCTTGTGGAACTCGTCCACCGCCGCCCGGCTGGGTGCCGCAAAGCTCACCGTGACCCCGTTGCCGACGCTGGCCGGCTGGCCGTCGGCGGGTTTCAGCACGAAAAACTCGGGCGCGGATTCTCCCCAGATGGCGGCTGTCTCCGAGTCGGCCACTCGTTGGTAGGCAAGGGCGGAAAGCACTTGGTCGTAAAAGGCGCGGGCCCGTTCCAGGTCGTTGGTGCCGACGGTGATGTGGGTAAAGATGGCCATGCAAGTCTCCTGCGATTGAGTGGATCAGTGGTTGAAATGAATAACGGTACGGATGCTCTTGCCTTCGTGCATCAGATCGAAGGCTTGGTTAATATCTTCCAGCCCCAGGGTGTGGGTGATGAAGACGTCCAGGGGAATCTCGCCACGCTGGGCACGCTCCACATAGCCTGGCAGCTCCGAGCGGCCGTGCACCCCGCCGAAGGCGGAGCCACGCCAGACCCGGCCGGTGACCAGTTGGAAAGGACGGGTGCAGATTTCCTCGCCGGCGCCGGCGACACCGATGATCACGGATTGCCCCCAGCCCTTGTGGCAGGATTCCAATGCGGAACGCATCACCTTTACATTGCCGATGCACTCGATGGAGTAATCCACGCCGCCGTCGGTGAGATCGACGATGACCTCCTGAATCGGCCGGTCGTAGTCCAGCGGGTT
The DNA here is from genome assembly GCF_000214275.2 of Methylomicrobium album BG8. Classification (NCBI taxonomy): domain Bacteria; kingdom Pseudomonadati; phylum Pseudomonadota; class Gammaproteobacteria; order Methylococcales; family Methylococcaceae; genus Methylomicrobium; species Methylomicrobium album. The sequence continues at coordinate 3,611,558 of NZ_CM001475.1, read as the reverse complement.
GAGGCAATCGGTGGCGCCGAGTTGTTGGGCGATCTCGAATTTGGCCGGATTGATGTCCACGGCGACGATACGCGAGGCTTTGGCCATCACCGCGCCGATGATTGCGGAGAGCCCGATGCCCCCGAGGCCGAACACGGCGACGGTCGCGCCTTCCTCCACTTTGGCGGTGTTCATGACTGCGCCGATACCGGTGGTCACCCCGCAGCCCAGCAGGCACACTTTCTCCAGCGGCGCCTCCTTGTTAATCCGGGCCACTGCGATTTCCGGCAGCACGGTGTATTCGGAGAAGGTAGAGGTGCCCATGTAGTGGAAGATGGGTTTGCCGTCCTTGCTGAAGCGGCTGGTGCCGTCGGGCATCAGGCCCTTGCCCTGGGTAGCGCGGATGGCCTGGCATAGGTTGGTCTTCCCGGACAGGCAAAACTTACACTTGCCGCATTCCGGCGTGTACAGGGGAATGACGTGGTCGCCCACTGCCACGGAGGTGACACCTTCGCCAACCGCCTCGACGATACCGCCCCCCTCGTGACCGAGGATGGCGGGAAAGATGCCTTCCGGATCGGCGCCGGACAGGGTATAGGCATCGGTATGGCAAACACCGGTGGCGACAATGCGCACCAGCACCTCGCCCGCCTTCGGCGGGGCCACATTGACTTCAGTTACTTCCAGGGGCCGGCCACTGCCCCAGGCAATAGCCGCACGAGATTTGATCATTTTGCACCTACGATTTTGCGTTAATTAACTTGGTCAAAGATTCCGGCGGCCCCGTCAATGAATCCTTCACAATAAGCGTCATTTGCACTGCCCGGAAGATTCAGTGAAAGTGTCTCGGATAAGCGCTGGAGACGGCTGTGAGCCCCTTCCGACGGCTGCCAGAAGGCCACCGGTCTCAGGTCAGCAATCCGTTTTAAGTCGTCATAAGTAGCGGATTCCAATGCCCAATGCTCTCCCTGTGCGAATCCCTCAGCCCGTTGACGCTCTGAGTTGGATTTTTTGCTTACCTTCAAACGCTCGATACCTGCTTCTAGGTTCATATGCTTTCTTTTTAAGTTCTCGATGGATACAGCGGTCTCGAATGCTTCCTTGGCAATAGCGGACCAGTTGAGGTCAAGTTCGTCCATGCTGACCTTGAGTTCGTCCGGGACAGAGATATTGATTCGTGCCATTTTTTGCTCCGATAGTCATCATATGGCGCATACTATATCACTTATGCTCTAAAATTGTATATATGCGCATAAAAATATATATATGCGCATTTGACTCCTGATCGAGTCTCAGGCTTTTTCAATTCGCTATAGTTTGTGTCTATGAGACGCGCCTACGGTTACGTCATCGACTTTCTCGATTTGTATTATCAAAACCGGCACTGGTCCGCGTTCATAGTTGTGGTTCTTATCAAGGCGCGAACTGCAGTAGAAAGCTTCAGACAAAATGATACGATGATCGTTATGAACCGCCCCGGGTTTGTCGGAGGCTGATTGTTGTGAGTCATGCCGCGATAGCCGACTCGGAAAGTTGTTGATAATATCTTGCTTCGGCTTCTGCCGGAGGGATATTACCAATTGGCCCTAGCAAGCGTCGATGATTAAACCAGTCAACCCAGGTCAAAGTGGCGAGTTCGACGGCTTCGCGATTCTTCCAGGATTGTTTATGAATCAGCTCGGCCTTATACAAGCCATTGATGGTTTCAGCCAGAGCATTGTCATAAGAGTCGCCGACGCTACCCACGGATGCCTCAACGCCAGCTTCTGACAGACGTTCGGTATAGCGAATCGACACGTACTGCACGCCGCGATCGCTATGGTGAATCAGGCCGCCGTCACGCACGGGTTGCCGGTCATGTAACGCCTGCTCCAGCGCATCCAGTACAAAGTCGGTGTGCGCTGAGGCAGAGACCTTCCAGCCAACGATATAGCGGGAGAAGACATCGATCACGAAGGCCACATAAACAAAGCCTTGCCAAGTTCTGACATAGGTGAAATCGGCCACCCATAACGCATTCGGACGCTCGGCACTGAACTGCCGGTTGACGCGATCCAAAGGGCAAGCCGCGTCGGCATCGCTGATCGTAGTCTTCACCGTTTTGCCGCGTACGATCCCTTTCAGTCCCATTTGCTGCATCAGGCGTTCCACCGTACAACGAGCCACAGCCAAGCCTTCGCGCTGCAATTGCCACCAGACTTTGCGGGCGCCGTAGGCTTGGAAACTTTCATCCCAAACTCGGCGAATCTGCTGGCTTAGAGCCTCGTCCTGCTTGGCCCGGGTTGAGCGCAATTCAGGATTAGCGGCGCGTGCTGCGTGCAGATAATACGTCGATGGGGCAATCGGCAATACTTTGCAGATTGGCTCGACCCCATAAGCCTCGCGATGTTCATCGATAAAGGCGTTCATCGTTTGAACGGGCGGTCGAGCTCCGCCTGTGCAAAATAAGCCGACGCCTTGCGCAGAATCTCGTTGGCTTGGCGTAATTCGCGAACTTCCCGCTCCAGCGCTTTGATCCGTTCCGATTCGCTGCTGATCGAACCTTTCGCCTCATCGTTGGTTTTTTGCGATTGCCTGATCCAGCGGCGTAGCGTTTCAGCTGTGCAACCCATCTTGGCGGCAATCGACTGAATAGCCGCCCATTCCGAAGCGTATTCACTCTGATGCTCGCTCACCATGCGAATGGCTCGTTCCCGAATCTCCGGTGAATAATGATTTGTTGTTTTCGTTTTCATAGCTCCATCTTCTCATAAGTTGGAGCCTCCGATAATCCCGGGGCGGTTCAGTTATGCAGTTACCTTTGAGCGCGTATTGTGCATGGATTCACCATTGAGCGCTGCGGTAGACATTGTGAACGAGGCGTTCCAGTATGGCGTCCCCCAGCGTATGATTACCTACAATTTCATACCAACCCTTAACAGGTAACTGGCTCATAATAACCACGCACCCACGTCCACACACGATGAAAAACATGGATCAAAAACCCGATTTCAAGCGCAATCCGCTGCCCTTGCCCAACGGCCACGATAAGGTGCTGCTGCATTCCTGCTGCGCGCCCTGCAGCGGGGAGGTCATGGAGGCGATGGTGGCTTCCGGTATCGATTTCACCATCTTCTTCTACAACCCCAACATCCACCCACGCAAGGAATACGAGCTGCGCAAGCACGAGAACATCCGCTTCGCGGAGCAGTTCGGCGTGCCCTTCGTCGATGCCGATTACGACCGCGACAACTGGTTCGCGCACGCCAAAGGCATGGAACACGAACCCGAACGCGGCGTCCGCTGCACCATGTGCTTCGACATGCGTTTCGAGCGGACTGCCTTATACGCGCACGAGCACGGTTTCCCGGTCATCACCAGTTCGCTGGGCATTTCGCGCTGGAAGGACATGCGGCAGATCAACGGCTGCGGCCACCGCGCCGCCGCGCACTACCCAGACCTGCTGTACTGGGACTATAACTGGCGCAAGGGCGGCGGTTCGGCGCGCATGATCGAAATCAGCAAACGGGAAAACTTCTACCAGCAGGAGTATTGCGGATGCGTCTATTCGTTGCGCGACACCAATGACCATCGTTTGGCGATGGGGCGCGAACGCATCCGGTTGGGCGTGCTGTACTACGGTAAGGAAGAAGCCGCGCCCGTGGCCGGCCCCGATGCAGACGATATGATGTGACGAGAAGAACATGAGCTATCCTTTCGTCGACCTCGTCGATGACTGTCTGGCCGGGCGTGACTGGCAACAATGACGGCGGTGCTGTCCGAGGACAACCAGGCCCGGCTGAGCCTGATTCGTGACCGGCGGCCCAAGTCGCTGACGGCGCTGGCCGAGTTGACCGGGCGGCAGATACTCAACTTGTCGCGCTCGCTGCGGATGATGGGGGGCTACGGCTTGGGATTTGGTTAAAAATAACTTACACTTATCGTTCCCACGCAGAGCGCTCGTCGTTATACATATCGTATCCGCCCATTCAATATTCCATCAAATACAACCTTATTGTAGGGTACGCTGTGCGTACCTTTTGAGCTTTGAGAAGGTACGCACAGCGTACCCTACAGCGGGAAATCATTGTTGACGGAATCTTTATGTGGAAGCCGGCGGGAGTCCAAAGCTCGCTTTGGTTCGCTCCTCTATCACGTTCAAAGCAAGCTTTGAACTCCACTGCTTGAGCTTTACAGGACTTGTGTGTAACGATGAGCGTGGGAACGATGAGGGCGAAACTCCGGAGGTTAATTTCGACCGAGTCTTTAGTCAAGCTCAAACGCGACGGACACGGCTTGGAGCCGGTGGCGCTGGTGACGGAATTTCTGATCGTGCCGAACGACCCGGCATGCACATAGGACAGGACACGATGGCACAGAACGACAACAACGGCGGCAACCTCGGCTTCGAGGCGGAACTGTTCAAGGCCGCCGACAAGCTGCGCGGCAACATGGAGCCCAGCGACTACAAGCACGTCGCGCTGGGCCTGATCTTCTTGAAATACATCTCCGATGCTTTCGAGGCCCGCCACGCCGAGTTGCTGGCCGAGGATGCCGCTGCCGCCGAAGACAAGGACGAATACCTTGCCGACAACATCTTCTGGGTACCGAAGGAAGCCCGTTGGTCGCACCTGCAAGCCAACGCCAAGCAGTCGAGCATCGGCACGCTGATCGACGACGCCATGCGCGCCATCGAGAAAGACAACGAATCCCTCAAGAGCGTGCTGCCCAAGGACTACGCCCGCCCCGCACTCAACAAGGTGATGCTGGGCGAGTTGATCGATTTGATTTCCGGCATCGATTTGCAACCCGTAGGGGCGAATAATCATTCGCCCCTACCAACGGCAAAATCTCACGATGTGCTCGGCCGCGTCTACGAATACTTCCTCGGCCAGTTCGCCGGCGCGGAAGGCAAGCGCGGCGGCGAGTTCTACACGCCGCGCTCCGTGGTGCGCACGCTGGTCGCTTTGCTGGAGCCGTATCAAGGACGCGTCTATGACCCCTGCTGCGGCAGCGGCGGCATGTTCGTGCAGAGCGAAAAGTTCGTCGCCGAACACGGCGGGCGTATTGGTGACATCGCCATCTACGGACAGGAAAGCAACTACACCACCTGGCGGCTGGCGAAGATGAACCTCGCGGTGCGCGGCATCGATTCGGACATCAAGTGGAACAACGAAGGCAGCTTCCACAAGGACGAGCTGCGCGACCTGAAAGCCGACTTCATCCTCGCCAACCCGCCTTTCAACATCAGCGACTGGGGCGGCGACAGATTGCGCGAGGACGTGCGCTGGCAATACGGCGCGCCGCCAGTGGGCAACGCCAACTACGCATGGTTGCAGCACATCTTCCACCACCTCGCGCCGCACGGCTTTGCGGGCGTGGTGCTCGCCAACGGTTCCATGAGTTCGCAGCAAAGCGGCGAAGGCGACATCCGCAAGGCGATGATCGAGGCGGGCTCGGTGGATTGCATGGTCGCGTTGCCCGGCCAGTTGTTCTATTCTACGCAGATTCCGGCCTGCTTGTGGATACTGGCCAAAGACCGCAGCAACGGTCTGGTCAAGAAAACCAGGCTGCGCGACCGGCGTGGCGAAGTGCTGTTCATCGACGCGCGCAAAATGGGCGTGCTGGTGGACAGGACGCGCCGCGAACTGACGGACGATGAAATCGCCCGCATCGCCGCTACCTACCACGCATGGCGCGGCGAAGCCGACGCGGGCGAATATTTGGATATTCCCGGTTTTTGCAAATCCGCCACACTGGACGAAATCCGCAAGCACGGCCATGTCCTCACGCCGGGCTGCTATGTCGGCGCCGAGGCGACGAGGACGACGAAGCCTTCGATGACAAGATGCGGCGTCTGACCGCGCAACTGGCCGAACAAATGGCGCGCGGCGCGGAACTGGATGCCGTCATCCGCGACAAGCTGAAAGGACTGGGTTATGGCCTCTAAGAAAAAAACGGAAGTCAGCCTCACCCGCAGTTCGGCTGCTGAATACCTGACTTTCGTGGCTGCGAGCGGCGAAGGCGGGGTCGAGGCGGTCTATGCCGACGAAAACGTATGGCTGACCCAGAAGATGATGGGTACGCTCTACAACGTGGAAACACACACCATCAACTACCACTTGAAGAAAATCTTCTCCGACAGCGAACTGGAGGAGTCGGCAGTTATTCGAAATTTTCGAATAACTGCGGCGGACGGCAAGACCTACGACACCAAGCACTACAACCTCAAGGCCATCATCGCCGTGGGTTACAAGGTCAACAGCGAGCGTGCCGTGCAGTTCCGCAAATGGGCTACCGACGTGGTGTCGGAGTTCGCCATCAAAGCCTACGTGATGGATGCCGAACGGTTGAAGTCCGGCAGCGTGCTGACCACGCAATACTTCGAGGAGCAACTGGAGCGCGTCCGTGAAATACGGATGTCCGAGCGTAAGTTCTATCAGAAGATCACCGACATCTATTCCGCCGCGCTGGACTACGACCGCAACGCCGCCACCACCAAACGCTTCTTCGCCAGCGTGCGGAACAAAATGCACTACGCCATCCACGGCCACACGGCAGCCGAGGTCATCGTGGCGCGCGCCGATGCCTACAAGCAGTTCATGGGCTTGACCACCTGGAAAGATGCGCCCCACGGCAAGATCCAGAAATACGATGTTTCGGTTGCCAAGAACTACCTTTCGGCGTTCGAGCTGGAGCAACTGGAACGCATGGTTTCGGCCTACCTGGATTTCGCCGAGAGCATGGCCAAGCGCCACATCCCGCTGACGATGGAGGATTGGGAAACGCGGCTCAACAGCTTCATCGAACTGTTCGACTATGGGCTATTGAAGGACGCCGGCAAAGTGACGGCGGAAATCGCCAAGCTGCACGCCGAAACCGAGTTCGAGAAATACCGCATCGTGCAGGACCGGCTGTTCGAGAGCGACTTCGACCGCTTTCTGGCGCTGGAGCGGCAGACACAGGCGATTGCCAAGCCTGCCAAGGCGGTAAAGCCGAAGGGGAAGAAGCCATGAACACTCACCGGCCTGATTCCAGTGCCTCGTTCTTGATGGGCATAAAGGAGGCTGCGGTTCAAATTAACAAGCTCCACGTTCAGATGGCCCGTGAAATTGAGCCGATGGTTAAGCACATCATCCGCTCAGGTTCCCTCGACGCCCATGAAATTGAAAGGGTACTTGACCATCTATTGGACTGTGCTTGCGTATCGCAGGGACTGAAATTGTTCAAAGATCTGTGCCGCTATTACTTTGCCCAGAATCCGGCGGCGGTGGCGCGCTATGTGAACGCCTACCGTGACCTGTGGGATGAAGACGCGGAGGTGAGGAAATGAACCGTGAGAAGATGGGGGGACTGGGTTATGGCATCTGAGTGGACTTCCGTCACGCTCGGTGAAGTGACGAAATGGCTTTCGGGCGGCACGCCCAACAAAGCCACGCCCGAATTTTGGAATGGCGACATTCCGTGGATAAGCGCCAACTCAATGCACGACATTCGCATTGACGACTCGGACTTGAAAATCACGCTGCAAGGTCTTAAAAGCGGCTCGCGCTGGGCGAAGAAAGATTCCGTATTGCTGTTGGTTCGCGGCGGTGCACTTCACAATCGGCTACCTGTTGGCATTGCAACTCGCGATGTTGCGTTCAATCAGGATGTCAAAGCACTGGTTGCAGATGAGACGAAGCTCGACCCGTGGTTTTTGCTCTACTGGCTTCTCGCAAATCAAGAGTTCCTTCTTGAATCCATCGTTGAGTTCACAGGCATAGGCGCTGGCAAGCTCGATACCAAGCGTATGCAGGCACTTGAAGTGAAGCTGCCGCCGCTAGAAGTACAGAGAGAAATTCTCGGCATAGTGAAAACGCTCGACGACCGCATCGACAACCTGCGCCGAACCAACGCCACGCTGCAAGCCATCTCTAGCGCGTTGTTCAAGTCGTGGTTCGTGGATTTCGCGCAACCCGTAGGGGCGAATAATTATTCGCCCCTACATCATTCGCCCCTACACGGCGTGCCGCAAGAGGACATGCAGGAATCGGAACTGGGCTTGATTCCGAAGGGGTGGCGGGTGGCTTCTCTCGATGCGATTGCGGACTACCTCAACGGTCTGGCGCTGCAAAAATTTCCGCCCGAAAGCGAGACCGAGTTCCTGCCCGTCATCAAAATCGCCCAGCTTCGTGCGGGCAACACCGACGGAGCGGACAGGGCCAGCGCGCGCATCAAGTCCGAATACATCGTCGAGGATGGCGATGTGCTGTTCTCGTGGTCGGGTTCGTTGGAGGTCGAGGTGGGGACGGGCGGGCGCGGCGCGTTGAACCAGCACCTATTCAAGATTACCTCGCGCGAAGTGCCCAAGTGGTTCTACTACTTCGCTACACGCCAGCATCTTGCGGACTTTCGCGCCATCGCCGCAGGCAAGGCCACCACGATGGGGCATATCCAGCGCGGCCACCTCAGTGCCGCCAAAGTTGCCGTGCCGCCACCGGATGAAATGGCGAAGGCAGATGCCGTCATCACGCCACTGTTCGAGCAGAAAATCAACAACGCATTGCAAGCGCGAACCCTCGCCGCCCTGCGCGACACCCTACTGCCGAGGCTGATCTCCGGCAAGCTGCGGGTGGGTGTAGGGGCGAATAATTATTCGCCCCTACCGGGTGCGTCGAGCACACGGGCGAATATCGGGAATGACGTGGAAACGAATAATCATTCGATCCTGAAATCCCGGCCTAACATATCGAATATGAAGGTACGACGTGACGAACGGTAATTCAAAAAACCGCCGCCGGTCAATCCGCCTAAAAGGATATGACTATTCGCAGGCTGGGGCGTATTTCATTACCATCTGCACCGGTGGACGCGCCTGCCTGTTTGGTGAAATCGCAGGTACGGAAATGCGGTTGAATGATCGGGAATGGCGCGACAGTGTTGGCGCGCCATTCCCGATCATTTTCCGTTGGTGGAATTGGACGAATTTGTGATCATGCCGAATCACGTTCACGGGATTTTGTGGATCGCTGGGGTAGGGGCGAATAATCATTCGCCCCTACATTCGCCCCTCCCACCGTCACGTTCACCACAACATCCGCGGGGGACGTCAAAAACCATTGGCTCGGTGGTTCGCGGTTTCAAAATCGGCGTGACCAAATGGATGCGGGAAAACCATTTCGATGGTTCCGTCTGGCAGCGGAATTATTACGAACACGTCATCCGCGACGATGAATCCCTGAATCTCATCCGGCAATATATTCTCGACAATCCGGCGCGATGGATGAACGATCATGACAATCCGGCTGTAGGGGCGAATAATCATTCGCCCCTACAGGATAATCATTCGCCCCTACAGAGTGACGGCAACCGCAAGGAACCGCGCTGATGCCCGCCTACCAGCCGCCTTTCCAGTTGACCCACCGCATGACCGCGCAGATGTCGCGTATCTCCGAATTACTGGGCGAATGGAACGCGATTAATCGGAATACACTGGTGCCGCAACTGCGTCGTGGCAACCGTATCCGCAGCCTGCATGCTTCGCTGGCGATCGAGCAGAACACGCTGACGCTGGAACAGGTCACGGCGGTGCTGGACGGCCGAATCGTGCTGGGTTCGCCGCGCGAAATCCAGGAAGTACGCAATGCCTTCGCGGCTTACGAGGCGATGGAACGGTGGCTGCCGCATCGCGCCGAGGATGTGTTGGCCGCCCATGCGTTGATGATGGCGGCACTGGTCGATGATGCCGGACGTTGGCGGCGCGGCAGCGTTGGCGTGATGGCGGGCGACAAACTGGTGCACATGGCTCCGCCCGCCCGTCGCGTACCGGACTTGATGCACGATTTGCTGCACTGGCTGGAGACGACGGACGCGCATCCGCTGATCGCCTCGACCGCGTTCCATTACGAATTCGAGTTCATCCACCCTTTCAGCGACGGCAACGGGCGCATGGGGCGCTTGTGGCAAACCCTGATCCTGAGTCGCTGGCAGCCGATGCTGGCTTATCTGCCGGTAGAAACGGTCATCAAGCGCCGCCAGCAGGAGTACTACGACCAACTGGGCATGGCGGATGCGAAAGCCGATTGCTCCGGTTTTATCGAGTTTTTGCTGGATGCCATCGAGACGGGTTTGCGGGATGCCATTCAGATCGAAAATGCAGAAAAGACGCCGGTAGAAACGCCGGTAGAAACGCCGGTAGAAAAGTCCGCCAAGACGCCACAACGGATTCTGGCCCTGCTTCGGCAACAGCCGGAATTGACGCTGGCCGACATCGCGCAAGCCATCGGACGTTCGCCGCGCGCCGTGGAGCGCGCCGCCGCCAAGCTGCAAACCGAAGGTAAGCTGTGTTACCACGGCCCGAAAAAAGGCGGGCGTTGGATGGTGCTGGATGACGACAAAGCCAAAGGAAGGCGCTGATGGCCTTTCTGTCCGAAGCCGAAGTCGAACAAGCCCTGCTGGAACAACTGCGCGGGCTGGGCTACGCCGTTGCGTCTGACGAGGTCGTCGGCCCCGACGGCAGCGCGCCGGAACGCGACAGCCACGATGTCGCGGTGCTGCACAAGTGGCTGGAAGACGCCGTGTCGCGGCTCAACCCGAACATGCCGCCGGACGCGCGCGCCGATGCGTTGCGCAAATTGACCCAATCCATCTTCCCCGCCCTGCTGGAAGAAAACCGCCGCCTCCACACGCTGCTGGTTGAAGGCGTGGATGTGGAATATCTCGGCAAGGATGGCGTGCTGACGGCGGGCAAAGTTGCGCTGTTGGATTTCGAGCGGCCAGAATGCAACGACTGGCTGGCGGTCAACCAGTTCGTGGTTATCAACGGGCAGATCAACCGCAGGCCGGACGTGGTGCTGTTCGTCAACGGCCTGCCGCTGGCGGTGATCGAACTGAAAGCGCCGGGCAGCGCGGGCGCGCATCTGGCGGGCGCGTTCAACCAGTTGCAGACCTACAAGCGGCAGATTCCGGCGCTGTTCCACACCAATGCGCTGCTGGTCACGTCCGACGGCATCGCCGCGCGCGTGGGGTCGCTGTCCGCCGATCTGGAACGCTTCATGCCGTGGCGCACCACGGATGGCAAGGACATTGCGGCTAAAGGCACGCCGGAATTGGCGACGTTGATTGAAGGCGTGTTTGAGCATCAACGTTTTCTGGATTTGTTGCGCTGGTTCACGGTGTTTGGCGAGCGCGACTCCGGTTTGGTAAAAATCATTGCCGGTTATCACCAGTTCCATGCGGTGAACCTGGCGGTGGAATCCACGGTGCGCGCGGCGGCGCAAATACAGGACATGGCCGAAGACCCGGCAAATTATGGTTTGCCTTCCGTGCGCGATCAGAAACCGGGCGACCGCAGAGCCGGCGTGATCTGGCACACGCAGGGTTCCGGCAAGAGTCTGCTGATGGCTTTCTACGCCGGGCGGCTGGTGAAGCACCTGGCGATGGAGAATCCGACGCTGGTCGTGCTGACCGATCGCAACGATCTGGACGACCAGTTGTTCGCCACCTTCTCGATGTGCCGCGACCTGATCCGCCAGACGCCGGTACAGGCCGAAGGCCGCGAGCATTTGCAGCAACTGTTGGCGAGGGCATCGGGCGGCGTGATTTTCACCACCTTGCAGAAATTCGGCGAGGTGGACAGGCCTTTGACCATGCGCCGCAACGTGGTCGTCATCGCCGACGAAGCGCACCGTTCGCAATACGGCTTCCGGGCGAAGGTGGACGCCAAGACCGGCGAAGTGTCCTACGGCTTCGCCAAATACCTGCGCGATGCGCTGCCCAACGCCTCGTTCATCGGCTTTACCGGCACCCCCATCGAGGCGGCGGACGTGAACACCCCGGCGGTGTTCGGCCACTACATCGACGTGTACGACATCAGCCGCGCGGTGGAAGACGGCGCGACGGTGCCGATCTATTACGAATCGCGGTTGGCGCGCATCGAACTGGACGAGGATGAAAAGCCCAAGCTCGACGCCGAGGTGGAGGCATTGACCGAGGACGAGGCCGTCACCGAACAGGAAAAGCTGAAGGCGAAATGGGCGACGGTCGAGAAACTGGTCGGCAGCGAAAAACGCCTCGCACTGGTGGCAAAGGATTTGGTGGCGCATTTCGAGGACAGGCTGGCCGCGCTGGACGGCAAGGCAATGGCCGTGTGCATGAGCTGCCGTATCTGCGTGGCGTTGTACGACGCCATCGTCAAGCTGCGCCCGGACTGGCACAGCGCCGACGACACTGCCGGAGCGGTCAAAATCGTGATGACCGGCGCGGCCAGCGATCCGCCCGAATGGCAGCAGCACATCGGCAACAAGGTCCGGCGCGAGCTGCTCGCCAAACGCGCCCGTGACGCGAAAGATCCGCTGAAGCTGGTGATCGTGCGCGACATGTGGCTGACCGGCTTCGATGCGCCGTGCATGCACACGATGTACGTGGACAAGCCGATGCAGGGCCACGGCCTGATGCAGGCCATCGCCCGCGTGAACCGCGTGTTCCGCGACAAGCCGGCGGGCCTGATCGTGGATTACATCGGCATCGCGCAAAGCCTGAAATCGGCGCTGGCGCAGTATTCGGCGCGCGATCAGGAAACCACGGGCGTCGATGAGGCACAGGCCATTACCGTGTTGCTGGAGAAATACGAAGTGGTGCGCGACATGTACCACGGTTTCGACTACGTCACGGCCTTGAACGGCACGCCGCGGCAGCGGTTAGCGATGATGGCCGGAGCCATCGAATGGATACTCGACAAACAGCAGCAATGGGCGGCTGCGGAAACCACTGACGAAGGCAAGAAGAACGCCCAGCGCCGCTATCAGGATGCGGTGCTGGCCTTGTCCAAGGCGTATGCGCTGACATCGGCCTCGGACGAAGCGCGCGGCATCCGCGAGGAAGTGGGTTTCTTCCAGGCCATCCGCGCCGCGCTGGTCAAGTCGGCCACCGGCTCTGGCATCACCTCGCAGGAACGTGATTTCGCCATCCAGCAGATCGTCAGCCGCGCGGTGGTCTCGACCGAAATCGTGGACATCCTGAAGGCGGCGGGTATCCAGTCGCCGGACATTTCCATCCTGTCCGACGAATTCCTCGCCGAAGTGCGGCAGATGGGCAAGAAGAATCTGGCGCTGGAAGCGTTGCGCAAGCTCATCAACGACGGCATCCGCTCGCGCAGCAAGGCCAATATCGTCGAGACGCGGGCGTTTTCGGAACGGCTGGAAGATGCCGTGGCGCGCTACCACGCCAATGCCATCACCACCGCCGAGGTGTTGCAGGAACTAATCCAATTGGCGAAGGATATCCGCGCCGCCCGGCAACGCGGCGAGGAGCAGGGCCTGAGCGACGAGGAAATCGCCTTCTACGACGCGCTGGCCGAGAACGAATCGGCGGTTCAGGCGATGGGCGACGATAAGCTCAAAGTCATCGCCCACGAACTGCTGGTCAACCTGAAAAGCAACATCTCGGTAGACTGGGCGCACCGTGAATCCGCCCGCGCCCGGCTGCGCGTGCTGGTCAAGCGCATCCTGCGCAAGTACGGCTACCCGCCCGACTTGCAGGACGCGGCGGTACAGACCGTGTTGCAACAGGCCGAGGCGCTCTCGGCCGGATGGATTTAGAGGTTCCGCTCATGGCCGACGACGCTCTCGCACAATCCGATGCCGACACCTTGCTGCGCATGGAGAAGGTTCCGGTTTCCTCCCCTGACGCGGACGAGGCATCCGGCCAGAGGGCTTCTTGAGGGGGCGCGACATCCTCATGCCGTCGCGCGATCCGGCAAGACGCCAGAGGCATTAATAAAGTCTCCGGGTCATTCAGTTTCGTCTTTCTTTGACGGCACAGGACAGGGCGATGAGCGTGAAGTTTTGTCATCTTTGGCAGGCACTGGACAAGGCGACGAGCGCGAGGCCTTGTCATCTTTGGAAGGTACAGGACAGGGCGATGCTTCGCGCGACGCCTTCAGCGTGCTGCCCGCCGCGGCGTATTCATTGAGATCGCCCGCCGTGGCCTCGGGAAACTGAACGTGGATTCCCCAGTCCAGCGGTTGGTCCTGGGTATAGCGCTTGCCCAATTTCTGAGCGATTTGAGCCCGCGCCAATTCGACGCCGAGATAAAACGCGTGCCCGCCATCGTTTTCGACGCCCAAATGCGGAAACAGCGCGAAGGGATCGCTGTCCGTCCACAGTCCGTTGCGATTGAAGATATGCACGCCTTCGGTGGAAATCATGATGCGGAAGCTCGGATCGCGGATGGCGGTCTGTAATTCTTGTATTTCCGCGAACGACAGCGGAAACGGCGCCCGCTCGTGCAGCGCCATCAAACCGTCGTCGATATGTTTCGGCAGGCGGTTGCTTTCCCGTGCGGCCAGCATGATGCGGCGGATAAGATCGGCTTCCTTGATGGCCTTGCAGGCATGCTTGCTGACTTGCGTCGCCAAAATATGGCGTACGTGCAGCTCCGAGCAAATGCCCAGCAGCATGCCGTTCATCCCGGCGGTATCGATATGAGTCAATTCCGTGAGATTGCCCACGCCCATCATGATTTCCACGTCGGGATGCAGCCGCCGCACCTCGTGGTAGCGGACAATCGAGTCGGTAAAGCCAAAGTGGATCGGATCGAGTATCGGATCGACGATGAATGGCCTACCCTTGTCCTGCATTTTGGCAATGACGCGGTCAAGAGAATCCATATCGGCGTGCGGAGTGGAAATCAACACCGGCGTCGAGGCCACCTCATCCGCGATCCACAAAGTCTCTTCATTCAGGCTCAACAGAAAATCGGCGCCGGCGCGTCCCGCCAGCAGCAGGTTTTCAGGATCGAGCGAATCGACGCTGACCAAGAAACCCTCGCTCTTCAACGCCTTGATCGCGTCGGCCAAATGCGGAAACGGCGTCGCCGGCAAACAGCCCAGGTCGATCACGTCCGCGCCGTCTCGCCGGTAAGCCTCGGCGCGGCGAATGATGGCGGCGACATCGATATGGGGCGCTTCGACGACCTCGCCGAAAATGCGCAGTTCATAGCGGCTTAAATCCGGGCGCTGCCGGGCTTTGCCAAAAAATTCGGGCAGATCGTTCAACTCTTCCGGTCCTCGTTCAACGGGTATTCCAAGATGCTGGGACAACGCTTCCAAATCGCCGCGGCAGCGACCGGGAACCAGAATCCGGTCGGCGCCAAAGGTATCGGTCAAACGGCGTTGAATCATGTCGGCGGTCATCAAGGCCGCCACCGTAACGCCCAGCACATGAACGGTGTATTCAAAATCCGGAGACATTTCTGAAAGAGTCCGGCGCAACTGCTTTTCAGCCAGCTTACCGGTAAGAAACAGAATATGCTCGGCCATCTATTAAGGATCTGGTCAAAATTAACTTCCCGAAATTTGCCTTCATCGTTCCCACGCTCTGCGCTCATCGTTATACGCAAGTCTAAAGGCGTTCGGAGTCCTACGCATGCTTGACCGCAAACCCCGCGTAGGTCGGGCAACCGCTTCACTGTTGCCCGATATCGGTGCGGAAACCTTGCACGAAGAGGGCGCTGATCCAAGATCGTCTTGCGATTGACGCCCGATTATTGTCGGGCACAAAAAGCGTGCCCGATCTACGCTGGGCCGCCCGCTGCGTTCCGAAAACTCGTGTATAACGATGAGCGCTCTGCGTGGGAAGCATAAGGGGAAGTTATTTTTTGCCAAATCCTAAACATAAACTATTTGAATAGGTTGATACGCTGAAAATATTTATTTAAATCCGCCTTGATGGGCATGAAATATACATTCAAACCCTTTTCAGCCGCCGAGGCTATGACATTATTGGCAAACTCGATGTTCCAATCGTATTCGGGGCTGAAATTTTTCGGGAATTTAACGTGATTCTTCACTTCCCAATAATTCTGCGATGCCTCGGTAATGACCGGACTGATGCCGATATAGGTTTCCAATCCGTCCATGTGTTCGGCAAATATCTCGATCAGGCGAACATCGTAAAAAGGCTGCGAAAAAAAGCCGTTAACGCCGGCATCGGCCTTGCGTTGAATATAGTTGCATTCGTTTTGCAAGCCTTGTCTATGAGGGTCGAATCCGGCATAGATATTCAGTTTCGGGAAATGCCGGCGCACCGCCCGAATCAGGTCTATCACGTTAGTATTGCTATAGTGCCGTTTCAATCCTTCAGGCGGATCGCCGGTGACCAGCAACACGTTGTCGAGTTCGTATTGCTCGATGATGCGATACAGTTCTCCGCTTTCAATCTTAAAATCGATGGCTCGAAAATGCGGGATAAAGCGATATTTGCAAGGGTCGATACGTGTCGCAAGTTCCCAGCTGCGAATATCGAAATGCTGAATGTCAGGCACGTTAATGATATTGATGGCTTTGTCCAGGCTTTGAACAAAGTCATATTGCTTTTCAAAGGCTTCCAGCGTTCTCGGTACGATTTCAAACGAAATGTTCATCAGGAATGGCGTTTGTTTTAGGGTTTTTACCTTTTCATTTTGGGTAAGCTTTCTGAAAAAGTCCCGGCATGTTGCCGAGGCTGTCGTTGCAAAAACGAGGCCGATCAGTCTGCCTTGGCGCGCAGGGTCCTGGCGGCGGCGACCATGTTGGTTAGTGCCGGGATGACCTCGCTCCACTGGCGGGTTTTCAGGCCGCAGTCCGGGTTGACCCACAGACGCTCGGCCGGGATGCGCCCGGCGGCTTTTTGCATCAAAGCGACGATGTGCTGCTCGGCCGGGATGTTGGGCGAATGGATGTCGTACACGCCGGGGCCGATCTCGTTCGGGTACTTGAAGTTGTCGAAGGCATCCAGCAATTCCATGTCGGAACGCGAGGTCTCGATGGTGATGACGTCGGCGTCCATGTCGGCGATCGAGGCGATGATGTCGTTGAACTCGGAATAGCACATGTGGGTGTGGATCTGAGTCTCGTCCGAGACGCCGTTGGCGGTGATGCGGAACGATTCCATCGCCCAGTCCAGATAGTCCTGCCATTGCGATTTACGCAGCGGCAAGCCTTCGCGCAAGGCTGCCTCGTCGATTTGAATTACGCCGATACCGGCCTGCTCCAAATCCAGCACTTCCTCGCGGATAGCCAGCGCCAGTTGCTTGCAGGATACCGAACGCGGCTGGTCGTCGCGGACGAACGACCAGTTCAGGATGGTCACGGGCCCGGTCAACATGGCTTTCATCGGTTTGTCGGTCAGCGACTGGGCGTATTTGATCCATTCGACGGTCATCGCTTGCGGACGGCTGATGTCGCCGAACAGAATGGGCGGCTTGACGCAGCGCGAACCGTAGGACTGCACCCAGCCGAACTGGCTGAACGCGTAGCCGTCGAGCTGCTCGCCGAAATATTCCACCATGTCGTTGCGCTCGGCTTCGCCATGCACGAACACATCCAGGCCCAGCGTCTCTTGTTCGCGCACGCAGCGGGCAATCTCGGCCTGCATGGCGGCTTTATAGCCGGCTTCATCCAGTTTTCCGGACTTGAAGTTGCTGCGTGCCTGGCGAATTTCTGCGGTCTGCGGAAAAGAACCGATGGTCGTGGTCGGAAACTTGGGCAATTTCAGCAGCGCGGCCTGCTTGACCGCGCGTTGGGCATAGGGGCTGTTGCGTTGCGCCAGTTGCGGAGTGATTCCTGCCAGCGCGGCCTTGACCTTAGGATTGTTTACGCGCGGTGAATTGCGGCGCGCTTCGATAGCCGTGCGGTTGGCGTCCAGTTCGGCCTTGACCGCATCGCGCCCTTGGTTCAGTGCAGCACCCAATACTTGCAGTTCATCGAGTTTCTGCTTGGCGAAGGCGAGCCAGGATTTGATTTCAGCGTCGAGCTTCTGTTCACTGTCCAGGTCGACCGGTACGTGCAGCAACGAACACGACGGCGCGAGCCACAGCCGCTCGCCCAGACGCTGAGCCAGCGGTTCGATCCAATCCAGCACGGCGTTGAGGTCGGTTTTCCAGATATTGCGGCCGTTGATCACTCCCAAAGACAGCACCTTGTCCGCAGGTAACGGGTCGATCAGCGGCTCCACGTCGCTAAGGCCGTTGATGGTATCGACGTGCAGGCCGGCGACCGGCAGCTTGGCGGCGAGTTGCCGGTTTTCTGCCAGTTGGCCGAAATAGGTGGCTAGCAACAGCTTGACGCGGCTGGCCTGCAAGTGTCGATAAGCGGTATTGAACGCGTCTTGCCAGGCCGCATCCAGTTCGGTGACGAGTATCGGTTCGTCGATTTGCACCCATTCGACGCCTTCTGCGGCCAATGTCTCCAGCAGTTCCGCATAAACCGGCAGCAGTTTGGGCAGCAGCACGAACTTGTCGGAAGCATCCTTGGCCTTGCCCAGCCACAAATAAGTCACCGGGCCGATAATGACCGGCTTGGCGTTAATGCCTTGCGCCTTGGCTTCAGCCAGTTGCTCCAGCAGGCGAGAGGCATCCAGCTTGAATTCGGTGGCGGCAGTGAACTCGGGTACGATGTAATGGTAATTGGTATCGAACCACTTGGTCATTTCGCCGGCGGCTACCCCGCCGCAGCACTCGGAAGATTCGTTCGCGGACTGCGCCGAACGGCCGCGGGCTACCCGGAAGTAGTTGTCCAGCACGTCGCCATGGAAATCCTGCACGCGTTCGGGCAGATTCCCCAGAGTGAAGCTCATGTCCAGCACCTGGTCGTAAAACGCGAAGTCGCCGACCGGCGCCAGATCCAGCCCGGATTGCATTTGCCAGTGCTGCCCGCGCAATTGTTTGCCGAGCGCTTTCAGTTCGTCGCGTGAAGATTGGCCTTTCCAATACGCTTCCAGAGCGAACTTCAGCTCGCGCATTGCGCCGATGCGCGGAAAGCCTAAATTGTGAATTTTTGTCATAGATAAATACCTTTTGTTGAATTTTTTCATACGAAAGCCATTGTAAACAAGACATGTAATGAAGATAATTGATAATTCTTCACTTAATTATGAGATTTATTCAACGATATGGAACTGATTCATTTGCGCATTCTGCTGGCGTTAAAACGCCATGGCACGCTAAGCGCGGCGGCGGATACCCTGCACCTGACCCAGTCGGCGCTGTCGCATCAGATTAAAAACCTGGAGCAGCGTCTGGGCGTGACGTTATGGTACAAACAGGGACGTTCGCTGATATTGAGCCAGGCGGGGCGCTACTTGTCGGAGGTTGCCGAATCGGTGATTGCCACCGTCGATTCGGCGGAAAATCATCTGGCGCAACTGGCTGCAGGCAAAACCGGCAAACTGACCATAGGCATCGAGTGCCACGCCTGCTACGAGTGGTTTCGCAATATTCTGCAACCCTATCTGAGAGCTTGGCCGGAGTTGACCGTCGAAGTGACCTCGCGCTACCGCTTCGAGTCGTTCGAAGCCATCCGCCAATACAAACTGGACGCGGTGCTGACCTCCGACCCGGTCGATAACGGCCTGCTCAGCTATCAGCCGCTGTTCGATTTCGAACTGGTCTTGATCGTCGCCGACAGCCATCCGCTGGCCGGCCGCACTGAAATTACCCCGGCCGATTTGCGCGGCGAAACGGTGTTGACCTATCCGGTGGCACGCGACCGCCTGGACATGTTCCGCAAGGTGCTGCAACCCGCCGGCATCGAGCCCGCCGCCCACATCCCGGTTGAAGAAACCGACATCATGCTGCAACTGGCCGCCGCCGGCCGCGGCGTCTGTTTGCTGCCGGAATGGCTGTTGGCCGACAAACACGCCAAGCTCGGACTGACCGGCCTGCGTTTCGCGGGTCTGCCCATCGGCAAAACCATGTATTTGGCCTGCCGGCACGAAGATGCCGGCTTGGAATATTTACGCTGGTTGGTGGAACATGCCGCAACGGCAGTGGAAGTCGAAGCACATCGTTAAATATGAATCCATCAGGGCTATGCAGACTTGGATTTTTCTGCGCCCTCTTGAGTTGATTTCAAAAGATTTTGCAGGGTTTGATTTAGCAGTTCTAAAGATTTTTCTCGATTAGTCCACCAGTCGGTAGACCAAACTCGGAGCAAGGTCCACCCAAGCCCCTCAAGCACCGATTGACGGATTTTATCTCGTTCACGTGCGTAAGCCGAGCTGTGATACATAGCGCCATCACACTCAATTCCGGCCAGATAAATTCCGGGGCGGTCAGGATGGACTACCCCTAAATCAATCCGATAGGCTGAGACGCCGATTTGCGCGTGAATCTCCCAGCCTTTCTCGCGTAGAGCTTTTGCGACCGCAGATTCGAACGGCGATTCAAAATCCCCTAATGATCCATGAACGGCTGCACCGAGTACTACGGCTCCTCGGTCGGCATATTCCAGAAAATGCTTCAAATCTCTAACCGCAGACGACGAGGTACGCGACAAATCAATGCGGTCGTGGCTCAGTGTCGAAAACACCAACATTTCCATCCGGGCTCTGGTCATGGCAACGTTAAGGCGTCTTTCGCCCCCGGTACGATTGAGCGGGCCGAAGTTCATGGTGACGTGCCCACTCTGGTCGGGACCATAGGTAACGCTGAATAAAATCACATCCCTCTCGTCGCCTTGTACGGTTTCAAGGTTTTTGACGAATACAGGTTCCAGCATGTGTTCAGAAGAAAACGCCCATTCGATTTCCGGATTTTTCGTGCGCGCATCGTCCAGTAAATCTTCAATCAACGACTGTTGCTCGGTATTAAACGTGACGACGCCAAGGCTTTGTTGGCGTACGTTCGGATCAATGTGGGTTAAACGGGACACAATTTCAGCAACGATGGCTTTAGCTTCGCCTTCGTTATGCCGCGCCTTGCCGCGAGCGTAAAAGCCGTCGGGACGAATCAAGCGAACGCCACGGTCGGGATTGACAGGCGCTGGGAAGGTAATTAATTCGTTGTCGTAATAGCGATTGTTTGAGAAAGCGATCAGACTTTCTCGTTTTGAGCGATAGTGCAGATTGAGCGTTTGCCTGGGAATGCTGGCCCCGAGTAGCTCGTCAAGAATACTTTCCAGGTCGTTTTCCACGTCCACTTCGCCGTCGGGATCGTCATCGGCCCGGGCGAAAAAGTTTGTCGGCGGCATTTGCTTTTGGTCGCCTGCGACAATCGCCTGGCGACCGCGGGCTAACGCGCCTACGGCATCCCAAACCGTGATTTGCGAAGCTTCGTCGAAAATAATGACGTCAAATAAAGCTTGGTCTGCTGGTAAGTATTGCGCAACCGATAACGGTGACATCATCAGACAGGGCGTCAACGCGGTTAATACTTCAGGAATTTCCTGAATCAACTGGCGTACCGGTTTATGCCTGGCCTTCTTCTGCAGCTCATGTTGCAACACGCCCCATGAGGAACTGCGTTGTATGGCTGCGGCAACAGGCAATTGACCGGAAAGCTTGGCCGCAATGTAGGCGGCGGTCAGTTTTTGAAAGGTGCCGTCAATCGTGCGGAATTTTTCAATCGTCGCGGTGTGTTCCGGTGTAGAAAAGGTTCGCAATACCTCGTCCTCGCCGATCACACGACTGGACCACCAACTGCAATAGGCCGCTTCAAAGGCTTCATTGATTTGGCTGGGCAGGATTCGACCGGATTCGATCGCAGCGACCAATGCGCCGAGTTCCAGTGCCAATGCTTGGTCGCGACGTCTGCGCCAGTCGCACCACGCGCGCAATTCCGCATGATTGGCCGCAATGTGTTCGACTGTGTTTTTAATGGCGCCAAGCGCTTTCCGGTTTTGGGCAAAATGCTGGCGAATCGATTGGCCGGCCAACGCTTCGAACTCAAGACAAGCCTCTTGCATTTGGCGATGGGCAAGCGCAAAACGGTTTGCCACTCGTCCAACCGGCGCATCAATCGTCAAGAGATCGTTGCCGTCAGCCAGCAGGGTTCTGATTTTGCTACGAATATCGATCAGGGCGGAAGTATCTTCTGCAAGCTTTCCGGTGATGGCGTGTATCCGCTCGCCCAGTTCGTACAGAACTTTGAGACTATCGGTGTTTGTTGAATGTCCCTGCCAATCCTTGAATCCGGATAGACTTTTATCGAGTCGGTCTATAGCCTCGCCGTGATCCCGCAGTTGTTTAAGTACCACTGCATCTCGTTCGGGATTAGGCTTGCCTTTGGCGCCTGCCCGTTTCAGGCGTTTTATGACCCGTCTGCGCAACCAGGCACGCTTGGGCCACCAGACGGATTGGGCATGTTGCCAATGTTGGGCAATTTCTTCACCGTCGACGTTGCGCCAAGCAAAGCAATCGTACTGACAACTAAGTTGGCCGAATGCTGCCGAATAGTTGGATAGCCGAGTGACTGCTTCTTTCAGTGCGTCGATACGATCCAGGCCATCCGGTTCTAACGCATAAGCGACCGGCTTACGCCATGAGGCGACGAAGATATCGGCAAGCTCCGCCAGAGCATCCAGTCTCGATACCGAATAATCCGGCACAGCGATCTTTAACATACCTAAGAGTTCGGTCATAGCGTGTTCCAGACCCTGTACCGCACTGGACAAGCGTCCTGCCCGTTCAACAATTTGCCCTTCCCATTGTGGCGACCAATCACCATGCGAGATAAGCCGTAACTCCTCGGATAATAGGTTCCCGATTGAACAAGCTTGAATTTGCAGTCGGTCAACGGCTTCCCGCATTTGTTCCAATCGCCCGGTATCGTGCTGATTGGCGGAAGGCCAGTTGAAGGTGATGTTTGAAGCCAGCGCATGGTCTCGAATTTTGACTCCGATGGCGTAATGCGCGGTCAATCCATTCGGCCAACGCGCGTGTAAACGGCTGACAACCATGTTGAGGCGGTCGCGGAGTTCGCGAAGGGTTTCCGCCTCTTTCTCCCAGTTTTCGGAAATTGAATGATGTTGCGCCTGCCAAGACCGGCGCAATTGATCCAGAACGTCCGATTTGCTGGCTTTATTGGAGTGTAATTGCAGGCAAAATCTTGCAAGATCAACGTCTTTTAATCGGCGATAGACCACCTCCAATGCAGCGGTTTTTTCAGAGACAAACAATACGGTTTTGCCTTTACCGA
Organism: Methylomicrobium album BG8; assembly: GCF_000214275.2. Taxonomy (NCBI): domain Bacteria; kingdom Pseudomonadati; phylum Pseudomonadota; class Gammaproteobacteria; order Methylococcales; family Methylococcaceae; genus Methylomicrobium; species Methylomicrobium album. The sequence continues at coordinate 3,588,665 of NZ_CM001475.1, read as the reverse complement.
GGAGATGAGCGATCAAATTACTGATGGTTTGGCTTTTTCCGGTTCCGGGCGGGCCGATGATCACAAAATCTTTTCCGCGATCCGCAGTGGCGACCGCCGCCATTTGTGATGCGTCAGCGGGTAGCGGTGTTAACAAATCGGAGGGTTTGTATTCGCGATCCACTATCGATCGATCGACGAATGCAATCTCACTCGGGTAAGGTTCACGAGGAGTGTCAATCAAATGCTTAACCACCGGATTACTGCGCAGTGCGTCGGTACGGTCAACCAGGTCTTTCCACATCAGATACTTGGCAAATGAAAAATGCCCCAGTACAACGTCTTCAATCACCTCGAAACCCGGCGCTTCCTTGATCGCTTGACGCACATGATTCCAAATTCCGTTCAGATCGATACCGCTATGATCGCCGGGCAATGCGCCATCCAGACCGCGAATATCAATCTCGAAATCTTTACGCAACATTTCCAATAATGTCGTGTTGAAACGAGACTCATCGTCATGCGCAAAGAGTTTGACGCCACTGCGCACCGATTTGCGCTCGATGGAAACCGGCAATAAAACCAGTGGGGCGCGGAAACGGCGCTGATCTTTGTCATTTTGCTTCCACAATAAAAATCCCAGGGCCAGATAAAGTGTGTTGGCACCGCCTTCTTGAAGCGCAACTTGTGCTTTACGGTAGATATCGACCACACGCAAGCCAAGTTCCTGTTCCGGAAGATCGACTAGTACTTGATTTCGTGACAGAGCCTCGCGGGCATACTCGTCGGTGATAATGTCGCCCGTACGCTGCTGGTGCAGCGCTTGATCCTGAGCTTGCGAAGTGGGTTGCGGAACCGATTGAATCGAAATTCTGGAGCCTTCGGCCAGTTTGTCTTCAAGTAAACCTGGGTCAGGACAAAGGATACGTAGACTGGATTTAGTGGATTTGTAGTTCAGCAGTGGATTGCGCGCCGACAAGTCGAGCAATTTACGTTGCCACCGTTCTAAACGACCTGCTGGCGTTTCGGGCAATTTTTCATCTTCGGCGTTCTGATCAAAACCCGGCAGTGCAGGTGCTTCTTCCAGTGATAGCGTGATTCGAGCGTCATTGTTATCGGCCTCGGTCCGAGTCTGGCCTAATTTAAGTCCCAGTGGCGTAATTCGATGGGCACGCGCGCGTCGAATGTCAATTGCCGCATTAAAGGTGTCATCCTTATCCACAACAATGGATTGTTCGCCACTGCCGATGGCTTTTGAAAAGGGAACCGCCGGATGCTGAGTGACGCAGGTGGTTTCGATGAGAATTAATTCTTTAAGCTGAATCCGTTTTCGTAAGGTTTCTGCATCGTCAATGACGATAGTTGTTAATTCTTCCGGTTGCAGCCAGACGCCAACTAACGCATGCCCTTGAGGTAAAGCCAGGATCGGATTTAAACCTGCCTGTTCCAATGAGGCGGCAAACAGCAGGGTTGAGTCTAAACAGGTGGCTATCTTGTTTTCCAGAATCTGGCTGGGTAAGCGAATCTTTTGACCGTTCCGTTCAAAACTGGCTGGAGGTATCGCATAGGTGATACCCAAATTACTGATAGCCGAATAAATGGCTGACGTGATTTCCCAAACGCGTTGACGGCTGCCGGATTGATAGCCGTCAATGCCGTCAGGCTTGCCCGAGGCGCGGAGGATCAAGCTGGCATCGCGCAACACACGGTCAATTGCCGACTCATTTGGCATTGCAAATGCCGCCAAAAGCTCCGGCATATAGTCGGAACCGCCCCATTCGTTGTAGGCCAAGAGCTCAATCGATTGGGTTTCCTGAGCTAAAACTTGTTCGCCTTGTTCTACGGTGACCGTAATCGTTCCCCGCATCGAGTCCGACAAGTTGAGTAAAAAATTGCCGTTTAACTCGATATCGCGGTCTTTGATCGGCACAATAGCCCCGGCGGAAAGACGATCCAATCGCCAGGATTTTGGTTTCAAAAACAATGGATTTGCAGTTAAAGTAACGATCAGGGTTTCGTATTTAACTTGCGAATCGCCGTTTTCAATCCGTAAGTCCCTTAGCAAGGCAAATGCATTTTGGTGACAGGCGAAATTTAGCTTTGTCGCAATATCACAGTAAATCTTGATTGAAGATGCTTCTTCATTTGCCATCGAGAACTCCTGATTTGTGGGGTAATTTTTTATAGTTACACATTAAATTTTTCCGCGAAGCTACTTAGAATCAGAGTGAATACAATTCGGCGTAGTGGCTACGAAATTCAAACATTCGGTATCTATCTCGCGAATTGAATGTAGATGCGCTCTCACCCAGCCCAATCCTCAACTATCAAGCCGTCTATCCGTACGAACTCGCGCATGTTGTGCGTGACCAAACAAGCGCCGATTGTCAATGCGTGGCAGGCAATCCACAGATCGTTGGCGCCTATCGGCGTTCCGGCCGATTTCAATCGGGTAAATTGGCTTGCATAGTCCCGGCATAAAGCACCGTCAACTACATATTCGACCGGCACGATCCTCAACAATTGTTCCAATTGTCCCAAGACCTTCTCCTTGCGCTGGCTACGCTCGGCGCCTTTCAGCAACTCGGCATAGGTGACAAACGACATGCGCAGCGCGCTATTCTTGGGCAGATTGTTGATACGTTCAGCTATGGAAGGCGGTTTGTTTTTGATCAGATAGATCAGCATATTGGTATCCAACATGTAGATCATAAAGACTCGCGCTCCTGCATCGGCACTGGTTCGTGGGCGTCTTCGATCAAATGCTCGGCAAAGTCGTCGTCGAAGCCCTGCAGAACTGCCAACAAGGCGGCTCCGCGGTCGGCCGGCAACGGATGAATCAGCAAGTCGCCGTTGGGGCAGCGGCTGATTTCCACTTGGCTAACGTCCAGCCGAAATTCCTGCGGAATCCTGACCGCTTGGCTGTTGCCGTTTTTGAAGATGCGGGTGGTCAAGGTGGTCATGTCATTACCTCATGTGTGTACAATGCGTATGTATTATTATCTACTTGCTGTAACGCCGCAAGCCATGCCGGCCGAAATCGCTTGTTGGGTAGGAGTGGTCGTACCGATTGCGGATGCTATATATTGTGCAAATTTCAAGGTATAAACCGCTTATATAGTATTTCGGCCTTGACAGATCACCTTGACGAATCTACACTGCATCGCCAAGACGGTTCCCCCCGAAGGGGATTAAAAGGGAATCCGGTCGATGGTTTGGGAATGAATGATATTCTCACTGTCGGCAAGCCGGAGCTGCCCCCGCAACTGTAATCGGCGAGTCGAGGTTCAACCCGTGCCACTGGACGCGAGTCCGGGAAGGCCGAACCGAGACGGCGACCCGAAAGCCAGGAGACCTGCCCTCGAAACCTTCAGTCAACCAGGAGCGGGGTGTCTCCGAAGACGATGGCCAGCGTGCGGTTTTGGCGATAAGGGCTATACCGTGCGCGCCGTTGCGGCTTCGCTTCCCCGTTCCACTCCGTGGAGAATCACATGGAAGCCGCCGCCGTTCCCCCCGCACGTCATGACCCAAACACCGCCGAAATCGGCACTTTCTCAACACCGTCTCCGCTACGCCTGCCGGATTATGGGCTGGAAGTGATCCGCCGCAACCGCGCCATCGCCGCGTTTCAGCCGGAAAAAATCGCCATCGCCATTACCAAGGCCTTCTTGGCCGTCGAAGGCCAGCACAGCGTCAATTCGGCACGGATACGCGAGCAAGTCGCGCAGCTCACCGCCAGCGTCGTCGACGCCTTGACGCGGCGCCTGCCCGGCGGCGGCACTGTGCATATCGAGGATATTCAGGACCAGGTGGAACTGGCGCTGATGCGTTCCGGCGCCCACGACGTGGCCCGCGCTTACGTGCTGTACCGGGAAAAACACGCCGAGCAGCGTGCGGCCCAGCAACCGCTTGAAAACGCAGCGCCGATCTTGCATGTTGACGACGGCGGCCACCGCCGGCCGTTGGATAGTTCCGCGTTCATCGCTTTGTGCCGGGAGGCCTGCACCGGTTTGAGCGACGTCGATGCCGAGCGGGTCTGGGCGCAAACGCTGCCCAATCTGTACGATGGCATGCCGTTGGCGGCAGTGCGTCAGGCTTTGGTTTTGGCCGCGCGCACCTTGATCGAAGCCGAACCGGATTACGCCAAGGTCGCGGCCCGTCTGCTGTTGAGCAACCTGCGCCAGGAGGCGACCGGCCAGCCGCTGACGCAAGCCGATATGGCCGAGCGCTACGCCGATTGTTTCGCCGAGTTCCTCGCCGCCGGCGTAGCGGCCGAATTGCTGGATAAGCGCCTGCTGGAATTCGACTTGCCTCGCCTGGGCCGAGCCTTGCAGGCCGAGCGCGATCTGCAGTTCGATTACCTGGGTCTGCAAACCCTGTACGACCGCTATTTTCTGAACGTCGAAGGCCGGCGCATCGAATTGCCGCAGTGTTTTTTCATGCGGGTGGCGATGGGGCTGGCGCTGAACGAGATCGACCGCGAAACAAAGGCGATCGAATTTTACCAAGTGCTGTCCAGCTTCGACTTCATGTGCTCGACGCCGACCCTGTTCAACAGCGGCACCCGCCATCCGCAATTGTCGTCGTGCTATCTGACCACGGTATCCGACGACCTGGACGGCATTTACCAAAGCATCAAAGAAAATGCGCTGCTGCAAAAATACGCCGGCGGCCTGGGCAACGACTGGACGCCGGTGCGGGCGCTGGGCAGCCGGATCAAGGGCACCAACGGCCATAGCCAGGGCGTGATTCCGTTTCTGAAAGTGGTCAACGATACCGCCGTTGCGGTCAACCAGGGCGGCAAGCGCAAGGGCGCGGTGTGCGCCTATCTGGAAAACTGGCATCTGGATTTCGAGGAGTTTCTGGAATTGCGCAAGAACACCGGCGACGAACGCCGCCGCGCCCATGATATGAATACCGCCGCCTGGGTATCGGATTTATTCATGCAGCGCGTGCGGAGCAACGGCGACTGGACCTTGTTTTCGCCGGTCGACGTCCCCGATCTGCACGATTTGTATGGAGGCGCCTTTGCCGAGGCTTATCAAGCTTACGAAGCCAAGGCCGAGCGCGGCGAGATCAAATTGTACAAACGTGTCGGCGCGGTGCAGCTTTGGCGCAAGATGCTGACCATGCTGTTCGAAACCGGCCATCCCTGGATTACCTTCAAGGATGCCTGCAATCTGCGCTCGCCGCAGCAGCACGCCGGGGTGATCCACAGCTCCAATCTCTGTACCGAGATCACGCTGAATACCTCGGCCGACGAAACCGCGGTCTGCAATCTGGGCTCGGTGAATCTACCGGCGCATCTGGTTGAACGCGATGGCGTTTGGCAACTGGATGCCGACAAATTGCAGCGCACCATCGCCACCGCGATGCGGATGCTGGACAACGTCATCGACATCAATTTCTACGCGACCGTCAAAGCGCGTAATGCCAATTTGCGCCATCGACCGGTTGGATTGGGCATGATGGGCTTCTCCGACTGTTTGCACAAGCTGGGCGTCAGCTATGCCAGCCCGGAAGCGTTAGAATTTGCTGACCGCTCGGCGGAAATGCTGTGCTATTACGCCTACCGGGCTTCGGCCGATCTGGCTGAACAGCGCGGACGTTACAGCAGTTTTGTCGGAAGTTTATGGCAGCAAGGCGTGTTGCCGCCAGACACATTGGCGCGACTGATTGAAACGCGCGGCGATTTGGGTGTAGCGGCCAGCGGACAGTTGGATTGGCACGCATTGCGCGAACGCATCGCCCAAGTCGGCATGCGCAATTCCAATTGCGTGGCGATTGCGCCGACCGCGACGATTGCCAATATCGTCGGCGTATCGGCGTCGATCGAGCCGGTCTATCAGAACCTGTACGTCAAATCCAACCTGTCCGGCGAGTTCACCGTGGTCAACGCCGCATTGGTGCGCGAGTTGAAGGCGCTGGATTTGTGGGACGCGGTGATGGTGGCCGATCTGAAATATTTCGACGGCTCATTGGCGGCCATCGAGCGGGTGCCGGAAACGATCAAGGCACGCTACGCGACCGCCTTCGAAATCGAGCCGGAATGGCTGATCGAAGCCGCCGCGCGCCGGCAGAAATGGATAGACCAGTCGCAATCGCTGAACTTGTATGTCGCCGCGCCGACCGGCAGCAAACTGGACCGCTTGTACCGCTTGGCGTGGCAGCGCGGGCTGAAGACCACCTATTACCTGCGTACCCTGGGCGCGACCGCGATGGAAAAAACCGGCGATGGCGGCGAGCCGGCCGCCAAGGTTTGCTCGATCACCGATCCGGATTGCGAGGCCTGCCAATGAAATCGACGTTACATTTCGACGATTGGGACGTTCCGGCCGCGCTGCCCTTGAGCATCGAAGCGTTTGGAAATGTGGAGGAACTGCGGGCAATAGATCGGCCCGGTCTGCATTCCCACGCGGAGCGTGGGGACGATGCGGCCGGGGAGAACTCAAGCTTGCCGCCGATCGATGCCGAGCAAAAACGCATCGTCAACGGCCAGGCCGACATCAACCAACTGGCGCCGTTCAAATACCCTTGGGCCTGGTCGTTTTTCCTGAACGCCAACCGCAACCATTGGACGCCGCTGGAAATCTCGATGGCGCAGGACGTGCACGATTATCAGCACAAGCTGACGCCGGCCGAGCGCCATGTGTTCGAGAACGTGCTGGCTTATCTGACCACCTCGGACATCCTGGCGATGCGCAACATCGGCCTGGCGGTGATGGAAAAGATGAGCGCGCCGGAATTGCAGATTTACCAGGCGCGGCAGGTGTACGAAGAAGCGTTGCACACCTGGACCTATCAGCACTGCATCGAAACCTTGGGGATCGACCAGCGCGAGATTTACAACCGCTACCGGGTGGTGCCGGAAATCCACGGCAAAATCGCGCTGGCCAACCGCCGCCTGCACGGCGTATTGCAATCCGGCCGGCCTTTGACCGACCGCGACACGCTGCACGAGTTTGCGCTGGCCTACCTGTTCTTCGCCGCGGTGTTCGAAGGCTGCTGGTTTTACAATGGCTTCAGCCCGGTGTTTGCGTTGCAGCGGCGCGGTTTGATGAAGGGCGCCGCCGAACAATTGCAGTACATCATGCGCGACGAAGTGTTGCACTGCGCATTCGGTATCCGCGTGGTGCGGCAACTGCTGGAGGAGGAAAATCTGCAGATGGATCCAGAAGCGCTGCGCCGGATGTGGGACGAAGCCGAAGCGGCCGAAGCGGCTTACGCCGGCTACATTCTGCGCGAACCGATACTCGGCTACAACGCCGGTCTGCATATCGAGCAATTTCGCTACATCGCCAACCGCCGCGCCCGCCAGTTAGGTATAGCCGAACCGTTTTCCGGCGCCGCCAACGTCTTGCCGTGGCTGGATGAGCAGGCCAATTTGCGCAAGGAGAAGAACTTTTTTGAAACCCGCGTTACGGAATATCAGACGGGCGGGGCGCTGGTTTGGGAATAGCTCCCGGTTTAAGCGAAGCGATGGGCTTTCCGGCTGAATAAAAAAAGCCGCACCCGAAGCAGGTGCGGCTTTTTTGAGGCTGTAGAACCTGAAAAGCCGAAGGCCGGCTTGCGGCCTTACCAGCTCTTGATCTCGTCGCCCTGGCTGACCAGAATGACGTCGGCCGGACGCATCGCGAACAAGCCGACGCAGACCACGCCGGTGATGTCGTTGATGGTTTTTTCCAGCTCGATCGGGTCCAGAATGTCCAGGTTGTGCACGTCCAGGATATGGTTGTGGTTGTCGGTCACGAAATTCTCGCGCCAGACCGGCTGGCCGCCCATCTTGACCATTTCGCGGGCGACGTAGCTTCTGGCCATCGGAATCACTTCGATCGGCAGCGGGAACTTGCCCAGCACGTCGACGCATTTGGAACCGTCGGCGATGCAGACGAATTTTTTGCTGGCCGCGGCGATGATTTTTTCGCGGGTCAGCGCGCCGCCGCCGCCTTTGATCAACTGTTTGCGCGGGTTGATTTCGTCGGCGCCGTCGATGTAAATGTCCAGCGTGCCGACTTCGTTCAGGTCGAGCACCGGAATGCCGACTTTCTTCAGCCGCTCGCTGGTGCCGACGGAACTGGAAACCGCGCCTTCGATCGTGCTTTTATAGTCGGCCAGCATCTTGATGAAATAATTGACCGTCGAACCGGTGCCGACGCCGATCAGCGGAATGTCCTTGACATAATCCAAGGCGGCCGCGGCGACTTTTTGTTTTAATTCGTCTTGAGTCATAAGTTTCCTGTTGTGCTTGATGTAAGTGGCTTAAATTGCGTGATCATACCGCATAAACCGGCATTGTTCAGCCGATTTTTTAAAACGGCCGCGGGTTTGGGATACACTGTTTACAGAAGCGACAGGACGAAATCCCACTGTTCCTTCGTCACCGGCATGATCGACAATCGGTTGCCGCGCCTGACCAGGGCGAGATCGGCGAGTTCGGGGCGCTCTTTCAGTTCTTTCAGGGTGATCGTGCGCGGCAGATGCCTGACGTATCTGACGTCGACCATGAACCAGCGCGGATGGTCCGGCGTGCTTTTAGGATCGAAATGCGGGTCGCCCGGATCGAAGGCCTTGAAATCGGGATAGCCTTCCCGGGCTATTTCCATGATGCCCACGATGCCGGGCTCGGGGCAGTTCGAATGGTAAAAGAAAACCCGATCGCCCAGCTTCATCCGGTCGCGCATCATGTTCCGCGCCTGGTAATTGCGTACGCCGTCCCAGTGTTCCGTACCGTCCGGCTTTCGGTAGAGATCGTCGATGCTGAAAGTATCGGGTTCGGACTTCATCAGCCAGTATTGCATACTGAAATGCTCCTTTTGATTCAGGGAAAATTTTCTGCGCTGCCGTCCCCGTTATATCGTCTTTAGCCGGTGGCGTCTACAGCGCGCCGGTTGAACTTGGCTATACTCTGATTCATGCGTGCGTGGAGGGCCCGTTCGTAGAAAAGGGATTTCGGACCGGGTTGATGGCTAGGGCTTGTTCATCTGTTGTATAGTAGCGATAAATGACCGAAAAGGCGCGGCCTTTACCACGGGCGAGCGATATAAATTGCGAAATTGAGCGAATAAAGCAACCATCATGGATATTTTAAGCGTCATCGGCCTGCTGATCGGTATCAGTGCGCTGTTATTCGGTAATTTCTTGGAGGGCGCCAGTCTCGGTTCGCTAGTTAACGGGCCGGCTTTTATTATCGTGTTCGGCGGTACGCTCGGTGCGACGTTATTGCAGTTTCCGCCCCTCATCTTCATTCGCAGCCTGAGGTTGTGTTTGTGGGTGTTTTTTCCGAAGAAAAAGAATCTTTCGGTCGAGATCGACAAGATCGTCGAGTGGAGCCATTCGGCGCGCAAGCTGGGGCTGCTGGGATTGGAGGACGAGATAGAGTCCGAGCCCGATCCGTTTATCAAAAAGGGCCTGCAGTTGCTGGTCGACGGCAACGAGCCGGAAAGTATCCGCAATATTTTGGAACTGGATATCGACAGCCGGGAGGATATCGATCTGCAGGCGGCGAAAATGCTGGAGGCAATGGGCGGGTATGCCCCTACCATCGGCATGTTGGCGGCCGTGATGGGGCTGATTCATGTTTTGGAAAATCTGTCCGATCCGAAGATGCTGGGTGCAGGCATCGCGACCGCGTTTGTGGCTACGGTGTATGGCGTCGGTTCCGCCAATCTGTTTTTTTTGCCGATGGCAAACAAAATCAAAACGTATGTCTATGCCTCTTCCCAGGCAAGAGAAATGATTGCGGCCGGGTTGATTGCGATTTCGCAAGGCGAAAATCCGCGTAATATCAAACTGAAATTAAGCGCTTACCTGTTTGAGTTCGAGAGTGATAGCAGTAGTTTATGAGAAAGAAACGTAAGAATAGGGCGAACGAAGCCATCCATCACGATCGCTGGCTGGTGTCCTATGCCGATTTTGTGACGCTTCTGTTCGCATTCTTCGTGGTCATGTATGCGCTTTCGGCAAGCAACGAAAGCCAGTATCAGGCGGTTTCCCAATCCATAAGGACGGCTTTTCTGGAAAAAAAACATCAGGTCATCATATTGGAAGAAGCGTTAAGGGAAAGAGTCGATCATGTGAGTCCGATCGCACTCGACGAAGAGTGGGTGGCCGATAGCAGGCAATTGCAGCAAGCCTCCGATCAATTGACGCAACAGTTGGGCGAACAGATCAAGGATCAATTGGTTGCTGTCAGCAAGGGCAACTCCTGGATAGAGCTGCAGATGAACAGCGAATTGCTGTTTTTGAGCGGCTCGGCGGACTTGTCGGCAAACTCGCTGCCGGTACTCAAAAAAGTCGCGGAAATTCTGAAGCCGCTGCCGAATCAGATTCAGGTCGAAGGGCATACCGATAATCTGCCGATCGGTACGTCCAAGTTTCCGTCAAACTGGGAATTGTCGTCGGCCAGAGCCACGACCGTCGTCAGGGAGCTCATCAAAAACGGCATCAATCCGCCTCGCCTGTCGGCCATAGGTTATAGCGAGTTTCATCCGGTCGCGGACAATAACATCGAGGCGGGCCGTTTCAAAAACCGAAGAGTCTCGCTGCTGATTATTTCGCAAGATTATTCGCGCGACCGTTTGCACTCGATCAACGCGAATAGACCGGCTGCCGGCGGCCAGGACCAGAATTTATCCGCTTCGGCCAAGCCTTGACGCCGATGCCGCGCGAAAAGAGAGGCAGACGGCTTCCGGATTCCCCTTGATTGTTGCCGGACCGGGGCCCTACAATATCAAGTTTGTTGGGCGCATATCAGTGAATAGGCTAAAGAAATAATGGATTATCCTTCCGAAGAAAACTGCTATCAGGCCAGCCATGCCGGTCTGATCATCCAGAGCTACCAGCTCCTGCTCGGCAGGGAGCTGATTCCCGGCATTTCCGCCGACCCGAATTCTGCCGAGACTTTGTTTCGTGCGCCGATTGCGGTGATATCGCACGATACCGCGCCGGACCCGGTCTTCAATTACGCCAATCTGCAGGCGTTGGCGCTTTTCGAGATGAGCTGGGAGGAATTTACCCGCATGCCGTCCCGCTTTTCGGCCGCGCAGGCCGAATGGGCCGAACGCGAAAAATTGCTCACCTCGGTCAAGGCGCACGGCTTCGTCTATCCCTTGCAGGGCGTCCGGGCTTCGAAAACCGGCAAGCGTTTTGAAGTCCATGACGGTGCGGTCTGGAACTTGATCGATGCCGGCCGGCAGTACCGGGGGCAGGCGGCCTGTTTTTTTGCATGGGAATCGCTCTGAATTTCCCAGTGACTGTCCCGTTTCCGGCGAAACGAGAATCCCGGATTTTGAACTGAAATCATCATGAGCAACGAATATAATGCCGCGGCCATCGAGGTCTTGAGCGGCCTGGAGCCGGTGCGCAAACGCCCCGGCATGTATACCGATACGACGCGCCCGAATCACTTGGTCCAGGAAGTTGTCGACAACAGTGTGGACGAAGCGCTGGCCGGCCACGCGGATACGATCGAGGTGATCCTGTACAAGGACGGATCGGTGCGGGTCAGCGACAACGGCCGCGGCATGCCGGTCGACATCCATCCGGAGCAGGGCATTCCCGGCGTCGAGGTGATTCTGACGCAACTGCACGCCGGCGGCAAGTTTTCGAACAAGAATTACCAGTTCTCGGGCGGTCTGCACGGCGTCGGCGTTTCGGTCGTGAACGCGCTGTCCGCCTGGCTCGAAGTCGAAGTCAAGCGGGGCGGCAAGGTCTACCGAATGGCATTCGCCGACGGCGAAAAGACGAGCGATTTGACCGAAACCGGCACGGTGGGCCGGAATAACACCGGCACGACGGTCACCTTTCTGCCCAACGAAAAATATTTCGATTCGAGCAAGGTTTCGGTCACCCGGCTGAAACAAAACTTGCGCGCAAAGGCGGTCCTGTGTCCGGGACTGAAAGTCAGCCTGAAGGTCGAGCACCCGGAAGAAGAAATCGTCTGGCGTTACGAGCATGGCCTGAAAGACTACCTGCTCGACCGGATCGGCGATATCGATTTCCTGCCGGAGCAGCCGTTCATGGGCGGCATGGCGGCCGACCACGAAGCGGTCGAATGGGGCATCGTCTGGGCATTGGAAAATCCCGGGGAAATACTCGCCGAAAGCTATGTGAACCTAGTGCCCACCGCCCAGGGCGGCACGCACGTGAACGGGCTTCGGGCCGGCCTGACCGAAGCGATGCGCGAGTTCTGCGATATCCGGAACATCCTGCCGCGCGGTGTCAAGGTCGCTCCGGAGGATGTCTGGGAAAACTGCCATTTCGTGCTCTCGGTCAAGCTGGAGGATCCGCAGTTTTCCGGCCAGACGAAGGAGCGGCTCAGTTCGCGCGAATGCGTCGCGTTCGTCTCCGGCGTCGCCAAGGACAGCTTCAGCCTGTGGCTGAACCAGCATCCGGCCGAGGGCGAGAAAATCGCCGAAGTGATCATCGCCAGCGCGCAAAAGCGCCTTCGCGCCAGCAAGAAAATCATCCGGAAAAAAATCACGCAAGGTCCGGCCTTGCCGGGCAAACTGGCCGACTGCTCCGCGCAGGACATCGGCCGGACCGAACTGTTCCTGGTCGAAGGCGATTCGGCCGGCGGTTCGGCCAAGCAGGCGCGGGACCGCGACTTTCAGGCGATCATGCCGCTGCGCGGCAAGATCCTGAATACCTGGGAAGTCGATTCGAACCTAGTGATGGCTTCGCAGGAAGTGCACGACATCGCGGTTGCGCTGGGCATCGAGCCGGGCTCGAACGATTTGGCCAACCTGCGCTACGGCAAGGTCTGCATCCTGGCCGATGCGGATTCCGACGGCAACCATATCGCAACTTTGATCAGTGCGCTGTTTTTCCAGCACTTCAATGCGCTGGTCAGGGCAGGGCATGTGTTCGTCGCGATGCCGCCTTTGTACCGGATCGATGTCGGCAAGCGGGTGTTCTATGCGTTGGACGAATCCGAGCGCCAGGGCGTGCTGGACCGAATCAAGGCCGAAAAGCTGAAAGGCCAGATCAACGTGCAGCGGTTCAAAGGCCTCGGCGAAATGAATCCGTCGCAGCTCCGCGAAACCACGATGAATCCGGATACGCGCCGGCTCGTGCAATTGACGGTCGCCGACGGCGACGGTACCGGCGGCCAGTTCGATCTGCTGTTGGCCAAGAAACGCGCGCCGGAGCGGAAAATCTGGCTCGAAACCAAGGGCAATCTGGCGGATGTCAAATAAAAGGCCGGTATTCGCTTTGGGCCGGGGAATCTTTTTATTGGCCGGTCCGCTCTTTTCGCAGCAAGGGATTTTGCCGGTAATAGAGGCTCAACTGCTCGTAAACGGCCGCAAATTCCGTCTGCAGGATTTCCGGCGCGCAGAAAAAATACTCGCTGACCACCGCGAAGAATTCGGCCGGGCTGTCGGCCGCGTAAGGGTCGATCAAGGTGCGGCGTCCATGATCGACCCGCCGGACAAACTGTGCGTAGGCCGCGCTGAACGCCGCAGACCACGGCGCGACCGGCATCCGGTAATGCAGGGGCGGATAGCCGTCGGCCGGCCCGTTCAGCATGTCGAGCTTGTGGGCAATCTCATGGATGACGACATTGCGCCCGGCTTCAGGCTCTTCGAGTTCCCGCTCGATCCCGTCCCAGGAAAGGATCAACGGCCCATGCGACCAGGATTCCCCGCATAGATGCAGTTCCTGAGGATGGACGACGCCCGCCTCGTCCGTTTCCTCATGCCTGACCCGGAAATCGGCAGGATAAACGATCACTTCCCGCCAGCCCGCCAAACAGCCGAATCCGAGTCCCAGCACCGGCAGGCAGGCGAGCGCCGCAATCCGGAGGCGCATCGCATCGGTCAATGCCAGTCCTTGAACTCCGCTGAGCTCTTTTTCGTAAAGGAACACGGTCGCCAACTCGCGCAGGCGCGCTTTTTCGGCCGCGGTCAATTCGCGTAGCGGCGCGCAATCGTGGAGGGCTTCCCTCCACAGGGAATGCGGGATCGGATGGCGGCGCAGAATACGGCAGAGGTGCATGCGTTTTAACCAGTTCATCGAGTCGCTTCAGGAAATGAAAGACTTGGATATGGGGGGCAATGTCTTTAAGACAAGATCGGGTCGCTTGGTTGTAGGGTACGCTGTGCGTACCTTTTCACCTTTCCAATGGTACGCGCAGCGTACCCTACAGCGGTTCGTACTGTTGGGGGGTAACCCAAGCCGGCAAAGGGGCACGGTAAGCGCTCGTCGGGGGAACGATAGGGGGGAGGTTATGATCGAGCCAATCCTTGACTATCTTAACGCGGATGATGGTGTTTATGGGTGGGGCAGGAGTTTTTTCCCGATCCGGCGAGCGATCAGAATCCCGATCAAAATCCCCAGGCCGTCGAAAATCAAATCGCCCGCATCGGCCGACCGGCCGGGAAGGGTCAATTGCCTTCCCTCGTCCCACAAGGCCACGCCCGCGCAGAACAAAGCGACCGGCCAACGGATACGCAAATTCAGCCCGAAATCCAGCAGGCCGGCCAGTACCGCAAACCAGGACAGGTGCGCCAGTTTGTCCCAGGGTGCTTTGAACAGGCCTGCCGCTTCCGGCCGATGGCCGCCCCAAATGAATAAAAGCAGCAAGATCGACGCGAGCAGCAGCGACAGCCGTCTCAACAGCAGCAAGACCGTCACCGAGTGTTTTTGACAGTACGAGGCAAGCAGCGCCAGAACAGGCGTCATCATCGGATTTTGTCGTTTCCCGAAGATTGCCACCGCCAGACGTCGCGGCACATTTGTTCGAGGCCGCGGTCGGCCCGCCAGCCCAGTTCGCGCTCTGCGAGCGCCGGGTCGGCGTAACAGATCGCGACATCGCCGGGACGCCGCGGCGCAAACCGATAAGGCACCGGCCGGCCGCTGGCTTTTTCAAAGGCATCGATCATCTCAAGCACGCTGTAACCCTGGCCGGTACCCAGGTTATAGGTCAGCACGCCGGTTTGCCGGGCCAGCTTTTCCAGCGCCTTGACATGTCCCCGCGCCAGATCGGCCACATGAATGTAATCCCTGACGCCGGTGCCGTCGACAGTCTCGTAATCGTTGCCGAATACCGAGAGTTTTTCGCGCCGTCCCTCGGCGACCTGGGCGATATAAGGCATCAGATTGTTCGGAATGCCGCCCGGATCCTCGCCGATCAGGCCGCTTGGGTGCGCGCCGGCCGGGTTGAAATAGCGCAGCAGCGCAATGCGCCAGCGCGCGTCGGCGACGGCCAAATCGCGCAGCATGTCCTCGACCATGCGTTTAGTGCGTCCGTAGGGATTCATCGGCGCTAGCGGAAAATCCTCCCGGATCGGCACCGATGGCGGTTCGCCGTAAACGGTGGCGGAAGAGCTGAACACGACGGTGTGAACGCCGAATTTCGCCATCGTCTGCAGCAGCGCCAGGCTGCCGGAGACGTTGTTATCGTAATAGAGCGCCGGATCGGCGACCGATTCGCCGACCGCTTTCAGTCCGGCGAAATGGATCGCCGCATCGATCGCATGTTCGGCAAACACCGTTTCCATCGCCGGCCTGTCGCGGATATCCATCTCGATGCAGACCACGGTTTTTCCGGTAATTTCCTCGACCCGCTTCAATACCGAAGGTTTGCTGTTCCGGAAGTTGTCGATCACGACGATCCGATAACCTGCCTCCAGCAGTTCGACGCAGGTATGGGAGCCGATATAGCCGGCACCGCCGGTCACGAGGATGGTGTTTATCTGCATGGGCTTGTCCGTGTTCGGCCGCTGTTTCGGCGGTTTCCGGGAAACCTGCGCGTGTGAAGGCCCGCGATCGGCGGGAGCGGATCGGGGCGGCGCGCTGGAGAAGGCGCATCGACCGGGGCGTGTCGAAAAACGATCCCAAGGAGGTGGAGGCGGTCGGGCATGGCTTATTTTCCGGATAGCATCAAGGACGGATGGTGTGGCATGGTCTTATCTCGACAGCTTATCGTTTGATTGAGTTACAGTTTATAGTTAACGAAAAAATAGGGATACCCGCAAAAAAGGATATCGGGAAGATAGTGAATGGATACCGGAGTTATTTACAAACAGGCGGCCGAGATCAAAAAAGCCTCGCCGCGGGGCTTTTCGGCATTAGAATATAAGCCGTTTTTTCTTTTTACAAACCCTTCAGCCCGATCTCCTGAAATCGAGTGACCGAATTAGAATTATTTTTCAGCCGCGAAGGCGGTTTGGCAAAGGCGACCAAGGGCTACCGGCCGCGCGCGCCGCAAATCGAAATGGCGAAGGCGATCGCGGAGACGATCCGGTCCGGGCGGCATCTGATCGCGGAAGCCGGCACCGGTACCGGCAAGACTTTTGCGTATCTGGCGCCGGCGGTTTTGTCGGGCAGCAAGGTGATCGTTTCGACCGGCACCAAAAACCTGCAGGATCAGTTGTTCAACAAGGATCTGCCGTTGATCCGCAAGGCGATCAAGACGCCTTTTATGGCCGCGCTGCTGAAAGGCCGCGGCAATTACCTGTGCACTTACCGGCTGGAGAATTCGCTCAATTCCGCGTTCGGATTCAGCAAAGAAGATGCCGACGCGCTGAGCAAGATCAAGTCCTGGGCGAAGCGCACGAAAACCGGCGATATCGCCGAAATGTCCGAGGTGACCGAGGCGAATCCGGTCTGGTATCAGGCCACCTCGACCGTCGAGAATTGTCTGGGCCAGGACTGCCCCCATTATGCCGACTGTTTTCTGGTCAAGGCCCGGAAAGCCGCGCAGGAAGCCGAAATTCTGGTCGTGAATCATCACCTCTTATGCGCGGACTGGTCGATTCGCGGCGGCGGCTTCGGCGAGCTTCTGCCGAAGGCCGACGTGATCATCGTGGACGAGGCGCATCAGCTGGCCGCTACCGCGTCCGATTTTTTGGGCGTCAACGTCGGCAGCAAGCAGTTGAACGATCTGGCTCGGGATGCGCTGGCCGAGTATTTCAAGGATGCCACCGACCTGCCGGCCTTGCGCGCCGCCTGCGAAGCGCTCGAACACGGCAGCAAGGACCTGCGCCTGGCGTTCGGGATCGAGCTGAAGCGCGGCGAATGGCGGGAGATCGAGAGCAATCCGAAAATTTTGGGTGGGTTGGCGGATGTTCGGAGCCAATTGCAGAACCTGGCCGACCAGCTCGAACTGGCCTCGGTGAAGAGCAAAGGACTGGAACTGTGCTTCAAGCGGGCCGAGGAACTTGCGCAGCAATTGAAGACCGTTTCCGAAGAGGCCGGCGGCAAGTGGATCCGCTGGTATGAAACGCACCGGAAGACGGTTACTCTGAGCCGGACGCCGCTCGACATCGCCGCCGAATTCAGGCATTTCATGCAAGCGAGCCAGGCGGTATGGGTTTTTACCTCGGCGACCTTGAGCGTGGCCCAGCGCTTCACGCATTTCGCAAACGGGCTCGGCATCGCCGATGCCGAAAATGCACGCTGGGACAGCCCGTTCGACTATGAAAGTCAGTCGCTGTTTTATCATCCGAAGGGCTTGCCGAAACCCGAGAGTCCGGATTTTACCGCGTCGATCCTCGATTTCGTGGTGCCGGTGCTGCAGGCCAGCCGGGGGCGGGCGTTTTTTCTGTTTACCAGCCATCGCGCGTTGAAAGAAGCGGCCGAACTACTGGCCGACAAAATTCCCTATCCGCTTTTGATTCAGGGCACCCGGCCGAAAGGCGTGCTGCTGGAACAGTTCAAGCAGGCCGGCAACGCGGTGCTGCTCGGCACGTCCAGTTTCTGGGAGGGCATCGACGTGCGCGGCGAAGCGCTGTCGTGCGTGATCATCGACAAATTGCCGTTCGCATCGCCCGGCGATCCGGTGTTGAAGGCGCGGATGGAGGCGATGAGGCGGCAGGGGCGCAATCCGTTTTTCGAATACCAGTTGCCGGCGGCGGTGATCGCGCTCCGGCAGGGCATCGGCCGGTTGATCCGCGACGTGACCGACCGGGGCGTCCTGATGGTCTGCGACCCGCGCCTTCTCAAGCGCTCCTACGGGCAAATCTTTCTGGACAGCGTGCCGGCGATGCGGCGCACCCGCGACATTGCGGAGGTGCAGGCATTTTTCGAACGGGAAGAAGCTACCTGACCGCCGCCTGCCGGCATTTTTCGAGCAGGGCATCCGCTACTTCCCTGGAGGCGAGCAGGGCGCCGAATTCCGCTGCCGGCAGCGGATGGCTGACCAGAAAGCCCTGATAGAGATCGCAGCCTTTTTCTTTCAGGAAGGCAAGCTGCGCCGACGTTTCGACGCCTTCGGCCAGCACCTTGAAGCCGAGAATGTGTCCCATCGCGATGATCGTGGACGCGATTTCCATGTCATCCTGCTGATCCGGGATGTCGTCGATGAAGTTCTTGTCGATCTTCAGCACATTCAACGGAAAGCGCTTCAAATAGGCCAAAGACGAATAGCCGGTGCCGAAGTCGTCGATCGCCAGGCGCACGCCTTGCTCGCGCAGGCTCTTCAGAATTTCGATCACGTCGGTCTGGCGCTCCATCAGGCCGCTTTCGGTCAGTTCCAGTTCCAGATAGCGGGCTGGAAACCCGGTTTCCCGTAGCACCTCCGCCACGAGGACGTTGATGTCGCTTTGGCGGATTTGATGCTGCGAAACGTTCACCGCCAGCGAAATCGGTTTGAAGCCCTTATCGAGCCATTCCTTGCCTTGGCGGCAGGTTTCTTTTAGCACCCAGGCGCCGACCGCCTGAATCAGGCCGGTCTGTTCGGCGACCGGAATGAAATGGTTCGGCGAAATCATGCCTTCGACGGGATCCTGCCAGCGGGCCAGCGCTTCGGCGCCGACGATCTCGCCGGTCGCGATGTCGATCTGCGGTTGGTAATACACGAGCAGTTCGTTCTGCACCAACGCCCGGCGCAGGCGCGCTTCCATCTCGATGCGCCGGCGCGCGGCTTCGGTGAACTCGTTGGAAAAGAAGGCGAAACGGTTGCGGCCGCCTTCCTTCGCTTCATACAGCGCCGCGTCGGCCTGCTGCAGCAGTAATTCGGGCGTATGCCCGTGCTGGGGATACAGGCTGATCCCGACGCTGGCGCCGATCAGCACTTCGCCGGCATTCGGGATCGACCAGGGCTCGCTGAGGTCGTTGATGACCGCCTGGGCGATGCGGGCGGCATCTTCCGGATGCGTGATATTTTCCAGCACCACCGTAAATTCGTCCCCGCCCAGCCGGGCCACCGTATCGATGTCCCGTACCCGGTTGACCAGCCGGTTGGCGACCAATTGCAGCAGCTGGTCGCCGACCAGATGGCCGAAGCTGTCGTTGACGTCCTTGAAGCGGTCCAGGTCGAGCATCAGGAGGGCGAGTTGCGTGCCTTCGCGTTTGGTGGTTTCGATGCTGTGTTCGAGGCGGAAGAACAGGCGCAGCCGGTTCGGGAGCGAGGTCAGCGTGTCGTGGTGCGCAAGGAATTCGAGTTGCGCTTCGGACGCTTTGAGCTGGGTGATATCGGCGAAGACGCCGACATATTCGGTGACGTTGCCCGAATGGTCGCGCGCGACGCTGACGTTCAATAATTCGGGATAAACTTCGCCGTTCTTGCGCCGGTTCCAGATTTCCCCCTGCCAAAAGTTCTGGGCGCGGATCGTTTCCCAGAGGTTTCGGTAGAACTCGCGGTCGTGGCGTCCCGACGCCAAAATACCGGCGCTTTTACCGAGCGCTTCCTGCTCGGTATAGCCGGTAATCGCGGTAAAGGCCGGATTGACTTTCAGGATGCGGCGGCGTGCATCGGTGATCATGAAGCCTTCCTGGCTTTGTTCGAACACTTTGGCGGCCAGCTTGAGCTGCGTCTCGGCGCGCTTGCGGTCGATCGTCAGCGCGGCGTAATGGGCCACGGTTTCGATCAGTTTACACTGGTATGCGTTCGGTACGGCCTTTTTGCGGTGGTAAACCGCAAAGGAGCCCCGTACTTTGCCGTCGGGGCCTTGTATCGGCTCCGACCACCAGGACTTCAGGCCGGCCCGTACGAGCAGGTCTCTGATCCGGGCGCAGCGGGGATCCGTCATCACATCGTAGGCCACCGCGCTTTCGCCCTTGCCGGCCGCATAGCCACAGCAGCCGGTGTCGTCGCCGATTTGCAGTCCGTCGATGCCGCTCTTGTAGAAATCGGGCAGGCTGGGGGCGGCGGCCGGATTCAGGCTGCGTCCTTTATCGTCAAGCAGGAAGATCGCACAGCAAGTGTCAGGCATCAGGGTTTCGACTTTGTGCGTGATAGCCTCCAGAATCTCGGTCAAGGGCGTGCTGCTGGTGATGCATTCGAGCATGAATCCGCGAAGTTCTTCCAGGTTTTGCTCCTGGCGGCGTTCGGTCAGATCCATGTTGGTGCCCGAGATGCGCACGACCTTGCCTTCCTTGTTGCGCGAAATGAAGCTGCGTTCCAGGATCGGCACGTAGTGGCCGTCCTTATGGCGCAGGCGGAATTCGATCGCATGCATGCTTTGTCCTCTGTGCAGCGCCTTGCGTAAATCGTTCTGGATGAAATCGAGATCGTCCGGATGGACCAGGCTGTGCCAGAGTTTGGCGTCGCTTTGCAGTTCGTCCGTTTCGTAGCCCAGCATGTGCCACCATTGGGGCGAGTAGTACAGGCGGTTTTTTTCCAGATCCCAATCCCAGGGCGCATCGTTGGAGCCCTTGATCGCGAGCATCAGGCGGGTTTCCGATTCCTGCAGGGCCTGTTCGGCGAGTTTGCGCTGGGTAATGTCGTGGGTAACGCCGAGCAGCATCACGACGTTGTTGTGGTGATCGGGCAGCGGCGCGGCATAGGTTTCGAGCCAGCGGCGCGAGCCTTTGAGCCCGGTGATTTCGAATTCGAGAGAACCTTGCTCGCCTTTCATCACGCGTTTGTGCAGGGCGGTAAAGGCCTCCCGGTATTCAGGCAGAATGAAATTGAGCAGTTCGTGCTGCCGCACCTGATCCAGAGAATCGGCTTCCAGCATCTTCAATCCTGCGGCGTTCATCTCGAGCAGATCGCCGTTTTTGTCGACCACCTTGACGCATTCCGGTTCGGTCTCGATGATCGCGCGCAGGAATTGCTCGTTTTTCTGCAGCGCGCATTCGGCCTGGGTCCGTTTCTCTTCCCTTGCGAAATTGTCGAGGGCGAAGCTGATGTCCCCGGCCATTTTGAGCAGGAGATCGCGCACGTCTTCGTCGAACGCATGCGTCTTGCCTGCGTACAGGCAGAAGACGCCCACGACCTCGCCGTTACGGTGAATCGGCAGCGCCGCCTTCGAGCCCCATCCGTAACGGGACGCCACTTCATGCCAGGGCAGGGTGGAGGGGGCGTGGGAAAAATCCTGGCACCAGACCGGCCGGCCTTCGAGTATCGCAGTTCCTGAAGGCCCGTTGCGGAACGGCGATCCTTCCGCCAGATCCATATCGATTTCCTGAAGATACTCGATTCCGTCGCCGGCCCAGGCTACCGGAGCCACGCGTTGTTTTTCGGCGTCGGTCAGGCCTATCCATACCATTTTCATGCCTCCGAATTCGACCGAATCACGGCAGATTTGCCGGTACAGTTCGGTCGCGTAGGTACAGCGCACGATGGCTTGGTTGCAATGGCTCAAGGCGGCATACAGTTGGGTCAGGCGTTGAATTTTGTCCTCGCTGTTTTTATGCTCCCTGATTTTTCTCTGGAGTTCGCGGGTACGGATTTTGACTACCTCTTCGGTTTGCAGTGTGCGTCCGGTCAGCATCAGCAAACCGATTCCGGTGAGGCCGGTAAATAGAAAACAGCCCAGGATCAGCCACCACATATTCCAGTTGAGCTGTTCGGCGTAAAATTCGGGGGTCGCGGAGTAGGTGACGATCCAGGTCCGGTCGGCCACGCGCAGGGGCAGGGACTTTTCCAGCCTGGGAAAATCCGGCGACAGCTTCGGCATGAGCGCCGTTTCGCTGAGCAGCTCTTTGCCGCTGTCGGTTATTCTCAACAGCAGCTGTAAATCGGCGAATTGTTCTTTAACGGTTCCGATTTTCCGCGGCACCTGGAAAACACTCGCGATAAATCCTGCCAGTGCCGCGCGCCGCTCCGGCAGCGTGGCAAGCGGACGATCGGAGAAATAAACCGGGGTGTAAATCACCGCGCCGGGCTGCGGGGACGTATCCCGCACGAGCCGTATCTGGCCGGCGAGGGTCGTTTGAGCCGTATCCCGGGCTTTTTGGATCGCCGTGTAGGTATCCGGCCTGGATGAAATATCCAGCCCCAGGGCTTCGGCGTTGCCCGCCAGAGGTTCGGCATAGATAATCGGGAAATATTCCTGCCGTACCGGGGCCGGGCGAAGGGGGCGGCGGTTTTCGGCCGCTTCGGCGTAAAGCGGCTTCCCGATCCGGGCTTCGTAGGCGGCCCGCTCAGCCGCCGGAATTCTCGGTATCCACTCCAGCGCCTGGATGTCCGGATTGTCCTTCAGGAAAGGCTGGGTAAGATGCCGGAAGGCTTCGGCATTCACGGGAAGCGAACTGTCGAAGAATGCCTTGATGTTCCGATTGACCTCGATATAGCGGTTGAATTCGTTTTGCAGGGCGTTATGCAGCAGGCTGCATTGTTCGTCGAACAGCGAATCGATGCGCTTTTGTTCCTGCTGTTTGCCGAAATGCAGAATCACGATCACCAGCAGCGACAGGATGGCCAATGGCAAGGCAACCCAATTGAGGCGCATGTTTTTGCGGTTGCGCAGCACGCCGATGAAGCTCAGCAGCAAAGGCGTGAAAATCAATACCCCCATCGTATCGCCTATCCACCAGGTCAGCCAGCTTAACGGCAGATCGTCGGGCGTTATAGCGTTGTACAGAAACAGGGTGAAGATGCCGAGCGAGGCGGACAACATGCAGCTGGCCGGTCCGCCGAGCGCAATGAAGCGCAGGATGCTGCGGTCTCTGGTCAAGGGGTTGTCGGCACCCACATAACGGCGGGTCAGCCAGACGCCCAGGGCTGCCTGCAGAACGGAGCCCGCGCTGGCGATACTGGCGATGGACAGGGAGAATTTTATGTTGCCCGGATAGACCGCGTCGATAAAGGAGAAGGTCTGAGCGGCAAACGAACCGGCCAGGAGCCCCGGAGCGACTTTGTATCCGTAGGTGAACATACCGGCGAAAGCGATCCCCGCCGCCGGCCAGACCGGGCTGGCGTGGCTGGGCGGTATCGACAGCAAGGTGCCGAAATAGCCGCCCATGAAATAGCCGAGTGCAAGCCAGAGGTTGATTTTTATGAGGTATCGCATTGATCGGCTATTAAAATCGGGTAATCCGGATGCGCGGGACCGGGAGGCACTTAGGCGCCGCGCAGACTGTTTTAAAGTGAATCGTGAATTCCGGTCGGTGCTCGACCTGGCGGCGTGGGGCGTATTTCGGAAAGGAAAATTTTTCAAAAATCTATAGCTCGTTTGGAATCGGCATTCGTAGTGTTACAGGTACAGGTTTGGGTAAAACGTAAGCCATACGAAACATGCCATTTTCATGTTCGCCGATTGTCAGCCTCCGAAGCCGCCAAGGAAGTGAAAAGCGACGGTATTTATGCGTTTTTGATAATGCGCCTGGGCCGCCTATAGTAATTTAATCTTTTTGGATAGCCAATCTTCTCTTTCGATTGGGAAAATTTATAGGAAAAAAGTAAGAGCGCAACTCTCTTGCCGGTATGAGGTGTGCCTTGAGATTTTCTCCTTTCCCAAAGCCGGATTACGTTTATTCAGAAAGTGCGGCCCGGTAAAAGTTCACTTACACAGGGCCTGTTCCCTGTACGGCCAGGCGGACATTCTCGACGCTGCGTTGACGCCGGTTTTGCGTTTGGCATCGGGTCGGTGAACCGGGTCGGTTGTCCGGTCACTCAAGCGATTTTCGCGCGGGCGATCGCGAGGGCAGCCATTTTGCCTCGGATACTGGTAAAATAAAGGGTTATTGATTCCACCGGCTTTTTACAAAAAATGAGTACACAACCCAGCAAAGACCTCGAAACCTTCGTAAACCCCGAGCCCGGCCGGGACTATACGATCCGCATCGACATTCCCGAATTCACCTGTTTGTGCCCGAAGACCGGACAGCCCGATTTTGCGACGATCCGCCTCGAATATGTGCCGGCAGCGGCCTGCGTCGAGCTGAAAGCGCTGAAATTGTATATCTGGTCGTTCCGTGACCAGGGCGCCTTTCATGAAGCGGTGACCAATCAAATCCTGAACGACATCGTCGCCGCGATCCGGCCGAATTTTCTGCGCGTACGCGCCGAGTTCAACGTCCGCGGCGGCATTTACACGACCGTCGTCGCCGAGCATCGCAACCCGGACTGGCAAGCGCCGCAGCCGGTCCACCTGTCCTGAAGGTAATATGATCAAAGACCTGTTGACCGCGCTGCCGCAATACCTGCTGCCGCAGCATACGCTGTCGCGGCTGATGAGCCGTCTGACCCATTCGGAACATGCGGCCTGGAAGAATTTTTTTATCCGCCGGATCATCCGCCATTACGGCGTGAACATGGACGAAGCGCTCGAACCGAATATCGAGGCTTATAAAAGTTTCAACCATTTTTTCACCCGCGAATTGAAGCCCGGCATCCGGCCGTTTCCGGATGCGCCGGATGCGATCGCCTGCCCGGCGGACGGCGCGGTCAGCCAGGCCGGCGCGATCACCGGCGGCCGAATTTTTCAGGCCAAAGGCAAAAGTTTTACGGCCGTGGACTTGCTCGGCGGCAGCGAGGAACGGGCGGCGCCGTTTCAGGACGGGGTATTTACGACCATTTATCTGTCGCCGAAGGATTATCACCGGCTCCACATGCCGTTGACCGGCACCCTGCGCGAGATGGCGCACATTCCGGGGCGCCTGTTCAGCGTAAATACCGCCACCGCGAACGTAGTGCCGGGCCTGTTTGCGCGCAACGAGCGGGTCGCGGCGATCTTCGACACCGAGATCGGGCCGATGGCTTTGGTGCTGGTCGGCGCGATTTTCGTCTCCAGCGTCGAAACGGTCTGGCACGGCGTGGTGACGCCGCCGACCGCCAACGCCGTGCAAACCTGGCGCTACGGAGAAGATGCGCCGATTTTGCGGATCGGCGAAGAAATGGGCCGTTTCAACATGGGTTCGACGATTATTGTGCTGTTCGGCAAGGACCGCGCCGCATGGCGCGAGGGTCTGGCCTCCGGCCTGCCGGTCAGACTTGGAGAAATGATCGGCAGAATGCGGTAATCGAAATGCCGTCCGTTAGAAAAAGCGCCCGAACGGCGCTTTTTTTATGCTTTTTTATCATTACGATAACGAACAACCCCTATGGCATCGCAGGTATTGAAAAACTTAAAAATCTATGAGGTTTATATTCAATATTGGGACCCCGATGCCAACGATACGTTTTTGCTGGTCGGGCTGCGCGGCTGGCTGCACGACCATGCCGACGAATTGAACGTGGCGCAAGCAAAGCGGCTGCGCGCGACCGACGAGCAGGTCTTGCAGTTGGTGGCGCAAAACTACGAAGAAACGGAAGACACCGTCGATTTGCGTCTGATCGCCGAGATTATCAAGCTTCGTAGGTAGTTCCGTAGCCTCGATGCTGCGACAGTCGTGCAGGTCGGGCACGCTTTTTGTGCCCGAAATTTTCGATATGACGGTATGAAGTCATGGTTACGAATCATCGAACAGCCTCTTCGCTACGCCTAAATGTCGGGCAACGATGAAGCTGTTGCCCGACCTACTCTATTTACCTTTCAATCAGGTATTTTTAGAGGTTCCCTTTATGCGGCGCGCTTTGTGAGTTTTTATCGGTGCCAATGCCGCCCGATAATCTGAAACAAAACCCGCCACGTCAATTTCCAGAATGTCTGCCAGCTCAATAAATTCGGGAAAATCCAACCGCCGCTCCCCACGCTCGTACTTGGAAATGTAGCTCTGCGGTTTCCCCAGCTTTTCCGCGATTTGCATCTGCGTCAAACCCGAAGCAACCCTGGCCTGAACAAGCAGACTCCTGAAAATCTGGTAATCGACATTGTGTAGTGAACTGGGCATGCGCCCAGACTAATAACCTATTGCGGGTTATCCCAAAATGGGTTATTTTAAGAGTCGGATGGCAGCGCATAGGACGAATGTCGTCAGTCGTGTAGGTCGGACACTCGCTTTTGGCGCCCGACATTTACAATGCCTTGAAAAGGTGACGGGATTTCAGACCCGCGCAATATTCCAAAGCATGATCGCCACATGGATGTCGGGCAACGATAAAACGGTTGCCCGACCTGACTACAGGACTTCGTTTACCCTACTTGCTATGCGTGAAAAACAAATGGCCAAAGGATATTGCGCGCAACGCGGCGTATAAAGCCATCATCGAAGGTATTTTGAAGGGTAGAAAAAAATGAGCGAACAAATCGACTATCAAATACTGTTGCAGGAGGTTGTCAAGACTGCGGTAGAAGCCGCTCGGCGCGCGAAGCATAAAGGCGATCAAGGGGCGTTGTATGCCTATTACGACATCATCGATGTAGTTAAAACCCAGGCCGAAGTGATGGACGTGCCATTATCCGAGGTTGGTCTGGATGGCGTGGACGTCGACACGTTTTTACCATAACCCGGTGGCGGATTCGCCGATAGGCAATCCGCCATGACTTTGAAGGGCCGTAGGATGTGCCGAACAAAGTGAAGCGCATCGCATCGTTCGAGATTGTTCACGAGAGATGCCTTCTGGCGTTGGCACAGGGGCGATCGCGAACGATGCGCTTCCCGATGGTCAGCACATCCTACGAGCTGTCGACCGGCAGTGATCTGTTTGAATTGCTCAAACGCATCGAACGGAAAAAACCTTAGGTATTGGTCAACCCTGGAGCGAACGAAAGAAAGAAAGGTGGAATTGCAGAATTTTTAATTCTTTATGGGAAATGTATCAAGACTATTATTCCGGATTCGCTCCGGTTCAAGGTGTGTTCGATCGGAACTATTTGATTATTAATATTTTTGTTGTTCTGGTTAGAAGGGCTGCACGCTGAATGGATATTTGATGTATTTATTTTATATCCAATCGCTATCGCTTTAATTATCTTTGAGGAATGGGACCATAGATATACTTAAGACGATAAATAGTGAAGAATATTTTAATAAGTATTAAATTTAATTGATATTCAAAGAGTCGTAAAGCAAAGTCGCATTATTAATCAAAATTAAAATAAAGGAAATTTGACGACATTCCGTATATGTCGCTTAATTTCTCGGCTTCGACCAAGCCATTAAAAACAGGCGCATTGCGCATAAATCAGAGTTGACAATACCCATATAAAAAATGAGAGAATAGAGCGGTCAGCCGAAAAGCTTTTTAAATGCCAGAACATAAGGCCCAATTTAGACGAAGATGTTATAGAAGGCTTTTACGGCTTCAATCACAATCAATCCCTGGAATTGAAAATTAAAATTTTGATTCTTTTTTTGCTGGATATGTCGCATGGCAACTAACGATAGAAGAGTACGCATTTCGGTCCACGTCGGTGAATACGCCATTCCTCCTTTAAAAGATATGCTGGTTTTAGGCAGAAACTCGCCGATCGGTTGCATCGCCATGCGGAGAGCCATCGAATTACTGGTCAAGACGCCTTTCGAACATATCGAGCTGGATGACGAGGTGATTTCGGATATTCTGGTGCGCCAACCGATATTGCGCCGTTTATCCAGGGAAGAACTCATTGATTTTGTGGTGGCCCGGATGAAGCCCATGATGGGACCGGATGAAGTGTTGCATGCGGTTGTTGACGTCAACGTCTTTTTGTCGTCCGATCATTAATGAAACCGTTAACTGTCGGCGATTGTTTGAGCCCTTGCGTGGTTCGCGTACTGGAAGAAGAGCGCCCCGGGCACAAACGAATGACAGGCCAACCTTTATTTGCCGTTTTTAGGGAATGCATCGACGAGGGAGATTTTTGCGGTTTGGCTACCGGGCAGGATGTTTTGCAACATCCCGAATGGATTTTTGCCGACCTGGTCGGACACAAAGTTCTATTGGCGATCCCGCCGAACAAGGATGTGCTCTACGCGCTTGAATTCATGGAACGGCATGAGGTAGATGCGCTGGCGGTTCTTGAACTGCAGCGATTTATCGGGGCTGTGACCAGGCAAAGTATTCAAGAAATGCTTTTGCGGAGAGAGCAGGAGTTGTTGTCCGAATCTCGGCAATTGAAGGAAATGCTGGAGATCGAGCACCGGCAAACGCTTTGCTGGGCGGAGAAATTGGCCGAGCTCCATGAGGCTTCGCGCCGTTTGTTGAGCGTGCTGGCCCATTCATCGGTCGAGAGCGGTTTGTTGCAGACGGGTATCGAAGCGCTCGCCTCTCTTCTGGAATGCCGCTATGGCGCCATTGGGATTTTGGATGAGTCCGGGCAGCTCAGGCATTTCATTTATACGGGCATCAGTGCCGAGCAGGCGCGGGCTATCGGCCGGTTGCCGGAAGGAAAAGGGCTGCTCGGCATCGTGATACGGGAAAACATCTCGGTGCGTTTGGAGGATATGGCTCTCGATCCGCGCCGCATCGGCTTTCCGGCGCACCATCCCCCGATGAAATCGTTATTGGCGGTGCCCATTGCGCAGCGGGGGCACGTGTATGGCCGGCTCTACCTGAGCGACAGGACTGACGGCCGCGCCTTCAGCGAGAGAGACGAAGAAATCGCTTTCAGTTTCGCTCATTCGCTATCGTTGGTTCTGGATAATGCGCGTGAAATGGAAGAACTCAAGCGGACGCAGCAGCGGCTCGATTATATTGCGCATTACGATATCCTGACCGATCTTCCCAATCGGGTGTTGTTCATGGACAGAATAAAACAGGCCATTTTGCATGCACACCGCAATAACGGCAGTGTCGCCGTCTTATTCCTGGATCTGGACAATTTCAAGATGGTCAACGATACCCAGGGCCATACGTTCGAGGATAGCTTGCTGAAAAAGGTGGCGCAGCGGATCAAGTCTTGTTTGCGCGAGGATGATACCGCGGCTCGCCTGGGAGGCGACGAATTCATCGTGATGCTGCCCAACATTTCCGATGTCCTGGATGCGGCCAAGGTTGCGGACAAAATTCTGGAAGGGTTCGCGGAGCCTTTAATGATCGATCAACATAAAATTTTTGTCGGCGTCAGTATCGGAATCAGCATCTATCCGGTCAATTCCCAGGATACGGAAGGGCTTTTGGCCGATGCCGATACGGCCATGTATCACGCAAAGAAACTGGGGAAAAACAATTACCAGTACTTTACTCCGGCCATGAACAGTTCGGCCCGGAATTATATGAAGCTGGAAAAGCATTTGCGCCGGGCTCTGGAACAGAGTGAGTTCGTGCTTTATTACCAGCCTCAGATTGCCATTGATACGGGCAGGATTATTGGAATGGAAGCCTTGATTCGCTGGATGAATCCGGAATTGGGGCTGATTCCGCCCGATGATTTTATCCCGGTCGCCGAGGAAACCGGTTTAATCGTGCCGATAAGCGCCTGGGTCTTGAAAGCGGCCTGCACTCAGGCCCGCAGTTGGCAGCAACAGGGCTGGCCTGTGCGGGTGGCCGTCAATTTGTCGAGCCGTCAATTCCATCAGGTTCAGCATCAGCGGCACCCTCAGCATCCGTTGTTGGAAGCCATTCAGGAGGCATTGGAAGAAACCGGTTTGCCGCCCGGTCTGCTGGAGTTGGAAATCACCGAGGGAACACTCATGCATCAGTTGGAGACGGCCATGCAACTGCTTAACGTCTTAAAAAGGAAAGGCATACGATTATCGCTCGACGATTTCGGCACCGGCTATTCATCGCTCAGCTATCTCAAACAATTTCCTCTCGATACGCTCAAAATCGACAAATCGTTTATTAACGACATTTCTACGGATCCCAACGACAGAGCGATTGTGGCCGCAATTACCGTCATGGCGCAGCAGTTGAAGCTCGAAGTCGTGGCGGAAGGGGTGGAAACGGAAGCGCAGCTCGAATTCTTGCGTGAGTTACGCTGTCATTCCGTCCAGGGCTATTATTTCAGTAAGCCTTTGCCGGCCGATCAAGTCCCGTTTTTTTTACAGGGCAAGCTTGCGCCATCGTAAGCCTTTTGACGTTTATCTCATTCAAATGAGTGCGTCTCTGTCTCGATAGAACCTGGAAAAGAACTAATTTTTACAGGCTCAACTTATGTTCCACCGGAACGATCGGTCAGGAAATACGCTGCCGATCCCGTTTTTCATCGGCCATGAGGCAGGCTAACGAACGACTAGAGCATTTTCGCTTTGGGTATATGGCCTTCGTAAGGAGAACACGTCATTCCGGCAGGGATTGCCGGCATCCGGAAACCCAGGCGGGTTGACTCTCATACCTCCCTGTCATCTGGATCTCGGCAATCCCCTGAGCGGAACGGGGTTGATAACCCCGTTCCCCATGCTTGAAGACCTACCGCCAGCATAAAATCCTCTGTATCTTACGGGTTGCCTGTAGGGTACGCTGTGCGTACCTTTCGACATCGAGGGTACGCACAGCGTACCCTACGGGGCTGGACTTAACGGCAGGGCACCCTTCAGAAGGTGAGGACTTCCCTACACGCGGTATGAAAATGTTCTAATCCCAGCCTACAGGTTGATATCCGCGCTCTTGAAGACACCGGTCCACGAAATTTTCGAAGGCCGGACTGCGCTGAGGCTTGCTGAATAGCCAGTACAGCAGCCCGGCCGTGGCGCCGCTGGCCGCGCCAATCGCCGAGCCGGAGCCTGCCGCCCCCACGACTGCGCCTCCCACGGCGCCGGAGGCCGCGCCGACTGCCGCGCCTCCCGCCGTCCGGGCCGCGCCTTGTCCCACGCTGCTGCCGGCTGAATCGGCGCCGGCAGACTTTGCAAGCCGCATGCAATTTTCGATATCGCGGTCGGCGGTTTCCCGCCCGACTTTGCTGAAATGATCGTTGGGATACAGAACCGGTTTTGTCGACGCGCAGCTTGCGGTCAGCAATGCGATCACCAACGCCGGTAAAATCTTGAACATGCAAATCTCCCGTATCGGCAATGCAGGGCAGGCGGGGGTTGTGCCGAATGCGCCGGATGGGGTGACTTCCGGGCGGCTTTGACATTCGCGCACAATCGTCCTTGCCCTCTTTTCCCATGGGACCGGGTTGCACCGAGTTCGGTTCAGCCGGGACAGCGGGCTCAATCCGGTTACTGCGGCAGGTTTATTGTTCGCTTTCCTCTGCCGGGCCGGAGACGGCTTGCATAGGAAGTCGGGCAAGGATGCTCCGCCCATGCTCTCTTCCGGCGATAAACCGGTGCGCGGTGCACAATCTTTATCCCAATCTCTCCGGCGCAGGCCGCGAATGTCCGTTGCCGTTCAAAAAACGCACCATTCCAGGGCCTGGAGCATTGCTTTGGTGCTTTCTGTTTTGCGGGACTTTCATCTTGGTGCAAAGATCAATCAGTTGATCCAATATAAATCAATTGCTTAGGCGTAAAACCGATTCGGGCGGATTGGCATGCATCCTGCTTGTGCAGGAGCACTTCTTCGATTTCTGCAGAGCATTCATCATGTCGAATCCAACCTTTAATCTATTGTCCTTTTCGGGAAAAATGAAGATTCTTCATATGACCTGGCTGGCGTTTTTCATCAGCTTCGTGGTCTGGTTCAGCCATGCGCCGCTGATGCTGGCGATCGGCAAGACGCTGAATCTGACCGACTCCCAGATCAAGACGATCCTGATCCTGAACGTTGCCTTGACGATTCCGGCGCGTATCGCGATCGGGATCCTGGTCGACAAGTTCGGGCCCAAGCGGACTTATTCGCTCTTGTTGGGGCTGGGCAGCATTCCGTGCTTTATGTTCGCGTTCGCGGAGAGCTTTGAGCAGCTGGCGCTGGCCCGTTTTCTGCTGGGTTTCATCGGTGCGGGCTTCGTGATCGGGATCCGGATGGTCGGCGAATGGTTTCCGGCTCGGCAGATCGGCATTGCCGAGGGCGTGTACGGCGGCTGGGGCAACTTCGGTTCGGCGGCGGCCTCGGGGGCGCTGCCGCTGATCGCGCTGCTGTTCGGCGGCGACGAAGGCTGGCGCTACGCGGTTGCCAGCACCGGCATAATCGCGCTGGTGTATGCCTTCATTTATTATTTCAGCGTCTCCGACACGCCGCAAGGCTCCACTTACTTCAAGCCGAAAAAATCCGGCGCGATGGAAGTGACCGGCGTCGGCGATCTGATTTTTTATATCGGAATGACGATTCCGCTGTACGCGACTTTGTCGCTGTTGACCTGGAAGCTGTCGCCGGCCGGCGTGAACATGCTGCCCGGAAACATCGCCTATACCATTCACGCGTTTATCTGGGTTTTGTTCCTGTACAACGTCCACAAGATTATCCAGGTGAACAAGGACCATGTATTCCAGCCGGTCGAAGAAATTCACCGGTACAAATTCAAGCAGGTCACGATCCTGAACCTGTCCTATCTGATCACGTTCGGTTCCGAACTGGCGGTCGTGTCGATGCTGCCGCTGTTCTTCTTCAATACTTTTCACGAAACGCAGGGGGTCACGATGGTGCAGGCGGGCCTGCTGGGCGGCAGCTTCGCGTTCATGAACATGGTCGCGCGCCCGGGCGGCGGCTGGTTCAGCGACCGTTTCGGCCGTAAACTGTCGTTGACGATCGTGACCGCGGGCGTATTGATCGGTTTCTTGTGCATGTCGCAGATCAATTCGAGCTGGCCGGTGTCGTGGGCGGTGGGCGTGACGCTGGCCTGCTCCTTCTTTGTGCAGGCGGGCTGCGGCGCGGTGTATGCGATGGTGCCGCTGATCAAGCGGCGGATGACCGGCCAGATCGCCGGGATGGTCGGCGCCTACGGCAATGTTGGAGGGGTCGTATTTCTGACCGTGCTGTCGTTCGTGACGCCGGCCGAGTTTTTCCTGGCGATCGGCGCGGTGGCGTTCTTCGTGCTGATCGCGGTCCAGTTCATCGACGAGCCGAAGGGACACATGGCCGAGGTGCTGGAAGACGGCACGATCGAGATGATCGAGGTTAATTGATAATCCTTATCGAGTGTAAGGCGGAACGCGATAGCGGTTCCGCCGTATGCCGATAGCCAATGATGATTGCCAATTGGCGGATCGCCTGTCGGCATCCGCCCTAAAAATCCTATGTCGACAAATAAACTCACCGTCAGCGTTGCCTATGCCAGCGATCGGGGCATCAAGGAGGAGAATCAGGATTTTGTCGGTTCGCTGGCTCCCGAAGATCATCAGTTGACCTATAAAGGTATCGCGGCGGCGATTGCGGACGGGATGAGCGGCTGCGATGCGGGCAGGGAAGCGAGCCATTGCTGCGTCGCGGCGTTTCTGGACGATTACTACAGCACGCCCGATTCCTGGTCGGTCAAATACGCCGGACAAAAGATTCTTTCGGCCATCAATTCCTGGCTGCACAGCCAGGGCCAGCGGCGTTTCGACGCGACGCACGGGATGGTCAGCACGCTCAGCGCGATCGTGTTGAAGTCGAACACCGCGCATATTTTTCATGTCGGCGATTCGCGGATCTACCGGCTGCGGGACGGAAATCTGGAACAATTGACCCGCGATCACCGGGTCCGGGCCGGCAGCGAACGCAACTACCTGAATCGGGCGATGGGGATCGAGCCGCGCCTGGAAGTCGATTATCAGGCGCTGCCGCTCATGCGCGGCGATCTGTTTCTGATGACGACCGACGGCGTGCACGATTTTATCGACGAGAAGTCCTTAAAAGAATTGCTGACGGAGGGCGGCGATTTGACCGCCGTCGCGAACCGCATCATCAGAAAGGCGGCGGACAACCGGAGCGACGACAACCTGACCTGCCAGTTGCTCCGGATCGAAGGCTTGCCGCTGCTCAGGGAAGACGAGATTTTGCGCGACCGCCGCCAGCGGCCGTTTCCGCCGCCTTTGAAGCCGGGCATGATTCTGGACGGCTACCGGATCGAGGAGGAAATGCACGCCAGCAAGCGCACGCAGATTTACCGCGCCTTCGATACCGAAACCGGCGTCCGGATGATCCTGAAAACGCCTTCCGTACTGTATGAGGACGACACCCATTACATCGAACATTTCCTGCACGAGGAATGGGCCGGCAAGCGCATCCACAGCGAGCACGTGGTCAAAACGCTCGGCTCCGAGCGCGATAAAAGCTGTCTGTATTATGTAACCGAATTCCTCGAAGGGCCGACCTTGGCCGAATGGATGCGGGCAAACCCGCAGCCCGAGATCAGGGAGGTCAGGAAAATCGTCGAACAGATCGCGCAGGGCCTGCGGGCGTTTCACCGGATGGAAATGCTGCATCAGGACCTGAAGCCGGAAAACATCATGTTCGACCGGCACGGCGCGGTCAAGATCATCGACTTCGGTTCGGTCAAGATCGCCGGCATCGCCGAAATCACGCCGCTCGATCACGGCAGCGCCGAAAACCCGCTCGGCACGCTGAACTATACCGCGCCCGAATATCACCTGGGCCGGCGCGGCACGATCAAGTCCGATCTGTTTTCGCTCGGTGTGATCGCCTACGAAATGATCAACGGCGCGCTGCCGTTCGGCCGGTCGATGCCGGAAAAACCGAATAAGGCGAATCTGGATAAGCTCCGCTACGTGCCGAGCATCCAATGTAATCCGATGGTGCCGCTCTGGATCGACGGCGCGCTGAAAAAAGCGACGGCGATACGGCACGAATTCCGCTACGACGATCTTTCCGAATTTCTTTACGACCTTTCCACCCCGAACCCGAATTTTCTGGCCGCCGAGGAAGCCCTGCCGTTGATGCAGCGAAATCCTCTGCTGGCCTGGAAGATCCTGGCTATCGCCCTGCTCGTCACCAACCTGGCGACCCTGTATTCCCTGCTGACGGCGCACTGACATGAGTAGGGTGGATAAGCGAAGCGCATCCACCGGCACAATATGGGTGGATGCGCTTCGCTTATCCACCCTACGTTCATATCGGTTTTTTCAATGCTGAATTTTTCCGGGCGGGCCTGCCTTTTAGCGTTCAGGTGATTGCGGCTTTCGCACTAAACACGATGGGTGTGCACTATAACGGTGTACCAAGCGGGAGATCGCCGAATCGATGCACTGTTATCGTGCAATTTTGCGTAGGAATTCTTTAGCAAGATGATAGGTTTAATAAAATGCACATAAAAAACAGAGATATGTAAAAAATGGCGCGTATTTTGCTATTTCTTGTTTGTTGAGCATTAACCTGTTGATTGAGGGTGCCATGAGTACAAAACAAACCATCGTCGTAATCGGCAACGGTATGGTAGGGCAGAATTTTCTGGCCGGCCTGGTTTCCGGCGGCAAGCATGCCGATTATGACATCGTGACTTTTTGTGAAGAACCGAGAGCGGCTTACGACCGGGTGCACCTCTCTTCGTTCTTCAGCGGCAAGACGGCCGAAGACTTGTCCCTGGTCGAAGAAGGCTTCTTCGAACGGAGCGGCATTACCCTGCACCTTGGCGATAAGGCCGCACACATCGACCGCGCCGCCAAAACGGTCACTTCCGCGAAAGGCGTCGTCATTGCCTACGATAAGCTGGTCCTGGCGACTGGCTCCTATCCGTTCGTGCCGCCGGTGTCGGGGCATGAGCGTCCTCATTGTTTCGTTTACCGCACGATCGAGGACCTGGAAGCGATCACCGCTTCCGCGCAGGACGGCAAGGTCGGGGTAGTGATCGGCGGCGGCCTGTTAGGGCTTGAGGCGGCCAAGGCGCTGACCGACCTGGGCCTCGAAACGCATGTGGTCGAATTCGCGCCGCGGCTGATGGCGGTGCAGCTGGACGAGGCGGGCGGCGCGATGCTGCGGCAAAAGATCGAGGCGCTCGGCGTGGCCGTGCACACCGGCAAGAACACCAGCGTGATCAAGGAGGGAGACCACTGCCGGCATAAGATGTGTTTTGCGGACGGCACCGAGCTCGAAACCGACCTGATCCTGTTTTCGGCCGGCATCCGCCCGCGCGACGAACTGGCGCGCGCCTCGGGGCTGGAGATGGGGCCGCGCGGCGGCATCGTGA
The DNA here is from genome assembly GCF_000214275.2 of Methylomicrobium album BG8. NCBI lineage: Bacteria > Pseudomonadati > Pseudomonadota > Gammaproteobacteria > Methylococcales > Methylococcaceae > Methylomicrobium > Methylomicrobium album. The sequence goes on along the minus strand of NZ_CM001475.1, from coordinate 3,552,771 downwards.
TCGACAATCAGTGCAAGACCTCCGATTCCGACATTTACGCGATCGGCGAATGCGCGCTCTGGAACGGGATGATCTACGGCCTGGTCGCGCCCGGCTATGCGATGGCAAGGACAGTCGTCGCCGACCTGACCGCCGGCGAAGGCAGCTTTACCGGCGCCGACATGAGCACTAAACTGAAGCTGATGGGCGTCGACGTGGCCAGCATCGGCGACGCGCATGCGAAGACGCCGGGCGCGATGGTTTATACCTATCAAAACGGCGCCGCCGAAGTTTATAAACGCCTGGTCGTCAGCCGGGACAAGAAAAAATTGCTCGGCGCGGTGCTGGTCGGCGATGCGTCCGGCTACGGCACCCTGCTGCAATATTGCCTGAACGGGATCGATCTGCCCGAAAATCCGGACGCGCTGATTCTGCCGAGCCGCTCCGACGAATCGGTCGGCCTGGGGCCGGACGCATTGCCGATGTCCGCGACGATCTGCTCCTGCTACAACGTGACCAAAGGCGACATCTGCAAAGTGATCGACGACGGCTGCACCACGATCGCCGGCCTGAAAGCCGAAACGAAAGCTTCGACCGGCTGCGGCGGCTGCGCGGCGCTGCTGAAGTCGGTGTTGAATTCCGAACTTTCGAAACACGGCTACGAAGTCAATACCGACCTCTGCGAGCACTTTCCCTATACCCGCCAGGATCTATACAACCTGGTCATGGTCAAGCAGATCCGGACTTTCGACGAACTGCTCGAAAAATACGGCAAGGGCCGGGGCTGCGACATCTGCAAGCCGGCGGCCGGGTCGATCCTGGCCTCTTACTGGAACGACTACATCCTGAAAAACGAGCATGTCGGCCTCCAGGACACCAACGATACTTTCCTCGCGAACATGCAAAAGGACGGCACCTATTCGGTCGTGCCGCGCATCACCGGCGGCGAGGTCAAGCCGGACATGTTGATCGCGCTCGGCGAAGTCGCGAAAAAATACCAGCTCTACACCAAGATCACCGGCGGCCAGCGCGTCGATTTGTTCGGCGCGCGCGTCGATCAATTGCCGCCGATCTGGAAGGACCTGATCGACGCCGGTTTCGAATCCGGCCATGCCTACGGCAAGTCGCTGCGCACGGTCAAATCCTGTGTCGGCAGTACTTGGTGCCGTTACGGGATCGACGACAGCGTCGGCCTCGCGATCGAGCTCGAAAACCGCTACAAGGGTCTGCGTTCGCCGCACAAACTGAAGTTCGCGGTGTCCGGCTGCACCCGTGAATGCGCCGAAGCGCAAGGCAAGGACGTCGGCGTGATCGCGACCGAAACCGGCTGGAATCTGTACGTTTGCGGCAACGGCGGCATGAAGCCGCGCCATGCCGACCTGTTCGCGACCGGGCTGGACAAGGAAACCCTAATCCAACTGATCGACCGCTTCCTGATTTTTTACGTGCGCACCGCCGACCGCCTGCAGCGGACCTCGGTGTGGATGGAAAACATGGAGGGCGGCCTCGACTATCTGAAGTCGGTGATCATCGACGACCGGCTCGGCATTTGCGAACAGCTCGAACAGCAGATGAAGCACGTGATCGACACTTACCAATGCGAATGGAAAACCACGATCAACGACGAAACGCGCCTGAAACGCTTCCGCCATTTCATCAACAGCGATGCGCAGGACGACAATGTGCTGTTCGTGGAAGAGCGCGGCCAGTTCCGGCCGGCGCTCGCGGACGAACGCAGGCATTTCAAATTGAGGGTTGAAACCGAGACAGAAACCGTAACGGGAGAGGTGGAATGACCGATTGGATCGATATATGCGGCGCGGACGATCTGCAGCCCGACTCGGGCATCTGCGCAAGGGTAGAAGGACGGCAGGTGGCGATTTTTTACCTGCCGAAAGAAAAGACGCTGTTTGCTGTCGGCAACTACGATCCGATCGGCCGGGCGAATGTGCTGTCGCGCGGAATGATCGGCGATCTCGGCGGCCAGCCGGTGGTCGCCTCGCCCTTGTATAAACAGCATTTCAACCTGGAGACCGGTGTCTGCGTGGAAGACGCGGCGGTATCGGTGCCCGTTTATCCGGTCCGGATCGAAAACGGCAGGGTCGAAGTCGGCGTCGGAGGCTAAGGCATGAATTATCAATATTATATTACCGACGTCTTTACCCGCGAGGTTTTCAACGGCGCGCAAATTGCGGTGTTCCCGCACGCGGACGGGCTCGACGACCGGACGATGCAGAAAATCGCGAACGAGCTGAATCTGTGGGAAACCGCATTCGTGTTCCATCCCGGCGGCGACCTGCGCCGATTGAGGATGTTTTCGCCGAAGGCCGAGGTCGACTTCGCCGGCCATCCGATCATTGCGGCCGCCTACGTGCTGGGCCTGTGCGGCGACATCAGGCTGGACGCGCCGGTCACGCCGGTCGTGTTCGAACAGAATGCGGGGCCGGTCGAGGTGAACATTACAGCCGAAAACGGTAAGCCGGCGTTCGTGCAGTTTACGAACAAGGTCTCTTCGATTGTCGACCGCTTTGCGCCGAACGACGAGGAACTGGCGTCCGTGCTGTCGATTCCGCAGGCCGATCTCGACCACATCAAATATTCGGCGCGATTGGTCGCCTGCGGGATGCCGTACCTGATCGTGCCGGTCTGGAAGTACGAAACGGTGCGCAAGGCGCGCTTCGATTACGCGGCCTGGAGCCGGTCCGCGGCGCCCCAGACCGCGGCGCAGGAAATCCTGCTGTTCGCGCCGAAAACGCCGTATTCCGATTCGGATTTCAACCTGCGCCTGCTCGGGCCGCATATCGGCCACGACGACGACCCGCCGGTCGGCGCGGCGGTGCCGGCCTTCGCCTCCTATCTGTGCTCGTTCGAACATACGCGCAAGGGCACCCACACTTTCGCGGTGGACCGCGGCGACGCGGGCTCGCGCCGCAGCCTACTGAACATCGAAATGGATCACAAGGGCAAGGCGCAATTGACCCTCCGGGTCGGCGGCAGCGCGGTAATTTTTGCCCAAGGCTCCATATTCCTGCCGGATTGAATATGATGTAGGGCGGAACGCGCCAGCGGTTCCGCCGGAGGATGGTCTGATTGGTACCCTCCCTCCCCTCGATCACTATACGATACGGTTATGCACGATGGGTTTCGCTTCGCTCTATCCATCCTACACAGGATTGATTGTGTTTGAAGTGCGCAACGACGAACCCCAATACGCTTTCCGAACAGCGGAAACGGACCGGAGAAGAACCTTTACGGCGCGGGAAAACCGTTTCACTCCGAGTCTGCCATATCCAGCGCGACTTTCGCGGCTTCGCTGATGTCTTCGTTTTTATCGTTGCTCAATTCCTTGATTTTTTGAGCCAAGGCCGGGTCGTCGATCTCGGCGACCGATTCCAGCGCCAGAACGACGATTTCGGGATGATCGTTCTGCAGGGCCGTCAACAGCATCTGCTGGCGTTCTTTTTCGTCTTCCCAATTGCCGATCTGGCTGACCGCCTGCTCCCGCACGGCGTTTTCCGGATCGTTCAGCGCATAAAGAATCGCTTCCTTGGCCTTAGGGTCGGGGTATTCGCCCAGGATCATCAGGGCCGATTCCCGGTCCTGCTCGTCCTCGGAGGAATAAAAGTCGTTCAGGGCCTCTTCCATGGTTTCCAAGTCTTCCAAGTCTTCAGGGTCTTTGCTATCCGTTTCGAGCGGAGGCGGATTCATCGCTTCCAGGGCTTTTTGTTGCAGCAGCTGTTTTATCTGGTCCGGGGTTTGGGATGAGTTGGCATCGTTCTGGATTTCTTTGGGCGGTTCGGATGATGCCTCGTTACCGATTAACGAGGCGAATATGTCGTTTGCCAAGGCGGAAAGGCGCTCGTGGTTAAGCGCCGCCATGGCCGTAATCAGTGTGCAAACGGAGATTAAAAAGTAGCCGGTTTTAGAAAATTTCACGTTCTGGAGCCGATTGAAAAAATTGAGAGAATAGTTATTTCGTTAGGCGATTGAAGCCTACAATCCCGTGAATTATAATGCAACCGCTTGTAAAATAAGAATACAAATACAAGCCAATGGTTCAGTTTAGCGCTGTATTTGAGAGAATACGCGCGGATCGAACTGAATCTGTTGCCACAATAAACAATGAGCGAGGATGTTATGGAATTGAAAAAAATGGTATCCGGGGCGTTTTTGGCTCTGGCTTCGACGGCAGTCTTGGCCGGCCCGCCCAAGGATTGCCCGGTGAGCTATGAACAACTGAAAACGGCTTTGGACGCAGCGCAGGCCGCAAGCAACGGCGGGTTGGGTTTCGATATGTGGGGCACGGTCGTCAATAAGGACGGCAGAGTCTGCGCGGTAGCGAGAACCGGCGACAAACTGAACGACCAATGGCTGGCCAGCCGGGTGATATCGGCTCAGAAGGCTTATACGGCTGCAACATTGAGCAACAACAAGGGATCGAGCCAGAGTACCGTGGGCGCCTTCGGTTTTTCGACGGCGAGCTTATACGGAACCGTTCTGGAAGGCGGGCCTTTGTACGGCTTACAGCACAGTAATCCCGTGGATGCCCAAACCGCTTACGCCGGCAACAGCAGCAAGTTCGGCACTAAGAGCGATCCTTTGGTAGGACGTAGAATCGGCGGCATCAATGTTTTCGGCGGCGGCTTGCTGCTCGTCGATGCGAACGATCAGGTCGTCGGCGCCGTCGGCGTCAGCGGCGACACTTCGTGCGCCGACCACAACATTGCGAGACGCGTCAGGAATCATTTCGCGGTAAACCATATCGCCCAGGGGCCGACAAACGAATGGGATATCGATTATGCGGGTACCGTCAACGGAGCCGGCCCTTATCCCGACTGTGCGGGTAGCGGCGGATCCAAGACTTTTTACGAGGGTACTATCGTCGGTCTGACGCAACGCTTCCAGCCGTAACTTGAGAATGCCTCTACGGGCTTATTCGCTGGAATATACCCGTATGGCAATACCGTTGGGTTGCCGTTCGGCAACCCAACAGCCGGCTCGGCCTATCCTGTTTGATTAAGCGCCGACCTGCGCAATCCAGTCGTTCAGGTTGTAGTAATTGGTAATCCGGGCGACCTTGTTGTCGCGAATTTCGAAGAAGGCGCCGGCCGGCAGGCGGTATTTTTGGCCGTTTGCGGGAGGCAGGCCTTCATCGGTTTGCAGGTATTCGCCGAGCACCACGAATTCGGCCGCGGCGCGTTTGCCGTCTTCGGTCGCCATGATCACCATATCGGCCAGTTGCTCCTTGTAATTGCGGTTCATACCGCCCATGAACTGCCCGAACGCATCCTTGCCGATTTCGCGTTTGCCTTGGTTGATGTCGTGAATCACGTCGTCGGTCAACAGGTTCAAAAAAGTATCCATATCGCCGGCGTTGAAGGCGTCATAATAGTTTTGAATCAGCTCGATGCTCTCTTGGTTCATAAAGATTCTCTGGTGAAAAAAAGGAAAGCTTGCTATTTTATCGCGAATCGGCCGTCGTACCTTATAAATTTGACGGTTTCCGGACGGCGGGGCAAAGGGTTATTTCGACGGAGATTCAGGATGTGCGGACGCTTCAACATGCTGGCGACGCCCGAACAATTGGCCGAAGCGTTCGGCCTGGCCGAAGTGCCGGGCTATAAAACCAGTTACAACATCGCGCCCGGCCAAAAGATCCTCGGGATCGTGCAGACGGAGCCGAACGATTTCAGGGCGGTCGGCCTCGACTGGGGGCTGGTGCCTTCGTGGGCGAGGGACAGTAAAATCGGCCATTCGTTGATCAACGCCCGAGCCGAAACGCTCGGCGATAAACCGTCGTTCAAGGCCGCTTACCGGAAACGGCGCTGCCTGATTCCGGCAACCGGATTTTACGAGTGGCAGAAGCGCGAGGGCGGCAAACAGGCGTATCATGTCTGCCGCGAAGACCGCGGCGTGTTCGCCTTTGCCGGGGTATGGGAGCACTGGGCGCAGGGCGCGGAAAGACTGTATTCCTGCGCCATCATCACGGCCCCGGCAAATGCGCTGATGGAACCGATCCATGATCGTATGCCGGTGATTATCGGCGCGGAACATTACCGAATCTGGCTGGATCCCCGGCAGACGCGGCAAAGTCTGGATGCGCTGCTGGCGGCTCCCGATTATGAAGGAATGGCGCGGTATCCGGTCAGCGACCGGGTCAACAATCCGCGCCATGACGACCGCTATTGCCTGGCCTGAAGCCGGGTAAGGCGTTTTACGGCGGGCAGGACGACGCCGGCCGCGAGGGACGTCGTTTGAGAGGTTAGCATGCATCACGACCATCGAATCGGAATCCTGGCGGGCATTACCCTGGTGGCCGTCATCGCGGTTTTCAATTTCGCACCGATTCCCCAAGATTCCGCCTATCACCGGTTTGCCGACCAGCGCACGATGGCCGGCCTGCCGAATTTCTGGAATGTGATCTCGAATTTTCCGTTTCTGATCGTCGGCCTGATCGGCATGCGCCGGGTGCTCGGCGAACCGTTGACAGGCGGTCTGGCCGAGCTGCGTTGGATGTATTTCGCTTTTTTTGCCGGGGTTTTTCTGACCGGTATCGGCTCGTCATATTACCATCTGCATCCGGATAACCGGACACTGGTCTGGGACCGGCTGCCGATCACGATCGGCTTCATGGCGCTGTTCGGCGCGATCGTCGGCGAATATGTCTCGATCCGGGCGGCGCGCACGCTCTTCGTGCCGTTATTATGCGTCGGGCTGGCATCGGTGCTTTACTGGCATGTCACCGAACTGAACGGTCAGGGGGATTTGCGTCCCTACGCGCTGGTGCAGTTTCTGCCGGTGATCCTGATACCGGTCATCCTCGGGCTCTTCAAGTCGGAATTGCAGGGAGACGCTTTCTACTGGGGGATGATTGCGGCTTATGCGCTGGCGAAAGCGGCGGAATTTTTCGATGCGGGGCTTTACGAATTACTGGGCGGAGTCAGCGGCCATACGCTGAAACATTTGATCGCGGCCGCCGCGCCCTTTATTTTTTACCGGGCGCTGCGGCACAGGGAACGGATTATTCGAGCGGCTTGAAGAAGCTTTTCGGCGCGCCGCAGATCGGGCATTCCCAATCGTCCGGGATGTCTTCCCAGCGGGTGCCGGGCGCGATGCCGCTGTCCGGGTCGCCTTTGGCTTCGTCGTAAATGTGCTCGCATTCCATGCAGTGGTATTTCTTGTAATCTGTCATGTTTTTGCCTGCTTATCTGTCGTTGGAATTTATTATCCGGATCAAGCCAGTCTGATCAGTCTGCCTTCGGCGGCGGACTGCATCGCGGCTTCGAGAATCCGGCAGTTGTTCTTCGCGTCCTCCAGCGATAGCGCAGGTGCTTTGCCGGCGAGTACGCAAGCGCTGAAATGTTCGATTTCCAGACGGAAGTGATTGGCCGGCGGCAGTCTTTCCTCGCATTGGCGGCCGTCTTCGGTCCACCAGGAAATGACCGGGACGTCGCCGGGCAGTTGCCAGACCGTATGGCATTTGATGCCGCCTTTGGTGCCGATCACTTCGTATTCGGAGCGGCGCGCGCGTTCGAAGCTGAAGTCGAACTGCGCGAAGCGGCCGCGGCCGAAGTCGATCACGCCGCTGCTCGAAATATCGGCGCCGCTGCCGACATAGCTCGACAGGGCCGATACCGAAACCGGCGCATCCTCGAAAAACATCCGCGCCGAATGCACCGCATAACAGCCGATGTCCCACAGCGCGCCGCCGCCGCGTTCGACCGGCTGTTCGAGCCGGTACCTCCGCGCGGGGCGCATCATGAACGAATAAGTCGCGCGTACCGAGCGGACTTCGCCGAACAGGCCCGAATCGAGCAATTCCCGCACCCGGACATGCTGCGGATGGAACCGGTACATGAACCCTTCCATCACGTTGACCTGGTAACGCTGCGCGGCGGTTTCGATCGCCAGGATGTCGTCGACCGATAAGGCCATCGGTTTCTCGCAGAGCACGTGCTTGCCGCGCTCGATCGCGCGCAGGGTCCATAAGGCATGCTCGTGATTGGCCAGCGGCAGGTACACCGCATCGACGCCATCGTCGTTCAGCAGGGTTTCGGGATCGTCATAGAGGCGCACCTCGGTCTGGTCCGGGGCGTATTTGACCAGGGTTTTCGCTGCGGCTCCGGGTCTGCGGCTGGCGATCGCGACGAGCTCGGCGTTTTCCGCTTCGACGATCGCGGGCAAAAGGCGCTCGTTCACGCGCGCCGCACCGAGGATTCCCCAGCGTAAGAGGGTCTTATTGGTCATCGTTGCTCTCTGAATTGTTGTTATTAGCGATTTTTTTAAGCGGGTTCGAACCGTTTCCCCGAAAAAGGCGGGAAGCGAGGAGGAAGGGGCATTTGGCCCCTTCCTTGGGCAACAGGCCGCAGTCGGCCCGAAGTGCTTATTCGAGGTTCGCGTGCCGGTACCGCATCACTTCTTCGGCGATGCCTTTTTCATGGATCAGGTGCGATACCAGCGCTTCCAGGAAGGACAGCGTCGACAGTTCGAAGACGGTGCCCATCGGCATCCCGACCACTTTGCTGTATTGGTCCGGCCTGCCGATCAAAATGACTTCGTCGGCCATGTCGCCGATCGTCGAACCGCTCTTCGCCGTGATCAGGCAGATTTGGGCGCCGACTTCGCGGGCTTTTTTCGTAAACGCGATCAACTGCTCGGTTTCGCCGGAACCGGAGATCACGATCAGGAGGTCGCCTTTCTTGATGCTGGGGGTCACGATTTCGCCGACGACGCTGACATCGTAGCCGCTGTGCATCAGCCGCATCGCGAAGAAACGGCCGACCAGGCCCGAACGTCCGGCGCCGGAGATATAGACCCGTTTGGCGTTGTCGAGCATGTGGGTCAGTTTGACCGGCAAATCGTCGCCGGTCGCTTCCAGAATCGAATGGATTTTATTGATGATCAGCGTCTGGTGCGGAGTGCCGATGATGTTGGCATCGGTGCTGCTGTCCGGCGCCGGGGCTTTGCCGTCGACGAGGTCGCGGATTTCTTTCGCGGCGGTTGCAGGACAAGGCGCGCCGTAGATGGCTGCGCCGACCACGATGATGTCCGCGCCGGCCTTGACCACCTGGTCAATGGTGGCAGGCTTGATGCCGCCCGCGACCGAAATTCTGACGTCCAGGCCCAGATCCGCGATCGCCTGCAGGTCGGCGAAAGGCGTCTGGCCGGCGGCTTGCGCGTCAAGGCCGGTGTGTACGCCGATGATTTGCGCGCCGAGTTCCGCCGCGGCGCGCGCGCAGGCGACTTTGTCTTCCACGTTGATCAGGTCGATCTGCGCTTCGCCGCCGTGCGCCTGCGCCGCCTTGATCACGCCGCTGATCGTCGGCAGTCCCGATACGCCGAGCACGGTGCAGATGTCTGCGCCGGCCGCATAGAAAGGCGCCGCTTCGTATTCGCCGGCGTCCATCGTCTTCAGGTCGACCAGAATCAGTTTGTCTGGGAATTTTTCCCGCAATGTTTTGACCAGTTCGATGCCGTTGTGTTTGATGCAAGGAGTACCGATCTCGAAGATATCGACGTAAGGCGCCGTTTTCTCGGCGAGACTGACGGTTTGGTCGAAATCCAGAGAATCCAGTGCCAATTGTATTAATGGTTTTGCCATTGTGCGCTCCAACTACTTAATAGTTATTGTTATGTATCAGCGGGAAACTCTAAATCAGGAAGGGAGGCGATGTCAATTGCGTATTGGCGGCGGCAGTAAGAGGTACAAGCCGCTGTAGGGTACGCTGTGCGTACCATGAGGATTGAAAAGGTACGCTCTCGGCAATTGCTCCTGCATTGCTCTCGATCGCTTGTTCTCGACGCGATCTACCTCCCCCATCCCTGGGGTCGTACCTCCTGCATCCCTGCAGTCGAGCGTACCCTACAGATGAAAAGAGAAGCGTTCCGAGGGGACTGTCCGATCAATGACGGAAGAAGGACTTTGCTGGCGCCAAGGGATCGGCAGGCGGGAGGAGTTCCCGTTCTTTTGTCGAAGAAGCCTTGGCCGCCGGCTTAATTGAAAATCGTTTCGAACGAATAACCGTTCGTATGCAGAATTTCTTTCAGCCGCTTCAAGCCGTCCATCTGAATCTGCCGCACCCGCTCGCGGGTTACGTTCAATTCGAGCGCGACCTGTTCGAGCGTTTCGGATTCGTAACCGCAAAGCCCATAGCGGCGGCAGATCACTTCACGCTGTTTTTCTGGCAATTGAAAGACCCAGCCGGAAATGCTTTGCCGGATGCCGTCTTCCTGAATCTGGTCGGCGGCCGATGGGCTCTCGTCGTCGGAAATCGTTTCGACCATCGGTTTGTCGATATCCTTGCTGCACGGCACGTCGATCGAAGTGACCCGCTCGTTCAGTTTGAGCATTTTTTCGACCTTGTAGACCGGTTTGTCCATGAATTGCGCGATTTCTTCGGCGCTCGGATCGTGGTCGAGCGACTGCTGCAGATGGCGCTGGGCCTTCAGATAAGAATTCATCTCCTTGACGATATGGATCGGCAGGCGGATCGTTCGGGTCTGGTTCATGATGGCGCGCTCGATCGTTTGCCGTATCCACCAGGTTGCGTAAGTCGAAAAGCGGAAGCCGCGGTCCGGATCGAATTTCTCGACGGCGCGGATCAGCCCCAGATTGCCTTCTTCGATCAGGTCTAGGAGCGGCAGTCCGCGGTTCAGGTAGCGGCGGGAAATTTTAACGACCAGGCGCAGATTGCTTTCGATCATCACCTTGCGGGATTCGGAATCTCCCCGCAGTGCCCGGCCGCCGTAATATTTTTCCTGTTCGGCCGACAGCAGTTTCGAACGGCCGAGATCGTTCAGATAGACCCGCGTCGCATCGAAACCGTCATCGCGGACTTTCAGGGCCTGGACTTCATTTTCGACATCCAGGTCGCCGAGAGAACCCTCTATATCCTCGAACTCTTTCTCGAAAAAAAGCCCCTCGTCGTCGTCTCCAAAATGCAGGCCGATTTCCTCATCAGCGGGCTCTATTATTTCTTCTTTCATCTTATTCCCCCCTGACTTTTCGCTTGGGTGCTCAACGGCATCTTTATAACTTCGGTAATAATGTCAACGGATTGACCGATTTGCCTTGTTTGCGGATTTCAAAATGCAGCATGGCCTTGCGGGAAGCGCCGACACCTACTGTAGCGATCTCCTGGCCTTTTTTGACGGCGTCTCCCTCTTTGGCCAACAAGGCATTGTTATTCGCGTAAGCGGTCAAATATTGGTCGTTATGCTTTATGATAAGCAGATTACCATATCCGATCAATCCTTGACCGCTATAGACCACTTTTCCGCGCTCGGCGGCCCTGACCGCCTGGTCTTTTTTGCCGGCGATCTTGATGCCCTTTTTGCCGGTCTGGGCGTAATTCTTCAAAAGCTTGCCCGCTAACGGCCAATCGAAGTGTAATTGGGCATTGTCTTTTTCCGTACCGGTGGAGACGGCGGTACTTTTTTTAGCCGCGGGCTTTTGGCGGGCCGGCTTGGCGGGTTCGGATTCCGGCTTTTTCTTTTCGGGAACCGGCTGCGCCGAAGCCATCATGACCGGCTTGATCTTGTTTTCGTTCTTTGCCGTCCGGACGGCGCTGCGGGGACGGGCGACCGGGGCGGGCGCCTGCGGCTGCGCCGAATGGGGTTTTGTCTGTGCCGGGGCCGCATAGCGGTTGGCGGGAACGGGAGGAAGCGTTTGCTGGAGGGGCGCCGGAGTCGCAGGTCCTGCCGCGACGGAAAGCGCGGAAGGTTTCTGCGGAAGCACTTCATTCAAATTCTGATAGCCGGACCATACCGGCGCCAGATCCGTGCGTTCGGTGCAGCCGAACATCAGGGCAGTCAGAATCGTGGTCAGCATCACTGCAACAGTCCGGGAAATGGGGTGCATCGGTATTTATCTTTTCAGCAGCGTTTTCTTGGCCAGGTTGATCTTCGCGGCCAGATAATCGGAGCCGCCCCGGTCCGGGTGGATTTTCTGCATCAGCCGGCGATGCGCTTCGATGATTTCCTGGTCGGAAGCGCCCATTTTCAGCCCCAGCACTTCGTAAGCTTCCGCGGCGGTCATTTTACCGGAAGCCGGGCGATCGTGCCGCTCCTGCCGGGGACCGGCCTGTCCCTGTTTCGCGCGTTGCCACGCGACCCAGATTTGATGCAGATAAGGCGCATTGCGCAGCAGGGACGGCAATAACCGGAGCAAAAACGCCGCCGCGAGCCCGAGCAGGGCAAACAGTCCGCCGAGCCAGCCGGCTTTTGCCATGTAAATCAGCGCCGCCAGACCGCCGGCGATCAGTGCGTAACGAAGCACACGCGCCTTCACGTCGGCGGGGGCTGTCCGCAATTTGCGCAGTGCAAGAAAAACCAGCCAAATCAGCAGTAAAACGAACGCAATGCGAATCAATGTCGGCTCCGGGGAAAACTCGGGTTCTGCCTTAAAATCTCAACGGCGCGGGACGGCGGGAGAGAATAACGGCCGTGCCGCCGTTATCGTAGTGCCGGGCTTAATAATGCCTTAGAATATCGCGATTATCGATTCTAATTCAATGATTCAATCCCCATGCAGAATGCACGAAAGCCGATCCTCGGTTTTGCCGCCGCCAGCGGCACCGGCAAGACCACGCTCCTGACGCAACTGATTCCGCTGCTGAAACAGCAGGGCCTCCGGGTCGGTTTGATCAAGCACAGCCATCACAGCTTCGATATCGACCATCCCGGCAAGGACAGTTACCGGCTGCGCATGGCCGGCGCCTCTCCGGTCATGCTGGTTTCCCGATACCGCTATGCGATCATCAACGAGTTCGAAACGCCCGGCGAGCCGAGCCTGGGTGAGCAGCTCAAGGTGTTGGACCAGTCGGGCCTGGACCTGATCCTGGTCGAGGGCTTCAAGGCTGAAAAATTCCCCAAAATCGAACTGCACCGGCCGTCGCTGCAAAGGCCGCTCTTGTTTCCACAGGATCCGGACATCATCGCGATTGCGAGCGACGCGCCGGTCGAGGCGCCGGACCGGCTGGTCAGGCTGGACCTGAACCGGCCCGACCTGATCGCGCGCTACCTTCTGGACCACTACCGGGAATTCAGATAATGGCCGATCCGTGCAGCCTCGAACCGATGCTGTCCGCCGAGGCCGCGCTGGACAGGATCGTGTCCGCGGTACAGCCGGTTTCCGGCGCGGAAAGAGCGACGCTGAAACAGGCGCTGGGCCGGGTGGCGGCCGAACCGGTGCGCGCGCCGCTCCCTATTCCGCATTACCGGAACGCGGCAGTCGACGGCTATGCCTTCCGCAGCGCCGATCTCGACGGCCTGCGACCGGTCCGTCTGCGGGTGGCCGGTGCTTCCTGGGCCGGGAAGCCTTTTCAAGGCCGGCTGAACCGGGGCGAATGCATCCGGATTTTCACCGGCGCGGTTGTGCCGGATCAGGCTGATTCGGTCGTCATGCAGGAGTTCGCGGCGGCAGACGGCGACGCGATCGTGCTGCCGGCCGATGTGGAATTGCGCCGCTTCGTGCGCGAAATCGGCGAAGATCTTCGGCAGGGCGATCTGCTGTGCGGGGAGGGCAAAAGGCTGACCGCGGCCGACCTTGGCTTGCTGGCCTCGGCAGGCGTTTATGACATGGCGGTTAAAAGGCCGGTCAATATCGCTTTTTTTTCGACCGGGGATGAGCTGACCGGGATCGGCCAGGCCTTGTCGGCCGGCGGGATCTACGACAGCAATCGCTACCTGCTCGGCGGTTTGTTGACCGATCCCTGTTACCGTGCCGCCGATCTGGGGGTGATCGGCGATAACCGCGCGCAGTTGGAGGCCGCGCTGAGCCGGGCGGCCCCGGATCACGACGTGATCATTACGACCGGCGGCGCCTCGGTCGGCGAGGCCGATTTCATCGCCGAGGTTCTCGGACGGCTCGGCGAAATTCATCTCTGGAAGATTGCGATGAAGCCCGGAAAGCCTCTGGCTTTCGGCAAAATCGGCAAGGCGTTTTTCTTCGGCCTGCCCGGCAATCCGGTGGCGGTGGCCGTTACGTTTCGGCAGATGGTCGAGCCGGCGCTGAAGCGGCTGGCGGGGCAGGGGTCCGCCCATCCGCTGCGCATCCGGGCCATCTGTACGGTTCCTCTCAAAAAAGAGCCCGGCCGCCTCGAATTTCAACGCGGCGTTCTGACCCAAAATGCGCAGGGCGAATTCTTCGTTGCCGCAGGAGGCGACCAGGAATCGCACCTCTTGGGCGCGATGGCGCGGAGTAACTGTTACATCGTTCTACCGGCCGATTGCGGCGGCGTTCGGGCAAACGAAGCCGTCTGGGTGGAACCTTTCGGGGTATCGTTATGAAATCGAAAAGACGCGGCGGAAGTCTGGATCGTCTTATCCACAATTTCTGTGGATAACTTTGTGGAAAGACTCTCGATAACCGCTTGGGGACCCGATAGCGCCTGCCTTGCGGTTAAATTGTAAAAATTTTATACGAAACAGAATAGTTATTTGATATCAATAATTTATTAGGATTGATCGGGTTTTGCCAGAGTTTGGGCTGCGAAAATTTCCGCGTTCCGGACATTCGGAGCAATGTGCATAACATGAAGCGCGACACCCGTTAAATTCGATGGGAACCCTCTTGAAACACCTCTAACGGAAAGATGCATGTTTGTTTTCATTCTGCTCAGCCTTGCTCTCGGCTATTTCGTCCAGACTTCCAATCCGCTGCTCAGCCAGCTGGTATCGCCGTTGGCACTCTATCTCGGCATCGGCGGCGCCTTGCTGGCGGTCTCCGGCATGCTGTTCAGGAAGAGGCATTTTACGGTCTGGTACGACCTGTTTGCATCGAGTGTCTTGCTGGCCTGGTTCGCCTACTGGAAAACCCAATTCCAGGACGATTCGCCGATGTTCTTTTTCTTTCCGGTCTATTTCGCGGCGATGACGGCGTTTATCTCGCTCGCCTTTATCGGCCCCTGCGAGCGCCTCGATAATGAAACCGTCGGCTACATGCGCCGGCTTGTCGGGCACAAAGCCCTGCAGCCCTGGGCGATCATGTTGGGAACGCTCGGGAGCCTGGAATTGTTGGACCATTACCTGGTCTTTCCGATAGCGGTCACGTTATTGCTGCTGCGGTTTGCGCTGGACTGCTGCGTCGAGCGGAATAGCCGGAAGGGCGGCAAAAGCTGATCGATATTTTCCTGTTTCGGTAAGTAAAAAACCGCCCAGGCGATGGCCGAAAGGCGGTTTACCTCGGGCGGATCGGCAGGACGCGATATGCCTTCCCTGGCGTTTGGGCCGCTTAGGATTTGGTCGATAATAACTTCCCCTCTCGTTCCCTTGCCGAGGGCTTACCGTGATACCCCCTTTGCCAGCTTGGGTTAAATCCTAAAAGGCACAAACCGCCGTAGGGTACGCTGTGCGTACCTTTTCATCCCCAATAGTACGCACAGCGTACCCTACAACTGGCATTCGGGCCGCTTAGGTTAGTGGATATGCACTTCCCGCGACTTGTACGTATCGCTTCTTTGCAGCTCGTAATCCTCCATCTTGATCCCATCTTCGTTGAGCTGGATCAGCGTGCCTTCGTCTTCGATGTGGTAGCGGCGCGTTTTCGTTCCTCCCTTGGTCGGCGTCAAAACCACGGTGCGGGTTTCTTCATTCCAGTCATATTTGCCTCTTTCAAAATACTCCCGTGAGGATTGTTTAGCCGGCTGAATTACGATCAGATAG
This sequence comes from Methylomicrobium album BG8, assembly GCF_000214275.2. Lineage (NCBI taxonomy): Bacteria > Pseudomonadati > Pseudomonadota > Gammaproteobacteria > Methylococcales > Methylococcaceae > Methylomicrobium > Methylomicrobium album. The sequence goes on along the minus strand of NZ_CM001475.1, from coordinate 3,537,129 downwards.
TTGTTCTTCTGCTGTAAAGACAGCGTCGTTTTGACCCCGTCGCAATCGCTACAGGGAAGATAGCCGTAAAAAACGCCGTGAAACTCCTGGCTCTTGTCGGCAGGGTTCTGATGTGCCGAGTGATCCATTCCCGGATGAAGGCTTTTCGACCGTGCCCTGGCGAAGCCTTCTTGCGCTTCGAGATCGGATGCCGCCATTGCCGGCATCGCGGCAAGCAGGCTGCTGAAAAGGAACAAGGCCAGATTGTGCTGTAATGGTTTTGTTAATGCTTGCATGATGACTTTCCACAAAAGTAACGCGGGTTGTGCGGATGAACGGAGCGGGAAATTTACCAGATTTACCGAAAAAGAGCTCTTCTAATTTCTAACTTACTACCGTTCGCCGCAATGCGCAATGCCTTGGCGGACCCATCCCCGGCCGCCGCGCCGTACGTGCGGGGGCGCACCGACCTTTTGCAGCGGAAGGGCTTATATAGACGGCATCGGATGATCGTGTCACGCGCTCATTTCCCTTGATACCCGTTTCCGGAGGAGTTCCAACATGCGTAATTTGATAGCGGGATTTATTCTGATCGTGATCCTGCCTGCGGTCGGCGCGGCCCAGGCGCCTAGCGGGGTTGAACGTCCGCGGAACGTGCTGGAGGCTTCTCCTGAAACGGTGCCTGCCGGCTCCGATTCTCCTTCCGCTTCGGAAGGAAAGGCTACCGGTTCCGCCGGCTCGCAAGGCGAGGCATACGCCATCTGTTTGCGCGCGACTCGGCGCTTCGACGAACAGGAGAAAGTCAAAGGCAACGAGAAAACCGAGGTCACGCCGCTGTCGACGGCGTGCCAGGAAGAGCTGAAACCGGCCGCGTATTGGCTGTGCATGGATAAAAAAGCGGTCGAACAAGTCGATTTCAACAGTGCGGACTGGCAGTGCGAAAGGCAGACCGGGATATTGGAATAATGCCCTGCTTTGGCCTTTATTGTCCGGTTTTTGCGGAAGAAGGGACGAGCCGGCGAAAGTAGGCACCGGCTTGACAAGTCGAGTTTTGCCATTACGAAGAAACCGTCTCGAAGCGTTTTTCTGATCGTGGATCGCGGTGAGGGATCGGGCGGCTGTGCCGCAACAGACCCGAAGTCTCTGTAGTATTCTGGCCTATAAGGCTGTCGGCCTGGATAAATGGAAAGGTCCGGAGTGTAATGGCGGTCTCGGAATGGCGATGACTAAAGCGCCGTTGTTGGACGGCTCTAAAAAGGGCATTATCGACTAGGAAAAAGAGGAAAACAAATTCTCCTACATAGTGTCGTCATAAGATGACTCCTTATCAGGTATAATACGGAGATTGTAGCTGCTGATGAGATTAAAGAGCCATGTCCCAACCTGCCCACCGCCGCCATGACATTTCCGATACGGTTTGGAGCTTGCTGGAGCCCCATCTGCCCGGCCGTGCAGGGGCCTGGGGTGGCAAGGCCCGTGATAACCGCTTGTTTATCAATGCGGTCTTCTGGATTTTGCGTACCGGTGCGCCATGGCGCGACCTGCCACCTGACTATGGCGATTGGAAAAATACCCATCGCCGGTTTTGCCGCTGGCGAGACAAAGGCATCTGGGAAGCGTTGCTGGAACAGCTGGTGACCGAGCCCGACTATGAATGGCTGATGATCGACGCCAGCCATATCAAGGTCCACCCGCACGCCGCCGGCGCGAAAGGCGGCAATCAGGACATGGCAATCACAAAAGGGGGCTCAACAGTAAGATACATCTGGCCGTGGATGCGCATGGTATGCCGGTCAGAATCCTTATTACAGCAGGTACCACAGCAGATTGTTCGCAGGCTTCAACCTTGATCGAAGGCGTGGATGCGCAGCATTTATTGGCGGACAAAGGCTACGATAGCGATGCTATCGTAGCCCAAGCCGAAGCGAATCAGATGACGGTCGTCATTCCGCCGCGTCGAAATCGCAAGGAGCCCCGCGATTACGATCGAGACCTCTACAAACTCCGGCATTTGGTGGAAAACGCGTTCTTGCACCTCAAGCGCTGGCGAGGCATTGCAACCCGGTACGCCAAGAACACCGCTTCGTTCCTGGCTGCTGTACAAATCCGGTGTATCGCCCTCTGGATATCTATCTTATGACGACACTATCTAGATCTTTAAATTGAACGGAGGGAAATTATGAATACGGAAGCATCTACCCCGGCTACTCTCTACCTGCTCCACAGCATCCTGCTGCTGACCGTGCTGAACGGATGTCCCGCCTGGGCCGCTAAGCTTAGGGTCAATACGTTAAGCGACACCCTCAAGGCTGCGGACGGTCTTTGCACGCTGCGCGAGGCGATTACCAACGCCAATGAGGACATCGACACCACTCTCGGTGATTGCGCGGCCGGCTCCGAGATCGATACTATCACCTTCAGCGTCAGCGGCACGATCATGCTGGCCAGCACTCTTGATATTACTACCGGATCCTCGATTATTCTCAACGGAGACGGGCGGAACATCATCGTCAGCGGCGGTGGTACCGTACGGGTGATGCGTGTGAACGGCGGGGCCCAGCTCCACCTCAAAAGACTTACCATTACCAAAGGCTTTAGCTTCTCCTCCAACGACTATGTGGGCGGTGACGGCATCCTCAATTACGGTACCCTCACCGTCAGCAACAGCACCTTCTCCGGCAATGGCCATGGCCCTTCAAGCCCGAGCATAGGCGCTGGCATTTATAACGCGGGTATCCTCACCGTCAGCAACAGCACCTTCTCCGACAACTTCGCGGCAGTTGGTGGCGGCATCGCCAACGAGGGCACCCTCACTGTCAGCAACAGCACCTTCTCCGGCAACGACTCAATCTTCAGTGGCGGCGGCATCCGCAACATTACCGGCACCGCCACCGTTACCGGCAGCACCTTCTCCGGCAATAGTACTGACAGCACGGGCGGCGGGGTCGCCAATAACGATATCTTCACCATCGGAAACAGTACCTTCTCCGGCAACCGCGCGGCCGACGGCGCCGGCATCTCAAACTTTGGCACCCTCACCGTTATTCATAGCACCTTATCCTTTAACTTGGGAGGGCCATATGTCGGTGGCATCAGAAACTTCTCGGGCACTCTCAACCTGGCCAACACGATCGTTGCTAACAACGATCGTGTTGATTGCGAAAACGCTGGTACTCTAAATATATCCGGTGTTAATCTGATAGGAGACGGTTCCTGCGACGCGAGTTCTGATCCGGCGCATTTCATTATTGGCAGTCCGGATCTCGGACCACTGGCCGACAACGGCGGCCCTACCCAGACCCATGCCCTATCGGCCGGCAGCCTCGCCATCGATCAGGCGGATAACACGATCTGCGCCGCTGCCCCGGTCAATAATTTAGATCAGCGCAATCAGTTTCGCCCGGTGGACGGGGATGGCGATGGCACTGCGGTCTGCGACATCGGTGCCTATGAGTTTGTCCCTCCTTATCCTTTCTCCGGCTTCATTCCCCCGCTGGTCAACCCGCCTATGGCGAATACCGTCAAGGCAGGGAGAGCGGTCCCGATCAAATTAAGCCTTGGCGGCGATTACGGGTTGAACATCGTTTCCGCGCTATACCCTAAATCGCAGCCAGTTGCCTGTGAGAGCGGCGCCCCCCTGGGTGACCTCGAGAAAACGATGACCCAAGGTAAAAACGGCCTGCGCTACAACCCGATCACGAATGCCTACACTTATGTATGGAAGACTAAAAGGGCGTGGGCAGGCACTTGCCGGAAATTCATCATGAAACTCATCGACAACACCGAACACGTCGCTTTGTTCAGCTTCAGGTAGACGGGCGGCATCAGATGCACATGCTTTATAACTTGGCAGGTGATGGAGAAGCGGCCTGTCACCCTGATTGTCCGCTTTCATTTTACATAAATGCCATCCATGTAAATTTTTGAAAGACAGGTAATGGCCGATTGCATCCACGTCATTCCAAAAGCCGATATCGACCGCAAAAGTAGTTTTATCGGAATAGAAGACTGAGTTGATTTGGATTTCATATTCTTCAGGTTTTAAGGTCGAAGTGTAGAACGAACTAAGCTTGGTTCAAAGAACCTCAACAGGCGGGTATTTTTCTTGTATTCCCGATGGAGTGGCGCTCCGGACTTTCATGCACTACAAATGCCCTAACCCAAGAACGCTGACCGCGATCAGGCCGCCGCCGATCCACCGCTTGAAAAGTCTGTCGTTGCGCATGATCGCGTCATGCGCTTTGAGGCCCAGCAGATGCCCGATGGCGGCTACCGGCAGCAGTGTCAGCGCTTCGGTCAAATGCAGATCCACGGACAGGGCCACAAACGTAGTCATCTTGATGCTGACCAGAATAAACCATAAGACGAACAACGTGTCGCGCAATTGGCGTTTGCCGACGTTATTCATGAAAACGGCCACCATTAACGGCGCCCCGGACAGGGATATCCCTGCAACATAGCCTCCCAAAACGAGCAGCCCTCTGTCCGCCCAAGGATGGCGGCTTTCGATGCCCCGGTCGAGCAGCCAAATGAAACCGTAAAACAAGGTAATCGAATAAACGAAGATATTCAGCCATAACACCGGCAGGTTGACCAGCCCGAAAACGCCGACGATGGCGGGCGGAATGATGTAAAGCGAAGAGCGCAGCAGATAGCGCCAGTCGACGTTATGCAGGCGGTTCAGCAGCGTCAGGCCGGAAAAAAACAGCAGATGCGCCCCGATGATAGGCAGCCAGAACAGCGGCGTATCGCGGATGAACAGCATCAGCGGCAAGCCCAGCGCGGCGCCGCCGAAACCCAGCCCTGTCCGGACGAAGCCGGTCCAGACGAAAACCAGCGCAATGCACAAAGTCTGGTAAAGAGAAAAATCGGTCAACATGTTTTTATTGAGTCAGCATTCGGGTATTGGAGGCTGTAGGGCGCAATAGGCGAAGCCGTATTGCGCCGCATGGAGGCGCTATAGATACCGCAGCTAGTAAAACTTCGTCATACGCCTTTGCAGACCATCTCTACCTGGATTTGTAATCGTTTTCATCGCTGCGGTATCTATAACATTCTACGCTGGCTGTGTTGCCTCCGGGCGAAGAGGTCGCCGAGGGCTGTCGGATCGGGTAGGAAGACGGATTTTCTTAAAATGGAATCCTGCCGGTCAACATGTCCCACCACATTCGCCAGTCGCACAGAAAGCTAAACCAGGGATACTTGAAGGTGGCAGGCCGGTTGTGCTCGAAGAAAAAATGTCCGGTCCAGGCCAGGGCATAGCCTTGCACCAGCGCGACCGCCGCCAGCCACACCGCCGGCACCGCGAAAGCGGCGACCAGCAGCGCCAAGGCGATCGAGGTACCGGCGAAATGCAGCCGGCGCGAGACGCGGTTGGCGTGCTCGCTGAAGTAGAATGGATAAAACTCGTTGAGCGTGCGGTAATGCGGGATCTCATTCACGGCAATCGTCTCGGTTAAGCGCGGATTCCTTTTTCAACCTGAGTTCGGGATAATAAAAAGCCAGGCGAACGCCCCCTTTTTTTCGCGTAAGATTCTGTTTCCTTAAACAAATCTGACCGTGATCGGAAGGCGCTTATGGACAGTTTAACCGAATTGTATTGTCTGATCGATGATTCTTGTCGTGTTTTCGAGCCTGTGTGGGAACGATACTTGCCAGGGCAGATGCCGCCAGGCGAAAATCAGACCTACGAGGTCTTTAAAACCTTTTAATTGTAGGGCGTTTTCGCGATAGCAAAACGCCAACCGCCTTTAAAGCGCGGCGGATTGCCTAGCGGCGAATCCGCCCTAGTCGCGCACCAAACTTGCTTTGATAAATACTAAACAACCACCGGCTAAAAGCCGGTGGGTTTGGGTTACGGACTGAAAGTCCGGGATACGCGTCGGCTTAACGACGCGTCTACGGTTCAACTTTCAATTCGGTAGCTGGATCCGACTCAAAATGATGCTCTAGATATTCTTTGATCATCTCTTCGGTCATCTCTCCCACCGTGGCACAAAAATACCCCTGCGCCCAGCCGCGTAGGTCGGGCACGCACTTTTTGTGCCCGACATTTCCAATGTCTTGAAAGGTGACAGGGTTTCAGACCCGCGCAACATTCCGAAGCAGGATCGCCACATGATCGTCGGGCAACGATAAAGCGGTTGCCCGACCTACACGGCTGGTCAGGTACCGCCGGAGTTTCTGAATGTACTGACCTAAATCGAGAACCTGTCAACTGTCGAACTCGATAAAGTCTTCAACGGCACGCCGAAGCCAGTCATAGAAACTGGCAAATTGAGCGCGTTGTTCCCATCCGGGTGAGGCGAAGTCATGAATGACAAATACTTCGTCTCCTTTGCCGACGTCCCAGCATGCAACATCATCATTATCTTGCCGGCGAGCGAAAGGAACGAGCTGTCGTGCAGGATATCTTTCGGTAAGTCCAGCCATTGCTTCTCTCAGGGGCTGCCCCTTCAGAAAGTACCAGGGCTCAAGTTCTATTAACCTCAATTCAACGATCCGGTTGAACTGTCGCGGATAACGAAAACCATGAGGCCACTCTTTTTCCGTAAGTAATCCCAGAGTCTTCATTGCGAAGACCCCGTAAACGGTGAGCCGCTTGGATACGTGTTTCGGAATACGCCATTTTGCTGCTGGATACGTGCCTGAACCGCTTCCTCCCAAGCCGCGTAGGTCGGGCACAAAAAGCGCGTGCCCGACCTACGCGGCTCCACATACGCATCCATGGCCCGGACCGGGTTATCCGCGCCCACCCAGTCGTCCAGCCGTGGCGGTAGACGGAGAACTTCTTGGCGGTTTTGTCCTTCTTTGTACGGATGGGGCATCGGCGCTAACGGGGCGGTGGCGGGCTCCGTTATTTTAGCAAGGGCGAGGAATACTTTCACAGCCTCAAATATCCCGCCCGGCATCTGTATCTTACGGGTTCAACCTCCGTAGGGTACGCACAGCGTACCCTACAGGGCTGATCGTCCTGAGTGCGGCGTTGCTCGGAGCGATCGGCGGCAAACGGGCTCCGCACTATTTTTACTTTTCTGCCGAGTTTTCTGTTCATTCTGGCCGGCGGTCCGCTGATCGAATCGACGCACGGCAATCTCAAATTTACCGCCCCGTTGACCGGCATCACCGCGGCGGTGGTCGGCGTGATCCTGAACCTTGCCGCGTTCTTCGCCTTTCATGTGTTCTGGCCGAACGGTTTCTCCGGACGTTTCGATTATGTCTCGGCGCTGATCGGCGCGGGGGCTGGCTTTTAACCTTGCCACTGCCGGGCCGGTCTGACGGATTCGGCGCCGCCGCTTAAGAGAGGGGACTGGTCTGGGGCAGCGAAAGTTGACCGTGCTGCCGGCGATTTTCCGGCTCCGCAACTTCCCAGCCGCCGCCCAGCGCTTTATACAATGCCACCCGTTGGCCGGCGAGCCGGGCCTGGCTTTCGATCAGAGCTTGACGCCGGGTCAGCAACGACCGTTCCGCGGTCAGCACGTCCAGAAAACCGGTCAATCCCTTCAAATAGCGTTCGCGGGCGAGGTCCAGCGCCAGTTTTTCGGCGGCTTCGGCTTGCCGCAGCTGCGCCTGGCGCCGCCGCTCCTGTTCGATCGAAGCCAGGGCATCCTCGACTTCCTTGAAAGCATTCAGGACGGCGGCGCGATAGGCGTATATCAATTCCTGATGACGGGCTTTCCTGCCTTCGATATTGGCCTGGATGCTGCCCCAGTTGAAAATCGGAAACGCCAGGGTCGAAGCGGCCGACCACGATTTGCCGAGCATCGTGAAATCGGTGATGTCGGTATTCTGGAGGCCGATGAAGGCCGCCAGGTTGATGCGCGGATACTGGGCGGCGACCGCGGCGCCGATATCCGCATTGGCGGCTTTCAGTCTTCGTTCGGCGCTCAGGATGTCGGGCCGGCGGCGCAGCAGTTCCGAGGGCAGTTTGGCGGAAGCCGGCTCGGCCGGCTGCGGAATCGGCGTGGGCCGCTGCAGGCGTTGGGTCAGTTCGCCCGGCGTTCTGTCCAGGAGCACGCTCAGCGCGTGCAGGGCCAGTTTGATCTGGTTTTCGTAAACAGGTTGTTCCGCCGCGGTCGCTTCGACCTGCGCCTGGGCCTGCGCCACGTCCAGATAGGAGGCGAGGCCGGCTTTTTGGCGTTCCCGCGTCAGATGCAGGGTATCCCGCTGGGTGGCCAGATTGTCGCGAATCACCGCCAACAACTGCTGATTGGCGCGCAGCGTCACATATTGGCCGGCTACTTCGCCGAGCAGGCTGACCGTCAGGGCGCGGCGGTTTTCGATTTCGGCTTCGATAGTTGCTTCCGCTGCCTCGACGGTTCGGCGGATGCCTCCGAACAGGTCGAGCTCCCATTGCGCGTCGAAGCCCGCCTGGAAGATGTCGATCAGGCTGTTGCCGATCCCGAACGCGCCGCCGGCGCCGGATGCCGTGCCGCCGACCGCGGTTGTCGTCCCGGCTGAAGAAGTGAAGCTGTTCAGGCGCCGGGAAGCGCTGCCGTGCGCGGAAAGCGTCGGCAGGCCGGCGGCAACTGCCTGTATCCTTTGGGTGCGGGCGATCCGGATACGCTGGAATGCCTGCTTCAGATCCGGATTGGTCGCGGCCGCTTCATCGATCAACCGGTTCAAAGCCGGGTCGCCGAACGTTTTCCACCAGGCCCGATCGCTTTGCGGCGTATCCGGGGAAGGGGAGCTTTCGCTCCATTGGGCGGGCGCGGGCATTCGGGGACGGACATAATCCGGGCCGACCGTGCAGCCGGCCATCGTCCCGGCGAAAATCAGCAAGAGCGTTTTGTTCATGCCGGCGGCGTGGGGGGAGGAGAGGTGCGGATCGGCGCGGTTTCACGGCCGACATCGGGCGCCTCGATGAAAACGTCCATCTGCTGCCCGACAAAGACCGGCATCTTATTGCGGTCGAAGCTGTACAGCACTTGTAAAACCCGGGTATCGACGCGTTCGGTACTGTCGCCGGTCAGCGATCTTTTAGGCACGACAAAGGGTTCCACCCAGGCCAGCGCCAGATCGGTCCGAAACCGGCGGTTGCCGCGCAAATAGGCGACCGCTTTACTTTCCCGGCGGAAACGCCAGGCATCGTTTTCGTCGATATCGACGCGGACATGCAGGTCTTCCAGATTGCCGACCAGCATCAGCGGGGTGGCAAGCGGACCCGCCTGGGCGAATTCTCCCGGCCGCACGTTCACTTGCAGCACCTCGGCATTGATCGGGGCTTCGACCTGCAATAAATCCAGCGTGGTCCGGCTTTCTTTGACCGCCGCTTCGGCCTGCAGCACCTGCGCCTCGGCACTGTCGAGCCTGCGTTGTGCAATCAGCGTGGCGTTCCGGCGCCGGTCGAGTTCTTCGGTGCTGATCGCGCGGCGGTCTTCGATGCTTTCGGCCAAGCGCTGCAGTACTGCGGCATCCCTGAGGCCGGCTTTCGCTTCGCCGACCGCGGCCTTCGCCCGCGCCAGATCGGCTTCCCGCACGGCCAGCTCGGCCAGCGCGGCGCGGTCGTCGATCGAAAACAGAATATCGCCGCGTTTGACCCGGTCGCCGACTTTGACATTGATCGACTTGACGATGCCTGCCAGGTGCGTGCCGATCGCAATATTCTCGCTTTTCGCCTCGACGATGCCGGCGCCGGCGATGAACGAGGCGAAAGGCGAGGTGGCCGGTTCGGCCGCGGCCTGGGCGACCGGCGTCGGCTTGTTGCTGGTGAATACTTCGAATACGCCGAACAGGAAGCCGGCGGCGGCCAGCACGGGTAGAGTATATTTGGGTAGCATCCTTAATTCCGTGAAGGGTTAAACTCGGCGTTGCTCATCATCGGTCCGGGATTGCTGCACTTTGACGATTTTCCCGTCGTCCATTTGCGCGATCCGGTCCGCAAAATCGAAAATGCGGGCGTCGTGGGTCACGATCACCAGCGCTCTGGAACTGTCGACCGCGACCGATTTCAGCAGTTCGAGCACATGCCGCCCTGTTTCGTGGTCCAGCGCGCTGGTCGGCTCGTCGCAGACGATCAGCCGCGGGTCATGGACCAGCGCGCGCGCAATCGCCACGCGCTGCTGCTGGCCGCCGGACAGTTGGGAAGGCAGGGCGGCCGAGCGATTTCCGAGGCCGACCTGTTCCAGAACACCGTTCGCCTTGCGTACCGCCTCGTGGCGGTCCATGCCGTTGATGATCAGCGGAATGGAGACATTTTCGGCCGCGCTCAGCGTCGGCAGCAAATTATAAGCCTGAAAGACGAAGCCGATATTTTCAGCGCGAAACTTCAGTTTTTCCCGGCTGCTCAATTTCAGCAGGTCCTGGCCGAATACGCTGCACAGGCCCGAATCCTGGTCCAGAATCCCGGCGATGACCGAGATCAAGGTCGTCTTGCCGCAGCCGGACGGCCCGACCAGCATCATCAGTTCGCCGACGCGGACTTCCATGTCGATGCCCTGCAGGGCGGTGATTGTTTGCGAGCCGGCGGCGTAGGTTTTGACGACATTTTGGCACAATACGGCCAATCCATTGCCATTCATGCTCATCCTTTGAACACGACCGCCGGTTCCAGCTTGATCACTTTGCGGATGCTCAGCAGGGCGGCGAACATGCAGATCAAAGTTATGCCCGCGCCGCTGAACATGAGCAATTGCCAGGGAAACTTGAACGCCAGAATCGTATTGCGCATCACAAACCCGAACAGGGCGGTCAGGCCGACGCCCATCCCGTAGCCGATGCTGCCGACCAGCAGCGCCTGCAGCAGGATCATTCTGAGCAGCACGCCGTTGCTCGCGCCCATCGCTTTGAGCACGCCGAACTGCCGGAGGTTTTCCAGCGTGAAGTTATAAAAGGTCTGGCCTGCGATCGCCGCGCCGACGATGAAGCCGAGTGCGACCGAAATGCCGAAGTTGATCGGGATCCCGGTGTTTTTCATGAAATAATCGTAGGTGAGCGTCTGGAACTCTCGCTGGGTATAGGCGGCCAGGCCGGTCGATTCGCGGATGCGGCGGGTGAGTTCGCCGATGTTTTGGCCCGGTTTGGCCTTGACCAGCACGAACGACAGCAGTTTGCGCTCCCGCGGCGCATACTGCAGCGCACGGTTGTAGGTCGTATAGAGGACAGGCTGGGACTGGAAAGTGCGCGTCGTCTTGGCGATCCCGACCACGATCGCGCGCCGGTCGTTCAGTTCGAGCGTGTCGCCGATCGTCAGTGGCACGGGTTTTCCGTCTTGCGCCGGCGCTTTGGCCAGTTTGGTGGTCGCGCCCTCGATGTCGACGATGATACCGTCGCTGCGGCGCAGGTCTTCCAATCTTCCTGTCAGCATCACCGGCGGGCCGCCGATCAGGGTGGCATCGTCCAGGCCGATCAGGTTGCAGGTTTGAAAAGTCCCGTCGTAAAGGCGCGCCTTGATCAGCCCCTTGTACAAAGGCACCGCCCAGGCGACGCCGGACACGCCGCGCACCCGGTACAGTTCGGTGTCCTGCATCGGCTTGATGTCGTCGATGAACTGCACCTTCGGGTCCATCACCCAGATGTCGGGCAGGCCGACGTCGGAAATGAAGCTGTACGACCGGGTCATCAGGCCGAGAAAGATGGCGGGCTGCTGGGTCATGATCAGCGAGGCGAAGGTCAGCCCCATCACGATGCCGAGATACTTTCCGCGGTCGCCCATCAGCATGGTTAGCGCAATGTAATTCATTTTTTAGGGTCGGGAATTCGAAGTGTTCGGTCATGGCCTGATCCGTGTAGTTTAGCTCCTCATTGACGAGCAGTATTTTAATCAGGATAAATACTTTAGTAGAGAAGATGATTTAACGCTAAGTTCAGCTCTTGTAGGGCGGATTTGCCGCCAGGCAATCCGCCATTGCTTTGAGGCCTGGTGGCGTTTTGCTATCGCGAAAACGCCCTACAATGCTGCTCTTCATAACGCTTGACGTGGATAACAGCTTTTGTAGGGCGGATTCGCCGCCAGGCAATCCGCCATCGCTTTGAGGCCTGGTGGCGTTTTGCTATCGCGAAAACGCCCTACAATGCTGCTCTTCATAACGCTTGATGTGGATAACAGTATCTACGGCCCTTAATCCTGGTGTCGGCAAGCATCGGCCGGCAGTTTGGCGAAAACGGGGTGATTGGCGAGCCGGTAGCATTCGGGGTAAAACACGCCGCCCAGGTACAGGCCGTGAGGCGGGGCGGTGATGCCGGCGAGCGCGCGCTTTTTGGCCGCCAGCAGTTCCCGAATCCAGTCGGCCGGCTGTTTGCCCGCGCCGACCGCGATCAGGCTGCCGGCGATATTGCGGACCATGTGGTGCAGGAACGCGTTCGCGGCGATATCCATGATCACTTTATCGCCTTCGCGGGTCACGTCGACGAAATGCACCTGCCGGAACGGGCTCTTGGACTGGCAGCCCTGCGCCCGGAACGAGGAAAAGTCGTGATGGCCGATCAGGCATCGGGCGGCCTGATGCATTTGGTCCGCATCGAGCGGCGCATAGCACCAGGTCGTTTGCGTGGGCATTAGCGCCGATTTGACCGGTCGGTTCAGGATGATGTAGCGGTAAAAGCGGGCGATCGCGCTATAGCGCGCGTGAAAGTCGCCGACTGCCGGTTTGGCCCAGAGAATCCGTACGTCGTCGGGTAGATGGGTATTGCCGCCCATCACCCAGGAGTAGGGTTCCCGCTCGGCGGCCGTGTCGAAATGCACGACCTGTTCGAGTGCATGCACGCCGGCGTCGGTGCGTCCCGCGCAGATCACAGTGACGGGATGATTCGCGACTTTTGCCAGCGCCCGTTCGAGTTCGGCCTGGATGCTGCGTCGTTCGGCCTGGAATTGCCAGCCGGAAAAGGCGCTGCCGTCGTATTCGATGCCGAGGACGATGCGGGTCATAGGGCGGACGTCAAGGCATAGGGTACGCTGCGCGTACCGAATCCGGTAGTATCGGTTCGGGCCTTGGGAGAAAAGGTACGCGCAGCGTACCCTACGCGGGTTGCCGGAAAGGCCATTCTAATCTTCATGAATGTAAATCCTGACGCCGGCTTCGAGGCGGTCGAACAATTCCAGCACATCGGCGTTGAACATCCGGATGCAGCCGTGCGATGCGGGCGGGCTCTGCATCCCTTCGTCCGGCGTGCCGTGGATGTAGATGTAGCGCCAGGCGCTGTCGACATTGCCATAGCGGTTAAATCCAGGTTCCAGACCGCCGAGCCACAGGATTCGGGTCAGGATCCAGTCGCGTTCCGGATACAGGCGGCCGAGTTCCGGGTTGTAGATTTCGCCGGTCGGGCGGCGGCTCTTGAAGACGGTGAAGACCGGCTGGTCCCCGCCGATTTTCGCGCGCACCCGATGCCAGCCGCGCGGCGTGCATTCGCTGCCTTGCCGTTCGCCGGGGCCGTTTTTCGCGGTCGAAACCGGATAGGTTTTGACGGTTTGTCCGTTTTCGATCAATGCCAGACGCTGGTTGGCGATCGAAACGTCGAGGTAGGTGTCGGCCATGATTCGACAGCCTTTATTTGACGAACAGCGCCATCGATTCGACATGCCCGGTCTGCGGGAACATGTCCATCACCCCGGCTTTGGCCAGCTTGTAGCCGAGCTCGTTGACCAGGATGCCCGCATCGCGCGCCAGGGTGGAAGGATTGCAGGAGACGTAGACGATCCGCTCCGGTTGCCATTTCTTGAAATATTTCAGCACTTCCGACGCGCCGGCCCGCGACGGGTCGAGCATGATCTTGTTGTATTTACGATTGAACCAGGGCTGGTCAGAGACATCCTTGCTGAGGTCAGCCGCGTAGAATTCGACATTCTCGATCTTGTTGTGCCTGGCGTTCTCTTTCGCATGGTCCACCAGCGGCTGGTCGCCTTCGACGCCGACCACGCGGCCGGCGTAACGCGCCATCGGCAGCGTAAAGTTGCCGAGGCCGCAGAATAGGTCCAGCACCGTATCGTATTCGTTCAGTTCCAGCGTTTCGAGCACCCGGTTGATCATCTGCCGGTTGATCTCGTAGTTGACCTGGGTGAACATCGCCGGCCGGAATTTGAATTCGATCGCCTGCTCGGGCAGGGCGTAGGTCGGAATCACTTCCGGCTCGCCGTCCAGCGGCACGATCGAATCGGGGCCTTTCGGCTGCAGGCAGATCGACACGCCGTGTTCGTGCGCGAAGACGCGCATCTTTTCTTTGTCGGTCTCGGTCGGCGGTTCCATTACACGCACGGCGAGCACGCATTGCTCGTCGCCGATCGCGACTTCGATCTGCGGAATTTTTTCGCGGATGCTGAGGCCCGAGATCAGCTCGGACAGATCGATCAGTTTCTCGCCGACAACCGGGTGCATCACCCGGCAGCTGTCGATTTCGGCCAGGTAAGGATGGCGGCGTTCGCGGAAGCCGACCAGCGTCCGGCTTTTCTTCGCGACATATTTGACGCCCATGCGCGCCTTGCGCCGGTAGCCCCAGTGCGGGCCGGTCAACGGCGGCCAGAGTTCGGGGGCGGCGACCTTGCCGATGCGTTTGAACTGCTCTTTCAGCAAATCCTCTTTGATGTGGATCTGTTCGGCCGCTTCGACATGCTGAAAGCTGCAGCCGCCGCAGACCCCGTAATGCGGGCAGAGCGCCTCGCTGCGCGCCCGATTGCGGGTGATCAGATTCACGACCCTGCCTTCGGCGAAATCGCGGCGCATTTCGGTGTAGACGAATTCGACTTCCTCGCCGGGCAGGGCCTCGTCGATGAACACGGCCTTGCCGTCCACATGCGAAACGCCGCGCCCGTCATGGGCGAGCGATTCGATCGTGGTTCTAACCGGCGTTTCCGGCAGGGTTTTCTTTCTCGCTCTGTTTCCCGCCATCTGTTATTTCTGTTTCCAGCTTCCGTTCGAGGACTGAACCCACCAGCCGGACTGGGCGTTGCCGATCCAGCGCGCGGCGAAGGTCGCCTTGATCTGGTCCAGCCATTCGGGATGGCCGTTCGCGTTCGCGATTGCTTGGTACAGGCGCTGCCGGTCCTGGTTTTCGGCCGCGACCAGTTTGGTGACCTGATTGCGGTCTTTTAACGGGATATTGGCGCCTTCCCGGACCGTCAAAGAGCCGTCCGCCTTGATGCCGATGTAGCCGGCCGCATAGTTCGGCTGCAGCGAGGCGAAGCGCTTTTCCATCGACGCGCGCAGCTTCCGGATGTCGGGGCTGTCGATCGAAAGATCGGCCTCGGCCGCCTTGGCGGAAGTTATGACTGTGCCGATGGCCCTGTCGATCCAGCGGAAGAGAGCCGCGTGTTCGTCATCTTGGCCGGATCTCGATTGCGGCTTCGGCGGCACCGCGTTCTGAATGTCCTGGATGATTTCATCGGCCGCTTTTTCGGCGGCCGCGGCCGGAAAATAAATGTTGATCGTGACGCAGGCGGAAAGCAGCAGCGCGCTCAGAAGGGAAAGTTTTCTCATCGATTTCACCTGAATTATTTGATAATGACTTCGTCCGATGCGGTGATGCGTTGCAGGCGCTCCATCAACACGGTCCAGTCAACCCGTGGATTATACCCGATCACGTCGATTCTCGGCAGGCCGCCGCCCTTGATGATCCGGTAGCCGTCGTTTTCGGCGGCCTCGATGCCCATCATCTGGCAGACGCCGGCGTGCAGGTAGCAGCCGAGGCCGATCTTGTCGTAGCCGAAGGTATCGAAAAAGCGCAGGAAACTGCGCGACAGCAGGTCGGCCGCGCCGCCTCCGCCGATGTTCGCGATATTCCGGACCGCTTTCTGGCTGATCCGGTGCGTTGAGTCGTCGTCTTCCGGCGTGCCGAACCAGGCATAAAAGCCGACCGGCCGCCAGTTTTCGAGCTGCAGATTCTTGACGAATCCGGACAATCTGCCGGTTATCCCGCCGAACTCGAATTTGCGGGTGATCCGGTCGAGGTCCAGGCGGTCCAGTTCGATCTCGGCGGAGAGCCTCGGGAAGTCGCTGAACAGTCCGGAAGAAGCCAGATTGGCGATTCTGATGTTGCCGTCGAAGACTTTGACGTTCAGTTCGCCTTTCAGTTTCAGCGTCTTGTCCCGGTATTCGACGCCGGGTATCCTGCCGCTGACCGTGCCCGACAGCGGCGTCCAATGCAAGGCGCCGGTCAGTTGTTCGAGCGAGATATCGTTCAGGCGCCCTTCGAAATAGACGTCGGGTTCCTGTTCGGGGCGGCTTTGCAAAGTGAACCGGTTCAGCGCGATGGTGCCGCCGAGAAAGGGCAGGCGGGTTTTTTTCAGCAGTTCGATCCGGTCGGCGCGCGCCGAGAAGGGCAGCCGGGCAGGACCGATCGGAAGCGAATACAGCGACAGTTTTTGCCAGCTCAGCGCCGACGGGACGGCCGCGTCGGGAGCTTTCGACCAGTAAATCGAGCCTGCTCCGCCTTCGGCGGCGACCCGGCCGCTTTCGTCGTGTACCGCAAGCCTGGCGAAGTTTAACGCCAGATGCGTCAGGGCTTGTTCGGCCAAGGTCAGTTCCGCTTTCGCCCGGCCTTCCAGCGAGAGGCTCTCGAAAGCGGTCTGTTCGGCGAAAGGTTTCAGATAGACCGCCGAGAAGCGCGCCAAATCCTCCGATTGTACGGTTAAGGCGGCACGGGCCAGTTTCACCGGGGCGCCGGTTTCGATCGAGGCGTTGCCGCTTACGGCCGCGGTTCCGGTATGTTCGAAAACGAACGAGGCGATGTCGACGCATCGCCGGGCGGGGTCCCAACTTCCTTGTCCGGTGAATTTGATCGCTTCCTTGCCTGCTTCGAGATAGACGGGTTCCAGGTACAGCGCGCCGCCGGTGAGCTGCGGGGAGATTTGCCAGTGCCAGCGCTCTCCTTCGTGGCTGGCATGGATTTTCGCGTTTGCGGACAGTGCTTCGGTCGCGGCTTTGCCGTCCGGGGTTTGCAGGGAAAGGTCATGAAGCCGGACGCTCAGGGCGATGTCGCCGATTTTGCCTTTGATTCCGGAGGCCAGAAGCTCGAAATCCAACTCGCCGTTTTTGATCTCGACCGGGCTGAAGCCGAACAGCTTCCGCAGCAGCTCACCGTCGAGTTTTTCGCCGGCCAGCCTGACCTGCCAACGCATCGCCCGTTCGGTCATTTCGGCGTTAAGGATGCCGCCGGATAGCCGGAGGCCGGTCACGGCCGCGCTACTCGATTTCTCGCCGAGCCGGAACGAAAACGCAGCCTTCGGTGAACGCCAGCGCTTCGAGCCGATCCTGGCGCGGCCCTGTTCGCAGACGGTTTGACGGTCGTTCCATTTGAACGCGGTGCAGCGGATGTCGGCCAGTTGCAGGTCGTCGAACGGTTTCGGCAGGGCCAGCTTTCCGATCGTTAGGGCCAACTGCTGGCGAGAGTTCGGGATGCCTTCGAGGGCAAGTCGGACGTTTTCGAGTTTCCAGCCCTGTGCGCTCAGCGAGCCGATGTCCAGCGCGACCTCCTCGATCGCTGCGGCGGGGAAGGCGAATGGCAGCAGACCGGAGAGCAGGAGTAACTTGCTACGGTCAAGTTTGCGGAAATGAGGCATCGAACGTAGGGTAGGTAACGGCACGCTTGGGAACAGTCCCGATGTATTTTTGTAGGTCTGGAAAACTCCCTCTCCCGTGGGAGAGGTCCTTGGAGAGGGAAAAAATCGATGAGAGATTTCCTCATACTGCCTTCTCGTGGCATAGCTATCTACACAACTTCCCGTCTTGTCAAGCATCGAGGTCGCAGGATGAGCAGAGCGTAGCGAAACCCATCGCCGGAGACTCCGATGTGGGACCGGATCTGATTAGGTTCGGAGCTCAGACCGTCGAGGCGCTCGTTCGCAAGCGGACGAGGGCTTGATGGGTTTCGCTGGCGCTCTACCCATCCTACGCCAGGCACGTTCAACACCGGGTGGAGGTGCCTGTGCCCGGAGGCAGAGGTACTTATTCAGAACTCCTTTCAATATAACCAATTCTCAAACGCCAACGGCAGTTTATTCAAAAGATCCCGCCTTTCCCGCCAATTGGGCATGAGTTTGTCCATGTGCGCCCGAAAACGTTCGTTGTGATTGCGTTCGAGCAAGTGGACCAGTTCATGAACCAGAATATACTCCACGCACTCGGGCGGTTTTTTGGCTAACTCCAGATTCAACCAGATGCGTTTAGCCCGCGTATTACAGCTACCCCATTTGGTTTTCATCTTCTTAATGTTCCAATCGGCCGCTTCGACACCGATGCGGCATTGCCAATCGGTGACGAGTTTTTCAATATGGGCTTTGAGTTGAGTTCGATAAAATTCCGTCAGCACAAGGGCTCTGTTTTCAACCGAGGTGCCCGGATTAACGAACAGGTGAATTCTGCCGCCCGCTACCTTGACCTCATGGCGGCCGGCCCGTTCCATGACATTCAAACGGTAACGCTTGCCCCGGAAGTAATGGCATTCGCCGCTGACCAAAGCCCGTTCGGACTGTCTGGGTTGACTGGCAAACTCGCGCTGTTGCTTTTTGATCCAGGGAATGCGGCTCACCACGGCCATGCGAATCGCCGTATCGGTCATGTGTTCCGGCGCGGACACCCGCACGCGGCCATCGGGCGGCAATACGCTGATATGCAGGTTCTTAATCGCCTTGCGATTCAGTTGCAGCGATAACTCGCCAATCCGGATCAACGGCATCAGTGATAGTCCTTCTGTGCCTTGGCCAGTTCCATCACTTTCTGAACATCCACGTCGTAACCGGCGGTTTCCTGCCGTACTGCATTGGCGATTTCCCGCTCCTTGAAGCGGTCGCCCACCCAGTCGGCTTTTTTTGTATAACGAATGGCGTTGTCGATTTTGGTCGTCAGCATCTCGTCGTTGCCAAAGTTGTCGTAAAAAGCGCGCTTGGCTTTTGTATCCATCGAAGCCGGATAATTTGAGCCCGTTTGTTCGGGACGAATCACTTTTCGGGATAACTCACGAATGCGCTCAAGGTATTCCTGATACTCGATCGCCTTTTGCCGGCGCAACGCGATCAATTCATCCAGCAATACCGACATGTGCTCGTAATACTTGGGATTGACCGGATTTTCATCGACGATGGTTCGGCGCACGTTGTTTTCGATGGTTTCCGACATCGCTTCCTGATTGCCGCGGATGCTTTCGGGCAGGGATTCGGCCGCATCAACGCCTTTCTCGACGATCAGTTTGATGAGCCCGAGTTCCTCGAAATCCATCAGTGGTTCGCTGTCGTCGGCGCGGATATACATGTCCAACAAATGGCGCATGGCGGGCTCGAAACGTTTCATATCCAGCAAGTCGCCGCTGGCCAGTTTCACTTCGTCGCGTACTTTTTCATAATGAGCGACTTCCGAGCGAACTTTCTCGGTTTCCGTACTGGAAAATCCCGCTTCCGGCATCTCGTTGGCGATATTGGCGAAGGCGCGCAATAATTTGGCGACATTTTGGTACAACGTCAGACGCAGCGCTTCTTTCTCGCTGAGCGCATCCCGGTTCGACCCCGATTCGCCGCAGAAATAATGGATGTAATCTTGGGTATTGCGCGGCGCCTTGACCGGCTCGCACAGCGCCCGAACCATTTCCAGCGCAATTTCCAAATCCAGTCGAGCTTGTTCCAGCCGGTCTTTCAACAAACCCGCCACGTCTTCCTTGTCGTAGCCTTCGAACGCGCCTTGGGTATAGTCGGTAATCGCCTTGTCCAGTGAACGAAACAAATCCTTGTAATCGATGATGTAACCGTATTCCTTGTCATCGCCGTCCAGCCGGTTCACCCGACAAATGGCCTGAAACAGATTGTGATCGGCCATTTGCTTGTCGATGTACAAGTAGGTCGCCGACGGTGCGTCGAATCCGGTCAACAGTTTATCGACCACGATCAACAAGCGCATTTGTCCGGGTTCGTCGATAAAGCGCTTTTTGACGTCCTTCTCGAACGCTTCGACCCGCTTGGCCGCTTCGTCTTCCGGCTGTTCGAAGTAATCCGCCAGCATTTTCCGGTAAATGTCGTATTTGAACAGTTTTTCGGTCAGCCCCTCGCCGGTTTCCTCGCCTTTGATCGCAGCAGAGGTAGGCTGGAAACTGGTCACAATCGCCACCTTGCCGGCTAAATCCGATTGGCTGAACATTTCATAAGCCTTGCAAGCCTGGTAGACGCTGGCGCAAACCAACATGGCGTTGCCGTAGCCGTCCATCAGTCGGGGTTTGGTGTCCATATCCAGTAGGATGTCGTTGACGATCTGTTGCAAGCGCGACTTGCTGGACAGTACCTTCTGCAGGGTGCCCCATTTCTGTTTGAGCTGGGTTTTGGCGATATTCGACAAACCGCGCGTTTTG
This sequence comes from Methylomicrobium album BG8, assembly GCF_000214275.2. Taxonomy (NCBI): domain Bacteria; kingdom Pseudomonadati; phylum Pseudomonadota; class Gammaproteobacteria; order Methylococcales; family Methylococcaceae; genus Methylomicrobium; species Methylomicrobium album. The sequence continues at coordinate 3,516,891 of NZ_CM001475.1, read as the reverse complement.
GCCTCGAACCATTCGTCGATTTTTTTCTGCGAGGTAATGTGCTGATCGATGTCGCGCGCCTCGTAACGCAAATCCAGCACCACGCCATCGGCCACGGCTTCATCGAATTTGTAAGTGTGAATGTAAGGGCCGAACACCTCCACCGACTTCTTCTTGTCCTTTTTCATCAGCGGCGTGCCGGTAAAGCCGATAAACATCGCCGCCGGCAGAATCGATTTCATCGCCTCGTGCAGCTTGCCGGATTGGGTACGATGACACTCGTCTACAAACACGAACAAATCGCCTTTGGCGTTGAAATCCTTGGGTAACGCCTGTTTCAACTCCTCGATAAAAGCATCCGCGGCGGTATCGTCTTCGCTGTCGGATTGCCGGCCGAATTTATGCACCAGCGAACAAATCAGCCAGGGAGTGGCCTGATTCAGCGTAGCGATCAGATACGCGCCGCTTTTGCTCCGGTAAATTTCTTCTTCGACGCCGGTAAAGACTTTTTCGATCTGCTCGTCCAGCTCGGTGCGGTCGGTTACGATCAATACCCGGCTATCCCGGGCGTTCTCCCGAATCCACTTGGCCAGCCACACCATGGTCAGGCTTTTGCCGGAACCTTGCGTGTGCCAGATGATGCCGCCTTCGCGGCGGGCAACGTGTTGCCTGGCGGCTTCGATGCCGAAAAACTGGTTATGGCGGCAAGTTTTTTTCACGCCGGCATCGAACACGATGAAATCGTGAATGATCTGCAAGAAACGCGATTTGTTGCAGATGCGGCTGAGATGAAAATCCAGCTTGTGTAGGTTGGGCTGAATGCAATGAAGCCCAACGGTTTGATTTTGCTGGGCTTCGCTTTGCTCAATCCAATCTACATTATTTTCCTTCCATTCCAGATAATACTTTTCCGGCGTTTCGATCGTGCCGTAACGCAAGCCCTGGGTATCGTTACCGGCCATGACCAGTTGCATCGTGGTGAAGAAATTGCGGATGAAATCCTTCTTCTGGTTATCCAGATTCTGCCGGATGCCTTCGGAAACCGATACCGAAGAGCGCTTCAATTCGATCACGCCCAACGCGATGCCATTGACATACAACACGATATCCGGGCGCTTTTTACTTTCGCCCTTGATGGATACCTCTTCGGCAAGCGCAAAATCGTTGGCTTCCGGGTGCTTCCAATCGATCAGCCAGACGGTTTGGTTCTGCTCGCCCGCGCCTTCCTTGTCTTTGACACCGTAGCGCAGCAGGCGATACACCTCTTTGTTGGCGTAATAAAGTTTCTTGCCTTCGCCTAGCGCTGCGGCCGCATCCAGTTGGCGAACGGCCCGAACGATCAACGCCTCACCGACGCCGCGTTTTTTCAGCCAAGCCGTGAGCAAATCGACTTCGATGTTTTTGTTGTCTTCGCGATCGTGCCGGTTCCCCAAATAACGGTAGCCCAGCTGATGCTGAAAAAATTCGACGATGCGGTTTTGCGTGGTGCGTTCGCGCTGGCCGACCTGACTCAAAGTAAACTCCTTTTAGCTAACGGTACAAAGTGGTTTTCAGATAATCAGCCGTTGCCACGAATTCGGGCTCCTTACCGGTCAAAGCGCGGGTCAAAGGCACGATTTTGGTTCTGACGCCCATGCCTCGGTAATCGACGTAACCGTAGTCGCGCAATACTTCCATGATGAGGATATTGCGCGGCGAACGCTGACCGGCCTTCATTTTTTCGATCGTCATCGAATTGGGCAGCGAGCCGGGACTGATTACTTCGAAGCGGTCAACATAGGAACCGACTTCGATTTCGACGAAGCGCGTCCAGTCCCGGTGCGCCAAGGCGTTGATCAAGACTTCCCGGATGGCTTCCAGCGGATAAAACCACTGAGTCTCCCGGCGTAAACCGGCATCAATAGTTGACGATTGCTCGCTGATAAACGGCTGAATCGCCGACATGAAACGCTCGATAATGCCGCCATCGATCAAATGCTTGCCCGAAGGCGTCACATCCCACCGGCCAACCATGGGGCCATCTAAAATTTCATCCAACTGAGCCTGATATTCTTTTTCCGCGTTATCGAACGCGAACACCCGCAAACCTGCCTGTTTAAAGTACCGACGCGGCTGTTTGCCAAACAGCACCAAGCCGGCAATGGTACAACTCGCTACACCGCCCGCATCGGTTAAAAAACCCAGTCCCAATAAACGCTGTTGCCATTCCGATTCGGAATGCGGCATATCCGGATCGCGGATTATGTCTTTCAAATAATTGTTCAGCCGCGCTTCGTCCAGACATTGCATATCGGTGCGCGGCACCGGCATCAGTTCGGTATGCAACATGCCGCCCAGTTCGAACAGGCGCATCTGCTGTTCGCGCGTGGCCAGCCGCGAAGTGGAGCCGACACGGATATAAATCTCTTCCTTGCCGCGATCCTTGAGCACATAGGGTTTTGATATGCCTTGCGGAAAGCTGATTACCGCGACGGTTTTCCCTCCGTCCAGTTTAATTTCTTCGTAGAACGGCAAAATCAACGGATGAATTTTTTCTTGCATCACATTCATCAGCCATTCTTCCAGATTGGGCCGTTGAATTCCGCTGATGGCACCATCATCCTCAATGCCTAATAACACCTTGCCACCCTGAAAATTCGCCATCGCCACGATTTCCTTGGCCAGTTGCTCGGGTCGAATATCATCACGCTTGAACTCGATGCCCGAATTCTCGCCATTAACTACAATTTCCAGCAACTCCGTTTTTAACATTGTGCGGTCAGCAAAGTCGGATTAAAAAATAAAAGATAATTGTTTCTCGTGCTATGATTTCAAGCAGTTTAATTTTGCAAAGATTTAAGCAGACCATGAACATCAAACGTCCTAAAAATAAAGCCCCCACGGTCAGCAAATCCATGATCATTCGTTCAATCGCTAGCTCCACCGCCATCGAAACAGGGCAGCCGATAGCTGTTATTGAAGCCAAACTCAAGGTAGCCAGCAAAAAATACCGTCATTTAAAACTGGCCTCTTAATCGGCTTCAGTCTCATTAAAGGCGCGCTCGATCCAATTCATCATTGGCTGGTAATTGCAAGCTAATCCTTGCTGAATAGCCGTAAAATAATCCTCCCGGTTATTATCCCAAGACGTGTAATCCAAAGTGCCGTAACCTGCCTGTACAGCCATGATGTCGGCTAATAGACGCGCCAGCCTTCCGTTACCTTCGCGGAATGGATGCGCAAGAATAAGCTCAACATGGATGATAGCCATAGCCTGATCAGCTCGTCATCCGATAACGCCTGGCAAGGCGTCAGTCTGGACAGATAATCTCTATCCAGAAGATTCAAATATGGAATTTGCGTCGCCGCAGCAAATTGAAAGCCGTTTTTGCCCATGTTGACCGAACGTTCTTCGCCAGCCCAATCGTAGATTGGAAAAAGCCACTGACGGTGCCATGTCTTGAGATGCTCGACCGTTATGACACCTTCATACAACTGCTGAATCAATACCCGATCATACAATTGCTGCAATAACAACAACTCAACCTCATCCATCTCTTCTGGATCGGTAATACCCAGTTTATTCAGCAATACCCGATTATTGGAACCCGGTTGATAGGTGGTTTGCGAACCGCCGAGCGAGTATTTGTTCATATCAGCCGGATTCTCCCGGTGAGCAATTCCTGCATCATGCCTTGTTTGGTTTGACGGGTTTTGGCGAGGCGTTTTTGCAAGGTTTGGATTTCGGCCTCCATGTCGGAGAGGATGGTGGCGATGGCGGTTTGTTCTTCTTTGTTTTTCGGACTTGGTATTAGATATTTTTGAATTGCACTAAAAGGAACTCGTCTATGACCAGCACTTCCAACCATCTCAGACTCAAGTGTAATTCTAAAGTTGTTACGAGTAGTCCAGAAATAAATAAATCGTGCATCAGAATTTTCTTTAGCCCTAAAAACATGGAACTCTGTGCTTCCATATCCTACTTCGGTAGGTAATGAATCAGTATGACAGCCTTTACCATTTTCAAAACATGGTGTTATTTTCGCGACTAGAACATCACCCTTTTCAAAGTAAGTAAAACCACTCTTAATATCACTAAATTTAATCAATGAGGTGTTAGATAGCTGAGCATTTTCTGTCACATCTTGCATTCCTACGAAAGAAACAGTATCAGATGCTTTGAGTATTTTTCTCGTGAGAGTATCCTCAAATAAATTACCGAAGTGTATACAGTCCCAATCCTCCGGAATTTCCCCCAGCTCACTTTGCATATAACCCTTCCGCGTACCATCTTCACGCAGGGCAAATTGGGGCAGGCGGGTGCGGCCGGTAAGGAGTTGCTGCATGGCGGCGGTTTTGATGGCCTGCTTTTTGGCGATCAGTTTTTCCAGTGAGTGAATCAGCGCATCGACATTGGACAGGACATTGGCGATGGCGGTTTGTTCTAACTTTGATGGAATTGCAGTTTTTATCTTCCGCACTGCATCAAGATTCATTCCTGCTTTCGCGCCTTGATCAGCAGCTCCTTTAAATAGTTTTTGAACATTCTCGGAAGATAAAAAGTAAGCTACATATTTTGAATCTATTTCGTTTTTATCAAAACGAACAAGTGCAACGTGCTGATTAATAAAAGCAGGCTTTTCCAACCGAACGTCCACATAACTGCAAATACCAATATCTGCGGTAATGGATATAAGAATATCGCCATTCTCAAGTGAAGTTCTTTTACCTTCCGACGATTGATGGGGCAATAAAACAAACTTTGTCTCAATCAAATCTAAATAGATAGACTCACGCGACATGTTGGTAATCCTAACGAAAATATTTCCATGTGAGGCATAAAATGAAGCCCAGCCTCGTGAACCACTTGTTACAAACGGATTAAAATCTCCTATCGCACAGCAATCCCAATCCTCCGGAATCACCCCCACTTCTGTCTGTTTATACCCTGGCGGATACAAGCCCCCAACCGGCACGGCTTGCCTGACCTCATCCGCCAAATACTTGACATTCGCCTCGGCGACTCGATTCTTGCTTGTCATGGCGCTTCCAAAATCAGTAAATCCGTAGGGTGGATAAGCGCCAGCGCATCCACCGATTTTCCAATAAGGCAAGGTTTTGCTGTTTGGTGGATGCGCTGGCGCTTATCCACCCTACGCTTCTTGCATTTGCATGTGGGTTGGGTCATTCGATCTCCAGGTCGTCTATATTGCTTGGCGGTTGGCTGCCCCAATCCGCATCGTACCAACCTTTTTTCACTGCGCCGGCGAACGACGACCACGGCCAATGTCCGGGGTGTTGCACCAATCCGTGTTTGACTGGATTGTAATGAATATAGTCCATGTGCCGCCGCCAATCGTCTTCGTCGCGTAGAGCGTGTTCCCAAAATCGGCGCTGCCACACACCAAACGTTCTTGGCGAGCGTTGGTGGTGGTGTCGATTTGGCGGGAAACCATTTTTTTAATCTCCCGCCAGCGGGATGAATAATCCGCATCATTTTCCGGCAGCCGCCAAATGCAATGCAGGTGGTCGGGGAGCACGACCATGGCGTCGATTTGAAACGGCCGCGTCTGCTTGACTTTGCGCAAGGCATCCCGGAGCATTTGAACGCGCGCGTCGTCGATAAAAACCCGCCTGCGCCGCCAAGTGACGACGGTAAAGAAATAACAGCCACCAGTGATACGCAAGCGTTGATAGTTGCTCATGAGTTATTGGGTTGGTGGATGCGCTGACGCTTATCCACCCTACATACTTTTATTAAGGGCTGTAGATTGTTGGTTAAATTCATCGAATTGACCCCGTCCGCGAATGGGTGCGAAGCCTTTTGGCGGTCTAGTCGCTTCATTCTTTACTCTCTATTTTCAACTCTCCACTGAGCCGAATTCCCATGGCTTCCAAGTGTCGATAAACCCGCTCGCTCAAGGCCGCGACCGCTGTTTCAATGCCCGGCAGCGGCTCGCTGTAGCGCTCTTCCAGTTCTTTAACGCGATTGGCCAGTTGTTGGGTGACGCGCTCGATTTCGGCTTGAATATGAGCTTGTAAAGTAGCCTGCCATTTATCCTGAACGATCAGCGTTTTAATGGCGTCTTCATTCAACTGGGCGTATTGCTTGAATACTTTTAAATCCAGCGCTTCCTGATGTTCCTTCAGGGATTTTTTGGCTTCGGCTTCGGTGTCGAACAGGCTTTGCGCCTGTTGCAGTACGGCGATTTCTTCCGTCTCGCTGGCGACTTTTAATCGGGTTTTGACGCCGGCGGCGGTGACTTTGTCCTTGTCGTTCAGCGCCTCGCTCAGCAAACCGTCATCGCCGCTGTGTTCTTCGAGGTAGCTTTCCAGTTCCTGAGTGGCGGCATCCAGATCGGTTTGAATTCGGTCGATGACGGCTTGCTCTGATTGGAAGTAACGCGCCACGATCAACGCCGGCGGGATCAGTTCGGTTTTGTATTTGCGTTTGTTGATGACGAGGCCGGGCGCTTCCTTGAGCTTTTCGCCCTTGTTGGCAATCAGTTCACGCAGGGTTTTACCGGCTAGCCAGCCATCTTGCACCAACACGTAAACGTCGTCCTGCATCGTCTCCGACCAATAATCCATCAGGATTTGGTAGATGTCATAGTTGTTCAGCAGCGGCGTCCCCGCATAGGTTTGCAACAAGTCTTCGCTGATGCTTTGGATGATGGCTTTGGGATGCTGGCCGATGGTTATCTTCTTCAACGCCGCGCGTTCGCACCATGCGGCAAAAGGTTTAAGGCTTTGCCGGGCAAAGGCTTCGAATTCGGGATGATGCAAAATCGTGGTTTTGACTTGCGCGGCGGCAATCAAAGCCCGGCAATATCCGGGGCGGTCTTCGGCAAACAACGTGTCGCGCAAGTTGGGGAACTCTTGCCAATACGCTTGCAGCGCGTCGATGTCGCGCTTGGGGATGCCGCCTTGCAGGTGGGCGCTCAAGTCGTGCAGGTCTTCCGGCTCGCCGCTGTCGATATAGCGCGGGATATTCAGGTTGTAATCGTTGGCGGCAATTTCGCTCAAAGCCACCCTGCGGCTGTAGCGCGGCAAGGCCAGTTGCTTGGTAAACACGTCGACGATCTTGTGAATGTCCTGGGCGCGCAAGCGGTTTTTGTTGCCGTCTTTGATAAAGCCTTTGCTGGCGTCGATCATGAAAACGCCAGTGCGGTGCGCGGCGTTTTCCTTGTCGATAACGATGATGCAGGCTGGGATGCCGGTGCCGTAAAACAGGTTGGCGGGCAGACCGATGATACCTTTGATATAGCCTTGCTTGATCAGGTTTTCGCGGATGCGCGCTTCGGCGTTGCTACGGAACAGCACGCCGTGCGGCAGAATTACCGCGCCTTTGCCGGTGCTTTTCAGGCTTTTGAGAATGTGCAGCAAAAAGGTGTAATCGCCGTTTTTCTCCGGTGGAATGCCCCAGACGAAGCGGTCGAACTCGTCTTCTTGCGGATTAATGCCGCTGGTCCAGTTTTTGTTGGAGAACGGCGGATTAGCGACCGCGAAGTCAAAGGTTTTCAGTTTGCCGTTGCCGTCTTTCCATTGCGGATCGGCGATGGTGTTGCCCTTCCAGATTTTGGCGGTAGCGTTGTTGTGCAGAATCATGTTCATGCGCGCCAACGCGCTGGTGGCGTTGTCCATTTCCTGGCCGAAAATGGTCAGGCCGCGCGGGGCTTCGTCGCTGGCTTTCAGCAATAACGAGCCGGAACCGCAGGTCGGGTCGTAAACGGTGGCGTCTTGCGGCGTGCTCGGGTTAATGCCGATGACTTTGGCGAGAATGCGCGACACTTCCGCCGGGGTGTAAAACTGTCCCTTGGATTTGCCGGATTCGGTGGCGAAATGGCGCATCAGATATTCGTAAGCATCACCCAGCAGGTCGTCGCCGTCGGCGCGATTGGCGGACAAGTCCATCCCTTCGAACAGTCCGATCAGCTTGGACAGGCGGTCGATCATTTCTTTGCCCTTGCCGAGCTTGTCTTCATCGTTGAAGTCGGCGACGTCGATCACGCCTTTCAGGTCGTTCTCTTCGGCCAGCGCGCTGATGATTTTGTTGATTTTTTCGCCGATTTCCTTATCACCCTTCAAAGCCACCATGTCGTCGAAGCCGGCGCCTTGCGGTACCACGATCATGCCGTAAGGATCGCCTTTGTATTTGTCGGATACGTATTTCATGAACAGCAGGGTCAGCACGTAGTCTTTGTACTGGCCGGCGTCCATGCCGCCGCGCAGTTCGTCGCAACTGGCCCAGAGGGAAGAATAGAGTTCGGTTTTTTTAATGGCCATTTAGAGGGGGGCTTCCTTTGGTGTCGTATTCCGTTAGGGTAGGTCGGTAATTCGTGCCTGCGGTTTTCAATCGTTGCGTCAGGTTACGCAGCTTGCTAACTCGGCGTCAAGCTCTGGCGAAGGCCGGCGTCTTCGCCGAATTCTTTAGAACCGTAGGCCGGGCTGAGCAAGGCGAAGCCCGACAATAATCTGTTAGCCATGTTGGGCTTCCTGACGTCAGCCCAACCTACCGAGTTTCAACACTCGGCAAATCCCGCCCTGCAGGAATGACGTTGCAGCCTTAATTCAACGGAATTGTAATACGGGGTAATCAGTCCGGAAACACGCCGGTCGATAAATAGCGGTCTCCCCGGTCGCAGACGATCACGACGATCACCGCGTTCTCGACTTCCTGCGCCAGTTGCAGCGCGGCATACACCGCGCCGCCGGAGGAGATGCCCGCGAAGATGCCTTCGCGCGCCGCCAATGCGCGGGTCGTTTCTTCGGCCGCGTGCTGGTCGACCCGGATGATCCGGTCGACGCGGCCCGGATCGTAGATTTTAGGCAGGTATTCTTGCGGCCAGCGGCGGATGCCGGGGATTTTGGATTCGCCTTCCGGCTGAACTCCGACGATTTCTATCGCCGAATTTTTTTCTTTCAGGAATTGCGAGGTGCCCATGATGGTGCCGGTGGTGCCCATCGAGCTGACGAAATGGGTAATCGTGCCCTGGGTATCGCGCCAGATTTCGGGGCCGGTGCCTTCGTAGTGCGCGCGCGGATTGTCGGGGTTCGAGAACTGGTCGAGAATGCGTCCCTCGCCGTTCGCTTCCATCCGCCGGGCCAGGTCGATCGCGGCTTCCATGCTGCCGGCGGCCGGCGTCAGGATGATTTCGGCGCCGTAGGCCTTCATCGAGGCGCGGCGCTCGGCGCTCATGTTGTCGGGCATGATCAGGGTGATTCTGTAGCCTTTGATCGCGGCCGCCATCGCCAGCGCGATGCCGGTATTGCCGCTGGTCGCTTCGATCAGCCGGTCGCCGGGCTTGATTTCGCCCCGGGCTTCGGCATGTTGGATCATGCTCAGCGCCGGCCGGTCTTTCACCGAACCGGCCGGATTATTGCCTTCCAGCTTGGCCAGGATCGTATTGCTGTTCGGTCCGGGCAGACGCTGCAGGCGGACCAGGGGCGTGTTGCCGACGAAGGATTCGATGGTGGGAAACTTCATGTGCGATCGGGATAATTTCACAAAATTGGTGGAATTATCCCATAAAACGGGGGAAATGGGCGGCTGGAATTCAACGCGCGCAAAGGTTTGGGTTAAAAATAACTTCCGCTTATTGTTCCCACGCTCTGCTGGGAACACATTGAAAGACACTCTGCGTCCCGAACCGCAGGAGCGGTTCAGTCTGCATTCCCACGCAGAGCGTGGGAACGATGAAACATCCCAGACCTGCCAGGTTTTGAAAACCTGGCAGGTCTGGGGTAAGGGAGGCATATATGATCGGAAAGCGCCGGAAACTCGGCGCCGGAACGGGACGGATGTCGTCCGCCCCGGCTTGGGTTTAGCGGTTGTTCTGCAAGGCCGCGATTCGCTCTTCCAGCGGCGGATGGCTCATGAACAGGCGCGTCAGGCTGCCGTCGCCGTTGATCCCGAAGGCGGCCATCTGGCCCGGCAGCGTCGCGGTTTCCTGAGTGCGCTGCAGCGCGCGTAGCGCGCCGATCATTTTCTGGCGCCCGGCCAGTCGCGCGCCGCCCGCATCGGCCCGGAATTCGCGGCGGCGCGAGAACCACATCACCAGCATCGAAGCCAGGATGCCCAGCGCGATCTGCGCGGCGATCTGCACGATGTAGTAGGCCGGGCCGTAGCCGCGTTCGGTTTTGAACACCGCCCGGTCCACCACATAACCGATCAGGGTCGCGAAGAAATAGACGAAGGTGTTCACGACGCCCTGCATTAGCGCCATCGTGACCATGTCGCCGTTCGAGACGTGGCTGATTTCGTGGCCGAGCACCGCTTCGACCTCGTCGGCGCTCATCGATTCCAATAGGCCGGTGCTGACCGCGACCAGCGCGCTGTTCTTGTTCCAGCCGGTCGCGAACGCATTCGCTTCAGGCTGCCGGAACATCCCGACTTCGGGCATGCCGATATTGGCTTGCCGGGCCAGACGCGCGACCGTGTCGACCAGCCAGCGTTCGGTTTGATTCTGCGGCTGTTCGATCACGTACACGCCCATCGCGTTTTTTGCGGACCATTTCGACATCAGCAGCGAAATGAACGAGCCGGTCATTCCGATCACGGCGGACATCACCAGCAACGCATTCAGATTCAGGTTGACGCCTTGCGCATCGAGGACGCCGCTCAAGCCCAGCACGTTGAAAACGATACTGATCACCACCAGTATCGCGACATTGGTCGCTAAAAACAGGAAAATTCGCATCATGGTGTTTGCCTTTTATGAAGGGGTTGGTATATCGACAAAATAGGGACTGAATAAGTGAAATCAATACGGGTCAGAGTGATAATATACAAGAAAAGTTTAAAGGAGGGTGTTATGAAGCATTTGAAATCCATCTTGGTTTCGGCCCTGCTGTTCGGCTTGGGATTCTCCGCCTGTGCGCAGCAAACGGCTCCCGAAGACGTGATTGCCAAATTGAATGTGCCGCAGGGTTTTTCGATCTCGCTGTTCGCGCGGAATTTGCCGAACGTGCGCAGCCTGGCGTTCGGTGACGACGGTGTCGTGTTCGCGGGCACCGGCCGGGAAGGAAAGGTGTATGCGCTGCAGGACAAGGATCGGGACGGCGCCGCCGAAACGCTTTACGTACTTGCGGACGGTTTGACGATGCCGAACGGAGTCGCCTATAAAGACGGCGCGCTGTATGTGGCCGAAATCAGCCGCATTTTGCGTTACGACAATGTCCTGCAAAATCTGGCCAGCCCGCCGAAGCCGTCGGTCGTGTACGACAAGCTGCCGACCGACAGGCACCACGGCTGGAAATACCTGCGCATCGGTCCCGACGGCAAGCTGTATACCGCGGTCGGCGCGCCTTGCAATATCTGCAATCCGGAACGGCCGGTGTATGCGTCGCTGGTCCGGGTCGACACGGACGGCAACAATTTCGAAATCCTGGGCCGCGGCATCCGCAATACGGTCGGCTTCGACTGGCAACCCGGAACCGAGGGCCTATTTTTCAGCGATAACGGACGCGATTATCTGGGCGACGACCTGCCGCCCGACGAACTGAACCGCTGGTCCAGAATCGGCGAGCATTTCGGCTATCCCTTCTGCCACGGCGACGCGATCGCCGATCCGGAATACGGCAAAGGTAAGCAGTGCTCGGACTATACGCCGCCGGTCTGGAAGTTCAACGCGCACGTTGCCGCTTTGGGCATTCGGTTCTACCGCGGCGAGCAGTTTCCGGAACATTACCGGAACCAGCTGTTCGTGGCCCAGCACGGCTCCTGGAACCGTTCGGTGCCGGACGGTTACCGGGTTGTACTGGTGACTTTCAGGGATAATAAACCGGTTGACCAGGAAGTCTTCATCGACGGCTGGCTGACCAAGGAAGAAAAGGTGCTCGGCCGACCGGTCGACGTGCTGACCCTGCCCGACGGCAGCTTGCTGATCAGCGACGATCAGCTGGGCGTAATCTACAAAGTGCAATATAAACGAGGCAAATGAGCAAAACCTTTGAAATCATCAGCCAGGAAATCGGCTACTCGGGATTTTTCCGTCTGGAAAAATACCGGCTCCGGCATACCTTGTTCGCCGGCGGCTGGAGCGGCGAGATCGAGCGTGAATTGTTCGGCCGCGGCCAGTGCGTGGCGGTTTTGCTGTACGATCCGGAACGGGATGCCGTCGTTTTGATCGAGCAGTTTCGGATCGGCGCGATCGGCAATCCCGAGCGGGCGTGGCTGCTCGAAATCGTCGCCGGTGCGGTCGAGGACGGAGAGACTGCCGAAGACGTGGCCTACCGGGAAGCGAAAGAAGAAGCCGGCTGCGCGGTCGAGGAGCTGATCAGGGTCATGCGGTTTTATACGACTCCCGGCGGTTATTCGGAAATGATCACGCTGTTTTGCGGCAAGGTCGACAGCCGGGACGTCGGCGGCATTCACGGGCTGGATCATGAGGGCGAAGACATCCTGGTGCGCGCCGTGCCTTTCGCCGAAGCCTACGGGATGCTTGAAAGCGGCGAAATCGAGTCCGCTATTCCGATTCTGGCGCTGCAGTGGCTGGCATTGAACCGGGAAAAGCTGAGGTCGGAGTGGCGGCGCTAACTGCCCGGCCCGGGCGCCTCCAGAACGCGGATTGGGCGGCGCTAAACGGAATTTGATCGTAAAAAATTTTTGGTTTATATTCCAGCGAAATCGCTATGTGGTTAAGCGCACGGAAATTCGCGATCGATGAACAAGATCGGGATATTGTCTTCTTATCGCCCGTATGGATAACCTCGTACGGAGCTTATGCGGTAAAGCGAGGGCAGTCCTTCGGGCGTTTTTAGGCCATCCGTCTCGTTACAGTCAGTTTCTTCGCCCCGTTTATTCCGGGGCCTTCTTCATTTCTTTGGGCGCAAGGCCCGAAAGGCCTGGGGCGGCGCTATTGGCTCTATTGCCGTCCGAAATCGAACCGCCTGGGCTAAAGGCGGCGATATCGTTCGACTGGCGGCCGTGCCGCCGGATGGATTGGGCCGTTTTCAGTCTTCTCGCTAGCGGCGGCCCGAGGGAAGCCCTTCCTTGAAGGCTTGAGTTATACGAACAGTTTGAATAATAAAATAATAATCATTGCGGCGCCGCTTGAGAAACTCGGAAATGACCGAGCCGATGGCCGTTGCAATCGTTTCATCGTTTGGGGGAGAGAAAGGATCATGAAACTCGAATTGAAGTCCCGGCTGCTCGGGCTGCTGCAAATCCACTTTTTTGTTGCAGTGGCCCTTGGCGTCATTCCTCCGGCTTTTGCGGCGCCGGATAATCAGGGAAAAGCCTTCGTATTGGGCTTTATGGAAAATTATGACGGCGGAGGCAGCGTCAGCTTTTACCTGACCGCCGCCAAAGCCACGACGGTGACCGTGCAGGGTGCCGGGTTCGGGCCGGCGGACTTTTCGGTAGACCCGGGAACGATAACGCCGGTCAGCTTGCCGGTAACGGTCCGCGCCACGGGAAGCGGCAGAATCGAAGACAAGGGGCTGCTTTTGTCGGCGCCCGATGAGTTCGTCGTTTATGGATTGAACCAGAAAGTATTTACGACCGATGCTTATCTGGGTTTGCCGATCGACAGTTCGGGCACCGAATACATCGTGCCTTCGATGGCGAACGCGAAGAAGTCTTTACCTGGCGAGTTGCTCATCATCGCGTACGAAGACGGGACAGAGGTCACGATCACGCCGAAAGCAAAGACGCTCGAAGGGCCCGATGTAAAATCGATCAAGGCCGGCAAGTCCGCCCGTTTCACCCTGAACCGGCTGCAGAGCATTCAGTTTAAGGCCAAAGGCGGTACTGCCGCCGATTTGACCGGTTCGGCGGTCATCTCGTCCAAACCGGTATCGGTATTCGGCGGCCATCAATGTGGTGTCGTGCCGGCCCGGGCGTTGGCTTGCGACCATTTGGTGGAACAAATTCCGCCGATCGATACCTGGGGGACGTCGTTTTTGACCACACCCTTGGCTACCCGGACCGGTGGCGATATTTTCCGGATCCTGGCGGCCAAGAACGGGACCAAAGTCGACATTGACGGAAAAACCGTCGCCAAGCTGAAACGAGGAAAATTCAAACAAGTCGATCTGGCGTCCGGTTCGTTTCACCAAATTACCACCAGCGGACCGGCGCTGGTGGTTCAGTATTCCAAAGGGACCACGGCCGATCGCGTGGTATCCGATCCTTTCATGATGATCATTCCTCCGACCGAGCAGTTCGGCGCCGACTACCTGATCAGCACGCCGCCCGAAGATCCGGTTCGCTTCGAAAACTATATCAATATCGTCGCGCCGACGGACAAATTGGGAGGCTTGCGCCTGGATGGAAACGCGATTTCCGGGCCGTTTACCGCGATAGGGGCGACGGGATTTTCCGGCGCGCAAATCAAGGTCGATATCGGCGTGCATCAAATAAGCCATGATCCTCAGAATGTGCCTTTCGGCGTCTATTCCTATGGTTTTGCGGCCTCCGATTCGTATGGCTATTCGGGTGGGGCCAGATTGGCGAAAATCGCGGATGAGTGCAGCCCGACCGAAACGGTGCCGGCCGACGGCATTGACAACGATTGCGACCGAAGGATTGACGAAGAGCTGTTTAACGGGATCGATGACGATGGCGACGGCAAGATCGATGAAGATTTGGCGAGAGTCAGGCCGCCGATTGCCGATACCGGAGGAACGTATACGGTTAATGAAGGCAGTTCGGTTGCTCTTAACGGCGCCAATTCCGAGCATGATCCTTATGGCGATACGCTGACTTTCGAATGGGATCTGGACAATGACGGAAGCTTCGAAACATCCGGCGCAACGCCAAGCTTCCAGGGTATCGATGGTCCTTCTGTTCAGACAGTAGTCCTGCGTGTCACAGGACAGGGAGGGGTGAACCAGGTTTCTACGACCATCACCGTCGACAACGTGGCGCCGGCGGTCGATGCCGGCGCCGATGCGGCCATCGATGAAGGCGCGGCGTTTAGCCAAGCGGGCACGTTTATCGATCCCGGCACGGACAGCTGGACCGCCACCGTCGACTACGGCGACGGGACGAGCGGCGAACTGGCGCTGAACGGCAAGACCTTCGGCCTGGAGCATACCTACCACGCCAACGGCGCCTATACGGTGACCGTGACGGTGACCGATGACGATGGCGGCAGCGGCAGCGATACCGTCCAGGTCACCGTCAACAACGTGGCGCCGGCGGTCAATGCCGGCGCCGATGCGGTCATCGATGAAGGCGCGGCGTTCAGCCAGACGGGCTCATTCGTCGATCCCGGCCCCGGCCCCTGGTCGGCGACCGTCGACTACGGCGACGGGACGAGCGGTGAGCTGGCGCTGAACGGCAAGACCTTCAGCCTGGAGCACCTCTACCGCGACAACGGCAACTATACGGTGACCGTGACGGTGACCGATGAGAAGGGGGCGGCGGGCAGCGATACCGTTCAGGTCACTGCCAACAACGTGGCACCGGTGGTCGATGCCGGCGCCGATGCGGTCATCGATGAAGGCGCGGCGTTCAGCCAGACGGGCTCATTCGTCGATCCCGGCCCCGGCCCCTGGTCGGCGACCGTCGATTACGGCGACGGGACGAGCGGTGAGCTGGCGCTGACCGGCAAGCATTTTTCGCTCAACCATGTCTACGGCGATAACGGCGTCTATACGGTGACCGTGATGGTAACCGATGAGAAGGGGGCGGTGGGCAGCGATACCGTCCAGGTCACCGTCAACAACGTGGCGCCGATGGTCGATGCCGGCGCCGATGCGGCCATCGATGAAGGCGCGGCGTTCAGTGAGGCGGGCTCATTCGTCGATCCCGGCCCTGGCCCCTGGTCGGCGACCGTCGATTATGGCGACGGGACGAGCGGCGAACTGGCGCTGAACGGCAAGCATTTTTCGCTTAACCATGTCTACGGCGATAACGGCGTCTATACGGTGACCGTGACGGTGACCGATGAGAAGGGGGCGGCGGGCAGCGACACCGTTCAGGTCACCGTCAACAACGTGGCGCCGGTGGTCGATGCCGGCGCCGATGCGGTCATCGATGAAGGCGCGGCGTTCAGCCAGACGGGCTCATTCGCCGATCCCGGCCCCGGCCCCTGGTCGGCGACCGTCGATTATGGCGACGGGACGAGCGGCGAACTGGCGCTGAACGGCAAGACCTTCAGCCTGGAACACCTCTACCGTGACAACGGCAACTATACGGTGACCGTGACGGTGACCGATGAGAAGGGGGCGGCGGGCAGCGATACCGTCCAGGTCACCGTCAACAACGTGGCGCCGGTGGTCGATGCCGGCGCCGATGCGGTCATCGATGAAGGCGCGACGTTCAGTCAGGCGGGCTCATTCGTCGATCCCGGCCCCGGCCCCTGGTCGGCGACCGTCGATTACGGCGACGGGACGAGTGGTGAGCTGGCGCTGACCGGCAAGAATTTTTCGCTCAACCATGTCTACGGCGATAACGGCGTCTATACGGTGATCGTGACGGTGACCGATGAGAAGAGGGCGGTGGGCAGCGACACCGTTCAGATCACCGTCAACAACGTGGCGCCGGCGGTCGATGCCGGCGCCGATGCGGCTATCGATGAAGGCGCGGCGTTCATCAGCCAGACGGGCTCATTCATTGATTCCGGCCCCGGCCCCTGGTCGGCGACCGTCGATTATGGCGACGGGACGAGCGGTGAGCTGGCGCTGAACGGCAAGACCTTCAGCCTGGAACACCTCTATCGCGACAACGGCAGCTATACGGTGACCGTGACGGTGACCGATGAGAAGGGGGCGGTGGGCAGCGACACCGTTCAAGTCACCGTCAACAACGTGGCGCCGGTGGTCGATGCCGGCGCCGATGCGGCCATCGATGAAGGCACGGCGTTCATCAGCCAGACGGGCTCATTCATTGATTCCGGCCCCGGCCCCTGGTCGGCGACCGTCGATTACGGCGACGGGACGAGTGGTGAGCTGGCGCTGACCGGCAAGAATTTTTCGCTCAACCATGTCTACGGCGATAACGGCGTCTATACGGTGACCGTGACGGTGACCGATGAGAAGGGGGCGGCGGGCAGCGACACCGTTCAGGTCACCGTCAACAACGTGGCGCCGGTGGTCGATGCCGGCGCCGATGCGGCCATCGATGAAGGCGCGGCGTTCAGCCAGACGGGCTCATTCGCCGATCCCGGCCCCGGCCCCTGGTCGGCGACCGTCGATTATGGCGACGGGACGAGCGGCGAACTGGCGCTGAACGGCAAGACCTTCAGCCTGGAACACCTCTACCGCGACAACGGCAACTATACGGTGGCCGTGACGGTGACCGATGAGAAGGGGGCGGCGGGCAGCGACACCGTTCAGGTCACCGTCAACAACGTGGCGCCGGTGGTCGATGCCGGCGCCGATACGACCATCGGTGAAGGCGCGGCGTTCAGCCAGACGGGCTCATTCGTCGATCCCGGCCCCGGCCCCTGGTCGGCAACCATCGACTACGGCGACGGGACGAGCGGCGAACTGGCGCTGAACGGCAAGCATTTTTCGCTCAACCATGTCTACGGCGATAACGGCGTCTATACGGTGGCCGTGGCGGTGACCGATGAGAAGGGGGCGGTGGGCAGCGACACCGTTCAGGTCACCGTCAACAACGTGGCGCCGGTGGTCGATGCCGGCGTCGATGCGGCCATCGATGAAGGCGCGACACTCAGACAGACGGGCTCATTTGTTGACTCCGGCCCCGGCCCCTGGTCGGCGACCGTCAATTACGGCGACGGGACTGGCGTTCAGCCGTTGACTTTGGCTGGCAAGAATTTTTCGCTCAACCATGTCTACGGCAATAACGGCGCTTATACGGTGACCGTGACGGTGACCGATGAGATGGGGGCGACGGGTAACGACACCGTCCGGGTCACCGTCAACAACGTGGCGCCGGAGGTCTATGCCGGCGCCGATGCGACCATCGATGAAGGCGCGGCGTTCAGCCAGACGGGCTCATTCGCCGATTCCGGTACCGGCCCCTGGTCGGCGATCGTCAATTACGGCGACGGGACCGGCATTCATTCGTTGACTCTGGCCGGTAAGAATTTTTCGCTCAACCATGTCTACGGCGATAACGGCGTCTATACGGTGACCGTGATGGTAACCGATGAGAAGGGGGCGGTGGGCAGCGATACCGCCCGGGTCACCGTCAACAACGTGGCGCCTACGATTACGGATGCTTCATGGTATAGTTGCGAGGGAGGAGCTGTGGTTGTAACTTACTCCGATCCGGCAAACGCTCTTGAGTCGTACGTTCTTACCATTAACTGGTCGGTCGAGACCTGTTCGTCTAGTACCGAGTCTTGTTCTACGACGAATTATCAGCAAACCGTCAATAATTATTCCAGCGGCGACCCTGTTGCGCTTGATTACGAGCCGGAACACAGTGCTTTTATTGTGTATTCTGCTTCTGAGCCAACAAGCCTTACCGTATCCGATAAAGACGGTGGCAGCGATACGACGGCTACGTTGCCTGATCTTTGCGCTGGTTAGCTGAAGCGCTGGGCTATAGCGGGACGGGGTTTATAACCCAATATCCTTTACACAAATGTCGTCATACCCGCCGGGAAGCGGGTATCCAGAGCCAGGGATGGCAAGCGTAATACGTCCCTGTAGCCTGGATTCCGGCAATCCCTGCCGGAATGACGAACTTGTGTATAAGGGCATGATTTATAACTCCGTTCCCCACGATTGAAGACCTGCCGCCCGCATAAAATCCTCGTCTGGACTCGCGCGATTCCAAACGTTACGGACGGGATCAATGTTCCGTTCGGTATCTGTATCTTACGGGTTGTGGTACGCTCGACAGCGGGGATGCAGGAGGTACGACCCCAGGGATGGGGGAGGCAGATCGCGTCGGGAATACGCAATCGAGAGCAATGCAGGAGCAATTGCCGAGTAGTGCGTACCTTGCGACATTGATGGCACGCACAGCGTACCCTACGGGGCTGGACTTATATGCAGGGGATAAAATCCATCATGCCGAAGCGGTTTAAAACTCGGCGCGTACGCCCGCATTGATCGAATGCTCCGAAATATGGTCTCGCCCGACCATGGTTTCATAGAATAAAAAAGCGGAGGCGCCGTGCGTAAACGTTGCGGATAAGCCCGCCCCCAGATTTCCGAAATTACGGTCGGCGCCGTCGCTGAGATTGACGAAAGCAGTCTGGGTTGGAATATTGGCGAAGCTCCAGTTCACCGGCCTGCTGCCGTCGTGGAATTCGTGCACCCATTCCGCTCTCGCGGTCGGCATCAATACGCCGAATGAAGTGCTGATCGCATAAGAAAGTTGACCTCCCAAAGCGGTTTGCAGGGAAACGGCATTTTGCTTGCCGATCGATGTCACGGCGCCGAAGCCGGTCGAACCCGGGTTGCTCGTATTTTCCTGATAGCCGTCGATCTGGACGTTTTGATAACTGACCCGGCCATAGGGGCCATAGGTCAAGCCTTGCTGATGAAAATCGTAGCCGCCGGTGACATTGAAGGAATAATCGTTGCCGCGGGTATTGCCGAGAGCCGTTTGATTGAAGCCGGGCAGTTGGATGTTCCGGCGGGTGTCATATTCGTTCCAGCCGCCCGAAAATATGGTGTCGAGATAGAAGTCGTCGTTGTAATAGGTGCTGTAGAGCGAAAAACTGTAACCGTCCAGGTTCAGGTTTCCCCTGGATGCATCGAAATCGGATTTGATCGCGTTATAGCCGAAGGTGCCGCCCAGCACGAAATTATCGGTAAAGCGGTAATCGATCCCCGCCGTTACGCCCTGGCTGTCGTACTCGAACCCTAACTCCCGGTCGGTGCCGTCCTTATCGCCGACGCCGAAGTTGCCGTTAACGAATATGCCCAGTCTGTCGAACGGGCTGTCCTTGTCTCCACTGGCGCCGCCGCCGTTTGACTGGCGGGAAAATCCGGATAAGGAAGCGGGTAAAAGCGAGTCTGTCGACTGCTGATTGAGGCCGTTGACATCGATCCCGCTGCCGAGGCCGCGGCGCAACAGTATCAGCCGGTTTTTTACGTTCCGGAATTGCTGATTGGCGATTGAAATTGCCAGCGTCGTTTGCGCAAGCGCCTGGTATGGCGTCAATTGGTCACCGGCATTCTGGTACCTACAGGTCGATACAAGATCCTCTTGCGCCGAGGTAAGCGACAATTCGCTTTGAACGAGCTCGCTGAACACCGTGGCACAGGGATCGGGGGCGGCATGGGCTTTGGCGGCTACAAGCGCTAATCCCGTCGTCAGAACTCCGTAACCGATATGTCGAATTAATTTTGGCATAGCCGCATCCCCGTATAAATCTGTTGAAAATTCATGATTTCGCTCAAGACTTCAGTTAAGACGCCCAACTTCTGTTTGGGTGATTGTTTAGAAGGAGTCTGGCTGCGATTAAATCGCTAAGCGTTTTTCTTGTCAAGAACAATATCTCTAAGAATCAAAGCAATATTAATGATTGTTGGTAAAATGATTAAAGAGTTGCTTGATCCGTTTAGCGAATCCCGGTTTCTAGCATCCCGCGAGGACGATCGTGGTATTATCCCGCGCTCCCCGGGCCAGGCAGAGTTCCAATAATTCGGGGGTAGTGGATTAAATCTGTAATTAAGCATGAATATCCAAGCCAAACTCGACTTTGTTAATCAGTAACCCGATGACCGTATCATGCATTATTTCCAGCTTAGAAAAACAAATCGTTTTCCGAGTGAGCCGCTTAATCCAGGTTCTGAAATTTAAATTTTTGCGTTCAATCTTTTGCGTGTTGCGCTTCCCCCTTCATGCTGGTCGCTGTCAAGATGACGCTCATAAGCGCCCCAATCTCAGTGTAATAACGACTGACACCTAAGAAGCTGTCTGGCAAAACATTAAACGCATTTTGCAAGTGTTATTTTAAGCATGGCGATGCGAATCATGTTTTCGGAAGTGGCAGTGAGAATTTCGACCTCTTTGGAGAGGCGACGAAAATTGCCAAGCCATGAAAAAGTGCGTTCAACAGCCCAACGTTTCGGCAGAACCGCCCAGCCATCTTTGATTTTCTTGGAGATGTGTTAAAGGCTTGTGCAATGTTTCCGTGCAAAATGTTACCGCAGTGCCGCCATAGCCGGCATCGGCCGGAAAAGCTTGCAATGAAGGCCATTTATCAACCGTTCTCTGCTACCTCGCAGGCGCTTTTTGTGTCACTGAGATTCGCGGCATGGACCATGACAAACAATTAAGTTACCCAAGAGATCCACGACAATATGTCGCTTGTGCCCTTTGACCTTTTTGCCGCCGTCAATCCCGCGCTCTTCACTGGCGTAGACGGTCTTTACGCTTTGCGCATCCATAATGCCATAGCTCGGTGCGGCGGCACGACCTGCCTGTTCACGGCGATAGGCGACCAATCGATCCGAACAGGCCTCCCAAACGCCACGTTTGTTCCATTTGCTGAAATGATCATAAACCGTTTGCCACGGCGGAAAACCGTTGGGCATCATTCGCCACTCTATTCCGCCTTTGACAATATACAGAATCGCGTTGATTACCGTTCTGATGGCATGTTTGCGTCAACTCCCTCGACGACTCCGCGGCTGAAAATCTGGTTCTATTAATGCCCATTCCGCATCCGTGAGGTCACTTTTGTATCCCATTTGCTATATCACAATAAAAAAATCTTGATTTTACAATATCTTGTTTTGCCAGACAGCTTCTTGGGATTTTTTCTTTGAATTAGAGTCGGAACTCGATTAACATAATCCGGCGCTTTACTGTCCCAATATGCTGAACAGACTATTTATGGCTGACTTGGATGAGTTACTCGAAGAAATTTCACCGGATAGTCCTTGCGGGGATTACTTGGAGTATGACTCCGCTTATCTGGAGTTAGCCAAAGATATCCAGGGTAAACCGGAAGATCCGATCACCGGCGAAAAGGCACAGCCACCAAACTGGCGGGACATTCAAAAATCGGCGCTGGCGATCCTGAAACGGAGTAAGGATCTGCAGGTCGCCGTCTACCTGACGCGAGCGTTGATTCCGCTTGAAGGGATCCCGGGTTTTCGGGACGGCCTGTCGTTATTGCTGGGTTTGCTGGAAAAATACTGGGTCGAAATTCATCCTGTCCTGGATCCGGACGATAATCTCGATCCCACCATGCGGATCAACATTCTTGAGGAATTGAATAACTTTGATTCCGTGCTCAGGCCTTTGAGTTTGGCGCCGCTAGCCGATTCGAAAGCGGTTGGTCGCTATAGTTTACGCGATATTCAGATTTCGACCGATAAGATCAGTTTACCCGAGGGAGAAACAAGAACCGACCTGGGTGTGATCAAAGCCGCCTTTCAGGAACTGCCTCCTGAAAGCATTGCGTTCATGTATCAAGCCATCGTCGAAAGTGTGGATCTGGTTCGGCGACTCCAGGACTTTGTCAACATTCAGGTGGGAATCGGTAATGGAGCCGACTTATCGTCCTTGGCTTCTCTCTTGAAAGAGATGCAGTCAGCCCATAACCAGTATGCGCCAATGGCCGCGCAGGAAACAGCGGAACTGTCCGGTGAAGAAGAACCTGCCGGCGATCAAGCTTCGCAGCAAGCTAATTTGCCCCGTAAACAAAACGTTGGAGTCGGAGAGATCAATTCGCGCCAGGATGTGTTAAAAGCCCTTGATCTAATCTGCAAATATTATAGGGAATCCGAGCCTTCGAGCCCTGTGCCTATTTTACTGCATCGAGCAAAGCGTCTTGTCACCGCCGATTTTATGGAAATTCTGCAGAATTTATTGCCGGATGCGATTTCCCAAATGGATATGATCAAAGGTCCGGAAGCGTCGGAATAATAATTTTTTTATCAAACTAAAAATAGAGAGGGTAGAGGCATGGCCGAAAGTAGTCAAAAGTTTATCCAAAGAAACCGTGCGCCTCGCGTGCAGATTGAATATGATGTCGAAGTGTACGGTTCGCAGAAGAAAGTTCAGCTCCCTTTCGTAATGGGAGTGCTCTCGGATTTGTCGGGCAAGCCGTCTGAGCCTTTGCCACCCGTCGCCGACCGCAAGTTGCTCGAAATTGACGTCGATAATTTTGATGAGCGGCTCAAATCGATGAAGCCTCGGGTCGCTTTTCCGGTTCAGAATAGCTTGACCGGCGAGGGCAACCTGAGTGTCGATATCACCTTTGAAAGCATGGATGATTTTTCACCGGCTGCAGTTGTCAGAAAAGTTGCCGGACTAGACAAAGTGCTCGAAGCCAGACAGCAATTGGCCAACTTGATCACCTACATGGACGGGAAAACCGGCGCAGAAGAATTGATCGGTAAACTGATCAACGATCCGGCTCTGCTACAGTCGCTTGTCGCATCGGCGAAACCTGCTGAATCCAGCGGTGACGCAACCGCTTCAGAAACTACCGGAGGTTAGTCATGTCGGTATTGGAAAGCCAAGTCTCACAAGGGGCAACAGAAACCCTGGAAATTGATGAATTTTCCGCGCTGTTGGCAAAGGAGTTCAAGCCTGGCACCGAGGCGGCCAGTCATGTGAATACGGCCATTTCTACCCTCGCGCAATATGCCTTGCAGGACGTCACGAAAATTTCCGATGACGTGATCGGCAGCATACAGGCGATTATTGCTGGCCTGGATCAAAAGATTTCCGAACAGCTCAACCTGATCATGCATCACCCCGATTTCCAGAAGCTCGAAAGCGCATGGCGGGGATTGCACTATCTGGTCAATAATACCGAAACGGACGAGATGTTGAAGATCCGCGTGTTCAACATTTCAAAAAATGAGCTCGGTAAGACATTGAAAAAATTCAAGGGGACTGCCTGGGACCAAAGCCCGCTCTTCAAAAAGCTTTATGAAGAAGAATACGGTACGTTTGGCGGAGAACCTTTCGGTTGTCTGGTCGGCGACTATCATTTCGATCATTCTCCTCCCGACGTCGAATTGCTCGGCGAAATGGCGAAGGTCAGCGCGTCCGCGCATACCCCGTTCATTTCTGGCGTGGCGCCGGCGGTCATGCAGATGCAAAGCTGGTCGGAACTGGCCAATCCCCGCGATTTGACCAAGATTTTCACCACGCCGGAATATGCCTCTTGGCGTTCGCTGCGGGAGTCCGAAGACGCGCGTTATCTCGGTTTGGCGATGCCGCGCTTTTTGAGCAGGCTGCCGTATGGCGCAAAAAGCGATCCGGTCGAAGAGTTCAATTTCGAGGAAGATACGGAGAGCAGCGACAGCAGCAAATACACGTGGTCCAATGCGGCGTATGCGATGGCAGTCAACATCAACCGCTCGTTCAAACTGTACGGCTGGTGCTCGCGGATTCGCGGTATCGAATCCGGCGGCGCAGTCGAAGGCTTGCCGGTGCATACCTTCCCGACCGACGACGGCGGCGTCGACATGAAATGCCCGACCGAGATCGCAATCACCGATCGGCGCGAGGCCGAGCTTGCCAAAAGCGGTTTCATGCCGCTGATCCACAAGAAAAACACTGATTTTGCGGCATTCATCGGGGCGCAATCGCTGCAAAAGCCGGCCGAATATGAGGACCCGGACGCGACCGCCAATGCAAATCTGGCGGCACGCCTACCGTATTTGTTCGCGACCTGTCGCTTTGCGCATTATTTGAAGTGCATGGTGCGCGACAAGATCGGCTCATTCAAGGAGCGCGAAGACATGGAGCGTTGGCTTGGCAATTGGATCAATCAATATGTCGACGGGGACCCGATCAACTCCAGCGAAATTACTAAGGCTAAAAAACCGCTGGCGGCTGCCGAAGTCGTTATCGAGGAGGTCGAGGGCAACCCAGGTTATTACAGTGCCAAGTTCTTTTTAAGACCGCATTATCAGTTGGAAGGACTGACGGTCTCATTGCGTCTGGTTTCGAAATTGCCTTCCGCAAAAAGCGGCTAATTAGGCGTGCGGAAAGCTTTTTCGCTTTGCCGGCAAAGTATTTTAAATGCTTTACTATTCATTAATCACACTAAGTAGGAGATTGAAATGGCTGTAGATATGTTTATCAACATGGGATCTAAAATCAAGGGAGAGTCGAAGGATAAGGCTCAAGGAGCAAAAGGCGATATCGACATTTTGGCTTGGTCTTGGGGTATGTCGCAATCGGGCTCGTTTCATGTAGGTGGCGGCGGCGGCGCCGGTAAAGTCAATGTGCAGGATATCTCGTTTACCAAGTACATTGATGCGGCGTCTCCGGCAATCCAATTACATTGTTGTGGCGGGACGCATATAGATCAAATGGTTCTATTATGTCGCAAGGCAGGGGAAACACAGGAAAAATATATTGAAATCACGCTGAAAAAGTGCATTATCTCCTCGGTTTCGACCGGAGGGAGTGGTGGCGAGGATCGTTTGACCGAAAACGTGTCGGTGAATTTTGCCGAATTCAAGTTTGAATATTTCAAACAGGATGATAAAGGTAAAACTGCTTCTGCGGGCGTATGCGCATGGAACATCGAAGAAAACGTCAAATCAGGCTAAGCCTTTGCTAAAAAATGACCGGGCAATTTTTTTGCCCGGTTCTTTTTATTGCCGTTTAAGGATTATTTGCCGTGAGCGCTGAATCAAGTTTACAAATGGGCGATTTGGATGAATCGCTGAAACAGTTACAGGATCAGGTTAGAAAAGACTCCGCCAATCCGAAACACCGGGTATTTTTGTTTCAGTTGTTGGCGGTGTTGGGCAATTGGGAAAGAGCGTTGGCGCAATTGAATGTTGCCGGCGAATTGTCTGCCGAAAACTTTCCGATGGTGCAGACCTATCGCGAAACGATTCGCTGCGAACTGCTCCGCGAGAAAGTGTTCAAGGCGCACACGATGCCGATCATGTTCGGCGAGCCGCAACAATGGCAAGCACTGTTATTGGAATCGCTAAAATTGCTCAATGCGGGCAATTACGAAGCCGCGTTACAGGTTCGAGATCAGGCCTATGAACAGGCACCGACGGTCACCGGCACGGTCAACAATGAGCCTTTTGACTGGCTGGCCGACACCGACACCCGCTTGGGACCGGTGCTGGAGCTGATCGTGAACGGTAAATATTATTGGGTGCCAAGCACAGCAGTACGCAAATTGGCAATCGAAGTGCCGGTCGATTTGCGCGACTTGGTTTGGTTGCCGGCCCAAGTGACTTGGGTAAACGGCGGCGGCGCTGCCTGCTTTATTCCCACGCGTTACCCCGGTTCGGAAACGTCGGCAGACTCCGCGATCCGCTTGGCGCGCAAGACCGAATGGCTGGAACCGTATCCAGGCCATGCGTTTGGTATCGGTCAAAAAGTCTTGGCCACGAACGATCGCGATTATGCGCTGTTCGAAATCCGGGAATTGGTTTTCAATCATCCCGACAGTTGACGCATCATGGCCGAATTGACCCATCAAGAGCGTTTGCAGCCGTCCTTACTGGACCGTTTGACCGACGGCGCCCCTGATAAATCAATCGAAAGCCGGGAGCAACGGGTGTTGTCTTTGCGCCAATTGAGGCAAAGCGTACTGCGCGATTTGGGTTGGTTGTTGAGCGCTTCCGCGTTCGATACCATGGTCGATCTGACAGCTTACCCTTTTGTCGAACATTCGGTGATCAACTACGGTACGCCGTTATCTTCCGGTACTTCGGTCAGCAGCATGGATGCGGCTAAAATTGAGCGCAAGATCAAACAAGCGATTCTCGACTTTGAGCCGAGAATTCTTGCCAATTCGCTGACGGTCAAATTGGTGTCCGATGAAGGCAAAATGAACCAACAAGCGGTATCTTTTACGATAGAAGGCGAGTTATGGGCGCAGCCGTTGCCGACGCATTTGTTCATCCGCAGCAGTTTTGACCTCGAAACGGGAGAGGTGACGGTCAAGGATCTGGGAGGTTAGGGTATGGATCCCCGCTTATTGAATTACTACAACCGCGAATTGCAGCATGTGCGCGAGATCGGCGCCGAATTCGCGGCCGAATATCCGAAAATCGCCGCCCGTTTGGGCCTCGATACCTTCGAGTGCGCCGATCCGTATGTCGAGCGTTTGTTCGAGGGCTTCGCGTTCATGGCGGCGCGCGTGCAACTCAAGATCGATGCCGAGTTTCCGCGCTTTACGCAGAATTTGCTGGAAATCGTTTACCCGCATTATTTGGCGAGCACGCCGTCGATGGCGGTCGTCGAGTTTGCGCCGAAATTGAGCGAGTCCGGTCTGGCGGAAGGCTTCGTGATTCCTAGGGACACCGTGCTGCGCGGCCAAATCGGCAAAGGCGAGCAGATCGCTTGCGAATACCGCACCGCGCATCCACTCAAATTGTTTCCGCTCGAAATACGGCAGGTCGATTATTTGCCGACCCTGGCGGCCGTATCCGCCTGCGGCCTGACGTCCGGCAAACATTTGACGAACGTCAAAGCCGCGTTGCGCATCGTACTGAATACCACGGCCGGCGTGCCGTTCGATAAAATAGCACTCGACACGTTGACGCTGTTTTTACGCGGCACGGCCGGCATTCCTTACCGTCTCTACGAGCAACTGCTGGCCAACAGCAAAGCGGTGGCCGGCAAATTTCGCGTCAACGAGGTCGCTCGGGTGAACTATGCGGAGAGTGCCGGGCTCGTGCGGGGCATGGGATTTGCCGAAGACGAAGCGATGCTGCGCAACACCCCGCGCTCGTTCACCGGTTACCGGATGCTGCAAGAATATTTTGCGTTTCCCGAGCGGTATTTGTTCGTCGAACTTTCCGGTCTGGCGCCGT
This sequence comes from Methylomicrobium album BG8, assembly GCF_000214275.2. Classification (NCBI taxonomy): domain Bacteria; kingdom Pseudomonadati; phylum Pseudomonadota; class Gammaproteobacteria; order Methylococcales; family Methylococcaceae; genus Methylomicrobium; species Methylomicrobium album. The sequence continues at coordinate 3,489,288 of NZ_CM001475.1, read as the reverse complement.
TGTGCGGCACCTGTCCGGGGCACGAGTTGGAGTTGTTCGTGCTGTTCGAACGCAGCGACGCCAACTTGATTCATGCGCTGGACAAGTCGAATTTCGGTTTGTTTTGCGTGCCGGCGATCAATCTGTTCCCGAAGCGGAGCGACCGCATTCACGTCGACCCGCGCCAATCCGAATTCCATGTCGTCGTCGACCGGACGCGGCCGATGGATTACGAAGTCCACAGCATCGAGCAGATGACCGGTTACGGCAGCGAACAACGCAGCGAGCAAACGTTTCTGCCGTTTTACGGGTCGCGCAGCGCCTATCAAGGCCAAGGCGAAACCGCGTTTTATACGCTGAATCGCCGCAAACGCGTGTTGTCTTCCAGGCAGCGGCGCGAAGGCATCCGCTCCAGTTATATCGGTAGCGAAATGTTCGTCTCGTTGGTCGATGCGGCGGAAGCGCCGTTTTCGCCGAACATCTCGATGCTGGGCCTGGACATTTTATGCACGAACCGCGATCTGCCGCTGTTGATGCCGGTCGGCGTAGGCGACACCGACTTCACGTTGCAGATCGGCGCGCCGGTGCAAACGATCCGTTGCGTCGCAGGGCCCACGCGGCCCTTGCCTGCCGCATACGAGGGTGATACGGTCTGGCGTCTGATCAGCCATCTTTCTTTGAATTATTTGTCGCTGATCGACAGCGATGCCGGTCAAGGCGCCGTGGCCTTGCGCGAGCTCTTGAGTCTTTACGCCGATCAACGCGATTCGGTCAAGCGCAAACAAATCGAAGGCGTCGTGTCGGTCGGCGCCAGAAACGTCGTGCGCCGGATCGATACCAAAGGACCGATCGTGTTCGGGCGCGGTTTGGAGGTGTCGTTGACGCTCGACGAATCGGCGTTTGAAGGCGGCGGTTATTTTTTGATGGGTAAAGTCCTGGAACAGTTTTTTGCGCAGCACGTGTCGATCAATTCGTTTGTCGAAACGGTGGTGCGTTCGACCGACCGCGGAGAGGTGGCCAGATGGCCGGCGAGAATCGGACGGCGGCACATTTTTTAAGCGCCGAGCTGGAAGAGGCCGCTTACCGCTTCGATTTTTTCGAGGCGATGCGCTTGATCGAAACCTGGCATCCCGATAAACCGAAATTGGGCGACAGCTTGAAGGCGGCCGACGATCCGGTGCGTCTCGGGCAAGTGCCGGAGCTTCAATTTCCTGCGTCCGCCTTGGCGCATTATTCCCGTGACGCCGCGCCGCCGCGCCTGGCGGTGCATTTTTTCGGTTTGTTCGGTCCGAACGGGCCTTTGCCGCTGCATTTGACCGAATATGTGCGCGATCGGCTCAGAAACCATCACGATTCCACCTTGTCCGCGTTCGCGGACGTTTTTCATCACCGCATGCTGTGCCTGTTTTATCGGGCCTGGGCCGACGCGCGCCCGGAAGTCGCCTACGACCGGCCGTCTGTCGACCGCTTTCCGTTTTACGTCGATACGTTGTTGGGGTTGGGCGGCCAGGCTTTTCGGGCACGGGATGCGTTGCCGGATCGGGCGAAGCGGTTTTATGCGGGCCGTTTTGCCGAGCAGGCGAAAAATCCCGAAGGTTTGCGGGCGGTCGCCTCGGATCTGTTGGGCGTCGAAGTCCGCGTCGAAGAGTTCGTCGGTGAATGGATGAAAATCGAAACGGAAGAACATACGCGCCTGGGTTATTCGCCGCAGGTGGCGACGCTCGGCCAATCGGCGCTGCTCGGCGCGTACGTCTGGGGCTGCCAGCATAAATTTCGGCTGACCGTGGGGCCGTTGTCGTTGACGCAGTATTTGGCGCTGTTGCCGGGCGCGGAAGCGTTGGCGAAGCTGACCGCGATCGTGCGCAATTACGTCGGCGATGCATTCGTCTGGGACATCAATCTGATTTTGCGCTGCGACCAGGTGCCCCGGGAAGTCTCGCTGGGGCGGCCCAAGACCGAACGGCCCGACAGCATGAACGGCGGCGCGCAGTTGGGCTGGAGCGTGTGGTTGGGACCCAGGCCGGGTTTCGGCGACGCGGACGATTTGATGCTGAATCCGTTCGTCAAACAAAGTAGGCTTTAACGTTTTGAGGTCTCCCATGATTTTTTTAAGAGAAATAAAAACAACCGCTTGCAAAATCGCCAAACACCTTCTTTCTGGGGGAAGCGTGTAAAGCACCGGTGTCGAGACCCGCGCTTTAAAGCCGGACGGCACACACTATAACAACAATCGATCAGCAGGAACGAGTCATGGCAGAAATAAGCCGAGTCAAATTATTTGGAAAGTTAAACCGGGTTTGCTACAAGGCCGTCGAAGGCGCGACCGTGTTCTGCAAACTCAGAGGCAACCCCTACGTCGAGCTGGTGCATTGGCTGAGCCAGCTCTTGCAATTGCCCGATTCCGATTTGCACCGCGTGCTCAAACATTACAGCCTCGACGCCTCGGTGCTGGCGCGCGACGTGACCAACGCACTCGACCGGTTGCCGCGCGGATCGACCGCGATCTCCGATTTTTCGCCGCACATCGCCGATTCGATCGAGCGCGGCTGGGTGTACGGTACGTTGATGTTCGGCGAAAGCCAAGTGCGCGGCGGCCACCTGTTGGTTGGCATCTTGAAAACCCCCACCCTGCGCAACCAATTGGTCGGCATTTCCCGCGAGTTCGAAAAAATCAAGCCCGACGTGCTCAGCGACGAATTGTCCAACATCGTGGCCGGTTCGCCCGAAGACGGCTTGGCCGCGAGCGACGGTTTTCAAGCCGGGGCGGCGCCCGGCGAGGCGAGCGGCGCGATCGCGCCGGCCGCGATGGGCAAACAGGAAGCGTTGAAGCAATTTACCGTCGATTTGACCGAACAGGCGCGGCGCGGCAAGATCGACCCGATCGTCGGCCGCGACGAAGAAATCCGTCAGGTGATCGACATTTTGATGCGCCGCCGGCAAAACAACCCGATTCTGACCGGCGAGGCCGGGGTCGGCAAAACGGCGGTCGTCGAAGGCTTCGCGCTCAAAATCGTTGCCGGCGACGTGCCGCCGTCGTTGAAAGACGTGACGCTCAGAACGTTGGATGTCGGCTTGCTGCAAGCCGGCGCGAGCATGAAAGGCGAGTTCGAGAACCGTCTGCGTCAAGTGATCGAAGAAGTGCAGTCGTCGCCGAAGCCGATCATTCTGTTCATCGACGAAGCGCACACCTTGGTCGGCGCGGGCGGCGCGGCCGGCACCGGCGATGCGGCGAACCTGTTGAAGCCGGCCTTGGCGCGCGGCGCGTTGCGCACGGTCGCGGCGACGACCTGGGCCGAATACAAGAAACACATCGAAAAAGACCCGGCGTTGACCCGCCGTTTTCAAGTCGTGCAAGTGCACGAACCGAGCGAGGAAAAAGCGATCCGCATGATGCGCGGCGTCGTCTCGGTGCAGGAAAAACACCATCAGGTCCTGGTGCTCGACGAGGCGCTCGAAGCGGCGGTCAAGCTCTCGCACCGCTATATTCCTGCTCGGCAATTGCCGGACAAAGCGGTCAGCCTGCTCGATACCGCTTGCGCGCGGGTCGGCATCAGCCAGCACGCGGTGCCGGCCGAGGTCGACGATTGCCGGAAGCGGATCGATGCGCTGAATACCGAGCTCGGCATCATCGGCCGCGAAAAAGCGGTCGGCATCGAGGTCGCCGGGCGTGAACAGGCGGCCAACGAAAAACTCGAAGCCGAAAAAGCCCGCCTTGCCGAGCTCGACACGCGCTGGCAAGCCGAAAAAGAATTGGTCGGCAAAATTCTCGATTTACGCGCGAAACTGCGCGCGGCTGGACACGAAGTCGACAAAACCGGCGTAGCGCCGGCCGAAGAGGCAAACGACCGCGAAGCGTTATTGGCGGAACTGAAAGATTTGCAGGAAAAACTGCACGAACAGCAGGGTGAAAATCCGTTGATTCTGCCGACCGTCGATCAGCACGCGGTTGGCGCGGTCGTGCAAGACTGGACCGGCATTCCGGTCGGGCGCATGGTCAAAAACGAAATCGAAACGGTGCTGAAATTGCCCGGCTTGCTCGAACAGCGCATCGTCGGCCAGCGTCATGCGCTCGAAATGATCGCCCGGCGCATTCAAACCTCGCGCGCGGGGCTCGACAACCCGAACAAGCCGATCGGCGTATTCATGCTGGCCGGCACTTCCGGCGTCGGCAAGACCGAAACCGCGTTGGCCTTGGCCGAAGTATTGTACGGCGGCGAGCAAAACGTGATCACGATCAACATGAGCGAATATCAAGAGGCGCATACTGTCTCGACCTTGAAAGGTGCGCCGCCTGGTTATGTCGGTTACGGCGAGGGCGGCGTGTTGACCGAAGCGGTGCGTCGCCGCCCGTACAGCGTAGTGTTGCTCGACGAAGTCGAAAAAGCGCATCCCGACGTACACGAAATTTTCTTCCAGGTGTTCGACAAAGGCTGGATGGAAGACGGCGAAGGCCGGGTGATCGACTTCAAGAACACGCTGATCCTATTGACCACGAACGCCGGCACCGACCTGATCGCGGGGCTGTGCAGCGACCCGGAACTGATGCCGGACCCGGAAGGCATCTCGAAAGCGCTCCGAGAGCCGCTTTTGAAAGTGTTTCCGCCGGCCTTGCTCGGCAGGCTGGTCGTGATTCCGTATTACCCGCTCAGCGACGAAATGATCGGCGCGATCGCCCGCCTGCAACTCGGCCGCATCAAGAAACGTATCGCCGAAAGCCACAAAGTGCCGTTCACGTATGACGACGAAGTGATCAAGCTGATCGCGAGCCGTTGCACCGAACTCGAAAGCGGCGGACGTATGATCGATGCCATCCTGACCAACACGGTGCTGCCCCGGATCAGCGAAGAGTTTTTAACCCGGATGATGGAAGGCAAGCCGATCGATCGGGTACATGTAAGCGTCGCGGATGGGGATTTTGGGTATGGGTTTGAATAAGCAACTCGCTTCATCGCCCGTTTTTTCCGTTCGATAACGAATCCGGGAGCTATCTATGCCGGAACCAGGTGTTTCTTTGGTTTGTTTAAGGAAAAATGATGGTGACGAGGAGATGCAGACAGATGCAGAGTTGCAAAGAAAACCTACAAAAATACCTTCGAGAATGCGCCTGCTCGAAAAAAAGGGCTGCCCGATTTTTTCGGGTATGCCATAGAGAAAACGATTCTTAATCGAATGGATTCGCACCAAGAGCTGACGAATAATCAAGGGTGGGTTCGAGTTTTGGAATAGTAAGAACCGAACCTGCCGGTTTTGCATCGGCGCTTCCCGAAACCACATCATACATAACCGAAACGCACAGAGGAGTCATCGAATGGCCAAGAAGCATCTGAACAAGAAGGAATTGGTTCACCCTTGTCTGTTGATCAAATACAGCGACCAGAATAAGCCCGACAAAGCTACCAAGAAGAAGCTGGTGGAGGCCGTGAAGTTATCGGCCGAGATCATGCGCGCCACCGTCTGGAAGATGGATCGCGTGGTGTTCTTTCAGCGTCCTGAAACCTATTTGACGGATATCGTAACCGAACACTTCCATTTGGGACAGCCGGGTGAAACCAAGTTTCAGCGGCTGCGCTACCTGAACAAGATCAGGGCGTGCATGTTGTCGACTTCATTTCACATCAACACGGGCATGTATCTGCTCGACATAGACGGAGGCAACCGCAAAACTATGGGTGGCTCTCCGCTCAGCGCGCAAGACGTGATTGACATGCCTTACATCGAAGGCTACGTGAGCACCCGGAAAGCGCTCTTCCTTGAGCTTGCCGGGCCGGTGCACGTGGCGTTCGATCTGGCGAAGCAATATTCCAGTCGCGGGCTGGCGCGTCTGATTATCCACGAAGCGACCCATTCATACTGGCATACCGACGACGTCTTTTACGGTCACGAAGGCGGCTACGCCACGATGACGCCGGATGAGTCGGTGCGTAACGCTGACAGCTTTGCTTATGCGGCCCTGTCGATTCACGCCAAGCAAGTGCAGACTTGGGCTACGCTTGACGCGAACGGCGACCATTAAGCGCCGAAAACGCGAGCAAAAAACCGAATGACGGCGACAGTTTTATCGCCGTCCGACGATCAGGAAGGCTGATAAGATGACCGCAATTTTGAAGCTGGATGGAGACCGCTGGCGTCAAAAACATGCCCGGCCTACAGCTCATTAACTTAACGGCATTGCCTACACACGGCGGTAGCCCTAAATCAACAGCTAAGTGAATAGAAATTAGATAAATGAAAGGGGAAAAGCGAGATAAATGGAAATGAAACGAAATGAAGAGGGATAAAACGGAACAAAAAATAAAAATAATTTCCGCAGAGCGAAAATAAAAAAATCAGCTTGTTTGATCCAAAATTCCGAGTGTTTTTATATCCACAAACGTATCACGATATTTGATCTCATCAAGATAATGAGGATCGTCTAAACGCGCTTCTTGGGCCGCCATACCGGCCTTGTCGCTTCGCAACTGATAAAGCTCCCATAAATGAAGCAGTCTATTATCATGATGCCGCGAACTATGCTGTTCATAATCTTGCCGTGATGAAAACGCATCACGAAACAAAATGAAAAACTCTTCTTGGGTAGCATGATGCGGAGCATCAAAAATAGACTCAATCATATTCTCTCCCTGCCAAATGCTTAATTTTGGTTTGAATGTGGTCTCGAAATTGAGGATATTTCGCAGCCAGTGTCTTGATCAGATCGTCTTGCATCGTCCACCAATTTGCATGCCGATCGATATGAAAGAAATTATCCATCACCTCAGAATCAATAACGAGAGTCACCGGATCCATCGCGCCAATCTCGACCAACAAATTCTTAAAAGTACCCGCACTTTTAGTATAACTCAGCTGGGTAGCCCGATGTTTCAATGCTTCCGGGCTCTGAAATGTCGGGCAGAAAAGCGCTGCCCGATCTACTCGGCTATTTGTAAGACCATAAGCCGCGCCACAGAATGTGCCGACGTAAGGAGGCGCATCGTTCGCGATCGATGCGCTTCGCTATCGTTCATCCGATGGCTTTTTTTGTAGATATAAACGACTGTAAATAAGAGGGCAAGCATGCTAATCGATGTCAACCACGAGGGTAAACTGAAGAAAGAAGGCTACGGTCAGTACAATACGGCAACGTGTTGGCTTTCGTGTTACCGTATGATTTACAAATGGCCGGCAAGGACGAATCGACGATTCCCGGTAAATTGACTGCTGCCGGTTTGGATTACAAGGAATTATGCAAGCGTGGCATCTATATTGAAGAATGGCCGGTTGCAGGTTCCGCGCTGAGAATGTGCGGTTGGGAAGGTCGTTTGGTCAAAGCGTGGGACGACGAACAGCTCGTTTATGTGTTGAAAGGCTACGGTCCCTTGTTTTTTACCTGGGATTACGGTTCTTCGGGGCATGCCTTGCTGATAGTGGGCTTCGAGGCCAAAATGAAAAAATTCAAGATTTACAACCCTTACAATCAATTTGAAGTCGGAACCGTCGATGTGGAGTGGGCTACCGCGTCTCAACTTCGCGAAAAACTGCATAAGGCGCGTTGGGCGCTTCAGGCGTGGTACGGATGACGAAACGCGCATGAGTATGGATCATGGAGTTGAATCGCATTATTATCGATTTTGCTGGAAAATATTCACTTTTTTAAACCATTTAAAATCGGAGGCGTTATGGATATCTTTACCGAGGTATACACCAAGATAATCGATATCTTGAAAACCAAGTCCCTCGATAGCAGTTGGTCCGATATCGAGGCGGAGCTGAAAGCGTTATGTGTCGATACCGGCCCAAACGCGGCAAAGAGCGAGGCTTTGAGCAAAGCCCGGAAAAAAATCGAAAGCGCGGCGGGTATTTTCGATCTCTTCAATCCCGGCAGCGCCCATGCGGGTGAAATTTTGAAAGCCGCCAAGTCCAGCACGACGGGTTTCCAGAACCGGGCGGCCACGCTTAAAACGTTTAAGCATGTGTATTTTGTAGCCAAAAAAGGTAACCAAAGCATTTGGGTGGTTGACCATCCCAAGACTTACACCCAATGGGCGTTTGACCAGTTCGATGGAAAGCAGCTAAAAAACGTCGAAACGATGTTGGCGGAAGAGGAGGAAACCTTCGGCGCTTCTCGTCGCAAAATGATGTCCGATGCATTGCAACTGGCGCGCAAATGGTCTATGGATATCGTGATCAAACTGGGCACCGCAGACGCAAGCACACTGGCTGTCGTCAAGCGTTGGTTTCATACCGACAGTGCAACTGAACAGGAAGTCAAAGCCACCGCGGCCGTTTTGCTGGACGGCTATAAAAAAATCGAAGCGGTCTGCAACTCCACGACCGTTATTTTTTCAGACAGGCCTCATAAGCGGGCCGATAAGGACTGGAACGATACGACTTTTGCGTCGGTCCGCGCGGACGACACTCTGCCGGTCATCTACATTTTTCAGGCTTTCCTGGACGCAGGAAAGCGTACCTTTTTCGGTAACATCCCGAAACTATGGCTGTGTGCGTTGACGGTGGTGCATGAGTTGTCGCATAAAAAAGTCCATACCGACGACATAAGATACGACTATGACGGTCTCAAACCGGGCAGCGGTATCAGTCCGGCAAATGCAATCAAAAATGCCGACAGTTGGGCGTATTTTGGCGCAGATTTAGTTGGCGTCCTGTCCGAGGCCACCGTTAAAAACGTTTTGAAATGAACGCGGTCGATTTTATTCGCATTTGCTGCGGCGTTGGTATGTTGTCAATGGCTTTGTCCGCCTGCGCCAATGATCCTATTCCCCAAACACAGCCCAAAGAGGTAGTCCCTATGGAAGAAAAAGCCAAACGAAAGGCACCGAAGCCTGTTGATCCAGTAGAGATCGATCACATCCGCTACGAAGTCGTGCGCGGTGCGAAGTCACGCGGCTTCGATCAGAATGGCGGTGTCATCGCCGCCATCGATATGACCAAAAACGAAGAATTATGGACCCTGGTTGTCTATCGAACGGTCTACGACCCCAACGAAGAGAAGGATGTGCAGGAGGTCCATATCACCGACATGACTGCCAGCCCGGATAAAAGTCAGTTACGCATCGAAAACGAAGCGCATAAAATCTACTTGCTCGACCTGAGGACACGGGACGTCACGGAAGAAAAATAATCGACCGATACAGTTTCCAGCATTGGCTTCGATTGAAGTGTCGAGCGATGAAACGCCGCTCGACCTACTTTGCCGGGAATCGGCGGCGAGTTTTACAGGTGGATGATGCCAAGTAGGCGGTGCGAACGATCGGTGGATGTGTAGATGTGGGTAATGGATTTGAATGATGTAAACGGTATTGCGAACGAAAACGCCACGTTAAGTACGTTCGTGTTGCATTGGCCGTTGTCGATGCAATGGAACGACGAACGGTTTTTCGAGTTTTGCCAAGCCAACAACGCATGCGCATCAAGCGCGGCGCTTTAGGAGGCGGGGGGAAGGAAACCGGTTCGAGAAATACCCGTCTAACCAGGCATACGATATTCATTTGAACAATTCGATTAGGTATGAAAGATGAAAATATTTACCGAAGCCTATAAAAAAGCAAAAGAATATAGTCGACACCAAAGAGTTTTCATCTCCTGATTGGCAGAAGTTTTTGAAGGACGAGGCACAAATAGCGAGTCTGTTCGGGCCTGATGGCTTTAGTTCTGCCCACTTTAAAACTCCCGATAAGGTAAGAGATAAAATTTACTCGCAAACGTCTTATGCAATCGTTCGTTTTTTCGGCGCGGGAAAAACGAGCGGTGACGTGATTTACGAGGCGGCAAACAATACCGCCAGCCCGACGGCAGTGAATGACCGCGCCGCGACGTTGAAATTCGTCAAGCATTTATACCGAGCTAAAAAACGCGGGGCACAAGACGTTTGGATTTACTCGCCGCCGAGTGAGCATGCGGGTTGGATTTTCGACGAGATCACCGGCAATAAAGAAACCGTGATAGCCAAGTTGAACAAGGAGGCGGAGCTTTTCTCCGAGACTGACAAGAACAGCATGTGTTCGGCGCTTGCGTTGGCGCTCAAGATATTCGAGGATACCAAGATAAAGCTTGCAGATAACAACGAAACGACCAAAAGTTTTGTAAAACGCTGGTTTATGGATGAGGATTGCGGCGACACCGAAATTAACGAGGCGATTGCTAAATTGTCTGATGGATTCAAGAGAATCGCGGTTTGCTGTAATTCAAATACCTTGGTTTTTACGGATTATCCCGATTGGCGAGACCGTAGAAACACGCTGATGGGGGGAGCGATTCCAGGCGGGGGCCGATTATTTATATTGAAGGCGCTTTTACCGACCTGGCGAACAGAAGCGGGAATTTGTGGACCTGTGCGAGAACCATTATCCATGAGTTCTCACATCATGAGATTCGTACCGAGGATCATCGATACAGGCATCAAGGGTTGAAGCCCAATAAGTCGAATTTGCCTTATACAAAAACGATCACCAATGCGGATAGTTGGGCCTGTTTTGCCGTAGATTTGGCGGGCTATATGCCCGAGTCCGATAGGAATAGCTTTCTTAAATGATATGCTCGGATGGAGGCTTTTTCTTATGTCTTCATTTATGATGAGACAAACTGTCTTTTTAAAATTGACAGCCCTTATAATTATCTGTGTGCATATGAACTATGCGTATGCAGGACAAGATGCCAAAATGGCGCCTAAAAATTCAAAAGAGGTTAATGTGATGATGCAAGCAGATAGGATTCCACCGGCTAATGTATCGCCCATTATTATAGAGGGTATTAGATATGAAGTCATTCATTGGGGAAAAGATTGAGGTTTATGACAGAACGGAGGTTATATCTCGGCCATTGAGATGGCTAGCGGGAAAGAGCTGTGGGTATTAAAGATTTATGATGTGACCTATGATCCAGGCATGGAGAAAGATGTTCAAGATATCTTTATTAAATCCATGTCAAAACCCTTTTTTAGCAAAAAACTAAAAATTGTTGATGAGAAGGGGCGAAAATTCATCGTTGATATCACCAATCGCTCAGTGCGGCAGGAGTAACAGGGGCGTTTCAGAACTCAACTCTCGCGAGCCCGGTAGGGTGGGCAAACTGACTTACCTCGTTTTCAATATTGGGGCTTTGTCAGCGTTCGTGAGCCCTACAAGCGCAGCGTAGGCGGAAGCTATTATTTGACCCAATGCTAATTTCCAAGATACGTGAATCACTTGAAATGCGGAAACGTCAAGCGTGTGGCCGATTGACCGTATTCCACCTTTCATCGACATGTCGCGAATGGCATTTTTTCTATGGATTGGTGTGGTATTTAAATGATGCGTTTGATGGCGATGAATAAAATTTATTTTCGGAGATTAGCATAGCCCATTTCCGCAAAATCGGAACACGCAATCAGCCAGGGTTCGATACCGGCTCGAGCCGACAATTATTGCCTCGTGGTCAAGAGACAAATTTTTACCTTGTCGCTGGACCCGATCTTTCCATCCAAGTGGATGATGAAGCAGTCGCGAGGGTGTTTAGCGGTTCAGGTGATCATTTGGTTGAAAATGTTAAGGTTTACCCCTACCGAATAGATTATGCACCCGAATCAAAAATGCGCTAACAGTGCTGAGAGAATACAACGATAGATCAGTCATCTGGCTTGGCTCTCTTCCACGATCACAGGGCGAACGCCAAAATGGAACATCCGGCCGTGGATGCCGAAAGTTAATTCTTGGAAGCCCTTTATTTCTTTATGAAGAATATTTATACTGAAATATATTTATACTAATAAAGCGCACAACGGGGTTTGCTGGTTTTCATACGGTAAACGATTTATGCGATAGCCTTGGATGCCGATATGTCACACAGTTTTTCCAAAGAATATGAAGCGGCGCGCGACAGCATTTGCAACGGCGCTTTTCCTGCCGACAAGTCAGTTGATGATCTGATCAAAAAGCTGAAAAAATTGCTCGCTTCCGATGGCTTCGATGACGCCAGTTCGGATGCGCTCGAGCTGCTCAGAAAAGAGATCATGACCTTCTCGCTGAGCCGTGTGGTGCTCGGAACCAGTTCCGGAGAAGCCGCGAAAATTCTCGGAATGGCCGGCGCCTACGATACCGCGAAAAAATTCAGCGGTAATGCCGTTCTGGTACAGCGCGCGAGCGCGCTGAAACTGCTGCGCCACAGTTACTTCATTTCGAAAACCGGCGCCAAAAGCCTCTGGGTGATTTCAGTGCCGAAAGGGTATACCGATTGGCCAAGCCTTGAGCTGAAACCGTTGGCCAGCGACGAAACGCGGTTAAAAGACAACCTAGGCAAAGTTCGCGAATATTTCAGTTCGTCGCAAAAGAAACACATGCACGAAGGCGCTCAGTTTGCGCTGGCGTGGGTGCAAAAAACATTGATAGTTCTCGCGAATGCCGGCAAGGACAAAGGCGAATCAATGACACTGGTCAAACGCTGGTTCAAAACCAAGGGCACGTCCGACACCGATTTGACGTCGATTGTCAGCGAGCTGACTGCGGGCTTCAAAAAAGTTCAGGGGGTGCTTAACGGCAACCGTTTGATCTTTACCGATAACCCGCCGGATCGCGGCACCGCGGACGAAACTAACACTGAAGCTTTCGTCTGGAGCGGCGGTTGGAAGGACAGTTTGAAAGTCGTTTACATCGAAAAGGGATTTTTTGCCCGTGGCGCGAACGTGTTGTCCGGGCGCAATAATTGGGCGCGCATCATCATCCATGAGCTGACGCACAGCGAGTTGGATACGAAAGACTACCCGCGCGACAATTCTTACGGTTGGCAGGGCATCAATCCGATGGACCCGAAATTCAATGGCAACAAGGCGATTACGAATGCCGAAAACTGGGCTTACTTCGCCGCCGATTGTGCGAATGCACTGTCCGATAGCGAACGCAAGACGGCATTGAAAACGCCGTAAAGGAGGCGTTCATGCGGATTGTTAGTTTCATGCTCGCCGCGCTGTTCATGTGCCGGAGCCTGCCAGGAGAGGCCGGCGTTTCCGCCAACCAGCCGGCACCTTTCGCTCCTTCCGTTTTTTCAACAGAATCTCACGAGGTACTCATCATGACCGATGCTTCAGACGGCCGCCCTATACGTTCATCCAGCCGGATTCGCGCCCCCGAGGTTGCGCCGGTCGTGCACCAGGGCATACGCTACGAACAAATCAAGGCTCCTTCGTCAAAGGGATTACCGCCGGGGGGCTACGTCAGCGCGACCGAGGTCGCGACGGGTAAACGCGTGTGGCTCGCCAAAGTTTACGATACCGCACTCGATTCGAACCGCGAGACCGACGTGCAGATCGTTTTTTTCAAAAGCCTTGTGTTAAACCAGGGCGGCGATGCGCTGCTGATCGAAGACGAAAAACAACGCAAATATCGGGTTTCGCTGGTGGACGGAGCGGTCCAATCCGTTCCGTGAAGAACGGATTAGACTTTTGAGAAAGGAGAACGAGGCACCTCTTCGTCCCCAAGCGAATGGGATATGATCGGTTCATCCTGGGATTCAGTTTAACCGTCAGTAACAGATGCACAAAGACGGTAAAATTCGAAGTGCTAAAAGCTATACGCCGTTCTGTCGGAGCTGGAGTTCGAAATCATCCGTAAAGCATTGAACGATGCGATCGGCTTCGACATGGATCAACACGGCGGAGGTTCAGTTCGCTGGGCATGGCGACGAATCGATTAAGGTGTCATGCCGGACGGCCCCGCCTTTGCAATATTCAATTCTCGGTAATGCCGAAGCGGTGCAACGTCGATATATGGATCTAAACCGTAATTGATCGCCAAAATAGGAAAGGATGCTTTGGGCGATAAGAGCCGTTGGTTCTGGTATGACGATCATGGCAATCTATTTCTGCCGGAACTGACAGGACCGTCCGGAAGTAGTCTAAAGAAACGCCATCTGGTCATAGCTTGCCGCTTGATTTCATGTTAAAGTCGGCTCTTTCATTTACTGCCGATATCGCATGCGACGGCATGGAGTCAGTGCGCGCTGCGGGAGTTCGAAAGACAAGGGGCAAGAAGAACAAATGGCCGGTTTTGACGTATTGAAGAAAGTTGTTTCACCGAAAGCTGCGGCGCTTTGTCAGGACATCGACCTCGATCCGGCGGCGGTGCAGTGTCTTGCGAGTGACCCCTCGCCGGTTGAATTTCTGAATGCTTTGTTTGAACGCGAGTCTTACCCCGACGCGGTACGTTTTCTGGCGCGCGTGCTGCCCAAACGGGAAGCGGCATGGTGGGCGTGTATTTGTACGCGCGGCGTGCTGGGTCCGGAGGCGCCACCGGTAGCCGTCCAAGCACTTGCAGCGGCGGAACAATGGGTATACAAGCCGACGGAGGCCAATCGCAGGCTGGCCGAGGCGGCGGCACAGGCCACGGCTTTCGACAGTCCTGCCTCCTGGGCGGCGATGGCGGCGTTTTGGAGCGAGGGCAGCATGGTACCTGAAGATGCCCCGGCGGTGCCGCCGGCGGATAATTTGACGGCCAAGGCGGTCGCGGGTGCGGTGATGCTGGCGGCCGTGATTGGGCAACCGGCGTCGATCCAGGAAAAATACCGTTTCTTTTTGACCCAGGGCGTCGACATAGCGAACGGCGGCAATGGGCGTCCCTGGCAAGGTTGATTTGGAGGCTATAAACGATGGGCCAGCCTGCGGCACGTGTTTCTGATATGCATGTTTGTCCGATGTTTGACGGTCCTAAACCGCATGTCGGGGGGCCAATTTTGCCGCCGGGAGAACTGACGGTGCTGATTGGCAAACTGCCTGCGGCAAGAGTCGGCGACATGGCAACCTGCGTAGGCCCTCCGGATGCGATTGTTCTGGGATCTTTCACCGTATTTATCGGTGGCATGCCGGCCGCCCGAATGGGAGATTCGACCGCCCATGGGGGAATGATTGTTTTGGGGTATCCCACGGTTTTGATCGGCTAATAAATAACAACAAATAACGCAGTGAATTCCGGGAAATATCAAATGGCTCGTTTTAGTGGGGCCGTTATAGTCCATTGACAAATTAAAGCCGAATTGATCAGGAATTGTTATGCCCATTTCTCAAGCAGGCCGTGTGGCTTCGGTTACAACACCGCTACCTGAAAACGATTTATTTCTGTGGCGCGTATCCGGCAGCGAGCAGCTGAGCCGGTTGTTCGAATACGAACTGGACCTGCTCAGCGAAAAAAATAATATTAATTTAAAGCCTTTGCTCGGCAAGAGCATGACCATCAAGTTGAACCTTCTGGACGAAGCCGGGCAGCGCTCGATCAATGGCATGGTGATCCGGGCCAGTCGGTGTGGGATGATGGGCCGATTTTATCATTACCGGGCTACGCTCAGGCCCAAGGCCTGGTTATTGACGCGGCGCAGCAATTGCCGAATCATGCCCACCCTGAAGACCGTGCCGGAGATCGTCAAACTGATCCTCGAAGAGCACGGAGTTTCGGAGGTTGAACTGAAACTTTCCCACGAATATTCGAAACGCGAATATTGCGTCCAATACCGCGAATCCGATTTTGATTTTATCAGCCGCCTGATGGAGGACGAGGGGATCTATTACTATTTCGATCATGGCAATACGAGCCATACTTTGATGCTCTGTGACTCAGTATCCTCACAAAAAAGCGCTCCGGTTAATGCCAATATTTTGTATTTTCCCCAAGCCAACGAAAATCGCCGCAAGGAAGGGCACATATACGAATGGAGTTTGAGCCAAGAAATACAGCCGGGAAATTACGAATTGGACGACTTCGATTTTGAGGCGCCGAGCACTGATTTAACCTCCAAGTCATCCAATCCTGGAGCGCACTCTGAAGGGAGTAAAGAAGTTTACGATTATCCGGGGGGCTATAAAAAGAAGCCCGAGGGCGAACACTACTCTAAAGTACGCCTGGAAGAGTTGCGCAGCCAGTTCGAACAAATCTCCGCGCGCGGGAACGCACGTCAGCTCGCGGCCGGGATGAAATTCACCCTGGTCGATTTTCCGGTAGCCGACCAAAATCGCGAATACGTAATCGTTTCCTCGGATCTTCGGATTCAGAACAACGGTTACGAATCGGATGGAATCAGCGATTGTGCCGAGGAATACGAGTGCGCTTACCGCGTGCTTCCTGCCAAAGCGGAAAACCAATACCGGCCGGTCCGCCTGACTCCTATCCCGGTCGTGCAGGGCGTACAGACCGCTATCGTGGTCGGTAAATCCGGAGAGGAAATTTACACTGACAAATACGGACGGATTAAAGTCCAGTTTCATTGGGACCGAGAGGGTAAAAAGGATGAAAACAGTTCCTGTTGGGTGCGCGTCGCCCAGATCTGGGCCGGTAAAAACTGGGGCGCGATCCATATTCCGCGTGTCGGCCAGGAAGTGATCGTTGATTTTTTGGAAGGCAATCCCGATCGGCCGATCGTTACAGGGGCAGTCTATAATGCCGACCAGATGCCGCCGTACGAACTTGAGGCGAACAAAACCCAAAGCGGGATAAAATCCCGCAGCAGCAAAGGGGCAGGGGCGGAGAATTTCAATGAAATCCGTTTCGAAGACAAAAAAGGCGAAGAAGAGCTTTATATTCATGCCGAAAAAAACTTCACACGGATTGTCGAGAACAACGACGTGCAAAAGATCGGCTTCGATAAGAAAGACGCCGGCGATCAAGCCATTGATATCTACAATCACCGGACTGTTACGTTGGATCAGGGTAACGACAGCCTGACGGTAAAAACGGGCAACCGGACGGTCAGCGTCGATACCGGCAATCACGAACTGACGGTGAAAACCGGAAATCGCTCTGCCAGCATCGACACCGGGAATGACAGCGTGAAGGTCAAAACAGGCAACCGTACGGTAAAGGTCGATCTCGGCAGCATCGAAGAAGAGGCCATGCAGTCGATCGAACTGAAGGTTGGCCAGAACAGCATAACGATCGATCAGAAAGGGATTACCTTGAAGGGCATCATGATCACGATAGAAGGACAGGTTAAGACCGATCTCAAAAGCCCGATGACCACCGTTAACGGCGACGGTATACTAACCATGAAGGGTGGAATCGTAATGATCAATTGATCTCCTTTAGAAAAATCGGATCGCCTTGAGTATCTACGAAGCTCTCGAATGTAAGTGTTAAAAGTGGAAATGAGTAAATGAAACGATCCCGTTTTGTACCGGTTTTGAGTTTTGTATTGTTGCAGGCTTGCGGCAGCGCGCCTCCGGCGCCCCCTGCCCCCGTGCCGGAGCCGCCGACCGTCGTGAATTTAAAGATCAGCAGCGCGGCAAACCTGAATGCGGACGCGATCGGTGCCGGCGCCCCGGTCATGCTCCGGATTTATCAATTGCGGGAGACCAGTGCCTTTAATTCCGCCGACTTTTTTTCGCTGTTCGATAAGGATCAGGCGACGCTGTCCGCTGAAATGGCAAGGAAACAAGAACTGCTGATCAAGCCGAACGACCATCTGTCGCTTTCGTTGCAGCTGGAGCCCGACATCAAAACGCTAGGAATCTTCGCCGCTTTTAGGCTGCTGGATAACGCGCAATGGCGCGCCATGCTACCGGTGACAGCTCACCAGACGCAAACGGCCGAAATCAAACTGCAAGGCAATACGGTGCGCGTTGAGCCGCTCCAACCGGGCATAAACAAGCCATAAGGAAGATGCTTGTTGAAAATATGGCAATATTTGTATCATAGGCGTTTTTAATGATTGGCTGTTTTCTCGGTTCGATGCTCTGGTCCGCTTCCCCTTATCTGTCAATTCAGTTCTCCGCTCATTTGTCCGTGCTGCCGTTCAATCGTTGGTGGGGGCGAAGATGACATTGATCATTAAAGCCGTCAGTTACAAGGATGCGCCGCTGACGTCAGAAATCAGCGTTCGGTTTGAAGAGCAGGGCGGTTCGATCGGACGTTCGCCGGATAACCAGATGGTGTTACCCGATCCCGAAAAGTACATCTCCCGCCTGCATGCCGAGATTCAATACGAAAGGGGGCAGTATTTCATTCAGGACTGTAGCGCCGGAGGGACTTACCTGGAACAGCAGGGCCAGCAGCTGCAGCAGGCCCGAGCGGCTTTGACCGATGGCGAAAAACTGCGCATCGGTGAATATGAACTGGTGGTGACGATAATCGAATCGGCGCCGGCATTCTCGCAGCCTTATCAGTCTTATGTAGAGCCTGTCCGTCAGCTGGATTTGGCCGATAGCAGCGCCTTGGGCGGACTTTCTGGCCCTCAACCCAGTGTCGCAGTAAAAACCGAAACACATCAAAGTTTCATCGAACAGCCCGATGCTTCGGTTTTTCATCAAAGCTTTACCCCACCGGAAGCCCAAGCGGATCCTCGGCTTCAGAAGAAGGAAGAGGTGAAAGATGATCTCGACTTCGGCGATCTACTCTCGACCCTGGATCATTTGTCGGCTTCCCCGTCTGCGCCGGACGGCCGCGCTTTTAAGCCGTCAGCCTCGAGCCCTTCATTGCTTTCCGATTTCCCCGAACTGCCAGCCGATTTTTTTGAGGAAGAGAGTATGCTGGAATCCGCTAAGATGTCGGCTGCCACTTCGCCGCACCTTGATACGGCGGATTTGCCGGCTTCGCCGTTTAATACCGCGGCAACCGATCAAGAGGAACTGGTAGCGGCGAACGAGCTACCTGCGTCTCCATTTTCGTCAAATCCATTCCCAGAGGCAGGTTCCGGACGCGAAGCTGATCCAGCCGCGCCCTTTAGCTTGGAGACGGCAATTCACAGTGTCGAGGCGAGAGAACCGGAGGCGGTAGCTCCAATACCGAAGCCCCATGTGGCTCCTCAGGAAGCCCGGGTGCGCATGACCGCCCCTTCCAATACTGAAAGAGCGGCAGCGGACAGCGAACTGATTCGTGCATTTCTAACCGGGGCAGGGATTGACGATTCCCAGTTTTTGTCACCGGAACAATGGTCGGAGTTGTTCCGGACCTCTGGCGAACTGCTGCGCAGCATGGTCGAAGGACTGATGTGCGTACTGCGCGCCCGCGCGGAGCTGAAAAGCCAGTTTCGCGTTTCGGTGACCACGATGCGGTCGGTCGACAATAATCCGTTGAAATTTACCCCGAATGTCGATGATGCGCTGCGCCTGATTCTGGCGCCGACGAATCCCGGCTTTTTGACGCCGAAAGAAGCGGTGCGGGAAGGATTTGCGGACATCATGAATCATCAGATGGCGATGACCGCCGGCATCCAGGCCGCGCTGGCGGATATTCTGCGCGGTTTCGATCCCGAATTGATCGAGAAAGCCCAAGGCGAAGGGATCCAGTTTCAGAAAAAAGCCAAATGCTGGGAGCACTATACGAATCAATACCCGAAGCTGAAGGCTTCCGCCCAGGAAGACTTTTTCGGGGACGCTTTCGGCGATGCTTATGAGCAGCAAATGCAGTTGCTGAGCCGCTCCTCAAAACAATAGCCTTATTACCGCACTTCTGCCGGGAAACCACAATATGTCTGAACACAATAGGGTAGTCTGGTCCGAGGGAATGTTCCTTCGTCCCCAGCATTTCCAGCAGCATGACCGCTATTTTGAAAGCCTGCTGCATGGCTTGTCGCTGGGCATTCACGCCTATGCCTGGGGCTTTGCAAGCCTGAAACTCGACCAGGGATGCCTCGCGATCGGCAAGGTCGGGCTTTGCGAATGCAAGGGCGTCTTTCCGGACGGCACTCCCTTCAACCTGCCGCAAGACGATGATCTGCCGATGCCGCTGGACGTACCCGAAAATGAAAAGGCCAGTATTGTCTATTTGGCCTTGCCGCTGCGCCGGTCGGATGCTACCGAAGTCGACAGCGAGGCTTTTCCGGACAACATGGCCCGTTACCGCCTGACCGAACGCCAGGTCCGCGATCATAACAGCGGCTCCGACGGACGCTACGACGTACAGATCGGCGCACTGAAGCCGCGCCTGATGTGCGAAAGCCAGGAGCGTTCGGGCTATGTCTGTCTGGGTATCGCCAGGGTCGTCGAAGTGCGCGCCGACAAGACGGTAATTCTCGACAAACAGTACATTCCGCCGGCCGTGCACTGCGCCTCTGCGGGCCTGTTGGGCAGCTTTGCCGGCGAGTTGCAAGGCTTGCTGCATACGCGCGGCGAAGCGTTGGCGGGACGAGTCGCCGGCAGCAGCCAGGGCGGCGTGGCAGAAATCGCCGACTTCATGCTGCTGCAGCTGATCAACCGCTACGAACCGCTGCTGGCGCATCTGGCCAATACTTCGGTGATGCATCCGGAAGATTTTTTCCGGCTTTGCCTGCAAATGGCCGGCGAATTGGCGACCTTTTATCGCCCCGGCAAACGGCCGATTGCGTTTCCCGATTACCGGCACGACGACTTGAAAGCCAGTTTCATTCCGTTGATTGACGAACTGCGTAGCCTGTTGAGCATGGTGCTGGAACAGAATGCGGTGCAGTTGCCGTTGGCCGAAGCCCGGCCTGGCGTCTATGTCGCAAAACGCCCGGAATTACAGTTGTTGGAGGGTGCAATTTTTGTGCTTGCCGCGAAGGCTCAGGTATCTTCCGAATTGATCCGCAGCCATTTCCCGCCGCAGGCTAAGATTGGCCCGGTCGAAGACATTCAATTGCTGGTGCGTTCGGCGCTGCCCGGCATTGCGATTCAGGCCTTGCCGGTCGCGCCGCGGCAGATTCCTTACCATGCCGGTTACTCTTATTTCGAGCTGAACAAGCAAAGCGAGCTATGGGCAAAAATGGCGGCTTCCGGCGGCTTTGCGATTCATGTCGGCGGCAGTTTTCCGGAATTGGAACTCGAGTTTTGGGCAATTAGAAAAGGTTGAACGGTATGAATCCAAGCAATCCTTCAGGACCCTTCGATGACGGCGATCGTACGATCATCCGGCCGATGCCGGGTGGACGCAAGCCCGCCGCCGCACCGACGGTAACGGATATTCCGCCGGTGCCCCCCATTTCTCCGGCACCATCTTACCGTCCCACAGCCCCCGTGGAACTACCCCCTGCCGAGTTTAAGCAGAATCCGATCGTTGCGGCGGCGCTGTCGCTGATCTCGCTGGCCGGGCGGCTGCGGCAAACCGCGGTGTATCCGGCGGTTGAGGAACTGCGCCAACGGATGAGCAACGAAGTGACTCTGTTTGAAAACCGGTTGCTGCAATCCGGGATCAGCGCCGACCATACCCGTATGGCCAGTTATGCGCTGTGCAGCTTTCTGGATGAAACGATTTTGAATACCCCGTGGGGTTCGCAAAGCCAGTGGGGTCAGCAAAGTTTATTGATCTCTTTCCATCGCGAAGCCTGGGGCGGTGAAAAGTTTTTTGATATTGTCGCGGCATTGGTCAAACAGCCGGCCCAGAATCTGGTGCTGATCGAATTGACCTATCTTTTTATCAGTCTGGGATTCGAAGGCAAGTACCGGATATTGACGAACGGTGCGAACGCGCTGGAGAAATACCGCGCCGAACTGTATCAGTTGATTCAGCGCGTGAAGGGCGATAGCGAACGCGAACTGTCGCCGCGCTGGCAGGGCTTGAAGGACGTGCGCAATGCGCTGGTCCGGTATGTGCCGCTCTGGGTGGTCGGCGCGGTATTGGGCGTGCTTTTGCTTCTGGTTTACATCGGGTTTGTTCTGGCATTGAATGCGAGGTCCGACCAGATTTATAAGGACCTGTTCGCGCTGGCCAAACAGCCGGTCGAGATCGCGCACGCGGCGATTCCGGCGCCGGTCGTAAAACCGGCGGATCCGGATCGGAAGGAACGTTTCAAGCGGCTGCTCGCGAATGAAATTGCGGCAAATATGGTAGAAGTCGTCGACGACCGGCTGCTTCGGATCCGAAACTCGTTTGCCTCCGGCAGTGACCAGTTAAAGCCGGAATTCAGGCCGATGCTGAGAAAGATCGCGGATGAGTTTGCTGCCGGCAAGGACAATGTGCTGGTGACCGGGCACACCGACGACAAACCGATCGTGTCGGCGCGCTTTCCTTCCAACTGGCATTTGTCGCAATCGAGAGCCAAGCAGGTCAGCGAAATATTGAATAGTCTGGCCACGCAAAGCGGGAAGATCCGCTATGAAGGACGGGCCGAAAGCGAGCCGTTGATCCCGAACGATACGCCGGAGCACAGGGCGATCAATCGTCGCGTCGATTTACTGATTTTGTGAGAGCGCAAATGGGAAAGCTCAAGGCATTTTTTACCAATAAATGGGTGATTCAGTTTCTAGGGCTGGCGGCGCTCAGCTGCCTGGTATGGTTCGCGGGGCCGCTGATCGCGATCGCCGGCAGCGTGCCGCTGGAGTCGGCGCCGGCGAGGATACTGGTAATTATCGCTTTGTTCGTGATTTGGGTGATTTTTCGGCTGGTCATGCAGCTTCGTGCCGGCAGCACCGAGAAAAAACTGGTCGAGCAATTGGTCACCGGCGACAGTGATCATGTGGCGGCAGCGTCGGCCGATGAAGTCGATATGTTGCGTAAAGGCTTCGAGGACGCGTTTGCGGTATTGAAAAAATCGCGCACAGGCAGTAAATCCTCTGGCCAGTTTGTTTATCAATTACCGTGGTATGCGATCATCGGACCGCCCGGCTCCGGCAAAACGACTGCACTGATCAATTCCGGCCTGCATTTTCCGCTCGCCGAAAAGCTCGGCAAACATGCGATCCAAGGAGTCAGCGGGACGCGCAATTGCGATTGGTGGTTTGCCGATAATGCGGTTTTTCTGGATACGGCCGGCCGTTATACGGCTCAGGAAAGCCACAAGGCCGTCGATGCGGCCGGATGGGCCGGATTTTTGGCGCTGATCAAAAAATACCGTCCGCGTCGGCCGTTAAATGGCGTGATCGTGGCGACCAGCCTTTCCGATCTGCTGCAGCAGTCCGAGCAGGAGCGCCTGCTGCATGCGAAGGCCGTGCGTGCGCGGATTCATGAGCTTTATCAGCATCTCGGCGTACGGCTGCCGGTCTATATGATGTTTACCAAGGCCGATCTGGTGGCTGGCTTCAACGATTTTTTCGCCGATCTGACTCCCGAGCAGCGCGCCCAGGTTTGGGGAGAAACCTTTTCGGCCGACACCCTGACCGGCGATCAGGATTTACCTGCGCGTTTCGCGGATTCCTATGACGAATTGCTGCAGCGCCTGCAGAATCTGACGATCGGACGGATTCAGGACGAGCGCGATGTGCGCCGGCGTGGCGCGATTCTGGATTTCCCGCAGCAAATGACATTGCTGAAACCCGCGCTGCTGGATTTTTTACAGGCAACTTTCGCGGCAAACCGGTATGAGCAGCCGGTACTCCTGCGCGGCTGTTATTTCACCAGCGGTACCCAGGAAGGCACGCCGATCGACCGGATGCTGGGCATCCTGGCCGGCGCTTTTCACCTGGACCGGCAGGCTGTCCCGATGTACAGCGGCCAGGGAAAGAGTTTCTTTCTGACGCGCCTGCTGAAGGATGTGTTGTTTCCCGAAGCGGAACTGGCCGGTCAGGATCCGAAACTGGAAAAACGGACGCGCTTACTGCAGCTGAGCGCCTATGCCGGCGCCGGGCTCGTTTTTTTGGCCGTGATTTCGCTCTGGACGGTCAGCTATTTCAACAATCGGGCCGCGTTGGAACAGATCGAAGAACAGATTGAGCAATACCGCACGATCAAAATGTCCGCAAGCAGTACCCAGGATAATTTTCGGGTATTGTTGCCGCGTCTGAATATTTTGCAGACGGCGCGGAATGTATACAAAGAGGCCGGGCTATGGACCGGATACGGCCTGTCGCAGGGCGACAAGATCGAGGCGGCCGCAGGCCATGCCTATGAGGCAATGCTGCGCGAGTATTTTCTGCCTTCGATCATGCTGCGTTTGAAAGAGCGGATGCAGGGGGCTGAAGGCAATAAACTCGACGTGCTGTATGAGCTGCTGAAGGTTTACCTGATGTTCAACCAGACTGACCGGCTGGTGCCGGAAACTGCGATGGCCTGGGTGCGCGCGGACTGGGACCTGCAATACGCCGGCGATCCCGAAGCCGTTGCCCAATTGGCCGGGTATCTGGATAACCTGCTCAAACTGCAGCTCGACCCGGTGCAGATCGATCAGGCTTTCGTGAACTCGGTTAGAGGCAAGCTGACGCAGGTGCCGCTGATCGGCCAGATTTATTCACGCTTCAAGTCGGAGACATCGCTCGACCAGGCGCATGATTTCCAATTAGGCAAGGCCCTCGGTGTGGATGGCGCGCGAGTTTTCACCCTATCGGACGGCAAGGATTTTTCGTCTTATGCGATCCCGGCGGTGTTCACCGGTTACGGCTATAAAGAGCTGTTTTTGACCAAAAGCCGCGATTTCGTGAAGGATGCGGTCGAGCAGAACTGGGTGCTGGGCAGTCAGGCCAGACTGGAAATCGCGGAAGTCGAAAAACTGCATGCCGAATTGAAGAAGCTGTACGTCAACGAATATAAAACGGTCTGGTCGGACCTGATCGCCAAGCTGAAGCTTCAACCCGCGTTGACGACGAGCCAGACCGCCCAGATGCTCGACATTCTGTCCAGGCCCGACGGTCCTTTGCGCAAATTGCTGGACGGCATCGAGGCGAATACGGCATTCAGTCAGTTAAGCAAACAGGCCAGCGACTCGATGGCGAAAGCGGTCGGTAGCGCATTGAAGTCGCCGGATACGAAGACCTCGCAATTGCTCGCTTTGGCCAAAAACGCGGCCGGCGTCGATGCCGGGCCCGATCCGGCCCTTGCGGCGGAGGCGCAGTTCGAGCCTTTGAACAATCTGGTGCGCGGCGGGCCGGATAAACCGGTAGCGCTGGATTCGGTATTGCAGCAATTGAAAAGCCTGCGCGATTACTTTCTGCAATTGAGCAGCGCCAATACCGGCGGCCAGGCCTTGCAGAATCAGGCGAGCCTGTTTAGCGGCGCCGGCACGGACGTGCTGAAACAGGCGCAGCTCGAATTTGCCCGCCTGCCCGAACCGTTGAAAGGCTGGCTGCAAATCGTCGTGAACAGCGGTGGGCAAAAACTGTCTTCGGCAGCCAAGGGCCAGCTGAGCGAAATGGTCAAAACGGCCGTCGCCTCGCCCTGTAAAGCGGCTTTAACGGGACGTTATCCGTTCAATGTGAAAACGAATCAGGACGTCCTGCTGGCCGATTTTTCGAAAATCTTTGCGCCTTCCGGGCTGATGGACCAGTTTTTCCAGGCGAATCTAAAACCCTTTGTCGACACCAGCAGGCCCGTCTGGTCTGAAATGGTGGCCGAAAAGCCGTTAGGTTTGTCGCAGGAGTCAATCCGTCGGTTTCAGCTGGCGGCCAAGATCCGGGATGCCTTTTTCGCCGCCGGGCCTTCGCCTCAGGTGCAATTCGAGCTGAAACCGCAGGGGCTCGATACGAATGTCGGGACCTTCCGCCTGCAAATCGAAGGCCAAGAGGCGGTTTATCGGCACGGTCCGGAACAGGCCACCAGTCTGAAGTGGCCTGGGCCGACTCCCAGCCAGGGTGTGCGGATCGTCTTCGAAAGTCTCGACGGGCGTCAGGCCAGCCGCAGTAAGGAAGGCACCTGGGCTTTTTTCCGGTTGCTCGACGAAGCGACGATCGAACCGACTTCGGCGCCGGAAAAATTCAATCTGACGTTTCAACTGGACGGTATGAGCGCGCGCTATGAGCTGCGCGCGGCCAGCGTGACGAACCCATTCAATCTGCGGGAACTGCAAAGTTTCCGTTGTCCGGAAGGTTTGTGATTCAGCCGCAATCCGCGCCGGGCTTTTACGGCAAGATCCCGAGCCACGGCGACTTTTTATCCCGGCGTTTGCCGCGCCAGTTTATCGAACCCTGGGACCAATGGCTGCAGGCGGGTTTGACCGCCAGCCGCGAGCAATTGGGTCCGGCCTGGCTGGATACCTTTCTAATTAGTCCGATCTGGCAGTTCGCCCTGCCGGCGGGTCTGTGCGGGAACGATGCCTGGGCCGGGGTCATGATGCCGAGCGTCGACAGGGTAGGGCGGTATTTTCCGCTGACGCTGGCCGCGAAAGTCAATAACTGGCCGTTGACCGATCTGTTCGAGCCCGATTGCAGCTGGTTCGAGGCGTTGTCCCAACTGGCGCTGTTTTCGCTCGATTATGATTTCGACCTGGACAGTTTTGATGGCAGGTTAGAGCGCCTGCATCTTCGCGAATTCGTTTCGGTGCAGCCGATTCGCTATGGCCAGGAGCGGCTTGATACCGCTTCGGCTCGACAGGCTTTTCATTTCCGGCTCGATACGGCCGCGGATACGCCCCGGGCCTTGCGCCAGATTGGGAGCCGGTTGGGCGCACGTTTTTTGGAACGTTGCAGCTACTGGCGCTCGACCGCGCTTGAAGCTTCAGAGACTTCCTTTTTGCTCTGCGACGGGATGCCGCCGGTCGATGCTTTTGTCGGGTTTCTGAATGGCGTATGGCCGAATCGCCAATGGAACTTGTCGAATCTTAGCTTGGCCGGGAGTTTGCCGGTAACGGACACCAAGGTTTCGCAACCAGCGATCGAGGCCGAAGCTTCTTCAACCGGACCGGCCGCGGGCGATCCGGTTTGGGAGCACGGAGAGATTACGCGCGGCCGGGAGACGCGTGCCCCGTTACGACGCTCGGGCGCAAAATGGGTGACGGAGAGCGCCGGGTTGAGCGTGGTCGGGATGCGGCGTAAGCTCAATGAAGACGCGATCCTGGAGAGGTGCGAGGCCGGGATGTGGGCGGTGGCCGATGGGATGGGCGGGCACAGCGCGGGGGATGTTGCGAGCAAAACCGCGGTAGCGGCCCTGGCGAAGATTTCCGGCCAAGATGGCATTGACCGCTATCAGGAACGGGTCGAGGCATGCCTGCAGTCGGTCAATCGCGAACTGCTGCGTATGGCCGAAAGTCGGGGCCATGGCCAGATTATCGGCAGTACGATCGTAGTGTTGCTGATATCCGGCAAGCACTTCCGTTACCTTTGGGCGGGCGACAGCCGTTTGTATCGTTACCGGCAAGGGATTCTCGAGCAATTGACCCAGGATCACTCCTTATCACCGCCAATAGCGGACGGCGGGCTTGGCGCCTCCGAGGCTTCAGCCGTTCCGGTCCATGAAAATGTGATTACGCGTGCGGTCGGGGCGGATGAGCTGCTGGAGCTCGACGCTGGGGAAGGAGAAATTGCCGATCGGGATTTGTTTATTTTGTGCAGCGACGGGTTGATCAAGGAACTCGCGGATGCGGATATCATCGCTTATTGCATGGCAGGGTCCCCGGAAGAGATTGTTCGGAATCTGGTTCGCGAAGCGGAAATGAGAGGGGGCAGGGATAATATTTCGGTAGTCATCGTCTCGGTCGCCTGCGAAAAACTTTGAAAAACTCTTTAAGAAAGGGTTTAATGTATGTGAATTTAAAGAGCTTTACGGTTTTAATAAAGCTTGAATTCGGCAAGAAAACCTAATTGAAATGTTTGACGGACGCCGGTTTTGACGGAGGGATGGGGGCGGACGCTGGGTTTGATACGGATTTTTTACCTGCCGTTCCCGTACTTCTTTTTAAACCGTGCCAACCGCCGACGGATCCTGCAATAAAATTTTCAGTCATGGGCAATTTTCAATTACAGAGTGTGAGTAACATGACGCCAACCCTAAATCTTCATAAAAATTCAGCCTCAGGCCAATTACCGGATTGCCGTGCACCCAGATTGCTTCGTTATGCCGCGCATGCGGTTTTGACGGCCGAGGTCCCGCTGGGAAGTATCGAGTCGGCTTTCGCGAATCCCTGCAGCATATATTTTAATCAGAATTCACAATCCGAAGTTTCAGCGGCCCGATTTTTTCCGACTTTGGCAGAGCTGGATCTTTCCAGTACCTGTGCCAATGCCCTTTTTGGCGGGCCTAACGAATCAACTAATTTCGAGGCCCTTGCGCAATTGACTCCCTATCAAGCGCTGGCGCAGTCGACGCTGGCGATCTCGGTTGCCAACCAGCAGTTCCGCAACGTCAAGAACCGGCTGATGCTGCTGCGCCACAGCGACTGGGGCGGCTTCATCGTCAGCGGGGTGAGCGGTCCCAACCTGCTGGCGTCTGCAGGCCTCCCCGGCCAGTCCAGCGGCGGTGCCGGCGGCGACAAGGACAGCTCGCTCGACAGGCTCGGCGTGTTCATGAACGGCAACTTCGATGCCGGCGACAAGGATGCGACGAAGCGGGAGTTGGGCTTTGAGTACGACTGGTCAACTGGCAGTTCAACAATGATCCCGCGCAGAACGTCTTTACCGTCGTCAGCGACAACCCGGACCGCAACTATGCGAACCTGGGCGCCGGCATGTCGGCGACGTTCACGCACGGGCTCTCTGCGTTCCTGTTTTACGAAGCGATGGTGGGACGCGAAAACCTGTCCGAGCACTCGATTAATCTCGGCGTGTGCAGCGAATTTTAGGACTGGCCGATGCGTATCCTGATCCTGGGCGACTTCAGCGGGGCCGGTATGCGACGGGAAGCGAAGCGGCAAGGTTTTGGCGAGCGCGTCATTCATCAGGTGGACATCGATAATTTCGATGCGGTGATGGCGCGGATCGCGCCTCGCCTGCATCTCGATGCCGACGTGGAACTCGCGTTTCGGCAGATGGACGACTTCCATCCCGATACGCTGTTCCGAAATCTCGAAATATTCCAGGAGCTTGCCCGCGTCAGGAAGCGGCTGAACGACGACGCGACATTTGCGCAGGCGGCGGAAATGTTGCGCGGCCTGATGCAAGTTGCGGCGCCTCCGGTAACCGACGGGGAACCGTCCCCACCCGAAGACGATCAGGCGACCTTTGATCGCCTGATCGGAGGGCGCGCCGTGCATCCTGAAGGTTCCCGTAAGAATCCAGGCGCATCGGTTACGGCCCGGTATATCGAGCAGATCGTGGCTCAGTATATCGTGCCCGACCCCGGGCCTTTCAAAGCCGTTTACCTCAAAGCGGCGGACGAGGCGTTGAGCGTGAAAATGCGGGAGTTATTGCATCGGCCGGATTTTCAGGCGCTCGAAGCGGCTTGGAGAGCGATGTGGATATTGGTTTCGAATCTCGAAACCGGGGAGCATCTTTCGTTGCATCTGCTGGATGTCGGCAAGGATGAATTGTTCGAAGAGATAAGCGCTGCGAGGGAAAACCTGAGCCGCTCCGCTTTGTATCGCCTGCTGGCAGGGCAAAACGCCGGTTCGTTCGGCGGGGAATCCTGGTCCGCGATAATCGGAAATTATACCTTCGGCAGCGATCCTGAAGACGTCGCTTTGCTGGCGGCGTGCGGCTTGGTGTCATCTCAGGCCGGCGGCCCCTTTATCGCTGCGGCCGATTCCGGACTTTTGGGGTGCCGCGTCCTGGCCGAATCGCCTGATCCTCACGACTGGAGCGAGATGAGTCCGGAGGCGGAAAAACGTTGGGCGGCGTTGCGGCAGACGCCGATCGCTCCGTGGCTTGGCTTGGCGTTGCCCCGAATTCTGCTGCGCTTGCCGTACGGGGGCGATTCCGATCCGGTCGAATCTTTTGCGTTTGAGGAGACTGCACAACCTTACCCCCATGCGGACTTTTTATGGGGTAACCCGGCTTTTTTTTGCGCATTGCTGTTGGGTCGTTCCTATCTTGGGCGCGGCGATGCGATGCGGCCTGGGGATGACTTGCAAATCCACGATCTGCCGGCGTACATTTTAAAACAGGACGGCGGTTCAACGCTGTTGCCGTGCGCGGAAACGCATTTGACCGATCGGGCAGCGGAAAAAATTCTTGGCCTCGGAATCATGCCCTTCCTGAGCCACCGCAACGGCAATGCCGCGCGTCTGGCAAGGTTTCAGTCGCTTGCCGATCCGCCTGCGGCCTTGCGTGGCTTCTGGACCGGTTGAGGACTCGGTCCGTCCAATCGAAGTGATATTTTCAAAATGATGCCTGTCCTCCGCCGGCGAATATTTTCGTTGAACGCCTTCACCAAGTTTCCTTACTCCGGCCCGGCCAGCCAATCCGATGCAGGACGATAAAACCGTTTTCAAGCCGTCCCTCTCTCCGCCCGCCGTGCAGGACGCCGACCGGACCGTGATATTCCGCTCCGGTTTGCGGGTCTTTGTCCAGGACAGCACCGGCAGAACGCTGAAAGACTATCATTTTGCCGAGGGATTTACCGCCGGGCGCGCGCATGACAACTCGGTCGTGCTGGAGAGCGGAGACATAAGCCGCCACCACCTCGAAGTGAAACAGGAACAGGGCGGATGGTGGCTTGTCGATCTGAATAGCGCGAATGGAGTTTTTATCGGTGACGAACGGATGGAGCAAAAAGCCCGATTGGCGCTGCCGACTCGGGTGCGGGTGGGCAATGCAGAGATTTTTCTGCAAATTCAGGCGGCCGGGCGGGAGCCGGCCAAAGGACCGAGCCCGAACAAAGCTCCGACGCCGCCGGCTCCTTCTTCGGTCACACTGACGCAACAAGCCGCGGAAAAACACCATCTATCCAAAGAGGCGGTCAGGAATCGGCTGATGTCCCAGGAGGAGGCCGAGGATGCCGGCGAATACACCCGGATGGTGCGGACGCTGATTCGCGAAGACCGAGTGATCCGAAGCAAAAAATACAATAAATGGATCACGGTTCTGGCCGTGCTGTTTCTGGTTGCCGGCGGCATGGCGGTGTATCAAAGGATCGCGCTGTCCAATGCCCGCGCCCTGGCGATCGATTTGTTTTACGATATCAAAACGCTCGAAGTCAGCCTGTCGCGTGCCGAGATCACGATCGAATCCAGCGCGGAAGTGCTCGAACAGACGGTCAAGACAGTCGCGCAGGAAAAGTTGAAGGCCGAGCAGGAACGCATCAAGGCCGAACAGGCAAAAGTCGCCGCGGAGAGCCTGCGGCTGGCGGAGGAGCGCAAACGGCTGCAACGGATGAAGGTCAAGTACCAGGAGTACGTGAAGGAAGCGGAATCCCTGCGTATCCGTTTTCTAAGCCCGGCGCGTTACGAAGAAGAACTGATCGTCAGGGTTGCCCGGGAGTTCGGCGAAAGCGAACTGGAGCTGCCCGAGGATTTCGTCGAAGAAGTCAAGCGTTATATCAAGTACTGGCAATCCACGCCGCGCATTGGGCAGGCGATGGCAGCGCTGGAGGGCAACGGTTATGCCCCGATGATCCTGGCGGCTCTGGAAAAGGAAGGCTTGCCGCCGCATTTCATTTATCTGCCGTTGCAGGAAAGCGGCTACGACAGGATGGCGGTCGGCCCGGAAACCCGCTTCGGGATCGCGAAAGGCGCGTGGCAGCTGCTGGCGTCGACCGGTGAGGATTTCGGGCTGAAATCCGGCCCGCTGGCCGCGACCCGGGAATACGACGAGCAGGATCAGCGCTTCGATTTCGACCGCGCGACCCGGGCCGGAGCGAAATATTTAAAGCTGATCTACGGGACCGAGGCGCAGGCGTCGGGCCTGTTAGTGATCGCCAGTTACAATTACGGGCAAAATCGGGTCAAGGAAATGATCAGAAAGATGCCCGACAATCCGCGCGACCGGAATTTCTGGAAATTCATCCGCCAATACCAGATTCCGAAAGAAACCTACGACTATGTCTTCTATATCTTTTCGGCCGCGGTGATCGGGGAAGATCCGAAATATTTCGGTTTCAAATTCGCTCCGCCGCTGCTATTGAAGGAAACACCAAAGCCGGTTTAGAAACGGGCGGGACCTGTTCAGGTTCGCAGGGCTGAATTATTCCGGGCCGGGCGGGTCCGGACGCGTTGCGATCATGTCCAGGATCGCATGCCATCGATTCTCCCAACAGCAGTCATGATCCGCTTCGGGGATGACGACCCATTTTGCCGAAGGCTGGCGCCGTACGGCCGGATGAATCAAATCCGGCGGGATATTCGTGTCTTTTTCGCCGGCCAAGTGCAGTTGGAAGATGTTTTTGGGCAAGGGTGGCCGCCTGGCAGGATTTTCCGAACCGGTCAGCGGCGAATAATGGTGATGCTTGGCCCAGGCGTCAGGGTCCAGATTGCCCGCGATCGTGACGATGCCGTTCACAATATTCAGTTGTTCCGCCATCAGCATCGCCAGGGCGCCGCCGCCGCTGAAGCCGATCAATACCGTTCTGCGCGGATGCAATGACCGGTGGATTTGCCGGAAGGCGGCCGTCATCGATTCGACGACGGTTTTGGAATAACGCCGACCGGTCCAGAGATCCGCGGAGCAGGGCGGTTTCGCGCCGTAGCCGTGATAACACGGACGGCCCAGATAAACCGAGGGCATCGGGTCTTGCGCCATCAGCCTGAGCACGAGCGGATTGCGCGGGGTCGGATTGTCCGAAATCCAGCGGTGATGCAGCCAGGGCGAGCCGTCGCCGTCCAGGTAGACGTGCAGTTCGCCGGTTTGGTTCTGCGTTCGACTCAGATAGGCGACATGTACAAAATCGCTGCCCTTGACCACGGTCCGAATCAAATGCAGTCGTTCGGCTTCCCGGTCCAGGCGGATTTCGGGAGTCGCGCAACCGGCCAGCCACAGCGTCAGGCAACCAAGCAATAGGGCGCGTCGCGGTATGGACTTCAAGGTTGCGCGAGGCGCTTTTATTGTTGGCCTTCCAATTCCAGAATCTGCTTTTTCAACGCCAGCAGGCCGTCGTGTTTCGGCACCGCTTCCAGCCCTTCTTCGATCTTGGCCATGCTTTCGGTGATGCTGTTTTGGGCGAACAATTCTTCCGCCTGTTGCTCGCACAGGTTGGCGATTTTTTCGAGTCCTGCTTTGGCGGCTTTGTTGTATGGATCGATTTCGAGTACCTGCCGATAGGCCCAGAGCGCATTGCTGCCGGAAGGGGCGGTGATGAAGCCGACATCGTAGTGAATCTGTGCGAGTTCCAGCAGGTCCTTGATTTTGAGTTCCTGTTCGGGCGTCAACGCGATGACCTTGTCGGCCAGGGGATCGACATTGTAGTAGAGATAGACGTAAGCGCCCGAGGCGCTCAATAGCGCCAGCACGGTGATTGCCGATAAAATCCAGGTGATCCTCGATCGCGGTTCGAATTCGCTGATGAATTGAGGAATAGAGGGCGTGCGCTGCGCTTTTTTAAACGCGAGCGCATGCGTCAGCGCATTCCATTGCCGCCGCTTCAGGCCTGGGATGGCCGGCGGCTGCAAATTGACCGCGTAGGCTTTCGGCGCCTCGATTTTGCCGAACGGATGCTTGCCGGTCAGCAGTTCGTAAGCGACGCAGCCCAGTGCATAAATATCGTCGCGCGGGTCCGGCGGCTGATTTTCGAACATTTCGAGGCTGGCGTATTCGGGGGTCAGCGCGCCCAGGTCGCGGGCGTTGAAAACGGTCTTGTCGTGGTCCGAACGGGCCGCCGCGCAGGCGATGCCGAAATCGAGCACTTTGACGTCGCCGCCGGTCGTGATGAAGACGTTGCCGGGTTTGAAGTCGGAATGGACGATATTGTGTTTGTGCGCGTAAGCCAAGGCCAGGGCCAGCCCTTTGATGATCGGCCAGGCTTGCTTGAAGGGCAGGCCATCCGGCGCCTGTTCGCGAATGTATTGGCGCAGCGACTGGCCTTCCAGAATCTGCATCACCATGAAGACATTGCTGCCGTCCCGGTCGAAATCGTAGACTGTCACGATGTTGGGATGCGCCAGTTGCTGGGTTTTTTTGGTTTCCCGCTGCAGCGCGATAAACAGCTCCGGGTCCTGGCGGAATTCTTCGTTCAATACCTTGATGGCGACATCCGGGGATTCGTCCTGCGCTTCCTCCCGGCGTAAATCGGTGGCCCGAAATACCGTGCCCATGCCGCCGCAGCCGATGATTTCCTTAATCACAAAACGGTCCTTGATCACCGAGCCGATGGTCAGCGGCGCCGAGGGCGAACCGGTGGAAAAACTCAGCGTCTTGGCCATCGCCGCGGTGCGCCAAGTGGCGGGCGTGGGCGTAGCGGGCGCCGGACTCACGACGATCGTCTCGGCATCTTCATTCGGCGGGTTTGCGGGCGCCGGCGGCTGAGTCCCGGTTTTGACGGCGGCAATGACCGTCGCATCGTCTTCCGGGGCCGATGGCTGCGTACGGAACGAAGCGCTCAAGCGCGTCTTCGCATCCTGGGTATCCGCCGCGCTTGCCGAAGCCGCTGCTTGGCCGGCCGTTGGATTAGGCGGTCGCGGCGCAATCCGGGTCACATCATCGGCATCATCGTCGGGGTTTTTGTCGTTCATAAACGGCTCGTAATCGAGTTAACTTTTAGGTACGAAGAAGAAGGGACTGCCTTCGTGCCCGGCATGCTGCAAGGCGGAATATTCGGGCGACTGTTGAAAGCCGACCATCGAGGCGGATTTTTTGACCTGACCGGAAACGATCCGGAACAGCTCGTAATCGACCATCATGCCCTTGTTCGAATTCAGCGCGGCCAACAGCGCCTTGGCAAAGACCGAGTGGTTGCCGCCGCCGGAATCCAGCACCGGTTCCTCGCCGCCCGATGTCATGACGGTGCGGGCCTTGCGGTTCATCATGAACTTGAGCCATTTTTCGCGCTTGTCTTCCGGCATGTCCTTCGGCAGGCGGACGATCGCGCCCTGCGTCATGGCACCCGAATAACACGAATCCGCGATAACCAGAATATGCCTGGCCGGAATCACGTTCAGATATTTGGTTACGTTGAAGCTGGACAGCCAGTTCGCGGTATTGTTCGGTTCGGCGTCGGTCGGCAGCCAGTAGGCGCTTTCGTCGCTTTTGTCGATTTCGCCGTGGCCCGCGTAATAAATCAGCAGATTGTCCTGGGAGGTCAGGCTCTGGCGCAGGTCGTTGAAAGCGGTCATGATTTGGTGCCGGTTCGCGTTGACCAGCAGTTTGGTCTTGAAGCCGTAGCGCGAGCGCAGCACTTCATCCAGCGCTTTGGCGTCGTTGGCCGAGGTGTTCAGGGTCGGCATGCTGGCATAATTGTTGTTGCCGATGATCAAAGCGTAATAGCGGCCGAAATTGACCGACGGGTAGGTGCTTGAAATCGTGCTTTCCGGCGCTTCGTCGAACGTCTGTGCGGCTGTCTGGGTTGGGGAAAGCAGATTGAAGGCGATCAGGCTGCGGCGGTTTTGCCGGTCGGTCGCGAGGATCTTGACCGGGGTCGAGGCCGACGCGATCGCGATTTCGGATTTGAAGAGGCCGTCTTTGTCGGGCTGGACGGTCATTTGATTGATCTTCAGGCTCTTCAAACTGCCGGGTGCCGAAATCCGGCCGACAATTTCCTTGATCTTGGTCGCCGAGCGCAGACGGAAACTCGGCGCCGTGCCCCGGGTCAACTTGACCGGCGGATCGAGGATTTCGATTGCCGGCCCTCCCTGCGCGACCGTCAACGGCTGGGCCAGATTACGCTTTTCATTCGCGATCGCATTTTTCAGTTCCTTGATCTGCTGGCCTTGCGCGATCAGTTCGCTCTTCGAGCGGGACAATTTGCCGCGCCGCGCCTCGACCGCCAGCTTTTCCTGCGTCGTGCCGGCTTGTCCGGCCTTCTCCTCGATGGTACTGACTTCCATGTT
This sequence comes from Methylomicrobium album BG8, assembly GCF_000214275.2. Taxonomy (NCBI): domain Bacteria; kingdom Pseudomonadati; phylum Pseudomonadota; class Gammaproteobacteria; order Methylococcales; family Methylococcaceae; genus Methylomicrobium; species Methylomicrobium album. The sequence goes on along the minus strand of NZ_CM001475.1, from coordinate 3,453,921 downwards.
GATATGCGCCGCATTGGCTTGGTACTCGGTTTCGAGCGATTTCATGCGGGCTTCCATTTCGGCCAGCCGGCTTTCCGAAGCCTGGGTTTGCGGTTCTTCGACCTGTCCGGGCTCTTCGGTATCGGGTGTGGCTACCGTTTCCTGGCGAGCGATCGTCTGGGTTTTCGGGCGGCTCTTGATTTGTCTTTCTTCTTCCTTCAACTGTTTTTCCAGTTGGGAAACCTGTTGCCGCTGGTTTTTAAGGTCTGACTGCCTGGTATCGACTTCCTGCTGCAGCGATTGGATCAGCGCCTCGTTGCGGCTGGCCTTGCCTTTTTCCTGTTTCAGTCGGCCGCGGGTTTCGTCGAGCTGCCGTTCGATCGTTCTCGACTGCTGTTTTTGCTCGGCAAGCTGCTGGCGGGTGGCATCCAGTTGGGCGCGCAGGTTTTCGGCTTCCGCTTTATAGCCTTGCGATTCTTCGCGCAGTTGGCTGAGTTGCTGCTGATAATTGGCCTCGATCACGCTCGAAAACTGCAGATCGGAACCGGCCAGCCCGGAAGCTTTGCGGTACCAGTTCAACGCGGTGGCTTTGTCCTGTTTGACGCCGAGGCCTTTTTCATACAGATAGCCCAGGTTGATCTGCGCCTGCGAATCGCCTTTCTCGGCCGCCTTCAAATACCATTCGGCGGCCAGCTTCGGATCGGCCATCCCGCCGAGGCCCTTTTCGTAGATTTCGCCGACCTTCACCATCGCTTCCGGATCGCCCTGCTGCGCCTGCGGCAGCCAGATCTTCAGCGACGTGGCCGCATTCGCGCGGTCGTAAGCGACATATTCGCCGCCGCGCATTTCGCAGTCGCCGGCGGTGGTCTGGATTGGCCGCCGCGCGGTCAGATACATCGCCTTCGCGCCAAGCTTGCGCACCTGTCCCGGCAACAGGCAGTCCACCACGAACAGCTTGTCGGTGTCTTTCGGATCGTAACCGGCCGTCGCTTTGGAGTCATTCAATTCCGAAACGCTGGTCGCCGCGCAGCCGACCAGCACCATTAGCGCCGCGGCCGGAATGAAAGGAGGAGTTTTCGAGGATTTGCGCGCCGTGGTGCCGGGTGCGCCCGGCTTATGAAAAGGTTTCATAGGGCTTGTCCTTCTTGAGATTCAGAAGCGGTTGGAGGCAGAGTTGCCTAAAGCGGGCATGTTAAACGAGCCTTTCCGGAACGGCAAGCGGGCGAGAAAAAAAGAGGGATCGTTCTTTTACGGCGCGCAACATGAACCGACGGTATCCTTAATTTAAAACTGTCTGGAAAACCCGCTTTCCGGATTCACTTTTTAGGATGTTCACTTTTGGCTGACCTGATACGGTGGTATGAGAAGGATAACGGGCGTAATGCCGTTACCTTTACCGTGGGAGCGACGACTTCGTGTCGACTTTCGAAGTTTGTCGATGTTCAAGTTTCAGCTGTGTAGGCCGGGTTGGAGCTTTGCGGAAACCCGGCATTGCCGGCGTTGGGAAAAGCCGGGTTTCGTACCTTCAGCCCAGCCTACGGCTCTGAATGCGCGGGATTTCCTTCAGGATGTCGGCGCCGTCGAAATGGTCGGCCACCTTACGAATGGCATTATTCTTCAGGCTGGCATCGATCAAATGGGCGAAGTTGCGTACGATGTTTTCAAGCGGATCGCCCAAACTGGCCGTGCCGCCTTTCAATCGCCGAATGCCGGAAGTCTGGTGCGTCAATCCGCGCCGTCCGCGCGGACCTTTCACGTTGTCCTCGATCACCCGGTAAAACGGAATGTAATCGCCGCTATCCCACATCACCCGCGACTTCGGGAGCGTAAAAGCCCTCGACGCCGCCGGCATCGATCGATTCGGCGGTTTGCGGTACGTCGGCGGCGGCTTGTTCCACGCGCAACTTGCCGGCATCGAGCAGCCGCTTGACGCGCTTGGGCAGCCAGGATTTAACGTCGGCGACGGTGCTGCCGGTGGTGGGTGGGGATTTGGAGAATAGGCGGTCGAGCCCGCCTTGTTTGACTAACTGACGCGACCCACGTAAAACGTGTTCCAGTATTCCAGATCTTTCTCCGCCCGCGCTTGATACAAGGGACTGGAGGAATGCGCCGCGACGAGTCGTTGTCGAACCTGCTCGCGCTGCTCGTCCAACTCCATACTCCTTTTGGTACTTATCGAACTTGGCCCAGTCCACGGGTTGTCCGTCAATGGATCGTACAAACTGTCTTTTTCCGAAGTCATACTGAATATCCTTATAATTCTGGAAATTGATTTTTGCAGATTAGCAAGGAAAGTCTGAATCAATGACTGTGTTTTGTCAACGTCACTGCCTTGCCACTTCAACGGCACAACGCCAATCTCTGGAATCCCACGCCTTTGCTCGATGCTTGGCTCCATAAAATCGGTCGTACCCAAACGTAAAGCCAGTGACAGCATATTAGCCGTACGCCGGATTACCGCGTCATCGCTCAGCCCTGCGGGGTCGCCAACAAACACTTTGTCAGCATTATGCGCGTAATTGCCCAGGGCGTGATAGATCGCCGCACCGCCCTCGCCCGTACTTAACCGACTGACATCAATCCAAATTTCATCACCACGTTCGTACACATAAAACGGCTTGCCTTTGTCGGTCTTAAACACAAAGCGCCGATCCGCGCCGGACTCGCTGCGTTCATCTTCCCGCGTATCCTCGCCAACAAATTCAAAGTCTGGCGCAATGTCTTTCATCACGCCATCAAGCGTGGTCTTTGGACTAACTGGAAACCGGAAGAACTCGTCAACCTCCGCCAGCTCATTCAGCACTTCTTGCGCAAAGGCGAGGTCGTCTTGGATGGCGCGGCTGAACTTGATCCCGCCCTCATTTTCGGCGCTGCTGGCAGCGTCCCTATGCAAGGGATTGCTTGGGTCTTCGGAGACCGGCGCCATCTTCTTCAACTTGTCGGCTACGGCCGCCAAATCCGGGTAGTCGTTCAACACCTCCCGCGACACCGGCTCTCCGTATTCCAATGCCCGCTTAACGTCATGATAATGCTCGCGCAGCATATGGCCCCGCAGCATATGCCTTTCGGCATCCATGGCATTGACGCCCCATTCCCCCAGCGGATTCTCCTTGATTCTTACCGCCCTGTCTCTCAGATCCTGTCAGTTGACGCCGATGAATTTCGGCGCGATGTAGCGGCGCATCCGGACTATTACCTGATGATTGCGGGACACGACTATTTAAAGGGATTTGCGAAAGACAACGTGGTCGGCGAGATGGCGAAGATCAAGATCGCGTTGAGCAAGGCCAAGTCGTCGGCGGATTTGGCGGCCGTGGCCGACAAGTTGAAGAAGATGGCGCCGGTCTCCGAAGACCCAAGCAATCCCTTGCATGGGGATGCTGTCAGCAGCGCCGAAAATAAGGGCGGGATCAAGTTCAGCCGATCTACTAAAAATACCCATCCAAAGACATTCGTTTCATCTCCTGACGGCTCTTTAGATTTTGGAGAGATCACTCAAGATATTTCGACAACAATAGGCCGGCAGCCGGCAAAAATTCGTTTACGTTATGGCGATGAAAAGGAAGGCTTGGTGCATATTGAACTTCGTCATCAGGACGACATTAAGGCGCTTGGGTTTGATAGTGCTATTGATTTCATTAATGAAATTACGCGCAATTTTACGCGCATTCACAAAAGCGATAAGCCAAACAGCAGAAGTTTGATTTTGGTTGAAGACAAAGGCAAATTAAAGTTTGCCGCTATTCAACTAGAGCCAAGCGAAGATGGGGAATTTTACGAGATTAAAAACGCAACCCCAGGAAGAGACGATCAGTTCAAAAATAAAAAACCGCTTTGGGAGCGCGCCGGGCCCAGCGCGTCATCTGATAAACAGACCCTCTTAATCCCAGAGGCCAAGGCGGATGAAACAAGTATAACGGATACAGACCAAAATACAAGCTTGTCGTCGAAAACCGATCGGCCGGTAAGCGGCAGCACCGTCGCCGACGTTAAATCCTGGCTGCCCAAGCGCGTCAAGCGGCTGCTCGATGCCGGCAAGTTGAAAGTAGTGCAATCGGTCGAAGATCTTCCGGCCTATCTACAGGAGCGCGGCACAGCGCTGTATCATGCGGCCTGGCATGGCACACCACACGATTTTGACCGGTTCAGTCTGGAACATATCGGCAAAGGTGAGGGCGCGCAGGCGTTCGGCTACGGGCTTTATTTTGCAGATAGTAAAGGGATTGCTGAGTATTACCGCAAGGGGCTCAGTGCCAGAGACTTCATTGACTTGGCGAGGGACTCATACGATGAGTATTCGACCCCCGGTGATGCAGTTGATGAAATGCTGACAAATCCCAATCTGAGTGATGCGCAGAAGGAGCTATTGATTGCCTTGCAGAATGATGATTGGCTGGGGTTTGACTACCCACACCAAGCTATTTCTGCGGCATTAAAACACCCCGATGATTATGACTTATCTGATGAGACAAAACAGGCCCTGGCCAATCAAGGTCGTCTATACCAAGTTGAACTTGCCCCCGAACAAGACGAGTATTTGCTTTGGGATAAGCCGCTGAGTGAGCAGAGCGATAAGATTAAGAAGGCTCTTAAAGTTTTGGGTATGTGGCCACGTAATCCCGATGACGTTATGGGTGGAGATGTTGCCGTCCGTCCTGGTGATGGCTCTTACGAGAAAGAGGACAGAGCCGATAGGATGCACAGAGCCGGCATTCGCGGAATCAAATACCTCGACGCCACAAGCCGATCCGGCGAAAGCGAAAATTACAACTATGTCATTTTCTCGGACGAAGATATCAGCATCACTGCGAAATATAGCAAGCTGGCCGGCGTCGAGGCGCTCTATGACGGGCGGCACGACCAGATGTATCTGGTTGCTGATATGCTCAATCAGGATAACCTGCCGTCCGTCCTGGCCCACGAACTCCTGCACCGGGCCGAAGCCGTCGACCCGCAACTGAAAGCCGCAATCAACCGCTTTGAAAACCAGCTCGACCGCAGTTTCAAACATGCGGCGGCCGGCCGTGGTAGCGCGATTGAAAAGGCCGCATACCGGCGCGTGATGGACGCTAAGACGCCAGCCGCCGACCAAGCCGAGGAATATCGCGCCTATCTGGTTTCGGAGTACAGCAAGCGTCCTGATTCACTGGGCGGCATGGTCCGGAAGGCGATCGAGGATTTCATTGCGGCAATCCGTGTGGCGCTGATTCGTTCCGGGCTCGACATGGGTTTTATCAAGTCGCTGACGCCGGCCGATCTGGCGGCGATGTCGCGATATGGGGCAAAGGTTGCAAGCTCAAACGTAAAGCAAACCGGTGAGAATGGTAAAGCGGACAGGATGGCGAGCCGCAGCCAGACGACCCGAGAGGCGTATGAGAAGCGAATCGATGAGTTGTTTGCCGATCCGCAAAACATCAATCGCAATAGTCTACGTGAAATCAAAATACTTGATCGTGGCGACGTGTTGGATTTGATTGGCTTTGGAGACCTCCCTGTTTATGTTCATGAAGCTCACGCCGTCGACGACGGCCATTACAACCATTCGCTGACCGCAGAACAATGGAAGAAGATCCCAGAATGGCTAGAAAATCCTAATCTTGTTTTGGAACGCCAGTCGGATGGACATCTGACGATTATTGCGCCAGAGAAATCGGCGGATGGTAAGGCAATTATCGTTGCACTTGAACCGCAGGCGGAAAGCAAAGGGCGTACTGAAGCCAAAAATCGCCATCTAGTGTTGACGGCTTACGCAAAAGACCGTGGCGTTATGCCAGTTGACAAATATATTGAGAGCGGCCATCACAAGCCCCTGTACGTCAACCAAAAAATAAGCCCTAAGTTTTACCTGGGGTCTGGCGTCCAATTCGCCAGCGAGCCAAGTAAAATTAGGGCTTGGAACAAAAGCTTAAAGACTGACCGTGATCTTGTCAAGTACCGGAAGCCGCCTGATTCGGACAAAAGTTCAAGCGGCATCAAATTCAGCCGGGCACAGAACGAAAATCAGTCCATTGATGAATTACTCGGTGATCACAGCGAATCATCACGACATGAGTTGAAGAATAGGGCAAAGCACTATCTTGACAACATCATTCATGCGCTGGACGGCATGGGTCCACTTAAAGACCTGCCCAATAAAGACGACTACCTCGTGAAGCGGTATTTGACGCTGGGGAAACTGGCCAAGGTCGACGAGGTGGCCAGAGGTATTTACGACGCCTTCAAAGACGCCGGAGAGGATCAGGCCAATGTGTTCGAGTACCTGACCAACAAGTATGCGAATCCCTCGATCATCAAGAACGAGGCCATACGGGCCAGTGCTGTCAAAACGAAGAAGACGATCATCGATGTGGGGCAGAAGCTGGTCGACCGCGGGCTTCTCGATGAAGAAACCTACGACCAGAACCTAGGCGGGTATTTGCCGAGGCTGTACCTCAAGCATTTACTAGACGACAACATCATTTCCGCTTTAGGAACCGGCAAGAAACCGTCCAACATGGGTTATTTGAAATCCCGCAAAGACATTCCGCCCGACGTGCGCCGGCTGATTCTTGGCGAAATTACCCATCCCGGTTATCTGGCTTCGAAAGGCTACGGCATTCAAATGCGCGATGTTGCGTTGCTCGACTGGCTGGAGCAGATTTCGGAAAACAAGGATTGGGTTTTGCAGCAATCGTTGGTTGACTGGAAAGGCCGGAAAGTGACGCCGCTTTATTTGAAGGCCGAGGCGCAGCGTATTCGCGCTCAAGCTCTTGTAGGGTGGATTCGCCGCCAGGCAATCCGCCTCGCTTTGAAGGCTGTTGGCGTTTTGCTATCGCGAAAACGCCCTACAACGCTGCTCTTCATAACGCTTGACGTGGATAACAGTATCTACGCATGGGAGGCGACGATCCCACGAATGGGGCGATCGCGTCTGGAACCAGCGAACTACTTGAATTTTGCCAGTATCTCCAACAGATATTCCATATCCTTTTCGGTATGGTGCGCGGAGATCTGCAAGCGGATTTCTTCCTCGCCTTTCGGAACCACCGGATAATTCAGGCCGGCGGCTAGAATTCCGTGCGCGAAGAAATGTTCGGCCAGCGCGGCGGTGGCGGCCGTGTCGCGGATCAGGATCGGCACGATCGGGTGTTCGCCGGGCAGGGTTTCGAAGCCCAGGCGTTTCAGGCCGGCCCGCAGGCCGAGGCTCAATCGGCGCAGTTTTTCCAGCAATTCGATGCCTTCCGGACTGTCCACGATTTGCAGGGCGGTCAGGGCCGCTGCCGCTTCGCCGGGCGTGATCGGGTTGGAATAGATATACAGCGGCGCGCTTTCGCGGAGATAGGCGATCACGGCGGCGCTGGAGACGACATAGCCGCCGTTCACTCCGAATGCCTTGCCGAGCGTGCCGACCAGCACGTCGGCCCTGCCGCCGACGACCTCTTCGGTGCCGCGGCCGGTCCGGCCGAAGGCGCCAATCCCGTGCGAATCGTCGACCAGTGTGAGGATGCCTTGTTCGTAAGCGTTTTCATGCCGTTTGCAGATCGCCTCGATCCGGTCGAGCGCTGCATGGTCGCCGCGCATGCTGAATACGCCGTCGGTGACCACGCAGACGCGTTTGAATCGGCCGCGATGGGAAGACAGAATGTCGTTCAGCGCGTCGAGGTCTCCGTGCGCAAACACTTCTTTCCGGGCCGGTTGGGCAAGGCGGATCGCGTTGATGATGCAGTTATGGTTCAGCGCATCGCTGACTACCAGCGTTTCCTGCTCGATCAGTTGCGGCAGCACGCCGAGCATCGTCGCGTAGGCCGCGCTGAACAGCATGGCGGCTTCGCGGCCGTGGAATTCGGCCAGTTTTTTTTCGAGCGCGACATGGGGTTGATACGTGCCGCTGATGAAGCGAACCGCGCCCGGCCCCGTGCCGAAGCGGTCGCACGCTTCGGATTCGCTCCGGATTACGCGCGGGTCGAGCCCGAGGCCCAGATACGCATTCGCATTCATCCTGAGATAAGCGGTATCGCCGCCGCCTTCCAGCCAATAGCGCGGCCCGAAACCGTTTGCCGCAGGCCGGATGCCGGTGATTACTTTCTCTTGCCCTTTGCCGATACCTTGCATCCGCAATTGGCGGACTTTGTCGTTCAACCGCGTTTCGATTTTTGCCAGCGACATCGTGATCTCCGATTAGTTCTTTTGCAGTTTGACCGCGATTTTTTGGAGCATATCCTCGACCATCGCGGCCAGATCGAAGCGCGGTTGCCAGTCCCATTCGGCGCGGGCGGCGCTGTCGTTCATGTGCCGCGGCCAGGAGGAGGCGATCGCCTGGCGAACCGGGTCGATCCGGTAATCGATCGTGAAATCGGGAATGCGTTTCCGGATTTCGGCCGCCAGTTCCGCCGGCGTGAAACTCATCGCGGTCACATTGAACGCATTGCGGTGGCGCAGTTTGTCGGGAGCCGTGTTCATCAGTTTGAGCGCGGCATCGATCGCATCGGGCATGTACATCATGTCGAGTTGCGTGTCGGCGCTCAAAAAACAATCGTAATGCCGGGCGGCTAGTGCGGCGTAGAAAATCTCGACCGCATAATCGGTCGAACCGCCGCCCGGCGGCGCCTCGCTCGAAATCAGTCCCGGATAGCGCAGGCCGCGCGTATCGACGCCGAAGTGGCGGTAATAATAGTCGCACAACAGCTCGCCGGACACTTTGGTGATGCCGTAGATCGTTGTCGGCCGCTGCAGAGTATCCTGCGGCGTGTCGATCGACGGCGTGCCGGGGCCGAAAGCGCCGATCGAACTCGGGAAAAATATCGCGCAACGGTGTTTCCGGGCGGTTTCGAGCACGTTGAGCAGGCCGTTCATGTTGATGTCCCAGGCTTCCTGCGGCCGGGTTTCCGCGACCGCGGACAACAGGGCGGCGAGATGGAAAATCGTATCGCAGCGGTGTTCGGCGACGAGGTGATCGAGGCGGTCGCCGGCGCGCACGTCGAGCAGGTAAAAAGGACCCGGTTCGGCAAAATCGGCGGAGGGTTTCCGGTTGGAAGCGGCAATCACGTTGTCCGCGCCGTATGATTGCCGCAAGACCCGCGTCAATTCCGAGCCGATCTGTCCGGTTGCTCCTGTGATCAATATCTTCTTCATTCCCGTCCGCCGGTGCCGTTTACGATGGTGCTTAAGTTTACAACAGGTTCCGGCAATTTCGGGCGCGCAAATTCGACCGCAACGGATTTTTCGAAGCGCAGCATTCGGAGGTAAATCTTTGCCTTTGGCAACCCTTTACGAAAACCAAGCCCGACGAAAATTCCGTCCTTACGGGGTTTACATTTGGGTTATCCGAGATTCTCGTCTAAAATCTGCCCGCTTTAAATAACCTTTCTTTTTTTGTGGGCTTGATGTTTCGTGCAATTCTTGGCATTGTAGCGGCCCATTTCGATCAACCTTATTTAACCGCATGTTTCAATTTATTCTCTCGCTGATCAATCGGCTGCACGCCAAGCAGGTTCCTGCGGCCGGCATCGGCCTGTTCCGGATTTTGTACGGCCTGGTTACCCTTCAGGAAGTCCTGTTTCTGATTTATTTCAATCATCTAATTTTCGATCCGATTCCGTTTATCGACGTCGAATTTCCGACGATTCCGTTTTTTCTGGGGCTGTGGGCGTTGGTCGCGTTTTTCGTCGTGATCGGCTACCGTTACCGATTTTCGCTGCTGGCGAATTACCTGTTCTGGATCGTGTTCGTCAATTTTACGCCGATGCAGCGCGATTTCGACGGCGGTTTCGATATGTTCATGACCGGCGCCAATTTTTTCCTGCTGTTCATGCCGGGCGACCGCGCGTTTGCGATCGATGCGTTGCGGCATAAGCTCGGCACGCCGTTCCGGCCTTACCGCAGCTATCCCGAGCCCAGGGTGTCGTCGCTGACTTATTATTTGCCGGTCCTGATCTGTCTCGGCTTTTTGTATTTCGATTCGGCGATCCATAAACTGTTTGCCGAACACTGGCGCAACGGCCTGGGCTCGTGGCTGCCTTCGACGCAGCCTTATTATGTCTCCGCGCTGGATATGTCGTTCCTGCTGAATCAGGAGTATCTGGTCAAGGCGTTCGGCTATACGATCATCGTCTTCCAGTTCACGTTTTTGTTTTTCTTCAATCGTCGGTGTTTGCGCCCTCTGTATCTGTTCATCGGTATTGGCCTGCATCTCGGGATTACGCTGTCGCTGAACATTTATCCGTTCGGGCTGGGAATGCTGAGCTTCTACACGCTGCTGGTGCCTTTCAGTTGGTGGCGCCGGATCGGCCGGTTTTTTACCGCGCGCGAGCCGTCGCTGACCGTGTTTTACGACCAGCTTTGCCCGCTCTGCAACCGGACCGTGCTGGTGCTGAACCATTTCGATATTTTCCGCCGGATCGATTTCAAAAGCGCGCAGGAATATGCCGGACAGTATTCCGCCTTGCGCGCGCTGAGCCAGGAGGAATTGCTGAAAGACCTGTATGCCCTGGACAGGGAAAACCGGCTTTATGCGGGGCTGGATACCTATATCCGGATTTTGATCGAGATGCGTTATCCGGCCCTCTTGGGCTTGATGCTGAAAGTACCCGGCATTTATCATCTGGCCGCAAGAAAATACCGGCAAATCGCCGATACCCGTGCTCGTGTGACTTGTACGGAAGCGTGCGTGATTTCGACCCCTTTACCGGACCGGACTTTCTACCATCAAATATTCGAAGAGTATGCCGGTCAGAAACCGAAGGCTTTTGCGCGGAAACTCGCGAAAGTTCTGGTTGCAATCGTGCTGCTGCAACTGAACAGCACGATCCACTATGGTTTTTTGTACCGCTTCAAATGGAACAAGCCCGAGAGCCCGGTGTTGGCGGCGATGGTCAAAGGCAGCAACGAGCTGATCTCGGTTTCCCAGCTGTTTCTCGGCATCGCGCCGCATGCCTTGTATCTGCACGATCATTTCGCCGGCTACGACCGGATCATTGGGATCACTTATACCGACGCGGAAGGCCGCGAGCACTGGCTGCCGTTCGTGAACGAGCAGGGCAGACTGCTGGCGCCGAACTGGGGACGGGTGCATTCGATGTGGGCGAATATTGCGGTGACGCCGACGATCAACGAGACGCGGCTGAAAAAATTCATCATGAAGGTGACCGCATTCTGGGGACAAAAGATCGGTTTGCCGCTCGATCGGACGGTTTTCCATCTGAAGATGAAAAAAATCGATGCGCCGACGGAGTGGGTCGAGGATCAGCTGCATAAAAATTTCGCTTCGCCCTGGTTTGAGATCGGAACGGCGAGATGGAACAACGGTGTAATCTCGATAGAGATGCCCGACAATATCAACGAACTATGAAGCATTTGTCGTGCCGGTCTATTTTTTATTGCGCGATTAGAACCGGCATGGTATAAATTACGCGCCTTTTATGGCGCACGAATAAAAATAATTTAAATTTTTTTGGAGGATATTTTATGAAAAAAGTTCTTTCAGTTCTGGCTGTAGCCCTGATGATTGTTGGCCTGACTGGCTGCCTTGATTCTCAAGATGATTTGAAACAAAGACCAGGCGCTACTTCTAGCGTTTCACTCTAATCGAGTGGCTGAAAGTTCGGTTTGTCTTATTGCATCAATTAAAAAGTCATGATATAAAGTGAACGTGCCGTTGAGCACACACTTATAAAAATAATTCAACTCTACTGTGGAGGATATTATTATGAAGAAAGCATTAGCACTTCTGGCTCTGACTCTAACAATTGTTGGTTTGACTGGCTGCCTGGATCCGCAAGACGGTGAAAAGCAAAGACCAGGAGCTTCTAGTTCAATCAGTTTGTAATAAAAACTGACCGGATATACCAAAAAACCCAGCTTAACGGCTGGGTTTTTTGTTTCTGCTCTCCATCTGCAACGCAGCGGATCTATTGCCTTTCGAAATCGAGCCGTCCCCGGGCCGTTCTGCTATCCGTCAAGCCGGTTCTTCGTTTGAGTTCAACGTAAAATTGCTCCATTCTACCGTCCCGGTTCTATTTGAAGCGGGCTTGATGCTCATGGAATCAAGGATGCGGTAAAACTGTGCGGATAAATAAAGCGGAAGACAGGCTGTAGCCTCATGCGAGGGCAGCCTGCCGAATTCATGGATTAAACGACTTTTACGTTTTCGGCTTGAGGGCCTTTGGGGCCGCGGCTTACGCTGAATTCCACCCTTTGGCCTTCATCGAGGGTTTTATAGCCGCCCGCATTGATGATGCTTCTGAAATGAACGAAAACATCGGGGCCGGATTGTTGTTGAATAAAGCCGAAGCCTTTCTCTGCATTGAACCATTTGACGGTACCGGTAGTAACTGTAGACATTAGCGAGTCCTGATAAATAATTGAGTGTAAAGCGCCCTGAACGGGCAGATGTAGCTGTAAAAGAGAACTTACTTAATGAAAAACAGGACGAGAAACTACGGGAGAGACGTCGAAATGGTAAACAGCGGGTAAATCTTTTTTCTAGCTGGGGCCAGTATGGGCTTCATATTTCACAAAGTCAAGCGATATCTGGCGATCGGGGGTAAGGCTAAAGGGCGCGATGGCCGAATCGGATTGTCAAAAGGGAAAATTTCTGTAGAAGATTTTGTCTGAGCGGCGCCCTGGCTGAACGTGCAAAGACGGTGATGAGCTTGGCTCGCATAATAAAAAGCCCGCGCTATTCATAAATAGCGCGGGCTTTCAACCTGCAAAAAATGAGAACCATTAATCTTGAACATACCGGCAAAAGCCCAGAGTTTCTGCAGTTTACGGTTTTTTCCGCTTAAAGACGCATACTCAAGCCTAAAATTACTGATTGCCGGCCTTGATGTGTTGAGCGGCTTCTTCTGCAGCTTTGGTTGCGGCTTTTGCATGTTCCTTGCCTTTCATTCTGCCGTGCTCGATCGCCGCTTCGAGCGATTTTACCGCGGCGTCCATATGCGTTTTGGATTCGCCGCTGGCCACTTCGGCAGCCGCTTTCGCATGAGTCAAGGCTTCTTTGGCATGGGTCGTCAGAATGGCGTTGTGCTCGGCCTTTCCATATTGGATGGCCATATTGGTATGCTTCAGAGCCGCATCGGCGTGCTCTTCCGCAAGAGCCGAAAAGCTTAAGAAACCCATTAAAGCGGCGCCGATCAAAGTGATTTTTTTCATAGTGTCCTCCGTCTATTTTTATTATGGATGGATGTTCCTGATCCGTAGCGATAACCAATTTGCTAAGTTCAGAAGCAGGAATCATAACACGTTCAGTAAAAAGTGAATGTTTTAATTCCGACAAGAACAATCGGAATTCATTTCGTTGACCGGAATTACCCAGTAGAGAGGCAAAAATCATGCATTCCCTTGACCCTGCAAGCATACGGCATCCAGCGTTTTATACGCATCGCTCGGCGCTTGCTCGGGTTTACCGGAATGACAGGCGCCAAAATGCTTCCGCAATCGGTTGGAGAAACGAATCGAATCGAGCAGGACGATTAAATTGCCGCACAGAGGGGATATGTCTTATAATCGGAGGTGTTTTTTGAACTTCACATGCTAAACTGCATGTCGATGATTCATTGATGTGAATGACTAAAGGCTAAGCTCGATCGCCGGCGGATTGCAGCGTCGCCTAAAATTTCAAGTCCCTTTTCTTCCTCTCCGGAGAAGGGGCGGTACGGGGATACCCTATCCCTGAGCCACTCCAGTCCGGAATTTTCGCTACGCTTGCCCAGAGGATTACAAGCAGACTGATGACTTGCTTTTTCTTGGGACGAATCCGTCAGCGCAGCGCCATCCTGTTGTATACCGGAGTAATGGGTTATGCCGGATACAACCTTTTTCACACCCCTTATTAAGGACCTCTATTGAAAAGATTATTTGTGGGAAATCTACCTAGTGACGCGACCGAAGCCAGTGTATCGGCTTTATTCTCGGAGTTTGGCAGAGTTCATTCCATTGAGATCGTTACCGATCTGTTCAGCGGCAAATGCAAGGGTTTCGGCTATATCGGCATGGAAGGTCATGAGGCCAGAGCCGCGATCGCCAAGCTTAGCGGCATGCTCTACGGCGGCAAGCCGCTCCGAGTCAACTTTGAAGAGACTTCAGGCAGAAAGGGCCGGCGTCGTTAGCAGGAAGTTCCTTTCTGCAATTTTAAACATACGGAGAGGGCCTCTGGCGTTGGAAACAAACCGCCATCAGGGTGCCCGAGATTCCTCCCCCATGCCGGGATTTTAATCCCCCTCTTATCGAGATTTTCTATGCCATTTTCTTCTCTCGGCCTGTCCGAGTCCCTGTTGCGCGCGATCGGCGATTCAGGCTATACCGTGCCCACGCCGATCCAGCAAAAGTCCATTCCGGCGGTTCTATCGGGCCGCGACCTGCTCGCCGCCGCCCAGACCGGCACCGGCAAGACCGCAGGCTTTACCTTGCCGATTCTCCAGCGGCTGGCGGATAAACATTTCGACCGCAACCGTCCGGTCAGGGCACTCATCTTGACTCCGACTCGCGAACTGGCGGCTCAGGTAGGCGAGTCGGTAACCAAATACGGTGCGCATCTCGTCCCGCTACTGAAATCGGATGTCGTATTCGGCGGCGTCAAGATCAACCCGCAGATGATCCGCCTGCGCGGCGGCGTCGATATTTTGACCGCTACGCCGGGGCGCCTGCTCGACCTGGTTGCGCAGAATGCGGTCAAATTGAATCAAGTCGAAGTTTTGGTTCTGGATGAAGCGGACCGCATGCTGGACATGGGATTTATCCGGGATATCCACAAAATTCTGGCGTTGCTGCCCAAAAAGCGGCAGAACCTGCTGTTTTCCGCGACTTATTCGCCGGAAATCCGCAAGCTGACGCAGAATCTGCTGATCGATCCGGTAAGGATCGAAGTTGCGGTTGAAAACGCGGCGGCCGATACGGTCGAACAGATTGCCTATTCGGTCAACAAGACCGCCAAGGCCGCTTTTTTGACACAACTGATCAAGCACAATGACTGGCGGCAGGTTTTGGTTTTTACCAGTACCAAACACGGCGCCAACAAGCTGACCGAGAAGCTGAATTCCGCCCAGATTTCCGCCAAGGCCATACACGGTAATAAAAGTCAGGGGGCGAGAACCAGTGCCTTGGCCGATTTCAAATCCGGAGGAATCCGGGTACTGGTGGCGACCGATGTCGCCGCGCGCGGGATCGACATCGTCCAATTGCCGCATGTGGTGAATTATGAATTGCCGCGCTCTTCCGCCGATTATGTACATCGTATCGGCCGCACCGGTCGGGCAGGCCGGGGCGGGCTTGCGGTCTCTTTGATTTCAGAGGAAGAAAGCAATGCGTTGCGGCTGGTCGAAAAGCTGATCGGCGCTAAAATCAAACGCGGCCAAGCCACGGGTTTCTAGTTCGGTAAGCCGAATTGATTCGATAAAGTCCGCTTCTTATTATCCGATATTCCCGGTTATCCGATATTCCCGGTTCAACTTAAAGGTCCTCGGGAAAAAGCGCAAAGGCGCGCGGCTTGAACGCCAAGTCGCGCGCGGCCTGGCTATGGTCGAACGCCATGTCCCGGTTCATCCGTTCGGCCATTGCGGACGACCAGTGCCGGTAGCGGGGAAACAGGCGGAATAGGGCGCAGGCTATCTGGAAAGCCAACAAAGGCACCGGCAAAAGCAGCGGAAACCGGCCCATGCAGGTGAACACGCGGATAAGCATGTCCCGGTAAGAAAGCGTCTCTCCGCCGGAAAGATTGTAGACGCGGTTGGCCGCCGCCGACGATTCCAGCGCCGCAAGACAGGCATGGGCGACGTCCTGCACATGAACGGGTTGGCGGAGCCCCTGTGCTTTACCGAACAAGGGAAAGAACCCGAATCGCCGGATGAAGCGGGCAATCTCGGCGATATTTCCGTCCCGCCCGAATCCGTAAATCAAGGTCGGCCTGAGGATCACCCATTCCACGCCGCCGCTTTCCGCCCATTGTTGCACCCTTGCCTCCGCTTCGGCCAAGCGGCGCGAAACGGCCTGCTCTTCCGGATCAGAAGAATCCTTTTTCGTAAAGCGGCTGGTTGACGACAGGGTTACCAGGCGCCGTATGCCCTGGGATTCGAGCAAGGCGAAATACTCGGGCAGAATCCAGATAGGGGCGGTGCAGATCCAGTATTTGGCCGCCGTTTCGCTTGGCGAATGGGGAGCGGCAGCGACGCCCGGTTGCGGTAGAGGCAGCCATTCTATTGCTTCGGACGCAGGCGCCGATTCGCCCCGGTAATAGGCGGTTACCTTCCATCCTGCCTTGGTTGAAAGCGCCAGCAAACATTCTCCAACCAGACCGGTCGCGCCAATGACGGCCAGATTTTTGCGGGCGGGTTCCGCATCGTTCGGCGATAAATGATGAGGAAACGATGTCATCGCATTATGCTTCACTTCCGAATCCTAACCTGCGTTCGACATTTTTGAACGAACGGTAACCGGCGATCAAACCGAATCGGGACCAGACCCCCAATGCGACCAGCCACATCAATATGCCGGGATACTGATGGCGGAAAAATTTGAGGTAAAACCGCATCATGCCCTTGTGTTTATGCCATTCGACGAAAATAGGCCGGCTGCGGCTGCACGAGCCCTGCGCGTGAATCACCCGTGCCGAAGGGACGAAGAGGATTTTCCAGCCTTTCTGACGAAAACGCATGCACCAGTCGAGGTCTTCGCAATGCAGGAAGTAGCCTTCGTCCCATAGGCCGACGTCGGCAATGGCTTCGCGTTTCACCAGCATGCAGGCGCCCGAAATCGCTTCCACTTCGGCAGGGCTTTCGGGCAGCGGCTGTTTGTGCAGATAAAAGTCGAAGAACAGCTTCGGCCAGCGCTTGTCGAAATAGTTCAAACCGAATGCCCGTACGAAGGAACGCCAGGGTGTCGGTACCGCGCGGCGGGCTCCGCCCTGCTCGGAACCGTCCGGATTGATCAGCAGGCCGCCCGCCATTCCGGCTTTGTCCTCCGCTTTCAACGCGGCCAATAATTCGGCCAGGGCGCCTTTTTCGAAACAGCAGTCGGGATTCAGAAACAGCAGATAATCGGTTGTCGCCAGGGCGGCACCCTGGTTGCAGGCGGAAGCAAAGCCGGTGTTGGCGGCGTTTCTGACGAGCGTAACCGCAGGTAAACCTTCGATTTGTTTGAGGCTTTCATCTACGGAGGCGTTGTCGATGACGATGATTTCGACAGGCAGGAAGCTAAGGGATAATAGGGACTCAACGCATGCGCGAAGTAAATTCCTCGAGTTGTGATTAACGATAACTGCAGAGAGGGTGAACGTCATTGATTACGCTCTCATCGCCGCAAGAGAAACAAATTTTTATCCAATATTCGCCAGATTTCGCGTATGGAGGCCTTTCTATATTGTGGGATATCCCTTCTCTTTTTCCACATCTTGGATACTCCCTGAATTGCATCCCATTTGGCCCGCGCAATGATTTTGCCTTTGCCCAGTCCGCTAAAATAAATAACGGAAACCGCGTTCAATAGTATATGAAAAGGGAGAAATAACCAAAACAAAATCCCCGGCATGTTTTTAACGTAAGCCCAGACCAGGTTTCGATGGCCGTAATAAATCGAGAAATCGCTATGACGGCCGCCTGTTGTCGCCGAGCCGACATGGCGTACCACCGCGCTGGGAACGTACATGGCTTTGTACCCGGCGAGTCGGAGGCGAAAACCTAAGTCGATGTCTTCGACATAGCAAAAATAATCCTCGTCGAAGCCGCCTACCGTTTGCAACGCTTCGCGTCGGTATAAAGCGGCGCAGGCGCAGGGTGAAAATATTTCATGCGGCAACTCTTCGAAATCCGATTGAGGGCACCTATGGCCACGGCGCCAGACCAAGCCCGAGCAGTGATAGACGTCGCCGATGCCGTCGATGAGGTCATCCGAACCGTAAATCAATTGCTTCGAACCGAAAGCCGAGACGTCGGGATAGGTTTTGGCCGCCGCCAACAGTTGTTCCAGCCATGCGGGTTCCGGAAATGCATCGGGATTGAGCAAGGCTAAAAATTCGGTATTGCAGACCGATAAAGCAAGGTTATTGGCAGCGGCAAATCCGATATTCTTAACGAGCTTTTGAATCGTAACCCCAGGGATAGCGGGGATAAAATCAACCGAACCGTCCGTGCTGGCATTATCAATGATCAGGATATGATCCGGTTTTAGGGATTGTTCAGCAAGTTGTGCTACACATCGATCCAACAGAACGCCGCTGTTCCAGTTGACGATAATGACTGTAACGGACGCCGGCCTGTTGAATATTTCGCCTGCCAGGGTTGCCATGTATTGAGCCGGCTTTTGAAGCTAACGGGAGATTAATGCTTACACTTTTCCATATTAAGCAATCTGGCTGCCGCTTATTGCTCTAAAGGCGTCATATAGCCTTTCATAATGGAGCGTGTCTCTATAATTATTTAGAAGTTCTTTCTGCCTCCTTCTGAGCGTGGGTAAGTATTTCAAATGCTGTTTTCTACGATCCAGTAAAACGGCCTCATTTTTGGGTATTCTGAACTCCGAGGTGGGTTTATTGAGAAAAACAAAGTCTCCCTCCGCTGTATACCTCATCCATAAGTCCCAGTCTTCAAGACAATCCAATTCCAGGCTAAAGCCGCCGTGTTTCGTATAGAGTTCTTTTCGGAATATTAACGATTGAATTGTGATGTAGTTATAGTTCCATAAGTTAGATAACGACCAGCTGGAGCATCCGAAAAGATACTTCTTCCCTTCATTATATTTTAATGGCGATAAACTCAACACTTCAGTGGGAACTTCCCATGAACCCGCATATGCGCCTACTGCGGAAGGATGTAAAAGCAAATGTCGGACCAGAGATTCAATATGATCGGGTAGAAATAAATCGTCATCATCCAGAAATCCTATCAATTGCCCGCGAGACATTTCCAGTCCGCAGTTGCCGGCATGGCAGCGCCCCCGTTTGGGCGTGGATACATAATCTATCGTAATTCCCGGCGGTGGCGTTATTGTACTCATTAAAGAGCGGGTTCTTTCGGAACCGTCTTCCACGATCACGATTTGAATCGGACGGTAGGTTTGCTGAAAAACCGAGGCCAGGGCTTGTTTTAAGAAATCTTGTCTTTCCCCATGGGTTCGCGTGATGATGGTTACCAGTGGTGAATGGGCTATGTTTCCGCTTTCGTGCCGTTTTATCCAAGGCCGGTTGACGCGGGGAGGGAATGCCAGTGCAAAGTTTTCGGAGTTTAGAGAAAGATTCGGATTGTAAGCCGGATCATCTTCGATATAGGCCTTCCATTTTATTGCAAAATAATCTTCTTCGCTTTGATGGGCCAACAAACCGCGGGTTTTCGATTCATGATGATACATTTCCGCATAAGGCGTATACAAGTTCCTATACCCTCTTTCATGGATACGCAGGCAAAGATCGACATCGTTGAAAGTTACGGAAAAATTTTCGTCAAATCCCTCAACTTCGTCAAAAACTTGTTTTCTCAATACCATACAGGCAGCGGTCACTGCCGTAAGATTTTGGATAAGAACCGAGCGCGCCCAATACCCGAGCCATTCGGGCGAAGAATGACGATGCATATGGCCGGCTTTTCCTTTATAGCCTAACAGAACGCCCGCATGCTGAACGGTGCCGTCCGGATAATACAGTCTGGCCCCTACGGCGCCGATTTCAGGGCGCATTGCATGACTGACCATTTCTCGAAGCCAATCGGCGTTAATGATTTCGATATCGTTGTTGAGTAAGGCCAGGAGAGTTCCGCTTGCCTTACCTGCCGCCATATTGTTAATTTTCGAGTAATTGAACGGCTCGTCAAAATCTATGATTTTAATTCTCGGGTCGATGGAAAGCGATTTAAGATACCGGTAGGTGGCGGGATCTTTGCTTTGGTTGTTGACTATGATTATTTCAATGTTTTTATAGATGGTCTCGTTTAACAGTCCATCTATGCATTTACTGAGTAAGTCTATACCGTCTTTGGTAGGAATGATAATACTCACTAACGGTTCTTCCGGTAATGAATAAACGACCCGGTGGATGGAAAGATGAGGGTAATGAGATGTGACTTCCGCTTGAATATCGAGTCTTTTCAGATGTTCCGCCAGGGCTTTGCGGGAAGTGGCGGGCGCATAATTCTTTGCTTCCGAGTCAGTCGCAAGCGAGCCGGGTACGGCACGCCAGTGATACAACACATAGGGAATGTGCTTGATCCGCAATGGCGATATTTGTTCGGTAACGCGCAATACCAGGTCATAATCCTGACTGCCGTCAAATTCCCTACGCCAGCCATTCAGTTTTCGAACAACGGAGGTCCGAAAAACGGCGAGATGATCTACAAAATTTTGAGACCTTAAAAGGTCCGGATTGAAGTCTGGCTTGAAATAGGGATCGTAGCGGATGTCGTGGATATCTATCTTATCCTGATCGCTATATAAAAAATCTACTTCGGGATTGCGGTTGATTTCTTCCGCAAATAAATAAAGCGCGTGCTCGGCAATCGCATCGTCATGGTCAAGCATCGCGAGAAACTCTCCTCGAGCCAAAGCCAACGCACTGTTGGACGCTTGGGAGATATGGCCGTTAGCGGTCCGGTAAACGACTTTGATCCGGGCATCTTGCCGGCAATGGCGGTCAATGATTTTGCGTATCGAGGGGTCGGTGGACGCGTCATCGGCAATGCATAGCTCCCAATGCGGGTATAGCTGATTGCGGACGGATTGAATGGCCTTTTCGAAGAAATCGAGAGGCGGATTGTAGACCGGCATTATCACCGAGAAAAGCGGCTTATATTGAAAGCCCTCGATATGAGATACAATCTTTTCCCGATCCGTATCGGTTAAAGTGTCATAAAGTTGTATCCATTGGGTATATTCGGCTTTATCCTCTTCTTCCGAGAATCGATTATGTGGATTCGTATGACTTGGGGAGCCTTTTCGTGCGGTATCCACCCAGACAATACGCCGCTTTATTCCAGCCCAGCCTTCGCGCGCATAGACTTTCCGAGTTTTATCGATAACTCCTCCGATACCGCCGCAAATATAAATTATATCGGGCAATATGCTTATTATACTTCCAAGAATTTTTGCCTTTGAAGATATCATGCGCAGAGGGTAAGTGATTCTCCAACTGGTACTGTCAAGAAGTTCATCAATGGATTGATTGAGATTACCGATCTGAGTATTGCGCTCGGTCAGAGCTTGATTCAGGCTGTCGATCCGGGCGTCGCGCTCGGCCAAAACCTGGTTCAGGCCGTCAATCCGAACATCGCGTTCGGCCAAAACCTGGTTCAGGCCGTCAATCCGAACATCGCGCTCGGCCAGAGTCTGATTCAGGTCGTCGGTCCGAGCATCGCGTTCGGCCAGAGTCTGATTCAGGCTGCCGATCCGAGCGTCGCGTTCGGCCAAAGTTTGGTTCAGGTCGTCGGTCCGAGCATCGCGTTCGGCCAGAGTCTGATTCAGGTTGTCGATCCGAGCGTCGCGTTCGGCTGAAGCTTGGTTCAGGCTGTCGATCCGGGTATCGCGCTCGGCCAGGGCCTGGTTCAGGCGGTCAGCCTCGGCAGTGCGGCCAACCAGTGTTTGATTGAGATTGGCAATCTCCTCGTTACGTGAGGCGAGTAATCGGTTAAGCGTGGATAAATGGATTTTTGCCTGATCAAATTCATAACGTTCCAACTGTTTGGCGCCTAAAGCCGAAAAGTAATTTTGAATCTGCCGTTGTTCAAAAGACGCGGGATTCAGCCAGGCAAATTTTTGTTCACTTGTCGAGGCTTCGTTTAACTGCAAAATACCTAGCCCATGCGAGTGTAAGAACTCCATGTGATTCGGATAGCGCTCTTGCAGCGCTTCCCATAATTTCCAGACGCCGAATTCATTTTCGCGCACATTGGTGTCATGCAGGAGGACGATAGCGTTGGGCGCGAGTTTGGGCAACCAGGCTTCAAAGTCGTGTTTAACTGCCTCGTAGGTATGTAGTCCGTCGATATGTAGCAGTTCAATCGATCCATCGGAAAAATAGCTCAAGGCCTCATCGAACTCCATGCGCAGCAAACGGGAAAACTGCGCATAGTGCGTTTTGTTGTGCTGATCGACTCGGTCAAATATTTCATTGCCATATAAGCCCGCATGTTTATCGCCTCTCCAGGTATCGACGGCATAACATTTTGTAGCGAGATTGTTTTCTTTTACCGACTGGCAGAAAGAAAAATAAGAGTTGCCCGAATGCGTACCCAATTCGACAAAAATTTTTGGATTAACGGTGTGTATCAACCAAGCCGCAAAAGGCATATGCCCACACCAAGCCTCTGGGGCCTGCAATGAGATAGGCGTAAATTTAGCCGATTCCAGTAAACTATCCGATAGACTCTTCATGCAATTTCTTAACTTTAAGTTTGATATTATTCATTGGAATGCCGATAAGGCCGCCCGCCACACTGGTCGATTCCGATCTGAAAAATATTGCGTCGTGCATCCAGTGGTGCTGGATATGGTCGTTCTGCGTGCCATTTGCAATCGCTACGGTAATGGAATAATCACCCGCAAACAATCGAGGCATTTGAAACGAAAAATCCGCTATTATGCACTGACCTTCGGTACAGACGACAGGGGAATCGATATAGCTGAGATAAGTATTGTCTCCAAATAAGTACTGTCCCAATTTATCTTTTATAAAAAAGCCGATAATGGGCGAATCGAGGGGCGAGTGCGCTCTGGCTTCGATTCTCAAGGCGACCTCTTCTCCACCGACAACCCAGGCCAGCGGGTTGCCTTCTTTATCGAGAAATTTGACCGAAACAATTTGAGCTTCGCCTTTTCCGAATGACGGCGCCTCCGGGTTGAATTCAAATAATCGGATGTCGTTACGCAAATTACTGGTATTGATAAACTCGCGACGCTGATCTTTGGCATGAGTCATCGAATGATCGACGGAATCGATTTTAGCGGGGATTGCGCTTTTTCCTTGCTGGGCTTCGTAGAATGCTTCCAGGTAGTTTTCACAAATTTCTTTGGGCGGACCTTGCCGTACAATAGACCCTTTTTCAAGCCAAATGGCATGGGTGCACAAATTTCTGACAGAACCGGTATCATGGCTGACAAAGAATACTGTTCCCGATTGCATGAAACGGCGTAAAAACCGCATGCACTTTTGGGTAAAGAAGGCATCCCCCACCGCGAGCGCTTCATCTATTATCAAAATATCCGCATCGATGTGGGCAATGACTGCAAACGCTAAACGCAGCATCATGCCACTGGAGTAAGTTTTGACGGGCTGCTCGATAAAGTCGCCGATATCGGCAAAAGCGATAATGTCGTCAAAGCGGGCATCGGTTTCTTTTTGGCTCAATCCCAGTACGGCGGCGTTGATATAGACGTTTTCGCGTCCGGTAAACTCCGGGTTAAAACCCGAGCCGAGTTCAAGCAAGGCCGCGATACGCCCATGAACTCGAAGGTTGCCGCTCGTCGGATTGAGCGTGCCGCAGATAAGCTGCAATAACGTCGATTTGCCGCTGCCGTTCCGGCCTATGATGCCGACCGTTTCGCCTTTTTTTATTTCGAAAGAGACGTTTCTTAGTGCCCAGAACTCGCGGAAATATTGTTTGGGCTTTTGTCCGGCCAGGTATTGCAAACGCGGATAGATCGATTGTTTGAGCCGGTCCTGCGGCTTATCGTAAATCTGGTAGCATTTGGACAGATTGTCCACTTGAATGGCGATTTCAGAGCACATCGGCAAATCCTTTGCGCGTCTTCTGGAACCAGACGAAGCCGGTCCACGCAATGATCAATCCCGCCGTTCCCATCAGGGTCCATTGCCGAATATCCGGCACTTTTCCGAAAATCAGCGTATTGCGTCCTTCTTCGATGATGAAGGTGAGCGGATTGATTTGCAGCCAGATCTGGTATTGATCGGGCAGGGCGCTGACCGGGTAAAACACCGGGGAAAGAAACATCAATATCGTCGTCACCATACCGGTGATTTGGCCGATGTCGCGCACGTAGACGCCGAGCCCGGCCAGAAACCAGGCGCAGCCCATCGTCGCGAAGACGAGCGGCAGCAAGATCAGCGGAAACAGCAGGGCCGTCCACATGATCTGCTGGCTGAGAAGCAATTGCGCGGCCAATAGGACGATCAGGCTGATCGAGCTATGGAAAAGCGCCGAACTCAAGGCGACCCAGGGCAGGATTTCCAGCGGAAAAATGACCTTTTTCACATAATTGACATTCGAGAGGATCAGGCCGGGCGCGCGGTTCAGGCATTCGGAGAACAAACCGTGGACGATCATGCCCACGAAAAGCACGATCGCGAATTCGGTTTGGCTTTCTTCCCCGCCGCTCCCCCAGCGCGACTTGAAAATCACCGAGAACACGAACGTGTAAATCAGCAGCATCAGGACCGGATTGAAAAAAGACCAGGCCATGCCCAGCAACGAACCGCGATAACGTCCTATCACTTCGCGTTTGGTCAGCGTATAGATCAGGCTGCGGTTGCGCCAGAAGCTGGCAATCATTTCGCGGGGAGAAATACTGAAGCGCAGCATCAGGCAAATGTTTCGGCTTGATGTAAAGGCAAACCGCCGGCGTCCTTGGCCGATAGAACGGGAGCATCCTGAATCAGCCAGTCGATCGCGAGCGTCGCGTCATCCCAGGCAATACAGCGTTCGTGGGTCGGCGCGTAATAATCGGTCGTCTTGTAAAGAAACTCGGCGTGGTCGGTCAGTACGACGAAACCGTGCGCGAACCCTTCGGGTACCCAAAGCTGGTGTTTATTTTCCGCGGAAAGCATGGCGCTGACCCAGCGGCCGAAAGTGGGCGAGGATCGGCGAATATCTACCGCAACATCGAGCACCTTGCCGCATGCCACGCGCACCAGCTTGCCCTGGGGCTGGTGAATTTGGTAATGCAATCCTCGCAGGACGTTTTTCGCGGAACGCGAATGGTTGTCCTGCACGAAATTCACTTTTCGGCCCACGATCTCTTCGAATTGGCGCAGATTGAAACTTTCAAAGAAAAAACCGCGCTCGTCGCCGAACATGGCGGGTTCGAGCAGGATAACGTCGGCTATCGCAAGGGGAGTCGCTTTCATCAGAATATATTCTCCTGCAGAATCCGCTGCAAATAGTGTCCATAACCGTTTTTGGCAAGCGTCCGCGCGAGCTTGTCGAGTTGATCGACACTGATCCACTGTTGTCTGAAAGCGATTTCTTCGGGGCAGGAGACTTTGAGTCCCTGGCGGTTTTCGATGGTGGCGATGAATTGACTGGCGTCCAGCAAGGACTCGTGGGTGCCGGTATCGAGCCAGGCATAGCCGCGGCCCATGATTTCGACGTTTAACTTGCGTTGCTCCAAATAAATGCGGTTCAGGTCGGTGATTTCCAGTTCGCCGCGCGCCGAAGGCTTGAGATTGCGGGCGAGTTCCACCACGTTCCGGTCATAGAAATACAGGCCGGTCACCGCGTAATTCGATTTGGGCAAGGGCGGTTTTTCTTCCAGCGAGAGGGCTTTGCCTTGCCGGTCGAATTCGACGACGCCGTAGCGTTCCGGATCGGTGACGTGGTAGGCGAATACGGTGGCGCCCTCGCCGCGCGCCATCGCATTACCGAGGAGTTCCTGCAGATCGTGGCCGTAAAAGAGGTTATCGCCCAGAATTAGGGCGGAAGGATCGCCGCCGATGAACGACTCGCCGATAATGAACGCCTGCGCCAGCCCGTCGGGGCTGGGCTGCACGGCATAGTGCAGGTCGAGTCCCCATTGTTCGCCGCTGCCCAGGAGCTGCTCGAAGCGCGGCACGTCCTGCGGCGTGGAAATGATCAGGATGTCGCGAATACCGGCCAGCATCAGGGTGCTGAGCGGGTAGTAGATCATCGGCTTGTCGAATACCGGCAATAACTGCTTGGAGATGGCGAGCGTGGCGGGATGTAAGCGGGTGCCCGAACCGCCGGCCAGGATGATTCCTTTACGTTGCATAGTTCTTTAGGAGAAAGGTGAAAGCGTCAATTGATCGATCGTGCGGTTGGCGTGCACGGTCCAGTCGGGCAACTGCAGTCCGAGCCCGGAAGACAACAGCGAAGTATCGAGCCGGGAATTTTTCGGGCGTCGGGCGGGAGCCGGATAGTCTTCGGCGGTGATTGCATTGATCTGCGACGCGTCCAGGTGCAGCGGGAGGCCGTTGGCCAGCGCGCGGTCGACGATGTGGCGGGCGAATCGGTGCCAGTTGGCTTCGCCGTTGGCGGTCAGGTGGTAAATGCCGCTGCCGATGCGGCCGGACCGATAACCTGCGATCGCCAGCGCGGTGACGTCGGCAATCAACTCGGCCGATGTCGGGGCGCCGAATTGGTCTGCGACGATATTCAGGCGATTTTTCTCTTTGGCCAGACGCAGAATCGTTTTGATGAAATTGCCGCCGTGCGCGGAAAACACCCAGCTGGTGCGAAAAATCAGCGCGTTGCACCGGCTTTGTTCAATCGCCTCCTCCCCCTTTCTCTTGGACAGGCCGTACACGCCGAGCGGGCGCGTGGCGTCGGTTTCCACGAAAGCCCCCGGTTTTTGCCCGTCGAACACGTAATCGGTCGAATAATGCACCAGTAAAATCTTTTGACGGAATGCATGGCCGGCCATCACTTCCACGGCTTCCGCATTGATCCGGAAGGCCGTTGCGGAGTCGGTTTCGGCCTTGTCCACCGCCGTGTAAGCGGCCGCGTTCACGATCAGCTCCGGTTTTACCGTCTGCAGTAGGCGGTCCAGTCCGGTAAGGTTTTGCAGGTCGGCGTCCTGCCGATTGAGCGCGAACACTTCCCCCAGCGGCAGCAATGTCCGCCGAAGTTCGCGTCCGACCTGGCCGTCTTTGCCGAATAAGAGAATTTTCATACCACGTAGTGCTTGTCGATCCAGTCCCGGTAGGCGCCGCTTGTCACATTGCGTACCCAGTCCGGATTGTCCAGATACCATTGAACCGTCTTGCGGATGCCGGATTCGAACGTTTCGGCAGGCTTCCAGCCCAGTTCTCTTTCCAGCTTCGTCGCGTCGATCGCGTAGCGGCGATCGTGTCCCGGGCGGTCTTTGACGAAAGTGATCTGCGTGCGGTACGGCCGGCCGTCAGACCGGGGCCGCAGTTCGTCCAGAATATCGCACAAGGCATGGACGACATCCAGGTTCGCTTTCTCGTTCCAGCCGCCGATATTATAGGTTTCTCCCGCTTTGCCGGCAGCCAGGACCCTTCGGATCGCGCTGCAATGGTCTTTCACATACAGCCAGTCGCGTATTTGCCGGCCGTCTCCGTAAATCGGCAGCGGCTTGCCGGCGAGCGCATGATGGATCACCAGCGGAATCAGTTTTTCGGGGAAATGGTAGGGGCCGTAATTGTTGGAACAATGGGTCGTCACTACGGGCAGCCCGTAGGTATGATGATAAGCGCGCACCAAGTGATCGCTGGCCGCCTTGCTGGCCGAATAAGGGCTGTTGGGTTCGTAGCGGTCGGTTTCGCAAAAGGCCGGATCTTCTTCGCTCAGCGATCCGTAGACCTCATCGGTGGAAACGTGCAGGAAACGAAAACCGGCTTTCCTCTCTTCCGGCAGCGTATTCCAGTAATGCCGCGCGGTTTCGAGAAGATGGAAAGTGCCGACAACATTGGTCCGGATGAAGTCTTCGGGACCGTGAATCGAACGGTCGACATGGCTTTCCGCCGCAAAATTCACGATCGCCCGCGGCCGGTGTTCCGTCAGCAAAGCATTGACCAGGTTTTTGTCGCCGATGTCTCCTCGGACGAAGCGGTGCCGCTCGTCCTCTTCAAGGCTTTGGAGATTTTCGATATTGCCGGCATAAGTCAGTTTGTCCAGGTTGATCAGCGTTTCCTCGTGCTGTTTGAACCAGTCAAGCACGAAATTGGAACCGATAAAACCTGCTCCGCCCGTTATAAGAATACTCATTTATCTGTTAGTCCTAAAAATGGGGTGACATATTCCGCTAATAAATCCTTTAGCCGTTTAATCGAATCTTTGCAAAAAGATCGATGACAGTCGCCATAATCGTCGCCGCAGAAGATCGCGGGCACTATAGGCGCCGCGTGCTCGGGCCGCTGGCGAGATAATCTCGAAACTTCATTCGGCGATTAAAGTGTATATCCGCGAGCGGTACAATGTAACGGATTAAATAATGATACCTTGCGGATAGGCAATGGTTAGTTTTCTTACCCATCCTCAAGCGCTCTTCCGTTTTCATATCCCTCATCGAAGGCTTCCGGTAAACCTAAATCGGGCCTAAATGCCGACCGACCCGGCAGGCTCTGAAAGACGCCGTCCATTTGAGTGCGCTGGCGATGCAGTACCCTGGCTAACGAACAGCAATTGGTCGGACAAGTCCGAGCTGTTTTTCAGGGCTTCGAGCAGCACCGTGTCGTGGCCGTAGATGTCGCGATAGAAAGCCACTTCGCCGTTCTGCTCGGCGAACGAGGTCGTATAAAAGAATAGAATGGGGATCGATCTTTTCAGCATCACGCGCTGCATTTTTGGGGCCTGCATCGCGAGCTGAATATTTTCTTTGGTCCATTCGGGCTGGTTTCTGAGCGCGAATTCGGCGAGTTCCTGCGGTTTTTCGATGCGCACGCAGCCATGGCTGAAGTCGCGAGTCGATCGGTTGAACAGCGATTTCGACGGCGTATCATGCAGATAGACGTCGTCCTTGTTGGGAAACATGAATTTGACTTTGCCGAGCGGATTTTTTTTACCCGGCCGCTGGCGGATCTTCAGAAGGCCCTGTTTGAGCATCAGCAGCGAATCGACGTTCAGCGGAACCGGTTTGGCCTGGTCGCTGAACGCGGCGACGATCTCCAGGTTTTCGGAATGCAGATAAGCCGGATTCGCGATCAGTTTGGGTACGATCTCGTTTTTGGTGATGCTGTAGGGGACATTCCAATAAGGCATGAAATCGATGAACCTCATTTCGGCCATCAGCACCGGGGTTTGGGTCTTCATCGCTTGGCCGACCACGACCCGCATGCTGAGAGGTGAAGGTTCGTTCTTGCTGATATCGTCATACACCCACATTTGAAACGCCGGAATGTTCACCAGAATATAAGGGCCGCCGCCGATTTCGGGGAGCCAGCGCAGTCTTTCCAGCGCCAGTTCGATTTGGGTTACCCGTTCGGACAGCGGTACGCCGAGGGCGGCGGCGGTGCCTCTGCCGAGCACGCCGTCTGCGGTCAGCCCGTGATGAGCCTGGAAATGCCTGACACCTTCGCTCAGCTCCTTGTCGTAAACCGGGCTGGCCGGCGTCTGGACCTTGTCCGCGCCGGCCTGAATTTCACCGGTTTGCACCAGGAAGCGCCGCAGTTCCTCCAACTGCGGATGCTTGTCGCCGATATGCACGGAGCGGGCGACATCGAGTTTAAGCGGCGCGACGCGCGCGGCCAATTCGCGGTAATGCGTCAATGCCTGTTTAAGTTTTCGGTATTGGTCCAGCTTCGGCTCGACCTCCGCGGGCAATGGCGCAATCCGGCCCCGGTCCCGGGCGGCGAGGATCAGCGCGGGTAAGTCGATGAGCTTCTTCTCGCGCAGTTTCAAGTTGAAGTTGATGCCTTGCGGGCTGACCCGCCCATAATGCAGGTCGTGCAGATAGCGCAGCAGGGACAAGCTGACGGCGGTATCGAACATGGCCCGTTTCCGGGCCGCAACCGGCGGGAGCTGGAGGGCCGCCGGCAGCATTTCCTTCAGCTTGCCGGCATCGTAATGTTGCGGATTCAGGCCTTCGCTGGCGGCATTCGATAACAGATCGAGCGTTTCCGCGATCAGCACTTCGGCATCGTTGCGGTTCAGCCAGACCGGTTCGTAATTCGCGGCTTTGTAAAGTGTCTGCATGTCCTCGGCGCGGCTGGCGAAACCGGTCTGGACCAAGTCAGGATGCTGTTTAGATTCGATCAGCGTAAAAATCTCTTTTCCGATGCCGGTCTGGGGAGGGGGGGCTTCTTGTGCGTGAAGCGGCGGCAACGGCCAGCCGAGAGAGAAACATAGCAGCAGGCGTGCGAGATAGTGGCGTTTGCTCGAACTGCTTGGAGCTTTCAATGTCGAAAGCGGCCGGCCGGCCGGGGCAACTCGATTTAATCCCATCGGAGTGGTCATTTTTGTTACTATAAACGGATTCATCGATTTATCGCGTTGGCAATAATTGTAAAGGCCAGGGCGGAGCTTTTTGAATGGGCTTGTCTCATACCAAATTTGTATTTAACCCTTCTTCATCAGTTACTTGCCGTAACCGATCCGGTTGTTCGTCCGCGCATTGCTTCCTGCAAATTTCGGTGTATCCGGGCCATTATAATGGATGATCGGGTTTGTGTTCAGTTCATTTCATCCTGCGGGCCGGACTGCCGGAGCCTGCCCGGAATAATCCGCTTCGGTGGTCCTTCAGGGCGGCAGTCAATTTCCAACGCGTTTTTATCATGATATTTTGCAGCTACCGATATTTTTTTACCGAAAAAATGAAAATTCATGGTGTTCTGATCATTTTTCTGCTGTTGAGTCTCGGATCCGGAGAGATGTGGGCCGGCACGGCGTTACCCGTCTCCAGCACGAACGATTCGGCGACCGAGTTCGGCAAGAAAGATCTGCAGAACAGGATTGATGCGCTGAACAAACGGCAGGGCGTCGATGAGGCCTTAAAAACCAAGGTGCTGGCGATTTACCAGGAGGCGGGAGACAATCTCGAAAATAAGGATAAATTTGCGGATCGCGAGGCGGATTACCGTGGGGCCTTAAAAACTGCGCCGCCAGAGACCCGGAGACTGCAGAAAGACATCGATGCGCTTCAGCAGAAAGCCTCCAGATCAAAGAATGAGGACTGGGACAGCATTCCGACCGAAGAGCTCGAACAGCGGTTGATCATTGAAAAAAGCAAGATGGCCGGCCTGATCGAACAGATCAAGAAGAAAGAAACAGAGTTTGTCGAGCAAAACAGCAGGCCGCAATTGATTCGGGAGGAGATCGTGGCGGCGAAACAGGCGATCGAAACCGATCAGTCGCATCTGACGGCGCCGGCAGCCGGTCTGACGTCCGCGCTGGAAAGCGATGCGAGACAGGCATTGCTGCGGACCGCCATCGCCAGACGTAATGCCGAGCTGAAAATGCTCGAAGCCGAAGCGCTCAGCAATCCGGTGCGGGTGGATTTGCTGAAAATCGAACTGCAATGGCTTGATCTCAAACAAAACGAATTGGGGGCCGTCCTCGAAACCGTAGAAGGATTGCTGGCGGAGCGCCGGCAAAAGGAAGCGCAGGAAATTCAGAATGCGCTGAGTCAGGCCGAAAAAGAGCTCGCCGGCAAGCATCCCTTGATCCAGCAGATTACGCGCGAGAATCTGCAATATACGCGCGACCTGCAGAACATCAACAGCAAAACCGAAAAATTTGCCGAGCGGAAAAACGCCATCGACGCTGCCGCCGTCAATATCGGCAACGATTTCCAATCCGCCGAAAAGAAAATCAGCCTCGCCGGGCTGAGCCCCGCGCTGGGAAGGATTTTGCGCGAGCAACGGCGTAATCTGGCTAACCAGGATCGTTACCTTTTGCTGACCGACAATCTGCAGGATGACACGGCGACGGCCAGCCTCGAGCAATTCAAGGTCGATGACCAGCTGCGGCGGCGCCTCGTGAATTTGGATGTCGAACTCAGCGAGTTGATGCGCACCCGGGTCGATGCGTCGCTGCCGGTCGATCAGCGCATGAGGGTCCAGGCGGAGCTGCGGGTGCTGCTGAACAGTAGGAAAGATCTGTTGAACCGGTTGTCTGTGGCTTATGCCGCCTATTTGCGGGCACTGGGAGACTTCGATTTCGCCCGTCAGCAGTTGGCGTCGCAGATCGATAAATTCGCCAGCTTTCTCGATCAGCGTTTGCTCTGGGTGCCCAGCTCAGAGCCGGTCAATCTGGTATTTTTCGCCGGCCTGTATGAATCGGCGCAATGGTTGCTGTCGTCTTCGCACTGGATGGAGGCAATCAAGGATCTGTGGAGTTCGGCGCTGAATCGTCCTTTCCTGGCCTTGTTGGCGGTGCTGGTTTTAAGTGGGTTGCCGTTGGGCAGAAACTGGGCGAAGCCGCGGCTGACTTTACTCCTGGAAAAGACTGAAAAGATTTATGCCGACAGTTTCAGCAACGGTCTGCAGGCCCTGGTCTATACCCTGCTGATGGTGTTGCCGGCGCCTGCCTTGATCTATTTGATCGGCTGGTTTCTGGAGAACGCCTGGCAGGCGGCCGATTTCAGCCAGGCGGTGGGGGTCGGGCTCAAAACGTCCGCCGTACCGCTCTGCCTGACGCAGTTCTTTTACCGTTTGTTTCGCGCCGACGGCGTGGCGGTCAAACATTTTCAATGGCAAAAAACCAATGCCCAACTGATGCGCAGGCATCTGGGCTGGGTGCGTTATGTGGTCGTGCCCGGCGTCTTTACGGTCTATTGCGCCAGTGCGTCGAAAAGCTCGATCTATGGCGATAGTCTGGGACGCTTGGCGCTGATTGCCGTAATGATTGCGATGGGGGTATTTTTCGGCCGGATTCTGCAGTTCGACAAGGGACTCTTGAGCAACCACATGCTGACTTATCCCGAAGGTTGGGTGGCGCGTTTGCGTTATATCTGGTATCCGGCGGTTTGCCTCTTGCCGTTGATCGTGGTCGGCTTCGCGGTGGCGGGTTACTATCTGAGCGCGGTCGAACTGCAACAAAAACTGGTCGTGACCCTGCGGTTCGCATTCGGCTTGATCGTGATTCACGAACTCGCGATGCGCTGGCTGACGCTGGCGAACCGCCAGCTGGCGATCAGGAATGCGCGACAAAAACGCAAGACGGCGATGCAGAGCGAAAAAGCGGCGGCCGCACCTGCGGGAGGCGAGGATCCGATGCTGCCGGTCGACGAACAGTTGGTCGACATTCCGAAGATCAATGCGCAGACGATTAAATTGATACACGTATCGATTGCCTTTGCCGCACTGGCCGGCGCCGGCATCGTCTGGCAGGATATTTTGCCGGCATTCTCGTTCCTGGATCGGGTCGCCTTGTGGCAGCATCTGGACAAAGTGGATGGGCAGGAGGTTTATTTGCCGATTACGCTGGCCAATTTGCTGTTGGCCGGTTTTTACGTCTTTATTACCGTGGTGGCGGTCAGAAATTTTTCCGGGGTGATGGAACTGCTGGTCTTCAGGCGTTTATCGGTCGAGGCGGGCGTGCGTTATGCAGTCAATCAGCTTGCCGGGTACGCGCTGATGGCGATCGGTTTTGTCGTTGTCGCCAATGAACTGGGCGGTAGCTGGTCGCAAGTGCAGTGGCTGGTCGCGGCGCTCGGTGTCGGCCTGGGTTTCGGCTTGCAGGAAATTTTTGCCAATTTGGTGTCCGGCATCATCTTGCTGTTCGAACGGCCGGTCCGGGTCGGCGATACGGTCACGATCGGGACGGTAACAGGCAAGGTCGCCCGTATCCAGATGCGGGCGACCACACTGATCGATTCGGATCAAAAAGAACTGATCGTGCCGAACAAGACTTTCATCACCAGTCAGCTGATCAACTGGTCGCTGACCGATACGACGACCCGGGTCGTGATTCCGGTCGGCATTGCGTACGGGTCGAATGTCGAAGAGGCGCATCAGTTGATGAGCGATACGGTCAAATCGACGCCGCTGGTGCTGGCCGAGCCGGAACCGAGCGTGCTGTTCGTCGGCTTCGGCGAGAACTCGCTCAATTTCTCGATACGGATTTTCGTCAGCGAACTGTCGCACCGCATGCAGGCGACCCACAATATCCACCTGCGGCTCGAAAAGGCTTTTCGCGAACACCGCATCAATATTCCGTTTCCGCAGCGGGAAGTGCATATTCGCTCGGCCGGCGCGGACTGCGGCGTGCCGATGCGGGAAAAGCCGGCTTGAAGCCGGCTCGCAAAACGAGAAATTCGCAACCGTTATTTATTGTTCGGACAGTCCCCGGTATTGGCTGCGGAAATACAAGAGAGGCTCGCCGTCGCGGCAGACCGTGTTCTCGACTTCTCCGATGATGATCCAGTGCGTGCCGGCGTGCACTTTTTCGACGACCCGGCAATCGAGCGACGCGATACTGTCGTTCAGCAGCGGCACGCCCTGAATGCCTGCGGTCCAGCCTGCCTGTTCGAAGCGTTCCTGCTGGCTCAGGCCGCCGGCAAAGTGACTCGAAACGTCCTGCTGCCGGCTGCTGAGTACATTCACCGAAAAACGCTCGCTTTCCTTGATGCCTTCGCCGGTGTCGGCGGATTCGTTGATGCAAACCAGAATCTGCGGCGGAGTCATCGAAACGCTTGCAAAAGCGGTTACCGTCATTCCCTGATTCCCGAGCTTCGCCGAGTGGGTGGCGACCACGGCGACGCCGCTTGCCCATTGTTGTAATGCTTTTTTGAATTCGTCGCCGGTGACAGCCATCAAGTTCTCCAGAGTGATTTGAAAAGCGCTGCGTCTTCCTGCCGATGGAGAAACAACGTCGAAAAGAGCGCCATATGTTACAACAGCGAGGCAGCCTTGTTAAATCCGCGCAGAGGGCGAAGAAATCCGGACAGACATGGCGGTTTTTACCGCAATCGTCTTGTTTTGAACTGGCCAGTCTTTATGAATCAATGCCTTAACGGTTTTGTACGAAATAATCCAGTAAATCAAGGATTTCTGTAGAATTTGCCAGGTTGAGAAAAGTGCGGTTTTGTGATGTAATGGGATGATTTTTTACCATAGTGTCTCCGGATGTTTGATTGCGGTCGGAATAAGGGGGACAATTTCGCGGCTACTTGCTTGGAGAGTAGGTTTCAACTATGCAATTTACAATAAAGAAAGGTTTGGATCTGCCGATTACCGGCGGCCCCGAACAGGTAATCGAGAAGGGCAACGAAGTCAGAACCGTCGCCGTTCTGGGAACGGACTATGTCGGCATGAAGCCGACCATGTTGGTCGGCGAAGGGGACTCCATCAAGCTGGGCCAGATCATCTTTACCGACAAAAAAAATCCCGGCGTCAACTTTACCGCGCCCGGAGCCGGCACGGTCAAGGCGATCAACCGCGGCGCGAAGCGTGCACTGCAGTCGGTCGTGATCGAACTGGCCGGCGACGAGCAGGTTGCGTTCGCGCAATATCCGGAAACCGAACTGGCGGGCCTGAGCGACGAGCAGGTCAGAGAGAACCTGCTGCAATCCGGCTTGTGGACCACGCTCCGTACCCGCCCGTACGGCAAGATTCCGGCCGTCGACACGAAGCCCCGCTCGATCTTCGTGACGGCGATCGATACCAGTCCGCTGGCGGCCGATCCGGCCGTGATCATCAAGGATCGCAGCGCCGATTTCGTGAACGGCCTCACCGTCATTTCCAAGCTGACCGACGGCAAGGTCCATGTCTGCAAGAAGACCGGCGCGGATGTGCCGGTCGGCAATACGCCTTCGGTTCAGGTCTCCGAGTTTTCCGGTCCGCATCCGGCCGGCCTGCCGAGCACGCACATCCATTTCATCGATCCGGTCAATGCCGAAAAATTCGTATGGCATCTGGATTATCAGGCGGTGATCGCGATCGGCGCGCTGTTTACGAACGGTAAATTGAATGTCGAGAAAGTCGTTTCATTGGCCGGTCCTACGGTCAAGAATCCTCGTCTGATCCGGACCCGCGTTGGCGCGAATACCGATGACCTGGTCAAGGGCGAACTCGAAGACATCGAGAATCGCGTCATTTGCGGTTCGGTGCTGTATGGCCATCAGGCTTCCGAATGGGCGGCCTACCTGGGCTGCTACAGCAACCAGGTTTCCGTACTGCAGGAAGGCCGCGCCCGCGAACTGTTCGGCTGGATCGTTCCCGGCAAGGACAAATACTCGGCGCTGGACGTCTACATCCACAGCCGTCAAGACAGAAAATCGGGCCGGCTGTTCCCGTTGACGACCAATAAAAACGGCAGTAACCGTGCGATCGTGCCGGTCGGCATTTACGAAACCGTGATGCCGCTGGATATTCTGCCGACGCCGCTGGTGAAGTCGCTGATCGTCGGCGACACCGATAATGCCCAGTTGCTCGGCTGCCTGGAACTCGATGAAGAAGACATGGCGCTGCTGACGTTTGTCGATCCCGGCAAACACGACTTCGGCCCCGTGCTCAGAGCGAATTTAACTAAGATTGAGAAGGAAGGATAATGTCGGCTAGAGAGTTTTTAGATAAGTTAGAGCCACATTTTACAAAAGGCGGCAGGTTTGAAAAGTATTACGGCCTCTACGAGATGGTCGATACTTTCATTTACACGCCACCGACAGTAACGCGCGGCACGACCCATGTTCGCGACGGCAACGACTTGAAACGCACGATGACCTTCGTCGTCATCGCCACCGCTTTCTGTATCCTGATGGCATTGTACAACACCGGCTATCAGGCGAACTTGGCGATCAATGCGCTGGGAAGAGAGGGCGCCGAAGGCTGGCGCGGCGTAATCATGAGCCTGTTCGGCTATAACACGATGAATCCGCTGTCCAATCTGCTGCACGGCGCCTTGTATTTCTTTCCGATCTACATCGTGACCCTGGCGGTCGGCGGTGTGTGGGAAGTTTTGTTCGCGACCGTGCGCGGCCATGAAGTCAACGAAGGCTTTTTGGTTTCCTCGATGCTGTATGCCCTGATCCTGCCGCCCGACATGCCGTTGTGGCAAGTCGCGCTCGGCATTTCGTTCGGTATCGTAATCGGCAAGGAAGTGTTCGGCGGTACCGGCAAGAATTTTCTGAATCCTGCATTGACCGGTCGCGCCTTCCTGTATTTCGCGTATCCGGCTTCGATCTCGGGCGATTCGGTCTGGGTTGCGGTCGACGGTTATACCGCCGCGACCCCGCTGGGTCTGGCTGCGAACGGCGGTATGGAAGCGGTCTATAAAGCCAATTATACCTGGATGCAAACGTTCTTCGGCTTTGAGCCGGGTTGTCTTGGCGAGACCTCGACGTTGGCGATCCTGATCGGCGCAGCCTTCCTGCTGTGGACGCGCGTCGCATCCTACAGGATCATGGCCGGCGTATTCCTGGGCATGGTGGCGACCTCGTCTCTGCTCAATTTTATCGGCAGCAACACCAATCCGATGTTTACTATGCCCTGGTACTGGCATTTGACCACCGGCGGCTTCGCTTTCGGCATGGTGTATATGGCGACCGATCCGGTTTCCGCGGCGATGACCGACGCCGGCCGCTGGATTTTCGGCGTATTGGTCGGCTTCATGACCGTAGTGGTGCGTGTCATCAATCCGGCTTTTCCGGAAGGCATCATGCTGGCGATTCTGTTCTCGAACATGTTTGCGCCGACGATCGACTATTTCGTAATTCAGGCCAATATCAGAAGAAGGATCAAACGCCATGCCTAATCAACAAAAGCCATGCAAACATCTGGAAAAGGTTTGCAATAAGCTGAATGAATACGAGTCTTATCGTAAGTTTTTAATTTATAAAGATAAAATTCTGGCGATGGGCAACGATAGTCTGGAGAAGACTATCGCGATCGCACTGTCGCTGTGCTTTGTCTGCGCGATTTTAGTGTCGTTCTCGGCGGTCGCGCTGAAGCCGTTCCAGATCTATAACAAGGATCTGGACATGAAGAAAAACATCCTCGACGTCGCCGGCCTGCTCGAAGAGGGCATGGATATCGACAAGGCATTCGCGGATAAGATCGAAGCGAAAGTCGTCGACCTGGAAACCGGCGATTATGTCGAAAACATCGACGCGAATGCTTACGATCAACGCAAGGCTGCGAAAGATCCGGCGCAAAGCGTCGCGATTCCGAAGGAGAAAGATATTGCGCATATCCGCGTCAAGGCAAAACTGGCCAAAGTCTTTTTGGTCAAGGAAGGCGGTACGCTGAAATCGGTCATCCTGCCGGTCAGCGGTTATGGTTTGTGGTCGACCCTGTACGGCTTCTTGTCGTTGGATCCGGACGGCCAAACGGTGCAAAGCATCAACTTTTATGACCAGGCAGAAACGCCGGGCCTGGGCGGCGAAGTGGTGAACCCGAATTGGCGCGCACTGTGGAAAGGCAAAAAGGTCTATGCGGTGACCAATCAGCCGTCGATGGAAAAAGGTCTGATTGCCGAAGCCGATGTCGGCGAGCCGGCGTTGAGCCTGATCAAAGGCACCGTCGATCCGAGCAAGCCGGGTTCCGAATATCAGGTTGACGGTTTGGCGGGGGCGACCCTGACAAGTACCGGCGTGACCAATCTGGTCAGGTACTGGATGAGCCAAGAAGGCTTTGCGAAGTACCTGAGCAAAGTGAGAGTGAATCAAGGGGCAAAATCATGAGTGCAGTATTAGATAAAGTCGGACTCAATTCCGAAACTCAAAAAGTGGTGACCACGCCGCTGGTCGAAAACAACCCGATCACTTTACAGGTCCTGGGGATCTGTTCGGCGCTGGCGGTCACTTCGAAAATGTCGACCTCGCTGATCATGGCGCTGGCCTTGACGCTGGTCACCGCGTTTTCGAGCGCGGCGATCAGCGCGATCCGGAACCATATTCCGAGCAGCATCCGGATCATCGTGCAAATGACGATCATCGCATCGCTCGTGATCGTGGTCGATCAGTTATTGAAAGCGTTTGCGTTCGATGTCAGCAAGCAGCTGTCGGTTTTCGTCGGCCTGATCATCACGAACTGTATCGTGATGGGCCGTGCCGAAGGTTATGCGATGAAGAATCCGCCGCTCGAAAGCTTTTGGGACGGCATCGGCAACGGCCTGGGCTATAGCCTGATCCTGGTCACCGTCGCGTTTTTCCGCGAAACCCTGGGTTCCGGCAAGCTGCTCGGTTTTGAAGTGCTCAAATTGACCAAAGACGGCGGCTGGTACGATCCAAACGGCCTCATGCTGCTGCCGCCCAGCGCGTTCTTCATCATCGGCCTGATCATCTGGGGCGTGCGCCAAGCGAAGCCGAACCAGCGCGAAACGGTCGATTACAAAATCATGTCGATAGCTCACGGTGAAGGAGGGCACCACTAATGGAAGCGTATATCAGTTTATTTATCAAATCGGTTTTCATTGAAAACCTGGCGCTGTCCTTCTTTCTGGGTATGTGCACCTTTATCGCGGTGTCGAAGAAAATTTCGACTGCGATAGGTCTCGGCGTCGCGGTGATGATCGTACAGGCGATCACCGTGCCGGCCAACAACCTGGTTTA
The DNA here is from genome assembly GCF_000214275.2 of Methylomicrobium album BG8. Lineage (NCBI taxonomy): Bacteria > Pseudomonadati > Pseudomonadota > Gammaproteobacteria > Methylococcales > Methylococcaceae > Methylomicrobium > Methylomicrobium album. The sequence goes on along the minus strand of NZ_CM001475.1, from coordinate 3,414,849 downwards.
TCATGCGGTATTGAAGGAAAACGCCTTGGCTTCCATCGGAATCAACGGCGTTGATCTGAGCTTTTTGGCCTTATTGAGCTGTATTGGAATCATCGCGGGCCTGGTACAGATTCTCGAAATGATTCTGGATAAGTTTTTTCCGGCCCTTTACCATGCGCTGGGCGTGTTTTTGCCGTTGATTACGGTCAACTGCGCGATTCTGGGCGGCAGTTTGTTCATGATCGAGCGCGACTACAACTTCGGCGAAAGCGTGACCTACGGTGTCGGTAGCGGTCTGGGCTGGGCATTGGCGATTACGGTCATGGCCGGCGTGCGCGAAAAGCTCAAATACAGTGATATTCCCGCCGGTTTGCAGGGCCTGGGCATCACTTTCATTACTGCGGGTCTGATGTCTCTCGGCTTCATGGCTTTCTCCGGAATCCAACTGTAAGGGTAATCGAATGCTGGATATTTTATTAGGGATTTTCATCTTTACGGCGCTGGTGATTGCGCTCGTATTCATGATTCTCGGCGCAAAACGAAAACTGGTGGCCGAAGGCGATGTTGAGATCCTGATCAATGATGAAAAGAAAATTCATGTGCCGGTCGGCGCCAAATTACTGACCGCGCTGGCGGACAATGGTTTGTTCGTGTCCTCGGCCTGCGGCGGCGGCGGAACCTGCGGTCAGTGCAAGGTCATAGTCAAATCCGGTGGCGGCGAAATCCTGCCGACCGAATTGACCCATATCACCAAGCGCGAAGCGGCCTGCGGCGAACGTCTCTCCTGCCAGGTCAGCGTCAAGCACGACATGGACATCGAAGTCGAAGATTCGGTTTTTGGTGTCAAAAAATGGGAGTGTACGGTCAAATCGAACGATAACGTTGCGACTTTCATTAAGGAACTGGTGCTGGAGTTGCCGCCCGGTGAATCGATCAATTATCGCGCCGGCGGTTATATTCAGATCGAATGTCCGCCGCATGTGGTCAATTATAAGGACTACGATATCGAAGAACGTTTCCATGAAGATTGGGATAAATATAATCTGTGGCGCTATGTCTCCGACGTGAAGGAGCCGGTCCTGCGCGCCTATTCAATGGCGAGCTACCCGGAAGAAAAAGAAATCATGCTGAACGTGCGTATCGCGACCCCTCCGCCAAGAGCGGACGAAAGCGTGCCCCCGGGCAAGATGTCTTCGTACATCTTCAGTTTGGAACCGGGCGACAAATGTATCATATCGGGACCTTATGGCGAATTCTTCGCGAAGGATACCGATGCCGACATGGTCTTCGTCGGCGGCGGCGCGGGGATGGCGCCGATGCGTTCGCACATCTTCGACCAATTGCGCCGGCTGAAATCGAAACGCAAGATGACGTTCTGGTACGGCGCGCGCAGCAAGCGCGAAATGTTCTATGTGGAAGATTTCGACATGCTCGCGAGAGAAAATCCCAATTTCACCTGGCATGTCGCCTTGTCCGATCCATTGCCGGAAGACAACTGGACCGGTTATACCGGCTTCATTCATAACGTGCTGTATGAAAACTATCTGAAAAATCATCCGGCACCGGAAGACTGCGAGTTCTATATGTGCGGTCCGCCGATGATGAACGCAGCGGTGATCAAGATGCTGCTCGATATCGGTGTCGAGCCGGAAAACATCATGCTCGACGATTTCGGCGGCTAAAGACCTGCCGGCCCTCTTCCGCGCACGACCTGTCTTGCGGAGGAGGGCTTCGCTGTTTTTAACGCTTTCCCGAAAACCATCGCTACAAGAATGTATGCGTCAGCCGCTCATTCCTTTTATCCTTATCGGAGTCGTTTGGTGCTATGTTCATGACTGATTGGCTTTCCTCTGCAAATGAATCATCTCAAGCAAAACGGAAGCGATTGCGTTTGAATCTGCTCTTGATGATCTTGCTGACGTATGCCGGTACCGCATTCGGCATTTCCACGATGCGCTGCGGCCACAATCTGATCGAGCTTCAGGACGATAAATACACTGTGCTGGAAATCTGCGGCGAGCCGGAATACATCTCCTACCGGACCAAGATTGTCGGCAGTATCCTGCACCATCCCCGCCGTACTCTCGATATTCAACAGTTCGAGGAGGTCCAGGTCGAAGAATGGGTCTATAATTTCGGGAGAAACCGGATCAAACAATTACTTCGTTTCGAGAATGGGATACTGGTAGAAATATCGGATCTGCAGCGGGGGCGATAAAAAATGAAGGAGAAGCTTTCGACCGCTTTCGAAAATCTCCGCCGAGAATAAACTTTTGGGCTTGTTACCGGTCCTTTGATTGACCGATTTATTTTGATGGCGGCAAACTCCGGTAAAGGGTATTATTCGTCCAATACAATCTTGAGATTGTCCGTTCCTGAAAAACGGGATTTTTTTCTTTCTTAGAGATTTATCATGACTTATTTTTTAGTGACATTTGCGATCATGCTCGCAGTAATCGTCTTGATGGCGATCGGCGTGATGTTCGGACGGCGCGCGATTAAAGGTTCGTGCGGCGGATTGAATTCCGGCTCATGCGTCTGTGTTGAGAAATGCGATAAAAGAAAAAAACTCGAGGCCGAACAAGCGTCGCTGCAGCAGCCTTAACTCTTAATTTATACAAAGCGTCGGTATTGGTCTCGGTTCGGTAACTGCTTTAATTGATAACAATTTAATGCGTTAAGGAGTTTGTTATGCTGAATAAAATATCAACAGCAGACTATATGACCAAACACTTAGTCACATTGACGCAGGATCACAGTGTCATCGATGCGATAAAGATCATGCTCGGCCATAAGATCACGTGTGCGCCCGTTCTCGATGATAAAGGCCAACTGCTGGGCATGTTTTCCGAAATGGACGGCATGAAGGCGTTTCTGGACACGGTCTATAATCAGGGCATGAGCGGTAAAGTCTGCGATTACATGACCAGAAACCCGATTACCGTGAATGCCGATATCAGTATCGTCGATCTGGCCGAGAAATTCATGAAATTGTCGGTCAGAAGTTTTCCCGTGTACGAAGACGGCGAACTGGTCGGGATCATCAGCCGGACCGATCTGTTCAAAGCGCTTGCCGCGACGCAATAACCCAGTCGTAGGTTGTGACGGATCACTCGCTTTATTGGCACGACTACGAAACGTTCGGTACGGACGCGCGTCGGGACCGTCCCGTCCAGTTTGCGGGCGTCCGTACCGATCTGCAATTCAATCCGATCGGCGAGCCGCTGGTCGTTTATCTGAAGCCGGCGGACGATTGCCTGCCGCACCCCGATGCCTGCTTGATTACCGGCATCACCCCGCAACTGGCCGAACAGAAAGGCGTCTGCGAAGCCGAATTCATTCGTTTGATTCATCGGGAAATCTCGACGCCGAACACCTGCGCCTTGGGCTACAACACGCTGCGCTTCGATGACGAGGTCACGCGCAATTGCCTTTACCGCAATTTTTACGATCCCTATGCGCGCGAGTGGCAACACGGGAACAGCCGCTGGGATCTGATCGATGTGGTCAGGGCGGCGCGCGCGTTGCGTCCGGACGGGCTCGCATGGCCGTTCAATGACGACGGCACGCCGACGTTGCGCCTCGACCGCCTGACCGTAGCCAACGGGCTTGTGCATGAAGCTGCGCACGACGCCTTGTCCGATGTCAAGGCGACGATTGCGCTCGCGCAGCTGCTCAGCCGGGCGCAGCCGAAACTGTACCCGTTCCTGTTTCGGCATCGCGTCAAGGCCGAAGCGCTGAAACTGCTGCAAATCGGCAGCTTCGAGCCGGTCGTCCATGTTTCGGGGAAATATCCTGCTTCTCGCCATTGTCTGGCGGTCGTGCTGCCGGTTGCCTGGCACCCCTCTAACGGCAACGGTGTGATCGTTTACGACGTATCGATCGATCCCGGACCGATGCTCGAATTGTCTGCCGCGGAAATCCGCCGGCGTATTTTTACCGCGGCGGAAGATTTACCCGAAGGGGAGACAAGAATTCCGCTCAAGACCGTTCATTTGAACAAATGTCCGGTGCTGGCGCCGGTGTCGGTCATTCGCGGGCAGGACGCCGAGCGCTTGGCGATCGATCTGGCCGCGTGCCGAGCGCATATTGCCAAAATCAAAGCCGCCGCCGGGCTGGCGGAAAAAATCGTGCAGGTGTTCGATGCGGAGAACGATTTCGAGACCGAGACCGACCCCGATCTGGCGATTTACCAGGGCGGTTTTTTTACGGATGAAGACAAGCGCAAAATGGCCAAGCTTCGTTCGATGTCGCCCGGCCAACTCGCCGAGACGACATTGACGTTTACCGACAGGCGCCTCTCCGAAATGCTGTTCCGTTACCGCGCGAGAAATTATCCGGACTCGCTGAACGCCGAAGAAACGGCGCGCTGGCAGCAGTTCTGCGCCGACCGCCTGAGCGGCCGCATACCGGGCGCCGGGATCACGTTCGACCGGTATTTTGCCCGTCTCGAAGCGCTGAGAAATGACGTGTCGGCCGATCGATCGATCGTCGCCGCCCTCCAATCCTATGCGCTTCAAAAAATGCGGCGTTTGGGCATCGAGCGCAGTCGGGCCGATCTGCCGGCCGCTTTGCCGGTTTAGCGGTCCGCCGGTTTGCCGAAGAGTTTACAGCGTGCTTTTCAATTCCTATGCGTTTATTTTCGGATTTCTTCCGATCACGTTGATTTTATTTTTCCTGATCGGAAAGCGCAGTCAATTTCTGGCCGCCGCCTGGCTGACGCTCGCTTCCCTGGCGTTTTACGGCTGGTGGAACCCGAACTACCTTTTGCTGTTGTTGCTTTCGATCGGCTTCAACTTCCGGATCGGCAAACAGATCGCCCTGATGAAACTCCGTTCTTCCAGATGGACCAAAGCGGTCTTCATACTCGGCGTTGCGGTTAACCTCGGCTTGCTCGGCTACTATAAATATCTTGGGTTTCTGATCGGCAACCTGAATCATTTCGTCGAGCGGTCGTTGCCGGTTCCCGAGATCGTGCTGCCGCTCGGCATCTCGTTCTTCACGTTCACCCAGTTGGCTTTTCTCGCCGACGCTTACCAGGGCCATGCGAAAGAATTCCGCCCTGTGCATTACGCTTTGTTCGTGACTTATTTCCCGCATTTGATCGCCGGGCCGGTGCTGCACCACAAGGAGATGATGTCGCAATTCGCCAAGCCCGCCATCTACCGGATCGATTGGGAAAATCTGGCGGTCGGCTTGTCGGTTTTTTTCATCGGCCTGTTCAAGAAGATGTTGCTTGCGGACGAGATGGCGCAGTATGCCCGGCCCGCGTTCGATGCGGCGGCCGAAGGAGAGGCATTGGGAATGCTCGACGCCTGGGGCGGGGCCTTGGCGTACAGTTTCCAGCTTTATTTCGATTTTTCCGCCTATTCGGACATGGCGATCGGCATCTCGCTCCTGTTCGGGATCAAGCTGCCGCTGAATTTCGATTCGCCGTACAAGGCCGCCAGCATCATCGATTTCTGGCGGCGCTGGCATATGACCCTGTCGCGCTTCCTGCGCGATTACCTTTACATTCCGCTGGGCGGAAACCGGCGCGGGCCGTTCCGACGGTATCTGAACCTGTTGGTCACGATGGTGCTCGGCGGCGCTTGGCATGGGGCGAACTGGACCTACATTCTGTGGGGCGCTCTGCACGGCCTGTACCTGGTCGTCAACCACCAGTGGCAGAGCAGCGTCTTGCGCCGGTGGGTGACGGCTTGCGTGCCCGCGCCGGTGTACCACAAAATCGCATTGCTGACGACTTTTCTCGCCGTCGTGGTGGCGTGGGTGTTTTTCCGCGCCGAGAATGTCGATGCGGCGCGGCTCCTGCTGGAAGGCATGGCCGGACAGCACGGCGTCGCACTGCCTTTGAAATGGCGGCAGGGGATGGGGGGAGCGGCCGAAATCCTGGCTCGGCACGGCATCGAGTTCCGCAACACCGACACCTTCAACGCCGCCAAGGCGCCGGTCCGGATTCTGATTTGCCTGGGCATCGTCTGGTTTCTTCCGAATACCCAGCAAATCATGGCGCGCTATCGTCCCGCGCTGGGCCTGGACGTTCCCGGCGAAATCCCGCAAGTCTGGTGGCATTGGCGGCCCAGCGGCGCATGGCTGGGCTTCGCCGTGACCGCCGCGACGCTCGGCATCCTGTCGCTGAACGAGATCAGCGAGTTCATCTATTTCCAATTCTGATAATGCGGCCGAAACGTTTTGCCCTGTCGCTGCTGATCGGCATCGGCCTGATTCTCGCCGCGGTCGCCGCACTCAACCGGATGGTGGATCCTTTCTGGTATTACCGCGATTTCGAGATCGACGGCCTGAACAAGGTCAAAACCAAAATGCGGCGTTTCGAACGCCATGTGAAGCCGATGGTCGTCGCGCGGGAGCAGCCGGAGGCGTTGATTTTCGGCAGTTCGTTCGCGGAAATCGGTTTCGACCCGACCCATGCCGGATTTACCGGCGGCGGCAAATTGGCCGGCTACAATTTCGGGATTGCCGGCGCGGATTGGGGGCGGGTGCTTTGCTATTTCGATTATGCGGTTGCTGCGACCGGAATGAAGCGGGCCTTCATCGGAATCACGCCGGGCGCCATGCCGCGCGTCGACTGCAAAGGCCGGTTGCCCGAAATCGACGGGTTTTCGGAAAGCAAATTGCTGTTGTCCCTGAAAGCGGTCTCCGCCTCGATCGGCACGATCAGGGAGCAGCGCAAGAACAGCCCGAGCCATACCCGCGAAGGCATGTATTATTACATCCGGGGCTTGCCGGGCGTGGAAGGCCAATTCCGCCAGTTTTTCGGCGAGCGGCTGAAAAAACAGCATTGCGACCTGACCTCCTTGCAACAGTCCGTGCCCGCGCCGCCCATACTGGACGCGGCCTTGCCCGGTGCCGATCCGGGACTCGATCTGGAAGGCTTGCGGCATATCGTCCGCCTCGCAAAACGGAAAGGCATCGAACTGACTTTGCTCGCCTACCCAAAACATGCGCTTTGGCTGGAGTTCGACGCGGTGTGCGGCGCCTACAAAGCTTATTGGTCGGGGCTCACCGCGGTCGCCGCGCTTCTCGAAGAGGAGGGCGGCCGTGCGGCGCTGTGGGAGTTTAGCCGCTACAACGGGATTACCGGCGAGCCAATCACTCAAAACAGCGCCGTTTATTGGCAGGATCCCGAACATTTCAATTACGAGTTCGGGAATCGGATTTTCGATGCGATTTATAAGCATCGGGACGAGGATCATCTCGGCAGCCGGATCACCTCAGGGAATATCTCGCGGGTTTACCGAAGCTATCTTGACAACAGAATTTCTTATCTCGGCTCCCATCCGGAGATTCTGGCGGCGCTGCGGAAGCAGCTGCTGTTGCCGGGGCGCGATTGACGGCGGTTTGCAAGCCGGGGCCTGGATTCCTCCATGCTGGCTCGTAGGCCGGATAAGCGAAGCGCATCCGGCGATCATAGAGTGGATGCGCTTCGCTTATCCGGCCTACGAGATATCTTGACTTGACGGCAAGAGGGGGACTTATTCGGAGTTTCCTTAAGCGCAAAATAGGCTGACGAGGGGCGTTCCGGCGGATTGGTCGTGACTGCGATTTTTTCGCTTCGAGAATGCCTCGGCCGTTATTTCGCTCCCAGATGGTCGGAAATCTTCAGGGTGAAACAGCTTCCGGTCCCCGGCGTGCTGACGACGCTGACATCTCCCGAGAGCAAATCGACCGCAATTTTTCGCGTCAGATACAATCCCAAGCCGGTACCCGAGGTTCTTAAGCGCAAAAAAGAGTCCAGGCGCTCGAAAGGAATGAATAGCTTCTGCATCTGCTCCGTTTCGATGCCGATGCCGGTATCCCTGATCTCGATCGATACCTTTCCGTCGGCCGCGCGCGCGGAAATCGCGACACTGCCTTGTTCGGTGTATTTGATCGCGTTGCTCAACAAGTTGATGACGCACTGCAGCACCCGTTTTTGGTCGGAATGGACAGGAAAAGGCTCGGCATCCATCGTCAGCACTAAGCCTTTTTCCTGCGCCTGAGCCTTTACCGTATCGGTTGCCTGGGAGACGAGGGCGTGCAGGTCGAAATCGCTCGGAAAGACATCGATGCGTCCGGCTTCGATCTTGGAAATATCGATGATGTCGGTGATCAGGTCGAGCAGATGCCGTGCAGACCGGGCGACGCGGCTCAATTGATCGCGCTGGCGTTCGTTCAGGTCGCCGGACAAGCCTTGCAATAAAATGCCGGTGAAGCCGATGATCGCATTGAGCGGCGTGCGCAGTTCATGCGACATGGTGGCGATGAACATCGATTTGGTGCGGTCGGCCGATACGGCGGCTTCCTTGGCTTGAAGCAGTTGCCTTTCTATTTCCTTTTGCTGGGACATGTCGGTAACGATATTGGCGACGTATTGTGGGTTGCCGCCTTCATCGCATACCGCAAAGAAGTTGTCGAGCGTCGGGATGCGTTTTCCGTGGCTCTTGCCCAGTTCGAGTTCGCCGATCCATTGGCCGTGGCCGAGCAGTTTCGGCAGGACTTCGGAGCTGAGCCTGCGGGCGGCCTCTTCGGTGTAATAGTCGGTCAATACTTTGGAAGGATCGAAAGGAATCCCGAGCGAAGCCAGCGTTTTTTTCAGGGCAGGATTCATATAGATGACTTCGCCCTGCATTTTGGCCATCCCCATGCCCTGGCCGGCGCTTTCCGAAAACCAGCGGAATGCCCGCAGCGTTTCTTCGGTTTGTTTCAGTTGGGTAATGTCGACATGGCAGCCCAGAATGCGGGTGGGCCGCCCCTCCTGATCCCAGGCGACCGCTTCGCCGCGCGAACGGATCCAGAGATAGGAACCGTTTTTGTGCCGTAAACGGAATTCCGATTCATAGGCGGATTTTTTCCTTTCGATATATTCGAAGTTGTCCGCAATGGCGCGATCCTTGTCCTCCGGGTGCAGCCGGCTTTCCCATTCCAGATAATGCCCTGCTATTTCATGGTCTTCGTAGCCGATCTGGCGTTTGTATTCGGGAGTAAACATGACGCTGTCATCCACGATATTCCAGTCCCATACGCCGATATCCGCCGCTTTCGTCGCCAGGCGCAAACGCAGTTCGCTTTCCCTCAAAGTGGCTTCGGCCTGCCGGCGGTCGGCCGCTTCCGCAAGCAACTCGGCGTTCAATTTGATCAGTTCGACAGTGCGTTCCCTGACCTTGGCTTCCAGTTCCAGATTGGCGGCGCGCAGTTTGTCTTCGGCTTCTTTTCTTTTGACGACTTCGAAGGCGAGGGAGGCGAGGTCGGCAATCGAACCGGCGAAGTTTTGTTCGTCCAGCGTCCAATGCCTTTTTGTCCCTACATGCTCATGACAGATGACGCCGATCATTTCGTTGCCGAACTGGATGGGGGCGTCCAGCAGGGAGGTAATGCTGAATTGAGGCAGGTAATGGTCGCGGAACTCCTGCGTGACCGGATCTGCGAACGTATCGTCGACCGCGATATTGCGGGCGCCCAGCAAGGCGGCGAAATAGGAAGGATAGTCGGCGGTCGACAGCTTCCCGCCGGAAAGGTGGCGGTTGCTGCCCAGTTCGTAAAGGTCGGCGCAGCAAAGCGCGGTACGGTCGTCGTTGAACAGCCAGATGCTCGCCCGTTCGACTTCCAGCGTCGCCGCGGACGTTTCGGTCATGATTTTCAGCGTGGCGTAAAGATCGCCGGAACTGATCGAATCGCCGAGCGCGATGCGGGACAGTGCGAGATTTTGCCTTTTCAGCCGTTTTTCGTTGCTCCGCAGGGCATTTTGCTCGCGGCGGTGCACTTCCAGATAGTCGGCCAGAATCAACGTCAGCGTTATTCCTGCCAGCAATACGTTCCAGGACAACCAGTTGCGGGACAGCCCGGAATAAGCCGCAACGGATGCCTTGACCGGCGCGGAATGGCTCTGCGTCAGGCGGGTTTCGAATTGATGGACGATAAAAAATCCGCACATTGTCAGGCCGATGCAGGGCGCGACGAGCGGAAACAGCAGTCCTCTGCGGCTTTCCTTCCGGTTCCAGACCAGCAGCAGCGGCGTCATGACAAGCATGCCCGCCGCATCCCCAACCCACCAGGTGAACGCCGCTTCGGAATAATGCCCGAAGTCCATTTGCCGCGACAGCAACAGGCCGAGGCAACCGGCGGCGGCGCCGACGGTCCCGGAGCCGAAGCAGATCAGAGTAAAACGTTTGATATCCCGCAACGTTTCCGGCGCCAGTCCGGAAAAGCTGAGTTTGAACAGATAGCCGGCAAGGGCGAATTCAAGCATCGAGCCGAACGCCATGATGGCCGCTCCCGAAACGGCCGGCATCGCCATGCCGCCCTGCTGGCTTAAATAGAGCAGGTTATAGGCGAACGATCCGAGCCCTGCGCCGATGACGAGCCGGTAACCGCAAACCAGCACGGCGGCAAGCGAAATTCCCGACGCCGGCCAAATAGCCATCGCGTTGCCGGCAAATTCGGAGGCATTGAAAGCGGCAAGCCGGGCGGCCAGATAATAAACCAGCGCCATCAGCAAAATGGCGCCCGTCTCTCTGACTAAAGGCTGGGTCGGCAAAACTTTGCGAAGAGACAACATGATCGGCTTTTAGCGGGTTCCGGCGGAAAGGGGGCACGTTGAAAGCAAATGCCTCGACAGGAAAGCGGGTTTCTCCGAAGCCTTGAACAAACCCTGCTGGATTCTATTCTTGAATCGGCAAAACTACAAGGCGGGAATCGGGCGATAATAAGGCATAATCCGACAAGACGAGGCGGATAAACCACTATCCTTCCGGTTAATTCGCAATTTTTGAGGGCAGGTGCTACACTTGCCGCATATTCAGTATTGCGGCGGCGGGAGATGGGAATGGCCTCGGTTCTGGTTATTGAGGACAATGAAGATAATCTGGAATTGATCCGGTTCATTCTTGAGGCGCACGGTTACCGTGTCGACCATGCCGCTTCCGGCCTTGAAGGCGTTGCACGCGCGTTGACGCTGATTCCAGACTTCATTCTGCTCGATATTCAGCTTCCCGACATCGACGGCGAGGAAGTGCTCAGGCGCATTCGCGAGCAGGAGGCCGGCCGGCACATTCCGATCATCGCGGTGACTTCCTATGCCATGTCCGGCGACCGGGAACGTTTGCTGGCGGCCGGATGCAACGGTTATATCGAGAAACCCATCGATCCTTATACGATCATCGGGCAGATCATGATGGTTGTTAGCCAGTCCTATGATAAATCATGAATCGATTGTATTGATCGCGGAAGACGAGGAGAACTCCCGCGTATTGCTGGAGAATACCCTGTCGGCGGTCGGTTATCGGGTGCTTTCCGCGTCGAATGGGCAAGAGGCGATCGCTCTGGCGAAAACCTGCACGCCCGACATTATCGTGTCCGACATTCTGATGCCGGTCATGGACGGCTACGCGCTTTGCCGTTGCATCAAAAAGGATGAGGCCCTCAAACAGGTGCCGTTCATTTTCTATACGGCCACTTATACGGATCGCGAAGACGAAGTCCTGGCGCTGTCGCTGGGAGCCGACCGGTTTATCGTAAAACCGGTCGAAATGCAGGAACTGCTCCGGATCATGGAAGAAACGATCGAATCTTCTTCCAAAGGCAAAGCGTCGGTGCGCGAGCCCCAGCTGCCGGACGAGCAACTCGAACAGATGCATAACGAACGGTTGCAGTCCAAACTCAATAATAAACTGGCCGAACTGGATAGCGAGCGCAAGCGCCTGCTGGAGAGCGAACAACGCTTCCGCGATTATGCGGAAGCCTCTTCGGACTGGTTTTGGGAGTCGGATCGCGATATGGTGATCACCAAGATAACCAGCGGCCCGCCGGAGCTTTTGTTTTTCGGATTGTCCGGGCTGGCGAAGCGGATCGAATGCGCTACGGACCCGGTCGACGATCCCCATCAGGGCTATCTGGAGTCCTTGCGGCAGAAGAAAGCGTTTCAGGATGTGATCCTGGAATTCGAAGGCAGCAATCAGCGCTTGCTGACCATCCGTTTTTCGGGAAAACCGTATTATGACAGTCACGGCGAATTTCAAGGCTACCGCGGCGTGGGCCGCGACATGACCGAAACGGTCGCGCTGATCCATCAAATCGAATATCTCGCCACTCACGACGAACTGACCGGCCTGCCGAACCGCTCGCATTTCTGGGAGTGTTTGAACCTGGCCTTGAGCCGCGCCCGGCTCAACGTGTGCCGGCTGAGCCTGCTGTTCATCGATGTCGATCATTTTAAACGCATCAACGACACGTTGGGACACGATGCCGGCGATCAGTTGCTGCAGGAGATCGCGGCCCGGATTCGGCGAACGATCCGGGAGCATGACACCATTGCCCGCATCGGCAGCGACGAGTTCGTTCTGCTGATCGAAGAAGAATATCCCAGCGGCGCCCACCGGGTGGCGCTCGATATTCTGAAGCAATTCGAAGCGCCGATACTGGTGCGCGAACAGCGAATTTTCGTGACGGTCAGCATCGGGCTCAGCGTCTATCCCGACGATACGCAGCAGGCGAAGATGCTGCTTTCCTACGCGGATCTCGCCATGTACCGCGCCAAGGAACAAGGCCGCAACAGCTTCCAGTACTTTACCGACGAACTGAATCTGGCGGCGCACGAATGGCTGTCGATCGAAAACGGTTTGCATCAGGCGCTGGAACGGAACGAGCTGTTCCTGCTTTACCAGCCGCAAATCGACCTCAAGAGCCGGCGTCTCATCGGCGTGGAAGCATTGATCCGGTGGCGGCATCCGGAGCGGGGGCTGATCATGCCGGATAAATTCATTCCGATTGCTGAACAATCCGGCCTGATCGTGAACCTCGGGCGATGGTGTCTGGACACCGCATGCCGGCAAATACGCGCTTGGGACAGCGAAAATTTTTACGTGCCGCGCGTAGCGGTCAATATTTCCGCCCGGCATGTGCGCAACAGCCGAATTTCCGAAGATGTGTGTGCGGCGCTAGCCGCTCACGGCGTCGAACCGGGCAGGATCGGCATCGAAATCACCGAGCATACCCTGCTTGAGAATGTCGATACCATCAGCCATACGCTGAACGACATGCATCGGCGCGGCACCTATCTGGCGCTGGACGATTTCGGTACCGGTTATTCCTCGCTGGGCTATCTCAAACTTTTACCCGTGGACGAACTCAAGATCGATCGCAGCTTCATCCGCGGCGTTGCTGAGCGGGACGACGACATCGCCATCGTCAAGGCCGTGATAGCGCTCGGCAAAACCCTCGGCAAGAAAGTGCTTGCCGAGGGCGTGGAAAATTTCGAGCAAGCCGGCGTACTGGAGGCACTGGGCTGCGACGCCATTCAGGGTTATCTGGTCGCCAAGCCTCTGTCCTCGGTAGAGGTGAAGTCGTGGACTGCACCGCCGCTGCCTTTCGAAGAACCCGGGCAAGCCGGCACTGTCATCGATACGGCCTGAGGCCGGCAGCGTACACCACGCGCTGACGCCGCCGCTGTCTTTTCAATAAAATCCGCTTCGTCCTGACTGATTCGATATAATGGGCGCCTTTCGAATCAATCTGATGCTGAAGGGCGGCCATGGCGGAGAGGAATAACGAAAAACACAAGATCGTGATCGTCGGCGGCGGCGCATCCGGACTGGAGTTGGCGACCCGACTGGGCCGCAAGCTCGGCAAAAAAGGGCTGGCGGAAGTGACGCTGTTCGACGCCGCTTCGACCCATATCTGGAAGCCTTTATTGCACGAAGTCGCGGCCGGCACGCTGGACGAATCCGAACAGGTCGAATATCTGGCCCAGGGTTATCGGAACCGTTTCCGCTTCCGGCTCGGCCGGATGGAAGGGCTGAATCGCGCCAAAAAGGAAATCACGATCGCGCCGACCTTGAGCGACAGTGGCGAGGAACTGATTCCGCGGCGGACGTTCGGTTACGACACGCTGGTGATGGCGGTCGGCAGCGTCAGCAATTCTTTCAATATCCGGGGCGTTACCGAGCATTGCCTGTTCCTCGACACGACGCAGCAGGCTTTCCGCTTTCAACGGCAGTTGGTCGAGACTTATATCAAGACCTTTGCGGATGAGCGACGCATCCATGAGAAGCCGCTGTCGATCGTGATCATCGGCGCCGGGGCAACCGGCGTGGAACTGGTCGCGCAACTGCACGAAGTGACCAATCTGCTGGCGGTGTACGGGCTTCGCGAATCCACCAACGTCCGGCTGACGATTATCGAGGCCGCGCCGCAGCTCTTGCCGGCGCTGCCGGGCAAACTTGCCGAGGCGACCAAGCAGCAGTTGCTCAAGCTGGGCGTCGACCTTAAACTCGGCTGCCGGGTCACCGAAGTGACCGAGGAACACATCAAGACCCACGACGGCGAAATCATCCCGGCCGATCTGAAGGTCTGGGCCGCCGGCATCAAGGGGCCGGACTGGCTGAAGCAAGTGGACGGTCTCGAAACCAATCATCTGAACCAGCTGGTCGTCGACGAATGCCTGCAGACCTCCGATCCGTCGATCTTCGCGATGGGCGACTGCGCGGCCTGCGCCTGGCCGGGGCATCCCGGCAATATCCCGCCGCGCGCGCAGGCCGCGCACCAGCAGGCGTCGGCATTGTACAAAACGCTGCGTAACCGGCTGGCCGGCAAGCCGCCGGTCAAGTTCGTCTACTACGATTACGGTTCGCTGGTGTCGCTCGGCAAATATACGACCGTCGGCAATCTGATGGGCAACCTGATGGGCACGGTCAGCGTCGGCGGGTTCATTGCCCGGGTCGTGTACCTGTCCTTATACAAGATGCACCAGGTCGCGATCCACGGCTATTTCCGGACCGCCATGCTGACGCTCTCCAATTTATTCAGACGCACGGTGCACGCGATGATCAAGCTGCACTGATTTTTTCTTCAATATTATTAAAACAAGAACATGCTGGAAATAGAATACGAGTTCAGAGAAGAAGATCTGGTCAATTTCAACGAAGCGCAATACCTGAATTCGAAAGACGTTCAAAACCAAATCAACAAAAATCGCTGGATCGTGCCGAGCATCATGGTGCTGATCGGCATGTTTTATTATTACTATTACGGAGACGCCAAGTCGGCGGGTTACGTCGGGCTGGTCGCGGCGCTGTGGGCGCTGCTGTCGCCGAAAGTGATGATGTACGACATGCGCCGGCAAATTCTGAAGCATTACACGCCGCAGGAAAAGAAAGCGATGTTCGGCACCTATACGTTGACGATCGATCCGGCCAATCCGGCTTATCTGTTCGAGCAATCGCCGAGCGGCAAGAACAAAATGCTTTGGAAAGACCTGGTTCGGGTCGAATACGGCAAGCGCTATGTCTACATCTACATTACCCTGAATACCGCGCTGGTGATACCGGTCGAGACGGTCAAGAAAGGGGAGCTGGAGAAATTCGCCGAGCAGGCCGAGAAAATGATCGAGCGCTATGCAGGCTAGAGCAGCTAGGGAATCATCCTGATGAATATGCGATCGACCAATCCCCGCATCGTGGTGCTCGACACCGAAACGACCGGCCTGAGCCCGGAACAGGGCCACCGGGTCATCGAAATCGGCTGCGTCGAACTGGTTAACCGGCGCCTGACCGGCAACCGGTTTCATGTTTACATCAACCCGGAACGGGTGATCGACGCCGGAGCGATCGAAGTGCACGGGATCACCAACGAGTTTCTGGAAGACAAGCCGCGCTTCGCCGGCGTTGCGGAGGATTTTCTGGCGTTTGTGCAGGGCGCCGAACTGGTCATTCACAATGCGCCGTTCGATGTCGGCTTCATCAACCACGAATTCGCTCTGCTCGACGATCCGCTGGCGTCGATAACCGAGTACTGCCAAGTCTTCGACACGCTCGCCTTCGCGCGCCAGAAACATCCGGGCCAGCGTAACAGCCTGGATGCGCTCTGCAAGCGTTACGGCGTCGACAACAGCCAGCGCGAACTGCACGGCGCATTGCTCGACGCGGAAATTCTCGCCGACGTTTATCTGTTGATGACCGGCGGGCAGTTTTCGCTGCTCGATGAAGCCTCCGAGGTCCAGGCGGCGGTAGCGGTCGAATCCGGCCTGGTCCAGCGCATTGCGTCCGACCGGCCGCGTTTGAAGGTGATTGCCTGCGATCCGGGGGAACTGGAAGCGCACCGGCAGCGTCTGGCCGCGATCGAGAAAGCGGGCGGCGTGTGTTTATGGAACCGTTGATTCGATTGCAACCCACGCCGCCTGGTAGCCCTGTAGGTCGGGCAACCGCTTTATCGTTGCCCGACGTTCATGTGGCGATCCTGCTTCGGAATATGGCGCGGGTCTGAAACCCTGCCACCTTTCAAGGCATTGGAAATGTCGGGCGCAAAAAGCGCGTGCCCGACCTACGCGACTGATGAAAAACATGAGATTATGCCTCAATCCGCTGTATTTCTTTTGCCATTTTAACCAATTCAAAAGATTCTCCATTTGACAAGCCCTGCCTGAATCTCTCCAATTCAGAAAAGCCGCATTTTTTGTAAAAAGGCTCGCCAGAAAGTGTAGCGGTCAGATATAAAGTCTGAATACCTTTATGCAAACATTCATTTTCGCAGGCCGCAAGGAGGCGCGTGGCAACACCTCTTCGGGCACAATCCGGATGTACGAAAAAGCCCCTTATTTCCGCTTTCTGAGCGTCGGAAGCGTCGATTGTCCAACCTCCACAGCCGATGAAGCTATTTTGATACTCGGCGACAAAAAAACTGCCGGCGGAAATCAATTCTTCGATGCCGCTTACTAACTCCAATGCTGTTTCAATCTCCGACTGTTTATAGTATGGCGATTGAAGTATTCGGGCTGATTTTGAAATTAACGCCCGAATACGAGCAAGATTTTTCAAACTGGCTTTATAGATATTTGGATCCATAATCTAACGCTGCAAATCAACGGTAGACAAAGCGCAGCGAAGCGACGCTTTTGACTGTCCCGGTGCATTTCCCTTGTTAGACATCATTTTCCACCCGCCAAATCGATAAATGTGCCGGTTGTATAGGATGCCTCTTCAGATAGCAGCCAGAGGATTGCATTCGCGACTTCGGCTGGCTGCCCGCCCCGCTTCATCGGCAACGATTCTTTTATACGATCTACCCGCCCTGGCTCACCGCCATCAGCATGCATGTCCGTATAGATAAATGCAGGACGTACCGCGTTAACGCGAATTCCTTCTTCCGCAACCTCTTGGGACAAACCTATAGTAAGCGTGTCGATCGCGCCCTTTGATGCCGCATAGTCAACATATTCGCCCGCTGAACCGAGTCTCGATGCGGCAGACGATACATTTACGATGGCTCCGCCATGGCCCCCATGTTTTGTTGACATGCGCCTCACTGCCTCCCTTGCACATAGAAAAGAGCCGACCACGTTCGCCGCGAAAATCCGATGTAGTCGCGCCGCATCGATATCCTCGACTCGCATTTGCTTCTCAAGAATACCGGCATTATTAACTAGCGCCGATATTGGCCCGAGTTGCTCATCTATGACTTTAAACAGATTTTTGACTTCCGATTCCAGTGAAACATCTGCCGCGACAGCAATGGCATTGCCGCCTTTCGATTTGATCTCATCAACGACTGCTTCAGCGGCTGCCTGATTCTTTCGATAGTTGATGCAAACGGTATATTCGCGCGCTGCCGCAAGCAGTGCGGTTGCAGCGCCAATTCCACGACTGCCGCCAGTAATGACTAGCACTTTATTCATAAGTAATGCTCATAGACGTATCTGTTCCTTCGAACTGTGGTTCTTGCCGCTCAACGCCAAGCTAAGGGCCGTAGGGCGTTTTCGCGATAGCAGAACGCCAACCGGCTTCAAAGCGATGGCGGATTGCCTATCGGCGAATCCGCCTTACCGGGTTTTCGCTGCGATGACTGCGGGCATACGCAATGCCGCGACCTGAACGCGGCAATCAATATCGAGTGGGAAGGCCTTCGCCTTGCCGCCGAAGGGGCGGGTAACGCCCTGTGTGGCACTATAAAACCGAAGGTTAATCCGCGGATAGTTGAACTTTTACGACGCCTTGGACGGAACAAGCCGAGGAAAAGTAAGGGATCATTCCAATCAACCGAGCACACACCCAAGAAACCGCCGAACAACAGCCATCTGGCTCGGTTTTTCCAACGAACTTAATCGAAGGCAACGCTTTTCACTTGACATTATGCCAAAAGAAACCATAATGAAACCTTATTGGTTCTCAGCGAGATTATAATATGGCTACTTTGACACTTAAAAACATACCAGACAATCTTTATAACCAATTAAAGGAAGCGGCCAAATTACATCACAGAAGCATTAACAGTGAAATTCTGTATTGCGTGGAACGCACCATCAACCCTCACAAAATTAATGTTAACGAACATTTGGCAATGGCGAAGCAGTTGAGGGCTAAAACCGCAAATTACTTATTAACAGACGAAAAAATCGATAAAGCTAAGTCTGAAGGCAGACCATGATTGTTGCCGATACTAACACAATTGCCTATCTCTACTTCAACAGCGAGAAATCCGCTCAAGCGGAACAACTGTTGATACTTGAACCGAAATGGATTGCCCCCAATCTTTGGAAAAGTGAGTTTCGTAACGTGTTAACGCTCTATTTGCGAAAAAACATTTTAACTTTTGATGAAATTCTGTTGATTACCCAACAGGCTGAAAACTTGATGCTTGAAAATGAGTACGAGGTTTCATCCGCTCACATTTTACAATTGGTAAACGCCAGTAATTGCTCTGCATACGACTGTGAATTTGTTGCTTTGGCAAAGCTCTTAAGTATTCCGCTAATCACGGCGGATAAAAAAATTATTAACGAGTTTCCCGATATTGCTAGAACGATTGATAGCTTTATTGCCTAACGTTGGAGGTAACCGGACTGCCGTTTGCGGCAGGTCCGGTTAACCGAGTTGTTAGCCTGATGACAGCGAAGTGGTGTTTTATTTTTTGTCATTTTTCTCGAAAGTTAATGGGGCTGGAGCCTTAATTCCACCGCGTTTACTCCAAACCGAAGACGAGTCGGCACGACTGGCATTTACACAATTGGGTTTAGCTGCCAACTCACCAGGATTTGAGTTGCATTTGGCAAGCTGAGCTTTGCGCTCAGCAGGATGCTCTTTAAACCATTCGACAGTTTGGACAACCTCTTGTGCATTTCCTTCCTTGCAGCCTACCAAGACTGCAACCAACGCGAGCATCATTACTACATCTTGCTTCATGTGGAACTTCCCTTCTAACAAGGATAACGTAAAGGTAAGGCGCGCGCCGTGGACAAGCCTTAAACGAAACCGCCGAACCCGATTAAAAAGCAATCCTTCAAAACCGCCTTAGGGCGGCGCGTCCCTTTGACCGTTTTGTTAGGCTGTAGAGAACGGTTAAAGCCAAGAACTCATAAATCGCTCGGATTAAGCCCAGTATGTTTGGCTATTCGAGTCAGCATACGAGGCCCGATTTCTTCGCCGTCATGAAAGGCGAACACAAAATCAGGCCAACCATCACGGGATAAGGTACGATGAGAGCCGGATTGACGCTTAATGCTCCAGCCAATGTAAAGTAGAGCAGCAAGAACACGTTTAGCCTTTGTAGAAGGCCATTGGCTCATGCCGCTACGAACTCAATACTGATTGGCACAGGCTGACTTTCCCCTATTTCAATTCGTTCTGCGAGCACTCGCAGAGCCAATGTTTCCGCCTTAGCCATTGCTTCATTGGCGGAAACACCGTAAGTAAGCACGCCAGGAAGTTCTGGCACTTCGGCTAACCAGCGACCATCAGCTTCGCGTTCATACTCAATATGAAAATTCATGCTGCCCCCATTGTAAGGAAATTAGTGGCTTATTGTACGCCTGCTATGCAAAGAAACCTAGCAACGCCTAACGTTACGGTAAGGGGCGCGCCGTTCACAGAGCTTAAACGAAGCCGCCGAACCTTGATAAAAAACCAAACTTCAAAACCGCCAACGGGCGGCGCGTCGCCTTGACCGACTTGTTGGGCCGAATTATGAAAACCAGACCAACAAGTAACTAACCAAAAAACACAAATATGACTATTGAAACTGAAAACTATGTTATTGAAACACCAGAAACGTACTTTGAAATAAGCACAGATGCCGGAAAACTAGCCTTGCTCGAATAGCTTGAAAAACTTAAGGCACAAAATAAAGAGCTTGTTTGTATGCTACCAGAAGGTAGTGCCTTATTAAAAAAGATTTACTATTACACAAGTACACCAAGAGCTTGAAATAATAACCCAAGAGCAATTAAAAACATACCGCGCTTAAAGCTTTCATGTTCAGCTTTTTGACGCTTGAACTCAATTGCTCCGCCGTCACAAAACAACCCGTAGTATGGCGGTTTTAATGATGCGATTGTAACACCGACAATATCAATGTTGAGACCGAGCAAGGATAGAAATTTGTTAAATGCAGTTTCGCCAGAAAATCCGTGACTAACAAAGAACCAAACCCATATAAGCAATGTTGTGAATATGAGTATCATTTTATGAAAAGTTGT
Source organism: Methylomicrobium album BG8 (assembly GCF_000214275.2). Lineage (NCBI taxonomy): Bacteria > Pseudomonadati > Pseudomonadota > Gammaproteobacteria > Methylococcales > Methylococcaceae > Methylomicrobium > Methylomicrobium album. The sequence goes on along the minus strand of NZ_CM001475.1, from coordinate 3,394,412 downwards.
CCACTCAACTTTAATCTCGTTGTCAGGAGGGTATTTTGGGTTTTCTAGATCACTCATATTTGGCCGCCCAACGTTAAGTAGACACCTATACAGGTGTATATTAATCTACGATTATCGGTGTATAACGCCACTCTGATAATCTGCTAAACTGGATACTACAATATTTAATTATTGATAGCAACCTCTTTATGCTAACGAAAAATACACCTCCAAAGCTCCTAGATCAAGTCCGTGACCGGATTCGCGTCAAGCACTATAGTATCCGTACCGAGAAGCTTTACGTGCAGTGGATCAAGCGGTTTATTTTGTTTCACGGTAAACGCCATCCGTTAGAAATGGGTGCAATGGAAATTGAAACTTTTTTGACGCATCTCGCAGTGGAAGGCCAGGTATCGGCTTCAACACAAAACCAAGCATTGTCCGCTTTACTATTTTTGTACAAAGAAATCCTTTTAATCGATTTGCCCTGGCTGGATAATATCGTGCGTGCCAAGCAACCGCAATGTTTACCCAGTGTGTTGACGCGAACCGAGGTGAGCACCGTGCTGGCGCGGATGAGCGGAGTCTATGGATTGATGGCAAATCTCCTTTACGGCACGGGCATGCGCTTGATGGAGTGTGTACGCCTCAGAGTGAATGTTCTCAACAAGGGCGGAAGAGGAGTTGTAAGCCCATTAGATCGGTTATGACGCTGTTTTTCCTAAAAAAACGATCGAATGCAGCCCTTCGCCGGACGGGTTTGGTAAACCCGTCCGGATCTTTTCTCCGAAGTTCAGGCAATGACTGAAACGTTGAAGACGGAACTACAAACTCCGTTTTGCCGTAATACTGCCGGAGCGGATTTCTTCCGGGTGTTGCTATAATGGGCCGGTTGAGTTTTCAATCGGAAAGCGATTCCCTTCCCGTAGCCGAAACAGTAGCCTTTGATGCGTGCGCTCTATACCGTTCTGTTCTATCTTTTAACGCCGTTTATTTTGCTGCGGTTACTCTGGCGCAGCCTTAAGGCTTCGGCCTACCGCCGCCGCTGGAACGAGCGTTTCGGCTTTTACGATAAAATCTATTCCCAAAACGTTGTCTGGTTCCATGCGGTGTCGGTCGGCGAGGCCGAGGCGCTGTTTCCGCTGCTGAAGGTGTTGCAGGCGCGGCGGCCCGAATGGCGCCTGCTGATCACGACCACCACTCCGACCGGTTCGGCCAGGGTGCAGGCGGTGTTCGGCGGCAAAGCGGAGCATGCGTATCTACCCTACGACATGCCGTTCGTGATCGGACGGTTTCTGAGTACCTTCAAGCCGTGCTTTGCGGTAATCATGGAAACCGAGATCTGGCCGAACCTGTACGCGGCCTGCGGCCGGCAGCAAATTCCACTGTTTTTGATCAACGCCCGCCTGTCCGAAAAATCCGCGCGCGGCTATCGAAAGATTCCTTCGCTGATTCGTCCGGCGCTGAAACACGTCAGCCTGATCGCCGCGCAAACCGCGGATGATGCGGAACGGTTTGTGCAGATCGGCGCGAAGCCGGATTCGGTCAAGGTAATGGGCAACATGAAGTTCGACATCGAGATCGCCGAAGAGACGCTGGCGCAGGGCAGGCGGCTCAAAGCTTCGATCTTTGGCGACCGTTTCGTCTGGATTCTCGCCAGCACGCACAAAAACGAGGAAGCGCCGTTTCTGGACCTTTATCCTGAAATCAAGGCAAAAATCCCGAATCTGCTGCTGGCGATCGTGCCCCGGCATCCCGAGCGTTTCAGCGAGGTCAAGAATCTGTGCGAGGAACGCGGGCTGAAAGCCGTGATGCGCACGTCGGGGAGTCACTGTACGGCCGAAACCGATGGGTATATCGCCGATACGATGGGCGAGCTCAAGATGCTTTACGCGGCGGCTGACGTGGCTTTCATCGGCGGCAGCCTGGTGCCGGTCGGGGGGCACAATCTGCTGGAAGCGGCTGCGGCCGGGGTGCCGCTGATGTTCGGACCCTACATGGCCAACTTCAAGGAGATTGCCGCCGGCGTATTGGCGCGCCAGGCCGCGCTGCAGTGCCGGTCTCCGGAAGAAATTACCGCGATACTCCTTTCGTTATATGCCGACCCGGAGCGGCGGGAGGAGCTGGCTGATCGGGCCAGGGCGTTTTTAAACGAAAACCGGGGCGCGATCGCGGCGATTGCCGAGCTGATAGAAGCTGCGATGCTGAAAGGCCGGTAATTCAGCAATATGTATTTGGGCGTTACTCTGGGGAATGAAAATGTAGGGCGGAACGCGATAGCGGTTCCGCCATATGCAATTCCCAATTGGCGGAACCGCTATCGCGTTCCGCCCTACGGGTTTTATCAATCCGACATTTTTTCCGAAAACCCGACCTCCGCATTATAATTTTCTTTTCTCCACTTACACATGCCAAGGAACATCCCCCCGCATGGATAAACCGCGTCAAAGCAAAGTGATCATCATCGGCGCAGGCCCTTCCGGCAGTATCGCGGGGGCCTTGCTCAGAAAACAAGGCTATCAGGTGATCATCCTGGAGCGCCAGCGTTTTCCCCGCTTCAGCATCGGCGAAAGCCTGCTGCCGCAGTGCATGGAGTTCATTAAGGAAGCCGGGATGCTCGACGCGGTCAAGGGCGCCGGCTTCCAGTTCAAGGACGGCGCCGCGTTCGCCTTCGGCGACCATTACACCGAATTCGATTTCGAAGACAAGTTTACCCCCGGCATCGGCACGACCTTTCAGGTCCAGCGCGGCCGCTTCGACGCGCTGCTGGCCGACGAAGCGGCGCGGATGGGCGTCGACATCCACTGGGAGATGGAGGTGAAGTCGGTCGATTTTTCCGGCGATCAGGCCTGTCTGACTGTCGCCGACACGGACGGCCGGATTTACGATTACGCGGCCGACTTCGTGCTCGATGCGAGCGGTTTCGGGCGGATACTGCCGCGCCTGCTCGGTCTGGAGTCTCCGTCGGGATTTCCGGTCCGGCAGGCCCTGTTCGGGCATATCGAAGACCGGATCGACGATCCTGCGTTCGACCGGAACAAAATCCGGATCACCGTGCATCCGGAGCACAAGGACGTCTGGTTCTGGCTGATCCCGTTCAGCAACGGACGCAGCAGCGTCGGCGTAGTGGCCGAACGAACTTTTTATGCGCCGGGCGAGGATTACGGCGCGCAATTGCAGGCATTGATCCATCAGGATGAGGGGCTCGGCCGGATTTTGAAAAACGCGGTATTCGATGACAAGATCAATACATTGGTCGGTTATTCGGCCAACGTCAAAAGCCTTTACGGTCAGAGCTACGCGCTGCTCGGCAACGCGGGCGAGTTTCTCGACCCGATTTTTTCCTCGGGCGTGACGATTGCGATGAAGTCCGCAATGCTGGCCACGGCGGCGCTGGACCGGCAATTCAGGGGCGAGCCGGTCGATTGGGAGCAGGATTATGCGCAGCCGTTGAAACGCGGCGTCGATACGTTCCGGGTATTTGTCGATGCGTGGTACGACGGCCGTTTTCAGGACGTGATCTTCCATTCGCACCAGCAGCCCGAGGTCAAGGCGATGATCTGCTCGATTTTGGCCGGTTACGCCTGGGACGAAAACAATCCTTACGTGAAGAACGCCCGCTCGCGGCTGGATACGCTCGCCGAATTATGCCGCGACGACAGTTAAGCTTGGTTGCCTTGATCATTGGTTTGGCCGGTTGCGCGTCGATTCATCCTCAAGACGGAAGCCTGCCCGAAGCGGCCCGGCAAGCCGGGGTGCGCCCGCAGCCTTTGTTTCCGCTCGCGCCGCCTTTGGGTCCGGAGCGGCGCATCGTGCAGCAGTTGACCGCGCACTGGCCGGAAAGCGAGGAAACGCTGCTCTGCGTGCTGGAACTGGACAGCCGGCGTATCGCGATGGCCGGCCTTACCCAGGATGGGCTGAGCCTGTTCAACTTGACCTATGACGGGAAGACCCTGGAAGCGGACAAAAATCCTCTGGTTCCCGAGACGCTCGTTCCCGAGCTGATCGTTGCGGATTTGCAACTGGTTTACTGGCCGCTCGACAGCGTGCGGAAGCAGTTGCCGAAAGGCTTGACGCTGGAGGCCGGACCGGGCTTCCGCCGCTTATCCGTGGATGGCAAGCCTCTGGTCGAAATACACTATCCGAACACCGACGGCACATGGCCGGAAGCGGCCGAACTGGTCAACCTGCAGTATCATTACCGGCTTGCGATCCGGACGGTCAGCTATGAAGTTGTATCTGAATGACGTCGGCATGCTTTGCGCGGCCGGAAACGGTAAGCGAGAGGTACTGGCGAGGCTGCTGGCCGGAGACCGTTCGGGCCTGGTCTTTACCGACCGGTTCAGCCCCGGCCGGCCGTTCGCGGTGGGCCGGATCGATGCCGAACTGCCGGAAATCGGCGACCGTTTCGGGTATTACCGCTGCCGCAATAACCGCCTGTTGCTGGCCGCACTGGAACAAATCCGCGATACGGTCGAGCGAATGGTCGCCTGCTTTGGGAAGGACCGTATCGGTTGCGTGTTGGGCACGAGTACGTCCGGGGTTCGGAACACCGAGCTGGCGCTGGCTCACCAGGCCCAAAACGGCAGCTTGCCGGACGGTTTCCATTACAAGCAGCAGCAAATGGGGTCGGGCGCCGATTTTCTGGCCGCCTGCCTGAATCTCGGCGGACCGGCCTATACCTTGTCGACCGCCTGTTCTTCGAGCGGACGGGCGATCGCGTCCGCGCGCCGCCTGCTGCGCTTAGGGCTATGCGATGCGGTAATCGTCGGCGGCGCCGATACGCTCTGCAATCTGACGGTCAACGGTTTCGCGGCCCTGGAGTCGTTGAGCGGCGGTTTGTGCAAGCCGTTCGGCGCGCACCGGGACGGGATCAACATCGGCGAGGCGGTCAGTCTGTTCGTGTTGAGTAGGGTGCAGGGTCCTGTCGAACTGCTCGGGATCGGTGCCACCAGCGACGCCTACCATTTTTCCGCGCCCGATCCGGACGGGCTGGCGGTGGGTCGGGCCATGCACTTGGCTCTGGAAGATGCCGGCAAGCGTTCCGAGGAAATCGATTATCTGAATCTGCACGGCACCGCGACCGTGCTGAACGACAGCATGGAAAGCAAGGCGGTCAACGCGTTGTTCGGCGACGCAGTGCCGGCCAGTTCGAGCAAGGGCATGACCGGCCATACGCTGGGCGCGGCAGCCGCGCTCGAACTCGGTTTTTGCTGGCTGCTGCTGAACAGAGGCGACGAAAGGGGCCGGCCGATTCCGAACGTCAGCGACGACACGGATGATCCGCTACTGGCCCCATTGAATCTCGCGCGTCCGGGCGACGAACTGAAGCGCCGGATCGACACCTGCCAAAGCAATTCGTTCGCGTTCGGCGGCAATAACATCTCGATCGTGGTCGGGCGGGCATGAACGATTTTCCGCTGTTCGAGGTCGCCGAACTGCTGCCGCATACCGGCGGGATGATCTGGCTCGACAAAGTGCTTGCCTGGGATGAGGAGACGGCCACTGCCGAGCTGACCGTCCGGACCGGCCCGCTGTTCGGCGGCGGCGATACGGTTCCGGCCTGGGCCGGCATCGAATACATGGCGCAGACGATCGGCCTGTATGCCGGCCTGCATGCCAAGCGGGCCGGCGAGCCGATCAGGCTGGGCTTTTTACTCGGCACCCGGCGTTTCGAGAGCAGCGCGCCCGGCTTCCGGATCGGTTCCGTATTGACGGTACGGGTCGAAAAAATCATGCAGGACGGGCACTTGTCGGTGTTCGACTGCCGGCTAACCGGCGATCATGTTAAAGTAAGCGCCGTGCTGAATGTCTACCAGGCACCCCTCGATACGATAATGCATTATGAAAAATAAGACCGTTTTAGTGACCGGCTCGAGCCGCGGTATCGGCAAGGCGATCGCCTTGTATCTGGCGGCCCAGGGCTACGATCCGGTGTTGCATTGCCGCAGCCGGCGCGATCAAGCCGCGGAGGTCGCGGCGGAAATCGAAACACTCGGCCGCAACGCCCGGATCCTGCAATTCGATATCGGCGACCGCATTCAATGCGCGCAGCACTTGGCCGAGGACATCGATGCGAACGGCGCCTATTACGGCGTGGTCTGCAATGCCGGCATCGCCGCCGACAATGCGTTTCCGTCGCTGACCGGGGAAGAGTGGGACAGCGTGATCCATACCAACCTCGACAGTTTTTATAATGTCTTGCAGCCCATCATCATGCCGATGGTGCGCAGGCGTAAACCGGGCCGCATCGTGACTCTGTCGTCCGTCTCCGGTCTGATCGGCAACCGAGGCCAGGTCAATTACAGCGCCGCCAAGGCCGGCATCATCGGCGCGACCAAGGCGCTGGCGCTGGAACTGGCCAAGCGGGACATCACGGTCAATTGCGTCGCGCCCGGCCTGATCGAAACCGAAATGGTCGAAGCGCTGCCGCTGGACGAGATCAAAAAGATGATTCCGGCGCGCCGTGTCGGGCAGCCGAAAGAGGTCGCCGCAGCGGTCGCTTTTCTGCTGTCCAAGGACGCCGCCTACATTACCCGCCAAGTGATCGCGGTCAACGGAGGCTTGTGCTGATGAAGCGCGTCGTGGTGACCGGGATGGCCGGGCTGTCTCCGCTCGGCAATGACTGGCGGACCGTCTCGGAACGTTTAAAGACGCAGGCGACCGGCATTCGCGCCATGCCCGAATGGGACAAATACCAGGGGCTGAATACGCGGCTCGCAGGCCCGGTCGATTTCGCGCGGCCCGCGCATTATTCCCGCAAGCAGACGCGCAGCATGGGCAAGGTCGCTCTGATGGCGGCCTATGCGACCGAACTGGCGCTGCAGGATGCCGGATTGATCGACGATCCGGTACTGAAAAGCGGGCGTATGGGTGTCGCATACGGCAGCTGTTCTGGCAGTTTCGACGCGATCGCGGATTTCGGCAACATGCTGCTGAACCACCGGACCGACGGGCTGAATGCGACCTCCTATATCCGGATGATGAGCCATACCGCGGCGGTCAACATCGGCCTGTTTTTCGGAATCAACGGCCGCGTTTATACGACGTCCAGCGCCTGCACGTCGGGCAGTCAGGGCATCGGCTACGCCTACGAAGCGATCAAGTACGGCCGGCAGACGCTGATGGCGGCCGGCGGCGCGGACGAGCTTTCGGCCAGCCAGGCGGCCGTGTTCGATACGCTCTATGCGACCAGCCTGAAAAACGACGCGCCCGAAACCACGCCGCGGCCGTTCGATCTGCACCGCGACGGACTGGTGATCGGGGAGGGGGCGGGCACGCTGATTCTCGAAGAGCTTGAGCATGCCAGGTCGCGCGGCGCGGCGATTCACGCCGAAGTGGTCGGCTACGGCACCAATTCGGACGGCCTGCACGTGACCCAGCCCGACAGCCGCAGCATGCAGGTCGCGATGCGGCTCGCGCTCGACGACGCGGGCCTGCCACCGGGGGCGATCGGCTATATCAGCGCACACGGCACCGCGACCCAGCATGGCGACGTCGCCGAGAGCCATGCCACTCGGGCGATCTTCGGCGCCCATACGCCGATCAGCGCGATGAAAAGCTATACCGGGCATACGCTCGGCGCCTGCGGCGCGCTGGAGGCCTGGACCGCGATCCGGATGATGCGCGGAGGCTGGTTTCATCCGACCGCGAATCTGGAAACGATCGATCCGGATTGTGCGGAACTGGACTATATTGTCGGCGCGGTCCGCCGGCTCGACTGCGGTTATGTGATGAGCAACAACTTCGCTTTCGGAGGCATCAACACCTCCCTGATTTTTAAACGCTGGGATTGAACGATCCCGAATCAACCCGAGGAAATGAGCATGATAAAAAAAACCAGTTTGCTGTTGGCGTCGTTGATTTTGGTGACCGGTTGTACGACGACCGGGACCTTCAAAGTGCCGGAAGGCTCCAAGTTGTATATTTATGAACGGCCGCAACCGGTGCAGGTCGATGCGGGCGGCAAGGTCACGACCAAGCCGTTCTTCTGGACCGCGGCCGGTATGCCGCCGGGCGGCGGGATTCCTTACCGATTGGAAAAAGATGGGCAAACGGTCAAGGAAGGCAGATTGCGGACCAAATTTCGCGTCGTGTCTATCTTCTGGCCGCCATTCGCTGCCATCTATTGGCCGATGGGCTTTAATCCCAACGTCACTTATGATTTAGTCAACGACACCCAGGAGTGAGTCCGGCAGGAGAAGAATCAAGAAAGTGTCAGATGTTGGGTTCTTCCGCCCTGAGTTAAGCACCGTTTCAACCGTATTTATTTAAGTTTCACTACGGTTGAAACGGTTCGGATCGGCTTTATTGCAACATTTCCAACGCTTTTTCCGCCATTTTTTGCTTCGCCTTGTGCTTCGCCGTCTTGGCCGCCTGTTTTGAAGATTCCGGCAGATTGCCGGCTTGTGCTTTCAGTCGTTTGGCGGTTTCCGTGCCTTTTTTGACAGCGTCGGCGCCTTGCTTCAGTTGTTCCGGCGTCGCGGCTTCCAGTTTTTCCTTCGCGGTTGCTTTGAGCGTTTCTACGGCTTGGCTTTTTGCCGCTTCAGGCGCATTTTGTACGGCTTCCTTCACTTGCTTGGCATCCTGCAAGGCCTGATTAGCTGCCTCGGCGCGTTCTACCGCGCCGGGAGCTACCGTTGTCGCGGTATTTTTAGCCGCCTGTTTCGCAATGCTTTCGAGCAGGCTCTGCTCCGCCATGGCTGCGCCAGCGATGGCCAATAATGGGACAAATAAGAACGCTTTTCTTGACATGGTGAATCCTTACAGTTGTGGGTAAATGAAGCGATAGCATATTGGTGTGAAGCTGAATTTAGGATGAATTAAATTTTTAAATTGCGATGTTCAGGATAATCAATTCAGTGCAATAACCTTACATCGGTTATTTGTATTTAGTTATAATCGGCAGTCAATATGAACCATCGGCAGAGGCGGGCGAAATGACGACGATACAGGACCAGAAATTTAAAAAGATACAAGGATTTTTGGAGGCCCAGGTAGTCAAGGCGATGGCCAGCCCTTATTATCGGAAATTGATGGCGTTGCCGCCGACAGAACGCTGGGCCACGATCGCCGGTTTGTTTCTGTTGTCGCAGTTGATCATTTTCGGCGCTTTGTACCTGATCTTCGGCAAAGTCGTGGTGATCGGCTTCCTGGCCAGCATTCTAGCCGGATTGGCGACCGGCGTCGGCGCGTTGCCGGCGCTGTTTTTCCGGAATATCTCGAACAATCTGTTCAACGGCATGCTCGGAGCCGCAGCCGGCGTGATGCTCGCCGCCACCGCGTTTTCGCTGCTGGTTCCCGGCATCGGCTTCGGCAACGCGGTCTGGGCCGGCAAGGGCATTTATCTGGTTTCGTTCGGGATGCTGATCGGCGCGCTGTTTCTGCATTATGCCGACCGTCAGTTGCCGCATGTGCATTTCGATCAGGTGTCCGATCTGCGCAAAACGTCTTTCGGCAAAATCTGGCTGTTTATCGTCGCGATCACGATTCACAACTTTCCGGAAGGCATGTCGGTCGGGGTCAGTTTCGGCACCGGCGAAATGAAAACCGGCATTGTTCTGGCGATCGCGATCGGCTTGCAGAACATTCCCGAAGGCCTGGCCGTCGCGCTGCCGCTGGTCGGATTGGGCTACGACAAATGGCGTGCGGTTGCGATTGCCACCCTGACCGGGCTGGTCGAGCCGGTCGGCGGCTTGCTCGGGATTACGATGGTGACGGTCTTCCAGCCGATTCTTCCGGTGGCGATGGGCTTTGCGGCCGGTGCGATGCTGTTCGTGATCAGCGAAGAGATTATCCCGGAGACGCATGGCGGCGCGGGCGAACGCTCCCGCTATGCCACCTTTGCGCTGATGTTCGGCTTCATCCTGATGATGATTCTGGACAATATGCTGGGTTGAGCCGAACGGCATGCGCCGCGCGAACTCTCTTCTTTCCCGCTTTACACTCTACCGATCTTTCCATTCAGCCATTGCATGGACAAAGCCGAACAATTACTGACGCACCTGACCGCCTGGCTCCATAGTCTTCCTGCCGAGTCCTATTTACAGGTTTTCCTGCACAAGTTTGCTGCCTTGCTGACCGGCGGCAATTGGCGCGAAACCGGGCTTGCCGCCGCCACCAGTTTCGCTTTGATCGTCACTGCCGAAATCGGCGACAAAAGCCAACTGGTCTGTATGACGTTGGCTTCCAGGCACAAAGCCTGGCCGGTGGTGTTGGGGGCGAGCGCGGCGTTCGCCTTGTTGAACACGCTGGCGGTCGTATTCGGCGCCGCGATTGCAAGCTGGCTGCCCGAGTACATCGTCGCGGCGACGGTCGCCTTTCTGTTCGGCGCGTTCGGGATTCACGCCCTGCGCGCAGGCGGCGATGAAGACGAGGAAATCCGCGAAAAAAGCGGGCACGGCATCTTCTTTACCACGTTTTTATTGATTACGGTCGCCGAGTTCGGCGACAAAACGCAGCTTGCGGTCGTGGCGCTGAGCAGCACTTCGATGCCTGCCGCGGTCTGGATCGGATCGACCGCGGCGCTGGTCACGACTTCGGCGCTGGGCGTGCTGGCCGGACGCACGATCCTGCAGAAATTTCCGTTGGCGTTGCTGCACCGGATCAGCGGAACGATTTTTTTGATCTTGTCCCTCGTTGCGGCTTACCGGGCATATGGCGCTTATGCTTCCCGGCTCGCGTAGGGTACGCTGCGCGTACCTTTTCCAAAGCTATCCGGGAGTTCTCCCGAGCAAGGTACGCGCAGCGTACCCTACGAGATGAACCGTCGCCGCTTTCTTCAATACCTCGCTTTGTCGCCTGCCGCCGTTTACGGCTGTTCGGCGGCGCGCCGCGATTATTACCGCCAGCCGGAGTTCGGCGACGTCACGATCCTGCACATGACCGACTGCCATGCGCAGTTGCTGCCGGTGTATTACCGTGAGCCGGCGGTCAATCTAGGTATCGGCGCCGGCAAAAATGCGCCGCCCCACCTGAGCGGCGAGCAGTTCCTGCGCCGTTTCGGCATTCGTCCGCACAGCCGCGAGGCTTACGCCTTGACTCATCTCGATTTTGACAACGCCGCGCACCGTTATGGAAAAATGGGCGGCTTCGCGCACCTGGCGACATTGATCAAAACGATCAGGGCTTTACGCGGGCCTGACAAGACCTTGCTGCTCGACGGCGGCGACAGTTGGCAAGGTTCGGCGACCGCGTTATGGACGCGCGGGCAGGATATGGTCGACGCCTGCAATCTGCTGGGCGTCGACGCGATGACCGGGCATTGGGAGTTTACCTACGGCAAGGAGCGGCTTTTCGAGAATCTGAAACGCTTCAAAGGCGTTTTTCTCGCGCAGAATGCGGCACAGGCCGAGGAAGCGGTTTTTGAGTTTGGCACGGACAATGACGAGCTGTTCAAGCCTTACCTGATCAAACAGTTCGGCAAAATCCGGATTGCGGTGATCGGCCAGGCTTATCCTTATACGCCGATCGCGAACCCGCCGCGTTTCGTCAAGGGTTGGCGGTTCGGGATCGAGGAACGGCGCCTGCAGTCGCTCGTCGGCCGGATACGCGCCGCCGAACGGCCCGACGCGATTATTTTACTGTCCCACAACGGCATGGGTGTCGATCTGAAACTGGCTTCGCGCGTCGCCGGAATCGATCTGATCCTGGGAGGCCATACCCACGATGCGGTTCCCGAACCGATCCCGGTCGCGAATCCGCAAGGCAGGACCTGGGTCACCAACGCGGGCAGCCACGGCAAGTTTCTGGCGGTGATCGACCTGCAAGCCGGAGGCGGTCGGCTGCAGGCGATACGCTATCGTTTGCTGCCGGTCTTTGCGGAGCTATTGGAACCCGATCCGGAAATGCAGAGTCTGATCGATAGCTTGAGAATGCCGTATCTGCCTGTCTTGCGGCAGCCATTGGCCGAGGCGAACGAGCTGCTGTACCGCCGCGATAATTTTTATGGAACTTTCGACGGCCTGATTCTGGATGCGCTGCTGGCCGAGTACGGCGCGGACATCGCGTTGACGCCCGGTTTCCGCTGGGGTACGGCCGTATTGCCTGGCCGGACGATCGCGATGGAAGATGTGATGAATCATACCGCGGTCACTTATCCCGAAACCTATGCCGCCACGATGACGGGCGCACAATTGAAAAACATGCTGGAAGACGTGGCCGATAATCTGTTCAATCCCGATCCTTACTATCGGCAGGGCGGCGACATGGTCAGGACGGGCGGCATGCGGTTCGATTGCGATCCCGCGGCCGAAGGGGGCAAACGCATCGGTGCGATGCGGCTGCAGGGCGGCAAGCCGATCGAGGCCGGGAAACGCTATAAGGTCGCAGGCTGGGCGGCCGTTTCGGCACCGGTGGCCGGAAGGCCGGTTTTCGAGATCGTCGGAGAGCATTTAAAAGCGTCAGTTCGGCATAGGCCGGGGCGAGCAATGAGCGTATGATGGGTTTGCAATCGTTTTTCTTTGATCACACCGCCAGTGTCCGGACGTTTCGATGTTTTTCATAGGTGAAAGAGCCGAGCCTGCGCTGGACGCAATCGAGCGGGACGGAAAACTGTATGGCGTCAGATTGTCCGGAGAATGGAATTTGCGTAATCTGTGCGAGATGCCGGCGCTGCGCCGCCAACTCAGAAAGTATGCGCGAAGCAAGTCCGGGCTGCACTGGGATTTGGAGACGATCGATGTGCTCGACAATGCGGCCGCGCTGATCCTTTGGCAGGAGTGGGGCCGGACCTTGCCCGAGGGGCTGGCGATACGTCCCGAACATCTGCGTATGCTGGAGCGCTGGCAGGCGCAGGAAGTTTCCGAAACCGCGCCGCCCAAACGCGATCTCGGCGCGATATTGCTCTTTCTTTACGGCTTTATAGCCGATTTTTACCGGCAAACATTGGATCTGGTGACCTTGCTGGGCCAGTTACTGCTGGATGTGGGCTACTTGCTGCGCCATCCGGGCCAGGTGCCGTGGACCGAAATTTCGATCACTATCTACGAGTCGGGCGTACGCGCCCTCGGAATCACCGCGCTGGTCGGTTTTCTGATCGGTATCGTGCTGAGCTATCTGTCCGCCCTGCAGCTCAAGCTGTTCGGCGCGGAAATCTACATTATCGACATCCTGGGGCTCAGTATCATTCGCGAACTGGGTCCATTGCTCGCGGCGATCCTGGTCGCGGGACGCTCCGGTTCCGCGATGACCGCGCAGATCGGCATCATGCGGGTCACCGAAGAACTCGATGCGCTGTCCGCGATGGGCATTTCGCATTCGTTGCGGCTGGTGTTGCCGAAGGTCGCGGCCCTGGCGGTCGTGCTGCCGTTGATCGGCGTGTGGACCAGCGGTTCGGCGCTGCTCGGGGGGATGTTTTCGGCGCAGAACACGCTCGACATCGGCTATATGCAGTTCTTTTTGAAGCTGCCCGATGCGGTGCCGTTGTTGAATGTGTTTATCGGCCTGTTGAAAAGCGCGGTGTTCGGCTTTCTGATCGCGCTGGTCGCCTGCCATTTCGGCTTCAAGATCAAGCCGAATACCGAAAGCCTGGGCAATGAAACCACCAATTCGGTTGTCTCTTCGATCACGATCGTGATCATGGTCGATGCGGTGTTCGCGATCCTGTTCATGGGCATCGGGATGCCGATATGAAGGACTCGGCGATCTGTCTCGAACATATCTGGACCCGCTTCGGCGACAAAATTGTGCACAGGGACATCAATCTGAGCCTTGAGCACGGCGAGATCCTCGGACTGGTCGGTGCTTCCGGCAGCGGCAAGACTACGCTGCTGCGCGAAATCATCGGCCTGCAGGCGCCGAGCGAAGGCGAAATCTTCGTAATGGGACAGTCGCTGCATCAAATCGGCCGGCATCTGCAGAGTAACTGCGGGGTACTGTTTCAGAAAGGCGCGTTGTTCAGCGTGCTCAATGTGTTCGACAATATCGCCTTTCCGTTGCGCGAGCTCGGTTTCGACGATGAGGAGATCATCAGGCGGCTGGTGTTCATGAAACTGTCCCGGGTCGGCTTGTCGGTGCGCGACGCCTGGCTGAAGCCGGCGGATTTGTCGGGCGGCATGACCAAGCGGGTGGCGCTCGCGCGTACTCTGATCCTCGAACCGGATTTGTTGCTGTTGGACGAGCCGACCTCCGGCCTCGATCCGATTTCGAGCGAGGATTTCGTCAGTCTTTTGTCCGAATTGCACCGCGATCTGGAGTTTACGGTGGTGATGGTGACGCACGACCTCGACATTCTGCGCGATCTGTGTACCCGGATCGCGGTATTGGCGGACGGCCAACTGGTTGCCTTCGGTCCCCTCGAATCGGTGTTAAGCTGTCCGCATCCGTTCGTCGAGCGTTTTTTTCACAACAACCGCGCCGAGCGGGTTTTTCAAAATCTGGATACGACGCATGGGCAAAAATAAATATGCGCTGATTACCGGCGTCTTCCTGATCGTCCTGACGGCGGCCACCGCCGTGGTTGTGTACTGGATCGGCCATTTCGAGCGCGAACGCAACGTCTACTATGTTTCGACCCGCCAGTCGGTGACCGGCCTGAATCCCGAGTCGACCGTGTTCTACCGCGGCATTGCGGTCGGCAAAGTTCTCGACATCCATTTCGATCCGAACGATTCCGGGGCGATCCTGGTTCCGATCGAGGTCGACAAGGAGATCGTGCTGAGTAAAGGCGTGTTCGCGACCTTGCAGTTAAAAGGCGTGACCGGTCTGACTCAAATTCAGCTCGAAGATCCCGAACACCCCGGCGGGCCGCTGCCGCCGGGAAGCGATCCGGCCGATCGGATACCGCTGCAGCCGTCTTTGGCCGACCGATTGATGAACACCGGCGAGGATATTCTGAAAAAAGCCGAGCATATCATGGTGCGGCTCAGCGTATTTCTGAGCGATGAAAACGAAAAGAACGTCACCGACATCCTGAACAATCTGAAAAGCCTCTCGAATAAGTTGAATCAACTCGAAAAAGGCGTGGACAAGGCGCTGGCCGAGGTGCCGAAGCTCGGGAATCGGGCCGGAAAAACATTGGACAATATCGATCGGCTGGCGAACGACTTGCAGAGCTTGAGCAAGGATGTCAGAGCGTTGGAGCAAAAGGCCGAGAGACTGGCCGAGACCGGGTTCGAAGTGAGCGACCAGGTCACTCAGACTACGCTTCCGAAAGTCAACGAGCTGATGAGCGAGTTGCAGTCGGCAGCGCAGCAGGTGAACAAAATCGCGAATTTGCTCGAAAATAACCCGCAGTCGCTGATTTTTGGCCTCCCCGATCAGGAACCCGCACCGGGCGAGCCGGGCTATAAGGAGCCTCGATGAAAAAATACCGCTTACTTTATGCCGCCGGCGTTCTGTTGCTGGGTTGTTCGGAAACCGTGCGGGTACCGGCGCTGCACGATTTCGGCGTTGGCCCGCTTCCGCCGGCGGCGGCCGGCCCGCAAAATGCCGCGACCGCGGAAATTCGCGTCATTGCGCCGAAATGGCTGAGCGATAACCGGATCCGTTACCGGCTGCTTTACGACCAGCCGACCCGGGTGCGTTTCTATAATCTGGATCAGTGGATTGCGCCTCCGCCGGATCTGCTCAGGCTGCATTTCAGTTCGGGGCGCTTAGGTCCGAACTATTCTCTGGTGATTCGCCTGGTGAATTTCGAGCAGCAATTCGAGGCGCCGGGAAGTGCTTTTGTACTGATGCACTTTTCGGTCGAAGCGTTTGCGGCCGATAGCAAAAAGAAGCTGGGTGCGCGGGAGTTCGTTTTGCGCAGCGGCAAGATCAGTCCCGATGCACAGGGGGCGGTACAAGGCTTTGCCGAGCTGGCGGAGCGCGCAAGGCAACAGGTATTGGACTGGCTGCCGGAATCGGCGGGTTCGCCGTAACGGGAAAATCAACGGGGGAAATGCAAAAAAATACTCCCGGTGCCTACTACGGGCGCCGGGAGACAAACGCTTCGGATTGTGGAGGTTCCGAATTTTTTCACACTTCGAGGAGGTGTATGAAAAAGGCTGAAAATAGAAGCTATGCCGCGCTGAAACTCTTGGCAGGCGAGAGGCCGGCCTCTCGGGGACACTGGCTGTTCGAAAAACCTGGCATGGAGTTTGCTAAAGCAATGGCATTAGTATATTAGTTTTTGCCGAACTATCAAGCGGAATTGAATTAATTCATTGTTTCTTTTATGTTGATAATCAATCAAAACTTCCGATAACTCGCTAATATTGTATTTACAAATATTGACCCCCTTGCTGAGGAAAATTCCTATGATCCGTTTATTATTCGCGTTGTTTGCCGCTGCTGTCGCTGTATCGGGCTTTACATCGACGGCGCTAGCCGACACTTATACTGTCGATCCGCGTCATACCTTTCCGAGCTTTGAAATCGATCACCTCGGTTTTTCGATACAGCGGGGTCGTTTCAATCAGACCGAAGGCAAAATAGCGCTCGCGCCCGCATCGCCTGCCGGCGGCTCGATCGATGTCGCGATCGATGCGGCTTCGATCAGCACAGGCCTCCCGGAACTGGAAAAGCATCTGCGGGGAGAGGATTTCCTCGATGTCGCGCGTTTTCCGAAAATCCTGTTCAAATCGAAACAGTTGATCTTCGACAAGCAGGGACAATTAACCGGCGCAAAGGGAGAACTTACGCTGCACGGCGTGACCAAGCCGGTGCATTTGACCGTGGACCGCTTCCACTGCGGAATGAATCTGATCTCGATGAAAAATGTCTGCGGGGCGAACGCGACCGCGACGATCGAACGCTCCGATTTTGGCGTGGACAAATATGCGCCGGCGTTGGCCGACGAGGTCAAAGTGATCATTCAGATCGAAGCGGTCAGGGATTGAAGCCGTTCGATGCGCAAGAAAATCTCGCAATGAGCCGGTAGTTTAAAAATAGTAAATAGTCTTGTAACAATTGAACTAAAATTATTACAGTTTTAAAGCGTTATCGGAGTTTTTGTGACGGCATTGCTTTGGCTGCAAACCGGCTCTTGCGGGGGGGACACCATGTCGATGCTCTGCGCGGACAGTCCCTCTCTGGAAGACCTTGTCGACGAGTATGGCATCGAAGTACTCTGGCAGCCATCTTTATCCATGGAGCCGATGAAAAAACTGGATGTCTTGATCGAGGCCATTCTGGCGGATCGGCAAGCACTGGATGTTTTATGCATCGAAGGCAGCATCATAACCGGGCCCGACGGCTCAGGCATGTACGATCCCTATCGCGGACGCTCCAAAATGAGCCTGGTCCGGGAGTTGGTCGAGAAAGCCGAATACGTGGTGGCGATGGGCACTTGCGCCGCTTACGGCGGCGTTCATGCCGCGCCGCCCAATCCTACCGATTGCCTCGGCCTGCAATTCGATAAGAAAAATCCCGGTGGACTTTTGCCGATCGAATGGCGGTCGCGCAAGGGACTTCCCGTCATCAATATTTCGGGCTGTCCCGCCCATCCCAATGCAATGACCAAAACGCTGGCCATGCTGGCTTCCGGGCTGCCGGTCGAACTCGACCATTTGAATCGTCCGAAAGCTTTTTTCAATACCATGGTGCACCAGGGCTGCACCCGCATCGAGTATCACGAATACGATGTCGAGGACGCCGAGTTCGGCAATAAGGCCTGCCTGTTTTTCAATTTGGGCTGTCAGGGGCCGATGACGGTGGCGATATGCAATACGGAACTCTGGAACGGCCGCAGCAGCAAGACCCGGGCTGGCGTACCGTGTTTCGGCTGCACTTCCCCCGATTTTCCTCTGGACCACGATTTGTTCCGCACCGAAAAAATCGGCGAGGTACCGGTACACCTGCCGTTGGATGTGGCGCGCTCCAATTATATGGCGTACAAAAGCTTGGCGCACGAAGCGGCGCCTTTGCGGGTATTGAATAAAAAGATGGATCCTTAAGTTATGTCGAGAAAGATCATCCAAATCGACATGAACCGCGTCGAGGGGGACGTGGATTTCCAACTCGAATTGGAGGGTAGCCGGATTGTCGACGCCCGCTGTGTGGGTTCCCTCTACAGAGGATTCGAACAGATCCTCCTGGGCCGTAAACCCATGGATGCTTTGGTCATGACTCCGCGTATCTGCGGTATTTGCGGCACCGCGCAATTGAATGCCGCCGTGCTCGCGCTGGAGCATCTCGCCCGCCTGCCGGTTCCGCCCGCCGCCATGCGCATCCGCAATTTGTGCCTGATGGCCGAGACGGTGCAAAGCGATCTTAGGCAATCCTTTTTGTTTTTCACCGCCGATTTTTGCCATCCTAAATACCGGTCGTTGCCCTTGTATGACAAGGCGCGGGCGGCATTCTTACCGTTTCAGGGAGAGATTTACCGCGGCGCTTTGGAACATTCGAGGCATATCGTCGAGATCATCGCCCTGTTCGGCGGCCAATGGCCGCATTCCTCTTACATGGTGCCGGGCGGCGTGACGACGCCGGCAAGCAGCCGCCACCTCATCGACGGCCTGTCGCTGCTCAACAAGCTGACGCGGTGGTTCGAGAAATCCGTGATCGGGACGCCCCTGGACGATTGGCTGGCGCTGCAATCCGCCGATGAATTTTTCGACTGGCTGGAGGCGGGAGAAGCCCATGCCGACAGCGCCATTGGATTGCTGACCCGGATGAGCCGCGAGATCGGCCTGCACCGGCTGGGTTGCGGAACTCCGCACATGATCAGTTATGGGGCTTACGACGATCCGGAAGATGTGGAAAATTTCTCTCCTTACCGCAAACGCTTGTTTAAAGCCGGTTTCCTGAATGGCGATGCCGGGAGTATCGAACCGTTCGACCAGAACGAAATCACCGAACATGTGCGTTATTCCTGGTTTCTTCCTTATCCGGGCGGGCGCCATCCGTTTCAGGGGCAGACCGTCCCCGATTATCAGCCCCATTCCGATCGTTATACCTGGTGCAAGGCGCCGCGCTATCGGGACAAGGTGGTGCAAACCGGGCCCCTGGCCGATGCGCTGATCGACGGCGAACCCCTGATTCATGCGCTCTATCGGGCCGAAGGCGGCAATGCCTGGCTGCGCCAGTTCGCCCGTCTGCACCGTACGGCGCGGCTGCTCAAGGCAATGTCGCAACTATTGCACGAGTTGGCCGCGCATCCCGGCGAGCCGCATATCCTTCCGCCTGCCGACAAAGAAATTCCCGACGGCGAAGGCTTTGGGTTGGTTACCGCCGCTCGCGGCGCACTGGGGCATTGGCTGCAGGTCAGGGACGGTGTCATTAGCCGCTATCAGGTCATCACGCCGACAGCTTGGAATGCCTCGCCGAAAGACAGCGAAGGACGGCACGGGCATTGGGAAAGCAGTTTGATCGGTTTGACGGTCGAGGATCCGGACGATCCTGTGGAAATCGGCCATATCATTCGCTCCCACGATCCCTGCCTGGTTTGTACCGTGCATCTTCTCGACACCGGCAAGCGCCTCACCGTATGGCCTTAAAATGAACATGTGCCATATTGTTTGCTTCGGTAACGAATTGCACGGGGACGACGGATTCGGCATGCGCGTTTATGAGATGCTTTGCCGTCAGGTATGGCCGAACGATGTGAAGGTGTTCAACGCCGGCGTCGCCGGGCTCAACGCGCTCCGCTTTCTGGAAAATTGCAGCCGGGTGATTTTGGTCGATGCATTGGCCAATTTCGGGAGTCCGGGCCAAATTTATGTATTAAAATCCGAAGATCTGGCTGAAGGAAGGCAGGAGCTGAGCGGTCACGGCCTAGGCATTCCCTACTTACTGGAGGCGCTTAAGGCGATCCGGGAACCTTTGCCGGATATTCGGATTGTGGGGGTTGAAATAGAGGGCGTCAGACCGTTCTTTATCGGTTTATCGGAGAAAACCGAGCGTGCCGTCATTGAAACGGTTCGGTTGATACGGGGCCTCGTTATCGTATGAGTCCTCATAGCCCGAAATTGTCAATTATTCCCGTTCAATCGGCCTCTTTTATCTCTTCGGCCGATCCGCCGCGCTGGACAGGGCGAATCCAGTTGCCGGGCAACCGGCATGTCGTCGATATTCTTATTTTCGAGATTCTCGGGGAGTTCAAGGCCTTTCCCGCTTTCTGCCCCCATCAGGGCATCAATCTGACGCATTGCCCATTGGTCGGCGAAAAAATGCTGGTTTGCCCCGGGCACCAACTGTGCATTGAAGCACTGAATGACACGCACAGCTATCACGTGGAAAAAGTCGAGGGCCGGTTCGTGGTGATCCTGATCGAGGAAGGCCCTGTCGATCAAAACGCCCAGATTTTCGGCGACCAGCATTCCTTGGCGCTGGAACGGATGCGTGAAGAGATCGAACAACTGCGGATGGCCAATTTGAAGCAAGAGAGGCAAATCCTTGTCATCACCCGCAGCATGGATGCCATGCTCAGCGAATCGGAGCTGCAAAAGCTGAACTTCAAGGAAAGGGCCGAGCAGGAGAAAGCGTTTGCACGCTTCGTCAACCGCATTCTGGATACCATGGACGATCTGATGTTCTTTTTTGATAAAAAAGGCCGAATTCGCCGGGTCAATACGGCCGTGGAGCGCGAGTTGGGGTTTACCGAGGCCGATTTAGTGACGAGCTGCATCGATGATTTGCTGCCTGTCGCCGATCGCCAATATCTTGCCGATCGTCTTCCCATACTGCCATGGCCGGTGCATTCGGTCGTGATGGAAACCATTCGGTTGAATGGCTGTTACAGCGGCGAACATGAACTGTTGAGCAAACATCTCGATAATGCCCAAGCCGTCTATTGGCTAAAAAGCAGCGTATTGCACTCGGAACAAGGAAAATTGGAAGGCGCTGTCATCACCGCGCTGAATATCACCGAGCTGAAAGTGCGGGAAATGCGGCTGCGGCTGAGCAGCAAAGTTTTCGACAATTGCAGCGAGGCGATTTTTATCACCGATCCCCAGGGTACTATCCAGGAAGTTAATGACTCATTCTGCGAAATTACCGGCTATGAGCGGGGAGAAGTCCTGGGTAAGAATACTCGCTTGCTGAAATCGAACATGCATGATCAGGCATTTTACAAACAGCTGTGGCACTCTTTATTGAATCACGGATCCTGGAGGGGAGAAATCTGGGATCGCCGAAAAAACGGTGAATTATGTCCGATGCTTGCGAGCATCAATGCCGTTTATGACGATCAGGATCAGCTCATGCATTATGTGGCGGTTTGCTCCGACATCAGCCAGCAAAAACAGACAGAGCAACAGCTTCAGCAACTCGCCTATTACGATGCCCTGACTCAGCTTCCCAACCGGGCCTTATTCAAGGACAGGCTGGAGCATGAAATTCGGGTAGCCCAGCGTAGCCATACCCGTTTGGCGGTTTTTTTTCTCGATCTTGACCATTTCAAAAATGTTAACGATACGCTTGGGCATTGGGTAGGCGATTATCTGCTGAAAATTGTCGCCAGCCGGATACAACGCTGCCTGAGGGAGTCGGATACGATCTCGCGTTTGGGGGGGGATGAGTTCACCATCATTCTTCCCGGCTTGATAGGAATCGCCGATTCGACAGAATTGGCCCAGCGTTTGAACGACGAGGTGCAAAAGCCGATAGAGATTGCCGAACACGCCATACATGTCACAACCAGTATCGGCATTGCCGTTTTTCCCGATGACGGCAATGATTTTCATACTTTAACCAAGCATGCGGATACCGCCATGTACGCTTCCAAAGCCAAAGGCCGCGGACAATTTCAATATTTCGAAGCGGGCATGAATGAAGCGGCTCACCAAAGGCTGCTATTGGAAAATGCGTTGAGGCTGGCGATCGAACAGGAAGATTTTCAACTGCATTACCAGCTTAAAGTGGGAGGCTCCCTTGAACGTATTGCCGGTGCGGAAGCATTAATTCGCTGGAAACGGCCCGGTTTCGGGATGATGCCTCCGGATCGTTTTATTTCTATTGCAGAGGAAACGGGACTGATTATTCCGCTGGGAGCCTGGATACTCAGAATGGCCTGTCTTCAAGCCAAAGCATGGAAAGACAAAATTGCGGAGTTCAGGATCGCTGTCAATCTCTCTCCGCGGCAATTGCTGGATGATGACTTTGTTTCGATTCTGGACCGCATACTGGCGGAAACCGGCACGAGTCCCGAATGGATCGAGCTGGAAGTCACCGAAAGCCTGGTCATGCACGACATCGATAAGGCGTGCGAACGATTATGCCAAATTCGCAGCCGCGGCATTCGTATTGCGATGGACGATTTCGGGACGGGTTATTCGTCTTTGTCCTATTTGCAAAAATTGCCTCTCCAAGTACTCAAAATAGACCGCTCGTTCGTTCAGGCCTATACCGGCGACCCGACTTCGAGCGAGGCGATATTTATCAAGACCATCATCGCTTTAGGGCATAGCCTGAATATGACGGTGGTTGCCGAAGGGGTGGAAAACGAATCCCAATTGGCTGTGCTTAAAGCACACGGCTGCGACGAGTTTCAAGGTTACTATTTCTCGCCCCCGCTTTCGGCGGATGAGTTCGAAAGGCTCTGGCTTGACCCGAATAAACACGCGGTGGATTTCACCGCGTCTTTAAATAACGATTAGGTCTTTGATTTTCATGCCAATCCCTTGGACAAGTTCAACATGCAGGCTGCCGCAATGCGTGCAGGGGATGTAGAGTGATTCCATCTCCGAGCGTTCGCCGCACTGCCGGCAAATCCCCACTCCCTTGATTTCCAAAATCACCAGCTCGGCATTTTCCGCCAGCGAATCTTTCATGACGGTATCGAAACAGAAACGAAGGGCGGCCGTTTCCACGCAGGCTAACCGGCCTATTTCCAAGGTGACTTGGACGACCTTGCTGAATTTGTGTTCCAGCGCTTGTTCTTCGAGCGTTTCCCGTACGCTCCATAGGAGGGACAGTTCGTGCATAACGGGTGCTGTGGCATGCTTCGGCGATTTTAATCGAGCGGGTCAAGGCATGGCGTAAAAACCGGCATGCCTGGCCCAGGCGTTTCGATGTGCCGCTCGGCCGGGATTTCTGCGTATGATTCGGAAAAACGGATGTCAGGCTTTTGGTTTCTGTTTCAGTTCGAACGTCGCCAACTGTTCAGGAGTCGCCTCTTTCTGGTATTTTTCGCGCCATTCCGGATAAGGCATGCCGTAGACGATTCGGCGCGCTTGCTCGTAATCGACCGATTCGCCGCGCTCCCGGGCGGCTGCCGCATACCATTTGGCCAGGCAGTTTCGGCAAAAGTCCGCCAGAATCATCAGCTCGATATTCTGCACTTCGGTGTGTTGTTGAAAATGGTCGAGCAAGCGCCTGAAAACGGCGGCTTCGATTTCTGTCTGAATTTGTTTGTCCATGGTGGTTCCCGCAAAATCCGCTTCCCATTTTATCAGAAGCAAAAGCCGAATGATGTACATTTGACGGAGTCATCATTATAATACCGGCACAATTCCTGATGGACTGAACAGTCCACTTCAACGGAACCTGCAAGTTCCTGCTTCAACAGCACAGGTTGCCGCGGCGGCTTACGCTGTTTTAACAATTTTCCGGCAGCGGATACGACGACTACAAAAAGCCGAAAGCTGAGGGAACCGTTTTACACCGGCGAGAATCCATCCCGAGACCGGGCTTGAATTTTTCGGCAGCGCCCCCATTACAAAGCCATTGGAGGCTTGTCCGGAGATGGACGAATCATCAGAGATTACCCACAATAACAACTATTATATTGCGCCCTCCATCGCATCAGACGCATGAATCCGATACTCGAATTTTTTCCGATCGTTTTATTTTTCATTGCCTATAAATTTTACGATATCTATGTCGCGACCGGCGTCGTGATTGTCGCGACGATTCTCCAGGTTGCCTACAGCTGGTTCAAGACCCGCAAGGTCAGCACGATGCAGTTGATAACCTTAGGCTTAATCCTAGTGATGGGCGGCGCGACGATCATCCTGCAAAACGAGCAATTCATCAAATGGAAACTGTCGATCGTCGAGTGGCTGTTCGGCCTGGTGTTTCTCGGCAGTCAGTTTATCGGCAAAAAGCCGGTGATCGAACGGATGCTGTCGGCCAATTTGACCTTGCCCGATGCGGTCTGGCGGCGCCTGAACACATTGTGGGGGGGCTTCTTTCTCGGCGTCGGTTTCGTCAATGTGTATGTGATGTACCATTACAGCACCGACGATTGGGTCACTTTCAAGACCTTCGTGGTGCCCGGACTGATGGTCGTCTTTCTGCTCGGCCAGGTCGCACTGATTTATAAACATTTGCCGGAAACCGAGGAATAAACCGTGCTGTACGCGATCATCAGCGAAGACGTGGAAAACAGCCTGGCCAAAAGAGCCGTTGCCCGTCCGAAACACTTGCAGAGGCTGCAGGTGCTTCAGGACGCGGGACGGCTCGTGCTGGCCGGTCCGCATCCTGCCGTCGATACCGAAAATCCGGGCGACGCCGGCTTCACTGGCAGCCTCGTTGTCGCCGAATTCCCCGGTCTTGAAGAGGCCCGGCAGTGGGCCGATAGCGATCCCTATATCGAAGCCGGCGTTTACGCCAGGGTTACCGTCAAACCGTTCAAGAAGGTTTTTCCTCAATGACAGCGCAATTGATCAAACGACTGCTCACCGAAGCTCTCCATCCCGAAAAGCTCGAAATCATCGATAACAGCGCCGCCCATGCCGGACACGCGGGCAATCAAGGCGGCGGTCATTATCATGTCACCATCGTTTCGCCGCTGTTCGAAGGCAAGTCGCTGGTGCAGCGGCACCAGCTGGTTTATAAGGCGCTCGGCGATCTGATGAAGCAACAAATTCATGCCTTGGGCATCAATGCTCTTACCCCCTCAGAAGAAACCAAAGGAAATTAATCGATGAATAAAAAAATCATCCCATTGCTCGTTGCAGGCGCCGGACTGGTCGCCGGCTGTCAACCTCAATCCGGCGGCAGCACCGATGCTTCATCGGCGCCGGTTACGGCGATCGTCAAAAAAGAAGACGCGGTCGCTTCCGTCAATGGCAAATACATCGGCAAGGAGCAGCTGGAAAACCTGGAAAAAGAAATTGCGGCGCGCGCGCACGGCGCCACTTTCCCGAAGGAAAAGCTGGTCGAGGAACTGATTCAGCGTGAATTGCTCGTGCAGGATGCGCTGCAAAAACAATTGGACAAATCGCCGGAATATCTGGAACAGCTCGAAGAAGCCAAAAAATCGATCCTGACGCAGACGTCCCTGAAAAACTTCTTCAAGACCAACCCAGTTACCGATGCGGAAATCAAGGCCGAGTACGACAGCAAGATCGTCGCCGAAACCGGCACCGAATACAAGGCGCGCCATATTCTGGTGAAGACCGAAGAAGAAGCGAAAAAGATCATCGCCGAACTCGACAAAGGTGGCGATTTCGCGAAGCTGGCCAATAAGTATTCCATTGACGCGAAAGAGTCGCAAAACGGCGGCGATCTGGGCTGGTTTGTGGCCGATCAAATGGTGAAGCCTTTCTCCGAGGCGGTCGCCAAACTCGAAAAAGGCAAATACACCAAGGCGCCGGTGCAAACCCAGTTCGGCTGGCACGTGATTCTGCGCGAAGACTCGCGTGCGCAGACCCCGCCTCCGCTGGAAGCCGTCAAAGATCAGTTGACGCCTTATCTGCAGCGTCAAAAATTCCAAAAAATGATCGAGGGGATGCGCCAGCAGGCGAAGGTCGAGATTCTGGTGCCGCTGACCGAAGAAAAACCGAAGGCTGAAGCAACTGCACCGGCTCCGGAACAAAAACCGGCGGCTGAAGGTGCTGCAGCGAAAGAAGCGGCGCCTGCGGAAGAAAAAGCGCCGGCAGCCGAAGCCGCTCCTGCACCCGCCGAACCTGTCAAGGAAGAAGCGGCAAAACCTGCAGCCGAACCGGCAAAGGAAGAAGCCAAGCCGGCTGGATCCGTAGTACCGGCTCCAGCGCCCGAAAAGAAATAAGCGGGATTATTTTCCCGATCCGCTCGAAGGACGGGGCTAATGCCCCGTCTTCTTTCCTACTCAGAAAAAGCCCGGTTTTGGCTCCGCCGTGTACCCGGATTTATCCTTCCAGATATTTTTTCAGCTCCGCAGCAACCAAGCTCTCTCTCATGGTCTCATAATGGCGGCGCAGCATCGAATCGGTCGGCCGCGGAGGTAGCGACAGATGCGACTCGATTTTCGACTGCAATGTCGTTATAAAATGCCGTTTGAGCATCGAGTCTTCGGGAGTTTTTGTCTGTTGGCTTTCCTTGGATGACGACTTTGCCGTCTCGGGAGCGGGCGTTTTCTCCGGTTGGGAGGAAATTGCCGACGCCAGGGCCGCCACTGTCGCATCGTAATGGCGCCGAAGCATCGAGTCGGTGGGCCGAACGGGTTCATAGGATTTGACCGTCGCGGCCAAATGCGTCATAAAATGCCGGCGCAGCATCGAATCCTGAGGAAATACATGCGTCGGGTCGGGTTTCGGATAGGGTGAAGGCTTGGTTTCCGTGTTGGCTGCCGGCTCCGGTTCCGCAGGCGGTTCAGGCGGGAGGATCGGCGCCGGTTCATGGATGGGCGGCTCGTCGGCAACGGAGACTGTTTCTTTAACCGCAGGTGCCGGCGCCGGGGGCGCTGCTTCTTCAGGGGCCTTTTGGCGAAGTGCGGGTTCCTGGCTGTGCTGTTCGGCTTGTTTAATGGCTGCGGCCGTCTCCTTGCGGGTTTTCCAGACGACGCTCCAGACGACAAACGGCATGATCGCCGCGATAAAGGCCGAAACGCCTGCGACCCCGGCCAGGACCGGCATTTCTCTGTCGATCAGATACCTCATCCAGAAAACGAACAGCGCAAAAGCGGAGAAGCCGAAAATGAACTGTAAAATCAGGCTGAAAGGCGAGATCAGCCGTTTGTTCCGGGCCGGCTCCGCGTTATGGGCGATTGCGTGTAAAGACTTGCGGTGCTGCCTGCGCGCACGCCGCAAATCGATGATTTCCAGTAACGTAATGATTAGCAGGATCAGCACCCCGGCAACCGTGGCCTGAATTTCTATCGCGATCGAATCTAATACAGCCATAACTCCTCCTCTTTTTATTATTAAAAATCGTCACCTTATTCGGCAATTTCTTGCCAAAAGCCCAGGATAATTCAGTTAGGCGAAATATTTTGCAACGAGAATGAGGTCGCAGGGTTTAATGGCTGAAATTTATCAGAAACCCAAACGATTTTCTAATAAATTCTTTCCGGTTGGCGAATGGTTCGTTCGGTTCCTGAAGCCAGTCCGGATGCGAAATTGGGCCGCCATTCGGCGCATTTTCCCCTTCATGGCCGGGTGGCGGGTGGGCTGGCATCGGATTAAAGCAATTGCCGAGGAGGCGGCAGAAAAATCGCGGACAAAAAAAATGCGGCTCATCGGGCCGCATTAGAGAAGGATATCTAACTCCCGATTCCGCTTGGGAATCATGCATCTCAAGGAGTTGAATATATTCTAACCGGATTTGTCAAGGTGGGAATGTGGCATATTGTCGCATCATTTCCGAGCCTATTCCTTTTCGGCAGGGCCTGAGTTTTCGCCCAGCAGATGGCTCAATTTGGCGAAGTCCTGCAGTGTCAGATTTTCGGCTCTCAGCTTCGGATCGATCGACAGCGCATCCAGATCGCTGTCCGAAAGCAGATTTTTCAACGAATTGCGCAGGGTCTTCCGGCGCTGTGAAAAGGCTTGCGTGACGATCCGGTTCAGCTTGTCGGTGCTGCCGATCCGAACCGGCGGCCGGCGATGCGGCGTCAGACGAACGATCGAGGACATCACCTTAGGCACCGGATCGAAACTTTCCGGCGGCACGTCGAACAGGTGTTCGGTTTCGCAGTAATATCGCATCATCACGCTGAGCCGGCCGTATTGTTTGTTTCCCGGTTCCGCGCACAAGCGGTCGACGACTTCCTTTTGCAGCATGAAATGCATGTCTTCGATGCAGTCTGCGCTGTTCAATAAATGGAACATCAACGGCGTCGAAATATTGTAGGGAAGATTGCCGACGATGCGCAGCCGTTCGCCCTGTTCGGCCAGCGACGAAAAATCGAATTTCAACGCATCGGCGCTATGAATGCCGAGATGCGGTCGGCCTGCGAATTTTTTCTTCAATAAGGCGACGAGATTGCGGTCCAGTTCGATCACATCGAGGCGTGCGCCGGCCTGGAGGAGCGGTTCGGTCAATGCTCCCTGGCCGGGGCCGATCTCGACCCAGTGCTGGCCGGAACGGATGTCGAGACAAGCGATGATATGCCGGATGACCGACGAGTCGTGCAGAAAATTCTGCCCGAAGCGTTTGCGTGCAATATGTGCCATTTATGGTAGATTTCCTTGCGCCATTTGCGCCGCGATGGCCAGCGCGTAAAGCAGGCTGCCGGTCTCGGCCTTGCCGGTGCCGGCCAAATCGAGCGCCGTGCCGTGGTCGACCGAGGTTCGGATGATCGGCAAGCCGAGCGTGATATTGACCGCCTGGCCGAAACCCATGTGCTTCAGGACCGGCAGTCCCTGGTCGTGATACATCGCCAGCACCGCGTCCGCATCGGCAAGGTATTTCGGGGTGAACAGCGTATCGGCGGGCAGAGGGCCTTGCAGATTCATGCCCTGTAGCCTCAGGTTGACCAAGACCGGCTCGATCACTTCGATCTCTTCGGTGCCGAGGTGGCCGTTTTCGCCCGCATGCGGATTCAGTCCGCAGACCAGAATTCTGGGTCTGTCGATGCCGAACCGGGTGCGTAAATCGTGGTCCAGTACGGAAAGAATCTGGCGCAGGCGGCTGCGGGTGATCGCCCGGCTGACTTCGCTCAGCGGTAGATGCGTGGTGACCAGCGCCACGCGCAAGCCGGGCGTCGCCAGCATCATTACCGGTGTGCCGCCGGTAATAGCCGCAATGTATTCGGTATGGCCGGTAAAAGGATGGCCCGCATCGTTGATGATGCCTTTGTGTACCGGGCCTGTCACCATCGCATCGAAAACGCCCTCCATACAGCCTTTGACCGCCTTGTTCAAGGTTTTCAGCACATAGCGGCTATTGGCCGGATTGAGCAGTCCGCACTGGGCGGGCGCGTTCAGATTTACCGGCACGATCGATAATTCACCGTGCCGATGCGGCGAAGGCGGCAAAGTGCCGTCGAAACGGTTCAGCTTGATTTCGATGCCCAAACGCTCTGCGCGTTCGAGCAAGAGTTCCTCGCTGGCGATCACGACCGCTTCGCAAGGCAGATCGTGCCGGGCGATTTGTATGCAAAGATCGGGACCGATGCCGGCCGGTTCTCCCGGTGTCAAGGCAATCCGCGGGATGCGAGTCAGTGACGGCATGGGCATTGAGCTAACGGGCGCCGCAGGCTTCTTGTATGAAAAAGACTGCGCTATGGAACCGGATAAGGGAAAAAACCGGCGGCATCCCCTCTGCCGTCGTCGATAAGCCGATGATTTGCGTCATGCGCCGGTTAACCCTTTAGCCCGTCGATGCGGGGGGTCGCCAGAATTGGGGAATAGACATACACGAACAGCGCGAAGGCGGCCAGCCAGAACAGCATCGACAAATAAACCAGCGTGCCGTACCAGTCGGGCAGAGCGATCGGCAGCAGTACGCGGATCAGGGCCGCAATATTCAGCAAAATGAAGCCGATCGCCATTGCGTTGGAAGCGCGCAGCGCCCGGCCGGTATGGCCCAGGGAAACCCGCGCCATCATGCCGAGCGTCAGCACGCCGATGCCGCCGACCGTAAAGGCATGTAATGACAGAGACGGCTGCACCAAGCCGTACGCCGACAGCGCGGTCAGCCCGAAACCCAGAATGATCCAGCCGTAACCCGCGTACAAGACCCACAGTAAGGGCACATACCAGACGCGCTGCACATACCAGCCCCAGACCCGCACCAAATTGCACAGCGCCGCGAGGCCCGACGCCACCGCCAGCGGCAGGCCGTTGACGCCGGCCAGCAGCAGGCCGTATGCCAGCACCGCGCTGCCGACCGCGCCGTATTCATAAGCGGGGCTGCTGTGAACTTTGACGCCGGGCAGGCCGCGCTCGGTAAAAAACGGAAATACGCGGCCGGCGATCACCAGGATTAACAGTACGATCGTGGCGACCGCCAGTTGAAGGCCCAGCCAGGCCAGGTGCGGAAGCGACGCCAGAATGCCGGCGTGGATCAGACCGTTGGCGCACGCCAATATCAGCAGGATGCCGATAAAGATCAGGTTTCGATATTGTCGGACGGCTACGATGGGCTTGGCGACCTGATAGGCCAGCATGGGCAAGAACGCAAAATCGATGGCTGCGATTACCGCATCGGGCAGCAATCCGGCATAAAACGGCGCAATTCGCCCGTACACCCAGACCAGGCACAAGGTGGCCAGTTGATCTCCTGTCAGGGTCTGTTTGCCGGTCCAGTTTTTGACCGCCGTCAACAGAAAACCGGCAATCACCGCGACCGAATAACCGAGCAGCATTTCGTGCGCATGCCAATTGACATTCCCGAAATAATTGGCTCCGCTCAGTTTGCCGTTATAGATCGCATTCCAAAGCACGATCAACAGCAGCGCCGAAAGGCCTGCCAGGACAAAGAAGGCTCTAAATCCCAAGGCGAAAAGCGGATAATCGAAAAGTTTGGGTGAGGTCATAAATTAAGTGCTCCATCCGGTCCGGTTCGGCTCCATAAACCTTGCTATTATACGCAATTCTGTTTAAAAGGGTTCAGGGATTGACTTCCCGGCGGCGCTTCCGCGGCGGCAAACGGCGGTTTCCCGGCACGGCGGATTCTTTTATAATCGGAAGAATCCAACAACGTTCAAAGGAGGATTTACCCATGGCGGAAACTTTATCCCAAATGATGCCGCTCGGCACCACCGCACCGGATTTTTCATTGCCCGATACGGTGACCGGTGCGGCATTCAGCCTGCAGGACCTGAAAGGTGAAAAAGGCACGATCGTGATGTTCATCTGCAACCATTGCCCTTATGTGCTGCATGTGAAGGCGCAATTGATCGCGATTGCGAAAGAATACAAAGACAAAGGCATCGCGACGATCGCGATCAGTTCGAACGACGTGAAAAATTATCCGGAGGATGAGCCGGACAAGATGAAGGCGATGATGGAAGCATGGGACCGGCCTTTTGCGGCCTATCTATACGACGAAAGCCAGGAAACCGCGAGAGCCTACCAGGCCGCCTGCACCCCCGATATTTATTTGTTCGATGCCGGCTTGGCCTGCGTCTACCGCGGCCGGCTCGACGGCGCCATGCCGAAGAACGAGGTGCCGGTGACCGGGTCGGATTTGCGTGCCGCGCTCGACAATCTGCTGGCGGGCCGGCCGATCGATCCGCAGCAGATTCCGAGCATGGGCTGCAATATCAAATGGAAGACGTAGGGTACGCTGCGTGTACCTTGCCGACTCAACGAAAGGAAAGATCCGAAATCATCAGAAACGGTACGCGCAGCGTACCCTACGCAGTTGAATAAGATGCGCGGCGCGCCTTCTTTTAGAGGAAAGGTCCGGCCTTAATCGATAAAACGCCGGGTCAGGTCGCCGAATGCTTCGATCCGGCGGTCGCGCAGGAACGGCCAGATCTGGCGGATGCGCTTGCTGCGCGCCGGATCGAGCGCGGCGGTCAGGACTTTGACTTCGCTCTCGTCCGCATTGTCCAGAATCTCGCCTTGCGGACCCGCGATGAAACTGTTGCCCCAGAAATTGATCCCGACGCCGGCCTCCTGATCGGGCGCCTGTTCGAAGCCGATCCGGTTGCAGGAAATTACCGGGATGCCATTGGCGACCGCATGCGCGCGCTGGACCGTGATCCAGGCGTTCAGCTGGCGCTGGTGTTCTTCCGGCGTGTCGTTAGGGTCCCAGCCGATCGCGGTCGGGTAAATCAGAATGTCCGCACCGGCCAGCGCCATCAACCGGGCGCCTTCCGGATACCATTGGTCCCAGCAGACCTGGACGCCCAGTTTGCCGATCGAGGTTTCGATCGGCGTGAAACCGAGGTCGCCGGGCGTGAAGTAATACTTTTCGTAAAACCCCGGATCGTCCGGAATATGCATTTTCCGGTATTTGCCGGCGATCCGTCCATCCTTGTCGAACACGACGGCGGTGTTGTGGTACAGGCCGGGCGCTCTTTCTTCGAAAATCGTCGAGACGATCACGATGCCCAGTTTTTTTGCAACCGCGGACAGCGTTTCGGTCGCAGGACCGGGAATCGGCTGGGCCAGCGCGAAATGGTTGTAGTCTTCGTTCTGGCAGAAATAAGGTCCCAGATGCAGCTCGGGCAGGACCACCAGATCGGCCTTGGCTGCGGCGGCTTGGTGAATTTTTTCGATCGAGAAGTCGAGATTGCTTTGCCTGTCCAGATGGCAGGGCTGTTGTACGGCAGTAGCGATGATCGGAGATTTCATAACGGTAAAAGTGGATTCAATCCGGGTATTTTATAACGGATTACATGAAGGTGTGCAGTAGAGGGCTGGAGCCGGATTTTGGTTCCGGCCCTGTTAGGAGACCTTCGACGATAGGCTCCGGGAAGGAGTATTCCTACTTCCCACGCGCAACAGGCGGCAAGGGCTGGGTCAAACATTGCTTATCGAAAAGACCTGCCAGGTTTTTAAAACCTGGCAGGTCTGACATTATCCAATCAGCGCATTTTATCCAAATGTTTGAACAGCAGCACGATGATGGCAGCCGGGATAATTGCGGCGGTGATTTCCCAGTAACCCATCGCGACCAGCACGAGCTGATTAGCGATCAGCAGGACCGTGTAAAACAGGGCCGCCCAACGCTTCAGCAGCCACAGGCCGGCGATGCAGATCAGGCTTAATATGACCGAAAACGAAAAATAGACCGGGTAGATCGCGCCGACCTGTTTGGACATCGGCGAGAAGACCAGGTTGATCATTTGTATCGCATTGATGAGTCCGACCACGCAGATGGCGGTGATGACGGCCGGTTTTTCCGGATTCCAGCGTATCTCGTTCATAAGTATCCTCAAGCGAATTGAAGAGGACTTCATTACTGCGGAGGTATGCTCGCCGCGGTTGCCGAAGCCCCTGTTTGCAAATTGAGCGGGACGATCAGGACGTGCCGCGTAGATCGAGGGCCGCCCGGGCTTCGATAGGGCCCGGCGTGAAATATTTTTTGAACACCGGCATGAAACTGCCGGTGATCGGGATCGAGTAAAAGCAATAAATCGCGGCCGCTTCGCCGGTCGAAACGCCGAAGAGCCATTGCGGCACGAACAGGGTCAGCAGCGCCATCACGCCGTGATAGAGGCCGATCCGCCAATTGTTGGGCCAGACGAAGGCGCTGAGAGCGAGCGCGAACAACGATCCCCAAGTCACCAACAGGCCAAGCGCGCTCTGAATCGCATAGGCGATATGGTAGGTGCCCATGTACAGGCAGGAAATCATGTTGCCGATGAAGTTCGGCTCGACGTTGAACAGCTGGATCTCTTTCGGCAGAAAGCTGAACAGGATGAACGAACCGCTCATCGCCGCGCCTGCGATCGTGGCGCGTTTCAGCGCGCCGGGATCGGTCGAATAGGTGGCCAGCGCCGGCATGATCGCGAAAGACTGCAGGGCGATATGGTAAGTCGACAATTCGCTGAGCAGCTGATTGGTTCCGTAACCGCATTGCCCCGCGACCGGATAGGCGAAATACTGGATCAGCTCCATCAGCGAAAAATGGAAAATCGCGAAGGCCCGCGCGGCGCGCACCGGCAATGTTTCGCTCTTGTCCATGAACGTGATGCCCGACGCGGCGAAGCCGACGATGCCCAACCCCAATGACATATTTGCACTAAAACACATAACGATCCCAATTAATTAGATAGTGAAAAAAAACACACGGGCGAAAGGGCGGACGGGAACGGCGTCCGCTCGCGTGATATTGCCGTTTTGTTGCGCCCAATAAAAAAGGCGTGGCGGACTTCTCCGTCACGCCTTTTTATTTCCCCGGGCGCGGGGTGAAAAATTAGGCTTTTACCGAATTTACGATCGCATTGAAGGCTTCGACCTTGGCTTTGCCGATTTTGACCAGATCCACGCCGGTTTCGATAATCATCGGGCACAGGCCGGGCGTCCGATAGACGATCAATCCCAGATAAGCCACGGCCGGAATCGCAATCGCCGCGCCGATGAAGCCATGCAGGCCGACCAGACCGAACAGTTTGACCAGCAGGGTCACCGCATCCAGAGGCAGTAAAATCATCGCCCCGAAATAGGTGATGACCACGAAGATGAATACGACGAACACCACGAACTGGAGCAACCTGACCAGGGCAACATTAATTTTTTTCATATAATTTCGTAATTTCCTGATTCCAACTTAAATGAGCTTTAGTCAAAAAGAACCCGCACCCGAAACTGATGCTCTTTTCTTTTTTTAACCGCGGATTATATCTTAAAGCTGCCGGAATCTTCCATTTTTATTCCGTGCGGCGGTTTTTTAAGAAAAAACCGGTATATCAGAAAGCCGGCGATAAAACCGCCCAGATGTGCCCACCAGGCCATTTTGGCGGCGCCGCCCTCGAATAGGATCGACGTCGTCGCTTCGTTCAATTGATAGATGACCCAGAGGCCTAAGAAAGCGATCGCCGGCACATGCACGACGACCGGCAGAAAAAATATCGGCACCCAGAGGATGATGCGCGCCATGGGATAAAGAAAAAAATACGCGGCCAAAACGCCCGCAATCGGCCCGGAGGCGCCGACGACCGGGATCGCCAGGTAAGGATCGAAATACCATTGCAAGGCCGTCGCGACCAGGCCGCACAGCAGATAAAACGCCAAAAACGACAGATGCCCCATTCTATCCTCGACGTTGTCGCCGAAAATCCACAGGAACCACATATTGATGATCAGATGGAACCAGCTTCCGTGCAGGAACAGGTTGGTCAGAAACGAAAGATAAGCATCGAACGGCAGCCCCGCACGACTCGCCCATTCCGGGTTCGAATAACGCAGCGGCACCATCCCGAAACGGGCGATCAGGGGATTGCTGACTTCGTAAGGCAAAAACTGCATCCCGACAAAAATGCTTGTGCAGACTGCGATCAGTCCCCAGGTGATGACGGGACGGGTATTGCAAGGCGCGGTATCTCGGATGGGAATCATGGTGCTTGCTCCGTGTTTGCTGATGAATCATATAGTAATTCAAATGGCTCTTGGCGAGGCGAGAAAGTTCCTGTTTTGACGGGGAACAGATGAAGCGGACGGGCCATGCCTTTGAAAACGCGGCTTTCCCGGATGTACTGCGGCCGTGGGCGTAGCGTAGGGTTATTTGCGGAAGAACAGATTGGCCAGCAGCGTGAAGAGCAGGCTGATTATGATCATCGATGTGATCGGAATGAAAATGGATTTTTTGTCGTCCTGGATATGAATGTCGCCCGGCAATTTGCCGAACCAGCCGAAAAGGCCGGGCAGATAGGTCAGGACAAGTCCGATAATGGCGATCGCGATACCGAGCATCGTCAATAATTTTCCAACCGACATCGAAACCTCCAGATAAATCGGGTGCGGAATAAATGGCCCGGCAAAGAAAACAGCCAGCGGAAAAAAGCCGGCTGTTTTTGTAGAAAAGTAAGCGTTACCTTACTTCAACACCTGCCTGAGTCGAATCTCGATCATCCTGTCATGCCGCTTCCGGGCAGGCGGCAGCTTTTTCCGTTAGCCTTTGTCGGCCACGGTCACGCACAGGTTGGTCGGTTTTTGCTGGGCGTCCAGTACCGGTTTCAACGTAAACGAAACGATCGTATCGACGCCCGCATCCCCTAAATCCTTGACCGGCACGTTTTCGACCGAAATCTTGCTGCCTTTGACCTTCCACGGGTAATCGGCGTCGAAGGCGGCATTTTTGGCCGAATTTTCCAAGTCCACTTCGAAGTTGGCGCCCGCGCAGGCGGCGGTTGGCTCTTTCAGATCGAGGACATGGGTATGAAAGCCGTTGGTAGCATCTTCGTGCGAACTGTCGTCGATCTGCAAATGGGTTACCAACACCAGCAGATTATTGGCGTTGTCGGTCAGCGCCGCATAGCCGAAGGCGCCGGATTTGCCGTCGACCGGAATCGGTTTTGCGGTCTGGATGTCCATCGCCAGTGTTTTTTTGTCGCCTTTTCCGGTGACTTTAACCGTAGAACTCCAGATCGATAGGTAACCTTCGGTTTCGGCTATCGTCGCGCCGCTTGCCAAAGATAAACCGGCTGCCGCCGACAGCAGGGTGAGGATTTTGCGCAATTTCATAAAAGGCCTCCGTCAGTAATTTAAGTATCGAATCGATATTATAGTCGGCGCCGTCCAGAATTCAACCTTTTTACCTTGCCGATTAGACAAGTCTTTGACGATCGGTTCTTCGATTTCCCGCATTACACCGCGGAGATAAGGCTTCAAGCAGGCGTCTGGCGCCGGGTATAGCGGTGCTTGACGCCGACGGGAAAATATTCCGGATCGCCGAACGGCCTGAGCTCGATCCGGGGCATCTGCCGGGGCGGCGGCACATAGTTGGCGAACTCGCTGTTCAGCCTGAGTAACTGCGTATGCACAGCGGACGCCGCGGCCGCTTCTATGCCGGCGTCGGCCATGACGCCGGGCAGGAGTTCGACCGCGATGCACAGGAATTCGGAGCCGTTCCGGTCGTTTTTGACCTCCATGACGAATTTGCCGCTGACCCGGTTCGCCAATTCCGGCTGCTCCAGGCCCACCACTACGTTTTCCGGGTAGATATTGGCGCCGTAAAAGGACACGGTGAAATCGGCGCGGCCGAATATCCAAACGAAGGGCAGGGGGAAGGCTTCGCCTTGGAAGCCGTAATTCTCGAGCGCAGCCAGACCCCGCGCCTGAAGAAAAGCGATCAGCTCGTCATGGCCGATCAGTCCGCCCCGGTCGGCGATGTGGTAGCGGATCAGCGGCACGCCGTTATCGCCGGTTACCGCCAGCGTATTCTCGTCGATCAACTCGAAGTAGCGGCTGACCGGATCGTATTGAACCAGAGTCGGCAGGCGCGATTCGCCGAACAGTTCGCGGGCGACGTCCGGGTGCTCGGATAGAAAGCGCCGGATCGCGATGCTGAGCGGGGTCTCGTTGCCGAGCACGCCGCCGTCCGCGGTGCCGTAGAGCGACGCGGAGCCGTGGCAGGGCGCGGCCGATCCGACCCGCTGCAGCATCAGGCTGCGCCATTCTTCGCTGAACACTTCGCCGGCGAAGACAAACTTGATGTGGAGCGTGGACCAGTCGAGCCCTTGGGCCGCGCCGGTATCGATGACGTCCTTCACGAAAGGCGGATAGCCGAGCAGCACCGTCTGTTCGAAAAAGGGGCCCAGTTCGCGCACCACGCGCAGGATTTCGTCCGGCTTGTTGCCCGGGGTGGCGACGGTTAGCGGATAGCCTTTCTGCGCCAGATGCCAGCAGCATGAAGCCGTAAACACGCCGCCGACCCAATTGCCGAGCGGGAAACAGACGACGGCCAGCGTAGCGCGCCGGTCGGCGCGGAAGCTGTGGCGAAACACATGCTCGAAGTGCGAGGCGATGTCCAGTTCGTCCGTCATTGCGCGCGGCCAGAAAGTCGGGATTCCGGTCGATCCCGAAGATACCGCGAGCCGGTCGCAGGCGGCGAGCAGGCCGTCTTTGCAGCGCGCCGGCAACGGGTATTTATGCATGTAGTTGGCTTTGTCCATGAGCGGGAGCGAAGCAAATCCGCCGCCAGCGACGATCGAGTCCGGATCGATGCCGCGCTCCTGCAGAAATAGCCGGTAAGCCGGTACCTCGGCGGCGGCCGTTTTGAACAGTTGCAGCGCATGGCGAGATGGATCGGCGGCTATGCGGCGGCGCAAAATCGTTTCCAGCGGCGTGGTGAGAAAAGCCGACAATTTTTCGACGACAAGAGGGGGACGGTCGGTATTCATGGAATTCTCCTGATGAGAAACGGGAAAAATGTCAGCGAAGAGCATTTCCGGTTTGGCTTCCGGATCCGCTGCGTTCGATAAAAGTCGAAATTTTTCAACGAAACCGGCCAAAATGGAAGCCGGTTCGTTTTTTGATGGACAACAGCATTCAGGATTGGCCGAGTTTGCTTGCGATCGTGGACGCCCGCTCGCGACTGCGTCTACAATAAGCTTACTTTTAAAGCGTTTATTCCTTGCCGGGACCCATTTTCTTCTCCATGGATCAATCAATCATTTTCGACCTGAACCTGATCAACCGCTACGATAAGGCCGGGCCGCGTTATACCTCCTACCCGACCGCACTCGAACTGCACGAGGGGTTCACCGATACCGATTACCGCTGGCATATCGCCAAATCGAACCGGGCGGGCGGCCCGTTGTCCTTGTATTTTCATCTGCCGTTTTGCGATACGGTCTGCTTTTATTGCGCCTGCAACAAGATCGTGACCAAAAATCGCGGGCATGCGGTGCCGTATCTGGATAATCTCTGCAAGGAGATCGCCATGCAGGGCGCGTTGTTCGATAAAAGCCGGGTTGTCGATCAACTGCACTGGGGCGGGGGAACCCCAACTTTTTTGAGCGACGACCAGATGCAGCGGCTGATGGCGGTCACGCGCGCCCATTTTTCGCTGCGGGACGACGACCGCGGCGAATATTCGATCGAGATCGACCCCCGGGAAACGCATGAAGGTACCATCGAACAGCTGCGCGGGCTGGGCTTCAACCGGATCAGCCTGGGCGTGCAGGATTTCGATCCGAAAGTGCAGCGGGCGGTGAACCGGCTGCAAAGTGAGGAACAGACCTTCAGCGTGATGGAAGCTGCGCGCAGGCACGGCTTTCGCTCGACCAATATCGATCTGATCTACGGCCTGCCGCTGCAAACGGTCGAAACTTTTTCCAAAACGCTCGACAGGATTCTGGCCGCGCGGCCGGACCGGCTGTCGGTGTTCAATTATGCGCACTTGCCGACGCGGTTCAAGACCCAACGTCAAATCCATGAAGCCGACTTGCCGGCCCCGGACGTGAAGCTGGCCATCCTGCAAATGGTCGGCTTGCGGCTGACCGAGGCCGGCTATGCGTATATCGGCATGGACCATTTTGCAAGGCCCGACGACGAGCTCGCGATCGCGCAGCGCGAAGGCAAGCTGTACCGTAATTTCCAGGGTTATTCCACGCATTCGGATTGCGACCTGGTCGGGTTCGGGATTACGTCGATCGGCCGGGTGGGGGATGCGTATATCCAGAACGTGAAAGACCTCGAAACCTACGACAAATTGATCCGCCACCATAAACTGCCGGTGTTCAAAGGCGTCGATCTCGATCAGGACGACAAACTGCGCCGGGCGGTGATTACCCAATTGATCTGCCATTTCGAATTGAGTTTCGCGGTAATCGAAAAAAAATTTGCGATCGATTTCGCCGACTATTTCGCTCGCGAAATCGAAGTTTTGAAGCCGATGCAGGCCGACGGCTTATTGGCATTGTCGGCCGAAGGAATTGCGGTCTCTCCGGCGGGCCGTTTGCTGATCCGCAATATCTGCATGGTATTCGACCGCTATCTGGCGCAAAAAAACCGGCAGCAGTTTTCGAAAGTTATTTAAGAAGCAAGCAATGAACGAAGAAAGGATCATAGAACTCGAAATCAAGGCCGCCTATCAGGAAGATTTACTGCAGGCCTTGAATCGGGTCGTCAGTCAGCAGCAACAGCAAATAGACCGGCTCGAAGGCATCTGCCGCCTTTTGAACGAGCGGATGCAGAATCTGTTGGCCGAA
Organism: Methylomicrobium album BG8; assembly: GCF_000214275.2. NCBI lineage: Bacteria > Pseudomonadati > Pseudomonadota > Gammaproteobacteria > Methylococcales > Methylococcaceae > Methylomicrobium > Methylomicrobium album. The sequence continues at coordinate 3,354,820 of NZ_CM001475.1, read as the reverse complement.
ACCGGCAATACCGGCGAAACGGTTCACGAGATTCCTCCCCATTACTGATTCGAGGAGTCGCCTCCAGTCTTGCGGCAGTTTGTAACCGATGCGCAAGCAGTGCCTCCCGCGTGCGTTTCCAATCCGGAATCCATCGCCGTTTTTGCGGCTCCGTTTCGGTTTAAAACATGTAATTGATTAATATTGATTGACTTTTTTGGTGGTGCTTGTTATCAATGCGCTGGTCCGGTCAACCATAAACTATAACAATAACATCATCAAAAGGGGGAATGCATGGAATCGAATAGCGACACGGTCCAAAGCGATTTGTTGATCAAGCTGAATCGGCTGGAAGATCAGGTTTCGACATTAACGATGCAGTTGGAGTTGAACAAAGAGACCATTGCGTTTTTGAAAACGACCTTGGCCGAGCGCGATACCTATATCGGCGATTTGGAAACGAAACTGGCGGCAGCACAGAAAGAGCTCGAGAAATCGACGCTGGACAAGATTTACGAGTTGCGCTACCAGATCAAAAATGGAATCGACGAGAGAATGGTCAGGCCGGTATTAGGCGAGATTCGGCGCAACATCGGCTTGTTGCAGGGCTTCGTCGACCACAGCCGGGAGGTCATCAAACAAAAACAACGGCTGCTGCGGGAAAATACCCAGGCGACGGTCAGCCTGATTCAACGCAGCCCCGACAAGGCGATGCACTATTTCGAACAGGCGATCCTTGAGCCCACGCGTTTCGCGATGCATCACATCTCCCAGCAGACGGCGATCCGCTACGCCGCCGTCATTCAGCAGCTGCAGGAAGAGGTGTTAAAGCCGGGCGCGCGAAACTACGACCGCCTCGCGCATTTTGCGAAAGAGTTGCCGTCGGATATTTCCGTGCTGTTTCAGATGCGGGTGGTCGATCCTTTGCGGTCCTTCATCAACGCGATTCCCCGCGCCACGGAGGATCTCGGCGGCGCCTCCAAGACCCGGATAAAACAATTGATCGGCTACAACCGCAAGCTGATCCGGAAATTTATCGGGTTTTTGTCGAACGAAATCAAGAAGTCGCCGTTCTGGGACGGGAAAAATCGGGCGGCGTCGGCCTGATCATTCTGGCCGTTCTTGTTCACTGTATACTCGCGGGAGAGAGCAGCCATTTTCTCTGAGTTTCCCTCTCTCCGCTACGCATACGCGCCGGGGAACGGTAAATACCGCCAGGATGTCACGCTAGCTCGGGCTGGGCTATTCTTCGTGTTCGACGATTTGGTCCAGACGGGTCACGATTTCGCTGGAAGAGAGCTCCAGCGCGGATTTATAGCTCTCGCAAGCCTTGTCCTTTTCGTTCTGACCAAAGTACAAATCGCCCAGTAGTTGATAGGCGTCTACGCTCGGGTCGAGCGTAATGCTTCGGTTCAGATAGCTTTCGGCTTTTTCGCCACCGCCCAACTGCAGGGAGAGCTTGCCGAGAGTCGATAACAGCACCGCGTTGCCGGGACCTGCGGTCAGCCATTGTTCGGCGGTCGCCAATTGTCCGGCCGCGTCGTTCGATTGTATGCTGCCGTACAGAACCAGCAAAGTGTCGTCCAGATTGACCGACAGCGTATGCGCAAGCTCTTCTTCGATCCGGGCGCCGGCGCCGGCTTCGATCATCGCGGCAAAATAGATCGCCGACATGCCGTGCATTTTTTTAATGTGCGCCGGCGTTTCGCTCCAGAGCAGAGCGATCTGGCTCGCATCGCCGAGTTCGGCGGCCTGTTTCAGCAGCCGGCTGAAGGTTTCGGTTTCGAGCAGTTTGACCTCGGCTTCCATCAATACCTTGTTGTGATGAAGCGAAGGCAGCAGTTTCCGTATCGCTTCCCAATCACCGACCTGTTGATAGGTTTGATGCAGCAATTTCAATACGCTCGCATGCGTCGGATTGATCGAGTGCAGTTTGGCCAGCGTTTCGAGCGCCTGGTCGAACTGGTTGCCGGACAGATGCAGTTCGGCCTGGGTCAGACCGATTGCGATATTCGAACCGGGCGCCTGATCGGCGGCTTTCTGCAGATATTCGTCGCGTTTATCGAACGCACCGCGCGACTGAGCCGCGCGGGCGGCGGTCAAGTAATGGATCAACGGCGCGCCGCTATGGGAGGCATGCTTGATCAGAATTTTTTCCGCCTGTTCCCAGTTGCCTTCCGCCGAATCGACCAGCCCCGCGATCAACGCTTCCTGCGAACGGTTGAATTTGATGTGGCTGCCGCGTTTCTTAAGCTGGCCCGGCAACCGGAACAGCCAGCCGAGCAAGCGGAAGAAGATATAAAGCAAAAAAAACGCGAGGATCAAAGCGACCACGAAAGCGGCCAGCGTCGTCTCGATCGACCAGTGGCCGATTCCTACCAGGACATAGCCGGGCGTTTCCAGACTCTTGAATCCGTAATAGGCCCCCAGTGCCGCGGCAATCGTGATAAATACCGGCCCCAGGAAATAAAGAATCTTTTTCATTTTTTATTCGGTTCCGGTTGGATGGGGGCAATCTGAACAGGTTGTTGCGGCTGAGCGGCAGGCGGAGGGACCTGTGCCGGTGCCGGTTCCGATGGCAGCGGTTTTTGTTCGGGTGCCGGTTTTGCGGCCGGCGCAGCCTGCAGAGCCTTATCGGTTTCGACCCGTAATTTGGTAATGTTTCTGAGCAGTTTCAACGATTCGCTGATGTCGGGGAAATGGCTCCGGATATTGATGGCCTTGAACCGGTCGATTTCAGTGATGAATTTGCGCGTTTCCGGGTTCGGCGTGAAGTTCTCTTCGGTCCATTTTTTCGCATCGTCCAGGGCGGCTTTGTATAGCGCTTCGTTCTGCTGCACCAGCGCGACCTTGACCGTTTCCAGTTTCGCGCGCAGTTGTTCGCGGATGAATTGAGCTTCTTCCGGAGTCAGGGTTTCCTTGACTGGTTGATCGGTATGGCGGATTGTCACGATGCCGTGCAGCCTTTCAATTGCCGAGTCCAGCAGTTCATGAGAAGGCTCATTGCTGTCGGCATGGCTGTGGATTTCGGTCGAAGGGCTCAGCGCCTTGCCGGCGTAGGGCAACAGCAGGGTAAGATTCCCGGAGGTTTCCTGAAGGCTTTGCAACGAAGCGTAGAGTCCGACGATGTCGGCTGCCTCCACGTTTTTCAACGAGGCGATTTCTTTGGCGATTTCCTCGCGCACCTTGAATACGGCCGCGTCGCCGCTTTCGTGAAGGCGCTCGTCGGCGGCTTCGAGCGCTTCCCGCGCCGTATTCACGTCGCCGACCAGCTGCAGTCTTTCATTGGCGGTGCCGAGCAGGTATTCGGCGTCCGCAATCAGCAAGTCGCCGCGTGTCTTGCCGAGCTGGCGCTGCAGGCGGGTAATTTCCTCGTTCAGTTCTTTACGCGCCGTATCCAGCTTTTCGCTGTGTAACCGGGAGACTTCGTCGAGCCTTTTGGTAAAGTGATCGTCCCGGTTCGTGACCGTTGTTTCGAGCGTGGACAATTGTTCCTGAATCGCGGTCAACTGGGCCTGGTAATCGGAAATTTTCTTGGCCATCTCTTGCTGGACTTCGCCGCCCAGACTGGTTTGCCGCTCCCTGAGTTGCGACAGTAAATAGTAACCGGCGCCGGCGATGGCGAGAATGGTCAGAATGATAACGATGCCGAACCAGAATCCGCTGCGGGATCGCCGTGTTTTCACCAGATTTTCCGCATTCCCTTCTATTTGTTCATTCAGTTCGGCCACTTTTTTCACCTGTTGCCCAAGTTATTATTTTTTCGAGAATTACTGTATCCGAAGGGCTATCCGTTACATAAATTCGTTCAAACCCGCTGTCTTCTGCCAGTTGGCGGATACGGCCGCTGACGACTATCAGAGAAGTGGCCAACGCCAGGTTTCGCCCTTTTTCGCCCAGCATGATCAATAGGTTTTTTAAGGCTTCGCCGCTGGTCGCTACGATCAGTTCGAGCCGCTTTTGTTCCAGCAAATCCAGTACCGGCGCCGGATCCGCAAGCGGGCGCTTTCTTCGATAAACATCCAGATAATCGACCGCCGCGCCGCGATTGACGAGTCCCTCGCGCAACGTGTCGAGGCCGCCTGCGCCGCGCACGATCAGGATGCGCTGGCCCGAAACCTGCTGCATTGCCGGCATCGCGAGCAGTGTCCGGCTGTCCGAGCCGCCTGCGGGTTCAAGATCGGCCGTTAGACCGGCGGCGGCAAGCGCCTTCGCTGTCGCGGCCCCGATTACGGCAATCCGTACATTGCTAAATTGTTCTATTTTGCCATCATTCGCGAGCAGTGCAAAATTTACTGCATTTGCGCTAATGAAAACAACCCATTGGAAGCGATGCAGGTTTGCCAGCACTTCGGCGATCCGGTCGCGGCCGTTCGCGGCAACGATTTCGATAGTCGGGAAGGCGACCGCGATGCCTTGCTGACGTTCGATCAGGCGGCATAGATTGTGGGCCTGATGTTGCGGGCGAGTCACCAGGACGTGCGCCCCGTTCAGTGAACTCATCCCGGATACAATGCGGCGAGGATTCGATCGGCGCCTTGCGCCAGAAGATCTTCGGCGATGTGTCTGCCCAAGTCTTCCGCCCGGTCCAGGTCATCCCGGCTCTCGCTGCGGTAAATCACCGAGCCGTCCGGCGCGCCGACCAGTCCGCGCATGAACAGGCGTTCGCCGTGTTTCTCGGCGAATCCCGCGATCGGCACCTGGCAGCCGCCTTGCAGCCGGGCATTCATTGCGCGTTCCGCGCGGACGCAAACGGCGGTATCGCTGTCGTGCAGGACGCCGAACAGGGCATTGATTTCCGCGTCGTCGCGGCGGCATTCGATACCGATCGCGCCCTGGCCGATCGCGGGCAGGCTGATCGCCGGATCGAGGCGCTCCCGGATCCTGCCCGCCATTTCCAGGCGTATCAGGCCGGCCGAGGCCAGGATCACCGCATCGAAATCGCCGGCGTCGAGTTTGGCGAGCCGAGTGTTCACGTTGCCCCGGAGCTGAAGGATTTCGGCATTCGGGAAACGCTGTTTGATCTGGCATTGCCGGCGCAGGCTCGAAGTGCCGATCCGGGCGTTGGCAGGCAATTCGTCGAGGCCTGCGAAGCGGTTCGACACCAGCGCGTCGGTAGGATCCTCGCGCTTGAGTATCGCCGCCAGATGCAGCCCATCCGGAAATTCGACCGGTACGTCCTTCATCGAGTGCACCGCGATGTCGGCCTCGCCTTCGAGCATGCCCTGTTCGAGTTCCTTTACGAACAGGCCCTTGCCACCGACTTTGGCGAGCGGCGCGTCGAGCATCTTGTCGCCCCGCGTCGTCATTTGCACCAGTTCGGTCCGGATACCCGGAAAATGTCGTTCCAGCAGGGCGGCGACATGGTTTGCCTGCCACAGTGCGAGCGGGCTTTTGCGCGTTGCGATGCGGATCGGTTTCATGGTTGGGATCGGACTATAAAATTAGGGTTGAAAAAATGTGTAGGGCGGAACGCGATAGCGGTTCCGCCAACTGGGAGTTGCCTATGGCGGAACCGCTACCGTGTTCCGCCCCTTACAATGTTATTAGCGTAATTCTGCCAATAATCCGGCATAAATGCCGCCAAAACTGCCGTTGCTCATCAACACGAAATGGCCGCCGTAGCGCGCTTCCAGTTTTAGCCGGGCGATGATCTGGTCGAGGCTTTCGCAAATCTCGATGTTCGAGGCATGGCGTTTCAGCTGGCTCAGATCCCAGTTTAATTCTTTGGGCTGATAGATCAGCGCCCGATCGGCCTGGTTCAATGATTTTGCCAAAGTTTCGGTATGAACGCCGAGGCGCATCGTGTTCGAACGCGGTTCGACGACCGCGATGATGCGTTCCGGGCCGACCTGTTTGCGCAGGCCGTCCAGCGTGGTCGCGATCGCGGTCGGGTGATGCGCGAAATCGTCATAGACAGTCACGTTGTCGAGTTTCGCAATCACTTCCATCCGCCGTTTCACGTTCCGGAACCGGGCCAGAGCGTCGATCGCGTCCGTGGAGCGGATGCCGGCATGATGCGCGGCGGCGATTGCAGCCAGTGCGTTCGACACGTTGTGCTCGCCGGTCAGCGGCCAATCGACCTCGCCTTGCCCGATTCCCTCATGATAAACCGTAAAGCGGCTGCCGTCGGCTTTGACGAGCTGGGCATTCCATCCGGCCGCGCCGTTGATCGAGGTCCGCTCGACCGGCGTCCAGCAGCCCATGTTGAGCACGTCTCGAATATTCGGTTCGTTTTCCGGGGCGATGATCAGACCTTCGCCCGGAATCGTCCGGACCAGGTGGTGAAACTGTTTCTTGATCGCGTCGAGATCCGGAAAAATGTCCGCATGGTCGTATTCGAGATTGTTCAAGATCACGGTTCGGGGCCGGTAGTGCACGAATTTCGAGCGTTTGTCGAAAAACGCCGAGTCGTATTCGTCCGCCTCGACGACAAAGAAAGACGATTCCCCAAGCCGTGCCGATACGCCGAAATTAAGCGGAATGCCGCCGATCAGAAAGCCGGGCTTGAAACCCTGATGTTCGAGTATCCAGCTCAGCATGCTCGTTGTAGTCGTCTTGCCGTGCGTGCCCGCCACGCCGAGCACCCAGCGGTCCCGCAGCACATGCCTGGCGAGCCATTCGGGTCCGGAGACATAATCCAGGCCCCGGTTCAGCACGGCCTCGACCTCCGGATTGCCGCGCGACAGCGCATTGCCGATGACCACCAGATCCGGCTTCGGATCGAGATTTTCGGCCCGGTAGCCTTCCATTAAAAGAATCCCCTGAGATTCCAGTTGCGTGCTCATCGGCGGATAGACGTTCCGGTCGGAGCCGGTGACATGGTGCCCCATTTGCCTGGCGATCACCGCCAGGCCGCCCATGAAGGTGCCGCAGATGCCGAGTATGTGAATATGCAAAGTCTTTTTCCGAATGAGAGTGGAACGGAGCCGCCTGGCGCATTAAGCCGCTGCGAATCCTCTTATGATACTGTAGGGAAGCCGGATTGGTAAAACCCGCTGATCTCTTTAATCCCGTACCGCTTGCGCCGGCGGTCAAGTTAGGATGAAATAACCCTGCTCCGATCGTAGCCGCTTGCCGGCGATGTTTACAAAGATTTGTTTATTGAATGATGAGTGAAAAAAATAAAATTCTGATTGAAACGGCTCCGCATTATGTCGAAGCGCAGTCCGTGCCGGAGGAAGGCCGGTATGTGTTTTCCTATACGATCACGATCACCAACCTGGGGGCGGCGGGAGCGAGGCTCTTGTCCCGGCACTGGCTGATCACCGATGCGAACGGCAAGATCCAGGAAGTCCGCGGCGACGGAGTGGTCGGCGAACAACCATATCTGAAGCCGGGCGACTTTTTCCGTTATACCAGCGGCGCGATGATCGAGACGCCGGTCGGCACGATGCAGGGCGAGTACACGATGCGCACCGACGACGGCAGTCACTTCAACGCGGCAATCCCGCGTTTTACGCTGTCGATTCCCCGGACTCTGCATTAAGCCGATGGCGATTTATGCAATCGGCGACGTGCAGGGGTGCTATGACGACCTGCTGAAACTGCTCGACACGATCGCCTTCGATCCCGATTCCGACCGGCTCTGGTTTGCCGGCGATCTGGTCAACCGGGGGCCGAAATCGCTGGAAGTGCTGCGCTTCGTCAAGTCTTTGGGCGATACGGCGGTCGTCGTGCTCGGCAACCACGACCTGCATCTTTTGGCGGCCTATGACTCCGGCATCGTGCATAAAAAGGATACCCTCCGCCCGGTTCTGGAGGCCGAGGATGCGGACGATCTGATCGACTGGCTCCGGTTCCGCCCGCTGCTCCACGCCGACGGCGAATTCTGCCTGCTGCATGCGGGACTGCCGCCGCAATGGGGCCTGGAAAAAGCGCAGGAAATGGCGAGGCTGGCCGAAAGCGTCCTGCGAAGCGGCGATTACCGGCGGTTTTTGGGCCAGATGTACGGCAACCAGCCCGATCTCTGGTCGGAAGATCTGGAAGGCGTGCAACTGTTGCGTTTCATCGTCAATTGCTTCACGCGGATGCGCTACGTGGACGCGGAAGGCCGGCTCGACTTCGAGAACGACGGCCCGCCCGGCTCGCAGCCGGGCCATTTGGCGCCCTGGTTCGCCGCGCCGAACCGGCGGAATGCCGATTTGCGGATCGTCTTCGGGCATTGGTCGCAGCTCGGCTATTACGAGGGGCACAATTGCTATGCGATCGATACGGGTTGTTTGTGGGGCGGGCAGTTGACGGCGTTGCGCCTTGGCGAGCCCGTCGAAAGGGTCAGTATCGACTGTCCCGGTTACCGGCGTCCCGGCAAAGCTTATACCGATGCGCGAGGCCTTCTTTGACTTCCAACACGGGCGTTTGCCCTCGTTCGCGCTTTGAGCCTAATCTCCGAAAGATCGTTAGGGCATAGCGTGTAGATGGGTGCGACTATAAGGACGTAGATACTGTTATCCACGTCAAGCGTTATGAAGAGCAGCGTTGTAGGGCGTTTTCGCGATAGCAAAACGCCAATCCTCTTCAAAGCGCGGCGGATTGCCTGGCGGCGAATCCGCCCTACGTGTTTTCGCTTCTCTGGGGCAATCTCTCTGTCCATGGCCTCTCTCGTGGCCGCATCGATCCAGCCGTGACGGCATCCGCCTTGCGCATGATAGAATAGCTATTTTGTGCTTCAACGGCCCTATCTCGTTTATTTTGGCTTATTCGAAAAATTATGAAATTAGAAAAATCTTCCCGCTTTGCTCCTTGTCCCGGTCCCATCGTTACGATCGTGCTCGATGGCGTGGGTATTTCTCCGCGCGAGGACGGTGATGCGGTCAAAACCGCGCGCACGCCCATGCTGGATAAGCTGATGGCGAATTTCCCCATGACCGCTCTGCGCGCGCACGGCACCGCGGTCGGAATGCCCAGCGATGAAGACATGGGTAACAGCGAAGTCGGCCATAATGCGATTGGTGCGGGCCGTGTGTTCGCCCAGGGCGCCAAGCTGGTTGCGGAATCGATCGCCAGCGGCAATTTGTGGCAAGGTCGGGCATGGCACGAAATCGTCGCTGCCGCCAAACAAGGCGGCACGCTGCATTTCATCGGCCTGTTTTCCGACGGTAACGTGCACTCGCATATCGACCATCTGCGCGCGATGCTGGAGCAAGCCCGGAAAGAAGGCGTATCGAAGGTGCGCATCCACATTCTGCTGGACGGCCGCGATGTAGGCGAAACTTCGGCGCTGGATTACGTCGATCCGTTCGAAGCCTTTCTGGACGGCTTGCGCAGCCCCGCGTTCGACGTGGCGATCGCCTCCGGCGGCGGCCGCATGACCATCACGATGGACCGTTACGAGGCGCACTGGGCGATGGTGCAGCGCGGTTGGGACATCCACGTGCGCGGCGAGGGCCGGCAGTTCGCCAGCGCCCATGAAGCCATCGTCACCTACCGCAACGAGTTGAAGGTGATCGACCAGGATCTGCCCGGTTTCGTGATCGCCAAAGACGGCAAGCCGCTGGGACCGATCGTCGACGGCGACGCGGTGGTGTTCTTCAATTTCCGCGGCGACCGTGCGATCGAGATTTCCCGCGCTTTTACCGAAGAGAACTTTACCGCCTTTCCGCGCGGCCCCTTGTCGAAAGTTACCTATGCCGGCATGATGCAGTACGACGGCGATACCAAACTGCCGCCGCGCTTTCTGGTCCAGCCGCCGGCGATCGACAGAACGATGGGCGAATACTTGGCCAAAAACGGCATTGCGCAATACGCGATCAGCGAGACGCAGAAATACGGCCACGTCACCTATTTCTGGAACGGCAACCGCACCGGCAAGTTCGACGACACGCTGGAAACCTATGTTGAAATCCCGAGCGATGTGGTGCCGTTCGAGCAGCGTCCGTGGATGAAATGCGCCGAAATCACCGATACCTTGATCGACGCGGTTCGAAGCGGCAAATACCGCTATTTGCGCGTCAACTACGCCAACGGCGACATGGTCGGGCATACCGGCAATTTCGAGGCGGCAGTGACCGCGATGCAGGGGCTCGATCTGCAATTGGCCCGTTTGATTCCGGTGATTCTGGAAGCGAAAGGCACCGCGATCATCACCGCCGACCACGGTAATGCCGACGAAATGTACGAACTGGATAAAAAGGGCAACGTGAGCCGGGATGCGGAAGGGCGAGCCAAGGCCAAGACCTCTCATACGCTGAATCCGGTGCCGTTCGTGCTGATTTCCGGGGAGCCGGAGCCGGCGTTCAAATTGCGCGAGGATTTAGCGACGCCGGGCTTGTCGAATATGGCGGCGACCGTGCTGAATCTGCTCGGCTTCGAAGCCCCGGCCGATTACGATCCGAGCCTGATCGAACCGGCTTAGTCCGTAAGGCGGAACCGGTTTACCGGGTTCCGCCATTCGGAACGGGGCAGGATATCGAACGGGTTTCCGGAACCTCGGATTGGCGGATCGCCTATCGCGGCATCCGCCCGACAAATCAACCGGCGGCCGTCAATTCGCCGATCGGCCAGCGCGGCCTGGCCTTGATCGCAAGCGGTTCCTGCTGGCCGGCCAATAAGCGCTGGCAGCCTGCATAGGCGATCATCGCGCCGTTGTCGGTGCAGAAGGCGGGCCGGGGAAAATAAATCGCGGCATTTTCCTTTTCCGCCATTGCGCGGAGCGAGGCGCGGATTTGGATATTGGCGCTGACGCCGCCTGCGACCACCAGCGTTTTAAGCCCGGTCTGCCGGAGCGCGCGCCGGGATTTGATCGTCAGCGTGTCGGCGACCGCGCCCTGAAAGGCGAGGGCGATGTCGGCCTTGTCCTGCTCGCTTCGGGCGGTTGCCTGCAAAGTATTCAGCGTGAAAGTTTTCAGTCCGCTGAAGCTGAAATCCAGGCCGGGACGGTCGGTCATCGGGCGCGGAAAGGCGAATCGCGGCTTTCCGGTCCCGGCCAGGGCCGACAGTTTGGGGCCGCCCGGATAGCTCAGGCCGAGCATCTTGGCGGTCTTGTCGAAGGCTTCGCCGGCGGCGTCGTCGAGCGATTCGCCGAGGATCCGGTAGCGGCCGATGCCTTCGACTTCGACCAGTTGCGTATGGCCGCCGGAAATCAAGAGGGCGACGAACGGGAATTTCGGCGGCTCCGGCTCCAGCATCGGCGCCAGCAGATGGCCTTCCATGTGATGCACGGCGACCGCCGGCACTTGCCAGGCCCAGGCCAGGCTGCGCGCGGTCGCGGCGCCGACCAGTAGGGCGCCGATCAGGCCGGGGCCTGCGGTATAGGCGATGCCGCCGATATCGTGGTGTGCCAGTCCGCTGTCCCGAAGCGCCTGCCGGATCATCGGCGCCAGTTTGCGGATATGATCGCGCGATGCCAGTTCCGGTACGACGCCGCCGTACTCGCGGTGCAGGTCGATCTGGCTGTAGAGGAGATCGGACAACAGTCCCTGTTCGGAATGGTAAAGCGCGACGCCGGTCTCGTCGCAAGAGGTTTCTATGCCTAAAACGATCATCAGGTTTTGAAAATGAGCCAAAAGAAAGGTATAATTAGGAGTTTACTAGAGTGGGTGCAGTAATGCCCTTGTTTTTTAAATCTTAACACAACCGGAAATTTGGAACCCTAATAATGCCGTCAGTCAAAATTAAAGAAAACGAACCTTTCGATATCGCCATTCGCCGCTTTAAACGCGCCTGTGAAAAAGCCGGCGTCTTGGCCGAAGTCCGTCGCCGCGAGTTTTACGAAAAACCGACCACGGAACGCAAGCGTAAAGGGGCTGCGGCGGTCAAACGGCATTTGAAGAAACTGGCACGCGAGCGTTATGCGTTGAAAAATCTGCGCCGCGGCCGGCCTACGACTTAATTTCCGGTTCGGGCGATGGAATTATTGACGGATCGTATCAAGGACGAAATGAAAGCCGCCATGAAAGGCGGAGACAAATTCAAACTGGGCGTGATCCGTTTGATTCTGGCGGCTTTCAAACAGGTCGAAGTCGACGAGCGCATTACGCTCGATAACGACCGGGCCATCCAGGTGCTGGACAAAATGCTGAAACAGCGGCGCGAATCGATCAAGCAGTACGGCGATGCGGGCCGCAACGATTTGGCCGAGGCGGAAGAGGCCGAAGTCAGAATCATTCAGGAGTTTCTGCCGGCGGCGCTGAGCGATGCCGAAATCGAGGCGATGGTGAGGGAAGCGATCGCCGAATCCGGCGCCGCGTCGATCAAAGACATGGGTAAAGTCATGGGTCTCTTGAAGCCGAAAATGCAGGGACGTGCCGATATGGCGTTAGTCAGCCAAAAAATCAAGGCCGCTTTGGGAGGATAAACCTCCCTGCGAATCGCTTTAACCTATGTCCGAGGGACGCATACCTCGTCAGTTTATCGATGACCTTCTGGTGCGGGTCGATATCGTCGATCTTATCGATGCGCATCTTCCTCTCAAAAAAACGGGGGCGAATTTTATCGCCCGCTGTCCTTTTCATACCGAAAAGACGCCGAGCTTTTCGGTCAACCGCAACAAGCAGTTCTATTACTGCTTCGGCTGCGGAGCGAGCGGCAATGCGATCACATTTTTAATGGAATTCAATCGGCTCGACTTTGTCGAAGCGGTTGAGGATTTGGCGGCGTTCGTTGGGGTCGACGTTCCAAAGGAATCCGTTTCCGCCCGAGGTTCGCCGCAGAAAAAAGACGATCTCGGTAATCTGTATCAATTGATGGAGCAGGCGACGGCTTTCTATACGGATCAATTGTACGCGAAAGCGGGTGCCGCGGCGCTCGATTATTTGCGGGGCCGGGGTGTAGACGATCAGCTGATGAGGGAATACCGGCTCGGTTACGCGCCCGATGCGTGGCAGTCTTTATCGGGGCGGTTTAATTCGCAAGCTTTGCTGGATACCGGTCTGGCGGTCAGAAATGACGCGGGCCATGCGTACGACCGGTTTCGCGGCCGCGTGATGTTTCCGATTCGCGACAAGCGCGGCCGGATCATCGGCTTCGGCGGCCGAGTACTGGACGATTCTACCCCAAAATATTTGAATTCTCCAGAAACATCCCTATTTCATAAAGGCAGGGAGGTTTACGGCCTCTACGAATTGCTGAAAAAAAATGCCAAGCCGGAACGGATTTTGCTGGTCGAGGGTTACATGGATGTGATCGCGCTGGCGGGATCCGGTATCGATAATGCCGTAGCCGCTTTGGGTACCGCCGCATCGCAGGCTCATGCCGAACTGTTGTTCCGTTTTTCGGCGGAACTGGTGTTTTGTTTTGACGGCGATCGCGCGGGAAGGGAAGCGGCATGGCGCGCGATGGAGGCGGTGTTTCCCTGCCTTAAGGACGGGCGTCAGGTGCGCATTATGTTATTGCCCGAGGCCGAGGATCCCGATTCGCTGGTGCGCAAGGAGGGCGTCGAGCGGTTTCAGGCCCGGGTGCGGGAGTCCGAGGTGTTATCCGATTATTTTTTTGCCCAGATCGCCAGAGGTTTGCAGTTGTCCAGTCTCGAAGGGCGTGCGCAACTGGTCGGCAAGGCCCGCCCTTACCTTGAAAAATTGCCGGCAGGTGTTTTTAGGGAAATGATGTTTACTAGACTCAAGACTTTGTCCGAGTTTAATACACTGGATGTTTCGAAGAATGAGTCTACACTTAATCGAAACGCCCGTCTTCAAAGCCAGCGAGATAAAACCCGAATGACTGCCGCGCGGATGGCGGCTGCCTTGTTGGTGCAGAATCCCTGTTTGGCCGAGCGTTCCGAATTGCGGGAAATCGATTGGAGCACGCTGATATTTTCCGGCGTCGAACTGTTCAAGAATATTGTAGAAGTGATTTGGGCGCAGAAACCTGCAACTACTGCCGTGCTGCTCGAGTCATACCGCGGTTCGGACGATGAAAAGCCGGTCAAGGGGCTCGCGTTTCTGGAACTGTTGATCGCGCCGGAAAATATCGAAAACGTTTTTCTCGATGCGCTCGCCGGTTTGCTCAAACAGTCCGCGGAAAATGAATTGGAGCGGCTTTTGTCTAAAAAAGTACTGACTCTCGAAGAAAAAGAGTCCCTGCGCAAGTTGTTGGCGCTCAAAAAGTAAGTGCCAAATCATAAGTTTATATAGTAGAATTGCCTGTTACGTGTAATTCTGCTGAATTGCATATCCGGTGAGTGAATGATGAATCAAGAACAGCAACAGTCTCAGATTAAACAATTGATTGCCAGAGGCAAAATTCAGGGCTTCCTGACTTATGCCGAAATTAATGACCACTTGCCGAGTGACATTGTCGATCCCGAGCAAATTGATGATTTCATCGGCATGATCAATGACATGGGGATCCAGGTCTACGAAGTTGCACCCGATGAAGACTCATTGATTACCGACGCGGCCGCGGTCACGACCGATGACGAAGACGCGGAAGAAGTTGCCGCGCTGGCCTCGGTCGACAGCGAATTCGGACGGACTACCGATCCGGTCCGAATGTACATGCGCGAAATGGGTTCGGTCGAGCTGTTGACTCGGGCGGACGAATTGAAAATCGCGAAAAGGATTGAAGAAGGGCAGCAGCAGCTGGTCAAGGCTCTGGCACGCTCCTGCGTGGTGGTGGACGACTTTCTGCAATCCTACAATTCGATTTCGGCCGACGAGGGCGGCATCCGCCTGAACGATCTGATCACCGGTTTCGCCGATTACAGCGAAACCGACGACTTGAGCGTGGCGCAGACCGGCGCGGAAGATGTCGAGGACACCGCTCCGGCCGACGAAGAGCTGAAAGGGCTGAATCTCGAAGAGGTCAGCGAAAAAGTCGAGCGGTTAAGGGTGCAATTGCAGGTCGCGACCAATGCCTGCAAGAAATACGGCTATGCGAGTGCGGAAACCGAGCAGGCGTTCGATGTGCTGGCCGATTTGTTCATGGAATTCAAATGGACGCCCCAGTATCTGAAAAAAATGTCCGGAATCATTCCCGAAGGCGTTGCAAGCGTTCGCGAGCAGGAAAGAATCATTCTGGACATCTGCACCAAGCATGCAAAAATGCCGCGTCCGGAATTCATCGCGATGTTTACCGAGGACGAGAGCAATCCGGTCTGGCTGGACCGCTGCCTGGAGGAGGGCAGCAAGTACGCGGAAGCGTTGAAGCCGCATGAAAAGGAACTCCGTAAGGCGATCAAGGCCCTGGGCGAGATCGAAGCGAAATTCGGTCTGACGATCAACGGCCTGAAAGACATCAACCGGCGCATGTCGATCGGCGAGGCCAAATCGCGGCGTGCGAAAAAGGAAATGATCGAAGCGAACTTGCGTCTGGTCATCTCGATCGCGAAAAAATACACGAATCGCGGCCTGCAGTTCCTCGACCTGATTCAGGAGGGCAACATTGGCCTGATGAAAGCGGTCGATAAATTCGAATACCGGCGCGGTTACAAATTCTCGACCTACGCGACCTGGTGGATTCGCCAGGCGATTACCCGCTCGATCGCGGATCAGGCGCGTACGATCCGGATTCCGGTGCACATGATCGAAACGATCAACAAGCTGAACCGGATTTCCCGGCAGATCCTGCAGGAACTGGGCCGCGAGGCGACGCCGGAAGAACTGGCCGTGCGGATGGAAATGCCCGAAGACAAGGTGCGCAAGGTGCTGAAGATCGCGAAAGAGCCGATTTCGATGGAAACGCCGATCGGCGATGACGAAGATTCGCATCTGGGCGATTTTATCGAAGATTCGAGAGTGCTATCGCCGGTCGAATCTGCTACAATTGCCGGCTTGCGCGAATCGACGCAAAACGTGCTGGCGGGACTGACCGCGCGTGAAGCGAAGGTGCTCAGGATGCGTTTCGGCATCAATATGAATACCGACCATACGCTCGAAGAAGTCGGCAAGCAGTTTGATGTGACCCGCGAAAGAATACGCCAGATCGAAGCCAAGGCGCTCAGAAAGCTGCGGCATCCATCGAGATCGGAACAGCTGCGCTGTTTTCTTGACGGCGACTAAAAAACGAACACGGGCCCTTAGCTCAGTTGGTTAGAGCGTCCGACTCATAATCGGCAGGTCGTAGGTTCAAGTCCTACAGGGCCCACCAACGCATAAAAAAGGCTGCCGTTGCAGCCTTTTTGCGTATCAGGCTTTCTATCACTTTTAAAAGGCACTTCTATGAGCAACAATTTCATTTTTACCTCGGAATCGGTTTCGGAAGGGCATCCCGACAAGGTCGCGGACCAGATTTCCGATGCGGTACTGGACGCGCTGCTGGCGCAGGACCCCAAATCGCGCGTCGCGTGCGAAACGATGGTAAAAACCGGCATGGTCATCATCGCCGGCGAAATTACGACCAATGCCGGGGTCGATCTGGAAGAACTGGTCCGCAAGACCGTCTGCGCTATCGGTTACGATCACGGCGACATCGGCTTCGACGGCCAGAGCTGCGCGGTGTTGAACGCGATCGGCAAACAGTCGTCCGACATTGCGATGGGCGTCGACGAAGCCGAAAACCACGAACAGGGCGCGGGCGACCAGGGCCTGATGTTCGGCTATGCGACCAACGAAACCGACGTGTTGATGCCGGCCCCGATCCAGTATTCGCATCTGCTGGTCAAACGCCAGGCCGAAGTGCGCAAGAATAAAACCTTGCCTTGGCTGCGTCCGGACGCGAAGAGCCAAATCACGTTCCGCTACGAAAATCACAAACCGGTCGCGATCGACACGGTGGTGCTGTCGACCCAGCATGCGCCGGACATCAGCAACCAGGCGATCCATGAAGCGGTGATGGACGAAATCATCCTGCCGGTATTGCCGAGAGAATGGGTACACAAGGACACCCAGTTTTTCATCAATCCGACCGGGCAGTTCGTGATCGGCGGCCCGGTCGGCGACTGCGGCCTGACCGGACGCAAGATCATCGTCGACAGCTACGGCGGCATGGCACGCCACGGCGGCGGTGCGTTTTCGGGCAAGGACCCGTCCAAGGTCGACCGTTCGGCGGCCTATATGGCGCGCTACGTGGCGAAGAACATCGTTGCGGCGGGCCTTGCCGAGCGCTGCGAAATTCAGGTGTCCTACGCGATCGGCGTGGCGGAACCGACGTCGATCACGATCGAAACTTTCGGCACCGGCAAGCTCGGCGAAGATCGTCTGGTCGAGATCGTCCGTTCGATTTTCGATCTCCGGCCGAAAGGCCTGATCGCGATGCTGGACCTGTTGAAGCCGATCTATCAGCCCACCGCCGCCTACGGCCACTTCGGACGGACCGAAGACACCTTTACTTGGGAAAGAACCGACAAGGTCGAAGCCTTGCGCGATGCGGCCGGCATTTAATTCAGTAAGGAAAATAGAGGAGCGGGAAATGAGCCAAGATTATAAAGTCGCCGACATGGCGCTGGCGGAGTGGGGGCGCAAGGAGATCGCCATCGCCGAAACCGAAATGCCGGGCCTGATGGCGCTGCGTGCCGAATACGGCGCCGGGCAGCCGCTGAAGGGCGCGCGGATCGCCGGTTGCCTGCACATGACGATTCAGACCGCGGTGCTGATCGAAACCTTGACCGCGCTGGGCGCGGAAGTGCGCTGGTCGTCCTGCAACATCTTTTCCACCCAGGACCATGCCGCGTCCGCGATCGCCGCGGACGGGATCCCGGTGTTCGCCTGGAAGGGCGAGACCGAGGCCGAATTCGACTGGTGCATCGAACAGACCATCGAAGGCCCGAACGGCTGGCGGCCGAACATGATTCTCGACGACGGCGGCGACCTGACGCTGATGATGCACGAGAAATATCCCGAGCTGATGGCGAACGTCCGGGGCCTGTCCGAGGAAACCACGACCGGCGTGTTGCGCCTGCACGAACGGGTCGCCAAAGGCACTCTGATGGTGCCGGCTTTCAACGTGAACGATTCGGTCACCAAGTCCAAATTCGACAACTTGTACGGCTGCCGCGAATCGCTGGTCGACGGCATCAAGCGCGCGACCGACGTGATGGTGGCGGGCAAGATCGCGGTGGTTTGCGGCTACGGCGACGTCGGCAAGGGCTGCGCGCAGTCGCTGCGCGGCTTGGGGGCGACGGTCTGGATCACCGAAATCGATCCGATCTGCGCCTTGCAGGCGGCGATGGAAGGTTACCGGGTCGTCACGATGGAAGAAGCCGCGCCGCTCGCGAACATTTTCGTGACCGCGACCGGCAACGTGAATGTAATCACGCATCAGCACATGCAGGCGATGAAAAACCAGGCGATCGTCTGCAACATCGGCCATTTCGACTCGGAAATCGACATCGCTTCGCTCCGCCAGTATACCTGGGAAAACATCAAGCCGCAGGTCGACCATGTGATCTTCCCGGACGGCAAGCGCCTGATCGTGCTGGCCGAAGGCCGGCTGGTCAACCTCGGCTGCGCGACCGGCCATCCGAGCTTCGTGATGTCCAATTCCTTCTGCAACCAAGTGCTGGCGCAGATCGAACTGTGGAACGCTGCCGAACAGTACGAAAACAAGGTTTACGTGCTACCCAAAAAGCTGGACGAAAAAGTCGCCAGCCTGCATCTGGCGCAAATCGGCGTCCAGTTGACCCGGCTGACCGAGGAGCAGGCGCGTTACATCAACGTGCCGGTCGAAGGTCCTTACAAAGGCGAATATTACCGTTATTGATCTTCTCCCGATCCGGGCTGCCTTGCTGGGCAGTCCAACCTATCGTCTGCCCGGCTCAGGCTCAACGCATGAAATCACGCTACACGCACCCGAAAGTGCTCAGTTTCGAGTTTTATCCTCCGAAAACCGAAGAAGGCGCGGCCAGCCTTAAAATCGTTCACGAGAAGCTTGCCCGGCTGAATCCCGGATTTTTTTCGGTGACTTTCGGCGCGGGTGGATCGACGCGCGAAAAAACCTTCGAAACGGTCGTCGAAATCCAGTCCAAGGGCATCGCGGCCGCGCCGCACCTGTCCTGCGTCGCTTCGACCCGGAATGGCATCCGGACGATATTGAACGACTATCGGGACAAGGGCATCCGCAAGATCGTCGCGTTGCGCGGCGACCTGCCGTCCGGCATGCTGTCGGCCGGCGAATTCCGCTATGCGAACGAACTGGTCGAGTTCATCCGCAAGGAAACCGGCGATGCGTTCGAAATTCACGTCGCGGCTTATCCTGAAGTGCATCCCCAGGCGCCGAATGCCGACGCCGATTTCAACAATTTCAAGCGTAAGGTCGAAGCGGGAGCGGACGCCGCGATCACCCAGTATTTTTATAACGCCGAGGCCTATTTTTATTTCCGCGACCGCTGCGAACGAAACGGGATAACGATCCCGATCGTGCCGGGCATCATGCCGATCACGCAGTACTCGCAGTTGTTCCGTTTCTCCGAGATGTGCGGCGCGGACATTCCGCGCTGGCTGCGCAAGCGCCTCGAATGTCTGGGCGATGATCGCGCGGCGATCCAGGTCTTCGGTCGGGATGTGGTGACCGAATTGTGCCGGAAACTGCTCGAACAAGAGGCGCCGGGCCTGCATTTCTATACGATGAATCAGTCGGGCCCGACGCTCGCGATACTCGAGAATCTCCAATTCTGGCCGTCGGCGGCATGAATACGCCGTCTTCCGGGGCCGCCTAATATAGACCTGCCAGGTTTTAAAAACCTGGTAGGTCTTGCGACCTTCTCAGACTGAATCTTCGGCGCTGCCCCCCGTCGAATTTCATATTGCCAAGCTTTCCTTCATCGCGATGCGAATTTCCCGACTCTATGTTTCCCAACCGTTAAACTGTGGTCAGCACATCGAACTTGACGATGACAGCGCGCACTATGTCAGGACCGTGCTGCGGTTGGCCAAAGATAACAGAATCATATTGTTCGACGGCTCGGGAGCGGATTATCCGTCGGTATTGCTCGAGGTCAGCCGGAACCGGGTGGCCGTCGCGATCGAGCAGCGGCAGAGCCGAGATGTCGAGTCTCCGCTGGCGGTGTGCCTCGGGCTCGGCATGGCGCGCGGCGATCGGATGGATTTGTCCGTGCAAAAAGCCGTCGAGCTCGGCGTGAACCGGATTACCCCGATCGAAACCGAGCGCTGCCTGGTACAGTTGAAAGGCGACAAGCGCGTCCAGCGCTTTACCCATTGGCAGCGCATCGTGCGGCATGCGACCGAACAATGCGGACGGAGCATCCTGCCGGAACTGGCGCCGATCACTTCGCTCCATCAATGGGTATCCGAACAACAAGGTTTGAAACTGTTTCTCGACCCTTATGCCGAGATTACCCTGGCCGATTTGCAGCCGGAAGATGATCAAGTGACGCTGTTGACCGGACCTGAAGGCGGCTTTGCCGATCACGAGCGGGAGGCCGCGAAAGCGGCCGGTTTCGTGCCGGTTCGGCTCGGCGGGCGGATTTTGCGCACCGAAACCGCCTCGTTGGCAGCCTTGTCCGCGGTGCAGATGCTGTGGGGCGATTTTCGGAGCGGCCCGAAAGCATGCTGAAGCGCATTTATTATGCGTTGGTTCCGCTGGCGGTCTTGCTGGCCGTTTCGCTGCTGGCCTGCCTGCTCGGTTATTTCCTGGTTCAGGCCGTCGGCGACCGTTTTACCCTGTCCAAAGTCATTTCGAAAACCACGCTGGTTTTCCTGGTGCTGAGCATCTTTCCGGCGATGGCCCGGCTGAAGATCGGTCGGAGCGACCTGGGCTTCGCCTCCGGGAACCTGTGGCTCAAGCAGATTCCGCAGGGCTTCGCGCTCGGCCTCCTGATACTGCTGCCGGTGCTGTCGGCCGAGTATCTTCTGGACATCCAGAGCCTCGACCGGGCGAAAGAGTGGACTGCCCTGCTGATCGCCCGGAAGATGGGTTTGATCCTGTTATTGTCGCTGCTGATTTCGTTGATCGAAGAGTCGCTGTTCCGCGGTTTGCTGATCGCGTCGCTGGGCAGGAAAATGCCGCCGTTCGCGGCGATCGCGGTTAGCGCGCTCTATTATGCCTCGCTGCACTTTCTGCACAGCCATTCGACGATTCCAGGGGAACAGGCGGATTGGTCGAGCGGTTTCCGGCTGCTCGCCGAAGCGTTCGGGAATCTGTTTAACGCGTACAATTTTCCGGACTGGCTGGCTTTGTTTGCGGTCGGCATTTTTTTGGGCATCCTGCGAACGCGTTCGTCCGCGAATCTAGGGCTTTGCATCGGTTGCCATTCGGCCTGGGTCTGGCAGATCAAGATGGGCAAGACCCTGTTCGATACGCATCACAATGCCGAATACGGCTTTCTGGTCGGCTATTACGACGGCATGATCGGCTGGCTGGTGGCCGGCTGGCTGGCGCTGTTCCTGCTCGCTTACGGCGTTTACCTTCGCGTTCGCGGTATTTGAAAAATATGAACAAAATTCCGATCGGCATCAGCAGTTGTCTGCTCGGCCAGGAAGTCCGTTTCGACGGCGGCCACAAGCACGATTTTTATATTACCGGTACGCTCGGCCAATATTTCGAATTCCATCCGTTTTGCCCGGAGGTCGAGATCGGCCTGGGCGTCCCGCGGCCAACGCTGCACCTGGTCAATGTCGACGGACAGGTACGCTGCGTCGGCGTCAAAGACTCCGAACACGACGTGACCGAGCGCCTGCGGGCGTATGCGGAAGGGCTCAAGGACCGGCATGCCGGGCTGTGCGGCTACATTTTAAAAAAGGACTCGCCGAGCTGCGGAATGGAGCGCGTCAAGGTCTATCACGGCGGGCAGCCGCGCAAGGAAGGGGGCGGGATCTATGCGGAGGCGATGATGAAGGCGAATCCGCTGCTGCCGGTCGAGGAGGAGGGCAGGCTCGGCGATCCGGGGCTGCGCGAGAATTTCGTCCAGCGCGTTTATGTCTATTACCGCTGGAAGCAACTGATCGCCGAAGGCATTACCGCCCAAAGCCTGACCCGCTTCCATGCCCGCCATAAACTGATCGTCATGAGTCACGGCGATTACCGCGAACTCGGGCGGATGCTGGCCGGTTTGACCGAAGAGAATCTGGCCGAAACGGCCGGGCGGTATATCGCCGGGCTGATGAAACTGCTGAGACCCGTGCCGACCCGCGGCAGGCACGTGAATGTCCTCCAGCATATCCAGGGCTATTTGAAAACGGAGCTTGATTCCGACGACAAGGCCGAAATGGCGGAGGTGATCGAACGCTACCGGCGCGGCGAAATTCCGCTGATCGTGCCCTTGACCTTGCTTAAGCATCATTTCCGGAAGGCGCCGGATCCCTACATCGACGATTCTTACTACATGTCGCCTTATCCGCAGGAACTGCGGCTGATCAACGGACTGTAACGATGGCCAACATTTTGATCGTCGGCTGCGGCGATGTCGGCACGCGGCTCGGAAAGCAGTTGATCGCCGAGGGGCATCGGGTGACCGGTTTAAGACGGTATCCGCCCGATGTCGAGGAAGGCATTCGTTGCCTGAAGGCGGATATTTCGAATGCGGATACGCTAGCCGGTCTCGAAGCGGATTTCGACCAACTGTTCTACATCGTCTCGGCCGACGGCCGGAACGAAGCCAGTTACCGAGCCGTTTATCAAACCGGCTTGCGGAATGTGCTGGAAAAATTTCCCGGCACACCCTGGATCTTCGTGTCATCGACCAGCGTGTACGGGCAGTCGCACGGCGAATGGGTCGACGAAATGTCCCCGGCCGAACCGGGCAATCCGAACGCCCGGCTGATCCGGGAAGCGGAAAAACGGGTACTGGCGGCGCATCCCGGCAACATCGTCGCGCGCTTTTCCGGCATTTACGGGCCGGGACGCGAATATCTGGTCAGGCTGGCGGCGAGCCGGTCGGCGATTCAGCGAACGCCGCCTTACTATACGAACCGGATTCACCGGGACGACTGTGCCGGCGTGCTGGCCTTTCTCTTCGAACAGCGTCTGGCGGGCAGGGCATTGGATGCCTGTTATCTGGCCAGCGACGACGATCCGGCGCCGCTGTGGGAGGTCGTCTCCTGGCTGGCCGAACGCCAGCAGTGTCCTCTTCCGGCCGTCAAAGAGACCGGCACCGATGCGCCGATGAACAAACGCTGTAATAACGCCCGCTTGAAGGCGCTGGGGTACCGTTTTTTATATCCCGGTTATCGGGAGGGATATGGGTGGGTAAAACCGGCGCCGGATTGAAGACGCCGGGAGTCAGAAATCGCCACTTTCGGTAACGGTGAATTCGATCCCGCCGGTTCGTTTGGCGATCCGGTTATATAAAAAGCAACCGATCACTGTGAAAAGATAGCCGAACAAACCGCTGATCAGCGGGATCATCAAGGTGGCGATCAGCAAGCGAAGCCATATTGCATTAAAGCGGCCGAGTATTTCCGGATGCGAAATCACCCCCACGAGCAACAGTGCGATAAAAAAGAGGATACTGACGGCGGCGGATACAAACGCGACGATTTTGCCCGTCCGATGCAAAGAGATATGGGTGATTTGTTTTTTCATGGGGGTCGAATATTACATTTTGCGGTAGCTGGAAAAATGCACTGCATCCTATCGTATTTCCGGCCCGTCTGAAAACTCCCGCATAGCGGATTAAAAACGGGCAGGGCATCGGGCGCTGCTTTCGCCGGACAACTCACCGGAGCATCGACAGCATGATCGAAATTTTTTGGGGCCGCGGCAGCCCGTATTCCTGGCGGGTCCAACTGGCGCTCGAAATCAAAGGAATCCCTTACCGGAGCCGGCAATTGAGTTTTGCCGATGAGGATCTCAAGTCGGACGAGTTCCTGGCCATCAATCCCCGGGGACAGGTTCCCGCGCTGAGAGACGGCGGATCGACGCTGTACGAATCGATCGCGATTCTCGCTTATCTCGATGCGATACGGCCGGAGCCGGCTCTGTTCGGGAACGCTCCCGAGGAACGCGGGCTGATCTGGCGGCTGATCATGGAATGTGTTTATCACCTGGAACCGCACATGACCGCGTTTGCGGGCACGATCATTTCCGGAGAGTTGCCGGAAAAAACGGACGAAGCGATCGCGTCCCGCCGGCAGGTCGAACAGGAGCTGGACCGGCTCGAAGCGCTACTGGAGCGAAACGATTATCTGGCCGGCAGCCGGCTTTCCGCGGCGGACATGGCGGTTTATCCGGTCGTTCAGCTCCTGCTGATCGCCGCCCGGCGCGAAAACACCGAGGCGGTCAGCGGCAGGCTGTGCCGGGCCGATGCGCATTTTCCGGCGCTGAAGGCGTGGTGTCGGCGGATCGAGGCATTGCCCGGATTCGAAAGGACCAATCCGCCGCACTGGCGGGTTTGAGGGCGTCAGAGCCGATCCGTCGTCAGAAAACGGCCCAGGTCGTTTAAATCGGCATTCGGCAGATAGGGGAGCGTCCCCAGCAGAGGCGCAGCCAGCGTTTCCCTGAGGGTGGCGATATTGGCTTCCGCGCAGCGCATGTCGGGATCGTTGCACACCGCAATCCAGCCGGCCAGCCTGAGTCCTTTCAGCGTGATCGCTTCGGCGGTCAGTTTCGCGTGATTGATGCAGCCGAGTTTGATTCCGGCTGACAGGATCACCGGAAGGCCCAAGGTCAGGGCAAGGTCGCTGATGTCCTGGTGCGCATTGACCGGCGCATACCAGCCGCCGGCGCCTTCGACCAGAACGACGTCGGCTCGCGCCTGCAATTGTTCGAGGCGGGATTTTACCACAGCGAAATCGGCCGGGTTGTTCCTGCCGGCCAGATGCGGTGAAATCGGCAGTTCGTAGGCGTAGGGATTGATCAGGTCGTAGTCGAGGGAGACGCTGGCATGGGCCTGCAGCAGCAGCGCGTCTTCGTTTGTCAATTTTCCGCCCCGAAACCGGCAGCCCGAGGCGACCGGTTTCATGCCCGCGACCCTTTTTCCCCGGTGTTTGAAGGCCTGCATGAGCGCCAGCGTCGCCCAGGTTTTGCCGGCGTTGGTGTCGGTGCCGGTAATGAAATAGCCTTGCCGGAGCATGTCAGGCACGCGCGGAAACTTGTAGGATTTCGAAAGTAGCCGGAAGCGAGCCTTCGACCCGGTGACGCTCGTAAGCGCCATACATCGCCTGCATCCGCGCTTTGCCGGTTAGGTTTTTCGGCCTGGCGAGATGGGCATTATGGGCGCCGATCGCTTTGAGTTCGCGCATCAGGTCGGCCACGTTCGCATAGCGGGGCGTATGAACGAATTGCCGTATCCGGCATGCGCTGAAACCCGTTGTTTGCAGGAGACCGAGCAATTCCTGTCGGGTATGAAAGTCGTTCACATGCGGCAAATCGTCGACTTTAGCCCAGGCGCGCTTGAGTTCCTTCAGGGTTTGCGGGCCGAACGTCGAGAAGATCAACGGGCTGCCGGGTTTCATGATCCGCTTCAGGTCGGTCAGCACCCGGTCCAACCGGTCGCACCACTGTAGCGCCAGATTCGAATAGACGCCGTCCAGACACGCGTCCGCGAACGGCAGGCGTTCGGCGTCGGCGCAGATGTAAGTAACCGTCGAATCCGCGTTAAGAGGCCGGCCTAGCTTGGCGCGCGCGGCATCGAGCATGGCCGGGGCGATGTCCAGTGCAATCACGGTCTTGGGCGGAATGGGAACGGCTAACAACAGCCCGGTCAGATTGCCGGTACCGCAGCCGAGATCGAGCACGGTGCCGCGGATGCCCGCTTCCTCGATCGGCCGCATCAGGTCGGACGCGCTCCGGCGCTGCAATGCGGCAGCCCGGTCGTAAGTCCGGGAAGCGGCGCCGAACGATTGCCGGATGCGGGGCTTGTCGAGCAGGGCCGCGTTCATTGGGACTCCATAAAGCCGGCAATGATCGCCAGCAGCTGTTGCTGATGAGTCAGGAAGGGCACATGCCCGGCCTTCTCCAGCCGATGTAATTGCAACTTCGGCTGCAGGCGCTGGAGATGCGCGCCGACCGCGTGCGGCACCAGGGTGTCCCGCCCGCCCAGAATCGCCGCGACGGGGCGGTCGAAGGCGGCCACGGCCAGGCGTAAGTCGGCCTCTTTCAGCACTTGCAATCCCTGCAGCAGCGAGGCATTGTCGGGCGGAGCGCATTCGAAAACGGCCGCTTTCAAGATCTTCAACAACGCTTTCGTTTCGGGCAATCCATGCACTTGCAGGGCTAGAAAGCGCAGCAGGGTTTGCTGGGCATCGGCGGTCAACTGGCCGGAAAAAGCCTCGAGCACGCGAAGCGAGACACCGGGCCAATGGTCGGGATCGTCGGTGCCATCATAAGTGCGGACGAAGCGGGGATTGCCGGCCAGCAGAAGCAGACGGTCGGTGCGGTCCGGGAAGCGGGAGGCGATATCGAGCGCGACCGTTGCGCCGAGCGACCAGCCCAGCCAGCAGGCCGGCTCATCGCCGACCGCGGTCAGCAGGGCTGGGGCGAGATGCTCCAGGTCAAACGCGGAAATCCTGCCGCTGCGTCCGTGTCCCGGCAGATCGACGCAGGTGACGCGGTAATGCCCGGCCAGCGCCTTGGCAAAGGGCCGCCAGATGCCCGAGTGCATGCCCCAGCCGTGCACCATCACGATCGGTTTGCCGTGGCCGTAGGTTTCTGTATGGATGTGTGTCATTTAGGAAGTTCAATGCCGTTCACGGCGCCGTATCCGTATCGTTTTTAGCCTTGAGTCGGTCCAGTGCATCCAGCAGCCTGTCGACCTGCGCTTCCTCATGGGCCGCGGAAAGCGTGACTCTAAGCCGCGCGCTGCCTTGCGGTACGGTCGGCGGCCGAATCGCGCCGATCAAAAAACCCGTTGCGAGCAGTGCTTCGCTGAGCGCAGTGGCTTTCCAGCTGTCGCCGATCAGGATCGGCTGGATCGGCGAGGGAGACGGCATTGGTTCGAGGCCGATCTGTGCGGCGCCGTGCCGGAAGCGCTCGGTCAGGATTTTCAGCTTGTCGCGCCGCCAGGTTTCGGCATGGGCAAGCCGCAGGCTCGCGCGTGTCGCTTCCGCGACCGCGGGCGGCAGCGCGGTGGTATAGATGTAGGTGCGCGCTTTCTGGATCAACAGTTCGATGAGGGCGTCGGAGCCGGCCACGAAGGCGCCGAAGGTGCCGAACGCCTTGCCCAGCGTGCCGACCAGCACCGGTACGTCGGTTTGATTCAGTCCGAAATGTTCGAGCACGCCGCCGCCCCGTTCGCCGAGCACCCCGAGGCCGTGCGCATCGTCGACCAGCAGCCAGGCGCCGGTTTCTTGCGCGAGTTCGGCGAGGGCCGGCAGCGGCGCCAGGTCGCCGTCCATGCTGAAGACGCCGTCGGTCACGATCAGTTTTTTGCCGCCGGCGCCAGACATTGCGCTTTTCAGGTGTTCGGGGCCGGCATGGCGGTAGCGCTTGAAGCGCGCGCCCGACAACAGGCCGCCGTCGATCAGCGAAGCATGGTTCAGGCGGTCTTCGAACACCGTATCGCCGCGGCCGGTCAGCGCGGCAATCGCGCCGAGGTTTGCCATGTAACCGGTCGAGAACAGCAAGGCCCGCTCGCGGCCGGTAAACTCGGCCAGTTCCTCTTCGAGCGCGTGATGGGCCATGCTATGGCCGCAGACCAGATGCGCCGAGCCGCTGCCGACGCCGTAGCGGTCGGCGGCGTTTTTGAAGGCGCCAATCACCTCGGGATGATTCGCGAGGCCCAGATAATCGTTGCTGCAAAAATTGACCAGTTCGCGGCCGTCGGCCGTCAGATGCACGCCTTGCGGCGAGGCAACGATACGCCGTCTGCGGAATAAGCTTTGTGCGGCTATCGCTGCGAGCGTATGTTCGACATCGGTCTCGAAGGCGTTCATTCGGAAATATTGTTGGCAAGCGTAGGGCGGATGCCGTCAGGCGATCCGCCAACTGGCAATTATCACCGGCGGAACCGCTATCGCGTTCCGCCTTACTCGGGTTGTCGTTAACCCTGCATGAGTCCTCAAATGTGTTGGGTTGTAACCCAACTTACCTTTGAACCCTCGGGGCGATGGCCGTTATTGATGCGCGTAGTTGGAACCGCCCATATGCACGCCGAGCCGTTCGAACAATGCCTTGTCGCGGTTCGTCATCGGGTTGTCGGTGGTCAGGAGCTTGTCGCCGTAGAAGATCGAATTGGCGCCGGCCAGAAAGCACAACGCTTGCATTTCGTCATTCATTTCGGTGCGGCCCGCCGACAGGCGCACGCGCGATTTCGGCATCATGATCCGCGCGACCGCGATCGTCCGGATGAAGACGAACGGATCCAGCGCTTCGGTGCCCATCAGCGGCGTGCCTTCGACCTGCACCAGCATGTTGATCGGCACGCTTTCAGGGTGCGACGGCATGTTCGCCAGCTCGATCAGCAGTTTGGCGCGGTCGTCGTCGCTTTCGCCCATCCCGACGATGCCGCCGCAGCAGACATTAATGCCGGCGTCGCGGACACGCGCGAGCGTGTCGAGGCGGTCTTGGTAGGTGCGGGTGGTGATCACCTCGGAATAATACTCTTCGGACGTATCCAGGTTGTGATTGTAGTAATCGAGGCCGCCTTCCTTCAGGCGCGCGGTCTGTTCGTCGGTCAGCATGCCCAGCGTAACACAGGTCTCCATGCCCAGCGCTTTGACGCCCTGCACCATTTCGACTACTCTCTCGATATCCTTGTCCTTCGGCCTGCGCCAGGCGGCGCCCATGCAGAAGCGGCTCGCGCCTTCCGCCTTGGCCCGTTCCGCGGCTTTCAGGACCGCATCGACCGGCATCAACGCCTCCGGCTTCAGGCCGGTATCGTAACGGGCGCTTTGCGGGCAGTAGCCGCAATCTTCGGAGCACGAGCCGGTCTTGATGCTCAACAGGCTGCTGACCTGCACTTCGTTCGGGTCGAAGTAGGCCCGGTGCGCGCATTGCGCCTTGAAGATCAGATCGTTGAAGGGCAATGCGAACAGCGCGCGTACTTCGTCGAGTTGCCAGTCATGGCGGACCGGTGCGGCGGCTTCGAGGGCACTGGAGGCAGGAAGGGCGGTCATGCGAAAAATCTCCGGGTAGGGCTGAATTGAAAACCGATCCACTCAATTCTCTAAAAAGGGTGAACAACTGGCTCGATATTATACAGCAACTGCTGTTTCCGCCAACCTGTGTCCTGTGCGGGAGTGCGGGGCAGACGGGGCGTGATCTTTGCTTGCCGTGCCGGGAGCAATTGCCGGTCAATGCCTGCTGTTGCCCGCGCTGCGCAAATCCGCTGGCAGCGGCCGATGCGGACCGGCTTTGCGGGCGCTGCGTTGCCCGCCCGCCTGCGTTCGATCAGGTGTATGCGCCTTTTCTGTACCAGGAAGGCATGCGCCATCTGATCACCGGCCTGAAATTCGGTTCCCGCCATGCCCATGCGCGTTTGCTCGGGCAGCTGCTGGCCGAGCATGTCGGCCGGCATGCGTTGATGCCCGATTGCATCATGCCGGTGCCTTTGCACAGGGCGCGCTACCGAAAGCGCGGATTCAATCAAGCGATCGAGATCGCCCGGCTGATCGCTTCCGAAACCGGGACTCCGCTCGATCTCTACAGTTGCCGGCGGCGGCGCGCTACCCCGCATCAGGCCGGCCTGACTTCCAAACAGCGGCAGAGAAACATCAAAAGTGCGTTTGAACTGATTGTGCCGGTTCATTACCGGCATGTGGCGATTCTCGACGACGTAATGACGACCGGTTCCACCGTGCAGGAGATGGCTTTGCTGCTCAAGGGGCAAGGGGTCGAACGCGTCGATGTCTGGGTTTGCGCCCGCGCCTGATGTGTTATGATCAAATCCACGAAAAACACGAAAAACACGAAAAACACGAAAAACACGAAAAACACGAAAAACACGAAAAACACGAAAAACACGAAAAACACGAAAAACACGAAAAACACGAAAAACACGAAAAACACGAAAAACACGAAAAACACGAAAAACACGAAAAACACGAAAAACACGAAAGGCGCGAAAGGCGCGAAAGGCGCGAAAGGCGCGAAAGGCGCGAAAGGCGCGAAAGGCGCGAAAGAGTGTCGTGCTTAGGGGCGGAAAATGTATGGCTGCTTTTTTGAGCCGGTCTATCAAGAGCGCAGGGAATATCCGAGAGCGCCTGGTTTGCCGATCGGCTTGAGCCGCTATCCGAAAGCGACGGTTGAATGGATCAAGCTATGAAATCTTTCGTGCCTTTCGTGTTTTTCGTGGACAATGCACGGTATCAATGATGAGGTATTTACGGCGGCTGAGGCAATGAATCGGATGATGACGCGCGATTTTTCCCGATTGAACGGGCCGATATTCGATGTATTGGTTTGCGGCGGCGGCATTTACGGCGCCTGGACCGCGTATGATGCGGCCCTGCGCGGCTTGAAAGTCGTCTTGATCGACCGGGGCGACTGGGCGAACGCGACGTCCAGCGCTTCGAGTAAGCTGGTGCACGGCGGCCTTCGCTATCTCGAAAATTTCGATTTCAAGCTGGTGCGCAAAACGCTGGCCGAACGGCAGATGCTGCTGGCCGCGGCGCCGCATCGGGTGCGGCCGTTGCGTTTCGGCGTGCCGGTTTACCGGGGCGGCCGGCTGGACCGCTTTCGGTTGGCGGTCGGCCTGACGCTGTATGACGGGTTGGCCGGCGCGATCGGCGGGGGCCAGGGTTTTCGTTATTACGGCGGACGCAGGTTTTCCGGGCGCTTTCCGTTTTTGCGCGCCGACGGTTTGAAAGCCGGATTTACCTATCTCGACGCCCAGACCGACGATGCGCGGCTGGTGCTGGAGTTGGTGGCCGGTGCGCAAAGCGCCGGCGCGGTCTGTGTCAATTACTGCGAAGCGGGCGATTTTCTGGAGCGGGACGGCAAACTTTCCGCCACGGTCGTGACCGACCGGACGACAGGCGAAAGCATGGCCGTGCAGGCGCGGCACTTCGTGAATACGGCCGGGCAATGGGCCTTCCGGCTGCAGCAAGGCCGGCAAAACTACCGCCTGAGCAAGGGCGTGCATCTGGTGCTGCCGAACCTGTTGGGCAATGAGGCCTTATTGCTGACCGCAAAGGCCGACGGCCGGGTATTCTTCATGATTCCCTGGTACGGACGGACGCTGGTCGGCACGACCGATACCGACTATGCGGGCGATGTCGACGCCGTAAAAGTCGAAGCGGAGGACATCGATTACCTGTTGAACGAAGTGAACCATTTCGCTCGCAATACGCATTGGGCGAAAGACGACATCATCGGCGCTTTCGCGGGACTGCGGGTCCTGAAGGCAAGCGATGCGTCCTCCCCGTCGGCGGTCAGCCGCGACTGGGAACTGCAGGCGGCGCCGAACGGGCTGTTGACCTCGATCGGCGGCAAATTGACGTCGGCCAGAAGCGACGCGGCGGAGATCGTCGACCGGCTTTGCGGTGACTTGGGTAAACCGGTACGCTGCGCGACTTTCGGCAAGCCGCTGCCCTGGGCGCCAGAGGGGGATTTTCCGGCTTGGTCCGCAGCGATGATCCGGCGCGCCGTTGCACTGGGCATCGACCGCGAAAGCGCCGACTGGCTGCTGTTCCGGTACGGCAGCCGCGTCCCGGAAATCTTCGACCAGTGCGGGAAACGGCCCGGCTCGGCGGTGCGGATCGTTGCGGACGCGCCTTTTATCGTTGCCGATTTGCTGGTCTGCGCACGCACCGAAATGGTCGTGCGTCTCGAAGATCTGCTCCGGCGCAGGCTGCCTCTGCTGATTCTGGCGAAACTGGCGCCGAAAGAGGTCAGGCGGATTGCGGAAACGATTGCGCCGGTTCTGGGCTGGGATCAGGAAAGGATCGAGGCGGAACTCAAAGCCATTTGCGTTTCTTGAAGAATAGCAGCAGTACGCCCGAGATGGCGATAAACACCGCCCACAATACCGGATAGCCCCATTTCCATTTCAGTTCGGGCATGTATTCGAAATTCATCCCGTACACGCCGGCAATGAAAGTCAACGGAATGAACAGCGTCGCGAACACGGTCAATACTTTCATCGTCTCGTTCATTTTGTTGCTGATGCTGGACAGGTAGATATCCAGCATTCCGGAAATCAGGTCGCGGTAGGATTCCAGCGCCTCGATGATCCGGAGCGCATGATCGTAGACATCGGTGAAATAATGTTGGGTACGTTCGTGCAAGAGCGGCGATTCGCTGCGGTGAATCGCCGTCAGCAGTTCTCGGAGCGGGGAGATCGATCGGCGCAGATAAATCAGTTCGCGTTTGATTTTCTGAATCGTCGCCAGGGTGCAGTGGGTCGGATTGGTCAGGAGCTCGTCTTCGACCGTTTCGATCAGTTCGTCGAAAGCATCCTGCAGCGCGAAGTATTCGTCGATGACCGTATCCATGATTACGTAAGCCAGATAGTCGCCTTTCTGGGTGCGTATGTGGCTTTGCGGTACGTTCAGCCGGTTGATGATCGGGTCCAGGATCGTGTCGGACTTTTCCTTGAAGGTGAAGACGATATTGTTCAACAGCAGCAGGCTGATCTGCTCGTACTCGACCGAGGCATCGCCGTTCTGCAGCGCGATCGCCTTGAGTACGATATACAAATAATGCTCGAATTCCTCGAATTTGGGCCGCTGGTGCGTATTCAGAATGTCTTCGAGTACCAGAGGATGAATATTGAAATGCCGACCGATTGTCTCGACGACCGAGACATCCTGCAGGCCGTGCACAATGATCCAGGTGACCGTTTCGGGCGTGTCGTACTGCGGGATCTCGTCCGTTGCGGCGAGTGTGCGTATTTCAAGTAGCGAGGCGTTGTAATTGATTACCGTAATGCTCCGGATGTGATCGTGCACTTCGCCGACATGCACGAGCGAGCCGGGCGGCATGCCCGATTTTTCGGAAGCATAGCTTAACGATTCGATCATGCGCGTCAAAGCGGGGCGGACAAAACCGGAAACAGGCCTTTCAAGCCGCTCGCCATGAACTCGATCGCCAGCGCCGACAGGATCAGGCCCATCAGCCGGGTAAAGACATTGATGCCGGTCTGCCCCAGGTGCCGGGTCAGCCAGGGAATGAAACGGATGACGGCCCACAAGATCAGCACGACCGCGAGAATGTCGAGGCTGATCAGCAAATAGTGTTCGATGCCGTTACCCATTTGCGCATACAGGATCACCGCGCTGATCGCGCCGGGGCCGGCCAACAGCGGCATCGACACCGGCACGATCGCGAGCGAGCGGTGGTTTTCGAGCGCTTCGGCTTCCTGGCGGTTATGCACCGTTTCGCTGGTTCTCGCCTGCAGCATCGAGAGCGCCATCAGCATCAGCAAAATGCCGCCGCTGATTTTAAAGGAATTGATGCTGATCCCGAAAAAATGCAGCAGATCCTCGCCGACGAACAGCGCGGCCAGCAGGATCGCCGCGACCGCCAGCGCGGCGGTGCCGGCGATCGAATTCAGTTCGTTCCGGTCGCCGCGCGCCGTCAGGCCGGCAATGATCGGCATGACGCCGACCGGATCGACCACCGCCAGCAGCGCAATGAAGATTTTGATATAGTCGCTATAGTCGAGCATCGTTTATCTTCCTCCAGGCGGCTTGCGGCGCAGGATCGTAAATGGAAACGGGATGACGCTTCCCGTCAGGCCGTTTCCGGCAGTTTGACCGTGGGATGGGATATTTTGTGTTTGAATACCAGTTTGCTCAGCGCCGGCAGAATCACGAACGTACAGGTCATGATCCAGAAGATTCCGATCGTGATCACCAGGCCCATGCTCGCGATGCCCTGGTGCGGCGAAAACGCCAGCCCCGCGAAGCTCGACGCGGTGGTCAGCGCGCCGTAGAACATCGCCCGCGCGGTGCTCGACTGGTAGATGTTCTGCTCTTCCGACAGCGAGTGATGCAGTTTTTCGACCATGTGAATGCCGTTGTCGACGCCGAGGCCCAGGAGCAGCGGCAGCGCGATGATATTGGCGAAATTGATCGGCGTGCCGGTCAGCACCGTGCTGGCCATCGTAAACAGCCCGGCCAGAATCAGCGGCGTCATCACCAACACCGTATCGATCACGTTGCGGCGGATCGCCATCAAGAGCAGGGTGATCGTGATCAGCGCGATGATGATCGCTTCCTGGAAGGCGTTGATCACTTCCTTCATCGACTCCCAGTACATGA
Source organism: Methylomicrobium album BG8 (assembly GCF_000214275.2). NCBI lineage: Bacteria > Pseudomonadati > Pseudomonadota > Gammaproteobacteria > Methylococcales > Methylococcaceae > Methylomicrobium > Methylomicrobium album. Next base: position 3,320,930 of record NZ_CM001475.1, on the reverse strand, counting down.
TCGGCAGATCGGTGGTTTCCGGCGCGATTGCCTGCACGTCGGTGATGAATTTCGCCATGTTGTCGAGATTGTTCAGATCGTATCTGGGAATGATCTGAATCCGGTACAGCCCGCTCTTGCTGAGCCATCTTTCCCTGATGTCCGGCGGCACGTCGGCGAGCGTGACCTCGCTCGCGTTCAGGCTCGCGTAGAGTTCGTTCATCACTTTCGGCAGCGTGCCGAGCAGCGTGATCTGCACCTGTTCGATGAACTGGTCGCGGCTGGTGATCTGTCTTGCGTCCAGCTCGATCAAAATGTCGCTCAATTCCTTTCTCAGCGTGGTCAGCGACTCGACTTCCTTGGCGTTGGTTTTTTGAGGCAGCACCGTGTCGATGGCCCGAATCAGTTTTCCGATGCCGTTTTCCGGAGCGCGATCGGGCTGCAGCTCGGGGAATCGCTGCGGCTGGGCGCCAAGTATCAGGGCAATTTCCTCGATGATCGCCAGTTTGTCTTCCTGGTTTTCCGGCACGAAATCGAACAGGCTGATCGATTTATCGACCGTATCCACTTTCGCGAGCTGCCGCTGCAGCGCCTTGGTTTTGTCCGCATCGGGCGCGAGGATGGTCAGGGTCATCGGCGAAGTGTCCTTGTCCTTCATCAGATCTTTGAACGCGATCACCGACTCGGTTTTGGGATCGCGCAGGTTCAGCGGATTGAAATCGGTTTCGACCTGAAAGACCAGCACGATCGACAACAAGGTCAGCAATCCGGTCACGATCGCAATCGGTTTGGCATAATGCAGGGTCAGATTGGCCAGCCTCTCGGCCAGTCTGGCCAGTGCCGGATGCGTATTCATGGTGTCGGCGGGAACCGAAACCGGCACGAATTTGAGCAGCAGCGGCAGAACGGTCAGCGTGATCAACAGGCAGATGAACAGGCTGGTCCCGGCCAGGAGGCCAAGTTCGGACACGCCTTTGTAATCGGTCGGTATGAAAGCGTACAGCCCGATCGCGGTGGTGCCGGCGCACAACAGCAGCGACGGGCTGGTGCTGAGCAGGGTGCTGCGGATCGCACGGACCTTGTCGATGTGGTGGCTCAGGTTGTCCCGGTAGCGCAGGCAGAAATGGATCGCATATTCGACGCCGAGGCCGATGTTCGAAACCGCGAACGCGACCGAAATCAGGTTCAACTGCTTCACCGAAAGGGCGGCGAAACCGCCGCAAAACACCATGCCGAGTGCCAGAGTGAACAGGGTCGCCAAGGTCAGGGCCAGCGAGCGGTAAGCGGTCAATAAAATAGCGAAGACCAGCACTACCGAAAAAATGCTGGCGTTGAAGGTGCCGGTACTCATGCCGAGGAGTTCGTCGTCTTCGAGGCCGACTTCGCCGGTCACCCAGACTTTGACTTTCGGCAGGTTCGGTTCCTGAATCGATTCGGCCGCTTTCCGGATCGCTTCGATCGCGTTTTCGGCGGGCCGTATCGACGTGTAATCGAATTTGGGCAGCACGTTGATGAAACCTTTGTTCGCGCTTGCCTGGGTGATTTTCTGTTCGGCGATCAGGTTTTCCCAAGACAACAGGCTGTCTTCGCCGTTGACGCGTTTATGCAGGGCGGTGTTGATTTTGTCGATCAGCGAGGTCAGATCGATCGGTACGGACTGGTCCTTGTTCGCGGAGGTCAGCGCCTCTTCGAGAATCGAGAAAAAACCGGTCAGGTTCGGCTCTTTCGAGATGCGGCCGATAAAAGGCTGGGCCTGCGACAGGCTGTCCGACAGGGTTTGCAGGTCGTCCTGCCCGAGATAGAGCAGGCCGTTGCGGTGAAAATAGTCGTTGTCGTTCGGCACGTATACCGAATCGAAATGGGTTTTGTCCGCGCTCAGCAAGCGGCCCAGGCGCTTGGTCGCCGATTTGGTCAGTTCGGGCACGTCCGATTCGACGACCAGCAACAGCGTATGCATATCCTGGGAGAAGTTTTGTTCGAACTTGCGGCGGTTTTGTTGAAACGGCGCATCGGGCGCGATCAGTTCCGCGGTATCGGTATTGATGCTCAAATTGTTGGCGGTGTATTGCACGACCAGGCCGACCAGCAGGCAGATGATCAGAAAAGTTTTGAACGGATTGCCGAGGATACGGTTGCCGACAGCGGAGATGATTTTCTGTAGGTTGCTTGTAGAAGACATTCAGCGGGTGTCCTTATTCCGAGCGCTTATGGATGGGTGACGAGATTGGACGCAGCGAACGAGTCCGATTGCGATTCAACCAACTGATCGTTTTGCAGCCGTATGAACAGGGCGGCGAGATGTTCGGCATTGGCGGTTTTGAGTCCCTGCGCCTCGCCGAGGCACAAGAGGGCCGTGGACCAGGCGTCGGCGACGGTCGGATCGGGATGGGCGACCGTCACCGAAACCAGGTCGTGCGTGACGGGCCGGCCGGTGCGCGCGTCCAGGATATGGCCGTAGCGCCGGCCGTCGGCGTCGAAATAGTGTCGGTAAGTCCCCGAGGTCATGATCGCGAGCGGCGACGCTTTCGGCATCGCCAGAATCTTGTGCAGCGTGTGCTCGCCGGGCAGGGGTTTTTCGAGGGCGATGCGCCAGGCCGTCTGATCGGGCTTCTGGCCGCGGGTTTTCAGTTCGCCGCCGATTTCGACCATGTAGTCGCCGATCCCGTGTTTTTCGAGCACGCGGCTCAGGCTTTCCACGCTGTAGCCCTGCGCGATGGAAGACAGGTCTGTCTGCAGTGTCGCCTGTTTCTTGCCCAGATGGGTATCGTCGACAACGGTCAGTTTCTCCATGCCGATCTGTTTTAACGTGTCGGCTATCGCTTTGTCATCCGGAACGGCCGGCGTTTCGCCGTTGAACCCCCACAACGTGAATAACGGTTTGATCGTCAGGTCGTAGCAGCCTTGCGAAGCTTTATGGACCGTTTCCGCGATTTTCACCAATTGCACGATTTCGGGGCCGACTTCCTGGCTATCCGTCGTGGCATGGCGATTGAACGATTCGATGACCGAATCGGGGCGGTAATTGGAAAGAAGTTTATCGAGGGAGGCGAATTCATCGGCGACCGCTTTCTTGACCGCCTGGGCATCGACCGGGGCGGGAGACCAGTAACTGATATGATAGCTGGTGCCTTGCGCGAAGCCTTTCAACTGCTGCACGGGCGGCGGTTGCGTGCAGCCTGCGGCCGCGATGAACAGAAAGGCCGTGATGATGCCGGGCCAACCCGGCGGAAAACGCCGACGGCGCGGCTTGCGTGAGGAAGCACTGAATCGAGCGGGAAATGAAGGTGCTGCAAAATCTCTCGGGGCGTAATCGCGGCATGGTGCTGGTCTGATCATTCGGCAGATATTAATACGAAATAGAGTTGGATACGAGCTTTGGACGGACGCAAAACGGGGCCGGTTTATCGCAAAAAGCGGGGGTGAGTCGGTTTCATTCGAGTCCTCGCATTTGGCCGTGGGGTTTATTATAATCCGAACGGTCTTGGGGGATTTTAAAAATTGGCGTTCGGACAGGCGCAACGCCCATCGAACGATTGTCTACAGACTTGTATGATGGCGGGAAGCCATGCCCATCCTTTCCAATCTCCGCGGCCTTCGGAAGGTCACTCCGAAAAACTCGAAAACGAGTTTTTATCTTTTATGAATATATGAATAATCTGTTTTTGATTGCGATCGCCGTTTTGCTCGTTGCCCTGAACGGTTTTTTCGTGGCGGCCGAGTTCGGGTTGGTCAGGCTGCGCCCGACGCGCATCCGCGCGATTGCGAAAACCCAGGGCTGGCGCGGACGCATGCTCGCGAAAGTTCATGCGCATCTGGATGCGTATTTGTCCGCCTGCCAGCTCGGCATTACGCTCGCCTCGCTCGGCCTCGGCTGGATCGGCGAGCCGGCATTCGCCGATCTAATTTTGCCGGTATTGAGCCTGATGGATCTGCATTCGCCGGAGATGGTACACAGCATCGCTTTCCTGATCGCCTTTTCGGTCATTTCCGTTCTGCATATCGTTGTCGGAGAGCTGGCGCCCAAATCGCTTGCGATCCGCAGCCCGGAAAAGACCGGCCTGATCAGCGCCGCGCCGCTCTATGGATTCTACGTGCTGATGTACCCGGCGATCCGGCTGTTGAACTGCAGTGCGAATCTGACTCTGCGGCTATTCGGAATCAAACAGCGTGACGGGCACGATCCCCATTACACCGCCGAAGAGCTGAAGCTGATCCTCCGAAGCAACCGCAAGGGCGGCACGTTTACCCGGGAAGAATGGAGAGTGCTCGCGAATACGCTCGATTTCGGCGAATTGCAGGTTTCCGACCTGATGCGTCCTCTGCATGAAATGGCGGCGCTCCATGCGAAGAAAAGTTTGAACGAAAATTTGCGGTCCGTCTGTCAAAAGCGTTTTAGCCGTTATCCTTATTTCGACCGGAACGGCGTGGACGTGCTGGGATTGATTCATTTGAAGGATTTATTTTTCGCGCAGCAGCAAGGCAGGCCGATCGACGATCTTCGCCCGTTCCTGCGCCCTGTTCATTATGTTTCCGCGCATACGCCGGCGCTTGAACTGTTCCGCCATTTTCGCGCCGGCGCCGCACACTTCGCCATTGTCGGCCGGAAAAACCGGATGCCGCAGGGTTTCATTACGCTGGACAATTTATTGAGCGCAATGGTCGGCGAGATTCGCGACGAATTCCGCCCCAACATTGCAGAATGGACCCGGCTCGATGACGGTACGATCGTGGCGAAAGGCAGTCTGGCGATTTTTTCGCTGGAACGGATTCTGGGTATCGATATCGAAAACGAAGAACTCGAACTCGAAAACGAGGTGTCGGTCGCCGGTTTGATTCTGGCCAAACTCGGCGACATACCGGTCGAGGGGCAGCAGATCGAATTCAGTCAGTTCGATGTCGTGATCGACAAGATGCAGAACTCGCGAATCGAGCAAATCCGTATTTTTCCGACCAACACGGAAAGTCTTGAGCTCCCTCCGGAATGAGGCCGTCGTCCGATGTTAAACGAATTGCTGCCCGACAAGCCGACCCGCTTCCTGATACCCGGCATTTTGCTGGTCGGCCTGTTGTGGTTGAGTTACCTGGTGCTGCGCGAGTTCTTGCAGACGATCGCCTGGGCTTTGATCGTCGCCTATGTGATGTGGCCGGCCTACCTCAGGCTCAGGGGCAGGTTGGGGTGTCGGAACACGTTGAGCGCCGCGGTGATGTCGTGCATTATTTCCGCAGTGATCCTGCTGGTGCTGTACGGGCTGGTCGATGTCTTGCAGGAGGAGCTCAGGACCATGTATCAGGTGGTCGCGAACAACCTGCAGAATCCGTCTTACCGGATGCCCTCGCTTCTGGCCGAGATTCCGTGGGTCGGTCCTCACCTGCAGGAGGAGCTGGATCAGTTTATCGGTGACCGCGCCGGGATGGCCGCGCAGGTTTCCAAATGGGTGCAGCAGTGGCTCGGCGACGCGGCCCGGTTCATCGGCGGGATCGGCCAGTATGTGCTGAAGCTTTCGGTGATGCTGGTCATGCTGTTTTTTTGCTTCCGCGACGGGGAAACCGCTGTCGAGCAGCTGCAGCAGGGGCTGGTCCGATTTCTGGGCAAATACCAGCACGTGTATCTCGGCGCCGCCGGTTATACGACCCGCGCGGTCGTCTATGGCTTGGTGCTGGCCGCCCTGGCGCAAGGTATCGTGGCGGGCTTCGGCTACGCCTTCGCCGGGGTCAGGGCGCCGGTCATGTTCGGCGCGGTCACCGCGTTGCTGGCGCTGGTGCCGATGGGCGCGACGCTGGTCTGGGCGCCGCTGGGATTGGGCTTGATCGCCACCGACCATCTCTGGCAGGGGCTCGGGCTGATCATGTGGGGCGTGCTGGTCGTCAGCACGGTCGATAATGTGATCCGCCCTTTGGTGATCAGCGGCGCCAGCCGCGTGCCGTTCCTGATCGTGATGTTCGGGGTTCTGGGCGGGTTGTCCGCCTTCGGCCCGATCGGGCTGTTTTTGGGGCCGGTGATTCTGGCGGTGCTGCTGGCGGTCTGGCAGGCCTGGATCCAGCAACAGCGGTTGGAAGAATAGCGCGGCGCGGTTTACGCGCGCTACGGTAAAATACGGTCCATATTCCGAATATTGCCGTATTTGCAGGAAATCCGCCGGATCGTCGGCGATTCTTAACTTCACTTAAGGCGATAAAGATGGGAATCAGCGTTACCAAATTGTTAATCGTACTGGGCATTGCGGTGGTCTTGTTCGGCACCAGGCGCCTCAGAAACGCCGGGGCCGACATCGGCGCGGCCATACGGAATTTTCGTTCGGCGATCAAGGAGGGCGAAAGCGAGACGCACGAAAGCGAACAGGATTCGTCTGTCGAAGGCGAAGCGGCCGGGCGTAAAAAAGAAGACTGAAATACGGATTAAGAGCTAAAGGAAACTCTGAATAAGTCCTACGCCTGGGATAAAATATCCGCAGCTTGCCATTTTCGATAGGTGCCCGCCATGAAGCAACTCGGACTCAGTGCCCCACTGTTTGTGAAGAAACCGAAACAGACTCGGCGGCAGCAATTTCTCCAAGAGATGGAGCAGGTAGTGCCTTGGAGTTTGTGGACGAGCCGGATAGCGCCGCACTACCCGACAGCGGGCCGAGGCCGCCGCCCCTTTCCCTTGGCGACGATGTTGCGCATTCACCTGATGCAGCAGTGGTTCGGCTATTCCGATCCGGCGATGGAGGAAGTATTGCACGACATGCCGCTGCTGCGCGAGTTTGCCGGGCTCGATGCGGGCGAGGACGCCCTGCCGGATGAAACCACGATCCTCAAGTTCCGGCATCTGCTGGAACGCCATCAGTTGGCACAAACCCTATTTGATGAAACGGCGGCGCTGTTGGCCGAAAAAGGCCTGTTGCTACGGCAAGGCACGATCGTCGATGCGACATTAATCGCTGCCCCGCCGTCCACCAAGAACCGGGCGCGCAAACGGGATGCCGAGATGAGTTCGACCAAGAAAGGGAACAATTACCACTTTGGGATGAAGGCGCACATTGGGGTCGATGCCGAGTCGGGGTTAGTGCATACTGTGGAGATGACCACCGCCAAGGTGGCGGATGGGGTCATGACGGAGGCGTTGCTGCACGGCGAGGAACGGGTCGTGCTGGGCGATCGGGCCTATACCCGCAAGGACCGGAATCTGGCGGCGGATCGCCTGGAAGGTGAGCCGGTTTGGGCCTTTCCGTTCAAGCGGGGGAAGGGTGAGGAGTTGCCGGTAGAGCAAGCCCTTCACAACCACATGCTGGCGCCGTTACGCGCCATGGTCGAACATCCGTTCCGGATCGTCAAGCGCCAGTTCGGCTATACCAAAGTGCGTTACCGGGGGCTGTTCAAGAATGCCCAACAACTCTACTTGCTGTTTGCCCTGGGCAATCTTTATCACGTTCGGCAGGCGCTGCAGCCGACCTAGGGAGACCTTTGTCCTTCGCCCTGGAAAACCGAGAACACTGAGTGAAATCACCCCGATAGCGGGCGCTGCCGGGAAGGATTTGCCCATTTTCGGCGAGGTGCCACGGATGTCGCACGGTGTCGCTTATAAAAACCACTTATTCAGAGCTTCCTAAAGGTTGTTATGCTGTGAAAGCAGCCTATATAAAATCCCCCCTATCCCCCCTTTTTCAAAGGGGGGAGCGGCATTCCTTTTTCAAAGGCGGAAAGCGGCATGCTCAAAGGGGCGAGGGCAGGAGTCGCTTCAACCGTGGCCAAAACGACATCTTCCTTTGAAAAAAAGGGGCCCCAGTGCTTCACTCATTTCGCAAACGGGAAGACGACATCCCCCCTTTGAAAAAGAGGGTAGGGGGGATTTGCTCTGCAAATAGTGGGTGGGGACAGTGCTTAATTCGCATTGAAGTCTTCTTCCCCAAAGGCCGCCCTGGCTGCGTTGATAGTATGGCTCCGCTGCGGTTAACCGAACGGCAAGGCTACCTTTCCTGGCAAATCGGCCGTGGCGCCGGCTTGAACGATCCGGCGCCGCGGGGACGGTTACTCTATGAAATAATGCCCGTTGATCAGGAAATGGGCGCCGATACTCGCGAAAAATCCCAAAACGATCGCCGGCGTCCACTTTAAATGGCTGGTGAACGTGTACAGGCCTTTGGTTTGCCCCATCAGCCCGACGCCGGCGGCCGAGCCGACCGCCAGCATGCTGCCGCCGACCCCGGCGGTCAAGGTGACCAGCAGCCATTGCCCCTGCGAAATATCCGGCGCCATGGTCAGCACCGCAAGCATGATCGTGCCGTTGTCGACGAACGCGGAAGCGAAGCCGACCAGAATGTTCGCGATGGTCGGGTCCATGCCGGTGTACAGATACTGCGAAGTCAGTTCCAGATAACCGATAAAGCTGAGTCCGCCGACCGCCACCATCACGCCGTAGAAAAACAGCAGGGTATCCCATTCGAGATTGGCGACCTTGGTAAATACGTCGAAAGGTTCGTTCAGTTGTTCTTCCCGGTCATGCTCCCATTTTTCCATCCGGTGCATGATCTTCATCGGGCCGAAATAATCGATATAGCCTTCCTTGACTACGGTCAGGTCTTTGACCGCCAGATCTCTTTCGGCTTGCATTTCGAGCTGGTATTCTTCAGTGTCTTTTTGAGAATGAATGAGGCCAGCAGGGATTTTTTGCAGGTAATAGCTGAAGAATTTCAGATAAGTCAGACCCATCATCATGCCGGCGGTCGGCGGTAGGTGCAGGAAGTTCTCGAAGCAGGCCGAAGTCATGATCGTCAGGATGAACAGGACGATGATCGCGATACCGCCGCGCTTCATCGGTTGCGACTCTTCGATCGGAACGGGACAGGCCTCCGGGATCCAGAAATACATCAGCGCGGCCGGCACGATGAAATTGACCAGCGCCGGGATCAGCAGCGAAAAGAAGTCCGCAAAAGGTACGACGCCTCTCTGCCAGACCAGCAGCGTCGTGATGTCCCCGAAAGGGCTGAACGAGCCGCCGGCATTCGTCGCCACGACCACATTCACGCAGGACAGCGAGACGAAACGCCGGTTGTCCTTACCCATCGCCAAAATGACCGACCCCATCAGGAGCGCCGTGGTCAGGTTATTACAGGCGGAAGAAATGAAAAATGAAAGAAAGCCGGTAATCCAGAACAATTGCCGGTAGTTGAAGCCTTTATTCAACAGCCAGACCCGCAGGCGTTCGAATACGCCGCGGTCTTCCATCGCATTCAGGTAGCTCATCGACACTAGAATGAACAAAAACAGTTCGGCGTACGCTTCCAGCGTGGTGCGGAAAGCGGCCCCGGCCTGTGCGGTCATATCGCCGTGTGCATAGATGCCGGCGATGATCACCCAGATCAGACTGGCCGCAAACACCATCGGTTTCGATTTGCGCAGATCGGTGATCTCTTCGAGCATCGCAAGGATGTAGGCGATCACAAACAGCAATACAACCAAATAGCCGCCCCAATGATGAGTCAAGTTCAATGATTGGTCGGCGCTGGTTTCGCCCGTCTGGTCGATTGCAAACGAGAGAGTGGGCAGGAGCAGTCCGAACACGGTTAGGATGGCTTTGCAAAGCGGCGGAAGACGCGTTGCGGCTTTGGTTCTGCGGTTCCGGCAGCAATGGTTGAGTAAGTAAGAATAGGAGAGAAGAGCGAAAGAAAACAAGCAGAACACAATGTAAGAATCCATAACCCGATAAGTATAATCGACAGAAATACTGGGTTTATTATATAAAATTGCGGCTTGTGCGTCATGTGATTAACCGCGCCCGCCAAGGCTTCGCGTTCCCCCGCGGGGTTAAAGCGGAGGCTGCGTGATCCGTTTCATCTTTGGTTTTTTATGGTTGGTGAAACAAACTGAATTTTCCGCGCAGTTTTACGGCGAGAATAGGGAACAGCAAAACCGAAACCATGCCGGCGCTGACCAGGATCGCCGCCCTGTCCGGCTGCATGAGCCCCGAGGAAACGCCGATTTCGCTGATGATCACGATCAGCGGGAGTCCCGTGGCCGAGTAAAACGCGAAAGGCAGCCGCTCATCGGGAGTCAGTTCCTTCTTGTAAAGTACGAGCGGAACGCCGCGCACCAGGACCAGCAAGCCGGACAGCAACGCCACTTGCAACGGCGCCAACGGCGCGGACCATAAGGCGCTGACATCGAAATTCATGCCCGCGACGATAAAGAAGATGGGGATCAGAAAGCCGTAACCGATGGCGTCCAGTTTTTGCAGCAGCAATTCCCCTTGTTTCCCTTTAATGACGAGTCCTGCCACTATGCCGGCCGCAAAAGCGCCCATCACGATATTCAGGCCGAATTCGGCGGCGAGCGCGACGAACAGAATCTGCAGCAGTATGCAAATCCGCACCGGAAGCTGGCCGCTGCTTTGCATGGTGCGCTTCATCATTTCGATCAAGCGCATCGAACGCGCATTCAGGGCGAGATTCGCCGCGATAAAAGCGATAATGATGAACGTCACCATGAACAGCCCGTGCAGGAACGTGTCGTGCGTGGGAATCAGCAGCAGCGAAATGATCATCAACGGGCCGAATTCGCCGGCTGCGGCGGCGGCCACCATATAAGTGCCGAAGGCGGAATCCAGTTCTCCCCGGTCGCGCAGGATCGGGGCCAGGACTCCCAACGCGGTGGTGGACAAGGCGACCGCGGCGAGTAACGGCGGCGCTTGAATCAACCCGATCATGCTGAAAATGAACATGCAGGCCAGGGCCACGAACAGCGAAAGAAACCAGCCGCCGATCGCCAATACCGCAGGTCTGCCGCGGATCTTGTCAAAGTCGATCTCAAGCCCCACCATGAACAAAAGAAACGCCAGACCGAGTTCCGCCATCGTCGCGATCATGCCGTCCGGACTGGCCAGGTGGAGCATGTGAGGACCTATCAGGATCCCCAGCATGACTTCGAGAACCACGACGGGCAAGCGGAAGCCGGTGGGCAGTTCGGCCAGGAGCGGCGCGAGCATCGCGGCGAAGGCAATCAGCAGAAGTTCGGAAGGATAGGCTTCCATGGCGGCACTCCGGAAGAGGTTAATGACGATCGATGGGACCGAAGTTTAAAGGAGAAAGCAATCGGTGACCAATATTTTTTCGATATTTTTCCGCGTGCGAATTCGCCGGAAATGCCCGACTTCCGCACTTTTAGACGCCATGACTAGCGTAATTCAAGCCGTTTGCAAAAGGGCACGAGTTTGGCCTGCTCTTCATTATCGTGCTACCATCCCGATTGGCACAAACCACTGTTACAACGATCACCCGCTTGAAAGTTGCCTATTTATCAATAGTTTGGCTTTGATGTTGCGGCAATTTCCGGGAGGATGTGTACCAAAGGAGATTCTTCTTGATCCATAAAATACGAATCGGTCTGATCGGTTACGGTAAAACGGGTAAAGCCGTTGCCAATGTTTTTAGCTCGGATTCGCGTTTCGAACTGTGCTGGATTGCCCGGAGCACCGTCAGTGAAGGCGTTCAAACGCATCCGGACACTGCCGTTCCCATTTTCGGCATGGAGCGCCAATCGTTCGAGCGGCTGTTCGACAGTTATCCGGTCGATGCCATTGTGGATTTCTCTTCGGCGAAAGCCGTCCATCGGTACGGAGAACTGGTCCGTAAACGAGGCATGATGCTGGTGAGCGCGATTTCTTCCTATTCCGAAAGCGATCTGGCTTATATCCGCAGTCTGGCGCAGAGCGCGCGCGTCATGTGCTCTCCCAACATCACTCTGGGAATCAATCTCCTGATGATGGCGGCGAACCTGTTGCGCAAGGCCGCGCCTTTCGCGGATGTGGAAATCATCGAGCAGCATTTCAAGGAAAAACCCGAAGTTTCGGGTACGGCATTAAAGATTGCGGAAAATCTGGGTTTGCGGAAGAATCAAGTCACTTCATTGAGGCTCGGCGGGATTGTCGGCGAGCATGAAGTGATTTTCGGCTTCCCCCACCAGACCGTACGGTTGGCCCATTCGTCGATTAGGCGCGAGGCTTTCGGTGCGGGCGCCGCTTTCGCCCTTTCCCATTTATCCGTTTGCGGTAACGGATTTTACACCTTCGAAGATTTATTGCTGCGGGCGGCATACCGGTAGCTGCCGAAGCCGGACAACTTCCCGGAGAAGTCCGACAGCCTACAGGCGCAGGCAGTTTACAGTTTATAGCCGCCGAGCGGGCGGCGCCTTACTGGCCACCGTTTTGTCAACGGGATCGACAGTAGAAAGAAATGACCAAAAACAAAAAAAGCGAACCGCTGTATCTCGTACTGATCAGCGTGCACGGCCTGATTCGCGGCCGCGACCTGGAGTTGGGGCGCGATGCGGATACCGGCGGGCAAACCAAATATGTCGTCGAGCTGGCGGAAGCCCTGGCGAAACAGCCGGAAGTCGGGCGCGTCGATTTGGTGACCCGACGCATCATCGACAGCGAGGTTGCGCACGATTATGCGGAGGCGATCGAGCCCTTGGCGGACAATGCCCGGATCGTCCGCATCGCGGCGGGTCCCGAAGGCTATATCCGGAAAGAAGAGCTTTGGGACCATCTGGACTGTTTTGCCGACAATCTGCTCGGCTGGCTCCACAAGCAGCCCCGTCTGCCGGATATTCTGCACAGCCATTATGCGGATGCCGGCTATGTGGGCGTCCGGCTGGCGCATCTGACGGGGTTGCCGCTTGTTCATACCGGTCATTCCCTGGGGCGGGACAAGCGCCGCCGCCTCCTGGCCCAGGGGGCTTCGATGGCGGAAATCGAGCAGCGTTATCATATTTCCTGCCGTATCGGCGCCGAAGAAGACGCCTTGACCAACGCCGATCTGGTCATCACCAGCACGCAAAACGAAATCGTGGAACAGTACGAGCTTTACGACTGCTATACGCCGGAAAAAATGGTGATCATACCGCCCGGTATCGACCTCGAACAGTTTCATCCGCCGGCCTCCGCCGGCGAAGCAATCGCGTTTGCCAAGGTCCTGGAAAAGTTTTTGCACGCGCCGGAGAAGCCGATGATCCTGGCGCTGTCCCGGCCGGACGAACGGAAGAACATCGTCGGACTGTTGGAGGCCTTCGGCGAGTCGCCGCGTCTGCAGGAGGCGGCCAATCTCGTGATCATTGCCGGCAACCGCGGGGACATCCGGGAAATGAACGAAGGCGCGCAAGCGGTCTTGACCGAATTGCTGCTGGTGATGGACCGTTACGATCTGTACGGGCGCGTGGCGTTGCCGAAACATCACCATGCCGGCGAGGTCGCCGAGATCTATAGGCTCGCGGCCGCTTCGAAAGGGGTTTTCATCAATCCGGCCCTGACCGAGCCTTTCGGCCTGACGCTATTGGAAGCGGCTGCGAGCGGGCTACCGCTGGTCTCCACGGAAAACGGCGGGCCGGTCGACATCATCGGTAACTGCCGCAACGGCTTGCTGGTCGATCCCCTGGATAAATCGGCGATTGCCGAAGCCTTGTTGACGATTCTCAAGCATCCGAAAATCTGGAAGGCATTTTCCTCCAACGGCCTGCAAAACATTCGCCGGCGTTATGCCTGGAACACCCATGCCCAGACCTATTTGCGGCGCATCCAGCCTTTGACGGAGGGGAGGGACAGGCTGCCGAAAACCCCACCGGTCGCGATGGCCGGCCGCTTTCGGACGCGCGCCATTTTTACCGCACTCGACCGAACCCTGTTGGGCGATACGGAAGCCTTGGAACAGTTCATCAAGTTCGTCCAGGACAAACGCAAAAAATTCCTGTTCGGCATCGCCACCTGGCGGCGGCTGGATTCGGCGCTGGCGGTATTGAAAAAATACCGGATCCCGACGCCGGATATCCTGATCACCAGTCTCGGCACCGAAATCTATTACGCGCCGCAACTGATTGCCGACATCGCCTGGACGCATCACATCGACCATTTATGGACGCCCCAGGCCCTGCGCCGGATCATCGGCGAGCTCCCCGGCATCCCCGGCCTGGTGCCGGCCAAAGCCGAGCAAAGCCGCTTCAAGCTGTCTTACCACTACGACAGTGCCGCCGCACCGCCGATGGAAGACATTTTGATGGTGCTGCGTCAGCATGAAGTGTCGGTCAATCCCACGCTTTCGTTCGGCAAGTTTTTCGACCTGGTTCCGGCGAGGGCCTCCAAGGGCAACGCGCTGCGCTATATCGCCCGGCAATGGCAGATTCCTCTCGAACGGATTCTGGTGATGGGCGGCTCCGGAGCCGACGAAGACATGCTGCGCGGTAACACCCTCGGCGTCGTGGCCGCCAATGACAATCGCGCGGAGTTAGCGGCGCTCGGCGATCAGGAGCATGTTTATTTTGCCGAACACCCCTATGCTTTGGGGCTGCTCGAAGCGATCGAACATTATGACTTTTTTGGCCATTAGCCTGGGGATACGCAAGCTCATGCTTAAACGTCTCCTGATTTGCACCGACCTGGATCGGACTTTATTGCCGAACGGCCGCCAGCCGGAATCGCCCGGCGCCCGTGAGCGTTTCGCGTGCCTGGCGGCGCGGCCCGAAGTGATGCTGGCTTATGTCAGCGGCAGGCATCGGGCGTTGGTCGAAGAGGCGATCCGGGACTATGCGCTGCCGCTGCCCGACTGGGTCATCGGCGACGTCGGCACCACGATTTACCGTGTCCGGAGAGGAATATGGCGGCACTGGCCCGAATGGGAGCAGGATATCGGCAGCGATTGGCGCGGCCTGGAAGCGAAGGATTTGCGGCCTTTGTTCGCCGATCTGCCGGACTTGTGCCTGCAGGAAGAAGCCAAGCAGAACCGTTATAAACTCAGCTATTACCTGCCGCCCTACATAGACGCGGAGGCGCTACAGCAGGAAATGGGGCGGCGCCTGTGCGCAAGCAACCTGACGGCCGGCCTGATCCACAGCGTCGACGAACAAACGGGTACCGGTCTCCTGGATGTGTTGCCCGCGCGGGCGACCAAACTGCATGCGGTCGAATTTTTAATGCGGCATCAGGCTTTCGCCGTGGCCGATACGGTTTATGCCGGCGACAGCGGCAACGACCTGCCGGTGATCGTCAGCCCGATCCGCTCCGTCCTGGTCGCCAACGCCGCCGCCGACGTGGTCGAGAAGGCCGAAAGGCTGGCGGCGAAACAGGGATCGACGAACGCATTTTATCGGGCCCGGGGCGGATTCCTGGGTATGAACGGCAATTACAGCGCGGGGATCCTGGAGGGCGTCGCCCATTATCACCCTGACGCAGTGCTTTGGATGAAAGAAGACAATGAACGATAACCCGCCTATCCATGTTTTCGGCGAAGTGCTTTTCGACCATTTTCCCGACGGCAGCCGAGCCCTCGGCGGCGCGCCGTTCAACGTGGCCTGGCATCTGCAGGCACTCGGACAATCGCCCCGCTTCATCAGCCGCATCGGCGACGATCCGCCGGGGCGCGAAATCGCCGCCTCGATGGAAGCCTGGGGCATGAGCCGCGCGGACCTGCAAATCGACCGCGATCGTCCTACCGGCAGCGTCCGGGTGTCGATCAGGGACGGCGAACCGCATTATGAGATCGTTCCCGACGCCGCCTACGACTTTATCGCCGCCGGATCGCTCGCAGATAAAACCACAGAGGGCGTTTTGTATCACGGTTCGCTGGCCGTCCGGAACCCGGTCGCGCGGGCGGCGCTGCAGGCCGTCAAGGCCAGGCACCGGGGCAAAGTTTTCGTCGACGTCAATCTGCGGCCGCCCTGGTGGGACAGGGAAATTCTGCGGGCGTTGCTCGACGGCGCGGATTGGGTCAAACTCAACGAGGCCGAGCTGGCCGAACTGTGCCCCGAAAGCAGGGGCGGGCTGGAAGCGGCCATGGTGGCGTTTTACGAGCTGTTCGACCTGGAGACGCTGGTGGTGACCCGCGGCGGGAAAGGCGCGGTCGCCTGGGACAGGCGGGAGCGTTTCGTGGCCGTACAGCCTGCGGCCGGCACCGCCGTGGTGGATACGGTAGGCGCCGGCGACGCGTTCGTGGCGCTGCTTTTGTTGGGGTTGAACCGGCAATGGCCTTTGGAACTCACCCTGGAACGGGCGCAGTCCTTTGCCGGCGCGCTGGTCGGCAGGCGCGGGGCCACGGTTGCCGAGAAAGCGTTTTACCGCGCGTTCATCGACGAATGGAACTGAGACCATGTACGAACAAGTTTCCCACTCTCTCCTGAATGCCATCCTCGACGATTTGAAGCCTGAAATCAGGCGTCAGGATCTGCGGCATTTTTACACTCGCCTGGGCGCCAATTTTTACGCGATCTATTCGCTGTTTGACACGCTCTACGGGCACCGCGACGATTTCAAGACGCAAATGCTGCGGCTGGTGGAAACGATGGCCAAGGGCTACATCGACCGTTCCCCGGAACTGGAGCGCGTCGACATCGAGCGCGAATCGGACCACAACTGGTTCCTGTCCCAGAAATGGGTCGGCCTGGGGCTGTATACCAACGGATTTGCCGAAAACCTGAACGACCTGGCCGATAAAACGCCTTATTTTCAGGAGCTGGGCATCAACATGGTGCACATCATGCCGATTCTGATGTGCCCTCCCGGAAAGAGCGACGGCGGCTATGCGGTCAGCGACTTCCGCCGGATCGACGACCGCCTCGGCAACATGGAAGATTTCCGCCGCGTGGCGGAAGAATTCAGGAAACGCGATATCCTGCTGGTGCTGGACATCGTGCTCAACCATACGTCCGACGAGCACGCATGGGCCAAAAAAGCGGTCGCCGGAGAGCGTCGGTATCAGGATTATTATTTCGTTTTCGACAACCGGGAAATTCCCGACATGTTCGAACAGACCCTGCCGGAAATTTTTCCCGAAAGCGCGCCGGGCAATTTCACCTGGAACGCGGGCATGCAAAAGTGGGTGATGACCGTGTTCCACGACTACCAGTGGGACTTGAATTACAGCAATCCTGCGGTTTTCATCGAAATGCTCGACATTATTCTGTTCTGGGCCAATCAGGGCGTCGACATTCTGCGGCTGGACGCCGTCGCCTTCCTGTGGAAAAAAATCGGCACCACCTGCCAGAACGAACGCAACGCGCACCTGATTCTGCAGTTGATGAAGGACTGCTGCCAAGTGACCGCCCCCGGCGTATTGTTCATTGCCGAAGCGATCGTCGCGCCGGTCGAGGTGATCAAATATTTCGGCGAAGACGCGATCATCGCCAAGGAATGCGAAATCGCTTACAACGCCACCTTGATGGCGCTGCTCTGGGACGCGGTCGCCACCAAGAACGCCAAGCTGCTCTACCAAGGCGTGAAAAATCTGCCCGCCAAACTGGAACGGGCGACCTGGCTCAACTATGTGCGCTGCCATGACGACATCGGTTTCGGTTTCGACGATAACGACATCAGGGCCGCCGGCTACGAACCTTATGCCCACCGCCGGTTTCTGATCGATTATTTCAGCGGCCAGTTCGATCATTCGCCGGCGCGGGGGCTGGTGTTCATGCGCAACGACGAAACGGGGGACGCGCGCATTTGCGGCTCACTGGCGTCCCTGGCCGGGCTGGAATCGGCGCTGGAGAGCGGTGATCAGGCAATGGCGGCGTCCGCGATCGACAGAATCGTGTTGTTGCATAGCCTGATTCTGTCTTTCGGCGGCATTCCGCTGCTCTACAGCGGCGACGCCCTTGGCGTCGTCAACGACTACAGTTATCGCGACGACCCCAGCAAAAGCTCGGACAATCGGTGGATCCACCGCCCTAAAATCAACTGGCAGCGCGCCGAGCTGCGGAAAAAACAGGGGACGGTCGAGTACGCCATTTTCAACGCGATCAAAAAAATGATCGCCATACGCAAGGAAACGTCCGCTTTTGCGGATTTCAACAACCGGGAACTGCTGGACGTCAACAATCGGCATTTGCTCTGCTTTATCCGTTTCAACCACCAGCGTCCGTCGGAGCGGGTGCTGGTGGTCGCCAATTTCGATGCCCATCCCCAATATCTCGACCTCGAGACGATCAGCGGCAAAGGCGTAAATCTTTATGCCCGGTTCATCGATTTATACAGCGGCAGAAGTCCGGCCCAGTACGACCGCCGGATCGTGCTGCCCCCTTACCAGTTTTATTGGCTGACCGAAATATAGAAATCCGCCGGTAATCACCCTCGCCAAAATCGGCTTTTAACAAAGCTCTTTACGCTTTTTTTACGCGCCGAAAAATACAATTTGCGCGTCTTGCGAAACGGCTAAGGAATGGAGCGGTTTCGAAGGCTTTTCTTCAATCACCATCGGAGAGAGCATGTTGCTTTTCATTGTGCGCCTTTTGGGCCTGGCCTCCTTGTTATTTCCCGGGCTTGGATTCGCCCAGCCCGCGGCGGAAGCGGCGCCATCCTTTCATATCGACTTGACCCATCATTGGGCCGGTTATTTTTCCCTCGTCGTGATGGTCACCGCTTATGTCGCAGCCATGCTCGAAGACGTCATCGAATTGCGCAAATCCAAGCCGATGCTGTTGGCGGCAGCGCTCATCTGGTTCGTCATTTCTCTCGTCTACCAGCAACACGGCAGCAGTCTGCCCGCCCTGACCGCCTTTAAGAGCAACCTGCAAGCCTATATAGAGTTGCTTTTATTCATTATGGTCTCGATGACTTATCTGAACTCGATGGAGGATATGGGCATTTTTCACGCCCTGAAAGTTTGGCTGGTCAGTAAAAATTTAAGCTATCGGCAATTATTCTGGCTGACGGGAGGACTGGTATTCCTGCTGTCCAGCGTGGTCAACGGCCTGACCGCCGGGCTATTGATGGGAACCGTCGTGGTGGCGGTCGGCAAAAACAATCCCCGCTTCGCCTCGCTCGCCTGTTTGAACATTGTCGTTGCGACCAATGCGGGAGGAACGTTCAGCCCGCTCGGGGGCATTTCGACGCTGTTCGTCTGGCAGCACGGCATGTTGGGTTTTACCCAGTTTTTCAAGTTATTCCTTCCGTGCTTGGTAAATTTTCTGCTGCCGGCCGCGCTGATGCATTTCGCTTTGCCGAAAGACAAACCCTCCGCGGAAAATGCGGAGATTCATTTGCAGCGCGGGGCCAAGCGGGTCATTTTTTTGTTCGGGGTAACGATTGTTCTGGCGGTCAGTTTCGATACGGCGCTGGGTTTGCCGGCCGCGGCCGGCATGATGGCGGGTTTGACTTTGTTGCAGTTTTTTTATTATTTCCTGCAGAAATCTTATCATGTAAAAGGCCGGTACAATGTCGAGTTCGCCCTGTTTTTCAACGCGGATGGCGCCAATTCCCGGAGCGAGGACACGCGTTTCGATATTTTCGAAAAGGTCGGCCGGTTGGAATGGGACACTTTATTGTTTTTCTATGGAGCGATGATGGGCATCGGCGGTTTGGGCTTTATCGGTTATTTGGACACGATTTCACAAGTGCTCTACGGTCAGTTCAGCCCGACTTTGGCGAATATCATGGTCGGCCTGTCTTCGGCTTTCGTTGATAACGGTACGTTGATGTTTGCGGTACTGACCATGCATCCGGATATTCCTCAAGGCCAGTGGCTGCTGTTGACCTTGACGCTGGGCGTCGGCGGCAGTCTGCTGGCGATCGGTTCGGCGCCGGCCATCGGCCTGTTGGGGCAAGCCAAAGGATTGTACACTTTCAGCAGTCACCTGAAATGGTGCCCGGTCATCTTGCTGGGTTATTTCGCCAGTATCGGGGTGCACTTTCTGCTCAATGCCGGATCGTTCTGAACCGGCGGCTAGCCATCGAGCGGGAGTCAGGGTGCCAAGCCAGCATCGTCCAAGTCTGGAAAACGCAGCCGCTTTCGGCGCACCCGGCATGCAGCAAATACGGAGTTATGCCTGGGGTGTGGCCGCTCCCTTTCTCTGTACGCTGATCGATTGGCCGCTGCGGCATTGGGTGGGGCAGGCCGGCATTTTGATGACTTATCTGCTTGGGGTCTTCCTGGTTGCCAGCCGCTGCGGCCGCGGACCGTCTCTGATCGCCTCGCTGCTCACTGCGCCCTTGTTTGCGTTTTATTTTGCCCGGCCTATTTTTTCGTTTGCGATTCACGATCTGGAGAACATGATCGGCTTGACCGTGATGATCGTGGTGGCCAATGTCACCGGCAGCCTGCTGGAAAAATCCAAACTTCAGGCGGAACTGGCCTGGCAACGGGAAATCCGCGCCAGCGCCCTCTACCGTTTGAGCGGGGACCTTTTGGCTGCGCAGGATTACGAAAGTGTCGGCCGGATCGCGGTGGAGCACATTCACGATGAATTCGGCGCGGCCTCGGTGCTGTTAAGCGTGGATGCCGACAACCGCTTGCAACGTCCGTCGAGTTTGCCTCTGCCCATGTCTTTGACCGGCATCGACCTGGCCGAAGCGCAGCGGGTATTTGAAGCGCGACAATTCAAGCAGGACAACACGATCGCCTATTACCCCCTCAAAGGTTCGCGCGCCTGGCAGGGCGTTTTAATGATGCAGGCCGCCGAGCCGCTTGCTGAGCAATCTTCGGAGCGAGCCGCCTTTCTCGATACTTTTTGCCATCTGATCGCGCAAACGCTGGAACGTTTACAACTGGCCGCACAGGCCAAAGAAGCGACGCTGCAAGCCGAAACGGAAGCGATGCGCAATGCGCTGTTGAGTTCCATTTCGCACGATTTGCGCACCCCTTTGACGCGCATCATCGGTGCCGCCAATACCTTGATCGAGAACGATGCCGAGTTCGAACCTTCGGAGCGTCAGGATTTCAATCATATCGTTCTGGAAGAGGCGCAGCGCATGTCCGAGTTGACCGGCAAATTGCTGGACATGGCCAGGCTCAGCAGAGGTGAAATCATTCTGCACCGGGACTGGAACGCCATCGAAGAGATCGTCGGCAGTGCCTTGAACCGGCTGGACAAGCATTTGCAGGACCGGCCAGTCCGTACGGTGTTGCCGGACAATTTGCCGCTGCTGTGGATCGATGCGGTGTTGATCGAGCAGGTGCTGGCCAATCTGATCGAAAACGCGCTCAAATACAGCCCGGCGGGCAGCCCGATCGATATCTGCGGCCAAGTTCAGGACGGCTATTGCCGGTTGACCGTCGCGGATTACGGTCCGGGAATTGCCAAAGGGCAGGAAATGAAAATCTTCGAGAAATTTTACCGGGGCGCCGTCGAATCCGGTCAAAGCGGAGTCGGCCTCGGTTTGGCGCTGTGCAAGGCGATTGTCGAGGCGCACGGAGGCCGCATTAACGCCGGCAACCGTGCCGGCAAAGGCGCGGAGTTCGTTATCGCGTTGCCGCTGCGCGAGCCGCCTTCCTTTGTCGAATCTGAAGTGCATGGGAACCTGTCATGACGGCTGAACAGTTGATTCTGATCATCGAGGACGATCTGCAAACCCGGCGGTTCTTGAAATCCAGCCTCAATCACCGGGGATGGCGCACGGTGGACGCCGACTGCGCCAAAACCGGCCTTGCACTGCTGAACAGCGAAAATCCCGATCTGGTGATTCTCGACCTGGGCTTGCCGGACATGGACGGCATCGCGGTTACGCGGCGCCTCAGGCAGTTATCCGATTTGCCCATCCTGATTTTGTCGGCCCGGAGCCAGGAGCAGAACAAGATCATGGCGCTGGATGCCGGCGCGGACGACTACCTGACCAAACCCTTCGGCAGCGGCGAACTTCATGCGCGCCTGCAGGCTCTGCTGCGCCGCGTCTCCCGAAGTTTCGGCTCGACGGAGGTGTTCGAAACCGGCCGCTTGAAGGTGGATTTGGCCCGGCGCCAGGTCTTTTTGTCCGATCACGAAGTGCGCATCACCCCGATCGAATACCGGCTGCTCAGCATGCTGGTACGCCATGCGGGGGCGGTGGTGACGCATCGCCAATTACTCCAGGAAGTGTGGGGGGCCGAACATATTCACGATCAACATTATTTGCGCATCTACATGGGCCAGTTGCGCCATAAGCTGGAAGCCAATCCGGCGCGGCCGCGGTATTTGCTGACCGAGATCGGCGTGGGTTACCGGCTTTCGGTCAATGAAGAAGTGAAACCTCGGTAGAATGACTCAGGATTGGGTCGATCATCACGTCTCCCTCTTGTTCCGCCGCCGGGCGCTTATCGTGATATTCCAAAGGGCACAAACCGCGGTAGGGTACGCTGTGCGTACCATTGGGGGTGAAAAGGTACGCACAGCGTAGCCTACAACTTCCGTTTCGGTTTTACGGTTCCATCGAGGTATGCGGTTGAATTGACTGATCGTCGGTTGATTTAGGCAAGTTGCCCAATCTTGCTGTGATACTTGGAATAACTGAAATAAATGATCAGGCCGAGCACCAGCCAGACGAAAAACCGCAGCCAGGTCAGTGCCGGCAGGAACGCCATCAGGGCGGCGCACGAAATCATGCCCAGCACCGGAAACAGTGGGGTGAAAGGCGTGCGGAAAGGGCGTTTCATCTCCGGCTGGGTGATGCGCAGCACGATCACGCCGAAGCAGACGATCACGAACGCGGCCAATGTGCCGATGTTGACGAGTTCGGCCAGATCGCCCAGCGGCATGAATCCGGCGATGAATGCCATGATGACCCCGCAGATTACGATCACCCGTACCGGGGTTTGGGTGGCCGGATTGACGGTGCAGAAAAAAGGCGAGAGCAGTCCGTCGCGGGACATCGCGAAAATGATCCGCGTCAGTCCGTAATACAGCACCAGCATCACGGTGGTCAACCCGGCGATGACACCGGTCGAGATCAGCGCCGATGCCCAGTTCACGCCGATCAATTCGAGCGCGTGGGCGACCGGAGAAGAAACGTTCAGGTCGGTATAGGGTACGACGCCGGTCAACAGCCCCGAGACCAGGATATAGACGACCGTGCAGAACGCCAGCGACGAAACGATGCCGAACGGTAGGTCACGCTGCGGGTTCCGGGCTTCTTCGGCGGCGGTCGAGACCGCGTCGAAACCGACATAGGCAAAAAAAACGATCGACGCGCCGGCCAGTACGCCGGTGGTTTTGCCGTCCGGCAGCGTTTCGAACCAGCCGAAAGGCATGAACGGCTGCCAATGGGCGGGGTTGACGTTGAATACCGCAACCGAAATGAAGACCGCGATCGTGATCAATTTTACGAAGACCATCGCATTATTGGCCTTTGCGCTTTGCTTGACGCCGATGATCAACAGAAGCATCAAGACCAGAATGATCATGAAGGCCGGCAGATTGATCAGGCCGCCCAATTTGGGGGCCTTGGTTAGGGACTCCGGCAACGCCAGGCCGATAGCGGTCAGGGCATTGTTGAAATAACCCGCCCAGCCGTTCGCGACGGCGGCTACCGAAATGCCGTACTCCAGCAATAAATCCCAGCCGATGATCCAGGCGATCAGTTCGCCGAACGCGGCGTAGCTATAGCCGTAGGCGCTGCCGCAGCCGCCTACGGACGCAGCGAGCTCTGCATAAGACAGCGCCGCAAAGGTGCAGGCAAAACCGGCAATGACAAAGGACAGGACGACTGCGGGGCCGGATTGCGTAGCGGCCGCAATGCCGGTCAGCACGAAAATCCCCGTTCCGATGATGGCGCCGATGCCGAGAAAGGCAAGGTCCCACTTGCTCAGGCAGCGTTTCAATCCGTAATCCGATTCTTGCTCGGCCTCGATCCGTTTGGTGCGGAATATTTGCAGCGACATTGTTTTTCTCCGTTGGCAGGATATAAGGGTAGTTAAATACGGATTAAGAGTTAAAGGCTGTGAAAGCCGCCTGATAAAATCCCCCCTGCCCCCCTTTTTCAAAGGGGGGAAAGCGGCATTGTCAAAGGGGGCGAAGGTATGAGTCGCTTCAATAATAACCCAAACGACATCCCCCCTTTGAAAAAAGGGGGCAGGTAAGACACTACCCCCTTTGAAAAAGGGGGGCAGGGGGGATTTACTCTGCAAACAGTTGATGGGGTAACACTGATGTAGCTCTTAATTCGCATTTAAAGTGTAGTGCGTATTTTGCAACCCATAAAGTCTGGCCTTCGCCAAGCCATGTCGAGTATCGCCCGATTATTCGAAAAAACGCCGCAGATAATGGCCCGTGAATGAAGCGGGGTTGGCGGCGATTTCCTTCGGCGAGCCTTCGGCGACCAGCGTTCCGCCGCCGTCGCCGCCTTCGGGGCCCATGTCGACGATCCAGTCCGCGGTCTTGATTACGTCCAGGTTGTGCTCGATCACGATCACCGTGTTGCCGTGGTCGCGCAATGTGTGCAGCACCGACAAGAGTTGCTTGATGTCGTGGAAGTGCAGGCCGGTGGTCGGTTCGTCGAGAATGTACAAGGTTCTGCCGGTGTCGCGTTTGGACAGTTCCTTGGCCAGCTTGACCCGCTGCGCTTCGCCGCCGGACAGCGTGGTGGCGTTCTGGCCGAGCGTGATGTAGCTCAGGCCGACTTCGGTTAGGGTCTGCAGCTTGCGCGCGACCGACGGAATCGCGCTGAAAAATTTGGCGGCGTCTTCGACCGTCATTTCCAGTACTTCGTGGATCGTCTTGCCCTTGAAGCGGATTTCCAGTGTCTCGCGGTTGTAGCGTTTGCCGTGGCAGATTTCGCAGTTCACGAAAATGTCGGGCAGGAAGTGCATTTCGACCTTGATCACGCCGTCGCCCTTGCAGGCCTCGCAGCGGCCGCCCTTCACGTTGAAGCTGAAGCGGCCGGGCGTGTAGCCGCGCGAGCGCGCTTCCGGCGTGCCGGCGAACAGGTCCCGGATCGGGGTGAACAGGCCGGTGTAGGTGGCCGGGTTTGAGCGCGGTGTGCGCCCGATCGGGCTCTGGTCGATGTCCACGACTTTGTCGAAATGCTCCAGGCCGTCGATTCCGTCGCAAGGCGCGGGCAGGGCGCCGGCGCGATTGATCAGCCGTGCGGCGTGACAATATAAGGTATCGTTGATCAGCGTCGATTTGCCGGAGCCGGATACGCCGGTCACGCAGGTCAGCAGCCCGATCGGAAACGCGATGTCGACGTTTTTCAGATTGTTGCCGCGCGCGTTGCGGATCACGATTTGCCTGTCCTTGTCGTTCGGCGTGATTTTCTCGGGCACATGGATGCCGGTCTTGCCGGACAGGTATTGACCGGTCAGCGAGTCCTGATTTGCCAGAATGTCTTCGAGCGCGCCCTGGGCGATGATCTGACCGCCGTGGATGCCGGCGCCGGGGCCGATGTCGACGATGTGCTGGGCCGAGCGGATCGCATCTTCGTCGTGTTCGACGACGATCACGGTGTTGCCGAGGTCGCGCAGCCGGAACAGGGTGTTGAGCAGGCGCTGGTTGTCGCGCTGGTGCAGGCCGATCGACGGTTCGTCGAGCACGTACATGACCCCGACCAGGCCCGCGCCGATCTGGCTCGCAAGCCGGATCCGCTGGGCTTCGCCGCCGGACAGCGTATCGGCGCTGCGGTCGAGCGTCAGGTAGTCCAGGCCGACATTGACCAGGAATTCCAGGCGCTCCTGAATCTCCTTGATGATCTTGGCCGCGACCTCGCCGCGTTTGCCCGGCAGGTTCAGCGCTTGAAAAAATGCCAGCGCCTTGCGGATCGGAAAACGCGTCAGATGGTGGATCGGCAGGTCCTCGACGAAAACATTGCGGGCCGACAGGTTCAGCCGCGCCCCGTCGCAGACGTTGCAGGGCTTCTGCGAGAGATATTTGGCCAGTTCCTCGCGCACCATCAGCGAATCGGTTTCATGGTAGCGCCGCTCCATGATCGCGATGATCCCTTCGAAACGGTGGCGCTTCTTTTTCGAAAAGCCGAAATCGCCGGCCAATTTGAACTCGATTTCGTCGTTGCCGCTGCCGTATAGGACGACTGTCTGGATGGCTTTCGGCAACTCCGAAAACGGCATTTCCGGGTCGAAGCCGTAATGTTTGGCGAGCCCGAGAATGATCTGGTAATAGTAGGCGTTGCGCCGATCCCAGCCGCGGATCGCGCCGCCGGCCAGGCTGATGTCGGGGTTGTGCACGACCAGTTCGGGGTCGAAATATTCGCGCACGCCGAGGCCGTCGCAACTGGTGCAGGCGCCTTTCGGGTTGTTGAACGAAAAGACGCGCGGTTCGAGCTCGGTCAGGCTGTAGCCGCAATGCGGGCAGGCGTAGCGTTCCGAAAGCAGCAGCTCGGTTCCGTCGTCCAGGCAGGCCGCGATCGCCATGCCGTCGGCGATGCGCAAGGCGGTCTCGAACGATTCGGCCAGCCTTAGCGCGATGTCTTCGCGAATCTTGAAGCGGTCGACGATCACCTCGATCGTGTGTTTCTTTTTCAGGTCGAGGGGCGGCGCTTCTTCCAGTTCGTACACGGTCCCGTCGATGCGTGCGCGGATGAAGCCTTGCGCGCGGAGGTCTTCGAGCAACTGGCTGTGCTCGCCCTTGCGTTCGCTGACCACCGGCGCGAGCAGCATCCAGCGCTGCTCCGGCGGCTGCGCCAGCACCTGGTCGACCATCTGGCTGATCGTCTGCGCTTCGAGCGAAACCTGATGTTCCGGACAGCGCGGCGTGCCGGCGCGCGCGTACAAAAGGCGCAGATAATCGTAAATTTCGGTGATCGTGCCGACCGTCGAACGCGGGTTGTGCGAGGTCGATTTCTGTTCGATCGAAATCGCCGGCGACAGCCCTTCGATATGGTCCACGTCCGGCTTTTCCATGATCGCGAGAAACTGCCGGGCGTAGGCGGACAACGATTCGACATACCGGCGCTGCCCTTCCGCATAGATCGTATCGAACGCCAGCGACGACTTGCCGGAGCCGGATAGGCCGGTAATCACGATCAACCGATCGCGGGGCAGGTCGAGGTCGATATTTTTCAGATTATGGGTACGGGCGCCGCGGATGCTAATGGTGTCCATCAAGAAATTCCGTGTGACTGGTCAGCCACATACTATACGATCAAAGAGGGGCCAAGTTCAAACCGGGGAACAACACGGGATTTCAAGGACAATCGCCCCGATTAAAACCGGGAAATCCCGTGCAATTCCGATAATGCACTCACTGTAGGGGATGATGCCTATAAAGAAGCTTGACAATGTTTCCCCTTATATTTTACTGTCAGCGTTAGAGATGAAATAGAGGGGGCAGGCTGTAATGCAGTGCGGCTTGCATCGGTTGTCTTTCTAATTCGTTGAATATAATCATCTTTTTTGGTAAGAACCGATGGGGCTCTGAGTCCCGCTATGCTTTATTGGCTTTTACCGAAAGTCGATTTCTTCCTCCGAATATCTCACCACTTTATATCAGACCTCTTTTCCTTTGGGCGGCCCAGGATTCTAATCGGGCAACCCTTGCCAACTCGGCTTTCTGCCGGTTCTAAAAAGCATCCAGTTTAACACAGATCGATTTACTGCGAGGCACTTGGCAAAGTTTGTAAAGGAATTGTTAGTGATCAAGGCTGAAGGGTGTTAATAGAACCCATTTCCTAGTGTTTTGATAAGTTGTAGCGGTTGAAAGCCGGATTGTGATTATAATGATTGCGGAAGAATGCCCATTCCGGCAAGTCTACCGTGAAGGCGTTCTTGCGGTTCGAAGAAGCGCGGTTTCGTCGGGCCGTCGATAATAATAATCACAATAAAGAGGAAGCTTATGAAATGGTTTAACTTCTTAGGACTCGTCGCAGTTTCATTTTGGGTTTATATTCCGGCGGTTCAGGCGACCGAACACCACAGCGGTCATGGTGCCGGGATGTCCGGCGGAGGCGGGGCCGGTGCGAGCCAATGCCAGAAAGCCAGGCTGGAGCGTTTTAATCCGCCGCATTTGGCGAAAGTGGCGCCGGGGTCCGATTTTTCATTCTATGCCTTCAATATAGACAATCCCGGCCAGTTGTCCGCAACGGTCAAAAAAGAGCCGGTGGAGCTGACTGCGGAATACAAGGAACCTTATTTTCTTGTCAAAGGCAAGTTGCCCGCCCATTTGACCCACACCGCCGCGCGGATCGATATCAAGGCTGCTGCAAAATCGGCCCATTGCGAAGAAGAGAAAGGCTGGCTGTTGATCATCGAATGATGGCGCCGTGTCTCTGGTACCGTTTCGCGCACGCTTTGCCCTGATCCATGTTTCCGGCTTCGGTTTGCCAATGAAAAACTTTTCCGATGTCAGCTAATCTTCCTGTCAAGCGGTGCGTCGCTTATTGCCTGGCGCACCGTTTCAATATCGACGTCTTGGCGAGAGCGCTCTCGGAATCGAGCCTCATCCGTTTGATCAAAGGCGCACTGCTGGTCGAGGAAAACGATACTTATTCGGTCATTCTGGGTTACGGCGCGGTGGTGCACTGGAACGTCAGCCCGGAGCGGCAGGCGGTGATCCATCGCTTGTTGCTCGCCAACGCCGAGCAGGCCCTGGAATCGATTGAAGAGGATCATTTTACGTTTACTTATGATTGCCCGGTAACCCGGATTGTCGAGGATCATATCGAGCTCGAGTCCTCCGATCCGATCCTGATGTTTGCGTTGTCGCAGGGGATGGCGCAGTCGATCAAGCTGGCATCCTTCGAAACCCAGGCGCTCAGGACCATCGAAAATACCAGTTATATTCCGAAGTCGCTGGCCGACAAGGGCAGGATCAACATCAGCCGCCGCGAGATTGCCAAAATCCGCGGCCAGTTGTTTCTGACCAAGAGCGACATCATCGTCAATTACGATCTGCTCGATATTCCGGAGTTTTTCTGGGAGTATCCGGAATACGAAGACTATTACGCAATCGCGGCTAAATATCTCGAAATCGCGCCTCGCACCGAAGTGCTGTCGAAAAAACTCGAAACGATCCACGAATTGTTCGAGATGTTGGCCGATGAACAAAACCATCGTCATTCTTCACGGTTGGAGTGGATCATCATCTGGCTGATCGCATTCGAAATCGGTATGACGATCTACGACAAGGTGCTATAAAATCGTGCTGAGTTATCGTCATGCCTTCCATGCCGGCAATTTTGCCGATGTGCTGAAACATCTGGTGCTGGTGCATATCCTTGAGCATTTGAAAAGGAAAGATAAGCCTTTCTGTTACATCGATACGCACGCGGGCGCGGGGATGTATGCGTTGAACAGCGAGTTTGCGTTGAAAAACCGCGAGTTCGAGAGCGGTATCGCCCGTTTGTGGCGGCGCAGCGACATGCCGGCCGGCGTACAACGCTATGTCGATCGGGTCCGGCAGTGCAATCAGGGGAAGGAGCTGGCGCATTATCCGGGCTCTCCCTTTATTGCCGCCACTCTGATGCGCAAGGACGACAGGCTGTGCCTCTACGATTTGCATTCTACCGAATTCAAGTTTCTGCATAGGCTCTTCGAGAAAGATCGGCGCATCAGGACCTTCCACGCAGACGGTCTGGTCGATTCTCTCGGGTTGCTGCCGCCGAAGGAACGTCGCGGTCTGGTTTTGATCGATCCTTCCTATGAACTCTCCGACGATTACCGTTTGATGATCGAAAGTCTGAAAAAAATGCACAAGCGGTTTGCGACCGGAATTTATGCGCTGTGGTACCCGGTCGTCGAACGCCAGCGGATCCGGCGCCTGGAGCGGCAGTTGCAGGACAGCGGTATTGGAAATGTCGCGCTGTTTGAGCTGGGCATCGCTCCCGACAGCAAAGGGCGCGGAATGACCGCCAGCGGCATGGCCGTGATCAATCCGCCCTGGACATTGGCCGCCGAAATGCAGCGGGAACTGCCGTGGTTGGCCGATGCGCTGGGGACCGAAAAACAGGGCAACTGCCGGATCGTGAATCTGGTGCACGAAAGCGCCGGCTAAATCGGTAGAGGCTATCGAACCCGCTCCGCTACGGGAAGCGTGATACGAAAGCTTGTCCGAAAGGCTGCCGGCTTTGAACTTGTAAGTAAAACCGCGCGCGGCAAAACGGAGTTTAATTTCTGCGGCGCTCGTCACAACATTGGTATTGCTTATCTGTTTCGCCGATAGCCCATTTGTAAATCAGTAATAAGTGACTATTCTTGTGGTAACTGAGTTGTCCATGTGATGAGGTCTGTCTTGATTACTGCTAACGATGGCGATTTTGACGAATCTCCGGTGCTGGAATTTGTTTATGATGAATCCACTGCCGGATTCTGCGAATGGCCTGCCTTATCGGTGGAAAAGCGTCTCGAACGCCTGGCTTTTCGGGTTTCACGAATGCCCCGGTCTTTACGGGCGCATGTGGAGCGTATTCATTACTGTTTCGGTCATCATTTGAACGAACCATTGTATGCGGCGCTGATTGATTTGCTGATCGTGCTCGACCCGTCTGGACGCAGGCTGAGCCAGCGCATGATATTCGGATCCAGATCGCGGCTGACCGTCAGCCAGTTTCAGATGCTGAGAGATTTCTTGAAAAAGGAAGAAAATGCACTCGAATCGTTACCGCATGCCCGCTTTTCACTGTTCAGCAAAGGATTGCAGTCGAATGTCATGCTGGTGCGGATGGTCGAAGAACCGTGCGAAACGGCGCATGATCCTTTGCAACTGGCAAGGGATTATGTCGAGTTTAGCCAGTTGGATGAAGCGGCCCGTGTGCTCGAACAAGCCATTCTGGACCACCCGGAACGCTTTGAATTACACAGCGAACTCTTGGCGCTCTACCGCTCGACCCGCGACCGGGCAGGTTTTAAGCGAACTCATCAAGCGCTTGTTTGCCTCGGGGCCAAGCTGCCGCCTGAATGGGCGCAGTTGGGCGATTTTTTAAAGGTCTGATCAATGCCGGATAAAAAACCATTAACAGTTGCGCTGCATGGGATGGATGAACGCAGCCGTAAAATCATGATGATGTTTTTGCAGGGGCCATGCAGGGGGAAGGTGGTTGTCATTGATGATGACGACTCTGATGTCGATATTTTCGACGGGGACATGCCCGCTTCAAAAAAATTATTGTCCGAACATTTGGGAACGGCGAGGGAAAAGCCGACGATCGTGCTGTCTTTGCAGGATTTCAATCATGAGGGCGTGCTCCAGGTCAGAAAACCGGTAAAAACCGATGACATGCTGTCGGTGTTGAACGAAGCGAAAATTCAATTGGCCGACTTTGCCAGAAAAAAGGCGGAGAAACAGGCGGTTCTCGCGGTGGCCGAGACGAAACAAAATGATGAGTTCGAGCCGCAGCCTCTCAAGACCTATGTCATGGACCGGGACGAGCGCGGAAAAATCTCGAAGCACCGGACGGCGATGCGCTTCGATGAAAAAGGCTTTCAGGCGTATATCGGCTCGCTGTCCGACATCGACGTCAACGATCCGGCGCAATTTGCAAACGCATCGTACGATCCGAAGGATTATTTTCAAGGATATATCCAGTCCGCATTTATGGTGTGCCGTGCCAAAGGCCAAATCATGCAGTTGCAATCGGGATGGAAACCGATCATGATTTTTCCACATACGCATGAAGTGTGGCTCGATGCGGATGATCCGCAATTGCGGGCATTTGCCGGCATCAGGTTGAATCAGAGCTCGACTTCCAAAATGTCGATCAGTCCGGTGAATGGGCAAACCATGGGACTGGGCGGATCGCTGGACAAGTTTCAGAGCATGGATGCCTTTTTATGGAAACTGGCCTGTTGGACGTCAAAAGGCCGTTACCCCCGCATGATCGATTATACCCGGCCGGTCTATCTGAAATGCTGGCCCAATTTTACGCGTCTGTTGATTACGCCGCACGCGCTCAGAATTGCGGCGTTGTTGATGCAGGGTCCCCGGACATTGCCAAACGTTGCGCAGGTACTCGATGTCAAGCCGCAATATGTGTTTGTATTCGCCAGCGCTGCCTGTGCATTGGGTCTGATGAGTCAGGCGAAGCGGGAAGCCGATAATCTGGTTCAGCCGCCGGAGGTGAAAGCGACTAAGGGGCAAGGCTTATTGAGCCGTATCATGAATAAATTGCGCGGTTAACTCAGCACAGCGGAACGACACGATCATCACACTATGAGTCAGTACAAAATTATTTTCACAGGGCCGGTCGGAGCCGGAAAAACCACGGCAATCCACTCGATCAGCGATGTGCCACCGGTGAAAACCGACGCGTCCGCGAGCGATATGACCAAATCCAGAAAGGCGGCCACGACTGTCGCCATGGATTACGGCATCATGAACCTCTCCGACGGAGAGAAAATTCATTTATACGGAACGCCGGGGCAGGAGCGTTTCGATTTCATGTGGGATATTCTGATCAATGGAGGTATCGGATTGGTGCTGTTGCTGGATAATACCCGCGCCGACCCGTTCAAGGATATGAAGTTTTTTCTGGAAGCGTTCGGCGATTTCATTTCGAAAACCAGTGTCGCGATCGGCGTTACGCAGATGGATCTGAGCAGTAAACCGACGATTGCCGATTATCATACGCAGTTGCAAGCTTCGGGTTTGAAGCTCCCGATTTTCGCTGTGGACGCACGGGTCAGAAGCGATGTGTCGCTGTTGGTGCAATCCCTTCTCTATTCTCTGGATCCGGGGTTGGCCGAATAATATGAGCGGCTATCATTTGACAGAGGGGCTTTTTTTGTATCCGACGCCGTCGGGAGCTTATTATGCGGTGTCTTCGAACGAGATGGACAAGCCGCGCCAGTTTATCCGGCAGATGCTGTCACAGCCTGCGACCAAGGCTTTGACCTTCGAAAATCTTCAGGAGTTGACAGGCTTGGAAGACCCGGAAAAATGCATGGAAATGCTGCATCACTGTCAAAAACTGGGTTGGGTGCAGGGATTGAAACAAGCCTTGAATTATCCGTCGGAGCAACTCGACAAAATTTTACCGGATATGTTGAGCGCTATTACCGAGAACGGTAAGGTGCTGTTGGCGGATATGGAAGGATTTTATCTGGCAAGTCACGGATTTCCGCATGAAGTGGCCGAAGAATTGTCGGCATTGAGTGCCGAGATTGCCACCGTTCACGCGCGCCGTTCCGGGGTGTTGATGAATAATTTAGGGCAGACAAGCCAGGCATGGGCTATTGTCGATGTGTTCGGAAATAGCCAAATGGGATTCTGGCCGCTGTTTATTGGAAAAAATCGTTTTGTGTTGATCATTTCCGGAATTCCCCATTTCAATCAGCCAGAATTTGTGAGTTTGATTTGGGCTTTGGCGATCCGTTACGCCACCAAAGCCTCTTAAATTTTAATAATTACTTTTCGTTAGAGAGGAAGCGATATGCGGGCAGACATGCTTACATCTGTATTGACAGATTTGAATGGAACTTCAGCGGATATTGAGGCATCGGGAATCATCTCGACGGACGGGCTGATGATGGCGTCAGTGTTGCCGGCCGGAATGGACGAAGATAGAGTGGGGGCGATGAGTGCCGCCATGCTGTCCCTCGGTGACAGGACCGCGCATGAGTTATCCAGAGGCACGCTCGAACAGGTGCTGATCAAAGGCGAGAAGGGCTATGTGTTGATGACCTATGCGGGTGAGGATGCCGTATTAACCGTGTTGGCCAAGCCGAATGCGAAGTTGGGCCTGATCTTTTTGGATGTGAAGCGTGCGGCGGAAAGTATTATCGGCCTGTTGTGATCCCGGTTGCCGTTAAGCGGCTGCAGCTTTAAAAAATCGATCGGAGCCGTGCATCGGCAGAAGGCTTCCGTTGCGGAGGACATCTCCGATTCATCGATCTCCCTCCCACGTTGTCCGAATATTCTTGCGGTCATAAGGATGTGGCGCAAGCGTTTCTTTCATCTCGCAGGCTGCGGCCTCAATCCCGTTTTTAGCCGTTGTCTTCCGCCATTCAAAGCGCGGCGGCAGGATTTGCTTGCAGTTTGGAAAGTTCTTTGGTTTACTACGCCGTTTCAAAAACTTCAGCCGCGTCTTCATTAATAATCAATGAGGGAGATCGGCGTGTCCCGGCGAGCTGCCGAGATTGCATGTTTGCCGGAACAAGACCGAATGGTCGGTCATACTTGATTTTCTGAGCTTGTCCCTACGATCTGCACGGGCCGGTGATTGAGTCCATCATTGTAAGGAACGGATGGCTGTTGTCGAATTAGCCTATAGCGAGTTTGGTCGGTCGGATTGCGCGCCGCTGATTGTTTTGCACGGATTTTTCGCTTCCTCGCGCAACTGGCGGTTTATCGCGGAGAGGCTGGCGGCTTCGCATCATGTCTTTGTGGTGGATCTGCGTAATCACGGCGCTTCGCCGCATCATCCGGTCATGGATTATCCGGCGATGATGGAAGATGTTCGATCTTTCATGGTTCGGCGCGGTCTGGCGAAAGCCAGCCTGCTCGGGCACAGCATGGGCGGCAAGGTGGCGATGTGGTTGGCGCTGAACGATCCTGGCGCGGTCGATAAACTGATCATTGCCGATATTGCGCCGACGCGCTATTCGCACCGTTTCGATTCGACCATTTCGGCGTTGAAAATGTTGCCGTTGGCGGCGATCGGTAATCGGAAACAGGCGGAGGAGTACCTGGCTCCCGCCATTCCTGAACTCGGTTATCGGCAATTTTTGCTGCAAAACCTGGTATTGCGCGACGGCCATTACCGGTGGCGCGTCGATCTGGATATCTTCAGCCGTTCCGCGCCGCAAATCGTGACTTTTCCCGATGCCGCAAACCGGGCGCCTTATTCCGGGGACGCCCTGTTCATCACCGGTGCCGAGTCGGCTTTCGTTAAAGCCGAGACTGTGTTTCCGCTGTTTCCGAAGGCTCGAATGAAAACGCTCGCCGGTGCCGGGCATTGGCTGCATGTCCAGCAGCCTGAAAGTTTTCTGGCGGCGACGCTGGATTTCTTGCGCGCATAAAGGGGTGATGGCGTCCAGGCGTTGCTCACCCTCGATCCGTTACAACGCAGGAAAGTGTCAAAATATGCCCAGACAATAGGAAAGCCTGACGATAAATGATAAGCTATTAACAATCAGACGCCATCACAAGCACACTGTCTAGGAAAATGTTTTGGAACCGGAACCGTTCTTAAATTAGCCATTGTGCGGATTCGTATTTACCGTTATCTTAGATATCACTCGAATAAACATAATAAGGAGAAATCGGATGTCAAAAGGCCAAAATTTGCAGGATAATTTTCTGAACACCTTGAGAAAGGAGCATACTCCTGTTTCTATTTTTCTTGTCAACGGCATTAAACTGCAAGGCAAGGTCGACTCGTTCGATCAATACGTGATCATGCTGAAAAACACAGTCAGCCAAATGGTTTACAAGCACGCCATTTCGACGATCGTGCCCGGGAAAGCCGTCAAGATGGTTCCTGAGGCCGAGGGCGAAGAAGAATAATTACCGGTTTGCTTTATATTAGAGCAACGCCACTTCCGGTAACGTACCTATTCAACCCGTTAGTGCGTATCGGTATTTGCCATCCATTGGCCTTTCCTGCGCTGGAGTTATTGATTGTTTGATCGCCCCGACTCGGGTGAACGGGCCGTTCTTGTTCATCTGATCCTGCATTCCGGGCAGGAGGATCTTCTGGAATTAAAGGAATTGGCCAGATCGGCCGGCGCGGAACCGGTGCATACGGTGACCGGCAGCCGCAAAAATCCCGATCCGAAATATTTCGTCGGCAGCGGAAAAGTCGATGAAATCAAGCAGGCCATTGCCGACCATGTGGCCGACATCGTCTTGTTCAATCATCCCCTGACGCCCAGCCAGGAGCGGAATCTCGAATCCGCCCTCGGCGTGCGCGTTGTCGACAGAAACGGTCTGATTCTCGATATTTTCGCGCAGCGCGCCCAGACTTTCGAAGGCAAATTGCAAGTCGAACTGGCCCAGCTCAAGCATCTTTCGACCCGACTGGTACGCGGCTGGACCCACCTGGAACGGCAAAAAGGCGGCATCGGCCTGCGCGGTCCCGGCGAAACCCAATTGGAAACCGACCGGCGTTTGATCGGCGACCGGATCAAGCAGATTCAGTCGCGCCTCGAAAAAGTCGAAAAACAGCGCCATCAGAGCCGCGGTAAGCGCAGAAAAGCCGAGATCCCGACCGTGTCATTGGTCGGCTATACCAATGCGGGCAAATCGACCCTGTTCAACCGGCTTACCGGCGCGAATATCTATGCGGCCGACCAGTTGTTCGCAACACTCGACCCGACCCTGCGCAATTGCCGCTTGCCGAACAACTCGGCAATTGTCCTGGCCGATACGGTCGGTTTCATCCGCCATCTGCCGCACGAGTTGGTCGCGGCTTTCAAATCGACTTTGCAGGAAGCCAGCGAGGCCGACCTGTTGCTGCATGTGATCGATGCGCATGCGGAGGACCGCGATGAAACGATCACCCAAGTGAACCAAGTGTTAAAAGAGATCGGCGCCGATAAAATCCGCCAGCTCGAAATTTACAACAAAATCGACTTGCTGGACGGCGGACGCCCCCGAATCGACCGCGATGAAACGGGCCGGCCGGTACGCGTCTGGCTGTCCGCGACGACCGGCGAAGGGGCGGATTTGTCGCTTCAGGCGCTTGCGGAAATTTTTTCCGTACACAAAATCCGGATGCGCTGCCATCTGCGGCCGGAGCAAGGCGACATCCGTGCAAAAATATACGCTTATGCGGACGTCTTCGCCGAGAAGATCGGCGATGACGGCCATTTCGAGATGGTCATTGAAATCGACCCCAAACATTCGGGTGTTTTGGAAAAGATACCTAGCGAAGTGATATCGCCCTGAACCGTGCAGAGTGAAAAACGGGATGAAGGGCGCTTTTGTCCGCCGTATTCCCTGAAATTTTCGTGTTTTTCGCTATTTACGTTAAAATGCCCCCATACTCGCAGCGGCAAGGAACCGGCTCGTTCCGCTTTGACGGTAAACGCTCGGCCCAAGGGAACCTTAGGTGTTTATCCGTGCTATTGATCAATCGTTAATTTAAACAAATATCCTGTTATGGAGCAAAAGTATGTCCTGGAATGAACCTGGAGGCGACAACAAAGACCCGTGGAGCGGTCGGGGCGACCAAAAAGGACCGCCCGATCTCGATGAAGCCATACGCAAGACCCTGGACAAATTAAGCAATTTATTCGGCGGTGGCGGCGGCGACGGGCAGGAGTCGACGGGTGGTCCGAAAAAGAATCTCGGATTGATCGTGGTAGGCGCAATCGCGGCGATATGGATCGCCAGCGGTACTTACAAGGTCGATGCGGGAAATACCGGCGTCGTTACGCGTTTCGGCAAATATGTGGGAGAAACGAGCCCCGGCTTGAATTGGCATTTGCCGGCGCCGATCGAGCGGGTCGATATCGTGAACGTCGAGCAGAACCGCACCCTATCGGTCGGTTCTTCAGGCTTCGGCGAGGCGGGCGAGCGCTCGGAACCGAAGGAAGCCTTGATGCTGACCCGTGACGAAAATTATGTCGATGTGCGTCTGGTCGTTCAGTATAAAGTCAGCAATTTGACGAACAGTGCGAAAAAATTCCTGTTCAATGTGGTCGATCCCGCAACGACGCTGAAGCAAGTCACCCAAAGCGCCGAACGCGGCGTGATCGGCAGTTCGGACATGGACTTCATCTTGACGGAAGGACGCAACGAGATCGTCATACAGATCAAAAAGGAAGTGCAGGAAGTGATGGACCGCTATGAAACCGGGATCGAGATTACCAGCGTGAGCCTGCAGGATGCGCAGGCGCCCGAGCAGGTACAGGCTGCGTTCCAGGACGTGATCAAGGCCCGCGAAGACAAGCAACGCCTGATCAACGAAGCGGAAGCTTACGCGAACGACATCGTGCCGAAAGCGCGCGGCGCGGCGGCCAGAATGCTGCAGGAAGCGCAGGGTTACAAAGACCGGGTTATCGCCCAGTCCGAAGGGGAAACGAACCGTTTCTCGAAAATGCTTACGGAATACCTGAAGCAGCCGGAGGTGACGCGCAAGCGCCTTTACATCGACACGATGGAGTCGGTGTTGGGCGAAGCGAACGTGGTCATGATCGACGTGAAAGGCGGCAACAATATACTCTATTTACCGTTGGATAAAATGGCGCAAAAGTTACCTGAAATCGAGACTCAGAGCGTCGCTCCGGCGGCAAAGGCCGAGACGGCTCCTGCCGAAACGGAAGAACAGCCGGTTGCGGCGCGGTCTTCGTTCCGCGGACGCGACGCAAGGGGGCGCCAATGACAACTTTAAATAAAATCATCATCGGTCTCGCCGCGCTGTGGCTGATCGGCGCCATGTTCGTTTTCACGGTCGGCGAGACCGAAAAGGCGATCAAATTCAAGTTCGGCAGAATCGTAGAGCATGATTTCGAACCGGGGCTGCATTTCAAGTTGCCGTACCCGTTCAACGATATCAAGAAATTTGACGCCCGCATCCAGACGATGGTGTCCAAACCGGAAGGTTTTTTGACCGCGGAAAAGAAAAACGTCTTCGTCGATTTCTTCGTCAAATGGAAGGTGGATGACGTCAGCAGTTTTTATCAGCGGGTGGGCGGCAACATCTTTCAGGCCAATTCGCGGCTGGATCCGATCATCAAGGACGCGTTTCGCGGCGAGTTCGCAAGACGTGATATCCGCCAGTTGGTTTCGACCGACCGGAAGGTGATCCGCGATATCCTGATCAACAACTCGAAGCAGGCGGCCAAAAGCCTGGGACTGAGAATTATCGACATCCAGGTCATGCGCATCGACTTGCCGCCGGAAGTCAGCAGTTCGGTATTCCGGCGCATGGAAGCCGAACGTGACCGGATTGCGCGCGAATTCCGCTCGCAGGGCTCGGAAGCAGCGGAAAGGATTCGTGCGGATGCGGACCGGCAAAGTGTGGTCACGAAGGCGAATGCGTTCAAGGAAGCCGAAAAGCTGCGCGGCGAAGGCGATGCGAAATCGGCCGAAGTCTATGCGAAAGCGTTTGGTGCGGATCCCGAGTTTTTCACTTTTTACCGCAGCCTGAATGCGTACAAGAAGACCTTCAACAAATCTTCAACGCTGGTGCTGGATGCGGATTCCGATTTCTTCCGGTATTTTTCGCAACAGAAATAGCGGGTCGGATTCTCGAATTACAGCGCCGACAATTGTGACGAACGCCTCGCCCGTGCGGGGCGTTTTGTTTGAGTGGACTTAGAAAATACATGCAACAAAAAGACTCCTGGCTATTGCCGGACGGGATCGAAGAGATTCTGCCGGCCGATGCCAAACATCTGGAAAGCCTGAGACGCAGACTGCTCGACATGTTCGCCTGTTGGGGTTACGAGCTGGTCATCCCGCCGTTTATCGACTTTCTCGACTCGTTATTGACCGGTTCCGGGCACGACCTCGACCCGCAAACCTTCAAGCTGACCGACCAGCTCAGCGGCGAAATGCTCGGCGTCCGGGCCGACATGACGCCGCAAGTGGCCCGGATCGATGCGCACCATTTGAAGCACGAATGGCCGACCCGGTTGTGTTA
Organism: Methylomicrobium album BG8; assembly: GCF_000214275.2. Lineage (NCBI taxonomy): Bacteria > Pseudomonadati > Pseudomonadota > Gammaproteobacteria > Methylococcales > Methylococcaceae > Methylomicrobium > Methylomicrobium album. The sequence goes on along the minus strand of NZ_CM001475.1, from coordinate 3,281,779 downwards.
TTACGGCACGGTATTGCATACTCGCGGCGATCCGCTGGAAAAGACTCGCAGTCCGCTGCAGATCGGCGCCGAGTTGTACGGCCACGCGGGGATCGACAGCGACATCGAAGTGATCCGGCTGATGCTGGAAATGCTCGCGTTGACAGGGGTTCTGAACGTGCATCTCGACCTGGGGCATGTCGGCATTTACCGTTCCTTGTCCCGCCAGGCCGGCTTGAGTCCGGCGCAGGAAGGCGAACTGTTCGACGTGCTGCAGCGCAAGGCCCGGCCGGAGCTGGCCGAATGGATCGCCAGCTATGCGCTCGACAGCGATCTGCAAGCGATGTTCCTGGCGTTGCCGCTGTTGAACGGCGGTGCGGAGGTCATCGGCAAGGCCCGCCAGGTGTTTGCCCAGGCGGATGCCGACCTGAAACAGGCGTTGGCCGATCTCGAGACGATTGCCGGAAGGCTTGCCCGGCTGTTTCCGTCGCTGCCGGTCAGTTTCGATTTGGCGGAATTACGCGGTTATCATTACCATACCGGCGTCGTTTTCGCTGCCTTTACGCCTTCCGTGGGCCGCGAGATTGCGCGCGGCGGCCGTTACGACAATATCGGCGGCGTCTTCGGGCGGGCCCGGCCGGCGACCGGTTTCAGCGCCGATCTGAAATTACTGGCGGGGCTCGACAGCGTAAAAGGGCATGGCGAGCCGGAAAACAAAATCTTCGCGCCCTGCCTCGACGATACTGCGCTGGCGGAAAAAATTCGCGACTTGCGCGCGGTCGGGAATACGGTAATTCAGCAATTGCCGGGGCAGGCCGGCGACGGCGCGGCAATGGGTTGTACCGCGGTGCTTGTACAAGAGAATCAAAACTGGTTCATTAAAAATTTAGCTTAGTGGAATAGAAATGGGAAAAAATGTCGTAGTCATCGGCACGCAATGGGGCGATGAAGGTAAAGGCAAGCTGGTCGATCTCTTGACCGAACAAGCGGAAGCCGTGGTGCGTTTTCAAGGCGGCCACAATGCGGGGCATACGCTGGTCATCCGGGGTGAAAAGACCGTCCTGCACCTGATTCCCTCGGGCATCCTCAGAGAGAATGTGCAATGCATGATCGGCAATGGCGTGGTGTTGTCGCTGAACGCGCTGATCGAGGAAATCGAATTGCTCGAAAAAGTCGCTATTCCGGTGCGCAGCCGCCTCCTGATCAGCGAATCCTGTGCCCTGATTCTGCCGGTGCATGTGGCGATCGACCAGGCGCGCGAGAAAGCGCGCGGCGCCAAAGCGATCGGCACGACCGGGCGCGGCATCGGTCCCGCTTACGAAGACAAGGCCGGCCGCCGGGGACTGCGCGCGGGCGACTTGTTGAGTCCGGCCGATTTTGCGGACAAGTTGAGGGAATTGCTGGATTACCATAACTTCATGCTGGCCAATTATTATCATGCCGACACGGTCGATTTCCAAAAGACCCTGGATGAAGCACTGGCGCTCGGCGAACAGATCAAGCCGATGCTGACCGACGTCAGCGAAGTGTTGTACCATTACCAGGACCAGGGCAAGAACCTGCTGTTCGAAGGCGCGCAGGGCGCGCTGCTCGACCTCGATCACGGCACCTTCCCGTATGTGACCTCGTCCAGTACGACCGCCGGGGGCGCCGCGACCGGTTCGGGCGTCGGCCCGCTCGATCTGGATTATGTGCTCGGGATTACCAAGGCCTATGCGACCCGGGTCGGCAACGGCCCGTTCCCGACCGAACTCAACGACAGCTACGGTGAGCACTTGGGCACGGTCGGCCGCGAATTCGGCGCCACCACCGGCCGCAAGCGGCGCACCGGTTGGTTCGATGCGGTCGCGATGCGGAAGTCGGTCCGGCTGAACAGCATCAGCGGCATCTGTCTGACCAAACTGGACGTGCTCGACGGGCTGGATAAGGTCGGTATTTGCACGGCCTACCGCCTGAACGGCAAGGTCACCGAGACGGCTCCGCTGGGTGCGGATCAGTACCAGCAGTGCGAAGCGGTGATCGAGGAAATGCCGGGCTGGTCCGAAACGACGGCCGGCGTGACCGACTATGCGAAACTGCCGGAAAACGTGAAGACCTATATTAAACGTCTGGAAGAACTGGTCGGCGTGAAGGTCACTATCCTTTCGACCGGTCCCGATCGCGACGAAACGATCGTTCTGGAACATCCGTTCTCTTGATAGTCCAGGGCCATACCTTTGTGAAAATCGGGATGGCCCCGATAGGAAAACTGCCAGAGCGACGATATCGTGCGTCTCGGTGATTTGTACGGGCGCAGCCGAGTGATGCCATAATCCTTTCCGTTTATTCTACCTGTAAGGAATATCATGAATCAAAAGATCACCAAAGCCGTATTTCCCGTAGCCGGATTGGGTACGCGTTTCCTGCCGGCGACCAAGTCGACCGCGAAGGAAATGCTGCCGGTCGTGGACAAGCCGCTCGTGCAGTATGCCGTGGAGGAAGCGGTTGCGGCCGGTATCGATACGATGATCTTCGTGACCGGACGCACCAAGAATTCGATCATGGATCACTTCGACAAGGCTTACGAACTCGAAAAAGAACTCGAAGCCAGAAACAAGACCGAAATCCTGAAGTCTCTGCGCGGCATGCTGCCGTCCCATGTGTCCTGTGTATTCATTCGCCAGTCCGAAGCCTTGGGGCTCGGCCATGCGGTGCATTGCGCCAAGCCGGTGATCGGCGACGAGCCGTTCGCGGTGATTCTGCCGGACGATCTGATCGAAGACGGCAGGCGCGGATGCATGACGCAGATGGTCGAACTGTTCAACCAAAAACAGACTTCGATTCTGGGCGTCGAGCGCGTGCATCCTTCGGAAACCGGCAGTTACGGGATCGTTAAGACCGGGGAGGCGTCCGGTACGTCCAGCCCGATCGAACTGATCGTCGAAAAACCGAAGCCGGAAGATGCGCCGTCCAATCTGGCCGTGGTCGGCCGCTATATCCTGACGTCGGCGATTTTCCGTAAACTCGAAACGATCGGCCGCGGCGCGGGCGGCGAAATTCAGTTGACCGACGGCATCGCGGCCCTGATGGCCGACGAGCAGGTTTTGGCTTACGAGTTTGAAGGCAAGCGTTACGATTGCGGCTCCAAGCTCGGTTTTTTGATTGCGACGGTCGAATACGGCTTGTTGCACCCGGAGTTGAAAGGCGGATTTCTGGAATATTTGAAGGATCTTTCGAGAAATTTGCAATGAATGCGCAGAGAGACGGTTCTTCGGCTTAAAGAGACGCCCGGCTACAGCGAGACCGGATCCTGAAAGAACGGTGCCATTCTGCATCTAAACTCAGCCGCTGAATGGCGCCGTTTAAGGCCGAAAGGGATTTGTCCGGAATTAAAGCTATTGCAGCAAAATATCCTTTTTGTTTTTTTCGACCGTCTTGTTGCCGATGCCGGCTACATTGGTTAACTCTTCGACCGTTTTAAAAGGTCCTTTTTCCGTCCGGTATTTCACGATCGCTTCCGCCTTTTTAAGGCCGATATGGGTCAATGACTCTGATATGGTCTTTGCGTCGGCCGTATTGATATTCACGGGCGCTGCCATCACATTGAAGGATACGGCGGCCATCAAAACGAGTATTTTTTTCATAACAATCTCCATTACAGTGAAAAAATAAGTGAGAGTGGCTAAACGACTCCAAACCCATTTTGTAAAGCCACTCATAGGAAAGTGTAGAAATGAATTCTGGAATTGCAAATGAGTTGTTTTTATAAACTAGAACTGCATCACATTTTTTATAATTTTCCAGGGTGCGGCTAAAGAAGGTCGTTGCGGAATTCGGCCAATTTTTTCTACTGGCAATGGGCATTCGGTATGGTTACGACGCTGTCGCATCACATCCGCCAATTTTGCTGGCCGCTGACGGTCACACAGGGTAGGAACAGTCGGTCAGCCGCCTGCCGGAGCCACAGGACGGCGAAGACAGGTATTTTTTAAAATCGAGATATATAAGCGGATAATATCCCGGTCAAAACTTTATTTATCGGAGGATCGGCGCCATGCCTGAACAATTCATAGCAGAAGAGAGTCGCTCGATCGGGCATGCGGGTCGCAGGGAATTGATCGCCTGGGCGTTTTACGATTTTGCCAACTCGGGTTATACGACGGTCGTGCAGACGACCCTCTTCAATACCTATTTCGTCGGCGTGGTGGCCGGCGGCGTCGGGGGCGTTTCGCCCGGTCTGGCGACGTTGCTCTGGTCGCTGTCGGTCGGTTTCGCAAACTTTGTCGTGATGTTCAGCGCGCCGGTGATCGGCGCGATTGCGGATATCAAAGCCTGCAAGAAACGCTTTTTGCTGTGGTCTTCGATAGGCTGCATCGTCTCGACCGCGCTTCTGGCACAGGTCGGCCCTGGCGATTACAAACTCGGTATGGTGCTGGTCACCGTGTCGGTCATCATGTTCGCGTACGGAGAAAACCTCATCGCGGCGTTCTTGCCAGAACTGGTACCCGAGGAGCAGATGGGCCGGTTGTCCGGTTACGGTTGGGGACTCGGGTATGTGGGCGGACTTTTGACTCTGCTGCTCTGTCTCGGCTATCTTCATTGGGCAATGCAGCAGGGTATGGGCGAAGCCGAGGCGGTGCCTGTCACGTTACTGATTACGGCTGTTACCTTTGCGTTAACCGCCGCACCCACTTTTATCTGGCTGCGGGAGCGCGCCAGGCCGCTGCCGGAGGTTTCGGGAGAGCGTATCCTCGCGGCCAGTTTCGGACGCCTGCGGCATACCTTTCGGGAAGCCCGCCGCTTCCGGGATTTGATCCGGTTTCTGATGACGTTGGCCGTCTACCAATCCGGCGTGAGTACCGTGATCGTGCTGGCGGCGGTCTATGCGCAGCAGGTGATGGGATTCGACACGCAATCGCTGATCGTGCTGATCATGGTGATCAATGTGACCGCCGCGGTCGGCGCGCTGATTTGTGGCCACTTGCAGGACCGCATCGGTTCGGTGCCGACGCTGGCGATTACGCTGGCGATCTGGATTGCCGCGCTGCTTGCGGCTTATTTCGCCGAAGAACGGAGTCAGATGTGGATCGTCGGAAATATGATCGGAATCGCGATGGGCGCGAGCCAGGCAGTCGGTCGCGCGCTGGTCAGCAAGTTTTCGCCGGCCGAGCGGGCCGGCGAGTTTCTGGGCTTGTGGGGACTGGTCAACCGTCTGTCGGTGATCGTCGGTCCGCTCAGCTACGGTCTGATCAATTACTGGAGCGGCGGCAATCACCGTTTGTCGCTGTTGTCGACGCTGGCCTTTTTCGCGCTCGGTCTGCTGCTGTTGTCCAAAGTGGATGAAGCGCGGGGCAGGGCGGCGGCTAATAATTTTTTAGCTTGCGGCGATTCCTGAATGGATTGAGCTGATTATCGGGCAGATGCCACGAGACCAGGAAGGCCGCTACAAAGACCAGGCCTCCGAGCGTCAGCATCGTTAGGATCGGGTCGGCATTTTGCGAAGCGGCGACGGTATAGCCGCCGACCGCGAGCAGCATTGCCAGATTCTGAAAAAATCCCTGCAAGGCGACCGCCGCGCCGCTGCCGATGCTGAGTTGCCCAAGCTCCTGCAGCGCCGCATTGACCGGCACGATGAACATGCCTCCCATCATTCCGACAAAAAACAGCATGCCGCGCGCCGGCCACAGGCTGCCGGTGCAACCGAGGCCGATAATGAACAATCCCATCAAGTAAGCCGGCAGGCGGGCCCGGCGCAGATGTTCGAGCGGAATCAGGCGCGGCACCAGCGCAGACCCTGCGATGATCCCGACCGCGAGAAACAGCGTCAGTTCCGCGATCTCGGTCGCGCTGTCGAGCGCCAGCACAACCGGCGCCCAGGCTACGATCAATACGCGCAGGGTGGCCGCTGTCGCCCAGAACAAAGAAGCGCCGAGCATCGAAAAACGCGACCGCGGCGTCGAGAAAAATTGCCGCATTTGCCGGCCGAATTCGAGTATTTTCGAGCCGGCTTCAGGTGGCGTTGACGTCTTGGCCGGCAGCAGCAGCGTAACCAGCGCCGAGACGATGAACAACGCGATCGTGCCCGCCAGCGCGATGTCGATCGAATGGTCGGCCACCTTCGCGCCGATCTGCATGCCCATCAATATGGCCAGAATCGTCGAGCCTTCGACCAAACTGTTCGCCTTGACCAGAAACTGGTGTCCGGCCAGTTCGGGCAGAATTCCATATTTGGCGGGACCGTAAATCGCCGCGCCGGCGGCGCCGATGCAATAGGCCAACAGCGGTTCGACATGCATGAACAACAGCGCGGCGCCCAGGGCCTTGATCAGGTTCGCGGCGATCAACACCCGCGACTTGGCATGATGGTCGGCGAAGCCGCCGGCCCAGGGCGCCAGCAACACGAACGCAACCAGAAACGAGCTCTGCAGCGCCGGAACGTACCATTTTGCCGCTTGGCCGTCATGCATCACGATCGCAATCACGGTAAACAGGATCGCGTTATCGGCGAACGCGGACAAGAACTGCGCGATCAGTAGCGGATAGATTTGTTTGTTCATGGCGGAAATGCGGGTTGAAGAGTGAAGGAGGGGAGACGGGGCGTTGCCCGCGCGGCCATTACGGCGTGGCGGGTGACAAGCCCTTAATCCCTCAGGCCTGCTCGGCCTCCTCGATCCGTTTCGCCGCAAGCGAAGTGGCCTCGATATAATTGGTCTTGCCGGTCGCCAGCACGGGGAGTACATCAACCACGAAAATCTTTCTTGGCAGGCTGATCTGGGCGACGCCGACCGCCGACCGGGTCAAATCGTGCAGCGTGGCACCCTTATGCGTGGTGAGCAGAATCACCTGTTCGCCTTTTTTCGGGTCGGGCAGGCTGACCGCGGCATGGTGCCCTTCCGGCCAGGCTTCGATCGCGTACTGTTCGACCGCGGTCAGCGACACCATTTCGCCGCTGACCTTGGCAAAGCGCTTGCTCCGGCCCTTGATCGTAATATAGCCTTCCCCGTCGACCGAGACGATGTCGCCGGTGTCGTACCAGCCTTTGCCGTATTTCGACTCGGGCGGCACCCGTTTGCCGGGGTTCGCCGCCAGCAGATAGCCCTGCATGATGTTCGGCCCGCTGACGTGCAACTGGCCGCCGTCGTGAATGCCGGGGACCGGCTCCAGTTGATATTTCATGCCCGGCATGAAGCGGCCGACCGTGCCGGCCTTGTAGTTCATCGGGGTGTTGACCGAGGTGATCGGCGTGGTTTCGGTGGCGCCGTAGCCTTCGAGGATCCGGATACCGAATTTGTCGGCCCAGAGCGCGCGGGTATTTTCCTGCAGTTTTTCCGCACCGGCGACCAACATAGCGCATCCGGAAAAAATCGTAAGGATTGGCCTTCTTGCCGTAGGCCGCCAGGAAGGTGTTCGTGCCGAACATCACCGTCGCCTTGATTTCGTAGGCGATTTCGGGGATTACCGCATAATGCAGCGGCGTCGGGTAAAAGAACGCCTGCATGCCGTTCAGTACCGGCAGCATGGAGCCGACCGTGAAGCCGAACGAGTGGAACATCGGCAGGAAGTTCAGCACCACGTCCTGCGGATTGAAATTGATCACCGATTCGAGTTGTTTCAGGTTGCCCAGGATATTCGCATACGATAGCACCACGCCCTTCGGCGTGCCTTCGGAGCCGGACGTGAACAGCACGACGGCCGGATGCTCGGGGTCGATGTGATCGGATTTGTACCAGAGGCCGGTGGTATGGCTGAGCAGCAGGGCCTTCAGTTTGGCGGCCAGGTTCACTTGGGCGGCCAGGTCTTCCAGATAGATCAGGTTGGCGTGTTCGGCAAGGTGCGCCGCTTCCTCGTCCAGTTTGGCTTTGTCAATGAATTGGCGTGAAGTGAGTACTGTTTTGACCTCGGCCGTTTTGCAGGCCGATATCATGCTGGCTGAGCCCGTCGAAAAGTTCAGCATCGCCGGAATGCGCTGATGCAATTGTAGGCCCAGCACCACGCAGAGCGTATTGACCGAGTTCGGCAGCATCACGCCGACATGTTCGCCCGCTTCGGTGACCGAAGCGAAAAGATTTCCCAGCGCAATCGTACGGGCGATCAGCGTATTGTAGGAAACCGGTTTGCGGGCCAGATCGTCGGCGATCGCAAACTTGCCGCCGTGAATCCGCCGCGCCTCCAGCAGCGCGGAAAAAATCGTGCGCCGATAATGGCTGGTTTTAAACATCATGTCGGTCATGATATCCGTCAGGATATGACCGCAGTATTGCCGGCGGGCCTTGCCCCGCAAATGCTCGGGCGCGCGCATTTGAGTCGGCGGCAAAATGCTGATTGTGATTTTGGGAAACCAGCGCAGTCGCACCACGTTTTGCAGGCGCGAGAAATGCGTATATTTGGCGCCTTCGATCCGGACCGGCAGCACCACGGCATGTGATTTGTCGGCCACCATCCCGGTGCCGTCGTAAATCTTCATCAGCGTGCCGGTCACCGTAATCCGGCCTTCCGGAAAAATCACCGTTTTGGTGTCGTGCTGCAAATGGTGGGTCAGGTCTTTCAATGATAAAGGATGGGTCGGGTCCATCCGGAATACTTTGGACAAGCCAAGAAACGGCTTCAGCCACCAGCGCTCGGAGATATGGGTATTGATCGCGAAAGTGATATCGTCCGGCAGAAAGATCCAGAGCAGCATCGGATCGAGGAATGAGGTGTGGTTGGCGACGATCAGTACCCGTTTGCCGGCGGCATCGTAATTTTCCATGCCGTGAATCTCGACCCGGAACAGCAGTTTAAGAATCAGTTTTACCGTAAAGCGCAACAGTGGTCTCAGCATATCCATCCTCCTTATTTCATCTTATCAAACTATCGAAATGGTCGTGATGAAGAATACTATAGCCTTTAATTAAACAATGTTCAATTAACTGCGTCATACCCCGTCCGAAAGCGGCGGGCCTACGTTTCGGAAAGGCAAATCAACCGCGTCTATTTCGGGCGAAATTAAGCTGCGGCATGATTTTTTTTTAGGTTAAAATAGCCCGAGGCACACGAAATGCGCAGGGATTGGCGCTTAAAAGTTAATAACAAAAACACTGTAATTTTGGAGAAAACCACTATGGCACAATTCCCCATCGATCTAGGCGCCTACCGCCGCGTCTCGCTGGCTGCCGGCAACCCGACCTTGTCGCCGGACCAAAAAGCCGCGCTCAAGGCGAACATTCAGCTCTGCCGCGACGCGATCGTCTTCTTTACTGCCACCGGCGCGGCGCGCGGCGTCGGCGGCCATACCGGCGGTCCGTACGACACCGTTCCGGAAGTGATGATTCTGGACGCATTGTTTCGCGGCTCGAACGGCTTCGTACCGATCTTTTTCGACGAAGCGGGACACCGCGTGGCGACCCAATACCTGATGTCGGTATTGAACGGCGACATGCCGGCCGAAAAACTGATGCTGTACCGCGAAGCCCATTCGCATCTGCCGGGCCACCCCGAACTGGGCTTCACTCCCGGCGTCAAATTCAGTTCCGGCCGTCTCGGCCACATGTGGCCGTATGTGAACGGCGTGGCGATGGCGAATCCAGGCAAGACCGTCTTCTGTCTGGGTTCCGACGGCTCGCAGCAGGAAGGCGACGACGCCGAAGCGGCACGTTTATCCGTGGCGCAGGGACTGAATGTCAAACTGCTGATCGACGACAATGATGTCACCATCGCGGGCCATCCGTCGCATTACCTGAAAGGCTGTTCGACCGCGCAAACTTTGCGCGGTCACGGCGTGACCGTGTTCGAAGGCGACGGTGAAGACCTCGACGGGCTGTATGAGCGGATCATTCAGGCGATCAATACCGAAGGTCCGGTCGCGGTGATCAACCACCGGAAGATGTGCCCCGGCATTCCGGGTATCGAAGGCTCGAACCACGGCCACGACGTGATTTCGGTCAAACACGCGATCGAATACCTCGAAGCGCGCGGCTACACCGACGCCATCGAGTTACTGAAAAGCGCGTCGCCGGCCAAGCAGAACTATACCTTCAAGGGCTCCAGCGACAAGTGGGACGCGAATCGCAACGTGTTCGGCGACGCCTGTGTTTCGGTGCTCGGCAAAATGAGCGAAGCCGACCGCATCGCGAAAGTCCGCGTGATCGACAGCGACCTGGAAGGCTCCTGCGGCCTGAAGAAAATCCACGACGCGCATCCGGAAGTCTTCATCGCGTCCGGCATCATGGAGCGCGGCAACTTCTCCGCGGCGGCCGGTTTCGGGATGGAAAAAGGCAAGCAGGGCATTTTCGGCACGTTCAGCGCATTCCTCGAAATGAACATTTCCGAAATCACGATGGCGCGCCTGAACCACTCGAACGTGCTCAGCCATTACTCGCATTCCGGCATCGACGACATGGCCGACAACACCTGCCATTTCGGTCTGAACAACCTATTCGCGGACAACGGCCTGGACGATGCGTATCCGACCAACCTGTATTTCCCGGCCGATCCGAACCAGATGCGCGCCTGCGTCGAAAGCGTATTCCACGATGAGGGATTGCGCTTCATCTTCTCGACCCGTTCGAAAGTGCCTTTGATCCTGGACGAGAACGGCAACGAACGTTTCGGCGGCGATTACAAATTCGTTTCCGGCAAGGACGAAGTGATCCGCGAAGGCACGCAAGGCTATATCGTCGCTTTCGGCGAAGCGTTGTACCGGGCGCTGGATGCGGTCGAGCGTCTGAAGGAAGAGGGCATCGACATCGGCCTGATCAACAAGCCGACCTTGAACGCGATCGACGAAGACATGCTGGCCAAAGTCGGCAAGTCGCCGCTGGTGCTGGTCGTCGAATCGTTCAACCGCAAGACCGGCCTCGGCAGCCGCTACGGCACTTGGTTGCTGGAGCGCGGCTTCACGCCGAAATTCGCGCATCTCGGCACCCACCAGGAAGGCTGCGGCGGTCTGTGGGAACAATTCCCGCACCAGGGCCTCGATCCGGTCGGCATCATCGCGAAAGTCAAATCGATGCGGTAAAAGTCGTCGAGCGACAAAAAAAGGGCGCGGCATGCGCCCTTTTTTTGCCCGGTATTTCAATGTGGGTCGTTCAAAAAGGTATGGAGGATGGGGTGAAGGAAGAGGCTGTCGAAAAATCCAAGGTATGTTCAACAACCGAACGGATGCGCCGGGTTTATCGGCTTACGATGAATTATGCGATTTGGACGCGCGCGGAATGAGCTTGCGTCGATCGATCTAAACAGCCCGAGTTGGTGAACGAAGCGGGTCTTAGTGAGTATGTCGCCAGGTTTGAAGAAACAAAAAATATCAAGGAGCGGCATTGCAGGCGATCAATGATTGGCTGCAATGCCTGACTTTAAGTAACGAAGCGAGGGCCGTGGGTTAGTTTGGCTTTCGGTATAGGGTTAAGAGAGGTAAATTGCGTCCGGTGTATTGATCGTTGAAGAAGTAAAAAAAGAATTCTGCGATTTTTCCCTGCTGTCGAGCGGCTGAGGGTATGTTATAATAGTTGTTCATTGCGGAGAGGTGGCAGAGTGGTCGAATGCGCCGGACTCGAAATCCGGTTGACTCTTAGGAGTCACGAGGGTTCAAATCCCTCCCTCTTCGCCATAAATTAAGTTGTTGATTTAATAGATAAAATCCCTCAAGCCCAATTAGTAAGGCGAAAAAACGTCTTTTATTTTCGTCTTGTCGTCCCAGCCGAACTTTGCGAATCGGCTCAAGTTTGCGAGTTTACCCAAAGCCTTAAAACCGATGCCGGAAAGAGGCAACTCTTCACGCGTTAAAACTTGCCGCGCATTCGCGCATTACAAAGCGGCTTCGCACGATCTGAAGGCCGGCAACCCGTAAGGCGAAACCGGCTCTGCCGGGTTCCACCGAAGGATAACGGATCGCTGAATGTGATGGAGGATTGCTTCCTCCCGCATCCATGTAGAGTCGTGCCGGCTCCGCCCCACGCGCTTGGCGGCCTGGCGCTCTCCCATGTGCCGCGCACGCTCGACAGGCTACTCGACTCCGGCGATACGTTTTCGGATTTGTGGATGGGCAATGTCGTCGAACCGGCCGTCCAGCGGCGCCGGGATGCCGTTCCCAATCCCTACACGGTCGGCGCGGCAGGACAAATCGCGCACGGCTTCGCCACTATTCTGCCGGAAGTCATGGCGCTCGGACCGGTCGGCGCCGGCGTGCTGGAAGGGGTGGCGGAAACGGCCGGCCGGATCGACGAAGGCAAGCCGCTCGGCACGGCGGCCGCGCTCGGCGCGATTCACGCCGCCGGGGTCGGCCTGGGCGCCGCGATGCCCGCCGCCGCGCCGGTGCTGGAGTCCATCCCGTTATCGCCGCTGGCGCAGCGGATCGCCTCCGGCGCGGCCGGCAATCTCTGGCTGGGCGCCGCCGATCGCGCCTTGCGCGGCCAAGCCTTGGAGGCTGCCGGCTACCACGAAGAAGCCGCGCAATGGCGGGCATTCGACCCGACCTATGCGCTGACGGACCTGATTATGGGAGCAGGCTTCGGCGGGCTGGCGCACCTCCAGGCGAAACCGTCCGATGTCGATGCGGCGCTGACGCTGAACGCGCAGCGCAACCTCGACAACCAGGCGCCCGGACTGCCGAAAGACGCGCTCGCCGCGCAGGCGCACCAAAACGCGATGCGCTCCGCCTTGAATGCGCTCGATAACGGCGAAGAGGTCGCGGCGCGGGTGGAGGCGGACCGGTTCATTCCCGATCCCGTGCGCGAACAGCAGCCGGGCGATGATGCCGTGGCCCGCGAGATGTTTGGGGAATTGGACCGCATGGCCCAACAGGAACCCCGGGATGTCTCGCGGCAGGAGGAAAACGTCGCACCGGGGGAAACGGTCGATCCTTACTTGAGAGCGCGGCAAGAAGCGGCCGACGCCACCGGGGAGCTGATCTATCGCGACGTGGCGCGTCAGCTCGAAGCCGCCGGCGTTCGCGATGCGGATCAAACATCAGCCTTTGCCCGGTTGATGCAGCAAGTCATGGTGACCCAGGCAAAAAATGCCAGCATGGGTCCGCATGCGTTTTACCGGCAATTTGGCCCTCGGATCATGGCGGGCGCCCGTGAGGGAGGCGATGGCCAGTTTGCTCAAATATTGCCGGACTTTCTACCCAGCAATATGGAAATTGGCGATGGCGCCAGAGCGGCCGCCATATATCGCGGGGATGATTCCGCACAGGCCATTCTGTTCGGTCAGGCTGGGCCAAAACTCGCATCGGATGCTCCGCGTTATGCGAATTTCTCACATTCGATTGATCGGTCTGGCATTAACCATATCAAGAAGAAGCACGGCAGTTCAGCGACTGAGACCCCAAGAGGACAAATTGCAATTACCGATTCCGACATTGCCCGTATTCCCGACATTGTCTCAAGCTATGATGGGCTGAGAACCGATCTTCTCGATTCTTACGGTAGACCGACGGTAGCTTATGCGAAAGCTTTCGATGATGGCGTGCTGTTGTATATCGAGAGCGTTAGGAATAAACGCAAGGATTTGGCGGCACTCTCGATGCGGAAGTATCCCGCCACGACCGATGCTCAGCGCGTTCTTGAGCGCGCTGCCGACGGCCTCAACGTCCGAAACGATGGCGGGCATGCCGATACTATAGACAATGCGCCGGAGCGATTCAACCCATTAGAGCAAAGCGGCAGAGGTTTTTACGATCCTGATAGCCGTACCGTATCTTTATTCCAGGCAGCCGACGCCTCGACATTCCTGCACGAATCCGGGCATTACTTCCTGGATTTGTACGGCCGCATGCTCGACGCCGGCGTCGCGCCGGAAGGCGTGCGCCGGGACATGCAAGCCTTGATGGATTGGTTTGGCGTCAAATCGTTCGACGACTGGCGGCGGATGTCGATCGACGAACAGCGCCCTTATCACGAACAGTTTGCCCAAGGTTTTGAAACGTATCTGGCCGAAGGCAAAGCCCCCAGCGAACCCTTGCGCGGGATCTTCGAGCAGTTCAAGGCTTGGTTGAAGCAGGTTTACAATGACGTGCAGGGGGCGCTCGGCGCGCGGCTGAGCGATGACGTGCGCGGGGTTATGGCGCGCATCATCGACGCGCCGGAAGTGCGGCCGGACGACACCTCCGAACTCGCCGCCGCGCGGCAATTGCTGGACGCCCGCGGCGACGAGACGTTTTCCTTTTATGATGACGACGGCAACGAGGTCTCGGGCACGCTGCGCCAGTTGCTCGACGAGGTCGATCAGGACGCCGCCGATCTGAAAAACATCGATGCCGCCACCCAGGCGGCGATTACCTGCTTTTTGCGGTTTGGAGATAACCCATGAGACAAGACTGCATCAACGCCGTATCGCGGGCGCTGGGCCGGGCGCTGAAAACCGGCGAGGCCCAACGCATCGAGCAGCGTATCCGCGAGCAGAAGATCCTGCTGGCCAACCGGAACCGCGCCAAATACCTGCAAATGTCCGAACCCTGAGCGGGATGGGGTTTATAACCTCGTTACCCACGATTGAAGACCTACCGCCAACATAAAATCATTGTTTGTGTGCGCGCGATTCCAAACGTTACGGACAGGATCAATATCCCGTGCGGCCCCGGTATCTTACGGGTTGTAGGGTACGCTGTGCGTACCTTGCGACATTGAGGGTACGCACAGCGTACCCTATGGGGCTGCTCAGTCAACACTTAACGTCCAGCTTGAGGGCTTGTGCAATTCTAATCCAAATACTCTTGCTGAACAGTTTGATGTTCTGATCCAGCATATTTAAAGTGGCGTCATCGAAGGCAGCGTTGGGTAGCTTTTTCTTGGTTACCGCTTTAATCGCGCGCTCCAATACCGGATTTCCGGGCGTATCGGCGCCCAATCCCGCATCCACGAATCGCTGCCCGAAATAACGCAACGGATCGGCGTTATCCGTGCCCGGATAAACAGTATCGCCCTTTGCGCTTAATAGGTGAATACGGGCCTTTTTCATCCCGGCTGTTGACCAGCGCCATCAGCTTGGTGTTGAAGCGGCGGCTCAGCTCGGTGCCTTGTCGAGCCAAGCTGGGATCTTTCTTTACGAACTGGGCATAGGTCAAGCTTTCTATTAGATCGTTCCATCAATAAATTTACAGATTGGTCTAAAATACCCCTGATACTTATCCCCCTAATTGCCGGAGGAGAAGATGGCGGGAAAGACGAAACGTGCAGCACTGATATTGACGGAAAACCAAAAGGCAATGCTCAATGAGCTCTGCCGATCACGAACGGCGCCGATGAGGGAGGTTGAGCGGGCCAAGGTTTTGATAGGTTATGCCGATGGCATCACGATTACCGAACTCAATCGGCAGCTTGGCGTCAGTCGGCCCATGATCTACAAATGCATCGATAAAGCCTTGGCTGCGGGCGCACCGATGAGGTTAAAGGACAGGTATCCCCGTCCGCACGAACCGGAAATTAGTGATGAAGCTCGTGCTTAGGTGGCAAGCATCGCTTGCACAAAGCCTACGGAACATAACTTGGCAGCAGAATTGTGGACTCTCTCCGGTCTGGCAAAATTTGTATCCCAAAGCGCCGAAACGGTGGGATTTTCCCGTCTAGCGCACGCGGGTAAAAGTACTATATGGCGTATCCTCAACGAAAACGACATCAAGCCTCATAAGATACGATACGACTTGGAGAAAAGGGATCCGGAATTTGATCGTAACATGCAGGAAGTGCTGCTGGTTTATCAGGAGGTGTCGATTTACACCGACGGAGCCGCTCATCATGGACAACCCCATGCTATCTATACGGTTAGCATTGATGAAAAACCGGGGGTTCAGGCCATTGGCCTCACGGCGCCCGATTGACCGCCAGTTCCGGGCAAGCGGCCTACTATTGGGCGAGACTATGAATATAGTCGGCTCGGCACCGTGTCAATGCTGGCTGGAATCGATCTACACTCGGGGCATATCATGGCTAATGTAGAGGATCGGCATCGTAGTTGGGAGTTTATTGCGTTACTCAAGCGATTCGATGAGTACTATCCGCCAGAGGCTGTTATCCGGGTAGTTCTGGACAATCACTCGGCCCACATTTCAAAAGAGACCCTGGCCTATCTTGCAAGCCGACCAGGGCGCTTTGAGTATGTGCATACGCCAAAACACGGCTCTTGGCTCAACCTGACCGAGTGTGCATTCTCTAAAATGGCTAGAACGTTCTTGCGGCACATGAGAGTGAAATCGGTCGACGAACTGAAGGCGCGAATCCTAAAAGGGATCGACGAATTTAATGCTTCACCTGTCGTATTCCGCTGGAATAAATTCGACCTTGGGGTGGCTTAATTTGTAATTGTTTTACTGGAACTCACTACTAGAGCATCATTTTGAGTCGGATCCAGCTACCGAATTTAAAGTTGAACCGTAGACGCATCGTTAAGCCGACGCGTATCCCGGACTTTCAGTCCGTAACCCAAACCCACCGGCTTTTAGCCGGTGGTTGTTTAGAGTAATCATGGCAGCGGTTGTAATATTATCGGCTCATCGAAAGAACTGGCGTTTGAAGTTGAAAAGCTGCATCTGATCATTGAGCATAAAGATGCGATCATTCAGCAGTTGGAACAACAAATCGCCGATTTGAAAGAGATTAATGAATTGCTTAAGAACCTATCGCGATAAAAACTTCCGAGTTGTAGGGCGGATTCGCCGCCAGGCAATCCGCCGTTATTTTGAAGCCTTGGCGTTTTGCTGATGGCGTTGCTGATCGGGGTGCGGCGGTCGATGTTCTGGAAATGGCGTGGAGCCAGATCAATCTGGACCGGGCCGAATGGCGAATCCCGACCACCAAGAACGGCGAACCGCAGACTGTCATATCACCCTGACTCCGGAGGCCGTCGAAATCCTACGCAATCGGCAAGGCTATCATGCTATCTGGGTTTTCCCCGGCAGCGGTGCAACCGGCCACATCGTCGAACCGAAGAAGGCATGGGCGCGGGTCCTGGCTCGGGCTGGGCTTGATAGCCTACGGATCCACGACTTACGCCGTACGGCTGGGATCGTGGCAGGCCAAACTGGCGCCTCTCTGGCGATTGTTGGTAAGCGCCTGAATCCAAATCGCCATTGACGACGGCCATCTATGTCCGGCTGGACCTCGATCCGGTTCGGGAATCGGTCGAACGGGTTATCGGCGCGATGTTGGCGGCCGGCGGCTTGAAAGCGACGGGCGAAATCATCTCCATGACCCAAAGGAAACAAGCAAAATGAGCATCGACTATCACGACATTATCACCATCGAACCGGGAAAGCGCAGTGGCAAGCCTTGCATCCGTGGCTTACGGATTACCGTTGACGACATCCTCGATTGTTTTGCGGCCGGCATGACCGAAGAGGAAGTGCTGGACGATTACGACTATTTGACCTGCGACGACATTCGGGCTTGTTTCGCGTATGCGGCCGACCGCGAACGCCATACGCGGGTAATCAAGGGATGAGGCTGCTTTTTGACGAAAACCTGTCCTTCAGGATGGTGGCCGGATTAAGCGACGTTTTTCCCGGTTCCGTTCATGTGGATCGGCTTGGGTGGCGGTTCCGATGATGAAGTATGGCGCCATGCCAAAGAAAATGATTTTGTGATTATCAGCAAAGACGCCGACTTTTACGAACGAAGCATGTTGCACGGGCATCCGCCCAAGGGGATATGGATACGCCGCGGCAACTGCACCAACCGACAATAAAACTAAATAAGGGCTTGGGTTGTTGGATAACTTATTGTTATGGAGCCAATGGCGGGATTCGAACCCGCGACCTACTGATTACGAATTCTAAAGCCCGCTATTTTCTACTGATTGCTTAACCTTAATAAACCTTTACAAGCCAATATGTTCGGCCTATCATAGCCTTAACGGTGCTACACCAAATTTACCGAAATTTGACCAAGAGCGTAGCACCAGCGTAGCACCAGAAATCGACGCAAAGGCAGCCATGACAACGCATTTCGACTTCACCAAGCCAAAACTCGAAGCACTGAGAGAGCCAAAACCCGGCGAACGGATCATTTATCACGATACCCACAAGAACGCAGCCGGGTTACAGCTTCGGCATTCAGGCAATACGAAGACGTTCTTCATTCAAAAGCGCGTAGACGGTAAACCGGAGCGCGTCACTATCGGCAAGTTCCCCGATATGTCCATCGAGAACGCCAGAAAGGAAGCGGCGCGGCTGAGTGCGTTAATCGCGCAGAAGATCAACCCCAATACCGACGCCAGAGCCTTAAAGACCGAGACCACCCTGCAAGAGCTGTTTGACGAATTCCTGAAGCATCGGCGCAATAAGCGCGGCGCGTTCCTGTCCGAAGTAACCAAGCGCAGCTACCGTTACGACTTCGGCTTGTACCTGGAAAAATGGGGCAAGCGCAAACTGTCGCAATTCAAGGACACCGACTTCAGCAAACTGCACGCTGAGATCGGCAAGGAGCACCCCACGACGGCGAACCGCGTGATTGCGATGGCGTCGAGCCTGTTCGGCTATGCCGCCGAGCGCAAGTTGTTCAAAGGCGCGAATCCGGCGCACGGAATCAAGAAGTTTCCCGAAACCAAGCGCGACCGCTTCCTGCAATCGGACGAGCTGCCCGCGTTTTTCAAGGCCCTGGCCGAGGAACCGAACGACATCTTGCGCGATTACTTTTTGATGGCGCTGCTGACCGGAGCGCGGCGCTCCAATGTTCTGGAAATGGAGTGGACCCAGATCAATCTGGCGCGGGCCGAATGGCGCATCCCGACCACTAAGAACGGCGAGCCTCAGACCGTCACCCTATCCCCGGAAGCCGTGGAAATCCTGCGTAATCGGCAAGGCTGTCATGCAGTTTGGGTGTTCCCCGGCACCGGCGCAACCGGGCATATCGTCGAACCCAAGAAGGCATGGCGGCGCGTGCTGGATCGGGCGGGCATTGATAATCTACGGATCCACGACTTGCGGCGCACGCTGGGGAGTTGGCAAGCTAAAACCGGCGCATCCCTGGCGATTGTCGGCAAGAGTCTTAACCACAAGTCGCCATCGACCACGGCCATTTATGCGCGGCTGGACCTTGATCCGGTCCGGGAGTCGGTCGAACGAGCTACCGGCGCAATGCTGGCGGCTGGCGGCTTGAAAGAATCGGGCGAGATCATTCCCATTAATAAAAGGAAACAAGCATGATGACTTTAGAGTTAGACGACGAAACCGCCACACTCTTGGCGCGACTGGCCGAGCAGGAACATATCGGCGCGGTGCAATTGGTTAAGAAAGCCTTGGTAGAGCATGCAAACGTCATGCGTGACAAGGGCGAGCTGATAACTGATTTTGCCGGCGTATTGGCGAATTCCCCTTCATTTCAAGGCGACCCGCTCGAAATTCAAAAGGCGATACGCGATGAGTGGGATTAAGTATTTGCCGGATACGAATGTTGTTATCGGTCTGTTGAAAGGCAGGGAGCCGGCCGTCAATGCGCTCAAGGGAATCAACATAACCGATTGCGGGTACAGCGCCGTAACCCGAATGGAATTACTGGGCTTTCCCGGCATTACGCCCGAGGAAGAACGCGCCATTCACAATATGCTAGAGCGGATGACCTATTTGAGCCTGACGCCAATGATCGAGGATTTGACGATTCAAATTAGACGGCAACACCGCTTAAAGCTGCCCGACGCGATTATTGCCGCGACCGCTAAAGCGCATAGCCTGGCATTGCTGACGCTGGACAAGGAACTGGCGGCCAAGGCGTAACCCTTATTAACCGGATAGGCCGACGGGCCGACAAGGCGGATTCATCACCCGCTTTCCGGTTAATCCCTTCGTGATGATTGCGCTTTGATGGAGTGTGTACACAATGAAAAAACCTGTCGCGCGCGGCGGTATTCCAAGCGTCGTGGTGGCACATTACAAGCTGCTCATGGAAGGGACGCGGCGCGAGCAGAACGGCGCGACAATCCGGGAAGGTGGGCGGGAAGGCTTCACAAAGCACGTTCTTGACACCATGGATAGGCTGCTTGCCATGCAGCAAGCGAACGCTTGGATAAAGCTTGAGAATGACGTGGGCAGTGAATGGCTGCCGCATGTCTTTGACGCCCTATGGATGGCTAACCTGGATTGGGAAAAAATCCGAAGCCGCCGGTCTTTGGTCAAGGACAAGGCTGCGCAAATAGTCTCGACATCTGAAAAGTTGATCGGCCTGCTAGATGAATTCCATAGCCTGACCGCCCATGCTGGCGGCGGTCCGAGCGTTACGCAGTGGATTCACGACGAACATGGCGAGAGTCTGTGCGTGGAATACCCGGAAAGGATACAGCTTCGGCTAACGTTGCTTGAGCTGATCGAAAACGCCCGCCTTTACGACGAAACCCAGCAATCGGCGGAAAGTTACGTTAAGGAAACTCTGAATAAGTCCTACGCCTGGGATAAAATATCCGCAGCTTGCCATTTTCGATAGGTGCCCGCCATGAAGCAACTCGGACTCAGTGCCCCACTGTTTGTGAAGAAACCGAAACAGACTCGGCGGCAGCAATTTCTCCAAGAGATGGAGCAGGTAGTGCCTTGGAGTTTGTGGACGAGCCGGATAGCGCCGCACTACCCGACAGCGGGCCGAGGCCGCCGCCCCTTTCCCTTGGCGACGATGTTGCGCATTCACCTGATGCAGCAGTGGTTCGGCTATTCCGATCCGGCGATGGAGGAAGTATTGCACGACATGCCGCTGCTGCGCGAGTTTGCCGGGCTCGATGCGGGCGAGGACGCCCTGCCGGATGAAACCACGATCCTCAAGTTCCGGCATCTGCTGGAACGCCATCAGTTGGCACAAACCCTATTTGATGAAACGGCGGCGCTGTTGGCCGAAAAAGGCCTGTTGCTACGGCAAGGCACGATCGTCGATGCGACATTAATCGCTGCCCCGCCGTCCACCAAGAACCGGGCGCGCAAACGGGATGCCGAGATGAGTTCGACCAAGAAAGGGAACAATTACCACTTTGGGATGAAGGCGCACATTGGGGTCGATGCCGAGTCGGGGTTAGTGCATACTGTGGAGATGACCACCGCCAAGGTGGCGGATGGGGTCATGACGGAGGCGTTGCTGCACGGCGAGGAACGGGTCGTGCTGGGCGATCGGGCCTATACCCGCAAGGACCGGAATCTGGCGGCGGATCGCCTGGAAGGTGAGCCGGTTTGGGCCTTTCCGTTCAAGCGGGGGAAGGGTGAGGAGTTGCCGGTAGAGCAAGCCCTTCACAACCACATGCTGGCGCCGTTACGCGCCATGGTCGAACATCCGTTCCGGATCGTCAAGCGCCAGTTCGGCTATACCAAAGTGCGTTACCGGGGGCTGTTCAAGAATGCCCAACAACTCTACTTGCTGTTTGCCCTGGGCAATCTTTATCACGTTCGGCAGGCGCTGCAGCCGACCTAGGGAGACCTTTGTCCTTCGCCCTGGAAAACCGAGAACACTGAGTGAAATCACCCCGATAGCGGGCGCTGCCGGGAAGGATTTGCCCATTTTCGGCGAGGTGCCACGGATGTCGCACGGTGTCGCTTATAAAAACCACTTATTCAGAGCTTCCTTAATGCCGTGCTTACGCTGCGCCAAAAAGGACGCGAGTACCTGCACGCACTGGCGGAATTGTTGGACAAAAGGGGCTTTCCGCTTAACGGTAAAGGGATGCTGTCCGACGCGCTAATCGGTTTGGCCGATGCGGCTGCCGGCGGTAATGGCGCAGTGGACTACAAAGCTTTTTATGATGTTTTCCTACTCGCAAGAAAAAAAATCTTCCGAGTAGGAATTACAGGAGCTCCAAAATATAAAAAATAGCAACATGTTTAGTGGAGCCATACGGAGGCTTATTACATGCTGCAACCCAACACAGACCTTTTGAACACGCAACAGGCCGCCGAATATCTCGGCGTCACCGTCTCGACGCTTGAAGTTTGGCGCTGCACAAAGCGCTACAACATCCCCTTCATCAAAGTTGGCCGTCTGGTCAAGTACCGAAAAGCCGCGCTTGATGCCTTCCTGGAGTCGCGTACTGTCGGCGGGGAGTTATAAGCCGATGACCCCAAACGCAAAAAAGCCACCAGAGCGGGGCGGCGCTGGCGGCTTTCGAAATAATTCCGAGCAGCGCCATTTTATCAAAACGCCGCCTTACGGCAAACAGCTTAATCTGAACGGGCAAAACTTGATTGTTTGCACCGGCTCCGGAGCCTGGGAACGGGCAAAGTCACCAACGTGGTTTCCTGGCTGCAAGGTCGCGCTGCCGTTCGGCGACGACCCGACCGCCTACGCCTGGAGCGTAGCGGCTGGGCATGATGTGCTGATTGTCGGCTTCGGAGACCTGGAGCCGGTCGCGGTCATTGCGAAGCTTGCCGGGCTGTTGCTGGCGGCTGGCGCGGGGCTGGTGCTCTATGCCCCGAAGCGCGGCCCCATGATGCGGATCGACCGGCGCAAGGGGGCGGCATGAATTACGAAGTAATCGAGCCGGGCAGGATGGCGGTTGATGTGCCGAATTTGCCAAGCGTCACGCGAAAGCGGCCGATAGAGCCGGTCAGCCTGGAAACATTGCTGGCCCATACGTTTCCAACTCGGGAATTGATTCTGGCGCCCGTGTTTACCTTGGGCAGCCTGAACATGATCTTTGCCCGCCGGGGCATCGGCAAGACGCACGCCAGCCTTGGCATTGCCTATGCCGCAGCGTCTGGCGGGTCGCTTTGGGGATGGACGGCGGCGCGGCCCTACAAGGTCTTGTTGATCGACGGCGAAATGCCCGGAGAATCGTTACAGGCACGGCTTGCCGCGATCGTGGCGGCATCCAATACCGCGCCTGATCCCGAGTTTCTGCAAATTATCACCATCGACCTGCAAGGCGGCATCATGCCGGACCTGTCAACGGTCGAAGGTCAGGACGCAATCGATAGCGCTTGCCAAGCGGCGGAACTCGTCATCGTCGATAACCTGTCCTGCTTGTGCCGCTCCGGCCGCGAAAACGAGGCTGAATCGTGGGTAACACTCTCTGAATGGGCGCTAAGGATGCGCAGCGCGGGCAAGTGCGTTATTTTCGTTCACCATGCGGGCAAGGACGGCCAGCAGCGCGGCACCTCGAAGCGGGAGGATATTCTGGATGTGGTCGTCGAACTCAAGCGGCCGGCCGATTACAACCCCGAGCAAGGCGCGCGCTTTATCGTCAATTTCACCAAGGCCCGGCACTTGGCCGGATCGGACGCGCAGCCGTTCGAGGCGTGGTTACAGGCGGACGAATCCGGGCGGCAGGCATGGACCACGAAGACCGCGACCGAATCCACGTTTGAGCAGGTCGTCGAACTGGCGAACCTGGGCTTGTCTCAGGGCGACATTGCGGTGGAACTGGGCATCAATAAATCGAGCGTTTGCCGCCATATTCAGAAAGCAAAAGGGGACGGTTTGATTGTCGAGCGGCCGAAAAAACCCGCCAATTCCACCCGAGCGCGGAGGGCCGATATTGATGATTAACCCGCCAAAAAACGAAAAAGTTGCATGTTGCACCCCTATAGCGGTGCAACGCGCAACTTTTGACGATTCCGGCGCAACAAACAGCGCAACGGCAAACGCAACGAACAGCCTAAAAGCCTTGGCTGGCGCGGTTTTGGAGCGCAACGCCCAACGCAACGCCACTGCAACGGTAGCCGAAAAACAGTGCAACTTTTGCAACGAAAAAACGGGCGAAAAGTTGCGTTCATTTTCACCCGAGTTGCGGCCAGAAATTGGCGAGTTGCACCACTGCCGCGAGCGCCGTCATTTGAGCAGTTCGGGCTATTGCATCCAGCAACGCTTCCGACCGGTTGACGACATCCCGAGGCGCTGCGAAGACTTCAGCGGCTACCCGGCATCGATGTCGGCAAGGGTTGCAGCACCCGGCGGTCAACCGATCGAGCGGAACGCCAGCACCAAGCCCCATACTGGGCTCAGTGTCGAGCGTAGCACAAGCGAAGCCGCCCACAACGCCCACGGCCGGTTCTTCAAATTCCTGGCGACCCGGCCGGACGGCAGACAGTGTTACCTGTGCCAGATGCCGAGACAGACCCTTGAGGAAATGCAAACCCAATACCCAGACGCAACCCATATTCAGCCCGTAGAGGGCGAGGACTACCCCCATGATTGACGCCCTGATTACCGGCAAGCTGCTTCGCGACCCCGTCTTGAAGACCGGGCCGAGCGGCAAGCCGTACTGCAGTTTCCTGTTATCGGTTCCGACCGGCGACGGCGAACCCGTGATTGTGTCCGGCATTGCCTTTGCCGACGTGGCCGAGCGGATCGGCAAGCTTGCCAAAGGCGACGCCGCGAGCGTGGCCGGCAGCCTGAAGCCGTCCGAGTGGACCGACAAGACCACCGGCGAACTGAAGCACGGCCTGAATGTCACCGTATCGGCGGCGCTGACCGCTTACGACATCAAGAAACGGCGCGGCAATGGCGAGAGCGGTTCGAACAGCTCGGCACCGCCGCATCGAGGTACGTATGACGACCGGGCACGCTCAAAGCCCTGGCGCTGATCGGCGAAGCGGCGCAATGTCTGTATGCGGCTTGCATCAATCTGGAGTTGATCGAGCCGCGACCCGACCCCGAAGACCACTGATGAACCACCCAGCCCGGCACGTCCGGGCTTTTTTGTGCCTGGCGTTTTCGTGACTGCCACCGCGCCGACGCCCGCAGCCCGCGCCCGCACTGGGCTTGCCCAGATCGAGGGCAAACGGTATCAGCTACTATTAGGAAACAACGCCTATATCAAGAATCGTGCCGATCTGTAATACACGGATGACGTGTATTTCAAAGAGTTGGCACGGAATCCTGCTAGGGGTTTCATTGTTTCCCAATAAGAAACACTACCGCATGCCGTCAAAGCCGCCAACGCCAGTTCCGGCGTGGGTTTCGGCCCGCTTGTGTGCGCCAGCAAGAAAACGCGCCTAAAAGGTGTTTCTAAAAGGCAAACGAAAAGCCGGAAAACGGCGCAAAAAACCCGGTTAATCGCGGTTAGGCTATACCCGAACTTAACTTTGAGGCATAGCCATCATGCAAACATCCGTTTCCCCCTTCGAATTCCAAGCCGCCCATCACGCAATCGCCAAAATCACCCCGGCATTCAGCGCCCTGAAGTCCATTGACAAGCAAGCACTGGGCAACGATGAGGCGGCTTGGGCGGAAACCCAAGAATTCATGGCGTTGCTCGACCAGATCCAAGCGAAACACCAGCGTGTGATCGATTGCGGCAATGCCCAATATCAGAACCGGCCGGTCGATTTGATCAACCGGGCAGCCAGACGCCAGCCCGAGATTCCCTCCTTGATCGAACGCGAACAAAAAGCCCTGCAGCACAAGCATTCGGCACGAGACTTTCAAGTTGCCGAACTGCAAAAAAAGAATTTCACGGCGGCCCAGATTGATCACATCGCCCCGCCGGTTCCGCAAAGCGAAATTGACGCCTCGCAGGCAGTCGTGGCCGGCTTGAAAGCCGAAGCGGTGGCAATCCAGAAGTTTTTGGCGGATGCCCCGCGGTACGATGTGGCGCTTCTTCTCGAAACCACCCTGTACCCGGACCATGATCCGATAGCGGAGGCCGCGGCTTAATCGAGGCAGCGATGGTCGACAAAAACGAGGTGGCAATCGTTAAACTCGTCGGCGGCCGGATGCGCGAGGCGCGCGAGCTTTGCAAGCTCACCGTCTACGAGGCTGCCGACCGGCTAGGCATTCCCAAACCGCTGCTCGAAAAGCTCGAAGTCGGCTTCGACGTGCCGAGCCTGCCGCTGAAATGGGTCCGGCAGGCTTCGCGGGTGTATGACGTGAGCCTCGATTACCTGTTCGGCTATTCCGATGATTGGGAGGTGGCCGAAGAAACCAAGCAGGGCCGTGAGATCGGTGCCTGGATTCATCAGCAGCAATCCAACTTGTTCAGCCGGTGGGCGGTCCGACAACTTCAGCTTGAACGCCAGGTGGAAGCGATGACGAAGGCAGTCGGCGTGCTGCCGGACGAGATCGAAGCCATTGTCGAGGCCTTGAATACCTTCAGGGGGATGAACCCCGATTTCGACAAGCTGCCGGCCGGGTCCATGCTGCAGCATCGAATCAAGCGGGCCAACGAAAAGGCCCAAGCGGCGCGCCGTGCGCTGATTCGTCATCCGGTGCCTGCATGCAAATGAGGTCCCGGCGTAGCGAGTATGAACAGGTGGTCAAAACCCTGGGCGAGCGGATGAAGGTCGCACGCGAGCTTTGCGGATTCTCGCAGCTAAAGGCCGCCAAATTACTCGGCTATGCCAATTCGTCCAAGCTGGCCAAGATCGAAGGGGCGACTGATACCAATTCAGTGCCGTTATGGCTGATCCCCAAGGCGGCCGATGTGTACGAAGTGTCCGTCGACTTTCTGTTTGGGGTTTCTGATGACTGGGAGCGCGATCCGGTAGCCGCTCAGCAACAGCAGGTCGGCCAATGGTTGGAAGACCGCTGGCAAGAGGTCCGAGACGCGCAAGACCAGGCGTTTAAGACGCTGCATGCCAAACAAGTCGAACTGTCAGAGTCGATTGACCGCACGCTGCGCCGCTCGAAAGAAAACTTCGAATGCCTCGAACAGGTACGCCGGAACAACAGAGCCTTCGACGACCTGCGCGGCGGTGCCAAGCTGCTCAGGCTGTTGGCCGAGACGGCCGAAGACGCGATGGGCTTGGGATTCGAATTGGAAAAACTGCGGACGCTGAACGAAGCCGAGCGGTTGATGGGCGACATCTTAGAAAGTCCGCGCCATCCGGTCAATGATTGGAAACACCCGGCGCATGAACAGGCGAAACAGGCCTTTGATGAACTGAAATCAAACATCGACGAAAGACGCGTCCGGCTTAGCGTTGAGCAGGTTATTGCGTTTGAAAAAATAGAGAAAAATATCAAATCGGCATGAAATCAAACCCCCTCAAAAAACCGGGTCAGCGCGGCGGCAAGCGGCCGGGCAGTGGACGAAAAAAGGGCACGCCGAACAAAGCCACCTTTGAGCTGAAACAGGCCGCTGCCGAACACGGACAAGAGGTTTTGGACGCCCTCATTCGGATTATCCGCGATCAAGAGACGCCTGCCAATACGATTGTTGCCGCCTGCCGGGAATTGCTTGATCGAGGCTACGGCAAACCCACTCAGCATGTAGTGGAAGAAAACGTCACCGCCGGTATGACGCCGGACATGCTGAAGCGGCTGGAAACCGACATGATTGAGCGTATGACCAAGGCCCGTGAGCAGCAGCGGTTAGTTTTGATTGAGCGCGGCTTTATTGATGAGGATGGCAACAAATTGAGAGATTGAAATGACCCAAGAACAACGCGAAGCAATTCTGAAAGATGCCGAGGTGGCCGAGGCTTTGTACAAGCTGGCGACCGAAGGCTTCAACTTCACCGAAACCAAGGAACTGAAGGACGAAAACGGCAACGTTTTTCAAGTCGAGACACTGACCAGGCATGTACCGCCCAGCGTCGAGGCCCAGATTTTTTGGCTGTGCAACCGCTGCCCGGACCAATGGAAAGTGGACGAGTCGCTGCTGGCCTTCCTGTTTGGACAGGTGCAGGAACAGGTCGATGACTTTCTGTGGCGCAAACCGCACTGATTGAATCATGCGAAAACCATCGAAACCCACGCGCGGCGGCAAACGGCCGGGCAGCGGCCGCAAGCCGGGCGCCAAGAATAAATCGACCTTGGCGTTGAAGGAGTATGCCGGGCAATACAGCGAAGAAGCCGTACAGGTGCTGGTCGAGGCGATGCGCGATAGCGAAGCCCCGCCAGCGGTCCGGATTCAAGCCGCCGATAAGTTGCTCGATCGCAGCCACGGCAAGCCGGCCGTCCACCTGGAACCGGTCGAGGTGAATATCAGCCCGATCCCGTGGGAGGAACTGCGGGAAATCAGCCGGAAATCCATCGAAGCATCGCAGAGACGGCATCAAGAATTCATCGAAGGCCGCTATGAACGGCTCGGCATTCCGCGCGACTATCACTCGGATTAACAGGTAAACAGTATGCAAACAGTAATCAAGAAAAACCCACCGCCGGCACCGGGACCCGGCCGCCAAAAGGGCTATAAAACCCCGGCCACCGTTCGCAAGCTGGCCGTTAAACTGCTGCAGGAAACGCTGCTGGATGAAGGCGCACCGCTGCGGCTGCGCGTGCAGGCCGCCTGCAAACTGGTTGATGAGGTCAAGCCATGAGCGCCGATATCCAATCGGATTGGGGCGGTCTGTCTCCGCCCCTGGCCGACGCCGCGCTTGAAACCAGTCCGACGCTCAGGCAGCTCAGTGTGTTGTCGCGGGTGAACCCGTTCGATGTCGACGATCCCGTCCAGGTGGAGCGGGCGCTGGCGGCGGCATTACTGCGCTTGATCGAAGCGCTTGACCGGAACGGCATTCAATTCGAAGACCGCGAAGACCAGCACGCCTTGTGGCAGTTGCTGTTCGTCAGTTACCAGCTTTTAACCCAACCGCGGCCAGCCTCGCCGGTTTCTTCACGGATCTGTGGGAGCCGATCAGCAAGTTCTTGGAGGATAAGTTCGGCATTGTCAAAGAGGCGGCGAACCAGGCCAATGATTTCGTCAAGGAGAAGACCGGCATCGACGTGAAGGCCGGCGTGACGACAACCGCCCAAAAAGCGGCGGAATTGGCGGAGAAAGGCATTGAAGAAGCCAAAAAACTTCCCGAAAAGGCGAAGGAAAAGCTAAACCAAGGCGTTGAATGGGCTAAAGAGAATACTACGGTTGGCAAAGGACTATCCAAATTTAAAGACTGGACATTAGGGCAAACCAGCAAGTTTTTCGAATCCGGAAAAGGTGGGGCCGGCACCGTCTCCAGTGGTAAAGGCGACTTAGGCGGCGCTTCCTATGGCACCTATCAGCTTTCCTCGAAGCAAGGCACGCTACAGAAGTTTTTGAAATCAAGCAGCTACGGCGCCCAATTTGAAGGACTAACGCCAGGCACGAAAGAGTTTAATCAGCGCTGGAAGGAAGTTGCCCAACAAGATCCGACTTTCGGTTCCGCGCAGCACGATTTCATCAAACAAACCCACTATGACCCCGCTCTGGCCGGCCTGAAAAAAGCCGGCATCGATCTGTCAGGACGGGGTGCGGCCGTGCAGGATTCGCTGTGGTCGACATCGGTGCAATTTGGTGCCGGTAATGAGAAAAAGGGCGCTGTCCGCCTCTTCCAGAAGGCGCTCGCTGGCAAAGACGTTGCCAAGATGGCCGATCAGGAGATTGTCTCGGCAGTGCAGGACTACAAAATTGCGAACAATGAACGGTTATTTTCGCGCTCTTCCGATCAAGTCAGGGCTGGCACGCTGAACCGCGCTCAACACGAAAAAGACCAATTGCTGAACCTGGCATCAACGGAAAGCCTAAGCCCAGCCCTGCAAATGCAGGCGACGCCGGTGGTGGCCATGCCTCCCGCGCCACCCAGTATTCCGCCGCTCCAGGCCGCCCCCACGGTGAGCGATGCACCGCCGCAGCAAATCACGCCTTACCCGGTC
The DNA here is from genome assembly GCF_000214275.2 of Methylomicrobium album BG8. Lineage (NCBI taxonomy): Bacteria > Pseudomonadati > Pseudomonadota > Gammaproteobacteria > Methylococcales > Methylococcaceae > Methylomicrobium > Methylomicrobium album. The sequence continues at coordinate 3,252,374 of NZ_CM001475.1, read as the reverse complement.
GAATCGGCCCGGAAAAACCTGAACGTCAGCATCGACCGCGGCGACGTGGGGCGGGATTTGTCGGAACGGCGACTGGCGCATATTGTGACCGGCGGGCTGAGCAGTTAAGAGATTCGAGGCTCTGGGGACGAAGTATCAATACTCAACAGTTCTTACGGATTCCACAAATGATTATTGACTTTTATTTATGGAATCCGTAAAATTTTGACATGGAAAAACGTACACCTCACTACTCGCTCGATAGCATTAAGACTCAGGTTGCCGCCCTAGGCATTCGCGCCTTTACCCGTACGGCTCAAGTCGGACTGACGCAAATGGGCTTATCCGAAGCGGAAGCGGTGGGTGTCGTGCTTGGCTTAACGCGGGGCATGCTGTACAAAAGCATGACTACCCATGCCGACCATCGGGTATGGCAGGATGTGTATCACGCGCCCTGTCCCAACGGGAAAACGGCTTACATCAAATTTACGCTGCGCGAAGGCGCGGTCGTTATCCAGTTTAAGGAGAAGTGAAATGAGCGAACCACGGTACTGTTTGCAGTGCGATGATGGCACTGTGTTGGTTTATGAGACAAAAGACATCAGCGGACTCATCGACGGTGCGTCGTATGAGGTTCCTGCCGTAGCAGGATGGCATTGTCCGGTATGCGGCGAGGTCGAGTTCGACGCGGCGACAGATTCGGCTGAGCGCCATAGCGCCGCGCTCGCCGCTGCCCGTAAGTCTGCTATCACCCGCCGCAGCGCTGAATTGCGCGCCATCCGCAAGCGCCTTGGTCTGAACCAGGCAGAAGCGGGGCGTTTGTTCGGCGGCGGCGTTTCAGCGTTTTCCGAGTATGAGTGCGGTAAAACGCAGCCGCATAAATCTACCCTGCTGCTGCTGCGCCTGCTTAATAAGCATCCAGAATTGCTGAATGAAGTGCGGCGCGAGACGTAAAAAAGTCTTACTTGCCTAATAACGCCCCGACATTGAGCATGCTTGGAATGATTCGATTGCTGTTCTTTTTTAAATTATCACGGGCCGTCTGTTTTTCTTCTTCAGATATTTTGGCTTTATCCATGTTGTCGTTTATACGCTTAAAGGCGGCATCCGATTGATAATTTGGAACAGGTAAGCGACCTTTCTTCATCGCCCATGCTCTCTCGATATACACGCCGGTAATTGTCATCGCCATGCACCGCTCCGCATCGGTGGCGTTACTAATTGATTCCCAGCATTCATTTTCCGCCTTGAGCATAGCGTAGGCGCCGTTGCCATACGCAAGGTAAGGGGCGTTCATGGCGTTCACGGCTTCATCATAGTCAACCTTAGAGTTTTCGTTCTTCTGAACGGATGTATATGTTCCGTCCATTGACCCAACGGCGGAAATTCCACAGTATCCCTCGCAAGACTTCGTGGTTACTTTAATTGCGGTTTCCGATTGGAAATCAAATAGAACAACACAAAGATCGCTTTTATCGATAGGCGTAAATGCAGCTCTGTGGTCATCCACTATTTCTGCGGTTCCCTCTATGCCGCACACATCTTGCTCGACAGATGAATTTATGGAGAATCCAATGCCTCGTGGTGCGTTTTTTATCTCTAGTGTGCCGTTGTCTTTTTCAAGACTTGCATCTGCATAAGCCGGCAAAGTTATAAGAGAAATGATTAATGCAGCATATTTTTTCATAAAACCTCTCCGTTAATAAACGCCCGGCATTGTAGCACCAATCCCACGCCGCACTATGCGTGCAAACCCGGAAAACAGCGTAAAAACGCACTTTTCACGGCTTTATAGTGACCTCTCCTAAAAAACAAGAGGTCCAGATGAGACGAATTATCAAGCGCAAAGACGCCGCCGCAATGGTCGGCGTATCCATCAAAACGATCCCATTGCTCATCAAAGAAAACGGCTTTCCCAAGCCGGTGTCGGTTGGAAAATCCGACGGGTGGATCGATACCGAAATTCAGGAATGGATTGAGAAGAAAATTGCCGAACGGGATACATCTCTGGCCGGAGGTGCACAATGAGTGATTTGATTATTTCAGAAGTTTTGGTGCGTATTGATGGGGACGGTAGATATTGCCTGAATGATCTGCATAAGGCCGCTGGCGGCGAATCCAGGCATCAGCCGGCAAAATGGCTGATAACTCAACAAGCTATTGATTTGATAGAGCTTCTCAAATCTGAGAAGCGCGATACCGGAATTCTGGTATCGAAACAAAATCAACCACTTAAAGTTTATAAGGGCGGGAGTAGTTGGCAAGGAACTTTCGTTGCAAAAGATTTAGTTTACGCATACGCCATGTGGATTAGCGCAGCATTTCATCTGAAGGTGATTCGAGCCTATGACGCCTTGGTCACTGGTTCCATTCGACCCATGACGCAATTGGAGTTTGCCAGAGCTCAAGTCAGATTGCTTGAACAGCTTGAAGAAACCCAAAATCAACTTCAGATAGCAATTGACACTAAAGCCGAAATCGGCAGTCGGCGTGAAGCGACCGCGATGAACACCGCCTCGCAGGAAAGGAAGCGGGCCAATCGACTTGAAGCCGAGCTGGATCGCTCGAAGCAGTATTGCACGGTCAAGCGCATGGAAATGTTGCAGCACGGACAAAAATTCAATTGGCGTTTGCTCAAGTCAACGGGGATTGCGATGGGCATCGAGCCGATCGACGTATTTGACGCTAATTACGGGACCGTCAAAGCCTACCGTGCCGACGTGTGGCTGGAAGCCTACGCGATCAATCTGGCGGACCTCGTGGAAGGTGCCGCATGAGTATTGACACGAATAACCGCTACGCCGCGCTGGCGCTCGCCGGTATTTGCTCATCTTGCAGTCAGCCCATGCCGCCCCTTTCGCAAGAGGAAATCCAGGAACGGCTGGAAGAATGCGAAGACGATCAGTTCGAGTGCGATCGCTGCACCATTGATACACTTATCATGGCCGGGTGGGAGGTCGAAACCTTCGAAGAGTGCCTGTCTGATTATCTGCAGAGCCCTCTGAAGGATTACCTTCTCGCCGCCTTCGAACGCCGTAGCGCCAAAACCGAAACTCAACCGGTGGAGGCGTAACCCATGTTGCCCCAAAAACCGAAATTCAGCATCTACGGCGCCAAGAAAGAGCTCAAGGCGAACCGGGAATTCGATCAGAACCGCCGCGACCATGCCAACAACATCCTCAATCCGGACCAGATTCAAGGGAAGGCCTGGCGGGTGACCAAGGCTTTAAAGACAACGCTGGGCCTTGAGTCCGGAGAAGCCGCACGGCCCATCACCAAGCAGGACCTGCTGGTATTTAACCGCAATATCCAAGCCCTGCAAGGCAAGGTCGAGAAAGGCGTGACGGCCGTGGAAGTCATCAGTATGAGCACCGAAGCCGATAAGAAGCGGTGCAAGGAGCAAATCCATATGGCGGTGCCGGGCTTTATGAAAGCGGGCGACGTGCACTTCATCACTAACGCCGGTCCAAAATCCAAGGCAGATCGGAAGCGTCACAATGTTCACATCATCCTATCTGACTACGAAAAAGGGTTAGCCAAAGGAACGCCATTACAAGCGGCCAAGGAAATCGCCCGCGGCAATATCAAGCTCGATTGCGACTGCGAGCATCATACCTTCACTTTTCGGTATATCGCCACCTTGATGGGCGCCAACGCCGGCCGGGCCGAGACCGGTTTCCCCAAGCAGCGGAATCCTTCCCTGGAAGGCATTGCCTGCAAGCACGTGTTGCGGGTGATGATTGAATTGAGCACCTCGATCTTCATCTGGAAGAAAATCGCCGCGATGATCGAGGCCGACCGCCAGAAAAACGCTTCCAAAGCGACGAGATCCCGCCAGAAATCGGTCCAGTTGACGCCATCCGAAGTCACCGAACTAGCCGGCAAGCAAGACAAGAATCGCCGCGCCATCAAGCCTATAGAGGATCGCGCGGCGGCCAAGGCACGGGCGGAAATGACCGAAAAGATAAAGAACGCGCCGCCGCCGAAGAAGATTAAACCGGCTTCCAAATCCATCGAGAAAGCAGCGCAATTGCTGGCGCGTGAGTTCAACATGACGCCAGAGCAAGTGCTTGCTGGGCTCAAAGACAGACAATAACCCAACTTTTCACCTCAGGAGTCAATCCCATGAAACAACCGTACCCCGATTTTAAACATCGCGCCATGCCAGACGGCGGCGACTACGCAGACTTTTTGCCGTTCGACCTCTTCGCCTACGTGAGCGACAAGACGGCCGTCATTACCGATGAGCTTTATACGGTGATCGACCAATTCAAGTTCCCGGACGACCCGCGCCGGTTAGACGAGAGCAATATCAATACGCTGGAGTCGGCTCGACATAACGTGCTCGACGTGCTGACGATGGTCGAGTGGTTCCTGGCGAATTTCGAGATGGTCAGGCATGAAGGCGAGCCGCACCCGGAAGAGGGCTTGCCGTTGCCGACGGATCCCTTGAACGACACAAAGCCGATCCTGGAATTGGTGAAAAGCGAATAGAGGAGATCGGCACAGATTTGAGCCAATCATTTACGGTTTAAAAGATGGTGGAAATTTCCACCATGAGAGAATTCAAGGGTTTATCTCAGCTACAAACCGGCTGAGCACGGTTAAGGCAGCGCTGGATTCCAGCGCCGCCCTGCTGCCAGCATCGATCCCGGATCACAAATCCGGGGTTGCTGGCGGTGAAAATAATGCCACGCTCGATGCGGCAGGTCAAGAAGGCGGCACGCGCATGGTCAACTAGACAAATTGCCCACAGTGCGGCTCGACCGATAAATTTCTGTGCCTTCCGGCTTGACATCCATCCGCTGACGGCGTTATTCTTTTGCCGCGGTCGACATTGACCGCCGGGATTACCACCCCGCTTTAACCACAAAGATGCCGGCGCATCTAGCGCCTTTTTTATGCCTATCAGTTTTACGGTACGGGAACCCTGTATCGTTTGCGTTATGACGGGCTGGCTTGGGCCGCCTTCGGGCGGGCCGCTTCTTTGTGGGCGGTTGTGGTAACCCGAGTCAGTCCGTCACCTATACCACAGGGCGGCGGTCTCTTCATCACACAAAGGAGACTCTCATGTCCGAAAACACCCGCGACTTAGCCAATACTCACCAGCATCACAAAGATAACCCCCGGAACGATGTCATTCGGGTTCCAAAATCGCTGAATCCCGGAATCAATTCCTACGCCGCAAAGATACACGATGATTGTTTAGCCCCATTTTTCCATGATGGAGACATTCTAGTTTTCGATCCCGATCAAGAGCCCCAAGTAGATGAGTTTGCCGCCATCTGGTGGAAAGACGGCGATCGGCCGCCGAGCGTCTTTCGTCTTGTTCTTGGGCTTTTGCCCGCTGAACTTCAGTCGCTGAAGGCATGCAATGCAGAGTTCGCAATTCTGTGCGAGCAACTGAATCCGCATAAACAATTCTCCATTCCCTGGTCGGCAGTCGAAGCCGTGCATAAGGTGCTTGGCAAAGTATCAGCATCTCCCGCGCAATGTAATGGCGATGAAAGCCTCCCAGAGGAAGAAGCTAACGAGGCAGGCGCATGAGTCCCGAAACCCCAAGACTGGCGGCGTGGCTTAAGGCGCTGGACCCTGAAAACCTGCTGAAGTGGTTTGCCCAAACCGCTGAAGAGTCGATGGGAATCGATTATGAGCTGAGCCAGCTTCGTTCGCAGGACACAACAACGGAAGATATTGAATGAACGCAAAAACCCGTAAGCCCGGCCGTCGTTGACGGGCGATCCTGAAGAAACCGGCTTGCCGCAGGGCAGCCGGTTTTTTTGTGCCTGCTGACGGGTAGCAAACCGAAACTGCGAGTTTCGGTTTAAGAAGCCCGCAGCCCGCGCCAGCGCTGACCTTGCGGAGTTCAAAAGCGCCATAGATGGCGTATTTGTCGTCCAGCAAAGTCCTTAAATCGGAATTCTCACTTCCGACTTCACCACCGCCACCGCGACGATGCCCGCACACCGCGCCCGCGCTGACCTTGCCGCATCATTAAATTGTTCATCCTGCATTGCAGGCCGCAGCCCGCGGCCGCGCTGACCTTGCCCGGATCCGAGGGCAAACGGCATCCGCTACTCTTGGGAAACAATACCTATATCAAAAATCGTGCCTATCTGTAACGCACGGTTGACGTGTATTTCCAAGAGTTGGCACGGAATCATGCTAGGGAATTTATTATGCTCAATCTGGGAAACAATCAATCGGACCACCACGCCGCCACCCGAAGCCGCGTTGCCCGTGCACGCGTGGGGTTGACGCGGCATAGTGGGGTTTTGGCTAGGGTTGAGCCGCGTTGCCCATGTTTTGCCAAGGGTTACACGCTGGCAATGGCAAGGTTTAGACAAGGGTATTCGTTCTGGCGGATTAGGATCGGGGGAGGCTGAATCCGGATCAGTCAAAAGGCTTTGCTTGACCAAGACCGTAGCACCAGCGTAGCACGAACAAGTCTTTATGAATTTTGTTTGTCTATAACTTATTGATTTTATGGAGCCAATGGCGGGATTCGAACCCGCGACCTACTGATTACGAATCAGTTGCTCTACCGACTGAGCTACATCGGCCTGGTGAAGGGGCTTTTGAAGAGCTGCATATTAAACCATAGATAGCGCTTTATTTTAAGCCCTTCCTGCAAGATTTTTATCGAGATGCAGCGCCAAAAATTCCGGGATCCTTTGTTCCAGCCAGTAGCGTGGCCGGAAAGGGTAGGCGCCGGTGACGAAGCCGACATGGCCGCCGTTTCGGGCGATTTCCAGGTGGACGCTGGGTGACAGTTCACGTTCCTCAGGCAGCACTTCGAGGGTCATGAAGGGATCGTCGGCGGCCTGGATGACTAAGGTCGGCACTACGATCGACTTGAGAAACTGGCGGGAGCTGGACCGCTGGTAGTAGTCGTGAACGTCGCGGTAGCCGTGCAGTCTTGCGACGACGATATCGTCGTATTGCCAGAACGAGTCGATTTCGGCGAGGTTGCCGAGCTGTCTGATTTTTTCGGCTTCCGCCTCGATCCCGAGCGTTTCCAGATGTTGCAGTTTCAAGCGGACGTACCGCTTTAGTTCGCCCAGCAGATTTCCACGGTAGATTTTCGAAAACCCGCGGTCGAGTTTGCTTGCGCAGACGCTCAGCACCAGCGGCACCGAAACCGCAACCGCGGCGAACAGGTCGAGACGGTTGCCTTGTTCGCCGAGCCATTTCAGCAGCACATTCCCGCCTAGCGAAAACCCAATTGCGGCCATCGGCGTTTCCGGCTCGCGCTCGCGCAGGATCCGGTAAAGAAAATGGATGTCTTCGGTTTCGCCGGAGTGATAGCAGCGCGCCAGCCGGTTCGATTCGCCGCTGCAGCCGCGGAAGTTCAGCGCGACGGTGCGCAGGCCCATTTTCGCCAGCGCGTGCTGCAAGCCTTTGATGTAGCCGGACTCCGAGCTGCCGGTCAGCCCGTGCAGCAGGATCACGATCGGCTGGCCGGTTTCGCCGCAGTGGTCGATATCGAGAAAATCGTTATCCGGCGTGGTTAAGCGTTCCCGGCGCAGCGCGCGGGGCGGTTTGGTCGTCCGGAAAAAAGCCGGGAAGATTGTCTGCAGATGGGCATTTTTCAGCCACCAGGCCGGTTTGAAGGAACTGTGAATGATCATTCGAGGGAGTTATAAAGCTGATGGGATAGTTGGACAGGCCGATGCGGAAACCGGGAGGATTTGAACGGTAGGCCTTTACACATTTTTTTGCGCCAAGCCCGCTTTAGACCTCTTTCCAAACCTGCCGCCAATTTCCGCATCCTATCGGCTTGACTTGGCGGCAGCCGTTTCGTTTCTTTGCAAAATTGTCGCACGGCCTTTGCATTGAGGATAAACTTTGCCGACAACATGCCCTCAAGCCGATAAGGAGGCGATATATGATGATGAATATGCCCAATATTTTCCAGGTTTTTATTCTGGGGCTCTTTCTTTTCCTGCCGGTTTGCCTGATCTATCGCAAGGCCGGTTTTCATCCTGCCTGGGCCGCGTTGGTGTTTTTGCCGGTTTTCGGCATGCTGCTGGTTTTTCTCCAGCTGGCGTTTTTGCCGTGGCCCAATCGCCGCAGCGAGCTGGAGCGTAAATTATGACCTTGCTATTTTATATTCTGTTGCCGGTCTATGTTGGATTTTGTCTGTGGCTGGGTTTCCGGATCATCCGGAAAGCCGGTTTCGACGGTTGGTGGACTTTGGTGTTGTTGCTTCCGGTCGTCAATATCGTAATGATCTGGGTCTTCGCCTTCATGCGCTGGCCGACTTTAAGAGAAGATGTCAAACAGGACTTGTAAAGCGGGATGAGACGCTGGCAATTCTGGATAGACCGGGGCGGCACGTTTACCGATCTGGTTGCCTTGAGTCCGGAAGGGCATATCGTGACCCGCAAACTGCTGTCGGAAAATCCCGAACGTTACCGGGATGCGGCGTTGCAGGGCATCCGGGAGATCTTGCGGTTGTCTGCAGGGGCGTCTCTGGCGGCGTTCGTCGACTGCGTCAAAATAGGCACCACGGTCGGCACCAATGCCTTGCTCGAACGCAAAGGGGCGAGGGCGGCTTTGGCGATCACGCGCGGCTTGAAGGATTGTTTGAGAATCGGCTATCAGAACCGGCCGGATCTTTTCGCGCTGAACATCCGGCTGCCGGAGCAGTTGTATGAAACGGCTATCGAGATCGATGCGCGGGTGACCGGGCGTGGCGAAGTTTTGCAGGCGCTGGATACCGAGCAGGCTGTCCGGCAGCTGCAGGCCTTGTACGGTCAGGGTTACCGTGCGCTGGCGATCGTGTTGATGCACGCCTGGCGCTATCCCGAACACGAACGGCAACTCGCCGATATCGCCCGCCGGATCGGTTTTGCGCAGGTATCGGTTTCGCATGAAGTCAGCCCGTTGATGAAGATCGTCAGCCGGGGCGATACGACGGTGGTCGACGCGTATCTGTCGCCGTTGCTCGGGCATTATGTCGCGCAGGTCGCCGAAGGCCTGGGCAATCCGAAGTCTGTGGAGAGAGATAGGGAGTCTGTTGCAAATTCGCCGGCGGAGAGAGGCGGCCAGCCGCGGCTGATGTTCATGCAGTCGAACGGCGGTCTGACCGAGGCACATGCGTTTCAAGGCAAGGACTGCATTCTCTCGGGGCCGGCCGGCGGGATCGTCGGAGCGTCGGCGGTGGCCGAACGGGCCGGTTTCGGCAAGATCATCGCCTTCGACATGGGCGGTACCTCGACCGATGTTGCGCATTATGCCGGTGAGCTGGAACGCAGTTTTGAAACCGAGGTGGCCGGGGTCCGTATGCGCGCGCCGATGATGGCGATCCATACCGTCGCGGCGGGAGGCGGTTCGATTCTGCATTTCGACGGGATACGCTATCGCGTCGGGCCGGAATCGGCGGGCGCGAACCCCGGCCCGGCCTGTTACCGGCGGGGCGGGCCGTTGACGGTAACCGACGCGAATCTGCTGCTCGGCAAGCTGCCTTTGTTCCCGAACGTGTTCGGCCCGAACGGCGATTTGCCGCCGGATGCCGAAAGGGTCCGGGAACTGTTCGGCGATCTGACCGGACGTATCAAGGCACAAACCGGCGATACGCGAAGCCCCGAGCAAGTCGCCGAAGGCTTTCTGGACATCGCGGTCGAGAATATGGCGACAGCCATCAAAAAAATCTCGGTGCAGAGAGGCTACAATGTCGCCGAATACACCCTGTGCTGCTACGGCGCGGCGGGCGGACAACATGCCTGCAAGATTGCGGATCGCCTCGGCATGCGCACCGTGCTGCTGCACCCTCTGGCCGGAGTATTGTCGGCTTACGGAATGGGGCTGGCCGATTTTCGGGTACTGAAGGAGCAGGCGCTGGAATTGCCCTGGGATGAGGCTTCGGGGGCTATTTTGCATGCCCGGCTGCAGGGGCTTGAAGAACAGGGCAGACAGGCGCTGAACGCGCAGGGCGTGGGCAGCCTGCAGGTGCGAACCGTACGGCGTCTGCTGCTGCGTTTCCAGGGCACCGATACGAGTTTGCCGGTCGATGTTGCCGATAAGGCGGTGATGCTTGAGGATTTCAAACGGCAATACCGCCAGCGTTTCGGGTTCTGTTATGAAGACCGCCCCTTGCTGGTCGAAACTGCGTTGGTCGAGTGTATCGGCAGCGAGGCATATGCGCTTGGCGCCGATGCCGTTCAGGCCGGAGGCAGTGGCCTCCCCGAGTTATTTACTTCGATGTTCAGCCACGGTCAATGGCATCGGACGCCGGTTTTTCACAGGGATAGTCTGCGGATTTCCGAATCTATCGACGGTCCTGCGATCATCGTCGAGCCGACCTCGACGATCGTAATTGAACCAGGCTGGCGAGGTGAACTGCGGCAAGACGGCAACCTTCTGCTGAGCCGCGTGCAGCCGATTACGCGAGCCTATGCGGCAGGTACGCGCGCCGACCCGGTGCTGCTCGAAATCTTCAATAAACTGTTCATGTCGATCGCCGAGCAGATGGGGTTCGTGCTGCAAAACACCGCGCATTCGGTCAATATCAAGGAACGCCTGGATTTTTCCTGCGCGCTGTTCGACGTGGAGGGGCAGTTGATCGCGAACGCGCCGCACATTCCGGTGCATCTGGGCTCGATGGGCGAAAGCGTGCGGGCGCTGCTTCGGCGGCATCGGGACGACTGGAAGCGCGGCGATGTGTATCTGCTCAACTCCCCGTACGCGGGCGGAACCCATTTGCCGGACATTACGGTGGTGACGCCGGTGTTTGCGCCGGGCGGCGAAGAATTGCTGTTCTTCACCGCCTCGCGCGGCCATCATGCCGACATCGGCGGCATCTCGCCGGGATCGATGCCCGCGCACAGCTGCCGCATCGAGGAGGAAGGCGTTTGCAGCGAAGGGCTCAAAATCGTCGAGCAGGGCCGTTTCCGGGAAGCCGAGCTGCGTGCCTGGCTGACTTCCGGCCCCTATCCGGCGCGCAATCCGGAACAGAATCTTGCCGATCTGCAGGCGCAGATTGCGGCGAACGAAAAGGGCGCGCGCGAACTGCTGCAGATGGTCGAACATTATTCGCTGCCGGTCGTGCAGGCCTATATGCGCTATGTGCAGGACAATGCCGAAGCTTGCGTGCGCGCAGTGCTGGAAAAACTGCCGGGCGGCTCGTTTGAACAGGTCATGGACGACGGCGCGAAGATCCGCGTAGAAGTCAGCATCGATCGCGAGCAACGCCGGGCGCGAATCGATTTTTCCGGCACATCCGAACAGCTCGCGAGCAATTTCAATGCGCCGGCGGCGGTGTGCAAGGCGGCCGTCCTGTACGTGTTCAGGACCCTGGTGCGGGACGATATCCCGTTGAATGCGGGCTGCCTGAAGCCGCTCGACATCGTGATACCGGAAGGATCGCTATTGAATCCGAGTTATCCGGCTGCGGTGGTCGCGGGGAATGTCGAAACTTCGCAGATGATCGTCGACACGTTGTACGGCGCGTTGGGCCTTTTGGCCGCGTCGCAGGGCACGATGAACAATTTCACGTTCGGCAACGGCCGTTACCAGTATTACGAAACGATCTGCGGCGGCGCCGGTGCGGGCCGGGGCTTCGACGGTTGTTCGGCGGTGCACACCCACATGACCAACTCGCGCATCACCGATCCGGAAGTGCTGGAATGGCGTTTCCCGGTGCTGCTGAATCAGTTTTCGATTCGCGAACACAGCGGCGGCGAGGGGCGTTGGCGGGGCGGGGACGGCGCGGTGCGCCGGATCCAGTTCCTGGAGCCGATGATCGCAGGGATTCTATCCGGCCGCCGAATGGCGGCGCCTTTCGGCCTCGACGGCGGCAAGGCCGGAATGCCTGGCATCAATCGCGTGATCCGCCGCGATGGGACGATTGAAGTCGTTCCGGGCTGTGCCCAAATCGAAATGGCTTCGGGAGATCAGTTTCAAATCGAAACACCGGGCGGAGGCGGATGCGGTTAGCGAAGAGCCGGGCGGTGGAGTGGAGAAGGGAGGGCTGTATCGAAGAATCGGCTTGAGCCTTATGAAAATGGCTGTTCGGCTTCAACCCCAGAACCCTGGGACTTGTGATTGCCGAACGAATCCGTCGGCCGCGCAAGGCAGGCTTTACCCGTGAATGGGTTTGGCATATGATTACACCGATTTACTCTTTAATTATTAAAATAAAAGAAAGGTAACCTTAAACATGGCAAAAAATTTACTAGAACGGTTTCTTGATATTGCGACAAGTAAACTGACCGGGCCGATAGGCAATGACATTTATATAAAGGAAGAAACAGAAGTGAATACTGGATTAACCGGCGTAGCGAGATATCTGGCTAAACAAGAGCAGGCGGCGCAAGCTGCGGCGGCGATGACCGGCGTGGAGAAATATCTCGCTCGACAAGCCGCAGCCGCCAAACCGGCCGCAGCAGAGACGGTTTCGGCGCCCGTCGCCGAAGCGGCTGCCACTCCGGCTCCGGAACCTGCCGCGCCCATGTCGCGCGTAGCGCGTTATCTGGCCAGCCAGGAAGCGGCTGCCAAACCGGCGGAGGCGGCTGCCGAGCCCGAGGCGGTAGCCGCCGAGCCCGAAGCTCCGGTTCAAGAGGCGGCACCCGTGTCGCGGGTGGCGAAATACCTGGCCAGCCAAGCGGCTGTGGCCGAAGTGGCCGTTACCGAAGCAGCTGCCGCTCCGGCAGCACCGGCTCCGGAACCTGCCGCGCCCATGTCGCGCGTAGCGCGCTATCTGGCCAGCCAGGAAGCGGCCGCCAAGCCGGCGGAGGCGGCTGCCGAGCCCGAGGCGGTAGCCGCCGAGCCCGAAGCTCCGGTTCAAGAGGCGCCGCCCGTGTCGCGGGTGGCGAAATACCTGGCCAGCCAGACGGCCGCGGCCAAAGCGGCCGTTACCGAAGCGGAAACGGCTGTCGCTCCGGCAGCACCGGCTCCGGAACCTGCTGCGCCCATGTCGCGCGTAGCGCGTTATCTGGCCAGCCAGCAAGCGGCCGCCAAGCCCGAGGCAATAGCCGTCGAGCCTGCGGCTGCCGAGACAGCTCCTCAATCCGAGGCCCTTGCCGAGGAAAAAGCCGAGCAAGAAACCGGCGCCCCGTTGTCCCGTGTCGCCAAATACCTCGCGGCGGTCGGCAAAGAGTTCAAACCGGCTGCCGCCAAAAAACCCGAAGTCGCTCCGGAACCCGAAGCGGAACCGGCAAAGCGCACCGGCGTAAGCAAATATCTGGCTGGTCAAAACAAGTCGGTGGCGGAGTCCTCGGGCATCGCCTCGGCGGCGCAAGTGATCCAGAACCTCGGAAAAATTGAAGAACCGTCGGAAGCAATCGAAGTCGCCGGGTCGGCCGGCGATTCGGATAGCGTTATACGGCGGGATGACGACAAACAATGTCAGGCGAGCACGGCGAAGGGAACGCAGTGCAAAAACAAATCGAACCTGGGCCATATTCAGGTATCGGTGAACGATCAGGACTATCGGTTCAGCGTGTGTACCCAACATAACAACGAAAACTTCAAACCTTTCGCGGAATTGTTGGAATCCTGAAACAGCTTTGCCCGGCCTTTCGCAGTGAAACGCGAGAGGCCGTGCTTTCCTCTCCGTAAATTTACGGGTTGCTACCTGTAACTCCCCACTTAAAACCTGTCTTTCAAACGCCGGATTTCGGCAAATACCCGAACGGGCGCCGCATCTCTCAAGCGGATGGTCTCTTGGATCGAGAGGCTGTTTTCTCTGAAAAACGGATTGGTGGCGAGTTCTTCGCCGATCGTCGAGGGTACGGTCGGCAAACCTCGGGTCCGCAGTTCATCCACTTGTCGCATTTTCTCGATCAATGCCGGATTGTCCGGTTCCACCGTCAGCGCGAAGCGGCCGTTGTTTTGGGTGTATTCGTGCGTGCAATAAATCTGAGTATCGGCCGGCAGCGCTTTCAATCGCTGCAAAGACTCCCACATCTGCTCGGCGGAGCCTTCGAACAGGCGGCCGCAGCCCATCACGAACAAGGTATCGCCGCAGAATAAAAGTCGGTCTTCGGCAAAATGATAGACGACGTGGCCGAGCGTATGGCCAGGCGTGGACATCACGCGGGCGGTATGATTGCCGAGGGATATCGTGTCGCCTTCGGATACGCCCAGGTCGATGCCGGGAATTCGGTGGCGGTCGGCCGAAGGCGCAATTATGCGGCAGCCGGTCTGCTGTTGCAGTTCCAGATTGCCGCCGACGTGATCCCCGTGGTGGTGGGTGTTCAAAATGTAGGTCAACTGCCAGCCTTTGCTCGCCAACACGTCCAGCACCGGCCGCGCTTCGGCCGGATCGACCACCGCGGTATTCCGGGACACAGGATCGTGGATCAGGTAAATGTAGTTGTCGGCCAGGACCGGTATCTGGACGATTTCAAGCATAGGTTAATGTCAGCCGATAAACGCTTCGATGCGGTCGGCGATGCCCAGGGCATCGAGGCCGCAGAGGGCAAGCAGTTCTTCACGGGTGCCCTGCTCGACGAAAGCGTCGGGGAGGCCCAGGTTCAAGACCGGCATCAGGATGCGCTGGGCCTGCAGGCACTGGTTCACCGCACTGCCGGCCCCGCCCGCGAGCACGTTCTCCTCGACCGTGACCAGGATTTCATGGCTGTCGGCGAGCTCGCGGATCAAGGCGGCATCGAGCGGCTTCACGAAGCGCATGTTGGCGACCGTGGCGCCGAAGCGTTCGGCCGCCTGCAGCGCCGGGGCGACCAGACTGCCCCAGGCCAGGATCGCGATCTTGCTGCCCTGGCGGCGGATCTCGCCCTGGCCGATCGGCAGGGCGGTCATCGTCTGCTCGACCGCCACTCCCGGCCCTTTGCCGCGCGGGTAGCGGACCGCCGCCGGGCCGTCATGGCGAAAGCCGGTATAGAGCATCTGCCGGCACTCGTTCTCGTCGGCCGGGGCCATCACCACCAGGTTCGGCACGCAGCTCAAGTAGCTGAAATCGAAGCTGCCGGCATGGGTCGGGCCGTCGGGGCCGACCAGCCCGGCCCGGTCCAGCGCAAACAGCACATCCAGGTTCTGGATCGCGACATCATGAATCAGCTGGTCGTAGGCCCGCTGCAGGAAGGTCGAATAGATCGCCACCACCGGCTTGGCGCCCTGGCAGGCCTGGCCCGCGGCCAGGGTCACCGCATGCTGCTCGGCGATGGCGACATCGAAATAACGGTCCGGGAAGCGTTCGGAGAACTTGACTAACCCGGAGCCCTCGCGCATCGCCGGGGTGATGCCGAGCAAGCGCTCGTCCTGTTCGGCCATGTCGCAGAGCCAGCGGCCGAACACTTCGGTGTAGGTGGGGTGCGGGGAGGGGGCCGACTTCGGCAACGAGTCCTGGCGGGGATCGAAGGCGGGCACGCCGTGGTAGGCCAAAGGATCTTTCTCGGCCGGGGCATAGCCCTTGCCCTTCTTGGTGACGATGTGCAAGAGGCGGGGGCCGGGCATCGCCTTCAGGTTTTCCAGGGTCGGCACCAGCACGTCCAGGTCATGGCCGTCGATCGGGCCGATGTAGTTGAAGCCGAGTTCCTCGAACAGCGTCCCCGGCACCACCATGCCTTTGATGTGCGATTCGGTGCGGCGCGCGAGTTCCCAAACGGTCGGCATGCTGCTCAGTACTTTTTTGCTCTCTTCCCAGGCCGACACGTAAAGCCGGCTGGAGAGGATTTTGGCTAAATAATTATTCATCGCGCCGACGTTCGGCGAGATCGACATCTCGTTGTCGTTCAGAATCACCAACACATTCGCATCCAGGGCCCCGGCATGGTTCATCGCCTCGTAGGCCATCCCGCCGGTGATGCTGCCGTCGCCGATGATCGCCACCATCTGCTTGTGTTCGCCTTTCCGGGCGGCCGCGATGGCCATGCCCAGGGCGGCGCTGATCGAGGTGCTGGAATGGCCGACCCCGAAGGCGTCGTACTCGCTCTCGCTGCGGGACGGGAACGCGGCGATGCCGCCGAAGGTGCGGATCGTGGTCATGCGGCCTTTGCGGCCGGTCAGGATCTTGTGCGGGTAGGCCTGGTGGCCGACGTCCCAGACCAGTTGGTCCTCGGGGGTGTTGAACACGTAGTGCAGCGCCACGGTCAGCTCGACCGTGCCGAGCCCGGCCGCGAAGTGGCCGCCGGAGACGCTGACCGTGTGGGTCAGGTAGTCGCGCAGTTCCTTGGCGAGCGGCTTGAGTTGATCCTTGTTCAGCTTGCGCAGATCCGCAGGCAGATTGATCTGGTCGAGTAGCGGAAATTCGGTCGTGAGTTTCATATTAGTACAGGGGTTCGCGATAGAACATCAGAATAAGCCCCATCTGGAACAGAGCTGCAACGGAGACGAAGCCGGCAATATCCTTGCCAGGCTTGTCGAGCTTTAGTTCGAGCCAGCGGCCGGTGGCGAGGATCAGCGCAAACACGCCCATCGCGGTATGGCCGACCTGGATCAGAAAAGCGCTTTTGGCCTGAAAGCCGACATGCGAGTGGGTCAACAGCATCAGTCCTCCGAAGGCGGCCAGCACCGGAAACACCAGCGGCAGGCGCGGGTTTTGATTGCTCTGCATGCGCGCCCGGATTTCGATCACGCCGAGCACGAAGACCAGCAGGGTCGCGATCCGGTGCTGCAGGACTTCGCCGTTGTTGAACGTGCTTTCCCAGAAGCCGATCGGGCCGAGCGGCCAGGTTTCCGCATCGCTGCGGAAGAACAGAAAGATGCCGAGCAGCACGAAGCCGAACGGCCAGAATTTGATCGATTCGAAAAAGCGGTCGAGGAAAGGGGCCGGCGATTTCAGATAGGACAGCATCGCGAAAAAGCTCATTACGGTCAGGA
This sequence comes from Methylomicrobium album BG8, assembly GCF_000214275.2. NCBI lineage: Bacteria > Pseudomonadati > Pseudomonadota > Gammaproteobacteria > Methylococcales > Methylococcaceae > Methylomicrobium > Methylomicrobium album. Next base: position 3,235,610 of record NZ_CM001475.1, on the reverse strand, counting down.
AGATGCCGGCGATATTGTGGTTGTAATTCGACCATTCGGTCGCGGCAATCGAAGGCACTTGGCCGATGATCGCAACCCGGCCCGCCTCGCCCGCAATCAGCGCGGTATGGGTCGGCGACGTGGTGCGCGGGATGGCCGGCTTGAAGGTTCCCAGAACTTCCTGCCAGTTGGCGGTCAGGCTCGGGATGTCGATCGCCGGCGGCTGCGAGGCCAGACTGGCGGCGGTAAACAGCAGGGTGATCAGGATAAAGGTTTCGGCTTCGATGTAGTAGGGTACGCTGCGGTTCAGGTGGCTGGGATCACCGCTGATCCCGTAAGCGAGCACCGCATTGCGGTTCAGCCAGGCCAATCCCAATGCGAGCGACAGCAGTGCGATTTTGACCATCAGCAGATTGCCGTAACCGGTGCCGACCAGGCCGTTCCAGGTCGTGATGTATTGCAGCGCGATCGGCGCCCCTGAAATCAGCAACAGGCTGACCGAAGCCATCCCGAAAATCGAAAAGCGTTTGAGTAGGAACGGCCATAAATCGGCTTGAATCTGTCCGCGGTATCTCAGCAGCCAGACGTTGACCAATTGGAATACGCCGCCGATCCAGGCTGCGGCTGCCAACTGGTGCGCGACGGTCAGCGACATTAGCATCACTCGGTTGTCGAAGCGGCCTGCCGCATGGACCAGCCAGGCGCCGGAAATGATCACCGGCAACGTAACCAGGCTGGCGGCGATCCAGTGCGCTTTCGATTCGGCATGCGCGCGCAATATGTGCTGGCAATAAAAAGCCGCCGCCAAAGCCAAGACGGTGCGAATCGCGCCGCCGATGAATTGGGTGGTCGAAGCGAACTCGGGAAAAGGCCAGCGTTCGAGTACCGCCGTCATCAGCCAGACTTTCAGAACGATCTTGAAAAGCTGGGCTCCCGCCAGATAAAAGCCGCCTTTGTACAACAAGGTGATTGTCGTATCCAAATGCACGGCATTGTATCCGTGTTGCCGTTCCCAGGGACGCAACACGAAAAGCCCCCAGAACAAGCTGCCCACCATGAGACAAAAACAAATGAGGTCGAGTCCGCCGATCAGCGAGTCGAGAAAGTCCGCTATGCCTGCCATAAACTAAAAAATTTATTGTGCTACAGAAAAATGGATGACGTCTTCGGTCAAATGGCCGTCGGCGGCAAAGACCTTGAACTTGATCGCGTAATCGCCGGGTTCAAGCGCCGGCACTTCGACGATGAGCTGGCCCTGTTTTTCGCCGTTGCCGATCTTCAGCAGTTCGTGCGTATCGCCTTTACGGACCAGAAACACTTGCGACAGGCCCAGCTCGATCCGCGAATTGAAGGTTATCACCACCTTGTCCGGCCGATTGGCGCGGATAGGCTGCATTTTCAGCGAATAGTCGGTTACCACCGCATGCGCGGCCGCCGGATTGGCTTGGCATAGAGCCAATACCATCAAACACAATTTCAGTAACGCTTTCATCTCGCGATTCTCCTTATTTGCCGGTTTTGCCTTTCAGCGCATGGCTGGCCAGATTCTTGCCCAAGTCCCAGATTGCACCGGAGATCTGATGGGTATCGTAGATCGTTTTGTCGAACGCCGCGATGATGTGGTCGCGGTCTTTCTGGGTCAGGTTCAACGGCGGCAGCAGCTTGACCACGTTCATGCCGTGGCCGGCCACTTGCGACAGAATCCGGTGTTCCTTGAACAGCGGAATCGTGATCATCTGGCAGAACAGGCCCTTGTTCGCCGCTTCGAGCATCGCCCAGGCCGCTTTCAGGGTCAGGCTTTTCGGTGCATGGAACTCGATCGCGATCATCATGCCCTTGCCGCGCGCTTCCTTCAGGAATTCGTATTTCGACGTCATGGCATTTAGCGTTGCGATGATGTCGTCGCCGACTTTGGCGCTGTTTTCGACCAGGTTTTCTTCCTGCATGACATGCAAGGTCGCGAGGCCGGCGGACATCGCCATGTTGTTCTTCGAGAACGTCGAGCCGTGCACCACCGCGCGGTCCATCCGGTTATAGACGCTGTCCATGATCTTGGTGGTCATCGCGACGCCGCCGACCGGCACGAAGCCGCCCGACAGTGCTTTCGCCATGCAGATCATGTCCGGTTTCACGTTCCAGTGCTCGATCGCCCAGAACTTGCCGGTGCGGCCGAGGCCGGTCTGCACTTCGTCGGCGACGAACAGCGTGCCGTATTTCTTGCAGAGTTTTTCGACTTCGGACAGGTAATTGTCGTCCGGGAGATTGACGCCTTTGCCTTGTATCGGTTCGACGATGAAGGCGGCGATATCTTTGCCGCTCAAGGCTTGTTCGAGCGCGGCCGGATCGTTGAACGGGACCGCGCTGCAGCCCGGCAGCAGCGGGCCGAAGCCTTCCCGGAAGATCGGCTCGCCGTTCAGCGATAAAGAACCCATCGTCAGGCCGTGGTAGGCATGTTCGCAGAACACGATTTTCTCGCGTTTGGTCGTGTAGCGGGCGAATTTGATCGCCGCTTCGACCGCTTCGGTGCCGGAGTTGCAGAAGAACATCTTGGTCAGGTTGTCCGGCGTGGTCTTCAGGATTTCCTGCGCCAACAGCCCGCTCAGCACCGAAACGTCCAATTGCACCAGATTCGGCAACTCCAGGGTCAGGGTTTCATGCAGCGCGCTGATTACGGTCGGATGGTTGCGGCCGATCGCGAACACGCCGAAGCCGCTTAAAAGGTCCAGGTATTCGTTATCATGCTGGTCATATAGATATTGGCCGACCGCGCGTTTGTAGTGGCGGTCGTAGCCGATCGTTTTCAAAACCCGAACCATCTGGTTGTTCAGAAACTGTTCGTGCAGGTCGAATTTATCGGTGCTGTGTTGAGCGAAAAGCTCGGCGATGCTGAATGACATAATGAGCGGTCTTTTGTTAATGATTATTTGATGGGCAAAAGCTTTAAAAAAGCCGGTCAAGAGGTTTGCCGGTCGGCAGAAAGGCTGTTGAATTCGGCGATCGATTCAAGCCGGCCGGCGGCCTGTTTCAAGGTCTGTTTAGCCTTGCTGAAATAAAGGCCGAGTTTAATCAGGCTCGGCAATTGTGCAGGGTGGAGAAGCAGGTAGCCTAACAATTTGCCGATTGCGATTTCGCCGTCGGCATCGGTCGCATACACGACCGCTTCCGGCAAACCCATGCCGGCAGGATCGGCGATCGCACGAATCGCCAGGAAAGGCAAACCGCGCTGGTGCGCGACTTTTGCGATTGTGCCGCTTTCCATGTCCAGGGCCAGGGCGCCTGTGAAGGAATGCAGCTGTTTTTTGGCTTTGCCGGAAGTCACGACCGTATGGCTTTCGGCCAAAAGGCCGGTATGCAGAGCGGCCTGTTTGTGCCGGCCGATAAAGGCTTCGGCAAATACCGTTTGGGTATGGCTCAGCCAGTCCGGATTGACCGTGATCTCTTCATTTTCGGAGTCGAGCAGGCGGTCCGCAAGCGTCAGGTCGCCTGCCCGCAGAGACGGTTCGAGCGCCGCGGCGCAGCCCCAACTGATCAGCCGGGAGGCGCCTTTCGAGATTAATAGCTCGGCCGCCGCCGCCGCATTCTTCGGGCCCATGCCGGCGCAGGCGACCAGAATCTTGTCGCCGATGAACACGCAATGGCCCTTGTCGATGCGCTTGGCGGTCAGCGTGACGATCTCTTCGGGCAGGGCGACAACGATACCGGTAATCACGGCCTGGCTAACTCGTTGCGGTAACGCGCCAGAGCCCACAGCGGGAAGAACTTGTCGTAACCGTGATATTTCAGATAGAACACGCGCGGGAAGCCGGGTGCGGTAAAGCATTTGTCGTTCCAGAAGCCGTCGGCCTGCTGTTTGCGCAGCAGAAAGTCGATGCCGGCCTTGACTTCCGGGCTTTTCGTTTCGCCGGCCGCGATCAGGCCGAGCACGGCCCAGGCGGTCTGGAACGCGGTGCTGAACCGGTATTTGCCGCTGAAGCCGGTGTCGTGGTAGCTGAAATTGTCTTCGCCCCAGCCGCCGTCTTCGCGCTGGATGCTCTTCAGCCACGAGGCGGCTTTGGTATACATCGGATCGTCTTTCGGCAGGCCGGTCTGTTCGAGGCCCAACAGCACCGACCAGGTGCCGTAAACGTAGTTGGTGCCCCAGCGGCCGAACCAGGAGCCGTCGGCTTCCTGTTCGCGGCGTAGGTATTCGACCGTGCGTTCGAGCGTCGGCAGATATTCCTTCCGCTCTTCCGCGACCTTCGCCATCAGCATCGCGCAGCGCGCGCTGACGTCGGCGGTTGGCGGATCGAGCAAGGCGCCGTGATCGGCAAACGGAATCTCGTTCAGATAATAATAGGTATTATCCGCATCGAAAGCCCCGTAGCCGCCGTTTTTCGACTGCATGCCTTCGATCCAGCGAGTCGCGCGTTGAACCGGTTCTTCCATGCCGGGCAGGCCGGAATCCGCCATCGCGAAGGCGACGACCGCGGTATCGTCGACGTCGGGATAATGCGGATTGTTGAACTGGAACGCCCAACCACCGCCCGGCAGGTCCGGTTTCGCGACCTGCCAGTCGCCCGGCTCGTCCTTCAACTGCTTGGTTTTGAGCCAGTCGTAGGCTTTCGTCAGGCTGGCCTTGTTGCCGTTCCGATTCGCTTCCTGCAGCGCTAACGCGGCCAGACCGGTATCCCAGACAGGCGACAGGCAGGGCTGGCAATAGGCATCGTTTTCGTTGATTACCAGCAGTTTGTCGATCGATTGGCGCGCGATCACCACATTCGGATGATCCTCCGGCATGCCGAGCAGCAGCATCGATTCGTAGGCATTGACCATGGCCGGAAAAATACCGCCGAGTCCGTCCTCGCCGTTCAAACGCTCGGTGAACCAGTCCAGCGCCTTCTGAATGGCACGCTCGTGCATGGTTTTCGGGATCAGCGGCGCGGTTAGCCGGCCCAGTTTGTCCAGCCCCAGGAAGATCTTGTTCAGCAGCGTTCCTTCCGGGAAATAATGCTTTTCTTCGTCGGGATGGACGGTGAACAGTTCGAGTATGTCGACCTTGTGCGGGTTCTTGGCCTTCGCCTGCATGCTGCACAGGATGAACAGCGGCACCATCACGGTTCGGGACCAGTACGAGACCTTGTCCAGATGGAACGGGAACCATTTCGGGAACAACATGATTTCGACCGGAATATACGGCACGCCGCGCCACGGCAGTTGCTCGAAGGTCGCCAGAGCGATCCGGGTGAATACATTCGCTTTCGCGGCGCCGCCCTGGCTCAAAATCCATTCACGCAGACGTTTCATGTGTGGTGCGTCGATATCGTCGCCGGCCATTTTCAGTGCGTAATAGACCTTCACACTGCCGCTGATGTCGCCAGGTCCTCCGGTAAACAGCGGAAAGCTGCCGTCTTCGGATTGGCGCGAACGCAGATAGTTGGCGATTTTGTTCTGCAGGCCCACATCGATATCGTCGACGAAGTGCATCATCATGATGTACTCGGACGGAATCGTGCAGTCCGCTTCCAGTTCGAAAACCCAAAAGCCGGCCGGATCCTGCAGCTTGATCAGGCTGTCCTGGGCCTTTTTGATCGCCCGGTCGAGATCGTAAGCATGCGATTGGATCGGTGTCGATGAGCTAGGAGCAGAGCCGGTATTTATCTGTGTGTTAGCATCGGTAAACATGGGGTGTCCTTAATGGTTTAATTGAGCTAATAAATTGGGTGCGGTGTATTGCCATTCGGGGGTTTTGAGCTCCCGTCCCGCCATATCGAAAAGCAATTCGAGCAGCCGGTTGCTGCGCACGGTCAGCCGGGTCGCGAAAATCGTCGCCTTCACGCTTTTCCTTGAAATCTTGACCTGCTCGGAGCGGTTGAAGTCGAGGTGCCGTTTGATTTTCTTCAACGTCAGCACCGCCATCCCCAATGCCCACAGGCAGAAATTGCGCAGTCCCGTTTCATGCGCCGGCAACAACTGCGTATAACGCAATGCATTGCGGAGATGGCCGTGCGCTATGCCGATCAGGTGCGTCAAGCCTTTCTTGTAATTTGGATCGTTGGCATCCGGCGTCTGTTTTTTCAAATCGAAACCGGTTTCGCGAAAAATGTCCTGCGGCAGCCAGCAGACGCCGCGTTCCGCATCGTCCCAGATGTCTTTCAGGATATTGGTCATTTGCAGACCCTGGCCAAAAGAGACCGACAAGCGCAGAAGCTCGTCCTTGTGCTCGGCGATTGTCGGCGAGTAATGGCAAAACAGTTTGGCCAGCATTTCACCGACGCAGCCCGCAACGTAGTAGCAATATTTATCGAGATCGGCCAGCGTGGGCAGCCCGTGCTGCAGATTTTGCGACTGGAACGCGGACATGCCTTCCGCCATCGTAGCGACGCACTCGGCGAGCGCATCGATCTGCTCCGGATCAAGCGAGTGGGTGATCTCGATCACGCGCGGCATCACATGGATCAGCGTATGTTCGGCGGGCAGGGTTTTATCCGACAGCAAAGGCGCCAGTTCGGCCGCAAACGGTTCGGAATTGAGGCCGGTTTTAACGACATCGATGAAGTCGGAACAAAAATAACTTTTCTGTTCCGGCGTCAACGAGACTTCGTCTTCGATCGTATCGACGATCCGGCAGAGCAGATAGGCATTGGCGACCGGTCCGTACAGCGGCTGGGGCAACTGAGGAATGGTCAATGCAAAGGTTCTGGACACGCCTTTCAGCAGTTCCGTCTGAAAGGCATCGTCAGGAAGTTTGCTCAGTGATTTAGGGTCGTTCAAAAAATTTCGATCTTCATTCATAAGCGAGAGTCCTTCGGTCTATTGAAGGAGTGGTTCTTTTTCATTGACCGCAATGATAGCTTGTTTGTTGGCAATTTGCAAAGTAATGTTGTTTTGTTGCCAATATGATTGCTGCAGTATTGGAGTGTATATAGAAAACAAAGAAAAAACAAAAAGATACAAGGACTATTTAAGTTAGGGAGAGAGGAAAGGGTAAAGGCGAGTTCGTCGTGTAATTCAGATATTTTGTTGTTAAAACTGGAGTCGTGTGAAAAAAAAGAGTATTCTAGTCACCAAAATGAAACAGACGCTCGTTCAAAGCGTTTGCTTTTGAGGCCATTTTACTCGAAAACGGCCGTATTGGCAGTAAAATGGCAGGATTGTTGTTGATATGCAACAGGCGGCGACGTCCGTATCGGTTTAGGAATCGCGGGTCCGAAAACGGAGTCCGCAATTTTTTTGAATTTCTTTTGGAGGGTTTTCGCGTGGGAGTTCCAATACGTCAACAGTTAACAGTAGGCACTTATCTGCTCAAGCAAAAAATCAAAGGCGTGAAGAAATATCCCCTGGTGTTGATGCTGGAACCGCTGTTCCGCTGTAATTTGGCTTGCGCGGGGTGCGGCAAGATCGATTATTCCAACGAAATTCTCGATAAGCGCCTCTCTTATGAAGAGTGCATGCAGGCGGTCGACGAATGCAATGCGCCGATGGTGTCGATTCCGGGTGGCGAGCCTTTGATTCACAAGGAAATGCCGAGGATCGTCGAAGGCATCATCGCGCGCAAGAAATATGTGTATCTGTGTACGAACGCGCTGCTGCTGAAGAAGCGGATCGACGATTACAAGCCGTCCCCTTATTTGACTTTCTCGGTGCATTTGGATGGCCTGCGCGAGCGCCATGATGCGTCGGTATGCCAGGAAGGGGTATTCGACCGGGCGGTCGAGGCGATCAAGCTGGCGCTCGGCAAGGGGTTCCGGGTTACCGTGAACTGCACGCTGTTTCAGGGCGAGAAAGATCACGAGGTGGCCGAGTTTCTCGATTATGTGACGGAGTTAGGTGTCGAAGGCGTTACGATTGCGCCGGGTTTCAGCTACGAGCGCGCGCCGAGACAGGATGTTTTCATCAAGGGCAGGGACGTCAAGGAATTGTTCCGGGGTATTTTCCGGATCGGCAAAGAAAAGAAACGCAAATGGAAATTGAATCATTCGGCATTGTACCTGGATTATCTGGCCGGTAACCAACGCTATAACTGCACGCCTTGGGGCAATCCGACCCGCAACGTGTTCGGCTGGCAGAAGCCTTGCTACCTGTTGGCGGATGAAGGCTACACCTCCAGTTTCAAGGAGTTGATCGAAACCACGCCATGGGAGAAATACGGTACGGTAAATAACCCGAAATGCGCCAATTGCATGGCCCATTGCGGTTATGAGGCGACCGCGGTGGAAGATATGCTGCAGAATCCGTTAAAGGGAATTTTGACCGCAATCAAAGGTCCTAAAACCAGCGGGGAAATGGTGCCGGAGCCGGCTCCGGTCTATGCGGAAGTCAAACCGCAGGCGACTTTTTCCGGTATTCCGATCAGAGTGGAATAGCGGCAAGCCTGTCCGATACAGTTCGGCTGCCGAAGAGGGTAAAAGGCTTCATCGAATTAAATATAAAAGGCTTGCTCCTTCAATCGATCGTTCGACGGCCAACGGGCGGTGCAGTTTTGCCCCGCCCGTTGGCCGTTGTTACAGTTTTAATTTGTTTAAATCGGGATTTTAAAATGATGACAGCGAAACAATCAAAATGGATGGCTGTGCTCGTGCTCTTGCTGGTGGCGCCGATTGGCGCATTTGCCGGAGCGGCAGGTGGAATGAGTGCCAGAGCGGTCGTGGAAAAGTTTCAGGCCGAGTTGATCGATGTAATGAAAAACGGCAAAACGCTCGGCTATGCAGGGCGATATGATAAACTGGCCGAACCGGTATCCGAAAGCCATGATCTGGTCAAGATTGCCCGCGTCGTGGTTGGCAAGGAATGGGAAAAGCTGACCACCGAGCAGCAGGACAAGCTGGTCGATGTGTTCAGCAGATTGAGCATCGCATCTTATGCGCATAATTTCAAGGAGTATGGCGGCGAGTCGTTCGCTTTCGAATCCGAAGAGCAAACGGCGCGCGGCGGCGTTGTTGTGCATTACCTCTTCAAGGTGCCGGGCGAAAAGTCGCATAAATTCGACTACTGGCTGAAAGAAAAAGGCGATAGCTGGCGCATCATCAATATCATTGCCGATGGCGTTAGTGATCTGGCATTGAGAAGATCGGAATACACTACGATCTTGCAGCGTGAAGGTTTCGACGCTTTAATCGCGAAAATCAACGAAAAGATAGATAATTATTCAAAATTGTAATTCCATGGTCATCGATAAAGTAATTGGCGGCTTTTACTCCCGCAGACTTTTACCTGTTTTTTCCGCATTGTGTGTTTTGGGTGTCGCGCTGGCGTTGACCGGCTGCGCTTCGACCGGCGAAAAGACTCCGCCCACAGCCAGTGCTACGCCTTCCAATCCTGTCGACCCTTACGAGAATCTCAACCGCAAGGTTTTCGCCTTTAACGACAAGGTGGATAATTATGTGGCCGGACCGATTGCAAATGCTTACAAATGGGCGACTCCACAATTCATGCAGACCGGAGTGTCGAATTTTTTCACCAACCTGAAAAACATCAATGTGGTGTTGAATGACCTGATGCAGGCCAAGTTTCAACAAAGCGCGGAAGATACGGGGCGATTCCTGATCAATACGACCGCCGGCGTCGGCGGTCTGCTTGATGTTGCCCAATATGCGGGGCTCGAGCAAAACGATGAGGATTTCGAGCAAACTCTGGCTGTTTGGGGCGTGCCTCAAGGTTCCTATCTGGTGATCCCTTTTCTCGGACCGTCGACCGCGCGCGGTATTCCGGGCTCGGTATTCGATACCGCCGCGAACCCGGCTACTTATGTCGGCATGCCTGTACAACTGGTACAGATGCTGAACGCACGAGCGAATGCGGAAGGCGCATTGAAATTCATCGATGAAGCCGCGCTCGATCCTTACGTGTTCACCCGTGAGTCGTTCCTGCAATGGCGGCAGAATCTGGCGACCGACGGCAAATCCGAAATAAAGAACGATCTGGCGGATTTCGAAGACGATTTGCTTGATGATGCGGCAAAACCTGCCGATGGCGAACAGCCGCAGGCGAATGCCGCAGATGCCGAACCGGCGGTGGCTCAAGAGCCTTTTAAACCTGAGGAAAGCAGAGCCGCTGCGCCGTCAGCTGCGGCAACGGTTTCTTCACCCGTCGCGGCGGCTTCCGTCTCGGTAAATCGGGCTGCCGGCGAACAGGGTGCCGCCTATCTCGATGCGAAAAGCAAATACGAGCAGGCCCGCCTCGAGTATCAATTGGCAAAAGCCGAAGTAGCGAAGAAAAAATCGCGGAAAGCGCTTAAATCGAAGTAATCGTATACCTTTTGCTTAATCCAATGGAGGATTGAGCATCGTCCCCTACGGAACGATTCAGAAATGCAGCAGGCTATGGACCCGATAGTTTTCAAGTTTTTCCCTGCCGTTTAAAAAATCCAGCTCCACCACGAAAGCGCACGCGACGATTTCGGCGCCGAGCTTCTCGATCAGTTCGCAACTGGCTCTGGCGGTCCCGCCGGTCGCCAATAAATCGTCGATCAACAGCACCTTGTCGTCCGCTTCGAATGCGTCGATATGCGCTTCAAGCGCCGCCGATCCGTACTCCAGATCGTACGAGACGCTTTGTACGTCATAAGGCAGTTTGCCGGGTTTTCTGAGTGGAATGAAGGGCAATCCCATTTCCCAGGCCACCAGGGAGCCGAAAATAAAACCTCTTGCCTCCATGCCTGCAATCGCGGTGATCCGGCTGCCCAGAAAAGGTTCCATCAGCTGGTGGACCGCCAGTTTCAAGGTTGCCGGGTCTTTAACCAGCGGCGTGATATCCTTGAACAGGATGCCGGGTTTCGGAAAATCGGGAATATCTCGGATTTTGTTAATCAAACGGTTCATGGGTCGGGAAACTGCAGAGGTTAAAGAAAAAGTCGGGTTGCCGAGACGGCAACCTTCATCTTAGGAGTGCTTTTAGACCGCAACGTCAAGTTCTTTTCGGAACAATTCGGGGCAGAACGCTTCGATGCGGTCGGCGATGCCCTGGGCATCGAGGCCGCAGAGGGCAAGCAGTTCTTCGCGGGTACCCTGCTCGACGAAAGCATCGGGGAGGCCCAGGTTCAAGACCGGCATCAGGATGCGCTGGGCCTGCAGGCACTGGTTCACCGCACTGCCGGCCCCGCCCGCGAGCACATTCTCCTCGACCGTGACCAGGATTTCATGGCTGTCGGCGAGCTCGCGGATCAAGGCGGCATCGAGCGGCTTCACGAAGCGCATGTTGGCGACCGTGGCGCCGAAGCGTTCGGCCGCCTGCAGCGCCGGGGCGACCAGACTGCCCCAGGCCAGGATCGCGATCTTGCTGCCCTGGCGGCGGATCTCGCCCTGGCCGATCGGCAGGGCGGTCATCGTCTGCTCGACCGCCACTCCCGGCCCTTTGCCGCGCGGGTAGCGGACCGCCGCCGGGCCGTCATGGCGAAAGCCGGTATAGAGCATCTGCCGGCACTCGTTCTCGTCGGCCGGGGCCATCACCACCAGGTTCGGCACGCAGCTCAGGTAACTGAAATCGAAGCTGCCGGCATGGGTCGGGCCGTCGGGGCCGACCAGCCCGGCCCGGTCCAGCGCAAACAGCACATCCAGGTTCTGGATCGCGACATCATGAATCAGTTGGTCGTAGGCCCGCTGCAGGAAGGTCGAATAGATCGCCACCACCGGCTTGGCGCCCTGGCAGGCCTGGCCCGCGGCCAGGGTCACCGCATGCTGCTCGGCGATGGCGACATCGAAATAACGGTCCGGGAAGCGTTCGGAGAACTTGACCAGGCCCGAGCCCTCGCGCATGGCCGGGGTGATGCCCAAGAGGCGCTCGTCCTGTTCGGCCATGTCGCAGAGCCAGCGGCCGAACACTTCGGTGTAGGTGGGGTGCGGGGAGGGGGCCGACTTCGGCAACGAGTCCTGGCGGGGATCGAAGGCGGGCACGCCGTGGTAGGCCAGCGGATCCTTCTCGGCCGGGGCATAGCCCTTGCCCTTCTTGGTGACGATGTGCAAGAGGCGGGGGCCGGGCATCGCCTTCAGGTTTTCCAGGGTCGGGACCAGCACGTCCAGGTCATGGCCGTCGATCGGGCCGATGTAGTTGAAGCCGAGTTCCTCGAACAGCGTCCCCGGCACCACCATGCCTTTGAGATGTTCTTCGGTTCTCCGTGCCAACTCCCAGGCGCTGGGAATATTGCTGAGCACCTTCTTGCTTTCCTCACGAACGGAGGCATACAGGCGGCTCGACAGCATTTTGCTCAGGTAATTGCTCATCGCGCCGACGTTCGGCGAGATCGACATCTCGTTGTCGTTCAGAATCACCAACACATTCGCATCCAGGGCCCCGGCATGGTTCATCGCCTCGTAGGCCATCCCGCCGGTGATGCTGCCGTCGCCGATGATCGCCACCATCTGCTTGTGCTCGCCTTTCAGGGCGGCCGCGATCGCCATGCCCAGGGCGGCGCTGATCGAGGTGCTGGAATGGCCGACCCCGAAGGCGTCGTACTCGCTCTCGCTGCGGGACGGGAACGCGGCGATGCCGCCGAAGGTGCGGATCGTGGTCATGCGGCCTTTGCGGCCGGTCAGGATCTTGTGCGGGTAGGCCTGGTGGCCGACGTCCCAGACCAGTTGGTCCTCGGGGGTGTTGAACACGTAGTGCAGCGCCACGGTCAGCTCGACCGTGCCGAGCCCGGCCGCGAAGTGGCCGCCGGAGACGCTGACCGTGTGGGTCAGGTAGTCGCGCAGTTCCTTGGCGAGCGGCTTGAGCTGACTTTTTTTCAGTTTACGCAGATCGGCGGGAAGATCAATGGTGTCTAAAATGGGGTAGTGGCCTGAATAATTCATCTTTAACTCGATTCCTTGCGGGGTCAAAGCGCGGGCCTTATGGCAGCGCGCTGATCCGCGTGTTCCCGGAAGGAACACGAAGATGGCCTTGCGATTATCCGATTTAATTTCTTAGCGATCAAGTTGGGAATCAGTGATTCCGCTCAATGATATAAAGGGATAAATCGCGGAGTAAATCGGCTTCGCTGCCGAAAATGCTCAGATTGTCGAGCGCTTTTTCGTGCAGTTCCCGGGCTTTTTGTTTGGCGCCGGCCAGTCCCAGCAAGGCCGGATAGGTCGGTTTGCCGTTGTCCTTGTCCTTGCCCTGGGTCTTGCCGAGCGTGGCGGTATCGCTCTCTTCGTCGAGGATGTCGTCCTTGACCTGGAACGAGAGGCCGATGCATTTAGCGTACTGATCGAGCTTGGCGGCGACGGAAGGATCGATATCGGGTTTGGCCAGCGTTGCCAGATTCACGCTCGCCCGGATCAGCGCGCCGGTCTTGTGGATGTGCATGTTTTCGAGTTCGGGCAGATTCAGCCGGGTGCCGACCGAGGCGAGATCGATCGCCTGGCCGCCGACCATTCCCAGCGAGCCGCTGGCCCGAGCCAATGTGGTGATCATTTTGATCCGGTTTTCGGGGCTGGCCTGGATCGCCGGGTCGTGCGCCAGAACTTCAAACGCGAGCGCCTGCAGCGCGTCGCCGGTCAGAATCGCGGTCGCTTCGTCGAAAGCGACATGACAGGTCGGTTTGCCGCGCCGCAAGTCGTCGTCGTCCATCGCCGGCAAGTCGTCGTGGATCAGCGAATATACATGGATGAATTCGACTGCGCAAGCCGGGCCGTCGAGCACTTCAGGGGCGATTCCCAGCGTTTTGCCGGTACAATAGGCCAGCAGCGGGCGCATCCGTTTGCCGCCGTCCAATACGCAATAACGCATTGCCTGGTGCAGCTTCTGCGGCAGGATGTTTTCGCCCGGCAGGCGTGCTTCGAGCGCCCGTTCGACGCGGTTTTGGCATAAGCTAAGGTATTCTTTTAACGCATTACTCATCAGTAAAAGGCTCCAGGGTTTGCGTGCCGTTCTTTTCCAATAAAATCTGAACCTTCCGTTCGGCTTCCTGCAGAGCCTGCTGACAGGTGCGGGTTAGAAAAACGCCGCGTTCAAACGACTTCAGCGACTCTTCCAGCGAAATATCGCCCTGTTCGAGCTGGTTGACCAACGCTTCGAGCTCGGCGAGAGAATCTTCGAACAGCGTAGGACTTTTCTTTTTGGACATCGGATAAAGTGGGCAAAAATAAGTCGGTAGATAAACCTGCCATTATATACGAAAGCGGCGCCGATTCGCTTCGAACTTGCCCGTTTTTACGGTTCTGCACAAAACCTGCACAAAAAGTTGCCGAAAATGCGAATTCCTTTCACGCAATTTGCAATGCATCCCGATAAAGTTTTCGGTACGATCAACTACGGGAGCGATAGGCTATGAAAAACCATTTTTATCTGAAACTGGGCGCTATTTTCGGCTTGATTATATTGTTGCTGATTCCGCGCGCCTATATCGGCGGCATCGTCTACGAGCGGCAGGGCTGTCGGCAAAAGGCCTACGACAGCATCGGGCAAAGCTGGCCCGGCGCGCAGGCGCTGGCGGGGCCTGTGCTGGCGCTGCCTTATACGCTGATCTCTCATACCCGGGAAAAAATTCTCGACGGCAATCGGCAGGCGGGTACCGGTCTGCTGGCGATCGTGGTCATGACGTAACGCTGGCTTCCTCGGCGATCGCGCGGCCGATTCGGGAGTTGATTCTGCAGACCGAAAAAGTCAAAAGCGGAGAACAAAAAGTCATCGATCCCTTGCAGAATCCGGCCACGATCGAAATCGCCAGGCTCTCCGAGAGTTTTGCGGGCATGTCCCGCGCACTTTCGGAAAGGACCGACTATATCCGCCGCTTCGCGACCTATGTCTCGCACGAGTTCAAAACACACCTGACTTCGATTCAGGGCGCGCTGGAACTGCTGCAGGACCATGCCGACACGATGCCCGAAGAGCGCAGGCAGCGCTTTATCGCGAATCTTCTGGCCGATACGCATCGGCTCAGGCAACTGGTGAATCGCCTGCTCGAACTTGCCCATGCGGATGCGATGCGGTCGAGCCGGCAGGCGTGCGGTTTGCTGGAAGTAATCGAGCCGCTCAAGCACCGCTCTATGCCGAACGCGGCCTGCAAATCGAGCTGGATACGGCTCCGGCGCAATCCCTGGCCGTTGCGCCGGAAGTGCTCGAGGCGGTGTTCGTGAATCTGTTCGAAAACAGCCTGCAGCACGGCGCTATGCAGCTTCGGATTCGTTCGGAACGGCGGGCGGAGGCGTTGCGAATCGGCTTGCAGGACAACGACACGGGCATTTCACGGGAGAACCGCGGCAAGATTTTCACGCCTTTTTTCACGACACGCCGAAATGCCGGCGGCACCGGTTTGGGCCTGAAGATCGTGGCTTCCCTGTTGAAAACTTACGGGGCGGAGATCGAGCTTGGAGAGTGCCTGGAAGGCGCACTGTTCTGGGTGCGTCTGCCCATCAATCTACCCATTAAATAGAAAGGCAATTTTTTACCGGATGGAGGGGATTCGTCCTGTCATACGGCGGTAATGGAACGAGCTGTGCCGGTCCGACAATTTATTCCCGCAGCAGTTCGAGCAGGCGGTTTTCCAAATCGGGGAAGGCCCCGAATTCGCAGGCGCGCAGTATGCCTTGCCTGTCGACCAGTATCTGCGACGGAGTGCCTTTCAATCGAAAACGTTCGAAAGTCTCCGCGCGGTAGTGCTGCGGTTCCAGATAGCTTCGTACCTGGTCGACAACCTGCTGCCGGTAGTGATCCGGCTGGCGGTCGAAATCGGGCAGCCGGCCGTGAATGAAATCCAGAATCTCGGTTTCGGAAATTTCGCCCTGACGTTCGGTCAGCCGGTCCATCGCCAGCGGGAAGGGAATGCGGTAGGGCAAGCGGCCTTGGTCAAGCGCGCCATGCCGGCTCAATGCTTTAAACGTTTCGCCGATGACCTCGTTGCGCTCGGCTAATGCGCGCAGGTTTTCCAGCGTATTTTTATCGAAATCCTCGAACGCGGTCGCGATGCCGAGCACGGTCAAGCCGTTACCGGCGTATTTCCGGTGCAGTTCGACCGCTTCCGGCAAGGCGTACAAAAAACAGCCGGGGCAATTGACCTGGAATACTTCGACCAGCACCACGCGGTCCCGGAGTTGGTCGAAATTGACGGGCTCACCCTGTATCCACTCCGAAACGGCCAATAACGGCGCTTTTTTGCCGATCATCGCAAAATTATCGGTCATCGTGAACCTCGATGGGTTTCGGGCCGCCTTGCCGCTGGCGGCGCTGTTGTTTTGCTGTTCGCTTTGCGGCCAAGCTTTTGGCGGCGTCAGAGCCGATATGGGCTTCGCCGCGTTGCTTGGCGAGCCGGATCTGTTTTTCGCGTTCGCTGAAGCGTTTTTTCTGCTCCTCGGTCAGTTTATCGTAGCAATGCGGGCAGCTAACGCCAGCCCGATAGCGGGGATCGGCCTTGTCCGATTCAGTGATCGGCAATCGGCAGCCGTGGCATTGATCGTATTGCCCTTTCTGCAAGGCATGATCGACCGTAATCCGCTCGTCGAAAACGAAACATTCGCCCTGCCAGAGTGTGTTTTCGGCTGGCACTGCTTCCAGATATTTCAGGATGCCGCCCTGCAGATGGTAGACTTCTTCGAAGCCTTGCTCTTTCAAATAAGCGGTCGATTTTTCGCAGCGGATCCCGCCGGTGCAGAACATCGCGACTTTTTTATGCCTAGCGGGGTCGAGATGGTCCTTGACGAATTGCGGAAACTCGCGGAAGCTTTCGGTTTTCGGGTTGACCGCGTTTTTGAACGTGCCGACCCGGTATTCGTAGTCGTTGCGGGTGTCGATCAGGATCACTTCCGGATCAGAGATCAGCCGGTTCCAATCGGCGGGTTTCACGTAAGTGCCGACAACGCGCCGGGGATCGATGCCTTCGACTCCCATCGTGACGATTTCTTTTTTCAGTTTGATTTTGGTCCGATTGAAAGGTGGGCGATCGGCATGGGATTCTTTGTACTCGATATTCGCGAGTCTGGGATCGGTGCGGAGCCAGGCCAGCACCTTGTCGATCCCTTCGCGCGATCCGGCGATCGTGCCGTTGATCCCTTCCGAAGCCAGAAGCAGGGTTCCCCTGACGCCATGCTCTTCCATGATCCGGAGCAAAGGCTGCCTGAGCTGGCGATAGTTTTCCAGCGCCACGAATTTGTACAGGGCGCAAACCACGATTTGAGACATTTTTTCCTCGCTGTAAGCCGGATCGTAAATCCGGGACAAAAACGAATCATTATAGCCCGGCAGCGACCGTTCGGGCTAGGCTGTCATTTTCGAAGCGGGGAATAAGCGGTTGATCCGCAGAAAGAAAGGGGCGGAGAGAAGGCTGGAAAATCAGATTTGAGATTGCAGATAATTCTGAATGCCGATTTTCCCGATCAGCTCAAGTTGGGTTTCGAGCCAGTCGAGATGTTCTTCCTCGCTTTCGAGAATATCTTCGAAAAGGTCGCGCGAAACATAATCCTGAGTCGATTCGCAATAGGCGATCGCTTCTCTCAGGAGCGGAATCGCAGCCTGTTCGAGCTTTAGATCGCATTCGAGCATTTCTTTCGGGTTTTCGCCGATCAGCAGTTTGTCCAGGTTCTGCAGATTGGGCAGGCCTTCCAGAAACAGAATCCGCTCGATCAGCGCATCGGCATGCTTCATCTCGTCGATCGATTCGCGGTATTCTTTTTCGTTCAGCTTATGGAAGCCCCAGTTTTTGAACATCCGGGCGTGCAAAAAGTATTGATTGATCGCAGTCAGCTCGTTCGTCAATGCTTTATTCAGCAATTCAATGACCTTTTTATCGCCCTTCATAGATGCTCCCGGCCTTCAACAGGCATTATAAACAGGTTGATTCGATACCGGGTGCATTATAAATTGATTTTGCTTGTTTGCGTCAAGCAATTCCTTGACCTGTTTACTGCATTTTCCGCACTCGCCGCCGACGCCGAGGCAGTCGAAAAGCTGCCGGCGCGTACACAGGCCGCTATCGATGGCTTTCTGGATTTGCGTATCGGTGACTGCCTTGCAGACACATACGTACATGAAACGATCTCCTGTCTGGAAACGATAATTAATGATAACAATTCTCATTTAAAAATTCCAGTCAGGCGGAAATAAATTTTTGCCGATGTGCGCTCACTCCCTGACCGGCCGCTTTTCCAGCTTGCGTTGCAACGTACGCCGATGCATGTTCAAGGCTCTGGCCGCAGCGGAGATATTGCCCTCATGCTGCATCAGAATTTTTTGCAGATGTTCCCATTCCAGGCGCTTGACCGACAAAGGGTTTTCGCTGATCGAAACGGTTGTGTCGCCTTCGTTCTTGTGCAGGGCGGCCAGAATTTCGTCGGCGTTGGCGGGTTTGGTCAGATAATGGACCGCGCCGAGTTTGATTGCTTCGACCGCGGTGGCGATGCTCGCAAAACCGGTCAGCATCACGCAGGCGGTATTGGCATCGAGCGAAATCAGTTTTTTGACCAGTTCCAGGCCGGATTCATGGCCGATCCGTAAATCGATCACCGCGTATTCGGGCAGGTTTTGTTCCGCGAGCGCCATGCCGCTCTGCACGTCGTTGGCGACCAGCACTTCATAGTTCCTTTTTTCGAGCGCGGACTTCAAAACCCGGCAGTAGGTTTCATCGTCGTCAACCAGCAATAATCTCGGTTTATCCATTGTCGGTAGCCTTCTCTTCGTTGGGTTCGGCATGCAGGAGCGGCAGCGCGATGTCGACGCAGGCGCCGTGTGGCTGCGTGTTATAAAGATGGATGGTGCCGCCGAGCCGGTGGATGGCCGAATAGGTCAGGAACAGCCCGACTCCCAATCCGTGCTTTTTACTGATCAGCGGTTGTCTGCCTGCGGTCCCGACCATTTCCGGCGGGAAGCCGGGGCCATAATCGCGAATCTTGATATGCATCAGTCCGAGGTCCCAGGCCGCATGGAATTCGATGCCTTTGCGATTGTCTCCGGAAGCTTCGGCTGCGTTGTTCAGGATGTTGATCAGGGCATGGGTGAGCGTTCGTTCCGCGATGATCTCGGCTTCGTCCACATTGTCCGGATCGATGAAAAGATTCAGTTTCGCGGTCGACTTCTGGGTACGCCAAAGATTGATCACGCTATCGAGGTAGGCGGTGACCCGCATCACGCTGCCCGATTCGGCGCGGATCTCGCCGGCCGATGCGGACATCACCGACAGTGCCTTTTTACAGCGGTCCACCTGCTGCTGCACGATATCGATCTTTTCATGCAGATCGGGAAAACGGTGCAGAGGATATTCCTGCCTAAGTTCATGCGCGACGATCGCGATCGTGCCCAATGGGGTGCCCATATCGTGCGCCGCGCTGGCCGCCAGCGTGCCGAGGGCGATCACGCGTTCGTCCCGCAGCGCGTTTTCGCGCGCGATCGCCAGACTGCGTTCTTGAGTCTTCAAGGTTTTCGCGAGCTCGACTACGAAAAACGCGACCAGTCCCGCGCTGAATACGAATCCGAACCACATCCCGAACATGTGCAGGTCGTAATAATACCTGTCGCTGGCCGCGTACGCGTTCAGCAGCATCGAATAATGCGCCATGTCGTCCGGTTGCAGCCGCGCGGGGTCCGGCATGTGCGGTTCGATCGAGGGCAGGGGAATATTGTGTGCGATCAGAATCGTGTACATCGTGGTGGTTAGCGCGACCATGTACCAGGCATAGGACTGGGGCAGCATGATCGCGGTCACGATCAACGGCAACAGGAACACCCAGATGATCGGATTCGAGGCGCCCCCGGTCAGGTACATGAATGCCGCGATCGCGAGCACGTCGATCGCCAACTGCGAGAAGATTTCGAGTTCCGACACCGGATCGTCGGTCTGCAGGCGCATCGAGGTGTATACGTTGACCGAGATGATCGACACGATTACCATCCAGAGTTGTCCCTCGGGCAGCTTGATGTTCAAGCCGTAGACCGAGATGATCAGCAGCAGCGATGCGGCGACGATCAGCATGTTTCTGAGAATGAACAGCCATTTCAGGTTTTGTCTGGCGTTGAATTCCGATTTGGGCGTAACGTGAGTAAGCATTTTTAATAATCGAAAAAAAGAACTATCCGGCTTGCGGAGTTATTGTCGCTAATTTACCGGGCATCACGCACTGCGGCAATATGTCGCACGAGGCGCTTTTTCATTCTGTTGCTATGATGATCGAACCCGATTCCGAAGCTCATTTTGAGCAAAAAGGTTCCAAATTTTTACCGAATCTTTTCAATGAAAGACCCTGTTGAATCTTTTTGCATTTTATGCAGCCTTATGGTAAGACAGAAAGGAGGCAGGGTCTGTTTTTGTCGCTTTTTTGGTAATCGTTGTGATGGTGTGACAATTTGCCACATTTTAAATTGTTTTTTCTATTGCTATGATTAACCTAACTTTTGAGGCTCTTCCGAGTTCTTGAGCTGAAAGTTGCGTTGAAATCTTCCTAATAGTCTTGAGGCGGTTGAAATACCGCCTTTTTTTTACCCCGCTGCGGGTCCTATCCGCAAAAGCGAACAGGAAATGCAACAGATTGTCTCTTTTTTGCACTCTTTGTTGCCCTGCGACAATTTGCCACATTTTTATTTGCCCAAGCTGTTGCTATCATCAATCTAACTTTTCAGGCTCCTCAGAGCCCTTGAGCTGAAAGTTGCGTTAAAATCTTCCTAAATAGTTTTGAGGCGGTTTCCAAACCGCCTTTTTTTTGCCCGCTCATCCGCTTTCGTAACACACCCCCAAGCCGCCGAGTCCGCAATAGCCGCCCGGATTTTTGGCAAGATACTGCTGGTGGTAATCCTCCGCATAGTAAAATTCACCGGCCGGCAGAATCTCGGTGGTGATTTTTCCGAATCCCGATCCGGTCAATCGTTTCTGAAAAGCCTCTCGGGATGCAACGGCTTCTTCAAATTGTGCCTGATCGTAGGTATAGATCCCCGACCGGTACTGCGTGCCGAGATCATTGCCCTGGCGCATTCCTTGTGTCGGATTGTGTGATTCCCAGAACACCTTTAATAGTTCGCGGTAAGGCGTCAATTCCGGATCGTAAACCACACGAACCACCTCACTGTGTCCGGTCATGCCGGTGCAGACCTGCTCGTAGGTCGGGTTTACCGTATAACCGCCGCTATAGCCGACTGCCGTGCTGAAAATAGGCGGAAGGGTCCAGAAACGGCGTTCGGCTCCCCAAAAACAGCCGAGACCGAATAACGCCAGCTTGAGACGATCCGGAAACGGCGGCAGAATCGGATGGCCGTTCACGAAGTGCCGATTGGTCACGCGCATCGGTTCGGGATTGCCGGGCAGCGCCTCGGAAGGGGCTGGAATAGTCAATTTTTTCGAGGAGAAAAGCATGATCGGTACCTCCGGTAACGATTGGAAAGTCGGATGCTATCGGTTGCCGGTTATAATTAGGGCGTTCACTTATCCGGAAAGACCAATGGAAGAAGACATTTTACGCCGATTCATTTTCGAAGAGTGCGGAGTGCGCGGCGAATGGGTCCGATTATCGGACAGCTGGCAAAACGCAAAACTCAATCAGCACGGCAATGCGGTCGTGCAGGAAACGCTGGGTCAGGCGCTGGCGGCGGCGGTGCTGCTGTCGGCCACGATCAAGTTCGAAGGCTCCGTGATCATGCAGGCGCAGGGCGACGGCGCGTTCAGGACCTTGGTTGCGCAAGCGACGCACGATCGCAAGATCAGAGGACTGGTCCGGCATGCCGGCGAAGTGCAAAGTGGGCACCTCGAATCGATGTTCGGGGAGGGCCGGCTGGTGTTGACGATCCGGCCGGACAACGCCGACCCTTATCAGGGCATCGTGCCGCTGAAAGGCGCCAATCTGGCTGCTGCCTTGCAGACTTATTTCGTTCAGTCCGAACAGCTCGACACCCGGCTCTGGCTGTTCGCGAACGAACAGGTCGCGGCGGGCTTGCTGCTACAGGAATTGCCCGAACACAAGGATTTCAAAACCGATTGGGAGCGTATCGTGATGCTGGCCGATACGCTGACTGCTCCGGAGATGCTGAGTCTCGACTGCGAATCTCTGCTGCGCCGCCTGTTTCATGAAGAAAAAGTCCGGCTCTTCGATGCGGAACCGGTACGGTTCGAATGCACCTGTTCGAAGCAAAAAATCGAATACGCGCTACGTACGCTCGGGCAGCAGGAACTTGCGCATCTCCTCGCAGAGAAAGGCGCGGTCGAAGTCGGCTGTGAATTCTGCAACAAACAATACCATTTCGACCGGATCGACGTGCAAAAATTGCTGGCCGACAAGTTATCGATTTATCGCGCCGATACCGGCACGCAGCATTGATCCTCTTTTACTGCACCTGGACCGTGCGGAATCCCTGCCGCCTCAACAATTCGATCAGCCCCTCGGCGCCCAGTAAATGCAGGCTGCCGACCACGACCAAAGCGCTGCCTTCCCGGTTCTCCTTCAGGAAGGCGGCAATTTGCGGCAGCCAGGCGCGGTTTCTTTCGCTGTTCAGGCGGCGGTAAAATTCGGGGATTTCATTCACCGTATCCTGGCGCAGCAACTGCAGCAGGCCGTCCGCATCCCCGTTGCGCCAGTGCCGATGCAGTTCGTGCAATTGCCGCGGGTCCCGCATATCTTTTAGCGTCTGGTTCAAGAACAATTCCTGTTCCTTGGCTTCCATACGATCGAAAACACTGAATTGCTGGCTCAGGCTTTCCAGTCCGGCCGTTTCCTTGTGGGCGATCGCGGCCATTTCCATGTAATGCCTGTCCAATCCAAGATCGGGCAGATAGCCGGCTTTCACGGTTTCCAGGCTTGCTATCGTCAAGGCGGCCAGCCAGGGCTTCATCGTCCGGAACGTGTCGAGCGGCAAACCGTTCGCTTCGCAGTAGCTTTGCAGCCGTTGCCAGGTTTCAGGATGCAGGCTCTGTTCGAGCGTTCCGTCCCCGGCGATCATGCCGGTCTTCATCAGCGATTGAACCCGTGCAACGTCGTTTAGTTCGTCCGGGGACACTTCGAAGTAGACCTTGCCGGCTTCGTCGAATGCTTTATTGACCGGATCGGCCAGCGGATAATCTTCCGCCTTCAGCATGTGGAACGAGCCGAGCAAATAAATGCTATTGTCTTCGTCGCTGACCTCCCAGAGCAGGGGCGTCGGCGGCTTTGCCGAAGCCTGGGCCCAATACAACAATAACAGCAGCAGGCTCAGCCGGCGGCCCATCTCAATGACCTTTTCCCATTTCGAAAATGATCAATTCGGCCGGTTCGCCGCCGATGTTTTCCACGGTCATCGATTGGCCGGTTTCCCAGAAGACTTCACCGGCCGAATAAATGCCTGTTTTGTCGCCTTCCACTACTTGCAGCGTGCCTTTGACCACGTATCGCGGTCCCTGTCCCTCGTGCGTGTGGCGCGGCGTTTTGAACCCTACCGGAAAATTGACCCGAATCACTCTCCCGTTCACGTTGGGGCTGGGCAATGTCACCTGTTGCTGCAATAAAACCGTTCTCTGGATATCCGCATTTTCTTTCGCCAACGCCGGCCCGCCCGCTCCGATCAGCAAAAAGGCCGGAATCAGGGACGCCGCTATTCTGGATGCGATTTCGGTTGTCATCATTTTCTCCTTTTTAGTTTAGTAACACGGTTAAATGAAAAGTTCGAGAGGGATGGGGTATTCCGACTCGAAAATCTACCTCAATGAAGGCTATGATGAATGAGCGGGCTTCGATATACAAGCACTGTAAAAATCGGCCGCTGTGCCGCCGGTAAAATCATTTTGATTGTCTTAGGGTTATTTAGCCATTCCTTAAGATACAGACAAACATGGCCGTAGCCGTTATAATGGCGGCCTCATGGAATGTATTGCCGGCTTTACCGGTCCACGACAATGCTGATTGACTGATTATAAGATTAAAAATAATTGATTATGATTAGTGTGCTCCTCGTTGATGATCATCAATTGGTAAGAACAGGCATTCAGGCACTGCTGAATTCGGATAATGAAATTCAAGTCGTGGCGGTTGCCGACTCCGGCGAGCAGGCTGTGGCCATGGTAGGCGAAATGGCTCCCGACGTGATACTGATGGACGTCAGCATGCCGGGCATCGGCGGCGTGGAAGCGAGCCGGCGCATTCTGCGGCAGAATCCGGCCATCAAAATCATCGGCCTGTCGGCATATAACGACGGCCCGATCCCGCAACAGTTATTGAAGCTGGGCGTATTGGGCTTCATTTCCAAATCTTCTTCGGCGGAAGAGATGATCTGCGCAATCCGTAAGGCGATCGAGGGCAAGCGCTATCTGTGCAGCGATGTGGCGAATAATCTGGCTTTTCAAAATCTGCTCGACAACCACCAGTCGCCGTTCGGCAAATTGTCCCAGCGAGAGGCCGAAATCGTGACGCTGATCCTGCAGGGCAAAACGATACAGGAAATGGCCGAAATGCTGTCGATCAGCAGCAAGACGGTAAATACCTACCGCTACCGGGTTTATGAAAAGCTCAAGATCAAAAACGACGTGGAGTTGACCCGTCTTGCCGTCAAATTCGGCCATCTCGACACGACATTGATGTGATTCCGGATCGGTCGATCCCTTGCTGCCGAAGACATTGCCTCTATCGGCGGCCCGCATTGACTCTTTTTTCCAGTGACTCAGTCCAAAGATTCTATTTATGCCCGTCCTATAGGGGCGATCGAAGCGTTTAAATTCGACGACAAAGTCGCCGAGGTTTTCCTCGACATGATAGGGCGCTCCGTGCCGGGCTATCAGGCGATCATCGCGGCGATCGGGCTGCTGGCCGGCCGTTTCGCCCGCCCGGACAGCGTTTGTTACGATCTGGGCTGTTCGCTGGGGGCCGCGACTTTCAGCATGCTGCAACAGATCGAAGCGCCTCATTGCCGGATCGTGGCGGTCGATAATTCGGCAGCGATGGTTTCGCGTTTTCGCGAACGCCTACAAAAAGAGGTGCCCCATGCGAACGTCGAAATCCGCTGCGCGGACATTCGCGACATTGCGATCGAAAATGCGTCGGTCGTGGTGCTGAATTTTACGCTGCAATTCATTCCGCCCGAAGACCGCCGGCCTTTCCTTCGAAAAATCCAGGAGGGACTTCTGCCGGGCGGATTGTTGATTCTTTCCGAAAAACTGTGCTTCGACGATCCACGGCAGCAGGAGCTCCAGACCGAAATGCATCATGCTTTCAAACGGGCGCAGGGTTACAGCGAACTCGAGATCAGCCAGAAACGCAGCGCGCTGGAGAACGTGCTGATTCCGGAGACGTTCAAGACGCATCAAAGCCGTCTGCTCGAAGCCGGATTCGCCAGCGCGGAAGTCTGGTTCCAATATTTCAATTTCGCTTCGATCCTCGCTTTGAAATGAACGGCCATCAGGATTTATACGCCGCGCTCAGGGAAGCCGGGGCGGGGGAGTGGGCGGACAGCCTGCCTGCGCAAATCGCTGCCGCGTTGGATCCTGCCCGGCACGGCTCACTGCCGCATTGGCTGGCGCTGCTGGACCGTTTGCCCGTGTTGCCGCCTTCGCAGCGCTGCCTGACCGAAGATACCGTGCGGATCGGCTGCGCCGAAGATATCGCCGAAACGGATAGGGAGCTACTGTTGGGAATACTGCGCGAACTGATCCCCTGGCGCAAAGGGCCTTACGAGCTTTACGGCATCCGGATCGATACCGAATGGCGGTCGGACTGGAAATGGAACCGGCTCAAGGACCATATTGCCCCCCTCGCGCACCGGCTGGTGCTGGATGTCGGCTGCGGCAGCGGCTATCACTGCTGGCGGATGCTCGGGGCAGGCGCAAAAGCGGTCGTCGGAATCGATCCTCTGCTGCTGAATGTGATCCAGTTCCGGCTGGTCAAATCGCTCTACGGGCCTGCGCCGGTGGATGTGCTGCCTTTCGGGCTCGAAGCGTTGCCGGCGGGGCTGAAAGCCTTCGATACGGTATTTTCGATGGGTGTGCTGTATCATCGGCGGTCACCGATCGATCATTTGCTCGAACTGCGGGATTGCTTGAGGCCCGGAGGCGAGCTGGTGCTCGAAACGTTGATTATCGACGGCCGGCTGGGAGAGACGCTGATGCCGGAAGACCGTTATGCGAACATGCGCAACGTCTGGTTCATCCCCAGCCTTGCGACGCTGGAGAGTTGGCTCAGGCGCTGCCGCTTCGGCAATATCCGCACGGTTGACGTGACGCCTACCGGCGTTGAAGAACAGCGCAGCACCGAATGGATGCCGTTTCACTCGCTGCCGGACTTTCTCGATCCGAACGCGCCCGAATTGACGGTAGAAGGTTTGCCGGCCCCGAAACGTGCCATCTTACTGGCCAATTGCCTGTAGGAGTGACTGAATACCGTTGCGGATCGCTCTGGGGAGAGTAAAAAACAATTCGCATCGGTAAGTCAGCGGCACGCCCCTGTAACTCCTTTCATCGTTTGCTTGCCTTGTGAGACGAACTTTCGAACCAGGGCGGCAATGGCTTTAAGCGTCAGCCACCGTTTGACTCTATGCCGCAGTGCGAATCGCTACGCCTCTTCCTTGCCGATTTCCGGAAAGTTGCCGGGGAGTTTGTCGTGGCCGGCAAAAAGGGTCAGGTGGCAATATCAATGGTTTCCGCCCTGCAATAGCTTCTGGGAATATCGAGGCCTACTTCCCTCAGTTTCTCGATATGGTAGGAGATGGCTTCTTTCAGAGCGTCTTTGGCGCTTTCTTCCGTGACGCCTTTTGCGATGTATCCGGGGATATCCGGGCTATAAGCTGAAAAGCCTTTATTGGTGGGTTCTATGATGGCTACATATTTCATCGAAAACTTCCTTAGTTACGTTGATTTTCGGGAGCATCAGCATTTTGTGCGAAAGCCGAAACCAGGTCCGTCCGGTTTCAGCCGCAAAAAAATAAGCTGGCGGTCGCGTTATTGGCAGCCTGTAGTCCTATGTCCGCCGCGATCTACCCCTTTTTTCGGATACCGCCGTGCGCTGAGGGTTTCCACCATGACTTGGTCACCCTGTCAGATGATCCTATATTCTGGACTGCTTTTTTGCCTGAGATCCGTCTCGGTCAGAATAATCGGTCTTGCGGCGCCGGGGGGAGGGATATATCGCTCCGTCGCGTTACGTTTTCCGAACTTCTTCCTTATTGGTATATGAGCTTGCTTGCTCGAAGTCATCAACGCAGAATTTTCCTTTAATTTTCGCCAGCGGGGTTAGTTTATTGGGCTGGCAGAACCTTGTAAACGACTCAAAAAGGGTAATAAAAGGGTACTCAATGGATAGCTTGAATATCTATCGTCCGGAGTGAGGTAATTGATTTTCAAAGGATAACTGCGGGGTTTCTTATCGAAAAACGCGTATCTCCCGCCGTGGATGCAGGATATGGCTGGCGCGATAGAAAAGGCGGGGAGCTCCCGCCTTTTCTTGACCGGTTTCGGGAGGAGGGCGGTCAGGCCAGACTCTTTGCCGCCAATTCATAAACATCTTTCGAAATCACCTCAGTCGAGACGATTCGTTCCAGCTCCGCTTTCATCCGGTTCTGGCGGTTTTCGTCATAGCGCCGCCATGAAGTCAGGGCGCCGACCATCCTTGAGGCGACTTGCGGATTCAAGCCG
This sequence comes from Methylomicrobium album BG8, assembly GCF_000214275.2. NCBI lineage: Bacteria > Pseudomonadati > Pseudomonadota > Gammaproteobacteria > Methylococcales > Methylococcaceae > Methylomicrobium > Methylomicrobium album. Next base: position 3,208,183 of record NZ_CM001475.1, on the reverse strand, counting down.
TTCAATTCGATAATCCGGTCGGCCAGAAAGCGGTAACCCTGGCCGTCGGCGGCATGGAAATGCAGCGGATTCGACTGCGAAAACGCTCCGATCAATGAGCGGACCCGATTCGGATTCCTGATGTCGAAGGCCGGATGGCCGAGCAGGCCGAGCACCCTTTCGTAAGTGCCCGGCATCGGGCTCATCGCCTGGGCCGCAAACCATTTGTCGATGACCAGCGCTTCGTGCCGCCATTGACGGTAAAAGCCGTCCAGGCATTGCTGCCGGGCCGGATGCGGATGATTCACGATCACGGTCAGTGCGGCGAGCTGGTCGGTCATGTTCTTGGCGGTGTTGAACTGCTGCAGTGACCAGTGCCGAGCCCAGTCCGCGTCGAGCTGCGCGAGATAGCTGAGGCAGGTATTCTTGATGCGGCGGCGGCCGATCGCGCCGGCATCGAAGCGGCCGGACTCGTCGCGGTGGTAGCGCAGATAGAGCGTTTCGAGCGGTTCGCGCAGCTGTTCCGCCAGCGCCCTGGCGACCGCCTCCCGGGCATGATGAATCGCCTCGACGTCGACCACGCGCATCTGCTCGGTCAGGTACAGCTCCGAAGGCAGCGTCATCAGCAGCGAAAAATAGGACAAATCGTCCCACGATTGTTCCAGCACTTTGCGGTAGGCGTCGATCAACAGCGGATTAACGGCCAATTTCGCGCCGTTCCGATAATCGGCGATCAATCCCGACATCACCTGCACCGCCAACTGCTGGCCGGCATCCCAGCGGTTGAAGGTGTCCGGGTCGTGGCTCAGCAGGAACGCCAGTTCCTCGGGCGGCCGGTTCAAAGCCGGTTTGACCGGCGCGGAAAAACCGCGCAGCAGCGAAACGACCGGTTCTTCCTCCAGCCCTGAAAATACGAAGGCCTGCTTCGCCTGGGTCAATTCCAGGACGACCTGCTCGGCTGCTGCCTCGTTTTCTCCGAGACGGCAAAGCGCCGGGGAGCCGTCTCGGTTGATCAGTCCGGTGACGACCGGAATATGCAGCGGTTCCTTGGCGGTTTGCCCCGGCGTCGGCGGGCAATGCTGGGAAAGCGTCAGCGAAAGCGTCTTTTGCGCGGCATCGAAATGCTGCGCGACGCCGACCACCGGCGTGCCCGCCTGCGCATACCAGCGGCGGAACTGGCTGAGATCGACCCCGTTCGCGGTTTCCATCGCGCTGACGAAATCGTCGCAGGTGACCGCCTGGCCGTCGTGGCGTTCGAAATACAGGTCGCTGCCTTTCCGGAAGCCTGCCGCGCCGAGCAGCGTGTGCAGCATCCGCACGACTTCGGCGCCTTTTTCATAGACGGTCAGCGTGTAAAAGTTGTTGATCTCGATGTAGGCGTCGGGCCGGATCGGATGCGCCAGGGGACCCGCGTCTTCGGCGAACTGACGGGTGCGCAGCATGTTCACGTCCTCGATGCGTTTGACCGCTCGGGATGTGCGGTCGCCGGTGAATTCCTGGTCGCGGAACACCGTGAAGCCTTCCTTCAGGCTGAGCTGGAACCAGTCGCGGCAGGTGATCCGGTTGCCGGTCCAGTTATGGAAATATTCATGCCCGATTACCCCTTCGATATTTTCATAGTCCGCGTCGGTCGCGGTATCGGGGCGGGCCAGCACGAACTTGGTATTGAAAATGTTCAGCCCCTTGTTTTCCATCGCGCCCATGTTGAAATGGCCGACCGCGACGATCATGTACAGGTCCAGATCGTATTCGCGGCCATAGACCTGCTCGTCCCAGGCCATCGCATGCTTCAGCGACTGCATCGCATGATCGCATTTGTCCAGGTCGTGTTTCTCGACGAAGATCTGCAGCGCGATGTCGCGGCCGGACATCGTCGTGAAACGGTCCTCGACGCATTCGAGCCGGCCCGCGACCAGCGCGAACAGGTAGCAGGGCTTCTTGAACGGGTCCTTCCAGGAAACCCAGTGCCGGTTGTCCGGCAGGTCGCCACCGCCGACCCTGTTGCCGTTCGACAGCAGCACCGGAAAGCGGTCCTTGTCGCCGACGATCGTGGTCGTGAACGTGGCCATCACATCCGGGCGGTCCAGAAAATAGGTGATTTTGCGGAACCCTTCCGCCTCGCACTGCGTGCACAGCATTCCGTTGGACAGATACAGGCCTTCGAGCGCGGTATTGGCTTTCGGGTCGATCGTGTTTTCGATCGTCAGCACGAAACTGCGCTGCTGCGGCACTTCGTGGATGATCAGCGAATCCGGCGTTTGCAGATAGTCCTTGTCGCCCAGTTCGCTGTCTTCGTTCAACACCACCCGGACCAATTTCAGATTTTCGCCGGTCAGAGTCAGCGAGGTATCGCTCGACCGGCTGGCCGGATTCCGGCACATCGTCAGCCTCGATACGACGCGGGTGTTTTTCTCGTCCAGCGTGAAGCTCAGATCGACGTTATGAATCAGATATTCCGGTACGGTGTAGTCTTTGAGGTAAACGGTTCTGGGATTGGAATCGCGCATAATCAAACGTTCGGGAAAGAGTGGTAAATGGAGTGAGTGTATCGGAATTGCCGGTAAACGCAACTGTTGCTGTTTGCAGGGCAATCGCGCTATGTCTTATTTTCCGAAGATTCGCGTTGTGGCGCAGCGGTCCAAACGCCGGACCGGGCCGGACGGGCTATATCCCGTCCGTAACGTTTAAAGCGGGATGGACAGGAAAGATGATTTGGTGTTTGCGGAGAATTTTCAAACAGACGAACGGGGCGATAAATCCCATCCCGCTCGGTCCGGCGGAAGTTTCAACATGGCGCGATTGCCCTGTTGCCGTTTGCAAAAAGTTGACTTCTCAATATGAATTGCCTATTGTTCGCTTCAAATTTTCGTTAGGCCGGGCGCTGCAGGAAAAACCGTTTATCTTCGCGCCTAGCGGGTTAAAGAGACAGTCAGGTTACCGATGCGCGTCAGGAGGATCAAAGAAAGCCTGGCTGAGTAGCGTTTTTTAGACCGTACCGGCAAGCAATTAGAATACATTGCCTTTCAGCCTATTGTTTCGCCTTTGCCTACGGGATTCGTTACTCCGCCATCGTAAAATTTTCCTGAAACATTTAGACACTATCAAACGGCGAGTTTTGCCGCTGTGCGTGTTCAAAGCATATTTCCTGAAAGGGTTGCGATGAAATGTTCCGAGATAGTTAATTCTTGCAAGTGATCACATCATTCCATGCGAAATATTTCGCGCATGAGCTTACACGGCAGCATGCGCCCAACGGGATAGGCCGGCTATCACAATCCCTATTCGATGCCAGCGTTGATCTGAATCCGCATCAGATTGAAGCCGCTTTGTTCGCCTTAAAATCGCCGTTGTCCAAAGGCGTATTGCTTGCAGTGGAGTAAAAGCGGTGTTTGGGAAGCAGCGCTGGATCAATTGAACAGGATGCATCGAAAAAAACAGCGTCAACCCGGCCCCAGTTACGGGATTATCGACTCTCAAAGCGCGAAAACCCAGTATGACAGCGAGGAACACGGCATCGACGGCGGCAAAAAGGTGAAGGGACGCAAACGCCATATCGTGGTCGATACCCTGGGTAATCTGCTACATGTTCATCTACAGATGACGCTGCATATTTCCGTGAAAATCAAAGATGGCTTTGCCGTGTTGCCTAAACGTTGGGTGGTGGAGCGGACTTTTGCCTGGCTTGGACTGTTTCGGCGCTTAGGATTTAGCTCCAAATCACTTCCCGGCCAAAGACCTGCCAGGTTTTTAAAACCTGGCAGGTTTACCACCCATGCCAGGAAGTTAATATCGGCCAAATCCTTAGCCAAGAATTTTGAAGTCCTCACCGCCACCGCTGAAAACGGGGTACGGATTGCCAGGATCGAATTAACCCTTGCAAAATGCTTGTGATGTTTTGCAGGACAGCTTCTAAGGATGGCATTAATAAAACAAACTAACAACGCAGCAAAGTAAGCTTGTCGATTGAGCGGAAAGCTCAAGACAGGCTTGAATAGGGCTAAAACTTCAATTTTCTAAAAAATTCTAATGAGCAACACCGAAAAATACCGTATCCGCCTGATCAATCTGCTGAAAGAGTTGTTCCAACTCGACCAGCCGGAACTGGATTTTGGCTTTTACAAAATCATGCACGCCAAGAGCGTGCAGGTTACGCACTTTCTGGAAAACGACTTGCTCAAAGTCATTCAGGATGCTTTCGGCGAAGCCGATGAAAACCGGATTGCGGAAGCCAGGGCAAACTATGAAGCGGCGCTTGAACAAGCCAACAGATTCGGCGCGCCCAACCCGGAAGAAACAGACGGCGTCAAAGAAGCCAAAGCGCTTTATGAACAGGCCAAGGACGGCGGCAATGCCGAAAGCGAAGTCTACGACCATCTCTACCGTTTTTTCGAGCGCTATTACGACAACGGCGACTTCATGTCGCGCCGTTATTACGCCCGCGAAAGCGACAGCCGCGCCGCGCCTTATGCCGTGCCTTATGACGGGCGCGAGGTTTACCTGCACTGGGCGAACAAGGACCAGTATTACATCAAGAGCAGCGAATACCTGACCAACTACAGTTTCGACCTTAACGAAGCGATCCGCCTAGAAGCGCAAAAAGCCAAAGGCCAGGGCTTGGAAGCCTTTGCCGACCACGGCGGTCAGCTACCGCTGAAGGTCCACTTCCGCATCGTCGAGGCGAGCGAAGGCGAGCACGGCAACATCAAAGCCGCCAGCGAGCAGAAACGCTTTTTCTTGATCCACGCCGCGAGGCCGGTTGAATTCATCGACGGCGAACGTAGGGTGGACCAGTGTAGCGCATCCATCGATACCGACGCGCCCATGGCGGATGCGCCTAACGGCTTATCCACCCTACAAATCAACTTCGAATACCGTCCCGACGCCGAAAAAACCGGCCAGGACAATAAATGGCAGGAAACCCGGCTGCGAGAAGCGGAAGCCGCCATCGTCAAGGCATTGCAAAACCAACCGGCAGCGGCGGATTTTCTCAAAGGACTGACGTTGCCCGCGCCGACCGACAGCAAGGACAAACGCACCCTGTTGGGCAAATACCTGCAAAAATACGCCGCGCGCAACACCATGGATTACTTCATCCATAAAAACCTCGGCGGATTCCTGCGCCGCGAGCTGGATTTTTACATCAAGAATGAAATCATGCGCCTCGACGACATCGAGAACGCCGACGTGCCGCAAGTCGAACACTACCTGTCCAAAATACGCGTGTTGCGCCGGATTGCCCAGCAACTGATTGCGTTCCTGGCGCAACTCGAAGAATTCCAAAAGAAGCTTTGGCTGAAGAAAAAATTCGTCACCGAAAGCCATTATTGCATCACCCTGGACCGCATACCGGAAAGCTTTTATGCCGAAATTGCCGCCAGCGGCCGGCAGCGCGAGGAATGGGTAAAGTTGTTTGCTATCGACGAAATTGCCGCGGATCCAGCGCGCCCCGGCTACAGCAATCCGCTCACGCTGGAGTTTCTCAAAGCCAATCCATTTCTGCTGGTCGATACCGCGTTATTCGACGAAGGTTTCAAACAGCGGTTGCTGGCCAAAATTCCCGATTTGGACGCGCAATGCGACGGCGTGCTGATCCATTCCGAGAATTTTCAGGCGTTGGGGTTGATGCAGGAGAAATATCGGAAGCAGGTGAAATGTATTTACATTGATCCGCCGTATAATACCGATGGCGATGGTTTTTGTTACAAGGACAGCTATCAAAGTTCGAGTTGGTGTTCAATGATGTTTGGCCGGCTCGGTTTGAGTAAACAACTCATCCGAGAGGATGGAACCATTACTTCGGCGATTGGACGGGAAGAATTGTTGCATTTACTGGAGTTAAAAGACGAGGTTTTTGGCCTCAACAATCGCATCGCGGATTTGGTATGGGAAAAAGGCCGAAAGAACGATGCGAAATATTTTTCTCTTGGGCATGATTATATGCTGGTCTACGGAAAAAACACCGCCTTGCTCAAAGCGCAAGATACTACGTGGCGAGAGGAAAAACCTGGTTCGGATGAAATTCTCGCCGAGTATGCCCGATTAAAAAAAATACATGGTGGTGATTATGCGGCTATTCAGGCAGGAATTAGAGCGTTTTATCAAAGTCTCGATAAAGACCATCCGGCATTAAAACATCGTCGTTACAACCGAGTGGATAGAAATGGCATATGGCGTGATGGTGATATTAGCTGGCCGGGAGGCAATGGTCCAAGATACGACGTGATTCATCCTGAAACGGGAAAGCCCTGCAAAGTGCCTGATAGTGGGTGGCGCTTTTCAACTCCGGAAAAATTTCAGCTGTATCTGAATCACGATTTTATCGAGTTTCGCGCCGACCATAATGATCCGCCAGTGCTCAAACGCTACTTGAACTATGTAGCGATGGATTTTGATCCCGATGTCAAACGCCGCTCGACTGATGCGAACGAAGAGGGATCAAATGTTCAAGTGATGCCGAGCGTGTTTTACAAAGGCCAACAACCCACAGTGGTGGAGTTGCGTAACTTGATGGGAGCTGACGCATTTCGTAATCCGAAAGAACCATCCGTCATTGCCAGATTGTTCGATTACATGGGAGACATGCAAGCTATTTTTCTTGATTTCTTTGCCGGTTCGGGTACAACGGCGCATTCGGTCATCAGTCTTAACCGCAAAGATTCAGGATTACGAAAGTACGTTTTGATCGAACAGGGCGATCATTTCAATACTGTCCTAAAACCCCGCATCCAAAAAGTCGTCTATTCCAAAGACTGGAAAGACGGCAAACCTGTTTCCCGACAAGGCATCAGCCACTGCTTCAAGTACCTGCGCCTGGAAAGCTACGAAGACGTGTTGAACAACCTGGTTTTCAAAGAGGATGCCGCCCGCGATACGGCCTTGGCGAACAATCCCGAGTTGCGCCGCGATTATTTGCTCAATTATTTCTTGGACGTGGAAACTCAAGGCAGCCAAAGCCTGTTGAACATCGCCGATTTTCGCGACCCGACCGCTTACCGAATGCGGATCAAGAAGCCGGGCAGCGGCGAGCAAAACTTGCAAACCATTGATCTGGTCGAAACCTTTAACTGGCTGATCGGCTTGTGGGTGCGGCACATGGCAGCGCCGCAAACGTTTTCGGCGGAATTCGCGCGAGAAACCGATCCCGACTTGCCGCAAGATCAAAACACCCGCTTGCGCTGTACGCGGCTGAAGCCGGTGGCCTTGGATGCCGGAGAATCCGGTGGATGCGGCTCGCGCCTTATCCACCCTACGTCCACGATGGATGACAATAGTAGGGTGGATAAGGCGCGAGCCGCATCCACCAAGCATCACGACCACGATGAACCGCGTTATTGGTTTCGCCTGATCGAAGGCTATACGTTGAAAGTGCCGGGCGACAATTCGTCGAAAATCCCGACCTTGATCGTCTGGCGCAAGCTGACCGATAACCCGGAAAAAGACAATGCGGTGTTGCAAAAATACCTGCTGGATAAGCTGCAAATCTCCCCGCGCGAACACACCTATGGCGCGATTTACATCAACGGCAGCCATACCTTGCCCAATCCGGTGATCGAAGGCGAACAAATCAAAGTGCGTCTGATCGAGGAAGCATTTCATACCGCGATGTGGTCCGGGGAATAAGGCATGACTGCAAACCAAAGACGAAGATGCCCGCAGGTCGAGATCGCGTTACGCCGGCGCGGCACAAAAAGCCTGTCAGAGCATGCGGTGGATACGCCTGACGGCTTATCCACCCTACAGGCCGCAGCTTCAGGTAGGGCGGATAAACGCTAGCGCATCCACCATTGGGCAGAATCGATGAGCGAATACCGCCGCTTATTTGTCCGCGGAGGCCACTACTTTTTTACTGTGGTTACCTATCAACGCCGGCCGGTGTTTTCCGAACCGACCCATGTCGATATTTTGCGGGCCGCATTTAAACAGGTGATGGCAGTACGGCCTTTGGAGATCGAGGCGATCGTGATCTTACCCGACCATCTGCATTGCCTTTGGCGCTTACCCAGCGGAGACGCGGATTTTTCAGGGCGTTGGCGGGAAATCAAAAAATATGTTTCCAAACGTATCGGTGATTCGGGAAGACGATCGGGCGAACGCGATGTTTGGCAGCGACGGTTTTGGGAGCATGCTATTCGCGATGAGAACGACTGGCGGCGGCATGTGGATTATATTCATTTCAATCCTGTTAAACATGGCTTGGTCAGCTCTCCTGGTGAATGGCCTTATTCATCATTTAGAAAATTTGTTTCAGCCGGTTGGTATGACGTTGGCTGGGGTGCCGGCGGATTGCCGGATAACATAAAAAACATCGATTGCGAGTGATTAAGGTAGGGTGGATAAGCGAAGCGCATCCACCATGGAAGGCAAATTTGGTGGATGCGCTTCGCTTATCCACCCTACATCGAGACGATTCAAATGGCAGTAAAACCCAAAGCCGTTAAAACCGGCGGCAAGAAGACCGGACAAACATTACCGTTTGCCGACAAGCTGATACTGAACCAATGGATCATGTCTTTGCTGGGCATCGATACTTTTGCCGAACATCAAGACGGCAACCGCCGGGTGCGTCCCATGCAGTTGCTGGCGAAACAACTGCGCGATTGCCGGGAAGGATTGGATAGCGATAACCTGCATTATTTTTATCAGCAATTGAAAAACCACTGGCAACCGGGCGCCACCTTGAGCCCGGCGGCACTGCTCAACTACGAGCAAAACATCGTCGACCATACGCTATGGCTCAACGAAGGCCGGGACCGGCCGATCGAATGGAAATATTACCAATGGCTGTCGTTGTTGTTTGCGGAAATTTATCTGCACCACTACTTTGCCGACCGCGATAAACTCTTGGAGCAATTGAACGATTATGTGCGGCGCTTTAATGACCATTGGCAAGCCAAGCAGTACAGCACCGGTATCAGCGAATACAGCGCGGACGAATTAAACAAACTGTGTCTGCAAAATGCGACCGGCTCCGGCAAGACCCTGCTGATGCACATCAACTATCGCCAGTTCGCGCATTACGCCAAGGAAGCAGGCAAGCATGACGCCGTGACACGCACCTTGTTGATTACTCCGAACGAAGGCTTGAGCAACCAGCATGAACAGGAGTTGAAACAGAGCGGTATAGAAGTATCGAGATTGGTGTTGGATAACAATGACATCGGTAGCACCGCCAATATCTTTGCCAGCGGTTACGGCCATTTGAGCCGGATCGATTTTATCGAGATCACCAAGCTGGGCGATAAGGACGGCCCGAATACCATCGCTACCCGCAACCTCGGCGATCAGAACCTGATTTTGGTTGACGAAGGCCATCGCGGCATGGGCAAGGCGGAAGAGGAAGGCTGGATGAAGCAGCGCGAACGGCTGGTAGAAAAAGGCTTTGCGTTCGAATATTCGGCGACGTTCAAAGAGGCGGTCAAAGCCGCGGGCAATGCCAAAATCGAAGAGAGTTATGCCAAAGCGGTATTGTTCGATTATTCCTACCGTTATTTTTATGAAGACGGTTACGGCAAGGACTATCGCATCTTCAATATTCCCAAAGCGCAAACCGATCACGAGTTTTTATACCTATCGGCCTGTTTGCTGAGTTTTTACCAGCAGTTGCGCTTGTACCGCGAACGCAAGCCTCAGTATGCGGCTTATAACATCGAGAAGCCGCTCTGGGTGTTTGTGGGTTCGAGCGTTTCCAAAGCAACCGAAAAAAATAAGAAAGGCGAGACGGTCGTTGATGACACAGTCTCCGATATTGTGCAGGTGTTGCGTTTCATTAACCGATTTCTGGCCGAGCCGCAGCAAGCCGTCAAAACGATCGAAACCTTGTTGCATGACAACGGCACATCGACCGGTTTGGTCGATAGGAACGGCCACGATATTTTCCACGGCGCTTTTTTGTTTTTGCGCAAGCAACTGCAAAAAGGCGAGAAGGCTGCCGAGATGCACGCCGACATCCTCGGCGCGTTATTCAACAACCGCGCCGGCGGTCAATTGCATGTTCTGCGTTTGAAAGGGGATAGCGGCGAGTTGGTTTTGAAAGCCGGTCATGGGGATAAGCATTTCGGCTTGATCAATGTCGGCGATGCGTTGGGACTGGCTAAACACGTACAAGAGTCCTGCCCGAATATTGTGTTGGATGACAGCGATTTTGTAGCCGCGCAATTCGCCGGCATCAAGGAATCGTCCTCGCCGATCAATCTGCTGATCGGCGCGAAAAAGTTTGTGGAAGGCTGGGATTGCTGGCGGGTTTCTACCTTGGGTTTGATGCGTGTCGGCCGCAGCGAGGGTTCGCAAATCATTCAGCTTTTTGGCCGGGGCGTGCGTTTGAAAGGCTATGAGTGGTCGTTGAAACGTTCGTGGGCGGTGACTCCCGTTAAACAACCGGAATATATTCATTATCTGGAAACCTTGAATGTATTCGGGGTGCAGGCCGATTTTATGGAGAAATTCCGCGACTTTTTGAAAGAAGAAGGCTTGCCGGCCAATGACCGCAAGGAAGTGTTCCAGATTCCGATGAACGTCACTTACGATTTTGGCCATAAATTGAAAGTGATCCGGCCCAAGCTGAAAAAAAGCGACGGCCGCGAATACAGTTTTACCCGCGACGGAGCGATGCCCTTACTCGGCGGGGTGCCGGAGGCGATGCGCAAAAACCGCATCGAAGCGGACTGGTATCCCAAGATTCAGGCAATCGTTGCGCAAGGTGTAAAATCGGGTACCGCTGCCGTCAATGCGAATGAAGCCGTTTTCAGCGAAGAGCATATTGCCTTTCTCGACATCAACAAGCTTTATTTCGACTTGGAGCAGTACAAGGCCAGGGAAAATCTGTACAGCCTGATCATTGTGCCGCAAGCCATCCATAGCCTGTTGAAACGTCATGATTGGTATGTACTTTACGTGCCGAAAAATCTGATGGCGATGAATAACTATGCCCATGTGCGCGTCTGGAATCAAATTGCCTTGGAGTTGCTGAAAAAATACTGTAAACGGTATTACTTGTATTCCATGGACGAGTTTATTCGGCCCCGGCTTGAAGTTCGGGAGTTGGATGCAAGTGACGGCAATTTGCCAAAGCCGGATGAGTCCTATCAATTGATCGTCGATGCCAGCGAAAAACAGTTGATAGGCGACATCGAAAAATTAAAAACAGAAATCGAACAGGCCGTACACTCGAAAAAGCCCAAACTGATCGAAGCTGGACAATTAAAAGCCTGCTTATTGGCTAATCATTTATATCAGCCGTTATTGTATGCCGAGAAAGGCTGTCCGATTTCGATTGCCCCGGTTTCGCTAAACGACAGCGAGAAGAATTTCGTCGTGGATTTGATGGGGTGGCTGGGAGCCAATGAATCCAGACTGCTCGAAAACAAAACATCCATTTTTCTGTTGCGCAATAAATCGCGCGGCAGTGGCATAGGTTTTTTCGAGGCGGGCAATTTCTATCCCGATTTTATCTTATGGTCGGTTAAGGGCGAACAACAGGTCATCGCCTTTATCGAACCGCATGGCATTACCCATGAAGGGCCGGAGCATGACAAGGTGCGTTTCCATAAAACTATTAAGGAAATCGAACAGCGCCTATCCGATAAGCATATTCGGCTGGAGAGTTTTATCGTTACACCGACCCCTTATCAACTGGTCGAGGCAATGGGATATGATCGCCAGCATTGGGAAGAGCGACATGTATTGTTTATGAATACGCCGGCTTATATGGAAATCCTGATGAAAAATATCACCCTCAACGGGTTTTAGTTAAGTGCGGCGGGATAAATATCCCGTCCGGCTAGTGGCTAGAGTCCGATATACTGCCGGCCGTTTTGTAGCGATCAAAAAGCGGCCGGCAAGGGCTCGAACGGGTAAAATATCGGATACTTCCCATTTTTTCAGCGCCTGTTTCGCCTCCGAATGAATCCAATATCCAATTTATCGACGAATCTGCACAACGGCTTGCGCCTGGCGTTTTTCCGCAAGCGCGGTCCGGAAAACTTCGTTGTCGGTCTCGACCCGTTTTTGCTGCTTCTGCTTGTCGATCTGCTGCTGGAAATCGGCTCCGGTTATCTACTGTATTGGCCCGATCCGGAGTTCCAGCTTTACGCGCTGCCGGTTTATACCTTCGAGCTGGCCTGTTTCCTGATGGCGGCTTGGTTGACTTCGAAGCTTGTCCGGCGCGAAAACGCGGCGCTGCAGATCGGGGTTGTGGTTTACAGCTTGTCGCCTGCGTTGATTTTGCTGCAGACGGTGTCGCGTTATCTGAACGGACGGGAGTTCGAAAGCTGGCCCGATCTCGGCCTGTGGTTCGAGCGGCTGGCGGCGGTGTATCTGTTGATTCTGCTCGGGCGTGCCCTGTTTCTGGTTTGCGGGCGCTGGCGTTCCACGACCGCCGGCATGGCGCTGGTGCTGTTGTCGGCCGGTCCTGCCGGCGAGTGGTTCGCGGATTACCGCGATTTCTGGTATTCGCCCGAAGAACAGGAAGTACAGGACGGCGATCCGTATGCAAGGTACAAGGCGCTGGATGCCGAAAGGCTGATGTACCGGCAGCCGGTTCTGCTCGAAGAAACGTTGAGCCGGCTGCGCCCGGCGCGTAAAGGCCGCGTCGATCTGTTCTATCTCGGTTTCGCCAGCTATGCGACCGAAGACGTGTTTTCGATCGAGGCGGACTATATCAAACGGCTGTTCGACGAACGGTTCGGTACGGTCGGCCATTCGCTGAACCTGGTCAATCATCTCGACACGCTCGAAGACACGCCGCTTGCGACCGCGACCAATCTCGCCCAGGCCTTGAAACGCATCGGCCGGATTATGAACCCCGACGAAGACGTGCTGTTCCTGTACCTGACCAGCCACGGCGGCAGCGATCACAAACTGGCGGTCGAGTTTTGGCCGCTGCCGTTGAACGACCTCTCTCCTGAACAGCTGAAGGCGATGCTCGATCAGGCCGGCATCAAGTGGCGGGTGGTGGTGGTTTCCGCCTGTTATTCGGGCACGTTCGTCGATGCGTTGAAAGGTCCGCATACCCTGGTGGCGACGGCCGCGGCGCACGATCGGACCTCTTTCGGCTGCGGTTCGGAATCGGATTTCACCTATTTTGGCGAGGCGGTGTTCAAGCAACAATTGCAGAGCCGGTTTTCGTTGATCCCGGCATTCAAGGCGGCCGCGGCCTCGATTGCGGAGCGCGAGCGGTGGGAAAAACTGGAAGCCTCCCGGCCGCAATTATGGGTCGGTAAACCGATGGAGGCCCATCTTGCCGACCTGGAAAAATCGCTGACCCGTTTTCAATGCGAAGCTGGACGGAGGCAGGCGCAATGCGCCGAATGAGAGCCGGGATGGCGGTTCCGGCAAGATTCGGCGCACCGCCGGCTGAACGTTCCGAAAGCGGAGCGCCGGGATCGATGAAATGTGGGAACGGCGTCGAGCATTAAGGCAAACAATGTTACAATAGCGGCCTTCTCAATACGCCATCGTCCGCATTCATCCGTAACGGTTGCACTTTTCCGTCATTCAAGCCTCATTGCCGCCGATTTTTCTCTTTTACGACTTGCGGCAGCGTTGCAGGAAGCGCTGAACTATCGATGACTTCAAATCAGACCTCATTATTTTCAGGCCGGGCGCCATGCCGTATCATGCGCCCGCTGCCGGCTGCCTTTCGCCTTGGCTTTAACCGCGTCCGTCGCCTCGATGCTTTTTTCTGACTTGCGCAAGGATTCGCTGCCTTATTTTGAAAATACCGCCGCGTTGTTTTCATCGATGGCGGGCGAACCCTGGGCGGTTTTCCTGGACAGCGGCTATCCTGGCAATACGCGCGGACGCTACGACATCATCGCCGCCGAGCCGGTCTGCACCCTGGTCACGCACGGCGAGAAGACCCGGGTCGAGCGGGACGGGCGCTGCGAGGAATCGGGCGGCGATCCGTTCGATCTGGTCAAACGGGAACTCGGCAGCGTCGCGCGGCAGGATGGCGATTTGCCTTTCAAGGGCGGCGCGATCGGTTATTTTGCCTACGATCTGGCCCGGCGGCTGGAGCATCTGCAGGCGCTCGCGGCCGATCGGGAGCATATTCCGGAAATGGCGGTCGGGATCTACGAATGGGCGGTCGTGGTCGACCACCACGAGAAGAAAAGCTATCTGGCCGGCATCGCGCGCGATCCGGCCCGCTGGCAGCGCCTGATCGAACGCTTCGGCTGCCTGCCCGAAGCACATCCGGCAGCGCCGTTCCGGGTGCGCGGCGAGATCAGGACCAACATGGACAAGGCCGGCTATTTCCGGGCTTTCGACCGGATCAAGCATTATCTGACCGAGGGCGACTGTTACCAAGTCAATTTGTCGCAGCGTTTTTCGGCCGATTGCGAAGGCGATCCGTGGACCGCCTACCGGAAGCTGCGCGAGTTGAATGCGGCGCCGTTCAGCGCCTACCTGAACTTTCCCGAAGTACAAATCCTGAGCTCCTCGCCCGAGTGTTTTCTGAAGCTGACCGACGGCGTGGTCGAAACCAAGCCGATCAAGGGCACTCGCCCCCGCAGAGCGGACGAGCGCCAGGACCGCCGACAGATGCGGATTTTGCGGCACAGCCCGAAAGACCGCGCCGAGAATTTGATGATCGTCGACCTGCTCCGCAACGACATCGGCAAGACCTGCAAGCCGGGCACGGTCAGGGTGCCGAAAATCTTCGCGATCGAAACCTATGCGACCGTGCACCATCTGGTCAGCACGGTCACCGGCGTGCTGGCCGACGGCAAGCATGCGCTCGATTTGTTGAAACATTGTTTCCCGGGCGGTTCGATCACCGGCGCGCCGAAAATCCGCGCGATGGAAATCATCGAAGAACTCGAACCGAACCGGCGCGGCGTCTATTGCGGCTCGATCGGCTACATCGGCTTCGACGGCAACATGGACAGCAATATCGCAATCCGCACGCTGGTGCATTCGCACGGCGAGATCCGCTTCTGGGCCGGGGGCGGGATCGTGAACGATTCGGTCGCCGAAGAGGAATACCAGGAATGCTTCGATAAGGCGGCGGCCTTGCTCGATCTGCTCAGGCAGTTTGCGGATAAGCCATGATCGTGATCAAGCTCGGCGGCAGTCTCGAAGCGGCCGGTACGCTGGCCGATTGCCTCGCGGCCATCGAGCGAAAATTCGCAGACGGGGCGGTGGTGGTGCCGGGCGGGGGCCTGTTCGCGGACCGGGTCAGGGATGCGCAGCAACGCTGGCGGTTCGGTGATCCGGCCGCGCACCGGATGGCGATTTTGGCCATGCAGCAGATGGCGCTGCTGTTCAACGGCTTGAAACCGGATTGGCGGATCATTTCGCAAGTCGCCGATTTTGACCGCTTCACGGGCATGTCGATCTGGTCCCCGGATCCGGACGAGCTCGATCGGGCGGGCATTCCCGCCAATTGGAACATCACTTCCGACAGCCTCGCGGCCTGGCTGGCGGGACGGCTCTCGGCCGGGGAATTGATCCTGGTAAAATCCGTTGCGATCGACGCCGGCACAAGCCTTGCGGAACTGGCCGAGCGGCAGATTGTCGATAAGGCGTTTTGCGCGTATGCCCAAGACGCGCGTTTTAAAATAACTCTCATCAATCAAAGTACGTTGAATGGCTGCATCCAATAAACCGACGGACGGCGACTTAATGGCTTATGCCGTGTCGTTCATCCGGCGCTTATTCCTGAAACAAATCAAATCGGTCTATTACAACGCCCGGGAAACGATCGGCGGCGACCACAAGCGCGCGATCGTGGTGCATCAGGTCGAGCAGGCGTGCGTAAGCCTCAGGGAAACCCGCAACGAATTCGAGGACGCCCTGCAGCGCTTCAAGATGCTGGTGAACGTGAACGATGCGCTGCTCGAACACCGTTATCATCAGCTGAACCGGAAATACCAGTTCTGCCGAGCGAAATCCGAGGCGGTCAGCACGCGGATCCGGGCGATCGAAGAAGTCAGCGAGGCGCTGTTCGCCGAGTGGGAAAAGGAACTCGACGAATACAATAGCCGCACTCTCAGGAACCACAGCAAGCAACAACTCCGGCTGGCCCGGCAGAATTACGCCCGCCTGCTCAAGTCCCTGCGCACGGCCGAAGCGAAGATCCATCCGGTCCTGTCCGCGTTCAAGGATCAAGTCCTGTACCTGAAGCATAATCTGAACGCGCAGGCGATCGCCGCGCTGCAAAACGAATTCGTCGTGATCGGGGTCGACATCGCCCAGTTGATCCAGGCGATGGAGCAGACGATCGCCGAAGCCAGCAGTTTCGTGGCGATGCTGTCCGACCGGAAGGAAGCGCTGCCGGGTCCGCATCGTTAAGGATCGGGTCGATAATCATTTTTCGGTTACTTTGAACTCCGAGGCTTGTGTTTTGCAGGGCGGGGCATAATGGCGGCTGTGGAAACGACCAGGAAATTCTGGCTGGTCTTCAAACGTATTCTTTGGGCGATAACGCCTCCGACACTTTGATCCAGAGGCTTTCGAGCCGAGAACGGGAACGGACGCAGCCCGGTCTAATATATTAGATATTCCTTCTATTGGCATAGTCATTGCTTCTGTCTTCGTAAAGGCATAACTTCCCTTTACTGAATCTTTTCTTCGACATTTTTCGCAGGCAATCATGGCAATCAGCGTTTTCGACATTTTCAAGATCGGCATCGGCCCCTCCAGTTCGCATACGGTCGGACCGATGCGGGCGGCGATGGCGTTTGCGAACAAGTTGGAAGCGCAGGGCCTGGCGGCGAGAATCGCTAGGCTTCAGGTCGAGCTGTTCGGCTCGCTGGGCGCGACGGGCAAGGGGCACGGCACCGACAAGGCGGTGCTGCTCGGGCTGGAAGGCGAGGCGCCGGATCTGATCGATCCGTCGGTGATTCCGGGACGGCTGGCAGCAATTCGCGAAGCCGGCGCCATCCGCTTGTTAAAGCGCTATCCGGTGCGTTTTGATCAGCAGGCCGACTTGCTGTTTCACCGCAAGAGCCTGCCTTTTCATTCGAACGGGATGCGATTTGCCGTTTTCGACGAAAAGGGCGCAGAGCTTTTGCAGGCCGATTATTACTCGATCGGCGGCGGTTTCGTGGTAACCGGCAGGGAAGCGGCGGCCGACAAGCTGACCCGTCACGACGAACGTCTGCCGTATCCGTTTAAAACCGGTGCCGACTTGCTGAAGCTGTGCGCGGCGAGTCACAAGCCGATCAGCGCATTGATGATGCATAACGAACAAGCCTGGCAGGGCGAAAATCAGGTTCGGCAACAATTGCTGAACATCTGGCGGGTGATGCAGGCCTGTGTCGAACGGGGCATGCGCGAAGAAGGCATCCTGCCGGGCGGGATGAAAGTAAAGCGACGCGCGGCGAATCTTTACAAGCAGTTGATTGGCGAGATTCCGAGGCAGACGCCCGGCCTGCCGGTCGGAACGCTGGAGTGGGTGAACCTGTTCGCGCTTTCGGTCAGCGAGGAAAACGCGGCCGGGGGCCGGGTGGTGACCGCGCCGACCAACGGCGCCGCCGGCATCATTCCGGCCGTTCTGCATTATTACTGGCGGTTCTGCGAGGGCGCCGGCGAGGAAGGCGTAATCCGCTTTCTCCTGACCGCGGCCGCGATCGCGATTCTGTACAAGGAAAATGCGTCGCTGTCCGGGGCCGAAGTCGGCTGCCAGGGCGAAGTCGGCGTGGCCTGTTCGATGGCGGCCGGCGCGTTGGCGGAAGTCTTGGGCGGCACCCCGGAACAGGTCGAAAACGCGGCCGAAATCGGGATGGAGCATAATCTGGGCCTGACCTGCGATCCGGTCGGCGGTCTGGTGCAGGTGCCTTGCATCGAGCGCAATGCGATGGGCGCGGTCAAGGCGATCAATGCGGCGCGGATCGCTTTGCGCGGCGACGGCAGCCATTTCGTCTCGCTGGACAAGGTGATCAAGACGATGCGCGAAACCGGCGCCGACATGAAAACCAAATACAAGGAAACTTCACGCGGCGGGCTGGCGGTGAATCTGATCGAATGTTGACAGGTCGTTCGCGTCTTATGGATGGGATGGCTTGCGGTCGGTAATGTCCCGCTGTCCTGCGGGGTGGGTTGCCGCTGTTGTTCTTGCAATAATGGCGTCCTTAGCGCATTCTCGCTTTGGGAATATGGCCTTCGTAAGGAAAACACGTCATTCCGGCAGAGCCTGCCCCGGTCAGGGATTGCCGAAATCCGGAAATCCAGGAGGGGTAGCTCTCATACTTCCCTCTCATCTGGATCTCGGCAATCCCCCTGCGCGGGACGAGGTTGATGACCCCGTTCCCCTCATTTGAAGACCTACCGCCAGCATAAAATCATCTTCTATGTTCGCGCGATGCTAAACGTTACGGAGGGGATAAATATCCTGTTCGGCACCGGTATCTTACGGGTTTAGCCCGTAGGGTACGCTGTGCGTACCATCCATGTCGAAAGGTACGCGGCGTACCCTACGGGGCAACGGCAGGGCACCCTTCAGAAGGTGAGGCATTCCCTGCACGCGGTATGAAAATGCTCTAGCCGACGGGACTGGGGTTGAACAGCCCGGACAAATCTTTCGGATCGGCTGGTTCCGGCAGTATTTCCAGCTCCTCGCCTGCAGAATATTCGGAAGCCAGTTCGTAAACCAGACGCAGGGCCGAATAATCTTCCAGCGCGAAACCGACCGAATCGAAAAGGGTAATCTCTTCGCGGGACTCGCGGCCCGGCTTGATGCCGGCCGCGAGTTCCCACAGCTCGGCATGGACGCGATCCGCCGCGCATTGCTGCACTTCGCCTTCGGCAAGCGATTGCGGCAGGTATTCGACCACGATCTTCACGGCTTCGAGCAGTTCCGTAGGCAGTTCGGTCTTGCCGGGGCAATCGCCGCCGATTGCGTTCAGATGGGTGCCCGGTGCGAGATCCTGCAAGCCGAATAACCGCTGCCGGCCGTGCGCGGCGGTGGCGGTGATCACGATATCGGCCTGTCGGACC
This sequence comes from Methylomicrobium album BG8, assembly GCF_000214275.2. NCBI lineage: Bacteria > Pseudomonadati > Pseudomonadota > Gammaproteobacteria > Methylococcales > Methylococcaceae > Methylomicrobium > Methylomicrobium album. The sequence continues at coordinate 3,189,268 of NZ_CM001475.1, read as the reverse complement.
GCCGCCCGGACCGAGTCGGCGGGAGTCAGGAGGAAACCCGAGTTTTCAAGATTGCGCGCGAATTTGGCCATCGCCTGAGGGGCTTTGTCGTAATACCGGATTTCCTTGAGCGGGAACAGCCGTTTGAAGCCCAGAATCTGAAATTCGGCCTGTGCCCCGGTGCCGATGATCGCGAGCGTTTCGGCATCGGAGCGGGCTAGGTACTTTGCCGCTAAGGCGCTGGCGGCGGCGGTCCTGAATGCGGTCAGCAGCGTCATGTCGGCAAGCAGCAGGGGATAGCCGGTGAGGGCGTCGCTGAGCTGGCCGATGGCGATCACGCTGAGTTTGCCGAGCGCGGTATTGCCGGGGTGGCCGTTCACGTATTTGAATGCATAGTAACGGTCGTCCGCGCACGGCATCAGTTCGATCACGCCCTGGTCATAGCGGGTGGCATGGCGGGACGATTTTCGAAAGTCATGCCAGCGCCGAAAATCCTGTTCGAGCGCGGCGATCAGCCGGTTGAAAAAGCTTTCGATGCCGATCGCGGCGATCAGTTTTTGCATGTTGCGGGCGGTGATGATTTTCATGTGGAGCCTTTGGCGTGTCGAGTCCGTTAGGACGGAAGCCAGTGGGGAGCCTTTATGGAAGTGATTTTACGACAACGGTCTTTGCGGGCGGGTTCAAACCGGACAGATTCGGGGAAGTTCTCGTGGAGCTTTGAGCGAGGGCGTTCGACATTTCGGCAGGACTCGCCGGGGTCATTGCCAGGATGGCCGATTTGCATTGGCCCGAGAAGAGGGGTGCATCAGGATCGGTCTTGTAGACCCCGATCTGTTGGGCTTCCTGGCGTCAGCCCAACCTACGCGGCTGAACCGAAAGCCGGAGAGAATTGCATCGACCGGGCTAAAGGGGTGGCCGGTAACGAGTGGGATCTTCGATGCCGGCGGCGTCGAAGCCGTTTTTGCGCAAACGGCAGGCATCGCACAAACCGCAGGCACGGCCGTTCGCGTCGGCGGCATAACAGGATACGGTTTGGCTGTAATCGACGCCTAAAGCCAGCCCGGTTTTGATGATGTCGGCCTTGCTCAATGAAATCAGCGGGGTATGGATCGTAAAATGGTCGCCTTCGACGCCGGCCTTGGTCGCCAGATCGGCCAGTTTCCGGAATGCCGCGATGAACTCGGGCCGGCAGTCCGGATAACCGGAGTAATCCACCGCATTTACGCCGATGAAAATGTCGCGGGCGTTGAGTACTTCCGCCCAGCCCAGCGCGAACGCCAGAAAGATCGTATTGCGCGCCGGCACATAAGTGGCCGGAATGCCGGTTTGCGGCGTGGTCGGCACCGGGATGTGGTCGTCTGTCAACGCCGAACCGCCGATCGCGCCGAGCCCCAGCGGAATGATTTTATGTTCGGCGACCCGATAGTGTTCGGCGATGCGCCTGGCTGCCTCCAGTTCCGCATTATGTCGCTGCCCGTAGTCGAAGCTGAGCGCGTGGCAATGGTAGCCCTGGCTTTGGGCCAGCGCCAGCACGGTAATCGAATCGAGCCCGCCCGAAAGCAGAATGATCGCTTTTTTTTGCATAGGGAATCATTTGCCGCGGGCGTCGGCCCACAGCAGTTTGTGCAGTTGAATCTGGAAGCGGACCGGCAGACGGTCGGCGAGGATTTTTTCGGCCAGGTCGGTCGGGTCTTGCCGGCCCATCACCGGCGAAAACAGAATCTGGCAGCGTTCCGGCAGTTGGTATTCGTTTAGAGCGGCCTTCGACCAGGCGTAATCTTCTTCGTTGCCGATCACGAATTTGATCTGGTCTTTGCGGTCCAGAAACTGGAGGTTTTGATAAAGGTTTCGATCCAGTTCGCCCGAGCTGGGTGTTTTGAGATCCATCACCTTGACCACGCGCGGATCGACCTTCGAAATATCGAGCGCGCCGCTGGTTTCGAGCGAAACGGTGTAGCCTTTGTCGAGCAGGCGCGTCATCAGGTCGAGGCAGCCCGGCTGCGCCAGCGGCTCGCCGCCGGTAACGGTGACATACGGCGTGTCGTAAGCTTCGACCTGAGCGAGGATGTCGTCGATCGGAATCTTTTTTCCGCCGCTGAAGGCGTATTCGGTATCGCAGTAAACGCAACGGAGCGGGCAGCCGGTCAGCCGGATGAATACGGTCGGCAGTCCGACCGTATTCGACTCACCTTGCAGCGAATAGAAGATTTCGGTAATGCGGAGAGAACTCACTGGCCGGAGATCGATTGCAGTTTTTCAGTCGCCAGGCGCGCGGCTTTCGTGTTTGGGAACTCGTTTACGACCCGGTTCAAATATTCGCCGGCTTTCGGCTTGTCGTTCAGGTCGATTTCAATGTAGCCGAGCTTCAACAGCGCGTCAGGCACCTTCGGATTGTCGGGATAGCTTTCCAGTACCTTCAGCAAGGCGGCGCGGGACGAACTGAAATCCTGATTGACCCGGTAGGCTTCGCCGAGCCAGTATTGCGCATTGCCGGACAACGGTCCTGCAGGATTCTTGTCCAGGTAGGCCTTGAATTCCTCGATCGACTGCGCGGTACGGCCGTTTCTGAGGTCGTCGTAGGCCTGCTTGTATTCCAGGTCTCCCGATGCGGCGGCAGCGGATTCGCTCGGAGCGGCAGGAGCGGCCGACGGGATTTGAGCGATCCCGGCAGGCGCTTGGCCGGAAGGCGGCATGGCGTCCAAGTCGGCCGGCTGCTCGGCATCGTCGGCGTTTTCGCCGGCCGGCGCGTTGCTCGTGGCCGGCGTGCTGCCCGACGCCTTGCTTTCGAGATTTTGCATTCTTTCGTCAAAATCCGAATACATCGTGCTCAGCCGTTTTTTCAGCTCGGCGTTCTGATAAGACTGTTCCTCGACCTTGCCGGTCAGTTCGCGTACTTCGTTTTGCAGTTGATCGATGCGGCTCATCAGTTCGTACAGAGTCTTGCTCGATGCAGTCGCCTGGGGGACGGTTTGCGGTATTGGCGGCGGAACGCTTGGATCGTTGACCACAGGGGCCAACGCACAAGCATTCATCGATATGCCGCCGATAAGAGTCGCCAACAGCAGAGGACGCATGTTCATTTATTTGTAAACCAGTTCGACGCGGCGGTTGAGTTCCCAGGCCGATTCGTCGCTGCCGAACGCGGCCGGTTTTTCTTCGCCATAGCTGATCAAATCGAGCTGGCCGTCGGAGACGCCTTGCGCCCGCATCAGGTTTGCGACCGATTTGGAGCGGTTTTCGCCCAAAGCGATGTTATATTCGCGCGATCCGCGCTCGTCGGCATGGCCTTCCAGAGCCAGCCGCTGGTTCGGATGGTTGACCAGGTAGCGGGCGTGCGCCGCGATGACCGGCTCGAAATCCGGCTGGATCTGGCTGCTATCCAGCATGAAATAAATCGTCGATTTGGACAGCGGATTGTTCGGGTCGGAAAATTCGGGGCCCAAGCGGCTGTTGCCGTAGCCTCCGGCGCTTGCCGTTCCCGAACCGAATTGCGAGCCGCCAAGACCGGCTCCGCTGTTAAGGCCGCCGGTCGACGCATCGTTAATGCCGCTGGCGCCCATTTGCGAGCCGTCGGTCAGGGCTTGATCGGCTTCGTCATCGCTGCACGCGCTCAAAAACAGGGCGCTTATTGCTAAAGCTAAGAGTGTTTTATTTAATTTCATCGTTAAGATCCCGAAAAATAAGGCAATAATTGTACAAGAAAAAGGAGGGAGCGCCAATTGGTCAATTCGGCCGGACCATGTACCGGGCGGATGGAGGGGCTCACATTTATCATCGGAAAAATCACCTTGTCCGGGCATTCTTCCGGATCGTAATGAAATGACCTTTATACCCTTTAAGGCAGGCTAAGTTCCCACGCCGGAGCGTGGGAACGGCGGCAAAATCTACGGGGACCAGGCCGGCTCTCTGACCGCGTTGCTGTCGAAGACGAGTTTTTGCTGCATCTTGCCGTCGAGCGATACGGCTGCCAGATAGCCGCCGCTGCCGCGTTGCGAAGCGTATAAAATCAAGTCTCCGTTCGGCGCGAAGCTGGGCGATTCGTCGGTCGGGCCGCCGGTCAGCACGTTGATCGTGCCGCTCGCGACATCCAGCACCGCAATCCGGTAGTCGTTGCCGTTACCGTGTACCATCGCGATGTTTTTTCCATCCGGCGAGAAACTGGCGCGCGCATTGTAACTGCCGGAGAAGGTGATCCGTTTTTCGGAACCGCCTTGACTCGAAACCCGGTAAAGCTGCGGTTTGCCGCCGCGGTCCGAGGTGAAGACGATGGTGCTGCCGTCGGGCGACCACGCCGGCTCGGTATCGATGGCGGTGCTGTTGGTGATTTTGGTCAACGAATTGTTGATCAGATTCAGCACGTAAATGTCCGGGCTGCCGTCCTTCGACAGGGTCAGCGCGAGCTTGCCGCCGTCCGGCGACCAGGAAGGCGCCCCGTTGATGCCGGGGAATTCGGCGACTTTCACCCGCTGCCCGGTCGCGAGCGTTTGGACATAAATTGCCGCGGTTTTTCTTTCGAATGAGACGTAAGCCATTTTGCGGCCGTCCGGCGACCAAGATGGCGACATCAAGGGTTCGGATGAAGTCGCGATCGTTTGCGGATTGAAGCCGTCCGCGTCGGCGACCTGCAGCCGGTGCGTCGCGGATGCGCCCTGGCCGCTGCTGGTGATATAGGCGATACGGCCGCTGAACACGCCTTTTTTGCCGATCAGTTTTTCGAAGATCAGGTCGCTGATGTGATGCGCGGTCCGGCGCAAATCCTGGGCGGAAGAAGTCATCCGGTAGCCGAGCAGCTGGCTGCCGTTATTCACGTCGAACAACTGGAACTGCACATTGTATTGGTTTCCGGCCGGGATCGCCTGGCCGATCACGATGTAGTTCTGGCCGACCGATTTCCATTGTTCGAACTGGATGGCTTCGGGTGACGTCGGACGCGCCGGCATGTATTGTTCGCTCATCGGCTTGAAATAGCCGCTGTGCCCCAGGTCGTTGCTGACGACGCTGCTGATGCTGATCGGCGCGGGGCCTTGCTGCGCGAACGGTACGATGGCGATCGGCAGCGCGCTTTCGATGCCTTCGGTGATTTCGATGTCCATTTCCGCGCGCAGCAGCGGCGCGAACAGACCTAACAAGCCGATGATGACGATTTTCTTTATTCTCTTCACGCGCAGACCTCTCAAAACACTTTCAAAATATTATCATATGCAGGGTACGCTCTGCGTATCCTGCATCGACTTTCGAACTCGATTGGGCTCCAAAAAGGTACGCACAGCGTACCCTACCTGTGAGCTTTTCATCGTTCCCACGCTTCGGCGTGGGAACGCATTTGTAGGTTGGGTTAGCGATAGCGTAACCCAACATTGCCGTCTGCGATTTCGTTGGGTTACGGCTAACGCCTAACCCAACCTACGCAGAGCAGTGTTATATTAATAAGCGCCCCGGTCGGGATCGAAAGTGAACGTAAACGACCGGAAACTTTTCGCGAACACGTCCTTATCCTGAGGCACAGGCAGCGGAGACGCCTTGTTGACCGCATTCTCGGCCGAGCGGTCGAAAATTTCGTCGCCGCTGGAGGCGATGACTTCCGCATCAATCACGGTGCCGTCGGACATCAACCTGACCCGGATTTTGCATTTCAGGCCCGGCTTCATCGACATCGGCCGGATCCAACTGCGGTTGACCTTCAGCCGAATGGCCTGGATCGCCTTGGTGATCGCCTCCTGCGAGGCGGCAGCTTTAGCTTTCGCCTCCTGAGCGGCTTTCTCGGCGGCGGCCCTTTCCGCTTCGGCCTTGGCTTGGGCTTCGGCTTTCGCTTTGGCCTCGGCTGCAGCACGTTCGGCTTCCACCTTTGCTTTGGCCTCGGCCTCCGCTTTGGCCTTGGCCGCTGCCGCTCTTTCCGCTTCCGCCTTGGCTTTCGCTTCGGCTTCCACTTTGGCCTTCGCGGCGGCGGCTTTTTCGGCTGCCGCTTTTTCAGCCGCTAATTTTTTCGCTTTCTCGGCTTCAGCTTTGGCTTTCGCTTCCGCTTCGGCTTTTGCCTTGGCTGCGGCTTCCGCTTTTGCCTTGGCCGCTTTCTCGGCGGCCAGTTTTTTCGCTTTTTCGGCCGCCGCCTTCTCGGCCTCGGCTTTCGCTTTGGCGGCTTTTTCCGCCTCGGCTTTGGCCTTTGCCGCCGTCTCGGCTTTTTCCGCAGCCAGTTTTTTGGCTTTTTCCTCGGCGGCTTTTTCCGCAGCCAGTTTTTTGGCTTTTTCCTCGGCAGCTTTTTCCGTGGCCAGCTTTTTAGCTTTTTCCTCGGCGGCTTTTTCCGCGGCCAGCTTTTTAGCTTTTTCCTCGACCGCTTTTTCGGCGGCGAGCTTTCTGGCTTTCTCCGCTTCGGCCTTGGCTTTGGCGGCTTTTTCCTGTTCGGCTTTCTCGGCTGCGAGCCTTTGCGCTTTCAGGTCGGCCAGTCTTTCGGCTTCCATCTTGGCTTTCGCTTCGGCTTCCGTTTTGGCCTTCGCAGCGGCGGCCTTTTCGGCAGCCAGTTTTTGTGCTTTTTCGGCGGCGGTCTTTTCCGCCTCCGCCTTGGCGGTGGCTTCCGCTTTTTCCGCTGCGAGTTTTCTCGCTTTGGCCTCGGCCTCCGTTTTTTCGGCTGCAAGTCTCTGCGCTTTCGCTTCGGCCGCCTTTTCCGCCTCGGCTTTTTCGGCGGCCAGTCTTTTCGCTTTTTCGGCAGCGGTCTTTTCGGCCTCGGCTTTCGCTTTGGCGGCTTTTTCCGCTTCGGCCCTGGCCGCCGCCTCGGCTTTTTCCTCGGCCAGTTTCTGTGCTTTCAGCGCGGCCGCTTTTTCCTGCGCTTTTCTTTCCTCGGCGGCTTTTTCAGCCGCTTCTCTGGCCTTCGCCGCCTGAGCCTCCGCTATTGCGGCGGCTTTTTTCTGCATTTCGGCGGCCTGATCGACCTCGGGCGCCGGAGCCGGCTGTTGCTCCGGCGCGGGTTCGGGTTTTGCCTTGGCAGACGCCGGCTCGGGCGGTTGTTCGACGATCGTCGCCTGGATGATTTCCGGTTGCGGCGGCTCCGAGTTATCCGACAGCTTGAACAGCGTACTGAGGATGAACAGCAGCATGATCGAGATATGCAGCATCAGGGCCAGTACGAACGGCCAGGAGTATTTTCTCGTGTTCATCCCGCTCAGTTTTCTTCGGGCCGGGTCAGCAGGCCGACATTCGGTACACCGCTATTCTTCATGCCGGCCATCATCGTGACGACCGTACCGTAATCGACGTCTCTGTCGGCTTCGATCAGCACTTGCGTTTCGGGTTTTTCGGCGAGGACCGCCGATACTCTACCGTCGACTTCTTCGGGTTCGATAGGTTCCTGCTCTTTGTCGCAGCACATAATGAAATATTTGTAATCCCCGGCCGGCTCTTTGTGGATCGTGAGCACTAACGGCGGATCGTTCTTCGGTTCGACCACCGCCGATTCGGCTTCAGGAAGATCGACCTTGACGCCGGTCTGCAGCAGCGGCGTGGTAATCATGAAAATAATCAGTAAGACGAGGGTGACGTCGATATAAGGGACGACGTTGATTTCGCTCATCGGCTTTCTGCGCCGGCCGTTTTTTCTGTTCATTTCTGGTGCGCCTGTCTTTGCAGTAATACGACGAACTCTTCGACGAACAATTCGTAGCGCCCGATCAGGCGGTCCAGATTGGTCGAAAAGCGGTTATAGGCGATCACGGCGGGAATTGCCGCGAACAGGCCGATCGCGGTCGCGATCAGCGCTTCCGCGATGCCGGGCGCGACCTGCGCCAGCGTCGCCTGCTTGACGTTGCTCAATGAGCGGAATGAATTCATGATCCCCCAGACCGTGCCGAACAGGCCGACATAAGGGCTGGTCGACCCGACCGTGGCCAGAAAAGGCAGATGTTCGTCGAGCCGGTCGAGTTCGCGGGACAATTCGATGCGCATGGCGCGTTGCGCGCTTTCGACCTGAACGATCGGTTCGACGTTGCCTGCCTGCCGCATACGGGAGAATTCCTTGTATCCGGCCAGAAAGATTTTTTCGATCCCTTCGGGTTCGAAGCCTTTGGCGGTCAGTTTGCGGTAAAGTTCGGCGAGGGCGACACCCGACCAGAATTCGGCCTCGAATTCGTCTGTGATCGTGATCGCGCGTTTGAGTTCCTTCCGTTTGGAAAAGATGAACGTCCAGGAGGCGAGAGAGGCCGAAACCAGCAGCGCCATCACGAATTGGACGACAACGCTGGCTTCCTTGATGAGGTGGAGGATCGATAAGTCAGTGTTCATTCTTCAATGGTTTTAAACAAATGTTGAGGAATCGCTTTCGGAGTCATCGCATTCGCATCGAGGCAGGCGATGCGGAAGATGCCCTTACATAAAATATCGTCGCCGCGCGTGATCTTCTGCTCGAAGACCAGGCTGGCTTTTTTGGCTTCAGTAAGCCGGGCGCCGACGAGCAGCAGGTCGTTGAAGCGGGCCGGTTTCAGATAATCGACCTGCAACGAACGTACGACGAAAATGATGCCGTAATCGGCCCTCAGCGCGTCCTGCTCATGGCCGAACGCGCGCAACATTTCGGTTCGGGCGCGCTCGAAAAAATTCAGATAATTCGAATGAAACACGACGCCGCCGGCGTCGGTGTCTTCGTAATAGACGCGAATCGGCCAATTGAATTTTTTTATAGGTTTATCGCCTTGTATCATGATAAGGTTAAATTTTTTTGATTCAAGCGCAATTTATTCAACGAACGGTACGGCCGTTTCGAGGCAGCTGAACGGAACCGAGAGGCCCGGATTCCGGAACGGTAGAATTATTCGAATAAGTCCAGCGAAGTCCCGAGCCGATTGGGTGGCTTCAAGCCGAAATGCAGATAGGCGTTCTGGGTGACGATCCGCCCTCTCGGCGTGCGCATGATGAAGCCCTGCTGCAGCAGGTACGGCTCCAGCACGTCTTCGATCGTGCCGCGTTCCTCGCTGATTGCGGCGGACAGCGTATCCAGCCCGACCGGTCCGCCGCCGAAGTTCTCTATCATCGTCAAAAGCAATTTCCGGTCCAGCGCGTCGAAGCCGTTATGATCCACTTTCAACATGTCCAGCGCCTGAACGGAAATCTGCTCGGAGACGATGCCCGAGCCTTTGACCTCGGCGAAATCGCGCACCCGGCGCAGCAGCCGGTTGGCGATCCGCGGCGTGCCGCGTGCGCGTTTGGCGATTTCCAGCGCGCCGTTCGGTTCGATGGCGATGTTCAGAAGGGCGGCCGAACGGGTGATGATCTTGGCGAGTTCGTCGATCGTATAGAATTCGAGCCGCTGTACGATTCCGAAGCGGTCGCGCAGCGGCGAGGTCAGCAGTCCGGCCCGGGTCGTCGCGCCGACCAGGGTGAACGGCGGCAGATCCAGTTTGATCGAGCGGGCGGCCGGGCCTTCGCCGATCATGATATCGAGCTGGTAGTCTTCCATCGCCGGATAGAGAATTTCTTCGACCGCCGGGCTGAGCCGGTGGATTTCGTCGATGAACAGCACGTCGTGCGCTTCGAGATTGGTCAGCAGGGCGGCCAGATCGCCGGCCTTTTCGAGCACCGGTCCCGAGGTCTGGCGGATATTGACCGACATTTCGGCCGCGATGATGTTCGCGAGCGTGGTTTTGCCGAGGCCGGGCGGGCCGAAAATCAATACGTGGTCGAGCGCTTCCTGGCGCGCGGTGGCGGCCTTGATGAAGATTTCCATCTGAGTGCGCAGTTCTTCCTGGCCGATGTAGTCGGCCAGCTTTTTTGGGCGGATCGCGCGGTCCTGCCGCTCTTCGTCGAGCCTGCTGTGCGGCGTGATCAGGCGGTCTTTTTCGATCATCGCGCCGCACCCTGCAATGCCAGCCGGATGATGTCTTCGCAGCGTTTGTCGTCAGTCGCGACGTTCTGCACCATTTTGGCCGCATCCTGCGGCTTGTAGCCCAATGCGCACAGGGCGCTGATCGCTTCCTGTTTGGGCGAGTTACCGGCCGGACCGACCTGGATGCCGATATCGAGCGGGGCGCCCCCGCCGAATTCGGGCAGCCGGTCGCGCATTTCGATGATCAGGCGTTCGGCGGTTTTTTTGCCGACGCCGGGCAGGCGGACTAAAGCCTGCGTATCATTTTCGTGAACTGCGCGCTGGAACTGATCCGCGGTCAGCCCGGATAAGAGTGTCAACGCCAGCTTCGGGCCGACGCCGCTGATCTTGATCAAGCTTCGGAACAAGGTCCGATCGGCTTCGCTGGAAAAACCGAATAAACTATGCGCGTCTTCGCGCACGACCAGATGCGTATGCAGTTTGACTTCGCTGCCGACCGCCGGCAGATTGTAAAACGTGGTCATCGGCGCTTCGATTTCGTAGCCGACCCCGTGTACGTCGAGCAGCAGCAGGGGAGGGGCCTTGTGAGCCAGAATGCCGCGCAAGAAGCCGATCATCGCGTCGTGCTCCGGCGAATCCGCAACGCGGTCTGGCGGTGGTGCGAATGGCACAGGCACAGTCCCAGCGCGTCGCTGGCGTCGATTTGCAGTTCGCCCTGGATGCCGAGCAGAATTTTGACCATATGCTGCACCTGCGTTTTCTCCGCGTTGCCCTTGCCGACCAGCGCCTGCTTGACCTGGCGGGCCGCATATTCGAAGACCGGCAGATCGGCGGTCTGCACCGCGCAAATCGCCGCCCCGCGCGCCTGGCCGAGCTTCAGCGCCGAATCGGCGTTTTTGTGCATGAATACCTGTTCAATGGCCATTTGTTCGGGCCGGTAAACTTCAATGATTTCGAGTACCGAATCGAAAATCTGTTTCAACCGGTCCGGAAAATAATCGGCCTGAACCCGGATGCAGCCGCTGGCTATGTAGCGGCAGTCGTTCAGTCCCTGTTCGATGATGCCGTAGCCGGTGATGCGCGAGCCGGGGTCGATGCCGAGAATCCGGACGGTCTGGCTCTCTGTGTCATTGGAATTCAAGAGGGGTCAGCCTGCGAACTGGGCCATGATTTCTTCGCTGATGTCCGCGTTCGAATAGACGTTCTGCACGTCGTCGAGATCTTCCAGGCGGTCGATCAGGCGCAGCATTTTTTCCGCGTCTTCGGGACCCAGTTCGGTCTGGGTCGAGGCCTGCATGGTGACTTCCGCGTTGTCGGGGGTGAAGCCGGCCGCGATCAGCGTCTCCTTGACGGCCAGATAGTCTTCGGGCGAGGTCATCACGTCGATCGAGCCGTCGTCGTTGGTGACCACGTCATTTGCGCCGGCTTCCAGCGCGGCTTCCATTAGCGCGTCTTCATCGGCGTCTTCCGCATAACTCAGCATGCCGGTCTTGGTGAACAGATAGGCGACCGAGCCGTCGGTGCCGAGGTTGCCGCCCGCCTTCGTGAATGCATGGCGGACATCGCTGACGGTGCGGTTGCGGTTGTCGGTCAGGCACTCGACCATCACCGCGGTGCCGCCGGGGCCGTAGCCTTCGTAGCGCACTTCCTCGTAATTCACGCCTTCCTGTGCGCCTGATGCCTTTTTGATCGCATTATCGATCGTGTCGCGGCGCATGTTCGAGCCGAGCGCCTTGTCGATTGCGGTGCGCAAGGTCGGATTGCTGCCGGCGTCGGGACCGCCGGATTTGACCGCGACGGTGATTTCGCGCAGCAGCTTGGTGAAGATCTTACCGCGTTTGGCGTCCTGTCCGGCCTTGCGGTGCCGGATGTTAGCCCATTTACTGTGTCCTGCCATTGTTTTCTCTAATCATTAATCTTTAAAACTAACAAAAACTGTAGGGTACATACCGCATACCATTTTGGGTGTTTTCCGTCGCGGGGAGAGTGATTTAAGGTACGCGGTGGGTATCTTGATAAAATCTCATTGTGCATTAGGCGTGCGAATTACGTTGTCCCAAACCTTCCGCAATGAAAGTAAGTACCAGCGTATTCAGGCTAACGCCTTCCTGCTTTGCGCGGGCGGATAATTTCGCATGCAGTGACTTCGGCAATCGCTGCACGAATTTTCCGGACTCGCCGCCGCTGTTCGGCAGCGGAACAGGCCGGCCGCCTTCGGCGTGTGCCAACATCCAACACCGGAATGCATCTCTTCCTTCCAGAATCGCCTCTTCCGGGGTTTCTCCATCCGCCATGCAGCCCGGCAAATCCGGAAACGTGATCAAAAATCCGCCGCCATCTTCCGGAGATAAAGGGCGGACTTCAAAAGGATAATCGTCGAAATCGGGAATATTCATTGTTCATCTCCTGCATCGATTAATTCGATCAAACGCCGCACATAAATCGGTTTAATGGGCTTATGCGCAGGAACGCTAACTGCAAAGTCAATCCCTTGTTTTTGAAAAATCACGTGGCTGCCGCCCGGTTTGCGTATTATCAGTTGATGCTGTTTCGCCACGGACTCCAGATCTTCAATCCGCCAGTCGCGGGGATTGGCTCGCATCTTGTCGAGGGTTTTGCCGGCTTTGCTCATTTATAGACATTTTTAACTACAGAATATGTCTCAACACCGCCGCCAAACTCGGTCCGTTCACGAAATGGTCGGCCAGTTCGCGGACGATGGGCCGCGCGGCAACACCGCCGAAACCGATCACGCTGACGCCGTCCTGCTTGGCCTCCATGTCGGTCTTGCCGTCGCCGATCAGTACCAGCGGCGTTTCCGTCCGTTTGAGGTCCCGGCAGATTTGCGCCTTGCCGCCGGTCCGGGCCAAAGGCGAGGTTTGGTCGAAATCGCGGTAGCCGCCGTCGGCGTTGAAATAGATGTCGACCGCATGTACATGGCTTTCCGGCACGCCGAGAAACCCGGCCAGCGGCAGGATCGCCTGGCGCAGGCCGCCGCTGATGATGTGGAGTTCCTTGCCGTGCGCGGCGAGCGCCGAAAAAACGTCCGCCACGCCTTCGACCATTTCGGCGATGTACAGCCCGGCCAGCCAGTCGATGCTGTCCGCATCCGGCCGGATCAGCGACAGCCGCTTTTCGTAGACCGCTTCGAGCGGCACTTCGCCGTTCATCGCCGCGTCGGTCAGCCGGGCCATCGCTTCGCCGATGCCGGCGCGTCCGGCCAGCTCGTCGATGCCTTCGATCCGGCTTAATGTACTGTCGCAGTCGAAACAGACGATGCCGAAACTCATAAGTTGATCTGGGTGACCTGCTGCACCGGCGGCACGTCGTGCAGTTGTTTCAGCAGGGACTCGGGAACCGGTTCGCTGACGCTGATCACCGCCATCGCCTGCTGCTGGCTGTCGGCGGTGCCGACCTGCATTCGGGTGATGTTGATGTTCGCATTGCCGAGCACCGCGCTGATCGCGGAAATCACGCCCGGCCGGTCGTCATGCCGGGTGATCAGCAGCGTGCCTTCCGGCACCACTTCGATGTCGAAATGATTGATGCTGATCAACCGGGGATGATGCCCGCCGAGCAACACGCCCGCCGCGCTGATGTCCTGGTTCGCGCTGTGGCCGGTGACCCGGATCAGTGACACGTAGTCTTCGGTTTCTGTTGTTTTCGACTCGATCAGCGAAATGCCCTGGCGTTTGGCGATGTTTTCGGCATTGACCCGGTTGACGGGCGTCGAGAATTGATCGGCCAGCACGCCGACCAAGGCAGCGACCGAGATTGGGTGCGTTTCGACTTCGGCTGCGCGGCCGAACAGCGCGACTTCGAGTTTTTCGATCGGCTGGGTGGCCAGTCCGACCACGACCTTGCCCAGTTTGGTCGCCAGATTCATGTAGTCCTGGGATTTTTGCAGTTCTTCGGCGGACAGCCGCGGCAGGTTGATCGCATTGATCGCTTCGCCGGTCTGCAGGAAGGTGACCGCCTGGCGCGCGATTTCGACGCTGACCGCGACCTGCGCTTCGGAGGTAGAGGCGCCCAGATGCGGCGTGAAGACGATATTGTCGAGTTCGAGCAGGGGAGATCCGGCCGGCGGTTCGTTTTCGAACACGTCGAGCGCGGCGCCGGCGATTCGGCCGTTCTTCAGCGCCTCGTACAGCGCACCTTCGTCGATCAGGCCGCCGCGCGCGCAGTTGATGATCCGGGCGCTCTTTTTCATCATACCGAGCTGCTGGGCGCCGATGATGTTCTTGGTCTTTTCGATCAGCGGACAGTGCAGGGTCAGGTAATCGGCGCGGCTGACCAGCTCGTCCAGGCCGACCGGTTCGACGCCGAGATCGGCGAAGATTTCGGGCGCGACGAACGGATCGTACGCGATCACTTTCATGCGGAGCCCGTGGCCGCGCTGGGCGACGATCCGACCGATCGTGCCGAAGCCGAGGATCGCCAGGGTTTTATGCGCGACTTCCGCGCCCATCAGCTTGGAGCGTTCCCATTTGCCGGCCCGTACCGAGCTGTCGGCGGTGGGCAGCTTGCGGCTCAGCGACATCATGTGCGCGATCGCCAGTTCGGCGGTCGTGGTCGCGTTCGCATCGGGCGTATTCATCACGATCACGCCCATTTCGGTCGCGGCCGGAATGTCGACGTTGTCGACGCCGATGCCGGCGCGGCCGATCAGTTTCAGGCGCTTGGCGGCCTGCAGAACTTTTGGGGTGACCTTGGTATCGCTGCGGATCAACAGCGCATCGAAATCTCCGATAATGTTGCACAAGCCGTCTTCGTCGAGCCCGGTTTCGATGTGAACCTGGATGCCGGATTGTTCGGTCAGGTAATTGATGCCGGCTTCGGATAATTTGTCGGAGATGAGGATTCTTTTCATGTCGATGGTAGTGGCCGCAGGGATACGTACTTAAAAAGGCGCCATTCTAGCAGATTTGCCTGGCTCCCGGTATGGGCTTTGAAACAGGGGCGAAAATTGCGTCACTGGTATGTAGCGGGCGCACCAATGCCGTTAAGTTAAGAGCGTCGAGCGGGTCTCGCGTGGAGTCAAAAGCTTGCTTTGGTTGATTTAGCGATTTTTCCAAAGCAAGCTTTGGACTCCATGTTTTCTTAACTTAACGGCATTGGCGGGCGCACCCCTTCCGTATTGCTTGGGTGACTATTCGTCCGGCTTCGGGCGGGATTTGGTATAATCGGAAATTTCGAAAGGCAGGCGGGAAAGGGGTTTGCGATTGTTCAGGGCGAGAGGGTTGTTCGGTTTGCCGGTGCTGGTTCTCGCCGCATGGCTTATCGGGTTGGCGCTGTCCAGGATGGGCGGCACGGCGCCGGACGTGGTGTTCACCACGATTACCGGCAAGCAGGCCGCTTCGCATGCGTGGCGCGGCAAGCCGGCGATCGTGACCTTCTGGGCGACCGATTGTCCTTCCTGCATGCTCGAGATTCCGCATTTGATCGATCTGTACCGGCGGTTCCATCCTCAGGGGCTGGAAATCATGGCGGTGGCGATGGCTTACGATCCGCCCAGCCATGTCGTCGCAATGACACGGGATAGGCAACTGCCCTATGATGTGGCGCTGGATCTTAACTCGGCGCATGCGTTGGCGTTCGGCAATGTGCAATTCACCCCGACGACTTTTCTGATCAGTCCCGAGGGCAAGATCGCCGAAAAATCGGTCGGCGTTTTCGACTATTCCGCGTGGCAAAGCCGAATTGCCGCCATGTTGAACAAAGGATGAGCCATGCTTTGGTTGAAAGCGTTTCATTTGATATTCATGGTCACCTGGTTCGCCGGGCTGTTTTATCTGCCGCGCCTGTTCGTTTACCATGCGCTGAGTTCGGACAGCGTCAGCCGCGAGCGCTTCAAGATCATGGAACGCAAGCTGTATTACGGCATCATGACGCCGGGTATGCTGTTGACCCTGCTATTCGGCGTCTGGATGCTGGCCGATTACGCCTGGGCGCTTTACCGGAGCAGCGGCTGGCTGCATGCGAAACTGGCCTTGCTGACGCTGTTGGTCGGCTATCACGGTTTATGCGGCAAATGGCTCGCCGACTTCAAACACGGTCGTAACTCTCATAGCCACGTCTATTTCCGCTGGATGAACGAAGTGCCGGTGTTGTTCCTGTTCGGCATCGTGATTCTGGCCGTGGTCAAACCTTTTTAACCGCTATTTTTTTATCCATGAAACACATTATTACCCTGTCCGGCGACATCGGCAGCGGCAAGTCTTCGGTCGCGGCAGAACTGCAAAAACTGACCGAATTCGATATCATCGGCACCGGCAAAATTCAGCGCGCGATTGCGGAACGGCGCGGCCTGACCACGCTCGAACTGAACAAGATTTCGGAAACCGACCGCAGCGTCGACGACGAGATCGACAACTACGTGATCGAAACCGGCAAGACCCAGGACCGTTTGATCATCGACTCGCGGCTGGCCTGGCATTTCATTCCGGCGGCGTTCAAGGTGTATTTGTCAGTCGATCCCTTGATAGGCGCGGAACGGGTGTTCGGCGCGGGGCGCAGCGACGAGCACAATCCGTCGCTGGAGGCGACGTTGCAGAACAACCTGAAGCGCCAAAGCTACGAAGACCAGCGCTTCTACAAGCTGTACAACGTGCATTTCAGGCTTTACCGGAATTACGACCTGGTCGTCGATACGTCTTATACCGCGCCGGAAACGATTGCTCGAAAGATCTATGCATGCTTCGAGCAGCGGAATCAAGGGGGAAATTTTCCGGCGCTCTGGCTCGATCCGCGCAGACTGTCGCCGACGCATGCCCCGGCACCGGAGGCGGCTGGGCAGGCGAATCCGGATTTCGACTTCAGCCGGCCGATTTCGGTATTCGTCCACGATGGCCTGATCTATATCGCTAAAGGCCATAAAAAAGCGCTGGCCGCGCGCCGGGCCGGTATCGATCTTTTGCCTGCGCGCATTCTGACCGAAGAGATGGCGGATCCGAAACGCCGATTCAGTGAACTTGCCGTCGCGGTGCCGCCGTCGGTCCGGCAAGCCTGGGAAGCGGAGATGGGGATCGGCGTTTAACGCCATGCGGCTTTAACCGCAGCCGGAGCCGGCAAACGGACGTTGATGCCGTTTGCCCGCTCCGGCAACCGGAAAGGCGTTTTCATTGAACGCCTTTTCTTTTATCCGCCGGGCTTCTTCAGCATTTTCCTGACTTCGCCCAGATGCATTTCTTCCTGCGCGATCAGCCTGCGGGCATATTCCTCAAGCAGGACATGGTGGCCTGCGACCAGGTCGAGCAAGGTATTGTAGGCCGACAGCGCCAGCATCTCATGGTCGAGCGACTCGCGCAGGATGTCGCCGACGTCATGCCTGTGGGTTTCGAGCAGCGGTCCGATGCCGAGCGAGGGGTGCGCGTCCAGCAGGGTGATCAGTTCGCCCGCTTCGTTTGCATGCCGCAGCGATTCGGCCGCCTGATCCCGCATCCAGCCGACGATCGGTATGCGCCCGAAGCCGACCACCATCAATGCATAGTGGGTATAGCGTACCACGCCGGCCAGTTCGGTTTCCAGAATCTTGTTCAGCACCGTGACGACTTCGTCTTTATCGAATCCGTTATGAGTCATGTTTGCCTCCAAAAGCCATATGAGGGAAGCTTAACTATATCGGTTTTGGCGGAATTTTGCGACTTCGGCGCGTCAGCTACGGCCGGCAATCGCCGATCCGAGTTGCCGAACCGGTAAGTGGGGTTCCGCCGGCGTTGACTTGCGCGCCGGTCGTGTTATAAAACCGGAATTTTGTACGACAGGACGCCCGATGACCGACTCACGCTGTTATGTGCTCGCTGTGCAATTGAACGATCCGGCTCACTTTCTCGCGGTGTTCGGGGCGGCGGTCGTAGAAGTCGCGCATGCCGATTTGACTCGCGGCGTCGAGGAATTCTGCGGACGGTTGTTGAGCCGTTATCGGCGCTGCGGCGAGGTTGCCTCTCCCGAGTTCGGCCGCTGGTACTGTCTATTCGCCGAGAAAGCGTCGCTGATGCGGACGGACATGGAGGAGCAGCGGCCGGTATTGCGGGAAATCGGCGCGGTGATGATGCACGAACTGCTGATCGGCTGTTTCGGCCAGGCCACCGGCAGCCGCCAGGGATTCAATCTGGTCATTGCCGAGACCGATGCGGTGGATCCCGAATCGATCGAAAGCGCCGTGAATCAGGCATTGAGCGAGGAAACCGGCGCCAGCCTGATGCGGGCCGACGTCTCCGAAGATTATTTACGGCAACTGGTCAACGGCGGCGGACTGCTGAGTTATTTCCAGCCGATCGTCGAACTGCAGAACGGAACCACGGTCGGCTACGAGGCGCTCACGCGCGGGCCGGTCGATTCGGCCGTGCATCTGGCCGACGGCTTGTTCGGCGCGGCCCGGTATCACCGGTTGACCGACGTGCTGGAGCTGGCCTGCCTGCGACGGGCGATAGAGTGGCTGAAGGCGATCCCCGAACCGTTATGGATCTCGGTAAACCTGGGACCGGCGCTGCTGATATCGCCTGAATTCGGCCAGTTCGTCCGCGACCCCAAGATCGCGCCTTTGCTGCCGCGCGTGGTGTTCGAGCTCACCGAGCATGTGCCGGTCGCTTCGGTGGCGGGGCTTCATGATGCGGTCAGCGGCTTGCTGCCCTCGGGTCTGCGCCTCTCGCTCTACGATACCGGCTGCGGTTTCTTCGATTTGACTACGGTCGAGACGATGCGCCCGGAAATCGTGAAGCTCTGCATCACGGTGGTCAGCCGCATCGGCTGCAGCGCCGAAGTGGATAGCGGGATGCAGAGAACCATTCATGCCGTCAAACGACTGGGTGCCTTGATCCTGGGCGAGGGCGTGGAGAACGTCCATCAGGCCGAAGTCCTGAAACGCAGCGGCGCGGCGTATGCGCAAGGCCATTACTTCGGGCGTCCGAAGCCTGCGATCGAACTTTTTCCTTTGTAGCCTCAAACCTTGATGATTGCATGATTCCTCCTTCTGATGCGATGCCCTTCCTGTACCCTTTTTCCCTGTTGAATTATCTTCCCATGATCGCGATATTTCAAAGCCAATCAGAACTTCATCCAACTGCAGGCCGCCTGGAATGAAACCGAGGAACACGAGGAACAGGTTTCTGCGGCGCGCCGAACATACAACGCCTCGGTGATGAGCTATAACAATGCCTGCGAACAGTTTCCGACGAATCTTCCGGCCGGCATGATGAATGATTCCCTGAAGGCCTATATCGAGATTCCCGAAGAAAGGCAAAATATCGACGCCAGGGAATTGTTCGCAAGCTGAGCCCGATCCGCCTTTCCCGTAAAAATGCCCGATGCCTATGAATTCGGCCGAAGATTTTATCAAGCGTTACCGCGATAACCTGGCGCCGGTATTGCGCGATCTGGAGCCGGGACGTAAAGCGCTGCTGGCGCTGTTCTGGACCGGCGTCGTGTTTTTGCTGGCGAGTGCGCCCGGCTTCGTGTTGCTGTTCAGGACCGGCCAACCCGTTTATTTAGTGGCGGCGGCGCCGTTTGCGGTTGCCGCGCTTTATCAGTTTTATCGTTTCAGCGAAAAGAAAAAAGACTATACGGCCGAATTCAAGAATGGCGTGATTCGCGAACTGGTTGCATTGATCGACCCGCATCTCGATTATTATCCGCACCGCCATATCGGCGAAGACGATTACCGGGAATCCGATATTTTCAGAAGCCGGATCGATCGTTTCGAAGGAGACGATCTGGTCGAAGGGGGGCTCGGCGCGACCCGCCTGCGTTTCTCCGAACTTTGGCATCAGGAAAAACATGAAACGACCGATTCGAAAGGACGGCGGCAGACGCGCTGGGAGACCGTTTTTAAAGGCATTTTCTTCATTGCCGATTTCAACAAGCACTTTCTGGGCAAAACTTATGTGGTGCCCGATGCCAGAGAAAACATTTTAGGGATCGGCAGACTCTTCGAAAAATGGAGTTTCGGGCACGGCGAGCTCGTCGCACTGGAAAATCCGGAATTCGAAAAGCTGTTTACCGTGTACGGCACCGATCAGGTCGAGGCCCGCTACATTCTGTCGCCGTCGCTGATGGAACGGCTGGTCAACTTCAGGAACAAGGCCGGCACTCGGGTCCATATTGCCTTCATCCATTCGAAATTGTTCCTGGCGCTGTCGATCAATAAAAACCTGTTCGAGCCGAAGATTTTTTCGAGCGGCGCGCAGTCGGGGTATTTGCGGGAATATTTCCGCTATCTAGCGCTGGTCGCGGGGATCGTGGACGACCTGAACCTGAATCTGAGGATTTGGGGGAAGGTTTAGGAGTTGTTTGTTGTAGAGCGGATTAGACGCGCATTTTATTCGGACTCTCAGCTCTGAAGGCTTTTACCGCGCGTCGTAATCCGCCGTATGAAATCGCGCTTGGACATGGCGGATTACGACGCGCGTAGAGCTCTCCACATACCGGAGAGTTTACCGAATGGCGCGTCTAATCCGCCCTACAGCTATTACATTCCCAGGCCGGAGTATGGGAACGATTTCTAGAGCATTTTCATATCGCGTATAAGGGCGCACTACCGTTAAGTCAAGCCGTCATCTCGGCAGGGATTCATGCCAGGCTTTCCTGCCTGGCCCCCTTCGGGTCAATGCAAATCTGTTCCAGACAGATTTGTGCCGAGATCCAGACTGCAGGGATGCATTAAAGCTTGCCATCCCTGGCTTCTGGATTCGGCAACCGCTCCCTGCGTTGCTCTATCTCCTGCATCCATGCAGTCGTCCGGTAATCCCTGCCGGAATGACGAGTTTCCCCCTCACTTTGCGGCATGGCTTATGACCGTACACCCAAAACGAAAATGCTCTAGTGGGTGGAGGAGCGATCAAACCGCGTTGCGGATCCGCTCCATCGCTTTTTCCAGATTCGCCATGCTGGTCGCGATCGAAATCCGGATGTGGCCAGGCGTGCCGAAGGCGGAACCCGGCACCAGCGCGACGCCGGCCTTCTCGATCAGGTATTCCGAAAACGCCAAGTCGTCGTCGATGCCGTCCAGGCGAGCCAACAGTTTCTCGATGTTCGGAAACACGTAGAAAGTCCCGTCGGTTTCGATGCAGTCGATGCCGTCGATCTTGTTGAATTCGGCCACCACATAATCGTGGCGTTTCTTGAATTCGACGCACATGTCGTTGATGAAGCTTTGGTCGCCGGTCAGCGCCGCTTCGGCGGCGACCTGCGAAATCGAGGTCGGGTTCGAGGTGCTTTGCGACTGCACAGTGGTCATTGCCTCGATCAGGTCGGCGGGGCCCGCCGCATAGCCGATGCGCCAGCCGGTCATCGAGTAGGCCTTCGAGACGCCGTTCATCACCACGGTACGGTCGTACAGATCCGGATGCGCGTTCAGGATGTTCACGAACGTGCCTTGCTTCCAGAGGATATGTTCGTACATGTCGTCGGTTGCGATGATGATGTTCGGATAGTCTTTCAGCACGTCGCCGAGCGCTTTCAGTTCGTCGAGCGTATAGGCGATCCCGGACGGATTCGACGGGCTGTTGATGAAGATCAACCGGGTTTTCGGGGTAATCGCCTTGCGCAATTGTTCGGGAGTAATCTTGAAGCGCTGCGCCTGGGTCGTTTCGATGATCACCGGCACGCCGTCCGCGAGCAGCACCATGTCCGGATACGACACCCAGAACGGGGCAGGGATGATCACTTCGTCGCCCGGGTTCAACAGCGCCTGCGTCAGGTTGAACGAACTCTGTTTGCCGCCGCAGGACACCAGAACCTGCTTCGGCTGATAGTCGAGCCCGTTGTCCTTTTTGAACTTTTCGATGATCGCTTTCTTCAAACTCGCGATGCCGTCCACAGCGGTGTATTTGGTGAAACCTTTCGCCAGGGCTTCTACCGCGGCCGCCTTGATGTGTTCGGGCGTATCGAAATCGGGTTCGCCCGCGCCGAGGCCGACGATGTCCTTGCCGGCTGCACGCATTTGCGCGGCCCGGGCGGTAATCGCCAGGGTGGGGGAAGGTTTGACTGCCTGCACTCTATGGGATAGTTTGATGCTCATGTTCCGCCGTGTAAAATCAATGTCAATAATTGCCGCAAATTATACTCTATTGGTCTGGTAAAATGCAGATACCGATTGCAAACGCGATAGTCTCGTCGAAATCCCATGAATACTGAGCCGTTCTCCCACGCGCCCGATTCGAACCTCGAGTCGGCCGTTCTCTCCGTTCTGACCGGTCGAAAAGAGATGCAGTTGGTCATTTTATTCGGTTCGCTGGCATCCGGTAAGGCGCGCGCGGACAGCGATCTCGATTTGGCGCTGGACGCGGGGCGTCCCTTGGATGCGGAAACAAAAATGCAGCTGATCGGGGATCTGTCCGCGGCCATCGGTCGGCCTGTCGACCTGATCGACCTTCGGATGGTGGGCGAACCTTTGTTGGGGCAGATTCTCCGGCATGGCAAACGGCTCTTCGGAAGCAACACTTGTTACGCCGATTTGATCCGCAAGCATCTTTTCGAACAGGCGGATTTTTTGCCTTACCGCAACCGGATACTCGCCGAGAGAAGAAAGGCTTGGATCGGGAAATAATCAAGTGAAAAAAGAATTTAAAATCCACAGTCGCTTCCAGCCGGCCGGCGACCAGCCGAGCGCGATCACGCAACTGACCGAAGGTTTGAACGACGGCGAACTGCATCAGACCCTGCTCGGCGTGACCGGTTCGGGGAAGACCTTCACGATCGCGAATGTAATCCAGCAAGCCCAGCGCCCGGCCATGGTGATGGCGCCGAACAAAACGCTGGCCGCACAGCTCTACGGCGAGTTCAAGGAGTTCTTCCCGGAAAACAGCGTCGAATATTTCGTTTCGTATTACGACTATTACCAGCCGGAAGCCTATGTGCCGGCGTCCGATACCTATATCGACAAGGATGCTTCGCTGAACGAGCACATCGAACAGATGCGGCTGTCCGCGACGAAAGCTTTAATCGAGCGCGAGGATACGATCGTCGTTGCGACCGTGTCGGCGATCTACGGGTTGGGCGAGCCGGAGTCGTATTTCAAGATGGTATTGCACCTGGTCAAGGGCGACATGATCGACCAGCGCGCGCTCATCCGCCGCTTGACCGAGATGCAGTACACCCGCAACGATGTCGACCTCCGGCGCGCAACCTACCGGGTGCGCGGCGACGTGATCGACATCTATCCGGCCGAATCGGACTCGGAAGCGCTCCGGGTCGAACTGTTCGACGACGAAGTCGAGCGCCTGTCGCTGTTCGATCCGTTGACCGGCGAAATTCTGCGCCAGGTCGCGCGTTATACGGTGTATCCGAAGAATCACTACGTGACCCCGCGCGAACAGTTGCTGGAGGCGGTCGAGAAAATCAAGGTCGAATTGAAACAGCGTCTGGAACAACTGCGCGCGCTGAACAAGCTGGTCGAGGCGCAGCGTCTGGAGCAGCGCACGCTGTTCGATATCGAGATGATCATGGAGATGGGCTATTGCTCCGGGATCGAAAACTATTCCCGCCATCTGTCCGGCCGCGGCCCCGGCGAACCGCCGCCGACAATGTTCGATTACCTGCCCGCAAACGGGATCATCGTGATCGACGAAAGCCACGTGACGATTCCGCAGATCGGTGCGATGTACAAGGGCGACCGCTCGCGTAAGGAAACGCTGGTCGAATACGGCTTCCGGCTACCGTCCGCGCTCGACAACCGGCCGCTGACCTTCGACGAGTTCGAGCAGAAATCGCCGCAGCGTATTTATGTCTCGGCGACGCCGGGCCCATACGAAAAGGCGCATTCGGGCGTATTCGTCGATCAGGTGGTCCGGCCGACCGGCCTGCTCGATCCCGAGGTCGAGGTACGGCCGGCGACGACGCAGGTGGACGACCTGTTGTCCGAAATCAACAAGCGGATCGATCTCCAGGAACGAGTGCTGGTCACCACCTTGACGAAACGGATGGCGGAAGACCTGACCGAATACCTGACCGACCATGGCATCCGCGTGCGTTATCTGCACTCCGATGTCGAAACGGTTGAGCGCGTCGAAATCATCCGCGACTTACGCCTCGGCCAGTTCGACGTGCTGGTCGGCATCAACCTGCTGCGCGAAGGGCTGGATATTCCGGAAGTGTCGCTGGTCGCGATTCTCGACGCGGACAAGGAAGGTTTTCTGCGTTCGACCGTATCGCTGGTGCAGACGATCGGCCGCGTCGCCCGCAATGTGCACGGCAGGGCGATTCTGTATGCCGACCGGATCACCAAATCGATGCAGCAGGCGATGGAGGAAACCGAGCGCCGGCGCGAAAAGCAGCACCGCTTCAACGAGGTGCACAACATTACACCGGCGACCGTGTACAAGTCGGTCACCGATATTCTGCAGACCGCGATTCCCGGTGCGGGGCTTGCGATCCCCGGCAATCAGAAACGTGTTGCCGAACCGGCCGCGCCTTATAAACCGCTGACCCAAAAACAGCTGGCGAAGAAGATCAAACAGCTTGAGGAAGCGATGTACCAGCATGCGAAGGATCTGGAGTTCGAACAGGCGGCGAAAATCCGGGACGAGCTCAAGCTGTTGCAGGAGCAGGTGCTGGTCTAGCAGGCTGCGGCCTTTTATCCGGCAGTTTGCCCGTGCCGCGTTTATGCCGTGTGTGCTGCGTCGCTACCGAAGCAGCGTAGGATGTGTTGAACGAAGTGAAGCGCATCAAATGCCTACAGAACCTTGAGAACGACCATCGAAACATCGTCAGCAAAGGAACTGCTCTCGGCAAAGGTTTGCAACTCTTTTGCGATCGTATTGATGATCTCCTGCGGCTTTTTGGCTCCCTGGGTCGAGAAAATCCGGGTCAGGCGTTCGGTGCCGAAAAACTCCCCCTTCGGATTTTGCGCTTCGGTAATGCCATCGGTATAGAGCAGCACCAAGTCTCCCGGATTCAATAGGGTGCTTTTTTCTTCGAACTGGATTTCCTTGGTGACTCCGAAGATGATCCCATCCGCATCCAGCTCACAACAGACCGTTTTGCCGGCCGGCAACAGCAGCGGCCGGTTATGGCCGGCGTTCGCGTAGCTCAGCTTCCGGGTGGCCGGATTGTATTTCATGTAGAACATCGTGATGAAAAGCTCGGCCTTGCTGAGATCTTCGTAAAGAAGCGCGTTCAGGATGCGCAGGATGTCGCCGGTTCCGGCGTCTTTTTCGAGCATCCCCGATTCGGGATGCACATGCAGGGTACGCAGGGCTTCCGCTTTTAAGGTGCTGCGCGTTTCGGCCATGATCAGCGCGGCGCCCATCGAATGTCCCGAGACGTCCGCGATCACGATGTCGATCGCATCCTGGCCGTAAAAATAGTCGAAATAGTCGCCGCCCACATGCGTTGCGGGCAGGCAATAGCCCGCGATCACCACGCCTTCGACATGCAGCGGCGAATGGGGTAGCAGCGATAACTGAATCTGTTTGGCGAGTTCCAGTTCATGGCGTTCTTCTTCCGCCCGCCGCAGTTGCGTGACGTCGGTCTGAACGCCGATCCAGTGCGTCAGATTGCCCCGGCTGTCGTACACCGGCGAGATGAACAGCTCGTTCCAGAAAATCGTGCCGTTTTTGCGGTGGTTCTTTAAGGTGGTCAGGCAGGGCTTGCCTTCCCGTATCGCCTGGCGTATCGTCTCGATCGCTTCCGGATCGGTTTCCGGGCCCTGCAAAATGCGCGGATTCAGCCCGATCAGTTCTTCCCGGCTGTAGCCGGTCATCTGCGAGAATGCGGGATTCGCGTAGATGATCGGATGATTTTTACGCTTTGCATCGGTGATGATGATGCCCGCGCTGGAGGCTTCGATCGCGCGGTCGCGCAGCAGCAGCCGCTCTTCATAGCGTTTGCGCTCGTCGATTTCCGCCTGCAGGTTGATGTTGACTTCTGCCAGTTCGGCGGTGCGCTGTTGAACCCGCTGTTCCAGTTCGTCATGCGCTTTCTGCAGCGCCGCTTCGGCGCGCTTGCGTTCGCCGATTTCGTTTGTCAGCCTTTGGTTGAGCTGGCGCAGTTCATGATTGGCCTCCCGGTAGCCGCGATGCGTCATCTCGAACGGCGCGAGGCTTTCCGCCCAGAATTCCGACGCTATTTCGACCGTGCGCAGGATTTCGGCAGGGCTCGACAAACGCTGCAGGACCGATTCGAGCGCTTCGCGAAAAATCATTTCCATGTCCAGCACGCCCAGGCCGGATTCGACGGCCCGGCGGCCGATCTCATAGGCGCGCTCGAGGCGGGCCTCGCCGCCTTCGGCCAGATAGGCACGCAATTCTTCCGTGTAAATTTGGATGATTTCGTTAACCCTGTCTATCATGGCATTGAGTCCCGGTATCGAATGACGAGGACCACCGCATCGTCGGTCGTTTTACCGAAACGGGTCAGGATGCGATCGGCGATGTCTTGCACCGGCTGGTGGCGCAACAGCGGGTCGGCGGCGGGAAAATACTTCCCGTAGCCGCTGTTGATGCCGTCCGTCGTGAAAATCAGCAGATCGCCGGCAGTCAAGGAAAGCTGATAGGCGCGCAGCGGCGGCAGTTGATAACCGACCACGCCGCCGCGGGTCGACAGCGTTTCCCGGCTGGGCGGCGTGCCGAAAATGCGCAGCAGCCGAGCGTCGACATTGCCCACGCCCAGCCAGGTCATCACCCCGTGCGCCCTGATCGATGCCAGGCTCATCGCCGCGCCTCGCGTGCCCTTGAGGGCCGCGTGGCAGCGCCCTACCAGCGCAACCGGCTCTTCCCCGGCATGCCGTTCCAGGGTGTCCGCCGCAAGCCCTGCGGCGGCCTGCGCGGCTTCGCCGTGGCCCAGGCCGTCGATCGCGGCGGCCAGTACGCCGTCCGCAAAAGGCTTGACCAACGCCTGATCGCCGGATACGCGTTCTCCCGGCAGAGTCCGTGCGGCAATGCCGTGTTCGATCAACGTACCCATTTGGTCGCCTTTATAGTTGTGCCTTGCCCTTCGGCGGAGGTGATCTCGAACTCGTCCATCAGGCGTTTGGCTCCCGGCAGTCCCAACCCCAGTCCTTTTCCGGTCGAGTAGCCGTCTTGCATCGCCCGTTCGATGTCGGCGATGCCGGGCCCATGGTCGCGGGCGACGATCGTAATGCCAAGTTGTCTGCCTTGCCGGATCTGGCTCAACACGATTTCTCCCTGCCGGGCATATTCGACGATGTTGCGCGCGAGTTCGGACAGCGCGGTCGCGATCAAGGTCAGGTCCGAGCCCGAAAATCCCAGCTCCCTGGCCAGCAGGCGCGCCTGCTGGCGTACCAGCACGATATCGGCATCGCAGCGGATTGCGATCCGGATTACGTCAGTCACGGCACATCCCTTCCTGGCAACGGCGGTTCAGGATAGCGAGCGCTTCTTCCAGATCCAGGGCGGTTCGCACGCCGGACAGGCGCGCGTCCAGTCCCAGCTGCACCATCGCAAACGCGATTTCGGGCCGAATGCCGACGATGACCGTTTCGGCGCCGCGCAGGCTGACGGCCTGGGCGATGTTGCGCAGGGTGCGCGTGGCGAAGGAATCCATCACGTCGAGCAGGGTGACGTCCAGAATCAAGCCGCGCGAGCGGAACCGGCCCACCTGTTCCACCAGGATGTCCTGCAACTGCAGCAAGTCCGTATCGGACTGTTCGGGCTGCAGGGAGGCGATCAGGTAATGGCCTTGCTTCAGGATCGGCGTACTCATGGATGCGCTTGATCGGAACGGGGCTTATCGCTTGCGGGAACCAGCCGGTAACCCAGCAAACGTTCGGCCTCTTCCAGGCCGCTCTGCAGGTCAACCGTGGTTTTGACCTGGCTCAGGTCCACCCCGATCGCGACCAGCGCCTGCGCGATTTGCGGAGACAGGCCGGTCAGGATCACGGCCGCTCCCATCAGCCGGGCCGCGCTGACCGTCTGCAGGAGATGGTTGGCGACCCTGGAATCCACGAGCGGCACGCCGGTAATATCGACGATCGCGACCTTGGCGCGGGTCGCGCCGATGCTTTCGAGCAATTGCTCGGTCAACTGGTGGGCGCGATACGATTCGAGCACCCCGACGACCGGCAGTATCAGCAGCCGTTCGCGGACCCGCAGCACCGGCGTCGGCAGCTCGCGCATCGCTTCCTGCTGTTTGCCGATCAGTTGTTCGCGGCGGTTGATGTAGGTATCGATCGCCAGTCCCATATCCAGGAAAACCACCTTCAACAGCGAGAGAAAGGCACGAAGCGCTTTTCCCTGCTCGTCTTCATGAGCTTCGAAAAGGCGGTGCGCGACATTCCTCAAGTAAAAGCTGTACATGCCCAGATACGCTTTCATGGGCAGGCCGATGCGTTCGTGCACCGCGCCGATTTTGAGGCGGTCTTCGATATAGTCCTTGTCGTAACCCCCCTGTGTGAGCCTTGCGAAATACCGCTTCTGAGCGCGCTTGACCCGTTCCAGCACTTGCGGGTCTTGAAAGAAGACCCGGGTTTCCTCGAAAGCGAGGAGATGCTTGTAAAAATCTTCGATGACCGGGTCCGCATACGCCTGGGCAGCCGGGTCGATGCTCAGCAGTTCTTTTTCGTCTGCCTCGCCTAATTCCAGGAATGCCCGGCGATTGGCGATTTCCCGGTCGGTAATGCCTATTTCCTCCATGAGCGACTTTTCTGAATCCTGATTCGTATATTCAGCCATCGGGTATTCCTCCTGCTCTGGATGCCGGCCGTCGCCGGCATGAGGTCATGGTGGGACAGGTCGTCAATAGTGGATCCTCTTCTCGATTTTTACCGCCTTATTCCCTGTTCGTCGAGCAAAGACTCGGGCGCGGGGCCGCCGCATTTCAGAAGCTTATTTAAATATAGATCACGGCCCTTCGGAATTGTTCGATTTGTCCGTTGACGCTCCGGTTCAGTTGTTCTGCGGCAGAGGGAGCCGCTACAATGGGTACGGAAGCTCCGGCAGGCTTCCTCGTTGGTATTCCGTTGCCTTTGTTTTGGAAAATACGGTGAGTTTCCGCATCCAAATAAACTATGAGATTGATCATCGCATTGGGCGGCAATGCGCTTTTGCGCCGCCACGAAAGACTAACACCCGAAAACCAGCGCCGCAACATTAAAATGGCGGCGGAGGCGCTGGCGCCGCTGGCGCATGGGCATGAGCTGGTGGTCACGCACGGCAACGGCCCGCAGGTCGGCCTGCTGGCGCTGCAAAGCGCCGCCTATGCGCCGGATGAAAGCTACCCGTTGGATATTCTCGATGCCGAGACGGAAGGCATGATCGGCTATCTGATCGAGCAGGAATTGATCAACGTATTGCCGACGGGCCGCCTTTGCGCCACGCTGCTGACCCAGATCGAGGTCGATCCGGACGACCCGGCCTTTCAGGCGCCTTCCAAGCCGATCGGCCCGGTTTACACGGAGGCCGCGGCCGAACGGCTCGCGCAGGAGCGAGGCTGGCGCATTGCGCCGGACGGCACGCATTACCGGCGCGTCGTGGCCTCGCCCTTGCCGCGGAAAATTCTGCAGATCGACGTGATCAGGCTGCTGCTCGGCCGCGGCGTCGTCGTGATCTGCGCCGGCGGCGGAGGCATTCCGGTCGTGCGCGGCGGGCAGGGTCGGTTGGAAGGCATCGAAGCGGTAATCGATAAGGACCGGGCCAGCGCGCTGCTCGCCCGCGAGCTTGGCGCCGACGCGCTGATGATGCTGACCGACGTCGATGCGGTATACCGGGATTGGGGAAAGCCTAAGGCGCGGGCGCTGCGCGCCGTCTCGCCCGATGCGGTCCGCCAGATGGCGTTCGCGCCCGGTTCGATGGCGCCGAAGATCGCGGCGGCCTGCGAATTTGCGGAAACCGGCGGCACGGCCTTTATCGGGAGGTTGCAGGATGCGGCCGCGATTCTGGCCGGCACCGCCGGCACGCGCATTTCCTTGGAGATCGAAGGTATCGGCGAGTGGGATTGAAATTTCGCGGCAATAAAGCCTTGAATTTTCGGGTTAGGATTTCATTCGCAGGATATGAAATGGCAAATAAGCTGTCATTCAACATGTAGGCGCGATGAGCTTGCGTAATCGCACATTTCGAAGCCGAAGTCTTTAGTCCCGGTTATTAAATTTTTTTAAAACGAAATAGATCGCGGCCAGTCCGAACAATATTACCGCCATTCCCAAGAGCAGCTCTGTGTGAGCCTCCTTAAAATCCAGCGTGATCAGTTTGTTGCCCAGAGCGATGATGGCGACTTCAATCACGAAGGACGGATTTATCGAGCCTTGCACCAAATAGCTTTTTATGGATTTCAAAAGCTCCAGCCCGACCACGATGACCAGAAAAAGAGCAAAGGATTCAAAGAGGGTGTTCACATCGACTAGAAACCGAGGCGCTGTGATAATTTTGGTGATAAGCACCCTTCCTAACTCAACAGTACCCAGGATGACGGAGAGGAGCAGCAGAATAACCAGGATGAAGACCACACCCCTTTCGATTCTCTCGATTAAACTCAACATACGATCACTCCGGAAATCTCTTACCTTCCACAGCCTCTTAGGTTTCACCGTCTCCTCGTTGAATTAAAGGCTATCGAATCAAGAAACAAGCCGAAACCCTAGATCCTTTTTAGAGAGCGTTTGAACTCCAGCGAAAGCGGCCACATCCAATTTTCCAAACTCAATAAATTTACAGTAAGGCCATCCAGCACAACAAGAATTTTACCAATAGACAGCAAGGGCAACGGGTATGCGTAAATTATTTTCAGCGCCGACGCGTGAACAGTCGCGGCTGGAAGAAATCGCCAACAGTATAAGTCATGGGCTAGGTCTGGTCGGGGCCCTGTTGGGAACGCCGTTGCTGATCCTGCAGGCGGCACGGCATGGAAACTCGAAGCTTATCATCGGGGCGAGCCTCTTCTCGGCTTCGATGGTGCTGCTGTATTTTCTTTCCACGCTTTACCATGCTTTACCTACAGGAAAAGCCAAGCATCTGTTTCGGGCCAGCGAACAAGCGGCGATTTTTATCTTCATCGCGAGTACCTACACGCCTTTCACATTAGGGGTGCTTCATGGGGCTTGGGGCTGGACCCTGCTCGGCCTGATTTGGGGACTTGCCACGATCGGAGCGGCGATGGTGATCTTTAATAAAATGCTCCATCTGATGATTCCTACGAGCCTTTATCTGCTGATGGGCTGGCTCATCGTGATTGCCTTCGATCCCTTATTTGCCGTAGTGCCTGAGTCCGGCGTGCGCCTCTTGATTGCCGGAGGTGTGGCTTATACGGTGGGCGTGGCTTTTCTGGTCACCGACTCTTACCTGAAGTACGGGCATTTGATCTGGCATTTGTGTGTCATTGCGGGGACTTCGTGCCACTATTTTGCGGTGCTTTGGTACGCGGTCTAGCCTTCCAGGCAACCTAATGCTAATTGGCCCACTCGCCGCCTGCCCAGACTCTGTCAAAGTCGTCATCTTCCGGGCGGTAAATACAGGTTCCGGAACCGTCGGAAACGAAGTAATCGCCGCGCTTATACAGATAACCGGGCAGTCTTATCTGGTCATGGATCCTGGCTAACCGATGAACGACCACGCCCAGTACATTGATGTCTTCGAAAGGCGACACAATGTCGGCTCTGATTCTCTGGTTGATATTCATAAATCTCTCTTACGTCCTTGGGCAGATAGATGTCAGGGCGGGGGCGACAAGCAATTGAGAGTGAATAATTCCTCTTTCAATTTCCTGCGTGGATTAGGGGACAGTAAGCGCTTAATTCCTAGGAATGTCAATTTTTTAATCGTTCTGGCAATGATGGGGTTAATTAAATGAAAACAATAACTTAATGTTAAATATGAAGTATCCGGAGATAGCCGGGCTCGTAAATGGATTTTTCAGAAACGGAAAAAGACAATATGGCCCCGTCCTCGATGCGGCGAATCGAACGTCTTCGCGGGGCGGGGGGAACCGCGTAAGGCGGAACCGGTTTACCGGGTTCCGCCATTCTGAACGGCTATGACGCCGACCGGTTTCTGTGGCTTTGAAGCGGTGCGCGCAAGCTGCGCTCTATATGTCGGCTTCGGATTGGCGGATCGCCTTCGGTATTCGCCCCATGCTTGCTTTCACGCCGAAATCAGGTTTTTGTCTCTCAAAAACCGGTCTATCAATCCGCTTAGCGAGGGCTTGCCCATTTCCGCGAATTCATAGCCGGCGCGGAACACCGGCTTATCGATCGCGATCAGCGCCGCCAGATCGCACGGGGTGGCGGTGATCACCGCGTCGGCCGGCGCGGCATTGATGGTCTCCCGCAGGGCTTTGAGCTGCCGCGGATGGTAGCCTACGGCCGGCAGCACCTTTCCTATGTGCGGATAACGGCGGTAGAGGCCGGCGATCTCTTCGGCCGCGAAAGCGCGCGGGTCGACGATCTCTCCGGCCCCGGCTTCCATGGCCGCGACGTATCCCGCGCCGTAGGCCATGCCGCCGTGCGTGAGGGTGGGACCGTCTTCGACCACGAGCACCCGTTTGCCGGCCACCTTTTCCGGTTGATCCAGCTGCACGACCGATGCGCCGCGCAGGATCGGCGCGCGAGGGTTCAATCGCCGCGCCGAATCGGCGACCCGCCGCACGTCCGCCTCCGCCGCCGAATTGGTCTTTCCGATCAGCACGATGTCGGCCATCCGCAATACCGCTTCTCCGGGATGATAGGCGGTTTCGTGTCCGGGCCGCAGGGGATCGGCCAGCACGATCAGCAGATCCGGACGCACGAACGGAAAATCGTTATTGCCGCCGTCCCACAGGATGATGTCGGCTTCCCGTTCGGCGCGCGGAACGATCTCGGCGTAATCGATCCCCGCGAACACCGTATTGCCCAGGGCCAGATGCGGCTCGTATTCCTCGCGTTCCTCGACCGTGCAATCGGCCGCATCGAGGTCGGCGCGGCTGGCGAACCGCTGCACCGCCTGTTTTTCCAGGTCTCCGTAAGGCATCGGATGCCTGATTACCGCGGCTTTCAGCCCGTGCGCTTTCAGCCGTTCGGACAGCCAGCGCGTCGTTTGCGATTTGCCGCAACCGGTGCGCACCGCGCAGCAGGCTATCACCGGCACCGCCGCTTTCAGCATCGTCCGCTTCGGGCCCAGCAGGATGAAATCGGCGCCTTGCGCTAGCACGATCGAGGCCGCGTGCATTACCTCGCTGTGCGGCACGTCGCTGTACGAGAAAACGACCCGGTCGATCCGGCTCGTTTGGCAGAGGGATTCGAGCTCCGCTTCCTCGACGATCGGAATGCCTTCGGGATACAGGGGGCCGGCCAGGGCGGCCGGGTAGTGGCGGCCGGCGATGTCCGGAATCTGCGCCGCGGTGAACGCGACGACTTCGCTGGCCGGATCGTCGCGGTAGACGCGATTGAAGTTGTGAAAATCGCGCCCGGCCGCGCCCATGATCAGCAGCCGGGTGCGCCGTTCTGAAATGCTCATAGAATTCTCGGCGGTTTGTCGATAAGACGTTCCCATTATAAAGCCGGAAGGCGCTGATGGGGATGCTCGCCAACTGATTCAGGCATTTTCGATCCGGCGATGACCGCCGTATCCGAATCCCCTTTCTGTCGGGAAAGGGCTTTGCCGGACAGCGGTTGCAAGCGAAATTTCGTTCGGATCATTAAACGAATAAGAGAGAGATCGATCGAAAATTTGTCGGGTGCGGAATTTCCGCAGGGCATCCGGCTGCCGGAGTTTTTACAGCTCGATGCGGAAGCCAGGGAAATTTTATCGAGAGGCGCTTTGCCGCTGGGCGGGAGTAAAGTGGATGGGAAGTAGTGACAAGCGGGCGCTTGAAGAACGGTTGACCTTGTTGCTGGCGCATCTGCTCAAATGGCAATACCGGCCGGCACGCCGGGGCCGCAGTTGGCAGACGGTTCTGGAAAGCCAGCGTAAGCATGCGGCTTTCATGCTGAAGGACAATCCGGTCCTGAAATCGCAGCTCGGCCAGATACTTCGGCATGCTTACGCCAAAGCCTGCATGAATGCGGCCAGGGAGGTGGGGCTCGATCAGGAGGTTTTTCCCCGGAAATGTCCTTGGGAAGCGGCTAAAATTCTGGATGAAGGATTTTATCCGGATTAGCGTTGAACTTGCGTCCGGACCGATTTACCGTTTCATTTTACCGTTCAGGCTGCCGGCCGGCTTAAGGAATACCGTGTATGAAAGAGACCGTCAAGTGCTTCGATCCCGATCTGGAGTTCTATACGGATGAAAGATGCTTTATTGTCGAACTGTCGAATACGCCGGATGATCCGGCGGTATCGATCGCGCGGGCGCGCGTAGCGCCCGGCGTGACGACGCGCTGGCATCGGGTCAGGGAAACGGCGGAACGCTATGTGATTCTCGAGGGAAGGGGACGGGTCGAAATCGGCAGTCTGCCGCCGCAGGATGTCGGTCCCGGCGATGTCGTGTTGATTCCGCCGTCCTGCCCCCAGAGGATTGCCAATATCGGCGCAGGCGATTTGATCTTCCTTGCCGTTTGCACGCCGCGTTTTACGAATGAAGCGTACGAAGACATCGACGGCGACCGGGATTCGCTCCGGGCGGTTGCCGTATCGCCGACGGTTCCGTCTAGATAAGCCTGCCGATGCGCCGAACGCTTTTCGGCAAGCCTAAGAACGCCGGAGGACGGCGGCGGGACGACGAAAGACGCCGGACTAATCCTCCTCGCGCAGCAGCGCGTTTCTGGTATCTTCCTGATGCAGAACCGGTCCCACAATCCACATCTGGTACATCGATACGCACCACATATAGGCGAACGACATCGCCATGCCCGTGCCGGCCAGTACGATGAAGATCGCGAAGTGCGGCGAAAGTTTGGTCAGCCACCAGGATGCGATGTCGACCAATAGAAACACATACGGCATGCTGATCGCGGCGTATTTGTATTGTTTCGGCACGCCGGTGCTGAAGCTGAAGATCAGGCCGACGAACATGAAGATGAAGCTGATCCCGAAGATGTGGATGTGCGAAACCCGGACCAGCGCTTCGAAGGTCGCGCCGGTGTTGGTGCTGGCGTATTTTGCCAGGTTTGCGTAATTGCTGAAGTCGGGCAGGGATCCGGCGTTCGCGTTATGGCACATTACGCAGTGATCGTCGATGATCGGCTTGATGTAGATGGTATATTCCTTCTCGTCCGCTCCGTCCCGAACCCATTGGATGATCCGGAAACGGTCTTCGTCGGGCGCTTTGTCGCGCATCGATCCGTTCAGCTTGCCTTCCAGAGAAGAACTGGTGCGGTCGCCGTAATAGCTGTACACGATGTCGTCGAACGAGAGGCCGAACTTGCCGTCGGCCATCCCGTGCGTAAACAGGATCTGGGTCAGCGCGATCAGATAGCCGACCCCGACGGTCGTCAGGTAGCCGCTGAACAACAGCTTTATCGAAGTCGAAAAACTGACCAGGTTGAGTCCCTTGAGTGGATGGTCATGGGGTTGGGGTGTTGCATTGGTTTCCATAGATCAGATCCCTACGGTAGTTGAAAAGCCGGTCAAGATTTCGCCGGTCAAAAAGACAAGCGGAACGCGTATTCTGGTAGGAAATTTCCGAGATGGAAAGGGAGGGCGATTATCATAATTCTTATGCCTCTTCCTGCCTGTTCGACAGCCGTAGCGTAGGCGGCGTGCGGAGGAAAGCCGGAATTTTCCAAGGACGTCCACGCAAAGCCACCGTCTTGGTACGGGCGAAACAAATTAGCGGTTCGCGATTCGAACGACGGATTTTAGTCCTTCGGAAAGCCGTTTTTTATCCCGGCTATGGGGCCGGAATCCGGGAAGTAAACCGCGAACAAGGCTGAATTACTGGCTTTTATCATACACAATGAATTCTCGCGAGCAAACAAAAACCTGCAAGCGCGGCGCACCGGGGAAGTCCGGGGAGGCCGTACGGGCCGCTGTAAAGCGAGCCGGATGCGATGCGTCGAGCTTATCGATAAGGCATCGGCCGACTCAGGCTTTAAATCGGCCGCCTCCATGAGGCCGGGTCATTTTTTTACCGGCAGCGTTTCCCAACCGCCGCCCAGGGCCTTATAAATCGCGACCAGGGCGGTTGCCACGGCGGTTTCGCTTTGGGCCAGCTGGCTTTGGTCCTGCAGTAGCCGCGACTCGCTGTCCAGCACGGTCAGAAAATCGGCGATGCCTTCTTCGAAGCGCAAGTGGGCCAGTTGGTGCGCTTTTTCGCTGGCTTCCGCCGCCGCCAGCAGGTGTGTTCGCCGGCTGCGCTCCCGGTCATAGGTGACCAGCGTGTTTTCGGTTTCCTCCAGCGCATTCAGCACGGTTTGCCGGTATTGGGCCAGATTGGCGTCGGCGTTCGCATCGGCAGCCTTGATCCGGGCATAGACGCGGCCCAGGTCCAGCGCGGGCCAACTGATGCGCGGCCCCGCGGAGTAAGTTTCGGAGCCGACCGCGCCCAGCCCCGACAAGGTGCTCGCTTCCAGCGACAGGGTGCCGACGAAAGTCACGCGCGGAAACAGGTCGGCGGTCGCGACGCCGATTCGGGCGGTCGATGCCGCCAGCGTCCGTTCCGCGATCCGGATGTCGGGCCGGCGGCGCAGCAGATCGGACGGGCTGCCGATCGCGATGTTCCCGGGCAGTTTCGGGATCGGCGCAGGCGGCGCCAGTTTCGCGTCGAGTGCGCCGGGCGCCTGGCCGGTCAGCACGCCGAGCCGATGGATGGCCTGTTTGACCGCGGCTTCCAGCGGCGGAACGGTGGCGAGGGTCGAATCGAGCTGGGCCGAGGCGCGGGAGGTATCTAGCTCGGTGCCGCGGCCGATTTCGAGGCGGGCTTGGGTGATCTCCAGCGTCTCGGCCTGGTTCGCGGCGTTTTTTCGGGCGACGGCGAGCTGATTCTGCAGCCCGCGCAATTCGGAATAGTTCCGGGCGACTTCGGCGATCACGCTGACTTGCAGATCACGCAGACTGGCTTCCTGCGCCTCGACCTCGCCGCGGCTGGCTTCGATGTCGCGGCGCACGCGGCCGAAGAAATCGACCTCCCAGAACGCGTCGAAGCCGGCGCTGTAGAGCTTCAGGCCGCGCGGAACGAAATTCCGGTTGTTCAACGAGCCGACGCTGCGCTTCTGGTCGGTGTAGTTCGCATGCGAAGTGACGATCGGCGCCAGATTCAGTCCGGACTCCAGGTACAGCGCCCGGGCTTCCCGAAGATTGGCGAGCGCGCCTTGCAGATCGTAATTATGCTGCAGGGCCCGGTCGACCAGGGCGTTCAGTTCGGCGTCCCCGAACAGTTTCCACCAATCTTTTTGCGTTTCTTGATCCGAATAACTCTCAAGCTCGGCATTCGAAAAAGCGGCCGGCGCCGGTGCGGCCGGTGTTTCGTAGTCGGGTCCGACGGCGCAGCCGGCCAGTAAGGCGGCGCCCGATAACGCGAACGGGAAAAATCTTCTCCCGAAAAACACTCTCATGTACGGGGTAACGGTCGACGCACTCATGATTTCGATCCGGAGGAAAGTTGATCGGCCGCCTGGCCGGTTTTAGATTTTGACGCGGCCATACGTTGCGCCAGGCCCTGCGCCGTGACATAAAAGACCGGCGTCAGCAGCAGGCCGAACAAGGTGACGCCGGTCATCCCGCTGAACACCGCCGTGCCCAGCAGCCGGCGCGATTCGGCCCCGGCGCCTTCGGCGACCACCAGCGGAAATACGCCCATGATGAACGCGAACGAAGTCATCAGGATCGGACGCAGCCGGATTCGGGAGGCTTCGACGGCGGCTGTGAAGTGATCGAGGCCCTCTTCGTGCCGGCGCTTGGCGAACTCGACGATCAGGATCGCGTTTTTGCTGGCCAGGCCGACCAGTACGATGAAGCCGACCTGGGTGAAGATGTTGTTGTCCATCCCGCTCATCCAGACGCCCGCCATCGAGGACAGGATGCACATCGGCACGATCAGGATCACCGCGAACGGCAGCGACCAGCTTTCGTACTGGGCGGCGAGCGCCAGGAACACGAAGACCACGCTGAGCGGAAACACCAGCAGCGCGACGTTGCCGGCCAGTATCTGCTGCAGGCTGAGCTCGGTCCATTCGTAGCCGAATCCCCGCGGCAGTTCCGCGTTCAGAACCTTGTCCATCAGCTCGATCGCCTGGCCCGAGCTGACGCCGGGCAGGGTGCTGCCGTTGATCTCGGCGGCGGGATACATGTTGTAGCGGGTGATCTTGTCCGGCCCTTTGATGTCCTCGACCTCGACCAGAGAGCGCAGCGGCACCATGCCGCCTTTCACGTTCCGGGTCTTCAGTTCGGCGATATCCTCGGGGCGCAGGCGAAATTCGGAATCGGCCTGGGCGATTACCTGATAGGTCCGTCCGAAGGCGTTGAAATCGTTCACGTACGCAGAGCCCAGATAAATCTGCAAGGTATCGAAGACCTCCTGCAGCGGCACGTTCATCGCCTTGACGCGGGTACGGTCCACATCCACGAACAACTGCGGCACGTCGGCGCGAAAGGTCGTGAACAGACCGGTCAAGCCGGGCTGCCGGTTACCTTGGGCGATCATTTCCGCATTCACCCGCTGCAGTTCGGCGATTCCCGCATTGGTGCGGTCCTGGATTTGCAGCTTGAAGCCGCCGATCGTACTGATGCCGCGGACCGGGGGCGGCGGAAACACCGCAATATGCGCATCCTGCACGGCCGCAAGGCTTTGGTTGAGTTTTTTGATCACCGAGTCGGCGTACAGATCGGGCCGTCCGGCGCGTTCTTCGAAAGGCTTCAGGCGCGCGAACAGGGTGGCGACGTTGGACTGGTTGGCGCCCGAGATCACCGACCAGCCCGCGTAAGCGATCACATGGTTCACGCCCGGCGTATCCAGTACGATTTTCGTCGTCTGCTGTACCACGGCCTGCGTACGGCTCAGCGAAGCCGCATCAGGCAACTGCGCATACAGTATCAGATAGCCCTGGTCCTGTTGCGGGATGAAGCTGGTCGGTACTTTTTCGAACGCCAGGATGTTCAGGCCGTTGAGTCCGACGTAAAGGACCAGCACGACCGCGGTCATCCGGATCAGCCGGCCGACCAGGCGCGAGTAGCCTTCGCTGAAGCGGTCGAAAAACCGGTTGAAAACATGGAAGAAACGGCCGAATAGGCGGTCGAACAGGCGCGTAAACCAGTCCTTGTCGCCGTGCGCGCGGTCCAGCAATAGCGCGCAGAGCGCCGGGCTCAGGGTCAGCGAGTTGAACGCGGAGATCAGGGTCGACACCGCGATGGTCAACGCGAACTGTTTGTAGAATGCACCCGACACGCCGGTGATGAACGCGGTCGGCACGAACACCGCGACCAGCACCAGCGCGGTCGCGATGATCGGGCCGACGACTTCGGACATCGCCTTGCGCGCCGCTTCCCGGGCTCTCAGACCCAGCGCGATGTGGCGCTCGACGTTTTCGACCACGACGATCGCGTCATCGACGACGATCCCGATCGCGAGCACCAGCCCGAACAGCGACAGCGTATTCAGCGACAGGCCGAGGGCGGCCATCACCGCGAACGTGCCGATCAGCGACACCGGCACCGCGAGCAGCGGAATGACGGTCGCGCGCCAGTTCTGCAAAAAGATCACGACCACCAGCACGACCAGCAGGATGGCTTCGAACAAGGTCTTCACCACCGCTTCGATCGACTTCTGGACGAACACGACCGTATCGTAGACCAGCACGTAGTCCATGCCTTTGGGGAAGTTTTTCTTCAACTTGGCCATCGCATCCATGACCGCTTCCTTGGTTTCGAGCGCGTTGGAGCCGGGCAGTTGGAAAATTGCGAGGCCGACCGAAGGTTCGCCGTCCAGGAACAGGCCGGAATTGTAGTCCTTCGCGCCCAACTCGATGCGGGCGACGTCTTTCAGCCGCGTGATTTGGCCTTCGGGACCCTGCTTGATCACGATGTCGGCGAATTGCTCGGGCTCGCTCAGCCGGCCGAGCGTGCTGATCGTATACTGGAAGTCGGTTTTTTCGGTGGCAGGCGGCTGGCCGACCACGCCGGCCGCCACCTGGATGTTCTGTTCGCGGATCGCGTTCACCACGTCGCTCGCGGTCAGATCGCGCGCGGCGATCTTTTCCGGATTCAGCCACAGGCGCATGCTGTAGTCGCGCGCGCCGAAGATCGCGAGATCGCCGACGCCCGGCAGCCGCGCCAGCGTGTCTTTCAACTGCAGCAGTGCGTAATTGCTCAGATAAACGCTGTCGTAGCGCTTGTCCGGCGAAATCAGATTGACCACCAGGCTCAGGTCCGGACTGCGTTTTTTCACGCTGATGCCCTGACGGCGCACTTCTTCGGGCAGCTTCGGCTCGGCCAGTGCGACCCGGTTCTGTACCAGCACCTGCGCCTTGTCCATATTGGTACCCGGCTTGAAGGTGACCGTCAGCGCCATGTTGCCGCTGTTGGTCGATTGCGAGGACAAGTACAGCATATCCTCGACCCCGTTGACTTCCTGTTCGAGCGGCGTGGCGACCGTTTCGGCGACGACCTGCGCGTTCGCGCCGGGATAGACCGTGCTGATCTGGATGGTGGGAGGCGCGATTTCGGGATATTGCGCGATCGGCAGCTGGATCAGGGAGATGCCGCCGACCAGCACGATCAGAATTGATAAAACCGAGGCGAAGATCGGCCGGCCAATGAAAAAATCGGTGAATCGGCCCATGGTCTATTGTCCGGGTTGGGTTTCGGCGAGGTTAATGCGTTCGGGGTTGACCGTGATGCCGGGGCGGATTTTTTGCAATCCTTCGATCACGATCCACTCGTCCGGTTTCAGCCCTTTCCGGATCACATACGACTGCCCGATATGCGCGCCCAGCTCGACCGTGCGGTATTCCACCTCGTTATTGGGCTTGACGGCCCAGACGAAACGGTTGGCCTGGTCGGTGCCGATCGCCTGATCCGGAATCAGCAGGGCGGGATAGGGTTCGCCGAGGCGCACCCGCAACCTTGCGAAAAAGCCGGGTCTCAGAAAGTCGTCATCGTTGGGAAAGACGCCGCGCAGCGTAATCGTGCCGGTGGCCGTATCTTCGCGGGGCGCGATGTAATCGAGCACGCCCCGGTGCGGAAAGTCGTTTTCATCGGCCAGCGCCAATTCCACCGGGGTGCCGTCGATGGCGGCCGCCGTACCTCCGTTTTTTTGCCGGCGGTATTTCAGTACCGCGCGTTCGTCCGCATCGACATAGACATAGACCGGGTTGGTCGATACGATCGTGGTCAGCAGCGTGTCATCCGTCTTGACCAGGTTGCCGACCGTGATCAGTTCTCTGCTGATGCGGCCGTCGATCGGTGCGCGGATCTGGGTGTATTCGAGATTCAGGCGCGCGGTTTCGACATTGGCGGCGGCGGAGGCGACCACTGCCGATGCCTCGCGCAAGCCTTTCTGGCGGGCGTCGTATTCTTCCTTGGAGATCGCCTTGACCTTGAACAGCCGTTCGGCCCGGTCCAGATCGTTTTGCGCCAGCTCCTTCCGGGACTTGACCCGCTCCAGTTCCGCTTTCGCATAGTCGAGCTGGGCCTTGAAGGGACGGGGATCGATCACGAACAGCAGGTCGCCTTTCCGGACTTTCTCGCCGTCCTTGAAGTTGACCTTGTCCAGATAGCCGCTGACCCGGGCGCGTACTTCGACCGCTTCCACCGCTTCGAGCCGGCCGGTGTATTCGTCCCATTCGGTCACGGCGCGGCTCACGGGTTGGGCGATTTTTACGTTGGGCGGAGGGCCTTGGGGCGGCTGGGCGCCGGGCGCCTCGGCATCTTTGCAGCCGCCGGCCGCAACGAGGGCGGCCATTGCGGCCAATCCGGCCAGATGCCC
Organism: Methylomicrobium album BG8; assembly: GCF_000214275.2. NCBI lineage: Bacteria > Pseudomonadati > Pseudomonadota > Gammaproteobacteria > Methylococcales > Methylococcaceae > Methylomicrobium > Methylomicrobium album. The sequence goes on along the minus strand of NZ_CM001475.1, from coordinate 3,147,765 downwards.
CAGACGGATGCGAAAGCGGTCCAAGAAAAGAGTGCCTTCGGGTAGGACAGTGGACAATTCCCAGGAAAGGCTGTTGCGCTGGATAACGATTGGCCTGCGAGTATTCTTTATCATCCTTTTTTGCCCGTGATGAAATGGATTTAAAAACGGTAATATATATTACCATTTATTTCGAATTACGATTATTTCTTTATAATCTCTCGTCAAAGATGATTTTATGGGCGACACTTCATGATCAAATGCGGACGTCCTGCCAAAGGCAGCGAACTTTTAAGCCGCGACCGGGTGCTGGATACGGCGTTGACGCTATTTCTGGAACACGGCTACGGAAATCTCAGCATGGAAGCGATCGCCAAAGACGCGCGGGTGTCTTTGCGGACGATCTACAGCCAGTTCGGCAGCAAAGCCGGCCTGTTCGGCGCGCTGATCAGGCGTTGCAGCGACCAGTTCGTCGGCACGCTGTCCCTGCAGGGACAGCCGGAAATCGCGCTTGCCGCTTTTGCCAAAGAATTTCTGTTCCGTATCACCCGGCCCGATGTCGTGCGCATGCGCTCGATCCTGATCGGCGAATCGCCGCGTTTTCCGGATCTTGCCACGCAGTTTTACGAGCAGGGGCCAAAGCGCACGCTCGAACATTTGGCGCAATATTTTGCCCGGCAGCGGGCCGCGGGACGGATTATTCCCGTCGATCCCCATGTTTTGGCGGACCAATTCCTGAGTTGCCTGCGTAGCGAACGTTTCCAGAAACTGCAGCTTGGACTGGAAAACACGCCGACGGAAGCGGAAATCGAAGCCTGGGCGCAACAGGCCGTCCGCTTATTTCTTTACGGCTGCGCGGCGGAGAAAAAATGAGAAGCAAGGCGGCCCAGGCCCTAGATAGTGTCGTCACAAGATAAGTCTTTGTCAGGTATAATACGGAGATTGTCGTTGCTGATGAGATTAAAGAGCCATGTCCCAACCTGCCCACCGCCGCCATGACATTTCCGATACGGTTTGGAGCTTACTGGAACCCCATCTGCCCGGCCGTGCCGGGGCCTGGGGCGGAAAAGCGCGAGACAACCGCTTGTTTATCAATGCGGTCTTCTGGATTTTGCGTACCGGTGCGCCATGGCGCGACCTGCCACCTGACTATGGCGATTGGAAGAACACCCATCGCCGGTTTTGCCGTTGGCGAGATCACGGCGTCTGGGAAGCCCTGTTGGAACAGTTGGTCACCGAACCCGACTATGAATGGTTGATGATTGATGCCAGCCACATCAAAGTCCATCCGCATGCGACCGGCGCGCAAGGCGGCAATCAGGGCATGGCGGTCACAAAAGGGGGCTCAACAGTAAGATACATCTGGCCGTGGATGCGCATGGTATGCCGGTCAGAATCCTTATTACAGCAGGTACCACAGCAGATTGTTCGCAGGCTTCAGCCTTGATCGAAGGCGTGGATGCTCAGTACTTATTGGCGGACAAAGGCTACGATAGCGATGCTATCGTAGCCCAAGCCGAAGCAAATCAGATGACGGTGGTCATTCCGCCACGCCGCAATCGAAAACAACCCCGCGACTACGATCGCGACCTGTACAAACTGCGGCATTTAGTAGAAAACGCGTTCTTGCACCTCAAGCGCTGGCGAGGTATTGCCACACGCTATGCCAAGAACACCGCATCGTTCCTGGCCGCTGTGCAGATCCGGTGCATCGCCCTGTGGACAGCTATCTTATGACGACACTATCTAGGCATCAAACCAAGGCAATCGCGCTATCGTTTGAAGGCCTGAAGCCTACAGCTATCTTTATCTCTTACTTTATCTCTTAAACTTAGGATTTGGTTCCAAATAACTTCCTGGTCCAAGACCCCATGCCGTTAAGTTAAGCCGTCATCTCGGCAGGGATTGCCGAGATCCAGAATATAGGGATGTATTTTAGAGCTGCCATCCTTGGCTTCTGGATTCGGCAACTGCTCCCTGCGTTGCCCTCGATCGCGTGTTCCTGACGCGATCTACCTCGCCCTTCCTTGGGCTCGTGCCTCCTGCATCCCTGCAGTCGTCCGGCAATCACTGCCGGAATGACGTTGTGGCCTTAACTTAACGGTATTGGTCCAAGACCTGCCAGGTTTTTAAAACCTGGCAGGTCTACCACCCATACCAGCAAGTTAATATCGACCCAATCCTTTACGGCATTGCCCAACCTCCGGAATCCCTGAACTACTTGTTTGCGCTCTAGCTTGTTTCATCTTCCGCAGTTAATATACGCAGAGGACCGATTCTAGTAAACTGTCTTTGCTTCAAAGTCTCAAGCTGCCGCGGCGCACGATGCCGTTGCGGGTTTTCTTACTTTCGCCATGAAGAACGCGCCATGACCATCGAGTTCAAAGGGTAAAAATATGGATCGCTTCGACCGGATCTTCAAATTGCACAATCTTTTCGCGAGCCGCCGCACGCCGATTTCGATGAAAGCGTTGAAGCAGGAACTGCAATGCTCCCGCGCCACGGTGGCAAGGGCGCTGGAAGAAATGGAAGACTATCTCGGCGCGCCGGTCGAATACGACAAAAAACGCAACGGTTATTTTTATAACCGCCGCGACGGCGAGCATCCCTACGAACTGCCCGGACTGTGGTTCAGCGCCGACGAACTGCACGGCCTGTTGATCTGCCAGCATCTTTTGACCCGGAAATATGGGGCGGATGTGGAGGTGAAGGAACCGGATTTTCTGGTTGAAGCGGTGATGAGACAGGTGGAGAAGATGCGGGAAATATATCCGAGAACTTAAAACTTTATTGGTATAATAGTTTTAAAATAAAATTGCACGATAGCCGTATAGCCGTATAGCCGTATAGCCGTATAGCCGTATAGCCGTATAGCCGTATAGCCGTATAGCCGTATAGCCGTATAGCCGTATAGCCGTATAGCCGTATAGCCGTATAGCCGTATAGCCGTATAGACTTATCTCGGCTTATGCAAATGAGACAAGCAAGTGATAAACAATCTAAGTGACATTTTTCGTGAGTTTCGTTTAGTTTCTGGCTGTTTGACGCTATGGAGGCAAATAATAGGAGGATACAACGCCTTGGAAACAGCTAAAAAAGCCCAAGAAGTGGGTTATCCCCTTTGCCTCTGCACGTATCCGCCAAAAATCATGTTACAAGGCAAAAATGAATCAGAGTTTCATTGTCCCCATTGTGCACGGATAAAAATCTGTAAATAGACACTTTTTATATGATTGGCAAAATTCCAATGGTTATTAAGCCCTATGCCCGTTGGCCTCATTGAAGAATTGGCATAATAGTTTTTATTACAATGCCTTAATGCAAATTTCCGTGGCATTTACCAATGCCACGGCCTCTTCATCAAATTTTTTGTTTAGATACAGCCAAACGCTCATGGATTGAGACACTAGGTGTGATAAAAAATAAAACCCATAGTTAGGACGGTATGCGTAGGGTGGATAAGCGCAGCGCATCCACCATTTGAGGCATCCGATGGTGGATGCGCTACGCTTATCCACCCTACAAGAAAGCTACAAGAAAGCGGCAAAATTGACGAAAGACAAAGAGACTTTGGGCAATAATGATGGACTATAGTGATTTTTTCAAAAAAGCGACAGAACTCGAAGCAGCGTATCCTTACCAGCGACGCTTGGCAAGCCAGACTTGGCCGGAATTTCTCGAAATTCCGACCGGCCTGGGCAAAACGGCGGCAGTCGTGCTCGCCTGGCTTTATAAACGAATCATAACGCATGACCCGGAAACGCCCCGGCGTTTGGTTTATTGTTTACCGATGCGGGTTTTGGCGGAACAAACCGAAGCCAACATTCATCATTGGCTGCATAGACTGGGCGGAGAAGCCGCGGAAATCCCGGTTCATCTGTTGATGGGAGGCGAGGAGGACTTGCAATCCTGGACCTTGCAACCCGACCGGAACGCCGTTTTGATCGGCACCCAGGACATGCTGTTATCTCGCGCATTGATGCGTGGCTATGGCATGAGCCGATACCAATGGCCGGTGCATTTTGCGCTGTTGCATAACGATGCGCTATGGGTTTTCGACGAAGTGCAATTGATGGGTGCCGGCCTTCGCACCTCCGCGCAATTGGAAGCGTTCCGCCGCGAATTCAACGTCCACGGCGGTGCCCGCAGTCTGTGGTTGTCCGCCACGTTGAACACCGACTGGTTCAAAACCGTCGATTTTGCGCCGCATCTCGAAAACGCCACCGCGCTTCGGCTTGACGAAGACGATCTGCGTTTGGCCGGAAGACGCCTTTCGGCTTCAAAAACGCTGCAAGCCGGAAATGCCCTGCTGAATGCGGAAAGTAAAAAAGGCAATGGTGAAAAATACCTGTCTGATTTGGCGGCGCAAATCTTGTCCGTGCATGAGCCGGGTACCAACACGCTGGTGATTCTCAACCGCGTCGAACGTACGCAGGAGTTATTAAGGCTGCTGAAAAAACGCAAACCGGATGCGGAGTTGTTACTGGTGCATGCCCGCTTTCGTGCCAATGAACGCAAAGCGCTGAATCAGGCGATCCAGCATACGCCTCCGCCGTTTGGCCGCATTATCGTGGCGACCCAGGCGATTGAAGCGGGCGTCGACATTTCCGCAAAAAACCTGTTTACCGAATTGGCGTCATGGTCTTCTCTGGTACAGCGGTTCGGGCGTTGCAACCGCTACGGCGAATATGCTGAAGCGAATATCTACTGGCTGAATATCGACGACGAAGCATCCGCTCCGCCTTACGACTATCCAGACATGAAGGCGGCGCGCGGAACGCTGCAAAATCTGACCAATGCTCGATTGGAGGCATTGCCGAAAACGACCGGAAAGCAGCCGGCAACGGATGTCTTGCGGCGCAAGGACTTTCTCGACCTGTTCAATACCGATGCCGACTTGACCGGTTTTGATACCGACATTTCCGGCTATATCCGCGATAGCGGCACGCCGCCGCTGTTTGTCTATTGGCGGGATTTCGACGGCATGCGCCCCGAACAGTCGCAGCCGGACCGCGCCGAGCTTTGTCCGGTATCGATCAGCCAAATCAAAAGCCATCTAAAAAACAAAGACATCGCCGCGTTCGCTTGGGATACGGTGGAAGGATCGTGGAAACGCGTCGGCCCGAACAATGTCTTTCCTGGGCAAACCCTACTGTTGCGCGCGCAGGACGGTGGCTACGACAATGAACTCGGTTTCGTCGCCGCTCATAAACCGGTAGTAGAAGTACTGCCGCATCGGGAAGCCAGCAATCAGGTCTATCAAAAAGATCCGGACAGCATCAAAACGATTCCTATTTTATTGGAAGATCATCTTTGTCATGTCGCGGCGGCCGTCAAACAGTTGTTTGCGGTGCTGCAATTGCCGCAGGACAAGGCCGAAGCGATCGTGACCGCCGCGTTTTGGCACGACGCTGGCAAGGCGCATCCCATTTTTCAGGAAACGCTGAAAAGCATTTGGAATGAAGACGATCCGCAACAACTGCGGCTTTGGGCCAAATCGGCTGCGACTGCTCGGCACAAGCGCCGCTATTTTCGCCACGAACTGGCTTCCATGTTGGCTTGGATGGTTCACGGCGAAAAATCGCCCATGCATAACCTGATCGCCTATTTGATCGCCGCTCATCACGGCAAGGTGCGCATGAGCCTGCGCGCCATGCCGGACGAGCCGGAAGCGCCGAGCGGCAAACGCTATGCGCGCGGTATTTACGAAGGCGACGTTTTACCGCCGGTGCGCATTGGCGGCAAGATGCTGCCTCAAACGGCGCTGAGGCTTGACGTGATGGAATTGGGCATCGGCGAGATGGGGCCGTCCTGGACGCACCGCACGCAAAAGTTGTTGCAGGAGCACGGACCGTTTTTATTGGCTTGGTACGAAACGCTTGTGCGCATCGCCGACTGGCACGCTTCGGAGCAAGAACAAAATGGGGGGAACGAGCACAATGGCCAATGAGATTTATTTGAACGGCTGCACGCCGGTCCCGCTGGCGCATTATCTGAAAGCGCTGGGCGTTCTGCGTCTGGTTTCGGAGCAAAAAGACCCGGATGCAGCGGGCTATTGGCACAACGAGTGTTTTGTGTTGAGAACCAAGCTAAACAAGGACGAGTTGCTCGGGTTTTTTCTTGAAGAATATCGGCCGACGCCAATCGTTGCGCCTTGGAACGGCGGCAGCGGTTTTTTCTATCAGGAAGGCAAAACCAAAGAAAAAGACCCGGCAACCGGTAAAAAATTAAAAACAGGCGTTCGCAATCAGCCAACCGAAGCGACTCGTACGATCGATGCGATGCTGAACGGTAAAGCGCAACGTTTCTCGGTTCACCGCCAAATGATAAAGCTGTGCAGGCAGGCGCTGGAATACTGCGAATTTCAGGAAGCGCCAAAAAACGAGGATAAAAATCGCTTGCTGCAAATCATTCGAAACGCGTTTCCGGATGACTTTCTCACCTGGATGGATGCGGCGTTATTAATCGGTCAGGATAAAACATTTTTTCCGCCGCTGCTGGGAACAGGCGGTAACGACGGCAATCTCGACTTTACCAATAACTTCATGCAGCGCCTTCGGCAATTGTTTGATCTCGAAAGCGGAAAAGCCGACGCAGGTGCTGGACAATGGCTTGACGGAGCGCTGTTTGCGGAAGCAACCGCGTCGTTGACGACAAACGCAGCAATCGGTCAATTCTTTCCGGGCGGTGCTGGTGGACCCAATGGTACGGCAGGTTTCGAATCCGGTTCCTTGTTTAACACCTGGGATTTTATCTTGATGGTGGAAGGCGCATTGCTGTTTGCTGCCACTATAACGCGCAGACTGCAGCAGGATCGGAGCGGCGCCTTGAGCTATCCGTTTACGGTGCACAATACCGGCGGCGGCTCCGGAGCCAGCAGTCAAACCGATGAAGCGAATGCCCGCGCCGAAATCTGGCTTCCGCTCTGGCGCAATGCCGCAACGCTGGCAGAATTGAAAATTTTGTTCCAGGAGGGCCGCGCTACGCTGGGTCGTCGTCCGGCCAGAGACGGCCTGGAGTTTGCCCGTGCAGTCGCCGGTTTGGGCGTCGATCGCGGCATCGGCGAGTTTCAGCGCTACGGCTTTGTAATGCGCTCAGGCAAAGCTTACCTTGCAACGCCGTTCGGTCGCCTCAAAACACAACGCAACCCTGCCGCCGACTTAATTCATGACCTCGATAAAAACCGCTTCCTCGAAAATCTGCGCGCTTTAGCCAGAAAAACCGAAGCGCCCGGACGCCTCGTTTCATTGACGCGGCAATTGGAAAGCGATTTGTTCGAGCTTGTTCAACATAGCGCCCCGAGAGCCGTCCAGGATGTTTTAATCCTGCTGGGGCAACTCCAGCGCGCATTGAGTCTGAGTGCAAAAGGCAGGGAGGCGGTTAAAACACCGCTTTCCGCGCTCAAATCCGATTGGGTGTTGAAAGCCGATGACGGCTCGGCGGAGTTTCGGCTGGCTTGTGCACTCGCGAACATCTACGCGAAAAACCTGCCGATGCGTCTGCACTTCTCGAAGACCGGCATGGAAAAAGGCGGCAAATGGGTTTGGGATACCGAATCTCGGTTAGCCGTGTGGGGAGAAGGCCCTTTCGAACGTAACATGGTGGTTTTGCTACGGTCCCGATTATTGGCGGCGGAACGCATGCAAAGCCAGGACAAACCGTTCGCTTTTCGTTTCGGGGCAGGCAGCGGCGATATTGCCGCGTTTCTTGCGCAAAGCACCGACGATGGACGTATCGGCGATCTGGCGCAAGGCTTGGCTTTGATCAAGGTCGACGACTTTCCTCGTCATTTGGGCGATAGAGCGGGTTATCGGGAACAATCCATACTACCTGCCGCCTATGCGGTTTTAAAACCATTTTTTGTCGAAGACGAAGTGCTGCGCAAACTCGAATTCCTACCGAACGATAAAAATATCAAATTGCCGCAGCCGCCTGAATTGCTTGCTTGGCTTGCCGCCGGACATACCGGACGCGCCGTTGCGTTGGGCTGGAACAAACTGCGGCAATCCGGTATTTCGCTGCCGGGTTTCCCCAATAAACCACCGATGCCGATCGGCATTGACGGCGAACGGCTATTGGCTGCGTTGGCAATGCCTGTCGCTTTCGGCGAACTTGACCACCTGTTTCGAAGCATTGCCAGAAAATAAAGATTTTGTAGGGTGGATAAGCGAAGCGCATCCACCACAACAAGCCATCATGGTGGATGCGCTTCGCTTATCCACCCTACGTTTAAAGACAATTAAATTTATCAACAAGAGGAATGTAAAAAATGAGCATCGATTTTTCCGCCTTACAAACCGCCCCACGTTTACTGATCGAAGCCGATTTACAACCGCTGCAAGGCGCGCGTTTTCAACCGACGGGATTCCCGGATTTGGGCGCGGCCGTTTATGACGGACCCAACGGCAAGCGCTTACTCTTGGTCGAATCCGCGCAAAGCATGGCGAACCGACTCGAAACCGTATGCTGGAATAGCGTTGCGGACGACTGGATCGATCCGTTGAAAAACCTGCCGCTGGTCAAAGTCGTCGATAAGCAGGGCAAGCCGCTGACCAATACCGTCCTGGAAGCGCATCGGCTCAATTCGCCCTACATTCTGGAAGGCAAAGATACTTCGGTATTCGACATGCTGAAAAAAGAGCTGGCCGATATGGACGAAGGTCCGGTTGATATTCGCAAACTCGCGGCGGTCGTGTTGAAGTATGACAGCAATGCCCTGCTGCACGGCATCTTTTTGGCAAAAAGCCAGTTGGCCGGCGGACGATTGCGTTTGCCGCGCGTGTTGTCGGCATTTATCGAAGCCGAAGACGTCAATTTGGCGCAAAGCGGCGGCGTAAAAAACGATCATGTCAATCCATCCGGCGATACCGCCAAAGGATTTGGCAATGTTCCTTATTCCCGCGATGATTATACCGCGCCCAAGATTACCGCTTATTTCAATATCGACTTGGCACAGATTCGCGGTTTTGGATTGGGACAGAGCGTCGAACAACTGCTGACCGGTCTTGCGCTCTACAAAATCCGCCGTTTTCTCGACGAAGGCTTACGGCTCCGGACCGCTTGCGATCTGGAAGTGCGTCAATTGACGCTGACCCGGCCGCAGTCCTGGCGATTCCCCGAGCGTGCGGAATTGGAAACCGTTTTGCCAAGCCTGATAGAAAAAGTCGCGCAAGAGAATCGTTTCGCCGAACCGCGCGTCACTGTGGTGCGCTGGGAGAAGGGCGCCGAGAAAAAGAAAAAAGCCGAAGACAGCGCGGAAGCCGAGGAATAACCCATGCTGACCCTATCGCTATCTTTTCCCGGCGGGCGTTATCATGCTACGCCCTGGGGGCGGCACGTCAACGAAGCCGATGTCGCCTGGCCCCCCGATGGCTGGCGGATTTGCCGGGCGCTGCTCGCGGTCTGGCATCGAAAAATCGATCCGCAACGTTATCCAAAAGAGCTTCTGGAACGACTTCTATCGGCACTTGCCAGCGAAGCGCCGCATTACCGTCTGACCGCAGCGGTCCATGCCCATACCCGGCACTATATGCCGGTCCGGCAAAAAAGCACGTTGATTTTCGATGCTTTCGCAAGAATCGACGCCGATCAGGAAGTGATCGTTCGCTGGCCGAATCTGGAACTGGATGATGAGCAAACCGAATTGCTCGATTCCCTGCTCGAAGCGTTGGGTTATTTGGGGCGAGCGGAATCTTGGGTCGAAGCCAAGCGTCTTGCTGATTGGAACGGAGAGCTGAATTGCCGTCCGGGTGAATCGTCCGTCGATACCGAAACCGGGGAAATTTTGGGCGAGCCGGTATTGCTCTATTGTCCCCTGTCTCAAGACGGCTATGCGGCCTTTCGTGCGCACTTTTTGCAAGGGCTTGCGGCGCGAACCCTCAAAGCCAAGGAGCGCAAGCCGATCGAAAGTACCTTGCCGGAAAATTGGCTGGACGCGTTGGGACTTGATACGGCTGACCTGCAAGCTGCCGGTTGGAGCGCGCCACCCGCCGCGCAAAAATTATTATATCAGCGTCCAATCGAGTCATTACGCCCGAATGCCGCAAGCCGACCGCGTGCGCGTCAGATTTTGTTTGCCGATACGGTGCGCTATGCTGTCTATGGCAAGCCTTTGCCGCGAATCGAAGACGCGGTCCGATTCGGTGAATGGCTGCGCCGTGCGGCAATGGGCCAAGCCAAGCATCTGCTGGGCGAGAATTCGATTCCCGCCTTGTTGTCCGGTCACGGCCTATCGGCGGGCAATTGCCACCAACATGCTTTTTTTATCCCTGATCCGAATCGAGAAGGGCAAATCGCTCACGCTATTGTTCATATTCCCGGTAGTTTTGATGCGGACACTCGCCGTATATTGGAAAATCTGACCAAAATAAAAAACCGCGATGGACAGGAATGGCGGCTGTTGCTGGAGCATATCGGTGAAAGGTCTATCTTCGGCGAACAAGTGCCGTTACTTAAGGACGCTGCCGTTTGGCAATCGGTTACGCCCTATCTGCATCCTTGGCATCGTAAGAAAAGCTTTGGTATCGAAGCACAAATTCGCAGGGAATGCCGGGAAAGGGGATTGCCTGAATTGGATTGGCTGCAATCGATCGATGAGGTCTCTTTGGAAGGCCGCTGCTTGCGCCCGATCGACTTCCATCGTTTTCGACGCAAGCGTGGACTGGTTCAGCCCGATACGCATGGGTCATTATGGCAACTGAGATTCAGCAAACCGGTATCCGGCGTTTTGGCATTGGGATTTGGAAATCATTTTGGTTTGGGTTTGTTTGAGCCATTGGAGTAATTATGTGTGGACAAACCGAGGTTGAACAGCTTGGGTTTCAAGAGGCTGCGCGTCGTGCCGATGAACTCGATCAAGGGGAAACCGTACGCGTACCCGCCGATGAAGTCGATCGGGAAGCCCGGTCCTTGCTGAAGTGAATGACTATTTTCACCCGCAGGCGCGAACCGAACATTTGGAGCATGTGGCGTTTTACGAATCTCGGCAACGCGGTCCGGGCGCGCGTTATCTTGCCACTTTCAGCACGGTAATGGTGCATTTAGGGATTTCATCTGGTTTGGTCCATGCAACGGCGGGGAGTTATTTTGACTTGCCGCATCAATGCCGATAACAAAACCACGGAAATGGCCAGTCTTTACCCTTTCTGGTCGGAGGGCATTCAGCACACGCTGACGTTGAATCATGTCAATGTTTGGGAGAGCGGTGTCGAAGCTCAAATTACGGCAGGCTTGGGAAAAGCGGAAATTACCTTCTTCGATGCGCATTTTCTTACCAATCGGCTGTGGTACCGGCAGGGTGGACATTACGACTTTATTCTGACCGGCTTGGCCTATTCGGCTCGATCCGCGCGATTGATGAAACTGCCTTATTCGCCGAATCCCGACGTTCTCGCTTGGAGCACGCTACTCACCGGCGATCACGACGATGGCGAGCCTGCCGAGCCGCCAACGGTTTTTTGCTTGGAAGACATGGCGTCTTTGCTGCCGATAGCGGATTGGGATAACGATGACTACAGCTTTCGTGGTTTGGTCAAAAGCGTCAAACCGTTTGCGGATTTTTTGGGGCAGGACGGTTGGCTGGTGCGGGTGACCGTATTGCGTTTATCCGATTACGAAACCGAAGACGTTAATCTTGATATCGTCATCACGCGCCGCGCCTGGCAAGGCGATGAGGCGCCGGTAGTGGGCGCCGACATGGAAGGTACGCTTTGGCTGCAGGGCTATTTATGGATGTCTCAAAATAAATGAAGGAAAGAAACCGTGTTTTACTGCTGTGAAACTTGTTATTCTTGGCCCTGGATACGCGCTTCCAGACGGGCATGACGGTTCTGAACAAGTTTGGCAAAGCAAAATATTAATGAGTTTATTATTCCTACGGGAAAAACCTTGGATTCTAAGCTATTCTTTAACTTACAGGTTCATTCGGTAATGTTTTAATCAAATCTCCACGATGCCGGAAAACGACACACCCATCCAGCTTGAACTCCCGATGCCTTTCCCGGAACTCGGCGGCGATATGCCGCTGTTGCCGGCGCGGATGGTGAACGAGTATCAGTATTGTCCGCGGCTGGCGTATCTGGAATGGGTGCAGGGCGAATGGGCGGCGTCGGCGGATACGGTGGAAGGCGATCATACGCACCGGCGCGTGGATAAGCCGACGCGAAATTTCCCCGAAGCGGGCGACATCGAGCCGCATGAGGTGCTGCACGGCCGTTCGATTACCTTATCATCGAACCGGCTGGGGCTGATCGCCAAGCTGGATTTGCTCGAAGCCGAAGACGGCAGGGTCACGCCGGTGGACTACAAGCGCGGCAAGCGCCCGCATATCGCCAAAAACGCTTACGACCCGGAACGCGTGCAGTTGTGCGTGCAGGGGCTGGTGCTGAAGGAGCACGGTTATGTCTGCGAGGAAGGCGAGCTGTATTTTGCCGAAAGCCGCGAACGGGTGCGAGTGGCGTTCGATCAGGATCTGCAGGATTTGACGCTGAACGCGGTCAACGGCCTGCGCCTGATCGCGGCGGGCGGTCATATTCCTCAGCCGCTGGTCGACAGTCCGAAATGCCCGCGCTGTTCGCTGGTCGGCATCTGTCTGCCCGACGAGGTCAACTTTCTGCAGGGCGGCGCCATCGAGCCCCGGCCGTTGGCGGTGATGCGCGACGAGGCGCTACCGGTGTATGTGCAGGCGTACAAAGGCAAGATCGCCAAGAATGCGGAGGCGCTGGAAATCAGCGTCGACGATGCGGTGGTGCAGAGCGCGCGGCTGATCGATGTTTCCCAGGTCGTGGCGATGGGCAACGTCTATATCACCACGCCTTGTTTGCAGGATCTGATGAAGCGCAATATTCCGGTCAGCTGGCATAGCTACGGCGGCTGGTTTATCGGCCATACCGTCGGCACCGGGCACAAGAACGTCGAACTGCGTACCGCGCAATACCGCGCCAGCTTCGAAGAGCATATCTGCCTGACGATTGCGCGCGGGCTGGTGCGCGCGAAGATTCAAAATTGCCGGACGCTGCTCAGGCGCAACTGGCGCGGCGATGACAAGCCCGACGCATTGCTCGACCGGTTGAAGGCGCTGGGCGAAAAATCCTTGCGCGCGACCGATCTGCAGCAATTGCTCGGCATAGAAGGGGCGGCCGCGGCCGAGTATTTCGGCGCTTTCGACAAACTGATCAAAAAATCGGACGATCCCCGGCAGATGAGTTTCGATTTTGCAACCCGCAACCGCAGACCGCCGACCGATCCGGTCAATGCCCTGCTGTCTTTCGCTTATTCGATGCTGGTCAGGACCTGGACGATGAATGCGAGTGCGGTCGGACTGGATGCGTACCGGGGATTCTACCACCAGCCGCGCTATGGCCGTCCGGCCCTGGCGCTCGATTTGATGGAGCCGTTCCGCCCCCTGATCGCCGATTCGACCGTGTTGCAGGTGATCAACAACGGCGAAGTGCGTCCGAGCGATTTTATCAGCGCGGCCGGCAGCGTGGCGTTGAACGAAGCAGGGCGCAAACGCTTCATCGCGGCTTTCGAACGCCGTCTGGCGCAGGAGGTTACGCATCCGTTGTTCGGGTATAAGACCGAATACCGGCGCTTGTTCGAAATTCAGGCGCGGCTGTTCGGCCGCTATCTGCTCGGCGAGCTGGCCGAGTATCCCAACTTTACGACACGCTGATGGCGGCTTACGAATATCTGTATCTGGTCACTTACGATATCAGCGATCCGAAGCGCTGGCGGCGCGTGTTCAAGCTGATGAAAGGCTACGGCGACTGGCTGCAACTGTCGGTTTTTCAATGCCGTCTGAGCCGCAAGCGCCATGCCGAGTTGATCGCTCTGCTGGACGGCATCATTCATCATACCGAGGATCATGTTCTGATTATCAACGTGGGTCCCGCCGAATCGGTCAAGCCGCAAGTGGTCAGTTTGGGCAAAGAATTTGAAGTGCTGGAACGTCAGCCGGTGATTGTGTGACGCTATTTTTTTGCCGCCTCCGGGCGAGCGCTGCAGTGGCGCAAAAGTCAGCGGCAGCGCTCGCGAAGGATTGTTCTTTAAAAATCAGGTTATTACAAATGGGTATGGATTTGGAGTACGGGTTGTGTATAATTGCCGAGGCGCAGGTTAGGCCAGCGCTCGCATTTGACCGCGCCAAGCCTTGGTTTTCAAGGCTTGGCGCGCGGGCTGTTTTCCCTGGCCTCGTGCCGGGGCCTCATTGAAGCATTTGCATTCATTTCGTAATTTTGACCAACACTTAACTGTTTTCCCTGGCCTCGTGCCGGGGCCTCATTGAAGCCTTTTCTGTCATAACGCTCCCGCTGCTCGGATCACTCGTTTTCCCTGGCCTCGTGCCGGGGCCTCATTGAAGCAGCTTACCGCGGCACGAAAATGGCGACCGAAAATCTGTTTTCCCTGGCCTCGTGCCGGGGCCTCATTGAAGCACAAGGAGATTTCCAATGTTTAACCCGTTTGAAAAACGTTTTCCCTGGCCTCGTGCCGGGGCCTCATTGAAGCTATTTTGTCCTTGTCTTCAACCGTTTCCACCACGCCTGTTTTCCCTGGCCTCGTGCCGGGGCCTCATTGAAGCGAGGGTAATAAAATCGGCATCGCCGTCGCTGAACGAGGTTTTCCCTGGCCTCGTGCCGGGGCCTCATTGAAGCAACTGGCACAAACAGCGCGCGACATTATTCGGCGCCGTTTTCCCTGGCCTCGTGCCGGGGCCTCATTGAAGCTTGCTCCCGATGGCGTTAACGATACTGTTAACCGGGTTTTCCCTGGCCTCGTGCCGGGGCCTCATTGAAGCAAGCTCGATGTAGTGGGCTTCAAGGAGGAAGACCAACGTTTTCCCTGGCCTCGTGCCGGGGCCTCATTGAAGCCAGCGCACCGCCACCGCGGCGCCGCCGGCGCTGCCGTTTTCCCTGGCCTCGTGCCGGGGCCTCATTGAAGCGCTTTGGTGTGTGAAAGCTTACCAAATGGAAAAAAACGTTTTCCCTGGCCTCGTGCCGGGGCCTCATTGAAGCCAGGGCATGCAAGATCACAATGCGGAGTCGATCAAATGTTTTCCCTGGCCTCGTGCCGGGGCCTCATTGAAGCATCCCCTCCTGCGGCTGTAACGATCCGTTCTTCTCCGTTTTCCCTGGCCTCGTGCCGGGGCCTCATTGAAGCAGGCTTGTCCTGAGTTGAATGTATCGCCAACGACACTGTTTTCCCTGGCCTCGTGCCGGGGCCTCATTGAAGCTGTGTCAGGCCGCCGTTGTCGCAATCAGCGCATGAAGTTTTCCCTGGCCTCGTGCCGGGGCCTCATTGAAGCTTGACGCTTTTTTCAATCTCGACCAAACCTTGAAGGGTTTTCCCTGGCCTCGTGCCGGGGCCTCATTGAAGCAAACAGGCCGACGCGGTGATGAAACTGTTCAACACCGTTTTCCCTGGCCTCGTGCCGGGGCCTCATTGAAGCCGGTATTCACCCAAAACGTTACGTAACAGCTCAATCGCGTTTTCCCTGGCCTCGTGCCGGGGCCTCATTGAAGCCACCTGCAAGTCATCCGCGCCTACGACGACCTGATGGTTTTCCCTGGCCTCGTGCCGGGGCCTCATTGAAGCAGCAGCAGTCATCCGTCGTTTAGTCCGTTGTGGGCGCAGTTTTCCCTGGCCTCGTGCCGGGGCCTCATTGAAGCTTATCAATCGATAAGGCTGAGAATCAGGTTATTCAAGTTTTCCCTGGCCTCGTGCCGGGGCCTCATTGAAGCTTGCTGTCATGGCCGACAGTGTATCGGCCTAACGTGGTTTTCCCTGGCCTCGTGCCGGGGCCTCATTGAAGCAGCGAGGCATCGCCATGATAGACGTAGAAATAGACGTTTTCCCTGGCCTCGTGCCGGGGCCTCATTGAAGCGATGTCTTCTGGGTGGAGTCCATCAGTCTCGTTATGTTTTCCCTGGCCTCGTGCCGGGGCCTCATTGAAGCATTGATCTTGAATTCACGCGCGACGCCGAAGAAGACCTGTTTTCCCTGGCCTCGTGCCGGGGCCTCATTGAAGCTGATGGTTATGTTGAGGTACATGCCCCCGATAACGCAGTTTTCCCTGGCCTCGTGCCGGGGCCTCATTGAAGCGAGCAGATTTCTAAGTTATCGTTTACAGAGTCAAACGTTTTCCCTGGCCTCGTGCCGGGGCCTCATTGAAGCTCCATAGTAAAATTGAGTTCCTATTTTAATCATTAAGTTTTCCCTGGCCTCGTGCCGGGGCCTCATTGAAGCTCGCGCCGTTCACGCCGGATATGGCCGGTGTGAAAGTTTTCCCTGGCCTCGTGCCGGGGCCTCATTGAAGCGACCCAATGGTGGTTCTCCGTGATCTCTTAAATTTCGTTTTCCCTGGCCTCGTGCCGGGGCCTCATTGAAGCTAATAATACAGAACAATCTTGGAATTCGGTATCATAAGTTTTCCCTGGCCTCGTGCCGGGGCCTCATTGAAGCGGCATCCCCGCAAAAGATGTCGATCTGGCGCAAGCGGGTTTTCCCTGGCCTCGTGCCGGGGCCTCATTGAAGCGTTGCAGTTCTTCTAAATCAAGTAGTCCGGCCATTAGTTTTCCCTGGCCTCGTGCCGGGGCCTCATTGAAGCCCGCTGCAGCTTTGCGGGGCGGCGGTTGACCTCGCGTTTTCCCTGGCCTCGTGCCGGGGCCTCATTGAAGCCCCGATAAAACGGCTAGTTCATCATCGAACCCGCGAAGTTTTCCCTGGCCTCGTGCCGGGGCCTCATTGAAGCGCAATAAACCTTGACGGCACTGCACACAAACTGCAAGTTTTCCCTGGCCTCGTGCCGGGGCCTCATTGAAGCTAAGCGTAAGCGGGGACCCCATGCGTCAAGACTGCAGTTTTCCCTGGCCTCGTGCCGGGGCCTCATTGAAGCTATTTGGTGATGGAGTTGCCCGTTTAACCTTGTTTGAGTTTTCCCTGGCCTCGTGCCGGGGCCTCATTGAAGCGTGTAAACCTTCGTAAAACTTTTCGGGCGTTGATTCGTTTTCCCTGGCCTCGTGCCGGGGCCTCATTGAAGCGACCGTTTCCAGCGCAACCGCCCGTTATGCCGCGCCTGTTTTCCCTGGCCTCGTGCCGGGGCCTCATTGAAGCTTGCTAATCTCTTGGGGCAGATTGCCCCCTATATTCCGTTTTCCCTGGCCTCGTGCCGGGGCCTCATTGAAGCCAGCGCTGACAATTGCTCCAGCGTGCCGAGGAAATGGTTTTCCCTGGCCTCGTGCCGGGGCCTCATTGAAGCCAGGGGCGTCGCGAGTAAGGTCGGATCGCCATCTTTCGTTTTCCCTGGCCTCGTGCCGGGGCCTCATTGAAGCAAGTAACCGGTCTATTTCAGCTTTACATTCTCTAATAGTTTTCCCTGGCCTCGTGCCGGGGCCTCATTGAAGCCTATCGTTCCCATTTAAATATCAAAAAAGGTTGTGTCGTTTTCCCTGGCCTCGTGCCGGGGCCTCATTGAAGCTAGTGCTCATGCTTTCACAAGCTCAGATGCGCGTCGTTTTCCCTGGCCTCGTGCCGGGGCCTCATTGAAGCGGATACACGTTGCAAGGCTTGATACGTCGTCGGCGGCGTTTTCCCTGGCCTCGTGCCGGGGCCTCATTGAAGCAAAAGAGCTGGTTGCAACAAAGCCTAATGAAATTTGGTGTTTTCCCTGGCCTCGTGCCGGGGCCTCATTGAAGCCAAAGTTAGGTACTCACGCTTCCCATTTAGCGTAAGTTTTCCCTGGCCTCGTGCCGGGGCCTCATTGAAGCGCACGAACGGCCTTGACGGCTGCGACGGTCGTAAAGTAGTTTTCCCTGGCCTCGTGCCGGGGCCTCATTGAAGCGAGGGAACGAATGTCCTATCTTTAAAGGGTGGGATAGTTTTCCCTGGCCTCGTGCCGGGGCCTCATTGAAGCTCGTGCGCCGTGATCGTGAGTTCGAGGCTCATACGTTTTCCCTGGCCTCGTGCCGGGGCCTCATTGAAGCTACAAAGAACAATTTGCCCTTTATCTTCGGAATATGCGTTTTCCCTGGCCTCGTGCCGGGGCCTCATTGAAGCGCGGCAGCAACAGTTGTAATTGCAGCGCTTATTGCAGTTTTCCCTGGCCTCGTGCCGGGGCCTCATTGAAGCCTGGATGGTTTGGGCGATTTCGGCGCGCCGATTGGCGTTTTCCCTGGCCTCGTGCCGGGGCCTCATTGAAGCCGAAGACTCGCTGGCGGGGTTTTAGCCGATGCTGACTGTTTTCCCTGGCCTCGTGCCGGGGCCTCATTGAAGCAAGCTGGTGCAGGACGGTTCGAACGATATGTTTGACGTTTTCCCTGGCCTCGTGCCGGGGCCTCATTGAAGCATCGGCCCGGCCTTGGCGCCGGCTGACAATTACAGC
This sequence comes from Methylomicrobium album BG8, assembly GCF_000214275.2. NCBI lineage: Bacteria > Pseudomonadati > Pseudomonadota > Gammaproteobacteria > Methylococcales > Methylococcaceae > Methylomicrobium > Methylomicrobium album. The sequence goes on along the minus strand of NZ_CM001475.1, from coordinate 3,129,410 downwards.
GTTTTCCCTGGCCTCGTGCCGGGGCCTCATTGAAGCATAGGAAGTTTGAACTCATTCGGACGTGTTTGCCAGTTTTCCCTGGCCTCGTGCCGGGGCCTCATTGAAGCGCTACAACCTGGGCGTATCGATAATCGCGAACAAATTGTTTTCCCTGGCCTCGTGCCGGGGCCTCATTGAAGCATTGGGATTAATGTCCATCCAGACCGGCGAGGCAACCGTTTTCCCTGGCCTCGTGCCGGGGCCTCATTGAAGCTAAGGGAGTCAACGCGCGTAAAGATGGTGGATATGTGTTTTCCCTGGCCTCGTGCCGGGGCCTCATTGAAGCTTGTAATGCGCGGATCGTGTTCACAGTATCCGCTTGGTTTTCCCTGGCCTCGTGCCGGGGCCTCATTGAAGCAAACAGCACTTGGACCGGGAGAAGGATCAGGAAGATAGTTTTCCCTGGCCTCGTGCCGGGGCCTCATTGAAGCGATGAACGACGTTGTTTCAGGTTCGACGACGCGCCTTGTTTTCCCTGGCCTCGTGCCGGGGCCTCATTGAAGCACACAAAACAACTCAACGTTAGTCCAGTTTTCAAAGAGTTTTCCCTGGCCTCGTGCCGGGGCCTCATTGAAGCAACGATTTCGCGGTCGAAAACGGCAAAATCCTGGAGGTTTTCCCTGGCCTCGTGCCGGGGCCTCATTGAAGCATCGTACCCTTCTACGACCTGGATTTTGCCCAGAGTCGTTTTCCCTGGCCTCGTGCCGGGGCCTCATTGAAGCATAAAGACGGGGATTATACGTTTGGAAAGGGTAATGGGTTTTCCCTGGCCTCGTGCCGGGGCCTCATTGAAGCTTGAGCTTTTCCTCAGTCAATTCCAAGTAATCTTTGGTTTTCCCTGGCCTCGTGCCGGGGCCTCATTGAAGCGAACTTGATTTCACAAAACCAACTAAAATTTGCAAAGTTTTCCCTGGCCTCGTGCCGGGGCCTCATTGAAGCAATGCGTAATGCGCAAGAGCGCCGCTGTAAAGTGGCAGTTTTCCCTGGCCTCGTGCCGGGGCCTCATTGAAGCTTTGCCGCTGCCGCAGCCAGTGGCAATACGGTCCCCGTTTTCCCTGGCCTCGTGCCGGGGCCTCATTGAAGCGAGATACTCTTTGGGAAGCTATTGACAAACTAATGAGTTTTCCCTGGCCTCGTGCCGGGGCCTCATTGAAGCAGGCTGTACCGAATAAAGAATTGACATATCATTAAGGTTTTCCCTGGCCTCGTGCCGGGGCCTCATTGAAGCTATGGCTTTCTCGTTCAGCTCGATGCGGTATTCATCGGTTTTCCCTGGCCTCGTGCCGGGGCCTCATTGAAGCTATGAGTTCTGAATGCTGTAATACCGCAAGTTCGCAGTTTTCCCTGGCCTCGTGCCGGGGCCTCATTGAAGCGTCTAGGGTAATCATACTACCTTTCTTCTATCTTATGTTTTCCCTGGCCTCGTGCCGGGGCCTCATTGAAGCTAGAGTCGAGAATGAACACGGGCGAAATGTCGGCCTGGTTTTCCCTGGCCTCGTGCCGGGGCCTCATTGAAGCGCAGCTTGTAAATCAAGAAGATAAAGGTTCACTTCCGGTTTTCCCTGGCCTCGTGCCGGGGCCTCATTGAAGCGTTGCGTTCTTCGTAGGTGCCACCTTCAGGTTTTGCGTTTTCCCTGGCCTCGTGCCGGGGCCTCATTGAAGCCGCTTGGACACGCGCATAACCGACCTCGGTCGCGGCGTTTTCCCTGGCCTCGTGCCGGGGCCTCATTGAAGCAATGTTCACGCCAGAGGCGATAAAGGTACAGCTCATGTTTTCCCTGGCCTCGTGCCGGGGCCTCATTGAAGCTGGCGGGAATGGGCAGCTAAATTTTAACTCGTCCGAGTTTTCCCTGGCCTCGTGCCGGGGCCTCATTGAAGCATAGTAACTCCAATAAGGCTGGTTGAAACAATCCATGGTTTTCCCTGGCCTCGTGCCGGGGCCTCATTGAAGCAGTATTGTTGAATATACCGGAGACCGCGTCCCACTACGTTTTCCCTGGCCTCGTGCCGGGGCCTCATTGAAGCAGCATTTTCATTTCCTCTTAAAGTTGGAATTATAGATTGTTTTCCCTGGCCTCGTGCCGGGGCCTCATTGAAGCTATGTGGCAATAATTTTCTTTCTTCGATTGTTATGGTGTTTTCCCTGGCCTCGTGCCGGGGCCTCATTGAAGCTGGCGTTGTCCTGGGCGATTCCAGCGCCTCTATTACCGTTTTCCCTGGCCTCGTGCCGGGGCCTCATTGAAGCTAGTCAAGCGATGAAGACTATGGATAACATCAACTGGTTTTCCCTGGCCTCGTGCCGGGGCCTCATTGAAGCGGTAAGCAAATCGTAAATACCCTGATCAAACCAAGCGTTTTCCCTGGCCTCGTGCCGGGGCCTCATTGAAGCCTTATTGGATGCCCGAATGGCAGCATCCCGGCCCGCGTTTTCCCTGGCCTCGTGCCGGGGCCTCATTGAAGCCTTTGTTACTCCGGTCACTATTGCCGACTACCGAAAGTTTTCCCTGGCCTCGTGCCGGGGCCTCATTGAAGCCGTATGGCTGGATGGATACGGAATCCGATTGATTGCCGGTTTTCCCTGGCCTCGTGCCGGGGCCTCATTGAAGCTAGGTGCTTTTTTTGGCTAATTTTTACCATTTATCTTGTTTTCCCTGGCCTCGTGCCGGGGCCTCATTGAAGCACATGGGCCGTCGGCGAATTCGAGTGCTATTGCTGGGTTTTCCCTGGCCTCGTGCCGGGGCCTCATTGAAGCTATCGAATCGGTATCAGTTAGCAGGCATTTTCCGCCGTTTTCCCTGGCCTCGTGCCGGGGCCTCATTGAAGCCCGATAGTTAGAGAGATCAACGGCGTTTTCGTGGAGTTTTCCCTGGCCTCGTGCCGGGGCCTCATTGAAGCAGGCGATTTGCGCGGTATGATTGCCGCGCAGTTCGTGTTTTCCCTGGCCTCGTGCCGGGGCCTCATTGAAGCAATGTAAACCATTGGATAATTTTCGTCGGTGCATCCGTTTTCCCTGGCCTCGTGCCGGGGCCTCATTGAAGCGCATCAAATTCCCCACATTTTTCTGGCGTCATAAATAGTGTTTTCCCTGGCCTCGTGCCGGGGCCTCATTGAAGCAGTTTCGCCGCCGTAAAAAAATACGTGGAAAAAATCGTTTTCCCTGGCCTCGTGCCGGGGCCTCATTGAAGCGCAAGGGCAGCCGGATGCCGTCTTCGCATTTTGCGTTTTCCCTGGCCTCGTGCCGGGGCCTCATTGAAGCCAAGGCTATGAGGCGGGCGTTATGATCGCTGACTATGTTTTCCCTGGCCTCGTGCCGGGGCCTCATTGAAGCGTCCAGCCCGAATTAACTGGGCATTTTCAGAAACTGAGTTTTCCCTGGCCTCGTGCCGGGGCCTCATTGAAGCTCGCCTGCAGCAGTAATCTGCTGCATTGATGATTATCGTTTTCCCTGGCCTCGTGCCGGGGCCTCATTGAAGCAAGGATTAATGCTGCCAGCCAACGCTTGCACGGCGTCGTTTTCCCTGGCCTCGTGCCGGGGCCTCATTGAAGCGTGCGCCGCGTCGCTGGTAAATACCAGCCCTTTCTCGTTTTCCCTGGCCTCGTGCCGGGGCCTCATTGAAGCATGCCGGCCAAGGCCGCGGCGAAGTCGCTCATCGTCGTTTTCCCTGGCCTCGTGCCGGGGCCTCATTGAAGCAACTCGGCCTCGGTCATCATCATCTGCCGCTTGCCCGTTTTCCCTGGCCTCGTGCCGGGGCCTCATTGAAGCGAGTTCGCGTTTGAGCCAAGCATCAATATCCCGCCGGTTTTCCCTGGCCTCGTGCCGGGGCCTCATTGAAGCGAGTTCGCGTTTGAGCCAAGCATCAATATCCCGCCGGTTTTCCCTGGCCTCGTGCCGGGGCCTCATTGAAGCACAAAACCGGTGATAAATTTCAGTGCCGATTTAACCGTTTTCCCTGGCCTCGTGCCGGGGCCTCATTGAAGCATAAGGCCTTGCATAACCCTCCCTGGCTGTACGGCAGTTTTCCCTGGCCTCGTGCCGGGGCCTCATTGAAGCGCATATAACTAAGCGGCCTGCCTGTTTGAGGATCAAGGTTTTCCCTGGCCTCGTGCCGGGGCCTCATTGAAGCCTCATGTGAGGCTGACCTATGCCTAGCACTCAGATTACGTTTTCCCTGGCCTCGTGCCGGGGCCTCATTGAAGCTTGTGACGCGAATCAGATTGCTACCTGGACTCGGCAGTTTTCCCTGGCCTCGTGCCGGGGCCTCATTGAAGCCGGGCGTGGTGGTCGTCGAGTTTGACGCTCCCGAGGTTTTCCCTGGCCTCGTGCCGGGGCCTCATTGAAGCTCCAGGGTGGAGTAGTCATTGACCAGTTCCAGATACGTTTTCCCTGGCCTCGTGCCGGGGCCTCATTGAAGCTAGGGGTAGATTTATGTTTAGATTTTTATTCGAGAATGTTTTCCCTGGCCTCGTGCCGGGGCCTCATTGAAGCAGTGCCAGCATCGCGCCGCCTCTTCGCTGTGTTCTCCGTTTTCCCTGGCCTCGTGCCGGGGCCTCATTGAAGCATCTTCAACCGTTGCCGACAATGCGAATAATTTGGGTTTTCCCTGGCCTCGTGCCGGGGCCTCATTGAAGCCACACACTCAGGGCTAGACTTAATGCGATAACGAAAGTTTTCCCTGGCCTCGTGCCGGGGCCTCATTGAAGCTCGGCAGCAGCCAGCTTCGAGTGGCGGAAGAAACGGTTTTCCCTGGCCTCGTGCCGGGGCCTCATTGAAGCACAACAAGAAACTACCGGAAAAAGATCGCGTTCCGTTGTTTTCCCTGGCCTCGTGCCGGGGCCTCATTGAAGCACGATGATTTTAGTGCCTTTACACTGGCCCAGCACGGTTTTCCCTGGCCTCGTGCCGGGGCCTCATTGAAGCGAGTCGATGACGAATACCGGCGAAATGTCGGCCTGCCGTTTTCCCTGGCCTCGTGCCGGGGCCTCATTGAAGCGATGCGCCAAATTGCCTACGTTATCGCTCAACGCCAGTTTTCCCTGGCCTCGTGCCGGGGCCTCATTGAAGCTATAGGTGGGTAATTTTCATCATTGCTTTAAGTCTAGGTTTTCCCTGGCCTCGTGCCGGGGCCTCATTGAAGCGCTGACTGACACGGATTCGATCAAATGTACGTTCGACGTTTTCCCTGGCCTCGTGCCGGGGCCTCATTGAAGCATTCTGGACATTCTTTTTTTTCTTCCTTCCTTGAAAAAGTTTTCCCTGGCCTCGTGCCGGGGCCTCATTGAAGCAAATGATGGTTGACCTTCAGCTTAGCCAATATCTACGTTTTCCCTGGCCTCGTGCCGGGGCCTCATTGAAGCGATCGGAAACTGGGGATCAGGCACGGCCAATACGGCGTTTTCCCTGGCCTCGTGCCGGGGCCTCATTGAAGCGATCGGAAACTGGGGATCAGGCACGGCCAATACGGCGTTTTCCCTGGCCTCGTGCCGGGGCCTCATTGAAGCGGGCGGGGGGCTTGATCTGTCAAAACTGGCACCTATGGTTTTCCCTGGCCTCGTGCCGGGGCCTCATTGAAGCGGATCGAAAGCCACCTGCCCCTCGACAGGCTCTCCATGTTTTCCCTGGCCTCGTGCCGGGGCCTCATTGAAGCGCTGGGTCCGTCAGTGGGCTTTGTCGAAGATGTGATGTTTTCCCTGGCCTCGTGCCGGGGCCTCATTGAAGCAGCCGGTGAAGTGGAAATTGCCGTGATGGTAAGCTGTTTTCCCCGGCCTCGTGCCGGGGCCTCATTGAAGCTATTTCGACTCCTCGATTTCCTCGGCGACGTCTTCTGTTTTCCCTGGCCTCGTGCCGGGGCCTCATTGAAGCCCGCGATGAAAAATCGAACCTGCTATCATGGGCAGTGTTTTCCCTGGCCTCGTGCCGGGGCCTCATTGAAGCGGATATGCAGCCGTATACATTACAGGACGGCTCGATGTTTTCCCTGGCCTCGTGCCGGGGCCTCATTGAAGCATTACGGGCCGGGCTACCGCGTTTACTTTCAACAGGTTTTCCCTGGCCTCGTGCCGGGGCCTCATTGAAGCGTCGAAGAGTACTTGGTAGACTTGAATGCCACGCAAGGTTTTCCCTGGCCTCGTGCCGGGGCCTCATTGAAGCTTGCCCCGCGCCGCGATACCGACGCTCGCCTGATCGTTTTCCCTGGCCTCGTGCCGGGGCCTCATTGAAGCAAGCAGTTGCTCCCGTTTATAGGAACTGATGCCTCAGTTTTCCCTGGCCTCGTGCCGGGGCCTCATTGAAGCAAAATGATCGGTGTAGACGGCCGGGTCCGATTGCAGGTTTTCCCTGGCCTCGTGCCGGGGCCTCATTGAAGCGGTTATGAGTTGCGGCATCATAGGATGGCTAATTAGCTGTTTAGTCCCATACATAAATGGTGTAACCTATTCCCAACTGAAAGAGGAAAAGCGATGGGACAAGTACTCCACGGAACAGCCACGACCACGCACGCGATCCGAGAAAAAATTCAAGACGCTCAAGAGAGCCTCGTCAAACTCGCCAAGCGCTACGGGATCAACCCCAAAACTGTCCAGAAGTGGCGGAAGCGGGCGTCGGTCGAAGACCTCAAGTGCAGCAGCAAGCCCGGCCAAGGCAGCGTGCTGACCGCGGTGAACGAAGCCGTCATCGTCGAAACCCGGCTAAGACCTTGTTGCCCTTGGATGACCTGTACGATCTGTTACGGCCACAGATACCGGCGCTGACCCGCTCCAACCTGCACCGTTGCCTGCAACGCCACGGTAATCAACTTGGGCAAAGACAAGAGGTACCTGTTCGTCGCCATCGACCGTGCTACCCGCTACGTCTATCTGGAACTGCACGATAACAAGCGCATGGAGACCGCTACCGCCTTTCTGGAAAACGCCTTGGCACAATATCCGTTCAAGGTCGAAAAGCTGCTCACCGACAACGGCATCGAGTTCAGCTATAACCCCTTGCCCGACGCCAAGAAGCCCAAGGACAAGGAACATCCGTTCGTTGCGCTGTGCAAGGCCCAACAGATCGAACACCGCACCACCCTGGTCAAGCACCCGTGGACGAACGGCAGGGTCGAGGCGATGAACAAAAGTCAAGGCCAACACGCCCCAACGTTTCCACTATGACAATGTGGACGCGCTAAAGACCCATCTACCACTACCTGCTAAACTAAGGCCGTAGAGCGGAAGCCCCCCCTTTGAAGCCATCTTGCAATGGTACGATAAGAAACCGGAGATTTTTGTTGTTGACCCTAACTAGTAGTGAGTTCCAGTAAAACAATTACAAATTAAGCCACCCCAAGGTCGAATTTATTCCAGCGGAATACGACAGGTGAAGCATTAAATTCGTCGATCCCTTTTAGGATTCGCGCCTTCAGTTCGTCGACCGATTTCACTCTCATGTGCCGCAAGAACGTTCTAGCCATTTTAGAGAATGCACACTCGGTCAGGTTGAGCCAAGAGCCGTGTTTTGGCGTATGCACATACTCAAAGCGCCCTGGTCGGCTTGCAAGATAGGCCAGGGTCTCTTTTGAAATGTGGGCCGAGTGATTGTCCAGAACTACCCGGATAACAGCCTCTGGCGGATAGTACTCATCGAATCGCTTGAGTAACGCAATAAACTCCCAACTACGATGCCGATCCTCTACATTAGCCATGATATGCCCCGAGTGTAGATCGATTCCAGCCAGCATTGACACGGTGCCGAGCCGACTATATTCATAGTCTCGCCCAATAGTAGGCCGCTTGCCCGGAACTGGCGGTCAATCGGGCGCCGTGAGGCCAATGGCCTGAACCCCCGGTTTTTCATCAATGCTAACCGTATAGATAGCATGGGGTTGTCCATGATGAGCGGCTCCGTCGGTGTAAATCGACACCTCCTGATAAACCAGCAGCACTTCCTGCATGTTACGATCAAATTCCGGATCCCTTTTCTCCAAGTCGTATCGTATCTTATGAGGCTTGATGTCGTTTTCGTTGAGGATACGCCATATAGTACTTTTACCCGCGTGCGCTAGACGGGAAAATCCCACCGTTTCGGCGCTTTGGGATACAAATTTTGCCAGACCGGAGAGAGTCCACAATTCTGCTGCCAAGTTATGTTCCGTAGGCTTTGTGCAAGCGATGCTTGCCACCTAAGCACGAGCTTCATCACTAATTTCCGGTTCGTGCGGACGGGGATACCTGTCCTTTAACCTCATCGGTGCGCCCGCAGCCAAGGCTTTATCGATGCATTTGTAGATCATGGGCCGACTGACGCCAAGCTGCCGATTGAGTTCGGTAATCGTGATGCCATCGGCATAACCTATCAAAACCTTGGCCCGCTCAACCTCCCTCATCGGCGCCGTTCGTGATCGGCAGAGCTCATTGAGCATTGCCTTTTGGTTTTCCGTCAATATCAGTGCTGCACGTTTCGTCTTTCCCGCCATCCTCTCCTCCGGCAATTAGGGGGATAAGTATCAGGGGTGTTTTAGACCAATCTGTAAATTTATTGATGGAACGATCTACTAGTAGCGCACCAAACTTGCTTTGATAAATAGGGTAGTGGGTCAAACGTGTCACTCCATATTAAAAATGTTCCATAATAGGCTAAATTAATTTACAACCTTTATGTCCCATGGCCTGTTACCAAGAAATCACCTGTCCCCAGTGCGGCGGCACTCATCTCACCAAATCAGGCTTGAGTGCCTGCGGCACCCAGCGGTACCGCTGCCAGAATCCTGACTGCCCGGCCAAGACCTTCATGCTCCACTACCAATACAAGGCTTATGAACCCGGAGTCAAGGAGCAGATTGTCGAGATGGCCATCAACAGCAGCGGTGTTCGGGACACGGAGCGGGTGCTCAGGATCAGCAAGGGCACCGTGATCAGTACGCTAAAAAAAAGCGTCCACCCTCGTGCAAGTGAATCCGCGGTACGCCAAGGCCACTAACGAGCCGCTGGAGGTCCGTCTGGGGGCGGCCGAATGGGACGAGCAATGGTCGTTTGTGGGGAGCAAAGCCAACCCGCGCTGGCTGTGGTACGCCGTCGACCACGCGACCCACAAGGTGCTGGCCTACGTGTTCGGCAGGCGCACGGACGAGGTCTTCAAGGAACTGAAGGCGCTGCTGGCCCCGCTCAACATCGCCAGGTATTTCACGGACGACTGGGGGGCTTACGGCCGCCACCTCGCCCCAAGCAGTCATGACGTGGGCAAGCGCAACACCCAGAAAATAGAGCGCAAGAACCTCAACTTCAGGACATGGATCAAACGCCTGGCGCGGCGGACGATTTGCTTCTCCAAGCTGGAATTGATGCACGACACGGTGATCGGGTTGCTCATCAACAAGCTCGAGTTCGGCCTCGATATTCATACGAAATCGCAGGTCTGACCCATTACCGTTATTTGCATATTGGCGCGTTTGGCGTTGAGTGGCTGAATAACAAGAGCCGTATGAATCGAGAGGTTCACGTACGGTTCCTTGAGCAGCTGAAGGGGGAGGTTCCCTTCGGCTGACTCGACCCGTCTCGGAAAGCTTCTTTCATACCTTGAAAACTGAGCTGATTCATCATCAGACTTTTCGTAATCGGGATGACGCTAGGCAGGCTGTGTTTGAATATATCGAAGTGTTTTATAACCGCGAGCGACTCCATTCCGCCAACGGCTATTTGTCGCCCGTAGACTACGAATTGCAGCAAAAAGCTGCTTAACCGTGTGTCCGGTAAGGTGTTGACACCTCATCACCTATCAGTTTCAGATAAACTATCCCCCTCTGCAACTTTTGATTCAAGGTAAGCTTGGGAACTGTAAGAAAACTGGCGAATGAAGTGGAGCACGGGCTTGCGGGGGCACTTCCGAGGCTGCGCAAGACGGTGGTAGGGAAATTGGCGCTGGCCGTGGGTGCGATGATCGAAGGCCAGACGCCGAACACCGTGGAACTGGCCAATCTGCTGCCTTTGGAGACCGAGCGGCAGGACATGCGCGAACAATGGCTGAGGCGCTTGCTGAAGAATCCCTTGCTGCTCGCCCCGAGGGTGATGGAGCCGTTCACACGGGAGGCGCTGGCTAAGGCCGCGCGGAACGGCCAGACCGTGCTGCTGGCTATGGACCAGACTGACTTGGGCGACCGGATGGCGTTGCTGGTGGTGGCCCTGAGGGTCGGCGACCGGGCGCTGCCCTTAGTTTGGCGGGCGGAGGCGGGGCCGGCCAACATCGGCTTCGAGAGTCAGCAAAGGCTGCTGGAGCAGGTGCGGGCCTGGCTGCCTGCGGGGGCGCAGGTGCTGCTCTCGGCGGACCGGTTCTACCCCTCAGCCGCGCTATTTGGCTGGATCCAGACCCACGGTTGGGGCTACCGGGTGCGGCTGAAAGGCAACGTGCTGGCAGACACCGGGCAGGGCGACGAGACTACCACCGGTCAGTTGGCGCAAGGCGTGGCGGAACGTTATTTGTCGAGGGTGAGGCTGTTCACGCAGGGGCGCATGACGAACCTGGGCATCCTCCACGAAGCCGGGCATCCAGACCCTTGGATCATCGCGATGGACTGCCCGCCGTCGCGGGCGGCGGTGCTGGACTATGCCGCGCGCTGGGCCATCGAGCCGATGTTCTCCGACTTCAAGGGCCGGGGCTTCGACCTGGGGAGCTCACAGCTTTGGCACGCGGACCGCCTGGAGCGACTGGTCCTGATCATGGCGCTGGCGATGTACTGGTGCGTCCGCGTCGGCCAGGACGACGCCCTGGCGCGTCCGACGCCGCTCGAAAAAAAACCGGGGAACAAAATGACCCCGACCATTGGAGCTTCAGGAAACTCCGCCGCAGCCTGGTCTCCTGGTTCATCCGCGGTCTGCGCCGACTGAAGCGCTGCCTGCAAAACGGCATCCCTTTGCCCGCCTTTTATGGAACGGGGTAAAGTGATAGGTGATGAGGTGTTGACACATCAGTTACCCGTTTATCTTCGAGAATAACGTATGATGGAACGTAGTATCGTCGGCTTCCATCAGGACGCCGAACAGCACTGGGTGGCTGAGCTGGAGTGCGGACACTTCCAGCATACCCGCCACGATCCGCCTTGGGTGAACCGCCCTTGGGTCATCACGCCGGAAGGCCGTGCGTCAATGATGGGCTATAAGCTTCCGTGCAAGAAGTGTGAGGCCGGGACTCCACCGGATCACTGATAGTCGTTGGGGTACGGTGCGGCTCCGCCCGATTTTTCCCAATTTGACCCTAAGCCGTCAATGAGATCAGAGGATGAAAATGTGGGTTGCAGGCTATATTCGGATATTCAAAATTTTTCGTAAGGAGAGCTTTATGTCTTCCCTCTATTACGACGATCCTGCTGTGGAAGAAGCAGGGTGCGGTGATTAGCACGTTTAGGAAATCATGCGTTGAAGCAGATTAACCGGTCGTTTATTGTCCTCTCTTTAATCGGCAAAAAATGGCCGATCTCCAGCGTTCAAAATCTGGCTGGGCTGTATCGGAAGGCCTGGCCGTTTTACTCGGAATCAGCATCAAGGAATAAAATTTTCTGGGGTTCCGGCTTACAACCCCGATAAAACCATCCGCACACTGCCGTATGGCGTTTCATGGAAGGATTGTCAATCCGTCGACTGTCGGTGGACCCCCAGCCAGCCTTTGATTGATGCGATCACCAACGGTATGGCACCGAATAGGATAAATACCAAGTCACCCGGCAGCCGTAGCCATTCGATCAGTCGCGATCGCTCGCTACCGATGTAATCAAGGCTGCGCGCGTGCCAGTACCCATGCTGGACTACATCCCAGACCTGTAACACGCCGCTGGGAAACAAGCTCATCGTTAACATCAGCATCAGGCCGACATTGGTACCCCAAAATCCGACCTTAACGTATTTTTCGATGCGGGTCCAGTGCGCATCGCTGCTGGTTTGGCGCAACACGAAGACCATTAGCGCAATCGCCAGCATGCCGAATACGCCCATCATCGCGGCATGGCCATGGTTGGGCGTCAGTTGGGTGCCGACTTCATAGTAGCTGACGATCGGCAGGTTGATTAGGAAGCCGAAGATGCCGGCGCCGACGAAGTTCCAGAAGCCCACGGACATCAAGAAGTAGAACGTCCATTTATGCGGTACGGCCACCGATTTGCCGCAGACATCGCAGTCGGCGCGCGTGGTGCGCACGAAATCCCACGCATCCAGGGTCAGCAGCGTCAACGGCACCACTTCCAGTACCGAAACCATTGCCGACAGCGCCATGTTGAAGCTGCTCTGGCCGGTAAAATACCAGTGATGGCCGGTGCCGATCAAACCACCGGCGAAATACAGGATGGCGTCGAGGTAAATCACTCGCAGCGCCACGTTGCGCCGAGTAAGGCCCAGTTGATAAAACAGCAGCGCCACCATCGTGGTTACGAAGAACTCGAAGAAACCTTCGACCCATAGATGAATGATCCAGAAGCGCCAAGTATCGACCACGGTGAAATGGGTCTTGGCGCCAAAGAAAAGGGCTGGCGTGTAGAACAGCGGGATCGCCAGGGAAGCCAGCAGGAACAGTCTGACCAAAGGTTTCGCGGCCGGTTCGCTCAAAGTCTCCGGTTGCGCCAGCTTTAATAAGATCGCAAACCATGCCAGCAGACCGGCGATCAGCAGGTATTGCCATAGGCGGCCGATCTCCAGGTATTCCCAGCCCTGATTACCAAGCCAGAACCACCATTGACCCAACATTTGCGAGATACCCGCCCATTCACCCAACAGGCTGCTGCCGATGACCACGACGAAGGCGCCGAACAGCAGATGAATCCAGATAGCGAACCCGCGTGGTTCATCATTGCGCAGCGAACGGCCGAGAAACAAGGCCGCGGCAACATAAGCGGTAGCGATCCAGAAAACCGCGGTCTGCAGATGCCAAGTGCGCATCAAATTGCTGGGAAATAGCCGTTCTAGCTGAAAGCCGTAAAAACTGTCGGGATCGGCTCGATAATGCGCCACCGCGCCACCCACCAAAGTCTGCGCAAGAAACAGCAGCGCCATTACCACGAAGAATTTCACCAGTGCCCGCTGGCCGGCGCTGGCTTGGCCCGGCAACAGATGAGGGTGTACATGGTGCCCAGCGCTGATCCAGCCAAGATAATCGAATTTGCCGAACATCAACAGCACGCTGGCGATACCGGCCAGCAGCACGATAAGACTCAATGCACTCCACAGCAGTGCGTCGGGTATCGGCGTATTGCCCACGTGGGGATCGTACGGAAAGTTGTTGGTATAGGAATAATTCTCGCCGGGACGGTTGGCCACGGATGCCCACGCCGCCCAGGTGACGAATGCGGAAAACTGCCGCAATTCAGTCGGGTCTCCGATCAGTCCCCGCTTGAGCCCGCCATTACGGGCGGGATCGAGGAAGTAATCCGTCCAGTAAGTCATCTGCCGGTGGTAAGCGGCAGTTTCCGGCAGGGTCAGGTGCAAGGTTGCGCTGGCAGCGTCGTAACGATTGGTTTTTAACTCGACCGCCGTTTGCGCATACACGGCCGCCCGTTGGCCAGGCGTCAGCGCCACCAGCGGCTGTTGGTATTGCTGCCGCGCAATGACCGTGGCGGTATCCTCGCCGATACGGTGCAATGCCTCGGCCGAGTAATCGGGCCCCAGGTAGGCGCCATGTCCCCAGATACTGCCGTTGTTCATCAATCCGTATTTGAGAAAGATAGCTTGGCCTGAGCTGATGTCATCACCGGTAAACAGGCGAACACCTTGCGCATCAAGCACCTGCGCGGGGATCGGCGGAACGTTGCGGTAGGCCAGCGAAGTGATAACGATCAGGCCTGCAAAGCCCAGCACCATCACGATCAATACGGTGCGTAACCACCAGGGAGACAGTGCGGCGTCCTCTGTAGTCAAGGGTTGTGCGGCAACACGCATGGTGTTCTCCTTGAGTAAGTGCCTAAGTCGTCATCAGTAGCCTGAAAACTCTTCTGTGCGGATGTTGTCGTCGTCAACCCCCGCTTCGCTCAGTATTTGCCGTATCGCCTTTACCATAGCGGGCGGGCCGTCGATGTAGTAGATGGGAAACGTCAAATCATCGATGAATTTCAGAAGCATGGCCTTGCTGATAACGCCGGTTTCCCCATGCCACTCGCGGCTGGACTTTTCCATCTGCGTCATCGTACCGACAAAGGTATAGTTTGGATTTGCAGTGCGAGATTCTTTCAAATCATCCAGAAACGCCGCATCTTCCGGCTTTCGGTTTGAATAAAAGACCAAGATTCGATGGGAAACCCTATCGTGAATCGCTTGAAGAACAATGCTTCTCACCGGCGTAATGCCAATGCCGCCGGTGAGAAAAACAGCAGGAACGCTCTCATTGTTGTGCAGCGTGAACGAGCCATACGGCGCATTCAGTGTCATTTCCATACCCAGTTCCATGGTTTTTAATACCCGTTTGAACGCAGTGTCACGCATTCGTGTCGCCACCATAAGATCGTCTTCGTAAGGAGCGCTTGCCAATGAAAATGCTCGTGTGTTCCCCTCGGTGTCTGTTTCATCAGGGTTGATCAGGGTACAGTCAGCGAATTGCCCGGCTTTGTAGATAAAACCTTCAGGCTTTTCAAAATGGAACGCCATCGTTTCCTCTGCGATTTCTCGTTTGCATTTCAGTTTGACTTTGTAGCTGGGCATGGCGTAATTCTCCTTATTTTTATTGAAAATATTGCGTACGCAACGTTTGACCGTACACAGTACGGAAGGCTGAAAGGGGAGCCCGATGTGTTTGAATCCGTTTTTCAGAAAGCCGTAATCGAAGCAGGTATTGTGCGCGATAAACAAACGGCCCTAAAAATCTCTCGACTTCGGCTGCGATTGCGGCAAACGGCAGCGCGTCGGCAACCCTGGCATTGGTAATGTCGGTCATCTGTTCGATAAATCCCGGAATACGCGCTTGAGGATGAACCCATTGGCTCCATTCGCACAGGCCGTGTTCGTCGACCAGGACGATGCCGATCTCGGGTGGCTGAAGCGCCGGTGGTTTCCATATCCACAAAGGCCAGAGGCTGCGGGTAAAACATCACGCGCTAACCATTTCTCAATGATTCAAATGTAAAACTTTAATATGGGAGAGACATTGATCAGGTCGATTGGTTCTTCCAACTTTACCAGAGAAAAGCACAGGTCTTTTTCCCGAGCACTTCGCCGGCAAAAACTAGCCGAGCCGCCGCACCGTTCGATGCTCCAAAACACACTTGCAAGGGCAATAAATGTTCCGCTCTCGGATGGCAATAGAGGGCATACGGGGCTTCTTTCCAGTGGGTTAATCGAGTTTCCCGCTCATTGGCCGAGAGATGTTCATTCGTACAGGTATCGATGAGCCAATCCTGGAAGGCCTGGTTTTTAGCATCGGATTGGTTGTCATCGGCTGTAAAAAAGGCGCTCAAATTATGAAATGAAAAGCCGGAGCCGATAATCAGCACATTCTCTTGGCGCAACGCCGCCAGGGCTTTGCCGAGCTGGATATGCCTGCCGGCGTCCAGGCTATGGAGCAGCGACAACTGCACGCAAGGCAGATGCGCATCAGGATAGAGGATTTTCAAAGGCACGAATAACCCATGGTCAAACCCTCTCTGGGCATCCTGATGGACCTCGATCCCGCTACGCTTCAATAGTTCCTCTATCCTTGCCGCAAGTTTAGGCGAACCTTTGGCCGGATAGTGAATACGGTAAGCCTCGTCGGGAAAGCCATAATAGTCATAGATCAGGGCAGGCGATTCACCACTGGTAAGGGTAGCCACGGCTTCTTCCCAATGCGCGCTGATCAGGCAGAGCGCGGACGGCTTGCCCAAGGAAGGGGCGACAGTTTTGAGAAAAGCGATTAGGTTCGAATGACCTTCATCGCCAAGCAACGGTAAGGGGCCGCCGCCATGAGGGATAAACAGCATCCGGCTGAGATGGGGATTAAGTTCTGATGGCATAGACGGCACCTAGGTTTAAATGGGGGGCGGCGCCCCGGTTGCTGGTTCTATAATATTCACTCCACATTTGCCTTGAAACTATGGTTTTGATGCAACTTTTTTTACTCAGAAGGTATGGCAGGTAGGGCGCACACCATCTATCAAAGCTATCAGAAGGCAGAATTGGCGCGGGCATTCCATACCTGCCATACCATCCCCTATGCGCCAACTTAAGCTATAGGTTATTGATTAAACGCGGCTCAGACCCATTGCGCGGCATTGCTGGATCAACCGTAAAGGAAGATAGACTTAGGCAGACACTGCAGCTGACGTTTCCGGACGTTCGCTCATGCTCTTGATACACCCTGTCGATAGCAGGGAACCAGCGGAAAACAAATGCAAGCGTTCTTTTAACAGCGTCTGGTCACGGCTGATCGAAAGAGGAGAAGATAGTGTCCACTTCGTAATGGCGGTAACCGCATTGATTTTATGATTTCCTTGGCAAGTAGATTATTAAAGTAATAATCATACTGTTCAGCCCTGTTTTTTGCATCACTTAAATTTCTGGTTTTAAGTGGGATAAAAATTCTTTCTGCTGGAACAGAGGCTTGAGTAAGTTAGGATATGACGCCTATGGTAATAGGTCTTGTGGCGGAGCGTAAGGTAACTTTGCTGTGTAGCAGATTGTGTTACGCAGATAAATTTTGCTCTCTTGACTCTTAAGAAGAGTAAGATTTACAGTAGGATATGTATGGTGCCGAGGAGAGGACTTGAACCTCCACGGAGTTTCCCCCACTAGCACCTGAAGCTAGCGTGTCTACCAATTTCACCACCTCGGCTAGGCGATGTTTCATCTCAGTTGATTCGGCGTATTATAAGGATCGATTTTGGCCTTGTCAAACATTTTGCGAATTTTTTACCGTCCATTGCCGAATGGGTTTTCGGATGCCAATGGCCCGGAGAGAGTTTTTATTCCCGATGATTGACATTTTCAAATTCCGCGCCTGGAAACGTGTATTATAATCGTATTAAACCCGGGATTCTGCGATGCAGTAGAATCCTGCGGATAAACATCTAAATATCGTTCCCATCTATCTAGCCATCCTCAATGCCGCCCAAGTCAAAAAAAGTCGTTGACTTCAATTTATCCGCAGACCCTTACGCCGCGCGCGAAGCCGAGAAATATACGCGCCCGATTCCCAGCCGCGAGCTCATTCTTGAATACATCGAACATGTCGGTAAGCCGCTCAAGCGTACGGAAATTGCCGAAGCCTTCGCGTTGGAGGACGAGGAACAATTGGAGGCTCTGCGGCGGCGCCTTCGGGCTATGGAACGAGACGGGCAGTTATTGTTCAACCGCGAGCAGAAATACTGCTTGGTCAATAACAAGGATTTGATTGTCGGCCGGATTCTCGGCCATCCCGACGGCTATGGCTTTCTGCGCCCGGACGACGGTTCGGACGACCTCTACTTGTCGCCGCGCGAAATGAACGCGCTCTTGCACAACGACCGCGCGATGGTGCGCGTTTCCAGTATCGACAAGAAGGGACGCAGGGAAGGTGCGGTCGTCGAGATTCTGGAGCGGAACACGCATCAGGTCGTCGGGCGCTTCATGAAGGACAGTTTTAATTACGTGGTGCCCGACAATAAAAATATCGCGCAAAACGTGCTGATTGCGCCGGGCGAAACGGGCAAGGCGAAGCAGGGCCAGATCGTGGTCGTCGAGATCGTCGAGCAGCCGACCAAACTGCGGCAGCCGATCGGGCGCGTAGTCGAGGTGCTCGGCGATCATCTCGCGCCCGGCATGGAAATCGAGATGGCGATCCGTTCGTATGAGTTGCCTTTCCAATGGCCGGAGATGTTGCTCGAAGAAATCAAATCGTTCAGCGAGGAAGTGCCGGAAGAGGCGAAGGCGAATCGCGTCGATTTGCGCGCTACCCCGCTGGTTACGATCGACGGGGAGGACGCGCGCGACTTCGACGATGCGGTGTACTGTAAAAAGACGACCAAAGGCTGGAAGCTCCTGGTCGCGATCGCGGACGTCTCGCATTACGTTCAAGTGAATACCGCACTCGATCAGGAAGCGAAAAACCGCAGTACTTCGGTCTATTTTCCGGAAAAGGTCATTCCGATGCTGCCGGAGATCCTGTCCAACGGCCTGTGCTCGCTCAATCCGCATGTCGATCGCTTATGTATGGTCTGCGAGATGCTGATCGATTCCCAGGGGCAGATCGTACGTTCGAGTTTTTTCGAAGGCGTGATGCGTTCGCACGCGCGGCTGACTTATACCGAAGTCGCGAAGATGCTGGTCGACCATGACAAAACGCTTGCCAAAAAGCACAAGGATTTGCTGCCGCATCTGGAAGAATTGTATGCGCTGTACCGGGTGATGCGGCTCAGCCGCGAACAGCGCGGCGCGATGGATTTCGATACGCAGGAAACCCGGATCATTTTCGGCAAGGACCGCAAAATCGACCGGATCGTGCCGTTGGTCCGCAACGATGCGCATAAACTGATCGAAGAATTCATGATCGCGGCGAACATGGCGGCCGCGCGCTTTTTGAACAAGAAGAAAATTCCCAAACTGCTGCGCATCCACGAAGGCCCCAGCGCGGACAAACTGCTGGGGCTGCAGTCGTTTCTCGGCGAACTGGGCCTGAAACTGGGAGGCGGGTTCAAGCCGACGCCGCTCGATTACATGCACCTGATGCAGTCGATCAAGGGAAGGCCCGACGCGCATCTGATCCAGACCGTGCTGCTGCGCTCGATGTCGCAGGCCGTTTACAGTCCGGACCTGAAGGGACATTTCGGTCTGGCGCTCGATGAATACGCGCATTTCACCTCGCCCATCCGCCGCTATCCCGACCTGCTCGTGCATCGGGGTATCCGCCATACGCTGCAGGGCAAGAAGCCGGAAAGCTTTGTCTACAGCCATTCCGACATGGTGCTGCTCGGCGAGCATTGCTCCGCGAACGAAAGGCGTGCCGACGATGCGACCCGCGATGTGGTGCTCTGGCTCAAATGCGAGTACATGATGGACAAGATTGGCGAGGAGTTTGCCGGGCTGATTTCGGCGGTTACTTCCTTCGGTTTTTTCGTCGAGCTCGACGAGATTTATGTCGAAGGGCTGGTGCATATCAGCAATCTGGGCCAGGACTATTTCCATTTCGATCCGGTCAGCCGCCAACTGCGCGGCGAACGCACCAATACCGTCTTCCGGCTGGGCGACAGCGTCAGGGTTCAGGTGGTGCGCGTCGATCTGGACGAGAAGAAGATCGACTTCGAGCTGATCGGCAAACGGGCTGCCGCCGCTGCCAGATCCAGGAAGCGCAGCAGAGCCAAGGCGGATAATGCCTCGAAAAAGAAAAGAAAAAAGTAAGCCCTCAACTGGGTTAGAGGATATCTAAAGCTCGGCTACGCGGGTATCGTTCGGCGTATATTGTTTGAAATAATTGCGGATACCGTTGAAAATCGCCAGTGCGATTTTCGATTGATGTTCGGTATTGTTCAATTTGCGTTCTTCGCCGGGATTCGAGATAAAGGCCGTTTCGACCAGGATCGACGGAATGTCCGGCGACTTCAGGACCAGAAAACCGGCTTTCTGCACGGACGAAAAATGCAGTTCTCCGATGTTCTGAAAACTTTTTAGCACCTGGCCGGCGACATTGTTGCTGGCCTCCAGGGTCGCGGTTTGCGATAAATCCAGCAGCACCGAAGCCAGTACTTCTTCCTTGTCGTCGAGACGAACCCCGCCGACCAGATCGGCCGCGTTTTCGCTGTCGGCGAGCCAGCGCGCCGCTTCGCTCGAAGCGCCGCGGTTCGATAGTGTGAATACCGACGCGCCTTTCACATCGGATTTCTGGTAGGCGTCCGCATGCACCGAGACGAAAAGGTCGGCGTTCGCGGCGCGGGCGATTTCCATGCGTTTTCTGAGATCGACATAATAATCGCCCTTACGAACCAATACCGCCCGCATTCCGCGCTGTCGGTTGATCAGTGCGGCCAGTTTTTTTGCGATGGCCAGCACCACACGCTTTTCTTCTGTGCCGGCCGGACCGTGGGCGCCCGGATCTTCGCCGCCGTGTCCCGCATCGATTGCCACCACGATGTTTCTGCCGATTGGTCCGGCGGAGGTTGCCGCTCCCTTGGCCGATTTGGCCGGATTGTCGTTGCCGGCGGCCCGCTTGGCAAGTTTCTGCGGCGCTTGTGCTTTCGCTTTGGGCTTGGCGGCCTGGGCCGAAAATTTTTCGGACGCGTTAGGGCTGTCCGAAAGCGGTCCCTTGTCCGTCAGATCGACGACCAGGCGATGGCCGTACATCTTGTTCGGGTTCAGTGTGAAGCTTTCATAATCGATCTGCCTTTTCAGGTCGGCGACGATTCTCAACGTCTTCTGCTTCTGGTCCGTGCGGATACGGGAAAAAAAGGGATGCGAGGCAGGCGGCTGAGACAGTTCTCCCTTCAAGCGGGCGTTTTGAATGTCGATCACCAGGCGGCCGGGGTGTTCGGTCAGCGAAATGGAATGGGACGGAATGGCGGACACGTCGATCATCATCCGGCTTTGTTTGGCCGAACTCCAAAAGTGGAGCGAGTTGACGCTCACTTGTGCCGCAAAAGCCACGCTTGAGAAAAGTTGTAACGCCAGCAAAAAGAATGATTTAGCGAAATGTCTCATGGCCGCCGCTCAAAAAAACGATAATTTCGTTTAAATTATAACAATATGTAATTGTTTTTACATCGATGTATGTAAAATTTTTGAGAGATGCGGCAAGCGGAAAGGTATTCGGCGGCAGGTGCTGGAAATTTCGGAAAACGGCACTGGCCGGGAATGCGGTTAACTAAACGGAATTGGTCTGAACGAGGAAGTCTGAGCGCATGAAAAAGGCGCCTGAGGCGCCTTTTTGAACCGTTTCGGAGGAGATTATAAATTCCACCATTTGGATTCGGAACTTTCCATCACGACGACCGATTTCGGTTCGACCGTGTAAAACTTGCGTTTATGCCGTCTCTGCTCTGCGGGGCAGACCGCATCGTAGGGAGACGGTTTCGAGGTATCGACTGCGGTATGCCAGCTCAAGTTTTTTAGCGGCGGCAGTTCCATTTCGACCTTGCTGTCCGACATGTTCAGCATCACATGCAAATGCGTGCCGCCTTCGGTGGCCGCCGCCAGGGTGAACGCCAAAACCCGGGCTTCCGGGTCGTTCCAGTTCGGCTGGTCGATCTGCGCGCCGTGCCAGGAAATGTCGGGCAGGTGGGTGTCGTCGTGCTTCTGGCCGCTCAGGAAGCGGCGGCGCATCAGCGACGGGTTGCGCTTGCGCAACGCGATCATGGACTTTACGAAGCGCAAAATCTCGCGCTTGTCTTCGCTGAAGTTCCAGTCGAACCAGGTCAGTTCGTTGTTTTGGCACCAGGTGTTGTTATTGCCGTGCTGGGTTTTCAAGATTTCGTCCCCGGCCAGAAACATCGGCACGCCCTGGCTCAACAGTAAGATCGCGAACGCATTTTTGACCTGCTTGATCCGGAAAGCCTGAACCGCCGGATTGTCGGTCGGACCTTCGACGCCGCAGTTCCAGCTCAAATTGTGGTTGCAGCCGTCGCGATTGCTTTCGCCGTTGGCCAGGTTGTGCTTTTCGTTGTAGCTGAACAGGTCGATCAGCGTAAAACCGTCGTGGCAGGTGATGAAGTTGATGCTGTTGATCGGCAGGCGGCCCTCCGGATGGTAGAGATCGCTGCTGCCGCACAGGCGCGTCGCCAGATCGCCTATCAGGCCTTTTTCGCCGCGCAGGAAGCGGCGCACCGCATCCCGATAGATGCCGTTCCATTCGGCCCAGCGGTAGCCGGGAAAACAACCGACCTGGTACAGGCCGGCCGCATCCCAGGCCTCGGCGATCAGTTTCGTTCGAGCCAGTTTTTCGGACAGTTCGATCGCCCACAGCACCGGCGGATCGCGCAGCGGCATCCCGCCTTCGCCGCGCGCCATCGCGCTGGCGAGATCGAAGCGGAAGCCGTCGACATGCATGTGTTCGACCCAGTATTCGAGGCAGTCGACGATGAAATTGGATACGAAGGGATGATTGGCATTGACCGTATTGCCGCAGCCGGTATAGTCGCGGAACACGGTTTTGTTGAGCGCATCGATGTGATAATAAATTTCGCTGTCGATGCCTTTAAAATTGATGATCGGCCCGCCCGCGCCGCCTTCCGAGGTGTGATTGAACACTACGTCCAGAATCACGCCGATGCCGGCCTTGTGCAGGGCCTTGATCAGATCCTGGAATTCCTGTATGTGCGTGCCCTGTTCCGGGGTCACGCAATAGCCGGGATGCGGGCTGAAGAAACTGTGCGTGCTGTAGCCCCAGTAGTTTTGCAGGCCCAGGTCGGCGGTGCCGGACGGGACGTCCTGCTCGTCGAACGCCATCACCGGCAGCAGTTCGACATGCGTGATGCCGAGTTCCCGGAGATAAGAAATTTTCTCGATCAGGCCGGAAAACGTGCCGGGATGGCGCACGCCGGAACTGGGATGGCGGGTATAGCCGCCTACGTTCAATTCGTAAATGATCGCATTCTCGCTGCGGATCGCGAGCGGTACATCGCCTTCCCAGTCGTAATGGTCCTCGACCACCATGCTGCGCATCGAATGGCGGACGTTGTCGCCGGGCAGGCATGCCTGTTTTCTGTCCCAAAGCCTCGTGCTGACCGCGCGTGCGCACGGATCGAGCAGGTGTTTGTCCTTATCGAACATCTGGCCCGATTCGGGGGTATTGTTCGGGCCGTCCATGCGCCAAGTGTACCAGGTGCCGGCCGGCAGGTTCTCGACGAACGCATGCCAGGCGTAAAAAGTCCGGTTTACCTGCGACTGCAACTGAATGGTCTGGAACGGCTCCGGACTTTCGGCGGTTTCGAACAGCAGCAGCTCGACCGCGGTCGCATGGCGGCTGAAAATCGAAAAGTTGACGCCGTTCGGGTTCGCCGTCGCCCCGGCCGGGTAAGGATAACCGGTTTTGATACTATAAATTTCGGCCAATGGTTTTTTCCTAAATTGTGCAGTATTGGCGCAGCTTCGACCGGCGAAGGCGCGGCTGAATCAATACGGCTTGAAAATGAAGAAATCGGTTAGGGTATTCTCTTTGCTGACTGCGTCGTCAGGCACCGCGGATTTTACAGATATATAGTATAGGCAAAAATAAACCAGGGACTGAATTTGCTGAAAAGTATGAGTTAAAACCGTCAAATCTACACGGACTGCCAAGGTTTGGCAATGCCGGATTGTTTTGAGGGTTTGCGGCGGGGTGGAACCGCGCGCGGATGACGTGTCGGCGGCAATGCCGTTGAGGGAATTCCGAATAAGCTTTTTACCGGCGTGACAAAGCTCGCTTTGCCAGTCAGCTGCGTCATTGACAAAACCAGCTTTGCGGCGTCGATAGTCCGATATCCTTACCTAAAGGGCACAGGAGCCAGACTGGACTGTGCTCGGCGCCTGCCTAACGGCAAATTCCGAACCAATGGCGTGGCCGGCTTCGCCGCGGGCCGAAGCCGGCGGCGGTTTCGCCTGTCCTGTCTCTGGCTGCGAAGCCGGCTTCAGATTATACTGATCGAAGTCGTTTAGACTGTGGTTCTCGGTTGAAGGTCTTTGGCGTCATGGGCCAAAATCAGAATGCCGGTTTCAATTACACGCCGTTTGCACAAAAAATCATTTGAACTCTCTGAACTGGTCGCTTATGAGGCGCTTTAATGCGTTGCCTTGAGATACGGCATGAGCATGGCCGGCGCCGTAAGACGCCTTTACACGCTGCCTGGATTCTTTTCCTGCTCTTGATGGGAAATCTGCCCCTTCAGGCCCGCGCCGCCGATATGCCGCTGAAACGCGCGGCGTTGATGCCGCTATGGAGTCCCCAGGCCCAGTTTGCCGGCTATTATGTCGCCCTCGAAAAAGGCCTTTATGCCCAGCACGGAATCGACCTCAAAATCCTGAAATCCGGGCCGGGTTGCTCGCCGGTTCAGGCGTTGGCAGAAGGAAAGGCCGATTTTGCGGTCCTTTGGCTTTCGACCGCGCTACTGCATCGGGCGGACGGCAAAAAACTCGTCAATCTGGCGCAAATGAACCAGCGCTCGTCGCTGATGCTGATTTCCAAAAAAACGGCCGGCATTCATACGATCGAAGACATGAACGGCAGAAAAGTCGGGCTGTGGGAAGGCGACGTTTCGATACCGCTGCGCACCCTCTTCGCCAAACACCGGATCACGGTGAGGGAAGTGCGCCAGTCGCATACGGTCAATCTTTTTTTGCGCGGCGGGATCGATGTGTCGTCCGCGATGTGGTTCAACGAGTACCATACGATCCTGAATGCCGGGATCGACCCGGCAGAGCTGAATACCGTTTTCCTCAGCGACGAGGGGGTGAATTTTCTCGAAGACGGTATCTACGCCTTCGAGGAGACGCTCCGCCGCGATCCGGCGCTGGCCGGGGCGTTCGTTGCCGCGTCGCTGGAAGGTTGGCGCTATGCCTTCGATCATCCGGACGAAGCGCTGGACATCGTCATTCGCTCGATGCGCGAGGCGCAATTGCCGGCCAACAGGATGCACCAGAAATGGATGCTCGACCGGATGCGCGATCTGATGTTGCCGGAAGGCGCCAAGACCGTGCTCGGGCAATTACGGGAACAGGACTACGCAGCGGTGGCGCGGGCGATGCAAAAGGACGGTTCGATCAAGGATTATCCCGATTACGCCGCTTTTACCTGGAGCGCCGATGCCGCGAAAAAATAGCATCGTTACCCGGCTCGTGTCGGTGATCGTGTTTTTCAGCGTGGTGATCTTTGCGGCGGCGCTCGGTTACAATTACGAACGATCGCGCGCGATGCTGCAACAGGAACTGGAAAGCAATGCGCGCAGCCTGGCGTTGTCGCTGGTCAACCGGGTCGAGATCCAACTGAAGGCCGTCTCCAAAGTCGCGGAAGGCGTGGCCCGCGCCCTGGAGACAGGGAATTATAGCGAAGAGGCGCTGCATGCCTTGCTCAGAACCACGGTCGAAAACAATCCCGAAGTTTACGGCGCCAGCATCTCTTTCGAGCCTTTTGCCTTCAGCCCGAAAACGCGGCTGTACGCGCCTTATTATTATCGGAAAAACGGGAAAATCGCGTACGACCGTCTGGAAAGATCGTACCAGCAGGTGCCCTACCTGTTTTGGGACTGGTATCAGATTCCGCGCGAGCTGGGCAGTCCCGAATGGAGCGAGCCTTACTATGACGAAGGTGCGGGAAATGTGCTGATGACGACCTATTCGGCGCCTTTCTACCGGGAAGCCAATGGCAGCCAACGGCTCCGGGGAATCGTGAGCGCGGATATCGCTCTCGACGCGCTGACCGACCTGATCGCTTCGGTCAAAATCCTCAAAACCGGCTACACCGCGGTGCTGTCCCGAAATGGGATGATACTGGCCCATCCGCTGAAGGATGCGATCATGAACGAAACGTTTTTCAGCATCGCGGAGGCGCGCAACGATCCGGCCCTCAGGTCGCTCGGCCAGAAAATGATCAGGGGCGAAAGCGGCTTCGTGCATTATACGAGTCTGGTCGGCATTACGAGCTGGATGTATTACGCGCCGATTCCTTCGGCGGGATGGACGCTCGCGGTCGTCTTTCCGGAGGCCGAGCTGCTGGAGAACATCGGCAAGCTGAGCATGACGATGGCCGCCATCGGGCTGGTCGGGATCGTGCTGTTGATGCTGGCCGTGGTCCTGATCGCCCGGGCCATCATCGGCCCGCTGCAGTCCTTGACCGAGGCGACCGGCCGGATCGCTTCCGGCAACTTCGATGCGCTGCTGCCGAAGGTAAACTCGCATGACGAAGTCGGCCAGCTCACGCGCGATTTCCAGGCCATGCAGACATCGCTGAAGGCTTACATCAAGAATCTGACCGAAACGACCGCCGCCAAGGAGCGCATCCAAAGCGAGCTGAAGGTGGCGACCCAGATTCAGGCGAGCCTATTGCCGCGCCTGTTTCCGCCTTTTCCGGATCATTCGGAATTCGACATCTACGCGTCGATGGTACCTGCCAAAGAGGTGGGCGGAGACTTCTACGACTTCTTTTTCGTCGACGAAAAGAATCTCTGCTTCCTGATTGCGGACGTTTCCGACAAAGGGGTGCCGGCCGCGCTGTATATGATGGTCGCCAAGACCCTGCTGAAGACCGAAGGCCAGCGGCTGGGCGAGCCCGATAAAATTCTTTTCTCGGTCAACAATATCCTTGCCGCGGATAACGAAAACTGCATGTTTACCACGGTGTTCTGCGCGATCCTGGACATTACGACCGGCGAGGTGCGTTTCGCCAATGCCGGTCATAATCCTCCGCTGATCGCCGATGCGCGGGGAGTACGCTATCTCGCGCCGAAACCGGGATTGATGCTGGGCGCGCTGGCCGATACCGTGTTTGTGACCGAGCGGCTCACCCTGGATCAGGACGGCGTTCTTTTTCTATACACCGACGGCGTGACCGAGGCAAAGAGTTCCGAAGAGAGGCTGTACGGCGAAGAGCGGCTGCTGAAAGCGTTACAGTCGGCGCCCCGGCAGCCGGTGGCGGACATGATCCGTTACATTAGCGCCGACGTTGCCGGTCATGTCCACGGCGCTTCGCAATCGGACGATATCACCATGCTGGCGGTAAAAATGGCAAAGAAGAAACCCGCCCAGCCTGATCAATGAGAGAGTTATGAAAAAGCTGATTCCGTTTTCGCTGATCTTATTGACCGCCGCCGTTTTGCTGGCCGGCTGCAAAAAAAGCGAAACGCTTATCCGCAGCCTCGAGGATGCCCGGCGCGCAAAAATCGGCGTGATGACCGGCTCGACCGGCGAAGCGATCACGCTTGCCCGCTTTCCGGAGGCACAGGTCAAAAGTTTCGACGACATCATGGACGCGGTCGCCGCCATGAAATCGGGGCAACTGGATGCGATCGTCACCGCTTTTCCGGCGGCGCTGCAGGTCTCCAAAAAAAACCGGGAATTGGACCTGTTGCCGGAGACGTTGGCGTACGAGGACACCGCGATTGCGGTCAGAAAAGGCAATCGGGAATTACGGGAGGCCGTGAACCGGATCATCGCCGGGCTGAAGGGCGACGGAACCCTCGCGGCGATGAAGCAACGCTGGTTCAAGCCGGAGCTGACCCCTTACGAAGAATTGAACCTTACCCTTCCGAAGGAAGGAACGCCGCTGAAAATAGGCGTCAGCGCCACGCGCGAGCCGTTCAGTTTCGTGGACCGGAACGGCCGGGTCACCGGCCATGACGGGGAGCTGGCGCGGATTATCGCCGTCAAACTCCAGCGGCCGGTCGAATTTTTCAACATGAAGTTCATGGCGCTGATTCCGGCGCTGCAATCGGGCAAGGTGGACCTGATCGTGACCGGGATGACCGCGACCGAAGAACGCAAAAAATTCGTCGATTTCACGCAATCCTATTATGCGAATGCCCAGGTGATGCTGGTCAGGAAAAGCGCCGATGCCGCTCCGGCATCGGCCGCAGCGACTGTAGACGGCAACTCTGACGAAATTTCGGCGCTGGCGCATCTCGACGGCAGACGCATCGGCGTCCTCGGCGGTTCCGCCGGCGATCTGGCCGCGCGCAAACACTTTCCGAACGCGGCCTTTCAGGTCTTTACCGCGTCGGCCGATGCCGCCCTGGCGGTGAAGAGCCGCAAGACGGATGCGTTTGTGTACGACAAGAGCGTGCTGCTGAATTTGGCCGAAAGAAATCCGGAGCTGGTCATTCTGGAGCAGCCGGTCGACAAACTGGAAGTGGCTGCCGCGCTCAAAAAAGGCAAGGGCGCCTTGCTGGCCGATATCGACAGCGCGTTGTCCGAGCTGAAGCGGGAAGGCACGCTGCAGCGGCTCAGAGCCAAGTGGATTGATTCGAAATATCAGGTCGCGCCGCCGATCGCGCCAACCGATAGCCCGTCCGACAAAGGCGTTCTGCGCATGGGGACCTGTGCGACGATCGAGCCTTTTTCGTTTTTGGCGAACGGCAAGCCGACCGGTCTGGACATCGAACTCGGCCGGTTGATCGGCGCGCGCCTCGGCAAGAAAATCGAGATTGTCGATATGAACTTCGAAGCCCTGATTCCGGCGCTGCAGGCGGGCAAGATCGATTTCGCGCTGTCCAATTTCAATGTCACCGACGAGCGTAAACAACTGATCGATTTTTCCTTGCCGTATGTCGAAAACGACATTTCGGCGCTGGTCAGGCGCGTTTCGCCCGGCGGGCGTCAAACGGGCGGCTGGCTTGTCTCCGTGGCCGATTTGAAGAATAAACGCATCGGCGTGCTGATGGGGTCGGCTCACGACACTTACGCGACGAAAAATTATCCGGATGCGGAGATTTTTCAGTACAAGTCGCCGGCCGATGTCGCCCTGGCCGTAAAGACGGGCAAGGTCGATGCCGCGCTGTTCGACGCCGAACCTTTGCGCGAGATCCTGCGCCGGGACGGCAGTTTCGGCCTGCTCGGCGATCCTTTGTTTTCGTTTTCGGTCGGCGCCGGTTTCGACAAAAACAATCAGGCCCTGAAGAACCGGTTCACCCCATTCCTGGCCGAGATCCGGAAAAACGGCGTCTATGCCGACATGATCCGGCGCTGGATGGAGCAGGGCGATACCCGGATGCCGGTCATTGCAAACGCCGGAGCGAACGGTACGATGGCGGTCGGGGTCAGCGATGCCGGCCTGCCGTTTACCGCGGTCCAGGATAACCGTCTGGTCGGTTTCGATATTGAACTTGCCGAGAGATTTGCCGCTTATCTCGGCAAAAACGCCCGGTTCGCCAACATGGAATTCGGCAGCCTGATTGCGGCCGTCTCTACCGGCAAGGTCGATATGATTGCCAGCGCCATTTATGTGACCGAAGAAAGGAAAAAACAGATCGATTTTTCCGAGCCCTATTTCGAGATGGACACTCGGGTTTTCGCCCTGAAAAAAAATATCGCGGCTTCCGGCGCCCCGCCGGAGGCCGAAACCCGGCCGCCGTCCTTCCTGAGCCGGGCAGCGGACAGTTTTTACAGCAACATCCTCCAGGAAAACCGTTACCTTTTGATTTGGGACGGATTGAAAACGACCGTGATCATTTCAATTTTTTCGACTTTGTTCGGTACGCTGCTGGGCGCGCTGATCTGCTTCATGCGCATGTCGAGGCGCCCTCTGCTTCGCCTGCCCGCGAAGTTGTACATCACGCTGCTGCGCGGCACGCCGGTGCTGGTGCTGTTGATGCTGATTTTCTATGTCGTATTCGCTTCGGTCGACATCAGCCCGCTGCTGGTCGCGATCATCGCGTTCGGGATGAATTTTGCGGCTTACGTGTCCGAGATTTTCAGAACCGGCATCGAAGGCGTCGATAAAGGCCAGGCCGAGGCCGGAATCGCGATGGGCTTCACCAAACTGGAGACCTTTCTGTTCATCGTGCTGCCGCAGACCGTGCAGCGTATTTTGCCGGTGTACAAGGGCGAATTTCTTTCTCTGGTCAAGATGACTTCGATCGTGGGCTACATCGCGGTGCAGGATCTGACGAAAGCCAGCGACATCATCCGCAGCCGCACCTTCGATGCGTTCTTTCCGCTGATCATGGTCGCGATCCTGTATTTCACGATCGCGTGGATTCTGATGCAGTCGTTGGATTATCTCGAGCGGATCACCGACCCGAAATACAGGCGGCGCCGTCCGGAGGGCAAGGCATGATCAAGGTCGAGCATTTGTCGAAACAGTTCGACGGTGTCGCGGTATTGAAAGACGTGACCACCGAAATCAAAACCGGGGAGGTCGTCTCGATCATCGGCCCTTCCGGCACCGGCAAAAGCACTTTTCTGCGCTGCCTCAATCTGCTCGAAACGCCGAGTGGCGGGTCGATCCTTATCGACGGTGTGGATATTCTGGATAAAAAGACCGACGTGGCGGGGATACGCCAGAAAATGAACATGGTGTTCCAGTCCTTCAATCTCTTTTCCCACCTGTCCGTGCTCGACAACCTGACCATCGGGCCGGTCAGGCTGAAAGGGACGAACAAAGCGGCGGCGCGGCAAAAGGCGATGGACCTGTTGCGGCTGGTCGGGCTGGCCGAGAAGGCCGGCAACTTTCCGGACGAGCTTTCCGGCGGCCAGAAACAGCGGGTGGCGATCGCCCGTTGCCTGGCGATGGAGCCGCAGATCATTCTGTTCGACGAGCCGACTTCGGCGCTGGACCCGACCATGGTCAGCGAAGTGCTGTCGGTGATACGCCGCCTCGCCCGCGAAGGCATGACGATGGCGATCGTGACCCACGAAATGGATTTTGCCCGCGACGTATCGAATCGGGTCTTGTATATGGACGAAGGGATCATCTACGAAGAAGGCCCGCCGGAGCAGATTTTCGAGAATCCGCAGCGGGAAAAGACCCGGGCCTTCATTCATCGGATACGCAGTTACAGCTGCCGGATCGCCTCGCCCGATTACGACCTGTATGCGATGAATGCGGAAATCGAGGCGTTCTGCGAAAAACAGATTTTGCCGAAGAAAACCCGGGACAGTTTGCTGTTGCTGATCGAAGAATTACTGCAACTCTACACCCCGTATCTGTCCGGAATAACCCTGGATTTGAGCATCGCCTATTCGGAAAAGAGCGGACGCCTGGAGGTGGTTTCCGAAAGCGCCGGTGAAAAAATCAATCCGCTTGCCGGAGAGCGCCTGGCCGACGACGATTTCAGCCTGGCGATCATCCGCAATTTGACCGAATCGATGGACTACCAATGGCAGGGCGGCAAAAACAGGTTACAATTCGCGCTCAAAAAATAACCTTATGAAGCTAAGCGCCATGGATTTGCAAACCCGAAAAGAAAACAATGCGATCGTCGTCACGCTGAGCGGCCGGCTGGACGCGGTGACGGCGCCGGAGTTCGAAAAAGCCGTCCGGGAACTTATCGAAGGCGGAAATCATTTCATCGTGCTGGACTTCGGGCCGCTCGACTATATCAGCAGTGCCGGCCTGCGCGGCCTCCTGCTGATGTCCAAGCTGCTGAACGCGAAAGGCGGCCGGGTGTGCTTTGCGGACGTACAGGGAAACGTCCGCTCGGTGTTCGATATGTGCGGTTTTACCGCCCTGTTCAAAATGGAAAATTCGGTGGCCGAAGCGCTGGCGGCGCTCGGTTGAATAGAATCGAGCCTTATGGCGAAGCCCGGCCGCGCAAGCGCTTGCGCAACACGATCCGATTGCCGGCGCCTTCGTAGTACGCATGGGTTTCGTCCATCAGCTGCTTGACCATGTGCACGCCGAGACCGCCGATCGGGCGTTCGTCGATATCGAGGCCGATGTCGGGCCGAGGCGCCTGTACGAATGGATCGAAGCGGGGAGCGTCGTCTTTGAGGAGGATTTCCAGCCACTCGTCCGACCGGCTGATCCGGACATCGATGAAACGATCGGCGGCGCCCTTGATTCCGTGCAGAATGGTGTTCGTTATCAGTTCTTCCAGGCACAGGTTGGCGGCGAAAGCCAGGTCGCGGTCGGGCAGCGCCCGGTTGACCGCCTCCGCGAGTTTTTCGATTTCTTCGAGGCGGGTAGGCAGCCGGTAATCCAGCACGACTTTCTTGTCGCGGCCGCGCAGCCGGGATGCCCCGGATTGGGTTTCCGCAGATGGCGCAGGTTTGTCGGATTCCGCCATATCAACACCCGAGTCTCAAAATTGTATTTTAACGGCTGCCCATCCGTATTCCTATGTTTTATACTCAGGCTGGATCGCCGCTGACCGGAAGAAACCCATGACTCAAACACATCGCTTAATACCGTTCTTGATGGGGCTATTGGTCCTCTTGCCGATGAGCCCGCTCGTTAACCCGGCCGATTTGCCGGCTGGATTCGATTATGCCGACAAGCATATTCCGCGGTTGATGACCGAACTGAAATATTTTTCGAGCGCCAATTTCGTCGGCCGGCCCATCGACGGCTATCGCGCCAACCGCGCGATTCTGACTTTGCCGGCGATCGAGGCGCTGGCCGAAGTGCAAAAAGAACTGAATGCGTTCGGGCTCGGGGTCAAGATTTACGACGCCTACCGCCCCCAGCGCAGCGTGGACCATTTCATCCGCTGGAGTACGGACGAGACCGCGACCGATACCCAACCGAGCTACTATCCCAACGTGCCCAAAAGCGAGCTGTTCGCGCTGGAATATCTCGCGAGGCAATCCAGCCATTCGCGCGGCAGCACGGTGGACCTCACCCTTGTCGACCTCGGAACGGGCAAAGAACTGGACATGGGGTCCGCCTTCGATCTTTTCGATCCGGTTTCCTGGCCGGCTGCCGCCGCCCTGGCATCGGAACAACGGGCGCATCGTTTGCTGTTGTCCGTGGTGATGCGCCAGCACGGATTTAAACCCTACCCGAAAGAATGGTGGCACTTTACCCTCGCGAACGAGCCTTTTCCCGCGACCTATTTCGATTTTCCGGTTGAATAATTCGCCTGACAGGTAATCTTCTTCCAGCGAGAAGCAAAAAGCCGAATTTGCCCGAGAATGGCCCGGACCGACCTCGACCGGATCGTCGTCGAAGATCAAAATTCCGCTTTTGGCTTTCGTTCAGCTGCGTCGGGCACAACGCCGGATGGGCGGCGATGAGCCGTCCTGCAGAATCATTCCTATCGGGAAAAACAGGGCCGGCGAATCCCATCTTTTCTATCCCCTCTTAAAATTTTGTTTTATTATCGAGTCTATTACGCTAGACTTTAGTTTCGAATCGCTATCATAAGATCTAAAACCGGCCAGAGAGGGGGCGTTATGAGATACAAGATGCTTGATTTGCTGAGGGTAGGGCTGCTATTTACCCTGATCGGGTTCAGCGGCATCGGGGTTGCCGGCACGGACAACCCCGATTTTGAACAACTCAAGAAGAATTACTATGATTCACATCCGGGCAAGGGATCGCACGGCGCCTATTGGGCGCCGATCCCGATCCAGAAATACTGGAATCCCAAGGACTTCTATAAACCGCCCAAAACCGTGCAGGGCGAATTCGGCCGCAACGACTGCATTAGCTGCCATGAAGCGGCTACGCCGGGCGCGTTCCATGCCTGGAAAAATAGCGTGCACGGCGATCTGGCCGCGATCCGGAACCTGCCCGACAGCGATGTGCGCGCCTACAAGAAGCAAAAGCTGGCCGAGGTAGAGGCCAACCTTGCCAAGCAGGGCCTTTTAAAGCAAGGCCAGCGGCTCGACCAGGTCGGCTGTATCGATTGCCACGGCGGCGTCGGCAAGGAAACCGTCAATCATGCAGAGAATCTGGTGATGCCGGACCGTGCCGCCTGCGGCACCTGCCATGTGGGCGAGTTTGCCGAAGCGGAATCCGAAAAAAACCAGGAATGGCCGCAGAAGCAGTGGGGCAAGGGTCATCCTTCCCATGCGGTCGACTGGGAGGCGA
This sequence comes from Methylomicrobium album BG8, assembly GCF_000214275.2. Classification (NCBI taxonomy): domain Bacteria; kingdom Pseudomonadati; phylum Pseudomonadota; class Gammaproteobacteria; order Methylococcales; family Methylococcaceae; genus Methylomicrobium; species Methylomicrobium album. Next base: position 3,096,058 of record NZ_CM001475.1, on the reverse strand, counting down.
ACGTCGAGAACACGGTTTGGGCAGCCATGCCTCAGCGCGAGGTCGCGCAAGGCTGCGACATGTGCCATTACCAGCAAAACAAGTGCGACGGCTGCCATACCCGGCATTCCTTTTCCGCCGCCGAAGCCCGGCAGCCGGAAGCCTGCTCCACCTGCCACAACGGAGTGGACCACAACGAGTTCGAAAATTTCATGATGTCCAAGCACGGTACTCAGTACCAAACGTTGGGCAAAGCCAAGTGGAATTTCGAAGTGCCCTTGAAAGACGCGATCGCCAAGGGTGGCTATACCGCGCCGACCTGCCAACTCTGCCATTTCGAATACCAGGGCGACTATTCGCATAATCTGGTGCGCAAAGTGCGCTGGGCTTTCAACCCGACCCCGGCGATTGCCGACAACCTGGGCCATTCCTGGTTCGAAGACCGCAAGACAGCCTGGGTCGATACCTGCAGCCTGTGCCATTCGGCCAGCTTCGCGAAGGCGTATCTGGATGCGGCCGACAAGGGGACGATTCAAGGTCTGCAAGTCGAGCAGGAAGCCAAAAAAGTGGTCACCCAGCTCTACGAGGACGGCCTTCTGGTCGGCCAGAAAACCAACCGGCCTGCGCCGCCTCTGCCTGAAAAAGACGCTCCGGCCGGATTCTTCCAACTGTTCTGGGCGAAGGGCAACAATCCGAGCCACATTGAACGCATCCATGCCGATATGTGGGAGCATGACGTGATCAAGCACTACAAAGGCATCTTCCACGCCAATCCGGGCGGCTTCACTTACACCGAAGGCTGGTCGAATCTGATGAAGGACTATAGCGAGATCATGGACGAAAATACCCGTCTGCGCGAATCTGCCGCTCAAGCGAAAATTGCGAAAGCCAGTGTGAACAGTACCGCCACTGTGCCTGCGAGCGAATCGGGCGGCAGCGGGCTGGGCCTGACGGGGCTGCTGCTGATCGCGTTGGGCCTGGGCGTAGCGTATAAAATCTTCGGTCCTTTCGGCAAAAAATCCGAAGCCGACGAAGCGAGCGAAGAAGCGAAGTGATGCGGCGAACACTCCGGAAGGGATTTCTGTCGGCATTGAGCGTCGCGTTGCTGGCAACGGGCGGCGCGCTGCTTTCCCGGCAATGGATCGGACCTGTCGAGCTCAAGGCGGAGAGCGGCCAAAGCGAAACGCCGCTCTCCGTCCGGCGCGCCCAGGAATCCGCTAACGCGGTGCAGGGACATTTTTCGGCGCAATCGGTGGAGCGTCATGCCTTCAGCCAGGACGGCAAGGCGCTGTTCGACCTGCTGGTCGCCCGGTACGCGGACCGCGACGGCGCTCGACAGAGCGCTGTCCTGTTTCCCAAGGAGGCGCAGGCCCTGGCTTCCACTCCGACCGGTATGCGTTACGAACTGTGGCAGGCTGCGGCCGAGGTGATCGCCCGCAAGGCGCCGGATGACGCCTTATTTCTGAGCTGGTGGGACGACGGCCAGCGTCTCCACTTTCTGGCCGGCAAGGAGGCCTGGCTGCGGAAGCCCGGCATGAAGACTTTTACGAACCCGGTCTGGAAGGCGCTAAAAGGCACTCTGCCTTTGGCCTCTGACGAAGAAAGCAGGCACTTGGCGCAGATGGCGCGCTGGCTGACTATGGACAGCGACAAGGCGATTGCCGAGATCGCCGCGCATTTCGGCCCGTCGCGGCCCGTTTATCTGCTGGTCGACAATGATCTGCTGCTGCATCTAGCCGAATTCGGCGCTTACGGCGGCGCGCCGTTGAAGTTCGAAGCGCAAAACATTCCCGTCGGCGACGACCTGCATGGAGACATTGCCCGGGTCAAGCGTTGGGCCGGCGAAACCGGAGACGGCAATTACCTGGCGCAGAAAGAGGGCACTTATTACCGCGTCTGGTCTACGCCCGATCCGAAAGTCAGAAATACGCTGCTGGTCCGGCTGCTTCCTTTCGTCGATTCGCTGAAACAACTGCCCGAGGGCGTCAGCCTGGTTTACCAGAGCCATTGGGGCGGTTTTCTGTCCGTTTATAAAATCGACGGCCTCCGCCCGCCGCCTTAGGCATTTCCGGTTCGGGTGCTCGCCATGCCGCCATGCCGTCATGCCGTCATAAGGTATCGTTATACATATCTCGGGCGCTTGGGTTGGAGCGACAGCGGAAACCCGACACAACCCTATCAAAAACAAAGTCAAGCGGAATTAGCGTAAGCCGTAACCCAACCTGCCCGGGGCGTTCTGGGCGGAATTTGGCTGTTTGCATATAACCGCAAGACGGGTTAAAGAATAGGGCAAAAACTCAATCGCCATAATGCGCGTAGATAGGGTTATCCGTGTCAAGCGTTATGAAAAGCAGCGTTGTAGGGCGTTTTCGCGATAGCAAAACGCCAACAGGCTTCAAAGTAGTGATGGCGGATTGCTTGGCGGCGAATCCGCCCTACAACGACAGCCGTAGAATGAGCGAATGTACCCGCTTCTACTGTACGAGTTTTAAAGATCTGAATAAGCCGTCGTTTTGCGGTTTTCTTTGGGGTTCAATCTCCAGGACTTCCACTTTGCAATAATTTTTGATGGATTTCAGTCCCAGTTCTTCCCGTGCGTGTATCTGATGAGTGACCGTGGCTCTCAGAGCCTCCAGGGCTTTTTCCGCCGTTGCTTCATGGGCTATGCAGCCGGGAATATCCGGACAATAAGCCGAAAAACGTTTGGTCAAGCCTTTATACGTCGGTTGTACGACTGCTACTAATCTCATTTTCAGGTTCTCTTCTTAATGTTGACAGTTACGGATCCCTTGTCCAAAGGGTATGGCGAGATGCTGCATTAAAAGCTAAAAGTCTACATTTATGAGATAGACGCTGTAAATGTCGGATAAATGATAATAAAAACGTAGAAAATGGTTAACATCCCTATCCATTCAAGGACTGACGTATCGGCATTTTTCCGGACGCACGATTACGCCGCCTTTAGCGGCAATTCATCATTCATAGAAAACCTGTCACCGTTGGCGGAATGAATCTCGCGGTTGTAAAACACTTCTCGACTCCGAAAGGCCGGCTGTGAACCTCCTCGGTTCAAGGTACGGAAGCAGCTTTCTGAAACCCTATGATCCCGGCTATTGCCCTTACGGCTTATGGGTAGAGACAGAGGCGATTCGGAGCCGAAACGTCCCGCCAGGCTCCATGAAGAAGCCAGCCGATGGGTTACGGCGTTACCGTGCAGGAGCCTGCGGCCGTCCGCGGGCCTCTATCCGGCAGCCGCCTTCCGAAATGGAAGTGAAGCAAGGTCAAAAAACTGCGTTACCGGTCGGGTAGCCTCCTGCCGAATCCCGACCCGGCTCCACTCGACCAGGCTACGGCCTGGCAGCGGCACCTTCTGTGGGTCAACGACCGGCTGTTGTCCGAATTGCTCGAAAAATTGGGCCGTTACCGCAGCGGGCGTATTTTTCTGCGCGATGACGGACTGGAAAAACTGCGTATTACCGGCGTGTTTGCACTGGATAATCCGGACAAAGTACCGGATTCGGTCTGCCGGGCGTTGGATCTGCGGCAAACCCGCGTCGGCCCGTGATGGGTGTGGCTGCAGCGTTAGAATGGGCTGACTCAGGCAGCCCATCGTTCGCGATCGGTACCTTGAGGGGGCCGCAGAGCGGTGGCGGATTGCCTTCGGAGAATCCATTCTACAAGTTGAAGGAAATGACTCTAGACCCGTCAACATTGCGAACCCGGGCCATTCCGGTCCCCCATCCTCTCGCAATGGAGAATTTAATGGTAAACCGCAAGCTCCGTAACTGTTTTTCAGCTGTAGGGTACTCTGTGCGTACCTTTTCAACCCTCATGGCACGCACAGCGTACCCTACAGCGAGGGATTACCCGACGCGCAACGCGTGTAGCGTTGTGTAGATAGGATGATTGCGCCATCAAATAGTGATGGAGTTCTGCCGTCTATGGTCATTCGGGTATCGACCCGGTATTTTCGCTGTAGCCAAACCTCAAACGATGTAATCGGCAGCCCGGCCAATACGGTGGTTGCCGTATAGGCCCACAGCAGAAGCAAACCGATACGCATGCCGGACAAGATAACGCCGCCTTACGAGATAACGGATATGGGTCGAAACCGGACGATTGTCGGCGAGAAACGGCCTATTGATGGCTATTTTCTTCCTTCGTCGCGGTTTTCGGGAGAATTGCCGGCCGATGACGACTCTAATCCGGCACATCAGCCAGTCATGGGAACTTACCGGATGAGGGGATCATGAGCAGAAAGTCAGAAGTGTTTAAACGCCACAACGGCATTATCGAGCTCAGCCGTAAAATTTCCACACGCATATCCGATGCGGAAGGCATTAAAGACCCGAAGGCCATCGCCGCGCTGGCGGAAGAAATCGAGAAGGAGACCCGGGCCGCGCTGGAACTCACAAGAGAGATTCTGGAAGAATACGAATTCGATGATTTCGGTCCTACCGAATAAACGGCATCAAAATCGATTTATCCACTTGAGGTCGTCTGATACGGTTTTATTCCGGTTGATAGCGGGCTTTTCGTTGCCGGGGAAATGGCATTGAGCGGAATAATCGCCTGGATTGGGTTTCTTTACCTCGCGGACTCGATCTGGAATGCGGTTTCGCTTCATGCCTGGCTTTATCTTTCTACCGCCATTGCGGCATTTTATAGTCGGCGAGGGATCAGGGAGGGTGTTTCTATGCAGCGTACCTTGAAATGGGTCGGGATTGTTTTTCTGGTCATCGTCGCCGCGGCCGCGCTGCTGCTGGCTTTCCTCGACTGGAACTGGCTGCGCGAGCCGATATCGTCCAGGATCGGCACTGCATTGAACCGGCGCTTTGCCATTCAGGGCGACCTGGACGTCGACATGGGCTGGGCGCCGCGCATTACCGTCGACAAAATCGATCTGGAGAATGCCGACTGGGGCAGTCAGCCGGAGATGCTGAGCGTGGACCGCCTGCAATTCAGCATCAGCCTGCCGGATTTATTGAAAGGCGATGTGGTACTGCCGGAGATCAGTGTATCCAGGCCCCGCGTGCTGCTGGAAAAGAACGCGAAGGGCCAAGGCAATTGGGAATTTGATACGGACAACAAAGAAGCCACCGACCGCACCGAATTTCCCAGAATCGGCCGCCTGACGCTCGAAGACTGCCAGCTCGATTACCGCGATCCGAACACCAGGACGGAGCTGGCAGTAAAGGCCTCGGCGGCGGGTGCCGCGAAAGAGCAGGGCGTGAACCTGCAAGGCCGGGGGCGCTTCCAGGGTGATCCTTTCAGCTTGAAGATGGAAGGCGGCTCGCTGCTGGAACTGTGGGAAAAGCACAAGCCTTATCCTGTCGATCTGAGGATGGTGGCCGGCGAGACTCGGGTAACGATCGAGGGGACCTTCGCCGACCCGGTGCAACTGAAGGAGCCCAATCTTCAGCTCGATCTGCAAGGCGGCAGTCTCGCCAAATTGACGCCTTTTATCGGTGTGCCGCTGGCCGAAACGCCGCCTTATCGATTCAGCGGCCGGGTGACGCGCGCCGGCGAGCGCTGGCTCATCCATGATCTGAAGGGAAAAATGGGCAGCAGCGATATGGCTGGCGACGTTGAATACAGCGCACCCGAAAAGCGGCCTTTTCTGAAAGCCGATATCAAGTCGCATCGGCTCGACTTCAAGGATCTGGCGGGTTTCATCGGCGTCGATCCAAAGGAAAAAAAAGAACAGGAACGCATCTTTCCCGATAATCCCTACGACCCGAAAGCGATCCGTTCCGCCGATGCGGACGTAAACTTTTATAGCGACAATATCATCACGCCGCATCTGCCGATAGACGCGTTCAAGACGCATCTGAAAATGGACCACGGCCGGATCGCGCTGGAACCGTTGAATTTCACGATCGATATCGGCCAGATCGCGTCCGTGATCAGGCTCGACGCGCGCAAGGACCTCATCGCCACGAAAGCGGACATCAAGATTCGCAAAGTGCCCCTGAAACGGCTTCTGGCCGAGACGCGGTTCGAGCCGGAAAGCGACGGCATGTTCTTCGGGCAGATTCTGCTCGACACGACCGGCAACTCGGTGGCGGACATGCTCGGACGCGGCAACGGCGACATCACTCTGCTGATGGATCAGGGGCGCGTCAGCAATCTGCTGATCGAGCTGGTGGGCCTGGATGTGGCCGAATCGCTGGGTTTTCTGCTGACCAAGGATAAAAGCACCCGGATACGCTGCATCATCGGCAATTTCAAGGTCACTGACGGTCGGATGAAAACCGCGCCGTTCGTGATCGACACCGTCGACACGAATATCAAGATCACAGGCCGGATCGACCTGGGCGAAGAGAACGCCGACCTGCGGCTGGATGCAAGCCCAAAAGATGTCAGTGTCTTGAGTGCTCGCGTACCCCTCTATGTGAAAGGGCGGCTTAAATCTCCGGATGTCTCGCCGGATAAGACCCGCCTGGCTGCCAAAGGCGCGGCTTCGGCCGTTTTGGGGGTATTGCTGACGCCGGTCGCCGCGATCATTCCCTGGATCGATTGGGGACTGGGTAAGGACAGTGCCTGTTATGCGATGATTAATCAGGCGATGGCCGACGACGCGGCGGCAAAGAAAAAAATGTCTCAGAGCACAACCGGCAGGAAATTGCCGGTAAAGCGCAAAGCCAAATGAGCGGTTGTTATGTGTCATTCAAAATGCCCGAACTGGAGCATTTTCATATCGTGTGCAAGGGGCGAATTTGTTCGCCTTCAAATCCGGTCCACGAGGCAATTCAGCTCTCATCCCTGTAGGAGCGGCTTCAGCCGCGATCAAAGTCTTATCGCGGCTGAAGCCGCTCCTACACAGGTTGCACGGCAAGGATGTTACGGCACAAGCGGACGATTAAGCTCGGTCCGCCAGGTGGCGGGATCGGGATTCGATTCCGGGCCTGAAACATAACGTTCCCATAAACAATCCTGCGGGTTCAGCCCCTCGGCGTCTATCCACGCGCAGAACTGGCCCCAGGCGGTGCCCAGCCCTTCATAACCGCCGCGGTACACCGTGCGGGCGACCTTGGCGGCCGGCAGTTTGCCCATCCTGACGCGGCCGGCCGGATTTAGGGGGCGGTCGACCGGAAAGCCTACCTCGAAGTCGAACGTATCGGTCGGTCTTCTCCTGTGGAACGAAAAACAGGGGCCGGCGGGAGAGAGGCCCTGAGCGGCGAGCGTGGACAGCACTTCGGCGATGGCGGAATCCATCGCCTCGACGATTTCCGCGCAGGAGACGACCAGATGAATCACTGCGGCGGGCTGTTCGTCCGTTTGTACGATTTGGGGAGTGTCGATCATGGTAAAGTCTCCGAGAAGTCAGGTTATATGGAATGTTTTATAAGCTTGCCATCAGCGCGTCAAGCCGATCGTCGCTTTTGACCGGCCTTTATGGAACTCCTTTGTTCGCGGGTTTCGCGATCAGTGTCGTAGAGTACGCACCGCGTACCCTACGCGGCTGTGCACAGTAGGCAACATCAATTGTTGGCTATACACTGGAACATAGCCCGTAAGGCGGAACACGATAGTGGTTCCGCCGGATGACATTTATATAATCAGAAAATAAGTTCGTTTATGGCAAATGTCAGAAGGTATTGGCCTAACCCGACACTCCAGCGGGTTCCGCTAACGCTCCTCCGCTGACGTTACAGGAGACAAAAAATGAATAGCGCACTCCGTTTTCGCGAAGCCTCGAAGCCGGATTTACCCGAGGTGCTGCAGCTCTATGCTCAGCCTGACCTTGACGATGGAAAAGTGCTTACCCCATTTGAAGCGGAACGCATCTTCGAGCGCATGGCGCGCTATCCCGATTACAAAATTTATGTCGCAGTCCAAGATACCCGCATCGTGGGCACATTCGCGCTGCTCATGATGGACAACCTGGGACACCTCGGCGCTCCATCGGCAATCATCGAAGATGTTGCGGTCCACCCTTCTTTTCAGGGGCAAGGCATCGGGAAGAACATGATGCGCCATGCAATCCGGCTTGCCGCCGAAAAGGGTTGTTACAAGGCGGTGCTGTCGTCAAATCTAAAACGCAATCGCGCGCATGCTTTCTACGAGTCACTGGATTTCGAGCGTCATGGCTTTAGTTTTCGCATCGCCCCCCGGCAAGACGCTCAAGAAGGACGCGCGATAGAACGGTAAAATCGCGCGCCTCTTGGCTTTATCATTAACAGAGTAAAGCCATGTCATTTTTCGTTCAACTCGATCAAATCGCCGCTTCGGTTCGCCTGTAGACGCCGCAGATGGAAGGCGACCAGCGCATCGTCCGGATAGGCGGCGCTCAGGCGTTGAAAGGCGGTAAGCGCATCCGGGCATTCCGAGCTCAACAGGCGATAAGCGGCTTCGTAGTCTTGCCGCGGCGCGCGAGGGGGCCGTCCGTCCGTTAACGGCTCGTAAACCTGTAACGGGATGGATTTTCCTTTCACGCGCAAGCATCCGATCGGGCGGGCGGGAATGTCGCGGCAGCCGGACCAGGTGGCTTCCGATACGCAGATCGTCGTGCCCAGGTATTTGTTGGCGCCTTCGAGCCGGGAGGCGGTGTTGACGGGGTCGCCGAGCGCGCGGTAATCGAAGATCGTGCTGCCGCCGAAATTGCCGACGATCACTTCGCCCGTATGCACGCCGAAGCGGGTTTGGCCGAACGCTATGTTTTGGGCGTTGAGCGCTTTCCGGTAATGTTCGGCGAAGCGCTGCATCGCGAGCGCGCAGTGCAGGGCGCGGCGTTGGTGGTCCGGTTGCTCTATGGGCGCGGAAAACATGATCGCGACCGCGTCGCCCACGATACGGTCCAGGGTGCCGTGGTGAGCAAACGCGATCGCGATCATCTCGTCCAGATAGCGGTTCAACGCACTTACCGCCGCTTCGGGGTCCATGCTTTCCATCAAGCCCGTAAAATCGGCCAGGTCGCTGAACACGAAGCTGCATGTCCGGCGGCGGCCGCCGAGTTCGAGTGCTTCCGGATGCGCGAGCAGATGTTCGACCCGGTTCGGTGAAATGTAGCGCGCGAAGGCCGCTTTGATCCAGCGCTGCCGGCGCTCGCTGTAAAGATGCCGGCAAATGCCGGCGGTCATGAATGTCCACAGTATAACCGCGCTGGGCAGCATCGGGTCGATCAGCAGGCGGTGAGCGGCATAAGCCTGCCAGGCGCCGGTCCACAGCGCGGCGAGGGCGAGCAAAAACAGGCCGAACGCGCGCAATGGGCCGGTATTCAAGGTGAACAGGCCGATGCCCAGGCTGCAGGCGATTGCGATCACCAGTTCCAATGCGCCGGACCAGGACGGCCGCAGCAAATAGTGGCCGCTCAACATTTGTTCGAGCGCTTGCGCATGGATGTCGATGCCGGGCAGGATATGGCCGAGCGGGCTGAAGCGCAAATCCATCAGGCCTTGCGCGGACGTGCCGACCAACAGGATCGCGTTTTGCAAGTCGGCAGGCGGCGCGCGGCCGGTCAAAACTTTCCAGGCCGGAAGATAGCGCATTGGTTCCGGCGGCGTGTAATGCAGCCAGATTTCTCCCCGCGCCGTGGTCGGCAGGACGAGCTTGCCGATCCGGATGGCGCCGATGCCGCCGCTGTTTTCGCTTTCGGCAACGAGCGTGATGTTTTGCGTTCGTTGCGCAATGCGCAGCGTTTCGGCGACGAGGGTCGGTACGATTTGGCCGCGATTATTCAAGAGCAGCGGAATTTTGCGGATGACTCCGTCGGCGTCGGGGGTGAAGTTCAAGGCGCCGTTGCCGGCGGCTGCCGCGGCGAGCGGCGGCAGGGGCGCCAGGATGCCGTCGATGTACGACAAACGTTCGGTTGCGAGCGGGTTGCCCAGTTCGATGAAGCGGGCCCGGATCGGCAGCGGATGCGCGTCGGCAGGGTTGGGGCCGGCCGCGGTAAAGCCGAGCACGACGCCGCTGCCTTTGAGGGCATCGGCCAATACCCGGTCATGGTCGGGCAAGTGCGCGAGGGTTTGGCGAAGGCTCTCGGAAACCGGCCAGAACTTCAGCATCGCTTGCGGGGAAGTACGGTCCGCTTCCGCGAACAGGATGTCGAAGGCGATCGCTTGCGGTTTGGCCGCTTTCAACAGGCCGATCAATTCGGCGATGCGCGTGCGCGGCCAAGGCCATTGGCCGAGCCTGGTCAGGCTGGCATCGTCGATATCGATGATTTTGACCGGCGAGATTTGGTAGTCGCGCGGTTTGAGGCGTTGAAACTGGTCGAACGTGGCGTTGCGCACGATTTGCGCAGGGACGGGGTCGGCCGCTTGCAAAGCCGCTGCGCATGAGACGGTCAGCAGCGTCGCCCAAACGCCGGCGCGCGTGTTAATGGGCGTTCCCGCCATGGCGGCTGCTCGATAAATGGCTTTTGAGACGTATCACGTTGGGGATGAAGCGGTCGCGGAGCATAAAAAGGGGTTGCGTATGTTCGATGAAGCGCACTTTGTCTTCGATACCCAACGGTTTGCCCATTCTTGCGCGAGTTTCTCCTGTAAATACAAGGCATGCTCGATCGTGAGGCCAAGCGAAGGCAACACGTCGGCCAGGCAAAGGGTCAATGCCGGCGTGGCGTTGTCGATGTTGTCCAATTCGGCCAGTTCCGGCGCATAGGCAGGGGCTTCGGGATGCGGTTCTTGCCGACGATGGTGGCGGCATTGCATTGGGTCAAGGCCGGCGGCCAGTAAATACGGTCGCGCCAGGTTAATCGAATGGCGTTCGAGCCGGAAGGGAATAGGGCTGCGGTTGTTGCCGTCGTGCCGGTAGTCATGGAACAGGGCGGCCAGGATGATTTCGATCGTGGTCTGCGGGGCGAGGTCGAGCGCCAGGCCGAGGTAACGGCAGCACCACATGACCTCGCAAACATGCTGCCTGTTATGGTAGGGCAGATCGAAGCGCGGGCCGTCGCGGTCGATGGCTTCGGCGAGGCGCAAACCGACTTGCCTGTGGACATTGTTGGGCGCGAGGGCGAGACAGTCGACGAGCGTCCGGAGAACCAAGCCGACTTTATTCGGCAAAGGGTCGATCGACCGGAAAAAATGCACGATTTCGACCGCGGCCGCATCGGTGCTTTGGCTGGAGTCGATGCGGAAAGGGGCGTGCGCGGTGTCCAAAAATTTTCCTTACTCAGTCGGTCGCCGGACGCAAAAAAACCGGGATGTCGATTTCATCGATTTGTTCGGGCGCCAGAAATTGTTCGGCAAATTTACGGTACGTGCCGGAGCGTAAAAATAATTCGAACAAGTCGGAGTCGATCTGCCGTTTCTGCTTCATGTTGTACAGAATATGCACGGCTTCAGACAGTTTGTAGGGCTTTTTATAGGGACGGTCGGCCGAAGTTAGCGCCTCGAAAATGTCGGCGATGGCCATGATGCGGGCCGGAATCGACAGCTCGGCGGCGGTGAGTTTACGAGGATAACCGCATCCGTCCAGGGTTTCGTGATGAGTGGTCGCATATTCCGGAACGCGTTTCAACGTGTCCGGAAACGGCATTTGTCCGAGCATTTTGATCGTTTCGATACTGTGTTCGTTGATTTTGTAACGATCTTCGGGGGTCAAGGTGCCTTTTCGAATACTCAGGTTATAGATTTCGCCGAAATTATACAAGTGTTCGGGGACGTCCATTTTGATGCCGAACCGGCTTTCGTCCTGTTTCGGGAAGGGCCTCGGGATGACATGATGGGGTTTGTCGCTCAGCAAACGCTCCTCGACCGGCAACGAGAGCGCGGCTTCGTCTTGCCGGCGCAGTTGTTCTTCGCGCGACAGGCCCAGGCAATCGTCGAAATGGCGTAGCCATGTTTTTTGTGCAATCCGGTTAATCCGTTCGATGTGGGCATCGTCCATCGTTTCTTTGCCGACGTTGCAGTCGGCGAGAAAGGCGAAATCGTCGAGCAATTCGGCCTTTTGTCGCGCGAAGCGAGTTTGCGCGCTTTCAGGGTCTTCACCCTGAAGGCATGCCTTCAGGCTTGCGATTTCGGCATCGCGCAGCAACACTTCGAAACGTAAGCGGATTTCGTGGATGCGGTTATAGAGCATGTCCAATTTGGTGGCTTTTTCGATCCTTAGCGTTCATGATAACTCCTAGAGTTTGCTAGTGTTATAGAGCATGTCCAATTTGGTGGCTTTTTCGATCACATATTCCGGCGTGGTGATCTTGCCGCAATCGTGCAGCCATGCGCCGACCCGGAACTCGAACCATTCGTCGTCGGAAGCAAAATTGAATTCGGCCAGGGGGCCTTCCGTTTCGAGACAGGCGGCTTCGGCGAGCATGAACGCCAGTTTCGGGACGCGCACGCAATGATGGCCGGTATGCGGGCTTTTGCTGTCCAAGGCGTTGGCAATGATGCGAATGATGTTTTCGGTGGCGTCTTTCTGGCTTTTTACCAACTGCAAATTATCCAGTGCGACGGCGGCTTGCGCTGCCAATGCTTCGACCAGTTCGACCGTATCGGCCGCAAAAGGTACGAATTCGCCGGTTGCGGCCGATTTGACGTTGAAAAATTGCAGGATGCCGATCACTTTGCCGCCGCGCGGCGCCATCGGTACGGTCAGTAAAGAAGTCGTGTGGTAACCGCTGCGCGCATCGAAATCGCGCGTGCCGCTGCAATCGAAGCGTCGCTCGCGATAGACGTCGTCGATGACGACCGTTTTATTGTACAGGGCGGCATAAGTGGACGCATAGGTGTCGTTCGGGCGGCCGGTCGCGGCGTCATAGAGCGCGATTTCGGTTAACGGCAGGTAATCGGCGCGGGTTCTTTCGGCAAAACGTAAAGTTTTGGTTTCGGTCATCAAATACATCGTGCCGCCGTCGCAGTTCAGCAAGCGTTGGCCTTCGACCAGAATGTGCCGCAATAATTCGGAGCGGTTCTTTTCCATCGCCATCATCAAACCGCTTTCGATCAGCATGTCCAGTTTCGAAGTGCGTTTCCGGATTTCCGCTTCCAAAAGATTTTGCAGATGGTTGTTGGTGTGCAGTATGTGGCCCAGGCGCAGGCAGTGTTGGATTCTCTGCGCGATGTCTTCATCGTCGCTTGCGGTGCAGAACCAATCGGTCGCGCCCGCGGCGAGTGCGGCATTGCGTTGCGCACGCGCGGCCGGGCCGTGTCCGATCAATATCGGCAAGGTGCTGGCCGGAAAGTGCTCTCTGATCGAGACGATCAGGTCTACGGCGGCATTCGGCATGCCGTCGGCCTCGATCAAGACCAGGTCGTAATGTTTGTCCAATAAGGCCGTGAAGATTTGCTCGGGCTGGCCGAGCACGGTGAAGTCGAGAGCGAGCGCGGCGATGGAGGGTGTTTGCTGCAGGCGAAGCGCGCGGCCGGCCTCGGCGCAATGCAGGACCGCAGGGCGTTTGGAAGAGGGGGTGCGATTGGGTTGAAGGTTCGAGTGCATCGATGACGGCATAGAACAAGGCGTGTCGAATTATCTGGCCGTGATTTCTACGCGCCGATTGCGCGGTTCGGCGGTGTTGTCGGGGGTGGGGACCAATAAGTTTTTTTCGCCGTGCGAATCGATGGTGATGTTGATGACCTGCGGCAGATTTTTTTTCAACAGCTCGGCGGTCGCTTTGGCTCTGCCCAGGCTCAACCGCTCGTTGTCTTGGGCGCTGCCTACGGTGTCGGTATGTCCGATGACCGAAATGTCGGGGGCCGGACGTTGCTTGATTTCGGTAAAAAATTTCGGAATTTCCGCCGCAGAGGCGGCAGTGAGTTCGGTTCCGCCTTGGTTGAAATACAGATTGAACGATACGGGTTTTTGGGGCGCCGAAGCCAGGGCGGCGCCGAAATCGCGCTCGATCCGCTGCGGATCGGCGACGAATGTTTTACCGGGCTGACCGCTGATTTCGATGCCTTCCGAGGCTTTGTCGAGCAAGGTCGTGCCGGCGGGCGTGGTTACCGAAACTTGGCCGACGCGGCCGTCGTCTTCGGCGAGCAGTACGACGTACGATTGCGAACAAGCCGCCAGAAAGAGGCTGAGCACGAGAGGGAGCGTCGAACGGAGCGGGGGCGCTGAGTACGTGGTCATCTGTTTCAGTCCTCGACTTTGACGGCAAAGCGCGTGCCTCTAACGCCGATAATACCGGTTGGCGTGTTGATCGATACCGCTTCCGGTTTGAGTTTGGCGATGATGCCGGAGAGGTAATGCAAAGTGCCTTTGGCAATGCGGGCGGCGAGCTTTAAACGATCCTGCGCCGGTTTGTAGAGATAGTCGTCGATGCTGACTTCGGTGTCGGGCCCGAACGACATGACCGTATTGTCTTTCAAGGTAATGCCCAGGCTGCCGTCGCTTCCGGTCGTTAGCGTGCTGCCTTGGTAAATGGGGGTTCCGGGTTGCGCGTCGACGGCGATTTGCCGGGTCGATACGAAAGCCTTGCCATGCGCGATTTTGACGTAGCCGATGGCGTCCGAATCTGCGCTCCAGCTTCTGAATGCGCACGACGACAGTAACAGGATAAGGACTAAAACCCGGCAAGAGGGTAATGGCATGCTCATTTCCTGAAGTATTTTTGAGAGTGACGCAACTCGAAAGCAGGTTGGATTCGACGCTATCTACCGGCGTCATTCGACCCGGCCGAAAATGCAGATTCAACCGAAATGCAACTCAAGTGATAATTTAATCATAATCAACATGACGATTCAAATCAGTGAACTGCATCTATCTTTCAAGGTAACGTCCCGGATGAGTCCTATCTCCGGGTGAAAATCCCGTACCTGCGTTATCCAGGGCGACGCGGAGGCGTGCTTTTTCGACGGCGAGCCGCCGTTCTTTATCGCGCCGCGCCAGCTCATTGGCCAGATCCAGCCATCCGGCCCCACTGCCCAGGCGTTCGCCGCTGGGGTCGATGATTGGGGCGGTCACCTGCAGGATGCGGCCGCCGAGTTTATTAAAATTGACGCAAAGAATACGGATCTAAAGTGAAAACGTCCTCGATGATTCCATAGGTTGACCGGCCACGAGGGCCGATGGCTTTACCGATCCGGCCGGGTGGTGCTTTAGCTCCGCATGGGCCGAGCCCTTTTTTGCAGATTGACCTTTCGAAATGTGCAAGCGGGCTGTTTCGAATATCCGGAGCCGGAATCGATCCTATCGGTGGAAACGGGATTGGGCATTTGAATCAGTAATGTTTCGGCCACGATCCCGTTGCGTTTTAGCGGAAGAAAGCCCGCCTTATTGTTCTACCGTCACGAATGCCAACTTGGTAATGCCGGCATGCTGAGCGGCGGCCATCACTTCCGCGACTTTCGAGTAGATCACGCCCTGGTCGGCGTAGAGATGGACGGCCGTCTCCGGGTTGTGCTGAAGTTCGGCGGTCAGTTCGGCTTCGAGCGTGGCGAGGTCGGCGAGCGGCTTCTTGTTCAGCGTGACCAGTCCCAGCGCGTCGATGCCGAGTTGCAGCGGCTGGTCCTTCACGTCCGGCGTCGTTTCGGCCGTTTTCGGCAGATTGACTTTGACCGATTGGGTCAGCAAGGGGGCGGTGACCAGCAAGATAATCACCAGCACCAGCATCACGTCGACCAGCGGCGTGACGTTGATTTCGCTGATCGCGTCCTGTTCTTCGGAAGATTGCGTATTGAAGGCCATGACGAATTATCCTTGTTTGGCTTCGGTGTTGAACACCAGATGCAGAAAGCTGCCGGCGAAATTGTCCAGCGCTTGCCGATGCTGTTTGGCGCGCCGTCCGAAAAAGTTATAGGCCAGTACCGCCGGCACTGCGACCGCAATGCCGATCGCGGTGGCGATCAACGCGTCGCCGATCGGCCCCGCCACTACGTCCAGGCTCGCCGAGCCGCTTTGGCTGATTTCGTGCAAGGCGTGCATGATGCCGAGTACGGTGCCGAACAGGCCGACGAACGGCGCCGTGCTGCCGATGCTGGCGAGCAGCGTCAGGCCGCTTTCGAGCGCGTGTTGTTCTTTCTGGGTTTGGATGCGCAGGGCCTGGCCGAGCAGTGCTTCCGGCGAGCCGTGGAATTTGAGCATCCGGCCGGAAGTCGCCTGCATTTCGTTGAGCCAGCCGAACCCGCGCTGGGCGATGCGTGCCTGCGGTCCGCGGGCTGTCATGATCGGCAGCGCTTTCGCGCTTTCGACGTCGGATGCTTCCCAGAACGCGTCGGTGAAGCGCCGGTTCTGATAGCCGTGGCGGGCGAACTGCCAGATTTTGAATACGATCAGCGACCAGGTGGCGATCGAAAACGCCAACAAAGTGTAAAGGGTGCCGTCGACGATGACGGTCGGGGCGATATGATTGGGCATTGAATCTCCTGCTATCAATTGTTTAACGTAAAAATGATCGGCACGATTACTGAGCTGGCGACCGGCGTGCTGCCGCGCATCGCCGGAACGAATTTCCACTTTTTGACTGCGGTGGCCGCCGATTCGTCGAGGATGTCATGGCCGCTGCTGCGGTAAACGTCGACACTGTCGCTGAGGCCTTCGGCGGATACCTGCACCTTCAGCAAGACTTGGCCTTCCCAGCCGCGGCTGCGGGCCAGGCGCGGATATTCCGGTTTCGGGTTGAAGCCGTAGTTGGCGCGGAAATTCGCGTCGGTAAAGGTTTCCGCGGGCGGTGCGGTGGATTTTGTCGGCGCAGGCGGAGCAGGCGGAGCCGGCGGCGCTGGCGGCGCTGGCGGGGTTTCGGCTGCCTCGGCTTCGGCTTCCGCCTGCTTGGATAAAGCCACCGCATCTTTCGGCAACGGTTTCTTCATGACCGGCTTTTTCTTTGCAACGGTTTTTTTCTTCGGCTTCGGTTTAGGCGGCTCCGGCGGTTTCGGCGGCGCGGGCGGAGCGGCATGGGGCTCCTGTTTCGGCGCGGCGACCAGCGAGACTTCCATCATCAACGGTTTGGCCTGGGCGATCGGTTCGGCCGGCGCGAACAGCCAATGCAGCGCCAACACGTGCAGCAGAAAAACCGCCAGCACGATTTCGCCGAACAGATAGCCGGGACGTTTTTCGCGGCGCAGGCGATCGAGCAGCGCTTGCCAGGAAGACAACGGATGGGAACTCGTCCCGCCCGGATACACGAAATCCGGTGTTGACGGTCCGCCATCCCGGCTATTGAAGAGTTGCATGAGAATTTTTTCCGTAGCGTGTGAAGTTGTTTTTGAGTTTGGCTTGTCCGAAATAAGACGTTTCAGAGCGCAAAATTCCCCACCTCTGCGTGCAAAAAATGCGGTATTTGCCACATCAGCCTCCGATTCGAGAAGGAAGCCCGATGGTTTTCGGTCTCAGGATGGGGCCAGAATGACTTTTGTTTATTGCCCAAAGCAAGCTTCGGACTTTTGGGTGCCACAGAAAAACCCAAGCCCTGGCGTTCAAAACTTGCTTTGGATCCCTCCTTTTTTCAAGGAAGTGGTTTATGGCGAAATCCTTATTTTTTTTCGAGTTTCTTTTTGGCGGCTTCGGCTTGCTGGCCGATGCTTTCGACCGTGGAGCGGTATTCGGCTTGCGCCGCGTTGGCGGTATCGGCGATGACCGAGTTGTCCGCGTTCGCTTCCTTGACCAGGCATTCGTAATACACCTTGGCCTGCTGTTGCCAGGCGTTGATTTTAGCGACGCTTTGGTTGAAGGCTTCGACGTTGGTTTGATTTATCGCCGGCACTTCGGGCTTGTTGCCGCAGTCGGCGAGCGACCATTTGCCGTTCGCGAGGGTGCCGGCGTTGACGTACAAAGGTGCCGCCAGGGCAAGGGTCAGAAAGCGAAAGGTGTTTTTTGTCATAGTTTTTTCCTGTTTTCAAGTTTTGCAGGTACGTTATGCGCACCATTTTTTAAGAAATCGTAGGATCGTAGGTTGGGCTGAGCGAAGCGAAGCCCAACGATGATCTTTGGCCACGCTGTTGGGCTTCCTGACGTCAGCCCAACCTACCGAGGGCAGATTTTTGATCGCCTGCGCCCGGGAACGGATCGGATCGCGCCGGCAGTTCGTGCAACATAAAGCATTACGGTTTAAAATCCGCCGCCCAGCGCCAGATACAGGTCGATCCGGTTGTTCAGCAATTGCCGGCGCGCGGTCAGGTGCGCGCTTTGCGCATTCAATGTGCTGCGGTAGCTGTCCAGCAGCGTCAGAATTTCGATCAGGCCGTGCTGATAGGAATAGATGGCGAGCTTGCGGCTGGCGTCGGTTTGCCGGACCGCTTCCTCCAGGGCTTGTTCCTGTTCGCGCAAGCGGTCTTCGGCGGCCAGGGTCTGTTCGACTTCGCGAAACGCGTTCAATGCGGCGCTCCGGTAGCCGTTCAGCAATTCCTCGACGCGCGCTTGCTGCAACTGAATTTCGCCGCGCAGCCGCCCGCCGGTGAAAATCGGCTGCACGAGGCCGAGCGCCAAATGCCAGGCCGCCGCGCGCGGATCGATCAATTCACTCAACGCGGCGCTGCCGGCGCCGCCGCTTGCGGTCAGCGCAAAGCGAGGCAGTAAAGCCTTGCGGGCGCTTTCCAGGCGTTTATCGACCGCGCAAAGGCGTTCAAAGGCGGCATTGAGGTCCGGCCGCCGTTCGACGAGAGCCGAAGGCATGCCGGCCGGCACCGCTTTCGGCAGCGCAGGCAGCGCTTCGCCAACGGCGAAGTGTCCGTCCGGATAGCGGCCCAATAAGACTTGCAACGCGCGGGTCAGGTTCTGCACGCGGGTGCGTTGTTCGGCAAGCTGGGCTTCGGCGTTTGCCAGATCGGTCAGGGCCAGGCGCAGGTCCAGGGCATGGGTCAGGCCGCGCTGAAAGCGCCCGCGTAACAATTCGACCAGAGTGCGGCGGTCGTGCATCGATTGTTCTGCGACACGGACTTGCGCGTGGGCTTCGGTCAGTTCGATAAAGTTCTGCGCGGTGCGCGCGGCCAGTGACAGGCGTGCGGCTTGCCAATCGGAGACTGCGGCTTCGGCTTCCTGTCCCGATGCCAACTGCGCGGCGCGAATGCGGCCCCAGACGTCCAGTTCCCACGACAGATCGAAAAATGCCTCGAATGCGCCGGTTTCGGGTACCCCCCTGCCGGGGTCGTCGCGCCCGTAGCCTGTCTGGAAGGCCAGTTGCGGCCAGCGTCCGGCACCGTCGATGCGCATTTGCGCACGCGCCGCCTCGATGCGCGCCGCGGCCGCGCGCAGATCGAAGTTGCCGGCGAGTGCGGCGTTCACCGCTTGCGTGAGCCGGGGATCCGCAAATGTCTCCAACCAATGGTTCGAAGCGGCGCCCTGCCGTTGCCGTTCGGCAGACCATTGGGCGGGCAGCGGCGGCAGCGAAGCCAGCCGTTCGCGTTCGGGCGGCGTCATGCAGCCCGGCAGCAGCAAGCCGCAGAGCGCGGCAAGGGCGGATTTCAAACGATGTAAACGGCGTTCGCGTCGAGCGACTTCCTTTTCGAGAATCATGGTAAAAATTAACAGGAGGATTGGCTTTGTCTCATTGCCGGTCTTCAATTACCGGCGCTCGAAATAATTTTCCGTTTCTTTACCGTAATCGTTTTGCGAGGGCTCGTAGGCGGATTGTTGAAGGTGTAACTGGACCTGTAATTCGGCAATTTGCCGATTGGCTTTTTCCACTTGAACGCGTAAATCGCCGATGATTTCCTGCAGATATTGAAAATGAATCTGAAAATAGCGGGCCGACGGAAACGGCGAATCGGGCGGAGGCGAATTTTTTGCGGCTGTACTCCTTTTCGTCTTCATAAAAAATACCTGAAAATACAAAGTGCTGTGACCTGAAAAGTCTTTTTTCCTAAAGCCTAAGCTGCGTCGGCACAGCGACACGAGAACTCATTATCCTTAGTAAGACGTTTGAGCAGTGAAAAAACCCCACCTTCAGGACAAAAAAATCGGGCCTGACGGTTCTGTAGTGGCCTAATAAAAACAGACACGCCGATAGGTTGATAAACGCTATCAACCAAAAACACGGAAACAAGACCATGATAAAAAAACGTCGGGTATTCGACAGCGGTTGCAAATGGCAAGGGGTGCGGATGATCAAAGACCAGGGGCTGAGCGTCAGCCAGGTCTGTGAGGATATGAACCGCGGTGAAACCGCAGTCCGGCGCAGGGTAAAGCAGTTCGAATCCGAGCAAGCCACAGCCCGGTCCAGGAAAGCCGCTGACAGCAGAGCAACAGCGGATTCGTCAACGGGAAGCCGAAGTGCGCCAATTACGGATGGATAACGATATCTTAAAAAAAGCCTCCGTGGGTTCAGCAGTTGCAACAGAAGGCCATCCCTGTGCGGCACAGTTGCCGGGTTTTAGCCGTCAGCCGTTCAGGCTACTATACCGCCAAGCAAAGGAGCCAACGTCCCGTGACGGTTTGCACGATGGCAGTCCATCTAAAAAGCGCCTTCGCCGCCGGGGGGAGTTATGGCAGCCGACGGCTCTGCCGGGCACTGAGGGATCGTGGCATGCGGATGGGTCGTTATCGGGTGCGTCGCCTGATGCGGGATCATCAGCTCAAGCCGGTATGGAAACGCAAGTTCGTGCATACCACCGACAGCCAACATAACCTGCCGGTGTTTGAGAACGTGCTGGATCGCCAGTTCACCCCGTCTGCGGCCAATCGAGCGTGGGTGTCGGATATCACCTACATCCGCACGGGGAGCGGCTGGCTCTACTTGGCCGCCGTGCTGGACTTGTACTCGCGCAAGGTCGTCGGCTGGGCGATGGCGCCTTCCATGCCGGCCGAGCCGGGGTGTGCGGCCTTGCAAATGGCCATTTGCCAACGCCGGCCGCCACCCGGCCTGATTGTCCATTCCGACCGCGGCAGCCAGTATGCCAGCCAGGACTATAGGGACTTACTCGACCGCCATGGCTTGATCGGCAGCATGAGCCGTCAGGGCAATTGTGGGATAATGCCGTAATGGAGCGGTTCTTTCTGAATCTCAAAATGGAACGGGTTTGGCGACAGGACTATGTCAATCACTCGGAAGCCATTCACGATGTGACCGACCATATCGTGGGCTTCTATAACAGCCAACGCTTGCTTCCACATTGGGCTATCGGCCTCCCAATGCCTTTGAACGGGAAATGGCCGCATCACAACCTACTGTTGTGTCTGAAGAAACTTGACCACTACCGTTGACCTTTACGGGCGATTAAGCCCGCCCGGCCCAATTGGCGGTTGAATTCGTTGAACAATGCCTCAGTCCATTTCTTTACCTCTACCTCGAATTTTTAGCGGTTCCCTTGAAAATATTAATTCGACCCGGCCCGCTGCATGTGCAGCCGTAAGCTCAGCGGGCGCATGTCTGTCCAGACTTCTTTGATATAGTCCAAACATTCCTGTTTAGGCGCTTTTGGGCCTACAGCCCGCCAGCCACCGGGAATCTCCTTATAGTCCGGCCAGATGGAATATTGCTCTTCGTCATTTACAACGACCTGATAAATCGTAGTGTTTTCATCATCCCAACTCATCTTTTTCTCCGGGGGTCAGGTGCAAAAGAAGTGAAGCGGATTGCTTCACCGGTTAAAGTCTTCAATCAGGAGGACGAGCTGAGCCGTCTTTGCCCTCAGTCGTTGCTAAAATCGGCCTGATGTATTTTAAATTGTTTGCGGCAATGCAATAGCGCCCGGGCGAGAAGCTTTTCAACGGCGCTGTCAGTAATATTCATCTCGATGGCAATTTCGGCATAGGTCATGCCGTAAACACGATTCAAAATAAATGCTTCTCTGGCTCGTTCAGGTAGGCTATCCACAATATTGGAAAAAATCGAAAGTTTTTCATTGACGATTGCCAGGTGCTCGGCCGAAGGCAGTTCATCCGAGACGGTCAAAGTGGGGTCGGCGTTATTTAGATGTTTCTCAACGACTTTGCGGTGTTTGATATGGTCATAAGCCAAGTTTTTAGCTGTTTGAAAGAGAAAGCCTCGGGGATGTTCGATAATCTGCTTGCGAGCTTCCCTGGAAAATATGATGAAGCATTCCTGCACGAGTTCTGCGGCGATATCCGGGCAATCAACAATACGTGATAAATGAAGTTGTAGTTCAGATCGATGATTGATGTACACAGAGTCAAAATTCATGCTCAATTTCCTAATGATTGTTATGCTGGTTTGGTCGGCTGCATTGACATGGGTTGCAAAGTGCTATAAGGCTGGATTGTGTGGCCAGTGGTATGCAAATTTCATAATTTTACAGGGGTAAAAACGGGTATCGTTCAAACAGAGGCTTTGCATCAAGGTTAAATCAATGATTGATAACGCAAAAACCAAGCCAATTATTAATATTTTTTAATATCAATGAGTTGTATTCTCATTGGCGAGAGATCTGGATGTCGAACAGGTGTAATGCCATATCGGAGTGCGCCATATGACACAGTTTAATTGTCGTGATTGACTTGCCCTTCTGGGTTTGAATTGCATAAAAGTCGTTGTTATTCCGATGGCATCGGGTACTCTGCCGAATTAAAAAAGGTAGACTTTCAACGCGCGGGTGCGGCCAACGAATATGCTGAGGTTATTGTGCATTCAAAGCGTCTTCTATGTGACATGAATGTCAAACTTAATCATGAATGCATGTTCGGGTTTGTCTCCTTAGGTGCCGCAATCATAAAGAATGGTCGGAACCTCCCGTTTCTTCTTTAAACTGAACGTTCGTTTTCGATAATGCAAAAATACTGGGTAGTTCGGCGCAATCACTATGAGGAGCAATGTCGTTAAGTTAAGCCGGTGCCTGGCCGCGGAATAAGGGGGGAATGTACGGCTTATCAGTGGGAAGGTGCCTTCGTCGCGATTGCAGGCACTCGAATCGCGACGAGGACGTCGCTCCTACAATACTTAGGATTTGGCTCCAAATAATTTCCCGAAATCGGTAGGCTCCAGATAAGCTGAAGTAAACGTTCGCTTCCCCCTTTGAAAAGGGGGGATAGAGGGGGATTTATTAAAAAATCTCCCCTAACCCCTCGGTAACTGCTTCCGGCGTTACTCTCGATCGCTTGTTCCCGACGCGATCTACCTTCCCCATCCGTGGGGTCGTACCTCCTGCATGAACGCCAGGGATGGCGTGAATGCAGAGATTGCACGACTGCATGGATGCAGGAGGTAGGACAACGCAAGGAGCGGTTGTCGAGGAGCAAATCTCTGCCCATGCAGTCGTCTTTTTCAAAGCGGGAGACTGAACGCGTACGCGCTAAAAAGCGACGCAATGCGAATCGGTTGAAACCGGGAAGTTATTTCCGCCCAAATCCTTAAGTTAACGACATTGCTATGAGGGCGGTGTTTTTGTCTACAACGATTACTGTTTATCAACTGGTTTAGCTATATGACGGAGTCACTATGCTGCTATTTTTATGGCGCTCATCATGGATCACTATTGCGGGGGTGTTGCTGACGGGTGTTATCAGCGGCCTGAGTAATGCGGCGTTGATTGCATTTATCAATACCCGTCTGGTTGGCCAAATGAATATCCCATACGCCATTGGGTGGTTTGCCGGATTGGCATTGACTGTATTGGTCAGTCGAACGGCATCTCTTTATTTGTTGAATCGATTCAGCACGCAATTGGTCCGGGATCTGCGGCTCCGTATCAGCCGGCTGATTTTGCATGCGCCGTATCCAAACTTACAAAAGATGGGAAAATCGGCGCTGCTGAGTCATCTGACTGAAGATGTCACCGCCATAGCAAGCGCCAGCGAGCTTTTTCCGGTGCTCTGCATCAACTTTGCGATTTTGGTTGGCTGCATGGCTTATTTGAGTTGGCTGTCCTGGCAATTGGCTCTCGTGCTTGCCGGCATCATTTTGTTTGGCGTGACGACTTTCAATTTTTTCAAAGAGATACCCCTCAGATCCGTCCGAATCGCACGCGGCGAATATGATGTGCTTGGCAGAGGTTTTACTGCGTTGACCGAAGGCGTTCGCGAATTGAAACTTCATCGCCGGAGAAGTGAAGCGTTTGTTTCCCAATCGCTTTCCAACAGCGCCGAAGCCTATCGGCGGCATTCATTTCGCGCGGCTGCCGCTTACTTGTGGCTGAACCAATGGGTTCAATTACTCTATTATCTGACCATCGGCGCGATTTTGTATGCCTTCCCCCTTTGGCAAACACTGAATCAGGAAATCATCAGCGGTTATGTTTTAGTGTTTTTATTCATGATGTCCCCTCTCACCATCGTAACGAACAGCTTACCGGCTTTCAGCCGTGCGAAAGTTTCGCTGGATAAGATTTTGCAACTCGACGAGAAGCTTGTTGAACGAAGCCTTGCCGAACGTCCGGCCGGATTAGCGGTACAGGAAAGCTTTACCTCATTGACCCTTACCGGCGTTACCCATAGCTTTCACCGGGAAAAGGAAAACCGGAATTTCACATTGGGGCCGATAGATCTTGAGTTTCATCCCGGCGAGCTCGTTTTTCTGGTAGGCGGCAACGGCAGCGGCAAGACGACATTGGCCATGCTGTCGATCGGCCTGTACCATCCCGCAAGCGGCATGATTTCATGGAACGGTTGCCCGGTCGATGGGGGCAACCGGGATGCTTATATGCAGAACTTTTCGGTGATTTTCTCCGACTTTTATCTATTTGACGAGTTGTACGGCGTTGACGCGGAACAGCATCGAGGCGCCGTGGAGGATTATTTACAGCGTTTACATCTCAATCATAAGGTAGAAATCATCGATGGCCGGTTTTCTTCGGTGAGCCTGTCCCAAGGGCAACGTAAGCGTCTGGCATTGTTGGTGGCTTATTTAGAGGACCGGCCCTTCTATGTGTTTGACGAATGGGCTGCCGATCAAGACCCGGAATTTAAACATGTGTTCTATACCGAGCTGTTGCCGGCACTGAAGGCGCGCGGCAAAACGGTTTTGGCGATCACGCACGATGAAAAGTATTTCTATCTGGCCGATCGATGCATCAAGCTCGATGAAGGCAATATTGCCGCAATTGAATATCCCCAGGGATACGCCGGGCAGGTCGCGGTAAACGCTGAATGGCCGCGTCCGGCTCAAACAGAAACTTCGATTTCGTGATGCAGGCGGGCGGCAATGGCTAAACCGAGAAAATGGCTGAGTATTGGGCTTGGCTTAATTGGATTACTCGTTATTGCAGGCGGATTGGGCTATCGCGGGTGGCTGCAATCGCTGCCTATTCTGGACGGTGAATTTAAATTAGCCGGCCTGTCTTCGCCGGCAAGCGTGGGTACGGATGCTTACGGCATTCCGCTCATCAATGCCAATAACCGCATCGATGCGGCGCGCGTACTGGGTTATGTGACGGCCCGCGATCGTTTGTTTCAAATGGACTTGATGCGGCGCAAGAGCGCCGGGCGATTGGCGGAGATATTCGGCGAAATGGCGCTAAAAAGCGATATACAGTCAAGAATCTACGGTTTCAATGGCAAAGCGCGGCAAATTTTATCCAAGCAGCCGGCAAGACATCGCCAATATTTAGAAGCTTATGCGGAGGGCGTCAACAGTTATCTCCGGCAAAATCCTGCTTTACCCTTTGAGTTCAAAGTACTCGGCTACCGGCCGGAGCCTTGGCAGGCTGAAGATTGCCTGCTGGTCGTGTTGGGGATGTTTGAAAACTTGACGGCCTGGGTTGAGCGCAGCGAACGGATGCTCAGCATCATGGAGCGGACCCTGCCGCCCGAAGTGCTGGCGTTTTTGACGCCGGACAGCGACCGGTTTACCGACGATTTGATGAAATTCACCAAATCCCTTAGACCCCCGCAAGGCATCCCCGCAGCCGCTATGCAAACCTTGCTGGCAGGCGGTGCGCCTGATTCGAAAAGCCTGGCCAAGGCTCCGGAGGAAACCCTGGCCGGCTCCAATGCCTGGGCGGTGAGCGGCGGCAAAACAAGTGACGGACGCGCAATACTGGCGAATGATATGCATCTGGGGATCAGTGTCCCGAACATTTGGTACCGCGTTGAACTTCAATATCCCGAGGTGCGGGCAGCGGGCCTGAATTTGCCGGGCACTCCTTTTCTTATTTCAGGCAGTAACCGGCATGTTGCCTGGGGGATAACCAACCTCGGCGGCGACTTTTTGGATTTGGTCAAACTCGAAATCAATCCCGGCAACGCTCAGCAATACCGGATCGGCGATCGTTGGCAAAATTTTGACGAACGGCATGAAACGATCCCTATCAAAGGCTCGGAGCCCAAGGCATTGACGGTGAGAGAAACGCAATGGGGGCCGGTCGCGGAACAACCGTTATTGGAGCAGCCGGTTGCCATTCATTGGGTGGCTTTGGATGCGGATGCGGTTAATGTTGGCATTATGGATTTGGAAGAGAGTAAAACCCTGGAAGCGTCTTTGGCTATTGTAAAGCGTGCAGGCGGACCGCAATTGAACGTTTTATTGGCGGATGAAAATGGCCATATTGCCTGGACATTGACCGGCAGGATTCCCCGGCGTTTTGGCGGAGACGGGGTAATCAGCCGTTCGTGGGCCGATGGTAAAACGGGATGGCAAGGCTATATCCAACCCGATGAAATGCCGCAATCCATCGATCCTGCCGAAGGTTTTTTGGTATCCGCCAATGATCGGCGATTTGCGGCCGATTTTCCTTATGTCATTGGCCATCAATACGCTAACGGCTACCGGGCATACCGAATCAAGCAACGGCTCAAGCAAGCGGCGACCCATAGCGAATGGTCGTTGTTCACTCTTCAGCAAGATACGCAAACCGAATTTTATGACTATTACCAGCAGCTTGCATTAAAAGCCTTGTCACCGGACGTTTTAGCGCAAAAGCCCGAATTAACCGCGCTACGGGATTATTTGACAAGTTGGAACGGCAGGGCCGATATTGCAAGTTTGGGATTGCCGGTATTGGTGGAATTCCGCAAGCAACTGATTGATTCGGTTTTCACGCCATTCTTAAATGCCTGCAGGCAAGCCGACAAAAATTTTGCGTATCACTGGAATTATGTCGATACCCCCTTACAAACTTTGTTAAACGAAAAACCGGCGCTATTGTTGCCGGATGCTGCGCATCATAAGACGTGGGAGCAATTTATTCTGGCGCAATTGGAAACCGGTGCGGCCGCGGTGATGTCTCGTCATCCCGATGTCGGCCTGGCTGGTCTGACGTGGGGCAAGCAGAACATCGCCGATCACGCTCACCCTTTCTCCAAAGCGCTGCCTTTGCTTTCCCCCGTCTTGGATATGCCTCATCAGCCGTTAGCGGGATGCGGCGGGTTTTGTGTGCGAGTAACAGGCGCCGATTTCGGGGCGAGTGAGCGATTGGTCGTCTCCCCGAATCATTTATCGGAAGGCATTTTACATATGCCGGGCGGACAATCCGGGCATCCGCTCTCAAGCCATTACAAGGATCAACAGGCTTTTTGGGTAGAGGGATTGCCCATGTCCTTGTTGACCGGCCCATCCCGACATAAACTGGTGTTAAGGCCGGAATGATCGGATTTGGA
Source organism: Methylomicrobium album BG8 (assembly GCF_000214275.2). Classification (NCBI taxonomy): domain Bacteria; kingdom Pseudomonadati; phylum Pseudomonadota; class Gammaproteobacteria; order Methylococcales; family Methylococcaceae; genus Methylomicrobium; species Methylomicrobium album. The sequence goes on along the minus strand of NZ_CM001475.1, from coordinate 3,068,773 downwards.
AAAGATAAAATGAGCTAACGAACGCAGACTTCGATAGAATAACCCGTTGTTTTTTAAATAAGTCAAGTAGTAGAGTATTTTGGAATCCGAGCTGAATGACAATATAGACGAACAGGCTGTGGCGTGGTTTATCCGGTTACGGGCTGATAACGTAAGTAACGAAGATAGGAAGTCTTTCGATCGGTGGCTTGAACAAGCCGCCGATCACCGTCGTGCGTTTGATGAAGTTTGCGCCATGTGGGGCGATACTGCATTGTTGAACAGTCTGAGAATCAATGCAAAATTACATCGCATTACTCCCAAACCGCCTAAAAAGCGTTACCTCAATCCGAAAATAGCATTGGCCCTTGCCGCTTGTTTGGTACTCGCTGTGCCGCTTGCCGGCCGAATGCGGATTCTATTGAGAGCGGACTATACGTCGGCAATGGGGGAGCGTAAAACCGTTCTATTAGAGGATGGGTCCACCGCGATGCTGAACACGGACAGTGCCATTGCCGTCAATATGAAAGACGGCAAGCGTTCCGTCGAGCTATTCAAGGGAGAAGTTTTTTTCGATGTTAAGCCCGACCCCAGCCGCCCGTTTTTGGTTCGCGCGGATCATTCGACGACGCGCGTATTGGGCACGCGGTTTTTTGTTAATCATCGCAAAGAAAGTGACGAGATTAAGGTACTCTCCGGCCGTGTCGAAGTATCCGATAGTCAAATTTGGAAAGATCCTGTCGTTTTAGGCGAGGACGAGGCGGTCACCGTTTACGAGGCCTCATTGGGGCATCCGAGAAAATTGGATTCGAAACTCTCCACGTCATGGATTAACGGGTTTTTGGTGTACGAAAATGAAACGCTGGAGGCATTGGTTGAGGCCATCAATCGGTATCGTCCGGGAATGGTTTTCTTTAAAGATGCTTCATTACGGCAACTGAAAATCAACGGTCGCCTCAGCATCAGAGAGTCCCACGATATGCTGAAAGTGTTGCAAAGAACCATGGGCATCAAGATGACCTATGTAACCGACTGGGTCGTTATTATCGGATAGGCCATTGATACGAGGCCGGCCTGGGAAGAATGAAGTGATGATCGGCAAAATCCAAATCCTAACCGCTTAGGATTTGGCTCCAAATTATTTCCCGAAATCGGTAGGCTATAGATAGGCTGAAATAAAGGTTCGCTTCCCCCTTTGAAAAAGGGGGATTGAGGGGGATTTATTTTAGAAAATCCCCCCTAACCCCCCTTTTTCAAAGGGGGGAACTGAACATATACGCGCTGAAAAGCTACGCAATGCGAACAGGTTAAAACCGAGAAGTTATTTCCGTCCAAATTCTTAGTGAGGTATTTGCGCGGCTCAATCGTCTTCTTTAATACACGTTATTAAAAGATGAAGATTTTGGAGTCGTTATGAAAATCCGCCCGTTTTGGGTGCTGGTTCATCGCTATACCGGTTTAGGGATGACCCTTTTCTTAGTCGTTGTAGGACTGACCGGCAGTTTACTGGCGTTTTACAAAGAGCTGGACGGCGCCATCAATCCCCGTTTGTATGTTGAAGCGCATGGCCGTACGCCGCTCGATTTCGATACGCTCATTGAAAGTGCCGAGAGCCGCATCGCGCCGCAGGCGAGTGTGCAATCGCTATGGATGAGTTCCGAGTCCGTACAATTTTCGGTATCTCCACGCCAAAATGAGCAAACCGGCCAATCGTTCGAGTTGAATTACGATCAACTGCTCCTTGATCCTTATACCGGCGCCGAATTGGGCCGGCGCCGTTGGGGCGCTATTTCCGAAGGCATGACCAATCTCATGCCTTTTATCTACAATCTGCATTTCAACCTGGCATTGGATGATGCCGGCATGTGGATTTTAGGCATCACCGCCTTGATCTGGACTCTCGACTGTTTCGTCGGTTTCTACTTAACCTTGCCGGCCAAGGTGTTTGCCGCTCAACATAATCAATCGACCGCCTCGCCGTTTTGGCAACGCTGGCGTCGCGCCTGGCTGATCAAATGGCGCGGCTCGCCTTTTCGAATCAACTACGATTTACACCGGGCCGGCGGACTGTGGGTATGGTTGGCTTTATTGGTGTTCGCCTGGTCAAGCGTCTACATGAATCTGGGCGATACGGTTTATCAGAAAGTAATGCAATCCGTCAGCGACTATCATCAGCCCTGGACGGATATCGAAGATTTACCTGAACCCTTGATTCATCCGGCAATCGATTTACGCGCGGCGTATCGCTTGGGTCATCGAGCCATGACCCGTGCCGCGGCCGAACACGGTTTCCAAATCGAAGCGCCCGTGGCAATTTGGATCAATCGCGCCAAAGGATTCTACGTCTATTGTGTCCGCAGCAGCCTGGATATTCAGGATCATGAAGGTCAAACGCGCGTTGTAATCGATGCCAATAGCGGACAGCAAAAAATGTTGCTGCTGCCTGCCGGCCAATATAACGGTAATACCGTGACCTCCTGGTTAACGGCCTTGCACATGGCTAACGTTTTCGGCTTGCCGTACAGGCTGTTCGTTTGTGTATTGGGCTTGGTCATTGTGATGTTGTCCGTGACAGGCATCGTAATCTGGTTAAAGAAGCGCCGTTGATGTCGATTCCACGATTACCCTGCATGAATCCGGTAAAGAGCCTTCAGTAGCTGTAGGGTACGCTGTGCGTACCATTGGAGGGCGAAAAGGTACGCACAGCGGTACCCTACAACTGAAAATAGCTGTTTTTTGCCATGTCCTTAATAACCGAATCAGTTTATGTCTGGCATGAGGTGGTGCCGTTTGAACGATAAACAACGCTTTATAAAAACACTTTTACCGGCGGCGGTGTTGCTGACGGCCGTGGGAGCGTCATGGGCAATGATCGAATTGCGCCCCAGCACGCTGCCCAAAGCAGCAGCGCCTGTCGTGCCGGCTGTGCAAATCGTTCGCGCGGAACCGCAAACGCTGAAGCTGAATGTGATATCGCAAGGCGTGGTGGCGCCGCGCGAGGAGATCGATTTGATCGCCGAAGTGGGCGGTAAAGTGTTGCAGGTGCATCCGGCGCTGGTCTCCGGCGGTTTTTTCGACGTCAACGACGTTTTATTGATGATCGATCCGCGCGATTACGACTACGCCCTCGTCACGGCCCAAGCCAAAATAGCCGAAGCCAGGCGTGTATTGACCAACGAACGTGCGCAAGTCGAACAAGCCGAGAGCGAATGGCAGGCGCTGGGCCAAGGCGAAGCCAGCGATTTGGCATTGCATAAACCCCAATTAGCCGAAGCCGAAGCAAAACTGCAGGCGGCCGAAGCGGATTTGGCCAAAGCAAAACTGGACCGCAGCCGTTGCGAGGTGCGCGCTCCTTTTGCCGGGCGCGTGTTGAGCAAACAAGTCGGGCGTGGCCAATTCTTGCCGGCGGGCAGCGTGATTGCCCGTATTTTTGCCAACGATGTCGCCGAAATCCGTTTGCCCATCGGCATCGATCAGCTGGCGTTTCTGGATTTGCCCCAGGGGAATAAAACAACCAAAAGCCGCTGGCCGAACGTGGTGCTCCATGCGGAAATCGGGGGCCGGTTACAGCATTGGCCGGGCCGTATCGTGCGCAGTGAAGCGGCCCTGGACAAGAGCAGCGGCCAATTATTTTTAATCGCGCAGGTCGAACAGCCCGATCAAAGCGCGGCGGGCCGTGTTCCGCTGCTCAGCGGCTTATTCGTCCAGGCCGAGATTGAAGGCGCGACGCGCGACAAGGTATTTGCGTTACCGCGTACCGCCTTAAATACGCTGCAGCAAGTCAGATTGGTCGACAACGAACAGCGCCTGGAGCTCCGCCAGGTGGAGGTGCTGCGTACCGAAGCGGATAGAGTGATTATCAAATCCGGCCTTAATGCCGGCGAACGGGTGGTGATTTCGGAAATGCCGATGCTGGTGGCCGGTATGCGTGTCGTCATTACCGAGCCTCAAGCGGCTAATACGCCATGAACAAACCGCTCACCACACTGCAGGCGCATGAGCGGGTTTCAGGTTTGCTGGCCTGGTTTGCCGGCAATCCTGTGGCTGCCAATTTGCTGATGCTGTTGATTCTCACAGGCGGCGTTCTCGGCATGATTGAAGTCGACAAGGAAGTCTTTCCGCGCTTCAGCCCGCATCAGATCGAGGTAATGGCGATTTTTCCCGGCGCGGGCCCGTCGGAAGTCGAAGAGTCCGTCTGCATCCCGATCGAAGAAGCGGTGCATGACTTGTCGGGCATCAAACATCTGCACGGGGAAATCTACGGCGACACCTGTACCTTGGGCGTCGAGATTCTGCCGGATCGCGAGCGGGAGCAGATGATGGCGCTGTTGCGCGGGCGGGTCCAGTCGATTCAACGTTTGCCGAAACAATTGGAAAAAATCGACGTGTTGCCCGCCGACCGCAAAGACGATGACGGCGTGATTTGGGTGGCTCTGCACGGTGAAACCGACGCATTCACGCTGCAGCAATTCGGCGACCGCATTCAACAGCAGCTGGCCACCATTCCGGGGGTCAGCCGTGTCCGTAATTACGGTGAAATCGCTTATGAAATCGGTATTGAAGTGGCGCATGAACAACTGCGCAAATACCGGCTGACCTTGGATGATGTCGCCCAGGCCATCCGCAAGGCTTCCGTCGAGTTGCCGGGAGGCTTGGTCAAAAGTCCGGAGGGTGAATTGTTATTACGCGTGCATAGCCGGGCCAAAGATGCCGAGGCCGTCGGCAGTTTGGTGATCAAGACGCTGCCCGATGGAAATCGCCTGAGACTGGATCAGATTGCTGCGATCAAGGATGGGCTCGAAGAGCGCCTGTACACCTGGCGGCACAATGGGCAAACCGCGCAAGGCTGGGAAATACATACCGAACAGGACAGTGTCGCGGTGGCCAGGCAAGTCAAAGCCACGGTTGAAACTCTACGTGCCGGTCTGCCTGAGGGGTTACGCTTGATTACCTGGTGGGACGATTCGCAAGCGTATGACGAACGGATCGGCACGTTGTTGGAAGACGGCTTGAGCGGTTTTTTACTGGTCTGCCTGGTGTTGACGCTATTCTTGCGCTTGCGCGTGGCCTTATGGGCCGGCGTCGGTATTTTTACTTCGGTACTCGGCGCTTTTTGGCTGATGCCGGCATTGGACATTTCGTTGAATATGCTGTCGTTGTTCGGCTTCCTTTTGGCGATGGGGGTTTTGGTCGATGATGCCATCATCATCGGCGAAAGCGTGCATAGCCGGCAGGTCGAGGGCGGCGAAACGCCTTTGCAGGCGGCCATCAACGGCGTCAAGGCCGTTGCGTTACCGGTCACGTTGTCGGTATTGATCGTGCTGGTGGCGTTTTTGCCCGGCTTATATCTGCCGGGTTGGGCAGGCCAGATGATGCGGCCGATTTGTCTGATCATGATTCTGACCTTGGTTTTTTCCCTGGTCGAAGCTTTATTGATATTGCCCTCGCATCTGGTGGCGGTTGCCGAGTCGGCTACCGAAACGACGCGTTTGCAACGTTTGCGCAGACGGCTCAATCAGGGCCTGGATCGTTTTGTCGAGTCGGTTTATCGGCCGTTACTGCATACGGTTCTGAACTGGCGTTATTTGACTGTCGCTTTATTTGCCGCCTTGTTGATTTTGTGCGCCGGTTTGGTGGCAAGCGACCGCGTGCGGCAATCCATCAATCCCGATGTCACCAAAGACAGTTTCTGGGTATCGATTCAACTGCCGCAGAGCGCGCCGTATAGCGAAGCTCAAGCACTGGCTGCCCGCGTTGAAAACGCTTTGTTTGCGTTGCGGGATGAATTGGACGGTGTTCCCCAGGATAGCCAAAGCCGAAGCGCGGGCGTGAACGCCGCTCACGCCCATGACCGCAGCGTCATTGTCGGAGTCGAAACCATTATTTGGGAACATGGCGCAGGCATCTGGCTGGAATTGTCGGCGGAAGGCCGGCAACGCATCAAAGTGGAAGATTTTATCCGTGATTGGCGGCAACGCATCGGCGATATCGGGCGCGGTAAAGTGGATTTCATTTTCAAGGAAGGCGACGAGCCCTACGACATTGAATTGATGCTGGGAGCCGATCAATCGAACATCTTGGGGCCGGCCGTCGAACAGCTCAAGCAGCAAATCAAGGCCTTTCCAGGCGTATACGATGTCATCGATTCCGCGGAACCCGGCAAACCGGAAATCCATTTGACGCTGAAACCCGATGCGGAACGGCTGGGATTGCGCTTGGAATTATTGGCCGAACAAGTTCGCCAGGGTTATTACGGCGAGGAAGTGCATCGATTCATGCGCGGGCGAAAAGAAGTCAAGGTCATGGTGCGTTACCCGTTGAACGAACGGCGTTCGCTGGATCAATTAAAAGACCAGCCGATCCGCTTGCCGAACGGTATGAGTGCGCCTTTGTCCAATTTAGCCGATGTCGAGCTGGTTCAAGGGTATTCCCGTATTCACCGGGAAGACCGGCAGCGCGTGTTGAAAGTCCAGGCGCGCGTCGATCCGACGCAGGCCGATGCCAACGAACTCTATGCCGTGCTGGAAAAGGATGTTTTTCAAGCATTGGAAAATCGGTTTCCGGGGCTGAACATCGAAATCGGCCAACAACGCCAGGAACAAAAAGCGTTGTTGGCGGCGTTCAGCAAAAACACCGTCATTGCGCTGTTAGTCATTTATGCGCTGATCGCGGTGCCGTTTCGTTCCTACAGCAAACCCGTCATCTTTCTACTCGCGGCTCCCGTGGCCTGGAGCGGTGCGGTGCTGGCGCACTGGGCAACCGGTTTGCCGCTATCGATGGAGTCGCTGGTGGGCATGATCGCGGCCAGCGGCGTCGTGGTGAACGATAGCCTGGTGCTGTTGGATTACATCCGTCAACACGATGGTGACGAGCGCCCCGTCGAAGTTTTGATTACCGAAGCGTGTACCTCGCGTTTTCGACCCATTTTGTTGGCCTTTCTGACTAATTTTGCCGGTTTCCTACCCACCCTGCTGGAAACCAGTCCGCAGGCACAATTTCTGATCCCGATGACCTTGTCGTTATCGGCGGGCCTATTGATCGGCATGGCGGCCAGCCTGATTCTGACTCCCGCTTGCTATGCGATTTTGGGAGACTCGCCGAGGGAAAAATATCGATCCGCATGAAGTCTGAATGATGAGGGGATCGAATATACGACAAAAATATAGGAGAAAGCCGCATGCATAGTTCGTCCGAGGGAATCCGCAACGGAGAGCTTGCCACGTGCGGCGCATTATCGAGCGCTGAACAAGCTGTTCGGCGGCACGCTGAAGCCCTACGAGGAACTGCAAGCGGAATATCAAGCCGTCCAACGGCAAAACCGTTATTTTGGCTGATCAAGCACGTGCTTTATACCAACGTCTGGGACTTCAAGCTGGTGCCCTGGTATCCGCCAACCATCCCTGCGAAAGGCCGCTGGATTTGATGCGGCATATCGTCGAGGCCAGTTCCCGGCCCGGAGATATGGTGCTCGACACCTTCGACGGCAGCGGCTCGATGGCGATCGCTTGCCGGGCGTTGGGAAGGGGATTTGTGGGGTGTGAAAATGGGGAAAGAAGAGTTTGAGAGGGCGATGAGCAGATTGGCTACAAGGTAATTTGATGAACAAATAAGCGCCATTTGCTATCGAAAGATAAAATATTCTTTGTCATTTCCTGGTTTTAGATTACCATTAGCAGCGAATCCAGCCCTTAGCAGTAAGCATATTTAAATCATCTTTAATATGCCGACCCTCTGGGCTTTTTTTTGCCTTCTATTTTTATCAAGCCCATGAAGACAGCTATTTTAATTGACGGGGCATATTTTATTAAGCGGTTTCGCACCCTATTTCCGGAGCATGCTGCTGATGCTAAGAGGGCAGCCGATTTAGCCTTTCGGTGCGCATTGCTGCATTTGCGAGAGCGTAATAAAGAAAAGCATATAAACGCCCTTTACCGTATTTTTTTCTATGATTGCCCTCCGCTTGAGAAGAAAATGCATAATCCGATTAGCAAGAAATGCATTGATTTTGCTAAATCGAACGAGGCTGTATTTAGGCATGCGTTGCATCACGAACTGCGAAGAAAACGCAAAATGGCCTTGCGTCTTGGAAGGATTGGACCTGATGTTACCTGGGGCTTTAAGCCTGGAATTACTGAACGGTTGCTAAAACGCGAGATCACGATAGAGCAATTGACCGAGGATAATTTAATTCCCAACTTCCGGCAGAAAGGAGTCGATATGCGAATCGGATTGGACATCACCTCTATAGCCCTTAAGGAAACTCTGAATAAGTCCTACGCCTGGGATAAAATATCCGCAGCTTGCCATTTTCGATAGGTGCCCGCCATGAAGCAACTCGGACTCAGTGCCCCACTGTTTGTGAAGAAACCGAAACAGACTCGGCGGCAGCAATTTCTCCAAGAGATGGAGCAGGTAGTGCCTTGGAGTTTGTGGACGAGCCGGATAGCGCCGCACTACCCGACAGCGGGCCGAGGCCGCCGCCCCTTTCCCTTGGCGACGATGTTGCGCATTCACCTGATGCAGCAGTGGTTCGGCTATTCCGATCCGGCGATGGAGGAAGTATTGCACGACATGCCGCTGCTGCGCGAGTTTGCCGGGCTCGATGCGGGCGAGGACGCCCTGCCGGATGAAACCACGATCCTCAAGTTCCGGCATCTGCTGGAACGCCATCAGTTGGCACAAACCCTATTTGATGAAACGGCGGCGCTGTTGGCCGAAAAAGGCCTGTTGCTACGGCAAGGCACGATCGTCGATGCGACATTAATCGCTGCCCCGCCGTCCACCAAGAACCGGGCGCGCAAACGGGATGCCGAGATGAGTTCGACCAAGAAAGGGAACAATTACCACTTTGGGATGAAGGCGCACATTGGGGTCGATGCCGAGTCGGGGTTAGTGCATACTGTGGAGATGACCACCGCCAAGGTGGCGGATGGGGTCATGACGGAGGCGTTGCTGCACGGCGAGGAACGGGTCGTGCTGGGCGATCGGGCCTATACCCGCAAGGACCGGAATCTGGCGGCGGATCGCCTGGAAGGTGAGCCGGTTTGGGCCTTTCCGTTCAAGCGGGGGAAGGGTGAGGAGTTGCCGGTAGAGCAAGCCCTTCACAACCACATGCTGGCGCCGTTACGCGCCATGGTCGAACATCCGTTCCGGATCGTCAAGCGCCAGTTCGGCTATACCAAAGTGCGTTACCGGGGGCTGTTCAAGAATGCCCAACAACTCTACTTGCTGTTTGCCCTGGGCAATCTTTATCACGTTCGGCAGGCGCTGCAGCCGACCTAGGGAGACCTTTGTCCTTCGCCCTGGAAAACCGAGAACACTGAGTGAAATCACCCCGATAGCGGGCGCTGCCGGGAAGGATTTGCCCATTTTCGGCGAGGTGCCACGGATGTCGCACGGTGTCGCTTATAAAAACCACTTATTCAGAGCTTCCTTAAAAAACAGGCTGAACGGATCGTTCTGGTATCCGGCGATGCCGATTTTGTTCCCGCAGCCAAATTTGCCCGTCGGGAAGGGATTGACTTTATTTTGGACCCCATGTGGCAAAGCATCCCGGACGATTTATTCGAACACATCGATGGATTGCATTCGACTTGCCCGAGGCCTAAGAAAAAATCGGTCAATCAAGGTAGAATGCCTAACGCTTAAGGCGAATTCGTCGATAGGTAACCCGCTATGATTCAGGAGAATGGCGGTTTACTGCACGAAACCGTCCTACGCTCTACGGCTCTGCCCCCCCAGCCAGCCAGCTACTTAAAATTTTCCAAACCCCAAACCGACGGACGGAAGCTTCTGGGATTATGCTGTGATTGCCTGCCTGTTCCAGAAAGTTGGTGCTTCTGTCCGCGGCATATTCGGCCGGCCGTTAAATTTAAACCCAGAAGGTTCAACTTTTATGAATTATTGTGGGGTTTTATACTGTTCCGATCAGTTCATAACTAAGTAGATGCTATTGCGTTATAAAACTCAGGATAAAAAATGATGATCAGCTTTTAATACGTGTGAATGGGTAAATCGTTGAAAACTAATAATACTGATAACCAGAAAGATATTCAGCCACGCTTAGCAATCTGTACGGCATTACCGAAGGAATTAGCTGCTTGCCTAGCAATATTCGATTCGACAACTCCCTTGAATTCAGATTGTCCAGATGATGCTAATCAGTATTGGTGGGGGAGTTTACCGAGCCGTGGCGGTGGAAAACCTCATCAGGTTTTGGTGACATCGCTTGTAAAAATGGGCAACAATGTTGCTGCCACGGCGATAGCGAATCTTATACGTAGTTTCCCGACTGTTGAATGTATTTTGATGGTCGGTATTGCTGGAGGAGTGCCAGACCCTAAGAAAGTTGAAAGCCATGTTCGTCTCGGCGATGTGGTTGTTACCAACGAAAAAGGCATTCTCCAGTATGACAATAATAAACGAGATTCAAACCTAATTGAGGTCCGCGATAACTCTCCTAAACCTGGCGCTTTTTTAATAGCAGCGGCTAAAGCATTGGAAGCTGAAAGATTGTTAGGGAAACATCCTTGGCAGGATCATATTGCCCGATGCAATCACCTAGAAGATTATCAACGACCGTCTTCAAATACAGATGTATTACGTGACTCAAGTGATAAGAAAAAACGTATCAAACATCCAATTGATCCGTGGCGTAATAGACATCCAAACAGTCCCAAGATTCATCTAGCAGCTATCGGTTCTGCAAATACCCTACTGAAGGACGCAATTTTTCGCGATCAATTACGGGATAAACATGGTGTTCGCGCTATAGAGATGGAAGGATCGGGAACGGCAGATGCATCTTGGAGCGCAGGACGTGAATACATCGTAATACGAGGTATTTGTGATTATTGTGATGAGCAGAAAAACGATATTTGGCAAAACCATGCAGCATTGGTAGCCGCAGCTTATGCTAGGTCATTGATCGAAAATTTATCCTATCATCCACCAAGGCAGCGCGCCGATAGAAATCCGTTTGTGGCATCAGAAGGAGCCAGCTCGTCTGTTGAAAGAACAATTATTGTTTCTTCCAATTTATCGGATGATATTGAGCAATTGCTTGTCGATTTAGGAGAAGCCAAGGCAGAAAAAACTGGAATCAATTCGCTCAATGCGAGGGCGTGGCGATGCCGAAGAGGCCTGGCAAGCATTGTCAGCCGAGCTTGCTGCTTTGGCTGGCACTCGAATACCACAGGAAATACAAGCGAATTATTATTATCATGCGGCCCGTTGGGCACAAGAAGACGAAAAACCTCCTGAAGAATGCCGCCGCTACTATCAAACTGCTCGCCGCCTAAATCCAGAATTGGACGATCGGACCTATCGGGCATTTGAAGCGGTTTCTGAAAATCGATTTGATGATGCCATTGCTATCCTTTCCCCGCTGGATTCGGAGCCAGTGGCAATTAATCTTCTTAAATGTCTATTAGATTTCAATCGTGGAGCCGAAGCAGACGAGTTTATAAAGAAGCTCGAAATACCCATCACCGACGAAATACGGCGTTTTCAAGCGCTTTGCCGTTTAGCGGCTGGCAACATTGATGGTGCCTGGCTGGTTCTCGAACCTACTCTGCCCAGGCAGGAAAATAGTACCCTTTTCCAATTGACTGCTGCTTACATTGCGTTTTGGCAAGCAGTGCCTGCTGGATTTCATAATCTTGGCGATCTTCCTCCGCACTTTTTCCAACCAAGAATGTTTTCGCTTGACGCTAACCAGAAGCGACGCATGCAAGATGCTTTAAATTTTTTGGAACATGCTTTAACGCTGGTAACTTCCAGTACAAAGAAAGAAATAGGTCGAGCTGTTATAGATGCGTATCTTGCGGTTTGCGTTAATTTGTCGGAAAAACATAATGATGCTATTGAAAAGGCGAAACTGGCTCTTATAGAAAATTCAGTTGCTCCTTCTCCTATTTTATGTCTTATTTGGTTGGCTGCCGATTACCAATGGATTCATACCCTTGAAGCCCTTTCCACCGCTTGTACAAAGCCCTATCCACCAATCTGGCAGATCGAACTACTTGTAGAGATACTATTGCATACAAACCAAGCCGAATCTGCTTGGCAATATCTTTCGCGGTATGAACATCGCTTTTCAACACTTGATGAAAAAGTGCGCTGGTTTGATCAAGCGGTTCATTCTCACGGTATATTAGGTCGTCTATCCGAATTGGAGAACCGAATAAAAAGTTTAGATGGAAGTGTTGTGCAGCGTAGGATTGCCGCTGGGTACTGGATACAACGAGGGGAAGTAGACAAGGCGCTTATGATCGCAGAAGGTTTGGCTAAATCTCCAGGCACAATGCTAGATCATCTTAATCTTGTCAGACTTCAACGCCAGAAACGTATGTGGCAGGAATTGACTATTTCTGCTAACTGCTGTTTAAGCCTGTTCAAGGAAACTCCGGCAGATATTGTTATTGCGCTTGCACAAGCATGGCTGGCGCTGGAATCACCGACCGATGCGTTAAATGTTTTGGAGAAAAACAAGCATATTTTCGAAAGCGATAACAAAATCAACGATTACTATGGCGGCTGTTTGGCAGCCTATTTAGCTACTGAGCAGCATGAGCAAGCTTGGGAAACGAGTGAATATCTTTGGACACAGAATCCTGATGAATCTTTATTGATGCAGCGTGCCCAGCTTCAGATAAAGATGGCGAATATCCCATCAGCGTTAGAAATTTTAAAGCGTGGCGTTGAACAGGGATATGAGACACCGCAGATATTGATAAACCTTGCACATTACTCCTTAACTCAAAACCGAGAAGAAGCATTCGATTGGGCAAAGCGGGCTGTTGAGCGTTTTCCCAATGATCCACAACTACTCCTCAATGCTATGCATATCGGCTTTAATGCCGGTCATAGCGATTGGGCGTCAATGCAAATGGCCGTTCTGCAACGTGATTATTCCGACACGGGCTTATTTTGGAAAGCAAAGCTGCCGAACTTGTTGGAGTACATGCATGAACAACAAGAACGAAGTGCTGAAAACTGGAATAAATTCATTGAAGGGGGCTTACCTATCCATCTTTTGCTGGATATGGAACGACGTACATTAGGAGCCGAGTTTTATTTGCACTGGCATCACAATCGTGACATACCTGTTGGCAAGCATGTTCCTTTTCCACTTGCTTATGGCGGTAGGCCTTACGAACCTTTACCTCGAAATTGGGAAGGCCGAAATTTAACGATGGATTATTCGGCCTGTTTGATGGCTCATTTGCTTAAACTCTTTCCCTCTCTCGAAAGCGCCTTTGAGCACATCTATGTTCCTCCTTCTCTGTTCACTGTGATATTGGATGAAATTCAACGTCTGGAGCAAATACAGCCGGATAGGATCGAACGGTCAGAAACCTTGCTTGATCGCTTAGGATCACTGCCAATCACTCTCTTGCCTCAACCTGTATTGGAAACAGGAGACTTCGAAGGTTTGCAGCTTATGGATCGGGTTAATTGGTGCCTAGCCGAAAAAAATGATTTGTGGATTGTAGATGATCAGTTTGCAACTGAAACCTTTGAGTCTGGGATTATCCCCGATAAATTAGAAGCTCTGAGGTTAAGGGAGGCAGAAGTTTTAACAATTTTGCGCGATAAGGGCGAATTGCTATTAGAAGAAAACCTGCTTAAGCAATTAACTAAGCATCCTGTTGATCCTCGAAAAATAGAGCAATTAAGAATTAAAACCGGTTTGCTGGTAGACCGGCCTTTCCTTGAATTGCTGATTGAATTAGATGGATTAGAAGCTGCCAGCAAAGTTTTTAATTTGTATTGTATTGAAGGTATCCGTGAACAGCTAAACCGCGATATTGAGAGCTATCGTTATCGGAAAAAAGTAAAGGACTGGTTAGATTCTTTGCTTACCGAATTTAAACGTTTTAAATCGAAAAACAAAATAAAATTACTGCCGCTTTATAAAAGACCTTCGAAACAGCATAGTGGCCAGCCGTTAAGCTACGAACTGGAAGAAATTTTCCTAGGTATGGAAGATATAGATTGGCCTGTTTGGATCGACGACCGCATGCTGAGCAGTTATCCTTCGGTTTCCCGGCAAGCACCTATTGTCGGTGTCCATGACGTATTAGGTGCGCTTCATTCACGTAAGAAAATCAGTGATGGCAAATTCCTTGAGTGTTTTCGGAATTTATATCGTGCAGGCGTAAGTTGCCGCCTTCCGTCTGTTTCTTATCTGTTGGAAGAATTAGCACAACTTAAGCTTGCCCCGAACTCAAACGAGCTATTCGAAAATTCCTCTTTGGCAATCCTTCGTCAAACGCTTTCATCATTATTCAGGACTAATTCCATACTGAGTAAGACGCCATTTCGTGCTGAGTTAATGCCAGAAGAAAACGAATTCCGGTTTCAACTCCATCGCTTTATCGATGCTGCAATGGTAGCGGTATGGACTTCCGATAAATTTGATGCGACCCAACGTATCGCAATCGCAGATTGGCTTTATTATCAGTTTTTGCCGCAACGTGGGCGCGCAGTGTCGTGGGAAGCCTGTATAACTGATCCGATACAGGGTTTGGCAACAGAACAAAGCTTCAGGATGAGCCTTGCATGGCAGTTTTTAGCTCAACCGCAGACAATTAGTGCGTATTATCGCTGGCTTTTTGCGCATATAGAGCCCACCTGGAGAAATTGCCCACAACTGCGCGAAACTGCATTATCCCGCTTTGCGGAATTGGTTATCAAATTGTTGAATGATTTTCATAAACATGAGAGAGAAGCAAGGCTGATTGATATATTTGTGAGTCCACTGAAGTTTCTTCCAAGTGATGTTCTGAATCAATTGCTCGACCATCCTAATCTGGAACCTCGTTTAAAAAAACATTTCATCGATGTCGTTCATATTGATTCGCTCAATTTATCCTTTTCGGTAGATGATTGGAGAAAATTAGCAGAAGATTGTATTAAACTCGGTCCAGATAAACAGTTATTCATAACACGGAAAGGAAGAAAGATTGCTTTAGAGTTTAAACCCAGAAGTGGAGTAGGCGATGCAATTCTCGTATCGAGCCAAACTATAAACGGTACAGATGTCAGAGTAAGCATGCTGGGGCCATTTGAACGTTTGGAACATCCTGAACAGATCCATCGTATTGAATGGTTAGAAGATATGGTTAGGGCGGAGCTTTTGGATAAAGAGCTTGCTGAGCATTATCGCCCAATGCTGAGCAGTGACGAATTCAGCACCACTGCCGCTGCCTTACGTCAACGTTGCGAACGGTGCAGCAGCTTTTTCTTCACTTTTGCCGGGTTAGTGCTCGAAATATCGGAACTTCCCGAGCACGATTGGGCTTGGATTTTGCCTATTTATAGCGAAATATTCGAATTCGAGTCTTCAATTGATCTCTCAAATGCTTCCAATATGGTTGAGTGGTTGTTTGGAACTTGCAGCGATATTTATGTAAGGAAGAAACATTTTGCCACTTTTGCTGCTTTGCCGTTTGGTCCTCCTTGGAATTTGGTTACAGTAATCGAACAGGCTTTATCTGAAAGCAGAATTTCGGTTGATAGTTTAATTCCGATAATTGGAGAGCTTGCCGATTCGAGTTCCAATCCTATTACTCTTCAAAACCTTCTGGCCGCCTGCCTTCAATTATTTAGTTCAGAGGCTTTGGTTATAGCGGAATCCTTAACCAAAACTTTGCTGGCATTGGAGCCCAATCCTAAAAAGAATGTGGAGTTCGATCTCTATATACAGCTTTTACATCTCGCATGGAATCATTTCCAGAACGAAGAAGAATTTAAGAAATACGATTATGAGCAACGCATGGTATGGTCATATGTCTATACTGATCGCATGATGGATAGCCTTAACAGGGAAAAATTGCAGAATCCTAATTATTTGGCTAGTGCTTCGAAAAATCTGGAAGTTATATTGGCAGCCATGCAAACCCGAAGAAATCCGTTTGAAAGTAATCTCGACGATACTGAAGATGCCACTTTACCATCGGCGGCTTCATGGTGGAGAACGGTAATCGGAGGAACATTAAGTATACTGGAGAGAAATACTGATGCCTTACAAGGTTTTCAACAAGCTGTTTTGGATTTAATACAACCATTGTTAGAAGCTTGCTTTAAGTTTGATCACGCCAAACTTCGGGGGCTCGAATTTCTTGAATTTGCCGATTACCTGAATAACTCGAAAAACAGTCCCATTAATAGCCAAGGCTGGACAATTGCGAAGAAGCTACAGACGCAGCTGAATCATGAACAACTTCTTTCTGCATCGCTTCCTATACAATTCTGGCTATCTATTGCCAAAGAGCTTGACGTCAATGTATTAGGAGGGTACTTCATGATTTTGGCACGCTTTCCCGTGCCAGAGGAATTGGTTGAATCATTAATCAATTTACTTAATGTTCTGATTGATGAAAACATACTCAATGAAAAAAATAAAAATTTATTTTTTGGAATAGCTGAAGTGCTTGGCCGATTAGGAGATGAAGAAGCTTTAAAATTGCGTGAGCGTCTTATGGATATTTCGATAAAGGGGCTTACTGATGACTCTACGCTTTGGTCGATAGTAGTGGAACTGGTAATCAAACTTAAACGTAACGAAAGCTATGAACAAAAAATCAATGCTTTTATTGCTATGGCAAAACGAATAGTTGAAATATTGCCAGAAGAAGCTTATGAGTGCGGTAGTTTTTATGGGTTTCTTCGGAATATTGAAGCTTATTTGCCCCCAAAGGTTTGGCCGGAACTATGGGCTTTATAGTCAAATCGCAAGAAGAAATAGAAGGCTATTATTTTGTACTGTTGTTGAAACAAAAATAGGTTACGCAAAGTACACTACCAACCAAAGCTAATGTTGGAAGTAGCTCATAAGAATAGAAAAGGCTTCTTGAAGAGGAGGCACTAGAGACTGGCGCACCCGAAAAGATTCGAACCTCTCACCTCAGCCTCCGGAGCGTGTCCAGGGGAGTTTTTCAACTTTTTCAAACACGCTGAAACCCCTTTGACTCAATAGTTTAATCAACTTGAAAGTGGCTCAACGTGTTTAAAAGCGTCCGGTTTTGTTTGGCGTGGCGTATTATTTGGTGTATTTTTTCAGACCTCAGCCTCTGACGGCTGTTTGTTTTTTCGGGCCGGTTTATGATCACCAGGCATAAAAAAGCCGGGTTGCCCCGGCTTCAAAGCTGCTGAAAAATACGGTAGAAATCTTTCTTTTTCAAGCCGGCTTGTTCAGCCATGCTTTTGATCAATGTTTGCGAAAAAGGGGCTTTCGGGCAATCCACGGTGACTTTATACAGCCTGCCGTTTTCCATCTTGACCCATTGCTCATGCGAGGTGCCTTTTGAAGGCCGGGCGACAAATCCGAGATAAGCGAGAATTTTCTTAAGGAAGCTCTGAATAAGTGGTTTTTATAAGCGACACCGTGCGACATCCGTGGCACCTCGCCGAAAATGGGCAAATCCTTCCCGGCAGCGCCCGCTATCGGGGTGATTTCACTCAGTGTTCTCGGTTTTCCAGGGCGAAGGACAAAGGTCTCCCTAGGTCGGCTGCAGCGCCTGCCGAACGTGATAAAGATTGCCCAGGGCAAACAGCAAGTAGAGTTGTTGGGCATTCTTGAACAGCCCCCGGTAACGCACTTTGGTATAGCCG
This sequence comes from Methylomicrobium album BG8, assembly GCF_000214275.2. NCBI lineage: Bacteria > Pseudomonadati > Pseudomonadota > Gammaproteobacteria > Methylococcales > Methylococcaceae > Methylomicrobium > Methylomicrobium album. The sequence goes on along the minus strand of NZ_CM001475.1, from coordinate 3,051,175 downwards.
AACTGGCGCTTGACGATCCGGAACGGATGTTCGACCATGGCGCGTAACGGCGCCAGCATGTGGTTGTGAAGGGCTTGCTCTACCGGCAACTCCTCACCCTTCCCCCGCTTGAACGGAAAGGCCCAAACCGGCTCACCTTCCAGGCGATCCGCCGCCAGATTCCGGTCCTTGCGGGTATAGGCCCGATCGCCCAGCACGACCCGTTCCTCGCCGTGCAGCAACGCCTCCGTCATGACCCCATCCGCCACCTTGGCGGTGGTCATCTCCACAGTATGCACTAACCCCGACTCGGCATCGACCCCAATGTGCGCCTTCATCCCAAAGTGGTAATTGTTCCCTTTCTTGGTCGAACTCATCTCGGCATCCCGTTTGCGCGCCCGGTTCTTGGTGGACGGCGGGGCAGCGATTAATGTCGCATCGACGATCGTGCCTTGCCGTAGCAACAGGCCTTTTTCGGCCAACAGCGCCGCCGTTTCATCAAATAGGGTTTGTGCCAACTGATGGCGTTCCAGCAGATGCCGGAACTTGAGGATCGTGGTTTCATCCGGCAGGGCGTCCTCGCCCGCATCGAGCCCGGCAAACTCGCGCAGCAGCGGCATGTCGTGCAATACTTCCTCCATCGCCGGATCGGAATAGCCGAACCACTGCTGCATCAGGTGAATGCGCAACATCGTCGCCAAGGGAAAGGGGCGGCGGCCTCGGCCCGCTGTCGGGTAGTGCGGCGCTATCCGGCTCGTCCACAAACTCCAAGGCACTACCTGCTCCATCTCTTGGAGAAATTGCTGCCGCCGAGTCTGTTTCGGTTTCTTCACAAACAGTGGGGCACTGAGTCCGAGTTGCTTCATGGCGGGCACCTATCGAAAATGGCAAGCTGCGGATATTTTATCCCAGGCGTAGGACTTATTCAGAGTTTCCTTAACGTCCTTGCACGTCAGCGGGGGATAATCGCCGCTCATGCCGGGCGTAAAGGCATCGTTTCATCAAAAATGCGCTGATGGGTATGGCACAGGGCGATTTTCAGCCGAATAAAATGAAATCTTAGCCAGGCGGACAGCGGGGCGCTTCTCGACAGTAATTGCGCGGCATACGCTTTGTCTTCGCCTGCCAGCGCATCATAGACATAATCGTTTATCATCGCTTCCAGCTTGGTTTTGACTTCTTCGAATGAGTCGCCTTGAGCGGCCAAATTGAAGTTGATGCATACAGCAACCCAGCAATTTTCTTCTTGCTCGGCATAGCATTTCAAAATCAGTTGTTTGGGGTCCATGGCTTGCTCGCGGTTTTAGTAATTTATTACTAGACCAGTATACCAGACCGGTATATAAAGACCGCGCAAAAAAGCCGGGTTGTCCCCAGGGCAATCGCGCTATGTCCGTTTTTTTCCGAAGATCAGTTCGGCACGGTAACGGTCGCTCAAACAAGCCCGTAGCTTTCGTCGGCGTAGGCTGTCTTTACTGGGTCCGTTGTTATTCAACAGATTCAACGCCGCGCGCCGGATTAACGCCAAGTTTTCCGGCGAATGATCTTTTCGGGCCCGGTTGTCGTCTTCCCTGAACTGCACATCCAATACCCAATGCTGCTGGTTTTCAATGGCCCAATGCTGGCGTACACTCTCGGCAAACCGTTCCAGATCGATGAATGAACACAGATAATACCGGGTTTCGACGGACGTTTTATCGCCGATAATGCGTGTCGATTCCACCCGGCCGACAGCGGCTAAGCCTTTCCATTCCGACTTCTGTTCGAGCCAGTCGATCTGTGCGCTTAAATGGCAGCGGCGAATTTCAATGCGCCCATGGTCTTTATCCACGGTTTCATGCATAGGCAGGTGTCCGGCCATCGCTTCGGTATCGAGCCAAAGCCTGACGTCGCCGCACAAATCCTTGTGATTGTCCTTCAGTGCCAGCAGGTAATCAGCTTGGGCATCAATAATCGTTTGGGCGATGCGCTTCTGACAGCCCATCGCGTCAATCGAGACCAGCGCACCGGTCATGTCCAGCATCGATAACAGATCGGGAATCGCCGTAATCTCGTTGGTTTTCTCGCCGACCGCCTGTTGCGTCAACACCCAGCGCGCTTTGGCCGCATACGCACTCAGCAAATGTACGGCCTTGTCGCCGACGCGACTGCCGCGCAACGTCTTGCCGTCCAAACAGATTTGTTCGCCCGACAGACTCGGCAACGCCGTATGAACCCAGCTTAAAAAGGCTTCCTGAAAGGCATTAGGATCAATCCTCCCCAACACATCGCTTAAGGTGTCGTGCGATGGAATACCGTTCGGTAACTCCAGAAACTCACGCAGCCACGCCTCTTTCTCTTCGGCGAATGCTTCCATGCCCACCCAGTCTTCTATGCCACTCAGCACGGCGCATAACACGATCATTAAAATATCGCTCAGCTTGTGCAACTTGTTTTTCGTCTCGCGGCGTGGATCTTTGAGGTCCTCGAAATACGGCATTGGATTGGGTGGCATCCTTGTTTTCTCTGCAAAGGGCTTATTTTATACGCTTGCTCATGTCAATAGGGAGATAGCGCGATTGCCCTGGGGTTGTCCCGGCTTTGATGGATTGGCGATCGATTCTTACATCTTCCCGTGTTCGGCGAACGAATGTACTGCGTTCTTGCCAATAATGAAGTGATCCAGCACGATAGTATGGGTGAGGTACGAAGCCCATCCTATGGGGCTGCCAAACCTACGCCCCTCTTTCACCGCCACCAGCCAAACCCTGGGCCAAATTCACTTCTTTTCGCCCACGCGATTTTTGCGAAAAGTTGATCTTGAAAAGGGAGGGTATGAGAGAAACGCCGGTTCGAATTGGCGATAAGAAGATAAAGAAGGGAAGGGGAACAGCCACTTTACAGCCATTCAATAATTTTTGCGCTGTAAGTTTTTTGATAGATAAGAAGATTTTTGGCGCGCCCGAGAGGATTCGAACCTCTGACCTCAGCCTCCGGAGGGCTGCGCTCTATCCAGCTGAGCTACGGGCGCTTTGAGCCGACTATTATAACCAAATTCTAAAATAATTACGACAACATTGTTTTCAGATGGGCGAGGCTGGCCCGGCCGCGCTCTTTGACCGTTTCGGGATCGAGCTGTTTTTTGTTGGCCCATTCGAGGTCGTCTGGGGGCAGCTCGCTCAGAAAACGGCTCGGTTCGCATTCCTCGACTTCGCCGTAGCGCTTGCGGTGCGTGCAATAGCTAAAGGTTAGCGTGCGCTGGGCGCGGGTGATGCCGACGTAGGCGAGGCGGCGTTCTTCCTCGATGTTGTCGGTGTCGATGCTGTTCTGGTGCGGCAGCAGGTTTTCTTCCATGCCGATCAGGAACACGTGCGGAAATTCGAGGCCCTTTGCCGCGTGCAAAGTCATCAGGCTGACCTGGTCACCGGCTTCTTCTTCGCGGTTGCGTTCGAGCATGTCCATCAACATGATCTTCGAGACGATGTCGGACAGCTTGGCGTTGCCCGATTCTTCCTTTTCGGCCATGCGCTTGAGCCAGTCGAGCAGTTCGTAGACGTTCTTCAGCTTGCGCTCGGCGGCGTCGCGGCTGCCGGTGTTTTCCTGCAGCCATTGCTTGTAGCCGATCTGGTCGATCATCTGTTCGAGCACCGCGAACTGGTCGCCGCGTTCGGCCCGGTCGGCGGTATCGACGATCCAGTCGCGGAAGCGTTCGAGGCGGTGGACGGCGTTGTCCTGAAGCTTCTGCTTCAGGCCGAATTCGCCGCTGGCCGCGAACAGGCTGATGTGACGCTCGTTCGCGTAGGCGCCGAGTTTTTCGAGCGTAGCGGGGCCGATTTCACGGCGTGGGGTGTTGATGATGCGCAGGTAGGCCGCGTCATCGTCCGGGTTCACCAGCAGGCGCAGGTAGGCCAGGATGTCCTTGATTTCGGTATAGGCGAAGAACGAGGTGCTGCCGCTGATGAAGTAGGGCACGTTGTTTTCGCGCAGGCACCGCTCGAACAACCGCGACTGGTGGTTGCCGCGGTACAGGATCGCATAGTCGCCGTACGAGCCGCCGGTCTTGAAGCGGTGGTGCACGATTTCGGAGACGACCTGCTGCGCTTCGGTGATCTCGTCCTTGTGGCTCAGTACGCGCAGCGGGTCGCCGTAGCCGAGCTGGCTCCACAGCCGTTTTTCGAATACGTGCGGATTGTTCGCGATCAGCCGGTTCGCGACTTTCAGGATGCGGCCGGTCGAGCGGTAGTTCTGTTCGAGTTTGATTACCTGCAGGCGCGGATAGTCCTTCTGCAATTGCGCCAGGTTTTCCGGCTGCGCGCCGCGCCAGGCGTAGATCGACTGATCGTCGTCGCCGACCACGGTGAAGCGGCCGAGATTGCCGGCGAGCTGGCGGACCAGTTCGTACTGGGTCGAGTTGGTGTCCTGGTATTCGTCGACCAGCAGGTAGCGGATCTTGTTCTGCCATTTCTCGCGGATCGCCGGATGCTGCTGGAACAGCAGCACCGGGATTAGGATCAGGTCGTCGAAATCGGCCGCGTTATAGGCTTTCAGGCTCTGGATGTAGTCCGCGTAGAGCAGGGCGGCGTGATGCTGTTCCTGGGTAGCGCGCGAAAGCGCCTGTTCGGGCGTCACGAACGCGTTTTTCCATTGGCCGATCTGCCAGGCATAGCGCTCGTACTGGTCCGGATCGAAGCTAAGGGAACTGTGCGCGATCAGGTTGCGCAGCAGGGTCTGTTTGTCCTGTTCGTCGAACAGCGTCAGGCCGGGCTTGTAGCCGAGGGTTTTGGCTTCGGCGCGCAGGATGTCGAGCCCGAGCGAATGGAAGGTCGAGACGCGCAGGCCGCGCAATTGATTGTCGTCGAGCAGGCGGGATACGCGATTTTTCATTTCGCGCGCGGCCTTGTTCGTAAAGGTGACCGCCGCGATATGGCGCGCGGGCGTGCCTTGTTTGACCAAGTAGGCGATCTTTTCGGTAATCACGCGGGTCTTGCCGCTGCCGGCGCCGGCCAGCACCAGCAGGGGGCGGTCGATGGCCTTGACGGCGGCTTGTTGCTCTGGGTTTAGCTTGTTCATGGATCGGTTGGTTGGTGGCATTTCCGTCCGCTCGCAAAGCCGGCAGCCTGCCGATGGGCGGGACGCCATTGTAGAGGTTCGGGCGCTCGGAAAAAAGTCCGGAAAGTAAAAAATCCGCCTTCACCTGCGGAACGGGGGCAGGCGGGCGAGGATCGGGAATTTAGTGGCGCTGAATAGGCTGAAAACGTTCTTTTTAGGTGAAACAATGCCATTACTGTGAGAATTCGCGTAATTGTAGGGTGGATGCGCTGCCGCTTATCCACCCTACGCATAGCTTCGCGGGCGAATTTTCTTATCATTCTTGAATGGCGTCGTTGGCGCGAATATTGCTGGCCTATTTTCTAAACTCTTCTTTAAGTTGCGCGTTCACCGCCATGCCGAATTTCTTGATAGTCGAATGCGGAGTCGATAATACTCCCTTGGAAAGTGCCCTGCTTGAGGGCGGCTCCGAAACGGTCTCGATTCAATATGGGCCGTCGTTCATTGCGCAGGTCAAGGAAATAAGGCCGGACGCGGTCATTTTCAATCTTGAATCGCCTTCCGAGGCGCTGCTGGCCGACCTGCTCGCGCTGAGCCGGCAGGCGCCGCTGCCGGTGATTATGTTTGCGGCCGACGGCAGCAATGCGACGATCCATAAAGCGATTCAGTCCGAGATCACGTCTTATGAGGTGAATGGTCTGGATGGGAATCGACTTCCCGGCATCATCCAAGTGGCCCTGGTCCGGTTCAAGCATCAACAGACGCTCAAACAGGCGCTGCAGGAAGCGAAAATCCAGCTCGAAGACAGGAAGCAGATCGACCGCGCCAAGGCGATTTTGATCAATACGCGAAACTTTACCGAGAACGAAGCCTACCACACCCTCCGAAAACTGGCGATGGACCGGAATATCACGCTGGGCCAGATGGCCCGGAACGTGATTGCGATGGCGGAATTGCTGAAATAGAACGCTGATTTTTATCGACCCGCCATGAAAACGTTTATCAAAGTGATCGAAATCTGGATTCCCGACAAAGAACGGACGCAGTTGGAGTTCGGCTCGGGGTTGTACGGCAGCCTGACCGATTTCAAGCGCATCAGCGAAAAGCAGCGTTTCGCTTACGACGAAGGGCTGCCGGGCAAAGCCTGGGCCGCGGGTCATCCGATCATGCTGAGCCGGTTTGAAGATTCCTATTTCAAGCGCACCGCCGCGGCGCAAAAAGCGGGTTTGACCTGCGGCATCGCCATGCCGATTTTCTCCGGCGATTTTTTGTTGGCTATCGTGGTGTTTCTCTGCGGGGACGATCGGGAGCAGGCCGGAGCGATCGAGGTTTGGTGCAACGACCCGGCTGTTCTGGAAACCCTTCAGTTGCTGGACGGTTATTATGGCTCCTTAGGGCAATTCGAAGCTGTATCCCGACAAATCCGGCTTGCCAAGGGGCAGGGCATACCGGGCATGGCCTGGCAGGCGGGGATGCCGGTTCTGGCCGAGGATATCGGCCTGGCGGCCGGGTTTCCCCGCGCGGAGGAAGCGCAAAAATCGGGCGTTGCCACCGGTCTGGGCATTCCGTTCATCCACGGCGAGGAGCAGGTTTATGCGATCACTTTTCTTTCGGCGAACGCGACGCCGATCGCCAAGCGCATCCAGATATGGGTTCCGGACCACGAGCGCGAACAGTTGGTCTGCCGGCAAAGCTACAGCAAAAACAGCAACAATCTGGCGGAAATCTTCGAAACGTTGACGGTCGACAAGGGCGCAGGCGCCTTGGGCCGGGTCTGGCTGACCGGCATGCCGTCGATCAGCGGCAATCAGGAAGACGCTTATAATGTCGAACTGGACGATCTCAGCAGCATGCTTGCGATTCCGGTGATCGAGCAAGGGCGGCTGAAGGCGATCGTGACGTTTCTGTTTTGAAGTTTTCCTGCCAGGGATATTCCGCGAGCCGAAAACCTTCGTTCTCATGCTTAGGCATAGGAACGGTTAGGCATGAATCCTCGACTTTCGCCGTCCGACAGCCGCTCGATTCGCCGAGCACGGCGCGCATTGGCGCCGGACCGGCTGGCCTTTTTCCCTCTTATCCGCTGCGGATTATTCAATCCGCCCCGCACCATTCGAACACTCGGCCTGCACTATATTGGTTCGGTTGCCAGCGCAATTATCTGAATTTGGCGATTAATTCCCGCCTCCCTCCGCTGTGGTGCGGTTTTTGCTTCGCGTTGGAACGCATGTTCCTGCATGCCTAAACCGGTTCTCGATTGAACTGCTCATAATCACTTTCGGATGTAGAGAAAATTATGTCTTATTTAGTCCCTTCGGAGTTTGTCGCAAAAATGGTGGATGCGGGTGAATCCAAAATTTTCATGTCGACTCGGGATACGGTCATACGAGCTTATATGGCCGGCGCCATCCTTGCATTGGCCGCCGTGTTCGCGGTTTCGATGACCGTCCAGACAGGCTCCGGGCTCATCGGCGCCCTGTTGTTTCCCGTCGGGTTTTCGATGCTGTATCTGTTGGGCTTCGATCTGTTGACCGGCGTTTTCGTATTGACGCCGCTGGCGCTGATCGATAAACGGCCGGGCGTCACGATCGGCGGCGTGTTAAGGAATTGGGGCCTGGTTTTTGTCGGCAATTTCATGGGAGCGTTTACGGTGGCGGTGATGATGTCGATCGTGTTCACGTTCGGATTTTCGACCGAACCCAATGAAGTGGGGCAAAAAATTGCCGGCATCGGCGAGGCGCGCACGCTCGGTTACGCGAAATACGGCGCGGCCGGCATGCTGACGCTGTTCATCCGAGGCATGCTGTGCAACTGGATGGTCTCGACCGGCGTAGTCGGGGCGATGATTTCCACGACGGTCAGCGGCAAGGTGATCGCGATGTGGATGCCGGTCATGCTGTTCTTTGCGATGACTTTCGAGCATTCCATCGTCAATATGTTCCTGTTTCCCTCCGGCCTGATCATGGGCGGAAAATTTTCGATCATGGATTATTTCATCTGGAATGAAATTCCGACCGTGCTCGGCAACCTGGTCGGCGGGCTGGCCTTTACCGGCCTGACTTTATATTCCACGCATATAAAAACGGCGCCCAAGCGTTCCATTGTCTGATTTGAGCACCACCTTAAAGCTTCGGCCGGTTTTCCCGGCCGAAGCACTTTCTTTATCCCTAAAAATATACTGAATGCCCGGTCAATTAAAAGTCGCCATAGGGCAATATTCCGACAAGGGCCGCAAGGCAATCAATCAGGATTTTCACGGCTCCCATATTCCGAAAGAACCTCAATTGCATTTTAAAGGAATTGCCGTTGCGCTGGCCGACGGGATCAGCAGCAGCGACGTGAGCCATATCGCCAGCGAAGCGGCCGTGACGGGATTCCTGGAGGATTATTATTGCACTTCGGAAGCCTGGTCCGTCCGAAAATCCGCGCAGCGGGTCCTGCAGGCGGCCAATTCGTGGCTGCATGCCCAGACCCGGCAAAGTCCGTACCGCTACGATAAGGACAGAGGATACGTCTGCACCTTGAGCGCGATGGTGATCAAGTCGACCACCGCGCATATTTTTCATGTGGGCGATTCGCGCATCTATCGATTGCGCGGCCATGCGTTGGAACAATTGACCCACGATCATCGGTATTGGGTTTCGCAGGACGAAAGTTATCTGGGCCGCGCGCTGGGAATCAATCCGCAGATCGAGATCGACTATCGCGCCCTGCAGGTCGAAGCCGGCGACGCTTTTTTATTTGCGACGGACGGCGTTTACGAATATGCCGGCCCCGGCTTCGTCGTCGATGCGTTCAAAACGCATGCAAACGATCCGGATGCGGCGGCGAAAGCGATCGTGGAGGAAGCTTACCGGCAAGGCAGTCCGGATAATCTGACCGCCTTGGTCGTCCGGGTCGAAGATCTGCCCGGCCAGGATGCCGACGCGCTTTACCGGCAGCTGACCGAGCTGCCTTTTCCTCCGCCGTTGGATGCCCGCATGGTTTTCGACGGCTACAAAATCGTCAGGGAAATCCACGCCAGCAGCCGCAGCCATGTTTATCTGGCGGTGGATAACGAAACCGGCGCGTCCGTCATACTGAAAACGCCGTCGATCGATCTTCGCGGCGACCCCGCTTACCTGGAAAGGTTTCTGACCGAAGAGTGGATCGCGCGGCGCATCAACAGCGCCTACGTGTTGAAACCCTGCGTCCGGACGCGGCAGCGCAACTCTCTCTATCTCGCGACCGAATTCGTCGACGGCAAGACATTGACGCAGTGGATGATCGACAACCCGAAACCGGACATGGAATCCGTGCGCGGCATCGTCGAACAGATCGCCAAAGGCCTGCGCGCTTTTCACCGGCTGGAAATGCTGCATCAGGATCTGCGGCCGGACAATATCATGGTCGACACGACCGGCACGGTCAGGATCATCGATTTCGGCTCGACGAAAGTGGCCGGTCTGATGGAGATCGCCACGCCGATTCAGCGCAACGAACTGCTCGGAACCGCGCAATATACCGCGCCGGAATATTTTCTGGGCGAAAGCGGGACGACCCGCTCGGACATTTTTTCGCTGGGCGTAATCACCTATCAGCTGTTGTCGGGGAAACTGCCTTACGGAACCGAAGTTTCCAGGGCCAGAACCCGCGCCGCGCAAAAGAAGTTAAGCTATCGCTCGGTGCTGGACGACGATCGCGAGATTCCGGCCTGGATCGACGATGTGCTCAGGAAAGCGGTGCATCCGAATCCGTATCGGCGCTACGAGGAGTTATCCGAATTTATCTACGATCTTCGCCACCCGAACCGGGCGTTTCTGAATAAAACCCGGCCGCCGCTGATCGAACGTCATCCGGTGGCTTTTTGGAAAAGCGTTGCTTTGATTCTGGCCATTACGGTTGTCGCCTTGTTGTTCAAGTTAACTTGTTGTTCAAGTTAAAAAGCGAGGACTCTAAAAATGAAAACCGTACCCCCACAAACACCGTCGTCAGGCAAAGCCGAATCGCTGCTGACCAAAGAGCAAATGACCGGCCCGATCATTACGGCGAAAGTGAAAAAACAGCTGACCTGGACCGAGATTGCGGAACAGGTCGGGGTCGATGAAGTCTGGCTGGCTTCGGCCTGCCTGGGCATGAGCGGCCTTAACTTGGTGCAATGCGGCAGGTTTTCTGCACGTTCATTGGGCAATCTCTCCGGTCCCGTGCGCCGGTTCATCCCTGCGAATGACTTGTTCAAGTATATGAAAAATAATAAAAAGTAAAGAAAAGAGGAGTCTTTTCGGTATTGGCATAAATAATGCCTTTATCCAAGTGAAGACTCTAACGGTGGGGTCAAAATTTTGTGCTTAAAGAAGAGCGATCTGATGGCGTCAACTTGCGGCATCGGCATTGCCGATGCTCCGACGGGAAGACGCTTTATGCCTTAAATTTTACCCCAAGACGAATTTTATGAAACAAGGAAAATTTACCTCGGCTCCATTGTCGGTTGCTCTTTCCAGGGCAGCGGCGGCGGCCGCATTACTATTCAGCACGTCGGCCGTTGCGGTAACGGAAAGCCTGGAGCAGGACTCTCTCAAGTTCGGCTTCATCAAACTGACCGATATGGCGCCGCTCGCGGTCGCGTTCGAAAAAGGCTTTTTCGAGGACGAGGGTTTGTCCGTGCAGTTGGAAGCGCAAGCCAACTGGAAAGTGCTGCTGGACCGCGTGATTAGCGGCGAGCTGGACGGCGCGCACATGTTGGCCGGCCAACCTCTGGGCGCAACGGTCGGTTTCGGTACGCATGCCGACGTGATCACCGCGTTCAGCATGGATTTGAACGGCAATGCGATCACGGTTTCGAACGAAATCTGGAAAAAAATGAAACCGAACATTCCGGAGAAAGGCGGAAAGCCCGCCCATCCGGTCAAGGCCGATGCGTTGAAGCCGGTGGTCGACGAATTTAAAAAAGCGGGCAAGCCGTTCAATATGGCGATGGTTTTCCCCGTTTCGACCCATAATTACGAGTTGCGTTACTGGCTGGCGGCCGGCGGTATCAAACCCGGTTATTATTCGCCTCCTCAGGATACTTCCGGCCAGATCGATGCCGACGCGCTGCTGTCGGTAACGCCGCCACCGCAAATGCCGGCAACGCTGGATGCGGGAACGATCGTCGGCTACTGCGTCGGCGAGCCGTGGAACCAGCAGGCGGTATTCAAGGGCATCGGCGTGCCGGTGATCAGCGATTACGAAATCTGGAAAAACAATCCGGAAAAAGTGTTCGGGGTGACCAAGGAATGGGCGGATAAGCATCCGAATACGCATCTGGCGGTCATCAAGGCGTTGATTCGCGCGGCGATATGGCTCGATGAAGAGAATAACAAGAATCGGAAGGAAGCGGTCGAAATGCTGTCGCAAAGCCAGTATGTCGGCGCCGATTTCGATGTGATCGCGAACAGCATGACCGGTACGTTCGAGTACGAAAAAGGCGATAAACGGCCTTTGCCCGACTTCAATGTGTTTTTCCGCTACCACGCCACTTATCCCTATTACAGCGATGCGATCTGGTATCTGACCCAAATGCGCCGCTGGGGACAAATCAACGAAGAAAAATCGGACGCCTGGTTCCTCGAAACGGCGAAAAAGGTTTACCGTCCCGATATCTATATGGCGGCAGCCAAGGCGTTGATCGCCGAAGGCAAAGCCAGGGCAGCGGATTTCCCGGGCGATGGCGAGACCGGCATCAAGCCGCCCAGCGCCGACTTTATCGACGGGATTACGTTCGATGCGGCTAAGCCGAACGAATACCTGACCAAATTCCCCATTGGTCTAAAAGGCAAGCAGAAGGTCGCCGGCGGCAAGATCGTCGAGTAATGGCCGGAAAGCTTGAAATTAAGGGTTCACCCTTCTTGTTCTAGATGTGCCTCTGATGTGTACAACGGATGTCGAGTGAGTGCAGGGACGCACATTTTTTTCGGCACGATTCCCTCAAGACACCATTTTTCGGGACCCCCCGGTAACGGGTGCGGGCAGAGTATGAATAACAAATTGATCAAATTTTTGAATATTACCGGTTTGACTTGGTTTATTCCGATGGTGAAAATCGCCTCGGGAGAAAATCCCGCGCAGCAACTCCGCCAGTTGTGGCTGATGATGGGTGTGCCGTTCATCGCCTTCCTGCTGTTTTTGGGACTATGGAGCTTTTCCGCAGCGCGCGTGAATACCAGTCTCGGTGCGATTCCGGGACCCGTTGCGGTCTGGCAGGAGGCCGGCGGGCTGATGGACGAGCATCATGCGCAGCGCGAGAAAGAACGCCAGTATTACCAACGCCAGGAAGCCCGGATCGAGCAGGCGCTGGCCGAGCATCCCGACCAGCCGCCTCCGAAAGCGCGTCCTTATAACGGCAAAGGCACTTATCTGGATCAGATCGGCACCAGTCTGGCGACCGTCTTCACCGGCTTCTTGCTGGCGACGCTGGTCGCGGTGCCGGTCGGTTTACTGTGCGGCATGAGCCCGACCATCAATACGGCGATCAATCCGCTGATCCAGATCTTCAAGCCGGTGTCGCCTTTAGCCTGGCTGCCGATCGTGACCCTAGTCGTTAGTGCGGTCTACGTCACTACCGACGATTCCTGGTTCGAAAAATCGTTTCTGACTTCCGCGATTACCGTAACCCTGTGTTCGCTGTGGCCGACGCTGATCAATACGGCGGTCGGCGTTTCCTCGATCGACAAGGATTTGGTCAATGTCGGCAAGGTGCTTCGCTTGAACTGGAGCACGCAGATCAAGAAGATCATCCTGCCTTCCGCGGTGCCCTACATTTTTACCGGCATGCGGCTGTCGTTGGGGGTGGGCTGGATGGTGCTGATCGCGGCCGAAATGCTGGCGCAGAATCCGGGGCTCGGTAAGTTCGTCTGGGACGAGTTTCAGAACGGCAGTTCCAACTCGCTGGGCCGGATCATGGTGGCGGTGTTTACGATCGGGATCATCGGTTTCATTCTCGACCGGATCATGCAGTCGCTGCAAAAAGTCTTTTCTTTCGGACGCTAAGGGGAGGCCGGCATGATTTCAGCCCAATTAAAGTCGAACAATGCCGACGTTTCGGATCGCCCGAAGGACAATGTGGTAGAGCTTCCTGCGAAAACCAGGGCTTCCGAACCGAAGGGTTCCAAAGAGGCAGCCGCCAAAACGCTGCTTGAATTGAAGGATGTCTGCAAGTCCTACGGCGAAGGGACGCAGAAGACTTCGATATTGAAGGACATCAATCTGACGATACGGGAGGGCGAATTCATCGCGATCGTCGGTTTTTCCGGCAGCGGCAAAACGACGCTGGTGTCGATCATCGCCGGCCTGTGCGGCGTCGACGGCGGCGACGTGTTGAAGCAGGGCCAGCCGATCACCGAACCCGGGCCGGACCGCGGCGTGGTGTTTCAAAACTATTCTTTGATGCCGTGGTTGACCGTTTATGAAAACGTCGCCTTGGCGGTCGATCAGATTTTTAGGGATTGGACGCCTGCCCAGCGCCAGGCGCACACCGAGAAATATGTACGGATGGTGAACCTTGGCGCCGCGATGGACAAAATGCCGGCCGAACTTTCGGGCGGCATGCGCCAGCGGGTCAATGTCGCACGGGCGCTGGCCGCGAATCCGGACATCCTGCTGCTTGATGAGCCCCTTAGCGCGCTCGATGCGCTGACCCGCGGCAATCTGCAGGACGAAATCCTGCAGATCTGGGAGCAGGACAAGAAAACGGTGGTCCTGATCACCAATGATGTCGATGAGGCGATCTATATGGCTGACCGGGTCATTCCGCTGAATCCGGGACCGGATGCCACGTTCGGCCCCGCGTTCAAGATCGACATCGAACGGCCGCGCGACCGGACCGCGCTGAACCATAACGAAGCATTCAAGCGCCTGCGCGCCGACATCACCCGTTATCTGATGCAGGTCGGCCTTGAAAAAAACCGGCAGGACAATGCGGACCGCGTGGTGTTGCCGAATGTCCGCCCGAACACCGGCAACGACTGGAAAACGGACACGTCGGCTCTGAAACCTTCGCAGGACGATCTGGGCCGGCCGCGCTATCTGGAGTTCTCGCAAGTCTCGAAAATCTACCCCACGCCGGACGGCAACAGCACCGTCAAGGTGGTCGACGGCTTCGACATGAAGCTGAAGAAAGGCGAATTTATTTCGATCATCGGCCACTCCGGCTGCGGCAAATCGACCGTGCTGTCGATGACCGCCGGCCTGAACGAGATTTCGGAAGGCGGCATCGTGCTGGATAACCGGGAGATCGATAGCGCCGGTCCCGACCGCGGGGTGGTGTTTCAGGCACCCAGCCTGTTTCCCTGGCTGACGGCATTCGAGAACGTGACTTTGGGCGTCGATAAAGTCTATCCGCATGCGACCCAGGCGGAGCGCGACGATATCGTCGAATACTACCTGACGCGCGTGGGCCTTGGCGATTCGCTGCATAAAAAAGCCGCCGACATGTCGAACGGCATGCGCCAGCGGGTCGGCATCGCCAGGGCGTTTGCGCTGTCGCCCAAATTGCTGCTGCTGGACGAGCCTTTCGGGATGCTGGACTCTTTAACGCGCTGGGAATTGCAGGAAGTGTTGATGGAGGTGTGGGAGCGGACGCATGTGACCGCGATTATTGTGACGCACGATGTCGACGAGGCAATCTTGCTGGCCGACCGGGTCGTGATGATGACCAACGGTCCGCACGCCAAAATCGGCAAGATTCAGGACATCGATCTGCCGAGGCCGCGCAGCCGCAAGGCGCTCCTGGCGCATCCCGATTACTACCGATACCGGGAAAGCCTGCTGACCTTCCTCGCCGAATGTGATCACACTCACTAACGCCACGCCAATCACAGAATTTAAGGAATCGCCATGACACATTACACCTCCAAGTTTACCTTTCTGTCGCTATCCTTGCTGAGCAGTGCGGCGATGGCCGACGTGACGCAGGAAATCGAGGATGCGCTGAATTTTTACCATTACGGCAACAACGGAGCGATCAAAGCCGACATCAATTACCGGTGGGAGAACGTCGATCAGGACAAGGGCACGGCCAAAACCGCGAATGCAAATACTGCCCGGTTCCGGTTGGGCGCCCAATCGCCTAAGTTTTACGGCTTTCAGGGCTATGCCGAATTCGAGGGGCTTTGGGCAATGCAGGAGGACTACAACAGCACCCGGAACAAAAACACGACCTATTCCACGATCGCCGATCCCGAGAAAACCGAGCTGAACCAGTTATGGATCAGTTATTCGGGCATTCCGGATACGATTATCAAAGGCGGCCGGCAGCGCATCAAACTGGACGACGACCGCTATATCGGCAACGTCGGCTGGCGGCAACTCGAAACTACCTACGATGCGATCCTGCTGACGCACGCCAACCAGCAGATTTTCGGACTGACGATCAACGCCGGTTATATCGGCAACGTGCAGACCTTTACTTCGACAACGGAAAATATCGAAGCGCCGATCCTCAACATCAACTACAAGGTCGGCGATTACGGCAACCTGGTGGCTTACGGTTACTGGCTGGACTACCAGGATGTGAATCCGGGGCCGGCGGCGGGCAGAAACCTGTTCCTGGAAAAATCCAATCAGACCTACGGTATCCGTTTCAACGGTTCGTCGCCGAAACTCTTCGATACGATCAATCTGCTTTATACGGCCGAATGGGCCGACCAGAAGGATTACGGCCACGGCACGACCAAGTACGAAGCCGACCGTTTCAATTTCATGGGCGGCGTCAAGGCTTTCAACGTCAGCGTGATGGGGGCCTGGGAGCAGTTGAACGGCTACGGGGTCAACAAAACCTTCGATACGCCGCTCGGCACGAACCATGCATTTCAAGGCTGGGCCGATCTGTTCCTGACCACGCCGGCGAACGGGATCCGCGATCTGTTCGGCACGGTGATGGTCGAATTTCCGCGCTACCAAACCACCGTAACCGGCGTCTATCATGATTTCAGCGACGACACCGGGCAAATGGCTTACGGTAAGGAATGGGATTTCCAAGTCGTCAAGAAATTCGGCAAGCATTATTCGGTGCTGGCCAAATACGCCAACTTTAACGCGGATACCGGTTTTGCGGCGACCGATACGCAAAAAATCTGGTTTCAAGCGAACGTCAGTTTCTAAAACTTAAAAATCGGCGGCATCCGGCCGGCCCTTCCGCGGAAGGGTCGGCCGCCGAAAGGGCAGGCATCGATTTTATGTTACACTGGGCCGTTTCAGTAACATGTAATCCAACCGATTCTTCCGAAGAACTGATGCCCGAACTCCCCGAAGTCGAAACCACCCGCCGCGGCATTGCGCCAGCCATTCAAGGCCGTTTTATCCGGCAAGTCATCGTGCGGCAGCCGAGGCTGCGCTGGCCCGTGCCCGAGTCGCTCTCCGAAACGGTAACGGGGCAAATCATCCAATCGGTTGAACGGCGCGCCAAATATCTTCTCCTGCGCACGGAGCGGGGGACTTTGATCATGCATCTCGGCATGTCGGGCAGTTTGAGAGTTCTGACGGAGGGACAGCCTCACGGCAAGCACGATCATGTCGATTTGATTTTTAGTGACCGGACGTTACTCCGGTTCAACGACCCCCGCCGTTTCGGCGCCGTATTGTGGACCGCCGGGCCGGTTGCCGATCATCCGTTGTTGAAAGACTTGGGCCCGGAGCCGTTGACGGGCGATTTCGACGGAGCGCACCTCCATGCGTTGGCGCAAAACCGCAAGATTCCCGTCAAGTCCTTCATTATGGACAGCCATATCGTGGTCGGCGTCGGCAATATTTACGCGAACGAAGCGCTGTTCAGGGCCGGCATTCTACCGACTCGGCACGCCGGCAAGATTTCGCTCGCGCGCTACCGGCGTCTTGCCGAGTGCATAACTCTCGTGTTAGAAAATGCGATCCAGCAAGGCGGTACGACCCTGCGCGATTTTGTGAATGAGGCCGGCAGGCCCGGTTATTTCAAGCAGCAGCTTCAGGTTTACGGCCGCGCGGGTCTGTCTTGTCCGCTGTGCGGCGAGTCTTTGACCGAAATTCGCGTGTCGGGACGCTCGACCGTTTTCTGCAAACAGTGCCAGCGATAGTTTGAACCGTACGGCTCCGGCTGTCTGACAGTTTTCATCAATGTGATACAATACCATCGAATTGTGAACCTTCTCTCGGGATTTCCCTGCTAAAATCTGATAGCCTAGGATATCCTGAACTATTTATTTTTCTGTAAGCTCTCATTTTTTAAGTCATAAAATCCGCGAATTTTTTACTATCCCCGAATCAAAGTGATGAAAATCCGAACGCTTGATATTGTATTGCCTCTCTGCTTGCTGACGGCCGGTCCGGCGTTCGCAACCACTTATGACCTACCGCCCAATGGCGATTCGGTCGTCATGGAGTACGCCCAGTCGACCGCCTTTACCAAGGCGGAAGAAGACGAAACGCTATTGGACGTGGCGCGGCAGTATCGACTGGGGCAAACGGAAATCGTGCGCCTGAACCAGAAAGTCGATCGCTGGCATGTCAAAAAAGGCGAACCGGTGCGCCTGGCCAACCGGCGTATTCTGCCGGATACGCCGCATGAGGGCATTACGCTGAACCTGTCCGAATACCGGATGTATTATTACCCGCCCGGAGGAAAGCAGGTGATGTCGTTCGCGCACGGCATCGGCCGGCAGGACTGGAAGACGCCGCTCGGAAAAACGAAAGTCATCAAAAAAGTGAAGGATCCCAGCTGGCATCCGCCCGAGTCGATCCGGCGCGAGCATGCGGCAATGGGAGACCCGCTGCCTGAAGTCGTGCCGCCCGGGCCGCACAATCCTCTGGGGGCTTATGCGCTGTATTTGAATCTGCCCGGCGACTATCGGATTCACGGCACCGATATCGACAAGATTTACGGAATCGGGATGCAGATTACGCACGGCTGCGTCCGGATGTATCCGGAAGACATCGAGGCGTTATACCAGCATGCGCCGGTCGGCACGTCCGTCTATATCGTGAAGCAGCCGATCAAGGTCGGCTGGCTCGACAATACCCTCTATATCGAGGCTCATCCCGATCTGGAAGGCGAGGAGATGAGCCAGGACGAACGCTATGCGCTCGCGCTCGATCTGATCCGGAAGGCAACGCACGAGGAAATGCCGGATTTCGATCAGAAAATATTGAATCAGGTTTTGCACGACCTCGACGGTGAGCCGGCCGCAATCTATGAAAGGCTGCCGTCGCTGGAGCGGGAACAGCCCCAAGGAATCACCCGAGAGGCCAGCGGCGCTGCTTCCCCCGGTTACTACAGAGGGTCTTGACTCTCCGAAGCGCCGGCTGTTACGCCGGCCGGCGCTTCAATCATTCCTGGAGCACACCCGACTCGCACTTGAGTTCCCGTGAGAGCAGGTTTTGTACTGCAGCGGCCGGGGACAAGTTTTCATACAGCACTTTAAACACCTGCTCGGTAATCGGCATTTCGATCGAATGTTTTCGGGCAAGTAGGTAAGTTTCTTTCGCCGCGAACACGCCTTCGATTTCCTGGCCGATCTCCCGGACCGCAGCTTCCAAGGCTTGGCCCCGTCCGAGCGCGATGCCCAGGCGGCGGTTCCTGGACTGGTTGTCGGTACAGGTCAGCACCAGATCGCCAAGTCCCGCAAGTCCCATGAAGGTTTCCTGGTGGCCGCGAAGGCGAAGGCCGAGCCGGATAATCTCGGTCAAGCCCCGGGTAATCAGTGCCGCCCGGGTATTCGCGCCGAAGCCCAGTCCGTCCGCGATGCCGGCCGCGATTGCCATCACGTTCTTCACCGCGCCTCCGACTTCGACGCCGATGATGTCGGTGCTGGTATAAGTCCGGAAACGACTGCTGTGGAAAAATTGCGCCAGCCGGCTCGAAAATTCGATCTGCGGCGAGGCGACCGTAATCGCGGTCGGTAATTCGGCCGCGACTTCCTGCGCAAAGGTCGGTCCGGACAGTGCCGCAACCGGCGTCCGCTCGGAAAACAGGGAGATCACCAGTTCGTGCAGCAACGAGCCGTCATCCGGATTGAAGCCTTTGGTGGCCCAGGCGATTTGGAGCGTGTCCGGCGCAAACGATTTCAATCGCTCCAGCGTCGTTTTAAAAGCGTGGCTCGGCACCGCGATCAACAGCAGATCGGTAAAGCGGCAGACTTCCCGAAGGTCGGCGGTCACTGCCAAGTTTGCCGGAAAAGCGGCGCCGGGCAAGTAGTGCTTGTTTTCTCGGTCGGCCGAAAGCGCCCCGATATGATCCGGATGATGCCCCCAGAGCAGGACGTCGCAGCCGGTTCGCGCCGCCTGGATCGCCAACGCGGTTCCCCAGGAGCCGGCGCCCAGGATGCCGATTCTTCTTGGGGTCATCGCTCAGTTCAGGTTTTCCTTCGCAGGTGCTTGATTTTGTGCGTTTTGCAAATGTTGGGCGTACAATGCATCGAAATTCACCGGCGCCAGTAACAGTTGCGGAAAGCCGCCTTTGGCGACCAGGTCGGACACCGCTTCGCGGGCATAAGGAAATAGAATGTTCGGACAGAAACTGCCGACCATCGGCCCGAGTTCCTGGTCGGCGAAGCCTGCCATCGTAAAGATGCCAGCTTGGTTCACTTCGACAAGATAAGCCGTGGAGCTCGCGACTTTGACCGTGATCGTTACGGTCAGCACGATCTCGTACAGGTTTTTATCGATCGTTTCGGCGCGGGTGCTCAGGTTGAAATCGACAACCGGCTCCCACTTTTCCATGAAGATTTTCGGCGAGTTCGGCGTTTCGAAAGAGAGGTCTTTGGTATAGATTTTTTGAATTGCGAATTGTTTTTCGACGTTTTGTTGTTCTTCTGCCATGATAGCCTTTCAGTTAAAGAGTGAATGTTTTCGGATCATCCGTCATTCGAATGACCGCAAGGTTACAAAAAAACCCATTTAAAAAAGCGGGTTACAGGTCATGCCTGTAATCCGCTTTTTTATGGGGTTGGGTAAGCCGATCGACGGCCGGGGCGGTAAGGTCAGGCGTTCGCTTTTTGCTTGCGGCGGCTGGCGACCGGCAGTTTGTAGTCTTCCGTCCAGGCATCCATCCCGCCGGTAATCACGAATATCTGTTCGAAGCCGGCTTTGGCCAATTTCTTGGCGGCGGTCAGGGAACGGGTGCCGTTCTGGCAAACGACCAGCAGCGGGGCTTTTTTGTCGCTGGCAAGTTTGGGCAGTTGCTCGTCCAGCTTGCTGAGCGGCGCATTGATTGCGTTTTCGATATGGCTGTCCGAGAAATCGGGCGCCTCGCGCACGTCGAGGATTTCGATGCCGCCTTCGTTCATCTTCGCAACGGCGAGCATCGGCGTGATGTGATTGAATTTTTTGAATGCCACATCAAAAAATTCCTGAATCAATAAATAAGTGACGACCGCCAGCGCGAGCGAATAAACGTAGTGGTTGAAAATGAATTCGAAAAGACGTTGCATGGATTGGTTGGTTGAAACGGATGAAGATTAAGGAATTAAATCACATCAAAGCCGCGAACAAAAGACATCGCGCATCATATTGATCAACTGCAGCATTCGGTTGTCGTCGATGTAGTAATAGACCCGGTTCGCTTCTTTTTTGGATCCCAGAATGTTTTTTTCGCGGAGGATGGCGAGATGTTGGGAAATGTTGCTTTGCGAGGTGCCCACCTGTTCGACGATGTCCTGCACACTGACCGAATTGGTGCCCAAAACGCACAATATCTTTAGCCGTAAAGGATGCGACATCGCCTTGATACACCGCGCGGCCCGGTTGATGTCGTTGTCATCGTATATCGTGGGTTTATTGAGGGTGTCCATAAATTCGACCTTCAGAACGGTTTTTTGTTATTGTTTTTAGAAATAAAGCAGCCGCAATGAATTATTTTTACACAAGAATTGCCGCGTGTATTAATATAGTGGGCAGTAAGTAGCCCTGTCTTGCGTATACCTACGTACGAAAGCCTAGTAAACGGCACTATGATACATTAGTTTTATCTCTAGGGGGTAGGAGAATTGAAACAATAATTCATGGGTGAAGAGTAAGGGTTCGAAGGCGGCGCGGCTGTTGATTTTGTGTTTGTGACTGGAGAAATTGTAAAGATGTCGGACCGGCCAAAGCCCTCAGTTTTGTTGATTCTCGATGGAGGCGGGTACGCGCCGGAGAAAGAATGCAATGCTATCGTGGAGCAGACCGAATACCGTGAAGCGTTCGAGCACTCGGTTGCATACCTGCCGGCTCATATTGAGAACGGATTGGGCAAAGTGTTGTCCAACTTCAATATGAAACAGCCCAGTCTGGGCGAGACCGAAAAATATGCCCATGTCACTTACTTCCTGAACGGCGGCAAGATGCGGCTAATCGCCGATCACGGCAACATCCATCCGACATATGATGAAGAAACCGGGCGGCCCCGTGCTGTCCATATGAGGAATCAGGTGCCTCAGGCGCCTGTTTGCGGCGAAGAACCGCGAATGGCGGGTCGCACATCCTGCCCGGCACTGACCATGCCGGATGTTTTAAGGATTCCGCCGTTCGCCGGAAGGACGGACGGATCGCTGCTGGCCGCCCATTAAGCGAGCTATGCGGACAAGGATCGTAACCTGCATCGTGCTGGGGTTGCTGGCGCGGGAATGCGGTGCCGAAGAGATCATGCTTGAGAACGACCTGGGCGTGGTCCAGTCCGGTATCGCGTCGGTCAAGAAAAAAATACGGGAAATGCTGCTCAGGAAGGAGGCGATAACCGATCAGCTGGCCGATATCGAGCAACGCTATGGCGAAAGCGCGGCCGCATTGAAAAGGCTTCAGGATCAGATCGCGCAGAATCGCCGCCAGATGAAGCTGATCCATCAGGACATTGCGCTGCAGAAAGATGAGATTGCGTTGCATCACAAAGCGCTGGCGGCGCAGTTGCGCGCCGATTTTGTGATGGGGCGGTCCGGGAAATTGAAGCTGATCCTGAACCACCAGGATCTCGCGAAGGCGAGCAGAATGGTGGTTTATCACGATTATTTGCGCAGGCAGCGCCTGAAGAAACTGGCTGTCGTGCAAAAGTCGGTTTCCGGGCTTGCCGAGCTGGAAAGCCGGCAGCGGGAGGAAGCGTTGCAGATGGAACACGATGTGGAGCAACACCGTATTAAACAAAGCGCGCTTGAACTGTTGCGGAATGAGAGGAGCAAATTGCTCACCGAGGTCGAGCAGGATTATCTGTCCGGCGAGCAACAGCTGGCGAGGTTGAAAGAAAGCGAAGACGAGTTGAAGACGCTGATCGTCGAACAAGTCAAGTGGCAAAGTCAGGCCGTGGAGGCTCAGGAGCCGCAAACTGCGGCAGCTAACGGGCAGATGCAGAACCCGGACGAGTCTGCGTCCGGCGCAGTCCGGAAGCCGGCCGGAGTTCCTGTCGATTTCGAGCGGCTCAAGGGGCATTTGCCTTGGCCGATTTCGGGGCAGTCGGTTGCCGAAGGAATGCAGAGCCTTTGGGACGGCATCCTGATCGCTGCCACGGAAGGGGCGGAGGTTCGTGCGGTGACCCGAGGCAAGGTTGTCTATTCGCAGTGGCTGACGGGTTATGGTCTGCTGATGATCCTCGATCACGGCAACGGCTTCATGACGCTTTACGGTTTCAATCAGAGTCTCTATAAGCGGGTCGATGACTGGGTTGAGGCGGGAGAGGTGATTGCCGGCGCGGGCCAAAGCGGTGGGCGCTCGCAGTCGGGTTTGTATTTTGGCATCCGCAAGAACGGCAAGCCGGTTGATCCGTTGGCATGGTATCCGGGTTAGCGATGCAGAATCGGTTGGCCATCATGGAATAACATAGTTTAGGAATCGAGTATTTGGGGTAGCAAGAGGCATGCAGAAAAACAAGACATTTTTTATTTTGTCCCTGGGGGTCATGTTGGGCGTGTTCATCAGCATCGGCGGCAGTGTTCTTGCCGAGCTGAACAAGCCAGCCGCGGAAAGCGAGTCGGAGGCTCTGCCCTTCGAGGAACTCAGGACGTTCACCGAAATTTTCGGGCGCATCAAGCGCGATTACGTAGAGCCCGTATCGGACAAAAAGCTCCTGGAAGATGCGGTGCGCGGTATGTTGAGCGGCCTGGACCCGCATTCCGCCTATCTGGTGCCCGAAGAATATCAGGAGTTGAAAGAAGGCACTACCGGCCAGTTTGGCGGTTTGGGCATCGAAGTCACGATGGAGAACGGTTTTATCAAGGTTGTTTCGCCGATCGACGATACGCCGGCGCAACGGGCCGGTCTGAAAACCGGGGATCTGATCATCCGGCTGGACGACAAGCCGGTCAAGGGGATGAGCCTGGTCGAGGCCGTCAAGACGATGCGCGGCGAACCGGGCAGCAAAATCGATCTGACGGTAGTTCGGGAAGGCGAAGAAGCCCCCCTGAAGTTCACCTTGACCCGCGACGTTATCAAAGTCAAAAGCGTGAAGAGCAAATTGCTCGAGAAGGGTTACGGCTATGTGCGGATCAGCAGCTTTCAATCCGGCACCGGCGAAAGCCTGCTGGAAAGCCTGGCGCAGTTGAAAAAAGAAAATGCGGGAGCGATGAAGGGCCTGGTGCTCGATCTTCGGAACAATCCCGGCGGCGTACTGAATGCCGCGGTCGAAGTCAGCGATGCATTTTTGAAAAGCGGTTTGATTGTTTACACAAAAGGCCGGATCGAAAATTCGGAAATGCGTTTCACCGCGGCGGGAGACGATTTATTGAACGGTGCGCCGATGGTGGTGTTGATCAATGCCGGCTCCGCATCGGCTTCCGAAATTGTTGCCGGAGCCCTGCAGGATCAGAAGCGCGCGATAATCATGGGCGAAAAATCGTTCGGCAAAGGTTCCGTGCAGACGATTTTGCCGACCAGCAGCGGCGCGGCGGTCAAATTGACGACGGCGCGTTACTATACCCCTTCGGGCAGATCGATCCAGGCGGAAGGCATCGAACCTGATATTGCGCTCGCTTCGGTCAAGCTGGCGTCGCTCGAAAAGCCGGAGTTTGTGCCGGTCAAGGAAGCCGATTTGTCGCACCATCTGGAAAACGGCAAGAAAAAAGGGGAAAAAACCGAAACGCCTAAAACACCGGATGAGAAGGCGAAGGCGGAAGAATCACTGGAAATCAACGATTATCCGATATTCGAGGCGTTATCTTTATTGAAAGGTTTGGCGATCATGAAGCATTGACTCCGGCCGAATCGCAGTGCTCCGCGGTAGGCATTTTGTAATACCGTGGGGCGGCAGGGATCAGCGGAATTACTTTGATCGCTTCATCACGGATTTTCAGTCACACATAAAAAAGCCTTGTCCTGGCGATGCCGGACAAGGCTTTTTGTTTTGGTGCCGATGGATTAATGGATCGAAGGCTGGTATTTGACCGAAAAATCGTTCAGATTCGCAAGAATGGTATTCAGGTGCTCCGTTTTTGCGGGTTGAAACGCATTCACGCCAACGCGGGATAGATAAAAAGTCTGGTCCGTCAAATAGTGACCGGCCGCCCGGATTTCGCCTTGGTAATGGTAGCGGCCCCGCAGCAGCCAGGCCTGCGAAAATAGGCGTCCGTCCGCGAACTCGGCAAAGTCAAGTTCGATCAGATCAATATGCTTCAGATCGCCGGCAAGGTCCGAAACGCTGTCGCTCGCCCGGATGCGCACGCCAACTTTGCCCGGACGGGCGAGCAGGGCTTCCCGGTCGTTTTTCCATCTCGCCAGCGAGACGGAGATGTCGCCGCCGGCCAACGGGGCATCGTCGGCAAGCGGCGTAAAAGTGTCGTCGATAATGACTTTGTCTTTAATGATCTGCATAGACTCGTTCTTTGAAAGGGGTGATGCCAACACGTTTTACCATGTCCAAAAATGATTCTTCTTGCTGCCGCTGGTTGACATACACCTCCAGGATCGTGGTGATCGCTTGGGTGACTTCGTCGCGGGCCACCGCAGGCCCCAAGCGTTCGCCGATGGCGGCTTCGTTCTCGGAAGAACCGCCGAGGGTGATCTGATACCATTCGGCGCCTTTCTTGTCGACGCCGAGGATGCCGATGTGGCCGACGCTTTGATGCGCGCAGCCGTTCATGCAGCCCGACATGTTGATCTTGACGTCGCCGATGTCGTGTACGTAGTCCATGTCTTCGAGCGCTTCGTTGATCTCTTTGGCGACCCCGATCGATCCGGCATTCGCCAGCGAGCAGAAATCCAGGCCGGGGCAGCAGATGATGTCGGTCACCGTGCCGATATTCGGTGTGGCCAAGTTGAGTTCGCTCAATGTCTGCCACAGAGCGAACAGGTTGGTCTGTCTGACGTCGGCCAGAATCAAATTTTGCCGGTGTGTACTGCGGATTTCGCCGAAGCTGTAGCGGTCGGCCAGATCGGCGACCGCATCTAGTTGTGTATCGGTCATGTCGCCGGGCGGCGAATCCGGGGCTTTCAGCGAAATGAACGCGGCGCGGTAACCCGGCACGCGGTGCTCGGCGGTATTGTATCGGTACCAGGTGGCGAATGCAGGATGGGCCGCTAAATGCGCAGACAGGCTTTCATCCTGCGCCGCTTCCGTATCATAAGCCGGAGGTGTGAAATGTGCTTTGATCGCCGCTATCCGTTCATCGCCAAGTTCCATGCCGTCCCTGATTTGCAGCCATTCTGCTTCGACCATCCCGGTAAATTTTTCCAAACCGGTTTCTTTGGCCAGGATCTTGATGCGCGCTTTGTATTTGTTATCCCGGCGTCCGAACAAGTTGTAAATCCGCAAAATCGCTTCCAGGTACGAAAGCAGGTGTTTCTTTTCCAGGAACGGGCGGATTACCTGGCCGATGATCGGCGTACGACCGAGGCCGCCGCCGACCAGGATTCGGAAACCGGTTTCTCCGGCCTCGTTCTTGACCAGATGGACGCCGATGTCGTGCAATTGCGTGGCGGCGCGGTCGTGGCGGGCGCCGCTGACCGCGATCTTGAACTTGCGCGGCAGATAATCGAATTCGGGATGCAGCGTGGTCCATTGGCGAATGATTTCGCAGTATGGGCGCGGGTCTTCGATTTCGTCGACCGCGACCCCGGCCAAATGGTCGGAGGTGGTGTTGCGCATGCAGTTGCCGCTGGTCTGGATCGAATGCATCTGTACGCTGGCCAGTTCGTCGAGGATGTCGGGCACGCGTTCGAGTTCCGGCCAGTTGAATTGGACGTTTTGCCGGGTCGTAAAGTGACAGTAGCCTTTGTCGTATTCGCGGGCGATATGCGCCAGCTTGCGCAACTGCCTGGAGTTCAGCAGGCCATAGGGTACGGCGATCCGGAGCATCGGGGCATGGGTCTGGATATACAGACCGTTGCGCAACCGCAAGGCCCGGAATTGATCCTCGCTCAGTTCGCCTTTCAGGAAATCCTCGGTCTGCCGCCGGTACTGCGCGGCTCTTTCTTCGACAAGGGTTTGGTCTTGTTCGTTGTACTGATACATAGATGGTTTATCGTTGCTCGTTAAGCGCATAATAGCAACCGCTAATCATATACGCTGCGTCATAAAATGACAAAAGTTATTCCGAAGTGATAGTATATCCGGTTGAAGACCGCTTTAATCATTTAATTTTTCGATATAAAAATCATCAATAGGGGGAGTTTGTGAGGTTTCTTTTTGTTTTGTTGATGACGCTGCTGGTGCCGGAGTTCGCAATGGCCGGCGGTATTGAAAGTCTTGGGCTGACCGGGACCGAGCGCGGGATCTATTGCGTACTGATCTTTATGATCGCGTACGGCTTTGTGATGGCGGAAGAATTTACGCATCTGCGTAAATCGAAACCGGTGATTTTGGCGGCTGCGATCATTTGGTCGCATGCGGCCATCCTGGCTTCGCAGGCCGGTATTTCGGTCGAGGCGATGCATGAAGCGTTCGAATACAACTTGAAAGAATATGCCGAGTTGATGTTGTTCCTGCTGGTCGCGATGACTTATATCAACGCGATGGCCGAGCGCAACGTGTTCGAAGCGCTGCGTTCCTGGCTGGTCAGACGGCAGTTCGGTTACCGCAAGCTGTTCCTGATCACCGGCGTTATCACTTTCTTCCTGTCTTCGGTGGCCGATAATTTGACCGCGGCGCTGCTGGTGGGGGCCGTAGTCATGGCAGTCGGTGCGGACAATCCCAAATTCGTCAGCATCGGATTCGTCAATCTGGTTGTCGCCGCTAATGCGGGCGGCGCCTTCTGTCCGTTCGGCGATATTACCACGCTGATGGTCTGGCAGGCCGGCTACGCCGAGTTCTTCGACTTCTTCAAATTGTTCATTCCGTCGGCGGTCAACTACGGCGTTCCCGCCGCAGTGATGTATTTTGCGGTACCGGACGAGCAGCCCAATGCTTCCGAAGAGGAAGCGGTGGTACTGAAACCGGGCGCGATCCAGATCTGCGTAATGTTTTTGTTGACCATTGCGACCGCGGTCAGCTTCAAGCAGATTTTGCATCTGCCGCCGTTCATGGGCATGATGGCCGGCCTGTCGATTCTGATGCTTTACGGTTACCATCTGAAAACCAAATATACTGTGGAAGGCGACGAGGCATTCGATATCTTCAACAAAGTGCGCCATGCCGAATGGGATACGCTGCTGTTTTTCTTCGGCGTCGTGTTTGCGGTAGGCGGCCTGGGCTATATCGGTTACCTGGAGCTGCTGTCGGGCGCCATGTATGACGGTCTGGGTCAAACGACCGCAAATATTCTGGTCGGTTTGATTTCGGCTGTTGTCGACAACATTCCGGTGATGTTCGCGGTGTTGAATATGAATCTGGATATGAGCCTCTATCAATGGCTGCTGGTTACCCTGACAGCCGGCGTCGGCGGTTCGCTGCTGTCGGTCGGTTCTGCGGCGGGCGTCGCGCTGATGGGCCAGTCCAATCATAAATACACGTTCTTCAGTCATCTGAAATGGACGCCGGCGATTGCTGCCGGTTATGTCGGCAGTATCGTCATGCATTATCTGTTGAATGCCTAGTTACTTTCTGTTTCCGCGCCGCGTTTTCCGTGCGGCGCGCCTGTTTCAGGTAAAGCCCGATGGCTGCCGATAAAAGCTGGAAAACGGCTTTCGCGATCTATTTGCAACCGCGCGTTGTCAGTATGGTCTTTCTCGGTTTTTCCGCGGGTTTGCCTTTCCTGCTGGTGTTTTCCACCTTATCGGCCTGGCTTCGGGATGAAGGAATCGAGCGCACCGTCATCGGTTTCTTCAGTTGGGTCGGCGTGATCTATTCGATCAAGGTTTTTTGGGCGCCGGTGATCGACCGGTTGCCGATACCTCTGCTGACCCGCCTTCTGGGCAAGCGGCGGAGCTGGATGCTGCTTGCGCAAATAGGGATCGCTCTAGGGCTGTCCGGAATGGCGAGTCTGGATTCTCATACGCAATTGCGGCTCTGTGCGCTGCTTGCGGTGGGCGTGGCGTTTTGTTCGGCGACCCAGGATGTGGTGATCGATGCGTTCCGGATCGAAACGGCCGATGCGCGTTACCAGGGTGCGATGGCGGCGGCTTATGTGCTGGGTTACCGTATCGCTCTGCTGATGGCCGGGGCGGGCGCGTTTTATATCGCCGAGTATTCGAGCTGGAATTCGGCCTATTCGGTGATGGCGGCCACCATGTCGGTCGGAATATTCACGACGCTGACGTTGCGCGAACCCGAGCATCGGCGGGTCGAGTCGGCGCGCAAGGTCGAAAGCCGGCTGGAATCCGCGTTGGGCGTTTCCGGGCGCGCTTCTTTTGGGCAAAGAATGGCTGCCGGTTTCACCGATGCGGTATTGAGTCCTTTCGTCGAGTTTTTCAGCCGCAACGGCCGAACCGGACTCATCATTCTGTTGCTGGTCGCGGTTTATAAGATGAGCGACATCACGATGGGCGTGATGGCCAATCCGTTCTATCTCGATCTGGGTTTCAGCAAAAAAGACATTGCCGAAATCAGCAAGGTTTTCGGTTTTTTCATGACGATCGCAGGCGCCGCCTTGGGCGGCGCGTTAGTGGTCAGGTACGGCGTCATGAGGCCGTTGCTGCTGGGCTCCGTGATGGTGGTGGCGACCAATTTGCTGTTTGCGGTGCTGGCGTTGAGCGAGCCCAGCAAACTTCTGCTGGCGGCGGTGATCAGCGCGGATAATTTGAGCGGCGGGCTCGCCACTTCGGTTTTTATCGCCTATCTTTCCGGTTTGACCAGCACCGCTTATACTGCCACCCAATACGCCTTGTTCAGTTCCCTGATGACGCTGCCTGCGCAGTTCTTGGGCGGGTTTGCCGGGCTGGTCGTCGACCATTACGGCTATTACATCTTTTTCATTTACGCTTCCGCGGTAGGATTGCCGGCGATCTCGCTGGTTTTACTCCTGATCGGCCGTGAGCGGCGCGCCAAGATGCTTGCGCAAAGGCCGTAAAGCAAAATCTGGTTGATAAAACAGAATGGAAGCCTTATCATAGGAGGCTTTTTAAACGGTATGTGGCCCTCACGGGTAATGTGAAGCGTTATGAAACCAGAAATTCATCCAAATTATAAACAAATTACAGTGACTTGCGGCTGCGGCAATACTTTTGTAACAGGGTCGGTTCTTTCCAAAGACCTGTTGATCGAAGTGTGTTCCTCATGCCATCCCTTCTACACCGGCAAGCAACGCGTCGTCGATACAGCAGGCCGAGTCGACAAGTTCCGTAGAAAATACGGCAAATAAGTTCGGGCGGGCGGTTTGTGCAATTGACGCAATAAAGAAATTGCCGGGGTCTCTGAACTCCGCTCGGCGCCTATTTGGCCGAGCCGCCATCGCTCTCTTCGCAGGTTGATCCCGGCCTGCTGCATTTTAGCCGGCCGTATCCGCAGAAAAAACCGTCGCCAAGCGCGGATAAGGTTTCTTCCGGCCCGTTCCGGAAACATCTTCTCTTTCTCTCCCATTTTTTTTCGTCAAATGGCGCGGGCGTGCGTGCGGGGACGCTCAGGCGTTCTCGGCCGGGCGGCGTAAGTCTTCCTGAAGTTCGATCAAGACTCTGCCGTTCGATATGCTCGAAAAGTCCGATCCAAGAAACTCTTCCTTACTCCCAATCTGCCAGGGACCGGACGAATGCTCTCGCTACAGGCCTATTTACCTTAAAGCCGCTATCGAAGTCGATACGGGTTTTTCCACGCGATCCGATTGAGGCTGCGGTACTCGGTGGCCTGTTCTTGATTTTCCATCATTCAGGCTTTGGCCGGTTCAGCTGTAGCTGCGAAAATACGGTATCAGGAGTTGAAGTATGGATGATAGCTACAGCAGCCGTACGGTTTTCCAGATTGAACATCATCGTGCGCTCCCCCGCTCCCGATCTATCGAAGGCTTCGATTCGTCCCCTGTCGCTCGTTTTTTCGGAAGAATAAAAATTCGCTTAAACTATTATTCTGTTTTATTAAGTATGTGATGCATCTGCCAGAAAAATAAGCTAATCTACATAAAAATATCAGCATTTCCGGAGCTGTGAAGCGTTCGGTCCAGGTGCGCGATAAATTGTATTTTCCCCGGCCAATTTAAAAATCGCTACTATACTTCGTTAGGCCGCTTCAGGTTGAGGGCTGGTCATTTCCTCACGGTTGTTAGTATCTGTAAATACAGGCACTTCGAGATATGAATGGTGTTAATGTTCAAATTTTTTGGGATCTATCATGAGCTTGTTCGATCAGAAGCAGAATGCGGTTCTTGGCATTGATATCAGTACGGCATCGATCAAATTGCTGGAACTGAGCAAGTCCGGATCGCGCTATCGGGTTGAGAGTTATGCTGTGACCCCTTTGCCCAAAGATGCAGTAATCGATAAGAATATTACGAACGTCGATATTATTTCCGGTGCGGTCAAAGCCGCACTCAAACAGTCCGGCACCAAGCTGAGGCAGGCGGCCGTAGCGGTCTCGGGTTCTTCGGTGATGACCAAAATCATTACGATGCCGGCCTCTCTGTCCGATGAGGAAATGGAAGAGCAGATCCTGATGGAAGCCGACCAGTATGTTCCGTACTCGCTGGATGAGGTCAATTTCGATTTTGAAATACAAAGGATTAACGAACATAACCCGGAAATGGTGGATGTTTTGCTGGTGGCCTCGAGGAAAGAGAATGTCAATGATCGGGCTACGGCTTTGCAGAAGGCGGGAGTGAAAGCGAAGATCGTCGATGTTGAAGCGTTCGCGATGGAAAATGCGTTTATTTTACTTGCCGATCAGTTTGAGGATTCGGTAAAAGGTAAAACGGTCGCGATTGCCGATATCGGCGCCTCGGTCGTGGCGCTGAACGTCCTCCATGACGGGCGTACGGTTTACACCCGCGAACAAGGTTTTGGCGGCAAGCAGTTGACCGAAGAAATTCAACGCCGTTACGGGCTTTCTTATGAAGAAGCAGGAGTGGCGAAAAGGCAGGGAGGATTGCCCGACAATTATATTGTCGATGTGTTGGAGCCTTTCAAAAAGGCGATGGTACAGCAAATCGCGAGGTCCCTGCAGTTTTTCGTCTCATCCAGCGCCAATCGCGGCATCGATAGCCTCATTCTGGCCGGAGGGTGTGCTTCGATCGCCGGCGTGGACAAATTAGTGGAGCAAAGCCTGGGCGTGCCGGCGTATATTGCCAATCCGTTTGTGAATATGTCGTTATCGAATCGAGTCAGGCCGCAAGGTTTGAGTAACGATGCCCCGGCGATGATGATCGCTTGTGGTTTGGCTTTGAGGAGTTTTGACTGATGGCGAAAATTAATTTACTCCCGTGGCGCGAGGAACTGCGCAAGCAAAAACTAAAAGATTTTATTGCGGCGATAGGCGCGTCGGTGTTGCTGACCATCGGTCTGCTGGTGGCCGTGCATATTTACATCGAAGGGCTGAAAGAATATCAGAGCCAGCGGAACCGGCTTCTGGAGACGGAGATCCGGCTTTTGGATGTGCAAATCGCGAAGATTCGCGACATCGAGGAAACCAAGAAAAAATTGTTGGCCAAGATCAATGTGATCCAGAAGCTGCAGGAAAGCAGGCCCGAGGTTGTGCATCTTTTTGATGAAATCCCCAAAGTTACTCCGGACGGCATCTATCTGACCCAGTTGACGCAAGCCGGTTCTGCGCTGACTTTCGAGGGCAAAACCCAATCCAATGCCCGTGTCTCGGCGTTCATGCGGGCGATCGAAGCCTCCAAATGGATGAATTCTCCCAAAGTCGTTGTGATCCAGTCTCCGGATAAAAAAGAAGAGGAGCATGAGAGCGATTTTACGATGATCGCTAACCAGGGCGCCAAAAGTGCGGAGAAACCGTTATGAACCTTTCCGAAATCAATTGGGACTTCGAAGCCTCGGGAACTTGGCCACCGCCTATCAAAGCCGGCTTTATTCTGATCTTGTGCCTTTTGGTCATGGGCGGCGGCTATTATTACGATACGATGGATCAACTGGATCAGCTTGATAGTCTGGAGTTAAAGGAAAACGAGCTGAAGGCAACCTTTGCGAGCAAACAGAAGAAAGCGGTCAATCTTCCCGAATATGTGAAACAGCTGGAGCAAATCCAGGACGCTCTCGGAGAAATGATCAAGCAAATGCCTACCGAGGAAGAAGTTGCCAGCCTGCTGGTCGATATTTCGCAGACCGGCTTGGCGAGCGGCCTGGAGTTTCGTTTGTTCAAGCCTGCCCCGCCGGTCAGGAAAGAGTTTTATTCCGAATTGCCGATCGATATTCAAGTCGTCGGCCATTACGATGAACTGGGGTTGTTCGTCAGCGGTCTGGCCTCGCTGCCAAGAATCGTGACAGTCCATAATGTGGCGATTTTACCTATGGAGAAATCCAGCGCGCAATTAATGGTCATGGATGCGGTCATCAAAACTTATAAGGAAGACACCGATACACAGTCCGCCGACACTACCGACAAGAAGAAACGAAAGGGGGCTAAAAAATGAAATCCCATAGGCTACCTTTATTGGCGCACAGGCGTGCGTGGATGCCTGTCTGCTGCTTGTTCGGCGCCGCATTGCTTTCGGGTTGTGCCAGCGAAGATTTATCCGATTTGCAAGCCTTTATCGCGGCCGAAAAAGCCAAGCCGAAAGGCTCGATCGAGCCGCTGCCGGAAATCAAAGTGGTAGAGCCCTTTATTTTCAATCCCGAGGGCCTTCGCGATCCGTTTATCCCGCTGGAACAAGCGGTCGGGCAGGCAGATGCGGTGGCGGTAGCCGGTTCCGGCATCAGGCCCGACCTGTCGCGTCCTAAGGAGGAATTGGAGGCCTTTTCGCTCGACAGTTTGAGAATGGTCGGCACGGTTAGCATGAAGGTCGGCTTATGGGGACTGATCAAGGCCGGCGATAGCACGGTTTATCGCGTCAGAGTCGGGAATCATATGGGCAAGAATTACGGAAAAATCATTCGTATTCTCGGCGATAGAATAGAAGTGATGGAATTGATTTCCGATAAGCCGGGAGTATGGCGCGAACAGCAAGCCTCATTGGCTTTGACAGAATGATTTTCGAGGACAAAAAGATGATTAATCAACAAAATGGCCTTTTGATGAGAATAATAAGGACCTTTGGTGCCGGCCTGGTTTTATTTATCGCGCAGAACGTACCCATAAAAGCCGCCGAACTGGCAATTACTCGGGTGGACGTAGCGACGCAGGCAAGAGACAAACTGCAGATCCAGTTGGAAATGAACGGCCCGGCAGTCGCCCCGAGAGTATTCAAAACCGATAATCCTGCCCGGATTGCGCTGGATTTTTCGGGCGTCAAGAACGGTCTGCCGAAAAAAACCTATCCGATCAACCAGGGTGTGGTCAACAGCCTGTATGTCGCGGAAGCGGCCGACCGGGTGCGTGTCGTGCTGAATTTAAGGAAGCTCTGAATAAGTGGTTTTTATAAGCGACACCGTGCGACATCCGTGGCACCTCGCCGAAAATGGGCAAATCCTTCCCGGCAGCGCCCGCTATCGGGGTGATTTCACTCAGTGTTCTCGGTTTTCCAGGGCGAAGGACAAAGGTCTCCCTAGGTCGGCTGCAGCGCCTGCCGAACGTGATAAAGATTGCCCAGGGCAAACAGCAAGTAGAGTTGTTGGGCATTCTTGAACAGCCCCCGGTAACGCACTTTGGTATAGCCGAACTGGCGCTTGACGATCCGGAACGGATGTTCGACCATGGCGCGTAACGGCGCCAGCATGTGGTTGTGAAGGGCTTGCTCTACCGGCAACTCCTCACCCTTCCCCCGCTTGAACGGAAAGGCCCAAACCGGCTCACCTTCCAGGCGATCCGCCGCCAGATTCCGGTCCTTGCGGGTATAGGCCCGATCGCCCAGCACGACCCGTTCCTCGCCGTGCAGCAACGCCTCCGTCATGACCCCATCCGCCACCTTGGCGGTGGTCATCTCCACAGTATGCACTAACCCCGACTCGGCATCGACCCCAATGTGCGCCTTCATCCCAAAGTGGTAATTGTTCCCTTTCTTGGTCGAACTCATCTCGGCATCCCGTTTGCGCGCCCGGTTCTTGGTGGACGGCGGGGCAGCGATTAATGTCGCATCGACGATCGTGCCTTGCCGTAGCAACAGGCCTTTTTCGGCCAACAGCGCCGCCGTTTCATCAAATAGGGTTTGTGCCAACTGATGGCGTTCCAGCAGATGCCGGAACTTGAGGATCGTGGTTTCATCCGGCAGGGCGTCCTCGCCCGCATCGAGCCCGGCAAACTCGCGCAGCAGCGGCATGTCGTGCAATACTTCCTCCATCGCCGGATCGGAATAGCCGAACCACTGCTGCATCAGGTGAATGCGCAACATCGTCGCCAAGGGAAAGGGGCGGCGGCCTCGGCCCGCTGTCGGGTAGTGCGGCGCTATCCGGCTCGTCCACAAACTCCAAGGCACTACCTGCTCCATCTCTTGGAGAAATTGCTGCCGCCGAGTCTGTTTCGGTTTCTTCACAAACAGTGGGGCACTGAGTCCGAGTTGCTTCATGGCGGGCACCTATCGAAAATGGCAAGCTGCGGATATTTTATCCCAGGCGTAGGACTTATTCAGAGTTTCCTTAACGGAATCCGCTCCATTCGATACCAAAACGGACGGGCGGAGAGTCTTGCTGACGCTGACCAATGCAAAATCCGTTCCCGTGGCATCTTCCGTGAGTCCGCTGCCGGCTACGCCAAGCGCTGCCATTACCAGCCAATTGATTCCCCAGCAGTCGATTACCGGCTTCGATTTCAAACGGGGGGATAAGGGCGAAGGGCGAATTCTGGTTTCGTTGGCGAATCCCAATACGGTGGTGAACACGCGGGAAGAAAGCGGTAATGTGGTGATAAGTTTCATGAATACGCAGTTGCCGGGCCGTTTGAGTAAGCGTATGGATGTGTCCGAGTTTGCGACGCCGGTCAAGTATATCGATGCCGCTTCGACGGCCAAGGAAACGACGGTCACCGTGGTGCCGCAAAGTCCGTTATACGATTATTCGTTATTTCAGTCCGAAGGCTTGTTGACAGTCGAGTTTCGCCCGTTGACGCCTGCCGAAAAAGAGGCGATCCAGAGCCAGCGCGACAAATACACCGGCGATAGATTGTCGCTGAATTTTCAGGATATCGATATCCGCAGTGTGATCGCGGTATTGTCCGAATTTACCGGCCAGAATGTGGTGGCTGGCGACGATGTGACGGGGACGGTAACGGTAAAACTGGACGATGTCCCGTGGGATGAAGCGCTGGACTTCATCATGATGACCAAAGGATTGGAAAAATACGAAACCGGTAACGTGACGCTGGTCGCTCCGGTCGGCAAAATCAAGGATTACAAGGAAAAACAGCGAGAGAAAGAGGTCGTCATCGAGCAGCTCGATCCGTTGGTGACCGAGTATCTGAAGATCAACTATGCCAAGGCGGAAAATTTCAAAAATCTGCTCTATGGAGAAGATAGCGGAGGGAATACGGTGTGCGGACTTGCAAAAGGCTCGAATACCATCTCGAAAGCTTTGACGAGTGCCTCGGCCGCTTCCAGTGTCGCTAGCCAGGCTCAGAATCAGAAAACACAACAGCAAATGGCGAGCAGAGGCGGCATGTCTCCGGGACCGGGAATGACGTCGGAAGGGGGTTATGGACAAAACCCAAGCGAGAAACTGAATATGTTGACGGAACGCGGCACCGTCATGGTCGATTCGCGAACCAATACGCTGATCGTCAGAGAAACGGCCAAGCGGCTGGATGAAATTAAAAAACTGATCCGTAAGCTGGATATTCCGGTCAGACAGGTGATGATCGAGTCCCGGGTGGTGATCGCGTCTAGCGTATTTGCCCGCGAGTTGGGCGTCAGATTCGGCGTGGCCAAAATGGCGCAGGTCGGTTCGGGCAAAAATTTTGCGCTCGGCGGGGCCGGAACCCATGCTTACAGTAATGCACAACCCGATGCAGACGGTAACATCGGGGAAATACAGGATACGATTGTCGATCTCGCAACGGAATCCAATCCTTACGGCGCTTTGGGCATGACCCTGGCGAGGGGGGCCGATTATGTGCTGAATCTCGAATTATCGGCATTGCAGGATCAAAACAAGGCGCAGATTCTGTCCAATCCGCGGGTTATGACCACGGACCGCTGTCAGGCAACGATTACTTCGGGCCAGTCGATCCCTTACGAAACCCAAAGCGGCAATGGCGGCACCAA
Organism: Methylomicrobium album BG8; assembly: GCF_000214275.2. Lineage (NCBI taxonomy): Bacteria > Pseudomonadati > Pseudomonadota > Gammaproteobacteria > Methylococcales > Methylococcaceae > Methylomicrobium > Methylomicrobium album. The sequence continues at coordinate 3,014,624 of NZ_CM001475.1, read as the reverse complement.
CGTACAATTCATCGACGCCTTGCTTTCGCTCGACGTTACGCCTCAGATTACGCCGAGCGGCAGTATCAATATGGATCTGGTCATTACGCGCGACGAACCGACGACCGAATTGGTTTTGGGCCGCCCGAAAATAGATATCAATTCCGTTAAAACCAACGTGCTGGTAAACGATGGGGAAACGATCGTTTTAGGCGGCATCTATAGAGGCGAGACGGCCAACGAATTGAATAAGGTGCCTTTTTTCGCGGATTTGCCCGGCATCGGCTTTTTGTTCAAGAGAACTGTCAATTCGGAGGATAAACGCGAACTTCTGGTGTTTGTCACGCCAAAAATCGTCAAGGATATATTGGCCAATAATTAGCGGCTTTCAGAATCAGGTAGAAAAGGGGCGTGAAGTCCCCTTTTTTATTTTCAGGCCGTTTTCCTTGAAGATCAGGCTTGCGAACAAATTTTGTTCCGACAATTGATCTTGTTTAAAAGAAACAGGCATAATGGCGTATTTTTAACCGGTAGAACGGGCACCGCAGCGATACGCCATGCGATCTGAAAATATCTATTTAATCGGCCTGATGGGCGCGGGCAAAACCACGATCGGACGGCAATTGGCAAAAACGCTGAAATTGCCTTTCTACGACAGCGACAAGGCGATCGAGGAAGCGACCGGCGTCAATATTCCGACCATTTTCGAATTCGAAGGCGAGGCGGGGTTTCGGGACCGCGAGCAGAAAATGATCAGGCATCTTACCCAGATGCACGGGATTGTCCTGGCAACCGGCGGCGGCGCCATTCTGCGCGAAGAAAACCGGCATTTGCTTAAAGAAAACGGTTTCGTCGTTTATCTGAAATGTTCGGTTGGCCGGATACTCGAACGGACCCGTAAAGACACGCAGCGCCCTCTGTTGAGAACCGATAATCCCCGTGCCCGTCTGGAAAGCCTTTATGCCGAACGCGAACCCCTTTACCTTGCCTGCGCTGACTTTAAAGTCGATACCGGTGTGATGCAAAGCAGGGCCGTCGTCAATCGCATTCTAGAGCACTACAGAAAACTCAATTCCAATTCAGAATGATACATCTCCATGTCGAACTGGGTAACCGGAGTTATCCTATTTATATCGGCTCGCAGCTTTTGAGCCGGCCGGACTTGTATGCGGCGCACATCAAGTCCAAACAAGTCCTGATCGTGACCAATGAAACGGTGGCGCCGCTTTATCTCGATCGGGTAAGGCAAAACTTAACCTCTTATCAGGTTGAAACGGTGGTTTTGCCTGACGGCGAGCAGTATAAAACGCTGGAAATGTTGAACCGCGTTTTCGATGCTCTGCTGTCAGCCAGATTCAGTCGCAACGCAACCTTGATCGCGCTCGGCGGCGGCGTGATCGGCGACATGGGCGGCTTCGCCGCAGCCTGTTATCAACGCGGGATCGCATTTCTGCAAATTCCGACTACCTTATTGGCGCAGGTCGATTCTTCGGTCGGCGGCAAAACCGGGGTGAACCACCCGCTCGGTAAAAATATGATCGGCGCGTTTTATCAGCCGCAATGCGTATTGGCGGATACCGACGCGCTGGATACGCTGGATGACCGTCAACTGGCGGCGGGTCTTGCCGAGGTGATCAAATACGGGCTGATCCGGGATGCCGATTTTTTTGTCTGGCTTGAGCACAATATCGAGGCGCTTTGCGCGCGCGATAAAAATACATTGGCCTATGCGATCGAGCGTTCGTGCCGGAACAAGGCCGAGATTGTCGCCGAGGACGAAACTGAAAGCGGCGTCAGGGCCACGTTGAATTTGGGGCATACGTTCGGCCATGCGATCGAAACCGGTACGGGGTACGGCGCCTATCTGCACGGCGAGGCGGTGGCGATCGGCATTTGTCAGGCGGCCGATCTGTCGATGCGCAAAGGCTGGCTGACCGGGCAGGACGTGCAAAGGATCGCCGCTTTGCTTCTCCGCGCGGGTTTGCCCGTGATTCCTCCTGCCGGACTCGATGCCGAACGCTTTCTTGAACTGATGGCGGTCGATAAAAAGAATCTGGACGGTCGAATCCGCCTGATCCTGCTGGAGAAAATCGGCAGAACCACGCTGCCGGTTTATGTGGACCGTACCCTGCTGGAATCGACATTGAACGGCTATGGTCGAAATTGATAGTGAGACCTATCAAGTCAAATCAATGCGGGGAGACGATCGGGCGGCTCCTCCCCGCTTTCTGATTACACAGGGGAGGAGTCAAAATCTCGAATTGCTTCGGCATTTGATTGCGAATACCCGGCAGGCCGTCGTGCTGTGCGGGCCGGAAGGCGTCGGCAAAACCGGCTTGCTGGAGGTTTTGCAGCAGCGTCTGCAGGATGAATTGCGCTGGTGCTCGGTGAAAGGGCATGGCGGCCTGACTTTCGAGGAGATTCAAGAACGCACAGGGCCTTTGCTAAGGCATCAGCGGGCCGAATCGGCAATCAAAAAGGACTCGCCGGCTTTTTCCAGCGCTGCCGTTCTGGCTGTCGATGATGCCGGCGACATCTCGCCGGGCCTGGTCGGCCGATTGATCCAATATGCCGAAACGCATCCGGAGTTGCGTTTGCTTTTCGTTCTGACGCACGATCAGTGGCATATCAAGCATTATACCGATCCTGCGATCGAGAACTGCTATCTGGTGGAAGCCAAGCCTTTTCTTCAAAAGGAATGCCGTGATTTCATCCAGCACATTGCCTCACTCACGAACTCGCTACGGATCGGAAAAGAAGGGGCGGACGATATCACCGAGGCGGTTTACCGGGACTCGCACGGCATTCCAGCCAGAATGCTCACCCATTTTCCGGAACTGAACAAGCCCAAAGAAAGCATGGATCCTTTGACCGTTCTGGTTATTGCCGTCGTGTGCCTGGTGTCGCTCGCGCTTTCTACCCAATGGTTCACGGCCTCAAGACCAATCGGCGAAAAGAAGGGGGCCACGGCTCAAACTGGCGGGCGAGCGGCGCATTTCGATTTCGAACGGCCTGTTGTCAGTCTGCCCGTCGGCAATTTACTGAAATATGCTGCAAGTTCCGATTCGGCAGAGCCTCGGAAAATCGATCCGCCCGCGAATGATCGAAAAGCCGGCCAGATTGCCGGAGATTCCGGGCCGGAACCGACGGCGGCTTTTGAGGCGGATGGTCCTTCGGGAACAGCGAAACGGCAGGACGTCCTCTCCGAAAATGCGCAGGACGCGATTCCGGAGCCGGCTGTTCGTGTGCCTGTCGGGGATGGCGGCGTCTGGCTGGCTGCGCAGCCCGAGAACGACTATTCGCTGCAGCTGACGGTGTTATCGAAAGCCTCCTCCATGCGGGCTACCGTCGCCCGCCATGCCGGATTGCAGCCGGACTTGCGCATTGTGCGCTTTTTATCGAAAGGAAAAGAAAAATTCGTGCTGCTGTACGGCCGTTTTGCGGATGCCGAATCGGCAAAAAATGCCAAAAGCGCGTTGCCGGCCGAGTTCAGAGCCGCCATCGCCCGGAAATTCGGCGCGATTCGGAAAGATTTTCCATCCGCCAAACCCTCAACTCAGCGGGTGCGACAATCCATTAATCCAGGAATGCATAGCGAATGACAGAACTAAAGAACGATAGCTTTCTCAGAGCCTTGTTAAGGCAGCCCGTCGAACGGACGCCGGTGTGGATGATGCGCCAGGCGGGCCGGTATTTGCCCGAATACCGCAAGGTCAGGGAAGAGGCGGGCAGTTTCATCAAATTATGCACGAATCCCGAGCTGGCCTGCGAAGTGACGCTGCAGCCGCTTCGGCGTTTTGCGTTCGATGCGGCGATTCTGTTTTCGGACATTCTCACGGTGCCCGATGCGATGGGACTGGGGTTGAGTTTTTCCGAAGGGGAGGGACCGCAGTTCGCCAGACCGGTCGCTTCGGCCGCCGATATTCATCGGCTCGGCATTCCGGACCCGGAAACCGACCTGCGCTATGTGATGGACGCGGTACGCCTGATCCGGCGCGAATTGAACGGACGCGTGCCGTTGATCGGTTTCTCCGGCAGCCCTTGGACATTGGCAACCTATATGGTCGAAGGGGGCGGCAGCAAGACATTCCGCAAAGTCAAAGCCTTGATGTACGATGAGCCGGCCTTGATGCATCGGCTGCTCGAAAAACTGGCGGAGGCGGTTGCCGCCTATCTGAATGCGCAGATTGCCGCCGGTGCGCAGGCGGTGATGGTGTTCGATACCTGGGGCGGCATGCTGACGACCGAAGATTATCAGGCGTTTTCGCTTCATTACGCGAGCCGCGTGGCCGAATTATTGAAAACCGATGCAGAAGGCCGGAAGGTTCCGAAGATTCTGTTCACCAAAGGCGGCGGGCTCTGGCTCGAAGCGATGACCGAAGCGGGCTTCGATGCGCTCGGACTGGACTGGCAGACCGATATCGGCCGCGCGCGCGCGTGCGTCGGCGACAAAGTGGCCCTGCAGGGCAATATGGATCCGGTTGCGCTGTACGCCAAGCCGGAGGTGATTACCGAAAAAGTCAGAACGATCCTGGAACAATACGGTTCCGGGCCGGGTCATGTATTCAATCTCGGCCACGGGATTCTGCCGGACATCGATCCGGAGCATGTCGGAGCGATGGTCGATGCGGTGCATCGTTTCAGCCCGGCTTATCATCAGTCATAAAATCCGATTTCACACCAGTGAGGTGATTACATGAGAGCAATTCAGATCGTTTTGGGGATTTTTATCGCGGCGTTTTCGTTTGCCGCCGCCTATGCGGAAGATAAACCGGTCGAGGTGACCGTTTACCGCAGTCCGACCTGCGGCTGTTGCGGAAAATGGATCGACCATTTGAAGCAAAACCACTTCAGCGTCAAAGACAACATTACCGACGACATGGAGGCGATCAAGGCCCGCTACGGAGTACCGAAGGAGATGGCCTCGTGTCATACCGCCATTGTCGACGGTTATGTGGTCGAAGGGCACGTACCGGCCGCCGATATCATGAAATTGCTGAAAACCAAACCCAAGTTGACCGGCCTTGCCGTTCCGGGGATGGTCACCGGCAGTCCGGGCATGGAGATGGGCGGGCGCGTCGATCCCTATGACGTCGTGAGTTTCGACAAGGAAAAACATTTCGAAGTCTTCAACCACTATTCCGGCAAATAACCATGATACTGGCTGGCGATGTCGGCGGTACCAAGACGATTCTGGCGCTTTTCGAGTCGGAAGGAAAAGGCTGGCGCTGCGTCAAAAAAATACGCTATGCGAGCCTGGATCATTCCACTTTTACCGGCCTGTTGCAGCATTTTTTAGCGGATTGCGACGGACGGACGATCGGTTCGGCGTGCCTGGGCGTGGCCGGCCCGATCGTCGATGGCGACTGTGTAGCGACCAATCTGCCCTGGGTTCTGCTCCGGCGTGAAATCGGCGCCCTGGCCGGGACGCCGAACGTACGGCTGTTGAACGATCTCGAAGCGACCGCCTGGGGCATCCTGGACTTGCCGGCAGCGGATTTCGTGACGCTAAATGCGGGCGGCGATGCGCCGCCGCACGGCAATCGTGCGGTGCTTGCGGCGGGCACGGGGCTCGGCGAAGCGATCATCGCCTGGAACGGAGAAGCCTATCAGGTACTGGCCAGCGAAGGCGGACATACCGATTTTGCGCCCGGAAGCGAGCAGGAAATCGCCTTGCTGCGGTATCTGTGGGAAAACTATCCCGGCCATGTCAGCTATGAAAGATTGCTGTCCGGCGAAGGGCTGGTCAATATCTACCAGTTCTTGAAGAAAACCGGTCATGCTCCGGTTCAATCCGGGTTCGAGGAGCGGATGACCGAATCCGATCCTGCGGCCGTGATCGGCGAAGCCGGCGTGGCCGGCACCGATCAACTGAGCGCCGCAGCCTTGTCGCTGTTCTGCCGGATTTACGGCGCCGAGGCGGGCAATCTGGCGCTCAAGTGCCTGCCCTATGCGGGCATTTATCTTGCCGGCGGAATTGCGCCCAAGATCCTGCCGCTGTTGACCCGCGGCGATTTCATGGAAGGCTATCTGGAAAAAGGCCGTTACCGTACCGCCTTGAAGCAGATTCCGGTCAAAGTCTGCATCAACCAGGAAATCGGCCTGTTAGGCGCATTGAGTTTCGCCGCTCGGGCGTCTGTAGGCTCCTGAGCATACTCTTCCCATTTTTAATATTGTTGCCCGGATCGGGGAACCGAATATAATGGCCGGTTTATTCGGAAAAAATCAGTAGGCATCGGTTTTGAATATCAAAGAATACATGCAGAGCCTTGGGATCAAGGCCAGGCAAGCCGGAATGGAAATCAGCCGCGCCGAGACGGGCCGGAAGAATCTGGCGTTATCGAAAATCGCCGAGGCGCTCGGCAGCCGCCGCGATCTGTTGACTGCGGAAAACGCCAAGGATCTCGACGCCGGCCGGGCGAACGGCCTGGACGCCGCGTCGCTGGATCGGCTGACGCTGTCGCCGAAGGCAATTCAGACGATGATCGACGGTTTACGGCAGGTGGCGGCATTGCCGGATCCGGTCGGTGAAATCACCGGCCTGAACTACCGCCCTAGCGGCATTCAGGTCGGGCAGATGCGCGTGCCGCTCGGGGTAATCGGAATCATTTACGAGTCGCGCCCGAACGTGACCGTCGATGCGGCCGCCTTGTGCCTGAAAGCGGGCAATGCCTGTATCCTGCGCGGCGGTTCGGAGTCGATTCATTCGAACCGCGCGATTGCTGGCTGCATCGCCGAAGGGTTGGAGGCGGCCGGCTTGCCGCGCGAAGCGGTTCAGGTCGTGGAAACGACGGACCGCGAAGCGGTCGGCGAGCTGATTACGATGGACTGTTATGTCGATGTGATCGTGCCGCGCGGCGGCAAAAGCCTGATCGAACGGATTTCAAACCAGGCGACGATCCCGGTGATCAAGCATCTGGACGGAATTTGCCATGTCTATATCGACGATTCGGCCGATATCGACAAGGCGGTCAGGATTTCGGTCAATGCGAAAACCCACCGTTACGGCGTCTGCAACGCGATGGAAACGCTGTTGGTTGCGGAAGCGATTGCAGGCCGGGTCTTGCCTGTGCTGGCCGAGCAGTACCGGGAAAAAGGCGTGGAATTGCGCGGCTGCCCGAAAACAGGTTCGCTGGTTCCGTTCGCTCGACGTGCGACCGAAGAGGACTGGGGCGCCGAATACCTGGCACCGATCCTGTCGATCAAGGTCGTGGCCGGCATCGACGAGGCGATTGCCCATATCAACCGCTACGGCTCCCAGCATACCGACGCGATCGTCACCGAAAATTACACCTTGGCGCGGCAGTTTTTGCGCGAAGTCGATTCGAGTTCGGTAATGGTGAACGCCTCGACCCGTTTTGCGGACGGTTTCGAGTACGGCCTGGGCGCCGAAATCGGGATCAGCACCGACAAGCTACATGCGCGAGGGCCGGTTGGTCTGGCGGGTTTGACGACTCTGAAATTCATCGTGCTTGGCGACGGCCATATCCGTCAATAAATGATCGGCATTTTCGGAGGCACCTTCGATCCGGTGCACTACGGCCATTTGCGCGCCGTTATCGAGGTCGGCGAAATCTTCGGCCTGGAACAAGTGCGATTGATTCCGAACAAGACGCCGCCGCACCGGCTCGAACCTTCCGCTTCCGCGTCGATGCGGCTTGAAATGCTGCAACTTGCAGCCTGTACATTGTCCAATGTGGTGATCGATACCCGCGAACTGGACAGGGAAGGGCCGTCCTACATGGTCGATACGCTAAGCTCGCTGCGGGGCGATTTTCCGGAGCGGCCGCTCCTGCTGTTTGTCGGGAGCGATGCCTTCAACGGGCTGACGACCTGGCACCGTTGGCGCGAATTGTTCGACCATGCGCATATCGTCGTAATGACCCGGCCCGGTAGCTCGGCGCGACCGGAGAACGATTTTTGGGACGTCCTGCAGGTCTTCGAAGCCGGGGACTTGGCCCGGTACAAAGCCGGCAAGCTGTTTTTTCAGCCGATCACCCAACTGGACATCTCGGCCAGCGCGATACGGAAAATGATCGCCGAAAAACGCGACCCCCGTTTTTTATTGCCCGATGCCGTATTAGACTATATTCATAGTCATCATCTTTATCAAAACGCCTGATCCCCGGATCGGCGAATTTAGGAAAACGAATGCAAGCAGAAGAAATATTGAATGTCGTCCGGACCGTGCTGGACGATAAGAAAGGCAAATACATCACTACGCTCGACGTCCGCGGCAAGACCAGCTTTACCGATTACATGGTGCTGGTAACCGGGACTTCCGACCGTCATTTGAAGGCGTTGTGCGATTATGTGGTCGAAAAACTCGCGGAGTCCGGCGTCAAGCCGCTCGGTATCGAGGGCGATTTGGGTTCGGACTGGGTTCTGCTCGATCTGGGCGATGTGATCGTGCATGCGATGACCGCGCAGTCGCGCGAGTTTTACCAGCTCGAAAAACTCTGGTCGGTGGATCAGCCCAAAGAAGCCGGGAAGGCGGTTTAAGGTTTCCGCTCCCTGACTGCATAGATGCAGGCAGGGAGGAAAGCGGCGCGTTATTTCATCATCTCTTTGTTGAAAATCGCATCGATCTTGCGGTTGGTGTCGGCCGGATATTGAACCGGGGGCACGGATTCGGGAGCCGGCGCGGTGGCCGGAACAGGCGGGGCGGCCTGTGGAACGGGCGGAAGCGTGGTGTCCTGCGTTCTTCTTGGCGGTTCGTGCAGCCGCATCACGTCGCCGTAATTGGTATCGACATCGAAATCCTCCCAGATATACAGCGGATAGATCATCGGTTTGGTGGCGAGCGGCAGAGTGATCAAATCCGCGATGCCGACGCCCATCCGTCCGGCGGTATGAATCATCCCTTTCGCCAGGCCACCGGTAAAACCGTAGATGATATTGCTTTGGTTGGTGGTGTTGATCACGTTCTTGGGCATTTCGAGCCAACCGGTCGCCAGGTTCGCGAAACTGCTCACCGCCTTCTCGCCGATGCGTTCGCCGTAACTCTGCGGCTTGGTCGGGATTTTGGGCGAAGGCGCATCGATATCCCACGCCTGAGCCATCGGATCCGCCTTCGTAGGAGGCGCGTAGCCGATTGCTAGGCAAACGACTGACAGGGATGCAAAAGAACGTAAAAAAGTCATCATATCTGGTCCTGCTGCTAGGTATTAATCGATATCCAGCAAGTATAGCAGAGCATTTTTTCTTTACTTCTTTAATGCGTTCGCCAGCGCATTCGCCATGGCGCCCCGTATCGGCGGCGCGGGCGGAGCGGATTTTCCCTGAGATTTGCGGGTGGCGGTTTCGCGTTTCGGCGTACGGCTGACTTCCGCATCCGACTTCATCGACAGAGCGATCCGTTGGCGTTCCACATCCACTTCGACCACCTTGACTTCGACGATGTCGCCGGCCTTTACGACTTCGCGCGGATCCTTGACGAAATTGTCCGCGAGATGAGAAATGTGCACCAAACCGTCCTGATGCACGCCGATATCGACAAAAGCGCCGAAATTGGCGACGTTGGTTACCACGCCGTTCAAGCGCATGCCGGGTTCGAGATCGGTGATCTTTTCGACCCCGGCCTTGAACTGCACGCTTTTGAATTCGGGACGCGGATCGCGTCCGGGTTTTTCGAGTTCGCGCACAATGTCGGTCACGGTCGGCACGCCGAACCGGTCGTCGGTGTAGCGAGCCGGGTCGAGACGTCTTAGAATTTGCGACTGGCCGATCAGATCGCGGATCGATTTGCCTGTGTCCTTAATGATCGCTTCGACGACCGGATAGGCTTCCGGGTGCACCGCGGAGGCATCGAGCGGGTTGTCGCCGTTCGTGATGCGCAGGAAGCCGGCCGCCTGCTCGTAGGCCTTCTCGCCGAGGCGGGGCACTTTTTTCAACTGCGCGCGGTTCGCGAACGGCCCGTGCTCGTCCCGGTAGGCGACGATGTTTTCGCTGACGCTTTGCGACAGGCCGGAAACCTGCTTCAGCAGCGGGGCGGAGGCGGTGTTCACGTCGACGCCGACCGCGTTCACGCAGTCCTCGACGACCGCATCCAGGCCGCGCGCCAGCTGTACCTGGTTCACGTCGTGCTGGTATTGGCCGACGCCGATCGATTTCGGCTCGATCTTGACCAGTTCGGCCAGCGGGTCCTGCAAGCGCCGCGCGATCGAAACCGCGCCGCGCAGGGAAACGTCGAGGCCGGGGAATTCTTTCGCGGCCAGCTCGGAGGCCGAGTAAACCGACGCCCCCGCTTCGGAGACGACGATCTTGCTGAATCTCAGTTCCGGGTGCTGTTTCTGCAGGTCGGCGACCAACTGGTCGGTTTCGCGCGAGCCGGTGCCGTTGCCGATGCTGACCAGTTGCACCTGATGTTTTGCGACCAATCGGGCGAGGGTCGCGATCGATTCATGCCAGGCATTCCGCGGCGGGTGAGGGTAGATCGTGTCGGTGGCGAGCAGTTTGCCGGTCGCGTCGACGACCGCGACCTTGACGCCGGTGCGGATGCCGGGGTCCAGGCCCATCGTGGCTTTATGGCCGGCCGGCGCGGCCAGCAGCAGATCGCGCAGGTTGCTCGAAAATACCCGGATCGCCTCCTGTTCGGCGGCTTCCCGGACCCGCATTTTCAAGTCCAGGTCGATGCGGGTGAACAGTTTGATTTTCCAGGCGAGACGTGCCGTTTCGGCCAGCCAGGCATCGGCCGGTTTGTCGGTGCCGGTTACGCCGAGCCGCCGGGCGGTAAACTGCGCGCAGAGATCGTGTTCCTGCTGTTCCTCCTGGGCCGGCTTCAGGGTCAGCGTCAGCAAATCCTCGTTGCGTCCGCGCAACAACGCCAACGCCCGATGCGAGGGGGTTTTGTTGATCGCCTCCTGATAATCGAAGTAATCGCGGAATTTGCTCGCCTCCCGCTCTTTGCCGGGCGTCACGGTCGCATGCAGGATGCCTTTTCCCCAGGTTCGCTCGCGCAGTTCGGCCAGCAGCTCGGCATCTTCCGACAGGCGTTCCATGAGGATCTGGCGGGCGCCTTCCAGCGCGGCGGCATGGTCCGCAACGCCTTTTTCGGGATCGATGAAGCCGGCGGCAAATTGTTCGGGGATCAGGCTGCGATCGGCCAAGAGGGCATCGGCTAGCGGTTCGAGCCCCGCTTCGCGCGCAATTTGGGCTTTCGTGCGGCGGCGGGGCTTGTAGGGCAGGTACAAGTCTTCGAGCAGGGTTTTGGTATCAGCTTCGTTGATGGCCAGTTCCAGTTCCGGCGTCAGTTTGTCCTGGCCGCGAATGCTGTCGAGAATCGTCGCGCGCCGGTCGTTCAGTTCGCGCAAATAGAATAAACGCTCTTCGAGGGTTCGAAGCTGCGTGTCGTCGAGGCCGCCGGTGGCTTCCTTGCGGTAGCGGGCGATGAACGGCACGGTCGCGCCCTCATCGAGCAGGGCCACGGCGGCATTGACTTGGCGGATATTGACGGCGAGTTCTTCGGCGATGCGTTGATTAACGTCCATTTCGAATGCTGTTTGGTTGAAAGCGGCAGATTTTATCAGTAAGCGCGGGCCAGCGGTTGAGGAAATTTTTCTGAAACCGCATTTGGGGCTTCGGGCTCTCGGATAGCGTAAGTGTTGTTCATTTGCAACAGCCAGGCGTTCCTAATTCGGCATTGAGATTTTAATTTGCTATAATTCCGTCGTAAACAGAGCGAGCAGCCAGCCGCGTTAGGAAGACCGAAACATTCCGAACCTATAGCTCCGCTGCTTGTCCAATTTGCAAAAATGCAGGAAGCCTTGGATGGTTGTCGAACATTACGACGCTTCAGATCAATAATAACCAGAGGTGACATCGTGCCTTGGGCGCGACCGGCGATGCAGAACAAAAGACGAATTTTACCCAAAATAGTGCTGTTAGGCCTATTGGCAGGTTTGCTGATAGTCGGTATTGCCGTCGTTAAATTTGTACGCGAAGAAGTCGAAACTTCGCGGTATCAGGCGCACTATCTCTCCAATATCGGCAAGCGGATCAGCTTCAAACTTGAAAAAGGCCCGAGCGCGTCGATACGGTATCCCGAATACGGACCTTACGATCAGCGCATGGGCTATACCTTATTGCCCGAAGCGGTCGAGCGGATGACCCAGGCCGGTTTTTCGGTATCCGCCCAGGCGGTTTCCTCGCCGATGCTGACTCAATTGATCGACGATGGCTTCTTTGCGATCTATCACGAAAAGACCCAGGCCGGCCTCAAGATCTACGATCAGACCCACCAGCTGATATTCGGTAATACTTACCCCAATCACGGCTATCCCAATTTCGAGTCGATACCGCCGCTGGTACTTTATACGTTGCTGTTCATCGAAAACCGCGAGTTGCTGAATGAAGCGAAGGTGACTTTGAATCCGGCCGTCGAATGGGACCGCCTGGGTTATGCCAGCCTGCAGATGGTCGCCAACAAGCTGGGCGTAAACAAGAATGTGCCCGGTGGCAGCACCTTGGCGACCCAGATCGAAAAATACCGGCATTCCCCCAATGGTTACACCAATTCCGTCATCGACAAATTCCGTCAGATGGGCTCGGCCTCGATCCGCGCCTATCTGTGGGGGGCCGATACCCGCGAGATGCGCCGCCAGATCGCGCTGGCCTACCTCAATTCGATGCCGCTGTCGGCCGCGCCGAAAGTCGGCGAAGTGCATGGACTGGGCGATGGTCTGGCGGCTTGGTTCGGCGCCGATTTCGACGAGGTGAACAACCTGCTGCGTGCGGCCATGCAAAATTCCGGGGAAAGCGTTACCGACCGGCAGGCGGTCGCTTTCCGCCAGGTGCTTTGCATTCTTCTGTCGCAAAGACGGCCTTCCTATTTTCTGGGGACGGGATTTAACGCCCTGCAGACGCTGGCGAACAGCTATCTTCGGCTGATGGCCGATGCCGGCATGATTTCCGCGGCGCTGCGCGACCGGGCCTTGAAGGCCGAGACGCTCAAGCCGCTGCCGGCGGATTCGCTGCCTACGCAATTCGTACCGGAAAAAAAGACGCAAGCCGTATTGCGTACCCGGCTGGCGCAAGCGTTGAATGTCAAAACGATTTACGACCTCGATCGGCTGGATTTAACCGCCAGAACCACGATCGATTACAATACCCAGCAAGCGGTGGCGACCGCCCTGCGCAAGCTCGGCAATCCCGAAGAAGCGCGCGCGGCCGGCGCTTTCGGCGAGCGGCGGCTGAATGGAAACGTCGATCTGTCACGCGTCGTCTACAGTTTGATGTTGTTCGAAAAAACGCCGAAAGGCAACTTTTTGCGGGTGCAGACCGATAACCTGGACCAGCCGCTCGACATCAACGAGGGAATTCGCCTGGATTTGGGCTCTACTTCCAAACTGCGCACGATGGTGCTTTACCTGCAGTTGGTCGCGGAGCTTTATCGGCAGTACCACGGCCAGCCGGTAGAAGAACTGAATAAAGTGGCGCTGCATCCCCGGGATTATCTGAGCGCCTGGGTCATTACCCAATTGAAGGGGCAGCCCGGAATCGACCTGCAGACGCTATTGGATCAGGCGCTGGATCGTAAATATTCGGCCAGTTCGGGAGAATATTTCTTTACCGGCGGCGGGCTTCATCACTTCAATAATTTCCAGAAGAGCGACGACTATCAGATCATGTCGGTGCGGAATGCGCTCCGTGATTCGGTCAATTTGGTGTTCATTCGCCTGATGCGCGACATCGTTTACCATTATCAATACAGGCCCGATGGCGTGGCTCGCTGGCTCGACGATCCGGAAAGCCCGAAGCGCCAGGAATATCTCGAACGGTTCGCCGACCGGGAAGCACAGGTTTACCTTGGCCGTTTTTTCGCCAAGATGCAGGGAAAAAGCGAAGCCGAACGTCTCGGCATGCTCGCCAAGCGGGTATGGCTGAAGTCCTCGCGGCTGACGATGCTGTATCGGGCGATTTATCCCGATCATGACGTGGAGCAGCTGAACAGATTCTTGCGCAACTATCTTCCGAAACAGATCCTGGACAAGGAAGACATCTACGCCCTTTACGATAAATATTCGGCGGATAAATTCGATCTGCAGGATCAGGGCTACATTACCAAGATTCATCCGCTCGAATTATGGCTGGCCGGTTATTTGGCCGAACACCCGCAGGCTACCCGCGAGGAAGTGATTGCGGCCAGCGCCAAGCAGCGCCTGGAAGTCTACCGCTGGCTGTTGAAGAGCAAAAGGAAGAAAGCCGGGCAGCAGCACCGCATCATGAGCATGCTCGAAGCGGAGGCCTTCCAGAAAATTCATGCCGCCTGGAAGCAGGTCGGTTATCCGTTCGGCAGGCTGACCCCGTCCTATGCGACCTCGATCGGCGCCTCGGGCGATCGGCCGGCGGCGCTGGCCGAGCTGGTCGGCGTCATCTTGAACGACGGGGTCAGAATGCCCACTGTCCGCTTCGAAAATCTGCACTTCGCGGAAGGAACGCCTTACGAGACGGTTTTGGATAAATCGCCGAACGGAGGAAAGCGCGTATTCCCGGCCGAGGTGGCCCGGGCGGCCAGAAGCGCAATGATCGGGGTCGTCGAAGGCGGCACGGCCGCTCGCCTGAAAGGGGTCTATACGGACAATCAGGGCCGGGTGATCCCGATAGGCGGAAAAACCGGAACAGGCGACCACCGTAAGGAAATGTTCAATGCCCGCGGCCAAATGATCGGCTCGCAATTCATCAGCCGTGCGGCTGTGTTTACCTTTTTCATGGGCGACCGGTTTTTCGGCGTGATAACCGCCTATGTCGCAGGCAAAGACGCCGGAAACTATCAGTTCACCAGCTCGCTGCCGGTGCAGATCGTCCGCTTTTTGAAGCCGACGTTGACGCCTTTGTTGAATCGGCCGGTGGACGGCGGCGGAAACGCTCTCCCCGAGCCGAAAATGGCGATGGTTGCGGGGCAATAAATTGTGCGGCGGGCCGGGCGGACTGCAAGTCAGGAAGTCTGTCCGCAATTCCCGACGGTGGCCCTATGAACCGTTCCCGCCTTATGTCCTTGTTGCTGATCTATTTGCTGATCCTGATGATGGCGTTTCTGTTGCAGCGCAAGATGATGTACTTCCCGTCCCGCTTTACCGAGGTGCAGCAGGACCAATTAATGAAGGAACTGAACCTGCGATCCTGGCCATCGGTGGGCGAAAGGCGGGCGATCACCTGCCGGATTCCGGTCGAAAATCCGAAGGGTACGGTGCTGGTTTTTCACGGCAATGCCGGCGCGGCGCTGCACCGGGCATATTATATCGAGGCCCTGCAGCGTTTGGGTTATCGGGTTCTGTCGCCGAATATCCGGGATACGGCGCACGGGAGGGCGCGCCTTCCGAAGCGGCATTGATCGAAGACGGCATTGCGACGGCGAAACAGATCCTGCAAGCGTACAAGGAGCCTTTGTTCCTGTGCGGCGAGTCGCTCGGCAGCGGGGTTGCGGCGGGGATAGCCGCATCGCGCCAAGTGCCGATTCGGGGATTGTTGCTGATTACGCCGTTCGATACGATGGCGAATGTTGCGCAGCGTCACTATTGGTTTTTGCTCGCGCGTTGGCTGGTCAGGGATAAATTCGACAATGTCGCGAGATTGCGCGATTTCAACGGCCCCATTGCAGTAGTCCTGGCCGGGCGTGACGAAGTGATTCCGAACCGGAACACGCTCGCCTTGTTCGAGGCGCTGCCCGCGAAGAAAAAACTCTGGCGTTTCGAAAATGCCGGCCACAACAGCCTGCCCTTCGAACCCTGGCGCCCTTGGTGGCAGGACGCGATGCAGTTTATCGCTCAGTGACCGGGCAATTGCCTTAAACTCGCCATGTCGATCACGAAACGGTAGCGCACGTCGCTTTTTAGCGTGCGCTCATATGCCTCGTTGATGTTCTGTATCGGAATCATCTCCACATCGGCCGTAACGCCATGCTCTCCGCAAAAATCCAGCATTTCCTGCGTTTCGCGAATCCCGCCGATCATGGAGCCGGCCAGGCGCCGGCGCCCCGTGACCAGCGGCCAGGCGGCCAATGGGGTAGGGTCGGGCAGGCCGACCAGCACCATGGTGCCGTCGAGGCCGAGCAGGTTCAAGTAAGCATTGTAGTCATGCGTTGCCGAGACCGTATCGAGAATGAAACTGAAACGGCCGGCGTTCCGGGTAAAGGCTTCCGCCTCGCTCGTTACGATGAAATCGTCCGCGCCGAGTTTGAGCGCATCGTCGCGTTTGCCCGGCGAATGGCTCAAAACGGTCACATGTGCGCCGAATGCCTTGCCGAGCTTGACTCCCATATGCCCGAGGCCGCCGAGTCCGACGATGGCGATCTTGTCGCCGGGACGAACACCGAAACGGCGCAGCGGCGAATAGGTGGTAATGCCCGCGCAGAGCAGCGGTGCGGCGCGTTCCGGCGGAATGCCTTCGGGGATGCCGACGACATACGCTTCGTCGATGGTGATTTGCGTCGAATAACCGCCGTAGGTCGGCGTTTGGCCGTCCTGTTCCCGCGAATTGTAAGTAAAGCTCGCGCCGCGCCGGCAATACTGCTCTTCGCCTGCTTCGCAGGCTTCGCATTGCCTGCACGAATCGACAAAACAGCCGATGCCGACCGTATCGCCGATCTTCCAGCGGCTGACCTCACTGCCGGTTTGCGCCACGACCCCGATAATCTCATGACCCGGCACCATCGGAAAAATCGCTCCTCCCCACTCGTCGCGCGCCTGGTGAATGTCGGAATGGCAGACGCCGCAGTACAGAATATCGATCAATACGTCATGCGCGCCGGGTTCTCGGCGATCGATCGTGAACGGAGCCAGGGGGGATGTAGGAGTGGCGGCGGCGTAGGCGGGTGTTTTGATCATGGCAATTTCCTATCAATGGTTTATGCGGATTCTAAAATTCGACAGGTGCAGGGATCGGATATATCCCAGGTTGGGGAAAGTGCGTTTTCTTTATCGCATAGAAGGTGCGCACAGGAACGCCAAAGGCTTCTCGGCAATTTTCGGGATTGGGTTGAGCAAAGTGTAGGGTACGCTGTGCGTACCTTTTGGAGTGCTTCCGGCAAATCGGACACCTGAAAAGGTACGCACAGCGTACCCTACACACGGAATTCAAAACCCGCCGTCAATCCGCGAAATCGTAGACCTTGTAATGGCTGACCAACGGTTTCAAGACTTCCTGAATCACCGTCTGGTGTTCCGGATGCTTCGAATAATTTTCCAGCGCTTCCTTGCTT
Organism: Methylomicrobium album BG8; assembly: GCF_000214275.2. NCBI lineage: Bacteria > Pseudomonadati > Pseudomonadota > Gammaproteobacteria > Methylococcales > Methylococcaceae > Methylomicrobium > Methylomicrobium album. The sequence goes on along the minus strand of NZ_CM001475.1, from coordinate 2,997,448 downwards.
TCGAACGTGGCGGAAACCGCGACGTCGAAACTGTCGTCGACCGATGGGCTCGGATGTTCGCGCTTGATGCCTGCGACAGGCCCGATGTCGTAACTCACTACGCCCGGCAGTTTCGACAGCCGCTTACTGCCCTCGATATATTTCCGCCGTGCTTCCGGATCGCCATGCTGTTTCAGCCAGATGATCACGAGATGATGCACCTTGCCGTCGATGTCGGTCGACGGCCGCTCGGCATGCGCGGCATTGCCGAGGCCGAGGGCGGCTAAAAGAATGACCAGGCGTTTGAAATGGACTGTTTTCATGAACTAACCTCCTGTAATTAATAAAGAGTGTGAAGGGTTGCAAGTGTACCAGAAATTATACGGTTCTATTGGAATCAGTCGGGGTGAGATTGCCAATAAAACCGGCTATGATAATAACCCGTAAAAGTGATCTTGAGGATATTCGACGGGATGCAAAAATTGCCAGAAATACTGTACCGCGCCGCCCAAGTCAGAGAACTTGACCGGATCGCAATCGAAGAATTCAACATTCCCGGCTGCGCGCTGATGCGCAGGGCAGGCGGAGCCGTATTCGAATGCCTGACCGGAAAATGGCCAACAGTGCGGTCGCTGGCGGTATTTTGCGGCAGCGGCAATAATGCGGGAGACGGTTATGTGGCCGCGCGTCTGGCAAGAGAAGCCGGATTGGACGCACTGGCGGTTTGTGTCGGTGATCCCGAAAAGCTGAAAGGCGATGCGCTGACGGCTTATCGGGATTATGTTCAGGCGGGAGGTTCGGTAAAGACATTTGAAACGGAGCATGCGATCGAGGCCGATCTCGTGGTCGATGCGTTGCTCGGCACGGGCCTGGACCGGTCGGTAACCGGGCTTTACGCGGAGGCGATTGCGGCAATCAACCGGTCCGGTTTGCCTGTCGTGGCGGTCGATATTCCTTCCGGCCTGAATGCGGATACCGGCAATCCGCTGGGCTGCGCCGTGAAGGCAGACTGCACGGCGACTTTTATTGGACTGAAACAGGGCCTCTTTACCGGCCAGGCGGCCGAATACGCGGGTGAGATTGTTTATGACGGGCTGGCGGTGCCGGACGCTGTTTTTGATCGAGTAAACCCCGACGTTTTCCTCGTCGGCCAAAAACCGCTGATGCCGCGCCACCGCTGCGCGCACAAAGGCAATATGGGGCATGTGCTGGTTGTCGGCGGCGACCTGGGTTTTTCGGGCGCGGCGCGGATGGCCGGCGAGGCGGCGTTGCGGGTCGGCGCCGGCCTGGTCAGCATCGCGACGCGGAGCGAGCATGCCGGCTTGATGAATTTGAACCGGCCGGAGCTGATGTGCCGCGGCGTCGAAAGCGAGGCGGATTTGCTCCCATTGCTGGATAAGGCCAATGTCGTGGCGCTGGGGCCGGGGCTAGGGCAGAAAGAGTGGGGCAGAACCCTGTTCGGCGCCGTGCTGCGGTCCGAAAAACCGATGGTAGTCGATGCGGACGGCTTGAATCTGTTGGCTTCCGCTCCGATGGGCAAATCCTGTTGGATATTGACCCCGCATCCCGGCGAAGCCGGGCGCTTGCTGCATAGTTCCGCGCAATCCGTCGAGCGGGACAGGTTCTCTGCGGTGTCGGCGATCCGGGCGGCTTATGGCGGCATCGCGGTATTGAAAGGCGCGGGCACCCTGATTGCGAGCGACTCGCGGATCGCGGTGTCGACGACCGGCAATCCGGGTATGGCCTCGGGCGGAATGGGGGATGTACTGTCCGGCGTGATCGCGGGATTGATCGCGCAGGGCCTTGATGTGCAGGAAGCGGCGGAGCAAGGCGTGTTCCTGCACGGACGCGCCGCCGATCTGGCGGCCGCGAGAGACGGCGAACGCGGCTTATTGGCGACCGATTTATTGCCTTTTTTGAAACAGTTGGTGAATTGATGCAGCGTTATTTGCAATCGGCGGAAGCCACCGAACAGTTCGGCGCGGCGTTATGGCGCCTGTTGCCGCCGAAATGCCTGGTGTTTCTGCACGGCGACCTGGGGGCGGGAAAGACGACGCTGGTGCGCGGCTTTCTGCAGGCGGCGGGTCATGCCGGCGCGGTAAAGAGCCCGACTTACACGCTGGTCGAAGAGTACCGGATCGGCGATCGGAAAATCTATCATTTCGATTTATACCGCCTGGCCGATCCGGAGGAACTGGAATGGATCGGGATTCGCGATTACCTGGACGAGGAATCCGTCTGCATCGTCGAGTGGCCCGAGATGGGAGAGGGTATGCTGCCTGCGGCAGATGTATCGATCCGTTTGAGTGTGCAGGATGCGGACAGGTTAATCGATATGGAAGTTTTTTCGGACGAGTTAAAGCTTCTTTGTACCCGTCTATAATGCCGGACCGCCCTATCAAATCAACAATGCGATTGGCAGAGAGGCTTTTTAGTCCGCAACGGCGATCAAATCCGTAAAAGTTCGGATGCTTCTACTGGGTTTTGCTATTATTAAGCCGATATCGTCTTTATTTAGGCAATGGGATCAACGTGTTTCGAGCAGAAAGAATTTACAGCCAGAGTAATCCTAAAACGGGAACGACGGAATGGTTTTTTTCCGCGCGGGAAGGCAATTTCGGACCTTTTGACAGTAAAGAAAGAGCGACCAAAGAGCTTCGAGCCTTTGTTGGTCTTTGTATCAAAAACGGCGACGACGGCGGACGCGGCAAAAAGTCTACGAAATTAAGTCTTGAGCCGGTGCGCGACTTTGTTTTCAAGCGACGGGAGTAAAAAAGAATTTATCGTGGCGGTTCGTTTTGTCAATACGTTTTTTCGTTTCGGCGATTGCCTAATTGCCACAGGAATAATTCAGCGGGTAACAGTCTTCGACGCCATCTTATCCGATAGTCAATAAGTTCTTCATCAGCAGTTCTTCAAAATCTTTCGAGGAAAGCGGTTTTGAGTAGAGGTAGTCCTGTACAAAATCGCATTCCGCCGCAACGAGCAGGTCGCGTTGCTCTTTGGTTTCCACTCCCTCTGCTATGACTTTTAACCCCAGTTTATGGGCCATTACAATGATGGCTTCCGAAATGGCCATTTCCGACGAGCCGTTTCGAAGATTTCTGATAACGGAGATCTACGATGGGTTGATAGAACAGCAAAACTGCTTTTTGTCCAGCGCACGCCGCAGGTCGGATGGCAGCTTAAGCCTTGCCTGCGCCTTTTCCTGCATTTCGTTGGTAAAGTAACTGAAGCGATTGCGTCCCCCATTCTTGGGGACATACATGGCTTGATCGGCGTTTTTGAGCACTTCGTCCGAAGTTTTCGCATCGTTGGGGTACAACGTTATGCCGATGCTTCCCTAATCTCATCAACAACTACAATCTTCGTATTATACCTGATAAGGAGTCGCCTTGTGACGACACTATGTAGGAAGCATCGATAATGATGCGTTCGAACAGTTCTTCAAAACCGCCTGAATATAGGGCTGGTTCAGCCTGTAAAGCTCCTCGCCGAGGACTTCGCGAATATGCTTGCCCCGCAATTGTTCCGGAGGAATCCCAAACCCTTCCTGGTAGGCCTGATTGCCGAATGTATTGGTCAGATCGCGGTTTCAGTACCCAATGATGGCCGGCATGTGATTAAGCACCGATTGAAGAATCATTTGTCCCTCTAAAAGTGGCGATGTGCATCCCGATCGGGGCATTTTCCGGGACTTACTGAATAACGATCGAGCTTTGCTTCCGCTAAATTTCGCAAGTATTAATTTCCAGACGATAACCGATACCACTATGTCGTTCAGAGTAAAAATACTTAAACCTATCCAGTCCAGCGAATCATTGACAAATTGTTGTTCATCAAGCTAACGCCATAAAATGACGAACAGGCCGGACAGCAGGGCGGCTAAAAGCCCTCTCCGCAATCCGCTGATTAAAACTGCGGGAAAAAAAGTAACATAAGTAAGGCGTGTAACCCCAGGTCACTTGACAGTTTCGTACGCAAAAATGCAGAGAATGCCACTAACAGGAATGAAATGACGAGCGACGAAACCCCAGGAAACTTAATTTGATTCTTTAACACTAACCGCACGCTTACAGGGGTTTCTTTAAATACCAAGGGGAAAAACATTCATTTATCGGACAACTTATCGATATGAAACACGTTGAAAACCGTCAAATTAAAATTCATGCGGTTAAGGAAGCTCCAACAAAAAATAAACCGGGATTCTCTCATTCAATAACGGCAAAAAATAATTATCGAATGAACAGGATGCTGTGTTTTCCGGAAGCGTCGCTCCGGTTCTGTGTTGGAAGGGCTTTATCCTCGAACTGAATTGCCAACCGGGGCCGTCAATCACAGGGAGCTAAACCGCTGCTATAATATAATTCTAAGTATACGCATTTTTCTTACAATGCGTAGGGTTTTGATGTGCGATAATTGGCTTGTTACAGACGATTTTTGCGGTTCCAAAGAATTGGAGAACAATCAAGCGGCTATTCTTTATGTTGGTCTTTTATAACCCATAAAACAATTGTTCACCCCGAATCTGTAAAAGATTTACGGTGAGCCTGGCAGTCAAGACGCTGATGCGGTTCTGATTGCCGAAAAAATTTCAGCAGCTGTGTTATCTGGCGTTACCAATAAGGGTTTAAAAAACTTTTCGTCAGCTCTAGTTCAAGCAGGCTTGAATCAGCGGAGTTATTGAAAAATGAAATGTTAATACGGATTTCGAATCGGGTACGGTAGGCATTTTATCAACGGCAGAAAGAGGACTAAATGAAGTTCTTCACAAGATCGGCAGACAAAAATAGTGACGTCGGAACGGATAAATGGAAAAACAAATATCTGGATCTGCTGGATGCGCATGAACGACTGGAAAAAGCTTATAAAGAAGAACATGAAACACTAATCAAAATTATCATTCGCCTTTCCATTGTGAGTTCCGAAGTTGACGCCCAACTCGAACCCTACCTGCAGCGTATCCGCGATCATTTAAAGAACGGCATAGACAATCGTCAACTTAAGGAGGATCTTGAAAGCCTTACAAAAATTATCTATCAGCTTAAAGATTTGTCCTCGAAAGGATCGATAAAGGCTGCTGATACGAACCTTTTGTTCGAGTTTTTATTGCAGCGTTATACCTCGAGCAGGCAGCAAAAAGAATTAACTCAACTGAAAGAAAGCGGTCAGCCTTTAGCGGAGCCTCGGCGATTATTTGCGGCTATTGCCAGGATTATCGAGAGCGATCCAGTGGATGCAGGAATTTCCCGGCAACACGGTGAAAATGAGTCTTCAGTTCGGCATTCTATCGATACTTCTTTTGTCAGTGCGCAATTACTGAAACTCCTGGAAAAAATAAAGGTTCCGGAAGCATTCGAACAAAAGGTGCAAAACGTAAAACAACAATTAAACGCTGGGGCAACATCTCATTCGCTCGAATCGATACTGGATAGCATTATTTCGCTTTTGATCGAAATCAATACCGACAATCAACCGAAGAAAGAGGAGATCGATAAATTCCTGGCGCAAATAACCGAACAACTTGCGGCGCTGAGTTCGGCTATTACCGATTCTAATAAGACATTCAAGAATGTGGGTTTAAATAGAAGCAAATTCGACCAGTCGGTTTCCGAGCAAATGAGCGATCTGCAATACCGATCACTGCAGGCGACTCAGCTGGAGTCTTTACAAAAAGCCATTTCTTCCCATATCGATAAAATTACCCGGGAAATTCAGGAAAATAAAAAAAAGGAAGCGATCGAACTCGAAAAGTTTCAACTTCACATGGAAAGGCTGAATCAAAAAATCCAAGCGATGGAAATGGAAACCGGTGAACTCAAATCCAAGCTAGTCGTTGCTAATTCACGAGCGTTTAGCGATGCTTTAACAGGGCTGCCGAATCGTTTAGCTTATGACAATCGTTTAAAGTACGAAATAGCCCATTGGCAACGTTATCACACGCCGCTGTGTCTGCTGATATGGGATATCGATTTTTTCAAAAAAATCAATGACAATTTCGGGCATCAATTAGGGGATGCCGTGTTGAAGCATGTGGGCCGGCTGTTTTCGGAAAATATCCGTAAAACGGATTTTGTGGCCCGGCTTGGAGGAGAAGAATTTGTCGTGTTGATGCCGAATACCAGGCAACTCTCGGCTTTTCAAAAGGCAGAAAATTTACGCGATATTATCGAAAAACATCAGCTGAATCTAAACGGTACGGTCCATTGCATTACCGTTTCTTGCGGAATTGCCCAGTTGATGAAAGGCGATACTTATGAACTGATTTTTGAGCGGGCTGATCGGGCCTTGTATCAAGCGAAAAAACGCGGGCGAAACCGTTGCTGTATGGGCTAGAGCATTTTCATATCGCGTGTAGGGAAGTCCTCACCTTCTGAAAGGTGCCATGCCGTTAAGTCCAGGCAGGGATTGCCGAGATCCAGATGACAGGGAGGTATGAAAGCCAACCCTCCTGGGTTTCTGGATTCGGCAACCGCTCCATGCGTTGCTACCGATGCCAGCGCTTCTTCAGGGTCCAGTTGTTTTAGAAGGACAACTCGCATTTCCTTCCTTGGCTATCGGGGGGAAATCCTTAAATTCTATATATTTGTTGTTAAGTGCTTATCGGTTAAAGTTTTATTTGGGGGCTTGGCTTGGGCTTGGCGGCGGCGTTTGCGGCCGGGGCGGAAAGCGGTTGGGTGACGGTGGCGAAATACAACGGCGCCATCCAGTGCGAGAGCGCAGGCATCGGCCTCAGGGCCATGAAAATGGAACTGGCGCAGGCGAAAACCCCGGTCGGACAGACGCTGCGGTACTGACGGACAGTTTTACACGGCGGTCTGCGGCGCCGAAACCGGCCGCCCGAATTCGTACGACATCCTGGCCAAAAACCTGAGCGATACGGCCGGCCGGGGCTTCCAGTCTCTCGACGGGTGGCCGGATGCGCAGGAAGCACCGTACGAGCGCGAGGTGCCGTTCGAAGGCAAGGCGGCCGAAATCCATATTGGCGGCATCGGGCCCGCCATGGACGAAGGGGGCTTTCCGCAGGGTGAGAAAAACGATCGGTAAGGCGGTTGCTGACGATGTGATTTTCCTGTTCGTCGTCTTCGGCTACGCCATCGAGGGCGGGTTTTCGGTTTGTGTGGAAGAAAGCGATTTCGCTCCACCCAACGCCTTCCGGGATTTCATCAGGAAACTGCGCACGATCCAGGCCGATCCGAATACCACGGCTTATTCGGTCACGGCGGTCGAAAATTGCACGGCGGATTTGCCCGAGTAATTGCTTTGCCGACTAGAGCATTTTTGCTTTGGGTATATGGCCTTCGTAAGGAAAGCACGTCATTCAGGGATTACCGGACGACTGCCCCGTAGGGTACGCCGTGCGTACCCTCCATGTCGAAAGGTACGCACAGCGTACCCTACGGGGCTGGACTTAACGGCTGGGCACCTTTCAGAAGGTGAGGACCGCTCTGCACGCGATATGAAAATGCGCTAGCCGGCGGCGGCTTGCTTGCCGCCGGCTCTCTTTCCATCCTGGGTGGATGGCTTATTGACGAATCCGCTTGGCGCATCTTCCAGAATTGCGAATATCCCGGATTTCCGTTGCAGAGTCGTCCGCTTTCCTTGCGCTCCTTTGACAGCAGGCGTTTGCCGTGTCATTAATTATCGTTATTTACGGATACGCGCATCGAGAACGGCGATATGGGCTCTGCTTGCGGCGGCCGGCGTGCTGTTTTTGCGGGTATTCAACATGTTTGGAATATAAGGGTGATGAAAATCAGAGTCTTGCTGGTCGATGACCATGCGGTGGTGCGCGCCGGTTTTCGGCTGCTCTTGGCGTCGGTCGAGGCGATCGAAGTCGTGGCCGAAGCGTCGCGTTGCGAGGAAGCCTGCAAACTGTACGACGACTTTCGGCCGGATGTCGTGGTGATGGATTTATCGATGCCGGGGATCGGGGGGCTGGAAGGCATCCGCCGGATTACCGCGCGCGATCCCGAAGCGAAGATTCTGGTGTTCAGCATCCATGACGAGAAAGTCTATGTCGAGCGGGCGCTCGCGGCGGGCGCGAAAGGCTATATTACGAAGAGCAGCGCGCCGGAAATGCTGATTACGGCCGTGCAGGCCATTGCCGGCGGCGAAGATTATATCGAAGCCGGATTGAAAGCCTCGGATGCGTTCCGGGCCGGACAGCCGGATTATCAGGCATTGCTGGCGGCGCTTTCACCGAAGGAGTTCGACGTGTTCCGCCTGCTCGCCAAGGGACTGACCACGCACGAAGCGGCCGACGAGCTGTGCCTGGGCGTCAAGACCGTGGCGAATTACAGCACGCAGATCAAAGCCAAGCTGAAAGTCAATACGGTTGCCGAACTGGCGCGGCTGGCGATCGATTTGAAAATCCTCTGAATCAAGGGTTCGGGAAATTTTCCTTTTTGTGGCTGACGGATGGTAGCGGAAAAATGATTTGGCTAAGATGGCCGGCATTTTATCCAGGGAAGAAACATGAACCGACTCGTCTCTATCTCCTTATGTTATCTGGCCGTGTTGTCGTCTGTACTGGCCGAGGAGGAACAGTCACAAGATCTCGACGTGGTCGAAGTGATCGATGTGGCGCCGCTGTCCGGCAGCGGCATCGACGCCAAGAAAGTAGCGGCGAACATCCAGACCGCAAATGCCGAACAGATGGAAAAGGCCCAAAGCATTTCCCTGGCCGAGTACATGAACCGTCACCTCGGCAGCGTGCATGTGAACGAGGCGCAAAATAATCCCCTGCAGCCCGATATTTATTACCGCGGCTTCGTCGCTTCGCCATTGCTGGGGTTGCCGCAGGGCCTGTCGACCTACGTGAACGGGGTCCGCTTCAACGAACCGTTCGGCGATACGGTCAACTGGGACCTGATTCCGCGCGGCGCGATCGACACAATGGACCTGTATCCGGGCTCCAATCCGCTGTATGGATTGAACAGCCTGGGCGGGGCGATTTCGCTGAAAACCAAGACCGGTTTTACCGCGCCGAAACACCAGTTCGAGGCGTACGGCGGTTCCTGGGACCGGCATTCGGAAGAGTTGACCAGCGGCTGGAACAACGGCACCTTCGGCTATTTCATCGACCTGCACCATTTCGACGAACAGGGCTGGCGCAATTTTTCGCCGACCGAGGCCAATCAGGTTTTCGGTACGCTGAGCTGGCGTAATGACCGGGCCAATCTCGATTTGACCCTGGGCGCGAACGACAACGACATGCGCGGCAACGGCGCGGTGCCGGTTCAACTGCAGCAGATCGACCGGAACGCGGTGTTCACCCATCCCGACCAGACCATTACCCGGATGTTTTTCTCCGAACTGGCCGGCAGCTATGCTTTGACCGACAAGATCGAGCTGAGCGCCAACGCCTATTACCGGCAGAACCGGATCCGAACCTTCAACGGCGATGACAGCGACTTTGACGAATGCGCGTTCGATGATGCGTTTTTGTGCAACGGGGACGGCCAAATCGCCCAAGATGTTTTGGGCAATCAAATTGCGGCCAGCGATAGTGTAGAGGGTGCGACTCAGAATACCAGCGAGACCTACAACCGTAGTCGCGGCGGCACTCTGCAGGCGATGTTCGACCACGATTGGTTCGGGCATAAAAACAATCTGCTCGTAGGCGGCAGCTACGATTACGCGGACGTGCACTTCGGTTCGGATACCGAGCTGGCGCAACTGACGCCCGATCGGGGCACGATCGGCAGCGGCATATTGGTGGAAGAAGCCAGGGTGCGCCTGAATACGGTCACCGAAACCTACGGCTTTTATCTGAGCGACAGTTTTTCGATCACCGACAAACTGACCGCGACGCTGGCGGGCCGCTATAACCATGTCAGCATCACGATGAAGAATCAATACATCGGCGCGGATGGCGAGGACAAGCTGAGCGGCAAGCATAGCTACGAGCGTTTCAATCCGTCCGCCGGCCTGACTTATCAGATTTTCGATCATCTGGGCGTGTACGGCAGCTACGGTGAATCGTCCCGGGTGCCGACGCCAATGGAGCTCAGCTGCGCCGATCCGAACGATCCGTGCCGCTTGCCGAATGCGTTCGTGTCCGATCCGCCGCTCGACCAAGTGGTCGCGAAGACGTGGGAAGGCGGTTTCCGCGGCGATTTCAACAAGCTGATCGGCAAGGGAGATACCCAATGGAACCTCGGCTATTTCAATACGACGAATCATGACGACATCATTTTCCATCGCAGCGGCGGCAGCATCAGCCAGGGGTTTTTCAGCAATGTGGGGCAGACCCGCCGCTACGGCGTCGAAGCGGGCGTGAATTCGTTTATTCCGGCTTTGTTTAGCTCGATCGATGACTGGAGTTTTGCGGCGAACTATACCTACCTGAATGCGCGTTACCTGGACAGCTTCATCATTCAGAATCCGCTGAACAACGACGTGGCGGCGCAGGTCCGGCGCGGCGACAAGATACCGGGCATACCGGAGCATATTTTCAAAGCATCGGTCGGCGTCGAGCTCTGGCGGCGCCTGTCGCTAGCCATCGACGGCCTGTACAGCAGCGACCAGTTTTTCCGTGGCGACGAGGCCAATCTGACAGGCCAACTGCAGGGCTACTGGCTATTCAACGCACGGGCCGAATACAAGTTCAACAAGCACTTCGCGTTGTTCGGCAAGCTCGACAACATTTTCGACAACCACTACAACTCGTTCGGGACTTTCGGGCAGGCGGACGAAGTGCTGGGCGATGCGTTCAACAATCCCCGCTTCGTATCGCCGGGCGCGCCCAGGGCAGGGTGGGTCGGTGTGCGGATCACTTTTTAAAGTGACAAAAATAACGCAGCATTCTTTGGGGAATGCTGCGTAAAGTCATTCATCCTAGCGCAAGCTTACCGGAAAGACCGGAGAACCTGCCGGATAGACCGTTTCGGATCGGCTACCTTTGTATACTTGGCGGAATGCGTGGTAAATTACGCCGATTTGAAATGTCTCCTTTTATCCTTCCTGCTTGGCCTTTTGCATACGGCGGCCCTTCGGGCTGGGGCACCATCCGTGCTTTTCCCGAAGACTTCATCGTCCAAGAAGTGCTGGCGTTCGAGCCGTCCGGAACGGGCGAGCATGCTTTCCTGCAGATTCGCAAGATCGGCGAGAATACCGACTATGTGGCACGGCAACTGGCCCGTTTTGCGGATGTCAGGCAGCGCGACATCGGCTTTGCGGGGCTCAAGGACCGCCACGCGGTCACCACCCAATGGTTCAGCGTCTGGCTGCCGGGCAAAGCCGATCCGGACTGGGCCGCGTTCGCCTCGGCTTCGATTGAAGTGCTGCAGGCGACCCGCCATGCACGCAAATTGCAGCGCGGCGCTTTATCCTGCAACCGTTTCGGTTTGACCGTCAGGGAGTGGCGGGGCGATCGGGATAAAGCCGAAGCGCAGCTGGATGCGCTCCAGGTTTCGGGTATCCCCAACTATTTCGGCGAGCAGCGTTTCGGACATCGGGGGCGCAATGTCGAACAGGCGCTGGCCCTGTTCCAGGGGAAGAAGGCCGGCCGCGAGCAGCGCAGCCTTTATTTGTCGGCGGCGCGTTCGTTCCTGTTCAATCAGGTGCTGGCGGGCCGCGTCGAGCAACGGACCTGGAATCGCCCGCTGCCGGGCGAAATCTGCATGCTGGACAAGTCGCACAGCCGTTTCAAAGCCGATACCCTGGATCAGGCGATAGCGGGACGCGTCGAGGCGGGAGAAATTCATCCGACCGGCGTCCTTTGGGGGCGAGGCGACAGCGGGGTCACGGAGGCGGTAGCGGCGCTCGAAGCCGAAGTGATCGGGCGCTTTCCCGAACTGGCGGAGGGGCTCCAGGACAGCGGCGTCGAAATCGAACGGCGGGCGCTGCGGGTCAACGTGCCGGATTTGGCATGGGAGTTCTTGGATGACCGGCTGCAGTTACGCTTTTCGCTGCCCGCCGGCAGTTATGCGACGGCGCTGCTGCGCGAGGTGATCGATTGGAATGATTGAGCCGTTGCATCGGTAAGCCGTTCTTCCTTTTATATTTTCTCACCTCTGTTTACATGGTTTTACGACGGGAGCGTAGCGGTGGGAAATTCCGTAGGGTACGCTGTGCGTACCATTTCACCCCCGATGGTACGCACAGCGTACCCTACAATGGAATATAGAATGTTTGGTGCGCTTCACTGCGTTCAGCACACCCTACGGGATCTCTCTTAAAATAGCAGCTCGTCTCTTTTGGCGAATTTTTCGGACAACCTGAGCAGGACCAGCACTGCGCCCGCTCCGCCATCCCGTGGTTTCGCCGAACAGAAGGCCAGCACATCCCGGTGCTGGCGCAGCCAGAGATTCAGGCTGTTTTTCAGAACCGGCAGATTGTCGGGCGAACGGTAGCCCTTGCCGTGAATGATCAGTACGCAACGGCAGCCATCGATCACCGCGCGTTGCAGGAATATCAAGAGCTGACGCTTCGCTTCCTCGCTGGTCAGGCCGTGCAGGTCGATTTCGGCGTCCAGCCCGAACTGGCCCTTGCGCATTTTGGCGGGCACGCTTTTCTGTACTCCCGGCGCAAGATAGCTGAGCCGGTCTTCGATGCTGACCGGATCCAGGTCGTAATCCTGTTGTTCGGCAAGGCGGCTTTCGGCTTCGGCGGGTCGATGTTTCGGGTACGGCTTCGGTTTTTCGCCGCTATCCAGCCGTACTTTGTCGTCCTTGATCGCACGCACCTGGCCGATGGCGAGATGGAACAGTCCGCTGTCTTCGGAATCGGGGATTTTTTTTGTCACGAAAGCTGATTTTATGGGGCATTGTTGCTAATATCTCGAGATTTTATAGTGGATTCCGCTTTTGGGCTAACCATAAATGCATATTTTGTTGAGTAACGACGACGGTTATCTGGCCGAAGGACTCGTCGCGCTGGCCGGCGCCTTGCGTCCCTATGCCGATATCTCGGTCGTGGCGCCCGATCGCAATCGCAGCGCGGCCAGCAATTCGCTGACCCTGGAAATGCCGCTCCGCGCGCACGTGGCCGACAACGGCTTCATCAAGGTCGACGGCACGCCGACCGATTGCGTGCACTTGGCCATCACGGGGCTCCTGGAGCCGGAACCGGACATGGTGTTCGCGGGAATCAACCACGGCGCGAATCTGGGCGACGATGTCCTGTATTCGGGCACGGTCGCCGCAGCCACCGAAGGGCGCTTTCTGGGCTTGCCGGCGGTGGCGATTTCGCTGGCCTGCAACGAAGAGCCGCAGCATTTCGAAACGGCGGCCGAGGTGGCGGTGGTGCTGTTGAAGCGCCTCGTCGACAGGCCGTTGCCGCGCGATACTCTGCTGAACGTGAACGTGCCGGACGTCGCGCCCGAAGATATTCAGGGCTACCGGGCGACCCGGCTGGGCCAGCGCCACAAGTCGGAACCGGTCATTAAACAGCGGGATCCGCGCGGACGGTCGATTTATTGGATAGGCCCGCCCGGCGCGGAGCAGGACGCGGGGCCGGGGACCGATTTTCACGCCGTCAGCATGGGATTTGTCTCGATCACGCCGCTGCAATTGGATTTGACTTGGTACGATAGAATCAATATGGTCAGAAACTGGCTTTCCGGGGAGGTTTGCGCATGAATTCCACCTTGCTAGGCATCGGCATGACTTCGCGGCGGACCCGTGAACGGATGGCCAAGCGCCTGCTCGAACAGGGCATCCGCAACAATAAAGTGCTGGATGTGATGAGCCGGACGCCGCGGCATATTTTTGTGGACGAAGCGTTGTCGAGCCGAGCTTATGAGGATACGGCGCTGCCGATCGGTTTCAACCAGACCATTTCGCAGCCTTATACCGTCGCCAAGATGACCGAATTGCTGCTCGAATTCGGGCGTCCCGGCAAGGTGCTGGAAATCGGGACCGGCTGCGGCTACCAGACCGCGATTCTGGCGCAGCTGGTCGATCATGTGTACACGGTCGAACGGATTCTGCCGCTGCATAAGAAGGCCAAGGACCACTTATGGAGCCTGAGGCTGAAAAATATCAGCTATCTGCACAGCGACGGCGGCTGGGGCTGGCCGGAGCACGCGCCGTATGACGGGATTCTGGTGGCGGCGGCGCCTTCCGAAATTCCCGAAATGCTGCTCGAACAAATGGCGGTCGGCGGCGTGATGATCATCCCGATCGGGCGCGGCGACAGACAGGAACTGCAGCGGGTGTTCAGGACCGAGAACGGCTATGAGATTGAAGAACTGGAACCGGTGACCTTCGTGCCGTTTCTGGCCGGCCGGGAGTGAAACCGGTTTTGCGCTTCGTCGTGGCGCCGCTTTATTTGTTACCCATGTTTTGGCGCAAACAGGATGACTGCCATGCCGCATAAGGCTATCAATGAACCAGTCAGGTCCCACACCGAAGGTTTGATTCCATCGACCACCCATAACCACATGACCGCGACAAAAATATAGATGCCGCCGTAGGCGGCATATACCCGGCCGGCCGCAGTCGGGTGCAACGACAGCAGCCAGGCAAACAGGGCGAGGCTGATCGCTGCCGGAACCAGCAACCACGGCGACTTGTTTTCCTTGAGCCAGAGATAAGGCAAATAGCAACCCAGGATCTCGGACAGGGCGGTGACAAAAAACAGGGCGACAGTCTTGATCTCAAACATATCGATGCTCAAACCGGTTTGGGTAAGGATGCGGTCGCTTTTTACCGTTCGATTAAGAATTTGACCAGCTTGACCGCGTTCTGGTCGCTTTGAATGATTTCCAGCGGATAGCCGTGCAATTTGATGCTGGTACCTTCTTCGGGGATTGTTTCCATGAATTCGATGATTAGGCCGTTCAACGTTTTAGGGCCTTCGGTCGGCAGTTCCCATTGCATCAGCCGGTTCAGTTCCCGGATCGTGATGCCGGCATCGACCAGATAGCTGCCGTCGGCCTGTTTCTTGACGGTCATTTCGTCGGTGACCAGTTCGCCGACGATTTCCTGCAGCAAGTCGTCGAGGGTTACAAGCCCCTGCACGTCGCCGTACTCGTCGACCACCAGGCCGATTCGTAGCTTTTCCATCTTAAAGTGCTGAATCTGGTTGTGGATCGGCGTGCTGTCCGGAATGAAGGCCGGTTTGATCAACGCATTCATCAGCATCTGTTTGTCGAAATTCTCCTGATTGATTTTTACCAGCACATTGCGCAGGTGTAAGAATCCGACGACCCGGTCGATGCTTTTCTTATATACCGGCAAGCGCGTATGCGGGCTGTTCCTGATCTGGTTGACGATGTCTTCGATCGGCAGCTCCAGGTCGATTCCGTAGATTTCGTTGCGCGGCGTCATGATGTCTTCGACCGTCGCCGATTCGAGATCGAGAATGCCCAGCAGCATTTTCTGGTAGCGCGAGGGAATCAGGCTTTCCGCTTCGGTGACGATGCTGCGCAGTTCTTCCTTGTTCAGGGTTTCGTGGCTGTTCTTGCTGACCTGGACGCCGACCATCCGAAGCAGCAGGTTCGCGGTCAGGTTGATGCTCAATACCAGCGGGTAAGCGGCTTTCAGGAGCGGGACGTAGATCCAGGCGGCCGGAAACGCCAGCGCTTCGGGCTTTACCGCGGCCAGGGTTTTCGGCGTCACTTCGGAAAAGATCAACACCACGATCGTCAGCAGAATCGCCGCAATCGTAATGACCGATTCGTCTTCGCCATAGAGCCGGATCGCAATCACCGTGGCGATCGAGGAGGCGGCGATATTCACGAAGACATTCCCGAGCAGGATCAGGCTGATCAAACGGTCGGGGCGCTGCAGCAGTCGGTGGGCCTTGGTGGCGCCTTTATGCTTCAATTTGACCAGATGCTTCAGCCGATACCGGTTCAGCATCATCAATGCGGTCTCGGAGCCGGAAAAAAATGAGGATAAGACGAGCATCAGGGCCAGCAAGGCCCAAAGTAAACCGAGAGGTAAGTCGTTCAAGTAAGAGAATCTCTTTTATTTGGGAAGTGATTAGATAGTGTCGTCACAAGATAAGTCTTTGTCAGGTATAATACGGAGATTGTCGTTGCTGATGAGATTAAAGAGCCATGTCCCAACCTGCCCACCGCCGCCATGACATTTCCGATACGGTTTGGAGCTTACTGGAACCCCATCTGCCCGGCCGTGCCGGGGCCTGGGGCGGAAAAGCGCGAGACAACCGCTTGTTTATCAATGCGGTCTTCTGGATTTTGCGTACCGGTGCGCCATGGCGCGACCTGCCACCTGACTATGGCGATTGGAAGAACACCCATCGCCGGTTTTGCCGTTGGCGAGATCACGGCGTCTGGGAAGCCCTGTTGGAACAGTTGGTCACCGAACCCGACTATGAATGGTTGATGATTGATGCCAGCCACATCAAAGTCCATCCGCATGCGACCGGCGCGCAAGGCGGCAATCAGGGCATGGCGGTCACAAAAGGGGGCTCAACAGTAAGATACATCTGGCCGTGGATGCGCATGGTATGCCGGTCAGAATCCTTATTACAGCAGGTACCACAGCAGATTGTTCGCAGGCTTCAGCCTTGATCGAAGGCGTGGATGCTCAGTACTTATTGGCGGACAAAGGCTACGATAGCGATGCTATCGTAGCCCAAGCCGAAGCAAATCAGATGACGGTGGTCATTCCGCCACGCCGCAATCGAAAACAACCCCGCGACTACGATCGCGACCTGTACAAACTGCGGCATTTAGTAGAAAACGCGTTCTTGCACCTCAAGCGCTGGCGAGGTATTGCCACACGCTATGCCAAGAACACCGCATCGTTCCTGGCCGCTGTGCAGATCCGGTGCATCGCCCTGTGGACAGCTATCTTATGACGACACTATCTAGTCTCTACGAATTGAGAAATTTTTGTCAAGACATCCTTCAAATAAAGCCGACAAATTTTACAACAGTTTAAAACTGAACTGTTATAGAATATGCGGTCAAGCTTCTTAATTTGAAAGCATTTTTTAACGACGCAAAAAAGATCGGGAGTTATTTCATGCGCATTATTCTTTTAGGGAGTCCGGGGTCCGGCAAGGGAACTCAGGCTCAATTCATCACTCAAAAATACGGCATTCCCCAGATTTCGACGGGCGATATGCTGCGTGCCGCGGTCAGAGCGGGAACGCCTTTGGGGATTGAAGCCAAAAAAGTGATGGATGCGGGCGGCTTGGTGTCGGACGACATCATCCTGGGACTGATCAAGGAGCGCATCGCCCAGGATGACTGCAACACGGGTTTCCTGCTGGACGGGTTTCCGCGCACGATCGCACAGGCCGAAGGTTTGAAGGCAATGGGCATCGACGTTACCCATGTTGTCGAAATCGCCGTCGACGACGAGGAAATCGTCAAGCGGATGGCCGGCCGGCGCGTGCATCCTGCCTCGGGACGCAGCTACCATGTGATTTTCAATCCGCCGAAAGTCGATCATGTCGATGACGTGACCGGCGAGCCGCTGATCCAGCGCGACGACGATAAGGAAGAGACGGTCCGCAAGCGTCTCCAGGTTTATCACGAACAGACCAAGCCGCTGGTCGGGTATTATTCCGCCGAGGGTCAAACCGCCAAATTCACCACGATTGCCGGCATCGGCGATGTCGGAGAAATTACCGCCAAACTGTTTGCCGTCCTCGATTGAAGTTCATCGTTATTATTCATTCCGCCGTACCCATCGGCCCAACTACACACAAGAGCTATGCCGGGTAAAACTTTATATGACAAATTATGGGAAGATCATGTCGTCCATACCGAGGAAGACGGGTCTTCATTGATTTATATCGACCGCCAGCTGGTGCATGAAGTCACCTCGCCGCAGGCTTTCGAAGGCCTGCGCCTGACCGGCCGCAAGCCGTGGCGCACCGACCGAAACCTGGCGGTCGCCGATCACAACGTGCCGACCACCGACCGCGACAAGGGCATTGCCGATCCGGTTTCCCGTTTGCAGGTCGAAACCCTCGAAAAGAACTGCGCCGAATTCGGTATCACCGAGTTCGACATGGCCGACATACGCCAGGGTATCGTGCACGTGATCGGTCCGGAGCAGGGCGCGACCTTGCCGGGCATGACCATCGTCTGCGGCGATTCGCATACTTCCACGCACGGCGCGTCCGGCGCGTTGGCGTTCGGGATCGGCACGTCCGAGGTCGAGCACGTGATGGCGACCCAGTGCCTGGTGCAGAAAAAAGCCAAAAACATGCTGATCCGAGTCAACGGCAAGACCGGACCGGGCGTGACCGCGAAAGACATCGTGCTGGCGATCATCGGCAAGATCGGCACCGCCGGCGGCAACGGCTATACGCTCGAATTCGCCGGCGAGGCGATTCGCGCCTTGTCGATGGAAGGCCGCATGACTGTCTGCAACATGGCGATCGAGGCCGGCGCACGCGCGGGCCTGATCGGCGTCGACGAGGTGACGATCGATTATTACCGCGACCGTCCTTATGCGCCGAAAGGCAACGACTGGTACATGGCGGAACGGTTGTGGCAGAACCTGCATTCGGATCCCGATGCGAAATTCGACAAGGTCGTCGACCTCGACGCCGCCTCGATCCGGCCGCAGGTGACTTGGGGCACTTCCCCGGAGCTGGTGGTTTCGGTCGACGACAAAGTGCCGAATCCCGAGCTCGAAGCGGATGCGGTCAAGAAGCAAAGCATGATCCAGGCGCTGAAGTACATGGATCTGGAGCCGGGACAGGCGATTACCGACATCAAGCTCGACAAGATTTTCATAGGTTCGTGCACCAATTCCCGGATCGAGGACTTGCGTGCGGCGGCCGCGGTGGCGAAAGGTAAAAAAGTGGCATCGAGCATCAAGCTGGCGATGGTCGTTCCGGGCTCCGGCCTGGTCAAACAACAGGCCGAAGCGGAGGGCCTGGACAAGGTTTTCACCGAGGCCGGTTTCGAATGGCGCGATCCGGGCTGTTCGATGTGTCTGGCGATGAATGCGGACCGGCTGGAGCCGGGTGAACGCTGCGCGTCGACTTCGAACCGCAATTTCGAAGGCCGCCAGGGTTACGGCGGCCGTACCCATCTGGTCAGTCCTGAGATGGCGGCTGCTGCTGCGATCGAGGGCCATTTTGTCGATGTGAGCACTTGGGAAAAAGAGGCACGCCAATGAGAGCATTTACACAAATAACAGGATTGGTTGCGCCGATCGACCGGGCGAATATCGATACCGATGCGATCATCCCGAAACAATTCCTGAAATCGATCCGCCGTTCCGGCTTCGGTCCTTACCTGTTCGACGAATGGCGTTATCTCGACCGCGGCGAACCGGATATGGACTGCTCGACGCGGCCGTTGAACGAGCATTTCATTCTGAACCGGTCGGAATACCAAGGCGCGGAAATCCTTTTGACCCGCGAAAATTTCGGCTGCGGCTCGTCGCGCGAGCATGCGCCGTGGGCGCTGGAAGATTTCGGCTTCCGTGCGATCATCGCGCCCAGTTTTGCGGACATTTTTTACAATAACTGCTTCAAGAACGGTCTACTGCCGATCGCGCTGCCGGCCGCCGAAGTGGACAGCCTGTTCCAGGAACTGGTTCCCGGCTATCGCCTGACGATCGACCTGGCCGCGCAAACGATCACCACGCCGGCCGGACGGGCGATTCGCTTCGATGTCGACGAGACGCGCAAATACCGTTTGCTGAACGGGCTCGACGATATCGCGTTGTCGCTGCAGCATGCGGACAAGATCCGGGAATATGAGGCCAAACGCGCCAAGCGCGCGCCGTGGCTGTTCACGAACTGATCCGGAAGTTCTTTCCTGCGGCGGATGGGGCGGGGCTTTATCCGCCGCCGTTTGTTTTTCAGAATGAGCCGTGCTTCGGCTGTTTTCCAAGGGTTGTTCAATGTCAAAAGTTTATAACGTGGCAGTGGTTGGCGCGACCGGTGCGGTCGGCGAAGCGATGCTGTCGATTCTCGAAGAGCGCAATTTTCCGGTCGGCGAGGTGTATGCGCTGGCCAGCAGCAAATCCGTCGGCAAGCGGATTCCGTTCAAGGGCGGTACGTTGAAAGTCGAGGATCTGGCGACGTTCGATTTTTCGAAGGCGCAGATCGGCCTGTTTTCGGCCGGCGGCTCGGTCTCCGCCGAATATGCACCCAAAGCCGCGGCGGCCGGCTGCATTGTCGTCGACAATACTTCGCATTTCCGCTATGAAGACGATATTCCGCTGGTGGTCCCGGAAGTGAATCCGGACAAGATCGCCGACTATAAAAACCGCGGGATTATCGCGAATCCGAATTGTTCCACAATTCAAATGTTAGTCGCTTTGAAGCCGATTTACGATGCGGCCGGTATCGATCGGATCAATGTCTGTACTTATCAGGCCGTATCCGGCACAGGTAAAAAGGGCATCGACGAGGTGGCGACCCAGACTGCAAGACTGTTGAACGGCCAACCGATCGAAAGCAAAGTTTATCCGAAACAGATCGCCTTCAATGTATTGCCGCAGATCGACGTATTTCTGGACAACGGCTATACCAAAGAAGAAATGAAGATGGTTTGGGAAACCCAGAAAATCCTCGGCGACGCTTCCGTCAAGGTCAATGCGACCGCGGTCCGGGTGCCGGTTTTTTACGGGCATTCCGAAGCGGTCCATATCGAGACCCGGCAAAAGATCAGCATCGAAAGAGTTAGAGATTTACTCGAACATGCGCCTGGCGTAAAGGTGGTGGATGAACGAAAGAACGGCGGCTGGCCGACTGCAGTGACCGAGTCTTCGGGTCATGATGAAGTCTTTGTCGGCCGGATTCGCGAAGATATCTCCCATCCGCTGGGGCTTGACTTGTGGGTGGTGGGCGACAACGTCCGTAAGGGCGCGGCTTTGAACAGCGTCCAAATCGCCGAGGTGCTGGTAAAAAATTACATCTAGTCTAAGCTTTAACAGAGTGTTTCAACTGTTCGCGGCGTAGACCGAGGTAAGCATTGTGAAAGAGAGTAACGTCAGCAATTTGACCAGGACTTTAGCGGTATTGTCGTTATTGGCCCCGGCCAGCGCCTATCCTCTGGGCATAGGGGAAATAAAATTGCATTCGGCCCTCAATCAAAATCTGGATGCCGAGATTTCCTTGATGCTGTCGGCGGGCGAGCGGATTTCCGATGTCAAGGTCAGCCTTGCGCCTCCCGACAAATTCGACGAACGCGGCGTACCTTGGTCTTATTTCCTCTCGAACATCAGTTTTGAACCGGCAGTCCGGCCCGACGGCTCGGCGGTGATCAAGGTCAGATCACGCGAAGCGTTGAAAGAACCGATTCTGGACTTACTGTTGCAGGTTACCTGGCCGAAAGGAACTTCTTATCGCCAGTTCTCGCTGATGGTCGACCCGCCGGCCGCCTATGTGCAGCCTGTCGTTCCCGTTACGCGGGTTCCCGAAACGATCACGAGCGGCGCGCCCATCAGTCCCGCTCCAACCACCGCCGCAGCGCCTTCCTACGTTACGGAACCGCGTTCCGTGGTTCCGGATTCCGCCGCGATGGCGCCGGACCCGGTGCGCCAGGCGCCTAAAGACGACATCGTCAAAGGCGTCTACGGACCGACCCGGCAGAACGATACGCTGTGGGCCATTGCCGAGAAAGCGGGCAGGCCGTACAAGGTTTCGGTCGAGCAAATGATGGTCGCGATCTACCAGGCCAATCCGAAGGCATTCTATAAAGACAACGTGAATGCCTTGCTGGCGAAGGTCAAGCTTAAAATTCCGGAGCGCGAAGCGGTTGTCAAGTTGTCTCACCAGGAAGCGCTGGCCGAATACAATCGCCAGCGGGAGGCCTGGAAGAACCGGTCGCAACCCGCGTCCTCCGAGGTGGCGGAAGCGGTTCAGGAAAAGGAAGCGCCTGCCGAAAAACCGATCGATAACCAGTTGACTTTGGCGGCGCCTGCCGAAGCGACCGTTGCGGAGAAAGCGGTCATTACTCCGGGCCAGGAGCAGAATGCGGCCAAGTCCGAAGCGGATAAGGCAGCGGCGGGAACTGCCAGCGACAAGGCAAACGAGGAAATGCAGGAAAGAATGGTCGCGCTGGAACAGCAGCTGGCAAAAATGCAGGCCATATTAGCGATCAAGGAACAGCAGTTAGCCGCGTTGCAGGACCAGGTACAAAAGGCCGCTAAAGCCTCGGCCGCGCCAGCCCAGCCGTTGCCGGCAGAACAGGCGGCAGCACCCGCAGTACCCGTCCAGCCAGCCCAACCGGCGCCGCCGGTAACAGCCGCTGCGCAGCCGAACCTCGCCGACGAACAGCCGGTGAAGCCGACAACGCCGGCGATGGCTCAGGAACAGCCGCCGCATCCACCGGAACCCGCTGCCGTTAAAAAGCCGGTTTCCCGTCCCGCTCCGGCGCCTGAACCGGTGGAAGAGCCTCTGCCGTTGGATCTGATAGGGATTGGCGCTGGCGCTATTACGGCGCTGCTGGGACTTTTCTGGTGGCGGCGCCGTAAAATGGCAAGCGAAGCCTCGCTCAACACCGAAAGCATGTTCTCGCCTTCGATCATTTATAAAGCACCTGAGAGCGACTCCACTTTTTCTGTGCCGGCATTGAATGAGAGTACCGCCTACGATGTCGATCCGGTCGGCGAGAGTTCTTTTCTGAGCGAATTCACACCGAGCGATTTCGATGCTTTCGATAGCGATCAAGGCGAGATCGATCCTATTTCCGAGGCCGACGTTTATCTGGCCTATGGGCGTTATCAACAGGCCGAAGAGCTGATGCGCAATGCGGTTACGAACTATCCCGATCGCGATGAATGCAAACTGAAGTTGCTGGAAATTTATTACGCTGCTGAAAATAAGCCGGGTTTCGAAGCGTTTGCAAAAGAACTATCCGCGGCCGGTAAGGATCGGGACAGTGTTTTCTGGGGAAAAGCGGCCGAAATGGGGCGTGAAATTTGCCCTGATTCGGCCTTGTTTGCTTTGCAGTCGGCTCCGGCCGCCTCCAATGCAGGCGCTTCCGTTGCCGGTCAGACGGAGGCGGTCAGCCTTGCCAAGCAGGAGGTGCCTGGGCAAGACGATTTCGACATGCCGTTCGACGCTGATTTCGAACCGGCAGCGTTCGATACCTCTGCATTCGATGCGTCCTTTACGAAAAATAGCGAATCGCCGCAAGCTTCCGCTTCTGTTGTCGACCGGGATTTTGCGGATTTCGACCTCGAAGATTTTTCCTTCGGCGAAACGGCGGAGCAGGATGAACCGCGGAATAATGAAAGCATCGACTTCGATCTGGATAAACTGCCTGATCTTGCAGGCGAGCCGGAGGTTCAGGAAAACCGAGCCGATTCGGCGGATCTGCAATTCTCTCCGGGGGCTGACGAAGCGTTTGATTTCGAGCCTCTCGATTTCGATAGGGGATTCAGCGCCGCCGAAAAAAATAAGCAAGACGATGAAATACTCACTGTCGACGACCAGTTCAGTCTGGCGAAAGAAGCCGACGATGACAGGCCGGAAATCGCCTTGGGCGACGATTTCAATTTCGATTTCGATTTCTCTACGCTCGGGGATGACGAGGCGGGAGATGATCTGATTGAAATAACCGGCGTAGCCGATCTGACCGATATGGACGAACTGGAAACCAAACTGGATCTGGCCAGAGCCTACCGTGATATGGGAGACAATGAGTCGGCCCGGGATATTGTGTCGGAAGTGTTGGAAAAAGGCAGCGCCGAACAAAAAAAATTGGCGCAAGTCCTGCTTAATGAGTTGATGTAAACGTCTGTTATTCGTACCATCCCTGAAAAAAGAGGGGTTGGCTCTTTCCGGGATAAGCCGCCGGTCCTTCATTTTCCCGGAATGCCGATGGTGCTGCGGTTTTTAGAACGTGTACCGCGAGCTGTCCTTCGACATTTTGTGGTGCCCGGCCTTCGTGATGCGAAGCGCTTATCTGGCGATAATTTCCAATTTATCCTCTTTAATCCCCAGCAGCAGTTCGCCTCTCAATATGCCGAGCAGTTCCTTGCCGGCCATGCCGTAGCGCCATCCGTGCAGCAGTTGGCACTCGCCTTCGTCATTGTTGAAAAGCAAGGATTCCAAATCTTTCCGGGTGGCGAGAATATTCGGATTCAAGGCGTTTTCTTCGGCCCGGATCCGGACGATCGCCGTCAAGAGGTCGACAATGGCTTCCTGCTGCTGGGTTTTTTTCAGCGGGCGCCCGTCTTCATGCAGAGGGATCGGGGGGCGGTTTTTGGCCTCGCCGATGATTCTGCATAAAGCCGCGCCGTAGCGGCTGACCGTGCGTTCGTTGATGCCGCGGATTTTTGCCAGATCGGCTGCCGTTTCCGGCTGCAGTTTGGCGATGTCGAACAGCAGCTCGTCACGGAGCAGCCAGCCTTTGGGGCGGTTTTCGTTTTGGGCGGTGCTTTCGCGCCATTCGGCCAGCGCCTGAATGATCGAGAGCTGTTTGCCGGTCAGTTTGTTTTTGCCCTTGATTCTCCGCCAGGCATGTTCCGGCAGCACTTCATAAAGGGCCGGATTGGAAAGCTCGGCAAAGTCCGGCTGCAGCCAATCGAGCCGGCCCAAAGCGCTCAGTTTGTCGCGCATGAGCTGATAAATCCGGCACAGATAGATGACATCATCCGCCGCATACTGGATTTCCTCTTCGGTCAGCGGGCGCTTGCTCCAGTCGGCGCGCGTATGCGCCTTGTTCAGGTTGACATTCAATAGATGCGAAACCAGCATCGCATAGCCGGGATTGTCCTGATAACCCAGCAGCGGCGCCGCGACTTGCGTATCGAAGATCGGCGAGGGCAGCTTGCCGGTCAATTGATAAAATATCTCCAGATCCTGGCGGCTGGAATGCAGTACCTTGACGATGCCGGGGTTGTACAGGGCTTCGAATAATTCATCGAGCCGGGGAAGCGCGATCGGATCGACGCATGCCACCCAGTCGGGCGTGGCGATCTGCAGCAGGCAGAATTTTGGGTAATAAGTCTTTTCGCGCAGAAACTCCGTATCGATGGCAATCCAGGGAGTCGAATGGATGCGGGTGCAAAGCTCGGCAAGTTGTGCGGGGGCGTCAATATACTCAATGGTCGTTGTTTTCACGTTTCGAACCTTAAATGGAGGCGATCAATCGGATAATATCTAAATAAACACGCAACGGGTTCAGTTTTTACCTGGGAAGCCGGCCGCTTCAGGCTGTTGTCGGGCAATCGGCTGGCGATTGCGCCCGTAACGAGGCTTGCCGTGTTTTTTCGCACGCCGATTTTTTACCCGCCGAATGCCCAGTTTTTGATGGTTGATTTCGACCGTTTTCAGATGCTGAAAAATGTCCGGCGGCATTTCATCGGGCAGTTCGATCAGCGTATGGAAATCCTGAATGTCGACATGGGTAATATTGTTCTTATCGACCCCCGACTCTTCAACCAGCATTTTCTTGAGCTCTTCCACTGTAATCTGATGCTGGCGCCCAACATCAAGCCGATAGCGCACCATTTTCAGATGCTGGGGAATAGGTTGTTGCCGCAAGGGCTGAGTCCGCTGGGGCTGGAGCGCATCACCGGCCTTATCCGGAAGGCTTGCCGGGGATTGCAGCAGAAACAGCAGGGCAGCGGCGCAATCCAGAAGATCGACTCCGCTGCCGGCTTCGCAGAGCCTCTTCAGATGGGCGCGCTGAGCTTCGAGATCTTCGAGAGCGATAATCTGCTGTAATTGTCTGTCCAATCCTGCGGGCAGGCCGGTTTTTGGGGTATCGTTCATCCTGGAATAGTCGCGGTCGCGTGAAAGGTGCAAGTCGTTATCGGCATGATCATGGCGGCCAACACGGTGTCTGCTCTCGGCTAGAGCCTGTCCTCGTAGATTTCGACATAGGCTTCATCTCGAATTCGGCGAATCCAGAGCTCGGTTTCTTCTTCGATTTTCCGTTTGCGTATCGCTTCGCGAGCCAGATTTTTCTGGTGCTCTTCGCTATTGTCTTTCGTTTCGCGATCCAGCACCTGAATCAGATGCCAGCCGAATTGGGTTTGAACGGGGTCGCTGATTTCTTTGACAGCAAGCCGGTTCATGGCTTCCTCGAACTCCTTGACCAAATCACCGGGATTGACTTTGCCCAAAGAGCCGCCTTTCAGGGCAGAGCCTTTATCGTCCGAATGCGCACGCGCGAGCGCGGCGAAATCGTCGCCATCGGTAATGCGGGTCTTTAGCGCCAAGAGGCGTTTTTTCGCTTCGTTATCGTCAATCAATTCGTTGGTCTTGATCAGGATATGCCGGACTTCGGTTTTGGTGACCGTATGATTGTCGGTTCCCTTCGAGTCGATCAGCTTGATGATATGAAAGCCGCTCGGGCTGCGTATCGGCTCGGAAACCTCGCCGATGGCCATTTTTTGCGCGGTATCCGCAAAAAGGGTCGGAATCTCGTTCAAATTGCGCCAGCCGAGATCGCCGCCGGATAACGCATTGTCGTCGTCCGAATTGCTGACCGCGGTATGGGTAAAATCCTGGCCCCGGCGCAACTTCGCGACGAGGTCGGAAGCCTTGCTTTGGGCGGTTTGGATTTCGGAAGCGGATGCGCCTTCTTTCACTGCGATCAGAATATGTCCCAAACGGTATTGCACCGACTCAGTGCCGATTTTGCCCTGGGTGTCGAGGTAGTGCTCGATTTCCCGGTCGGTAACCTTGATCCGCGCGCCGATTTCGCGAGCGCGCAACTGATTGATCATGATTTCGTTGCGCACATTGTCCAGGAAGCTTTTATAGGCCATGCCCTGGCTGATCAGTTCGTTCCGGAACTCGTCGGGGCTCATGTTGTTGTTGCGCGCGATTTCGGTGACCGAGCTGTTCAGCATTTCGTCGCTGACCGTAATGCCGGCTTTTTCGGCCAGCTGCCTCTGAAGTTTGTCGATGATCAATTTTTCCAGCACCTGGTGGCGCAAGGTCGACGCAGACGGCATCGCGACATTCGACGAACGCATCCGCTCTGCGATGATATAGGATTCTTTTTCCAGTTCGCGTTCCAATACGACGTCATCCTCGACGATCGCGACGATCGTGTCGAGCATTTCGGCGCGGGCTGTGCCGGTTACCGTCAGAAGGTGGAGCAGAAAAAACGCAATAAAAAACTGTTTCATCACGGCTGCGATTATTGGGTCGGCTTTTGATAGCCGAAAATACTTTGTTCAAAGAATTGGTCGAGGCTTTCCCCTAGGCCGGTCAATCCCTTGAGTTCTACCTGGAAAAAAAGACCCGATTGACTGGTGCCTTCGGCGAGCTGTTGAACCGAGCTGTTGACCGTATTGATGTTATTGGTGTAACGGCGGCCGATCAGACGAAAACGCCAGCAGCAGTTTTCCTTCTCGACGCCCAAAAAAGTTTCCTGCGTTTTATTATAAAGCCAGGAATATTGCCAGCGGCCGACGGCATACCAATCATTGAACAACGGCCAGCGAAAACTGATGTCGCTCTGCACCAGGTCCGTACTGTGCAGTACGTTTGGGTCCGTCAGCGGATTATAGGAAGGCGTGCCGGAAGGGAGCGCTGCATTGTAGGCCTGTACGGAAGGTCCCCAAATGGAGCTGTTCGCAAGCAAGGTGCGTTCTACCAGATCGGTTCGCCGATAATGGAAGCCAAGGTTCAGAATTTTCTCGGCTTTGTTCATAAAATGCAAAATCGCCTTGCCTCTGACGATGTCATTGTTCTCCGGGTTCCACTGAATGCCCGTTTCTCCGGACCAATGATCCGAGAACTGGCTGCTGAGTTCGGCGATCAGCGGCGACACGCGGTCCGTTTCGACCGGCATTTGAAACCCTTGTTCCGGAATTGTCACGAAATCGGGCAAGTTCCGGATTCTGAGCGGTGCGGTGACTTCGCGGTCCCGGAAGTAAATGATTTGGCCGATATTCAATTTCATTTTTTCCAGGCCGGTTTCTGAATCGATCAACCGGGTTGTCAGCGCCATCGTAATTTGATTCGCGTCCTGTATCCGATCGGTACCGCTGAAGCGGTTCTCCCTGAATAGATTGCTGAACCATATATCGTAGAGCGATGTATCGAATAAAGGAATGTCGTTTTGATCTTTTTTCGGAATATATAAATAAAAAAGCCGGGGTTCAAGCGTATGCTTCATGGACGAGTCGGCCTTGCCCAGTTCCCTCTCGAAGGTTAACCCGCTGTCTAAGGAAAAGATCGGTAAAGTGCGGGTAACCGTGTTTGACCAACTCGCAGGCACGACATTGGGCGGGGGAACAAAGCTTTTTTCAGTAAGTTGATAATCGGTATGCTGTACCGAAACCTTGGGCGTCAAAAAACCCCATTCGGCTTGCAGCGGCGCGCTGATCGACGGCTTGACATTGACGCGCTGAGCGTTGACCAGATCATCATGGTTGAAGTTTACATATTCGCTGTCCAGGTTGGCAGTCAGCGGCATGAAGTCGAAGGTATGGTCAAGGTTCAGATCGATCTCGGGCAGACGCCGATAGGGGCGATTGTAACCGGTCAAGGTTTTGTCGATTGTCTGATAGTTCTCGACGCGGCCCACCAGAGAGACGCCTATGCCCGGATTGCGGTAACCCAGATCGGCGATGCTTCTGATATGGCTGAAATTGGGGAAGCTGAGCGCGTTGCCGAGCTCGCCGAAATATTCTTTGTCCGAAACATAATTCAAGTCCATGTTCGAACTGACATACGGGCCGAAATGGCTGGTGTTCTTGAGCGATCCGAGAAAACGCGAGGTGTCGCGAAGTTTGTCGTTGGGTAAAAATTCCAGTCCCAGTTTGCTGTTCGAGTAGGGGGTCAGAAGCCTGAAATCGCCCGCCAGCATGATGCCGCGCTTCGTGAAATAGCGGGGCCTGAGAGTCGCATCATAATTAGGCGCGATATTCCAGTAATAAGGGGCGGAGAAGTGAAAGCCGCTGAGCTGTGTACTGCCGAAAGTGGGCGCAAGAAAACCCGATAAACGTCTGTTGTCGACAGGAAACGACAGGTAAGGTGAATAGAAAACCGGCGTTCCCTTGAATTCGAGCCAGGCATTCTTGACGGCGCCCTTGCCGGTTGCGTCGTTCAATTTCAGGTCGGAAGCATGCAGTACCCAGTCCGTATTTCCGGGCGGGCAAGTCGTATAGGCGACATCTTTATAGCGCGACAGTACCTTGCTTTCCCGGTACGCCGCCGAGGCGCGGCCTCTGAGCGGCGCGGACGGATTGATGAACTCTACGTTTCTCAATGTCGCCTGGTCCTGGGCCAGTTTCAGGCTGGCGGAATTGCTGTAAATCGATAGATTGTCCTCGCTGTAGTATACCTCGCCTTGCAGATCGAGCGTTTGCGATACGGTGTCGTATTGTGCGGTGTTCGAAAACGAATGCTGGTCGGCGCGAGTAATTTCGACGTTGCCCCGGTAACTGCTGATTTCGTTTTCGAAGACTTCGCCGTAATCGGCATTGACATCCAGCGGCGATACGTCGCGTAAAGGGCTGCGCGGCGTAAATACCGGCGCCGCACCCGGCTCGATGCTGCAATGAGCCCAAGGGTCGTATTTCAGGTTTGATCTCAGGTTGGCAAAAATCTGCTCCTGTTTGGCGTCGAACGCAGGATCCAACATGCTGAATCCGGTGGCTTCGGTACTCACGACATGCGGCTGCCCCTTCGGATCGGGTCCGGTCAGGTTACAATTCCAGTCTTGGCCGCCTTCGGCGGTTTTACAATGCCAGCCGGCCTGCCGGGTATCTTCCTGCTGCAGGTTTTTCTTGACGGGGACGGCCTTGCGCACCGTCGACTTGACCGGAATCTTTTTTTCGGCGATTGCTTTAGGCTGAGATTCGGCTTCGGCGACCGTTTCATGAACAGGAGCCGGGGCCGGGGCCGGTTCGCTGACCGCAGTTTCTTTTACCTCGGGTTGGGCGGCGGGCGTCGTTGACACTGGGGGTTGTTGCGCTAACGGTTCGTCTTTCTCTTCCGGAATGGCGGCGGGAGAGGCTTTTTCGCCGGTACAAACCCATTCCTTGCTGTTTTTGTCCTGATGGCAATTCCAGACGGCATCCTCCGCAAAACCCGTAGTCGGCAGGAATGCGAAAAAAAACAGGATAAAGCAAAAATGCATGCGGTGTCGGGAGATGGGTAGCGGGACGGTTTGCAAATAGACTAAAATGCCGAATGCCATTTTACCTTAATTTATCTGACCATAATAAACTAATCTAATCGGCCCTCATGATTGAAGATTTGCGAATCATGGCCCTGCTCGACTGGCTCCGGCATGATCTTTTGATGACGATAGCCAGTTGCGAACCGGCCTCCAGCGATGCCAGCTTCCGGCGCTACTTCAGGGTCGAAGGGCCGGAAGGCCGGTTCGTCGTGATGGATGCGCCGCCCGAGAGGGAAAACGTGGCGGCATTCATCAAAGTCAACCGTCTGCTCAAAGGGGCCGGTGTCCATGTGCCGGAAATCTTCGCACAAAATCCGGAAGACGGTTTTCTGCTGCTCGAAGATTTCGGGAGCCACGATTTTCTGAGCCGGGTAAGCCCGGAGAGCGCCGAATGGCTGTACCGGGAGGCGCTGGACGCTCTGTTCCGGCTGCAGACGGGAACGTCGATTTCGGCCTGCGGCCTGCCGGTTTACGATCACGCGCTGCTGGCCCGCGAGCTGGGCATCTTCGACGAGTGGTTTCTGGGGCGGTGGCTCGATGTCGAGATGCCGGCGAAAGTGCGCGAATCTCTGCACGAAAAGCTGATCGCCTCGGCGCTGGAGCAGCCGCGCATCTGCGTGCACCGCGATTACCATTCGCGCAATCTGATGATACTGGAGGCGGATTCGCCCGGCGTACTGGACTTTCAGGATGCGGTAGTCGGGCCGGTCACTTACGATCTGGTGTCGCTGCTCAGGGATTGCTATGTCGCCTGGCCCGAGCGACGGGTCGATGACTGGATGAGCGGCTACTACCGGCGCTTGCTCGGCGCCCGGCTGATCGATTGCAGCCTTGAGCGGTTCCGGCGCTGGTTCGACTGGATGGGCATGCAGCGCCATTTGAAAGCGATCGGTATCTTTGCGCGCTTGAATCTGCGCGACGGCAAGCCGGGCTATTTGAAAGACATCCCGCGGACGCTGAATTATGTATTGGCGCAGGCCGATGCTTATCCGGAATTTGCCGAATTCGGCGATTTTTTGCGGACGCAGGTTTTGCCCTTGCAGGAGACGGCCGCATGAAGGCGATGATTTTGGCCGCGGGCCGGGGCGAGCGCATGCGCCCCCTGACCGACCGCACGCCGAAGCCGCTCTTGAAGGTGGCCGGAAAAGCGCTGATCGAACATACGCTCGGCCGATTGGTCGAGGCCGGATTTACCGAGATCGTGATCAATCACGCGCATCTCGGAGAACAGATCGAAGCGGCGCTCGGCGACGGGGAGCGCTACGGCGCAAGCATCCGTTATTCTCCCGAAGGCGAGCAGGCGCTCGAAACCGCCGGCGGCATCGTCAATGCATTGCCGCTGCTGGGGAATGAACCGTTCCTGGTTGTGAACGGCGACATCGCGACCGATTTTCCGTTCGACATGCTGCATGCCGTGCCGGTCGATCTGGCGCATTTGGTTCTGGTCGACAACCCCGCGCATCATCCCAGGGGCGACTTCGGCCTGGACGGGCAGGGCAGGGTTGTGGAAGACGGCGAGGAACCGTTTACTTTCAGCGGAATCGGCATTTATCATCCCGCTTTGTTCGAGCATGTGCCGCCGGGCGCCAGCAAGCTCGGTCCGCTGTTGCGCCGGGCGATTTCCCGGCAGCGGGTGTCGGGGCGGAAATATGGCGGGTTCTGGATGGATGTCGGAACTCCCGAGCGGCTACAGACTCTCGATAGTTATTATTTTCAAACAGGAGTATTCCCATGAGCGACCATGTCTATAAAAAAATCGAATTGACCGGTTCATCGACGGCCGGCCTGCAGGAGGCGATCGAGAACGCGATTGCCCGCGCTTCGCAAACGATCCAGAACATGCGCTGGTTCGAAGTGGTCGAAACGCGCGGGCATATCGAAAACGGCAAAATCGCGCACTGGCAGGTTACGATCAAAGTCGGTTTTTCGCTGATCGAGTAAGCCGCGAAAGACCTGCCAGGTTTTTAAAACCTGGCAGATTTCTCCTGTATGGCGACAAGCCGGGCGTTCACTTGCCGAACGCGATATAACGCCGGTACGGCGAATCCTGCTTCCAGGTGAACGATTCGGTGTAATAGTGCATCAGTCCGAAATAACCGAGTAAACCCAAAGTAACGGCTTTGCGAATCTCGACGCCGAACCAGTGCTCGGTGATCAGGTTGACCAGCTGGTCGCCGTAGGCCTGCAGCGCGAAGGCAAGCCCGAACGAGAGGGCGGGCAGGACGAGGAAACAATGCACATGCCAGCTTTTGGCCTGACGGTAGAGCCAGTTCTGCGGCTGTTTATGGTGGCGATTGTAGTCGTGGGTCACATAAAAGAAGTAAGCGGTCGTATCATGTACCAGTCGGGGGCCGAGAATTGCCAGGAAATAATATTGCTGGACGAACAGATAATAGCTGTTCAGTACCAGTAAAGTGTTCGACCACAAAAACCATTTGCCGAAGGCGGATGCGGCAAAGCGTTGGCTATACCAGGTGACGAGAGCGAGCAGCACGCACAGATTGCCGGCGGCCAGCTTGATCCATTCGACCTGATCCGGCGTCAGTCGTGCATTCAAAAAAATACCGATATAAATCAGAAGGCCCGCCGTGACGCTCAAGCCGAGCAGGAGATTGAAGTGCGGCGAAGGCAGCCTGCACACTCCGCGCGCCAGCCCGTGCTGCTGCTTCAGTACATGCAGCACCGTCCAGGCCGCGACACCGGCGTAAAGCGCGTAGTAAGGCAGGTAGAGGCTGCCGATGCCGAAAACGACCGCTAGCGCGAGCGTCATCCGGAAGAGGCGGGGCTTGTAAAGTTTGAAATAATCACCGTGGCTGCATAATAAAATCGCGCTGGCGAGGATATGCGGCGTGCCGAATAAAATCTGATACAGCAGGAAATGCCCGGTATTGCTGGGCAGATTTTCTTTCAGAAAATTATGCCAGAACCAGCCGTCGAATAACTGGAGCAATACGCAGAGTGGAATGATCAGATAAAGTGCCAGGATTAGCCGGAAGGACACGGCCATCCGGATCGATGGTGAATAATTTTGTGAAGAAGAAACGGCTTGAGCAGACATGGATCGGTCCCCGCATAAAGTTTATTGATTGAATTCCTTAATTAAGCTACAGCATTAAATTCTCTCGAATGCATCGTGGACGGCAGGCGGCAACCGGCCGATCCTCCATGAGAGGAAAGGAGAGTCTGCCGTCTCTGCGCTTTTTCGAGTACTGAGTCCGCCTGGCGTCAGGCGGATTACTTCATATCAGCCGGCCCCATAAATCGTAATCGTCCGCTTCTTCCAGTTCGACCTGCACCAAATCGCCGACCTTGAGATGCGTGGCGCCGTCGATATAGACTTGGCCGTCGATTTCCGGTGCGTCCGTCTTGCTGCGGGCGACCGCGCCTTCTTCGACCACTTCCTCGACCAGCACGGTTTCCACCCGTCCGATCCGCCGTTGCAGGCGGGCGGCGCTGATCTCCGCTTGATGCGCCATGAATCGCGCCAGGCGTTCTTCCTTGACCGCTTCCGGCACCGCGTTCGGCAAATCGTTTGCGGCTGCGCCCTTGACCGGCGAATAAGCGAAGCAGCCGATCCGGTCGAGCTGGGCGTCGGTCAAGAATTGCAGCAGTTCCTCGAATTCTTCCTCGGTTTCGCCCGGAAAGCCGACGATAAACGTGCTGCGTAGAGTAATGTCCGGGCAGATTTCGCGCCAGGCCCTGATCCGTTCCAGATTGTTCTGGCTGGCTGCCGGGCGCTTCATCAGTTTCAGGATCCGGCTGTTCGCATGCTGGAACGGAATGTCCAGGTAGGGCAGGATTTTGCCTTCGGCCATCAGCGGGATCACTTCATCGACATGCGGATAGGGATAGACATAATGCATCCGTATCCAGATGCCCAGTTCGCCGAGCGCTTCGGCCAGTTCGTAGAAACGGGTGCGCACCTGCCGGCCTTTCCAGTCGAACGGCCGGTATTTCAAATCCAGTCCGTAGGCGCTGGTATCCTGCGAGACGATCAGCAATTCCTTTACGCCCGCCAGGGCTAGGCGTTCGGCTTCGCGCAACACCTCGTCGACCGGTCGGCTGACCAGGTCGCCGCGCATCGACGGGATGATGCAGAAGGTGCAGCGATGATTGCAGCCTTCCGAAATCTTCAGATAGGCATAGTGCCGGGGCGTCAGTTTGATGCCTTGCGGCGGCACTAGGCTGGTAAACGGATCGTGCGGTGGCGGCAAATGCTCGTGCACCGAGGCGATCACTTCTTCCAGCGCATGCGTGCCGGTCACTTTCAAAACTTCGGGGTGTCTGGCGCGAATTTCGCCTTCCCGGGCGCCGAGGCAGCCGGTCACGATCACCCGGCCGTTTTGCGCGATCGCTTCGCCGATGCTGTCCAGCGATTCCTCGACTGCGGCATCGATAAAGCCGCAGGTATTGACGACGACTAGGTCGGCGTCTTTATAAGTGGGCGAAATGGTATAGCCTTCGGATCGCAGCTTGGTCAGAATCCGCTCGCTGTCGACCAGCGCTTTCGGACAGCCCAGGCTGATAAATCCAATATTCGGAGCAGTCATTCTTTTCTCGTGAGTATAAAAACCTGCGTAGTTTATATGAGTGTGGACGGGATTAAAAATTGAAAAGTTTGTTTTTTATAAATTTTTTGTAAAAAATAAATACACGCTTCGACATGCGGCGCATGACTCCCTTTCTCAGTATTATATGCTTGCAATAGCGTATCGGCGTTTGGGGCGCAGGAATTTTCGGAAAGTTATAATCGTCCAACTTACAAAAAATTTGGAGCTGATAAGCGTGCGAATGTCCGATTTTTCGCTCACGACGCGCTGGTTGATTCCCGCCCCGGTCGAAAGGGTGTGGGCGCCTCTGGTTGCAACCGAGAATTGGCCGGGCTGGTGGGATTATGTGGCGATGGTGGACGAGACGGCGCCGGGTAATTCATTGGGTATCGACAATGTCAGGCGGTATCTCTGGCGGACCTGTTTGCCTTACGATCTGGCGTTCGAATTGCGGGTCACTCAACTGCATCCTTACCGTGCGATCACTGTCGAAGTCACCGGCGACCTGATCGGCATCGGCGATTGCTCGCTGACCTATCGGGAGAACGAGGCGGCGACCGAGCTGATCTTTATCTGGAACGTCTCGCTCGCCAAATCATGGATGAAGCTGTTGGCGGGAGTCGCCAGGCCGGTATTTGTATGGAATCATCGGCGTGTGATGAAAAACGGGGAAGCGGGCCTGATCCGCCATTTAACTGGGCGTTCGGAATTATCTTTATGAACTATCGGCAAGCACTGCGGCTCTTAAGTTTTAAGCTTTAAATAAATATCGAGCTGAAAGTGCAAACTTTTACTTGCAATATTTTCAAATATCCTTATAATACACAGGATCAATCGCGGGGTGGAGCAGCTTGGTAGCTCGTCGGGCTCATAACCCGAAGGTCGTCGGTTCAAATCCGGCCCCCGCTACCAAATAAATCAAGGACTTGTGAGAAACACAAGTCCTTTTTTTATGCTTGGTGGTTTTGTGTAACCTTCATGTAACTGTAACGCGGTGCAAAATGACGTGTTGCGGTATAAGGACTTTCTACGCCCGGCGCGTTCTTTGCATCGAAATCCATTCGGAGCACGACATTATGCGTAGTTGGTGCCTTGTAAAAAAATGTGCCTAGTATGGTGTGAATATCAACCTCACTTGGGATTAGTACTCGCATCCTGATTGCATCCCTACACGCGACTAACGCGCTTTCTTTTGTCTATGGCTTTTTCTCCTGAGTTATAGCTGTAGGGTTTTTTCGCGATAGCAAAACGCCAACACTCTTTAAAGCTATGGCGGATTGCCTAGCGGCGAATCCGCCTTACGGGTTCTCCTTCTCCCGTCTTTCGCGCCACTCAGCCTGTCGCTGCCTTTCGATCTCGTATTCCTCTCGAAGGCTTTTCGCAACGAACGGATCCGGCTCGGATACATACTCAATCACTACTGGGCGGTACCGGAGCAGCAGTGATGCATGCTCCTCCGCAAGATAGCGAACCAGTGCATCCATCGTGTCGATCTTATATATCCAGTCATCGCTCATGTACGGAAGGACGTCAGTACATGAGGAATGCCATGTTCTATGCGGCCCCGCGCTGTGCCACCTACCATATGCCCAACATACAAGGATCTGCGCGCAGGAGAACTTTGGCCAGTTATCTGGGTATCGCCTACGTTTATTCTCGAGGCGGGAGAAAAGGGAAGCCGCAAACAGTATTGCGGCTGTGGTTTCAATGTCGTCCTTGCTCTCCCACAGGTAGTCAAGCGTATCAAGCTCACCCTGCCTCGTATAATAACTTGGCGGATGTATCGGCCCTGATGTTCCGGGCCATCGATCAAAATGTCTCTGACAATCCTGGTGCAAGCTCCGTATGGAGTCTGTAGGCCACCAAGATAGTGCAGAAGGTCTCTCGGTGGGACTTGCAGGATCGTGTACTTGGATTGACAAGAACAACGGATCAACGACAATGCTGAAATCGTTTAGGCGGTCAGTCCAAGCGCGGAAAACTCGCTCCCAGCTCCAATGCTTCGAGAACTCCTCGATTTCTCGCTGGCGTTGTTGTTCCCACGATTCAGTAATTCGCTTCAAGGTTCCTCCAATGATTCTGTACTTCCTGCCGGTATCATGTGAAATCTAACGTAGAGCTAAGCCGATCGCTGGAGCGTAGCGGAAGCGGTCGGCTTGAGCACCTTGTGTATGCCCAGCATGGGCATGAACTTATGAGGTGTAAGTCTCATAGGCGCTAACCTAAAATATAAAATATTGAAAATAAAAGGAATTTCACTTTAAAGTTTTACTTTGATTTGCCGCTCAAAGAGCTTCAACATATTGAAAATTAATGACTTTTATTGGAATAGGTCAATTTTTAAGTTAGCGCCTATGGGCGCAAGTCCCCTGCCGGAGAATTCGAAATTAATCCTGTTAGTGATTATAACGACTAGCCGAAGACAAAGGCAAGACCGCGAGGTCTTGTCTGAAGGAAGTCGGAGAGCTGTAGGGCGGTAGGGCGTTTTCGCGATAGCAAAACGCCAACATGCTTCAAAGCTATGGCGGATTGTTTATCGGCGAATCCGCCTTACCGGGTTAGATTGTCGCAATAGCGAAGCAAGATTGCCACCTGACGTCGGGCAACGATGAAGCTGTTGCCCGACCTACCCGGCTGCGTGTGGTGCCGCTTTTCCATACGTTTGACATGCGTAATTAAACAGACGTGCAACTTCATTGGGTTCAAGAGCGCTGAACCAAACGTCTTGAAAGCCCTCTGATGGGTAGCTCGCAAAGATTGAATCGAGATGTGCCACTGACGTACCTGTGTGATGTCTAACGTAAATCTCAGCGGCGGAGCGTAAGCGGAGTCTGCTGGAGCGTTGGGTTAGGCTCTGACGATCTCTGCCAGTTTCGCCTTTACTTCATCAAGTATGACTTTGTAGTCGATTACGTTGGGTGACGTGAGCATGGCTGGAACCCGCAAGTGCATTACAGCCTTGCTGCCGTTGCGGTACGGGAACGTCTCCAGCGTGAATAGAACTTCCTTAGTTCGGTATGGAAGGACGAACTGCTGGGTGAATATCTTCCCGGTAACGGGATCCTTCTCTCCCTTCTGGAACGGGCGAGTTTTCAATATGCGCATGAAGTTCGCATGGGTGGATTCGGAATTGAATTCCGAGTTAACCTCAAATCGATAGTAGAGCTGCGTACTGAGGAGATTCTCTGTGAGATCGGCTTCATCGAATTTCGGAACTGGGAACGGGAGAATTACCCCCTGTTGATAGGTCGAATATTCAACGGGCCGAATGACGGCTTTGTATCCACTATCCGTCTTCTCGACGGCGAAATCGACTTGATAGCGCTTTCCAGAGCCGGCGATGCCACTTTCGGTCTCAGTCCGGCGTTCGATAGCAAGGGAGTTATTGCCGATTCGCTTTGCGAATAGCTTGTCGCGTCTGCCGGTTGAGTAGTACGAGAAATCAGAGAACGACAGATCCTCGATCATGCCCGTCTGCCGAATCAGTCCATCATCAGACGGAACGAAATACGTGATTGGTTGCATTGACACCGGCGTAGCGGGGTTACTCGGAGAGGTGGCGACGCAGCCGCCCAGAGCGCTAAGCGCGCCAAGGAATGCGAGAGTGCGGATTGATTGATTCAATTGGGGATTCTCCTTTGTTGAGTGTGAGTGGGTAATGAAGAGCCTAACGCAAAGGTAAGGGGCGCGCCGTGGACAAGCCTTAAACGAAGCCGCCGAACCCGATTCAAACACAAACCTTCAAAACCGCCTTAGGGCGGCGCGTCCCTTTGACCGCTGTGTTAGACCGATTGTAAAACAGACCTGAGGCGAAGCCAAGGAAAAAACGAAGGCCTGCGCAAGCAGAAAGTCCTTGTTATCTGGAAAGCCCCGCTACGGCTTGCGTCGCGCCATTGTTAAAGCTAATGGCCTAAAAGTGGCTTGTGCATGGGGGACCCGCCGAGACCTTAAAGACGCCGGCGTGACGCAAACGGATCAGGCCGAACGGACCTGAATCCACGTAGAAAACAGGATGACCTTTCCGTTCCCGGAAGGAGAAACTCAAGTCCTTTGATTTTGCCGACGTCTAACGTAAAGCTAAGCCGACCGCTGGAGCGTAGCGGAAGCGGGTCGGCTTGAGCGCTATGTTAGGCGGGAACGTTGGGCCAAAACGATAACGTGAGCAAAACCAAGCCAAACCAAAAGCCGATTTCATAGGTTTCGGTAATAGGTTGAATTTTCTTAACCGCCCCATAGACATGCACAATAACCATGAGAATCCAACATGCCAGCAAGAACTGAAAATAGAACACCTGTACGGCGGTATTCATTGCGGCCAATACGCCAAATGTACCCACTACAAATGCCACGCAACCCAAGCAGCGGCCATAATAAACAGCCAAGTCGGTTTGCTCTGGGATATCCCAGCGAAGGGTTTTTGCCCACTGAATTGGCCAAATAGCCATAGGAACACCAAAAATCACCAACGTTGAGGTACCTATGACGAAAAGAAACTGACTTGAATAGCTTCCCCAAATTCCAATCATTGTATTTCTCCTATGTTTTACGAGCCTAACGTAAAGCTAACCGGGCGCAGCCTGGGAAGCTGAAAAACAAAACCGCATTATAACCGCGCTCCGGTTGAGCGTTGGGTTAGGCCGAATCTGATTGCAAGACCTGACCCCATTTTTTCCCTGGCTACTTAATAAAACTATGAAGGGCTTCGTAGGCATTGTCTTGAAAAACGATGTTCTTTAAATCGGGGAAGATTTGCCCTTGCTCGACCATTGCACCCGTAACTTTTCCATCTTTGCTGGCATAGAAATCACCGCTTGCCAAGTCCTGATTTCCCAGCACTTCGACATATCTTGCAGCGCCTTTTTGTAAACTATGAATCATTCCAATTAAAGGCATTACAATAGGAGCAAAAATGTATTTAAACAAAAACTTTGTCAAGAGCGGCAAATTATCATACCCTGCTGTACCACTTGTATTACCAGGACTTACGCTAATGAATTTTATCTGAGGGTATTTCCGAGCATTGGCCGATGCCCATAAGGTACCGATATATTTAATATATCCATACCCATAGGATTCGCTCCCATCCAACTTTGGTTCAGAAAATGAACCATTAAGAACAGAAATAAATTCAGAGACGGAGTTGGTCTTGAGACTCGGCCTCTTCATGATACCTTTAATTCCCCTTGCCCCTTCGGAGCTAACATATAGAACCTCATTGTTTAGCTTGCCTACTTTAATTAGTTCGTCAACCAAGACCACATGACCCAATAAATTGGTGGCGGCAATATTAGTCATGCCTGAAGGCGTTAATGCTCCTGGATGCTTCCCACCTTGACCTCCAGCATTTAATATCAACGCATCAACTGGGTTTTTAAGTTCTCTGACAGCATTTCTCACGGAGTCTGGGTTCAGGACGTCCAATACGATAACTTCAAAAATGGACTTGTTCGTCAGGGCTTCTAATTCTTTTTTTGCTTGTTCAGCTTTTTGATCGTTTCTGCAACCAAGATATATTTTTTCTGTTTCAGTGGTCAGAGCCAATTGTTTTGCAGCTTCTTTACCTAAGCCGACATTTGCTCCAGTTATTAAAATACTTTTGTTTTTTTTCATATCCTCTCGCTCCTGTACCTACAACTTATTGGATTGCGCGATCTATTTTATTTCACTCAACTTCTGCATAGCCCAACCCCGAAGGTGTCCGCCTAACGTAGAGCTAAGCCGACCGCTGGAGCGTAGCGGAAGCGGGTCGGCTTGAGTGGCATGTTAGGCATTATGGATAGTAGCGTGCCGTGGCGCACAAGCGTACGCCAATACTCCGAGAACTCGTGAGCACTGTTGCTTTGATAATAGTTGGATTATTTAAAGTAACGCTAAATCTGTCCGGTGCGCCTAGAGCATTCCATTGGCAAGACCCATCATTGTCTCTAGCGCACTGTACAGAAGGGCTGCCACTGAATACCCAGCGTTCATTGGGTGTTGTGACTTCTAAGTTTGATGGTTTAAAACACCATTTACGATCCGCGATACAACTGCATCCTTCACCGCATGATACGTTGTGCAATTCAGTAGTGGTTACAGTAGCACCGCAAATTAGTTTTTCCTCGGTATAAGGCCCCTTGTAATCAAGTTGAGAGGATACGGCAGGAGTTTCTACGCCATTAGCAACGACGCT
This sequence comes from Methylomicrobium album BG8, assembly GCF_000214275.2. Classification (NCBI taxonomy): domain Bacteria; kingdom Pseudomonadati; phylum Pseudomonadota; class Gammaproteobacteria; order Methylococcales; family Methylococcaceae; genus Methylomicrobium; species Methylomicrobium album. Next base: position 2,956,749 of record NZ_CM001475.1, on the reverse strand, counting down.
AAAAAGAACAGTTGCAAGAGAAACGGCAGTTATTTTATTCATGGTTTGTCTCCGAGTTGTGTTTTTTCTAGCCGGGTACGAAGCAATGGGTTGCCTAACGTGGAGGTAAGGGGCGCGCCGCTGAAGGAAGCCGAGCGAAGCCGCCGAACCCGATTAAAAAGTAAACCTTCAAAATCGTCAACGGGCGGCGCGTCCCTTTGACCGCCTTGTTAGGCATAGGCTCGCACCAAAAGATAGCCAGCCAGCGGAATAAACGCAAAAAACACAACGATACCGAGACAGCCTGAACCGGAGCCGGCGTTGCGGCGAGAAAACTGAGGCGGCCTAGATTGAAGCCACTTGGCATGGCACGCTGGGCAGAAAAATTTGGTTTTGTTGTTACGCCATGCCTCGATGGTGCGTTCGGTATGACGTGAAACTACACCGCAACGTGCGCACTTAAAGCTTTTCTCCTTGGGTTGACGCTTTGGTAGGAGCTTGCTCACAAAGGACAAGACAATGACGCCAGCAATAATAACTCCGAAGATAGCTTCCGATGACATTTAGCTCCCCACGCCTAACGCTGAGTTAACCGGCGCGTTACAGCGGGCTTTGCGGAGGCGAAAATAGCGAAGCCGCTGGAGCAAAGCCCGCTGTAACGTGTCCGGTTGAACGACGTGTTAGATTTTCGCGGCCAGAAAACTATCGGTAGTACTGGCAATTTGAGTGATGAAGTGGATGTGCTTGCGTAGATCATCACGAGTCACCGCGTGTTGTTTTGGCTGGGCCTCACCGTTCGTTGGACGCAGAGAGCGGTGTGCAATGTCTCCCCGCTTTTTGACTAACCGGTTCAGCTCCGCTTTGGCCTTGGCTGGGTCGCAATTGTTCCAGTTCCATGCATCTGAAACGTCGAGTGAGAGATACTTCTGGAATATCTGGCGAACCCTGTCAGTGCTTGGACTGTGGAATGACTTGAGGTCAATTTCTAGCGAATTGAGGTAGAAATTTTGGATGGGATCATCTGCATTGCCTTTGGCGCAGATTGCATTCACCGCCTCGAAAATTCGATCTTCAAAGTAGGTTTCAAGGGCAGCGAGAGCCATCACTAGACTGGCGCGCTTCAGGACTTCAATGTCCGGCGGTGGCGGCTTGGTGTTGAGGGCATCAAAGTGCTTCAGGAGATCAGTGGAGTCCTGAATCGCGTGCTTGAATGTTTCGAGCGCTTGTGAGTTCATCCGCAAAATCTAACGCAAAGGTAAGGGGCGCGCCGTGGACAAGCCTTAAACGAAGCCGCCGAACCCGATTCAAACACAAACCTGCAAAACCGCCCGCGGACGGCGCGTCCCTTTGACCGCCGGGTTAGACCGATTGTAAGACAACCCCAGGGCGAAGCCAAGGAAAAAACGAATGCCTGCGCAAGCAGAAAGTCCTTGTTATCTGGAAAGCCCCGCTACGGCTTGCGTCGCGCCATTGTTAAAGCTAATGGCCTAAAAGTGGCTTGTGCATGGGGGACCCGCCGAGACCTTAAAGACGCCGGCGTGACGCAAACGGATCAGGCCGAACGGATAAGAAATGCCGTGGTAAGCGGGACGACCTTTCCGTTCCCGGAAGGAGCAACTCAAGTCCTTTGATTTTGCCGCCGTCTAACCAAGTCCTTTGATTTTGCCGCCGTCTAACGCAGAGCTAACCGGGCGCGGCCCGGAAGCTGAATAAACAAAACCGCATTATAACCGCGCTCCGGTTGAGCGCACTGTTAGGCTTGGAAACAACATGATATTGACAGCGACGACACAACAGAATTACGTCGCGTGCTCGCGCAGCCACTCTTTCAGCGCCTCGTTCATGCGCGTTTGCCAGCCGCGTCCAGTGGCGCGGAACGCGGCCAACACGTCGGCGTCGAAGCGAATTGCCACTTGTTCCTTGGTGGGGCGTTTGTTGGCGCCGCGTTTGCGTCGCGTGGTTTCCGCGTGCAATTCGCCGGCGTTATGGCACACAAACGCAGCCGCCCAATCATCGGGCACGGTTGCCGGGCTGTCGCTGTCGTGGGTAATGTCCGCGTCCGTCTGTGCCGATACCGCGTCCCAGTCGGTCAGATTAACGGTTTCTGGCTTGCCAGTAGATACGTTCTTCATGCTTTTCTGCCTTTCTGATGGAGATGATATGGTCGTCATCGCCGCGTGGCGTATGGACGATAAAAACCACCACGCCATTCCAAACGCCCAAGGTTTGAAAGCGCAGTTCGCCGTAGGCGGTGCGCCGGTCTTCGCGGGTCAAGGTAAAACCATCGAAAATCGCTTCGCAACCCACAAAATCAATTTGATGGTTTTGCAGGTTGGCAAGGCGTTTGGTTTCGTCGTAAGTGATCATAAATCAAATTGTATATACAAATTTATAGAAAGTCAATTAATTTATATCTACAATTTGCTGGCTGTTGACATTATCGCCCATCGGGCTTATGCTTCTCCCGCTGCCCCACATTGGGCAGGCGGGTTTGGTCGCCCGTGCAGCAAAGGCGCAAAAGCTATGCGCCGCAAGTCGTGTGGCTTTTTTATTGCCTCTCGTTTTATGGCGGGTGGCGTATGGGGAAGCCGTAAGGCTTGCCGGACCCTTTGCCCGGTCGACCAACCCTGTACGTCATCCGCCGCCCGTTGCTTGGTCGCTCCGTGCGGTGGTTTAACCGCAGCAAAGGAGTTAACCATGAACACCAAAGACGTGCCCGTCGCGCAATCCAATACCGAAGTTTCCGGCCATATCGTCGTTATCGACGGCCAACCGACCACAACCACCCAAGACATTGCCGACGTTTACGGCAAGCAACATGCGAAAGTGCTTGCAGTCGTTCGCCAGCGCATGGGAGAAGTACCCGATGAGTGGCGTCTCGCCAATTTCGGCGAGACGGTCATTGAACGGCCAAACCCTAGCGGCGGCGCGCCTATAAAATCCCCGGTCATCCGCATGACCAAGAAAGGCTTTCATTTTGTCGTCGGGAAATTCACCAGCATGAAAGCCGTGCAACATCAAATCGCCTTCGCCGATGAATTCGAGCGCATGGAAAGCCAACTGCAAGGCAAGGCCACAGAGGGAACTAAACCGCTTCTGCCCACTGACCAGTTCATCCAGAAGTAGAATACGCCATCGAACGCCGCGCCCACACGCTGAGCCTGCGCCAATACGACAAAATTAAGGAACAACTGCGCGAAGCGATACGGAAATGGGGTAAAGACCTCGAAGGCCAAAAGCTGGTGGAGTTCGTCCAGCATATCGACCTGCCCGATAGCCAACTGGTCATCGTCCACCGCGATACTTTATGGCAGTTGACATCATGCCTTGCCTATCTTGATATAGCGCAAAAGAAAGCCTTAAGCTCAATTAATGTACTTGAGAACGAAACAGGAATGCCGTGGTACGGACGAGATTAACAACCGGCCCCGCTGCTTCGGTGGCGGGGCCTAACGTTTGAATTAACCGGCCTGCGCGGCTTTTTGCGCAGGTCCGGTTGAATGATTGGTTAGCGCATAGGGTGCCAACCACTGCAAGAAATCCTTGGGCGGCGACGGATACGACCACGCGCCTGTGCCGCTCTTCCATACATCAGGGTTCTTGCCGAGGGTCTTGTTCTCCAATGCCCAAGTGAGTGCGGCATCGTGCGGGTAGAGATACCAGACATCGTGATGGCGGAAGCAGACCCAAATATCTTTGCCTTGGTATTTTTGATCGAGAGTAAGGCGCCCCTTCAATTGGACTTTCAAGAACTGCTGACCGCTGATGTGATTTGCAATGAAATCGGCACCCTGCCAATCATCGCTAAGGCGAATCGTTGAAAAACCAAAATCAGCTAGCACGCCAGAGACCTTCTGGAAATTGAAGGTTTCCTGCTGTCGTGCATTGAGCGACTTATAGTCGATCGGTGTCAGTTGGAGCATAGGCGTGCTCATGGGAAGCGCTAACGCCGTTCATAACCGGCGGCCACGCAGTGGGCGTCCGGCGCCGCAGGCGCGTAGTTGATGACTTGGTTATGCATTAACTCGATCCCCATGACTCGGAGGCGTTGAGATCAATACAAATACCAGATCCTGCTCCTGGTCATTACTCAGCCTATGAACGGTACCGGCGGGAATATGAAGGCCCTCGTGAACTCCTAACCGATGAGGAATTCCGCCTACTTCTATCGTCGCCAAACCGCTCAAGATGAAAAAGAATTGTTCCGCTCGTTCATGGTAGTGCCGCAACTCAGCTGCACCCGGCGGAACCCTCTCTTGAATGACGCTCAAATTGGCTGCCTTGACCAGATGCCATCCATCGCACCGCTCGCCCCAAGTGTAGTGCTCGGCATTATTGCTAGAGATCGCTGGCACACTACTCTCCTGATGCATAACGTAGAGCTAAGCCGACCGTAAGCGAGCAGCCGTACCACATAGCCAGTCTGTCGGCACTCTGGTTTAGTCTATTGAGCGGAGAGGCAGTAATTCGTCGATACGACTGTTAGGCCAGGTAGGCAGTTTTTCGAGGGTATCTTTTAGCCAGGCCGAAGGATCGAGGCCGTTGAGCTTGGCAGTGCCGAGCAGCGTTTGGATCACGGCCGCTCGTTTTCCGGCACGTTCTGATCCTGCAAAGAGCCAGTTCTTTTTACCCAAAGCGATCGGTCGGATACTGTTTTCAATCGGGTTGTTATCAATCGGCAGATCACCGGTTTCGGCATAACGGCTGAGAGCGATCCAACGTTTCAAGCTGTAATCAATCGCTTTGGCCGTGGCGCTGTTGGGCGCGGTTTGAATGCGGGTGCGTTGCAGCCAGTCGTGTAGATCGGCCAGTGCCGGCAGGCTTTTCTGGGCGCGCAAGGCTTGACGCTCAGCGGGCGTTAGGTCACGACCTTCGGCTTCGATCGCATAGAGCACCGCGATCCGGTTCAAGGCTTCTTGGGCGATCGGGCTCTGACTGGCCTGTAACAGGTCGAAGAACTTCCGGCGCGCATGCGCCCAACACGCCAGTTCGATGCACGGTTCGATCAGGCGTTGATCCTCGGGATGCGCACGGGCCGCCGCAAACAGGGCTTTATAGCCGGCATAGTCGTCGACCACGAGGTGGCCTTGCCAATCGCCTAGAAACTGCCCGGCATGCCGGCCGCTGCGGCCGGCTTGATAGTCGAAGACGAGGATCTTGGGGCCCGGCTGCAGGTCGTTGCTGCGGTAGGCCCACAAATAGGCCTTTTTCGTTTTGCCGTTGCCGGGATCCAGCTGGGGGACCGGCGTCTCATCCGCATGTAAACTATCGCGTTGCAACAGCTGCCAGGCCAAACGGTCGGACAAAGGCTGCAAGGCGACGCCGAGACGTCCGACCCAGTCGGCCAGGGTGGAACGGGATAAGGTCACGCCGTCGCGGGCGGCGATTTGTTCCAAGCGGTAGAGCGGCAAATGATCCTGGAATTTGCTGATCATCACCCAGCTCAACAAGCCAACCGCGGCCAGACCGCCATCGATCACCGCCGGCGGAATCGGCGCCGCCGTGACGGTCTCGCAGCTCCGGCAGGCGTACTGCGGACGGATATGGCGATGGACGAAGAACTTGGCCGGCTCGACATCCAGTTGCTCGGTCACATCTTCGCCGATCTTGACCAACTCCCGGCCGCAGTGCCCGCAAGTGCAGGATTCCGGTTCGTGCCGGTGTTCGATGCGGGGCAAGTGAGACGGTAACGGTTGCCGGCCGGCGCGCAGGCGTTTGGGGCGAACCACCGTTGCACAAAGGCTGGCATCTTGCAGTTGCTCAACTTCGGCTTCAATCGCCGAAATATCCGTGTTCCAGGTTTCCTCGAACACATCCCGCTGCAAGGGGGCCAAGGCTTCGCTCTTGGGGCTGAAACGAATGCGTTTGTAATAGGCCAACTCGTGCGTCAGCGCGGCGATTTTAATGTCTTTGCTCTGAATGGCTTTGGCATCCCGCTCAGCCTGTTCAATCAGCGCTTGAAGCAGCGCCGCCACTTCGGTTTTAGCCGAAGGTTCCAAGTGCAACTGATCGAGTTTGGCGAGGGGGTTCATGGCTGTCATTATACCGCAGAAACCCCCTGAATGCCTTGATTTTGCTGGGTTGCAGCAGCTTTTAAAGCCGCACTTTACACCCGCCATGCTGCTGATGGCTCTGCCGAGAGACGTTGCCAATCGACACCGGCGGCCAACCACTGCCACTGGGCCGGACTGAGCGCAAAGACCGGATCAGAGGCCTTGGGCCAAACAAAACTGCCGCGATGCAAACGGCGCTGGCACAGCCACACGCCATTGCCGTCCCACAGCAACAGACGCAAGCGGTTGCCGGCCCGGTTGCGGAAGATGAAGGCCGACCCGGCACCCGGCGAATGCCCCAGGCTGTGCTGGACGATCGCGGTTAAGCCATCCAGGCCGCGCCGCATGTCAACCGGCGCCACCGCCACCCAGATCTGCGCCGGACTCGCGATCAAGCCAGGCATCGTAACAGTTCCGCTACCCAACTCGCCGGTGTTGAAGCCGGCAATTCCAGGCGATGGCCTTGGCGACACTGCAACACCAGACGCTCGATGGAGGGGGCGGCGTTTTCAACGCGGACCGGGATTAAGGCCAAGGGTGAGGCGCCTCGACCCTTGCGGTAATCCGATAGCCGTGCGGCAAAGGTACGACTGTTAAGGCTGTGTTGCCGGCAATAAACAGACTGCTTTAAACCACTGCTTTGCCAGGCTTCGATATGATCGAGCCATCGTTTCGATAATGCCATGATTCATCCTCACCAAAAATAATAAGGATGAACTGTCCGGTATTGCTTGAACAGATGGGACGGCTAGACGCTTACAGCCGACCGCTGGAGCGTAGCGGAAGCGGGTCGGCTTGAGCGCCATGTTATGCATTGATGTACTCATATACGCCAAACTCCCAATATCTCTTGCCCGGATTTAGTGGCCCTCGCCACCCGCTGGACAATAACTCGTTTGCAAGAAAACGGTTAATCATGCCATGACCAACAAAAGTTACTGAGCCATGCTCATGGGCAAAATCTTTAAGCTTTTCGGCGGCGCCGGTTGCCCTAAGTTTGCCGGATTTTAAGGACTCGCTATTGCGGGAAAAACCCGCAAACCAAAGCAGCCTGAACAGTGTGGCCCAGATGGTTGGCGAGAGCTTTGGAAAATTCCAGTCTACATAAGGCAAACCCATTTCCCTAAATATGGGGTCTATGTAATTAACCGTCGTAACTCCCAACGCTTTTGCTGACTCAATCGATCTTGGTAGATCGCTACATACAACGGTAGAGCAATCAGAAACAACCTCACATACTTCTTTGGGTGGCAGGTTTTCTTTTTTTATTCCCGCAGAGTTATAGAATTTAATCCATTGCTGGAATTCGCTGGCTTTCACGTTCCTCCAAAACGGAAGATCAGGCTCGCCATGTCTAACAAGAATAATTTTCACAGGCTTCTCCATTTGAAGCATAACGTTTGAGCTCAGGCCGCGGCCCGTCAGGGCCGTCGCGCCTGCAGCGAATGGTTAGCGGTCACGGCGCCCAAACAAATTCCACCCTGACACCGCTCGGCTCATAGACCATGCAATGCTTCGCGGGGCCTCCGCGAAGCAGTTCTGGAGCGAACTCAACGACTACGCCCGGATAGTGGGCCACACGGTCAAACACAGCCACTAATGCGGCCTCGTCTGGAACCCTGATCGCTACGTGATGTAGCCCTACCTGACCCCTTCGGTCGAAAGGCCGGCTGCCGGGAGATGTCTGCCACAGGGTGACAAACGCCGATCCGTTGCTAACGAACTTCGCAGGATAGTCTGGCATCTCCCGAACCACCGACCATCCCAGGCAATCGGTGAAGAAGCGCGTCGTCGCTTCGAGGTTTGAGACTGCGAGGCCAAGGTGGTGTATTCCTAGCGTATCCATCACTGCCCCCTGCTTCGCCTGATGGTGACCTGCTCCCCACCAATACCCCAGTTATCGGTCTCAACCTCGTCAATGACTACAACGGTCGTGGCGGGGTTCTTTCCAAGAACCCTCTGAAGAAGATCCGTCACACCAGCAATGAGCTCCGCTTTCTGGTCAGCTGAAGCACCTTCCTTGGTGATTTTTATATTTACGTATGGCATTAGATCTCTCCTGACGGCTAACGTTACGGTAAGGGGCGCGCCGCTTAATGATCTTAAACGAAGCCGCCGAACCTTGATAAAAAATAGAACTTCAAAACCGCCAATGGGCGGCGCGTCCCTTTGACCGATTTGTTAGGCCGAATCATACACCCAACGTTAAGCTGTCGCCGTAACAACCTTTATGTTGTTTTGCAAAACCTGCCCCATTTTTTGTTATGAAATGGTGGTTCCGCCGCATTTTGAGCAATACCATGAACGCTGCCATGCATTAAGATTTACGCGGTAATTCTGGATGGATTTATTGCCGCCCAAAAACTTTCTCCACGCAAATGCCCCGCCAAACATTAAGCCGAACATAACTACCACGAAAACGATAAGACCAAGCCAGAAACTACCCCACGATACGCCGGCGCTTAGGCCAAAATACCCACCAATAATCATTCCGGGAAAGGCGGCCAGATACACCACGAAAGATTCAGGGTCAGAGGGTGGGGAGCAACGCTTAGCAAGCTCCGTTTTCAAGGTGCGGGTTCCTTTGACTTTTTGCTTTCCAAACGGAGAAAAAGGTTTCGTATTCCACACGGGCTTGGATGAGGCTGAAATACTTTCAACTGATGTGCCTTCATCGCAAACAACGCTGAAGCGTTTGATATTTTCCGAGCCGCAATGTTTGCAGAGCATATTTGTTCTCCTTCGCAGTCACACTGCCTAACGCCATGCTCAGCTGCCATTTGACGCGGTGCTTTTTTTGGGGATAATAGCGAAGCGACCCCAAAAAAAGTACCGCGGCAAATGGTCAGCCGGAGCTATTTGTTAGGCATTTTTCTTAAATCCCTGAGTATCTGACTTTGGCCAGTTTTCAGGAAAATTAACCCATTTATGTTTTGATCTATTCCATGCAGCCGCTACAGGCTCGGGGAAATTTGGATCTTCAAAGCACCCTACGGCCACCCCAACTGCATTTGGCATAAATTCAGCTTCCCAATGCACAGTAGTACCACAATTAGAGCAAAATGAACGATTGAGTTTTCTTCCTTCGTTGCTTGTGTCAACGAACAACTTGGGATCACCAACTTTTGATACTATTTGATCGTTTCCAAAATACGCTCCTACTCCAAAAACGGAGCCTGTTCGCTTTTGGCAATTTAAACAACTGCACGCAACCACCATTTTCGGATCGCCAGCAAGCTCTATATGTATTTCACCGCACGAACACTTTGCTTTTCTATTCATTGTTGCCTCTTACATAGAATTTCTTGACGTAACATTTAATGCCTAACGTTCGCCATAACCGGCGAGCAAAAACGGCGCCATGCGCCGCTTTTGCGAGTCCACGTTGATGGCGTTGTTAGCGAGCATTTTTTGTTCCGGACTCTACCAAAGCGACCATTGCTTCTGACTCTGGAAGGCCACTTGCCCTTAGACCTGAGATTACGCTCGCTTGATTTTGTGTCGGTTGGTTCTGGCTGACTTTCCATTTACCAAGCAATTTAGTGATAACCATTTCTACCCCAACTATCGCCGCCATGATTTTTTCGATGTAATCTGGTGGTGCGTCGGAGACTGCCCACCGTTCAGGGAACGATGCTTCATTATGGTCGGTAAGAGCGTTGAGTTGGGCCCGCAACCACGACGCATTGTCTACGATGCGAAGAACGCCATACGCATGCACGACCGCATAATTCCAAGTAGGTACAACCTTTCCCGTTTCTTTCTTCGTGGTGTACCACGAAGGAGTGATGTAGGAGTCTGGACCGTGGAAGATAGCTAACGCTTCAATGCCTTCGGCAATTTCGCCCAATAGTGGATTCGCTCGGGCAATATGGCCCTGGAGCGTACCGCTGGGTGCCGGTGACTCCGACAAATACAGTGGGATGTGATTTGCGTTTAGCCCATCAGAAGAATGTGTAATCAGCGTAGCTAACGGATACGCGTGGATAAGCTCATGCATAACCTCGACTCTCGATTCTTCAAATTGCTTGGGGATATACATGGATCTTTTGCTCGCTAACGTCTGAATTCACCGGCCTGCGCGGCTTTTCGCGCAGGTCCGGTGGAATGATGGGTTAGGCTGATAGCCCAAAGCGCGAAAGTCGGCGCTGGCGAAACGGCGATCAAGCATTTGTTTTCCTTTCTGTGCTGCGCAAAAGTTGGATACGGCGACCAAGATGCCAATGCTCACTGCGGCATCAGCGCGAACACACCCCAGCCCAAGTATTCACGCGTGTAAGTGGCGTAACGTTCGGGTTCGGAGGTCAGTTGGGCGCGAACCTCTTTCGCTAACTCGTCGTCGGGATTGGCTTCAAGCCATCGGCGCATGGTGAGCCATTTGGCCGCCTCGTATCTATCCCAGCCGTCTTGGTCAGCCAGAACCATTTCAACGACGTCGTAGCCAAGGCGGCCAAAAGACGCGAGAAGTTCTGGAAGCATGAGAAAGTCGGAGATTGTGTTGGCAAGACACCCCTTGGCGACATCTTCCGTTAGCGGTAACTGCCGCCAGTAAGGCTCGCCGATGAGGATGATCCCACCGGTGCGTAGGCTGCGCGTCAGAAGGTCGATCGTGCCGGCGACGCCCCCGCCGATCCAAGTGGCGCCGACACAGGCTGCCACGTCGGCCTTCTCGTCAGAGACGTAGCCTGTCGCATCGCCATGGATGAAGCTGACTTGATCGGCGACGCCAAGTTCTTCGGCACGGCGTTTTGCTTGCTCGGTGAACAACTGGCTCATGTCGATGCCAGTGCCGACGATGCCGTGATCGCGTGCCCAAGTACACAGCATCTCCCCCGAACCGCTGCCGAGGTCGAGCATTCGGCACCCCGATTCCAGACGCAGCGCCGCGCCAAGAGTGGCGAATTTTTCGGGCGTAATCGGGTTGTGGATGCGGTGAGCACTCTCAGTGATGTTGAATATCCGTGGGATGTCCATTGTGGTAAACCTTCTTACGGGTGGAATAGATTCGGTCAGAGCCTAACGTAGAGCTAAGGGGCGCGTCTTCACGGAAGACAAGCAAAGCCACCGAAGCCGGAAAAAATACAAACCTCCAAAACCGCCACGAAAAGGCGCGTCCCGCTTGAGCGCCATGTTAGGCTCAAGCGCTTACTACTTGCACTAATAGACGTACCCAAATGCAAGAAAGAACTAAGGTGCCGACCAAAAAAGCCAGCCTTCTCAGCTTTAAGATATTATTGGTTGTATGAATGTAAGCGTGAACATAACGAGCACCAACAAAAGCCCATGCAAAGGTAATATATAAGCCATCGACCTTATGACCAGCATACAGAACTAAGCACACGACATAAAACAAAACGGGTAATTCAAATAGATTCGTATAGTGGTTGCTGACTTTGGCTAGATAGTCAGGTAACTTTGCCCCTTTATTCAACAGGAAATACCCAGGATTGAGGTTATCTTCTTTCACTGCTTTAAAACGGAGCTTCAACATCCAAAGTCCAACACCCAATGTAAGCAGGAACATTGCAAACAACGGTATAAGTATCAAATCTTGGTTCATCGTTTTAAATTTCCGGTATACTGCCTAACGCAAAGGTAAGGGGCGCGCCGTGGACAAGCCTTAAACGAAGCCGCCGAACCCGATTCAAACACAAACCTGCAAAACCGCCCGCGGACGGCGCGTCCCTTTGACCGCCGGGTTAGACCGATTGTAAGACAACCCCAGGGCGAAGCCAAGGAAAAAACGAATGCCTGCGCAAGCAGAAAGTCCTTGTTATCTGGAAAGCCCCGCTACGGCTTGCGTCGCGCCATTGTTAAAGCTAATGGCCTAAAAGTGGCTTGTGCATGGGGGACCCGCCGAGACCTTAAAGACGCCGGCGTGACGCAAACGGATCAGGCCGAACGGATAAGAAATGCCGTGGTAAGCGGGACGACCTTTCCGTTCCCGGAAGGAGCAACTCAAGTCCTTTGATTTTGCCGCCGTCTAACGTAGAGCTAACCGGGCGCGGCCCAGGAGACTGAAAAATGAATGAACTTTGCTTCCGCGCTCCGGTTGAGCGCCGAGTTAGGCTGTGAGGATGTAAAAATGAAACGAACGATTAACCAGTGGACGAACTGCAATCCGGCAGAAATGGTAAAAATGAGCGAAGCGGCGATTATGTACGCGCTCCAGGACGCGCGCGCTGACATCATGATGCTGCCTAACGCAGAGCTAACCGGACCGCAACAGCGCGAGGAAAACTATGAAAATTGAACAAAACTCGCCCGCTGTTGCGGGTCCGGTTGAGCGCCGGGTTAGGTGTGCTGCGCTATATGTGGAAACTGACGGTGTTTATTTCGGAGTGCCTGGCGTTGAGCCGTGGGACGAGCGGCTAGACGCCAGGCGCTACAGCGGGCCGCTGCCGGTGGTGGCGCATCCGCCCTGCCAGCGATGGGGCCGGTATTCGCACGGTGCGCCGAACAAGCCGAACCAGTACCGCATGGGCGAAGACGGAGGATGCTTTGCCGCGGCGCTTACGGCAGTGCGTAATTACGGAGGTGTGTTGGAGCACCCGGCGCACAGCAAAGCTTGGCGTTGGCACGGACTCGCCACGCCGCCGGGCTTCGGCGGATGGGTGAAGGCGGACGAGTTCGGAGGATGGACGTGCCACGTTGAGCAAGGGCATTACGGCCACATGAGCCGCAAGGCGACCTGGCTCTATGCGGTGGGAACCGCCCTGCCGGCGCTTATTTGGGGTCCGAGCGAACAGAGGTTACACCCGATTGCATTGGAGCGCTATGGATACGAAAAGGCTCGGCGGATTGGAATGATGGCGATGGTTGGCGGAAAGGACAAGACAAAGATTCGTAACGCGACTCCGCCCGAGTTCAGAGACTTGCTACTGCGAATTGCGGCCAGCGCTCACCAGACACCTAACGTAGAGCTAAGCCGACCGCTGGAGCGTAGCGGAAGCGGGTCGGCTTGAGTGGCATGTTAGGCATTATGGATAGTAGCGTGCCGTGGCGCACAAGCGTACGCCAATACTCCGAGAACTCGTGAGCACTGTTGCTTTGATAATAGTTGGATTATTTAAAGTAACGCTAAATCTGTCCGGTGCGCCTAGAGCATTCCATTGGCAAGACCCATCATTGTCTCTAGCGCACTGTACAGAAGGGCTGCCACTGAATACCCAGCGTTCATTGGGTGTTGTGACTTCTAAGTTTGATGGTTTAAAACACCATTTACGATCCGCGATACAACTGCATCCTTCACCGCATGATACGTTGTGCAATTCAGTAGTGGTTACAGTAGCACCGCAAATTAGTTTTTCCTCGGTATAAGGCCCCTTGTAATCAAGTTGAGAGGATACGGCAGGAGTTTCTACGCCATTAGCAACGACGCTAAAAAGAACAGTTGCAAGAGAAACGGCAGTTATTTTATTCATGGTTTGTCTCCGAGTTGTGTTTTTTCTAGCCGGGTACGAAGCAATGGGTTGCCTAACGTTAAGCTAAGGGGCGGGCGCGATAGCGACCGTCCCGCTTGAGCGCAATGTTAGGTATCTTTCGCACAATGTTTACCTTTAGCTTTATGATGACTTAGTGACAGAATAATCTTTGATTATCACACCCGAATTGCTATTACCCACAATTGTCGCATTAACCCACACGTTCTTTCCAAGTAATCTTCTAATATGTCCGCGTCTTAAATGAACTCTTGGTGAAGCATGTGTTCTGCCTGACGTTTTGCTTGATATACTTTCATTTGGAAGCGTTAATATTTTGTATTCAAAAAAAGGCAATTTTCCTTTTGCTAATCGTTTTTTATTGAGTGCTTTGGCTGGTTGTACCGTTTCTGTTACTACGTTTTTGCAAGATAGAATTTCAAGGAGCCCCAAAATAGCTCTGCTTTCATCATGTGTATCTTGTGCTGTAACAGCCATAATATAATCGGTGCCTTCAACGCTTTGAAGTTCTCTTACATATTCAGGCATTAGAACTATTGGATGTTCTTCCAAAGGTACTTGCTGCATTCCCTTGGGCAAGGTATTACCATAAATTTTCTTAGTTTGGTCTTCTAGATCTGGCCGGGGATCAATTTTTCGTGATGGAATAACGACACCTAAAGGGGGAATTGTCCATTGTTGCTGCCCATCTAAATAAAAAACTGGAATGATTGCAATTGAACCATCAAGGGTTAAAAGATCAAATTTTTCTTTTGGTAGCATCCATGAAAACTCTTCGAAATTATCCGTATTGATTTCTATTGCAAGTGCTATTCTTTTTGAGCTCGCCATAACCTCTTCACCACGTTTAGATAGTGGTTGGTGTTCTAATCTAGCATTACGAACAATTTGGAATTCAGCCGCAATAACAGGATAAGGCAAGCGAAAAATAGCAGGTAAAGCACGAAAACCATCTTCAAAAAGGTCTCCATTATCGGGCAACTGGAATTTAACTGCTTGCTCCAATAAAGATGCTACTTTAGAAAAACTCTGCGAATCTATTCTTGCTCCATACGATTTTGCTTTCAGCAACAAGTCGTCAATTGCTTTAGATGAATAATTTAATTGATTCAACTAGCTCTCCATTTTTAGTGATGCCTAACGCTGGACATAACCGGCGACTGCGAAGCAGGCGTCCGGGTTGCTGGACTTGTTAGGTGCGTTGTTCATATACCTGACCGTTGACTTGCTCGCTTAAGATTCTCCGCCGATACAGAACCATGGCAACAAAGATTACGCAAGCAATGCCAACCGCTGCCGGGAACAACACCGTGGTTAAAGAATGATGCTCCAAGGCCAGAATTACCAAAAGGTTGCGGACGGCTGCTAAGGAGTAAAACCCCATACGTTCATGGTGAGGCCGGACGTACGCAGACCGAAACGTGGGTCCAAAACCAGCGAGATCAGCGCCTGTAAGGATGATCACCGCCCACAAAGGATTGGATGTGAAGTACCAGCACGGTAAAGCCGCCAGCGCGACCGCCAGAAATACCCAATCAGACTTTGTGATGCTCCGATCAATACGTTTTACGTAGGCGAGGACGGCCACAAAAGCGGTGATGACTCCAGACACGCCAATGGCCCAAGCACCTGTGCCGCCGCCGCCCGCGAGCTGGGCAAGGAAAACCACGAAGGTGCCCAAGGCCCAAATAAACCAGGAGAACACATGCGGTTTGGTTCGACCCTGCAGGATTGACCGGATATACGGTACGAAGGTAAGCGTCTAGCCGTCCCATCTGTTCAAGCAATACCGGACAGTTCATCCTTATTATTTTTGGTGAGGATGAATCATGGCATTATCGAAACGATGGCTCGATCATATCGAAGCCTGGCAAAGCAGTGGTTTAAAGCAGTCTGTTTATTGCCGGCAACACAGCCTTAACAGTCGTACCTTTGCCGCACGGCTATCGGATTACCGCAAGGGTCGAGGCGCCTCACCCTTGGCCTTAATCCCGGTCCGCGTTGAAAACGCCGCCCCCTCCATCGAGCGTCTGGTGTTGCAGTGTCGCCAAGGCCATCGCCTGGAATTGCCGGCTTCAACACCGGCGAGTTGGGTAGCGGAACTGTTACGATGCCTGGCTTGATCGCGAGTCCGGCGCAGATCTGGGTGGCGGTGGCGCCGGTTGACATGCGGCGCGGCCTGGATGGCTTAACCGCGATCGTCCAGCACAGCCTGGGGCATTCGCCGGGTGCCGGGTCGGCCTTCATCTTCCGCAACCGGGCCGGCAACCGCTTGCGTCTGTTGCTGTGGGACGGCAATGGCGTGTGGCTGTGCCAGCGCCGTTTGCATCGCGGCAGTTTTGTTTGGCCCAAGGCCTCTGATCCGGTCTTTGCGCTCAGTCCGGCCCAGTGGCAGTGGTTGGCCGCCGGTGTCGATTGGCAACGTCTCTCGGCAGAGCCATCAGCAGCATGGCGGGTGTAAAGTGCGGCTTTAAAAGCTGCTGCAACCCAGCAAAATCAAGGCATTCAGGGGGTTTCTGCGGTATAATGACAGCCATGAACCCCCTCGCCAAACTCGATCAGTTGCACTTGGAACCTTCGGCTAAAACCGAAGTGGCGGCGCTGCTTCAAGCGCTGATTGAACAGGCTGAGCGGGATGCCAAAGCCATTCAGAGCAAAGACATTAAAATCGCCGCGCTGACGCACGAGTTGGCCTATTACAAACGCATTCGTTTCAGCCCCAAGAGCGAAGCCTTGGCCCCCTTGCAGCGGGATGTGTTCGAGGAAACCTGGAACACGGATATTTCGGCGATTGAAGCCGAAGTTGAGCAACTGCAAGATGCCAGCCTTTGTGCAACGGTGGTTCGCCCCAAACGCCTGCGCGCCGGCCGGCAACCGTTACCGTCTCACTTGCCCCGCATCGAACACCGGCACGAACCGGAATCCTGCACTTGCGGGCACTGCGGCCGGGAGTTGGTCAAGATCGGCGAAGATGTGACCGAGCAACTGGATGTCGAGCCGGCCAAGTTCTTCGTCCATCGCCATATCCGTCCGCAGTACGCCTGCCGGAGCTGCGAGACCGTCACGGCGGCGCCGATTCCGCCGGCGGTGATCGATGGCGGTCTGGCCGCGGTTGGCTTGTTGAGCTGGGTGATGATCAGCAAATTCCAGGATCATTTGCCGCTCTACCGCTTGGAACAAATCGCCGCCCGCGACGGCGTGACCTTATCCCGTTCCACCCTGGCCGACTGGGTCGGACGTCTCGGCGTCGCCTTGCAGCCTTTGTCCGACCGTTTGGCCTGGCAGCTGTTGCAACGCGATAGTTTACATGCGGATGAGACGCCGGTCCCCCAGCTGGATCCCGGCAACGGCAAAACGAAAAAGGCCTATTTGTGGGCCTACCGCAGCAACGACCTGCAGCCGGGCCCCAAGATCCTCGTCTTCGACTATCAAGCCGGCCGCAGCGGCCGGCATGCCGGGCAGTTTCTAGGCGATTGGCAAGGCCACCTCGTGGTCGACGACTATGCCGGCTATAAAGCCCTGTTTGCGGCGGCCCGTGCGCATCCCGAGGATCAACGCCTGATCGAACCGTGCATCGAACTGGCGTGTTGGGCGCATGCGCGCCGGAAGTTCTTCGACCTGTTACAGGCCAGTCAGAGCCCGATCGCCCAAGAAGCCTTGAACCGGATCGCGGTGCTCTATGCGATCGAAGCCGAAGGTCGTGACCTAACGCCCGCTGAGCGTCAAGCCTTGCGCGCCCAGAAAAGCCTGCCGGCACTGGCCGATCTACACGACTGGCTGCAACGCACCCGCATTCAAACCGCGCCCAACAGCGCCACGGCCAAAGCGATTGATTACAGCTTGAAACGTTGGATCGCTCTCAGCCGTTATGCCGAAACCGGTGATCTGCCGATTGATAACAACCCGATTGAAAACAGTATCCGACCGATCGCTTTGGGTAAAAAGAACTGGCTCTTTGCAGGATCAGAACGTGCCGGAAAACGAGCGGCCGTGATCCAAACGCTGCTCGGCACTGCCAAGCTCAACGGCCTCGATCCTTCGGCCTGGCTAAAAGATACCCTCGAAAAACTGCCTACCTGGCCTAACAGTCGTATCGACGAATTACTGCCTCTCCGCTCAATAGACTAAACCAGAGTGCCGACAGACTGGCTATGTGGTACGGCTGCTCGCTTACGTACGAAGATGACGAAGGTCAGAACTATCGCACCCCCGCTGAAGAGTTCCTTGTACACGCTCATAAGTGCCTAACGTAAAGGTAAGGGGCGCGCCGCTGAAGGAAGCTAAACGAAGCCATTGAACCCGATAAAAAGGAAGCCTTCAAAACCGCCAACGGACGGCGCGTCCCTTTGACCGTTGTGTTAGGCAATTACTATCTCCAAATTGTCAATCAAATGTAAGCGTCTAGCCGTCCCATCTGTTCAAGCAATACCGGACAGTTCATCCTTATTATTTTTGGTGAGGATGAATCATGGCATTATCGAAACGATGGCTCGATCATATCGAAGCCTGGCAAAGCAGTGGTTTAAAGCAGTCTGTTTATTGCCGGCAACACAGCCTTAACAGTCGTACCTTTGCCGCACGGCTATCGGATTACCGCAAGGGTCGAGGCGCCTCACCCTTGGCCTTAATCCCGGTCCGCGTTGAAAACGCCGCCCCCTCCATCGAGCGTCTGGTGTTGCAGTGTCGCCAAGGCCATCGCCTGGAATTGCCGGCTTCAACACCGGCGAGTTGGGTAGCGGAACTGTTACGATGCCTGGCTTGATCGCGAGTCCGGCGCAGATCTGGGTGGCGGTGGCGCCGGTTGACATGCGGCGCGGCCTGGATGGCTTAACCGCGATCGTCCAGCACAGCCTGGGGCATTCGCCGGGTGCCGGGTCGGCCTTCATCTTCCGCAACCGGGCCGGCAACCGCTTGCGTCTGTTGCTGTGGGACGGCAATGGCGTGTGGCTGTGCCAGCGCCGTTTGCATCGCGGCAGTTTTGTTTGGCCCAAGGCCTCTGATCCGGTCTTTGCGCTCAGTCCGGCCCAGTGGCAGTGGTTGGCCGCCGGTGTCGATTGGCAACGTCTCTCGGCAGAGCCATCAGCAGCATGGCGGGTGTAAAGTGCGGCTTTAAAAGCTGCTGCAACCCAGCAAAATCAAGGCATTCAGGGGGTTTCTGCGGTATAATGACAGCCATGAACCCCCTCGCCAAACTCGATCAGTTGCACTTGGAACCTTCGGCTAAAACCGAAGTGGCGGCGCTGCTTCAAGCGCTGATTGAACAGGCTGAGCGGGATGCCAAAGCCATTCAGAGCAAAGACATTAAAATCGCCGCGCTGACGCACGAGTTGGCCTATTACAAACGCATTCGTTTCAGCCCCAAGAGCGAAGCCTTGGCCCCCTTGCAGCGGGATGTGTTCGAGGAAACCTGGAACACGGATATTTCGGCGATTGAAGCCGAAGTTGAGCAACTGCAAGATGCCAGCCTTTGTGCAACGGTGGTTCGCCCCAAACGCCTGCGCGCCGGCCGGCAACCGTTACCGTCTCACTTGCCCCGCATCGAACACCGGCACGAACCGGAATCCTGCACTTGCGGGCACTGCGGCCGGGAGTTGGTCAAGATCGGCGAAGATGTGACCGAGCAACTGGATGTCGAGCCGGCCAAGTTCTTCGTCCATCGCCATATCCGTCCGCAGTACGCCTGCCGGAGCTGCGAGACCGTCACGGCGGCGCCGATTCCGCCGGCGGTGATCGATGGCGGTCTGGCCGCGGTTGGCTTGTTGAGCTGGGTGATGATCAGCAAATTCCAGGATCATTTGCCGCTCTACCGCTTGGAACAAATCGCCGCCCGCGACGGCGTGACCTTATCCCGTTCCACCCTGGCCGACTGGGTCGGACGTCTCGGCGTCGCCTTGCAGCCTTTGTCCGACCGTTTGGCCTGGCAGCTGTTGCAACGCGATAGTTTACATGCGGATGAGACGCCGGTCCCCCAGCTGGATCCCGGCAACGGCAAAACGAAAAAGGCCTATTTGTGGGCCTACCGCAGCAACGACCTGCAGCCGGGCCCCAAGATCCTCGTCTTCGACTATCAAGCCGGCCGCAGCGGCCGGCATGCCGGGCAGTTTCTAGGCGATTGGCAAGGCCACCTCGTGGTCGACGACTATGCCGGCTATAAAGCCCTGTTTGCGGCGGCCCGTGCGCATCCCGAGGATCAACGCCTGATCGAACCGTGCATCGAACTGGCGTGTTGGGCGCATGCGCGCCGGAAGTTCTTCGACCTGTTACAGGCCAGTCAGAGCCCGATCGCCCAAGAAGCCTTGAACCGGATCGCGGTGCTCTATGCGATCGAAGCCGAAGGTCGTGACCTAACGCCCGCTGAGCGTCAAGCCTTGCGCGCCCAGAAAAGCCTGCCGGCACTGGCCGATCTACACGACTGGCTGCAACGCACCCGCATTCAAACCGCGCCCAACAGCGCCACGGCCAAAGCGATTGATTACAGCTTGAAACGTTGGATCGCTCTCAGCCGTTATGCCGAAACCGGTGATCTGCCGATTGATAACAACCCGATTGAAAACAGTATCCGACCGATCGCTTTGGGTAAAAAGAACTGGCTCTTTGCAGGATCAGAACGTGCCGGAAAACGAGCGGCCGTGATCCAAACGCTGCTCGGCACTGCCAAGCTCAACGGCCTCGATCCTTCGGCCTGGCTAAAAGATACCCTCGAAAAACTGCCTACCTGGCCTAACAGTCGTATCGACGAATTACTGCCTCTCCGCTCAATAGACTAAACCAGAGTGCCGACAGACTGGCTATGTGGTACGGCTGCTCGCTTACAATCAAATCAGAAATAACAGCATTTTCACCAGTGCGCGATTCAAAGAAAATTTGGTTCTTATCACCGACGTTAATCTGAAACTCATCTGTCAAATTGGCTGGAGTTCTTTGTTTAATGGAGAGGGATTTAAAACGTCCGATATGAAATTTTCCACCAGAACACTCGGCAAATTCATTTTTAAGACGTTCAATCCAGCCGCTAGTATCAAAGTGATATTTAACAAGAAAAACCGTGGGAAACACCTGGTGTTCTTCGATAGGAAGAGTTGTGTGGGCTTGGCATTCCTCTCCGATCCGATAACTTATTTCAGAAGCGTTCAGTCTCTTTATGGACTCTTCTAGAGAATCCGCGGCCTTAAATGCAATACCACTGAAACCTCTGAATGCCGTACCTTCAATTCCAAATCTGACTCTAAAATTTATGAATTCGATATTGATATCACCAAAATTCACACCAATGCTGGTGTACTCATCTTTTTTCATTAAAGGCCATGCAAAAGGCAAACCTAGCCGTTCCGCTACATTATTAGCAACTTTCAAAGGGTCTCCGACTTCAATCATAAGATGATCTATTTCAAACATTCTGTATTTATCCTATTTACCTCGGTCAACGAGTGAGGCCTAACGCAGAGCTAACCGGACCGCAACAGCGCGAGGAAAACTATGAAAATTGAACAAAACTCGCCCGCTGTTGCGGGTCCGGTTGAGCGCCGGGTTAGGTGTGCTGCGCTATATGTGGAAACTGACGGTGTTTATTTCGGAGTGCCTGGCGTTGAGCCGTGGGACGAGCGGCTAGACGCCAGGCGCTACAGCGGGCCGCTGCCGGTGGTGGCGCATCCGCCCTGCCAGCGATGGGGCCGGTATTCGCACGGTGCGCCGAACAAGCCGAACCAGTACCGCATGGGCGAAGACGGAGGATGCTTTGCCGCGGCGCTTACGGCAGTGCGTAATTACGGAGGTGTGTTGGAGCACCCGGCGCACAGCAAAGCTTGGCGTTGGCACGGACTCGCCACGCCGCCGGGCTTCGGCGGATGGGTGAAGGCGGACGAGTTCGGAGGATGGACGTGCCACGTTGAGCAAGGGCATTACGGCCACATGAGCCGCAAGGCGACCTGGCTCTATGCGGTGGGAACCGCCCTGCCGGCGCTTATTTGGGGTCCGAGCGAACAGAGGTTACACCCGATTGCATTGGAGCGCTATGGATACGAAAAGGCTCGGCGGATTGGAATGATGGCGATGGTTGGCGGAAAGGACAAGACAAAGATTCGTAACGCGACTCCGCCCGAGTTCAGAGACTTGCTACTGCGAATTGCGGCCAGCGCTCACCAGACACCTAACGCAGAATTAACGCGCGCCCAGTTGGACGCTGAACGAAACCGCGATGCTTCCGGGCGTCGCGTTGAATGACGGGTTATACATGATAGTAGTACCGATTACTCTCCGTGAGGCTAATGATTTCGTGCAGAATTTCCACCGGCACAACGGGCGGACATCCAGGGACGGCGGGAAATTCGCTATTGGATGTAGCACGGGACATGAGCTTGTGGGCGTTGCGATTGTTGGAAACCCGCTATCAGCAACATTCATGGACGGGTTTACGGCGGAAGTGTTGCGAACCTGCACAAATGACAGAGCGCCCAAGGGCGCGGTCTCATTCTTGTATTCCCGGTGTTGGCGAATATGGGCCGCCATGGGAGGCCGAAGGCTTATCACCTATACGCTCGAAACCGAATCCGGGGCGAGCCTACGCGGTGCAGGCTGGAAAATTGTTGCCGAATGCCCTGCCGGGCAGATTGGTAAGAATTGGAACAAAGGAGCAAAAGCCAGGGAATGGCAACCGATTTATGGGCAGCAAAAGCTGCGATGGGAAATGAATGTATAACGCTGAACTAAGGCGCGCCGATGACGAACTCTAAACCGAGGAATAATGAAATTTACTAAAAAACGAACCTGTAATGGATGCAAGGCTTTTAGCTCAGGTATGTGCCAACTTGGCTATAAAATAGTGATAACCAGATTTTCTTTCGGAGTTGCTGTTTCGTTTGCACCTCATGAAAAATGCTACAAACCAATGACAAACAGCGATCTGTTAGTGGCAATGAAAATTGGCGTATAACGCAAAGGTAAGGGGCGCGCCGTGGACAAGCCTTAAACGAAGCCGCCGAACCCGATTCAAACACAAACCTGCAAAACCGCCCGCGGACGGCGCGTCCCTTTGACCGCCGGGTTAGACCGATTGTAAGACAACCCCAGGGCGAAGCCAAGGAAAAAACGAATGCCTGCGCAAGCAGAAAGTCCTTGTTATCTGGAAAGCCCCGCTACGGCTTGCGTCGCGCCATTGTTAAAGCTAATGGCCTAAAAGTGGCTTGTGCATGGGGGACCCGCCGAGACCTTAAAGACGCCGGCGTGACGCAAACGGATCAGGCCGAACGGATAAGAAATGCCGTGGTAAGCGGGACGACCTTTCCGTTCCCGGAAGGAGCAACTCAAGTCCTTTGATTTTGCCGCCGTCTAACCAAGTCCTTTGATTTTGCCGCCGTCTAACGCCTGAGTTAAGCCGGCCCGCCCGAGGAGAGCCGGTTTGGCGCCGAGACCGCGAAGCGGGCTCGGCTTGAACGAATTGTTATGCAGATACGCGACAGAGGAACGACATGATCTACGTGAACGAAATCGACCCGTACTGCGCGCAGTGGCTGCAAAACCTGATGGACGCTGGCGTGTTGCCGGCTGGCCACATTGACACCCGCTCAATCGAGGACGTGACGCCAAATGACCTTGCCGGATACACCCAACATCACTTTTTTGCAGGACTCGGGGGTTGGATTTACGCCCTTGACCTTGCCGGATGGCCGCGTGATAGACCCGTGTGGACTGGCTCTTGCCCTTGCCAGCCTTTCAGCGCGGCAGGTAAAGGCGCTGGGTTTGCGGACGAGCGGCATCTATGGCCCGCCTGGCAGCACCTCATCGCGCAGCGAAAGCCTGCAACGGTCTTTGGAGAGCAGGTTGAAGGCCCGGCTGCGCGTCGATGGCTCGACATCGTTTGCAGCGACTTGGAAGGTCTTGGTTACACCTTCGGGGCAGCGGTTATCCCTGCTGCGAGCGTCGGGTCTCCGCAACTCCGGCACAGGACATGGTTTGTGGCAGACGCCAACAACGCGGGACGGCAAAGGCCAGTCCGGCAAGGGCAATCGGGAGCGGCGTGGCAGGGGGGGGCGACTGCATGTGGCGAATCTCTGCGATCAGATCGTGGACATTGGCCGCCCGGACCTGGTGCGGTCCACCTCATTCCGGTGCGCACTGATGGGGTATCCAATGCGCTGGGAGGATGCAAGGCCTATGGCAACGCGATTGTCCCGCAAGTCGCGGCAGAGTTCGTCGCCGCCTTTATGAGTATTCACGACGTGCAGCGCGAATTGGCTGCTGCATAACGTGGAATTCAGCCGACGCTTGGAGCGTAGCGGAAAGCGGTCGGCTGGAATGATTGGTTAGCCTTCTTCACTTTTGTTCTTTGCGTGTTCTAGTGAAGCCCATGTCTGTGATTTTCCAGAGGAAAACGCACCTTGTGCTTTTTGTGTTATTCCCACGCTTTTTAATTCGGCTATAGCTTGCTGTTCAGTGCTACCTTCATGACGAAAAGTTATAGAGGTTGTATGTGTCCTTTGTTCAACAAGTATGCCGTCAGTGGCCAATGTGTTTGTGTCTTCGTGTTGATCGTGAGAAAAATATACCCCACTATCAAAAGTTGCTTCTTTTATACCCATTTGTCTGAGTACACAAATCATCTTTTGCGCTTGATCTGTTACTTTATTCAGGTCTAAGCCGCCAGTCTCAATATCTGAGAAGGGTACAACGGACTTATCGCTCATTCATATCTCCCATGTGTTGTGATTACGACTGATATTTGAACTAATCGACCAGAGCTGCTTTTCGCCCAAGTCCGGTGGAATTTAGGTTGGCCTTGCTAGCCGATTACTTCTTGAAAGTTACAGTCAGTGTTCCTGTTGCTATGTTTTTTGCAATTTCGTAATCAGGATTCCACGTCGCCAGATTGTGAATGCCAATTCCAATGGCGGATGCCCAACCTCCAATAACTGTTGGCGAAATCGGGATGGCCGCTGCGGCTACAGTTGCAGAACGGCCTTTTGTATACACCCGGCATGTCAGTCCTTTTGACTCAATCGTTTTTTCAAGGGTGTTTACTGCTTCGCCAAAGTTTAAGCGGGCTATGTCCTCAAGAACAAAAGACTTCCTTTCATCGATCAGGGTGCCTATCTTTTCGTCAGAAATCGATTTGACTGAATAAACTCCAATATCCATTTTTTGTTCCTCTGTTTAGGTGAGATAGTGCCATTGAATGACGGCTAACGTAAAGGTAAGGGGCGCGCCGCTCAAGGAAGCCAAGCGAAGCCACCGAACCTGATTTAACAGCAAACCTTCAAAACCGCATCAGGGCGGCGCGTCCCTTTGACCGTTTTGTTAGGCTAGGAAGCACCGCGCAGACTAAACAGCCACGGGACGATGTTACACCATAAGCCAACGACTTCCCACTGGCCGCTTGCCCGAAACGCGGATAAAAAATGCCCAATGTTGCCACGAACCTTGCGTTGCCACGGGAACCGCAGCTTACATGGCCCAGGCAACGCACGGAAACCACTTGCCCGAAGCGCCGGTAAAAAGTGCCAAACGTTGCCACGAACCTTACGTTGCCACGGGAACCGCTGCTTACGCGGCACACGTAACGCCCCGAAGAAGCCGTTTGCCCGAAGCGCCGGTAACAAGCGCCAAACGGCGCCACGAACCTTACGTTGCCACGGAAACCGCAGCTTACGCGGCCCAGGCAACGCCCCGAAGAAGCCGCTTGCCCGAAGCACAGGTAAAAAGCGCCAAACGGTGCCACGAACCTTACGCTGCTACGGAAACCGCAGTTTACACGGCCTACGCAACGCCCCGAAGAAGCCGCTTGCCCGAAGCGCCGAGCGCCAAACGGCGCCACGAACCTTACGTTGCCACGGAAACCGCAGTTTACACGGCCCACGCAGCGCCCCGAAGAAGCCGCTTGCCCGAAGCGCGGGTAAAAAGCGCCCAACGTTGCCACGGACATTACGCTACCACGTAGCACCGCGAAGCGACTGCCGAGCATTGCCACAGAGCACAGACAACGCAAGCGGATGACAACGCCACCCGAAAGCCCCAAAACAGGTACCCACCGGAGGCCGCAGCAAAAGCCCGCCACCGCCACCGCCACCGCGATGCTTTGGCTTACGCCGCCTAACGTGAAGCTCAGCGGCGTAGCGTTAGCGAAGTCCGCTGGAGCGCTGAGTTAGGCTGGTTGATGTTTTCGCCACTTCCAGCAAATACCGAAGTGCTTTGTTTACCGCTTCATCATTAGGAAAAGCTTCTGCAATATCAGGATCAAGAAGCACCACGTTCGTTTCTGCTTTGATCCGGTTTGCGTATTTACCGCGTACAATCTCACCGAAATCCGACCGCTTATATTCTGGCCGAAGCTCATCTGTCATTTCTGATTTAACCTTCTTCATAAATTTGCCTCTCAGCATTCGTTGCTAATCTTGCCGATATAATTCGAATTGCATCCCCTCTGTCGGTATGCGATACCGCAAGTAACCTTCCCTGAGAGGAAATACCAAATGTTACGAATCGCTCCTCACTATCCGAGTGGTCAGGGTCGTGGGCTGTAGCCGAAAATACATCGCGCAAAGCACTGGTTGCTTCTTCAAAGGTAACACCATGTTTTCGCCGGTTCGCAGTGGCTTTTTTCGGATCCCATTCAAAGTCCATTGCTAATCACTTCTCGAAATCCTAACATAAAACTACCCATGCACGACACGGAAAACTAAAAGCGCATTATAACCGCACTCCGGCCTAGCACGATGTAAGAATTATTGGCACCATTGTCGTTCGCAGGGAATGCCATCGTGGTTACCATCCATTTTAGTGCCTGGGCAGTTATTTATAAAAAACGTTGCTTCCTCGCATGAAGTCATTTGAGAGCAATGGGTTCTACCGTCACACGTGAACTGAACACTGTTTGATGAGAAATCAGATTCTGGGCGGGCAACATTTTCCGATGTATCAGAGAGCAGTTTTTGTTGGTGGGTTCGGTACTTTTGGTTGCCATACCAACCCAACCCTAAAATAATGAGTATTACGATAATTCTATTCATGCGCCGCCCTGGTCGTTATTTGCCTAACGTAAAGCTAAGGGGCGCGACGTTAGGAGCGTCCCTTTGAGCTCCATGTTGGACATCACTTCCAGTAATCGCCGCATTTGGCGAGGATCCCGTTCGGAGGTGAGGTCTTGCCTCTACTATTCCAAGGTGGCTGTAGGGTGTAAATCAGGTAGTTCTCGAGTTGCTCGGCGAATTGCTCGGCCGGAATAGCTGCAATTTCTTGGCTGTTGATTCCGACCGCAGTTGCTCGCTTCTGGACCAAGGAAACGAGCTGGCTGTAGCCAGCAAAATAGAGAGCGACGGGCTTGCAGCCGGCCAAAAGCTCTTCGGCAATGAACTCAATGGTCGCCTTCTTGGTGCCGCTCGTGGTTCCGTGAGACCAGTAATGCTGCCCAGTTCGCTTGTCCGGACGTATCCATCGATACAGAACTGTCTTCTCCAGAGCCTTTCCCACGTAGCGGATTTCCCCCGTTTGGCTGTACACGGCATACAGGTACGGACCTTTCACGTTCCGATTCGATAAAGGTTGTGTACTTGGGCCGGCGTCAGGGCGCGGTCCAAGGATAGGGAACTTTTTTCCTGCGACGGCTTCTCGAGCGCGCTCGAAGGAGCCAGGCAAGATGTCAGTGAACTGCCACGCAAGATTGAAGGAAAGGTCGGAATGGCTCGGATGTTTCATTGCCGTATCAGATTGTGGAGATAGGTTCGTGACGTCCAACGCTGGAATTGAGCGGCGGCGTAGCCGTCCGCCTCGAATGACTGGTTAGCGCCCGCTGCCAATTAGTTGGCAATTGCTAGATGAAAATTTGTTGGACGCTGCCAACTCCTGCTCTTTCTCGGAGTTGAAGTGATCGCCAACATTGTAGATGTTTTTAAGTGCGTTGTTTTGGGCAGACTCATAGATACGTCCAAGAATAAAATCTGGAGTTGGACCCTCCATTAGCCACATAACCCCAGCGGGAACGTTGTTTGATAGATCCGTGCGCTCGATTTTCCCGGATTTTAAGGCGGCAATGAAAGCCTTGCCCTGGCTATACCCGAACTCGAACAGTCGCTCTTGTTCTGCTGGTTTTTTTAGCTTAGACGCGAGCGCGGAGCACTCAAATGCGCTCCAAGTCGCTTTGCCCATCTGCGCATAGGCAGAGGAATCTTGGGCCAGTGACGTTGATGAGATCAGGAACGCCAGAGCAGCAGTCAAAACTTTCTGTATCACGAGTGCCTCCCTAGGGCGCTAACGCATAGCTAAGCCGACCGCTGAAGCGTAGCGGAAGCGGTCGGCTTGAGCGAAAAGTTAGGAGATTGGTGGCAGTACATCTTGAAATAGTATGTCAAGCAATTGGCTACCTCCAGCATCGCTCCAGTCCTGAGCCAGTTCAGCCATCAGAGTGTTTGTTGCGGTGAGAATCACGCCTTCGCGTTCCATGCGCCGCCGCGCCATATCCTCGGAAAGATCGTAAGGCGATCCCGAAGCGTCCATGACTGCTTGCACTTGGTAACCCTCCCGCCGCGCATTAATTGCCGGAAACACCAAACACACGTCAGTGGTCACGCCGGCCATGATGAGATTTCTACGGCCCGTCGTTTCGACGGCTTTTTTGAACTGCGGGTCATCCCAAGCATTGACAATGCCGGTACGTTGGATTCGGGCGGCAAACGCCTCGGGACAAATCTGTTCGAGTTCCGGAAGCAAAGCCCCCTGGACATTCTGTTCCTGCGAACTGGTAAGAACAACCGGGATATTCAAAGCCTTGGCCGCTTTAGCAAGAGCCAAAGTATTCCGCTTGGCTACTTCAAGCGGGATGTTCTTAATCAGTTTCATCGTTCCGACTTGATGGTCGATAAGCAACATCGCGCTGTCTGCTGGTGAAAATGTACCGGTCATTTGCGATTTCTCCTAAAATGGACAATTTTTAAAAATATCAACTTTGTTAAAAAAGCTTTAACCTAAACAATAACCCTACCACGTTTCGCCGAAGGGTCTGACTTCGACCTCGAAAGACCACGCCGAATGGGGTTGGGTACAAAGATGCTCTATTGTCGCTGCGATGTCGGCGGGATTCACAAAAAAATCGTCGTTTTTATCGGGCATTTTTTTTCGCGTAGCAGGAAGGTTGACAACGCCATCGACAATGACCAGAGAGACATGGATACCAAAAGGCCAAAGATGGCGTGCCATAGATTCTGCCAAAGCCCGTTGCGCGGCTTTTGCAGGCGAAAAGGCCGCGGTTCTTGCACCGCCACGCCGTGAGGCAGTTGCGCCTATAAAAACAATATTGCCAAAGCCGTTTTCTTTCATCGCAGGGATAACTTGCTGAGCGGCATACAGTGCGCCGAGCGCGTTAACTTTCCAGTTGGCCTCGAAAGAGGCAGCGGTAATTTCTTCGATTGTCCCCCACGAACCCGCACCTGCGTTGTATATTAGGCTGGTAACTACGCCTAACTGATTGTGTACCTGGGAGAACGCTGCCAACACATCTTGCTTATTGGTGACATCGCAGGCTACAGCAATGGCATCATTCAGTTCACCAGCCAATTTCGATGTGAACTCCAAGCTACGCGCTAGAAGTGCAACGCTATGTCCGGTTTCTGAAAACTTACGCGCGATAGCTGCTCCGTTTCCTTCTCCAACACCAATAACGACACAAACGGGTTTGTTCATTTTGGAAAGCCTCCTAAAATTTTTAACGTATTTAGATGCATCCTAACGCTGCAAATAACCGGACGCGAAAAGCGCGTAGCGGTTTTCGCGGTCCGAGTTAATTTGCCTTGTTATGAGTTCCATTCCAATTTGTAAAACGCATCATCTTCATCAAACTGTTTAAAACCCAATTTTTGGTAAAAGGGCTTGACTGGATTAGCTTTTATAACACTAAGTTTTAAAGGCAACGACTTCTTTCCAGCTGTATCTTGAAGGTATTCGATTACTCTTCTTCCTATGCCTTTCCGCTGGTACTCTGGTTTGATAATAATCATTTCCAACCAAAAGTGATCGTCATTCTGATTTAAGACGAACCCACCCAATTCCTTATGTCCAGCACTGATTATCTTCCACTTAGTAGGGTTTAAGTTCTCACAAAACCCTTTTCTTTGAAATGACTCGTCCCAGCCCCAAGTAGCCTCAATACATGGCTTCATTGTTTTACAGTAAAGATCATAAAGCCATTCCTGATCTCGCTGTTCACCGTTCCTAATCTGGTAACCTTTCATGGTTTCATGACTCATAACGCCAGCGTAAGCCGCAGGGCCGGAACGGCGTAGCCGTGGAGGGCCTGTCGGCTTGACGCACTCGTTAGAGCAAAATCAGACATGTGACTGTGGAGAGGGCTGTAGCAGCTCTATTTTCTTTCGCTCCTGTACAGGTTGATAAAGTTACCTGCCAGTATCAAGCCTGAGCCCAAGACCAGATACTCATCTACCTGCTCACCGTAAAGCGCGTAACCAATCAGCGCTATGAGTGGTAGGCGCAGAAAGTCCATCGGTACCACTACCGAGGCATCCGCCAAGGAAAGTGCCCGCACCATGCAGTAGTGCGCACTGAGCCCGGTAACACCGACCACCATAAGCCAAGGCCAGTGCGCTGCTGTAGGGGTAACCCAATCAAACACCGCCGGCCCCAAACCTAGAGGTAACTGAATCAACATCATATAAAAGAGAATGCACAGCGGTGTATCTCGCCCCGCCAACTTCTTGGTCAGAATATGAGACAGTCCATACGCAACGGCACCGGCCAGCATTACAAGCGCCGCCAGATGGACGACCGACCAGCCGGGACGAAGGATAACCAAAATACCGGCGATGCCTAGAACAACCGCCAGCCCCCGACTCGGGGAGATACGCTCACCCAGCAATAGTGCCGCGAATACCAGCGTCCAGAGCGGCACGGTGAACTCAATGGCAAACACCGCCGCCAACGGAATAAACGCAATGGCATAGAACCAACCGAACTGCCCAAAAAAGTGAACAAAGTTCCGCCCGAGATGTATTCTAACGTTCCGAAACGAGACCTGCGTCCAACCGATTCTAGTGAGTATGGCCGAGATAACAGCCAAGCCGATGAGGCTACGGATGGCAAGAAGTTGGAACGTACCAAAGTTGGCGGAAAGTTCGCGTACCGCAACGGCCATCGCGGAAAATGAGAGTAAAGCGCCAACCATCCAAGTGGCAGCAGCAACTACTGGGTGGCGCATAGGCGTAACTCCTCCATTCCGGCTCTAACGCCCGCAGCACGCGCGGCTTTGTAGTGAAGGCGAAGCCGCAACGGAAAAGACGTCGCTGTGACTGCGATTGTTAGGCACTATTTACCACCCGCCAAATCAATAAAAGTGCCTGTTGTATATGATGCTTCTTCGGAAAGCAGCCAAAGGATTGCATTTGCCACTTCGATTGGCTGTCCGCCTCTCTTCATCGGCAAAGATTCTTTTATACGATCCACCCGCCCCGGTTCACCACCATCAGCATGCATATCAGTATAAATAAATGCAGGTCGTACAGCGTTAACCCGAATTCCTTCTTCTGCAACCTCTCGGGACAAACCTATAGTGAGGGTGTCAATCGCGCCTTTTGATGCTGCATAATCAACATATTCTCCCGCAGAGCCAAGTCTTGATGCGGCCGATGATACATTTACGATTGCTCCACCATACCCGCCATGTTTTGTAGACATGCGTCTAACTGCCTCTCTCGCACACAGAAACGAACCGAACACGTTTGCCGCAAAAACCCGATGAAGGCGCACCTCATCAATATCTTCGACTCTTATTTGCTTCTCAAGAATACCGGCGTTATTAACTAGTGCTGATATTTGCCCGAGTTTCTCATCTACGGTCTTGAATAGATCTTTGACATCGGACTCCCGCGAAACATCTGCCGCTACTGCAATCGCCTTACCTCCAGCTGACTTGATCTGATCAACAACGGCGTCAGCCGCCGCCTTATTCTTGTAATAGTTAATGCAAACGACATATCCGCGGGCTGCCGCCAGAAGTGCAGTTTCCGCACCAATTCCGCGACTACCACCAGTAACAACTAATACTTTACTCATAAAGAAGCATTGCCTCCCGATTCAGATGCCTAACGCCGCAAATAACCGGTGCAAATGTAGCGCAGCGGAATTTGCATCCGAGTTAATTTGCCTTGTTAGGCTGTTTTGCCATAAAAATTGCGACTCGCTCCAACCCCGCGTCGCGATGAACTTCACCTTTGCGAAATTCATCGCTTTCAATCGTGGCCAGAAGGTTGCGCCGCTGAGGATATCGAACAAATATAAAGTGATCCCAGCGATCTGCCAGCATAGAATCCTTTCGACTACCAAAGAGAAAAAGAGGGTGTCCCCCATAAACTGGATATGCCCCTCTCCGCAGTAGTTCAAAACCAGCGATTTTGGAATATCGGTTATAGGCGTCTTTACCGCTGATTTTCTTGACGCTTTCGGTAGAATTTCTATAGTCGGCAACCGGTTTGTATTTGTTCAGATTGTAGACAAAAAGGGGGGCGTCAATATCTTGGGTTCTTGCTACCTCCATTTGCTTTTCGTCTGGCCAAACAGCGATATTTTCAGCGCTCCAATTCGCGGTAGGAGTACCTTTATCGGTAGTCCCTTTGAACAACCGAATAAACCATGAGATACATTTGACAAAATGAAAAATAATCGATGGTTCCGGCTTAATTGCCAAGATGGCATACTCAGAGCAAACCTGCTCCAGAGCATCACCGAAGGTGGACATGAAATCGATCCCCTCTTTTAATGAGGAAAATTCGTCGATCAAAATCTCATCAACCAACATCCCTTCTCGTGCAACAGGGTCAGCCTTGACACGATATAATCTTTTTCCACTAAAGCTATTTTCACTTTCGTTCAGCCATTTTTGGTAGTCGTTTGGATCTTTAATTTTCAGGTGGTAGACAAAAGCCACTCTACTTGACCCTGCCTTTTCTAAGGCTTTGCGGCATGATTCATTATCTAGCGAGGTGAAGATGTCCATTATTCTTTCCTGATGAGGCCTAACGTAAAGGTAAGGGGCGCGCCGCTGAAGGAAGCTAAACGAAGCCATTGAACCCGATAAAAAGGAAGCCTTCAAAACCGCCAACGGACGGCGCGTCCCTTTGACCGTTGTGTTAGGCAATTACTATCTCCAAATTGTCAATCAAATCAGAAATAACAGCATTTTCACCAGTGCGCGATTCAAAGAAAATTTGGTTCTTATCACCGACGTTAATCTGAAACTCATCTGTCAAATTGGCTGGAGTTCTTTGTTTAATGGAGAGGGATTTAAAACGTCCGATATGAAATTTTCCACCAGAACACTCGGCAAATTCATTTTTAAGACGTTCAATCCAGCCGCTAGTATCAAAGTGATATTTAACAAGAAAAACCGTGGGAAACACCTGGTGTTCTTCGATAGGAAGAGTTGTGTGGGCTTGGCATTCCTCTCCGATCCGATAACTTATTTCAGAAGCGTTCAGTCTCTTTATGGACTCTTCTAGAGAATCCGCGGCCTTAAATGCAATACCACTGAAACCTCTGAATGCCGTACCTTCAATTCCAAATCTGACTCTAAAATTTATGAATTCGATATTGATATCACCAAAATTCACACCAATGCTGGTGTACTCATCTTTTTTCATTAAAGGCCATGCAAAAGGCAAACCTAGCCGTTCCGCTACATTATTAGCAACTTTCAAAGGGTCTCCGACTTCAATCATAAGATGATCTATTTCAAACATTCTGTATTTATCCTATTTACCTCGGTCAACGAGTGAGGCCTAACTAAAATTAGGCATCCTAACAGACGTAAAATATTGCGTCACAAGTCCGCCTAAAAACTTGTAAAACCCTAAAACTGATTTATATTCATTGATATGCGAAAAATTATCACATCCTAAATAAAATGCAACACCCATCACAAAATATTTCTGGGCAGTCTCCTAAGTTGCTTGATCAGGTCAGGGATAAAATCCGCCTGAAGCATTACAGTATTCGTACGGAGCAGGCTTATACGGAGTGGATAAAACGCTTCATTCTGTATTTCGGCAAGAAACATCCTCGCGATATGGGTGCGCCCGAGGTGGAGCGGTTTTTGACGTATTTGGCGGTTGAGGGCCACGTGTCAGCTTCCACTCAGAACCAGGCGCGTTGCGCTTTGTTGTTTTTGTACAAGGAGGTGTTGAATATGGAACTGCCTTGGCTGGAAAATGTTGAACAGGCGAAGGCGCCCAAACGTTTGCCGGTGGTATTGACTCGGGACGAGATGCTGGCAATTTTGTCGCGATTGACCGGTACGCATTGGCTAATCGCCAGCCTTTTATATGGCACGGGTATGCGGATTATGGAATGCCTGCGCCTTCGGGTGCAGGATGTGGATATGCAGCGTAAGGAAATTTTGATCCGCGACGGCAAGGGAGCCAAAGACCGGGTTACGATGTTGCCAGTCTCATTGATTCAGCCGTTGCGGACGCATTTGGTCAAAGTGCGCGAATTGCATCGGAGCGACTTGGCGGTAGGTTATGGCGCGGTCTATTTGCCGCATGCGCTGGCGCGGAAATATCCGAACGCGGCAAAAGAATGGATTTGGCAGTATGTGTTTCCGGCCGCAAAATTGTCGACCGATCCCCGAAGCGGTGAAGTTCGCCGTCATCACATTCAGGAGCAGGCGATACAGCGGGCGGTAAAGCAGGCGGCGCGCGATGCGGACTTGACCAGGGCGGCCACGCCGCATACTTTCCGCCATTCGTTTGCAACGCATTTGCTGGAAGGCGGTTATGACATTCGTACGGTACAGGAATTACTCGGCCATGCGGATGTTTCGACGACAATGATTTACACGCATGTGCTGAACAGGGGCGGTAAGGGAGTAACGAGCCCTCTTGATAACCTCTAGGCTAAAACAACTCCATCGCCAGCATCAACGCGTCTTCCCGGCCTTCGGTGGCGGGATAATAGCCCTTGCGGATCCCGATCTCGTTGAACCCCATTTTTTTATAAAGACCCAGTGCCACGATGTTGCTCGGCCGGACTTCCAGGAATATCGTTTCAGCCTTGCCGCGGGCCGTTTCGATCAGGTGTTCGAGCATTTTTCGGCCGATGCCTTGCTTTTGCGAGCCGGGATCGACGCTGATGTTCAGAATGTGCGCCTCGCCCGCGCCGATCGAGAGAATGCAA
This sequence comes from Methylomicrobium album BG8, assembly GCF_000214275.2. Lineage (NCBI taxonomy): Bacteria > Pseudomonadati > Pseudomonadota > Gammaproteobacteria > Methylococcales > Methylococcaceae > Methylomicrobium > Methylomicrobium album. The sequence goes on along the minus strand of NZ_CM001475.1, from coordinate 2,922,113 downwards.
TAGCCTACGATCTTGTCCAAATCTTCGCAAACGAAGCATTGGTAATTGGCCCGGAAGCAGTCGATGAAAATGTCTTCGCCCCAGGGAAATTCGTAATTCTGGTTTTCGATTGCGAGCACGCCGGGCAGGTCGGCATGGGTCATCGTGCGCATTCTGAGCAGGTCGGTCGGGGAAACCGATTCCGGAAAGATACGGGCGTAGAAGTCCCGGTCGGCGTCGTAAATGACATAGTTTTTGATTTTGTCCAGAAGTCCGCGCATGGTTTACCTTTTATTGTTGTTCTCGATAGGTATTGAGTGCCAGTTGCAAATCGAGCCAAGCCTTTTTCTTTTCGTTCGGCGAGCGTAGCAGATAGGAAGGGTGATAGACTACAACAACCGGCGTCTGATTTAAAGTATGGACCCGGCTGCGCAGCCTGGAAACCGGGGCATCGGAGCTCAGCAGCGATTGCGCGGCGATACGGCCGACCGCCAGGATGATTTTCGGCTGGAGCAGCGCGATCTGGCGATCCAGGTAGGGACGGCAGGCGCCCGCTTCGTCCGGTTTGGGATCGCGGTTGTTGGGCGGGCGGCATTTTACGATATTGGCGATATAGACCTCGTTCCGGCCGAGTCCGATCGCGCGCAGCATTTCGGTCAGCAGTTGCCCTGCCGGGCCGACGAAAGGCAGGCCCTGTAAATCTTCCTGCTGGCCGGGGCCTTCGCCGATAATCAGCCAGTCGGCTTTCTTGTCGCCGCTGCCGAAGACGGTCTTTGTGCGGGTTTCGCAAAGGCGGCATTTCGGGCAGGTTGAGACCGTCTTTTCCAGCGTGTCCCAGTCCATTTCCGCGACATCGTCAGGGGCTGCGTAGTCGCTGCTGGCCGCGAGGCTGATTGAGGCAGGGGGAGGTAAGGGAGACGTCGGTGCCGCATAAGGCGGGTCTTCATTGTGTAGAGCGATGGCTTCAGGCGGCGTATTGCCGGCGCCGGCAGAAGGCGGGACGGATACAGGGCTGTTCGAGGCTTTAGGCTTCCAGACAGTAATGCCCATCGCTTCGAGATAAAGCAGGCGAATCGCGTCGTCCATCGTCAGACTCCGTAAAATCGAGGGAAAGGCAGGGCGCTGGACCCTGTCCTTTGCTCGATAAGACAGCCGCCGTGGTCAGACATTCCCTTTTTGCGGATGCTGGCGCAAATCGCTGCTCTGCAATTTATTCACCGCATTCACATAGGCTTTGGCCGAGGCGATCACGATGTCGGTATCTGCACCCAGGCCGTTCACGATCCGTCCGCCCTTTTCGAGGCGTACGGTCACTTCGCCCTGGGAGTCGGTGCCGTTCGTGATATTGTTGACCGAGTACAATTCCAGGCTGGCCTTCGACTGCACCAGGTTCTCGATCGCCTTCAGGCTGGCATCGACCGCGCCACCGCCTTCCGCTTCGCCGGTCACTTCCTGATTGTCGATCCGCAGGGTGACCCGTGCGACCGGGACTTCGCCGGTTTCGGAGCAGACTTTCAGCGAAATCAACTTGATGAATTCGTCCTCGGCCTCGAAGCTTGCTTCGGAGACCAGGGCTTGCAAGTCTTCGTCGAAAATGTCGTGTTTCTTGTCGGCGAGCTGCTTGAAGCGCATGAAGACGTCGTTCAGCTCTTCTTCCGAATCGAACACCAGGCCCAGTTCGGTCATCCGGCTCTTGAACGCATTGCGGCCCGAGTGTTTGCCCAGCACCATCCGGTTCGCGGTCCAGCCGACGTCCTCGGCGCGCATGATTTCGTAAGTCTCGCGGTTTTTCAGTACGCCGTCCTGGTGAATGCCGGATTCGTGCGCGAACGCGTTTGCGCCCACGATCGCCTTGTTCGGTTGTACCGGGAAACCGGTGATCGAAGAAACCAGCTTCGAGCAGGTCAGAATCTCGCGCGTGTCGATGCCGGTGTCGCAGGCGAAGACGTCCTGACGGGTGCGAACTGCCATCACGACTTCTTCGAGTGAAGCGTTGCCGGCGCGTTCGCCGAGGCCGTTGATAGTGCATTCGATCTGGCGCGCGCCATTCATCACGGCGGACAACGAGTTCGCGACCGCGAGGCCCAGGTCGTTATGGCAATGTACTGAAAAGATCGCCTTGTCCGAATTCGGAATGCGTTCGATCAGGTTTTTGATCGTCGCGCCGAACTGCTGCGGAATGCTGTAGCCGACCGTATCGGGAATGTTCAAGGTCCGCGCGCCCGCATCGATCACCGCTTCGAGGATCCGGCACAAAAAGTCTTCTTCCGAGCGGCCCGCGTCCTCGGGCGAAAATTCGATGTCGTCGGTATACTGGCGGGCGCGTTTGACGGCACGCACCGCGTATTCGATCACCTGGTCCGGCGTCATCTGCAATTTCTTCTGCATGTGCAGCGGCGAGGTCGCGATGAAGGTATGGATACGGGCATGGCTGGCGCCTTTGAGCGCTTCGCCTGCGCGGTCGATGTCTTTGTCCAGTGCGCGCGCCAGGCCGCAGACGGTGCTGTCCTTGATCACATTCGCGACCGCCTGGACCGATTCGAAATCGCCGGGGCTGGCGGCCGGAAAGCCGGCTTCGATCACGTCGACCCGGAGGCGCTCCAGCGCCCGGCCGATCCGGATTTTTTCGTCGCGGGTCATCGAAGCGCCGGGGCTTTGCTCACCGTCGCGCATCGTCGTGTCAAAAATGATTAACTTGTCTTTCATGAAAAACTCCCTGCATGGAGAATCATCCACGCATGCCTTGCTGCGGATTTAAAAAAACGGGTTTGTAATACGATTCTGTAAAGTCGAGATTATGTGCCCCTCAGGGCAGCAGTAGTCTCAGAGACAGCAGGGAAGTTGCCGGCAACAGCAAGGAAGCGGCCTGGTAAGCGGCCGGTATGGAATGGGCTATGAAAGGGTATCGTGTGGACATAGTTGAAATATACGCGAAAGAACGCCCATCCTCAAGCGGATTTTAGGATTTTCTTGCCTGCATCCGGCGGCGCCGGCGCAAGACCAGCGTCAACACCGGGCCTGACACTGCATAGATTACCGACAAAAAGAACAGCATCGATTGCGGCTGGGCCATTATGAACGCAATGCCGAGCATCGCGACGATCGCGAACACGAACGGCACCTTGCCTTTCAGGTCGATGCCCTTGAAGCTGAAATAGCGGAAATTGCTGACCATCAGCAGGCCGGTCGCCATCGTCAAAAACAGCGCGGGATATTTCAGATAGCTCACGCTGTATTGGTATTCGGTCGCAAACCAGATAAAGCCGGCTAGAATCGCGGCCGCGGCCGGGCTCGGCAGGCCTTGGAAATAGCGTTTGTCGGCCGTTTCGACCTGCGTATTGAAGCGGGCCAGGCGTAGGGCGCCGCCGGCCATGTGCACGAACGAGGCGAACAGACCGACTTTGCCGAGGCCCGAAAAAGCCCATAAATACATGACCAGCGCCGGCGCGACACCGAACGAGACCATATCCGATAAGCTGTCGTATTGCACCCCGAATTCGCTTTGCGTATTGGTCAGCCGGGCGACCCGCCCGTCGAGCCCGTCCAGCACCATCGCAATGAACATGGCAATGACGGCGGTTTCATAGCGCCCGTCGATCGCGGACGTGATCGCATAAAATCCCGAAAAAAGCGCGCCTGTCGTAAACAAATTGGGTAACAAATAGATACCGCGGCGGCGTATGGACGGCTTTTTGGCAGTCATGCTGTAATCAATCCTTTTTGTCTCGATAAAATTCCGCAAATTATACAATGAGCGGGCAAGCCTTACCTAGCCTAATGGGGTTCTTTCTTTTGCAGCGTAGTGCCGGCAGGTTTGAAGGTGTGCAGGTCGACCGTGCGCTCGTCCCGGTCGATGGCGCAGCCCCAGGATAGGGCCTCATCCTGGGTATAGCGTTTGCCGAGACGCCAGGCGATTTCGGCGCGGGCCAGTTCGACGCCGAGGTAAAAAGCATGGCCGCCGTCGGTTTCGACGCCGAGTTTCGGGAAAAGCTCGAACGGGTCAGCCGCGGTGTTGATGCCGTCCCGGTTGAAAATATGCACGCCTTGGAGGCTGATCTGGATCCGGTAGCTCGGGTCCTTGATTTGTGACGCGAGTTCGCTGATCTCTGCGAAAGAATAGGGGAAAGGCGAGGGTTCGTGCAGCGCCATCAGGCCCGGATCGATGTGCTTCGGTAGCATGTTGTGTTCCTTGGCCGCGTGCATGATGCGCCGGGCCAGATCGGCTTCCTTGATCGCGCGGCAGGCGTGTCGGCTGACTTCGGTTGCCAAAATCTGGTTGATGTTCAGTTCGGAGCAAATACCGAGCAGCAGCGCGTTCATCCCGGCGGTGTCGGCATGGGTCAGTTCGGTGAGGTTGCCGACGCCCATCATGATTTCGACGCCGGGGTGGCGCTTTCTGACTTCGTGATAGCGCACGACCGATTCGGTGAAGCCGAAATGCAGCGGGTCGAGGATCGGGTCGACAATGAAGGCGCGGTTCCTGGCCTGCATGGCGGCGATGCTGCGGTCGAGCGAGGCCAGGTCTTCATGCTTTTCCGGAATCAGGATCGGCGTCGATTCGACCTCGTCGGCGATCCACAGCGTGCTTTCGTGCAGGCTGAGCATGAAGTCGGCGCCGGCTTTTCCGCCTTTGAGCAGGTCGTCTGCGTTCAGCGAATCGATGCTGACCTGGAAGCCTTCCTGCTTCAGCGCGCGGATCATTGCTTCCATTTGCGGGAACGGCGTGCTCGGCAGGCAGCCGATGTCGATCACGTCGGCGCCGTTTCTCTGGTAATAGCGCGCGCGTTCGATGGCCGCTTCGATGCTCAGGTTCGGCGCATCGACGATCTCGGCGAAAATCTTGACCCGGTAGCGGCTGAGATCCGGCTTGTGCGCGGCCTGACCGAAATATTGCGGCAGGTCCTTCAGCTCGTCCGGCCCCCGTTCGATCGGCAGGCCTTTGTTCGCCGACAATTTTTCGAGATCGCCCCGGCAGCGGCCGGGCACGATGATCCGGTCGGCCCCGAAGGTGTCGGTCAGCCGGCGCCCGATCATGTCCGCGGTCATCAGCGCGGCGACCTTGACGCCAAGCTGGTGCACCGTATAGCGGAATTTGGGCTGCATCTTTTCGAGGATTGCACGCAGCTGTTTTTCCGCCAGTTTGCCGGTCAGAAACAGGATGTGTTCGCTCATGCGACGGCCTTCAGGCGTGCTTCGACCTTGACGATCAGGTCTTCGACCGTATCGACGACGGTGGTGTATTCGAATGTGCGCAGTTTCGCCGTGCCTTCGAGATCGATCTTGCGCGGATAGACCATCACCTTGCCGCCGGGTGCGGTGGTTTCCATTTCGGGGGCGGTATCGCAGGGGAAAACGATGCTCGGCACTTTGCATTTGCCGGCCTGTGCATACAGGTTGGTGACCAGGCTGTCGGAGATGCCCAGTACGCATTTGGCGACCGTGTTCGAGGTAGCGGGCGCCATCACGAAGGTATGGTAATAGCCTTTGTAGAACAGCCCGACCGGCGGCGCCGAGGCGGCCTTGTCGCGGTAAACCGGCATAAGTTCGCGGATGTTTTTCAGGTCGTAGCCGTACATGCGGAGCACCTCTTCGCCGGCCTGGCTGATGTATAAATCGACGTGGTCGAGCCTCAACAGAAAGTCCAGGCACTCTTTGATATAGTGCCCGGAGCCGGTAATGGCCCAGGCTAAGCGCGGTTTATCCATCAATTATTTATTTGGGCTGTATAAGGTCTGGGTATTATACTCGAAGGTTTGGCCGCAGTTCGTACAGAGGGGGGTGGATTTTGTTGGGGTCTTTCGAAAAACCGCTGATCATGGGAATCTTGAACGTGACGCCGGACAGTTTTTCCGACGGCGGAAAATATGCCACGGTCGACGCGGCGATGCTGCAGGCCGAGCGGATGTCGGCCGACGGCGCGGATATCGTCGATATCGGCGGCGAATCGACCCGGCCGGGAGCCGATCCGGTGCCGGTCGCGGAACAAATCCGTCGGGTCGTACCGGTGATCGAGGCGGTCAGAGGCCGATTGCCCGGTTTGTCGATCAGTATCGATACGACGTCGTCCGAAGTCGCCGAGGCGGCCTTGCAGGCGGGAGCCGATATGATCAACGACGTTTCGGGCGGCACCGGCGACCCCGGCATCCTGACGCTGGCGGCGCGCCGGGATGCGCAGATCGTGCTGATGCACAGCCAGGGAACGCCGAAAACGATGCAGGACAATCCGTATTATGACGATGTGGTCGGCGAAGTCAGGTCGATTTTGCAGGGGCGCGTCGAGGCGGCTTTGCAGGCCGGTATCAAAAGGGAGCGGATTATCCTCGATCCTGGCATCGGTTTCGGTAAGCGCAAACGGGATAATCTCGATCTGTTGGCGCATCTGGATGCGTTCGTCGAACTCGGCTATCCGGTACTGCTGGGGACGAGCCGCAAGCGTTTCATGGGCTCGTTGTGCAATGTTCGGGAGCCAGCCGAGCTGGTGACCGCGACCGCAGTCACAACCGCGCTGGGTGTGATGGCAGGCGTCAAGCTGTTCCGCGTGCATGACGTGAAGGAAAACCGGCAGGCGGCGGACGTTGCCTGGGCGATCAGGCAAAGCAGGGCACGTCGATGAAGCCGGCATAATGAAAAAGGCTCCCTTAGGGAGCCTTTTTTAGATCAGTTTTCCAGCAGTTTGGATTCTTCCGGCAGCGCAACGCCCAGATAATTGTTCAAACTCGCCTCGGCGGCCAGAATCCGGTAAGCCGCGAAAAGCTCCTCGTATTTGGAATCGATGTAGTTGCTTTGGGCAATGAACATTTCGTTCGTAGTATCGAGCAAGTCCAGCAAGGTGCGTTGGCCGATATTGAACTGGTTTTGGTAGGCTTCTCTCGCCTTGATGCTGTTTTCCCAGTATTGCTTGTTCAATTCCAACTGGCTTTGGCGCGTTACGTAGGCCACCCAGGATTCGCGCATGTTCTGTACGACCTCGCGATAAGTGTTGTCCCGGATGTCCTTGGCCTGGGAGATTTGATGCGCCGTTTCCCGCCTGCGGGCCAGGTCCTTGCCGCCGTTCAGGATGTTGTAGCGGACGCGGACCATGGCAGTGACGTCTTCGTTCTTGCCGGGAATGCCGTCGAGGTTGTTGTTGAAAGTGGCGCCGGATTCGAAATCGACGCGCGGCATGAACGGCGCGGCGGCGGTTTCGTGTTGATAATGCGCTTCCTCGATGTCGGCATTGGCCGATTTCAACTGTGGGTGGCTCGCAACGGCCACTTCGACGGCTTCATCGATGTTTTTGGGGAGCTTGCCGTCAGGACCGGCAGGCGTTTCAAGCTTGCCGGGCAAAGCGCCGACGACTTTCAAATAGCGGGTTTTGGCGTCGGTCAAATTCCCTTCCGCGCTACGCAGATTGCTTTCGGCTCTCGAAACCCGGGCGGTCGACTGGTTGATATCGGCTCTTTTGCCGACCCCTTGCTGGCTGCGCATCGTGATTTGATCGTTGGTGCTGAGGTGGGCTTCGAAGTTTTCTTTGGCGACCTGTAACTGTTCTTCCGCGCGCAAAACGTCCAGATAGGCCTGCACCGCTTCCAGCGCACGGTATTCCGATTGACTATATACCAGGAAGGCGCGCGCGTTGGTGGCGGCTTTGGTCCGGCTGACTTCATTCGGCGTCGCCAGACCGTCGAACAGCATTTGCCGGAGCTGAATCGAGGATTCGGCCCGGTCGTAAACCACGGTGCCGAGCTTGTTGCTGCCGACGGGTTTTACCGTCTGGTTGATCGAAGTGACCGCTCGGTTACGCGTTGTCGGGTTGTTCGAAGCCGTAGCCGCCTTGCAGGTCGATGGTCGGAAAAAACGAAGCGCGGGCCTGGGCGATTTGTTCTTCCGCCGCCAGCCTGGCATCTTTGAAGCTTTGCAAATCAGGGTTTTCCTTAATTGTTTTTCGTACTGCTTCCTGTAAGGTTTCCGCCGTTACATTTGCGGACATTAAGCCAGCCAATATGGCAGTGCCGATATTCAACCTCATAAGAGATGCCTCAATTTATTAATAAAATCAATCTGTTAAAATGTATAATTAATATTTATACTTGAAGTTCAATTAATCTTAATATAATTTTACTTTAAGGGTCAATTATTATCTTTTAATAATAAGGCGAGCTGTAGCCTATCCTCAACCTCAAGCTTTTGAAATATCGAAGTCAAGTGCGCTTTGACCGTGCGTTCGGAAATATTCAGCATGGAGGCGATCGACTTGTTGCTCAGTCCTTCGCCCAGCATTTTGACGACATCTGTTTCCCGCTGCGTCAGAAGGTCCAGATTCTTTTTTTTATTGCGGTAACGGGTATTGGCCTGATTTCCACGTGAACTCAATGTAGCCAGCATGCCGATGACTTTGGAAATCAGTTGCCGGGGAATCCAGATGTCACCTTTTATGACACTGCTGACGGCTTTCGGCAACACTTCCGCGACGGCGTCGCGTTCGCAATAGCCGTAGCAGCCGGCGATCAGTAAATCGATTTGCTTCTCTGCGGGCCAGTTTTTGCCGATAACCAGGATTTTTAAGCCTATACGGATGAGAGGGGTAAGAGCGGAGGATTCACCGGCGAGTAGTTCGCCGTCCACAATCGCCATTTCGGCCTGTTCTTTCTGCACGAAATCTACTGACGGCAGGTGATCACTGGCGATTAACACGCCGTATTCGGCCGCAAGGTGCGCAGTCCATTGATCCGCCGTGTGCCGATTAGCTGCCGAGATTAAAATGTTCACCACTTGCCGATGATCCTTGAGTCGGTATTTCGGTATTAAAGAGGGAAAGTCCAAACGAAGACTGCCTTTTATCGTTCCCTCATTGCATGCTGTTTAGCCTTCAGAATCGGCTTCATCAAGTAGTCCAACACCGTCTTTTTGCCGGTTAGAATATCGACATCCGCATTCATCCCGGTAATGATGTGCAGCTTTTCGCCGTTTTTTTCCAGATAATTCTTACCGGTCCTCAGGCGGATCAAGTAATAGCTTTTTTTGTCCTCCTCGTTAATGATCGTATCCGCGCTGATATGCTCCAGTTTGGCCTTCAGGCCGCCGTAAATGGAGAAATCGTAAGCCGTCAGCTTGACCATCGCATCCTGGCCGGGGTGCAAAAAAGCGATATCCGCCGGCCGGATCTGCGCTTCGACCAGCAGGGTGTCGTCGATCGGGACGATTTCGATCAGATCCATGCCGGGTTGGATCACTCCGCCGATCGTGCTGATCTTGAGCTGCTTGATCGTGCCGTTGACCGGCGAGAGGATGCGCGTCCGCGTTACCCTGTCTTCCAGCGCGAGCGTCGACGCTTTCGTTCTGTCGAGCTCGGCTTTGGTTTCGTTCAGTTCTTTTAATGCTTCGGTTCGGAAGCGGATTTTCATTTCGGCCAGCTTGCTTTTATTCTCGCTCAGATAGGCCTGAATTCTCGGAATCGACAGCTTTGCGGAATCCAATTCGCCAAGAAGGTCGTTGGCGCTGCGCCGCAGCCGGAGCATCTCGACTTCGGACAAAGCGCCGTTGGCGACCAAAGGTTCGGACATTTGGACTTCTTTCTGCAGCAGTTGATAACTACGGGAAAGCTGCTCCTGCTTCGATTTCAATTCGACCAGTTCCTGCTCTTTTTGACGCACCTGTTGCGACAGTACGCTGGTGGACGCCTCCAGCTCCGACAGACGGGAACGGTAAAGCTGTTCGGCATGGTCGGCAAGCTCGGGGGCATTGTCGACCACTTCCTGCGGAATGGCCAGCGGCTGATCCGTAGTCTCGGCGGTCAAGCGGGCATTATTGGCCAGCAGTTCATAGTATTTGAGCTTGGTTTCATTAAACGAAGAAGCGAACCTGACATCGTCCAGTTGCAATAACTCCTGGCCCTTGACGACCTGATCGCCTTCCTTGACCAGAATTTTCGACAGAATGCCGCCTTCCAGATTTTGCACGATCTGGATATGGCTGGAAGGAATGATCTTGCCGGAACCGCGGGTCACTTCGTCCAGCGTCGCAAAACCGGCCCAGAGCAGTGCAATCACGATGAAAGCGAAACTCAGCAGCAGTATCAGATGCGAATGGATGGGAACGCCATAGAGGTTGACCGCATTAATGTCGGAAACAAAATCCTTGTCTTCGGACAATTGCTGTTGTTCGGCATTGAATTCGGTGATTTTTTTCAGGAGATTCATGGCGTAATGGCTGAGTCGTGGAATGGCCGGATACTTTACTTAACGATATGACGGAAGCCTTAAAGCTCATGAAGCGACTTTGATTTGTCCCTGCTTCAGCGCTTCGAGCACTTGTTCTTTCGGACCGTCGGCGACGATGCGGCCGCCGTCCATCACAATCAGCCGGTCGACCAGGGTCAGCAGGGAAGCGCGGTGGGTCACCAGTATCAGCGTGCGATGATGGAGTTGTCCGGCGAAACGTTGCTTGAAGGCTTCTTCGGAACTGTTGTCCATCGCATTGGTCGGTTCATCCATGATGTAGACGGGGGGAGCCAGCAGCAAGGCCCTGGCGACCGCAACGCTTTGGCGCTGCCCACCCGACAGGCCGGCGCCGCGCTCGCCGACCGGCATGTCGAAGCCGGCCGGATGCCGGTTCGTGAATTGGGTTATGCCGGCAATTTCGGCGGCGGTCAGTACCGCGTTATCGTCTGCGTAGCGGGAGCCGAGCGTGATATTGTCCTTCACGCTGCCGAACAACAGCGTAATGTCCTGTGGCACATAGCCGATCTGCCGGCGCAGTTCGGCGGGGTCGATCTGCCGCATGTCGGTTCCGTCGATCAGAATGGCGCCTTCTTGCGCTTCATAGAAGGACATCATCAGTTTTTCGATCGTGCTTTTGCCGGAGCCGATTCGGCCGATGATCGCGACGCGCTCGCCGGCGTTGATCTTGAAGGAAACATTGTCCAGCGCCTTGACTGGCTGTCCGGGATAGCTGAACGAGACGTTTTTGAATTCGACCGAGCCTCTGAACGACGACCGGTGCAGGAATTGTTTGCCCGCTTCCCGCTCGATCGGCAGCGACATCAGATGGTTTAAAGAGTCCAGAGAAGCGCGCGCCTGATGGTAGCGGGTCAACAGCGCGGCAATCTGCGAGATCGGCGCCAGAGCCCGGCCGGTCAGCAGCGTACAGGCGATCAGGGCGCCCGTGGTCAGTTCGCCTTCGGCGATTTGGTAGACCCCGGCGATGACGATCAAAACCGATGCCAGTTGTTGTAAAAATGCCGTCAGATTGACTGCCAACGAAGAATAAAGACGCGATTTCAGGCCCAGTCTGGAAATTTGTCCGATCGTTTGTTCCCATTGCCGCTGCATCTGGCCTTCGGCACCGGTACTTTTTAAAACTTCGAGGCTGGAAACCGCTTCGATCAAGGTCGCGCTTTTTTGCGCCGAGAACTTGAACAGTTCGGAAATGGTTCTTTTCAAAGGCTGCTGGACGCTGATCGCGCCGAGAATCGCCAACGGCAGGATCAGTAGCGGTATCAGCGCCAGTTTGCCGCCGATGACGGCAATGATGCCAAGGAATAAAAACAGGAAGGGCAGGTCGATCAGCGCGGTCAATGTGGCTGAAGTCAGGAAATCCCGGAACGATTCGAACTCGTGCAGATTGTTCGCAAAGGTGCCCACCGAGGCCGGTTTGGCTTCCATCCGGATGCCGAGCACTTTTTCGAAGATTGTCGCGGACAGGATGATATCCGAACGTTTGCCGGCGGCGTCGATGAAATAACCGCGCAGCGCCTTCATGATCAGGTCGAACGTAAACACGATGCCGACGCCGATCGCCAATACCCACAGTGTTTCCACCGCATGGTTCGGCACGACGCGGTCGTAGACATTCATTACAAAGAGCGGCGAAGCCAGTGCAAATAGGTTGATCAGCAGCGAGGCGATCATGACTTCGCTGTAGATCGGCCAGGACTTATAGATGACATCCCAAAACCAGTGTTTGATTTTCGGCGTTATCGAGTCGGCGGTACGGTCGTCGAATTGGTGGGCGAGTTGTATGAAGATGGCGCTGCCGCTGTACTCGGCGGCCAGTTCGTCTTCCGCGAGCGTTTTTTCCCCGCTGCCGGTTTCGGGCAGAAGGACAGTACAGCGGCCGTTTTCCTTTCTGAGCAGAATGCAGGTTTTTTCGTCGTTCAGCAATAAGACGGCCGGCAGGACCAGATTCGAGATCTTTTGTAGCGGGCGTTTGACATAGCCGGCGGAAAGTCCCGCCCGCTCGGCGGCCCGGATGAATAACGGCAGCGTCAGCTTGTTGTCGACCAGCGGCAGGCCGGCCGTCAAGGCATCGGCGGACTGGGGCGTATGCAGAAGTTTACACATCGACAGCAGCGAAAGCAACAACGGATCGTCGAATCGGGCGCTCGGCTGCGGCGAAGGGCGTGCTGGGGCAATAAAAGCAGGAGCTATGACTTTTTCCATGGCGGAGGTCTCTTTAATTCGGCGCTATTGCACATTCTGTATAACTTATTAGAATAGCATATTAATAATTTTTTAAGGAAATCTCATGCCTTACATCAGCCGTAACGGCGCGGGCGAAATCATTGGCTTGCATCATTCGCCGCCAGAAGCTGAGGCCGAGTGGCTGGACGGTGATGATGCGCAGATTCAGCAGTTTTTATTATCCTGCGCGCCTACCGAACAAACCCGGCGTTCGCTGTCGGATAGTGATTCTGATATGATCCGGGTGATAGAGGATTTGATCGAACTGCTGATTGCCAAAAACGTGTTTACTTTTACCGAATTGCCGGAAGCGGTACAGCGTAAGCTCGGTTCCCGAAGGCGGCTGCGCGAGGATTTGGGTATGTTGGCCAACCTGGTCGACAAGGACGATAGAATTTTTTAGGCGCCGCAGCGCGCTTCAGACCGAATGAGCAAAAAAGAGAAAACCGCCTTCGTCTGCACGGAGTGCGGCGCCGACTTTCCGCGCTGGGGCGGCCAATGCACCGGTTGCGGCGCCTGGAATACGATCAAGGAAGTGCGCCTCGGCGCTACGGCGGAGCGTCATAAACGCCGGGACGGCTATGCGGGCGGCAAGTCCGAAGTGCAATGGCTGTCCGATGTCGTTTGGGCGCGCGAAGAAAGAATTCAGACCGGCATGTCGGAATTCGACCGCGTTCTCGGCGGCGGCCTGGTCAAAGGCAGCGTGGTTCTGATCGGCGGCGCGCCGGGGGCGGGCAAGAGTACGATTTTGCTGCAAATCATCGCCCATATCGCGCAGCAGGGCATTAAGGTTCTGTATGTTTCCGGTGAAGAATCGCTGCGTCAGATTGCCGACCGGGCGCATCGGCTCAAGCTGCCCTCCGACAAGATCTTGATGCTTGCCGAAACCTCGGTACAGCGGATTGCCGATGTCATGGACGAGGTCGAACCGCAGGTCGCGGTGGTCGATTCGATCCAGGTCGTTTACACCGAGCAGGCCGAATCGGCGCCCGGCTCCGTTTCGCAGGTGCGTGAATCGGCAAGTTATCTGACCCAGTATGCCAAAAAGAATAACGTCGCGCTGTTTCTGGTCGGCCATGTGACCAAGGATCAGTCGCTGGCGGGGCCGATGACCTTGAGCCATATCGTCGATAGCCAGGTGATTCTGGCCGCTACCGATGACGCCCGGTTTCGCGTGATGAGGGCGGACAAAAACCGCTTCGGCAGCGTCGGGGAACTCGGCTTTTTCGCCATGGACAGCGCGGGCCTGAAGGAAGTCAGGAATCCTTCGGCGATGTTTCTGAACCGGCCGGAAAAGCCCTCTTCGGGCAGCGTGGTGACCGTGCTGTGGGAAGGGACGAGGCCTTTGCTGGTCGAAATTCAGGCGCTGGTGACCGAATGCCAGTACGGCAATCCCCGTCGCCTTGCGGTCGGCTTCGATCAAAACCGGCTGGCGATGCTGCTCGCCGTATTGGCCCGTCATGGGGGGGTCTTTACCGCGAACGACGAAATTTACGCGAATGTGGTCGGCGGCATCAAGGTGACCGAAACCAGTTCGGATCTGGCGATCATCATCGGGATCGTTTCGAGTTTGCGCGATAAAATCATCCCGCATGACGTGTTTTTTTTCGGAGAGGTAGGGTTGAGCGGCGAGATCAGGCCGGTCGCGAACGGTTACGCCCGGCTCAACGACGCTGCCAAGCACGGTTTTAAAAAGGCGGTCATACCGAAAGCGAATGCGCCCAAAAAGCCGATCGACGAGCTGACTGTCTATCCGGTCGCCACACTGGCGGAGGTACTGGATATCGCCTCGGAACTGTAGAGCCTCGGTAAAGCCCGTTCTCAGCTCAGAAAAAACTGCAGGGACTTGTCGTTGATGCCCAGAATGTCGTTATTGCTCAACTTGACGATCCGGTTTGCGATCGGTTCGCCGTTGACGGTCAGCGAACCTTTGTTTTCCAGCGTGGAGACGAAATAGCCTTCTTTTTTCCGGGTGACTACGACAATGCCTTGGCCCGGGCGGCCCAACTGTACCATCGTTTTTTTGATCGGAATGATTTTGCCGATATTTTCTCCATCCATGATCTGAAAATTGCCGTTGGGCAGTTTGGGCTCTAGGCCGAAAAGAAGAGGCACCGACGGATCGTTTTCGATGGTTTCGTCAAACGGTTCCGGTCCGCCGACCGAACTTGCGTTATTGAACAGAACGTGATGTTTGCCCAGGGCAATCATATCGTTTTCGTTGAGAATGGCTTCTTTGGTCTTTCCCCCGTTCACGGTAATCGGAAATTCATCCTGTAACGCCCTAATCGTTGCAACTCCTTTACTGAATGCAATTACCGCATGAACCGGCGCGATCGCAAGACTGTTTATAATGATTTCGTTGGTCTCGTCGCGGCCGATTCGTACCTTTCCTTCATCGAGCGCGAAGGATTCGATTTCTTTATCTTTGAAATAAACAGTCAGTTTTGGCATTTTATTCAGCGGATCGATAAAAATAACTGTCTTAAATTATAGACAGTATTTTTTTTGATATTCAAGCAACTGATGCTGCAGAATCAGCGTAAACGCACGATGTGTTCGCAGTGCCCCATTCCGGCAAGGACAGAAACTGCCGGGATGGGGGTTATCTGTGCCAGGCGCGATGGTTCTGGCGGTAACCGCAAAATTGCAGAACGAGCGGGCCCCGGCTTGTCGGGGAAGCGTCCGGAAATGATCCGTGGAAGGAAAGGCGGCGGATATTTATGGGGTTGATTTAGGGGCCGGTTTTTCCATCGTTTTTTGATGACGTTGCTTTTTTTCCATCCGCTTTGTCATCATCTGCTCGTGGTGCGTTTTCATCAGTTCAAGCTGCTCGTTTTTCAGTTGTTCTTTTTTCTTTGGATCGGTTTCGGACAGAATCCGATTGGAGAGATCGTGCATCTTCAGCATCTGTTCCTGATTCATCCGCAGATGCCGCTCCAGCTCCTCTTTCGACTTAGGTCCTTTCATTCCCATGCCTTTTTGCATGCTCATCGGTTCATCGGGAGTGTCCGTGCTGCCGGCATGGCTGGGCAGGCTGAAAGCGAGCGAGAGGAAAAAGGTAGCGACGGTTATTTTCAGTGGCTTCATGGCGATTTCCTTATTAGGGGTTGTGGGGAAATTCGAAAAATACGATTAAAAAGATTCCGGAGGCGCCGGAAAAGTTCCGCCTCCAGAAAATCGGGCGGGCAGAGTTTAAGCCCGGAGAAATCGGTTTGGTCATTTCTTCGCGCGGTCCGTAGTTTGCTCGGGTATAATTCCGCGCATCAAAACCCGTTTTATTTTTTGTGATGAGTTATTACACGCACCATGTATTCTTTTGCACCAATCGGCGCGATGACGGCAGAAGCAGCTGCGGCGATCATGATCCTCAGACCCTGCGCGATTACGCGAAAGAGCAGATCAAGAAACTGAGATTGAGCGGCCCCGGCAAGTGCCGGATCAATAACGCGGGCTGTATGGATCGTTGCAACAAGGGGCCGGTGATGGTGGTGTATCCCGAAGCCGTCTGGTATACCTTTAAAAACCGGGAGGATATCGACGAGATCATTCAGGAGCATCTGATCGGCGGCAGGGTCGTCGAGCGGCTGAAAATTTAGCCTGTCGGACGGACGGTCATCGGTCGGGTTTTTTGAACTTTACGGCCTTGTTCAAAGGGCTCAGGCTGATTTCGTCGATCACGATATCCGCGCGCGAATTCAACACATACGAAACCGTTTCGGCGACGTCTTCCGGCAGAATGTAATTGCTGGCGTGGTCGCCGGGTTCGAAAGACAGCTCGTCGAAAAATTCGGTCTTGACCATGCCGGGATTGATCAGCGCAACGCGCAGGCCGCTTTTGCCGCATTCCTCGCGCAAGGCCTGGGCGAATCCGCGCACCGCAAACTTGCCGGCGCAATAAACCGCGCCCTGGCGGGAGCCTTTCAATGCCGCTTCCGAGCCGATAAAGATCAGATCGCTGCGGGCCTTGCGCTTTAACTGCGGCAGCAGAGCGCGGGCCAGAAAGGCCTGGCCGGTAAAATTGACCGCCATCAAGGTTTCGATCTGCGCATAGGAAAATTGTTCGAGCGCCCCGAAACGTCCGATGCCGGCACTGAATACGACAGCGTCGAGTTCAGGGAAGCGTTGGGCAATGCCGGCGATTTGGGTGGGCAGGGCGGCCAGATCGGCGAGGTCCAGTTCGAGTGCATGGAAGCCTTCCCGTCCGTGGTTGAATTTACGAATATCCCGTGATACGCCGATCACCTCGTGCCCTTCCGCCAATAATCGCCGGGCAACGGCCCGGCCGATGCCGGAGCTGGCGCCGGTCACCAGAATGGCGCGCTTCACGCTGCGCATGGAAAAAACCGTTCGGAGGCGATGTAATGCGACAGCAGGTCGACGCAATACGCCAGCATGTCTTTTTCGAGCGGACCTTCATAGCCGATCATGCCTTCCTTCAACTGCATCGGACCCGCAAACAGTTTTTCATCGGGGTAGAGCTTTTGGGCTTTTTTGAAATACTGCTCGGGCAGGCGAAAAGCGCCGAGGCTGACCGAATGCAAGCGCTTCGGGTCGACATGCGCAAAAACCTGGCCGAAGAATTGCCGGTATCGGTCCTGGTAGTCCGGTTGAAAAATAAGCGGATCGAAGCGCAGGCCGACCGGCCAACCCTGTTCCTGCAGCTTTCTGACCGCATCGAGCCGTTTTTGCAGGGAAGGAGCTTTGTGTTCGAGTTTTTCGCTGATTTGCTCGGGGTTCAGGCTGAACGCCACGATGCAGCGCGGTAAGGGCGCCTGCGCCAGCAAGGGTCTGATCTGGGCGCTTTTGGTGCGCAGTTCGAGCCAGGCATTCGGGATTTCGGAGAAAAACGGCAGAAAATGCGCGGCGAAGCCGGTTACCGGTTCCAGCGCCAGACTGTCGCAGTCGTAGCCGGAAAAGAAATGCACCGCTTCGTCCGGATGCGCTTCGGCGATGCGGCGGATATCCTGCTGAAAGTCTTCGTAATTGACAAACAGCACATAATGCGCGGAAGGGTACATGCCCTGCAGGAAACAGTAGCGGCAATCGTACAGGCAATTCAGCATGTGCGAGAAATAATAATTGCGGTGTGCGCCGATCCCGTAGCCTGCCGGCGCCGGCAAGGCGAAGTTCCTGAATTTTTCGGCCAGGATCAGCGCAGGCCGCCGTTTTTGCAGCCGGAAATTCTGCGCTTTCGGATTGAACACCTCGCCGTAGCGCCCGCAGGGAATTCGGCGTGCCTCGGGAAAGCGGGCGACGATTTCCTGTACGCGCGGATGGTCAGCCAGGTTTTCTTCGATGTAAATCGTTTCGATCATGGGGGATCAGGAAAGCGGCAAAAGATGGTCCTACATTGTACAAAATTCCGGGTTTCATGCCGGAATTAAGTTAAGTTGCTATTGCAGGCCGTCTAATTCTGCCGTAAATTAACCGGAAAAAGTGAGGTAATATCATGAGTTTGGCTTTAAAAGATACGGTGTCGCATTGCTACGGCGATTATTTGACTTGGCATGACGATTCGCGTTACGAATTGATTGACGGAGCGGCTTATTTGATGGCCCCGGCGCCTGACGTGGCGCATCAGGATGTTGCGGGGGAAATTTACTTTCAAATCCGGCAAGCTTTAAAGGGCAAATCCTGCCGAGCTTTTATTGCGCCAATTGATGTGCGCTTACCTAAATATGCTGAATCGGACGACCAGATTGACACTGTCGTACAGCCCGATGTGTTGGTTGTCTGCGATTCCGACAAAATAGACCGCAGGGGAATACGGGGCGCTCCCGACTGGGTCGTGGAAGTGTTGTCGCCGTCAACCGCCGGCCACGACCAGATCAAAAAACGCCGGCTCTACGAACGGCACGGGGTTCGCGAATATTGGCTGGTACACCCGGTCGATCGCGTGCTGACGGTTTACCGTTTGCAGGGAGATGAATACGGCAAGCCGGAAATCTATGAATTGAAAGGCGAAACCGTGGTCGGCATTTTGCCGGAGATGGTCATCCGGTGGGACGAACTGGCCGCGCGTTTGCCAACCGACTATTAGCTTACAGACCTGCCAGGTTTTGAAAACCCGGCAGGTCTGATTCGGGTTTATTTATCGTATAATGGCCGCATTTTACCGGCTGTTTTGATGTCCCTCAGCGAAACCCTCAAGCAACTCTCCCGCCAGTTACCGCAGTGCCTAAACCAGGACCGGCACGGTTTTAAGCGCCAGCTCGACCGCTTGCGCAACGAATATCAGAAAGGCAAGAATCCGATCGCGCAAGTGGCTGCGCTGCAAGCGAAGATCGGGCAATCGGCCGAAAGACGCCGGCAGCGTTTGGCGAGCGTACCGGTCTTGAATTTTCCCGATCTGCCGGTCACCGGCAAAAAGGACGAAATTGCCGAACTGATCCGTAACAATCAGGTCGTGATCGTCTGCGGCGAGACCGGCTCGGGCAAGACCACGCAGCTGCCGAAAATCTGCCTGTCGATCGGGCTTGGTTCGGGCGGTTTCATCGGTCATACCCAGCCGCGCCGGATCGCCGCGCGCACGGTCGCGGACCGGATCGCGGAAGAACTCGGCGAGCCGCTCGGCAAGTCGGTCGGCTTCAAAGTCCGTTTCACCGACAAGACCCATGCCGATTCGCTGGTCAAACTGATGACCGACGGGATTCTGCTTGCCGAGACGCAGAACGATCCTTATCTGAACCAGTACGATACGATCATCATCGACGAGGCGCACGAGCGCAGCCTGAACATCGATTTCCTGCTCGGCTACATGAAATGGCTGTTGCCGAAGCGGCCCGACCTAAAACTGATCATTACTTCCGCGACGATCGACCCGGAACGCTTTTCCCGGCATTTCTTCGATGCCCCGATCATCGAGGTTTCGGGCCGCACTTATCCGGTCGAGATCCGCTATCGGCCGGTCGAGGAAACCGAACAGGACGAAGAGGGCAAGAAAACCGCGAACGACGAGACCAGCGACAACCTGCAGCAGGCGATTCTGGAGGCGGTCGACGAGCTGGTCCGCGACGTGCGCGGCGACATCCTGATCTTCATGAGCGGCGAGCGCGAAATCAAGGAAACGACCGAATCGCTGAAAAAGCACCATCCGAGCAAATATGAAATCCTGCCGTTATATGCGAAGCTGAGCACGAGCGAGCAGGAGCGGGTGTTCAAGCCGAAAGGCGGCAAGATCCGGATCGTACTGGCGACCAACGTCGCCGAAACCTCGCTGACCGTGCCCGGCATCCGCGCTGTGATCGATACCGGCCATGCGCGGATCAGCCGCTACAGCCATCGCAGCAAGATCCAGCGTCTGCCGATCGAACGGATTTCGCAGTCGAGCGCGAACCAAAGGGCAGGGCGCTGCGGCCGGGTCGCCGAAGGCATCTGCATCCGGCTGTATTCGGCCGAAGATTATCAGGCGCGGCCCGAGTTTACCGAACCGGAAATTCTGCGCACGAACCTCTCGGCCGTCATCCTGCAAATGACTGCGCTGAACCTGGGCGACATCGAAGATTTTCCGTTCATCGAGCCGCCCGAAGACAAGATGATTCGGGACGGCAAGACCGTCTTGCAGGAAGTCAACGCGCTGGACAAGCAGGGCAAACTGACCGAGATCGGCAAGCAACTGGTCAAGTTTCCGACCGACCCGCGCCTGGCCCGGATGCTGATCGCGGCCGAAAAGCAGCACGCGCTGCATGAAGTCGCGATCATCGTTTCGGCGCTGAGCATTCAGGATCCGCGCGAGAAACCGGCCGACAAGCTGGCCCAGGCCGAGGCGAAACAGGCGCGCTTTCGCCACGAGGATTCGGATTTTCTGACCCTGTTGAACCTCTGGAACGACTTCGAGGAACAGAAGAAGCATCTGTCGAACAACAAACTGCGCAAATACTGCAGCGACCATTTTTTATCCTACATCCGGATGCGCGAATGGGTCGACATCCACGCGCAGATCATGCAGGTGATCAAGGGCGATTTGAACCTGAAGATCAATACGGTGCCGGCCAGCTATGCGGAAATCCACCGTGCGCTGTTGCCGGGCCTGCTCTCGAATATCGGTTTCCGGCACGAGCAATACGAATATCTTGGCGCGCGCGGCTTGAAGTTCTTCATCTTTCCGGGCTCCGGCCAGTACAAGGCGCGGCCGAAATGGATCATGGCGGCCGAGCAGGTCGAGACCAGCAAGATCTACGCGAGGACCGTCGCGAAGGTGGAGCCGGAATGGATCGAAGAATGCGCGGAGTATTTGGTCAAGCGCAATTATTACGATCCGCACTGGGAAAAGAAAGCGGCACGTTCTGCGGTGCACGAACGCACCTTGCTGTTCGGCCTGACGCTGCAGGCCGGGCGCAAGGTGCCTTACGAACACGTCGACCCGAAGGCGGCGCGCGAGATCTTCATCCGCTCGGCGCTGGTCGATCATGATTATCACAGCAACGCGCCGTTCTATCTCGCGAACCGGACACTGTTGGAAGAAGTCGGCTATATCCAGCACAAAGGACGCCGTGTCGATCTGATCGAGGACGAGGAATGGCTATACCGGTTTTACGACGAGAAGATCCCGGCCGAGGTCGTGAACGGGGTTACCTTCGATCAGTGGCGCAAGAAAGTCGAGCGCGACAATCCGAAATGCCTGTTTCTGACCCGGGAAGACCTGACCCGCGAGCAGGATCATGCGGTGAACGAGTGGGATTATCCGGACAGCAAAAAAGTCGGCAATTTGACGATCAGGCTGCAATACCGCTTCGAGCCCGGCCACGACGAGGACGGCGTGACCGCGATCATCCCGGTGCATCAGTTGAACCAGGTTTCGCAGACGCCGTTCGACTGGCTGGTGCCGGGGCTGCTCGAAGAGAAATGCGTCGCGCTGGTCAAGTCGCTACCGAAGCCGATCCGGAAGCATTTCGTGCCGGTGCCGGAAACGGTCAAAAAATGCCTCGAAATCGAGCCGGATTTCAAGGGTTCTTTATACGAATGGCTCGGCAACCGGTTGCGCAAGCTGACCGGGGAGGCGATTCCGCTGAACGCCTGGAATCCGGAGTCCTTACCCGAGCATTTAAAGATGAATTTCCGGGTCGTCGACGACCGGGGCAAGCTGCTCGATTACGGTCGCGATCTGAAAAAACTCCAGGCTAAACATGGGGTTGTGGCTGGCGACAGCTTCGACCAGCTGGCCGCCGACGAATTGAATTATACCGGCTGCATTCAGTGGGCGTTCGGCGATCTGCCGGATACGCGCCAGTTCATGCAGCGCGGCCAGTCGTTCATCGGCTACCCCGCGATCGTCGACGAAGGCGATGCGGTCGGCGTGCGGCTGTTCGACACCGAACGCAAGGCCGCGCAGCAGCATCAGGCCGGTCTGATGCGCTTGTACCAATTGCAGTTGCGTAAGGAATGCACCTATATCCAGAAAAACGCGCCGCAATCGGCCGCTGCCGAACTGGCTTATCAACGCCTGCCGAAACATCCGATCATCCAATATCAGCGGTCCGGTTCGTATAAGGAGGATTTGCTGTTCTGCATTTTGAGCCATGTGTTTATCGAGGGCCGGACGATTCGAAACAAGGAAGCGTTCGAACGCAATCTACAAGCGGCGAAGCCGAATCTGATCGCTGCGGCGAACGACATCGGCAAGATCGTTCCGGATATCATGCTGCAATACGCCGACATCAAAGCCCGCACAGGCAAGCTGAACCCTAACGATTCATTGGCCAAAGATGTAAATCAACAGCTCGACCTATTGATCTACGCCGGCTTTATCCGGCACACCCCGTACGACCAGCTCAAGGCGATCCCGCGTTATTTGAAAGCGGTCCTGTACCGGCTGGACAAGTTTGTGAACGATCCGCAAAAAAATCAGGAAATCCAGCGTTATGCCATCCGCTTTTGGCAGGATGTCGAGAAGAAGTCAAAAAAAGAGACCGTCATCCCCGAACAGGATCCGTTCCGTTGGGCGCTGGAAGAATTCAGGGTGTCGCTGTATGCGCAGCAACTGAAGACCGCATTTCCGGTGTCCGCGAAACGGCTCGAAAAAGCCTGGGATGAACGCGGCTGATCCGGGATTCGAACATTCTCGCACGATATTTTGACTCAATAACATTTATGCACAGGATGAAATCAATGGCTTACAGGATGTCAAGCTGTACGGTGAAAAATCTTTGATGCATCCGTAAGTCATTGATTTTTTATTGTATCAGTGGATTGATTCGTTTTTGTACAAACTAACCAAAATCCAATAAAAACGGCACTTTTGGAAGCCCGAAAACAATCTATCCACAAAGTTATCCACAGGTTTTGTGAATAAATATTTTCGATGCTTTTTCGCGTGAAGGAAATATTGGATCCGCGTCAAGCGTCGAGAGCCAAGAAGGAACGGAACGGTTTCCGAAGCACGCGGAACGGAGCGGGCCGCTTCTGTCTCTGTGCGGCTTACGCAATCGCGGCGGGACGCTGAGGGCGAAACCGGTAAATTCCCGGATCGGAAAACCCGTCTGCCGTTGACAACCGGTTTCTTAACGAGGGCGTTTATGCACAGAAGAAATCAATGACTTACATCATGCCGGACAAGGCCGACAAAAAACCCAGTAGATGATCCAAGTCATTGATTTATTATTGCTTCAGTGGATTGATTCGTTTTTATACAAACTGACCGAGGGGTAATAAAAACGGTACTTTGGAGAGCCCGAAAACAATGTATCCACAAAGTTATCCACAAACTTTGTGAATAAAATGGCGATGTATCATTTCAGGCTCAGAGCCGGCCGGTTTCGAAGTGGACGACTTTCCTCAAAAAAGGGAATGACCTTGAGGAATGGGCACATCCTGACCCCTCTCCCGTATTGATCGTTTTGCTAGGGTTTTCCCCAATCAAGTTTATCCCCGCCGCTAGGCATGAAACTTAGCCAGCCATTTCAGCAGGGTTTCCGGCTGATGTCCGCGTTTCCACACTCCCGCGGCGTATTTATTCGCTTCGGCGAGGGTCGGATAGATATGAATCGTACCGAGAATCTTGTTCAGACCGATACGGTGCTTCATCGCGAGAATGAATTCGGCGATCAGGTCGCCGGCATGTTCCCCTGCGATCGTAACCCCGAGGATTTTATCCTTTCCGGGAACGGTCAGGACTTTTACAAAACCTTGTCCTTTGCCGTCCGCGATTGCCCGGCCCAGCTCGGCCAGATCGTAGAGGCTGGTTTCATAAGGGATGCCTTGTTCCTTTGCCTCCTGTTCGTTCAGCCCGACCGATTGCGAGAACGATGATCGCAAGCAGGCGGATTTGTAAGCTCGTCATCGTGTTATTCCTGCAGCGTGTTAAAAGTCGAATAACCGGAAGAATCCTGACAACGTTTACTGTACAATGCACGCATGTCAAACCTGTTTTCCTTATTGATACTGTTTTTCTCCGGCCGTCCTCCAACGGAAACCGCCCTGTCCCACATCCGAAATCAAGCGCGTCTCCGCTGGCGAGAGGGCGATGCCGCTTTGTACTGTTTAAATATCGATGGGGACTGAAATCATTAAGTTCATCCAGTGGGCCGTTCATTGCCGGATGCTGGCCTTCGGAGCTGTCCCGCATTCTCAAGGCGTCATTTCGGTTAGTTTATGAATTTACTGACCCGGATCGCTTTCATCGAAGAAGTCGGACGGATTGCCGAAACCAATCGGGACCGATATACGCTCCTGTATGCGGAGATCAACCATACTCTGCAGCTTGCCAGCCTGACGCAGGGCACCGCGGCGGCGGAAGAGCTTTTTTCCCGGATACAGTCGCTGATCATCGGTAAAGTGGCGTCGATCGCGAGTGCCCGTATCGGCAAACTGGATCGCAACCGCTTCGGCATCCTGCTCAAATTGCCGGTGCAGGAAAGCATGCAATTCGCCGAACAGCTGGCCCATCTGATCGACCAGCAATGTATTATTGTGGCGGACATCGCCTATTATCCGAAGCTGATTATCGGTGTAACCTCGTTGTCGCCCGAATATAAAACGCCCGAACGCATTCTGGCCGCGGTGGACGAAGCGCTGTTTCAAGCCAAGCGGGCCGGCAACAGCGTCGTCAAGCTGATCGAATACGACGATCCGGTGCTGCACGAATATTACGACCTGTTGAAATTGCTGCCGGAGCTCAGGGAAGGGCTGACCAACCATGCCTTCGTGTTGTTCGCGCAGCCGATATCGCCGATCAACGGCGCGGACGCCGAAAAAAAAGCCGAGGTCCTGCTGCGGTATAAAAGCGACCAGGGCGACAGCCTGACGCAACGGCGCCTGCTCAGGGCCGCCGAGCTGTTCCACATCAGCCGCGAAGTGGACCTTTACGTCGTGCAGCAACTGTGCCGTTACCTGGCCGAAAATCCCCAGCATGCCGTCTATTCACTGAACATTTCCGGCAGCACGATCCGCTATCCCGGCTTCATCGGGAAAGTCGAACAGAACTTCAGGTATTACGGCATCGATTCGAGAAAGATCTGCTTCGAGATCACCGAAACGGTCGCCGACCACGACTATCAGAATGCCTGCGAGTTCATGCGGCAGTTGAAGAAGAATCTGGGCTGTTTGCTGTCGCTGGACGATATCGGCATCGGATCGAGCAACCTCGCCAATCTGTCCAAATTCAACGTCGACTTTTTCAAGATCGACGGCTTGTTCATGCAGAATATTCTCAAATGCCCTTATTCCGAACTGGTCGTCAGCTTTATCTGCTCGGCGGCGAAATTATTCGAGCGGGAAACGATTGCCGAATATGTCGAAAATGCCGAGCAGTTGGAGAAATTGAAGGTTTTGGGTGTCGATTATGCGCAGGGCTATTATGTCGGCAAGCCTTCGTTACTGTTCGATCCGGCTTGAAGAAAGTTGGTTTTTTGCCCGGCATTCGGTAGAGTGTTCAGTCTTCAATTCAAAACCATCATTATGACTTTATTCCATTCTTTGACTTTTATGGTTCACGGCGGCGCCGACCACGGCGGCGGCATCGCGGCAGCCGTGGCGGGCCTTTTGGACTTTCTCGAAAAACTGGCCGGCATGGAGCCGCCGGAAATATTTGCGGAAGTTTTTCCGGGTATCGCCTCGATGCAGAACATCCACCCGCTGCTGGTGCATTTCCCGATCGCGTTTTTATCGGCTTTTTTCTTGCTGGATCTGGCGGGCAGTTTGTTTCGAAAGCCGTCCTGGCGTGCGGTTGCGAGTTGGCTGTTATACCTGGGCGCTGTTTCCGCGATTTTTACCGCGGCGGCCGGCTTTATCGCCGCCAATTCGGTGGCGCACGGGGGCGATGTGCACGGCATCATGGAGAGACACGAGCATTTCATGCTGACCGTTCTGATCCTGTCGCTGCTGCTTTCCGCATGGCGCGCCCTGCAGGGCGTCGCGATCGAGGGCGCGGCCAATACCTTGTTTCTGATACTGGCCGCGATCATGTGCGGCGTGCTGGTGCTGGGCGCCGATTTGGGCGGTTTGATGGTGTACCGTTACGGGGTGGCGGTATCCGCGGTGCCGGTTACCGAAGAGGCGCTGATGCACAGTCACTCGGGCGAGGAGGCGGCGCACGAACATGATCATGGGCCGGCTTTCGATCCCGATCCTGATTCAGGACACGCGCACGAATCCTTGCCTGCGTCCGAGCCAGCCCATGACGATCAGCATGACCATGACCATGACCATGACCATGACCATGACCATGACCATGACCATGACCATGACCATGACCATGACCATGACCATACTCACGATCATCCGGCTGCAAGCGAATAATCAAAGACCGTAATGTTTCCGCTTGCGCCAGAATGTCGCCCGGCTCATGCCGGCGAGCCGGGCCGCTTCGGTAACGCGGCCGTGGCTTTGCCGCAGCGCTTCGCCGATCGCCAGTTTCTCCTGCTCCGGGCTGCGCAGCGGTAAGGATTTCATCGCCGCGTCCGGCACGGCCGTTTTCGGTTCGGTAAATTCGGGAGGGAGTTCGGTTGGTCGTAGCGTCGTGCCGCGCCCGACCGCGAACGCGTATTCGATCACGTTGTGCAACTCCCGAACATTGCCCGGCCAGTGATAGTCGAGCAAAAGGCGCATCGCCTGCGGGTCGATCTTCTCGATTTTTCTGAACTTGCCGGCATTATGCAGAGCGATGAAATGCCGGATCAGCAGACTGATATCTTCGCGCCGCTCCCGGAGCGGCGGAATGAAGATCGGCACGACGCGCAGCCGGTACATCAAATCTTCGCGAAAATGCCCGCTCCTGACTTCTTCCCTGAGCGAGCGGTGGGTCGCGGCCACGATCCGCACATCCGCGCCGATCAGGCGGTCGCCGCCGACCGGCATGAAATTTCTTTCCTGAATCACCCGCAGCAGTTTGGCCTGCAGTTCCAGCGGCAGTTCGGCCACCTCATCCAGAAACAGCGTGCCGCCTTCCGCGCGCTGAAATACGCCTTTATGGTCCTTGATCGCGCCGGTAAATGCGCCGCGCACATGGCCGAACAGTTCGCTTTCGAGCAGATTCGCGGACAGCGCCGCGCAGTTGACGGCCAGAAACGGCGCGTTTCGGCGCGCGCTGAGGTTATGAATCGCCCTGGCGACCAGTTCCTTTCCGGAGCCGCTCTCGCCCCGGACCAACACCGTCGCCTCGGTTTCGGCCGCGTTGCGGATGATCTGGAACACATTGCGCATCGCCGGCGAACGGCTGATGATGCCTTGAAAGTTTCGCTCACGCTCGGCCGTATTCCTCGATTCGCCGACCGGATTTTCCTGTCCGGCGTCCGATGTCAACAGTGCGATACCGCCGGCCACGGCCCCATCCCGGCCGTAAAGCAGCCGGGCGGACCGGTGCAATGTCACCATGCCGCCGGCGTGGACGGTATCTTCCGCCTCCGCATGGATCCGGAATTCCGGTGGACAGGTATTTCCCGGATCGAGGCCGGTCAACTGCGCGGCGCCGGGGCTCCAGTGCAGCAGATGCTGATCCCGGTCGACGAGATAAAAGGCGATAGGGCGGCATAGCTGGAGAAATTCGAGCAGGGCGGAACGGCTGTCGAGCCGTCCAAGCCAGGCCGACGGCAGGTTCAAGGTGTCAGGCATCGATCGGAACGGGGATAATCGCAAGCGTTGGGAACGCCGATATTAGCCGAGCCGGACAGGCAAATCAATCATGGGCATTTCGCGGAGAAAGGCGGATTCAATGCGCCTGCGGGAGCGAAGGATGGAGCAGAGGGCTTCTGGAGTATAATTGCCTTTTTGCAACGAGTTCAAGCGCAAGTGATCGATCGAATCAATTCCCTGTTGCCTCAGACCCAATGCGGCAAATGCGGCTACCGGGGCTGTTTGCCCTATGCGGAGGCCATTGCGGCGGGCGAAGCCGATATCAACCGTTGCCCGCCCGGCGGCGCAGAAGGCATTCGGGCGCTGGCGGATTTGTTGGGTGTTGCACCGAAGCCGCTCGATTCCGCCTGCGGCGAACATAAACCCAGGACCGTTGCGATGATTGTCGAAGAAGACTGCATCGGCTGCGTGAAATGTCTGGCGGTTTGCCCGGTCGATGCGATTCTCGGCGCCGCCAAGCAGATGCATACGGTGATCGCTACCGAATGCACCGGCTGCGAACTCTGTATTGCGCCGTGCCCAGTCGATTGCATCGAGATGCGGGAAACCCCACCCGAAAGCCCGGCGCTTGCCAAACGATTGAAGCCGTTACGCGCGGAACTGGCTAGAAGCCGCTATGAATTGCGTGGCCTGCGCATCGCCCGCGAGGAAGCGGAAAAGGCGGCGCGGGCGCGCGAGAAGAAAGCAGCTCTGCTGAGCAAAGTACAGTCTGCGGCTAAGCCGCCAGGAGTTCTATAAAATGCTTTCCGTAAGACCTGCCAGGTTTTTAAAACCTGGCAGGTCTGATCCCCTGCCGAATTATTTCCGTCAAATTACTCGGTTTTCGTTTTATTTCGGTTCCGCACGCTCCGTTCCGAGGCGTGCGCCCGAATGATCCGTAAACAATCCGCAACACCCCGACTCACCGCTTCGGCAACCCGAGCCCGGCCGGCCTTACCGGTGACGCGGATTTCGTCTTCCGGATTTACCGCCACACCGGCCTCGATCAGCACGGCCGGCTGCCGCGCGGTACGCAGCACCGCCAACCCATCGTAATAATGAATGCCGCGGCTCCGGTCCGCGAACGGCCGGTTTTCGCCTTCAATCGGGGCCGCATGATAAAGGGACGGCTTAAAACCGGCCGCCAGCAGGCGGTCGCCGATCTCCTTTGCGCAGGCAAGGCTCTCGCCGATTTTCGGGTTAAGGCGTGAGACGAACAGCGCGTAGCCGCTGTAGCGGTCGGCCCGTTCCAGCCATGCAGGCTGGACCGAATCGTGATGCAGCGAGATGAAAAAGGCGTCGTGCCTCGCCAGATCGGTCCGTTCGGTCAATACCTCCATCGCGCCGTCCGCGCCGATCAAGCGATAGCTGACATTCATTTGCTCCAGCCGGCCCGCTACTTCTTCCGCAAGCTGCCGGTTCAGTTCCCACTCGGGTATGCCGCTGGCGCTGATCACGCCGGAATTGCGCCGGGAGTGTCCGACGTCGAGCGCCACATCCACAGCGTAGGCAGGGAAGGTTAGGAGGGAACACAGTAATAACAGGTATTGGATGGGCATCTATAGGAAGTTTATCAAAGGCCGGCATTCATGCCATTAAGTTAAGATGAGAAAGTCGTCATTCAGGCAGGGAATGCCAGAAGCCAAGAACGGCAAGCTTTAATACATCCTTCAGTTGTAGGGTACGCTGTGCGTACCTTTTCACCCTCCAATGGTACGCGCACAGCGTACCCTACAACGATTCGTGCCCTTGGGGGCAACCCGAGCTGGCAAAGGGGTATCACGAGCGCTCGGTAGGGAAACGAGAGGGGGAAGTGATGATCGGTCCAATCCTTAACGGTATTGGGACCGACATTGGGCCGGCCGTGAGACGGTGTCAGAGGAAAATCGATTTGCCGCTGATCATCAATTCGATCTCTTCGACGATCTCCTCCTGCCGCAATCGGTTCCGCTGCCGGATCAGCCCGCCGCTGCCCTCTTCGAGATGGTGCAGGGCATTCTCCATCTGCATCAGGCGCATGTGATTCTCCACCCGGATCGAGCGCAATAAAATCGCCAGGATCTGGTGGAACAGGTAGTGCTCGGCGATACCCGCGGCGGTTTCTTCCGGGGAGGCGTAAACATGCGGTGGAAACCCTGAAATGCCGGGTTGCGCTTCGATCAGCGGCAGCAGGCGCTGGCTTAAGGCGCCGCGGTCGTCGCGAAAACAGGCGACCAATCCCGCTCTTCCTGGGTGTTTTAGCCTTGACTCGGTAATGGCCGGCAAGATTTCTTCGATCGTGGCCGCGGCATCGAGTCCGCCGTTTGCGCCCGATACGCGCAGGTCGTTGGTGCTTTCCGGAAGCAAATCGTGCAGCCGTTCGCCGATCAGGATCGCCGGCGTCCGTTCTCCGGTTTGTTCCTGCCAAAGCCGCAGTACGTCCTCGTTGAAACTGCCGCAGAATCCGCGTACCGAGCCGAACAGCAGCCAGATATCGTAGTCCGGTTTTTCGGGCGGAGGCAGCGCGAACGCGACATCATTCAGCGCGTCGCGCAGGTTCTGCACGAGCAGTTGCTGGTTCTCTTCGCGTTTGCCGATCCTGCGCAATTCGGCCAGCGCAAAGCTGCGCATCGCGCCGAGAATGCCGGTCAAATCGTCATACAGGGCCAGACGGGTTTCGATCTCACGCCGCTGGCTCATACGTCTCACTCAACCAGTGCTTCAACCTGTCCAGCCACTGCGATTTGGAAGATTCCAGCTTCAGACCCGAGCCCGGCAATTGCTCGAAGACCTGCTGCAGCCCGGCGGCGGCCTGTTCGGGAGACAGCACGTTCAGCAAGCCCTCGCCGTACGCCCGCAGCCAGGCCAGATGCGCCTGTTCGGACAGCGGTTCGAGCGGGTTCTGTTTCAGAATTTCGCGCAGCAGCCGTCCTTGGCGGAGCTTTTCTTCAACCCCGGCTTCAAGGCGCGCGCCGAAGCGGGCGAACAGTTCGAGTTCCAGAAATTGCAGATAATCGAGCCGAATCCGCGCGGAAGCGGCCTTGATAGCTGGATGCTGCGCCTTGCCGCCGATCCGCGACACCGAGCGGCCGATGTCGATCGCGGGCAGGATGCCCGAGGCGAACAGTTTGCTGTCGAAATAAATCTGGCCGTCGGTGATCGAGATCAGATTGGTCGGAATATAGGCCGACAGTTCCCCTTGCCGGGTCTCGATGATCGGCAGCGCGGTCATGCTGCCGCCGCCGGCAGGCAGGCCCAGCACGGTCGAGCGTTCGAGCAGGCGCGAGTGCAGGTAGAAAATATCGCCGGGGTAGGCTTCGCGTCCGGGCGGGCGCTGCAGGAGCAGCGATAGTTCGCGGTATGATTGCGCATGGCGGGTCAGATCGTCGTAGACGACCAGCGTATCGCGGCCGAGGCGCATCCAGTGTTCGGCGATCGCGCAGCCGGCGAACGGGGCCAGGTAGCGGAAGCCGGGCAGGGCGTTCGCTTCGGCGACGACCACCACGGTATAGTCGAGCGCGCAGGTCTGGCGCAGGGTTTCGATCGTGCCGGCGACCGAAGCGCGCGTCTGGCCGATCAGCACGATCACGCACAGAACATCGCGGCCGCGCTGGTTGATCACCGCGTCGAGCGCGAGCGTGCTTTTGCCGGTGCCGTCGTCGCCGATGATCAGCTGGCGCTGGCCTTTGCCGATCGGAATCAGCGCATCGACGATCTTGCTGCCGGTGTAGAGCGGCTCTTTCACGAAATCGCGCTCGATGATCGGCGGCGCGGCGGCTTCCAGAGGATGAAATTCGCGGAAGCCGGGATCGGGCAGACCGTCCAGCGCATTTCCCAACGGATCGACGACACGGCCCAGCAAGACTTCTCCGACCCCAATTTCCAGTTTGCGGCCGGTATGCTGAACGGACATGCCAGCTTTGATGCCTTGCGATTGCGCCAGCAGGATCGCTCCCAGCATATCCTTGCTGAGCTGGAATACCAGGCCGGTGCTGCCGTCGTCAAAGCTGATCAGTTCGTCCATCCGCGCCGTGGGAAGGCCGCGGATCAGGGCAATTCCGTCCCCTATCCCGACGACATAACCCCTTTCGCTGAGCCGGAGACCGAACCGGTAGTTCGACGGGGCGAAAGCGCCGCGGCTATTTGGCATGATTGGCTTGGCGCTTGAAAAACGCCAATTCGTCTGCAAGATTGGCATGCATCTGACACTCGCCGACGATGGCCCGGAGGCCGGCTATCAACGAGGGATCCTCGGAGAAGGCGGAATCCAGATTCAAATCCTGACCTGCCGCACCCGACAAGGCTTTGCGGATCGCGGCTTGAAGGTCTTGATCGAGAGGATGGGCCGACACGACGGCGGCAAGCGAATCGGCCGACAGCGACGCTGCCGCCTTGCGGAGTGCGGATCGATCGGCCTCGTTCAGCGCGGCGACGTCCTCGAGGAAAATGCCGGCGATGTTGTGCGTCAATTGTGGCGACGCCATCCTGTTGAGCATGGCCGCCGCCTGCCCGTACGCCTGGTCTACCGCGGAGCGGGCGAGTACCGACTCGCGCGAGGCCAGCAGTTTCTCATTGCGGGCATGCAGCTTTTCCTCTTCGGCGGCAAGCGCTTTCTTGATGTTGTCCATTTCCCGGGTTCTTGCAAGGGCCAGTTCCTCGCTCAACTGGCGGCGATTGTTCTCGCATTCCCGTTGCCAGTCGGCCAGTCGGGACTCGTATTGGAGGCGCAGCGTTTCGGCTTCTTCGCACAGCTTTTGCGCATGCTCGGCGGCTTCACGGAGCGTTTGCTGGCGGGCGGCGAGCAGATCCAGGACCGGGCGATAAAGAAAACGCTTGAGAATCCAGACCAGAACCAGGAAATTGAGGATTTCGAGGATGAATGTTGTCCAGTCGAGTTGCATGGTGTCGGAGTCCCGGCCGGTTATTTCAGGAAGTATTCGAGTAACGGGTTGCGGAATAAAATGATCAGCGCGATGACGAGGCAGTAAATGGCCAACGATTCGATCATCGCCAGGCCGATGAATAGGGTCCGGGTGATCGTTTTTTCCGCTTCGGGCTGCCGTGCCAGGGCTTCCAGCGCGCTGGCGATCGCCCGGCCCATCGCGATCGCGGGCATCATTGTCCCGAGCGCGATGGCGATGCCTGCAACGGCGGTCGAGACGGTGCTGAATAAATGCAGATCATTCATGATTTTCCTCTGAAGAATTTGAAAGCGTTTCGTTGGTGTCGGCTTCCAGGGCGCCGGCAATGTAAATTAGCGCCAGCATGCCGAAAATATAGGCCTGGACGACCGCCTCGACGACGTGCAGCATCAACAGCGGCACAGGCACCAGGAAGCCGGCGATCAGCAGCACGAGCAGGGCGGCCATTTCCAGGCTCATCATGTTGCCGAACAGGCGGACTGCCAGTGCCAGGGTGCGGCTGATTTCGCTGATGACATGGAAGGGCAGCAAAATGATGCTGGGCTCGGCATAATGCCGGAAGTGGTTTTTGAAACCGCGGCCGCGAATGCCGAACCAGTGGCTTGCCACGAACACCAGCACGGCGAGCGCCGAGGTCGCGGACAAATCGCGGGTCGGCGAATGCAGGCCCGGAATCAATCCGATGAGATTGGCGATCAGCACAAACAGCCATAAAGTGGCGACGAACGGCAGCACCCGGCGCACCGAACCGGGCGGCAATAATTCTTTCAGGGCTTCTTCGATCGCGATCAGCACGGTTTCGGCCGCCGTCTGCAGGCGATTGGGTTCGGTTTTCAACTGCCAGCGCACCGCCAGCGCCAGCAGGGTGAACAGCAGCATGATGCCCCAGGTGGTGACGACCGTATTGCTGATGCCGATGGGGCCGATCTGGGCGACGATTTCTACCCCGAGTTCCGAGCCGTTCATGTTTTGTCCCTTAAGAATCTGAACACATTATAGCCGCCGACGGCAATGCCCAACAGGATCAGGTTGAGGGTCCAGTGCTCCGAGTAGCCTGCAATCAATTCGTCCAGCCAGAGGCCGAGGTAGGCGCCTCCCACGATCGGAACGACGAACAAGAATCCCAACGTTCCACCGTATAGAAAAATGCCGAGCAGGGTCGTCGGCTTATGCCCTTTGTTCTTCAAGCGTTTGATGTCGCGTTGTGTCTGTTCGAGCAGTTTGCGGCGAAACGGCATGGTTATAACCCTACGCTTCTCTGGCCGCTCAATTCGACCAGCCGTTTGATCAGCGAGTGTTCGATCTTGGCCAAGGCGGCTTTGGCCGTGTACACTTCGGAGTCGGTTTGCTGCATGGCGGCTTCCAGGCTGTCGCAGATGGCGTCTTCGCTGTCGCCCAGGAAATAGCGCACCGTGGTGATCGTCAACTGATTGTCCGCAAAACGCAAAACTCCGCCCGGCATCGCCAGAAAACGCCAGACGCCGCGGTTATCGGCAAACCGGGCCAATCCGTAGCGCAACAGCGCCACCGTATGGATATGATCCGCCAAAAGTCCGAAGCTTCCTTCGGCGTCGGCGCCGATAAACTGGCTCACCGTATCGAAACGGGTCGTCCCGGCGGTATCGATCAAGGCCAGGCTGAACGTCTTCATGAAGTTATTGCTCCTCTCATATAGCAGTCGGCTTCGCTCAGCTGGTCGTATTTTCCCTCGATGAATCCTTCGCAGTCGCCGATCGTCCGTTCGAGCGGCACATGAACGCCCGGGATGCCGGTATGGTCGGCGACGGTGTTGAAAGGCTGCGTCAGATAGCGCTGCAGGCGCCGGGCGCGCTCGACGATCTGCCGGTCTTCCTTGGACAATTCCTCGATCCCGAGCATGGCGATGATGTCTTCCAGTTCGCGATAGCGCGCCAAATGTTCTCGCACCGCGCGGGCGACCTGATAATGGCGGTCGCCGAGAATGCGCCGGTCCATCATGCGGCTGGCGGAACTCAACGGGTCGACCGCGGGATAGATGCCTTTGGCGGCCTGTTGGCGTGACAGAATGACGATACTGTCCAGGTGGCCCAGGATGGTCGCGACGGCAGGATCGGTCATGTCGTCGGCCGGCACATACACCGCCTGTACCGAGGTGATCGAGCCCGATTTGGTCGAGACGATCCTTTCTTCGAGTGAGGCGACTTCGGTTAACAGGGTCGGCTGATAACCGACCGTGGCCGGCATGCGGCCCAGCAGTCCCGAGATTTCGCTGCCGGCCTGCACGAAACGGAAGATGTTGTCCATCAGGAACAGGACTTCCGCTTGCAGGGTGTCGCGCAGGTATTCGGCATAGGCGAGGGCGGTATAGCCGACATGGAAGCGCACGCCGGGCGACTCGTCCATTTGCCCGAAGACCAGCAGCGCCCGAGGCAATACGCCCGCTTCGCCCATTTCCTTCCAAAGCTCGTGGCCTTCGCGCATCCGTTCGCCGACCCCGGCATAGACCGAGACGCCCTGCATCGCGCTGCTGACCGCGTGCATGAACTCCATCATCAAGACGGTCTTGCCGACGCCTGCGCCGCCGAACAGGCCGGTCTTGCCGCCGCGCACGAACGGGCATAAGAGGTCGATCACCTTGATGCCGGTTTCCAGGATCCGGCTGGCCGGCAATGTCTCCGAAAGCAAGGGCGGCGGTGAAAGAATATTCCGGTAGGTTTCCGACGGCAGGGGCGGGCCGCCGTCCAGCGCTTCGCCGAACACGTTCAGCATGCGCCCGAGGCAGGCTGGGTCGACCGGCACATGCAGCGGGACGCCGCGGTCGTACACCGGCATGCCCCGGTAAATGCCGGAAACCGGATGCAGGGCGATCGCGCGGACCAATTCGGGGTTGATGTGCTGGTAGACCACCAGCACGTAGCGGCCTTCGCCGTTCACCACATCCAGCGCCTGGCCGATCGGCGGCAGATAGTCGCAGCAAACGTCGACCACCGGTCCGTGGGCCGCTTCGATACGGCCGACTGTTTTTTCGCTTGGCGGTAACATGTACTCCCGCTTGGAAATCAATTTCCCGCCGATTCTAACATAGTCCGAAGGTTTCAACAGGGGGACGGCGGCATGTTGGCAGGGCAATCGCGCTGTGTCTTGTTTTCCGAAGATCCGCGTTGCGGTGCAACGGTCCAAACGCCGGACGGGATAAATATCCCGTCCGGCGTTTGAAGAGGTCCCCCAAAGGCCGGTTTGCAAGTGATCTCGAACAGTTCAAACCGACTGCATCGCGTTGCTAAAACGTACGGGCGGGTTTAAAAAAACGTCCGGCGGAAGTCCGAAGGTTTCAACAGGGGCGGGGCATGCGGGCCTCGACGCCTACCCGTTACATGCGGCAGGCGGCCGGTTCGATTCGGTATGGGGCAGGCCGGGCCGCCGCTTTCGAGCCTCGCGTCTGTCGTTAAACGCAAGGGGCATTCGGCCCCATGAAGGCCGCTTACAGGATCACCTAGAAATTGGACAACAAAAGCCCGGCTCTGGCATGATGGGTGTTCGATCGCTTTGCAAGGCAAGGCAGAGAATCAATCAAATAAGGAATAAGCCATGAACAATCTTCCCCCATGCCCGGCATGCGGCTCCGAATTCACCTACGAAGACAACGGTGTCTTCATTTGTCCCGAGTGCGCGCATGAATGGTCGATCGGCGCCGCGTCCGAAGACGTCGGCGACGTCCGTGTGATCAAGGATGCGCACGGCAACGTGCTGCAGGACGGCGATTCCGTGACCGTGATCAAGGACCTCAAAGTCAAAGGTTCGTCCCTGGTCGTCAAAGTCGGGACCAAGGTCAAGAACATCCGCCTCGTCGAGGGCGATCACGACATCGACTGCAAAATCGACGGCATCGGCGCGATGAAGCTGAAATCCGAATTCGTCAAGAAGAGCTGACTCCGGTTGATTTAGGCGCGTGATTCGCCTATAGTCATCGGCTGCTCTTACGGTTCCCTGTTCGTTGGGGGCCGCATGCGGCTCCACCACTTTAATTTTAAAAGACTGCGGACGGGATTAGCCGCGGCTAATAAGAGTAGTCTCTCGCTGAAGCACAAGCCTCGATGGAAGAATTATTTTTGGATTGGCTGAAAGAATATGGCTATGTCATCCTGTTCTTGTGGTCGATATTGGAAGGCGAAACCGGCCTGATCATGGCCGGCGTCATGTCGCATACCGGCGATATGTCCTATTTGTTCGCGGTCTTCGTGGCCGGGCTCGGAGGATTTGCCGGAGATCAGCTTTATTTTTATATCGGCCGCTTCAACAAGGGGCTGATCCAGCGCAAACTGCACAAACAGCGGCGCAAATTCGCGATCGCGCATTTACTGCTGAGAAAATACGGCTGGCCGATCATTTTTATCCAGCGTTACCTGTACGGACTGCGTACCGTCATCCCGATGTCGATCGGCATCACCAAATATTCGGCAAGGCGCTTTGCGTTCATCAACCTGCTGAGTGCCTGGGCATGGGCGGCGATCACGATCACGCCGGCATATGTCTTCGGCGAGGAAATCCTCAGGCTCGTCGTTTTCGCCAAAGAACACTGGTATTATGCCTTGCCGCTGGCGGCCGGTTTTCTTTTCGCCATTACGACTTATTTCCATAAACTGGAGCAGCGCCTGTTGGAGAGGCGGCGGAATCGGATTCCGAAGTAAAGAGGCTGGTGTCTGCCGAAATGCCGGACTTTTCCGGCGAAGATCGGTTTTTGGAAAACGTCTTCCTCTTTTCTGTCTCTTAGGCTCGGGAATTGCCCCGTCCATTGTTGCGCCAATAATTAACGAACACAATTACTGTATCTACTGTATCCGAGACTCCCGGTATATCGTTTATGATGGAATTAGTTTGGGTCGGTACGGCCTATCTCGTCGGTCTGCTCGCCAGCCGTCTGTCTTTTCCGCCGCTGGTCGGCTATCTGGCCGCCGGCTATATCCTGCATACGTTCGGGATTGAATCGGAGAGCAGCTTGACGCATCTGGCCGATATCGGTATCGAGTTATTGCTGTTTACGGTCGGCCTGAAGCTTAAATTGCGCTCCCTGCTGCGGCAGGAAGTGCTGAGCGTCGGCGGCTGGCACCTGTTTTTGGTGACCGGCGTTGCCGGCATCGTTTTTCTGCTGCAGGGCGAGCAGACCGCAGGTGGTCTGGTATTGGGCGCGAGCCTGGCTTTTTCCAGTACCGTGCTGGCGATCAAGGTGCTGGAAGACAACGGCGAATTATCCACCCTGCACGGGCGGGACGTGCTCAGCATCCTGATCCTGCAGGACATCGTGGCGATCGCCCTGCTGGCTTACGCCGACGGCAGGCAGCCGTCGTATTGGGCCTTCGCGTTGCTGCTGCTGCCGATGCTGCGCCCCTTGGCGCACCGCCTGCTTACGTTCAGCGAAGCCGACGAGCTCAAACTGCTGCTGGGCGTCTCTTTGGCGCTGGCGGGCGGCTTGTCCGCCCAGAATGTCGGTGTTTCTCCCGATATCGGCGCCTTGCTGATGGGCGTGATGCTGTCGGCGCATCCTCAAATCGAGGAGCTTTCCGATAAACTCTGGAGCCTCAAGGAAGTCTTCCTGGTCGCTTTTTTCCTGCAGATCGGCCTGGCCGAATTGCCGAACCGCGATCAGATTTTCGATGCGCTCGGCCTGTTGGGACTGCTGCCGTTGCAAGGCATTTTGTTCTTCGCTTTGTTCTTACTGGCCGGCATGCGCGCCCGCACCGCCTTTATCTCGTCGCTGGCCTTGATGACCTACAGCGAATTCGCCCTGATCACTACCGGGGCGATGGTCAAGGCGGATCTGCTGTCGCCGGCATGGAATTCCACCGTCGCCCTGGCAGTCGCCGGATCGCTGGCCATCGCTGCGCCGCTGAACCGCTACTCGCATGAGCTGTTTTCGAGGTTCGAACCGTTCCTGGTCCGTTTCGAAAAAAGCGCCTGGCATCCGGACCGTTTGCCCGAATCCATCGGCGTGGCGGAATGGCTGGTCGTGGGGATGGGCCGCACCGGCCTGTCCGCTTATCAAACGCTGTATCGCATGGAAAAACGGGCCGTCGGCCTGGACGCCGACCCGACCGTGCTGGAAAGCCTGCTGGCCGAGGGGCGACGGGTGATTTACGGGGATGCGGAAGATCCCGAGCTGTGGTCCGGACTGCCGCTGGACCGGGTAAAAGGGGTCATTCTGACGCTGCCCGAATTCGATGCACGCTGTTCGGCGGTACGTCAGCTCAGAAAAAGAGGATATCGGGGGCTGATCGGTACGATCTGGTATTTTCCGGAAGAGCAGCAGCAACTGGAACTGCTCGGTACGGATTTCATGATTCATCCGCTGGTCGAAGCCGGTAATCAGCTGGCTTTGCAGCTCATGCAGAATCCGGCCGGGCCTCGGGCATAACCCTGGCTTTAAAGCCGATAACCCAATCTATTGGGTTTTAGTTGACCAGTTTATGGCCGCGCTGACGCATACAGGTTTTGAATGCCCGTTTAAAATCCTCGTTGGCTTCATAACCTTTCCACAATCCGGCGGGAATCGCTAACAGAGCACCGCCCGCAGCTCCTGTGGCCGCACTGCCCGCTATCGCGCCAACCGCTGCGCCGCCCGCGGCACCCGTAACGGCACCCACGCCGGCGCCCATGCCAACTTCTTTGGTGATATCCGACGCTTGTTTTG
This sequence comes from Methylomicrobium album BG8, assembly GCF_000214275.2. Classification (NCBI taxonomy): domain Bacteria; kingdom Pseudomonadati; phylum Pseudomonadota; class Gammaproteobacteria; order Methylococcales; family Methylococcaceae; genus Methylomicrobium; species Methylomicrobium album. Next base: position 2,883,081 of record NZ_CM001475.1, on the reverse strand, counting down.
CCAGCTCCTTACACTCACCCATGTCGCGCTGCACGGTTTCCGGATGCGGGTCCATGCGAGGATCCACAATCGGATGCCAGCCACTCACAGAGGCACATCCAGTGGCCAATACGGAAAGCACCAAAATTGTCGGTAAATTATTTCTTTTCAAGTTTTTCTCCAAAAAGCATATTTTTTAAATCATGCAATAGAATTTTATAATTTTAGAATTAACTAAAAGTTAACAACGTGCCGTTTTACAGGACAAATTTTTCTCAGCGTTCCAAATTTTCCGCAGAATGCGGCATTAAATAGCCGCTTTCAAGCCCTGTGACGGCGGTATTGAAGGGGGTTTGTCGATAGGCTGCTTAGGCCCCCCATGGCGGAAGCATGTTGAGCCGGAAGGTACGCATTGCGTACATTCGGAAGCCGTCAAGCCGGGCAGACGTGGATGTCCGTGCGTCCCGGTTTTTCGAACAGGGTACGCAGGGCGTCGAGCTGCCGGTATGGGGTTTCGGTGACGGACAGCAGCCGGTCGAGCGGATCGAAGCGGCGGAAGTCGCGGTAGGTCGGTTGCACGGCCGCGCCGAAGCGGTGCTGGATCATCTTTTACCTGAAAAAAATCGCCGCGCCGATCAGGGCCGCGCCGACTAGGATCGTCCACAGCGTGGTTTGATGGTTCGCTTCGATCTGCTTGCGCAGCTCGGCGATTTCACGGATTTGCGCCTCGCTGGTCTGTTTCGCGTAGGCCGCATTGTCGAGCGCCTTGTAAAGCAGCGACGGTACTTCCGGAAGCTGTTCGGCGAGCTCCGGAAAGTGGGACATGAACTGGTTCAGCTTGGCTTTCGGCCCCATCCGCTCCCGGAACCACTTTTCGAGGAACGGCTTGGCGGTTTGCCACAGGTCCAGTTCGGGATAAAGCTGTCGGCCCAGGCCCTCGATATTCAGCAGGGTTTTCTGCAACAGAACCAGCTGCGGCTGCACGTGCATGTCGAAGCGGCGGGCGGTCTGGAACAGGCGCAGCAGCAGCTGGCCGAACGAAATGTCGCGCAGCGGTTTTTCGAAGATCGGCTCGCAGACGCCCCGGATCGCCGATTCGAATTCCTCGATTCTTGTCGTGCTCGGCACCCAGCCCGATTCGACGTGCATCTTGGCGACCTTGCGGTAGTCGCGATTGAAGAAGGCCAGGAAATTTTCGGCTAGGTAGTGCTGGTCGGACAGCGACAAGGAACCGACGATGCCGAAGTCGACCGCGATGTATTTGGCGGGCAGGTTGACGAAGATATTGCCGGGATGCATGTCCGCGTGGAAGAAATTGTCCCGGAACACCTGCGTGAAGAAGATTTCGACGCCGCGTTCGGCGAGCAGCTTGAAGTCGGCGCCGCCGGCCTTCAGCTGTTCGATCTCGCCGACCGGAATGCCCTGGATCCGTTCCATCACCATCACCTTTTGCCGGGACAGCGGCCAGTGGACTTCGGGCACGTAGATGATCTCGGAGTTTTCGAAATTGCGCCGCAGTTTGGCCGCGTTTGCGGCCTCGCGGATCAGGTCGAGTTCGTCGAGCGTGGTCTTTTCGAATTCGGCGACCACTTCCAGCGGGCGCAGGCGCCGCGCGTCCGACCAGAAACGTTCGGCGAAACGGGCCAGTTCGTAGAGCAGGGCGATATCGGAATGGATCCGGTCTTCGATGTCGGGCCGGAGCACCTTGACCACGACGGCTTCGCCACTGTGCAGCTTCGCGGTGTGCACCTGCGCGACCGAGGCCGAAGCCAAAGGACTCGGGTCGAATTCGGCGAATGCCTCGCCGATCGGCATGCCCAGTTCCTGTTCGATGATCCGGCGGGCGACTTCGTTCGGGAACGGCGGCACGCGGTCCTGCAGTTTGACCAGTTCGTCGGCGATGTCTTCCGGCAGGAGATCCTTGCGCGTGGACAGCGCCTGGCCGAATTTGACGTAGATCGGACCCAGGTCTTCGAGCGTTTTGCGGATGCGCACGCCGCGCGATTCGTTGCGCCGCCGCAGCCAGTAATAAGGCGAGAGCGCGGCCAGAAACCGGATCGGACGGAACAGGTGCGTTTTCAGCACGATTTCGTCGAGGCCGTGGAATACCAGCACCCAATTGATATGGATCAAGCGGAGTAAGGTTCTAGGATTGATCACGTTGAATGAGTCGCGTGAAGATAAGGGCGGGGCTTATTCGATCGGCTCCGGCGGTTTGCAGTTCAAGGCGCTTTCCAGGCGTTCGATCCGGCTGTTCAGGCGGTCGAAATCGGCGCGCAGTGCGTCGACCTGGCGGTAAAAAATCTCCGCCTCGGGGCCGGCGGGCAGATCGCGCGTTTCTTCCTGCAGAAATTCGCCAAGGTCCAGTTCGAAAGTCCGGATCGACTCGCGCGTCCAGCGCATGCCGGTACGAAAGAAGTTGCCGATTTGATGCGCGATGATATCGCCGGTGAAACGGGACAGTTGTTCTTCAAGATCGATGTTCAGTCTGTCGAACAGAACCTGGAAAAGGTGGCCGGTCGCGATGTCGCCTTCGATTTTGACTTCGCCTGAAAACACCGAGCGCATCGGTTTGGCGCTGATGCCCATCATGCTCAAGGCCGACAGCGAACCGCTGATCCGGCTATCGGGCAATTCGGGATAGGCGTCGAGCACCTGGACCGCGCTTTCGGTCGGGCAAAGATAGACCGTTTCGCCGAACGGTTCGACCGTCAGCGCGATGACTTTGCCGGCCAGGGGCGCGAGCAGTTCGCCGACGTCCGGGTCGAGATGAATGTAACGGTTCAGCGCGCTTTCGAGCGCAACGGTCAAAAACGGTTTGAACGCCATCTCAGATCTTGTAGCCGCGATGCACCGCGACGATGCCTTGCGTCATGTTGAAAAATTCGCAGCGTTCGAAGCCGGCGTTTTCCATCATCGTTTTCAATTCGGCCTGCTTCGGGTGCATGCGGATCGATTCGGCCAGATAGCGGTAGCTGTCCTCGTCCTTCGCGACGAACTTGCCGATTTTGGGCAGCAGGCTGAACGAATAGAAATCGTAGACTTTCTCGGTGACCGGGTCGGTCGGATGCGAAAACTCCAGCACCAAGCCGCGCCCGCCCGGTTTCAATACCTGGTGCATCGAGCGCAGGGCGGCGTCCTTGTCGGTCACGTTGCGCAGGCCGAAGCCGATGATCACGCAGTCGAAGGTATTGTCTTCGAACGGGAGGCATTCGGCGTTTACCTGGGCGTATTCGATGTTGCCGGTCAGCCCCCGGTCGATCAGCCGGTTGCGCCCGGTGCGCAGCATTTCCGAATTGATGTCGGCCAGTACGCACAGGCCGTCCTTGCCGGCGCGCTTTTCGAGCAGCGTGGTCAAGTCGCCGGTGCCGCCCGCGAGGTCGAGCACTTTTTCGCCACTGCGCACGTTGCAAAGCTGCACCGCGATCCGTTTCCAGATCCGGTGAATGCCGAGCGACATCAGGTCGTTCATGATGTCGTATTTTTCGGCGACCGAATCGAAAACGCCGCGCACCAGTTTGACCTTGTCTTCGGTAGCGACTTGCTTGAAGCCGAAATGGGTCGTTTTGTGATGAGTCATGTTTTTACTGTAAGGGTTGAGGTTCCTGGCGGTCGTAGCCGGCGGTCTTCAGCCGTTCGAGATAGTCGGTCCATAAGCTGTCGTATTCGGCGCCGAGTTGGTAAAGCAGATCCCAGGTATAAATGCCGCTATTGTGGCCGTCGCTGAATACCGGGCAGATGCCGTAATTGCCGACTGGCCGAATCTCCCGGATCGTAACCGATTCCTTGCCGACCTGCAGGATTTCCTGTCCCGGCGCATGGCCCAGGGCTTCCGCCGACGGTGTGTAGACGCGCAGATATTCGCACGGCAGCCTGAAAATCCGGCCGTCGTCGAAACGGATTTCCAGGATTCGGGAAACCTGGTGCAGTTTGATTTCGGTCGGCAAAGCGTTGCAGGGTTGGGTAGAGAGTCGCATATAAAAATCGGGTGCAAGGCGAAAGGCGAAAGGCGAAAGGCTGAACTCTTTTGGCTTTTACCCTTGCGCCTTTTACCTACAATATATACCGGCTCAAGTCCTCGTCGTGGACGAATTCGCCCAGGTGCCGGTCGACATAAGCCGCATCGATCACGACGTCTTTTTCGGGCATGTCCGGGGCGCTGAACGAAATCTCTTCGAGCAGGCGTTCCAGGATCGTATGCAGACGCCGGGCGCCGATGTTTTCGGTTTTCTCGTTGACTTCCCAGCCCAGTTCGGCAATCCGGCGGATGCCGTCGGTCGCGAAGGCCAGATTGACACCCTCGGTCGCCAGGAGCGCCGCGTATTGCTCGGTCAGCGAGGCATCCGGTTCGGTCAGAATCCGGAAGAAATCGTCCGCGGACAAGGCATCGAGTTCGACCCGGATCGGGAAGCGGCCCTGCAATTCCGGAATCAGGTCGGACGGCTTGGTCAGATGGAACGCGCCCGAGGCAATGAACAGGATGTGGTCGGTCTTGATCGCGCCGTACTTGGTGCTGACCGTGCTGCCTTCGACGATCGGCAACAGGTCGCGCTGCACGCCTTCGCGCGAGACTTCGCCGCCGCTGCCGCCGACATCCGAGCGTTTGCAGATCTTGTCGATTTCGTCCAGAAACACGATGCCGTTCTGCTCGACCGCTTCGACCGCCTTCAGTTTGATCTCCTCGTCGTTGACCAGGCGCGCGGCTTCTTCTTCCTGCAGCACTTTGAAGGCTTTTTTGATCTTCATCTTGCGGCTGCGGGTGCGGCCGGTGCCCATGTTCTGGAACAAGCCCTGCAACTGATTGGTCATTTCTTCCATGCCGGGCGGCGCCATGATTTCGACGCCCATCGGCGCCATCTGCACGTCGATTTCGATCTCCTTGTCGTCGAGATCGCCTTCGCGCAGTTTTTTGCGCATTTTCTGGCGGGTCGACTCGCGCGTATCGGACAGCATGCCGGCATCCGCCTCGGGCAGCAGGATGTCGAGAATCCGGTCTTCGGCGGCGTCGTAAGCTTTGATCTGCACTTTTTCCATCTCGGACTGGCGCATCATTTTGATCGCGGTATCGGCCAGATCGCGGATGATCGATTCGACGTCGCGGCCGACATAGCCGACTTCGGTAAATTTGGTCGCTTCGATCTTGATGAACGGCGCGTTCGCAAGCCGCGCCAGACGGCGCGCGATTTCGGTTTTGCCGACGCCGGTCGGGCCGATCATCAGGATGTTTTTCGGGGTGATTTCGTCGCGCAGCGCAGGATCCACCTGCTGCCGGCGCCAGCGGTTGCGGAGCGCGATCGCGACCGAGCGCTTCGCGCTGGCCTGGCCGACGATGTGCTTGTCCAGTTCGTGAACGATTTCTTTAGGGGTCATCTGGGTCATTACTTTACTCGCTCGGTTCTGCGTCCAATTCTTCGATGCGCAAGTTATGATTCGTGTAAATGCAGATATCGGCGGCGATCGCCAAGGCTCTCTCGACGATCTCGCGGGCGCTCAGATCGGTATTTTCGAGCAGCGCGCGCGCGGCCGCCTGGGCGAAAGCACCACCCGAGCCGATGGCCATCAGGTCGTTTTCCGGCTCGATCACGTCGCCGTTGCCGGAGATGATCAGCGAGGTTTTGGCGTCGGCGATCGTCAGCATCGCCTCCATGCGGCGCAGGGTGCGATCGGTGCGCCAGTCCTTCGCCATCTCGACCGCCGCGCGCATCAGATGGCCGCGGTGTTTTTCGAGTTTGCCTTCGAAATGTTCGAACAGGGTAAAGGCGTCCGCGGTCGAACCGGCAAAGCCGGCGATCACCTTGTCATGGTACAGGCGGCGGACCTTGCGGGCATTGCCTTTCATGACCGTATTGCCCAGGGTGACCTGGCCGTCTCCGCCGATCACGACTTTATTGCCGCGGCGCACGGATAATATGGTGGTTCCTCTCAAATTCACGTTTAAAGTCCAAAGTTAAAACGGTGCGTTAACGGCAGCATTTTACATGGTCTGACGCCCGGACGTGCGAAAAAATGCACCAGCAGCCCCCTTTAGAAACGGGAGCCGGACGGCAATGGATGGGCTGGACATGAAGGTTCGGTTAAGGTCGGCGTCCCTCCCGTTGTGCTACCATGCGACATTATTCAATCCACAATCGGCTGACTTCTATGGATTCACTGAACCAGATAACCGCGACTTTGGCGATGACGATGGGTCTGGCGTGGGCCAGCGGTATCAATCTCTATGCGACGCTGCTGGCGCTCGGCTTTCTCGCCAACAGCGGCAACATCGCGTTGCCGCCGGATTTGCAGGTCGTCGCGAACCCGGCCGTGATGCTGGCGGCGGGCCTGATGTATTGCGTCGAATTTTTTGCCGACAAGACGCCGGGTGTGGATACCGGCTGGGATGCGATCCATACCTTCATCCGGATACCGGCCGGCGCGATGCTGGCTGCTGGCGCGGTCGGCGAGCTGAACCCGGCGGTCGAGCTGGCCGCCGCGATCGTCGGCGGCGGCATGGCGGCCGGTTCCCATATGACCAAGGCCGGCAGCCGGGTGTTGATCAATACGTCGCCGGAGCCGTTCAGCAACTGGGCCGCCTCGGTCGGCGAGGACATGGCGGTGGTGGCCGGCGTCTGGGCGGCGCTTCGGCATCCGTTGGTGTTTCTGGTCGCGCTTGTGCTGTTTATTGCGCTGATGGTCTGGCTGTTGCCGAAGCTTTGGAACGGCATCAAGAAGGTTTTCCGGGCGATTGCGCGGTTTTTCGGCTCGGGGCCGGAGCAGCGATCCGGTTCGAATTCGCCTTAATTGCTCCGCTATAGTGCGAGGAGATCGATGTTGGTGCGTTTCTGCAATATCAATGATTTTGCCGTTTCTTCTCGATTCGTACTTAAAGAATATGAAAATTGCGCACATGAGTTTTCGTCGATTCCGGCACATATGCCGTAATGAGAAGACGAACTCTTGCGGTTGCTTCCAATCCCTTTCGGATGATTCTATCGATTGGCGCGCATCTTGCTTAACCTTGGGGCGTCATTAAAGGCGATAAACGATGGCGCTATAATTTTTATGTTAGCGCCAATTGACGAAGAATCATGAAAATGAGATTTAATGGACCCCGCACAACCAATGTCACTCACTTCGCCGGCTTTCCCGAAAAGGAAGGACAGCGTCTCTGGACGAGCAGCGCATTTTGCTGGTCGACATTACTGCCGAATATTGACCCGAAGTGAGAAAAAAGCTCCATAGGTAACCGAATCCGGTGATGATGGAAAGTTTTCATCGGCGGCGTGGTCGAAGGTGTTGCGGCCAAATCCGCGTCATGAAAGAGTTGCGAACTTTACCGTAAGGAGGTAACTATGACGACCCGTATTCTCGTTTTGTATTACAGCATGTATGGCCATGTGGAAACGCTGGCGAAGGCGGTTGCCGAAGGGGCCCGATCCGTCGAAGGGGTTGAAGTCGCCGTCAAGCGGGTACCCGAACTGGTACCGGAAGAGGCGGCCCGCAAGGCCGGTGCCAAGCTGGATCAAGAAGCGCCGATTGCGACGATCGAGGAATTGCCCGATTACGACGCGATCATTTTCGGAACTCCCACCCGTTTCGGGAACATGTGCGCGCAGATGCGCAATTTTTTGGACCAGACGGGCAAACATTGGCTGAGCGGCGCTTTGATCGGGAAGGTCGGCAGCGTCTTTACCTCCACCGCAACCCAGCACGGCGGCCAGGAAACCACCGTCACCTCGTTTCATACGACCCTGCTGCACCACGGGATGGTCATCGTCGGCGTGCCTTATTCCTGCCAGGGCATTCTGAACATGGAAGAGATTACCGGGGGTTCGCCTTACGGCGCGGCGACGCTGGCCGGCGGAGATAATCGCCGGCAGCCGTCGGATAACGAATTGGGCATCGCCCGGTTCCAGGGTAAGCATGTGGCGAAAATCGCCAAAAAATTGTCCGCTTGAACGGGTTCCGGAAATGCCCGTTTTTGAAGTGGGGCGGTTGCGGACCGGAGCGGTTTTCAATGTAAGGCAGAGCTGGAAAAATGAGGCGTTTTCCGTAACGGACCGGCGTCTTCCCGCTTTGGCCGTGTAAACGAATGGCCCGGCTTTGTCGTGCTCGGGCGTTCGCCGGGTTCGGCCTTCGGCCGCTAAGGATTTGGCCGATATTAACTTCCCGGTATGGGGGTAGACCTGCCAGGTTTTTAAAACCTGGCAGGCCTTGAGCCGGGAAGTTATTTGGAGCCAAATCCTAAATCGACGATTCGGGGTTGCCGATCAGGGTGCCCTGAACCAGATCGATGCCGAGCTCCTGGAGCGTTTTCAGTGCGCCGCCGCTTTCGACCGATTTGGCGATCGTGAGTTTGCCGAACGTATGGGCGACGTCCGACAAGGATTTGACGAACATCCGATCGTCGAGAGTCTGATCGATCTGGCGGATTAGCGGGGCGCTGATTTTTACGTAATCGATCGGCAGGTTTTTCAGGTAATAGAACGAGGAAAAGCTGACGCCGAAATTATCCAGCGCAACGCCGCAGCCCAGCCTCTTGAATTGTTGAATGAGCGTTTTTGCCTGCGTATAGTGCGATTCGACGGCCGCTTCGGGAATTTCGAAAATGATTTTTTCCGGGCCGATATCGTAGAGGTCGAACAAATAAGCCATGTCGTCGTAAAAGCCGGAATCTTCGAAAACCTTGCCGGACAGATTGATCGACAGGCGAACCGCCTTTCCTTGCCGGCCGGTTTCGTTCAGGGCGCGCAGCGCCTGCTTGAACGCGATGCAGTCGATTTTTCCGGCCAGTCCGAGTTCTTCCGCGTGATTCAGGAAAACTTCCGGAAGCAGCTGCCCGCCGCCGTCCTGCGGCAGGCGCAGCAGGCATTCGTAATGATGAAGTTCGGACGAACGGCTGTCCCGCACCGGCTGGTATTCCAGCACGAACCGGTCTTTCATGATCGCCTGTTCGAGCATCTGCCGGAAGTTCAGCAATTGCTCAATTTTCAACTGGCCGTCCCGGCTCAGTCGGCAGCAGTGGAAGCTGCCCGGGCCGATCTGCCTGGCGTGCAGCCGCGCCGCATCCGCATTCGCGTAGAGATCGTTCGGCGTCAGTCCATGCTCGGGATACACCGCGATGCCGATATGGGCGTCGAGTCGGTAGTTTTTTCCGGCATGGATAAACGGCGCAGCGCCGATGTCCTGGATCAGTTTTTTCGCGAAGTCGCCGAGGCGATCCGTTTTGACGTGCGAAATCAACAGCGCAAAAACGTTTCTGTTGATCCGGCTGAGCCTGTCGATCGAGCGAAGGCTGTCTTTCAGTCGGCGCGCCACCCAGGTCAGCATCATTTCGCCCGCCCGCGGGCCGTGAAGATCGTGGATCTCTTCGTAGGGATCGATATCGAACAGGAACACCGCGATCAAATAATCGTAACGCCGCGCGGTTGCCAGCGCGATCGTCAGTTCGTCGCGGAATTGCTGATAGCTGGCGAGGCCGGTGACCGGATCCTGGCTCGGCTGGGTCAGCATTTTCTGCTGATACTGCGACCTTTCGCTGTTATCGACGCCGAGGGTTAGAATTACCGCTTCGTCCGGATTGTTCGGCGGGTTGAACAGCGAGTGCAGCCAGGAGATGTCGCGGGTCTTGCCGGTTTCGGAAATCAGTTGCCCGTCGACCTGGAACTGCCCGGTAATTTCTCCCGATCTGAGCATGCTCAGTTTTTTGTGGTGCTCCCACTCGGTTTCGGGGATTAAAAGATCGAAAATCTTGCCCTTGATCGAATGTTCTTCCGGGCCCAGTTCCTGTACCCCGGCCTGATTGATCGTCAGGATAATCCCGTTCAGTTTTTGCGTCAGGATGATAATCGGCGCGGTGTCGATCAATTGCCGGATGAAGTCGCGCTCGATCGCCAGTTCCCGGCTTTTCTTGATCAACGTCAAGGTATTGCTGTGCACTTCCTGTTCCAGGGATTGCAGTTGCTGGGCCAGCGTCAAGGCGGTCTGGTGCAGTTGATCGACCTCGTCATAATCGGTCGAAGCGATTTTCTTGAATCCGACCCGTTCGCGGAACTTGTCGTACTGGTGTGCCGCCAGCAGCGGCAGCGCTCCCGAAAGGCGTGCAACGCGCGAAAAGGTGTAATGCAGCAGAACCGGCAGCAGCGTCAGGGATCCCAGCAGGCTGATCACGCCGTAGAGCCAGACTTTCTGCAGGTCTTTTTGCAGGTTTTCTTCGATTTCGGTGGTATCGTTGATGAACAAAAACAGCGGCGAATGCTTTTTATCCTCCTGGATCGGCGCAATTCCGATTTCGTATGTGGCGCCGGCGAGATGGATCGTTTTGGTTTGATTGTTCAGTTCGGACAACGCGACATGCGCGGTGATGTATTGATACAGCCCTTTATTGTCGGACAGGGTCAACCCTGCCAGTTGATACGGCCAGGGATGCTCGGGCGCGCCGGATAAGGTGGTGTCGGCGGAAAGAATGCCGATATCCGCGCCAGTGGCCTGTTTGTATTTAATCATGATGTCCGCGAACGACCGGGTCACGCCGTAGGCGCCGACGGTTTGGGACCGGCCGATAACAGGCACCACGGCCTGCTGAAAACAGATAGTGTCGCAAATGGTGCGGTGTCCGGGTATTTCGGAATGGATCACTTTGTGGATGGTGGCGTCGTCGGTCGGCATCGGGCTTCCCCAGGATTTGATCGTGGCGCCGTTTCTGTCGAAAAAAACGATGTTTTCGATGCCCCAGCTGAGCTGCCATCGCGACCATTTTTCGTCCAGCATCGTGAATGAGGTTTGTCCCCGGTTTGTGGCGGAATGGGAACGTTGTTCCACGAATATGGACAGCATTTCCGCGAGCTGTTCGAGTACCAGAAACGAATCTTCGGTCAGGGCCCGGGCGATATGGAGATGATTCCGATGCTCCTTGAGACGGTCGAGGTAGAAGCTTTCGATCGCATGGCGATAGGCGAAATAGGAAAAAATGCTGTGCATCAGTAGAAACACGCTGCCGAATAAAATGGCGAGCTTCCATCTCAGGCTGAAAAAGAACGGCGATCTCGGCATGACGGGTCAGAAACGGAAAGAGATTTGTACACCGAATAGGTCCCAGTCTTCCTGGGTAGTATGCAACCGGTCCGGGTTATCGGCCTGCGGCAGCCACATCGTGCCATGCACGCGGTGATATTCGCCGCGCACCATCCAGCTCCGGTTGATGTCCCAACGCAGACCGAGCGTCCAGTCCTGGGCATAGGCGGCATGGCTGGGCAGTCCGATCCGTTCGAAGCCGATGCCGTTGCGGTTGTCGGTGTTGGCGTAAATCGTATCGTAGCGTACAGTGATTTGCCAGTTCGGTAGAAACCGGTAACTGCTTTCGACATACCAGCTTTCGGTCGCAAAACGGCTATCGGGGAGAATGCCGTAGCCTTTGACCACGTTCCGGCGGTAATTGTACTCTCCGGTCAGCGTCAATTTTTCGCCGTTGTACTGCGCGGACAGCATCAAGGGGCGTACGAACGAAGTGCCCGGCCCGAATCGGTCACCCGCCAGCGGATGGTAATCCAGTTGCAGGTCCGCATAGCTGACCGCGAAGACGTATTCGCCGCCGTTCAGTTCGTAGCTCAGTTGGGTGACGACGGTGGGTTGGGCCGCAAATTCGCCGCGCGCGAAAGGCCCCAGCTGGATCGACCGGATTTCCTGGTTGTTGCCCAGCGGAACGACATAGTTGAACTTAAAGTTGAAATCGCCGTACCCGGTATGCTGTTCGGCATAAAATTGGCCGCCGTCGCCGGAAGTCAGCAGCGAACGCGAGCGTTCGAAATAATTGCCCTGCGGTAACAGGATCGTCGGATGCGTGAAGGCGACGTCGCGGGTTTCGTTGTATAACCCCAGCGGCACTTTGACGCGTCCGCCGCGCAGCCCGGTCCGTCCCGACTCGTGCTCCCACAGGGCCAGATCGGCAAGTCCGTAGTCGACCCGGACGCTGCCGCGGTCGATGTTTCCGGCCCGGCGGTAGAGGCCCTGAATCGCAAAGCTCAAGCGGTTGGACGGTTTATAGGACGAATTGAGGCCGATTTCGGTGATGCCGAGGCTGACGCCGTCGTCGCTTTGCCCGAACAGGTTGTTGTCCGAGGTGTGGAACAGGCTTTGCGCGAGAAAACCGTGCATCTGGATTTCGTCGGGCAAGTCGCCGGCCCGGCCCGCCAACGGCAGGCTCCACAGGATGCCCAGGCACAGTCCGCTATTGATAATCGAACAGACGAATTTGCGCATTGCCGTCGGGTTTCTTGCTGACATAGCCGATTGCATTCGGCGTGTTCGTGACTTTTTCGATCATCTCCCGTTCCGAGTCGAGCTGGATCGGAGCGATGCCGGTACCGGAGTAGATCATTCGGTCCCAGACGCGCCGGAACTGGTGCGGAAACATGTTCAGGCTGTTCTTGACGAAGTCTTTATGGACCGGGTTGTCGTCGGTTAGCGTAAAGACCTTGATCGGTTCGCCGTTAGGCCAGATCCTCAGATGCATCGCGAAGATTGCCCGGGTATCGGCGCGTGAGTAATGCGCGGACGGGACCGAGACGTTGACGATGATTTCCGCCGCCCCGGCGAAAACCGGGCACAAGCCCAGGCAGCCGCCGACGATTGCCGAAGTGATCGCTTTCCGATGGGGCAATTTAGCCGGTCCTTGCGCAGGAGCGTCTAGTCACCGGAATCGTCGGATGATGAATCGAAGACGGTCCTGGCTCTGCGCGCACGGGCCCGTCTCGGGGGAAGAAATGCGGGGTCAAAGTTTTTGCCAGCGCAGGCGATTGGCATTGCTGACCACGGTCAGCGAAGACATCGCCATCGCCGCGCCCGCGATCATCGGATTCAGCAGGATGCCGGCGAAAGGATACAAAAGGCCGGCGGCGACCGGAATGCTGATCGTGTTGTAGAAAAAGGCGCCGAACAGGTTTTGTTTGATATTGGCCACGGTAAGCTGCGACAGTCGGATCACTTCCGGCACTTTCATCAGCGAACCTTGCAGGATCACCACGTCCGCGCTTTCGATGGCGACGTCGGTGCCGGTCCCGATGGCGAGGCCGACATCGGCCTGCGCGAGCGCCGGCGCATCGTTGATGCCGTCGCCGACCATGCCGACCGTTTCGCCTTGGGCCTGCAGTTCCCTGACCACGGCCGCCTTATCCTGCGGCAGCACTTGCGCCCTGACTTCGGCAATGCCGGCTTCCCGGGCGATCGCCCGGGCCGTGATCGGATTGTCGCCGGTCACCATCAGTACGCGGATGCCCAGGTTGCGCAGCCGCTGTACCGCGGCGGCCGAATCGGGCTTGATCGGATCGGCGACGGCAACGATCCCGGCGAACTGCCGGTCGACCGCGAGCAGCATCGGCGTTTTGCCTTCGGCGCTGAGTCTGGCGAGGTTGTCCTGATGGCTTGCGAGATCGATGCCTTCCTTCTCCAGGAGCGCCCGGTTGCCGAATACGACGCGGCGGCCGTCCTGCGTCGCTTCGACGCCGTGGCCGGTGATCGCCTTGAATTGGGCCATTTTTTTCGGTTGGACCGCGTGTTCCCGCGCCGCCGTCAACACGGCCGCCGCCAGCGGATGCTCGGAGCCGGCTTCGAGGCTGGACGCGAGTTGCAGCACTTCGGTTTCGGAAAAACCGCCGGCGCCTTCGATCGACACGACCTTCGGCTTGCCCTGAGTGACGGTGCCGGTCTTGTCCAGCACCAGGCAGGTCAGTTTGCCGGCTGTTTGCAAGGCGTCGCCTTGGCGGATCAGTATGCCGGTTTGCGCGGCCTTCCCGACCGAAACCATCACCGAAATCGGGGTGGCAAGGCCCAGCGCGCAAGGGCAGGCGATTACCAGCACGGTCATCGAAGTGACGAACGCATAACCCAGGGACGGTTCGGGGCCAAAGCCGTACCAGACCAGAAAGGTGAAGACCGCGAGGCCGATCACGGCCGGCACGAAGACGGCGGAAACCCGGTCGGCCAGCCGCGCGATTTCCGGTTTGCTGTTCTGCGCCTGGCGCACGCTGTGAATGATCTGGGCGAGCGCGGTATCGCGGCCGATGCGGGTCGCCTTGAACAGGAAACTGCCGCTTTGATTGATCGTACCGGCGGCGACCGTGGAGCCTTCGATTTTTTCGGCCGGCATCGGTTCGCCGGTCAGCATCGATTCGTCGACGGACGAGTGGCCTTCGATCAGTACGCCGTCGACCGCGATTTTTTCGCCGGGGCGGACCCTGAGCGTTTCGCCGAGGCCGACTTCCTCGATCGGCACGTCGAGTTCCGCGCCGTTCCGAACGACCCGGGCCGTACGCGGCTGCAGGCCGATCAATTGGCGGATCGCGGATGAAGTCTTGCCGCGCGCCCGGGTTTCGAGGCCCGAACCCAGGTTGATGAACGCCAGGATCACGACTGCGGCTTCGAAATAAGCGTGCTTGGCCAGGGACGGCAGGCTGCCGTAATACTCGATCACGATGCAGGAATAGAGCCAGGCGGCGCCGGTGCCGACCGCGATCAGGGTATCCATGTTCGCCTGCCCGGACAGCAGGGCCTTCAGCGCGCCCCGGTAAATGTGCGCGCCCGAATAGACCAGTACCGCCAGGGTCAATATCGCGACTTCCGGCCAGAACCAGCGTCCGGTGGCGGAGCCCATGTCCGGCAGCCAGTTCGCCATTTCCAGCAGCATCAGCAAGGCGCCGGCGCCACCGGCGACCGCCGCTTTTTTCAGCAGTATCCGGTAACGCGCCAGCTCCTGTTCTTCCTGTTCCGCCGGATTTTCGAAACCTTCCATTACCGCCGCTTCGTAGCCCGCATCCTTGACGGCCCGGATCAACCGTTCCGGATCGGTCTCGCCTTTGACGGTCGCGGAATGGTCCGCAAAGTTGACGCTGACTTCGGTAACGCCGGGCACGCCGTTCAGCGCGCTTTCGACGACGCTGACGCAGCCGGCGCAGCTCATCCCTAAAATCGACAAGCGCAGTTCGTTCGATGTTTCTTCTTTGCTCATGAGGTCTCTCCGGCGATTACCATCGGATTCGGATCATTCGACCGAAAAACCGGCCTCGGCGATCGCCGCCTCGATCGCTGCCAGGTCGGTTTTTGCGGCATCATAGTCGACGCCGACCTTTTTTTCCTTGCTCGACGCGGTCACCGACAGCACGCCGTCGATCGCGCCCAGTTTGCTTTTGACGTTGGCTTCGCAGCCTCCGCATTTCATTCCGGTCACTGTCAATTCAACGAATTCAGCCATATTCATTCTCCTCGTATGCGTAATTTCCCGAAGTTATATCATACTCGACTGAAACCGGATAATCATGATATAAATGCAAAGTAAGGAGGAGCTGGCGCTGCTTGCTTTGCCTGGTGAATCACCTTTGCGCGAATCATGGAATTAAAAACACTAACCAATCAAACCATCGCATTGGCAGGGGTCGCGCAGGCGGCGGCGCTGGTGCAGCAATTGGCGACGCGGGGTACCTGCGATCAGGAGGCGCTGAACGCCAGCATCGGCAGCGTGCTGAAAATCGATTCGGAAAGTGTGCTGGATGTTTACGGCGGGCTGAACGGCCTGAAGCTCGGCCTCGGACAATTGAAGTCGCAAATGACCGGCTACCGGGTCGACAATCCGGAACAGGCCCGCTATGCGGCAACCCTGGTGTTTCTGGAGAACCAGCTCTCGTCGCGGAAGGATTTGCTCGATGCGATCCGGGTCGGCGTCGAGAAGGCCCAGGCGCAGAGCGAACATTTCGGCCTTCTGCACGAAAACGTGCTGGCCAATCTCGGCGAAGTCTATCACAGTACGGTCAGTACGCTGCAGCCCCGCATCATGGTCAACGGCGAGCAAACCTACCTGTCGCGGCCCGATACCGTCAACAAGATCAGAGCGCTGCTGCTGGCCGGCATCCGCTCGGTGATTCTGTGGAAACAATGCGGCGGCGCCCGCTGGAAATTCATTTTTTACCGCAAAAAAATCCAGAAAGAGCTGGAAAATCTGCTGCGGCAGGTTTGACCCGATAATGACCGTTCTTGTCGAGGTCAATCATCTGTCCCGGTATTATGGAAGCCAGTGCGCGGTCGACGATATCAGTTTTACGCTGCATCGGGGCGAAGTGCTGGGCCTTTTGGGACCGAATGGCGCCGGCAAGACCACCACGATGCAGATGCTCTGCGGCAACCTCGCGCCCAGCGCCGGGCAGATCCTGATCGACGGCGTCGACCTGCTCGACCGCCCGAAAGAAGCCAAGCGTCATCTGGGCTATCTGCCCGATACGCCGCCTTTATACCGGGATTTGACGGTCAACGAATTTTTGGCCTATTGCGCCGAACTGCACGGGGTTGATAAAAAATCGATTCCCGACACAGTCAAACGGGCGCGGGAACGTTGCGGGCTGGACGAGATGCAGGAGCGGCTGATCGGTAATCTTTCGAAAGGCTTCCTGCAACGCACCGGCATCGCCCAGGCGATCCTGCACAATCCGAAAGTGATCGTTCTGGACGAACCGACGGTCGGCCTCGATCCCTTGCAGATCCGCGATATCCGGGCGCTGATCCGCGAGCTTGGCCGGGAACACGGGATCATTTTGTCGACTCACATCCTGACCGAAGTCGAAGAGTCCTGCACCCATGTCCAGATTATCCATCAAGGCCGCCTGGTCCTGCACGAGACGATCGCCGGTTTGCAGCGGCACATGCACAACTGTAGGCTGGAGGTGATTACCCGTATCCCGCCGGATCTGAAGGCGTTGTCGGCCTTGCCCGGCGTCTTGTCGGTCGAGTCTCTGGCCGGCAACCGTCTGCTCGTGCACCACGGCGTCGACGACAATCCGGCCAAGCAGATTGCCGAACTGATCGTGGCGTCCGGCTGGGGGCTGGAGGAACTGGTGCCGGTCAAAAAATCGCTCGAAGACGTATTCATTCAGTTGACCTGGGAAGCGGAGGGAGATACGGAATGAAAATGGCATTCACGATCGCCGCCCGCGAATTCAAATCGCTGTTCCTGTCGCCCTTGGCCTGGACGCTGCTGGCGATTCTGCAGGCGATCCTGGCCTTTCTGTTTCTGACCCAGGTCGAAGCGTTCAACATGCTGCAGCCGAAACTGGCGGGACTCGACAATGCCCCCGGGTTGACCGATATCGTGGTGACGCCGCTGTTCGGCAATGCGGGGATCATCTTCTTGCTGGTCACGCCGCTGTTGACGATGCGCCTGATTACCGAAGAGCGCCGGAACAAGACAATCGCGCTGCTGTTGTCCGCGCCGGTTTCCAATGCCGAGATCGTGCTCGGGAAATATTTCGGCGTGGTCGGCCTGTTATGGGCGATGGTCGTGCTGACCGCGCTGATGCCCTTGTCCCTGCTGGCCGGCGGCGACCTGGACCTGGGCAAGCTCGCCGCAAACCTGTTCGCGCTGGCCCTTTTGGCCGCGGCGTTCGCGGCGACCGGCCTCTACACTTCCTGCATCGTGAGTCATCCGACAATCGCCGCGATGACCGCCTTCGGCCTGCTGCTTTTGCTGTGGATTTTGGACTGGACCGCCGGCATGGGCGAACAGCGGGCTTATATCTTTGAGTATCTGTCGATACTGCGCCATTTCCAGAATCTGCAAAGCGGCCTGGTCAGCACCGCCGATGCCGCCTATTTCCTGCTGTTTACCGCCGTTTTTCTCGTACTGAGCATTCGCCGCCTCGATTACGACCGTCTGCAAAAATGAAATTGACGCGCCATGTGCATCGACAAATCCGCCTGAAAAACCGGCTTTTGACGTTGCTGTTTCTGTGCGCGGTCGGGGGCGCGGCCTGGCTGAGTGCGCGCCATTCGTATCAGGCCGACTGGACGGAGGCTCGTTCGAATACGTTGTCGCCGGCCACCCGGAAGCTGTTGCAGGCAATGTCCGGCAAGGTCAGCGTGACCGCCTACATCAAGACCGGTTTGCCGATACGCCTGCAGATCGCGCATTTGGTCGACCGCTATACCCATCTGAAGCCCGATCTGAAGCTGGACTTCGTCGACCCGAACAACGATCCGCAAAAGGCCCGTGCGCTGAATATCGGCGAGGAAGGGCTGGTCGTGGTCGAATATCAGGGCCGCAGCGAAAAACTGAATTTCATCGACGAAGCGGCGCTGACCAATGCCTTGCTGCAATTGACGCATGCGGAAGACCGCTGGGTGTCTTTCCTGGCCGGACACGGCGAACGTTCGCCCGACGGCGAGGCGAATTTCGATTTGAACCGTTTCAATAAGGAACTGCGGCGGCGCAGGATCAATGCGCAAACGGTCAATCTGGCGAAGCTGCCGGCGATACCGGACAATTCGTCGCTGCTGGTGATCGCTTCGCCCTCGGTTGCGCTGCTGCCCGGCGAAGCCGAGATCGTCAAGCAGTACGTGCAACGCGGCGGTAATCTGTTGCTCCTGACCGATCCGGGCGACAAGACGCTCGATTTCATCTGGCCTCTGCTCGGCCTGCATCCCTTGCCGGGCCGGATAGTCGACAAGGCGGCCAAACTGGCCGGAATCAACGATCCGAGCTTCGTGATCGTCGGCGAATACAACCGCCATCCGGTCACCCGCAATTTCCGGACGCTGACCGTGTATCCCGCGGCGGCCGGTTTCGACATCGCTGCCGATATCGACTTCGAGAGCGCCCCTTTGCTGAACAGCGGCCCCGAGTCCTGGACCGAAACCGGACCGTTGGCCGGAACGATACGTTTCCATCCGGACAGCGCCGAAAAGCAAGGGCCGATTACGTTGGCCTATGCCTTGACGCGGAATCTGGAAAACGGCAGCGAACAGCGCGTCATCGTGGTCGGCGACGGCGATTTTCTCGCGAACACCTATATCGATAACGCCGGCAATCTGGACATGGGGCTGCGGATGATCAATTGGCTGGTCCATGACGACCGTTTCATCGATATTCCCGCCAAAACCGCCCCCGACCGGACTCTGAAGCTGACCTTGACCGGCATTGCGGTGATCGGCTTCGGCTTTTTGATCGTGCTGCCGCTTGGCTTGCTCGGCACCGGTTTCGTGGTCTGGCGCCGGCGCAGGCGGCGTTAAGCGTCGACGGACTGTTGCGAGTTTCCGGAAGCCGTTTGCAGCCTCAATCTGGAAGAGGGGGCGATTCCGTTGCTGGAGATCGCCTGGCGTGCGCAGGACGCCTGCTTGCGGCGACGGATTGAAACAGGGAATCGGGTGTTTTGACGCAAAGGCCGGCGCGAGCCGTAGTCGAGGCCGGGAGGCAATGTCCGCGACTCCGTAGCCGACTACGAGCGGCTGCCGGCCGGGCGTTTCGGGGGCGAATCAGTCGATATAGCCGTCATCCTTCATTTTTTTCTCGTCGACGTACTCGCGCACCACCAGGGCCACTCCCAGGACGACCGCAAACAGCGCGGCGGCGGTAATGGTCAGCTTCATGAAGACCTCCCCGCTCAACAGATCGAACCATAATTGCAGCAGCGCAATGGCGACCCAGAGGACGAAAATGGTCAGGCAGACAATCGCGCCGGTTCTCATAGGTCTCGCTCCATGATGACCAGATAGGCCTCCCGCCGCCAGAAGAGCAGCATGCGGCGAATATCCTTTTCCATCGTGACCACTCTCCAGCCCTGCCTGGCATTGCCGTTCAAAAATTCGCTGAAGCGGAGCGGGTCGACTTTGGATGCGCCGAGCAGCAGGGAGCCGAGCAGGCCTTCCTGATAAATCACGACTTTATATTCTTTCATGCCGATTCCGGTCGGGTGTTCAAATATCGGTTCATTATAGAGCAGGTTGGGCATGAGATACGTTTCAACACGAAAGAGGAAGATGGGGGGAGAGGGGATTAACGGCTAGGCCGGTTGGTTTTGAGTTCTTTATCGGATCGGCCGCGGCGTTCCAGGTCGAAGAACAGGTTGAGTGAAGCCAGCAGGATAAAAAAATAACCGTCCAGTTCCGAAAGCTCTTCGTACAACTGATAAGCAACTACACCGAAAACGCCATCTTCAAATAGATCGCCAACAATCAGTAAAAGTCCTCCGATGATCATAAAACGGGCGGATCGGGTCTTCAAAAGGTACGCGGCAATCTCCAGGTAATGTTTATAGTTGCGTAGAAACAATGCGGTTGTCAGCAGCCATAAACCGGCCAGCAGGATATTGCGGCCCAGGCCATGCCCGAGCAGAATGACCGCTTGCGGCAAATCAAATTTTTCAATATCGAGCTCGCGCAGAATGAACGAGAGGCAAAGCAAAGCGCCCGCACACGGGAATAATTTATGGCCTTTTCGAACGTAAAAGAATGTCCGCAGGTAAACCAATCCCGAAATGAAAAGCAGAATAACCTGATCATTTTCGAGGGAATGATCTTCTTTAACGATTTCCATGTTTGCATTTATCCGGGCTTCATAAAAAAACAATCCATCGATCAAAGCAAGCGTCGATAAAAGCACCAGCGTAGGGCATATTTTCAAATGCAATGTGTAGGGTTTCGAGACGATCATTGGCGGTAGTTATTTCAGTGGTCCTTTCAGTCAAGGTGCCTGCATGACTTCGGCAGCCATTGGCGGAAGGCTTTATGGTCCAGATGTGGCATATTACCATTATTTATTGATGGGACAGGCATGCCTATACTCACTTTGCCGGTTTGGATCACACTCCAAAGAGCCGCCGTAGGGTACGCTGCGCGTACCTTTTCACCCATAGGCACTAACTTAAAAATTAGCAAATTCCAATAAAAATCATTAATTTTTAATATGTTATGGTTTTTTGAACGGAAAATCAAAGTAAAACTTTAAGGTGAAATGCCTTTTATTTTCAATATTTTATATTTCAGGTTGGCGCCTATGACCTTTTCATCCCATGGTACGCACAGCGTACCCTACAACTGTAAAGCACGCCTTTACCCCGTTGTCGCCCTACGCGGTGTCCGATGACGCGCATCGCGGCGGGATCATCCGGCGGCATGCCGAGGTTGTTTTTAGCCACATCCTTGGCTGAATTTGGAGAATCAAAGCGTGTGAAGCGCTCGTATTTCCTTGACGGGATGAGGGTACGGCTCCGCCTCGAAGGATCAAGGCGGAATATATCGATTATTCCCGGTTGGATACACCGGCCAACCCTCAGGCGTAACTGCGGCGTAATGCCCAATAAGCCGCCAGGAAGGTGAGCAGGCTCGGAAGCAGGGCGGTCAGCGGTGCGTTCAGTTCGTATATGAGTCCTAAATGCCCGATGATTTTATCGATAATATTGAATCCCAATCCGATCACCACGCCGATGATCATCCGCGCGCCGACGCTGATCCCGCGCCTGACGCCGATTACGAAAGGCGCCGAAATCATTAGCATCACGAAAGTCACGAAGGGATTGACCAGACGGCTCCACAAGGCCAGTTCGAAGACTTGGGATTTTTGATGGTTTCGCTTCAGAAAATCGACATATCTGGCCAGTTCGAGAACCGATAGGTTGTCCGGGCTGACCACGGTAATGTCCAGAATCTCCGGCGCGATCGAAGAATTCATTCGCTGTTCCGGGAAAGCCGCGGCCCGCATCTTTTCTTTGGAAATGTCCGACTGCCTGATTTGCTGCAGCTGCCATTGCTCCTTCCCTAAAAAACGGGCGCGGTCGGCATGCAGGGCGCTTTGCAAGCGCCGATTGTTATCCAGTTCGTAAATGCTGATGTTGGCCAGGTCGCCGTTGTCCTCGATTTTTCTTACATTGATGAACTTGTTTTTTTCGCGCAGCCAGATTCCGTACAATGTATGGGTTTGAACCGTATCGTGCTTGGCGACCGATTTGATCAGCTGTGCCTGGCGTTCGGCAACCGGCGCGACGTATTCGCCGACGCCGATCGAAACGATTACCAGCACTGCGCCGGCGGCCATCACCCCGCGAATGATGCCGGGGACCGACAGGCCGGCCGCCTGCATGGCGGTCAGCTCCCGGTTATTGGCCATCGCGCCGAGGATGAACAGGCTGCCGAGCAGGGCCGAGGCGGGCACCAGTTCATAGAATACGCGCGGCGAAGTCAAAGCCAGGTACAGGGCGATTTCTTTGAGCCCGTAGCTGCCTTTGCCCAGATCCTTCATCTCGTCGGTAAAAGTGAACAGG
Organism: Methylomicrobium album BG8; assembly: GCF_000214275.2. NCBI lineage: Bacteria > Pseudomonadati > Pseudomonadota > Gammaproteobacteria > Methylococcales > Methylococcaceae > Methylomicrobium > Methylomicrobium album. Next base: position 2,861,053 of record NZ_CM001475.1, on the reverse strand, counting down.
TTGAACAGGGTCAACAGGAACAGGATCGAAATCAGCGAGCCTTTCAGGATTTCCTTGACCAGATAGCGGGTTAATACATTCATTGGGTTCCCGATGCCTTGATTTTAAGCATTAACCATTTCCAGCCGAAGAAGCGGGCGAGATAGACCAGGCCGATCGTGAGCAGCAAACCATATACGCTGACCGGGCCGAGCCAGGGGGGCATGACCGCTTTTGCGACCCACCCCTGGCTGACGCGTTCGAGATTACCGTAAATGAAAAAAATCAGGAAACCGGTCAGGACATTGCCGTAAACGCCGCCGCGGGGAGACAACTGTGCCAGCGGCACCGCAATGAAGCTCAGGAGCAGGGCGCCGAACGGAATCCCCAGACGCCGCTGCAGCTCGGCGATTTCAGGCGGGTTGTCCGAGTTCCACAAGCGTTCGCTGGGCACCGCTTCCCGCAGTTCGCGCACGAAAGCTTCCTTGCTGTCGATCCGGACCGCATACTCGTCAAATTCTTCGATCACATAATCCAGTTCGCCGGGTCGACCCTGAATCCGCTCCCCCTGCCGCAGCACGATATAACGGCCGTCCGGCAGATCTTGCAGGCGGCCGGTTTCGGCATTGACAATGGCGAGGGCGCCTCTTTTTTGCCGATGCTGCACAAAAACCTTGTGCATGGTTTTATCCTTGCCGATATCTTCGACGTAAAATACCAGATCGCCGCCGCTGTATTCACTGAATTTGCCGGGAGCGATGCCTCGAATGTCCGCAGATTGCCTGTCCTTGCTGATCAGCTGTTCCGTCGTGGCTTCCGCCCACGGCGCGACATAAAGCGACAGACCGGCCGCCGCGAGGCTCAGCGGGACCACGAACTGAAAAACCGACCGGTAAATCGCGCCCGCCCCGGCCCCTGCGGATTGGAGCGCCGACATTTCCTGGTCGCGGTACATGCGCCCCAGCACCATCAGCACTGCCATGAAAGTGGCGGCCGGTAAAAACGTGACTCCGGCGATGATCGTCCTGAGGCCGAGAATCGTCAGCAGCACATCGTTCGATATCTCTCCCGCGATGGCCTGGTCGAGCACTTTGATGAATTTGCGGCTGACGATGATCACCACGATGACCGACCAGACCGACAGCATCGTTTTGAAAAGGTCCGACGCGATCATCCTATCCAGGACGCCGAACAGCGGCCTTTTTGCCGCATAAGTGCCTTGCGGCCAGTTTGCCTCCAAGCGCGTCTCCTCAATCATATTCGTAACAAGTGGTGTATAATCGCCGCAAATTGTTCATTCGCCCGGCCTAATTTCCGGTGCGGATGAATCTACCGAGAGCGATTAGACAGAAAGTAAAAAGCAATGGATTATTTTATAGAAAGTGCGCCCATAGAAAAACTGCAATCTGATTGCATCATCGTCGGCATTTACCAGGAAGGCCCGCTGACGCCTGCCGCGGCGGCACTCGACGGGCTGACCCGGGGGCTTGTCAAGAAAATCGTCGAACGCGGCGATTTGAGCGGCAAGAACGGCGAAACGGTGCTGGTCAATGCGCTGCCCGAGGGCGGCATCGAGCGCGCGCTGCTGGTCGGGCTCGGGAAAAAGGATGCTCTGAACGCCAAAACGTACCGTAAGGCTTTGGCTGCTTCCATCAATAGCCTCAAAAAGACGATCGTGAGGTCGGCCGTCTGCTGCCTCGGCGAGGCGGAGGTCAAAGACGCCGATTCGGCCTGGAAAACTCGCCAGATCGTGGAAGTCTTCAATGATGCGGTTTACCAGTTTACTCAGTTGAAAGCGGAAAAGGAGCCCGATTCCAAACTGCAAAGCGTTGCGATCGGCGCGCCGGAAAGCGAGCGGGCAGTTGTAGAGAAGGGGCTCGCGCAGGGCAAGGCGATCGCGGCGGCGATGGCGTTGACCAAGACGCTCGGCGATTTGCCCGGCAACATCTGCACTCCTTCCTATCTGGCCGAACAGGCTTTGGAGCTGGGGCGCTTCGATAAATTGACCGTGAACATTCTCGAAGAAGCCGAAATGGCGGCGCTCGGCATGGGGTCCTTGCTGTCCGTTTCGCGCGGCAGCCGCCAGCCGGCGAAACTGATCGCACTCGACTATCAGGGCGGCGAGCGCAACGACAAGCCGATCGTACTGATCGGCAAAGGCCTGACCTTCGATGCGGGCGGCATTTCGCTGAAGCCGGCGCAGGGTATGGACGAAATGAAATACGACATGTGCGGCGGCGCGACCGTGCTGGGCGTACTGCAGGCCGTCGCCGAAATGAATTTGCCGCTGAACGTGATCGGCCTGGTGCCGTCTTCCGAAAATCTGCCCGACGGCGATGCGAACAAGCCGGGCGACATCGTGACCAGTATGTCCGGCAAGACGATCGAAATCCTCAATACCGACGCGGAAGGGCGCCTGATCCTTTGCGATACGCTGACCTATGCCGAGCGCTACAATCCCGACGTGGTGATCGACATGGCGACCCTGACCGGCGCCTGCCTGGTTGCGCTGGGCCGCGTACCGAGCGGCTTGCTCGGCAATGACGACGCCCTGTGCAACGATCTCGTCGCGGCGAGCGAAACCGCGGTCGACAGCGTCTGGCGCTTGCCGCTCTGGGAAGAGTACCAGGAGCAGCTGAAATCGCCTTTTGCGGACATGGCCAACGTCGGCGGCAAGGACGCGGGCACGATTACCGCCGCCTGCTTCCTGGCTCGCTTTGCCGAAAACTTCCGCTGGGCGCATCTGGATATCGCCGGCACCGCCTGGCGCACCGGCTCCAACAAAGGCGCGACCGGCCGCCCGGTGCCGCTGTTGTGCCAGTACCTGATCAACCGCAGCCAAAAGGCTTAAGCCGCCGTTTCAGGATCGATGCCCGAGGTTGCGTTCTATGTCCTGGCTTCCGAAGACGAACAGCAGCGGCTGCTGTTCGTCTGCAAACTCGTCGAAAAGGCTTACCGGAGCGGCAGCTTTTGCTATGTGCTGGCCGATACCGACGAGCAGGCCCGAAAGCTCGACGATTTGCTCTGGACTTTCCGGCGCGGCAGTTTCATTCCCCATCAACTCTATACGGAATCCCTTCCGCCCTTAGAGCACGTCATTTTGATCGGCGCCTCGGAGCCGCCGGAATCCTGGCGAAAGGTGATCGTAAACTTGTCCTGCCAATGCCCTTCCAATATCGAACAAGCCGAGCGTATTCTGGAAGTCTTACATGACGATGAAGCAACGCTGACAGCAGGAAGGCTTCGTTATCGCCGTTATCAGCAGTTGGGCATAGCTATTAAAAAGCATAAACTAGATCAAAAAGGTAAGCTCTTGGAATAAAATCACGGTGAACCCGTGAATTAAAGCTCAGGATTATTGCTGCTGTCATACTCAAACTAGGTAGGATTGAAAACTCGACAGAGTTGATTTTTTTACCAATGAAGAAAATCCAACTCTGTTGGACCGGTTTAAAACCACATTATCTGATACCCAGTTATTTGATGTCCTGGTCGATTGTTTTAGATCAAGCGGCTTCTATCAACTGTACCCTTCCATTGAGCCGATAGCGAAAACAAGAATAAAGGCGGCAACAGCAAAAAATTGAAATTCATGCTTATCCGTCCAGAAACATCCATGCTACTGTTCTCCGGCAAAGACCCTGTTGCCAAAATATTTTACGCAGAGAATTTTATGCAAGTACAACTTCAACCCGAATTTGACGAGATACTACAGCCCTTGGGAAGTCATGCGCTGGAATTTTTCCTGGCCGCCAGCTTGTATCACGCTCGGAAAATCAGCTTTGCGAGTGCCGCGCATATGGCGGGGTTGGACTTTGAGGCGTTTAAAACCCGTTTATCCGAACACTTTGAACAAGGGTATATCATTGCGGATGAATGCGTTTTGGAAGATTTGCGCACAATAGAAAACCTCTGAGTCGTGAAAATCGTACTCAATACCAGTCCTATCATTTTTCTCGGTAAAATTGAGAGTCTTGGCTTATTGCAAGATTGCGTTGATGATATCTTTGCGCCAAAAGCGGTGATTGACGAACTGTGCGATTACACTTTGCCATATTTTATAAAAGTACGCCCTTTGTCCGACATTGGCGCTGCGTATGTTCAAGGCGCGCTTGGGCAATTACATCAAGGGGAGTTGGAAGCAATGGTTCTAGCTAAAGAATTATCCGCCGATTTTGTGGTTCTGGATGATTTGCTGGCAAGACGAAAAGCGCAACGTTTAGCGCTTAATGTTATCGGTACGCTGGGCCTTCTGCTTCTATTTGAAAAACGCAGTTTGTTATCCGCAGACCAGGTTTGGCAAAAAATAAATCTGTTGATACAGCAACATGGCTTCTATGTGTCCTCAAATATACTCAATCAAATTCAGATAAAAATTCTGGGCGACAGAACTGAAGAGTCTTGAAACGGCGATCATTTCTTCATTGCCTCGTCCTTAAATCAAAAGTTACAACCAATAGCAATTAATAAAGAACTAGAACAAGCACATAATTTCATGGATAAAACATACGCCCCGCACGCCATCGAACAACGCTGGTACAACACCTGGGAAGAAAACGGCTATTTTGCCGCCAAAGCCGAAGGCGACTCCTACTGCATCATGATTCCGCCGCCCAACGTGACCGGCAGCCTGCACATGGGGCATGCGTTCCAGGATACGGTCATGGACGCCTTGATCCGCTATCACCGGATGCAGGGACACAGCACGTTGTGGCAGGTCGGCACCGACCATGCCGGGATCGCGACGCAGATGGTCGTCGAGCGCCTGTGCAACGCCGAAGGCAAAACCCGCCACGATTACGGGCGCGAGAAATTCGTCGAACGGGTCTGGCAATGGAAGGAAGAGTCCGGCGGGATGATCACCAAGCAACTCAGGCGAATGGGGTCGTCGGTGGACTGGAGCCGCGAACGCTTTACGATGGATAAGGGCATGTCCGACGCGGTGCAGGAAGTCTTCGTCCGCCTCTATGAAGAAGGCCTGATCTACCGCGGCAAGCGGCTGGTCAACTGGGATCCGGTGCTGCATACCGCGGTTTCCGATCTCGAAGTGCTGTCCGAGGAAGAAAACGGCTCGATGTGGCACATCCGCTATCCGCTGTCGAACGGGCAGGGGCATCTGATCGTCGCGACCACGCGGCCCGAAACCCTGCTCGGCGACGCGGCGGTCGCGATTCATTCCGGCGACGAGCGCTACAGGCACCTGCTCGGCGAGTTTCTGGAACTGCCGTTGACCGGGCGCAAAATTCCGGTGATTGCGGACGATTACGTCGATCCGGAATTCGGCACCGGCTGCGTGAAGATCACCCCGGCGCATGATTTCAACGATTACGAGGTCTGGACCCGGCACCGTGCCAATGCGGTGATTCAGGATCTGCCGCACGGCGGCTTGATCAACATCTTTACCCGCGACGCGAGCGTGGCGGACGACGAACTGATTCCGGAACAATACCGCGGGCTCGACCGCTTCGAGGCGCGCAAACGGATCGTCGCCGATCTCGAAGCGGCGGGCCTGCTCGAAAAAATCGCCGACCACAAACTGATGGTGCCGCGCGGCGACCGCACCGGCGCGGTAATCGAACCGTTCCTGACCGATCAATGGTATGTGAAGGTGGCGCCGCTGGCCAAGCCCGCGATCGAGGCGGTCGAGAACGGCGACATCAAGTTCGTGCCGGACAATTGGAAAAACACTTATTTCGAATGGATGCGCAACATCCAGGATTGGTGCATTTCCCGGCAGATCTGGTGGGGGCACCGGATTCCGGCCTGGTACGACGAGGCCGGCAATACTTATGTCGGCCGTTCGGAACAGGCGGTCCGCGAGCGTCACCACCTGCCGGCGGATTATCCGCTGCGCCAGGACGAAGACGTGCTCGACACCTGGTTTTCGTCCGCGTTGTGGCCGTTTTCGACGCTCGGCTGGCCGGACCGGACGCCGGAGCTGGCTCGCCATTATCCGACCAGCGTGCTGGTGACCGGCTTCGACATCATCTTTTTCTGGGTGGCCCGGATGATTATGATGGGGCTGAAATTCCAGGGCGACGTGCCGTTTAAAGAGGTGTACATTCACGGCCTGGTGCGCGATGCGGAAGGCCAGAAAATGTCCAAGTCGAAAGGCAACGTGCTCGATCCGATCGACATCATCGACGGGATCGACCTCGAAAGTCTGGTCGCGAAACGGATTTCGGGGATGATGCAGCCGCATCTGGCGAAAAAAATCGAACAGGCGACCCGCAAACAGTTCCCAGACGGCATACCCTCGTTCGGGACCGATGCGTTGCGCTTCACCTTTGCCTCATTAGCTTCGACTGGGCGCGACATTCGCTTCGATCTGGCGCGCACCGAAGGCTACCGGAACTTCTGCAACAAGCTCTGGAATGCGGCGCGTTATGTATTGATGAATACCGAAGGCCATGATAATGGACTGTCGGGTGAGCCTATGACTTTAACCCAGGTCGACCGCTGGATCCTGGCGCGGTTGAATCAGGTGATCGGCTCGACCCGCCAGGCCATCGACCATTACCGTTTCGATCTGGCCGCCCAGTCGATCTACGAATTCATCTGGAACGAGTTTTGCGACTGGTATCTGGAACTTGCGAAAATTTCGCTGCAGGCCGACGGCGACGCTTTGCAGCGCGGCACCCGCAATACCCTGGTGACTGTGCTCGAAACCGCGCTGCGGCTCGCGCATCCGATCATTCCGTTCATCACCGAGGAAATCTGGCAGCGGGTGGCTCCCCTAGCGGGCATTCAGGGCGAAACGATCATGCTGCAACCGTATCCGGCGGCCGATCCTGCGCTGGACGATCCGGAGGCGGTCGCCGAAACCGAGTGGGTGATGAACTTCATTCTGGGCGTGCGCCGGATACGCGGCGAGATGAATATCGCGCCGGGCAAGCCACTGTCGATATTACTGCAGAACGGCAGCGAGAAGGATCGTGTTTATTTCGAGAGCAGCCGGATGTATTTGTACCGGCTGGGCCGTCTGGAGTCGGCTACCTGGCTGGCCGACGAAGAGGCCGCGCCGGAATCGGCGATTGCCCTGGTCGGCGCATTGAAAATCCTGATCCCGATGGCGGGCTTGATCGACAAGGATGCCGAATTGGCCCGCCTGGACAAGGAAATCCAAAAGATTCGGAAGGAACTGCCGCGCGTCGAAGGCAAATTGAACAATTCCGACTTCGTGAACAAGGCGCCGCCCGAAGTGCTGAAGAAAGAAGAGCAAAAGCTGGCCGAATTGCGTTCGTCGCTGGATAATCTCGAACAGCAGCGCCGAAAAATCCAGAGTCTGTAACGGCAGGCGAAGCATGAGATAAATCCGCTTTCTTTTGTGGATCCGTCTTGTAGTTGCCGGCCGATCATCTATATTTAGTATCGAACTCTCTATCTGATGCTCAATATAGCGATGTCTACGCCAACGACCGAATTTCTTTTTAATGGTATTGCCAAGTGCCTCATTCAGAAAGGCTTTCTTTCTGAAAACGAGGTACGGACTCATTCGCAGGAAGCGGTAAAGAAAAACGTTTCTCTGGTGAGTTATCTTGTCGCCAATAAACTGGTTAGCGCCAGAACGATCGCGTCTGTCGCTTCGGCCGAGTTCGGAGTGCCTTTTCTCGAACTCGATGCGCTCGATTTAAAGTCGCTGCCGGTCAAATTGATCAACGAAAAATTGATCGTCAAGTATCAGATCTTGCCGCTGTTCGTGCGCGGCAAGACGATCTTTGTCGCAATGGCCGACCCGACGAACCATCAGCCGTTCGACGAAATCAAGTTTCAAACCCGCCTGCATCCCGAATGCATCATTGTCGAAGAAGATAAGTTGCACAAGGCGATTGAGGCCGCTCTCGAAGCGCCGGAGGCGTCGATCGCGACCTTACTCGACGAAGATCTCGGCAACCTCGCGGTTTCCAGCGCCGAAGAGGAGGCGGCCAAGAATGAAGTCAATTCGGACGTGGACGATGCGCCGATCGTCCGCTTCGTGAATAAAATCCTGCTCGACTCGGTCAAGAAAGGCGCTTCCGATATCCATTTTGAACCTTACGAAAAAAACTTCCGTATCCGTTTTCGTACCGATGGCATGCTGCACGAGGTCGCAAGTCCCCCATCGTCGGTCGCCACCCGAGTGATTTCCCGGATCAAGGTGATGGCCCGGCTGGACATCGCCGAACGCCGGGTGCCCCAGGACGGACGGATCAAGTTGATCGTTTCCAAAAACCGTACGCTGGATTTTCGGGTCAATACCTGCCCAACCCTGTTCGGCGAAAAAGTCGTCATGCGTTTGCTCGATCCGACCAGCGCGCAATTGGGCATCGAGAAACTGGGTTTCGAGCCTGACCAACAGAAACTTTTTCTGGATGCGATCAACCGGCCCTATGGTTTGGTGTTGGTCACGGGGCCGACCGGCAGCGGTAAAACCGTATCGCTTTATACCGGACTGAATATCCTGAACACGATCGAACGCAACATCTCGACGGCCGAAGATCCGGTCGAAATCACCGTGGAAGGCATCAATCAGGTCAACATGAACGTGAAGGCCGGCCTGACCTTCGCCGGCGCCTTGCGCGCTTTTTTACGGCAGGATCCGGATGTGATCATGGTCGGTGAAATTCGCGACCTCGAAACGGCCGAAATTGCGATCAAAGCCGCCCAAACCGGCCACTTGGTGCTTTCCACCCTGCATACGAACGATGCGCCGCAGACGTTGAACCGGCTGATGCAAATGGGCATTCCGGCCTTCAACATCGTCTCGTCGATCAATCTGATCATGGCCCAGCGTCTGGCGCGCCGTTTATGCCAGCATTGCAAGGAACCCGCCGACTATCCGGATAGTGTATTGATTTCGACCGGTTTTAAACCGGAAGAATTGAAAGAGCTGCGCATTTACAAGTCTGTCGGCTGCGAACATTGTACGAACGGATACAAAGGCCGGGTCGGCATTTATCAGGTGATGACGCTGAGCGAGGATATGCGCCGGCTCATTCTTGAAGGAGGCAACGCGATGCAGTTGGCCGATCAGGCGAAAGCCGAGGGGATCAACGATCTGCGCGCCTCCGGCCTGAACAAGGTGCGCCAGGGCGTGACGAGCATTGAAGAAATTGACAGGGTGACAAAGGAATAAGCGATATGGCACAACAAGCTGAACAAATCGATTTTATCTGGGACGGAGTCGACAAGGCCGGCAATAAAATCAAGAATCGCCCTATTTCGGCGCTCAGCGAGACAATCGCCAAAGCCGACCTGAAAAGGCAGGGATTCCGCGTCATCCGAATCAAGAAAAAACCGAAACCCTTATTTAAAAAGGTCCAGAAAATCACGGCCGGCGATATCGCGGTTTTTGCACGGCAACTGGCGACCATGCTTCAGGCCGGCGTTCCTTTGGTCCAGTCTTTCGATATTATCGGCAAGGGCCACGAGAATCCGAGCATGCAGACCATGCTGTTGTCGATCAAGGCCAGTATTGAAGGCGGCAACACGCTGGCGCAGTCTTTGCGCGAACATTCGATCTATTTCGACGAATTGTTTTGCAATCTGGTCGAGGCGGGCGAACAGGCAGGGGTCTTGGAGGCTTTGCTCGACAAAATTGCGACCTATAAGGAAAAGACCGAGTCGATCAAGAAGAAGATCAAAAAAGCGCTAACCTATCCTGTGGCGGTAATCATTGTCGCCGTGATCGTGACCGTGATTCTATTGATGTTCGTCGTACCGGTGTTCGAAGAGTTGTTTCAAAGCTTCGGCGCGGATTTGCCGGCTTTTACGCAAATGTTCATCAACATGTCAAAATGGATGAGAGACTGGTGGTGGATATTGTTCGGCTCGATCGGCGGCGCTGTTTATACCTTTTCTTATTTCAAGAAACGGTCCTATGAGTTCAATCACGCACTGGACAGAATCTTGCTGAAGGTGCCGGTGGTGGGGATGATTTTGAATAAATCCTCCATCGCGCGTTTTGCCAGAACCTTATCCACCATGTCGGCGGCCGGGGTGCCGCTGGTCGAAGCGCTGGAATCGGTCGCCGGCGCATGTGGTAACATAGTCTATGCCGAAGTGGTCCTGAAGATGCGTGAAGAGGTCGCCACCGGGCAAAGGCTGCAGTTTGCGATGCAGCAGAGTAATCTGTTTCCGCATATGGTTCAGCAAATGGTCGCGATCGGCGAAGAGTCCGGTTCGATGGACGCGATGCTCGCCAAGGTCGCGGACTTTTACGAGGAAGAGGTCGACAATTTGATCGACAATTTGAGCAGCCTAATGGAACCGATGATCATGGCTATCCTCGGCATTATGGTCGGCAGCCTGTTGATCGCGATGTATCTGCCTATTTTCAAACTCGGCGCGGCCGTAGGTTGATTTGAAATGTTGACAATCAAGGTGTGGCCTTGTAATGCTGGCAAGGCGACTGTGGTTCGACCTTGTCAGGACGAGTTTGTCTCTTACGTATGATCCTGTAAGCCGCAAAAAATTACTGTTTCGGAATGTGCGTCAATAAATTTGATGCGGGAATATGGAGAGAAGGTCTTGCGATGAGAGTTTGCTTTCGCAAAAGCGATGCTCACAAGTTTTTCCAACTTGGAGTTACAGTAATTTGGATGCAAAGGATTAAGCGCCTATCAAAAAGTCGGCCTGTATAGAGCCGAACCCTTCCCCGATTTCGTCGATGACCCGTTCCGGTTCGTCCGGCGTATATAGTTTGAATTTGAGCCATTCGTATTTCATCTTGCGCCAAAGCGGTTTAATCCGGTTCAATTCGGGGCTGTAAGGCGGCAGAAAATAAAACCGTATCCCTTTTTCTTCCAGGAGGCCCCGCCCCAATACGGTTTCAGTTTTTTGGCGGTGTGAATGGAAGCATCCAAAATCGCCCCACTTTCCAACACCATCTGGCAATTTTGCAGACGAATCATTGATTCGTCCGAATAATACCCATACACATGAGACAAGTGTTAACGGCAATCTTTTTATGCAAACGGGGCCGGGACGATTTGCTTTGCCTGTCCTATGGGATGTGGTAAATGAATTTTTTAATCTTAACAGAGGAATAAAAGCTGGTAATTATACAGAACAGCAGCTTAGAACTCTATTTGGAATAGATGCCCGGAATGATGCTACACAGGTTATTCAGCAATACAATTATGACGATGGTTTGGATAATTACGCTGAGCGAACATACATCTGGAATTCCGGTTCTTACGAAATTGATGATAGTGCTGTGTCTATTGTAGATGCCAATGGTAATCGCCATATTGAACATTTTGCTGTTAAGCCACTTGGAATACTCAATGGTCCCACAGGAGCTAATGGCGGCATCCTCGACAATTTTGATTTTGAAGGTGGTGGGTTAGCCCAAACTGGTAATGCCCCACTTGAAACTTGGGTAGATCCTTCTGGCATTGGAATTAAAGTCAATATTGAAATTACCAATATTACTAACTTTAGAAGTTATACAATCGCCAATTATGCTGCCGACGTGCAAAAATATAACGATTCATTCATTAATACTGCATTGGCAGGTGTTAGGCTATCAACCGAGATGCATGAATTGGCAGAGCGAATATTTGATAATGGGGTGACAAAGTTTCTAGATGCAGACAATAAACCTATCCTGTATGGAACGGATCAGGATGATAGTATTTTTGGAACGCTTTCACGTGCAGGAATTGATAGGAATACTGGTGGCACTAAGACAATCGTTGATATCGGGCGTTTTGATAACCCTGTAAGCGGATGGATACAAAATGGGATTCATTGCATCGGTGGTCCCGGTAATGACAATCTGACAGGAACCGATAACCCTGACAAATTGGTCGGCGGCACCGACGACGACACCCTGGATGGCAACGGCGGTGATGATTACCTCGAAGGCGGCGATGGCTTTGACCTCTACTTTGCCAATGATGGCGACCGTATTTTCGATAGCGATGGCCGAGGTGTGGTGTATTTCAATGGCCAAGAGCTGAAAACAGCGACCAAGCGGCTGATGACGAACGATGATTTTTACCAGGATGCTGCCGGAAATCGCTACTACCATCAGGGGGATGACCTGTTGGTTGTCAGTGGCGATCAAAGCGCTTCCCTCGTTATTGAAAATTTCCAGAACCAGAACCTGGGTATCAAACTCAAGGTGATGGGGGGTTCCTCTCGGGTGTCTTCCTGGCGCGAGGTCACCGAGACCCCGATAACGGACGATATCGACAATGTTTTCAACGTCGCCCAACGCACTCCACCGCCCGACCTTCGTGACCCGTTAACGCTTGATCTGGATGGCGACGGCCTGGAAACGACGGCATTCAGTACCCACCCCATCTACTTCGACCATGACGTCAACGGCATCAAAGAAGGCACCGGCTGGGTATTGCCGGATGATGGTCTGCTGGTATTGGATAGAAACGGCAACGGCGTGATCGATGACGGCACGGAACTGTTCGGCGATCATACGCCTTTGGCGGGTAGCGGCTTTGCGGTCGATGGTTTTGCGGCCATAGCCCAGGAAGATAGCCCTGTAGGTCGGGCAACCGCTTTATCGTTGCCCGAAGCCCATGTGGCGATCATGCTTCGGACTATGGCGCGGGCCTGAAATCTTGTCACCTTTCAATGCATTGGAAAGGTCGGGCACAAAAAGCGCGTGCCCGACCTACACGACTACGTCTTAGCATCCTGAGGTCGGTGATCGAGAGCCAGTGGCAGTTGCTTTAGGGGGTCAAGCATCGCCGCACCGGTTTTGCCTCGTGGAGAGTCTGCCGACTCGGCCGTTTGGCCCATTGAGACTGTCGTAATGACTTGAGCGTGCAGTATTTTGCGGATCGAGCCGGGTAGCCGAGCAGCCGTTACCCCTGAGCGGGACGGGATTTATAACCCCGTTCCCCACGTTTGAAGACCTACCGCCAGCATAAAATCATCGTCTGTATTTGCGCGGTGCTAAACGTTACGGATGGGATAACTATCCCGTCCGGCACCGGTATCTTACGGGTTCAACCCCGTAGGGTACGCTGTGCGTACCTCTCGACATAGAGGGTACGCACAGCGTACCCTACGGGGGGCTGGACTTAACGATGGCACCTTTCAGAAGGTGAGGAGCTTCCCTACACGCGATATGAAAATGCTCTAGCCAGCATTCTATGAGGTTATGAGAAACTGAATAAATGTTAAGGCCAACATATGAAACTACACTTTGGCGCAGGCGTAGGTTAAAATTCGACCGGATGCGTATCATTCCCATCAATTTAAGGGTATTTTTTATTACATGACTGTTCTGAGCGATTTTTTGCCTTACATCGTTTTTGTGGTCGGGTTGATGGTCGGCAGTTTTTTAAACGTGGTGATCTATCGCCTGCCGATCATGATGTACGGAGGCTGGCGCAAGGAATGCATCGAATTTTTGGAGCTGGCGCCGGAGGCCGTGCCGCTTCCGCAAAGCGGCCGCCCTATTTCTTTAACCGAAGAAGAGCCTTTCAATCTGGCGCTTCCCTTGTCGCGCTGTCCGTCCTGTAAGGCGCCGATCAAGCCTTATCAAAATATTCCGGTATTGAGCTACCTGTTTTTAAAAGGCAAATGCGCGCACTGCGGTGCCCGGATTTCCGGGCGTTATCCCGCGATCGAACTGTTGACCGCGGTGCTCTCCGCCGCAGTCGCCTGGCATTTCGGCTATACTCTGCAAACCTTGTTTGCACTGTTGTTGACCTGGTCGCTGATCGCCTTGACTTTTATCGACATCGACCATCACCTGCTGCCCGACTCGATTACCCTACCGATGCTGTGGATCGGGCTGATCCTGAGTTTGGGCGGGGTTTTCACCGATGCGCATTCCAGCATTGTCGGCGCGGCAGCCGGCTATGGTTCGCTTTGGCTGGTATACCACTTGTTCAAGCTGGCTACCGGCAAGGAAGGGATGGGCTTTGGGGATTTCAAGCTGCTGGCGCTGTTCGGTGCCTGGCTCGGATGGCAGAGTCTGCCGTTGATCGTTTTGCTGTCCACGCTGACCGGAGCGGTTTTGGGCGTTGCCTCGATCGTTTTCGCCAAGCGCGACCATGCCGCACCGATTCCTTTCGGCCCTTATCTGGCGTTTGCCGGCTGGATTGCGCTGATCTGGGGGGAATCGATCAACCGGCTTTATCTTGCCTCGATCGGTTTTTGAGCGTTTTAACCGATGCTGAAAGTGGGTTTGACAGGGGGGATTGGCTGCGGCAAAACGACGGTTTCCAATCTGTTTGCGGAGATGGGCGTTCCGATCCTGGATGCCGACCAGACCGCCCGCGAACTGACCGAGAAAGGGCAGCCCGCGCTGGATCGGATTCGCGAGGCATTCGGCCAGCAGGTCTTTAACCCGGACGGTTCCCTGAACCGCCTGCAATTGAAAAAACTGATTTTTTCCGATGACCGCAAAAAACGGCAGCTCGAAGCGATCCTGCATCCGATGATTCTGGCCGCCTTGGCCGCGAAAGCCGAACGGCTCGACGTCCCGTATTGCATTCTGAGCATCCCGTTGTTGTTCGAATCCAAGCTGGAACCGCTCGTCGACCGGATCCTGGTGGTCGATTGCCCGCTCGAACTCCAGATCGAACGCATCAGCCGACGGGACAAGTTAGACTTCAAAGTCATCCGTTCGATCATCGGCAGCCAGGTTTCACGGGACTATCGGCGAAAGCATGCGGACGATCTTTTGGACAACTCACAGGCCGACAATCCACTTGCAGAACAAGTCAAAAAACTGCACAATTTATACATTTCTTTAAGTCCCTGTCAGCATAAACTTACCTGTGACCAACAAAATCACTTATGAATTTCCTCTCAACGAACGCATCCGGGTTTTCATCAGGCTGGAACAACTTTTCGAACAATTCAATCATTTTCTGAACGGCGCCTCCGTTTGGGACAAACGCGCCGCACTGAACGTATTGCTCGACATCATGACGATTTTCAGCCGCAACGATTTGAAATCGGAACTGCTTAAAGAACTGGACCGCAATGGCAAGGCCCTGAACAGGATTGCCCATAGTCAGGGCGTAGACGCGGAAAAACTGAACCAACTGCTCGGCGAGGTGAGCCAAACCAGCAAGAAACTTTACGCGTCAAGCGGCAAGATCGGAATTCATGTGCTGGAGAGCGATCTGTTTCAAAGCATCGCCCAGCGCAGTTCGATCCCCGGCGGTACCTGTTCTTTCGATCTGCCGGAGTTTCATTATTGGCTTGAACAGGAGGAACCGATCCGCCTGAGAGATCTCCAGCAATGGAGCAGTCCTTTCAACGATATCAGAAACGCGATCGACCTGATCCTGAATCTGATCCGCAACAG
The DNA here is from genome assembly GCF_000214275.2 of Methylomicrobium album BG8. NCBI lineage: Bacteria > Pseudomonadati > Pseudomonadota > Gammaproteobacteria > Methylococcales > Methylococcaceae > Methylomicrobium > Methylomicrobium album. The sequence continues at coordinate 2,845,797 of NZ_CM001475.1, read as the reverse complement.
CAGCGACGAAACCCGGGAAATCGCCAAAGCCGGTTTTTTTCAAATTTCCCTGGACCGCAGCCAGCCTTACCAGCTGATAAAAGTCAGCCTGGACAAATCGTTGCGCTATTTTGCCGAAATCAGCGGCGGCAAGCACCGCTGCACCGTGCGTTTCATGGTGCCTTCCCACGACGAAAAACGCCCCCTGCAAAGCAGCGACGACGTATCTTTCACTTTATCCTGTTGCCAATTTTAATGCCGGAGAAACAGGTTGCATTGAAAGTCAAATGCCCCGTCTGCCAGCGTCCGCTGGAATGGACGGCGGACTATCCGTTCCGGCCGTTCTGTTCCGAACGCTGCAAATTGATCGATCTCGGCGCCTGGGCGGCCGAAGAAAACCGGATTTCCGAAGAGCTTCCCGATTCGGGCGACACGGAAGACGGTCTTCCGTATCACTGATCCGTTGCCGAGCCGCTAGAGTATTCGAAGACCTACCGCCAGCATAAAATCATCGTCTGTGTTCGCTCGATGCTAAACGTTACGGACGGGATAAATATTCCGTCCGGCATCGGTATCTTACGGGTTCAGCCCGTAGGGTACGCCGTGCGTACCTTTCGACATCGAGGGTACGCACAGCGTACCCTACGGGGGTAACGGCAGGGCACCCTTCAGATTGGTGAGGACTTCCCTCACGCGATATAAAAATGCTCTAGATAGTGTCGTCATAAGATAGCTGTCCACAGGGCGATGCACCGGATCTGCACAGCGGCCAGGAACGATGCGGTGTTCTTGGCATAGCGTGTGGCAATACCTCGCCAGCGCTTGAGGTGCAAGAACGCGTTTTCTACTAAATGCCGCAGTTTGTACAGGTCGCGATCGTAGTCGCGGGGTTGTTTTCGATTGCGGCGTGGCGGAATGACCACCGTCATCTGATTTGCTTCGGCTTGGGCTACGATAGCATCGCTATCGTAGCCTTTGTCCGCCAATAAGTACTGAGCATCCACGCCTTCGATCAAGGCTGAAGCCTGCGAACAATCTGCTGTGGTACCTGCTGTAATAAGGATTCTGACCGGCATACCATGCGCATCCACGGCCAGATGTATCTTACTGTTGAGCCCCCTTTTGTGACCGCCATGCCCTGATTGCCGCCTTGCGCGCCGGTCGCATGCGGATGGACTTTGATGTGGCTGGCATCAATCATCAACCATTCATAGTCGGGTTCGGTGACCAACTGTTCCAACAGGGCTTCCCAGACGCCGTGATCTCGCCAACGGCAAAACCGGCGATGGGTGTTCTTCCAATCGCCATAGTCAGGTGGCAGGTCGCGCCATGGCGCACCGGTACGCAAAATCCAGAAGACCGCATTGATAAACAAGCGGTTGTCTCGCGCTTTTCCGCCCCAGGCCCCGGCACGGCCGGGCAGATGGGGTTCCAGTAAGCTCCAAACCGTATCGGAAATGTCATGGCGGCGGTGGGCAGGTTGGGACATGGCTCTTTAATCTCATCAGCAACGACAATCTCCGTATTATACCTGACAAAGACTTATCTTGTGACGACACTATCTAGCCTAGAAACGCGCTGATGCCGGCAATGCCCTGCGCGCCGGCATCGCGGGCGGCGCTTAAATCTTTTTTCGTCAAACCGCCCAGCGCATACACGGGGATATTGCTCCCTTCGGCGAGCGCGGCAAACCGCTTCCATCCCAATGCAGCCGTTTCGGGGTGGGTAAGGGTCGGCAGCACGGGGGCCAGAACCGCGAAGTCGGCGCCGATCTTTTGGGCATGTTCGAGTTCTTGCAGGTTATGGCACGAGGCGCCGATCCAGCGGTAACCGGAAGGCCGTTCGCTTAAAGCGAGCAAGTCGCGGGCGGTCAGGTGCAGGCCGTGAGTGCGATGCTGCCCGAAATCCACGGCGGAATTGATCAGCAGCGCGGCGCCATGCTTCGAGCATAGCGGAGACGCGATTGCCAGGAATTCGTCAATCCGGTCGTGCGGCGAAGTTTTCAGGCGCGCCTGGATCAGATCGATCCCTTGCGCCAGTAGTTTATGCAGATCCTCCATCGGATTGCTGCTGACCTGATCGTCGAGGATGGCATAAAAAGGCGGGAGCTGGGCGGCGGCGATGATCGGCCGGTTGGCGGCCGGAAAGGCGAACCGATTCAATTCGTTCGGTTCGACCCAGCGGATCGGCTGCTCCTGGCATCCTTTCGCCGTGCCGGAAAATCGGTCGACCAGAAACACCCGCAAGGTCACGTCCCGGTCGGGATAACGGTGATGGATCGTGATCAGCGGTGCTGCAGAAAGGGTGTCGATATCCAGTTCTTCCTTGAGTTCTCTGAATAGCGCCTGTTCCGGCGTTTCTCCGGCTTCGATCTTGCCGCCCGGAAATTCCCACAGCCCGCCCTGATGCAACGATTCGTCGCGGCGGGCGATCAATATCCTGCCGTCCGCGTTTTTGATTACGCCGGCCGCGACCTGCAGGAACTTTTGCGCTGTCGTTCGAAAATGATTCACCTGGGTTTCCGCTCCGGATCAGGTCCGATATTCCGCATTGATCTTGACGTAGTCGTAGGAAAAATCGCAGGTCAAGACTTCCTGACGGGCATCGCCCCGGCCGAGTTTGACCGTTACGCGGATTTCCTCGCGGTCCATCACTGCCTGTCCCGCTTCTTCGGTATAATCGTCGGCGCGCCCGCCTTCCCGCACGATGCAGACGTCGTCCAGGAAAATCCGGATGTTTTCCAGCACCATGTTGTCCACGCCGGCGCGCCCGACCGCCGCCAGGATGCGCCCCCAGTTCGGATCGCTCGCGAAAAAAGCGGTCTTGACCAACGGCGAATGCGCGATCGTTTTCGCAACGCGGACCGCTTCTTCGTCGCTTTGCGCTTCTTCGACCACGATCCGCATCAGTTTGGTGGCGCCTTCGCCGTCGCGGACGATCGCTTCGGCCAGACTTTTGCAGACCTCCAGCAGCGCCTCGGCGAAGCCGGTGTAATGTTCGGAGTCCGGCAGGATTTCCGGCGCCTCCGAAAGCCCGCTGGCCATCACGACCAGCGCGTCGTTGGTCGAGGTGTCGCCGTCGACGGTGATCCGGTTGAAGGACAGTTCGGCGGCGCGTGCCAGGCATTGCTGCAATAAGTCTCGGCCGATTTTCGCATCGGTCGCGATGAACGACAGCATTGTCGCCATGTTCGGCTGGATCATGCCCGCGCCTTTGGCGATGCCGTTGAAAGTGATCGTCCGGCCATCGAGTTCGAGCGTTTTCGTGACGCCTTTCGGAAAGGTGTCGGTCGTCATGATCGCGCGGGCGGCCTTGTCCCAGTGGCCGGAATGCAGATTGCGCACAGCCTCGGGGAGCGCGGCGGCGATCTTGTCGATCGGCAGCGGCATGCCGATCACCCCGGTCGAAAAGGGCAGCACCCGTTCGGTCGAGCCGCCGGTCAGCCGTGCCAACTCTTCGCATGTCGCGAACGCATCCTGAAGCCCTTGTTTGCCGGTGCCCGCGTTCGCGTTGCCCGAATTGATCAGCAGCCAGCGCGGCGCGGCCGTCAAGTGTTGTCTGGCGACCAGCACCGGGGCGGCGCAGAAGGCGTTCTGCGTAAAAACGGCCGCGCAGCTGCCGTGTTCGGCCATTTCGAATACCAAAAGATCGTCCCGGACGTTTTGCTTGATGCCGGCACACGCGGTGCCCAAACGAATGCCCGGAATTTCCGGCATGATCGGAAAATCGCAGCGACCTACCGCCATCGTGGATTCCTCATAAATTCAACGTGAAAAAGTGGGATAAAAAGTGAGTGTAGGGCGGTTTCGCGTCAGCAAACCGCCTAGAACATTTTCGTTTCGGGTTTACGTTCATAAGCCATGCCGCTAAGTTAAGGGAAACTCGTCATTCCGGCAAGGATTGCCGGACGACTGCAGGGATGCAGGAGATAGAGCAACGCAGGGAGCGGTTGCCGAATCCAGAAGCCAAGGATGGCGGGTTCTCATACATCCCTGTCATCTGGATCTCGGCACAAATCTGTCTGGAACAGATTTGCATTGACCCGAAGGGGCCAGGCAGGAAAGCCTGGCATGAATCCCTGCCGAGATGACGGCTTGACTTAACGGTATTGTGCCCCTACACGCGAGATGAAAATGCTCTAGTCGGATTGGCGGATTGCCTGACGGCGAATCCGCCCTACACCGCTCCGCCGACTTCGATCACGATCACATATTCGTGATCGCCGCTGCGCGTTTCGAGCACGGTATGGCCGTGAATCCGGCACCAAGCCGGAATGTCCTGCATGACGCCGGGGTCGGTGCAGATGACTTCCAAACGGGCGCCGGGGCGCATTTCTTTGATCTTGTTCTGGGTGCGGATCACCGGCAGCGGGCATAACAACCGCCGCGCATTCAGGATTTCCCGAGTCATAGGTACCATTCCTGCGGCAGTTCTTTCGCAAACGGTTTGACCTGGATCGTCCGCTCCGCGCCGTCCTTGTCTGTGATCTTCACGTCGACCTGTTCGGCTTCGCGGCCCTGGCCGTAGCGTGCGGTAATGCCGGCCGCGAGATACAAATCCTCGGCGGACGGCGTGCCGTCGATCAACACCAGCGGGCCGTTATGGCTGGTGGCCGCCATGCTGACGAATTCTTTCCGGTAGCCCTGCAGGAAGCGGCCTTCGCCTTCCTCGCGCGCGACGATCAGCTTGAAATGGTGGGCAGGGCGGATATGGCGGCCGACCTTCAACAGCATCACGTCATCGAGTTCATAATCCTTATGGCCGTGCGATTGCCACAAATCGACCAGTTTCGCCGAATAGTTCTTGTCGGTCAAAAAGCAGCAGCCGCCGGCCGGCTGCGAATACTCGCGAAAACCATAGCGTGCGGCCATTTCCATTTGCGGCTTGCGCGAACGGCCGCTAAAGTCGTGCAGTTTTTCACGGTCGACCCAGCCTTCGCGCTCGGGCAGCGTCGGCGCCAGGTTTTTTGCGCACAGGGGCCGGAGCAGCAAATCATCGGCGCCCGATTCGCGGGCCACCACCGGCATCGTATCCTTGCGCTGCGACATTGGCCGTTGGCCGATCACTTCGCCGGTGATGATGAAGTCGAAACCGTTTTCGGCGATCCATTGCCTGGCCTTGTTGACCATGAAGATCTTGCAGTCCAGGCAGGGGTTCAGATGCGCGCCGTAGCCGTGCTTCGGGTTGATCAGCACGTTCTTGTATTCTTCGATCACGTCGACGATGTGCAGCTTGATGCCGAGCTGTTCGGCCACCCAGAGCGAATTGTTGCGCTTCGGTTTGGCGCGGTCTTTTTCGCGGATCGCATGGGTATGGCCTTCCACGCAAAAACCGGTGAAGAAATTGATGCCTTCGACATGGATGCTTTGATCCATCACCGTTTTCGCGGCCAGCATCGAATCCAGGCCGCCGGAAATCAGCGCGACGGCTTTGCGTTGTATGTTCATCTCGGGTAAATCAAAAAAGCGGCTATTATAACCGGTAATTTTTCAAGTTGGCTTCACTTCTCTACGGGTTGACCTAAACTGAATGCGAATCAGAACCCAACTTGTGATCGATAGAAGACGATGGAATTCAATGATTATTTAAGAATACTGGTGCAGCACGACGGTTCCGATCTTTACCTGACGACCGATGCGCCGCCTGCCGCGAAATTCCAGGGTGCGTTGAAGCCTCTGGAGAATATCAAACTGACCAAGGAGCGGATCAGGGAAATCGCTTACGGTTTGATGGACGAAGACCAGCAGAAAGCCTTCGAACATCAGCCCGAGCTGAATCTGGCGCTGTCGGAGCCCGGCATCGGCCGTTTCCGGGTCAATATTTTCAAGCAGCGCAACTGCTTCGCGCTGGTGATCCGCAACATCAAGGTCGACATTCCGAATGCGGATAAACTGGGGCTGCCGGAAGTCCTGAAAAAAGTGATCATGGAAAAGCGCGGCCTGATTCTGTTCGTCGGCGGCACCGGTTCCGGCAAATCGACTTCGCTGGCCGCGTTGATCGACCACCGCAACGCCAATTCGTCGGGCCATATCATCACGATCGAGGACCCGATCGAATACATCCATCCGCATAAAAAATCGCTGGTCAACCAGCGCGAGGTCGGCGTCGATACGCTGAGCTATGAAGATGCGCTGAAAAACACGCTGCGCCAGGCGCCTGACGTAATTCTGATCGGCGAAATCCGTAGCCAGGAAACGATGGAGCACGCGCTGGCTTTCGCCGAAACCGGCCATCTGTGTCTGTCCACGCTGCATGCGAACAACGCGAATCAGGCATTGGACCGGATCATCATTTTCTTCCCCGAAGAACGCCGGAACCAGTTGCTGCTCGACCTGTCGCTGAATCTGAAAGCCTTCGTTTCGCAGCGCCTGGTGCCGACCGTCGACGGCAAACGCACCGCCGCGATCGAGATTCTGCTGGGGACGCAACTGGTTCGCGACCTGATTCAAAAAGGCGATATCCACAGCATCAAGGAAGCGATGGAAAAATCCGAAAATGTCGGGATGCAGACTTTCGATAGCCATTTGCTGCGCCTTTACAAATCGGGGGTGATCTCGCTGGAGGAGGCGCTGCAGAATTCCGATTCGCCTAACAATCTGAAACTGAAGATCAACCTGAGCGAAGGCAAGGGCTCGGCGACGGCCAAAACCGGCGATACGGCGAAACAAGGCGGCGGGCTTGGCTCCCTGTCGCTGCAGGAGATCAAGAAAGAGGACGAAGAGGAAGAGGGCACCTAAAACAAGGCTTCGGACAACAGCGCCGCGTTGCCCCCGATCGCCGCGCTGTTGATCGTGACCGTCTGTTCGGAAGCCAGTCGGCGCAGATAATCCGGGCCGCCGGCTTTCGGGCCGGTTCCGGACAATCCCATCCCGCCGAACGGCTGTACACCGACCACCGCGCCGATCATGTTTCGATTGATATAGATATTGCCGACCCGCGCCCTTTCGACGATGAACCGGATATGGCTCTGGATCCGGCTTTGGATGCCCAGGGTCAGGCCGTAGCCGGTTCCGTTGATTTGCTCGATGACTTCGGCTAATTTGTTCGCGCGATAGCGTACCAAATGGAGGACAGGGCCGAACACTTCCTGTTCGAGCCGGCCGATATGGTCGATTTCGATCAGCGTCGGCGGAAAGAAGCTGCCATGTTTCAATTCGGGGGATAAGGGCGTCTGATACAGAACGTTCGCCTGGCGTCGCATTTTTTCGACATGACTTGCCAGTTGATTTGCGGCCTGGGCATTGATCACCGGCCCGATGTCGGTCGCCAGAAGCCCCGGATCGCCGACGTTCAACTCTTGCATCGCGCCGGTCAAAAGCCCGATCACCCGATCCGCGATTTCTTCCTGCATATACAGGACCCGCAGCGCGGAACACCGCTGCCCCGCGCTGTTGAAGGCTGACAGGAGCGCGTCCATCACCAGTTGCTCTATATGGGCCGAACTGTCCGCTATCATCGCGTTTTGGCCGCCGGTTTCGGCGATCAGCGGCACGATCGCAGGCTGATGCTGTGCAAGCGTCCGGTTGATCGAGCGTGCGGTGGCGGTGGAGCCGGTAAAGACGACGCCGCCGAGGCCCGGAACGGTCAATAAATGGCTGCCGATCAGGCCGCCCTCGGCCGGCAGGAATTGCAGGACTTCGGCCGGGATGCCGGCCTGATGCATAAGCCGGATGCAGCGCATCGCGGTCAAGGAAGTCTGCGCGGCGGGCTTGGCGATCACCGTATTGCCGGCGGCCAGCGCCCCGGCGATCTGGCCGAGAAAAATCGCGATCGGGAAATTCCACGGACTGATGCAGACCACCGCGCCGCGCCCGGTTTGCGACAGGTAATTTTCTTCGCCGGTGGGGCCCGGCATCCGCGCCGGCTTTCCGAACAGTTGATCGGCCTCGGCCGCATAATAGCGGCAGAAATCGACCGCTTCGCGCACTTCGTCCAGCGCGTCCCGGATCGAGCGGCCGCCTTCTCGGACGCACAGCGAAACCAGTTCGAGCCGGTGCGCTTCCAATAGCCCGGCCGCTCGGTTCAGATAGGCGATCCGTTCGGCGACCGGAACCTGCCGCCATTCTGGAAAAGCCTGCAAGGCGGAGGCGCCGGCCTTGCCGATTGTTTCCGGGCCTGCGTAAGTTACTTCGCCGATTTGCAGGCGTCGATCGCAGGGATTGAATACCGGCTGTTTGGAGCCATGGCCGGGCCTGCCGTCGATCAGCGGATGCGCTTCCCATACTCGTTCGGCCAGCGCATCGAACTCGACTTGAAGCTGCTCGGCGATCCGGGAATCGCTGAGATTGATTCCGGCCGAATTCAGGCGTTCCGGTCCGAAAAGGCCGGCCGGCCGAGCTATCCGTAGGGTCGCCTCCCGCAATTTAACGAGCGGATCCTCGACGATCTGTTCCAGGCCGATGGCGGGGTTTTCGACCCGGTTCAGGAACGAGGTGTTGGCCCCGTTTTCGAGCAGGCGCCGGACCAGATACGGCAGCAGATCGTCGAAATTGCCGACCGGCGCGTAAATCCTGCAGGGTCGTGGATAATGTTTCGCCAGTTCCGCATAAAACGCTTCGCCCATCCCATGCAGCCGCTGAAATTCGAAATCCGCATCCGGTTTCGCCATCGTCAGAATCGCGGCGGCGGTCTGGGCGTTATGGGTGGCGAATTGCGGGTAAAACGCTTCGGGACGAGCGAGCATCGCTTCCGCGCAGGCCAGGTAAGAGACATCGGTCGCGCTTTTGCGGGTAAACACCGGATAGCCTTCAAGGCCGAGTTCCTGCGCGCGTTTGATTTCGCCGTCCCAGTAGGCGCCCTTGACCAGTCTGAGCGGAATCCGGCGCCGCTGCCTGCCTGCCAGCGCGGCCAGCCAGCGAATCACGGGCAGCGCGCGTTTTTGATACGCCTGCACGGCCAGCCCGAAGCCCTCCCATCCTTCAAGGCCGGGTTGGGCGAATACCCACGCGAAAATATCCAGCGACATGTCCAGCCGTTCCGATTCTTCCGCATCGACGGTCAGGCCGATATTCGCGGCGCGCGCCAGCCGGCTCAAATCGAGCAGCTTGCGGTTCAGTTCGCCGACCGCACGTTGTTCTTGTAGGGGTTCGTAGCGGGGGCAGAGCGCCGACAATTTGACCGATATGCCGGAATTTACGAGAGGATCGTTAAACGCTGCAATTTCGGCCAGCTGTTCGATCGCCTGCCGGTAGGACTCAAAGTAGCGCTCGGCATCCGCCGCCGTCAATGCCGCCTCCCCAAGCATGTCGAACGAATAGCGCGCACCGGGCTCTGCAGCCAACTTTTCCACGGCACCTTCGATCGTTTCATCGAACACGAACTGGTCTGCGAGAAACTGCATCCCTTGTTTGACCGCAGTGCGGATCAACGGCGCGCTCAGTTTTCCCAGCCAGTCGCCGCCGTCCTCCGGACTTTCGATCCTTCCGGTTATCGACAGGGCGCCATTCAGCAATTTGACCAGCAGCGTATCGTGCGTTGCCCGGTGCCGGCCCCAATCCACCGAGCTTAATTTGTCCCGCAGGAAGGTGTCCTGGGTGGCGGAATCGGGGATACGCAGCAAGGCTTCGGCAATCTCCATCAGCACGATGCCCTCTTGAGTGTTCAATTGATATTCATGCAGCAGCGTATTGACCAGGGATGGGCGGCCGCTTCTTTCGGTTCGGACCGCGGCGACGAGCTCGCCCGCCAATCGGGCGGAGACGGATGGATCATAGTTTTTTAAACTTTCGGCAAGCGACGTCGCTTGCCGCTCTTCATCGGCCAGATAAGCTTCGTCAATGGCGGCGCGCAGGCTAGGTAAAGGATCGGCGTTCATTTTGAGTTGAATCGGGCGGGCATGAATTTTGGAAGCTGTGGGAATGAAAAATTTCTGATTCGGACTATCATGTACACCTTTCCCACAACTTGCAACCGTTAGAGTAAAGCTCATGGAAATGTATCCGAAAAAAACTTGTTCGATCGATCGGCTGGTGACCCATCCGAAACTTGTCGAGGCCGCTAAAACCGGCATCAAAACCCAGCAGCGGCGGGACGGCGTGTACGGCTGGCCGGGAGAAACTTTTACCCTGGACGGCCGGGAGTTCGTGATGACCGATCTGGTCCGTCAACGCCTGGGCGATCTGACCGACCGGGACGCCCGGGCGGAAGGTTTTCCGGACCTGGAAACTTATAAAGGGTTGCTCATCCGAATGCATCCCGGCATGGAGTGGAACCCGGACAGCTTGATTTGGGTACACAGTTTCGCCGCACTGGCAGACGCTTGAGGAATGCGTGTTACCGGCTTTGCCGGCGATCAGGAATAACACATCACCCGGTTGCGCCCGGCCTGTTTACCCCGATAGAGCGCAATATCCGCCAATTTGATGCTTTTCTCTATCGGGTGTTCCGTTCGATGTTCGCAAAGACCGATCGTCAGGGTCACCGAATAGTCTTTACCGTCTATCTGGAAAACGTGTTCGGCCACTGTTCCGCAGATCTTTTCGGCCAGCACCCGTGCTCCGTCGAGGTCCGTGTGCGGCAACAACAGCAGGAATTCCTCTCCGCCCCAGCGGGCAAGCGTATCGCCCTTGCGCAACTGCCGTTTGACGAATTCGGCAACTTCTCTGAGAACTTGGTCGCCCGTCCCATGCCCATAGTTATCGTTGATTTTTTTGAAATGGTCGATGTCGACGAACGCGACCGACAGCGCGGCCTGTTCTCTCTCCGCCAATTTTCCTTGTTGAAGCAGAAAATCGAGCATTCGGCGCCGATTGTACAGACCGGTCAACGGATCGGTATGAGCCTGCTTTTCGAGCTCCTGCTCCAGGTAAATCGATGCCAGGCGGAAGTAGTAGCTGATCACGCCCTGCGCGGTAAACGCAATCACGATATTGGCGCGGCCGAACAGTTTGACCAGATTGTCCGGAAGGGAGGGATTGGGCGGATGATCGGAGGTATAGATGCTGAGCAGCAGAAATTCCATGCAAAACGCGATCGAAATGAATATGATCGCTTTTCCCTCGAATCGGTTATTGAACAACGTGAACGGGACGGCGGCGAACAGGTAATACTGAAAACCCGCTTGCCAGCCTACCGTTGGCACGACAAGCAGGGTATGCGAAATCACTTCGACCGTCATCAGCAGGATGGCCGTATTGTAACGGCCTTGGTGATTCACTGACCACGCACCGATCCAAAGGACCGAACCGGCGATGTTCAAAAAAGCCAATCCGGGGAAGCCGAGGCAGTAAAACACCGGTATGAGGGCCAGATGAACCAGAATGCCGATATAGCCGACCGAATTGATCACCATAAAAATACGGTAATTATGCCGGCTATGGCTACCGTTTCCCGCAATCCTGTTCATGCCGCCTCTACCTTTATGCCCGAAAAGCTTCGCCGATGACAAACGCGAAGCTCTCATCCAGCAGATTGATTTCGAATGACGGGGTTAATGTGGGGTTATCTTAAGTTGCCTATAATCCTTGTGCAAGTTTAAAATGTAATAACCATTAAATAGTTAAGGTTAATTTTCTAGCCAGTCTTGCGGCTTCAAATACTGGTCGTAAAGTACCGCTTCCTGGCTGCCGGGTTCGGGCCGCCAATTGTAGCGCCAGTGCGCCACCGGAGGCATCGACATCAAAATCGATTCGGTCCGTCCGCCCGACTGCAGGCCGAACAGCGTGCCCCGGTCGTAGACCAGGTTGAATTCGACATAGCGCCCGCGCCGGTAGAGTTGGAATTCGCGCTCCCGCTCGCCGTAAGGTGTTGACTTGCGCTTCTGCACGATCGGCAGATAGGCCGGAAGATAATGGTTGCCGACGCTTTGCATGAATGCGAACGAACGATCGAAACCCCCTTCGTTCAGATCGTCGAAAAACAGCCCTCCGGCGCCACGGGTTTCGTTGCGGTGCTTCAGGTAGAAATACTCGTCGCACCATTTCTTATAAGCGGGATACACCGTTTCTCCGAACGGCTCGCAAGCGGCTTTGGCTGTTTGGTGCCAATGGATCACGTCTTCCCGGAACGGATAAAAAGGCGTCAGATCGAAGCCGCCGCCGAACCACCACACGTCCGGTTCTCCAGCCTTTTCGGCAATCAAAAAACGCACGTTCGCATGCGAGGTCGGTACATAAGGATTGTTCGGATGAATGACCAAGGAGACGCCCATTGCTTGAAACTGCCGATCGGCCAGTTCCGGGCGCTTGGCCGTGGCCGACGGCGGCAGCTTGAAGCCGGAGACATGCGAGAAATTGACGCCGCCCTGTTCGAAAACGGAACCGCCTGCCAGGACCCTCGTTCTGCCTCCGCCGCCTTCGGCACGCTCCCAAAGATCCTCGGCAAAGTGCGCGGCGCCATCCTCTTCCTGCTCAAGCGCGGCGCAGATTCGATCCTGGAGGTTTAGCAAATAGTCTTTTACGGCTTCAATTCGGCGAATTTTCATGCTTATTTTTAGGGTAGGACGAGGTGAATTACGGCTGACAGGTTATCGTACTCAGAAAACGGACACTATCTAGTGAATATGTTATATTATCACAATTTTGTTAAGTCCATTCGCCCTCTCATGCGCTCGTCTTCTTCCTCATCCGCCCATGCCTCGGCAAAACACGATCATACTCAATGCGTCAGCGCCGCCCTGGACACCGCCGAGCAGCTTTGCGTGGTGCGCGGCGTGCAATTGACGCCGATCCGCCTGCAGGTTTTGAAACTGATCTGGGAAAGCCACCAAGCGGTCAAAGCGTATGAGCTGCTGGACCGCCTGAAGCCTTTGAAGCAGGAAGCCAAACCGGCGACGATTTACCGGGCGCTCGATTTTTTGATCGAACAGGGACTGATCCACCGGATCGAAAGCCTGAATGCGTTTATCGGCTGTCATTATTCCGGCCAGCAGCACGAGCAATTATTGCTGATCTGCAAAGAGTGCCACGAAGTCGAAGAGCGCTCCGCGCCCGCGGTGATGGACGCGCTGTCGTCCGAAATCGATCAGGCCGGCTTCATCGCCCACAGCAAAGCGATCGAAATTCACGGAATCTGCGCCAAGTGCTCTAAAGAGACGGAGGCGCAGGGATAGATTACAGACTCGCTTCCGCTTCTTTCGCGATGAACCGGAACTTGTGGGACCGATTGATGGAATCATTCGGGCGGAAGCCAAAGAAAGACATGTTTTTGACGGCGATTGAAAAAGATTCCGAAGCGATTATATTGCTGCACGGACTGAAACGCACCCGCCGCAGCATGGAAAAGGCGGGCAGGCTGCTGGCGGATTTCGGTTACAAAATCGTCAATCTCGACTATCCGTCCACCCGGCAGGCCGTGGAGCCGCTGGCGCTGGCGTGTATCGGGCGGGCGGTGCGGGAATGCGAGGCCGCCGGAGTCGGCAAGATTCATTTCCTGACCCATTCGATGGGCGGGATATTGGTTCGCTACTACCTGTCGGTCGAGCCGATCGAGAAGCTGGGGCGGGTAGTGATGCTGGCGCCGCCGAACGGGGGCAGCGAGATTGTCGATAAACTGGGCGGCTGGCGGCTGTTCTATCTGCTCAATGGTCCGGCCGGGCTACAGCTCGGCACGGGGTATGACAGCCTGCCGAACCGGCTCGGCAGAGTCGATTTCGAAGTCGGCGTGATCGCCGGCGACAGAACGGTCAATCCTTTGCTGTCGCTGCTGTTTCGGGATTCGAACGACGGCAAGGTGGCGGTCGGCCGGACGCAGGTCGAAGGAATGCGCGATTTTATCGTGCTGCCTTATTCCCACACCTTCATCATGTGGCGCGACCCGGTTATCCGCCAGGCGTTGCATTTCATACAGCATGGGCGCTTTGTCAAATAAGCCGCTTGTTAATGAACGGTAATCCGGCTGGCTTGCGCCAACTGGAGTTGTTCGGTCAGGCGGGCCGTCGTTTTCATCTGCTTGTAGATGCGCATTACCTTGTCGGGATAGCGCGAGCCTTTGCTCAGGCTTCCGTTATAACGCAGCAAGGTACGCCGGATATTGCCGTTGCTGACGTCTTTGTACTGCGCCAGGATATGGCTGCCGAGCGAAATATTTTTACGCGGATCGTACAAAGCGGGCAGGCCGCCGAGCCTTTTGACTTTTTTCGGATGAGCCTTGGCCAGAACCTGCATCAGGCCGCGCGCACCGGCCGGACTGACCGCCTTTTCCTTGAATTTCGACTCGACCGCGATTACGGCCAGGATCAACTCGGGCTGCAGCCCTTGTTTCAAACCGTTCCGGAACGCTTCGGAAACGATCGTTGCCGCCTTGTTTTCGGAAATTTTGAAGCGTTCCTTGATGTATCCTGACAATGCCTTGATTTTTAAATTATTCGGATCGATGTTGATCGCTTCTTTCGGAAATTCATGAGCGTCGTTCGCGTCGATTTTTAAGGTTGGTGCAACGATCCGCGAAGGTTGTTGAGTAAGACCTGCGCCGATCAGAAACAGCATCGGGATGGTAACGGTATCGTGGTAAGCGCGCTTCAGCAAGATTTGAGTTCGCATATTCGGCCTCTTGGTTTTAAGGATGCCGTCTCAGCGCCACACCGCTGGACAGCCTCCGGATTGAACGGCAATATCAAGCAAAAGAGTCATGACAATTACTTGAAAAATAAGAAAAAAATAAGTTTCGATAACAGGCTCGCCGGGTTCTCAGGACGAGGCAGCTTATCGCATTACGGTGGCCGGTGCAAACTTCCGAGCCCTGTTCGTGCGGTGAGAAAGAGCAGGGTCGGATTCAATCACGGTATAGAATTGGCATAAAAATTGTCTGTCAAATTATTAAATTTTAAGTACTTATTTTTTAACCGGGCGATACGAATAGGTGTTGGCGAGCCTCTATTCAAAGGGGATAAAATCGGCGCAAAATCACCGCATCCACCGGCAACGACGACCATGCACGTCTCGGAATCGTGCTTTCCGGGCGCGTTTTCCAGTTTTTTTGCCAGATTTCGTCCAGATCGCGACGAATTTCGATAATTTCCAGCATTTTCATTCGCTCATCGGCCGGCAGCACAAATCCAAACTCGGCCTCTTCGGAGCCAAGCCCGTGGAATTCGATAAATTCAAGCGGCGAACCGGAAGCATCTTTTTGATAAATCAATTGACTGTCGGCATAAATTTGAACCGCCTCGTCAAGATTTGGGGACTTTAAGCGGATCAGCGGAGCATCGCGCCGCGACCGAATACGGACGTCCAGATAGTTTTTTTCCTTCAGGAGACGTTCTTCCGCGATGCTGACATCGGGCGCGGCCAGCCGGACGGGAGCGGTTTCCCGGACGAGCAGGCGTTCGGCATGAACGAAATCTTCGAAAATGCCCGTGCGGCTGACTTCAGGCTTCGAACCCAGAAATTGCCGGGTCCAGTCGTCGGGTTCGGCGTCGTAACTGAGCCAGCGCGCCGTGTTCGAGGCGCTGTCCCACGCATAAACGATGCTGTCGGGCTGCGGCCGGTCCGGGCTGAAACCGGCAAGACGGTCCGCCCGGATCAATAAAATCAATGACGCGGCCAGGAATAGGGCCGGCAGTTTCCGGCCGAATGCATGATAAAGCGGCTCCAGGGCGGGGGAAACCAATGCCAGCGTCGCTGCAACGATCGCCATCAGCAGCGGATCGGCGTGGAAGCCGAGCGCATGATGGGCCAGATAAAGCGTCGGTGCGACCATGATCCAGACGGCAGCCGAACACAGGCCGGCGATGAGGGTTATACCCATGCCGGTCAGAAACAGGCCGAACGTCCAGGCGACGGCCATCATAAATCCGGGAACCCCGGTAAAAAACACGCCGCCCGGAAATGCCAGCGCCAGATAAATGCCGGCGGCGAGCCAGATGCACAGCACGGCCGCCGCATATTCGCGCAGCTCGATCCACCGGCGCAGGCCCGCATGCAGCAGCATGAATGAAGCGGTGGTGAGGCCGCAGGCCGCAAAAAAATAGCATTCCGCATTGTACGGTTCCGGCAGCCGGCGATAATTTCCGTAGACCTGCATCAGGCCGGCATGGAAGGCATAATTGATGAGCGCGATCAAACCGATCTGCAGCAGAAAAATGCCCGGCTGCAGAAAATAATGTCCGATCCTGCGCCGGCGATGGACGGCTTCGGCGATGGCGAGCAGTAAAAACGACACCAGGAGCACGACAGTTGCCAGCAACGGAAAATGATCGTCCAGCGAAAAGAGGAATAATTTGCCGAAAGGCAGGTTGAAATAACCGAGGCTGCCTTCTCGGCCCGGAACGGAAAGATCGGCATCGGCGAAATGCCGGGCCAGTTGCAGCATGTTGCGGCCTTGCAGAGCCAAGGTGCGCACGTCCAGGCGTTCCGGATTGTCGAGCCGGGTATGGTAATCGGTCCCGCCTTCGATGAACGCGAAATTCATTCCGGAAATGCCGGCTTCCCGGAACACGCTGAAGTCGGTGTCGTTGTGCAGCAGCTTTTTATAGAACGAAAACATCAGCGACGAGGCGAACGGTTGCACCGCGGCCTCTGCATAGTGTTCGACCAGCCGGGCGTTGGGTTCGCTGGTCTCGAACATCAAAAGCATCCCTTTGTTGCCGCGCGCTTCGAAATTGAGCGCGATCCGGCAATCCTTCGCCCACGGATGCCGTTCGACAAACGCCCGGCTGCCTAAAAGCCCCAATTCTTCGGCATCGGAAAATAAAAAGATCAGGTCGTTTTGGAGAGGAGCGCTCTGCTTCAGGATCCGCAGGACTTCCAGCATCGAGGCGACCGCCGCGCCGTCGTCAGCGGCGCCCGGCGCGCTTTCGGCCGAATCGTAATGTCCCGCGATCAGCACGGCGTCTTGATGGGTTTTTCCGGCTACGCGCACCAGAATGTTTTTGATCCGCGCTGCTTTGACGAATGATTCTGGGCGGTAGAATCGTGCCGAAGCGAGCGTTTCCTGTATCTCGGCCCGATAACCGAGGGCGGCGATTTGTTCGAGCAGATAGCCGGCGACCGCCGCATGCGCCGGGGAGCCGACCGGATGCGGTTCGGCGGCGATATGCCGCACATGCGAAAGCGCACGTTCGGCCGAATAAGCGAAAGCTTCCGGTTCCTGTACGATGTCCGGCGGGGTCAGCATTCGGCTGCATGCCCAAAACGCTAGCGTCCAGGCCAGAACGATAGCAAAAGCTTGTTGTAGGGCAAGTCGTTGGTACATGTCGGATCAGGAGAAGCATGGACGGAGAGTCAAGTTTAAACGGCTGCTTCGGAACTGACAATTTATGAAATTGTCGAACCCGTACGCTTCAGAAGCGTTTGAACGTGTACCAACGAGGTTTTTCCGGCCGTTTTTGACGGAGGCCGGCAGACGGATTGTTTTTACTTTGGGAGGTAAAAAATGAACAGAATAAAGTTGTTGGGCCTTGGGCTATTGATGCTGCTGGGATCTGCCTCGTTCGCAGTTGCCGAGGAGCACGCCGCCGCGGCATTGGATCACGCTCAACAGGCCGTGACTCATGGCAAGGCCGGACATGCATCCGTGTTGGTGGAGCATGCGACAGAGGCCTTGAAACACGCCCGCGCCGCTTCGGAGGTCGCCAAAGGCGAATCCAAGACCCATATCGATGCCGGGGTCAAATCGCTGGAATCGGCGATCGAACACGGAAAGATGGGCGCGGAACATGAGTCGCAAGCCACGAAAGCGGCCGAGGAAGCGGTCGAACACCTGAAACAGGGCAATAAATAAGCGTCTCTATTGAGACAGGGCGGCTGAGGATGCGGCCGCCCTTGAAAAGAGGCTATCGTTTACCGTTAAGCTGCGCCTCGATTTTTTCCTTGTATTCGAGAAAATGCAGCGTTTGTAAGGCATCGCTTCCAGCCAGCCCGAACGCGGAAGGGGACAGGTTGAGCTCGGTAATATAAACAGGATAAGTTTGGCCGTTTTTCCTGAACTCGATGATCCGTTCGCTGACGGTTTGAAACAGGCGGTTGCCGTATTGCCGGGAGTTGAATTCTTCTCCGTTCCAACGTACGGTGACGAGGTCGTCGCTGCCCAGACAGGTGCCGGAAATGCTCAAAGGATTCCGGTCATGGCCCATCGGCAAATGGAACGGTACCGTATGGCATTGCCAGCCGGTCTCATGCCGTTTGTCGATTTGATAAAACTGCATCGCGGCGGCTTCGGTGGTTTTCCTGGAGAGAAGGGAATGCAGGAAGCGGGCGTACTGGTTGACCAGTTGGAGCGTATCCGCATCCGAATGCTTGCGAATATACAGCGAGCCTTTCTCATCCAGTACGTATATCCGGGCGCCGTTGTTTTCCTGCAAGATGAAACATTGCACCGTGTGAGGCAGATTTTCCCGGTAAATGGCCGGAATGGGCGTTTTCTCCAGCACCTCCGCATCGAACGTCACCGACCCGTAAAGCTTTCTCGGACCGTTCAGTATTTCAATGAGCCGGGCTTCATCGTCGGCCTGCTGATACTGCAAAAGACCGTTTTGGCGTGAAAACACGAAATAGCGGTCGCTGCCCGCCATCAGATAACGGGGGGCGGGATTTTCCGGACCGCTGCAATGGAGTTCGCGCAGATCCTCAAACAGCTTTTCGATACGCCGGATGATGCGTCGCCCATGCCGGGGCGTTTCGCAAACGACCGTCAGCCGGTTGCCGGCTCCCGATTGCAGCGTTTCGTTCACAATCTCGATCAGACAATTGCACAATCCTTCAATCCCCTGTTCGTGGCGGGTCAGGATTTCATTCCAGTGGCTGATAGATATCCGGTCGACCGTTTCTACCAAGCATTCGCGCGATGCGCCGCAGCTCAACGGATTGCCTCGGACCGGCGCGGCAAATCGGCCCGTTTCGGTTTGCGGCGTTTGACCGATATTGATGATCAGCAGCGAATGCGTCAGGCTGTTGTGGGCGGCATAATTGCCGAGCGAATCGGAGAAGTCGAAATAGTTTTTGAAAAAACGGCCCAGATGTTCAAGGATTGCGCTTAGTTCGCCGTGGGTTGGACGAATCGATTCGGCGTTGCAGCGGACAGGCGCATCCTGGCGGTAAAATCTGTTTACGCTAATCCAGCATAAGAGCTCGATCAAGGTCGGCCGGTGGTAAAGCGGGACCCGCAAGGCGGCATCCTGCCGGTTTTTTCTTTCGCAGAACAGGCGCCATTCGGGATTTGTCGGGTCGGACCGGTCCTCGACGATCGTCAGATCGGGTTTGGCCGGGAGCTCGTTTCCTGAGCCGGTGACGATCTCTATTTTGCCTTGCTTGGGCTCGAAAAATGCGCTCAGTTTTCTCGCCAGCAGCTTGATGTCGTTTTTTTGCGGGATTTCTGATTGGATATGTTCGTAGATTAATTGAATGATTTTGTTGTAACAAAGCGTCAATTGGCTGATGATCCGGGTATTTTCGGCCAAGAGATCTTCAATGCCCCACGCGCCCGGTTCGATCGGTGCGACAGGCGGCGGATCCTGCAAATGCCAGCTCGGGGAGAGCTCGCGAAAATAGTCCTCCCATGCGGACAGAGCGCCGCTCTGCCCGAGATTTCCGCTGGCCGTATTGACCTTGCGGTAAAAAAACTGCCGTATCAGGGCCAGTCTCGTAGGGCTCTGCGATTTGAGCAGATAGTCTTCCAGCCGTAGGTAAAGCAGCACATACGGATCGGTTCGCGGACCGGTCAACTCGCCTTCGTAGACGGCGCGCTTGATTTCCGAGCACAGCCAGTTGATACGCGGGTATTCGCTTGCATAGCACTCCATTAGCGACAATTTCAATAAAGACTTGTAAGGCGAATGCAGCGCCTTGTAAACGTGCCATTGCGTAGCGCCGAGAAACTCGTTGGCGGGAACGGCAGCCAGACCGCCCAGGTCGAGAATCCGGTTCGCGTCGATCATGCCGCGTTCCACCAACTGGGCCAGATAATGCGGGTAATCGTGTTCGCGCCAGGGCGGCACCAGCCACCAGGCCAGATCCTTGCCGGCGATATAAACCGAAGTGCGGTAGAACTCTTCAAGCAGTAAATAATGCTGGGTTTCGCCGCTGCTGTCGGCGGAAACCGGTTTTTTCCGGGCAAGCAGGAACTGCTCGCTGTTGATCAGGAAAAAGTGCACTTCCAGGCGCAGCGAGGCGGCCCAATTCTCGAGCCCCTGCGCCTTTTTTTGCAGTTCCTCGAATTCCGGCGCGGTCAAATCGTTCCGGTGGCATAACCATATGTCCATATCGCTGGTTAGCGTGAAAGCGATGCTGCCGACGCTGCCCATCAGAAACAGGCCGTCTATCGCCGCCTTGCCGTTATCGTGCTTTTGCGGACGGTAATTGAAGTCCGAACCGATTTGCCGGGCGGCTTCGAGCGCACGTTTGCCGGGCCGATAACCGTAAATGCCGGCCGGCGTCGCCGGCGAGACAAACCCCGGCAAGGCCGGATCGTTGATATCGAGGACCAGCGGCAGCGTATCCAGAAATTGCCGCTGAGAAGGAGTCAGAACGTGGCGGATGCTTTCGCGTTTGAAATGGTGGAATTTTCTAAACCGGTCTGCAATGGCTTGAAGATCGTCGAAACTGATTTGATCTTCGGAAGAGTCTGATTGTAGGATTGAACGTCGGTCTGACACGAAGCTGTCTTCAGGAAGTTTTTTCCTTAAGTATAGTACATGAAAGGCTTCCGTTGCGTATGGACGAAGGTGCGCGGATTTGGGTCCGGCTGAAGCCCGTCCGTCGTTTCGATTATTTCAGGAGCCGGCCGCCATGGCTTGCCGTGCGGTCCGTATCGCTTCCCGGACCGTTTCCGGCGCGGTGCCGCCGATATGTTGGCGGGATGCGACCGAACCTTCCAAAGTCAGGGACTCGAACACATCGGCGTCGATCAGCGGCGAAAACTGCCGCAGTTCGGCGAGCGTCAGTTCGGACAGGTCGCGCCCCGTAGTCAGGCCCAGCCGCACGGCCAGGCCGACGGCTTCATGCGCATCGCGGAACGCCATGCCTCTGCGGACCAGATAATCGGCCAGATCGGTCGCGGTCGCGAAGCCCTGTTTCGCCGATTGGTACATGTTGTCCTTCTTGGCCCGGATGTGCGGCACCATGTCGGCATAGGCGCGCAGGCAATTGATCACCGTATCGACCGTGTCGAACAGCGGTTCCTTGTCTTCCTGATTGTCCTTGTTGTAGGCGAGCGGCTGGCTTTTCATCAGCATCAGTAAAGATACCAGGTGCCCGGTCACCCGGCCGGACTTGCCGCGCACCAGTTCCGGCACATCGGGGTTTTTCTTTTGCGGCATGATCGACGAGCCGGTGCAGAACGCGTCCGGAATTTCGATGAAGTTGAATTGGGCGCTGGACCAGAGAATCAGCTCCTCGGAGAAGCGCGACAGATGCATCATCAACAAGCTGGCGGCCGCCGTGAATTCGATCGCGAAATCGCGGTCGCTGACCGAATCGAGCGAGTTGGCCGAGGGCCGGCTGAAGCCGAGCAGTTCGGCAGTCAAGGCGCGGTCGATCGGATAGCCGGTGCCGGCCAGGGCGGCCGCACCGAGCGGCATCACGTTGATCCGCTTCAGGCAGTCCCGGAAGCGTTCCCGGTCGCGCTGCAGCATCTCGAACCAGGCCATCAGATGATGGCCGAAGGTGATCGGCTGCGCGACCTGCAAATGCGTGAAGCCGGGCATGATCGTGCCGGCGTTTGGTTCGGCCAGGTCCAGGATCGCGGTTTGCAGGCAGTTCAGCTGGTTTTCGATCTGGCCGATCTCGCTGCGCAGATACAGGCGGATGTCGGTGGCGACCTGATCGTTGCGCGAACGGCCGGTATGCAGCTTCTTGCCGGCGATGCCGATCAGGTCGGTCAGCCGCGCCTCGATGTTCATGTGCACGTCTTCCTGTTTGATCGACCAGCTAAACTCGCCGCGTTCGATTTCACCGGCGATCTGCGTGAGCCCTTGTTCGATCGCCGCGCATTCGTCATCGGTCAGGATGCCGGTTTTGGCGAGCATCTTCGCGTGTGCGATCGAGCCTTGAATGTCCTGCGCAGCCATCCGTTTGTCGAAATCGACAGAAGCGGTGAAAACTTCGACGAAGGCATCGGTCGCCTCGGCAAAACGGGCGCTGGAAAGTTTTTCGGTGTTAACGTTGGTCATGAAGTAAACGGAGTCAAGTCAGGGGCGGATGAGGAAGATCATTCCCGGAGCGGTCAAAAAATGCGCCGAATTATAGCAGGTTTGCATACCTTTAGTTCGTCTCCAAAGTTCGCAATTCGGCTAAAACGGATTGCTTGGCAGGCCCCGGATGGGTTACAGTCCGAAGTCTGGAAATTTCAGGAGAAATGAAATGAAAAAATTCATGTTTAGTACCATCCTGCTATCTTCTGCCGCGGCGTTCAATGCCCAGGCTGTCGACACGGGACTGGAGAAGTGCATTGCCGCCGCGCAAGGCATCAAGAAAGGCGATATGTTGAAGCTCGAAAAACTGAAGGTTGACGGCAAGCCGCTGTACGAACTTGAAATCCGGGATGCCGAAGGCAGGGAATGGGAGTTCATGTGCGACGCAAACAGCGGGAACATCACCGAACAGGAAAGCGAAGTCGACAAAGCGCACGACAAACCGTTTAAGAGCAAAATGAAGGTCGGCGAGAAGGAAGCGGCCGACATCGCGTTGAAAGCGCATCCCGGTAAGATTGAGGAAGTCGAGTACGAAATCGAAGATAACGGCGATCCATCGTACGAGTTCGATATCGTCGATGACAAAGGCGTCGAAACCAAGGTCGAGGTCGATGCGGTAACCGGCAAGATCATCGAAACCTCGACCGAAGACTGGGAAATCGGCGAGGAAAAGGAAGAAAGAAGATAAAGCTCGCCTCCCTAAAAAAGGACCGTTCGTGCGGCTTATTGAAGTACGAACGGCCAGAGAGGGACTGAATCGGCTGGGATTTCTCAAAGTCCCGCTCTTTTTCTTGCTTGAGTGTCGGGATTGAGCGGGATCCCGAAAGGCTTGAAAAAAACTGCCAGGTTTAAGGTTTGACCGCCACGCCCCACGGGTAATGGCCGACTCCGATCGATTGGCGGACGCTCATCGTTTCGAGGTCGATGATCGAAATGTCGTTGCTGACGCCGTTGGTCGTGTACAGCCGTTTCTGATCCGGCGAAAAGGCCAAATTCCAGACCCGCTGGCCGACCAGGAAATAATTCTTGACTTCGAACGTCTCCGCATCGACCTGTGCGACCCGGTTCGCAGGGCCCAAAGCGATATAGGCCCATTTGCGGTTCCGGTCGATCGCGGCGCCGACCGGCTGGATATTGTCCGGCGTCACGCCCGGAATCTCAAACTTGACCGTCTTGACGATCCGGCGCGTCTCGGTATCGATCACGGTCGCCGTGCCTCCCAGTTCCGAGGTGACCCATAGCTGTTTGCTGTCGGGAGTAAACGCCAATCCCCGCGGGCGCGTATCGACCAGCGTGTTGTCGACGATTTCCAGGCTTTTCTGGTCGATCCAGTGCACCATGTTGGTCGCTTCGGAGGCGTTTACAACCCATTTCGAATTCGGGCTGACGGCGACCGGTTCCGGTTCGACTCCGACTTTGATCTTTTTGACGGCTTTTTTCGAAGCGATATCGATCGCGGTGACCAGGCTATCGTCTTCGTTCGAGACATAGAGCCGGCTGCCTTCGGGGTTCATCGCGAAAGTTTCCGGATCGTCGCCGGAGGGCAGGGTGCCGATCACCTTCAGCGTCTCCGTATCGACGATCTGCAGTATGTCGTCGTCGCCGGCGGCGATGTAAAGATGCCGCTGGTCCTTGCCGAGTACGATTCCGCGCGGGCGCTGGCCGACCGGTACGGTTTTCAGCAGTTTGCCTTCGACGGGATCGACCACCGCCAGCGCGTTGTCTTTTTCCAGGGTCACGAACAGGGTTTCAGCGTACGCCGGGCCTCCGGCCAGAAGCAGAATCGTATAAACAAGGCGTTTCATAAAATTTCCGACAGGGAGGGAATAACGTATTTTTCGGGAACAGTCCCGGTGCGCAAAGAAAATTCGCGTCATCTGGCTTCGAAAGGTCCCGCGGTGCCGGCATAGGGCGACTGGATCAAACCGTGGCGGCTGGCCAGCAGAGTCATTTCCGCCATCGTCTTGACTTCGAGTTTGTCTTTGATCGCGGTGCTGTGATTGCATACGGTCTTGTAGCTCAGGCAAAGCCTTTCGGCGAT
Source organism: Methylomicrobium album BG8 (assembly GCF_000214275.2). Classification (NCBI taxonomy): domain Bacteria; kingdom Pseudomonadati; phylum Pseudomonadota; class Gammaproteobacteria; order Methylococcales; family Methylococcaceae; genus Methylomicrobium; species Methylomicrobium album. The sequence goes on along the minus strand of NZ_CM001475.1, from coordinate 2,821,714 downwards.
CTCGCGCGGAGTCAGGCCGTTCACCAGCAGGCGGAAAATATCGAACTCGCGCGGCGAAAGCCGTTTGATGCTGTCGGCTTTGTCCTGTTCGTTTACCATCGAGATCGCCACCCTTTGCGCCAATTCCGGTGCGATGAAAATGCCGCCTTGTGCAATCGTGCAAACGGCGGTAATCAGCGTGTCCGGCACGCTGGATTTGATGATGTAGCCTTTTGCCCCGGCCTTCAATGCCCGGGAGGCATAGATCGGCTCGTCGTGAATGCTGAATACCAGGATTTTACAGCGCGGATCGCGCTGCATGAGCCGGCGGATCGATTCGAAGCCGCCGATGCCGGGCATCGAAATATCCAGCACCACCACGTCCGGATGATGCCGGTCGTATGACTGGCAAGCGCTCTCGCCGCGGTCGGCTTCATAGATCATGCCGATGCTGTCGCACAGGGAGAGATAGGTTTTGTAGCCGGCTCTTACCACCGCATGATCGTCTACCAATAAGACGCTGATTTTTTCAGGCATGCTCGTCCCCTTAAAAATAAGCACGCATGATCCCTGTTATCGGCGACAAAATCCATAGGAAAAATTCCTTAATTTCTGGCTTGCGTCAATGCAGAGAACCTGTCGTGAGCGGCTGAATCTTCAATACAGGCGTACTGGAAAAATTCCTTAATCATTAAAGGAAAAATTCCCTAACCGGATTTCGGGAAATTTTTTAAAATCACTCTCCCCAGCACTTATTGAGGGGTGGTCGGCCTGATGGTTGCGTCGTCATAAACCTTGAAATGCTGGGTAATTCCTCATGAGCGGTCGTACGGAGATAAGATGTTCCCCCCGGCAAGGAAGTGAGCGATGCGCGACAGGCCGTTTGTTACTCGATTGCCTGCCCTCATCGCTCCGGCTTCCATCCGTGTTTGTGCCGACATGGCGGGGCAGGCCGTGAAATCAGGGTCAGTAATCGTCTTCTTCTCATTCGGTCTGCAGGCGCTACGCAAGCGCCTGCAGATTTTTTTGTTGGGACAAAAATAGCCGCTTGGCCGCAAGAAAGGCATTCAAGAAGATACAAGATTAAGCGATAGTCTTCCGGCGGCAAATGGATGGGTAGCCACTCAGCCCGGTGGTTTTCCGATTTCCGGCTTGTACGCGATAGGGAAGCGCGATCCGTCGGTCGAGCGGAGCCGAAGTCAAAAATTCTGCCGTTGTGTGCGCTATGAAAACGCTCTAAAACCCGATGGGCCGGCGTCGGCCGGCCCGTATGAAAAAATTTAGGATTATGCCGGGCGGCCTTACGGCGCTGCCGTTTCGGCAGTGGCGCCGGCAGGCGCAAAGCCTTTGGCTTCGATTGTGAGGAGCGGCTGGCCTTCTTGTCCCATTTGGCGGAATTTCAAGGCGCCGGGGAGAACGACGGGATTTTCGTCGGCAGCACAGGCGGTTTTAACCAGCAGCCATGGAGAATCCCGGAAAGATGAGCCGTCGTCGTCGCGATAATTCAAATCGCTCGAGAAATCGACCCAGTTTTCGTCGATGGGGGCGTCGTCGAGCAGAGGTTGCGCTTCGCTCTCGTTTTCCGGCTCGAAAACCAGCGAGGTGTTGGTCAGCCCTGCGCGGTAGACGACTTCGTCGGCGTTCGATGTGAACCAGTAAGCGATTTCGGGGGACCGGCCTTCGACTCCGCCGCGCAGAATGTCGTTGATTTCGAAGAACTGCTTGCCCGGTGTGATGCGATCGGCATCGACATTGTTCAGGCGGATTTTGGCGCCGTAAATGCAGCGGCCCTCTTCCGTATTGCGCCAGACCCGGTCGGTCACGAAGCCGATAGTGATCTTGACGCGCCTGAATCTTCTGTTGAATCCGTTCAGGACAATGGGACGCCTGGCATTCTTGATCTGCTTGTAGCCGTCGGGAATTTTCGGAATGGCGCAGGTATTGTTGGCTCCGCCATTGGGCGCGAACGTAGGAGGGATGGAGCCTTCCTCGTCGGCGCCGAACTCGCCCGTTAGGTTGCAAAGCGTGTAGGCCGAAAGTCCCCCTTCCTCGACTTCGAATCCTTCTTCGGATAAGGCGACGAAACCGGTGGCCATCGCGGAGGTGGAGCCGAGCCATAGCGCGCCGACCAAGGCGCTGTGCAGTATGTGTTTGTTCATGATTTTCTCTGTTGTTATTGAACGTTTACCCTCTACGGCCGGGCCTCGCTTTCACCCGTCCGCAGAGCCCATCGATCCGTCCCTGTACAAGGCGGTCGATCATACGCGCTGACCCGTTCGTAACGAAGGGAAAAAGTCACTGAATAAACAGGGAAAATTTCCCGTGATGAATGGCTTGCCGCTTTTTATCATAGCCGGCCGCTTTCCGAGATTATTTACACGCCGTCCTATGTTGCCTTCAAAATCCGCCCTTTTTTCACCGTATGGACGGCGTTTGCGCCGGTTATGCCTGTTTGCGTTCACTGCGTGGGCCGGCCCTGTTTTTTCCGAAAACGTTGACGAACCCGGTCCCGACGAACTCGAAACCGTGACCGTCGAGGACGAGAAATTAACCCGAATCGGGCCGTGGGAAGGTCTGCAATTAGCCAGGGAAGAAATCCCGGCGAACGTGCAGTCGCTGAGCGGCAAAGACATCAAGTCGTCCTTGGCGACCAGTCTGGGTGATTTGATGAACGGCAAGCTCCAGTCGGTCAACGTGAACGATTATGCGGGCAATCCGTTTCAGATGGACATTACCTTCCGCGGCTTTTCCGCCTCGCCGCAGCTCGGTACGCCGCAAGGGCTTTCGGTCTTTCTGGACGGGGTCAGGGTCAACGAACCGTTCGGCGATGTCGTCAACTGGGACCTCATCCCGATGAACGCTTTGGCCGGGCTCGACGTGTTTCCGGGCTCCAATCCCCTGTTCGGCTTGAATACGCTGGGCGGCGCATTGGCTTTGCGCACGAAAAACGGATTCGACGATGCCGGGGTGGATGTCAGTTTTCAAGGCGGCTCCTGGGACCGCAAAAAAGGCGAACTGACCGCCGGCTGGAACAAAGGGAAACTCGGCGCTTTTGTCGCGTTTACCGGTTTCGACGAGGCGGGCTGGCGGGTCAATTCTCCCTCGCAGGTCAATCAAGGTTTTGCCCGGTTCGATTGGCGTGACGATCATTTTTCGCTGCGTTTCAGTACCCTGGCGGTCGGCAACAAGCTGCTCGGCAACGGCCTGATACCGAAGGATATGTATAATCAAAATCCGGCATCGGTGTTCACTTCGCCGGACCGTACCGAAAACGAGCTGCAGCAATATAATCTGGGCGGCGAGCTCTTTTTCAGCGACAATCTGAGCCTGACCGGCCAGATCTATCGCCGGGACAGCCGCCGCACCGCGCTGGCCGGGGATATTTACGAAGATTTCGACGAGATGGACGAAGGCCGGGGCGCAAACAAGCTGGAGGCGGTTCCGGAGCAGCCGACGGCCAATGGCCAGCCCGTGCCCGTTTGCCGATACCAGGACGTCAATCGCGACAATATTCCGGATTATTACCTCGTTAAAGATCTTAACGGAGACGATTATCTCGACGACGACGAATACGAGGTCATCGACCCCAGCACCATTAACGCCCCGCTGAATTGGAAACTCGCGGAAGACAATGTCGAGTTGTTGCCGCCGCTAAACGCAAACGAAGGATGCGGGCGCCTTCGCTACAACAATCCGGGCGGCCCGGGTTCGCCGGTGCGTCCGCGCAACGGGAAGGCATGGCCCGCAAGCTCCGCCGCTTCCAAGGGCTGGGTCGAAGGCACGCCGATCGGCGTGTTGAGCAATACGGAGATCGGGCAGCAGACGGATGGCGCTTCCCTGCAATTGAACTGGAACAGCGATCGGCATAAATTCATGTTCGGCGCATCGATCGATGCGGCCGATACCGACTTCGAAACCAGCCAGCGCTTGGGATTGATCGACGCGGAGCATCGCGTCTACAGCGATCCGGCAAACATCGACCCCATTTATCTGGCCGCCCGCGAAGATATCCGCAACAATTCGTTTACCGGAAAATCCACGACATTCAGCGGCTATTTCAGCGAAACGTATTCCCCCAAGGAAAATCTGCATCTCAGCGTTTCCGGGCGCTTCAACCAGACGCGCGTGAAAAACCGCGTTCGGGCCCGGACGCGCACCGGTTTCGAAGCGCTGCACCAAATTCTCGACATCCATAAGGTCAGGCCCAATGTCATCCTTTGCAGCGGGACTGATCCGGATACCTGTCCGGCCGAGGCGAACTACAATATCGGCGAGTTCGATCAGGATGTCAGGCAGCCGCTCGATCCGACGCTGGGATTGGGCCGGTACAGCGAAACGCCGACTGCGGAAACGTTCGACTATACCTCGTTCAATCCTTCGGTCGGGATCAGTTACCTGCCTTTTAAGGACAAGGCGGTTTTTTATAAGGATTTGAATCTGTTTTTCAACTGGAGCCAGGGGACGCGTACGCCGTCGAGCGTCGAACTGGGCTGCGCCTATGACGGAACCCTGGTCCCGGAGAACCCCGGCGACCCTGAATCGCCCTTGGCGCCGAAAAGCTTTGCCACGGTGGGCGGCGCCTGTACGCTGCCTACCGCGCTTTCCGGCGATCCTTTCCTGCCGCAGATTTTTTCCAACAGCTTCGAATTCGGCATGCGCGGCAAGCTTTTTGGGGATTTGGAGTGGAACGCCGCCGTTTACCGTACCGATCTCGAAGACGACATTTATCTGGTCGGCCTGACCCCGGACCGCAGCTTCTTCGATACCATCGGCAATACCCGCCGGCAGGGGATCGAATTCGGTTTTTCCGGAAAAGCCGGCATCGTCGACTTCAGCCTGAATTACGGCTATACCGATGCGACCTTCCAGTCGCCCCTGGTCATGGTCAGCCCGCACAATAGCAGCGCGGCGGTGATCGCGCCCGACGATTACGATTATTTGAGCCAGGTGCAATACGACAGCAAGGGACGGCCTTTGAACGCGCTGGACGACATGATCGAAATCAAGCCGGGCGACCGCATGCCGGGCATTCCCCTTCACAATATCAATGCGTCGTTGAATTTTCACCTGACCCCGAAATGGGAGTTCGGCATCAATATGATCGCCCATTCCTCGTCCTTCGTAAGAGGCAACGAAAACAACGCGCATAGCCAGGGAACTTACGATTACTATTACGGATATGACACCAGTATCAGCCGGAATCGGTTGCTGCTGCGGGGGCAACCGTTCAACGATGCGGGCAGCGTTTCCGGCTACGCCATTTTCAATTTGAAAACCCGCTACCAGATCACTCAAGGCTTGTCGGTATTCGGTATGGTCAATAATTTGTTTGACCGCCGGTACGCGACGGCGGGGCGCCTCGGCATCAATCCGTTCTCGCCTTCGGAGCGGGGTGCGATCGGCTCCAGCGGCTGGAATTACAATTCCCGTGACTGGCAGAACAGCACTTTCATCGGTCCGGGCGCGCCCCGCGCCTTCTGGGTGGGGCTCGATTACAAGTTCGAACTTTGACCGGCCGTGCCGTTTTGGCCGGGTTGTTCGTCGGCCATCTCGCCGTCGGAGTGTTGCTCCAACGCTTTTCCGTCGAGGTAACTCCATGTGCCGGCCGCGCCCGCAGCGATCGTCAGCGGTCCCAGATAAGCATCGACATACGCCGCCGAAAGCGCGATCAGGCCCAGAAAAACGCCGAGCACCGTGAAGCGCCGGCCGCTTTTCAATCCGTCGGTATAAGCGCCCATTGCCAGGACCAGTAGAATCAGCAGGCCGGTTTCCTCATGATAGAGCCTGCCGGCATTGTGGTAGGCATAAATGACGACCGTCGCGAATACGCAGCCGGCCCAGTGCAGCAGGCGGGGCTGGAGGCTTTTCCGGTCGTTCCGGTTGTCCAGGTAAGCCGGCGCGGTTGCGGCCAGTCCCAGGACGAACAGCATGAGCAGCCAATAATAATGGCAATGGTCCTGGGCAGTGCGGGTGATGTAAGCGCCCAATAAAGACAGCGCCAGTAATCCGACGAACACACGGTGCGGGGTCAATTGGATGTTTTTGATCATGTCGGCATTCCAAAATTGGGTTGAAAGTTTGTTTATCGGCTTCGTGTCTACCCAACGCGCCCGCAGGCATGATGAGCCTAATTGTAGGGTACGCTGCGCGTACCTTTATTCATAAGGTACGCGCAGCGTACCCCACGACTTTTCGCCGAATGGAGAGCAAAGCATTTTTTGACCGCCTCAGGCCGAACGGCCAGTACACGATTACCGTCATCAAAAGGGCAAACAGGGCCGGTTGCCGGCGTACGTCAACGGCAACTTTTTTGGTCAGCGCGAATTCGGGGCGCTGTACCGCCTCGGCCAGCGCTTCCGCATCGCTCAGCCGTACATAGCGAAGTCCCGCAGCGAGCGCCAGCTCTTCCAGGTAAGTTTCGTGCAGCGCGCTCAGATGCTCGCTGCCGGTCACCTTGGCGCTGCCGAACGGGGCGTTACGGGCGTTGTAGCCTTCGATCTGCGACGGATCCAGATTCGATTCGCCGAACGAGGAGCGGTGCGGCACGTCGCCGGCCGTGTAATAACCGGCGGGTTCGCCGCGGCTGTCGAACTTCGGAATCGGCACGGCGGTCAGGCCGCCGGCACCGACGATCATGCCTTTGACCTTGCCTTTCAGATCGGAAAAGGCGGGCCGATAGCGCGGATTCGGCGGCGGCGCTTCATGGCCGTCGGTGATGAAGATGACTGACCCGTCCCGGTTTTGCAGCATGTCCAGCGTATTCATCAGACCCTGGGCGATGTTGCTGTCGGCGGCCCAGGCCATGCGCCAGTCGATCTGGGCGATCGCGGCGTCGATTTCCGCATAGGAACCGCACACCTCGATCGGTTCGAACAGCAGCGTCGAGCGCCGCTCGGTGAACAGCCCCAGTCCGACTTTGGACTGGCAGGGCAGTTTGACCAGCAGGTCGCGCAAGGTCCGCTTGACGAATTCGAGCCGGCTGACCGGGCGGCCGTCCTGCGTAAAGTCGGCCGCATTCATGCTGCGGGTGATGTCGACGATGAAGGTCAGGTTGTAAACCGGCCGTTCCTGCTCCTCGGCAGGGCGCGCAAACAGCACGCCCATTGCCAGAACCGCCAGCAGCAGGCACACCGTTCGGTAATCTTTCAACGAAAAATGCATCATTTGAATGGACCTAAGGTAAATTTCTCGCCGGACGGGGCATATTGCCCCGTCCGTAGGATTTTTTGCATGCTTTGATTTATCGGCATCTGCAGAATGTAAGGGACGGGATTAAAAACCAATGTCGTTAAGTTAAGGCCAAAACGTCATTCCGGCAGGGATTGCCGGACGACTGCATGGATGCAGGAAGTAGGGCAACGCAGGGAGCAGTTGCCGAATCCAGAAGCCACGGATGGCAAGCGTGAATACCTCCCTGTAACCTGGATCTCGGCAATCCCTGCCGAGATGACGGCTTAACTTAACGGCATTGGGTTAAACACTCCGTCCCGCTGGGACAATTTTCATGATGGGTTTCGGCTGTCGCCTCTCGGCAATTGCTCCCTGCGTTGCTCTATCTCCTGCATCCATGCAGTCGTACCCATCCTACGGCAAACCGCGCGGAAATCCCGGCACGGTCGTCCACAATTGGGTTTTCTGCTGCACGGTTTCGTCCTCGTCGTCCGGCGAAATCCGGTCCATTTCCGGCAGCAGCCGCATCGCGGCTTCGAGATTGTACTTGGCGTCCCATTGCCGGCTGTCCAGCGCCAGCGATTGCCGGTAGGCTTGCTTGGCCAGGCCCGCGAGCGGCAGGGCGGCATTGATGTCCATTGCTTCGGCCTGGGCGATCGCCTGTTCGAGGTACAGATTGCCGAGGTTGTAGCGGCTTCTGGCTCGCTGCGCGGCATCGCCGTGGTCGATGACCAGGCTCAGCGTCGCCAGTGCCTCATCGTAGCGGTGTTTGTTTTTCAGATAATAGGCTCTGGCCAGCCTCAGCTCGAAGGGACCGCCGATGACGGATTCGACCTCGACGTCGCGGCCCGATACGAGGCGCGAGATCAGCGCATTGTTCGCATGAATCCGGTACAGATCGGCCGCGCCGTAGAGCAGGGCAAGAAGGCCTGCGACCAGCATCAGCCAGAGCAGGGGATGGAGTAACGGTCTCGTGTTCATGGTTTCGCTTCCGTTTTGACTTCGGCACCCTTGACCGCCAGCAGCAAGAGCAGCAGGATAAAGGAGGCCAGATAGCAGAGTCCGCTCAGATCCTGCCGGGGTATCCGTTCGAAATAATGGATCGGCAGATTTTCGAGCCGGCTGATGTCGGCGATGGCCTGTTTCATCGCATCCGGGCTTTCCGCCTGGTAAGCCTGGTAAGGAATGTTCAGGCTGGTGAAAAACTGGTGCAGATAGCGTTCGGGCATCGCCTGCGCGTTGTCGTCGCGCGGATCGGCAGGCGGGTCGTAGATGCCGGGACTGTTGGCCGTGCGCAGGAACAGCCAGTACAGGCGGACCTGTTTTTCCTTGAACCATTGCCGGAGCTTCTGTTCGCTGTCGTGGTCGATCGCGGCCGCGCCGTCGGATACCAGGACGATCAGCCGCGATCCGGAGACGATAGGCCGTTCGAAAAACGACAGCGCCATCCCCAGGCCCTTGCTGACATGGGTATAGGCCAGCGCCGGCGTCGCCGTCGCCGCGATCGCGGCCTTGACCGCCTCCTTATTTTCGGTCATCGGCATTACGAACAGCGGCGCGGTGCTGTATTCGGCCACCCCGATCAGATCGTGTTCGCGCCGGTTCACGAAATCGGTCAGCAAACGCCGGGCGGCGGCGGATTTGGATTCTTCGCCCTCGTTACCGTTCGGCGCGCGGCCGGCGAAGCTGTTGTCCATACTGTTGCTGCGGTCCAGAAGCAGCACGATTTCGGCGCCGTGGCCGATGCGTTCGACGCTCTGGCCGCGGCGGTGCAGCCCGGCCATGCCGAGCACCAAGCCGGCCATCGCCAGCATCGCGAACAGCCGGATCAGCCAGGCCAGAAGCTCGGACAGCGGGTCGGGCGGCAGCAGCATCAGGCCCGGATGGGTATGTTCGCGCATACCCTTGCCGACCAGCGGCAGCAACGCCAACGGTAGCGCGGCCAGCAGCCACGGCGATTCCACGCCCAGACTCATCGGCTGCCCCGTTCGATTTGCCGGCAGGCTTGGCACAGCGCGGTCAGTTTTTGCCGGTCCAGCACCGTCGCGGAAACATTGCGGCTGAAAAAATAATGGTTGGAATAATTGAAAAACCAGTTCAATTGGCTATCCAAACGGCGATACTCGGGATGGGACTCGTAAAAGCCGGCCAGCTGATGCTGATACAACGGCTGCCGGTTCAGTGCGTTCAGTGCCCGATGCACGATGCGCAGGGCTTCGGCCATGTCTTTTTCCGGGATACGGGACAGCCGTTTCAACGCCTGCTTGAACAGGGTGCGCCGCCGCAAAGCGGGGAAATAACCGTACAGGTAAGCGAGCACAGCGGCGGCGACCGCCGCGGCGCCCGAACCGGCCGTAATCAGGGTCATTGCCTGCCGCGTGTCCAGTCGCGGCGGCGGGCTGTCGGGCCTGATCGAAGCTCCGCCTTCGGCGCTTTTGACCGCCAGATCGCGCAACGGCGACATCGTAAAACGCCAGGGCGGAACCTCTTTGCCGAAAGCGCTGTCGCCGCTGCCGAATTGCAGGGTGAAACCGGGCAAATTCAGGGTTTTGACCGTTAGCGGCGCGTAAAATACCTGGTAGCGGAGGTCGAGCCGGTAGCGTTGGCCGTCCTGTTCGACCTCCAGCCGGTTCAGGTTCAGCCAGCGATTGATGGGGCCTTCGGCCGGCAGGCTGGCGGTGTTCAAGGTGATGCCGGGACGGGTTTCGATCAGGATCTGCTCCCGAATTTCGTCGCCGATCACATAGCCGAAAGGCCTTGGCGTTTCGACCTCGAAGCGGATCAGCGCTTCGTCGGACGCGCCGGAGCAGCCTAACAGCAGTAAGGGAGTCAGGATCAATAAGCGTTTCATGCCGCTCTCTGGTGTAAATAGCGATTGATGGCGGGAATGTCGCAGTGTTCGATGAACAGCGGCTCGCTGCCGAAGGCGCGAAAGGCCCCGATCAGGCGCTGCCGGCGCTCTGCGTAGGCGTCGACGATCCGCTCCCGAAGGGACGGGCGCATGACCAGAGTGCGGGAGGCGCCGCTTTCGATGTCGCGGACGGACAACAAGCCCCAGGAAGGCAACTGCCGGTATTCGCCCGGATCCCACAGTATCAAAGGAACGATGTCGTGCATTTGCAGGGAGGCCAGCAGGTCGCGCAGGTGCGCAAGCGGAAAATGGGCATCGGTTAGCAGAAACAGCAGCGTCCGTTCGGCGGGCAGATAGGCGGCGGCATTCCTGAGTCCGGATGCGCTGCCCGACAGCTGCGCGTCTTCAAGCCGGCAGGCGAGGCCGGATACCGCGGCCTCATGAAGGCCGGCGGGCAGCAGCCAGCGCGGCTCGATGTCGTCGGCCGCGCCGATGAAGCCGAAGCGGTCGCCGTAGCCGAATGCCGAGCGCGCGAGCGTGCGCAGCAGGGTCGCCAGGATCTTCCGCTTGCCGGCATGACCCATCGACCCGGACAGGTCGGCGAGCAGATACACGTCGATCCGGCTCGGCTGCTGGTAGGCGCGTACGCGAAAATGCTCGAAAGGATCGAGCACGCTGGCCCGGAGGTCGAGGCGGCGGGGATCGTTGCTCGCGGCCAGCGGCTGGTGCTGTTTGAACAGCAGGCCGGCGCCGGTCATGCGGCCCGGATGCGCACCGGGGTACACCGCGCCGGACAGCCAGTGCAAGCGGTAATGAAGAAGATCGGCTTCAGGCATGGATTGGCGTTATATCGTCATTTCGGGAGCCCTGTGCGGAAAGTTCGAACTTCCCGGGATGGTAGGGTACGCTGCGCGTACCTTTTGGGGTGTTTGCCGTCCGAATACGTACAGAAGGTACGCGCAGCGTACCCTACACCGTTCATGGCGGTCGAGTGCGCCATTTATGGCGATCGAGTGTCGGGTGGATAATTCATGATTCATCGCAATGCCGGGAATTAAGGCGCGGCGACATGCTGCAGGATCGCGGAGGCCAATTGCGGTACCAGCTGTTCCTTGCGGTAACCGTACATCGGATTGATGAAGAGGCGGTGCCGGGTGCACACCTCGAATATCGCCTGCACGTCTTCCGGCAGTACGTAGTCGCGCGCTTCCAGCCAGGCGCGGGTTTTGGCAGCGCGGATCAGGTAACTCATGCCGCGCGGGCTGGCGCCGCTCAGCAGCAGCTGTTTCATTTCCACGTCAGCTAGGTGAATGCCGTAGCGCCCGGGATCGTGGGTCGCCTGCCAGAGGTCCAGCGCATAACGGCGCAGTTTCGGGCTGGTCTGTATTTTTTCCTGCAGCGTTTCTGCCAGATCGTTCAGTCGGTCGTAGGCGATTCCACCGGGATCGATGCCGGCGATCAGGCGGTCGACATCGTGAAAACGGGGATCGAACATCAACTGTTCGAGCAGGTTCTCGTCTTCGGGACGCTCGATGCGGATTTCCATCATGAAGCGGTCTTTCGCGGCGGCGGGCAGTTCGAAGGTTTCTTCCCTTTCGACCCGGTTGCGGTCCGCGAATACCTGAAAGTGGGGCATCGCATGCTCGCGGTTGAAGGCATTGACGCTGCGTTCGGCCATCGCCCGGAGCAGCAGCGAATGCACCTGGGGGCGGGCGCGGTTGATTTCGTTGAAGAAAAACGTGCTGAGCCTTTCGCCCTGTTTGAGCAGGGGGCCCGGATCGACGCGCGGCCGGCCGTTTTCGTCGAGATAGGTGTAATAAACCAGATCGGCGGGCATTAGATCGATGGTGCCCTCGATGCGTTCGAAATGACCGCCGAGTCCTTGTGCAACGGCGCGCAGCAGGGTTGTCTTGCCGACGCCGACATGGCCTTCGAGCAGCACGTGGCCGCGCGCGAAAACCGCAATCACGATCTGCCTGACGGCCGGCTGCATGCCGATCAGGGTTTGATTGATCTGGTGTTCAAACCGCAGCGCCCGTTCGCGCCATTGGATTAATTCCGCATCGTTCATCATGGAGATTCGAAAAAAAACTCCGGCAGACACAAGCCGGAGTATTGAGTGGTATATTAGTCAAAAACGAGCTGGAACCGGTCTTGCCGTTCGCGGCTGGTCACCGCGAACGGCAAGGCTCGCCGCCGGTTCCGGATGACGCAGGCAGCGATATCAAGGGATCTGGAGAGATATCAATGATATCGGTAAAAATCGCCAGCTGGATTTTCACTTCTTTTCCGTTAGCTTCATGAATACTTGCGTAGGGTACGCTCGACTGCATGGATGCAGGGCAATGCAGGAGCAATTGCCGACGACTTGCAGGGATGCAGGAGGTAGGGCAATGCAGGAGCAATTGTCGAGTGCGTACCTTTTCGGCGTCCATAGCCACACACGGAATATTTAAAGGTACGCACAGCGTACCCTACGGAATTCTTCGGGTTCCCGCGCAGCGCGCGGGAACCCGACATGCCTCAGATTTCGTCCACGTCGTAAACGAACTTGCCGGTCTTGTTGAAATGTTCCCAGCGCTTCTGATTGCGCGCTTCCATTTCGGCGATCGACTGCGATTGTTTGTTCAGTTCGTTGGGGTCGTGTTTCGGGTCGTATTTGCTGCCTTCGACCTTGTCGGGATAGCCCGGCTTCGGCTCCCAGCACACGCCGGGCTCCTTGCAGTTGGTACCGTCGTAGGCTGCCGCGGTGAAGGTCGTTACCGCGAAGATTGCGGCTGCGCTGCATAAGAAAAGCTTTTTCATTTCAGATCTCCTCGTCATTGTTGTAACCATTTGGCTTTTTTCGGATCGCCTTTGTAGATGTCGCGGATCCAGGCCATGATCAGCAGCATTTCGTCGGTGTTCAAGTTGACGTACTGCGGCCCCATCATGCCGTTCGCGCCGCCGAACAGCAGCTCGAACAAGCCTTTGTCGGTCGCGTTGGCCGGATAAGTCCAGTAGTCGTCGGCCAGGCCCGGCCCCAGTTTGCCTTCGGCTTCGTGGCCGTGGCAGCCCGAGCAGGCGGTCATGAACAGGTCGTGGCCTTTTTTGACCGCTTCCGGATTGCCGTTGTAGGGGTTTTTTCCCGTTTCCTTGAACTGTTTGAAGGCTTCGGTATCCCCGCCTTTTTTGGCGACGCTCAAATCCAGCTGCTCGCCGGTGATCGCGTTGTGGAAAGTGATTTCCGCGATCGCGACCGAGCTCAACAGGGCGAGGCTCAGCGATGCGGCGGCAAAAATGTGTGTCGTTTTCATAATTTTCCTGATTGTTTTTAATTAGCCGGTCGATTCGGGTTCATCCAGCAAAGGCATGCCTTCTTCTTCCAGGACATCCTCGATATCGTCCTCGGCTTTTTCCAGCGCCCGGTTCAAATCGGCCAGCAAGGCCGGTTTGTCCTTGCGTACGCCGATCGAAGTGCTGTAATGATGGCCGACCTTCTGGCCGTCCGCGCGCTTATTGTCGTCGGGAATCACGGTCATGGTCAGCGGCGTCTGCGACGCTTTCACATAGCGCGCCGCCGCCGGTCCCCACAGCACCGCGATCTCGGCGTTGCCGGAAGCGACTTCGGACACCAGCTTCGCGTTGTCGTATTTCACATACTGGTTGCGCTTCGATCTAAAGCCGACCAGTTCCTGCGAATAATTGAACATGTCGTTGTAGCGTCCGATTGCCCGCAGCATTGTTTCGGCCGGCGTTCCCGGTACGAAGGCGATCTTCTTGGCCTTGCGCAACGCTTCGCTGTTCCAGTTTTCGACGTCAAGATCGTCCTTTTCGCGGGTAATGAACACGTAGCCCGAACGGTAATAAGGCCGGGTCGTCAGGACTCTCGGGTCGCCGGTGTCGACGCCCATCGTGATGTCGCACAGGCCTTTGTCGAGGTAGTCCCGCACGTAATAGCGCGGGTCGGTCCAATAGACCATCTCGACCGGCCTGTTCAGGGTTTTGCCGAGCAGGGACGCGATCTTGTTTTCGAAGCCTTCGCCCTTTTTGTTCGAATACGGCATTTCGTCTTCGGCCGCGCAGACTTTTAACGGTTCTTCGGCCACTGCCGGCGCATTGACGGCGAGTAAGCTTGCCGTCAGGCTGAAAGCGGCCGATAACAGTTTCATTTGATCCATTTGTGTAATTCTCTATTGGTGCATATTGATCCGTGCGGATTCGTAGGATGGGTAACGACTACAAGGATGTAGGAGCTAGAGCAATGCAGGAGCTATTGCCGAGAGCGAAGAGAAACCCATCAGTAGGCCGCAATGGATTCTGAACGATGGGTTTCGGCTATTGCTTCTACCCATCCTACCGCCTCTACCCATCCTACGCTGTTAACGCATCGATCAATTATCCAGTGCGAAGACCATCACGCCGCCGCCCTGTTGGGTGTAGTGCGCGAGTTCCTTGAAGGCGCCCACCGCGCCCAGACCGGCGGTCGGATCCTGAAGGTCGAACACCAGGCCGACGCCAGGCCAGCCGCCGACGCCGTAATAGATTGCGACGTACTGCTTGCCGTCATGCCCGTAGGTGATCGGATGGCCGATGACGCCGGAAGGCAGCTTGAATTTCCACAGTTCCTTGCCGTTGCGCGAATCCAGCGCCTTGATGTAGCCGTCGAGCGTGCCGTAGAACACCAAGTCGCCCGCAGTGGCCATCGTGCCGCCCCAGACCGCGAATTTTTCCTGCACTTCCCAGTCGAATTTGCCGGTCACCGAGTTCATCGCCTTGACCTGGCCGAGCGTGCCTTTCGGGCCCGGATACATGTTCAGCGTCGCGCCGACAAAGAACTGGCCGGCCCGGTAAGGCAGCATGAACGGTTCCCAGTCCATGCAGATGTGGTTGATGCCCATGAAGAACAGTTGTTTTTCCGGATCGTAGGACTCGATGCCCTGATTGTGGTAACCCATCGCAGAAGGGCAGATGCCTTTGGCCTGATGATCCATGTGCGTGGAGTATTCCGGATCGCGGACCGGCAAGCCGGTTTTCAGATCGACTTTCTTGACCCAGTTGACCGTATCGTCAATCTTGAACGCGTTGACCAGATCGCCGTTTTCGCGGTTCAGGGTATAGACCAGACCGTTACGGTCCGGGTGCGTCAGCAATTTGGTCATCTTGCCGTCGACCATCTGCTCGGACAGCCCCATGTAGTTGACGCCCGCGTAATCCCATTCGTCATGCGGTGTTTTCTGATAGCCGAATTTAGCCTCGCCGGTGTCGATGTCACGGCCCCAGATGGTCATTGTCCACTTGTTGTCGCCAGGACGCATTGTTTCGTTCCACGGCGCGGGGTTGCCCGATCCGTAATAGAGCATGTCCAGATCGGGGTCGAACGCATACCAGCCCCAGTTGGTGCCGCCGCCGATCTTCCAGGCGTCGCCTTCCCAGGTTTTCAGGCCCAGGCCGAACTGGCCGTAGTGGGGATTGTGGCTGTTGAAGTCTTTGGCCAGCTTGATGTCTTCGTCGGGCCCTGTCGCATAGACGCGCCAAGCCTGTTTGCCGTCCTTGATGTAATAGGCGGTCGCATAGCCGCGGACGCCCAGTTCGGCGCCTGAGGAGCCGACGATGACTTTATCCTTGGCAACGAACGGCGCGATGGTCAGCGTCGAACCCATCGCGATGTCGGAGTTTTCCATTTTCCAGAGCAGCTCGCCGGTTTTCGCGTGCAGCGCAACCACGTTGCCGTCCAGTTGGTTCAGGAAGATCGTTGCCGGATAATCGGGACCTGCCGGCGCATAGGCGACGCCGCGGTTGACCACGTCGCAGCAGGCGACCGCGCGCGCGGCCGGATTTTGCTTCGGCTTGTACTGCCACAAAATCTTGTCGGGGTTGTTCAAATCGATCGCATAGACGTTGTTCGGATACGGGGTATGTACGTACATGATGCCGTCTACGACCAGCGGTCCGCCTTCATGGCCGTTCAATACGCCGGTCGAAAACGACCATACCGGTTTCAGGTGATGCACGTTGCGCGTATTGATCTGCGTCATCTTGCTGAAATGGGTCGCGCCGTAGTCCTTGGTCTGCATGACCCAGTTGGTGTCTTCTTTCGACAGCCTGTCCAGTTCTTTGTTGGCCTCTGCCGGCAGCGCGGCCGCCAGAAACGCGCCGCCGCAAGCGAGCGACACGGCGGTGCGGGTGATTTTGGAAATCCGCATAATTCCCCCTCCAAGGGTTGTCTTTATTGAGCTGAATTTGAAAAGCCTGGATCCGGCGCCTCGGTAAAATTGGATTCGGCCTTCTTGATCAAAACGTTCACAGGGGTACCGAAGCGCGGATCCGAGCAAGCGACATGGTAGCCGAGCGGGAGAGGCGGGCGTTACGGAATAAACCTGTAATTCGGCTAGGAAAAAATCCGAAAAATCGAAAAGAAAAATTCCTGTATATGGCTTTTCCGTGTGAGTCGGGAAAAGTTCCTTTTTTTAACTGTAGGGTGCGCTGTGCGTACCATCGGGGGTTGGAAAGGTACGCACAGCGTACCCTACAGCGGCGAGGGGTAACCCAAGCAGGGCCAAAAGTATCTCAGGATGAGCGCCCGGCGGGGGAACCAAGGGGGAGAGATGATCGGCCTCATCCTTAACGGCATTTTTTTGGGGCAAGCCGGCGCGGTCCGCTTCATGCGCTCGACCGGTGTCGGTCAAGGCGGCGCCTGCCGCCGCACGGAAAGCCCGGCGGCAGGCGCGGGAGTTTATTTTTCGAGCTTGCTTTTCAGGCCGTCCAGCCCGTTTTTCAGGAAGGCGGTGACTGCTTTGACCGCGGCCTCGTCGTTCAGTTTTTCCGGGGGCGTATTGCCGGTATCGCCGCGGTAAAAGCGGCTCTTCATGGTCACGATCGAAGTGCCTTCGGTCTCGCCCGGCTTGACCTGGATTTCCATCGAGTAGGAACTGGCCGGAAACGCCTCGACGTTTTCTTTCTTGAGCCGGTAGCTGTATTCATGGTCCTTGTCGCTGTAATAATCCAGTTCCTCGGTTAGCTGGCCGCCGTTGTGCAGGGTCAGGGTACGGATACCGCCCGACTCGTGCTTGCCGTCGCCGGTGCTCTCCTTCACGTCCGGATGCCAGTCGGCAATCGCGCCGAACGCTTTGACCGCGTCCCAGACCTTTTCGACGGGCGCATTGATCGTAATACTTTCCAACCCTTTTTGCGGCGTGGGGCCATGCGCTTTCGCGGCGAGAGGAAAGAGTAGGATGCCCAATAAAATGACGAATGATCGTTTCATGATGTCGTGTCCGTAATGAAATGGGCCATTATCGAAAGCTTTGCCGAAATCATGGAGGGGGATTTTCCTGAAATGAAGTGGGGAGATTTCCTTTTTGCGGTTGCGGCGGAAAGCGGTTGACATGCGGTGCGCGTTACGGAACACTCCCGGCTTTTTGAAAACTGCTGTTTCCGTTTTTACGCATGCGTCCACGAACGATGAGTCTACGCTATCAAATCAATGTCAGAATTCTGTTGTCCTCGTTATGCATCCTGCTGCTCGGCGGCAGTATCGCGGTCTGGCAGGCGCGGCAGGCGGTCAACGAAGAAATCGACGCCTCGGTCAACATGGCGGCGCAACTGATCCGGCTGGGTTTTTCGCAGACC
Organism: Methylomicrobium album BG8; assembly: GCF_000214275.2. Lineage (NCBI taxonomy): Bacteria > Pseudomonadati > Pseudomonadota > Gammaproteobacteria > Methylococcales > Methylococcaceae > Methylomicrobium > Methylomicrobium album. The sequence continues at coordinate 2,804,103 of NZ_CM001475.1, read as the reverse complement.
TTGTTCAACGAAGCCGAGTGGCTAAAGCGAATCAATTCGCTGAAGGAAACGCGCCATCTGGAGATCCAACTGCAGGCGCCCTCGGGGCAAGTGTTGAGCGTGACGCAAAAAGAAATGGGAAAATCCGACGTGGAACGGCCGCCACAGTGGTTCATCGCGCTGGTCGGCGGCAAACACAGCAAAACCGAACAGCCGATCATCACCGCGGACGGCAAGCAATTCACCTTGCTGATACGGGCCAATCCGCTCGACGAGATTACCGAAGTCTGGGGCGAGAGCGTCGCGTTTTTCATTTCGCTCTCGGTATTGACGCTGCTGACTTTTCTGGCGGTGCATCTGGCTTTCGACAAGGCGTTGAAGTCGATCGCCATCATCGTGAATGCGCTGGAGAACATCGAAAAAGGCGACTATCGGCAGAAACTGCCCGAATTTTCGACGCTGGAATACGACAGCATCGCGAAGGCGATCAATCACATGACCGATGAATTGAACAAGGCGCAGCAGGAGAACCGCGCGTTGGCCCAGCATTCGCTGGAAATTCAGGAGGACGAGCGGCAGCGGCTGGCGCAGGAACTGCACGACGAATTGGGGCAGTCCCTGACCGCGATCAAGGTGATGGCGGCCACCGCCGCGCATCAGAAAGCCGACATCAGGCAGACTACCGAGGCGATCGTCAGCATTTCCAACCATTTGATGAGCGTGGTGCGTTCGATGATGCATCAGTTGCATCCTTTGGTGCTGACCGAACTGGGCCTGAAGGCGGCCATCGAGGATTTGCTGAGCCATTGGAGCGCAAGGCATCCGGAGCTGCACTTGAGTCTGGATTGCTCCGATCAGGTGGATGGCCTCAATCAAAAAATCACCATCCAGATTTTCAGGGTCGTTCAGGAATGCCTGACCAATATCGTGCGCCATGCGGAGGCCAGCGAGGCTTCGATCGCGATCCGGATCGACCATGAACCCGAGGCGCGGTTGCGGCTGGAAGTGCGCGACAACGGCCGGGGCTGCGAGGACGGTAACCTCAAGGCCGGTTTCGGGCTTTTGGGGATGAGAGAGCGCATCCAGAGCCTGGGCGGGGAGTTCAGCATCGATACCGAGTTGCAGCAGGGGATGCGGGTTGCCGCGAGCATTCCGCTGGCGAATCTGCGTAGGTCCGATTAGCGCAGCGTAATCGGATGTATGTTTTCGGGCAGAGGTATGATCTTCTCTTTCACAATCGGAAAACTCGTAAGGCGGAACTGGTTTGCCGGGTTCCGCCTCGGGATGGTGGGTCGCTTGGCAATGGTGGCGGATTGTCTGGCGGTGAAACCGCCCTAGTGTGCCCGGCATGGGGCTAAAACTTGTTATCTGACAAGGAGATAACCGGAAGGAGTAACGACAACCGTGGCGAAACAATACTTCCGGCAACGCTGGCACAATCGGCACGGCCGACTGCACGCTTCGCGCAGGCTGAAGGCAAAGCCCGTACCCCTTGAAACAGGCCGCGGTTCGGTTGGGACATGGCGATTGGCGCGCAGCCCCATGCTGCAAACCGTCTTGAACAACGCCCGATTACGACGTTGGGGCCTAGGGGGCCATCCGATTTTGCGACCACTTGAGTCGCCAGGTTCAACCACCGGATGCGGAAAACCGCATGTCCGGGTGGAGGTAACGGGCGTAATCCCGTTACCTCCACCCGACCAAACTTTATTTCACAAAGCACTGTTTCTCGGCATATTCATCGGCTTCCTTCAACAGCTTCCGCAAGTCTTTCGACTGCTGCGGATCGCGGAAGACGCCCCCCGCCTCGCCCGGCGTGCTGCGCAGATAAGAAAAGGTACTGGCCTCTTCATACTCGGTGAAAGTCATTTTTTCGGCGATCTTGTCGATTTTGCAGCCGCAGGCGTATTGCGTAACGTAGGTCAGGCCGCCGTGTTTGGCCACGCAGTTCAGCACGTATTCGATCCGGTCTCGGGTCGGAAAGTCGTTGACGCGCGCCGCGGGCGCGGCTTCCGCAGGCTGGGTTTCGGGCGCGGTGGCCGCGCAGCCGTTCAATAGCGCCAGCAGAACGGCGCCGGTACATGAAAAGAGTGTTTTAGTCAGGTTCATCGATCGCTTTCTCTAATACTCAAATATTGCGGTCTTTTAGTTTAACATTTAGAAGAATATTTTTGCCAAAATGCGTTCTGCGCGCATTTGTGGTATAAACGCGCCTTTTTAATCGAATTTGTCGGTCTGGTTTTTCGCCCTTCTTTCGTGCTTTTTTGATCCGTCATGCCCTCCGCCTTTAAAGTTGCCGATTTTGTATTGAATGACTGGGGCGTATGGGCGTCGGATTCGGTGGGCCGGGAGGCTTCGGGTATGCATTCCTGCCCGAATTGCGCCGAGATTCCCGGCTTTATTCCGAAGCTGCAGCAGCGCCGCCTGAGTCCCCTGGCGCGGGCGGTGTTCAATGCGATCGACCGGTGCATCGAGCCGGGAGAAAGCCTTCCGACCGTGTTCAGCTCCGCCCACGGTGAGGTCGGGAAGGCGTTGGAAATGCTCAAAACGATCCAGGCCGGGGAGGAACTGTCGCCGGCCGCATTCAGCTTGTCGGTGCATAATGCGATTGCCGGACTGTATTCGATCGCCTATCGTAATCAACAGGAAATCACCGTGATGGCGCCGGGCGGCGAAGCGATCGGGCCGGCTTTCGCCGAGGCGCTCGGGATGCTGCGGGAAGGCGTGGCCGAGGTGCTGGTGGTGCTCTACGACGAACCGATCGCCGGGTTCTATCCGGTCGCGCCGTTCGCCTTGAACGGCGAGTTTACCTGCGCTTTGGCGATGCGCCTGGCCTTGGCGGGCAAGGGAATACCGCTGCGCCTGAGCCGTGTGCCGAAGAACGGGAAGGCGGGCGAGCAGCCCGTGCAATTGCCGTTGTTTGTCGATTTTTTGCGCGGCGGCGGAGCGGCCGTTGATTTTTGGGGAGGCGGCTGGCGATGGGAAAAAATTTAGCGTACAAGCTGAATTACGTTTGGCGCCTTTTCGGGACCGCCGTCAGCTTCACGACCTTCGGAATCGGCGGTTTCTTGCTTTGGGTGCTGGTCTTTCCGGTCTTGTCGATCCTGCCCGGCAGCTGCAGGCAGAAAATCAAACGGGGCCAGCATGTGGTCCATTACAGTTTTTTCGCATTCATCGGCCTGATGCACCGGATCGGGATCATGACCTACGAGATCGTCGGGCTGGAAAAACTGAACCGGCCCGGTCAATTGATTCTGGCGAACCATCCGACGCTGGTCGACATCGTGTTTCTGATCAGCCGGGTCCGGGAGGCGAGCTGCATCGTGAAGGCATCGCTCTGGCGCAATCCCGCCATGCGCGGGCCGATTCTGAACGCGGGCTACATCAGCAACGGCGATCCGGAGCAGATGATCGAGGACTGCGTGGATTGGCTGCGTGCGGGCGGTTCGATGATCATTTTTCCGGAAGGCACCCGTTCGGTGCCGGGCAATCCCTACCGTTTCCAGCGCGGCGCCGCCGCGATCGCCCTGCAGGCCGGCGCGGTCGTCACGCCGGTGGCGGTGTCCTGCTATCCGAGCACGCTGACCAAGGCCGAACCGTGGTACAGCATTCCCTACCGGCGGCGTTTCCACCTGGCGATGCATGTCGGCGAGGATATTCCTCTGGCCGAATTTCAACGGATCGAGCCCAAATCGATTGCGGTACGGCGCCTGAACCGGTATTTACAGGATTATTTCACTCAGCAAAGAGAAATTTATCAGTACCATGGAAAATGAATTGAAGCAATTGATCATCGAGACGCTGGATCTGGAGGATATCGGCGTCGATGACATCGACAGCGGGGCGGCGCTGTTCAATGATGGATTGGGGCTCGATTCGATCGACGCGCTCGAATTGGGGCTTGCGATCCGGAAAAAATACAATGTCAAAATCAATGCCGAAAAAGAGGATGTGGCGAAGATCTTCGCTTCGGTTTCCGCTCTGGCGAACTATATCCAATCCGCCCGCACTTGAGAAAATGATGGAAAATCGCGAACAAATTCTGGCGGCCATCCGTGAACTGATGGTCGAGATGTTTGAGCTGAATCCGGACGATATTACCCCGGAGGCACGGCTTTACGAAGACCTCGATTTCGACAGCATCGATGCGGTCGACATGATCGTCAGGCTGAAGGAAATGACCGGGAAGGCGGTCAAGCCGGAGGATTTCAAATCGGCCCGCACGATCGGGGACGTGGTCGAGGCGGTTTACCGGATGATTCACTCCCCTCTTTGAAAAAGACGACTGCAGGGATGCAGGAGATACGACCCCAGGGATAGGGAAGATAGATCGCGTATGGAACAAGCGATCGAGGGCAACGCAGGGAGCAGTTACCGACGACTGCACGGATGCAGGAGGTAGGCAATGCAGGAGCTATATTGCCGAGGGGCCGGGGGAATTAAATAAATCCCCCTCGATCCCCCTTTTTCAAAGGGGGAAGTGTTGTTGACGAAATTCCCCTTTTTTCAAAGGGGGGGAAGTTGTTTTTGACGAAACCCTCTTAGCCGAAGAAAACGACCCTTTATCATGACCGGCAAGTTTTTTCGCCTTCGCCTTGAACCTTGAAATTCATGCGCCTATTCACCAATATCGTGCTCAGCCTCTTGGTTATTGCCTATCCGTTCGCGGTTTATTTCGGGATTCGTTATTTTGAACCCTGGAAGATCGCCGCGCTGCTGATCGGCGTGCTGGCGCTCAGGCTGGCTTGCGGAAGCGGCAGGGCGCTCGGCAACGGGCCTGCGGCCGTCGCCGGGATACTGTTCTGCGGGCTGGCGGTCTGGCGCAACGACCTCTTGACCCTGCGGTTTTATCCGGTCGTCATGAATGGCGCGATGCTGATGCTGTTCGCCTGGAGCCTCATCCGGCCGCCGACCGTGATCGAACGCCTGGCCCGCTTGCGCCATCCCGATCTGCCGCCTGCGGGCGTCGCCTATACCCGGCGTGTGACGCAGGTCTGGTGCGGCTTTTTCGTCCTGAACGGCGGCATTGCGCTGGCGACCGCCTTATGGAGCAGCTTCGAAGTCTGGAGTTTGTACAACGGCCTGATCGCTTATCTGTTGATGGGCGTGTTGTTTGCGGGCGAATATGGGGTGCGGATCAGAACGCAAAAACATGCAGAATAATTTGATTTCCCTGGCCGGCTGCATCGTGGCCTGCGGACAGGACTCTTCGCCGGCCGCGCTGCATCGGGGGCGGTCGTATCGGCGCGATCAGTTCGCGGCCGCGGTCGGCCATTGGGCGACGGTGTGGCGCCGCGATTCCACCCGGCGTTATGCGCTCTATACCCAGGATGCCTACCCGTTCGCGGTTGGGCTGTTCGCCCTGCTGCATGCGGACAAAGAGATCTGGATTCCGGGCAATCATCTTCCGGAAACCGCGCGGCAGCTCGAACGGGAAGGCTGCCGGCTGCTGGGCGACTGGCCGGCAGCCGATCCTATCGATCCGGATGCGGCGTTTGCGGAAGCTTCGGGAATCTCGTCGGAGGCTCTCGACCCGAATGTTCCCCGTATCATGCTGTACACCTCCGGCTCCTCGGGACAGCCGAAAGCGGTGCCGAAAAACCTGCGCCAGTTGCAGGCCGAAATCGGAACGCTCGAAAATCTCTGGGGGAACGCGTTGGAGAACGCCTGCATCGCCGGTTCGGTTAGCCATCAGCATATCTACGGCCTGCTGTTCCGCGTGCTGTGGCCGCTGGCGGCGAGGCGCTGTTTTCGGAGCGCGATGGCGTTGAGCCCGGAGATGCTGCTGGCGGGCGGCGAGCCCGCGCGGTTATGCTGGATCGCCAGCCCGGGACATTTGAAACGGCTCGACGAAAGGTCGCCCTGGCGCGAAATCGCCGATCTGGCAGCGATTTTCAGTTCCGGAGGCCCTTTGCCCGCCGCGGCGGCCGCGCAAATCCTCAGTTTTACGGGACGATCCGTCATCGAAGTCTACGGCAGCACCGAAACCGGCGGTATCGCCTGGCGGCGGGCTGACGGCCGGAACGATGCGCCCTGGCAGCCCTTTGCCGGGATCGAGATCGACTGGCGCGGCGGCCGGCCGCATTTGTATTCGCCTTATTTGAACGATCGGGAAGGGCTGGCGCTGGACGACCGTCTGACTCCGCTGGAAGGCGGCCGCCTGCTGCTGCACGGGCGGCAGGACCGGATCGTCAAGATCGAGGAGAAAAGGCTGTCGTTGACTGCGCTGGAGCGGTGCCTTCAGGAGACGTTCTGGATTTCCGAAGCCCATGCGCTGGTGTTGGCGCGCCACCGCGACGTGATCGGTATTGCGGCCGTGTTGAGCGAGCGCGGTGCGGCGCAACTGAAAGCGCAGGGCCGGAACGCTTTCATCCGGCAACTCAGGAGCTTGCTTGCCGGCAGCTTCGACGCGGTCGCGCTGCCCCGAAAATGGCTGTTCGTGAACGCGTTTCCGCTGACCGCGCAGGGCAAGGTAAACCGGGAGCTTTTGATATCGATTATGAATACCGATACCCGCCTGTTGCCGAGAATGTTGGCCGCCGAAACGGATGCGGGCGGCGTGCGCCTGCAGCTCAGGGTGCCCAAGGAGCTCGCTTATTTCGGCGATCATTTTCCGGATTTCCCGTTGCTGCCCGGCGTGGTGCAGATCGGCTGGGCCGAATATTTCAGCAAGCTTTTCTTTCCGATCCGGCTGCCTTTTTCGCATCTGGAAATGGTCAAGTTCAGCCAGATGATCCGCCCGGATGACGAACTTCTTTTGAGTCTCGAATGGCGGGAAACCCAGCGCAAACTGCATTTTCAATACAGCGCGGGCGCGCATTCCTGCAGTTCCGGGCGCCTCGTCTACGGAGCCGAGTCTTGAAAACCTGCCTCATCATCCCCGTTTACAACCACGAACAGGCGCTGCCGCAGATGCTGGCCGCGCTCAGGCCTCTCGGTCTGCACGGCTTTCTGGTCGACGACGGCAGTTCCGCCGCCTGCCGGCGGGTGCTCGAAGCTTGCGCCCGTGACGGGGCCGGCTGGCTGACGTTGATCGTTCGCGCCGAAAACGGCGGCAAAGGGGCGGCGATGCTCGACGGTTTCCGGGCGGCGATCGCCGAGGGTTTCACGCACGCCCTGCAGATCGATGCGGACGGGCAGCATCGGACCGACGACATTCCGCTTTTTCTGGCGGCAAGCCGGGAGCATCCCGAAGCATTGATCGCCGGCCGGCCCGTCTTCGGCGCGGACGCGCCGAAAAGCCGCCAGTACGGCCGCCAGTTCACCAACCTGTGGGTCTGGATCAACACCCTGTCGTTCGCGATCGGCGATGCGATGTGCGGTTTCCGGCTGTATCCGCTGGCGGCGGTCGAGCATGTTTGCGCCCATGCACGGATCGGCCGGCGCATGGATTTCGACATCGACATCATCGTCAGGTTGTACTGGCAGGGCGTGCGGGTGATCAATCTGCCGACGCAGGTCACTTATCCGCTGGACGGCATTTCGCATTTCCGGCTATGGCGCGACAACCTGATGATCTCGAAGATTCACGCCCGGCTGTTCTTCGGGATGCTGGCGCGTTTTCCCGCCTTGATCCGGCGGCATTGGCAATGAAAAAAACGCACTGGGCGGAAATGGGCGAATACAGCCTGATCTGGGGCATGCGGGCGTTGCTCGGGATTTACCGCCTCGGCGGCCGGCCGATCGTGCAGCTTGTTTTATACCCGGTGGTCGCTTATTACTGGCTGGTCAACCGGCAGGGCCGGGCGGCGAGCCGCGATTACCTGCGCCGCCTTGCGGCGCTTCGCCCACAAGGCGGCACGCTGAACAGTTTTCGGCATTTCATGGCGTTCGCGGAAGCGATACTCGATAAGCTGGCGGCCTGGGCCGGGATGATTTCGCTGGCCGACGTCGAATACCGGGGACGCGAAGCGTTGCTGGAATGCCTGAGGCAGGGGCAAGGCACCCTACTGCTCGGTTCGCATCTGGGCAATCTGGAAGTCTGCCGGGTGATTGCAAGCCTCGAACAAAACATCCACGTCAACGTGCTGGTTCATACCCGGCATGCGGAGAAATTCAACGAATTGCTGAGCCGCTACGACAGCGCGAGCCGGATGAACCTGATCCAGGTCACCGAAATCACCGCGGAAACTTCGATGCGGCTGGCGGACAAAATCGACCGGGGCGAGATCGTGATCATGACTGCCGACCGGACGCCGGTCAGCAATTTGCTGCATGTCGCGGCCGCCGATTTTCTCGGCGGCAAGGCGTTGTTTCCGGAAGGGCCGTTTATTTTGGCTTCGCTGCTGAAATGCCCGGTCTTTACGGTGTTTTGCCTGAAACGGTGGGGAAAGTACGTCGTATATTTCGATCGATTCAGCGATGGCCTCAAATTGCCGCGAAAGGAACGGAGGCAGACGCTGCAGGAGACGGTTCAGCGCTATGCGGACATTTTGCAGGCTTATTGCCTGAAAGAGCCTTTACAATGGTTCAATTTTTATCCCTTTTGGCGATCGGAATGATCAATCCCTTATCTATGAATTTTTTGCCGCGAACTTTTCTGAAGGTTCCGGCCTTTAAATTTATGCCGGCCATGCCCGGTAGGGTACGCTGTGCGTACCTTTCCTGCGGCCCGAAAAGACCACCGGCTCGGGAAATGGTACGCGCAGCGTACCCTACCTCCTGGATATCGTCGATGCCGTTTCTTGTGTTGGGTTTACTCGGGGGGAATGCCGGGCGATGAAAAACCCTTCTGAAACGAGTCGAACCATTGTTTTCGACGGCTGTCCACTGCGCATCGAAGACATCGGACTGATCGCCGCCGAGCAAGCGCAGGCCGAACTGAGCCGCGATCCCGCCTTCATCGAACGTATCGACAAGGGCGCGCGATTCATCGACAAGCTGCTCAGCGAGCAAGGCTTCGTCTACGGCGTGACGACCGGTTTCGGCGATTCCTGTACCGTGCCGATTCCGCTCGATCGGGTCAACGAACTGTCGAGGCATCTCTACACCTTTCACGGCTGCGGCCTCGGCGAGTATTTCAATGCCGAGGAGACCCGCGCAATATTGGCAACGCGCTTGAACAGCCTCGCGCAAGGCTATTCGGGCGTGCGCTACCTGCTGCTGGAGCGTCTGGCCGGCTTGCTGGAACACGACATTCTGCCGCTGATCCCGAAGGAAGGCTCGGTCGGCGCGAGCGGAGACCTGACGCCGCTGTCGTATGTCGCGGCGGTGCTGGCCGGCGAACGCGAGGTGCTGTATCGGGGAGAGCGCCTGGCCGCTGCGGCGGTATTCGCCAGACTCGGGATCGAGCCCTTGACGTTGAAACCCAAGGAAGGCCTGGCGATCATGAACGGCACCGCCGCGATGACCGGCGTGGCCTGCCTGGCCTTTCAACGGGCCGAATACCTGTCCCGGCTGGCGACCCGGATCACCAGCCTCGCCTCGATCGCGCTGCACGGCAATGCCTATCATTACGACGAAAAGTTGTTCACGGTGAAGCCGCATCCGGGGCAAAGCCGCGTCGCCGGGCGCATCCGCGCCGACCTGCAGCTGACCGAAGCCGCGCCCCGCAACGACACCCGCCTGCAGGACCGCTATTCGCTGCGCTGCGCGCCGCATGTGATCGGCGTACTCGAAGATTCCTTGCCCTGGCTGCGCCAGTTCATCGAAAACGAACTGAACAGCGCCAACGACAACCCAATCATCGACGCGGAAGGCGAGCACGTGCTGCACGGTGGCCATTTTTACGGCGGCCATATCGCGTTCGCGATGGACAGCCTGAAGACGGCGGTCGCGAATCTGGCCGACCTGATGGACCGGCAAATGGCGCAGCTGATGGACCCGAAGTTCAATTTCGGCCTGCGCGCCAACCTGTCCGGCGTCACAGGTCCCGCCTCCGGCCTGAATCACGGTTTCAAGGCCGTGCAGATCGCGGCCTCGGCCTGGACCGCCGAAGCGCTGAAACTGACCCTACCCGCCAGCGTCTTTTCCCGTTCGACCGAATGCCACAACCAGGACAAGGTCAGCATGGGCACGATCGCGGCCCGGGACGCGATCCGGGTGATCGAGCTGACCGAGCAGGTTGCCGCCGCGGCGCTGCTGGCGGCGGTGCAGGGGGCGGAGCTTAGGGAAGGGCTCGATGCTTTGAGTCCCGCTGTCGTGCGGACGATACGGCAGGTGCGCGAGCAGAGCGCGTTTTTAAGCGAGGACAGAGGGTTGGACAAGGAACTGCGGGCGATAGTGAATCGGATTGGCGAGCGGCATTGGGACTTGTATTAGGCAGGCATAATCGATTCGTTCATTGTGCCCCTGGCGGCTAGAGCATTTTCGTTTTGGGTGTACGATCATAATCAATGCCGCAAAGTGAGGGGAAACGCGTCATTCCGGCAGGGATTGCCGGAATCCAGAAGCCACGGATGGCAAGCTTTAATGCATCCCTGCAGTCTGGATCTCGGCACAAATCTGTCTGGAACAGATTTGCATTGACCCGAAGGGGGCCAGGCAGGAAAGCCTGGCATGAATCCCCGCCGAGATGACGGTTTGACTTAATCTCCCTATAGGCGATATGAAAATGCTCTAAAATCGGCATTGATCGGCGCCTTCAGGGACAATCGATATTTCCCATCAAATTCCCACTGCCGTTCGACATACTAAGCTTTGCAAGTCGCAAAAATATCGAGTTTGGCATTATAAACGTTTGTTTTGACGTTCATGAGTCCTAACAGCGAATGAAACAGATTCTCGTGGCTGTATGAGGTGTCCTTATGCTGGTGCAAGCAATCGCTATCGATTTTATTGTGTGCGATGAAATCCTTTGAAAACCAGGTGATCAATGGCACATGCTTTTGTGCGTCGGGGGCGACGAAATACGGCAACCCGTGCAGATAAACATTGTTTTCTCCCAAGGATTCGCCATGATCGGAAACATACAATAAGGCCGTGTCATAGTGAGCCGCGTTTTTCTTTAAAAACTGAATCACTTTTTCCAGAAAAAAGTCCGTATAAACGATCGTATTGTCGTAGGCATTGATCACTTCCTGCGGAGTACAATCATTCAGATTGGCTTGATGACATTCGGGGCTGAAAACTTTAAATCCGGGCGGATGCCGCAAATGATAACCGGGGCCGTGGCTGCCTTTTTGATGTAACACAATCACGCCGTTGCCGGTCAACGCATCGACATAAGCTTGCAGGCGATACAGCAGCACCTCATCGTAACATTCCTCGGCTCCGCACAGATCCGCCAGTTTCAAATGCGACAAGTCTTCACTGCTAACCCGCTTACACACGTTTTTACAGCCGTCATTGTTATTGCGCCATAACACCTTAACGCCGGCATGGCTCAATACGTCCAACACGTTTTCCGTATATTCGGCTTTGGCCGGATCGTAGTTTTCCTGGCTAAAACCCGAGAACATGCAAGGCACAGAAGCCGCGGTAGCCGTGCCGCAGGAGTGTACGTTCGTAAAACTGAACACCGGTTCCCGGCTCAAATAAGGATTGGTGGGACGGGCATAACCATCCAAGGCAAAGTTGGCCGCTCTGGCGGTTTCCCCCAGCACCAGGACCGTCAAGCGTTTTTTGCCGGCATGCTTCGGATCGTCAGCCAGCCTAGCATCCGTGCCGACCGGAATCAGGGGGTGCCGACCCCTTAATTGGTGTTTGAGAATGGAAACCGAAGCATCGACCAGATTGACCGGGTTGATCAAGTAACGCAGTTGCCGATTGTTTCTGTAAATCGAGGTGTAGTCGCCATAAAAAAAATAACACAAGCCGATGATAAGTCCGCCGCATATCAGCAAGGTGCTGAAATTACTGAATAATTGCCGAAGCGCCGGTTTATGGATCAGGCGCATGCGGGCAATAAGAACGGCCGGAATGCCGCCGAAAATCAACAGATGAAAAAACATCCGCCAGGTCAGCAGCTCGGTCACTTCTCTGGCATTGGTTTCCAGCGCGTTTTGTATCATGCCCTTGTCAATAAGAACACCATAAGTCAGCGTGAAATAGTCAATGGCTGCAGCGGCCAATAGAAACCAGACAAGAATGGTTTTAAGCAGATATTTGAAGCGGAATAAACTGAAAAACAGCGTCAAAAGCAGTATCAGCACCAGAAAAAAAGGGGTGTAGAACACGAGGTTGTCAACCGAGACACCGCCTTTGATTTTGAACAACTCCCGCCACAGTGCCGTATTGTCGAACAGAATTAAAAATAGGGAACTGGAGAGAATCGGGTCGGGCAGGGCCAAGCGTTTGAGTTGTTGCATGAACTATGAATATGCGATTGAAAAAACTGCGTTTATTTAATATTTACTCTCTTTATGGAAAGTATTGATGGGTCCGTGAAATCGTGGCGGCAAAGCTCCGGTTTATTTCTCTATAAAATGTGATCTATGATGGGATGTGAAGTTAAATTCAACCTTAAAAACATGAAACCGGTTTTCATCGGCAAGCAGATGTAAAACTGCGGTTCGGGCTCCGGCTTTTGGCCGTAGAGAATGCTTAGGCGCGCCGACCGCTATGGGCTGTTTATGGTTCCCACGCTCTGCGTGGGAACCCACTGCTCAAGGACGCTCCGCGTCCTGAACCGCAGGAGCGGTTCAGGCTGCATTCCCACGCAGAGCGTGGGAACGATGATTTTCTCACTCATGGTAAACTTTGGCTCGGCATTAACCCTGGAAAGACCTATTTATGCGCCTCTTGTTGGTGGAAGATGATCGGGACTTGGCCCGGCTTCTCAAAAAAAATCTGGAAAAAGCCGGTTACGCCGTCGATGTGTCCCACGACGGGATCGAGGGCGAATATCTCGGCAATGAAGGCGTTTACGAGCTGGTCATCCTCGATCTCGGCCTGCCGCAGCGCAACGGCATGACCGTTCTGAAAAACTGGCGCGCGCAACAAAATGGCCTGCCCGTGCTGATCCTGACCGCGCGCGACGCTTGGTACGAAAAGGTGGACGGATTCAAAGCCGGCGCCGACGATTATCTGGCCAAACCCTTTCATGTCAAAGAACTGCTGGTCCGTATAAATGCGCTGCTGCATCGTTTTCACCAACTGCCCGGCGGCGATAACGTGCAGGTCGGCGGCTTGATACTGGATCAGGACCATCAGCAAGTGGTGACCGAAAACGGCAAACGGATCGATTTAACCGGCGCCGAATTCAAACTGCTGCGCTATTTTCTGCTCCACCGCGGCCAAGTGATCAGCAAATCGACGCTGAATGAACAGCTTTACGATTTCGATTCGGACAAGGACAGCAATGTGATCGAGGTTTATGTGAATCACCTGCGCCGCAAACTTGGAAAGGAACGTTTCGAAACTCGCCGCGGACAGGGCTATATTTTTAAAGATGAATCATCATGAAATCACTGCAATTACGCCTGGCGATCGCGTTGCTGATCAGTCTGCTCTGCGCAGTCTCTCTGCTAGGATGGCAAACCAAACGCCTGATTCGGCAACTGGCCGAAAATACGGTCGTCGAACATCTCGAGCACGATGCGGAAGCGATTTATAGCGCGGTTTATGCAGACAGTCCGACGACGATCGCGTTGACCCATTCCGACATCGAACCGGTCTATAGCAGACTGTATTCCGGCCATTACTACTGGGTCGCAAGCCGCGGGCAGATCATCAAATCGCCCTCTTTCGGCGACAACCGTTTGACCCTGCCGACGGTCGTATCCGGAACGCGGCAGTGGCTTTACCTGGCCGGCCCGCAGCACCAACCGCTTTTGGGCATGGCCTTTGGCTATCGGAAAGACGGCCGCGCGATGACGGTCGCTATTGCCGAAGACCTGTCGCCAACCTTGGTCTTGATCGCAGAATTTGAAAAACGCTTTTCTGTGATCGCGGCCGTCTTTCTGTTGGTTTTAATGCTGATACAAATCGCCATTTTGCGTAAGGGCTTTCGCCCTCTGGCCCGCCTTCAAAAACAGATGAAAGCGCTGGAGCGCGGCGAACGCAGCCAGATCGATACGGATGTGCCGCAGGAAATTTCCGCGCTGGTCGGCGAATTCAACCACCTATTGACCGTGCTCGATCAGCGCATGTTGCGCATGCGCAATTCACTTGCCGATCTCGCGCATGCGCTCAAAACGCCGTTGACGGTACTCCAGCAACTGTCCCGAGAAGATGCCATGCGGAAATATCCGGAGTTCGGCGAGATTTTGAATACGCAAACAGCCCACATGCTGCGCTTGATGGAGCGAGTGCTGAAACGCGCGCGCCTGGCCGGTTCCGGCCCGGCCGTGGCAAAATTCGATATACATCAGGAAATTCCGGCATTGATCCAGGTGATGAAAAACATATATCGGGAAAAAAACCTGGCCATCCGCTTTTCCGCCCCTCCTCCCTACATGCTGCCGATCGACCGCGAAGATATGCTGGAACTGGCAGGCAATCTGCTCGACAACGCCTGCAAATGGGCCAAACTCTCGGTTGACATTAAGGTGGAATGCAACGAGTCGGTACACTTGATTATCGAAGACGACGGACCGGGCGTTGAATCGTCGGAGATTGAAAAATTGATGCAGCGCGGTTCCCGGCTGGATGAATCGGTCAACGGTCATGGTTTGGGGTTATCAATCGCCAAACTTATCGTCGAACAATACGGGGGGCGGCTTGTGTTGGGCCGTTCTAACCACCTGGGCGGATTCTACGCGGAAGCTATCATTCATATGTCGAATTTGGGGTAAAACAAATAAGTCTCTATTCTCGACAGAGAATAGGAGAAAACTTCCGGTTTGACAGGCATTTGCCGTTTCCGTTTCGGATTGAACTAGGGGCCCTTATCCGGCTAGGGTTTGGAGGGTCGTTTCAGTTCAGCCGGCAAGCGAGAATAAGAAAGCGTTCGACGGATACGGGCAAACGAAACATCCGCTTGCCGGGTTTCGCGACATACCGTTAGTGCCGCAGGTTTGGGTTTGCCTGGGGTTCCTGCCGTGGAAGCAGCAAATCCTCAAGAAAAAATGCGGAAAGCTCCGAACGTCCGGCCGTGCCGGACTTTCGGTAAACCGCGCGTGCCTGGTCGCGAATGGTGCGCTCGCTGGCATGGCGCAAAGACACAATTTCGGCATGGCTCAGTCCTTTTAAGATCAGAAAACCGACTTTCGCTTCGGCAGGGGTCAGTTGCCAGTCATCAAATTGTTTTTGAATTTGCACCGCCAAGCCTGCAATCAGCTCACGGTTTGCCTCGCGCCATTGTTGGGCCTGTTGGGTCGCCAACGCCAAATCTCGTTCGAGCAAATGAATTCTGGATTGCGCGGATTGATGATACAACCTGGGAGTTTTCTGTACTCGCCGGCGAAGGTCTTCGGGTATCTCAGAAATCTGCTTGCAGGAAAACCCCAGCATGACATCGGGCACAACCCGGCGGGCGGCGCCATGGTTGCCGCTCTCTTGATCTGTTTGGCAGGGACTGCCGTTACCGGCATGAAACTGTATGCGATGGAAGAAAATGCAGGACCTTTCGCCGTGGCGGCGCAGCAAATTCCGCTTTCTGCCGTCAGCCTCATGGATGAGGCCAATGCAGAGGATGAGGGTGAAGATAAAGTCCCCAAAGACCTAAATTTCGACCACAAAGTGGATAAGCACGCGGAAAAATTTTGGGAAGAGTGGCATGAAGCATTCGCCAACCTCACCCTCGTACTGGTGTTTCTGCACATTCTTGGCGTCATCGTCTCCAGTGTCATTGATAAAGAGAAACTGGTGAAAGCCATGTGGACGGGTAAGAAAGAAATCGATGACTCTTATCAATAAGATTGCACTCTTAAAAAAGGAGCTTAATGGTATACCAACAAGTTGGCGTAACTAAACTCACAGAGTACGGTTCAGGTGCAATACGAGGGCATCGAAGGTTGCAGGCTTCGATTGCCCTCGATAAGGCCGCTGTTGCACCCGGGATAGGGGCCGATATTTACTGCACTGCCGTAATTTTTACCTTGACATTGTCCGGCCGGCTATCCCCAGAGCCATCGTTAACCGTCAAACCGAACACATAGGTTCCGGGCACCGTGGGCGTAAAGTCGGGTGAAACCGTATCCGCGCCGTTCAGTACGATGCTTGGGCCGCGCTGTTGCGTCCAATGGTAAGTGATGGGCGAAGGACCCATATCGGGATCGTAACTTGTCCCTCCATTCAATGCGACTTGCGTTCCGGCAACGGCCTTCTGCTTTGTTCCGGCCTCCGCGATCGGCGCTTGATTGATGGTAAACACCGCATCACTCGTGTCACAGATCGGCATCGATTGTTTGATGCAAATCTTGATCAACGCCTGCTTGCTGGCATAGCGTTTTGGGGGAATTTTCCAGGTTTTGAATCCGGCCTCGTTCATTGCTCCTCTTAACATTTTCCAGTTCAAGCCGTTGTCCGTGGATAGATAAAGCTGCAAACGCTTGCCGGCGTCGATGTTCTGTGAAATCCACGTGATCGTTTGGTCGCTGCCGCCGTTCCAAATTTCGCCGCCATTGGGCGATTGAAGGGTCAGGGGCGATTGAGAGGAAGGTGGTGGTGTTGCAGCCGCTTCCGAGGCAATTTGTTGATAGACCGCCTTCGCGGCCTGGTAACGCGTTTGCGCTGCGTCCCGGCTGGTGACGAAATACGAACTCCACTCGCCTCCCGGCGACGTCTTCGCTAACAGGCTGTCTATCCACTGCACATAAAACTGGGCATCCGCCGCGCTCACCCGTACAGGCTGATCATTTACCGTGACAAACACGGCGCCCGTGTGCAACTGGTGCCCGTCGCCGTCCATTCTGCGTGCGGCCAGCCAGCCGCTCTGAGTGAAATCAACCGTCGTCGTCAAGTTTACAGGCGTACTTGGCGTAACCGAGGCTTGCTGGCTGGCCACGACCACACCGTTCTGCACGAGCTCGATCGCTCCGCTCAGATCCTGATTCGCCGTCCACTCAAGCGTCACCGGAATGCTGCTGCCATTCGTTAACTTGATCTCGTCTCCGGGTGCCGCGGTGCCGTTCACCGTTAAATTCAGAAACTCGTTATGGCCATTTCGCGAGACCACCGTCCTGCCGTGCCTAATGCCCTCGATCCAGTCGCGGTAATTCATTTGAGCCGGGGGAGGCACCTGCACATAGGTCAATAAAGAACCTAACTCCGACACGTCGCAGGGATAATCGGTACCGGCGGCGAAACCCGGCCGAAAACCGTTGTTAAGCAGGCGGTAATAGGCTTGAATGGCGGAATCGCCACCGGTTACATCCTCCGAGATAAAGTCGGCCGAACCCAATGCCACTTCGACGGGATATTCGATCGGGATACAACAGTTCAGGCTCTGCGGAATGCCATCGTCCAAATATTGCATATGGGCAAACCCGGCGATGCCGTTTTGCTGATGCGCCCAATTGAAAATCGGATAGGTGTACTCCTCCCAGATCTGATTCGCCTCGCTGAGCCCAAGCGCGACCACATGCCCTCCCAGGGCTTGGTGTTCGTACTGCCCATACGTGGCATCCCAGTGCCATTCCGTATCCCAATGCACGATCCTGTCGGGTGTCGAAACGGAGGCATCCTGTCCGTTCACCAGGGGCAGATCGGTGGCGGGGTCTTGAACCTCGCCATTGCCCATGTCCGCCAGCAACGAAATGGCAGCCAGGTTGTGGGTAGCCATCTTGTCGTATAGGCTCGCTATCGCTTCGGGAGGGCCCCCACAACTGCGATGCACATGCATATCACCCGCGTACCATCCGATGGGTTCCGGATTCTCAGCCCGGACAGGGCGTCCATATCCACTCATCAGCCCCGTTACTCCCACCAGCATCAGAAACCCTAATTGCGTTTTCCATTCAGATATATTTATATTTTTCATGATGTTACATTCCATTGTCGGTGTATTGTCTGCATCGTCCCTCCGTCCGGAGAAAAATCGCGCTTTGTAGACGATGTATTCAATGAGACCGAGGGATTCGCGTACGGTTCAGCCCTGTAGGTCGGGCAACCGCTTTATCGTTGCCCGACGTTCGGGTGGCGATCACGCTTCGGACTATGGCTTGGGTTTGAAACCCCGCCACCTTTCAAGGCATGGGAAATGTCGGGCACCCAAAGCGCGTGCCCGACCTACACGACTTAACGACGTGGCCGACAAACCACCGTTACCCAATATCAAGCCCTGATCCCAAAACCCGTCCGACACAAGGCGCGTCACTTTATTTAACGGGCCGGATGGGGGAAATCCCCCGCTTGAACGTCTTCCCGTTAAATTGAGCCGATAGGGGCAGCAACCTAGCGTTTGCCCACCTGTTCAGCCCATCGAATTTTTCCCACCCTGAGGACGAGCATGTATTTATTTCCCCCCAGCGCGACTGATCTGGCGAGCTAATCTCTGGCTGGTGCTCTGTTTCGGTACGGCGTTGGCCGATCCGGGCCTACCCTATGAGCAACTGCCCGGCCAGCTGCAATTGGAACAGAACGACAGCGCGCGCGTGCCGCAGGTCGAGTTTCGGTCGGAACCGTTTTTCGGCGCGACGCTGCTGAAAGAGACCGACTACCGCGGCGAAGGCCAGTTCCCGTTGGCCTTTACCCGCCTCAACGCCTCGCCGCGGTCTATCATGGAGGCGGAAGATTGCGATTCTCTCGCCGCGATGGGCAACGGCTGGACGCACAGTTATGCCAGTTGCCTGATCCGCTATTTTACAGGCGGATCGAAGGTCTGTACGCTGGGCATATGTACGGGATTCGGCTCAGACATGAAGCCGACATCAAAAGACGTGCGCGACACCTTGGTGGCGAACGGCGTAATCAACGGCACCCCTTACCGCTGGGTCTATACCCATTTCAAATCCGGCATCCGCGAAGCCTACAATGGCCTGGGGAATCTGGTGGCGCGCTTCGACCGGTCCGGCATCGAGCACCGGGTGGGCCATCAACTCATAAACGGTACCAACCGGATCAGCACGGTGACCCACATACCAAGCGGGCGCACCTTACGCTTCCAATATAACCAAGGACTGCTGGTTTCGATGACCGAGCCGGCCGGTCAAGTTTATTCCTACAACTTCTCCGCCAGTCAAAGCACCAACACCGTCACGTTCCCGGCAGCAACAGCGGGAGCGGCATCGCTGGTCAGGACTTCTCTTCAAGGACAGTTAACAGATTGTAATTACACAGGCAGCGGGTTTCCCAACACGTATGCCTACTTGAAAACCGTATCGGAAGGCGCACTAACTTTGTTAAAGGCGACTTTCGATTGGCCGTGCGGAACCCTTTTTCCCACTTATTCACGCATTAAGCAGGCCGGGCACAACGCTAAAAACCGTATTCAGCAACGATCGTTGCCCTCCAAAATCCAGCTGACCGAACAGTTTGCCGGCAGCGATACTGCCAGTTACCGGTCGCTGGTCTACAATCGAACTTTTACTCAAACGAACGCTACCGATATAAGAAGCCCGATTTACCGTCCAAAAGGTGTCAGCCTGCGGTGCGCCGATTGCGACGGCGATTTTAAAACCGCTACCTATAACGCCAAAGGCGACCTGTTGAGCCGCACCGATTATCTGGGCCGGGTCACCACGTTCACCCGCGACCCTCGCGGCCTGCCGCTGACCGAAGTGGAAGCCGCCGGCACCCCGGAAGCGCGCGCCACCACCCGCACCTGGGACAGCCGCTTTCCGCTCAAAACCGCGGAAGTGCGCGGCGCGGTGGCCAAAGACTGGCGCTACAACGACCGCGGCCACTTGATCAAGGAAATCGTCCGGCCGGCCACGGAAACCCTGGCCTACGACAGTTGCCGCACCGGCTCCACGACCTGCCACCAGACCGTGTATAGCCACACTTACGATCCCACGACTCAAGTCATCGTGCGGACGGTCAAAACCGGCCCGCGTCCGGAAAACGGCAGCACCGTCACCGACTACCGAAATAACGGCGACCTGTGGAAAACCACCGACGCCCTGGGGCGTGTCGGGGAAGTGGTCGGCGTCGATGCGCACGGCCATGTCACCGATCAGGTCGACATCACCGGCGTGCATACGGTCACGACTTACAATGCCCTGGGCCAGCCGTTGTCGGTCGCGGTCGGTGAGGACGTGACCCGCTACGCCTACGCCACGGACGGCCGCCTGCAAACGCTGACCCGCCCCGACGGCAGTCAATTGAACTAGGGGTTAATTAACCAAAAGAACGGTTTGTCCCGGCATCCATCTGGAGCCCTTGGTATCACAGGCTTGCAGCCGAAAAATCGATTTCAAAATCGCCAATCAGTTTTTTGATAACTTCTTGAATACTAAGAAGACTTCCCCGGTTGTAAAATTCATACTTGCCAATGAAGTTAATATGCTGCCAGGCAACGGGCGAAAAACGCAGTATTTCTTTGGCCTTGTCTGGGTGTACGGCTCGATAATGCTGATGAAGTGCCGACAAAATGGTCGCATTATAGAAAATCACCGCATTGGCAATAAGCCGAATGGATTCGGCATTGATGTCGAGTTCAATTTCAGTCTTTCCATTCAGCATCCTGCCGCCGCTGACTTTGGCAATGGTAGCGCTTAATTGGTGATAGGATTCGCCTCGATTCAATGAGCATTGCACCACTTCGCGTACTTCCTTGTTGTCAATATAGTCCAGCAAATAATCGGTTTTGATTATTTCATCGAAGGCAATCAGCGCTTTCAAGGTCGGATTGAGCTTTTTGTAAGCGGATAATTTACTGACAATCTGGCTTTGTGTCGTTTTTTTAGTGGCCAATGAAGCCAGTATTCTCAAGACTTTATCCCATTCCTTGATAATCAGTGCTTTATTGACCTTTTTGCTGGGTTTGATAATTTGTTTGGCATAGTGCTCGATCTCATCGAAACTCACCAGGTCATGTTCGGATTTGTCACGCAACTGAGTAAAGCGCGGCATAAACCGGTAACCGAACATATACATCAGTGCGAAGTTGACGCGATTGATGCTGTGCATATCGCCGGAAACAGCCGTAATTTCAACATCCGAGGTATTGCTTTCGACAATATCCAACAAGAAGTGGCTTTCATGCTGATTGGCGCCGATGACCTTAAGGCAAAGCGGCAGATGATTGGCATTTAGCGAGAATAAGACAACGCCTTGCAACATGCCGAAATATTTCTTCGAATACCGTGATTTGATCGTATGGTATTTCGTTGCGAATTTTTGACCGTCAACACTGGCGTGGACGCCATAATCAGACAAGTTGTACTCCGAAAAAATGGGTAACTTGGCCGTATGATTCATGATGGCATCATTGGCTGTAGCGAGGGTTTGATAGCGGATATAGTTTTTATTCACCCGGTCCAGGTCTTGCTCTTTCACGTCGCTGATCGCTTTCATTTTTTTGGTTTCTGTACCGGTCGCATTGGCGATAATGCAGGCATGAATGACTTCAGGATCGGCGGTTGATTTCGAATATTTGGGTTGGAGATGCGAAAATGATTTTAGAAAGCCGGTGGCTTCTGCCGAAAATCGGAGAATATCGGCAATACTTGAAACGTGCAGCTTTTCATAAAAGGGGTTGTTAATGCCGTCATCCAGCCGGGTATAGGGCAGCGTCCATTTGACGATGTCGCCTTGCTTGTTGTGTTGAACTTTAAGGCTGGTATTTTCGCCGGAATGAATGTGTTCATTCACCAGGTTGTATTTGGTTTTCAGGTTTTTTTCGAGTTCGTCCAGCAATGTCGCAATGTCCATCGACAACAAAGGCATATTGAGTTGCTGTAAAATCTCATCTTTGTGCTCAGCCCAGTATTCAGCATCAATCAGTTCATCGTCCAGGGTACGATAGCTGATGCTGTCTTTGATAAAGACCGTGTTGTTGGCAATGCCTTGTTTGATCTGGTGATATAGCATGCATTCGTAGCGGTCGCCATCCACCAGTTTGACGACTTTTTGATCGTCAGCTTTTACTTTGAGGGTGAGAAGCTTTTTTAGCGATTGGGGAAAAAAGTTCAGGGGCACCTCTTGAAAAGGATAGTCCCGAAAGGATTGGCCACCGCTCAGGTGTTTTCTTAAAAACGCAATTGCCTGCGTCAGCCCCTCGTGCGTGCAAGAAAACTCCAGCACTTTGAATAAGGGGCGAATATTCTTTTTAACGGTCAAAGCCTGTTGCGTATAGTATTGCCAGCGGTAAAAGTCTCGATCCAGATTGGGCTTTTTAAAATCATCCAGGAATTGTTTGTAATCGGCCAGGGGAACCACTTCAAAGGCTTTGGCTCGCACTTGTTCATCAGGAATACGGTGATCAATATTGATGGCTAACACCTGGCAGGCCTGATTTCGCAGTTTTGTATCGACGTTTGTCAGCAACTCAATTTTTGAGCGTTGATAATCTTCGGCGTCATCGGCATATTTGTTCATCTTCTGGATTAAGCTGGTCACCAGAGAGTCATTGATTTTAAGAAACCGGCGATGAACGTAGCAAAGCAAATACAGCCGGGTCAGGTTTTTATCGGTAAAGCGCCTGAGTTTCTGGATGGTGTAAAATTCCGCCAGATTCGCATAGTAGATAATATTCTGTTCCGACAGCCCCAGTTTTGACATCAACAGCCGGGACTGCTGGTAAATGCCGAGGATCAGTTGTTGTTTGGCCACACTGTTCTTGATTTCCGTGGTGCTGAAACTTTTCTGATCCTTTTTGAGCAATGTGAGGTTATAAAACAGCTCGTCGTTTTGTAACAGCTTATCCAATTGGGCACGGAGTGCTTTATCGGCATCGGTGTAAAGCTTATTGACCAACCGGTTGCGTTCTTCCTGAAGCGCGGTCGAAACAATATCCTGGAAGGTTGAATACGCCGGTCTGATCACATTTTGTTGTTGGCAGTAGATCAGCAAGCCTTCCAACACGAATTTAGCCAGCGAGTGACGTTTGACCAGTACCTTGGCTTCTTTGAGTAATTGGGTCTGAAGGCCGGTATCGGCCTCTTTCAAACCGAATTTACGCATCACTTCACAGCGGTTCCGGTAGTGATGATTTTTCGATACCTGTTTTTTAGGAAAGGGTTCTTCCGGAAAATACAGTTGCATAATAAACGCCGTATCCGCCTTCACCCTTTGGAAGCTGAACAAGAAGAAATAATTGACGGCCCGGTAATAACCAAGCTGCAAGATATAGTCAACTTTACGGGCGATGTTGTTTTCAAGGCTATCGAGTATGGCTATGTCATCGGCATCGAGGGAGAACAGAAATGACCGTTCTTCATCATCCAGCGAGGGTATCGCATAAAGCGAGTTGATTTCGTCCTGGGTTAATATGTTCAGTCGTGCCATGCTGTTTTGTATCGTTGCTGATGGTTGTTATGGCACGAAATATTCCGGGCGGCCATTTTGTCGCTGTTCCTCTTAATAGCCCCTTTGGTAATACCCGTCTCTGAAAAATAGAGCTTTGGCAAATCTAGTCTATCAATAGACCTTGGCCTAGTGATAGGCCAGAAAAAGCCACAAAACTCTATCAATAGAATCTATTTTGCCTTATGATTGACAGCCTATCACAGCATCTTAAATTCTTTTGAGCGAAAATGATCATTGGATACGCTAGAACCTCGACTGTCGATCAAATTGCCGGTCTTGAAGCCCAGCTTCGCGAACTGGAAGCCGCCCAGTGCAAAAAAATATTTCAGGAGCAGGTATCCTCGGTCGCCGTTCGCGTGCAACTCGAAACGGCCTTGGACTTTGCGCGGGAAGGCGATGTACTGGTGGCCACCAAACTCGACCGACTGGCTAGATCAGTGGCCGATCTCATGGACATCATCAAAACGTTGGAACAAAAGGAAGTAGGCTTACGGATTTTAAATCTGGGCATGGACACCCAGACTCCGACCGGCAAACTGATGCTGACCGTCTTGGGCGGCGTTGCACAATTCGAGCGAGAAATGATGCTGGAACGGCAGCGGGAAGGCGTGGCTAAAGCTAAAGCAGCAGGAAAGTATAAAGGTCGAACACCATTGGCGGCTGAAGTACGTCAAGAGGTCGTTAGCCTCGTTGAAAGCGGCATGGCGAAAACCAAGATTGCTCGGCAATTGAACATAGGTGAAGCTACTATATATAGAATTCTGGCGGCCAGCAAAAATTATAGTAAAGCAGCCATTCGCAATGAATGATTTCGCTTGGATTGCTCGGCAGGAATCACTGGATGGATGTGGCATTATTTGTCAGATTTTTCCATAGCAGGCTGAGAATTTTTTAAATCATTCTGGTAATACATTAACCAAAGCACACCATAAGAAATTTCGAGGATGAGGGTGGGGATAAAAAAACTTGATGCTGAACTGGATCAACTGAACAGTGAGCTAAAGAAAAACAATAGCGAGGCCGAGAAGATCAGGGCCGACTTGGTATTATTTGAAACCTTCAATGAGTCTTTAACGCGCAAAGAGATCCTCGTTCTGATTGACGCATTCAAGCAAAAGAAAGCGGCATTCGACGAGCCGCCAATCCTATCCATTGTCATGCCCTCACCAGTATTCTTTGGAAGGATTTTTGGCTTGGGAGAGCCCTTCGACACGCGGCAAAAACAGGCTGAGACCGAAAATATGCGCTACAAAGACGAATTAGCGCTTGAGATTGCCAAATTGGACGCACAAATCAAAGCGGGCCAAGCGCTGATAGAACGACATAAATCGCTCGATGAGTACCAGCTTCGCGCCATGATTAAGACGTATGAGTGCCGTGAAAAGATCATTCAGGGCAAGATTCAGTCTGTATTAGCAAAGCGTGAAAAGCTCCAACTGGCCATAGGCCCATTGTTTGAAAACGCCGCGCAATATCGCCAGCAGGTACGCGACTGTGAGCATGGCCTCAAAGCTTGCCAAGCCTACTTAGAGCAATTGGCTACTTATCACGATGCGCCAGCTAAACTCCGCAAGGTGTATGAAGCTTGTGCCGAGCAGTTCAACGGAAATGGTCGACCTTCGGACGTGGCCTACAATCTGAACAAGAAACTTGAAGTCGCACGTCGCCAGCTCATTCAGGCCGAAGATCGCATCGACGACGAAATCAAAAAGATGGATACCGAATCGGTGGTATCGATGCCGATGCTCAATGTGGAAATCAATCTTGTAAAAAATCTAACTTTCGTTAGCAACATTCATCCAAAAAAAATTGATAACGCTGTTCTGCAAGAGTCAAGATTCGGTAAATCAACCTCTTTATGCCCACCTTTGGAGTGCGAATCTACAGATAAAGCCGAACCGTTGATGGGCAAAAAATCAAAAGTAAAAGACGCGCTTGACCAAGGTATCTCGCAATTCCAGGGTGCATGGAACCAAGTTCAGGGCAATGCCTTAAATAAAGCATTGAGTGATTACGGAAAAGGGATACGGGAGTCGATCTCTAATAAATCTGGCGTGATCAATGGTCAATCCATGGATGTGCAGCAGGGCTTCGTCGCTGAGGCACACCACGTTGGTTCGTTCAATATTGAAGCTGCAGCCAAGGGGCAGAACAATCACCGGGCTACACTTGATGTTGGAAAGGTCAATGACCCAGTAGCTGACATTCGCGTAACAACGCCTAATGGAAGTAGCGACCACCAGGTCAAGTTCTACAAGGATGGCGAGAAAACCGCAGCAGCACTGTCACCGGAGAAATACGATGGTGTTGGAAAGATCGTTCCTTCCGATCAGGTGGACACCGTACAAGCGTCAGCTCGCAAGCAGTCCCTGCGCAACAAAGACACGCGCCCCGAGGTGTCAAAGAGCAACCAGGACACAGCCGACAACGCCACTGACAAGCTCACGTCCGGTGATGGCAAAGTTTCAAGCAAGGGGCTCAACCGTAAAGGCAAAGGCAGCGCAGAGGAGCTTGCCAAAGATGCAAGGAAAAACGAGAACGGACCTGAGTACAAAGATAAGACCCGGGTGCGCGGTGAGTTCAACAGCATGCAATACCACAATGCAGCCAAGGCCGGTGCTATTGCCGGCGCCGCCTCCGAGTCCGTGTCCATCCTACTGGAGTACATGCGCCGTGATCAGCCCTTAGACATGGATCAGTGTCTTGATGCGGCGCAACGGGTGGTGCTTAGCTCCGTGAAGGGGGCTAGCAATGCCTTGCTGATCACTGGTGTTCAGCACGCAGGACAGTCATTGATAGATGCTGCTGCAGCTCAGACCGGCAAAACGATTGGCCGAACCCTTGGCAAACAGCTCATCAAAGGCAACGTAGCTGCGGCAGTTTCCCAAATCACGGTCCAGTTGGCACAGAACCTGTATAAGTTCTCGAACGGCGAGATCGACAGCATCGAGTTCGCTTCGTCCACTATTGGCGGCACGATGCAGGTCGTGGGTGGTAGTTTGGCATATGGCTTGGGTGTCGGCGCTGGGACGTACTTGGGCACGTTTGTCACTGCCTCGGTTTCTGGTTACGCCATTGGTGGTACAACCCTTGGTGCCCTGGGCGTCATGGCCAGCGGTGCAGTGTTTGCAGTTGGGTTCTCGCTTGCAGCGGGTGCTTATGTAAATCACTTCTCTGCCAAGGGTGTGATGATTGCCAATGAAGATCTGAAATCTGCACTGGAGCTACTCAACAGCGGCTCGATCAATCTGTCGCAGTACGTCGGAAAGGTTGGCATCATGTCCGAGCAGTCGTTCATTTGGACAGATCTGCTGCCTTTCAGCGGTGCGATCTCGGTAATCTCGGAATACAGCACGCGTAAGAACCAGCTCAAGGCTGTTCAAAACAATATCTACGCGCAGCTCGAAGCACTGCCAGAGCAAGAGCGCCAGATGATGCAGGAGTTGGTCAACGAATACACCAAGGAAATTGCAAACATCGACCGCCAGTACGAAGAGGCGCGGCGCAGCATTACCAATCAGGCCTTCGCTCAGTTCGACGCCATGGGCAAAGAGCTTAACGATCATTTGGAGATGCAATACCTGATGTTCACGCCTGTGCGCAAGAACTACATCGAACACTCGGAGATGATGGACGTGGAGCGACGCAAACAAGAAGAGAAGAACGAGCGTTCGCAAGCATTCGCCGCGGAGCTAGAAGTTCTGCAAGAGAAGCTGAACACCATCGACATCTCAGACCAGACAGGTAGGGCGCTCAAAAAAGAGATGCAAAAGACGATCCTCGATCGCATGGAATTGATCATTCCAGATAAGACCGGCTGGGACCAGGCCTGTGAATTTCTTGAGCTGCATTGAGGACTGAATTTCTATGATCTTAAAAGCAATTGCCAAATGGTGGGCAGGCTCAAAGCTGGAAGAAGAAACCGCACACACGCAGGCTCTGGTTCGACGTCTGGAAATGGCTCAAGCTGAAGCCAATCGCCGAGTAAATGCCAAAAAGGCGGAATACTCGCGCCAGATTAAAGCGCACCAGGAACAGCGCAACAAAGAACTCAAGCAGTATCTTGATTTCATGAATGGTCAGTTAGAAATAACTGGCACATATTTAAATGAACTTGCAGAGTTCCAAAGTTTCACATTTGTCTGTATTGATTCGTGGATGCATCTTGATCTTTGCAATCAAGAAATCAACATCGTCAATGAAAAGCTGAATGCAATTTATTCGACCACATCATTAATTGATGCCTATATCAATGAGCTGAATAAGCAGACTCAGCGGCAAGTTCGTCATGTGTGGCGTGAATTTACTTCTGCGCGAGAAATCGGTGTGACCACTGATTTCATTGAGGCAACGAAGCGCTCCATTGAGCGCTCGTCGAAAAATAGTAACGACGAATTCAACAATGAGTTGAATCGGCTTAAAAGCCATCGATCACTTCTTTTAAAAGAAGCTGCTACCCTTAAAGACGAAAAAAAAACTGTTCACGATAACAAAGTATCGGTTAAGGAGAGACACGAAGCCAATAAGAAAACTTTGGCATTGAAATATAGCTCATGCATTGAATATTGGAATGTAATTGCCAAGAAATTCGAATCATATTATGCGTTTGAAATGACGCAAAACGATTATGCGAACCGTTGGATTAAAAATCTCAAAGAGGGCGGTACGCTGCAAGAGATTATCAAGGTCATTGGTACGGCTACTGACATTATTGGTTGCGCCAACGAAGTATTAACTGAGCTAAATGAGGAATATCAGCCGTTCAAACGGCGAGTTAAGGCAGCCCATGATACCGGAGACTATCCAGACACTTTTGTGCATGACAATGCAGAACGAAAGCGACTGGCTCCGATGGTGAAAGAGGCCTTCGAAGACAAGAAGTCGTTAATAGAAGCACGCACCATTCTGAATACACGCCGTGATGAGCTTCGGGGATATATCGACCGAATTAAGCCTCTGCATCCTGATTCAGCTATTGAGAGCATCTGTGAAATGCTACGTGTTGACCGCGAGTTTAATGCTAGGTCTGCATTCGGATTTAACACAAAGAACCAGAAGCGCGAGCACTGGGAGAAGAAGAACAAGAGGATTGAAAATGCAGCCACAAATTGAACTGTCATTTGTCTGGAGAAGGCGCTCGATTAAGGAAAGCGTTATTGCTGTAACGAAAGCTGTCGGCGCTGGATTCAACACAAAAGAAAAACTGACTGCATCTTTGCCTCAGTTTTCGATTTACAGAATTGCGCTTGCTATTGACGCATTGATTACCGCTGGCATGGCTGAAAATAATCTTGGCGTATTGAGCATTCATCCAGATATGGATATTGTTTTTGAACTTGCTGATTCCAAGCTGACATTGCCTTTGACGGCTAATGAAACAGATGCATCCATGCGCCGCGTGATTATCAACAAGCTGGGCTCTAAAAATCCTGCAGGCGTTGAATCGTTGCTTCACGCAAAGATCGTGGAGGCGTAAATGGGCGAACGTTATCCAAACCTGCATCCCGAATCCGAAGTTGTTATCGATTTCGTAGAACACATCGACCATTGGCTGGAATACCTGTCCGAGCTGATGCGCAACGCTGACAAGGAAACAATGCCGAAGCTCAAGCGTCAGATCAGCTATCTGCTCACGTTTCGCACCGGTGCCAACTGCAACATCAACCACAATCGGTTGCTTCAGTATTACTACAGCAACCGAGCCAAAAAAGGCGGTGACGACATCTCGCTGCCGGGGGAACGCCTCAACGCCGACGACGACCGTCCAACCTACAAGGTCAAGCCAGACACTGCGGTCAAGATCAAGGCCTTTATAGATGAGTTTAAGGCCCGTGAAGGCGGAACCTCCATGGCGATCAAGCCCTTGGCTCCCATTCAATCGAGCTACAAGGCAGGTGATCCCGCATTCAAGCTGATCTCCAAGGCGCTGTCCACCGAGGATCTGTTCTTCATGCAGGGACCACCCGGCACCGGCAAGACAACAGCTATCGTGGAAATTATCCTGCAAACGATCAAAGCCAAGCCCGGTGCGCGAATCCTGATCAGCTCAGAGACTCACGTGGCCGTGGACAACGCCTTTGACCGCCTTGCTGAGCAATGCTCACCAGAGCTGCTGGACTCGATGCTGCGCTACCCGCAGTTTTCCATCACCGAGTTCGAGAGCCCAAACACGCCACAAACAGACGCTCTAAGCCGCGCTGATGCTTTATGGCACAAGGCGCACAGTGTCGCGCCTGAGCTGACCATGAACCTATGGGAGACGTTAGAGCAGGGTAAAACCAATGACATCGGCAAGATGGGCCTGCCGCGTTGGCAAGCTCGCAATCTCGCTGAAATGCACCAGGTCATCGGCGTCACCTGCAATCAGATCGGTCACTTGGTCGATGATGAAACCGAGATGTTCGACCTGGCCATCGTTGACGAGTGCTCCAAGGCAACCATGCCCGAATGGCTCATGGCCATGAGCGTGACCAAGAAGTGCATTTTGGTTGGCGATCACAAGCAACTGCCACCCACATTCTGCTCAGAAGAAGCCGAAGCACTGACCATGATGGACGAGCACAAAGAACGCTTGATCCGTAACGGTGTGATCGATCGCTTGTTCGAGAACCTGCCCATGGACATGAAGGGTACGCTGGGCAAGCAGTTCCGCATGCTTCCAGACATCGGCCAATTCATCTCTCACCACTTCTACAAGGGTGAGCTGCAGCACCACCGCACAACCACTGATCACGAGTTTCAAGACTTCGGCTGGTTCACATACAAGTCCAATGGCTACCGCGTGCCGGCGCAGCAGGGTAATGAAAAGAAGATTCTGGTCAATGAGTTTGAGATCCGAATCATCATGGCCCGGCTCGCCGAGATCTTCGAAAGGCTCAAACGCGCTGGCGCTACCAAAAAGCTCAGCGTTGCACTGATCACGCCATACCGCGCCCAGTGCAAAGTCTTGCGCGATACCCTGAGCCACCATGACTTCAGCGAGATGCTGGCTGTGGAAGTCGACACCGTAGATGCCTTCCAAGGACGACAGGCCGATATCGTGTTCTTCTCGTTCGTGCGCAATATCGGTCCTGCGACTTTCTACGCTGACGACCGCCGCATGAACGTGGCCATCTCACGGGCACGAGATGCCGTCTACCTAGTTGGCGACATTGACTACATCCGCAGCAAACGCCTGCCGGTGCTTGATGCCTTAGCACGCTTGCCTATATTGATAAAGCATCGAAAGGAAGATGTTTAATCAATACTTATTAAAAACTCGTGTTTTTGCTTTTTTGTGTTAAATGGGTAGACCAAACTCGTTTGCTCCGCAAGCAATCTTTGATGTTATTGGGGATATAAGCCGGAATCCCAGAAAATTCCGTGTACCAAGGCAAATTAAAAGCCCCTACTCAAAGAGGGGCTTGTCAATAATGGGTCTGGCAAGTTACTTTGTTAATGCTCCGGCTATAGCGTCAAAAGCGGCTTTACCTTTGTTGGTCACATCCAAGGATAGGGATTTTTCGCCGGAGACAAAGGCATCAGCATAGTCTACGAAGTTCTGGAGTTCAGCAGCATCCTCGTCAAAGATTTCAGCAATCTTATCGACACTGAGGCCATTAGATTCCATTTCCTTAATGCGGGAATAGTTGGTAACGAGTCGAGCCATGCCGACGGGGTTGGTTACGATTCTAGTGAATGTGCTCATAAAAAAAGGATCCTATAAAGACTTATGAAAGTGCATACGCGACAAAGTCGTTATGATGGTGCTTTGCGAACTTTTCAAGAGGCGTATCTCAAAAAACGGAACACATCTGGTTTCCGTCACTTGGTATTCATGACAGAACCTGAAGCCCTGCGCCACCAAAACATGCACGTCAAGCCATGTCGGGTATTCGATCAGGGCAATCGCGCTTAAATTAGATTGACTTTTATAATCATTGGCTAATCAATCGGTTAGAAATGTGGCTCTTTCAAATTTCGTGACTTAATGTTAAAAATCACGAAATGGCAATTTGTATCATATTGATTTTAAATGATTAAAATTTAAGCGCGATTGCCCTGGGTATTCGATATAGGTAAATCAGGGGGCCGTCGAAAGCACTTGAAATTAACAAAATAGCAAATATGATTATTATTCAATAAGTTATCAAAAAACTGATTGGCGATGTTGAAATCGATTTTTCGGCTGTAAGCCAGTAATACCAAGGGTTACGGAGGGGGGCGGGACAAACCGTTCTTTTGGTTAATTAACCCCAACTACACCTACACGCCGGCCGGCTCGGTAAAAACAGTCAGCCTGAGCGCGAACGGCCGCACCGATACGGTGGCGTATCAACGCGACAGCCGCGGCAAGATTCTGCAGACGCTCGCCAGCCAAACCGGGCAGGCGGCGCAGCGTTGGGAACAAGGTTTCGATGAGCGGGGCCGTTTGATCTCGGAACGCGACGGCTCCGGCAGTTGGTCTTCCGTGTCGGTCTATAATGACAACAACCTCGAAACCCGCACCTGTTTGAGCCTGGAAATCTGCGACTTGACCGGCTATACGGCCCTGGATCAAATCAACGAAAAAACGCGGGCGCCGATGGCGGACGACCATTCGCTCGCCCTTTCCATTCCGTTGTTCGATCTCTGGTACGACCCGGCCGGCCGGGTCAACCGGGTGGTCGATCCGAACGGCGTCGAAACCCGCTTGAGCCACACCGAGCTGGACCGCCACGACCGCGAGGACTCGGCCGACTTCGGCCTCCGCCAGGCCGACTTCGATCTGGCCGGCAATGAAACCTACCGCGAGGACCCGGACGGCTACGCCAGCGATAAAACCTACGACCCGCTGGATCGGCTGCAACGCGCCGCGTACAGCGATAACGGCGTGCTGGCACAGACCTGGGACGTGCCGACGTTGGCCGGCGAACCGGCCGCCTCTGCGCTTGGCCGCCTGACCGGACGCAGCCGGCTGAATGCCGCCGCCGAAGGGAACCTCACCGTCAACGAGGCGTTCCGTTATAATGCCCGCGGCGACGTGACCGGCTACCGACAATCCTTGAGCGGCCGCCCGGATTTGACCTTCACCACTGCCTACACCGCCGGCGCCGACGCCGCCGGCAAGCCGACGCGGATCGACTATCCGGGCGGCTTGACAATAACTTACCGCTACGGCACCGACGGCCGCGCCACCGAGGTCCTCGCCACGCTCGGCGCGACGACCTTGACGCTGGCCACCGACATCCGCTGGCAGCCGTTGATCCATCGCTTGTCTCGACTGACTTTCGGCAACGGCCTGACCTATACCCGCGAACGCGATGCCGGCGGCCGGCTGTCTGCTGTCACGTTAACGCAGGGCGCCTCGGCCTTGTACCGCTTCCCGGTCGGCTACGATGCCCGCAACCGCGTCACCGTCTACGGCCCTACCACTTTCGCCTACGACGACCTCGACCATTTGGCCGAACACCGCGACACGACACGCACCCTGCTGCGCCACGACGCCAACGGCAACCTGGAGCAAGTTCAACAGTTGAACGCGAGCGGTGTGCCGCTTGCCAACAATCATTTGGTCTACATCGGCAACCGCCTGATCCAGGAAACGCAAATGCCCGCCCCGGCCGAAGGCGGCCTGGACGGCTCCAACGGCCCGTACCGCTACGACCTATCCGGCTACGTGACCGGCCACGGCAATGCCGTGCAATTCGGCTACGACGCGGCGCGTAACCTGACCCGCTACACGCGCAATGGCCTGACCACCCGCTACGTCTACGACGGCCACCGCCGCCGTGCGCTCAAGCTCGCCAGCGGCAGCGAGACGCGCTATGTCTACGACGGCCAGGATCACCTCCTCTACGAACTGGCCGCCAACGGCAGCCGCTGCAACTACGTCTGGCTCGGCGACATCCCGCTGGCGGTGATCGACCAGAACGCCGCCGGCGCGCTGACCGCCGCCTATGCGATCGAAACCGACTTCGCCAATACCCCGCGCTACCTACGCTCCGCCTTGCCGAACGTCAACCTGAGCCAACCGGTCTGGGCCTGGCCGCTGGCCCCCTATGGCAACACCCCGGCACAGCCAGATCCAGACCATGACGGCAGCCCGGTCGTCTTCAATCTGCGCTACCCCGGCCAATATTACGATGCCGAGTCGGGCTTGCATTACAACCATACCCGCTATTTCTCGCCCCGCACCGGCCGCTATCTGCAACCGGACTTGATCAAACTGGAGGGCGGGGTCAATGTGTACACCTATGCCAACGGTAATCCGGTACACTTTACCGATCCGACCGGGACTGTTGCGGAAGCGGGGTTCTTTTCATTTTTTGAGTCGTTCAGCTTCAGTTCGATGTTTAGTTCAATGACTGGATTTTTTGAAGGATTCGCCAGTGGGTCAACAGGAATAATAGGCGGTATGCTTTATCCGTCGTCACTTGGAAATAGTGATTTGCCATCGAACATGCTCAGAAGCAATAGCAATGTTTTGACTAAAAATATTGCCGATGCGCGTCAGGAGGTTAAGCAAAAAGGAGAAAGCGCCCATCATATTGTGGCGGCGGGCGATTTTCGTGCAGAGGGATCACGCCAGATTTTAGAAAATGCGGGGATGGACATCAATGATGCTAATAACGGCCTTCTTATGCATACGATGTATCACGAACGTATACATACTAATGAATATTATAGGGCGGTAGATGAATCTCTTAGGGGTGCATCCACTTATAATGAGGTCGCTTCGCGATTATCCAATATAAGAGCAGAAATTCAGGCTGGAACTTTTCCTTTTTAATAATTAAGCATTGAAAATTATGAAATTATTTAAAATAAGATGTGATAACAAATATCGAGTACCGCTCCTGGATAATCGGGAAGAGAACAATCGTTACCTGGTAGGCAAAGAGTGGCATTCGTTGCGTGAAGGCTGGCATCCCTTGCCTTTTAGTTTTTATGCCGATCCCAAGGATATTAAGAAAGGCTGGAATAAGCAGCCGGATATTTGTATATATCATGAAGGCTTATTCATTCGAGTGGATTTGATTAGTGTCATTTTTCCAGAAAAGCCGGTTGAATTGGAGCTTTTACCGATATTAATTGATGGAGAACATTGGATGTTACTTAATTGCCTGAAAACCACCAAGGATTATGACCCCGAACAATCCAAGTTTTATCGCAGCGGCGAGAATCAACAAATTTATATGATTAAACACCTTGTGTTATATGACAGCTCGGTAGAGCCTATCGGATTGTTCACTCTCGAAGATTCTAATAGAGCTGGCATATTCGTCACAGAATCCTTTGTCGAACGGATTAATAAGCTCGGTTTGAAAGGGGTAGAATTTAATGAGATTGGCGTTCTTGAGCCTCGTCAATGCGATAAGGGTCGTACGTCCGATTAAGGCCATAGGGCCGTAGGTCCGATTAGTGAAACGTAAGGCGGAACCGGCTTTGCCGGGTTCCGCCACTCGGAACGACCACGATGCCGAACGAGCCCTGCAACTTTGATGCGATGCTCCAAACTTTATTTTATCTGTCGGCCTAGGGTTGGCGGATCGCCTGCCGGCATATCAAGCGACCCGGCATTCCAAGCTCATTCGGCGGAACCCGGCAAAACCGGTTCCGCCTTTAATAAAATGGAGACTTGACATGTCTATAACAGGTCGGGCAACCGCTTTAGCGTTGCCCGATGTCCATATGGTGATCCTACTTCGGAATATTGCGAGGGTCTGAAACCCTGTCACCTTTCAAGGTCTTGGAAATGTCGGGCACAAAAAGCGCGTGCCCGACCTACACGACTGTTAAATTTCACGTTATCAGAAATGGTGAAACATGGCTTGAAAATAACCTTGAAAAATACGATGAGGCAGTTTTATTTTCAGATTCAACATATGATGTATAACTAATAAACCCGTAACCCGTAACCCGTAACCCGTAACCCGTAACCCGTAACCCGTAACCCGTAACCCGTAACCCGTAACCCGTAAGGCGGAACCGGCTTTGCCGGGTTCCGCCATTCGGAACGACCACGATGCCGAACGAGCCCTGTAGCCCGCGTAGGTCCGAATAGCGGAGCGTATTCGGACGCACGTGGCTAATGTCGCCTGACCGTTACCACGGCGGGCGGCAAACCCGGTAAGGCGGATTCGCCGATAGGCAATCCGCCATGGCTTTGAAGCATGTTGTGGCGTTTTGCTATCGCGAAAACGCCCTACGGGCTTTATCATTGCCCGACATCCATGTGCCGATCATGCTTCGGACTATGGTGCGGGTCTGAAACCCTGTCACCTTTCAAAGCCTTGGAAATGTTGGGCACAAAAAGCGCGTGCCCGACCTACTGTCAAGCCAATCCGGATAATATTTTCTGCCAGAGGGTCAAACGGATCAAACAATCGGCGCGGTTGATTTCGAACATCACGTCGTTATAGGCAATATCGCGAAGCGACTCGATTTCAGGTGCGTCGCCCATTTGCGCTTCATGGATCGCAATCACCAGCGCATCCATGTCGAGCGCCGGCGCTTTGGCCATGAGCGTCTGGTAGCGGCGATGATCGTTTTCGTTGGCGGCGGCTTTGTCTGCCGGGCGAATGGCGATGAGCGCGGCGCCGGCAACGGCCAATAAGGCGCCGCCCGCTAACGATATCCAGTGCGGCAGGCTGTTCGACAAGGTGGCGAGCGTTGCGCTGCCGCCGAGAATGGCTAAAAAAGTGCCCAGGCTTTGGATGTGTCGATAAAACCGGGCCGTTCTTTGGGTTAAACGAATGGCATACCGGATTTCGGCAATCAATTGATCTTTAGATTTTTCCATACGCTCCTCACTTTGGCGGGGGTACCGGATTCGGCGGCGGAATGGGCCGAGGCGGAACATGGGATTTGGCGATTTGCAATTTTGACATTCGCATAGGCTATTCTCTCCTATGAGGGTTTTTTTCACAATCCGATCTTACCAAGCGCACAGGATGCGGTAAACAACGTGCACCCCATCGTTCGCGATGGGTGCGGCTCGTAAACTCGCCACACCTTACGCCTGCTTGCGGCCGGACAGTTGCCGTCGGCAATTTCTTTTCGTCTGCCGACTTTTTTGGCTACTGCCGGGAACCGGTCCGTTTTAGTAAAAGGCAGGCGTCCGGTAGTGCGACGTCGAATTGCCGGGGAGGCAAAGGCAGTCAGTCTTACTTCATTTTTTCCAGGTCGTTATTTTTTAGCAAGGCATCGGCCAATTGCCGGCCGAATTCCTGCAAGGTTTCGCTTAGTGCCTTGACCGCTTCGGTGTGGCCGGAGCCTGCCTGGGGGCGGGCGATTCTGGCTTGGCCATGTTTGACGAGACGTAGCGTTTTGTCGTCCATGAGCGACCAGTTTGCCGCCAGCTCGGCGGTCTGTGCGGCGGTCGATTCGAAGCGGACGATGTCGATGACGATATGGGCATCCATCTCGCCGTAGGCGCTCCACGGATAGGCCTTCACGATGTCGTTCGGCAGCAGGGCGGACAGGTTTTGCGCCAGCGTTTCGGTAATCGCTTCCTTCAGGGGCGCGGCCCATTGGTGAAATTCGCTGGATGCGATGCTGTTGTCGCCGGTGCGGGTCACGATCTGTCGGCGTTCGAGCAGCGCGGAGACTGTCACCGGGCCGACGCCGATCAGCCGTTCAGGGGCCTCGGCCTTCGCGGCTTGCGGCGGAGCACTCAGCGGGTTCAACACATAAAAATGTGTTTCCGGCGTCGTTGCGCAGGCAGCCAGCAGGCAGGCGGCGAAGATGTTTAAACGGTATAGGTATCGTAACCTCATCTTATTCATCGTCTTTACCTCGCAGCAACGCTTCGGGATGCTGTTCCAGATAGTCGGTCAGTTGCCTGATCGACGCGGCCGACTGATTCAATTCCAGCAGCAGCATGTCGAATTCGTGGCGCGTCGTCGAACCGGGCTCCAGGAGGCGCAGCAGATGGTCGGCCGATTGCAACGTCTTGTCGGCATTGCGCATCGTTCGCTCCGTACCCGAGAGCATGCCGTTCGCCGCTTTGGCGGTGGCCTGGAGCGATTTCAGCGTGTCGTTCGTTTCGGCGGTCAATTCCTCCAGCGGAAGTTTTGAGATCTTGTCCATAATCGTCTGCGCCGAATTCGTAAACTGGTCGAGCGAGCTGGGAATGGTCGGGAATTCCTGGTAGGGCCCGCGGTGGGCGTGCAGGGTGATTTTGTTGTTCGGATGGAAATCGAGATCGACCAGCAGCTGGCCGGTCAACAGGCTGCCGGTCCGCAGCTGCGCGCGCAGGCCCTTGTTGATCAGGCGGGCGATCATGTCCTCATTGCTGACGTTCGGCTGCTTGTTGATTTCCTTGATCCGTTCGGGTTCCAGGTCTACCGTGACCGGAATCCGGATGTCCGCGGTTTTGGCGTCCAGCTCCAGGCTGATGCTGGTCACCGTGCCGATCGGTATGCCGCGCAGCTGCACCGGCGCGCCCTCGGTCAGGCCGCGCACCGAGCCGTTGAAATACATCACGTACTTGAGCGTGTTGTGGTATTCGATCCGGGTGGACTGCTCGTAGTTGTCGTAGAGGTGGAACATCGCATATTCCGGCTGGATGTCCTCGACCTTGTCTTCCGGCGGCGTCCGGAAGGCGATGCCGCCGCTCAGCATCGAAACCAGCGGGCCGGTCCGGACCTTGAAGCCGTCCGCGCCGGCGGACAGGTCGATGCCGCTGTCCTTCCAGAAGCGGGTGTCTTTGCGGACGAATCGATCGTACGGCGATTTGATGAAGACGACCAGCCGGATCGAGTCGGCGTTGACCGAAAGTTCCTGGCTCAGCACTTCGCCGACCGGAATGCCGTGGAAATTGATCTGGGTGCGCGGGCCCAGCGATCCCAGATTGGCCGTTTCGAGCACGAACTGCCTGCCTTTGGCTTCGGTCTTCAGCACGGGCGCCGTCGGAAGGCCGACGAAGTGATGTTCGTGCGGTCCGTCGCCGGGTTTGACTTCGATATACGCCCCGGAAAGCAGCGTATTCAATCCCGAGATGCCGGCCAGGCCGACCTGAGGGCGTACGGCCCAGAAGCTGGTGTTTTTTTTCAGGTAGTTCTCGGCATCGCGCTGCATCTGCGCGGTGACCTTGATCGTCTTCGAATCGTCGTTGATGCTGATGTCGGTCACCTTGCCGATTTCGACGTCCAGGTAACGGATTTTGGTCTTGTCGACTTCGAGGCCTTCGGCGGTCGGAAAATCGATCGTGATCACCGGGCCTTTCTCGGAAGCCGAGCGGTAGATCAGCCAGCCGCTGACCAGGAAGGCGCAGATCGGCAGCAGCCAGACGAGAGGAAATTCCGGTTTTTTATTCAGCGAGGCGTCGTGGGTTTCGTAGGCGAATTCGTCGTTCATCATGCGTTTGGTGGTCCCAGATCAGGCGGGGATCGAAACTCTTGGCCGCAAAGAGCGTGATCACCACGACCGAGGCGAACGCGGTCGCGGCCGGGCCGGCCAGAACCTGGGCGACGCCGCCGAGATCGACCAGCGAGATTAAAATCGAGATCATGAAAATGTCCAGCATCGACCAGCGGCCGACGAAGGCGATCATCCGGTATATCAGCGTCCAGCGCCGCGCATTGACCTGCCAGCGGTAAAACACGCACAGCCACAACAGCGTCAGGCCGAGCAGTTTCAACAGCGGCACCAGAATGCTGGCGATGAAAACCAGGATGGCGATCGGCAGCATTCCGCCGTCGACCAGGGCCAGGATGCCGCCGAGGATCGTATGCGGTTCGCCGGCGCCGAAGCGGGTCACGGTCATGATCGGAAACAGATTCGCCGGCACGTACAGCGCGTAGCCCGCGAGCAAAAACGCCATCGTGCGCTGCAAGCTGTTCGGGATCCGGGCATGCAGCGGGCTGCCGCAGACCGGGCAGGGACGGGATGCCGCTTCCCGCTTGGCGAGGGCGCCGCAGTCGTGGCAGCGGACCAGCCCTTGCCGCAGCGCGCCGGCCAAGCGCTTCATGCCGGTTTCCCCCCCAGGGCCTCGATGCGCTGCCAGAACAGCGCGCGGTCGAGGTTGGCCGCCAGCGCGACCGTGACCAGCAGCAGGCCGACAAACGCATACAATCCCAGGCCGAAGCGCAGGTCGGCCATCGAAGACAGCTTGACGCAGGCGACGATGATGCCGAGCGTGTAAACCTCAAGCATCGCCCATTCGTCCAGATGCTGCAGCCAGCGCATCCAGTACTTCAGGAATCGGTTCGGGCGGTTCAGGTAGAGATGCAGGCTGATAGCAAGACTCAAGAGGATATTCACGAACGGAAACAGGATGCTGGACAGGAACACCAGCGTGGCGACCGCCCACATGCCTT
Organism: Methylomicrobium album BG8; assembly: GCF_000214275.2. Classification (NCBI taxonomy): domain Bacteria; kingdom Pseudomonadati; phylum Pseudomonadota; class Gammaproteobacteria; order Methylococcales; family Methylococcaceae; genus Methylomicrobium; species Methylomicrobium album. Next base: position 2,764,609 of record NZ_CM001475.1, on the reverse strand, counting down.
CACCATACAAAGCCGCGACGCCGGACAGCAGGATGCCGTCTTTCGCGTTGCCCAGGAATTTGATCCCGAGCAGCGGCAGGCCATTGGCCGGGACGAACAGCACGAGACCGGCGAGCGACAGCGCCAGGCTGCGTTCGATGCTGTTCTTTTGCGCACGCTGCAGCAGAAAACCGCAGCGCGGACAATGCGCTTTGTCGCCGGCGACGAGCGCCGCCGGTTTCAGCAGCGCATCGCACTCGGGGCAGGCCTCCAGTTGCAGTCTAGACCGGGCGCGCATGGCCGGGAGGGACGTTTACCACTGCGATTCGCCGGTTTCCGGATCGTACATTTCGTGGAAGATTTTGTGCCGGTTCGCGATCAGTTCGTCGATCGTCGGGGAATTGCTCATCGCACGGGAAATCGCCAGCTTCATCGCTTCATAGTTGGTCCGGTACAGGTCTTTCCGGTCCAGGTCGGGATTGGTCGCGCATTCGGGAGCGATCCAAATCATCGCGATGATGCATAGGTCGTTGACCTGGTCGCGCGGCAGCACGCCGTCGATCACGCTGTCCAGCACCGCATCGGCCACCGCCGACTGCACCGGGCCGCCGAGCAGGTTCACGTAGGCGGAGGACTTGATCGTGACTTTCGGCACCATCAGGGTGGCCGGGCGCACCTGTTGATTGCAGGCGCGGATCGCGAACATCCGGGTATGGCCTTCGGTCTGTCCCATCAGGTTCGCAAACGCATGGCCGGCCGGCCCTTCCACATGGCCGATCAGAATTTCGGGCATCGCGTCGGTGCCTTGGCCTTCGCTGGAAAAAACGGTCGCTTCGCCGGTTCTGAACCAAATTTTATCTGACATAAAAAAATCCGCAGGTCTAGGTGAATTGATAAAGCCGGCATTCTATGACGGATGGGCGAGGGGGGCAACTGTTATCGCCCTGATCAAGTGCCGACAGAACAGCGGAGGATTGGAACGGGTATGGTAAGATGCTTCGTTCATTTTCCGTTCAGTTCTCCGGTTCGATACTTCCGTATCCGCCCTTTTTGCCCGATCATGCCGTACAAATATTTAGCGCCGCTTTTTTCGACCGCTCTGCTCTATCTGGTGTTTTACCTGATCAGCACGTTCAAGTTCGACGTACAGATCAAGGCGGTAGCGATTCCTTACGACTTTCTCCTGCAGCTGGTCGTCGCTTACATGCTGTTCGCCTGGTCGCGGCGTATCTGGATATTTCTGGTCCTGCAGACCCTGCTGGCCGGCGTCCTGTATATCGGCAACGCGGTCAAGATATCGTTTTTCGGCGGACCGATCATGCCGGACGACGTCTATGCGCTGCGCTCGCTGCTTCTGATTCTGGAGGGCTGGCGCTTCTTCGCGGCGGCGATCCCGCTGGCCGCGATCGCCAGCCTGTTCCTGTTCAATTTCACGATGCGGCACTGGAGCGCCTACCTGGCCAGCGTGGTCGCGATTCTGCTCGGGATGACGATCGTTTACCAGCCGGATATGATCGTGGGGCCGCTCGACAAACATTTCGGCAATTCGGTCTGGGATCAGCGCTCGAATTATCTTTGGCACGGCGCGACGATGTACAGCCTGCAGGAAGGCTCGCGTTATTTCCTGATGGCCGACGTGGCGCCCGATGTCGACGATGCGCAAGAGGCGGCCCATAACCTTTTGTCCGCCCAGCCGCCGTCGGACCGTCCCGGCAAAACTTTTACCCCGCGCAACGTGCATCTGGTGCTGCTCGAATCGTTCTGGGACCCGAACGGGCTGAAAAAGGCCCGCTACAAACAGAATCCTCTGGCGCCCGAGTTCCGGAAGCTCTGGAAGAGCGCCGATCAAGCGCATGCGATGGCGCCGGTGTTCGGCGGATACACCGCCAATTCGGAGTTCGAAGTGTTGTGCGGGTTTCCGGTGGTGAAGGACAACGTCAAATTCGAACGCCAGCTGTTGAATCATGTCCCGTGCCTGCCGCGCATTCTGGCGGACAAAGGCTACCGCGCCACCGCGTCGCATCCGAACGTACCGGTGTTCTGGAACCGGGTCAATGCGTACGAAAGGATGGGCTTCCAGACTTACTGGTCGCTCGAGGATTTCGTGCAGGACGATATGAACCGGGAGTTTCTGTCCGACGTTTCGCTGTACCGGCAGGTGCTGGACAAGATCAAGCCTGCTCTCGAAGCCAGGCAGCCGATCTTCGATTACATCGTGACTTATTTCGGCCATTGGAACTATCCGCTCAGCGAAAGCCGGCCGCCCAAAATCTCGTCGCCGTCGCCGGTCGAGGAAGTCACGACCTATGCGAACACCGTGTATTACAAATCGCGCGAATTGATGGGCTTCATCGCCGAGATGCAGAAACGCGACCCGGACGGCATCATCATCCTGTTCGGCGACCATCTGCCGTTTTTGGGCGAAAATTTCGCGGGCTACGTCGACTCCGGCGTATTGGCGCCGAACCGCAGCGAATTTACGCCGGAGATGTTCAAGTTTTATGTCAGTACGCCGATACTGGTCCTGAACGGCCGCCAGGGGCCGGTCAAGGTCGGCAGCCTGCCGCTGTATCAGGTGCCGGCGCTGATCCTGAAATTGTTGAATTACGATGAGCAGTCCATCATGGATTATACGCAGCCGGTTCAAGGGATGCGTATCAGGCCGCTGCCGGGCCTGCATTTCGATCTGCTCGACGACGGCAGGATCGAAGTTTGCAAGGAACCGCCTTATAATGAGGTCTGTCAAAAATCTGCAGAATGGCTGCGCAATGTAAATATCGTCAGCAATGACTTGTTCATCGGCCGGCAGGAGACTCGCCCTCAGTATTCGTCTCCCCTGCTTGTTCAGGATCAGGCTTTCGTCGGCCCGCCCGAGAAACCTAATGCTTCTCATTGAATTTCCGAATCCTGCAGTTCCGGGATTTTTCGCCGCCGGTTCCATCCGGGGCTTTAAGTTCTCGGTTTCCGTTCCGGTTGTCCCTAATAGGCTGTGTTTTAGGCGATAACCGGCATTAAGCGAGAGTGTGATTTTTTCCTTGGACTTCTTCCCGATCGTCCCCGCCGTTGCGTCGAGATTGCTAAAACAGGTTCTATGCGTCCCCGCATTTGATTTATACTATGTGCCCTTTAAAGACGAGGTCTGCCGGCTCCGCTATCTGTTAAGGCGATTTTGCAAATAGGACGGAACCTTGGGGAATCCTCCCCCAAATGCATCAATTTCACTCGCAAAGAATTCGAATACTACTCGCTAGAACAGGAACATAGAATGGCCAACAATTTGATTTCAGAAATTACCGGACAGAACGACATCGATCCGGCCGAAACGCGGGAATGGGTTGAAGCCTTGCAGGCCGTTCTGGAAAAGGACGGCAACGAGCGGGCGCATTTCTTGATCGAGCAGTTGGTCGCGGTGGCGCGCCATTCCGGATTCGACGTGCCTTTTAGCGCCAATACCGCCTATCTGAATACGATTCCGGTTTCGCGGCAGGCCAAATACCCCGGCGACCAGGACATCGAGCAAAAAATCCGCGCCTATGTGCGCTGGAATGCCATGATGATGGTGCTCCGGGCGAACAAACATACCAATGTCGGTGGTCATATCGCGAGTTTTTCGTCGGCGGCGACCTTATATGAGGTCGGTTACAACCATTTCTGGCGCGCCCCGTCCGATCAGCACGACGGCGATCTGATGTTTACCCAGGGCCATTTGGCGCCGGGCGATTATGCGCGCGCGTTTCTGCTTGGCCGCCTGACCGAAGCGCAACTGGACAGTTTTCGCCAGGAAGTCGGCGGCAAAGGACTTTCTTCCTATCCGCATCCGTGGCTGATGCCGGAATTCTGGCAATTTCCGACCGTATCGATGGGCCTCGGCCCGATCATGGCGATCTATCAGGCGCGCTTCATGCGCTACCTGCAGGATCGCGGCCTGGCCGATACGGCGAGCCGCAAGGTCTGGAGTTTCCTGGGCGACGGCGAGACCGACGAACCGGAATCGCTCGGCGCGATCGGCCTGGCCGGGCGCGAAAAACTCGACAACCTGATCTTCGTGGTCAACTGCAACCTGCAGCGGCTGGACGGTCCTGTGCGCGGCAACGGCAAGATCATTCAGGAGCTCGAAAGCGAATTCCGCGGCGCCGGCTGGAACGTGATCAAGGTCGTCTGGGGGCAGCGCTGGGATACGCTGCTGGCGCGCGATGCCGAAGGCCTGCTCGCCAAACGGATGATGGAATGCGTCGACGGCGATTATCAGACTTTTAAGGCGAAGGATGGCGCCTATGTGCGCGAGTATTTCTTCAACACCCCCGAATTGAAGGCGATGGTCGCCGACTGGTCCGACCGCGACATCTGGGAATTGAATCGCGGCGGCCATGATTCGGTCAAGGTGTTTGCGGCGTTCCAGGCGGCGGTCAGCCATCAGGGCCAGCCGACCGTGATTCTGGCGAAGACGATCAAGGGCTACGGCATGGGCGAGTCGGGCCAGGCGCAAAATATCACTCACCAGCAAAAGAAGATGAGCGAGAGCTCATTGAGCAAGTTCCGCGACCGCTACGGCCTGCCGGTCACCGACGAGCAACTGCACGACCTGCCGTACATCAAATTCCCCGAAGGCTCGAAAGAGCTTGAATATATGCAGCAGCGCCGTGCCGAGTTGGGCGGGCATTTGCCGGCCCGAAGGACCAAGTCCTATGCGCTGGACGTGCCGGTACTGAGCGACTTCAAGGCGCTGCTGGAAGCGACCGGCGAAGGCCGCGAGATTTCGACCACGATGGCGTTCGTCAGGCTGCTGAATATTCTGACCAAAGACAAGAACATCGGCAAACGGGTCGTACCGATCGTTCCGGACGAATCCCGGACTTTCGGGATGGAGGGCATGTTCCGGCAGCTGGGTATCTGGTCGCAGGTCGGCCAGCTCTACACGCCGCAGGATGCCGACCAACTGATGTTCTACAAGGAAGACAAGCACGGCCAGGTGTTGCAGGAAGGCATCAACGAAGCGGGCGGCATCTGCGACTGGATCGCGGCGGGCACCTCGTACTCGACGCACAACGTGCCGATGATCCCGTTCTTCATCTATTATTCGATGTTCGGTTTCCAGCGCGTCGGCGACCTGATCTGGGCGGCCGCGGACCAGCGCACTCGCGGCTTCCTGATGGGCGGCACCGCCGGCCGGACCACGCTGAACGGCGAAGGCCTCCAGCACGAAGACGGCCACAGCCATCTGCTCGCCGCGACGGTGCCGAACTGTATCAGCTACGATCCGACCTATGCTTACGAACTGGCGGTAATCATCCAGGACGGCCTGCGCCGGATGTACGTGAATCAGGAAGACATCTTCTACTACATCACCGTGATGAACGAGAATTACGAGCATCCGGCGATGCCGAAAGGGATCGAGCTGGATATCCTGAAGGGGATGTATCTGTTCCGCCAGGGCGCGAAGAAGAAAGGCCCGCGCGTGCAATTGCTCGGTTCCGGGTCGATCTTCCGGGAAGTCGAGGCGGCCGCCGAACTGTTGCGCAGCGACTGGGGCGTCGAGTCCGATCTGTGGAGCTGCCCGAGCTTTACCGAGCTGGCGCGCGACGGCCGCGACGCCGAGCGCTGGAGCCGGCTGCATCCGACCGAACCGGCCCGAGTGCCGCACGTGGCCAATTGCCTGGCGAATCAGCAAGGACCGGTCATCGCGGCCTCCGATTATATCCGCGCTTTTGCCGATCAGATTCGGCCTTATGTCAGTGCGCCGTATACCGTACTGGGCACCGATGGCTTCGGACGTTCGGATACCCGTGAAAAACTGCGCCGATTCTTCGAGGTCGACCGTTATCATGTGACGGTCGCGGCATTGAAAAGCCTGGCCGATAGGGGACAGTTCGATGCAGGCAAGGTTGAAGTCGCGATCGCCAAATACGGCATCGACCCCGAGGTCAAAGCGCCCTGGTTAGTTTAAGCGGAAGGAACAAAATGACGAATTTGGTTGAAATTAGAGTGCCGGACGTCGGCAATGTGACCGATATCGACGTGGTCGAGGTGCTGATCAAGCCGGGCGACGTGGTCGAGCTGGAGCAGACGGTCGCCTCGCTCGAAACCGACAAGGCGGGCATGGATTTGCCGTCCAGCGCAGCGGGCACGGTCAAGGAAGTTTTCATCAAGCGCGGCGACAAGGTATCCCAAGGTACGCTGATTGCAACTGTCGCTGCGGAAGAGGGAAAAGCGGAAGCCAAGCCGAAGGAAGCGAAAGCGCAGCCGGCTCCCGCGCCGGCGGAAGCGCCGAAGGCGGAAAAAGCCCCGGAACCGGTATCGGCCCAGGCCCCGGCGCCTGCCCCCGTGAGAGAAGCTGCCGCTCCCGTAGCCGCAGATGCTCCCGGCGTGATCGCGCATGCCTCTCCGTCGGTGCGTCTGTTCGCGCGCGAACTGGGCGTCGATATCGCCAAAGTCGCCGCCGGTTCGGGCCGCAAAGGCAGGATCCTGAAAGAGGACGTAAAGGCTTATGTGAAGAAAGCGCTGACCGAACAGACGGTCGCGGCCGGCGGCGGCATTCCACTGATTCCGGCGGTCGATTTCTCGGTGTTCGGCGAAACCGAGACGGTCAAACTCAGCAAGATCAAACGCCTGACCGGGCAGAACCTGAGCCGCGTCTGGCTGAATCTGCCGATGGTCACCTACCATGACGAGGCCGATATCACCGAACTGGAAGCGTTCCGCAATCGGATCAATGCCGAAAAGAAGAACGGCGAGGTCAAGATCACCGGCCTGATGTTCATCATCAAGGCTGTGGTGGCGGCGATGCGGCAGTTCCCGAGTTTCAACGCTTCCTTGTCGAGCGACGGCGAAAGCCTGATCCTGAAAAAATATTACAATATCGGCATTGCGGTCGATACGCCGAACGGTTTGGTCGTGCCGGTCTTGCGCGACGCCGATGCCAAAAGCATCAACCAGTTGGCGGCCGAACTCGCCGAAAAAAGCGAAAAGGCGCGCCAAGGCAAGCTGATGCCGGGCGACATGCAGGGCGGCTGCTTCAGTATTTCGAGCCTTGGCGGGATCGGCGGCACCGCCTTTACCCCGATCGTGAACGCGCCCGAGGTCGCGATTCTCGGCGTGACCCGTGCCAAGATGCAGCCGGTCTGGAATGGTAAGGAATTCGAACCGCGGCTGATGCTGCCGCTGGATCTGACTTACGACCACCGCGTGATCGACGGCGCCGAAGGCGCCCGTTTCATGGCCGCGATCAAAACCTATCTGGGCGATCTTCGCCGTCTGTTACTTTAATCCCCGGAGACATCGGATATGAGCGACGCAACGTTACATACGGAAGTTTTGGTGTTGGGCGGCGGTCCCGGCGGTTATACGGCAGCGTTTCGCGCGGCCGATCTAGGCAAACGGGTCACCTTGATCGAACGCTATCCGGTGTTGGGCGGAGTCTGCCTGAACGTCGGCTGCATTCCGTCGAAGGCGCTTTTGCACATGGCGCAGCTGATCCACGAAGCGGAGGAAGTGCAGGATCATGGTTTGAAGTTCGGCAAGCCCGAGATCGACATCGGCAAGATCCGGGCCTGGAAAGAGAGCGTCAGCAAATCGCTGAATACCGGTCTGGCAGGACTGGCCAAACAGCGTAAAGTCACCGTCGTGCAAGGCGCCGGCCGATTTACCGCACCGAATGCGGTCGAGGTGGAAACTCCCGAAGGCGTCAAAACGATCACGTTCGAGCAGGCGATCATCGCGGCGGGTTCGTCTCCGACCCAAATTCCAAGCTTTCCGAATGACGATCGGCGTTTGTGGAATTCGACCGATGCGCTGGAACTGAAACAGATTCCGAAAAAGCTGCTGATCGTCGGCGGAGGGATCATCGGCCTCGAAATGGCGACCGTCTATCATGCGTTCGGCTCCGAAATTCATGTGGTCGAATTGATGGACCAGATCATTCCGGGTTGCGACAAGGATCTGGTGACGCCGCTGCTCAGACGAATCAAGAAGCAATACAAGAATATCTGGCTCGAAACCCGGGTAACCGCGATCGAGCCGCAAAACGACGGCCTGAAGGTGTCGTTCGAAGGCAAGGGCGCGCCTGAATCGGAGTTGTTCGATGCGGTGCTGGTCGCGGTCGGCCGTCGGCCGAACGGCAAGCTGATCGGTGCGGAAGCGGTCGGTATTGCGGTCGACGAGCAAGGTTTCATCCCGGTCGACAAACAGCAGCGGACGAATGTGCCGCATATTTTCGCGATCGGCGACATCGTCGGCAACCCGATGCTGGCCCATAAAGCGACCCACGAAGGGAAGGTGGCGGCCGAAGTCGCGGCCGGCCACAAAGCCGGGTTCGACGCGCTGACGATTCCGTCGGTCGCCTACACCGATCCCGAGATCGCCTGGATGGGGCTGAGCGAGAATCAGGCCAAACAGCAGGGCATCGATTATGACAAAGCGGTATTCCCTTGGGCCGCGAGCGGCCGCTCGCTGAGCCTCGGCCGCAAGGAAGGCGCGACCAAGATCCTTTGCGACAAGGCGACAGGGCGGATTCTCGGCGCGGGCATGGTCGGCCCGAATGCAGGCGAGCTGATTGCGGAAGCGGTATTGGCGCTCGAAATGGGTGCCGATGCGGACGACATCGGTCTGACCATTCATCCGCATCCGACGCTCTCCGAAACTTTCGGATTTGCCGCCGAAATGATCAACGGAACGATTACCGATCTTTACGTCAAAAAAGGTTGATTTCCCCGGCACGAGCCGCATTCCGGCAATGGCCGGGATGCGGCTGTCGAAGCATCCCCCGAGCGCGATGCTTGAAGCATTCCCGATACGAATGATTTAAAATTATCATTTGCCGCAGGCGATTTGCACTATAATTTTGCCGATCGAAGCGGCCTGTCGGCGCCGGTATCCTCTTATCGGCGTACCGTTCGGATTCTTTCAGTGTTTTCAAAAAAGCCGCACTCCAATTAAATCCTTTCAAGTATCTTAATGAAAAGAACACTAACGATTTTGTTAACGTTGACCGTGCTTGTCCTGGTCAATTTCAGCATTTGGAGTTACATCAACAACCCGCTGCAATTGAGATCCTGGACCAAAACGACCATGGGGGTGACTTTCGATCCGCGCCGGAAAGAATATACCCAGAAAAACGGTCAATTCCCTACCGAAGCGGAAATCGATGCCGATCTGACCGTGCTCGAAAACAAGGTCCATGCGGTCCGTACTTACAGTGTTTTGAAAGGTTTGCACAAGGTGCCGGAACTGGCTGCCAAGCATGGCTTGAATACCACGATCGGTGCCTGGATCGACGGCGATCTGGAAAAGAACCGCCAGGAAATCGAAACCCTATTGCAGGTCAGCAACCAGAATAATAATAAAATCGTCCGGGTGATGGTCGGCAACGAAGTGCTGTTCCGGAACGATATTCCGGTGCAGCAGCTGATCGATTATATTCGCGAAGTCAAGAAGCGTACTTGGCGTCCGGTCAGTACCTCGGAAACCTTCGATATCTGGCTCAAGCATCCCGAATTGGTCGCCGAAGTCGATTTCATCGGCGCGCATATCCTGCCTTACTGGAACGGGATTGCGGTCGAGGATGCGGTCGATTTCGTGTTCGAGAAATACGAGGAATTGAAGAAAGCTTATCCCGACAAACCGATCGTGATTACCGAAGTCGGCTGGCCTTCGGATGGGCAGCCGTCCCGCCATGCGACCGCCTCGCGCACGAATCAGGCGTTTTTTCTGCGGGAGTTTCTGAACCGGGCCGCCGAGCAGAAAATTCCTTATTACATCGTGGAAGCATTCGACCAACCCTGGAAGATGGAAATCGAAGGTTCGGCCGGCGCTTACTGGGGCATTTTCAATGCCGACCGGCAGCCGAAGTATCCGATGGACGGCGCGGTATTGGCGCTGCCGAGCTGGCGGGATTGGGCGACCGGCGCGGCCGCGGCCAGCGCGGTGCTGATGGGGCTTTTCCTGTTTACGCGCCGGACGATGGCCTTGCCGGGCATCGTCTTTTTCGGCGTGATTACCAACTTGGCCGCCTCGTTCATTTTCTGGACCGTATCGATCGGCGCGCAGCAGTACCAGACCGAATTGACGATCGTGTTCTGGGTGCTGCTGATTGTGATGCAATTACTGGCGTTGACCATTCTGCTGATAGAAACGATGGAAATCGTCGAAGTGGTCTGGCACCGGCGCACCACGCGGACTTTCCAGCCGCTGGCGCCGTCGCCGGATTTCCGCTATCCGAAGGTATCGATTCATCTGCCGATTCATAACGAGCCGCCGATGATGGTGCGGAAGACGCTCGAAGCGCTGGCCAAGCTCGATTATCCGCACTACGAAGTGATGGTGATGGACAACAACACCAAGGACCCTGCGGTTTGGGAACCGGTACGCGACGACTGCGAACGCCTGGGCGAGAAGTTCCGTTTTTTCCATCTCGAAAATTGGCCCGGCTTCAAGGCTGGGGCGATCAACCATGCGCTCGAACAGACCGCGCCCGATGCCGAAATCATCGCAGTGATCGACAGCGACTATATTCTGTCGCCGGACTGGCTGAAGCGCATGGTGCCTTATTTCGATAACGAGAACATCGGTTTCGTGCAGTCGCCGCAGGATTACCGCGACGGCCACGTGAACCTGTTCAAGCGCTTCTGCTATTGGGAATACGCCGGCTTTTTCAATATCGGCATGGTGCAGCGGAACGAATACAATGCGATCATCCAGCACGGCACGATGACGATGATCCGCAAGTCGGCGCTGTTCGAAGTCGGCAAATGGTCCGAGTGGTGCATTTGCGAGGATAGCGAATTGGGTCTGCGCCTCTACGAAGCCGGCTACGATTCTGTCTATGTCAAGGATTCGTTCGGTCGGGGGCTGATGCCGGACACGATGTCCGGTTACATGACGCAGCGTTTCCGCTGGGTGTACGGCGCGATGCAGATCATCAAGGCGCACTGGAAGAGTTTCAAGCCGACTAAGAAATCTCCGCTGACCTCGGCCCAGCGCTACTATTTCGTGGCCGGCTGGCTGCCCTGGTTTTCGGATGCGCTGGCGCTGGTGTTCACGGTCGCGAGTCTGGTGTTGACCGGTGTGATTTTCCTGGATCCGATCCATACCGAATTGCCGGTCAATGCGTTCCTGCTGCCGACGATCGGTCTGTTTACGTTCAAAATTCTGCGCAGTTTATGGCTATATCAAGCCAAAGTGCCGTGCAGGTTGTGGGAATCGGTCGGCGCCTCGCTGTCCGGCTTGGCGTTGACGCATACGGTGGCGCGCGGCGTCTGGCAGGGGCTGTTCGTTCCGGGCAAACCGTTCATGCGCACGCCGAAGTACGAAAAACAGGGGCCGCTGTTTGCCGGCCTGATGGTGATCCGGCAGGAATTATTCTTGCTCATTTTGCTGATGGCGGGCGTGTTCGGCGTGAACTCGCTGGAACATTTCGACAATCTGAGCGGCAAGCTCTGGATGGGGGTGCTGTCGGTACAGGCAGTGCCGTATCTGGCAACGACGATCACTTTGTTGATGAGCATATTGCCGTATTACCGGAAAGGCTCGGCGTTGACGATCGACGAGATTGACGACGAAATTGTCGCGTCGTCAGGGAAATCCGAGTAAGAGTTAAATCCCGGCAAAGCGGATCAGTCGATTCCGGGTCCGCTTTGCCGATTCCTGCGTTAGTTTTCGATGAGTCAACGTTGTGCGTTCGGCTCTCCAAGACCGTTAGAGCATCCAGATCCTGCCCACCTACCGCAGCTTCACCCGTTATCCCTTTATGACGCCGATCAGACAAGAAGATTTTATCCGAAGCATCGCCGATGCCTTGCAGTACATTTCCTATTATCATCCACTGGACTTCATCCGGGCACTCGATGCGGCTTACCGGAAGGAGCAAAACCCGGCCGCGAAGGACGCTATGGCGCAAATCCTGATCAATTCCAGGATGTGCGCGGAAGGCCGGCGGCCGATTTGCCAGGATACCGGCATCGTGACGGTATTTTTGAAAATCGGGATGCAGGTCCAATGGGATGCGATGCTCAGCGTCGCCGACATGGTCAACGAAGGCGTCCGCCGTGCCTATCTGCACCCGGATAACATCCTGCGCGCCTCGGTGCTGCGCGACCCGGCCGGCAAACGGATCAATACGAAGGACAACACGCCGGCCGTGATTCATATGGAAGTCGTGCCGGGCGACAAAGTCGAGGTAAACGTCGCGGCGAAAGGCGGCGGTTCCGAAGCGAAGGCCAAGTTCGCGATGCTGAATCCGTCCGACAGCATCGCCGACTGGGTGCTGAAAACGGTTCCGACGATGGGCGCGGGCTGGTGCCCTCCGGGCATTCTCGGTATCGGCATCGGCGGTACGGCCGAAAAGGCGATGCTTCTGGCTAAACAGGCCTGCATGGAGCCGATCGACATCCAGGAACTGATCGCGTGCGGTCCTTGCAATGCGCTGGAAGAACTGCGGCTCGACTTGTATCAAAAAGTCAACGCACTGGGAATCGGCGCGCAGGGCTTGGGCGGACTGACCACCGTGCTCGACGTCAAAATTCTCGATTATCCGACCCATGCGGCGAACCTGCCGGTCGCGATCATCCCGAATTGTGCCGCAACCCGGCACGCGCATTTCGTGCTGGACGGCACCGGATCGGCCGAATTGATTCCACCTCGCCTGGACGACTGGCCGGAAATCAGCCGGGAAGGACAGGGGGCGAAGCGCGTCAATCTCGACACGGTTACACGCGAGGAAGCCGCCGCCTGGCAGCCCGGCGAGACATTATTGATCAGCGGAACCCTGCTGACCGGCCGCGATGCGGCACACAAGCGCCTGGAAGATATGATTCGGCGCGGCGAACCTCTGCCGGCCGGCGTCGATTTCAAGGACAAATTCATTTATTACGTCGGCCCCGTCGATCCGGTGCGCGATGAAGTGGTGGGTCCCGCCGGCCCCACGACCGCCACGCGGATGGACAAATTCACCGAAACGATGCTGGCTAATACCGGCCTGCTGGGGATGATCGGCAAGGCCGAGCGTGGACCCGAGGCGGCCGCGGCCATCAAGCGGCATCGGGCAGTCTATTTGATGGCGGTCGGCGGCGCGGCCTACCTGGTCTCGAAGGCGATCCGGAAATCCCGCGTGATCGCGTTCGAAAATTTGGGCATGGAGGCGATCCATGAGTTCGTCGTCGAAGACATGCCGGTTACCGTCGCGGTCGACAGCCGGGGCGTTTCTGTGCACGAAACCGCGCCGGTCGTCTGGAGGGATAAGATTGCCCGGGCGGAAGTTTAATATATTTTCGAACGGCTCTCGCTTCCGCTGAGTTTTTTGCAGGCATATTCCGGCTTTTAATTTGACTGCGAAAATAATAGAAAGCCAAGCAGGGTCGGTATGCAAATGGCGTCAGAGATAAAAACGGCAAATAAACTGGCTGACTTGACTGTCTGAGATCGACCCGTTGTTGCCGGTCGAGAGCTAATGTCTATTGGCTGGTACTAAACTGAAAGCCGTCATAGAAGATGTAGGGGCGATTAACGAAGTAATCGCCCAATTTGAAGTCAAAATCACTCCGATTACGCTATCGCTAATCGGAGCTACGCGGGCTCCGGCTTTCTTCAGACAATCCCTCGCGGGCTTGCCTTTGCCTTCGGCTAGTCGTTATGATAGCTAACATGGTTAACGTTGAATTCTCCGACAGGGGACTTGCACCCCATAAGTTCATGCCCATGCTGGGCGTACACAAGGCGCTCAAGCCGACCCGCTTCCGCTACGCTCCAGCGGTCGGATTAGCTTTACGTTAGGTTTCAAAATGAATAATATAGGACTAGAGTAAAAATGATTGAACAATTAGTAGAAATTGCCAATGGTTATCATGGCTCAGATTATCATGTTTATGGAGAAATCCCCCAAAGAAAACTTGTTGCGTCAACTTCTTTTCATGGGGTTGACCCTCGTGATACTGTCATAGTTTTATTAGATTCAACAGTAATGGGGTCTGCTGAAAATGGAATGTCAATTACTCTCAAAGGTGTCTATTGGAAAAACATGTGGGCAGTTAAAACAAGAAAGAATAGTTATACATGGGAAGAGCTTCGACATATATATAAAGGCATCGAAATTCAATCAGGTCACTTAGTGTTTGAGCCTGGAGTTGAGTTTTCCTTCCCTGCAAATTATAACGGAATTAGTCTTCTAAATTTGATTAAAACACTAACTCAGTTTTTTATTGAAACTACACAAATGACAAATTTGGAGGCTACGGGAACAACATATCAGCATCAGGCTGAAAATATGCCTTCTACAGAGCAAAATGTTGTTTTAATTGGAGATAACTCTGCAAAAATTTATATAGAAATTGTTCCAGAGTTAATAGCTCTTTGTGTAGCAGCCGATGGAGAGGTAGAGGACTCTGAAATTGAGTTAGCAACTGCAATAATTGAAAATGATGACCTAATACAAGATAAACAATTAGCATTAGAATCGCTTTCAACAAATCTTGATAAACTGATTTCAGATAAAAAAAAGTCCAACGCGATTTTTAAACTTAAGTCAACAACAATAATTTCCAAGGTTTCAAAAATTAGTGACTCTCTTCAAAAAGAGAGATTGGAAGTAATATTGGACGGAATGCTGGAATCTGTTTGTGATGAAGGAAGTTCAGATACTAAATCAATAGTAGATGCAATTAAGAAAAAATTATAGGTATAACAATGAATAACTCAGAAATAATTGTAGCTCAAAGTTTGATTGACAGCCTCTCAGTTGGTGATAAGAAGTGCCTAAAAGAGATATATGGTGATAAATGGAATGATATTCTTGAGCCAAATGTTTTTGGTAAAAAATTTAAAGAAGCTGTTTTAAATAACAAACTAAAAGGAGTGAAGCATATTGGTATCAGAAGTACTGGACGTTGTGATGAATATGAAAAAATATAATGCGCTAAATTCTGTCATTCATCATCGTCAGCCAAGTAGGTCGGGCAACAGCTTCATCGTTGCCCGACGTCAGCTGGCAATCTTGCTTCGCTATTGCGACAATCTGAAGCCGCTACCAAATTGAAACCCTGCAATGTCGGGCACAAAAAGCGTGCCCGACCTACTCGGCTGGGACAAGCAGGGTGTTGTTGTTGAGAAAAATGGTAAATTACTTTCAAATATTCTTTGCAAAGATGTTTCAATTGAAAATATCGGCTCTGAGTTTTTCGAAAAAAATGCTATCCCAGAAGATAAAATTGGGTTTGAAATACCCTAACCCAGGGCTGTAGAATGTAAGCTTGCATGCCTCCGAATATGCTACGCTATTCGGAGCTAAAAGCTTGGAATTTATTTTGTTGGCAAATTTAGGCCTAATTTGGAACAATGTGTTGAAATGATAGTTTTTAAATATAAATTTATTTTATTTAATGGTGAAATATGAGCTCTAAGGATCCAATATATGATAGTCAATCTTTTTGGGAATATATCGATTCGTTAGTAGAATCTAATATTATTCCAGAAGTCCAAGAAATTGGTGATGGTATTGGTCAGGCAATAACATCAGGAGATTTTCCAATGCTTGTTAAAATTGCGGATGATGATGACTATTTAAAGCTTGAGTCAATAGTTCAATACAAAGGTGCTTCTGTGGAAAAATTATTGTCAATAGCAAATAATATGAATTGTTATTCTATGTCTGGCTATATTTTTTTTTGTATTGAAGAAGAATATGCGATAGGAATGAAAGCGTCATTACCTGTTAGTATGGGGGTAACACTAAATACCGTTACTTTATTTATTAGATCATTTTTTGATGATGTTGCGATATTTGCGGAGAATATAGATAGGGCGTTCACAAGCCCGCGTAGGTCCGATTAGCGCAGGAGACTGTGAAAGAATCCCAAAACCATTGAGCCCTCTTGTGCAAAATCGTCTCTCATTGACAGATTTTCAAACCCGTAACCCGTAAGGCGGAACCGGCTTTGCCGGGTTCCGCCGAATGAGGTGTGGAATGCCGGATCGCTTGACATGCCGACAGGCGATCCGTCAACCCTAGGCCGACAGATAAAATAAAGTTTGGCGCATCGTATCAAAGGTGCAGGGCTCGTTCGGCATCGTGATTGTTCCGAATGGCGGAACCCGGCAAAGCCGGTTCCGCCTTACGGGTTGAAAATCTTGTCGTTATTGGTTGCCGCCAGATCGATCAGGCTCACGGTCGATACGGCACCGACACCGGTTGTCTGCTGCACGGCGGTCGACTCGAAAATACTGAGATGCATCGCGCCGCTAAACCCGTAAGGCGGAACCGGCTTTGCCGGGTTCCGCCGAATGAGGTGTGGAATGCCGGATCGCTTGACATGCCGACAGGCGATCCGTCAACCCTAGGCCGACAGATAAAATAAAGTTTGGCGCATCGCATCAAAGGTGCAGGACTCGTTCGGCATCGTGATTGTTCCGAATGGCGGAACCCGGCAAAGCCGGTTCCGCCTTACGGGTTCAGCCTCGCGCAACATTCCGAAGCAGGATCGCCACATGATTGTCGGGCAACGATAAAGCGGTTACCCGACCTACCAGGCTACGCGGGTTCGCTCGGCATCGTGATGTTCCAAATGGCGGAACCCGGCAAAGCCGGTTCCGCCTTACGGGTTATCTTGGAAACAAAAGCCCTCTTAGCATAAGTTGGATAGCATCTGACCCCACGCTAGCTGTAGAAAATAAGGTATTTCCAACTTGAATACGCAACAAACCATTCGGTATTTCTCTCGACTTTAGCCAACTTTGCTTTAGAAGATTGTTTTTATTGGCGCCAGTTAAGCTCCAGAAATCATCTCCTAACCACATTACAGCCCCAATTGCCTCAAGGTAGCCCATACAAAATTGTCGGCGTCCCGGATTATTTAACGTATCAATAATTTGTTTCTCAAGGGGAGGGGGCAATCCATTTGATCTTTTGGGCAAATGTTCCCACGGACGACCATGAGATATGTATTGAAGAGGATCTTCGGCATTCTGCCAATAGTCATAATCGGCATCAACTAGCCAAGCTTGAACAACTTTTACTTGTTCACTGATAGAAGTAATCCAATCATCCCAAAACATATTTTTTCCATATTCGGCACTAATACTCAATATATCAACCTGATACCGTAACACCGAAGCCAAGTGTATTTCAAAGCCATTCCCATTTAATAGAAAAGTATGGCGTGATTTTTTTTTAAGGATAGAAGTAACTTCTTCTAAATGAACCTCATCTCCATAGAGTGTATAACCAGAGGTAGATATGTCTCGCTTTTTAAAAAAATCTAATATTAAGCTCAATATCAAATCGGCATTTAACATACCTAGTCTACTTATTACATATATTTTTTCAACCATTAAGGAAACTCTTTAATCATTACTGAAACCCCCTTGGGACTGTCCATATCCAATTAAAGACTGAGCGGCATTAGATCCTCCTGGTTGAACTCGTAAATCCAAAATCATATTAGCAGGAACACCATCTACTGCTGCTCCTCTGGCCGCTAAATCGTCTATATGAGACTGCATATTTCCCAGCCAACTGGAACCATTAGTATTCACTGTCTTCAAACTAACCAAATTGTTTTCAAGTTGAAAGTCAACCAAAGGAAATTTACCGTTGTTCAATTGACCAATTCTAAACCAATCTTTGTATTCTGTACTAGCGAGCGAGTTTTCAATTGCTTGTCCACGAGCCAGTGGTTTTAATCCCCAAACACCACCAACCGGTATATCCCCCGAAGCCCAACTACCCAACTCAAACGATGCCACTGTTACCGCTGTGGCAACCGGATAAGTCGTAGCCAGCCCTAAACCCGCACCGAGGGTAGAACCGGCGGCAAAGGATTGCAACGCGGGCCTGCTGGCGATAGCACTGCCAAACGCGCTCGCCGTCGCCCCAAACTCGTTGCTGAAGTTGCCGGCCAGTAGCTTCATATCGGCCGCAATCAACCCGTTGGGATCGTTCCGGTTGAAGGGATTATTGCCCACATACACATAGCGGTTCAAGCCGTCCTGATAGCCCACCGGATCGGTCTGCAGAAAGCGGCCGAGGGCGGGCGAGTAGAACCGGGCCTTGTAGTAATACAAGTTCAAGGGGCCGAGCAACTGCTGGCCGGTGTAGCGGAAGCGGAGGCCGGTGGTTTGATCGGGTTCGCCGTAGGGGCCGTAGCGGTAGAGCGCGGTGCCGGTACCGGCCGCGTTGGCGGTGGCCACCAAGCTGCCCTGGTGGTCGGCGTACAGCCAGCTTTTGTTGGCGGTGCCGCTGCCTTCGTAGCCGACCAACGGCTGGTCGACGCCGGGGCCGTGTACGTAGCGGCGCAGCAAGGTGCCGGCGCTGTCGTATTCGGCCACCAGGTCGACGCCGTCGTAGGCCAGGTTGGTGACGGTGCCGGCCAGGGTGGTCTGCCGCAAGCGTCCGGCCCCGTCGTAGGCCAGGCTGTGGCTGGCACCGGCTTGGCTGGCGCTCGTCAGTTGGTTGTCGAGGTTGTAGGCGTAGGTCCAGACGCCGTCGCCGGTCAGGTTGCCGTTGGCGTCGTAGCTCAGGGTCGCGCCCTGGGCGGTGGCGTATTGGTTCAGGCCGTTGGCGGTGTAGTTGCGGGTGCCGTTGCTATAGCCGGTCCAGGCGTAGCTGTCGTTGCTCCAACTTTGGGTTTTGAGGTCCTGGATTTGGTTGCGGGTGTAGCTCCAGGTGATGTCCTGGGCGGTGCCGGCCAGATTGTGGGTCAGGCTGGCTAGGCTGCCTTGGGCGTCATAACCGTAAGTGGTGGTGGTGCCGTTGCCCAGGGTGACGGTGGTGCGCCGGGACAGGTCGTCGTAGGCGTAGCCGGCCAGGCTGACGCTGCCGTTCTCCAGCAAGGCGGTGGGCCGGTTGAGGGCGTCGTAGGTGGTGGTGACATAGAAGGCGGCGGCTTCCGGCCAGGTCAGGCGGGTGCGGTTGCCGGCCGGGTCGTACTGGTAGTTCAGGGTTTTACCGCCCGCTGTAGTACTGGTCAGCCGGCCGGCGTTGTCGTAGCTGTAGCTGATCGCATAGCCGGATTGGTTGGCGGCGGTCCGGCGGCCCAGCAGGTCGTAGCTGAAGCCGATGTTGTCGGCGGCAACCGGGTAGGTCCGGCTGACGAGGCGGTTGAGGTTGTCGTAGGCCTGGGTAATGCTTTGGCCGTTGCGCTGGCGCAGGCTGGTGACATTGCCGTTGGCGTCGTAGGCGGCCTGTTCGTAGTCGCCGGCCGAGGAGACGCCGGCGGTGGTTTTGTCGGGGTAGAAGGTTTTCAGTTGGCGGTCGTGGCCGTCGTATTGGTAGGTGGTCAGGTTGTTTTTGGCATCCTGGACGGTCCGCAGCAGGCCGTTGTCGCTGTAGGTGTAGGTCGCCTCGCTCTGCGCCAAGCCGGTACCCACCGCTTTGTTGACGCGCTGGACGCTGTCGTCGGCGTTGTAGACGGTCTGGGTGATACGGTTGCCGCCGTCGGCCGCGGGCAGGTTTTCGGTCCGGGTGCTGAGCCGGTCCAGGTCGTCGTAGGCATAGTCGGTGACGGGGACCGGGGCGGCGGCCGCGGGGCAGACGGTGCCGGCCGTGGTTTGGCCGGGGCCCCAGGCTTTGAGCACTTTGCCGCCCGGGGTGTAGGTGTTACAGGTGACCAACCATTGCGTGCCGAGCTGCGCGGCGGTGCGGATCAGCCGGCCGTCGGCGTCGTAGGCCTGTTGGGTGAGTTTGCCCAGGGCATGGGTGATCTGGGTCGGCCGCCGTGCTTTATCGTAGACGGTGGTGACGGTGTCGGTCACGTCGGTGCGGGGGCCGTTGACCTGGGTCAGGTTGCCCACCGCATCGTAAGTATAAGTGGTGGTCAGGTTGAGTTTGCCGGTGCCGGCGTCGGCGATGACGGTTTGCGGCACGTATTTGTTGGCGGTGTTGTAGGCGGTGGTCCGGGTGGTGCTGGCGGCGGCGGTGATTTTTTCGGTGACCGCGGTGGGCAGGTAGAAGGTGGGGAAGCCGCTCGGGGTATAGCCGGTGTAGGCATAGGTGGTCACCGGGGACACGCCGCCGGCATCGGCCGGCCGGGTCACGGTCGCCGGCAGGCCTTGGGCGGTGTAGGTGGTGCGGGTCACCTGGCCTTTGGGATCGGTGACGCTGGCCAACTGATTGAACGCGCTCTCGTAGGTGTAGCCGGTCACAAGGTTGGCCAATCCGGAGCCGCTCTTGGCGAGGCGGGTTTCGGTCTTGACCTGGTGGGTGCAACGTTTTTGTGCCGCACAGGGGGCATCGTCGTAGGTGTAGACGATGGCGTTGCCTTCCGGCCAGAGGGTTTTGACGAGCCGTTCCTGGCCATCGTAGGTGTGGGTCGTCACTTTGCCCAGCGGGTTAATGGACCGGAGCTCTTTGCCGAAACCGTCATAGTAGGAAATTTTGCGGCCGCCCGCCGGGTCGACTTCTTCCGACCGGCTGCCGGCAAAGTAGTAGGCGTAGACGGCGCCGTGGCTATTGGCCTGGGTCTGCACGCGGCCCAGGCTGTCATAGGTGGTGTTCATGTACGCCACGGTCGGATAGTTCGGATAGAACAGTTTCGTCATCCGGTTCGCGGCGTCGTATTCGAATTTGGTGATTTCGTCGGTGGCGTCGGTGTATTTGATCAGGTTGCCGCCGGTATAGGCATAGTTGACGTTGCGGTTGCCGTCGCCCACGGCGGTGAGCCGGCCGGCGGCATTGTAGGTCAGATTCAAGAGGCGGCCCAGGCTGTTTTGCACTTTGGTCAAATTGCCGCTGTTATAGGTAAATTTGACCTGTACGCCGCTGGCATGGTTGAAGGCGATGATGTTGCCTTTCGCGTTAAAGTCCAGCGTGTCTTTGTGCAGGGTTTCGTAGCGGTAGGTGCCGTCGGCGTTTTTGATCAACCGCGCCGGGCTGCCGGGCGGGGCGTTATAGGTACCGTCCGGCAGTTTGACGAAGACTTCCCGATTCAGTCCCTGTTTGACGACCACGGCGTTGTCGAGCAGTTGTTCGCCAAACCAGTGGGTACCGAGGGTGGCCACGACGATTCTGTCCAACGGCTTGTCGAACGGCGTGGTGGCGCCGGACAAGACATCCAGGGAGGCCAGTGTCTCGACCAGAATATTGACCGCATCCAGCGCCGAGTCTTCGCCCAAGCCTTGAAAACCGTCCGGATAGACTTGGACGCTCGACGCAAGATTGTGGGTCCAGCCGCGGCCTAAGGGGCCGATTTCCGTGTTGTCGCTGGAACTGTAGAGCTTTTGGAAGCTTAACGCATGGGGAAATTCGCCAACGCCGGTGCGGATGTCGTCATGCGCATAAAGATAGTTGCCTTTGAAGCTATCGATCGGGTCGTTGTAGGTTTTCTCAAGCCAAGCGGCAAAGCTGTTCCAGTTCCAGTTGTTATCTTCGGCTGTCTGGTTGAAGGTGGGTGGAGAGAGCAGCACAATCGGAGCCCCCCCCGATAAACCGCCGCTGATGAGGGACTGGATCTCGGTACCCGCCGGTGAAATACCGAAATACCCCACGCCACTCCATGAGCCCGACGTCAGCTTGCAGGTGGCGGGTAAAATCAGCCGGTAGCCTTTCTGTAAGGCCTTGTCAAAGGTCGTTAAAGAGGAGGCGCAGCCCGTCAGGTTGGGTTTAACGGCCGCGGTATAGTTGGCGGAAGTCGCGCTGTAAATTTTTTGATTCTTGGTGACGGCCGTGTCGATCAACTTGACGGTGGACACCGCATCGACGCCGGCCGTTTGCTGTACCGCCGCGGACTCCAAGACGCTGGAATGTATGGCGCTGCTGAAGAACACGGCATATTCCTTGGCGACATCGACAAACTGGCTGGCGACAGAGAGGGCGTTGCCGGGCAAGTCTACATAAGGCGTTTGACTGTAACCGGCAATACCGACCCGGTGATGAACGAGGGTATGGGTTTGGGCAATGTGATCGGCAATGTAGCCGGCCACATTCGCTTGGCTAATCCAGTTCCAGGCCAATATGGCCAGGCTGGAGCCCAATACGGGTTCCGAGCTATCGCCCGCGCCCGAGGCCTTGGCTTCCTTTAAACGCTGATGATGGAGTTCAACGACGCCGCGCCCGGTGGGCCCCCAGCCGTTGGCAATGAAGAAGAGGCCGCCGGCTTTGATGGTCTGTGTAAGCGTTTGATTGACGCGGGTATCCGCGTAAGCGCCGTGCGTGACGATAAAGGTAATGTCCCCGTCCGCGCCCAGCGTCACGACATTGCCGGTGGCCTGAAGGACGCCATCCAGTTTCAGGACGGGGCGGTTGGCGCTGTTATAATCGATGGTCAGGCGTTTGCCGTAGATCACATCCGAGGTATAGGTTCTGTCAATCCCTTTATATTGAATTTGCAAGGTAGGCTTGTAGTTTGCCGGGACATCGTCCACCCATTCAGTCAGCGCGACCGAGGTGTCCTGGTAAGGTAATGTGGTTTGGCGGAGGGGGCCGCCGCTGTGCGGGATGATGGTCATGCCGCCCACGACATCGTCCAGCGTGCCGGTGGGCTGATAGGTACGCAGGTAATTGGCCAGGTTGCCGGCGTAGGCGGAGAGATTGTTGCGGATGTTGGTCCGGTTGACCCCTTGAACATAATCCGCGGTTACCGTCACGCCGGCGGTGGCCTGGGTCAGATACGTCGCGGCATTATAACCGCTGGCCGAGGCCAGGTTGATGCCGGTCTTGAAGGTGTGGGGTTTATAGCTGGGATCGAAATAGTAATGGGTTCCGCCGATATTGACTTTAACCCACACATGATCGAGCTGCATGCCGAGCAAGGCTCCGGTTGGACCGGAACATGGCTGTGTTGGGATCTCCAATGCAACCGGTATCTGACCTTGACTCAGCAAGTTTGATACCGCACAGGCGTTCGCCGTATTGACGCCGAGCCAGGCAGCGATTTGAGCCGCAGTCAGGTTGATGCGGCCTTTGACATAGCTGGCGGTATAACCGGCCTGCCGCAATAGCGATACCATCAGGGCCGCTTGGTCGAAGGCCGTACCCTGATTGTCGAGGATGGCGCCGACGCTTCCCTTCTGAATCCCCCAGACCGGTCACCCGTTGTTCCAGCAACCCTTCCCAGACGCCGTGATCTCGCCAACGGCAAAACCGGCGATGGGTGTTCTTCCAATCGCCCTAGTCGGGTGGCAGCTTGCGCCACGGCGTGCCGGTGCGTAAAATCCAGAAGACCGCATTGATGAACATATCACGAGCCTTGCCACCCCAGGCCCCGGCACGGCCAGGCAGATGGGGCTCCAGCAGATTCCAAACCGGATCGGCAATGTCGTGGTGGCGGTGGGCAGGTTGGGATAGGGTTCTTTCATCTCATCAGCAACTATAATCTCTGCATTACACCTGACAAGGACTTATCTTGTGACGACAGTATCTAAACGGTTTGCAACGAATTTATGATGAGAGTTCGCGTAAGTCGGAATACGACGGTGTTTCGCCGGATGATGACTGCTATCATGCTCCGATGGCGTTTTATCGGGTCCCCTGTGTCCCCGTAAAGTCATCGCTTTCTAATCTTGTTGGGAGACCGAATATCATGACGAAATGGTTGAAAATGACGCCGATCTTGGGGTTGCTTAGCGGTTGCGCCGCAATACCGGCCCTTCCTGCATTATCCGGACTGGTTCCTGCGCCTGGCGGTACTCCGCTTTTAACGACGACTACAGTCCGTTTATCCAGACAGAATTACAAAATTGTAAAAGCCAATGCAATTGGCAGTAGTGTCGGTTTTAGTTTCCTGGGCCTCTTTACTTTTATATCCCCTCACTACGATGAGGCGATGACCAAGCTTTACCATAATGCGGCGGTTACCGAAGGTAAACCCCAGGCCATCGTGAATGTGGTATATGAAAATAGCTCTTCCTATTTCATTTTGTTCGCTCTGCCCAGGATTACCGTGCGCGCAGACCTCATCGAATTTACAGGCGACCGGGATAATCCGCCGGCAGACTGAGGCGGCGGCCGGTCGGGATATCCGCTTTTTACGTCAAGTTGATTTCCGGTATAATCATCACCATTTTTTAACCAATAAAATTAAGGCGCTATGTCGGAAATCAAAAAAGTGGTATTGGCTTATTCCGGGGGCTTGGACACCTCCGTGATTCTCAAGTGGCTGCAGGAAGTTTACAACTGTGAGGTCGTCACCTTCACGGCCGATTTGGGGCAGGGCGAGGAGGTCGAGCCCGCGCGCGCGAAGGCGCAGTCTTTGGGTATCAAGGAAATTTACATCGATGATTTGCGGGAAGAGTTCGCCCGCGATTTCGTATTCCCGATGTTCCGCGCCAATGCGGTTTACGAAGGCGAATACCTGCTAGGGACTTCGATCGCGCGGCCGTTGATCGCGAAGCGGCTGATCGAAATCGCGAACGAAACCGGCGCGGATGCGATTTCGCACGGCGCGACCGGCAAAGGCAACGACCAAGTGCGTTTTGAGCTGGGGGCCTATGCGTTGCGTCCCGGTATTCACATCATCGCGCCGTGGCGCGAATGGGAGCTGACTTCGCGCCAAACCCTGCTCGACTATGCCGAAAAGCACGGTATTCCGGTCGAAATGAAAAAAGGCAAGGCGTCGCCTTATTCGATGGATGCCAACCTACTGCACATTTCTTACGAAGGCCGTGTTCTGGAAGATCCGTGGTCGGAACCCGAAGAAGACATGTGGCGCTGGACCGTCTCCCCGGAAGCCGCGCCCGACCAACCGACCTATATCGAGCTGACCTATCGGCAGGGCGATATCGTGGCGATCGACGACGTGCCGCATTCGCCGGCGCAAGTGATGGAAAAGCTGAACAAGATTGCGGGCGAGAACGGCATCGGCCGCCTGGATATCGTCGAAAACCGCTATGTTGGGATGAAGTCGAGAGGCTGCTACGAAACGCCGGCCGGCACCGTGATGCTGAAGGCGCACCGGGCGATCGAATCGTTGACGCTGGACCGGGAAGTGGCGCATCTGAAGGACGAATTGATGCCGCGTTATGCCTCGCTGATCTACAACGGCTACTGGTGGAGCCCGGAGCGCCGGATGCTGCAAACGATGATCGACGCTTCGCAGGTCAACGTCAACGGCAAGGTCAGGGTCAAGCTGTATAAAGGCAATGTGATCGTGGTCGGCCGCCGCTCCGATTCGGATAGCTTGTTCGACGAAAGCATCGCGACTTTCGAAGACGACGGCGGTGCTTACAATCAAAAGGATGCCGAAGGCTTCATCAAGCTGAATGCGCTCAGAATGCGGATTGCGGCGGCAAAACATTCGCGCTGATTCGCAAAAATAAAATGCGGCGATGACCGATTAGCTTGTATAATTCGTCCCGATCATAGCAGGCGATCTTGTGATAACTATAAAAATGATTGGGCCGGACGTTCAGGGGGAAGCTGTATTGTCGGGTCCGAGAGGCGTTAATTGATGAACGAGAATCAAGAGTTTCATTCCCAGATTATCGAGGTCCGGGGCAGGCTGCAAAGTATTCCTTCTACTCAGGCGTTGATCAAGGCTAATCGGTTTTTGTTGCTGACAGTTTGTTTGTTGACGGTACTGGTCGCTGTGCTCGGTTATTTTGTCGTTCCTCCGTATCAAGCCGGAGCCTATCTGAAAAAACAGCCGGGTGCGGGTAATCTCGGCGAGGGCAATTCGGTGCTGAGTTCCGAAGTGAATGCGCTCAAAGGGCAGGTGATCGGGCTGGTCAGCGGTTCGATCGAGAGCAAGCTCAGGATGCTCGAGGACAGTATCAGGATGGGCGCCGCAGCCGCCTCGCTCGGTACGATCGAAGATCTGAAAAACGATGTCAAAGTGCTGCGTTCCTATTCGGATCCAAAGCCGAAAGTCGAACAGTCCGCCGGTACGAGCGAGCAGGTGTTGAGAGAAGTGTCCCAATTGAAAAAACTGATCTATGTCAGTTTGGGAGCCTGTGGGCTGTTGCTGGCGGCAGTGGCCGGTATCTGGTTTAAAAACCTGAATATTTTGACGTACAAGCAAACGATCAGGAATTATTTGCATAAGCAATAATTGTTTTTCCTGAACAAAAAAACCGCGCCTACCGAAGGGTGGGCGCGGTTTTTTTGTTTATTATTCTGTTTTTAGAGTCGGTTTTCGTAAAAATGGATATTTACGAAAACTGACTGCTGCGATCGGCAGGGTGTCGCTAACACCCTGCCATGCATTAATGATTATTTTGTTTTCAGATATTCGTACAAATCATCAATGGCCAGTTCTTCGGTCAGACCGGCTTTTTTGACGGCTGCGTTTTTCATGATTTCATCAAGCGCTTTCGGCATGCCGCCTTTGCCATCACGCAGAACCTGTTCGAATTTCGCTCTGTCCAGGGTGCCTGCTTTGATCAGTTCGGGCAATTGCGGGTTTGAAGCGATGTCGTGGCAAGTGCCGCAACCGCGGCCGAAGGCGCGATCATAGATTTTTTTGCCGATATCGGTAGCTTCGCTGGAAAAAGCTTGTCCGCTCAGCGCGACCAAAGCAATACCCGCGAACGCGGCTAATGATTTTTTCATGTTAACCTCTCTTGATGTTGAAAAAGAACTGCAAAACAGTCCGATTAAAAAGTTAAACTCGCTGAGAACTAAGGAGTTTAACGGGAAATTTCAATTTTTATTGTTTTAGATTGGGCCGACAATCCGTTGCGGTTCATTATTGATGCCAACGATGAACGCAGACTGAATTATTCCCGTAATATTATCGCAAGGATTAGCGGTTAGAGCCAGTGTTCAAGCGAAAGAAAGCACGCCGGACGCCGTTTCGGCCGGGCTTTCCTAAGTCGTTTTGAACCATTCCAGCTTACTGTGCAGGTTGACCACGGTGCCGATGATGATCAGCGTCGGGGCCTTGATCCGTTCGTGGGCAACCTGCGCAGGGAGCGTTTCGAGCGTGCCGGTAATCACCTTTTGATGGTCCGTGGTGCCTTGCTGAATGAGCGCGACCGGCAAATCCTTCGGACTGCCGTGCGCGATCAGCGCCGAACAGATCTGTTCCAGGCCGACCAATCCCATGTAAATCACGACGGTCTGGTTCGGGGCGGCCAGTTGCGTCCAGTTCAAATTGACCGTGCCGTCTTTCAGGTGGCCGGTCACGAAGGTACAGGACTGCGCATGGTCGCGGTGCGTCAGCGGAATGCCAGCGTAGGTCGCGCAGCCGGAAGCGGCGGTAATGCCGGGTACGACCTGAAACGGGATGCCTTGCTGCATCAGGGTTTCGATTTCTTCGCCGCCGCGGCCGAAGATGAACGGGTCGCCGCCTTTCAGGCGTGCGACGCGCTTGCCGGCTTTCGCCAGATCGGCCAACAACTCATTGATCGATTCCTGCGGCAGCACATGGTCGTCGCGTTGTTTGCCGACATAAATCCTTTCCGCATCGCGCCGTGCGAGATCGAGAATTTCCGGCGTGACCAGCCGGTCGTAGACGATCACCTCGGCCTGCTGCATCAGCCGCAACGCGCGGAAGGTCAGCAAATCGGGGGCGCCGGGACCGGCCCCGATTAGATAGACTTCGCCGACCGTTCGATCCGAATCGATTCGTTCCATACTTTCCACCAGATGCCGCTCGGCTTCTTCATCCTTGCCCGTATAGACCAGTTCGGCCGTTCGCCCCTGAAATTGGTTTTCCCAGAAGATTCGTCGCTGTGCGGGCTGCCGGATGACTTGTTTGACTTGGTTCCGGTATTTTTCGGCAAGCTGCGCGAGGCGCCCGTAACTCGGCGGCACGACGCTTTCGATTTTGGCTCTGAGCAGACGCGCCAGCACCGGCGAGGCTCCGCCCGAGGAGATCGCCGCCACGACCGGCGACCGATCGATGATGGCGGGAAAGATGAAACTGCACAGGGCGGGATTGTCGACCACGTTCACCGGAATGTTCCGTTCCTGCGCCAGGCCGGAAACCCAGCGATTGGTTTCACCGTCGTCGGTCGCCGAGACCACGAGCCGAAAATCGCCCAGATCCTCGGCCTCGAATCGTTTTTTCAGCACGTTCAACGGAGATTTGGCGGCGAGCGCCGCGAGGCTGTCGCCGATCTCTTCGGCAATTACGGTAATGCGGGCGCCGGCCCGGGACAACAGTTCGATCTTTCTGGCGGCCACCTCGCCGCCGCCGACAACCAGGCAAGGCTGGTCCTTGAGGTTTATGAAAAGGGGGAAATAATCCATTTCGGTGCGAGCGTTCTCGGAGAGTTGGGAGAGTGGTATTATAGGGGGTCTTTTCCGCGTCATTGCAATTTTAAAAACAAACGATGGTTGAATTTGATATCGAAGTCGATGCCAGCGGCCTGCATTGTCCGCTGCCGCTTTTGCGCCTGAAAAAAGCCCTGATGGAGATGGACAGCGGCAGCATAGTCAAAATTATCGCCACCGATCCGGCGGCGCATCTGGATATCGGCGTTTATTCGGACCAGTCCGGGCACAAGATCATCGATTTCGTCCGCCACGCGGGACAGCAAATCTTTTATATCCGCAAAAAATAAACGGCCGCCGGCCGTTTAGAGAGCGATCCTGCCGTTTTTCGCCTTTCCCGATCATGACTGATACCCTTATTCCCCGCATCGCCGGATACAAGGCATTGAAGAAATTGCGCACGGTATTGGCGATCGCGCGCGGCTGCGTGCTGCTGTCGGTGCTGCGCCAGGAAAACGAGGCGACGATTTCGCACGACCAGACCAAGCGCGTGACCTACCTGACCGAGCTGTTTTCGCACATTCACCGCGAAATGTACCACGACTGGAAGGAGCAACTGACGGTCAAGCACCGCCCGGGGTCGATGGTCGATCCGGACAAGCGCCAGAAATTCCGCAAGGCTGTGGCAGGGCTCGTGCTTGATGATGAAAAAAGCCGCGATACGGCCATATTCGATAATAACGGCTTCGTGATCCGTACGGACGACATTGCGGAACGTCTCGCCGGTTTTTATCTGAAGATGCGCCGGATACGGCCGTTCTCGTACGGCAACCGGATCACGCTCGATTTTTTCATGACCGTGCTCGGCAAGCTGCCGGCCTTTAAAAGCGTTTATGAGGCGGGCATCGATTTTCGGCGCTTGACCGCCGATGATGCGAAGGCTTTGCACGACCCGCAAAGTTCGCTCGAGGAGCTGACGCTCGCGTTCGTGCACGCGCTCGATCCTTCGCGTACGCAAAGCCTGCAGAATCAGCCGAATGCTTTCGGCAAATGGCCGGAGCACAAGGCCTTCGTCGGCGGCATTCCGTTTTTGTCGCATCGGGCCGAAAACGGCGTGGATTGCCTGGTCCGGATCGATGGCGGTCTGGTGCCGCTCGCCAGCGTGAATGAAGGCGATTTCGTCGCGGGCAAGCATTTCGCGGATTTTCCCGGCCGGGTTTCCGAGCAGGTAATCGGCTATTTGCCCGGCACGGAGGCGCTCCGCGAGCCGGGAAAAAGCGAGATCGACGGGGTCAGGTCGAGCGCGGGCGAGGCGGCGCCACTGTTCTGCCTGGACATCAACATGCTGACCGGTTTGCGCCTGCCGAGTCATACCGAATTGCTGGAGCTGCTCAGGCAGTGCGAAGGCGTCAAGACGCCGATCTTCAAGCTCGCCAATAACGAAGCATTGAAGAACCGCTTGTTGATCGCGGCCGACGGCGATCTCAGGCTTAGGCGCGGCGTCGAAATCGCTTACGAACGGCTCGGACGGATTGCGGGTAAACTGGAACACGCCCAAGCGGCCATTTTCGAAGGGAAAGCCCCGGATCCGAACCCGAAGCTGTTTATGTGCATGGGCGGGGCCGGTGCCGGCAAGACCGCGGTCGAGGAAATTGCCAGGGCCGAGTGCGGGGATAATTTCGTGATCGCATCGCTGGACGAATTCCGCAAGGTCAGCGATTCCTACCTGGTGCTGACCGCGGCCAGCCATCACAGCGATGATTATGTCTACGTCGAACCGTTCGCGAACCGGCTGCGCGACATGGTCGCCGAGCATGCGCGCACGTTTGGCTACAATCTGCTCTATGACGGCACCAGCATTCCCTATCATCCGCGCTACGCGAATCTGGTCAGGCAATTCAAGGAATCCGGTTTCCATACCCAGATTGCGGCGGTCGACGCGTTTATCGTGAAGCCGTCCGGACGCGAGGAAGAGCTGTTCCGTTCCGGCGTGATCGACAGCGTGAAGGCGCGCTTCGACGAAGCCGGGCGCGCCCTGCCGTGGGTGATTACCGTTTACAAGCACATCCGTTCGCCCGAGTCATTCCTGAACGCGCTGGAAGACCCGGCGCTGGACAAACTGGCGCTGTTTGCGAACGACGGCGAACGCGGCCGGCATTACCTGGTCGCCGAAAGCTTCCTGCTCTCCGACCGGCAGGTGGAAGTTTTGCGGGAGAAGCAGCGGGACGGCGGTCTGGCCGACCATTTGCGCCTGATCATCGCCTGGCGCTACGATTCGCTGCTGAACAGATTGTCGCTGGGCGACCAGGACCGGCTGGCCGGGCTCTTGGCCCGCAATCCGGCGTTCGAAGAGAGCAATGTCGCCTATCAGATTTATCCGGTGCAGAACGGCAACCGGGTGCTGTTGATCTACAATACTCGGCGCATGATCGATTTCGTCGAAAAACGCCAGCTCAATCCGCATGCCTCCGGCGAGGAAGGGCTTTTGCACAAGCCCGAGGCGCTGGCCTTCCATGTCGACCCGCATACGAAAGAGCCCTGGATTACCCGCTTGCAAGGTTCCCAGAGCGGATAGACTCGTTAAACGCGACAAGGGCGGAAGAAGAGCGTTCCGCCCGTGTACACAGCCCTGGCTTGGCAGCGCTTATTCGGCTGCCGCTTCCTCTTCCTCGGGCTGGGGATTCAGCTTGTCCAGGATTTCCTGGGCATGCCCTTCCGGGGTGACGCCGTAGGCGACGTCTTGCAGAATGCCTTCCTTGTCGATGATGAAGGTCGAGCGCAGAATGTGCATGCCTTTCACGCCGTTCTTCTCGCGTTCGCGCCAGACGCCGTAGTTTACGCACATTTCGCCTTGGGTATCGGCGAGCAGTTCCACTTTCAGTCCGTACTTCTTGACGAAATCGGCATGGCATTGGCAGGTATCCTTACTGACGCCGATCACGACCGTATCGAGTTTTGCGAATTCGTCGGCCAACTGGGTAAATTCATTGGCCTCGATCGTGCAGCCGGGGGTATCGTCTTTCGGATAGAAATATAAGACAATGTTTTTCTCGCCGGCAAAATCGTGCAGGCTGACCAGTTGGTTGTTCTGGTTCATTGCTCTGAACATCGGAGCGGGTTGGAGTTTTTCTAGCATCGAACACCTCGAATCTCGTTATTGTTATTATGGTACACTCAGCACAAAGCCGGGCTTCGGTGCGAACGGCCAATGAGCAAGACCGGGTATTTGTTTGTCTGAGTGGGTAGGATCGGAACACCGTTTACGGACGATGTCCTCCGCATGATAATCAGCCTGTAAACGAAAGTCTAGCCATTGTCTTGACCCGGTTGATAAATAATTCTCCGTCCGGCCGGAAGCAAGGTATGCGATGGGATAAAGTTAAAGGTAAAAATTTTGGAATAAGTGATGAATGCGAGTCTGGAGAAAATCAACGGCTACAGTGTAGTGAATGTGCTCGACGAACGGATCGATGCGCATAATTCGGCCGGGTTGAAAGAAATGTTTCTGCGTTTGATCGAACAGGGAGAGGCCAAGATCGTCGTGCAGTTGGACAAGGTGCGCTTTATCGACAGTTCGGGGCTCGGTGCGCTCTTGTCCGGACACAAGAATCTGACGTCGAAGAAGTCTGGCCGGTTCATCCTGGCCGGCTGCAAACAGCAGGTGCTGTCGATGTTTGAATTAACGCGTTTGAACCGGATTTTCGAAATCTATACCGATCTAACTGAAGCTTTGGAAAATGAAAAATAAACGTTAGCTATGTGCGATCCCATTATGCAGGTCGAAGTGATCATTCCCACCCAGACCAAATATCTGAATCTGATCGGGAGTATCGGCGAACATATTGCGAAGGAGTTGGAAGACTACTCCGGCGATCGTGAAATGCTGGCATATCATCTGAATCTGGTGTTGACCGAGGCGACCGCCAATGCGATCAAGCACGCTAACTGTAACGACCCGAAGGATTCGGTCCGCATCACCATTCATATCGACGACCATGAATTGAAAATCAAGGTCTACGATCACGGCCAGGGTTTCGACCTGGAAAAAGTGGACATCCCGGATTTCGACCATCCCAAGGAAGGCGGCATGGGCGTTTATTTTATCCGCACGCTAATGGATTCGGTCACTTACAATAGAATGAGCGACTGCAATGTGTTGGAAATCGTTAAGCATCTCAAATGAATTCGGCGGATAAAAAGAACAGCCCCGAAACCTGGCAGCAAGCCTTGCGCCGGCTGGCCGAACGGGCGCTCGGCAAAAAGCAGGGCCATGCTTTGTGCGTCAAATACCGTTCCCTGGCAACCGAAAATTATCAGGCGCTGGTGCCGCCGCGCTTTGCGCTGAAAGACATGCTGCATCTGGAGCGGCTGGATGAGGCTTGTCCGTCGGTGAGTCTGCTGAATCCGTCCCGGCACGTCGAGCATTACCGGCTGCATTTTTACAGCCGGCAGGAACGGTTTCTCGACGAATATATTCCGCTGCTCGAAAATCTGCATCTCAGGGTAATGGATCAGGTGCAGTTTACCGGTGACGTAAAAGATGTCCGTTATTTCATCAAGAGTTTCACGATCAAGCCCGCGCAAGCTCCCTGCAAGCAGATCGTAAGGCTGAGGCCGCGCCTGCTCGATGCAATCCGGGCGATTTTAGCCGCGCGCGTCGAAAACGACGGTCTGAACAAGCTGATCATCCTGACCGGTATGGACTGGCAGGAAGTCGACGTGTTGCGCGCCTACCGGAATTATTATCTGCAATTGGGCCACCGGACCTCCCGCGCCAGTATCCATCATGCGCTGCTCTGCAATCCCGACGTGGCGCTGTGCCTGTACCATTATTTCGATGCGCGCTTCAGGCCTTACAGGGAAGATGAAAATGCTTCTCTCAGAGAAGAGCGGAACCTGTTGCCGATGCATCTGAATTTGCTGAAGAGCATGGAAAATGTTGCCGATTTGAACGACGACAGAATCTTGCGCAACCTGTTCAACCTGATCGATGCGACGATGCGCTGCAATTTTCATCTGCGGCGGCAGTCGCTCGACGCTTACTTCATCGCTTTCAAGATCGACAGCCTGGGCGTGATCGAGATGCCGCCGCCGAAGCCTCAGTACGAGATTTATGTGCATGCGGCGACGATGCAGGGCATTCATCTGCGCGCCGGCAAGGTGTCGCGGGGCGGCATCCGCTGGTCCGACCGGCCCGATGATTTCCGCAGCGAAATTCTCGGACTGATGCAGACGCAGATCGCCAAAAATGCGCTGATCGTGCCGACCGGCGCCAAAGGCGGATTCGTACTGACCGGCGACGGCTTGCGGGGCGGCATGAAGGAAGCCGGCAAACGGGCTTATCTGATACTGATCGAGGGCCTGCTCGACCTGACCGATAATTACGACGACGCGCAGATCGTATCGACTCGGCCGGATCTGGTCGTGTACGACGATCCCGACCCTTACCTGGTCGTCGCGGCCGATAAAGGTACCGCGCAGTTTTCGGATATCGCGAACGCGGTTTCGGCAGATTACCGATTCTGGCTCGGCGATGCATTCGCCAGCGGCGGTTCGCGCGGATACAATCACAAGGCCTTGGGCATTACCGCGCGCGGCGCCTGGGAATGCGTGAAGCGGCATTTCCGCGAACTCGGCAAGGACATTCAGAATGAAACGTTTACCGTTATCGGCGTCGGCAGCATGGACGGCGACGTGTTCGGCAACGGGATGCTGCTGTCGCCCTGTATCCGTTTGCGGGCCGCATTTAGCGGCCAGCATATCTTTCTCGATCCGAGCCCGCCGGAAGACGAGCGCGCGTTCCTGGAGCGCAAGCGCCTGTTCGAACTGCCGGGCTCCAGTTGGGACGATTATGACCGTTCGTTGTTGTCGAAAGGCGGTGGCGTGTATTTACGCTCCGCGAAAGATATTCCGCTCTCTTCCGAGGTGAAAGGATGGCTCGGCGTACATTACCGCGCACTCGACGGCGAATCGCTGATACGCTATTTGCTGACCGCGGAAACCGATTTGCTGTGGCTGGGCGGTATCGGTACCTATGTGAAGTCCAGCACCGAAAAGCACGAAGACGTTTCCGACCGGGCGAACGACAATGTCCGTGTCGATGCGTCCGCGTTGCGCGCGAAGGTGGTCGGGGAAGGGGCGAATCTCGGCTTTACCCAAAAAGCGCGGATCGAATACAACCTGAAAGGGGGCAGGATCAATACCGATGCGGTCGATAATTCCGCCGGCGTCGATACGTCCGATCATGAAGTCAATTTAAAAATTCTGCTGACGCTGCTCGGCAAGAGAAATTTACTGGCCGACGGCCAAACCTTGTTCGCCGAGATGACCGAAGATGTTTGCCGGCTGGTGCTGGCGGACAATTATGCGCAGAGCCAATGCCTGTCTCTGGAGCAATTGCGGGTCGCGGAAAGCACCGCGGCGTTTTTTAAGGCCGCCGAGCGACTGGAGGCCGCCGGGTTTCTCGATGGCGCCAGGAACGTGTTTCCGGGCGAAAAAGAAGTGCAGGGCCGGCCGGACAAGAATCTGGCGCGGCCGGAGCTTGCGGTGCTGATGGCTGGCGCCAAAATGTTTCTGACTGAACAGATTCAGGCGCATACGGCATTATTGGAAGATCCGTGCTGCGACCGTTATCTGCGCGATTATTTTCCCGAGCGGATTGTCGAAGATTACCGGGACGATTTGCTCCTGCATCCTCTGGCCGACAAGATCAAGGCGACCTTCATCAGCAACAAGATCATCAATCAGGCCGGTAGCGGTTTTGTTGTTGCTCATAACGGGGAAAAAATCGACCTGCTGGAACAAATCAACTGTTATCTGGCTTTTGAGCGTATTCTGGAGGCGGATGCGTTGCGGCGCCGTATCGAGCGCCTCGATAATCGAGTGCCGGCGTCGCTGCAATACCGGCTTCTGCTGGATATCGAACTGCTGCTTGAGCATTTTTGCCGCTGGGCTTTAGCCCGCGCGCTCCGGATCCGGCCCGATGCGGCGACAATGGCTTTGTACCGGGGGTACTTGAGCGACTATTGGGAGTATTTCCATGCGCGGATACTGGCGCAGGACGAAGCGGTAAATAGACGGCTGGCCCATTACGAGTCCCAGGGAATCGCCGACGATCTCGCTTTAAAAATGGCTTTCTTCGGCGAACTGCACGATTTCTTATGGCTTGTCGATCTGGCGCTGCAGTCGCAGCGGGATCTGGCGTCCGTTTCGCGGCGGTATCGGGAAATCAGAGCGCTTTTGGGGCTGGATGGGGTCTTTGACCGTCTCTCCGGCTTGCCCAGCCAGGACCGCTGGCAAGACAGAGTCGGCAGGGATTTGCAGGAACAGTTGATGACGCTGACCGGCAGACTGTTGATTGTGATCCTCTCCAGCCCGGCGCCTACGTGTGCGGCGTATTTCGAAGCGCTCGGAAATCGGGACGAAGTCGCCCGTTATTTCGATCTTGCCCGGGAAGTCGGCCGTCTGACGCCCACCCATTTGTATCCCTATCTGGTGCTCTGCGGGCAGTTGGAAAGACTGGCCGACAGTCTTTCCGTCGAAGCGGGCGGTGTTTAGAAGCATATCCTTATACACAAGTCCGTCATTCCGGCAGAGCCTGCGCCGGCCGGGGATTGCCGGAATTCAGGCTACAGGGACGTTTTGAGCTTGCCGTCCCTGGCGCTGGATGCGGCAACTGCTCCTGCGTTGCTCTAGCTCCTGCATCCATGCAGTCGACCCGCTTCCCGGCGGGTATGACGGCATTTATGTATAAGGGCATGGCTTAGAAGGGGATGCCGATACCGGTTCGCAAGAGTCTGTGCTGCTTGCAATCGACCGCCGATAC
Source organism: Methylomicrobium album BG8 (assembly GCF_000214275.2). Classification (NCBI taxonomy): domain Bacteria; kingdom Pseudomonadati; phylum Pseudomonadota; class Gammaproteobacteria; order Methylococcales; family Methylococcaceae; genus Methylomicrobium; species Methylomicrobium album. The sequence continues at coordinate 2,728,736 of NZ_CM001475.1, read as the reverse complement.
TTTAGGATTGACTTTTAAAAAAACTAGTAACAAACTGTACTGTATATAAAAACTAGATTTCTGGTCTGTGTCGACAATCAACAAACCGCGAGGATCGGGCACCATGGACAAGAAGATATATGGTAGAGTTTCGGAGAGCCTTCCAGCGACGGTCGTCAATGAAAACGGCGTCGAGCTGCACGTCATTGCCGTGGATACGGCGGGGGACGGCGTCAATGTGTTGTGTGATCTTTACCAGCGGGATGCGATCGTGCCGGGCGGCAACTTTTTGGTCGGCGGACGTCCGGTGCAATTGTCGATTTCTTTGACTTTGCCCGATGGTGAAGGGTTGGATGCGCCTTTTCGGGCAAAATGCCATATCGCGTTTTTGCGGCGCCTGTCGAAAGAACGCTGCATGATCGGCATGCGCTATGTCGATGTCGAGAGCCAGAGCCTGAACCGGCTGGTCCGGTATCTGAAAAAATCGGCCGGCCTGAACGAAGCGCATTGGCCGATTTAGCGGGAAATTCCCTCTTTTTTCGAGAGTTCCCGGCAGTTTATCCTCCCAGCGCGCTGACGATTTCTTCCCGCAGTTTTTTCTGGGTTTCGGCATCGGTGATTGGCCGGAGCGCGCTGTCCGTCACGTAAAACATGTCTTCGGCGCGGCTGCCGATCGTGGTAATCTTCGCATTATGCAGATTGATGTGCTGCTTCAAGAAGGCGCGGCCGATCTTCGAGAGCAGGCCGGCCCGGTCGGTGGTGATCAGCTCGATGATCGTGCAGTGGCTCAGCGGGTCGTCCTGAAAACGGATGCTGGTCGGGATCGGAAAGTGTTTGGCCTGCCGGGACTGGCGGTGAATATTTTTACGCTCGTGCACCGCTTTGTTCAACAGGTTATTGCGCAGCACGGAACAAATATGCACTTCCCGGAGCAAGTCGGTGATCGGTTCGCCGTTTTGTTCGAGCACCTGAAAGCTGTTCAGCACATAATTGTCCAGGGTCGTCATGATGCGGGCGTCGAGTACGGTCAGGCCCAGCTGATCCAGTGTGGCGGTGCTGATCGAGAAAATGTTGCCTTCATTGGTCGTGTAGACGAAAACTTCCGCGCTGCCGTGCTGGGTTTGCGGGCGCAGGAGCACCAGCGGCAGTTCGGCTTCGCTGGAAGAGGCGATCGCAATGGTATGCCAGACGATTTCGTCGGCCGAATAGCGCAGAAAATAATCGTCGTTCACATGCCGCCAGGAAGCGTCGATGTCCGCCTTGGACAGGCCCAGCTTCAGGAGTTCGTCGTACGCCTCTTTTTTGGTTTCGAGAATCCGGTCGGTCTGACCGGCCGGGTTCGGCAGGCCGCGGCGCAGCATCAGGTGCGTCGCCGAATAGAGTTCCCGCAGCAGCGAATCTTTCCAGGAATTCCAGAGCTCGGGATTGGTCGCGCGAATGTCGGCGACGGTCAGCAGATAGAGGTGATTCAAATACTCGACGCTGGCGGCCTGCTGGGCGAATTTGTAGATCACGTCCGGATCGCTGATGTCCTTGCGCTGGGCGGTCATCGACATGATCAGATGGTTGCGGACCAGCCAGGCGACCAGCTTGGTGTCGTGCGCGGAAAAATCGTGCTGCCGGCAGAATTCCCGGGCGATGTTTTCCCCGATCGTCGAATGGTCGCCGTTCATGCCTTTGGCGATGTCGTGGAAAAGCGCGGCAAAGTACAACAGTTCGGGTTTGCCGATCAACAGAAATATCTGATTGCACAGCGGCAGCTCGTCCTTGTGTTTTTCGAGCGAAAAACGGCGTAGATTGCGGATCACGAACAGCGTATGTTCGTCGACCGTGTAGATATGGAACAGATCGTACTGCATGCGGGCGACGATGTTCGCGAAGCCGGGCAGGTAGGCGGCCAGGATGCCGTAGCGGTTCATTCGCCGCAATTGGTGCGTCAGCCCCCGGGGTTGCTGGAAGATTTTGACGAACAGCCGGTTGGCGGTTTTGTCGCGGCGGAAATCGTCATCGATCAGGTGCAGGCTTTTGCGGACCAAACGGATCGTGGTGGCCCGCACCCCTTTCAGCTCCGGATGCTGCTGCAAAATCAGGATCATCTCGAGCAGGGACGCTGGATTCCGGATAAAGACCTGTTCGTCGACCGCTTCCAGATAGCCGTTGATCGAAACGAACTGCGCATTATCGGGAATCGGCTTGATGTCGGTATGACCGTTGATGAAGCGTTCGTGGAACAGCTGCAGCAGCATTTCGTTCAGGCGTTCGAGGCCCTGTACGGTTTTGAAATAGAACTGCATGAATAGTTCGACGTCCTGGTTGTATTGCTGGTCCTCGCGGCTGAAGCCGAATTGCGCGGCCAGTTCGCGCTGATAGTCGAAAATCAGCCGGTCTTCGCAGCGGTTGGTCTGCAAATGCAGGGCGTAACGGATGCGCCAGAGCACCTCGACCGCATCGACCAGTTCATTATATTCCGAGACCGGAAGAAAGCCGTATTTGATCAGTTCTTTGAGGGTCGAAGAATTGTAATGGCGTTTGAATACCCAGGCGATCACTTGGCGGTCGCGCAGTCCGCCGGGGCCTTCTTTGATGTTCGGCTCCAGGTTGTAGGCGGTGTCGTGGAATTTGGCGTAGCGCTGCCGCTGCTCTTTCATTTTGGCGGCGAAAAACTGGTCCGAAGGCCAGATCTTGTCGGGCGCAATCGCCTCCCTGAGCGTTTCATACAACGCCTGATCGCCGCAGATCAGCCGCATCTCCATCAGACTGGTGATGACGGTCTGATCGTCGATCGCCTCGCGCACGCATTCTTCGACCGTTCTGACGCTGTATCCGGGTTTCAGACCGATGTCCCAAAGAAACGTGAAAAACTGTACCAGTGCGTCCTGACGCGGTGCAGCGCCTTCCGAATCGAGCAGGACCATGATGTCGATATCGGAATACGGGAACAGCTCGCGCCGGCCGTAACCGCCGACCGCGATCAGGCTCAGGCGGGGAGCATGATCGCCGAGGAAAAGGCGCCAGCAGCGGCCCAGGATCGCATCGATGAAATCCGATTTGGCATGCAGCAGCGGCAGCACCGACCGGTGCGGATCGAATTGGCGGTGCAGTTCGGCATTTTTCTCTTTCAGCAGCTGTTTGAAGAACGGCAGGCTGTCGGAGCCGGAGAAGGGGAGTTTGTCGATCGGATCGTGCAACGGGATTACCTTTCTTCTTGCCGTAATGTCAGAATCTCGTACCCGTCGGCAGTGACCAGCAAGGTATGTTCCCACTGCGCGGAAAGGCTGCGGTCTTTGGTCACCACGGTCCAGCCGTCCGACAATATTTTGACATGGCGTTTGCCGAGGTTGACCATCGGTTCGATCGTGAAAATCATGCCCGGCTGCAGTACTTCGCCGGTGCCGGCCTTGCCGTAATGCAGGACCTGCGGTTCCTCGTGGAAGACTTTGCCGATGCCGTGCCCGCAAAACTCCCGGACGATCGAATAACGGTTGCTCTCCGCATGCTTCTGGATCGCCTGGCCGATATCCCCCAGCGTCGCGCCGGGTTTGACCTGTTGAATGCCCAGATACATCGATTCCTGGGTGATCTTGACCAGTCGTTTCGCGTGCGGGCTGACTTCGCCGACGCAGAACATCTTGCTGGTGTCGCCGTGATAGTCATCCTTGATCACGGTAATATCGATATTGACGATGTCTCCGGATTTCAGCTTTTTTTCGCCGGGAATGCCATGGCAGACCTGCTGATTCACCGAAGTACAGATCGATTTTGGAAAGCCTCGATAATTCAGCGGCGCCGGAATGGCCTTTTGCACGTTCACGATGTAATCGTGGCAGATGTTATTCAGCTCATTGGTCGTAATGCCCGGTACGACATGGGGTTCGATCATTTCCAGGACTTCGGCGGCCAGACGGCCGGCGATGCGCATTTTTTCGATTTCGGTTTCGGTTTTGATGGTAATGCTCATTGATCAGGCAAGGCCTCGGAACAATTGAAAGAATTCGCAGGATATAAATTGATTTACGGAGCAACGAAAATGCCGAGATTCGCCGTAAAATTCTTACAATATATCATATATCCCGGTCGGATACGCCGGCCGGCATAAAACGCCAGCGTATTTCGCTCTGGAAAAGCCACAAAAACGATCGAAATAAGCAAACTCAAAGCCGTCAAAGCCATGCTCTTAATACATCCGGAAATCTTGAGTTTCATCAAAACTTTCTTCAACGAGACGAGTGAGTTAAAAAAATACTTTCTATAACTCATAATTTTTCTTGTGATGAGGTATAAGAAGAGGGAGTATCACTCATGATCTGGAACTGGCAACAACCTGACTGGCCTGATTTCAGCTACGACCCATCCCGGATTGAGGAAAGCGAAAAGCGTTTGCTGCTGGGCGCAGGCCTAAGGTTCGGTGCTTTTAAACATCTTGGTGTTGCATGCCATCCATGGCATGTTGATAACGAATCAGGAATTCGACGGCTCCCGTTTTTATTCGATGCCTGTCGAAGCATCCAGCTAAAGGATTAAATTTTTTGCAAAAGGACTTGTGTATTTAAGAGAGTATCTACGCGCTATGTCTGGTTTTCCGAAGATCCGCGTTGCGAGGCAGCGGTCCAAACGCCGCACGGGAATTTATCCCGTCCGTACCGTTCGGAGATGTCCCCAAAGGTCGGCTTGCAAGTGATTTCGAACAGTTCAAACCGAATTCCGGCAGGGATTGTCGGCATCCGGAAACCCAGAAGGGTGGGCTCTGTCTCTGGACCTCGGCAATCCCCCTGAGTGAGACGAGGTTGGCAACCTCGTTCCCCACGTTTGAAGGCCTACCGTCAGCATAAAATCCTCGTCTGTGTTCGCGCGATGCTAAACGTTACGGGCGGGATAAATATCCCGTCCGGCATGCAGCCCCGTAGGGTACGCACAGCGTACCCTACGGGGCTGGCTGGACTTAACGGCATGGCGCGCCCTTCAGAAGGCGAGGGCTTCCCTACACGCGATATGAAAATGCTCTAGTAGTCGGTCGACAGTCCTTTCAGATATACAGCCAGGGCAACATCGCTCAACGGTCTTAGCCCGCCACAAGTACGGCGGTGGCAGCGACGAGGTAAATCGTAGGGGGTCTTCGCGGTCGCGGATGCCGCCTGATTTCAGGTCGGACCGGTCTCGGCGATAGACCGACATCGCAATTTGTTCTGAGAAGCGAAATATGGTATAAAGTTAGGTTCAGTTTTTCTGAAATAAATACTCACTTTTACCGTCACGCTTGCCAGGGTGACTGTGCCGTACGTATTGCGGCGGGTTGGCAGGCGGGGTAAAGGGAGGCGTAACCCACCGGAACTTCGTTCCGAACTTTATACTTAGGAGAGAATTTAATGGCGGCAGTTTCAATGCGTCAAATGTTGGAAGCGGGTGTTCATTTCGGACACCAAACCCGTTACTGGAATCCGAAAATGTCTTCATACCTGTTCGGTGCCCGTAACAAGATCCATATCATCAATCTGGAAAAAACGCTTCCGTTGTTCAACGACGCGATGAATTACCTGGGTCAAATGTCCGCAAACAAAGGCAATATTCTGTTTGTCGGCACCAAGAAAGCGGCGCGCAAAGTGATTGCGGAAGAAGCGATCCGCTGCGGCATGCCTTATGTCAACCATCGTTGGCTGGGCGGCATGCTGACCAATTTCAAGACCATCAAGAAATCGATCAATCGCTTAAAGGAACTGGAAGCGATGAAGACCGACGGGACTTTGTATCAACGCTTCGGCAAGAAAGAAGCGCTGATGATGGAACGCGAGCTCGAAAAGCTCGAGCGCAGCCTGGGCGGCATCAAAGACATGAGAGGCATTCCGGACGTGATTTTTGTGCTGGATGTCGGTTACGAAAAAAATGCGATCATGGAAGCCAAGAAACTCGGCATTCCGGTGGTCGGCGTTGTCGATTCGAACAACTCGCCGGAAGGCATCGATTACGTGATTCCCGGCAACGACGATTCGATCCGCGCAGTCAAACTGTACTGCGAATGCGCTTCCGTGGCGATTCTGGAAGCGAAGGCCGCCGCGCAAGGGTTGTCGGCCAAAGCGGACGACTTCGTCGAAGAGACTCCCGTAGCCGAATAAGCCGAAACGGGCTATTCGATGAGACCGGAAAACGCCTCCTTTTGGGGGCGTTTTCATAGTGAATGACAAGTTGAGGAAAATTAAAGAATGAGTATTACCGCGGGTATGGTTAAGGAACTGCGTGAAAGAACCGGTTCCGGCATGATGGAATGTAAAAAGGCCCTGCAAGAAGCCAACGGCGACATGGAGTTGGCGATCGAAAACATGCGCAAGGCCGGTCTGGCGAAAGCCGACAAAAAATCCGGCCGGATCGCGGCCGAAGGCAGCATCGGCGTCAGGATCAGTGGCGACGAGAAAACGGCGGCAATCGTCGAAATCAACTGCGAAACCGATTTCGTCGCCAAATCGCCGGATTTCGTCGCGTTCGTGAACGACGTGACGACCGCACTGTTGAGCGCCGATGTCGCGACCAACGAGCAATTGCTCGAAATGAAGCTGGCCGGCGGCGAAACGGTCGATGAAACCCGCCGTGCGCTGATTGCAAAGCTGGGCGAGAACATCACCGTCAGACGCTTCGAAAAACTTCACACTGCGGAAGGCGGCACCGCCTGCTATCTGCACGGCAGCAAGATCGGCGTGATCGTCGAACTGGCCAAGGCCGACAAGGAACTGGGTAAGGACATCGCGATGCACATCGCCGCCAGCAAGCCGATTTGTGTGTCCGAAGACCAGGTTTCCCAGGAAACGATCGAAAAGGAAAAGGAAATCTTCAAGGCGCAAGCTGCAGAAAGCGGCAAGCCGGCCGACATTATCGAAAAGATGGTCGCCGGACGGATCAGCAAATTCTTCGCCGAAGTAACCCTGCTGGGCCAGCCGTTCATCAAGGACGACAAGCTGTCGGTGGGCAAACTGGTTGCGTCGAAGGGCAATAATGTCGTGCGTTTCGCCCGTCTCGAAGTCGGCGAAGGGATCGAAAAGAAGGAAGAAAACTTCGCCGAGGAAGTCATGGCGCAGGTACGGGGCAGCTAAACCGGCTGGTGTCAGACCTTGTACACAAGCTTTTAATAAACCATCCGACAAACATTTATGACAAAACCGATTTGCCAGAGAATTTTATTAAAGCTGAGCGGCGAGGCGCTGATGAGCGAAGCGGGCGGTAGCATCGACTCCGACATCCTGAACCGTCTGGCTGCCGAAATCAGGGAATTGTCCGATTTCGGCGTCCAGGTCGGCCTGGTGATCGGCGGCGGCAATATCCTGCGCGGCGCCGATAAGGCTTCGCAGGGATTGGACCGGGTGACCAGCGATCAGATGGGCATGCTGGCGACCGTGATCAATGCGCTGGCGATGCAGGATGCGCTCGAGCATCAGGGCTTGCAGGCACGCGTGATGTCGGCGCTGAAAATCAATCAGGTCTGCGAGGACTACATTCGCCGCCGCGCGGTTCGCCATCTGGAAAAAGGGCGGGTCGTGATTTTTGCGGCGGGCACCGGCAATCCGTTTTTCACCACCGATTCGGCGGCCAGCCTCAGGGCGATCGAAATCAACGCCGGGCTGATGATCAAGGCGACCAAGGTCAAGGGCGTTTATTCGGACGATCCGGCCAAAAACAAGGAGGCGGTTTTTTATCCGCATCTGACTTACGACGAAGCACTCGATCAGCGGCTGAACGTGATGGATACCACTGCGCTGGTACTGTGCAGGGACAATGATATCCCGATGCGGATAATGAACATCTTCGAACAAGGCGCGGTGATGCGGTTGATGAAGGGCGAAGAAATCGGTTCGCTGATTGAACGAGGAAACAAGAAATGATAAGTGACATTCAACAGGATGCCGCGTCCCGCATGGGCAAAAGCATCGAAGCCTTAAAGCACGAGTTTTCGAAAATCCGGACCGGCCGCGCACATCCGAGCCTGCTCGACCAGATCAGCGTGTCTTATTACGGCACCGATTCCTCGCTGTCCCAGGTCGCGAACATCGCGGTCGAGGATGCGCGGACGTTGACGATCACGCCCTGGGAAAAGAACATGGTGCCGGTGATCGAGAAAGCGATCCTCAAATCGGATCTCGGCCTGAATCCCGCCACCAACGGCATGACGATCCGTATTCCGTTGCCGCCGTTGACCGAACAGCGCCGCCGCGAACTGGTCAAGGTCGTCAAACAGGAGGCCGAAAACGGCCGCGTAGCGATCCGCAATATCCGCCGCGATGCGAACAACGCGATCAAGGAAGCGCTGAAGGAAAAGCTGATTTCCGAAGACGATGCGCGAGGCGCGGAAGAAAAGATCCAGAAAATCACTGACCAATATGTCAAGGAAGTCGAAAAGCTGTTGGAGGCAAAAGAAGCCGATCTGCTGTCGCTTTGATTCGGAAGCCTCTCATGCCGTCAGACAACGCCTGTATTAATCCAACCGATAACGGGATTCCTCGCCATATCGCGATCATTATGGACGGTAACGGGCGTTGGGCGCAGAAGCGCTTCATGCCGAGGGCCGTGGGCCATCAAGCAGGCGTCAAGGCGGTCCGTAAAATCGTCGAACACTGTGTCCGCGAGCGCGTCGAGGTGTTGACGCTGTTCGCGTTCAGCAGCGAGAACTGGCGGCGGCCGCCGGAAGAAGTCTCTTTACTGATGGAGCTGTTCATGGCGACCTTACACGCCGAAATCGACAAGCTGCACCGGAACAATATTCGCCTGCGTTTTATCGGCGACAGAAGCCGTTTTTCCGAAGCTTTACAGAAGAAAATGTCCGAAGGGGAAACGCAAACCCGCAATAACACCGCCTTGACCGTGGTAATTGCGGTCAATTACGGCGGACGCTGGGATCTGTGCCAGGCGTTCCGCGCCGTCAATCAGAAAGTACTGGCCGGCGAGCTGAATCCGCAGGATATCGACGAAAGCCTGGTCAGTCGCCATTTATCCACCGCGGATTTGCCGGAACCGGATCTGTTCATCAGAACCGGCGGCGAGCAGCGCGTCAGTAATTTTTTATTGTGGCAGTTGGCCTACACCGAATTGTACTTTACCGACACGCTATGGCCCGATTTCGACCAAAAATCGCTCGAACAGGCCATCCTGAGCTTCAAAGGCCGGCAAAGGCGCTTCGGGCATACCGGCGAACAGGTACTCGGCAAAGCGGTCACTCTCTAACCTTAACGATAACTATAACAATGTTGCTCAAGCGAATTATCACTGCATCGATTTTGGCCGCCCTCGTCGCTACGGCGGTATTTACGCTTCCTCCCGAATATTTCTCCCTGGTGCTCGCCGTCCTGACGCTGGTCGCGGCATGGGAATGGCTGTATCTGATCGATGTGCAATCGATCGCCAAGCGGTTGTTGTTCCTGCTGGCGCTGATTCTGCCGATGATCGGGGCCCATCTCTGGACCCAGTTTCTGGAACTGCTGGCGCAATGGACCAAATGGCCGGAGATCCGTTTTTACTCGGGGGTGATCGAATGGCTGGTAGTGCCGGCGGTTCTGTTCTGGATTATCGTGATGCTTTCGATCCGGAATCTGCCGCAGACGGTGCTGAATCTGAATCCGAGGCTGCGCTACAAGATGCTGATCGGCTGGTTCATCCTCTTCACCTGCTGGCTGTTCCTGACCCGGCTGCGGGTGTTCTACGAGCCGCCGATGACCATGTATTTCCTGGTGTTGATCTGGGTGGCCGACATTAGCGCGTATTTCGTCGGCAAAAAATACGGTAAAACCAAATTGGCGCCGGACATCAGCCCCGGCAAGACGGTGGCCGGCTTTTACGGGGCGATTGTGTCGGGTCTGGTCTGCGCAGTCGTTCTGAGTCTGTTCTACGGCTTCAATTACGTCTTTGCGGCCGACTTTGCGCTGTTGTCGATGCTGACCGTGCTAATTTCAGTTTATGGCGACCTGTTCTTCAGCGTGGTCAAACGCCAGCGCGGCGTCAAGGACAGCGGTGCGATCCTGCCGGGGCACGGCGGCATCCTGGATCGGGTCGATAGCATCGTTGCGGCGATCCCACTGTTCTATGCGGGCATTTACCTGATTTACGGGCTGATCTGATGAAAGGGATATGCATACTCGGCGCGACCGGTTCGATCGGCGTCAGCACGCTGGATGTGGTTGCCAGGCATCCCGATCTGTATAAAGTCGTTGCGCTGACCGCGAACAACAATATCGATCTTTTGCTTGACCAATGCCTGCGGCACCGGCCCGAACTGGTCGTCGTCGCCGACGAAGCGAAAGCCGCCGCATTCAGAGACAAGATTGCCGGCACTGCCGTGGCGGGAACCCGGGTACTGGCAGGAGCCGAAGCCTTGGCGGAGGCCGCCACGCTGGACAATGTCGATTCGGTGATGGCCGCAATCGTCGGCGCGGCCGGCCTGCTGCCGACATTGGCGGCCGCGAAGGCGGGCAAAACCGTCCTGCTGGCCAACAAGGAAGCGCTCGTAATGTCCGGCAATCTCTTCATGCAGGCGATCGCCGATTCCGGCGCCGAGCTGCTACCGATCGACAGCGAGCACAACGCGATCTTTCAGTGCATGCCGTCCGCTTATAAAACCGGCGTGACCGCGCAGGCGGCCCGGCGTATCCTGCTGACCGCGTCGGGCGGCCCATTCCGGCAGACCCCGATCGAAGACCTGGTGCATGTCACGCCGGAGCAGGCGGTTGCGCATCCGAACTGGGATATGGGCAAGAAAATCTCGGTCGATTCGGCGACCATGATGAACAAGGGGCTCGAAATGATCGAGGCCTGCCTGCTGTTCAACATGAAGCCCGAGCAGATTCAGGTCGTGATCCATCCGCAAAGCGTGATTCATTCGATGGTCGATTACATCGACGGCACCGTGCTTGCCCAGATGGGCAATCCGGACATGCGGATTCCGATCGCGCATGCATTGGCCTGGTCCGGCCGCTTCGAATCCGGCGCGGAGCCTTTGAATATTTTCAACGTGCGCCGGATGGATTTCGAAGAGCCCAACCTGGAGCGTTTTCCCTGTCTGCGCCTGGCCTACAAGGCGATCGAAGCCGGCGGCACGATGCCGGCGGTGTTGAACGCGGCGAACGAAATCGCGGTCGATGCCTTCCTGAACCGCCGGGTACGCTTTACCGACATTCCAGCCATCATCGAACGCAGCATGGATGCGATCGAGGTCAAGGCGGCCGATTCGCTCGAAATTGTTTTGGATCAGGATAAATTAGCCAGAACGGTGTCTAACCGGATAATCGATCAACTGGCCGGCTAAATTTATTATGAGCACTCTCTTTTACTTCATCGTCACCATCGGCGTCCTGGTTTCGTTCCATGAGTTCGGACACTTTTGGGTTGCCCGCAAGGTCGGCGTGAAGGTGCTGCGCTTTTCGGTGGGGTTCGGCAGGGTCCTGTGGTCTTACCGGAAAGCCCCGGAAACGACCGAATATGTGATCTCGGCGATTCCGCTGGGCGGCTATGTGAAGATGGTCGATGAGCGCGAAGGTGAAGTCAAAAGCGAAGATCTGCCTTATGCTTTCAACCGGCAAAAGCTTTCCGCGCGTTCCGCGATCGTGGCGGCTGGACCGATTTTCAATCTGATCCTGGCCGTTGTCCTGTTTTGGGTCGTGCTGGTCGTCGGCGAAGAAGGGACGCGGCCAATTCTCGGCAAGATCGAGGCAGGTACGCTCGCGGCCGAAGCCGGCTTGCTGGAAGGTGACGAATTCGTTGCGGTCAATGACAAGCGGACCCCGACCTGGGCCGAAACCTTGAACGTGCTGATCGGTACGGCGCTCGGCGGAGACCGGAAAATCAAACTGCTCGTAAAGGACAGGCAGGGACGGGAAGAGGTGCGGTGGATCAAGTTTTCCGAGGCCGATGTCGACGATCCCGAAAAGCTTTACAAGCGGCTCGGGTTTACTCCCTGGATGCCGAGATTGCGTCCCGTGATCGATAAGGTGTTGCCGGAAGGCGCGGCGCTGGCGGCAGGCGTGAAACCCGGCGATATCGTGATCAGTGCGGACGGCACGCCGATCGCCGATTGGCAGCAGTGGGTCGAATATGTCAAAAACCGCCCCGGCCGGCCGATAACGGCCGAAGTCGAGCGCGACGGCGCGCGCCGGACGCTGACGATCACGCCGAAGGTTGTAGAGATGCCGCCAACGGTGAAAGGCGAAGCGCCGAAGGCCGAAGGAAAAATCGGCGCATCGGTCGTGATTCCCGAAGAGGTCAGGAGCGCGTTGCAGGTTAAATACGCGTTGGGACCTCTCGCAGCGGTTCCTGCCGCCTTCACCAGAACCTACGATTATTCGTTTTCGACGCTGAAAATGATGGGCAAGATGGTGCTGGGCCAGGCCTCGGTCAAAAACTTGAGCGGACCGATCAGCATCGCGCAATATGCCGGCGAGTCCGCCGAAATCGGTTTCATGCCTTTCCTGAAGTTCATCGCGCTGGTCAGCGTGAGTCTCGGCATATTGAATCTGCTGCCGATCCCGGTGCTCGACGGTGGGCATTTGCTGTTTTTCGGGATCGAGGCGATCAAAGGCGAACCCCTGTCCGAAAAAAGCCAGCTCTTTTTTCAACAGATCGGCATTGCGATACTGGTAACCCTGATGGCGCTGGGGATGGTGATGGATATTCAGCGCCTGTTCCAATAAGCCGGCCTTTCGGTTGATTCCGGTCTTTTGCGAACGTCCGGATTTTTTTCAATAACTCAAAAACGAGCAGATCATGAAGAGAATTATTGCTGTTGTTGCTTTCGCTGCCTCGGCGATGTCCGCGGGTTTACTGCGGGCGGATGAAGCCGATGTCAAGTCGGCGCTTGCGAAGGCGATGCCTTCGGTCAAGGTCGACTCGATCAAGCCTTCGGAGATCAAGGGCTTGTTCGAGGTGATGGTCGGCGCCGATCTGTTTTACGTCAGTGAAGAGGGCAAATATCTGCTGCAGGGCCATCTGATCGATCTGGCTTCGCGTACCGATTTGACCGAAGAAAAGTTGAGCGGCGCCCGCCTGGCCGCGCTCGACAAGGTCGGCGAAAAGAACATGATCATCTTCAAACCGAAGATCGGCAAATACCAGGTTTCGGTGTTCACCGATATCGACTGCGGCTATTGCCGCAAACTGCATTCCGAAATCGACCAATATCTCGCCGAAGGCATCACGGTGCGCTATCTGTTCTATCCGCGTGCGGGCAAGGGATCGGATTCCTATAAAAAAGCCGTTTCGGTGTGGTGCGCGGACGACCGGAACAAGGCGCTGACCGAAGCGAAGAAAGGCGCCGCCCCGAAAGAAAAAACCTGCGATAATCCGGTTGATCAACACATGCAGCTGGCGCAGGATTTCGATGCGCGGGGCACGCCGTTGATCGTGACCGAAAAAGGCAATCTGCTGCCGGGCTATGTGCCAGCCAAGCAACTGGCCGAAGTCCTGCGAGACGAACAGGCGGCAAAGTAAACTTGCGGTCGGATTTTCCGGGCCGAAGGGACGGTCCGGCAGCCGATTTGTCATGCTCGAAAAGATTCAGAATACAGAGAGTAGAAGCGAAGCGCATGCCTTAAGCCGGACTCCCTGTATCGGGATTATTCAACCCCTTCTTACGAATTATCATACCCCTCAAGGTGGTCTGCCTATGAGAAGCTGCGGTCTAACTCCGCTTCGAGCCTTGCTGCTTTCGGCATTGTTCCTGCTTGCGGTGATTCGTCCGGCCGCGGCGGCTGCCGTGCTTTCGGTAACCCAGGTAGCGCCTGGAATTTACGTGCATTTAGGGCCTCATGAAATTCCGGATACCCGGAATCACGGCGCGATCGCGAACATCGGCTTCATCGTCGGCGAGCGCTGTGTCGCGGTGATCGATACAGGCGGAAATCCCGATCAGGGCAGGGCGCTTTTGAATGCGGTCCGCCATCACACGGACAAGCCGATCTGCTATGTGATCAATACCCATGTACATCCCGACCATATCTACGGTAATAGCGTGTTCAAGGCGAACGGCGTCAAGTTCGTCGGGCACTCCCTGCTCGGCCGCGCGATGGCGGCGCGCGGGCCTTTTTATCTTGCCAAGGCAAAAGAACTGCTGGGAATCGATTTAACGTCCGGGAACCTCATTCCCCCCGATATCGCGGTCGAAAAAGAACTCGACGTCGATCTCGGCGGACGCATCCTGAAGCTGACCGCCCATCAGCCTGCGCATACCGACAGCGACCTGTCGATTTACGATCCTTTGACCGATACCCTCTGGTTGGCCGATTTGCTGTTTCTCGAACATTTGCCGGTGATCGACGGCAGCTTGAAAGGATGGCTCGCGGAGATAGACCGGCTGGAGCGCCGGAATTACAAAGTCGTGATTCCCGGGCATGGCTCCATCGTGACGGACTGGCCGCAAAGCCTGCAGCCTGAAAAACGCTATTTGCAGACACTGTTGACCGACCTGAGAGCCTGGATCAAAAATGGCGGGTTTCTCGAACAGGCAGTGGAGGCGGTCGGCTATGAAGCGAAAGCCGAATGGAAACTTTTCGAGGATTTTCACCGCAAAAACGTGTCGACCGCGTTCGCGGAGCTGGAGTGGGAAGACTGAAAACTAACCGATAACGCGCCTCGTGAGTCTAGCGGTCGATTCGGGAAGTCGCGCGCTTCGAGTCCCGGCGTTGAAGCAGAAAGTACGAAATTACCGTTGGAGTCCGCCGATCGCGGTAAACAGCAGGCAGATCTGCAATAAGCTCTGCCAGGGATCGCCTGGTTGCTGGCCTTTGATCTCGCGGTCGGCTTTGGCGCTGAGTACCAGGATCCGGTGTAAAGCGGTTTCGCCCAAACGTTCCAGCGCATGGCCGACCAGTGCTTTGCGCTTGTCCCAGATTTGCTGCGCCTGCATCGCGGCGTCCCGGTTTTTGCCAGCGGCGATCTCGCGCTTGAGCTTGCAAAGCAAGCGAGCTTCCCGGGTGATCGACCAGAGTACGACCGGAGGGGCGACATCCTCCTCTTTCAATCCCGCCAGAATTTTGGTAATTCTTCCCGGATGGCCGGCCAGCAGACTGTCGGCCAGTTTGAATACATCGTAGCGCGAACTGTCCGCGACCGCGTCGGCGATCTTTACGGCATCCAGAAATCCCGCGCCGTAGAGGATGTAGAGCTTTTCGATTTCCTGTGCGGCGGCCAGCAGGTTGCCTTCGATTCTGGCCGTGAGCAACTTCAAGCCTTCGTTATCGGTATTGAGCCCGCGCAGTTGGAGCCGCTGCTGCAGCCAGCGCTGCAAATCCTCGCCTTCGAGCGGCCGGACCTGAATGAACACGCCGACACGTTCCAGGGCCTGAAACCAGCGGGTTTTCAGAGCAGCGGTGGCCAGTTTGCCGGAGGTGATCAATAACAGGGTATCTTCGGGCAAGCGTTCGCAATAGGCGGCCAGAACCTTTGCGCCCTCGGTGCCGGGAGAGCCGGAGGGCAGCCTGAGATCGATCACTTTCCGGTCCGCGAATAGCGAAGTCGCGTACGCGGCTGCCGGCAGGTCGTTCCAGGAAAAGCCGCTGTCCTGCGAAAAGATCTCGCGCTCCAGATAGCCGGCCTCCTGTGCCGCCTTGCGGATCGCATCGGTGATTTCGGCGATTTGCTGAGGCTCATCGCCGCTGACCAGATAAACCGGCGCGAGCTTGTTGCCGCGTAAATGCTGCGTCGTCTGTTCCGGCTTCAGGCGCATGGTTATTTGGCTTTAGCCTGAATTTGCGCCTTCGCGCGGTCGAGGATGGAACGCACCGCCTGCCGGTACATTTCCCGCCGGATCACGCCTTCTTCGTTATTTTTCGCCAGAATGTCCTGTTGGTCGTTGAAAAACTCGCGCGTGATCAGGAGCGGGTCGTTCGAAGGCAGCGGGGCATTATCGGCGCCTGCCAGCTGAAATTTCAGGCGATAACTCAGCTCCAGCTGGTTGGAGCGGCCGCTGAAATTCAGCGAAACGACGCGGCGGTTGTATTTTTCATCGTCCACCTTGATGTGCAGATCCGCCTCTTTTGCGTTTTTAGCCACGCGGGTGGACGATAATTTCAATATTTCGTCGAATTGCTCCCGCAAGGCTTCCGATGCGCCTTCAATATAGACTTTCTTGAATTTGACCGACGCCTGTTCGGTTCCACGCAAGTGATAGCCGCAGGCGCTCAACCAACATGCCAGTAAAACAATGAAAAGCTTCTTCATCAAATAACGATATTCACCAATTTTTTGGGGACTACGATGATTTTTTTGGCCGCCTGATTTTCCAATAAGCACGCGATGTGTTTGTTGTTCAGCGCCAAGGCTTCGATTTCCTGATTCGAAGCGGCGGCGGGCACCGAGATTTTGCCGCGCAGTTTGCCGTTGATTTGTACGACCATTTCGAGCGTATCCTGCGCCAGTGCCGACGGGTCCGCCGCCGGCCAAGCGGCGCCGATCAGCGCATCGGTGCGTCCCAGATCCTGCCAGAGCTGATGGCAGACATGCGGCACGATGGGGGACAGCATCAGTACGATCGCCTCTAAGGCTTCCTGCAGCAGGGCGCGCCCGTTGTCGGAGGCATCGCTGAATTTGTACAGGCTGTTGACTAGTTCCATATTGGCTGCGATCGCGGTATTGAAGGTGAAGCGGCGGCCGAAGTCGTCGCTGACTTTCGCGATCGTTTGATGCAACTGGCGGCGTAAATCGACCTGTTCCTTGGTCAAGGCCGCCTTGTC
This sequence comes from Methylomicrobium album BG8, assembly GCF_000214275.2. Taxonomy (NCBI): domain Bacteria; kingdom Pseudomonadati; phylum Pseudomonadota; class Gammaproteobacteria; order Methylococcales; family Methylococcaceae; genus Methylomicrobium; species Methylomicrobium album. Next base: position 2,712,069 of record NZ_CM001475.1, on the reverse strand, counting down.
GAGCGCTTTGGCCGGCTGGCCCGGTTCGACGTGCTGGTAGACCAGCTTCCAGAGCCGTTTCAAAAAGCGGAAGGCGCCTTCGACGCCGCTGTCGGACCATTCGAGCGACTGCTCGGGCGGCGCCGCGAACATGATGAACAGGCGAACCGTGTCGGCGCCGTATTGGTCGATCAGCGCCTGCGGATCGACCGTATTGCCTTTCGACTTCGACATCTTGCTGCCGTCCTTCAGCACCATGCCCTGGGTCAACAGGTTTTTGAACGGTTCGTCGGGAGCCAGTAGGCCTTCGTCGCGCAACAGCTTGTTATAGAAGCGCGCGTAGAGCAGGTGCAGGATTGCGTGTTCGATCCCACCGATGTAATGGTCGACCGGCAACCAGTAGTTCGCGCGGGCATCGAGCATCGTCTCCGCATCCTTACAGGTGAATTTTGCGAAGTACCAGGACGACTCCATGAACGTATCGAACGTATCGGTCTCGCGCCGGGCCGGCTTGCCGCAACTTGGGCAGGTTGTTTTGGAGAAAGTCGGATGTGCGACCAATGGCGATTGCGATCCGTCCAGCACCACATCGCGCGGCAGTTCGACCGGCAGGTCTTTTTCGGGTACCGGCACGGTGCCGCAGTCGTCGCAATAGATCACCGGAATCGGCGCACCCCAGTAGCGCTGGCGCGAAACGCCCCAGTCGCGGAGGCGGAAGCGCACATGCTTGTCGCCAAGTCCTTTGGCTTTCAGGTCGCCCGCGATCGTGTCGATCGCCTGTTTGTGGGTCAGACCGTCGTATTTGCCGCTGTTGATCAGTACCATCGAATCGTCTTTCGCTGCATACCAATCCTGCCAGGTGATCGTATCGAACGGCTTGTCGTCCTTGCCGGGCCTTTTATTTTCCAATACCTGGAGGGTCGGCAGATGGTACCTTTGCGCGAAATGGAAATCGCGTTCGTCGTGCGCCGGTACTGCCATCACCGCGCCTTCGCCGTAACTCATCAGCACATAGTTGCCGACCCAGACCGGCACCTGCGTGCCGGTCAAAGGATGGGTGACCCTGATTCCGGTTGGCATGCCTTTCTTTTCGAGTGTCGCGATATCCGCTTCGGCGGTGCCGGTCTGTTCGCATTCATGAATGAACGCGGCCAGTTCCGGATTATTGCGGGCGGCACGCGCCGCCAAAGGATGTTCGGGGGCGACCGCGCAGAAGGTTACACCCATGATCGTGTCGGCGCGGGTGGTGAACACCCATAACAACTCCCGCTTGCCGTCCAGTTCGTAAGGGAACGCGAAACGGACCCCGTAGCTCTTGCCGATCCAGTTCGCCTGCATCGTCTTGACCTGCTCCGGCCAGCCGTCGAGCGACTCGAGCGCGGACAGAAGTTCGTCCGCATAATCGGTGATCTTCAGGAACCATTGCGCGATTTCCTTGCGTTCGACTTGGGTATCGCAGCGCCAGCAGCAGCCGTCGATCACCTGCTCGTTCGCGAGCACGGTCATGTCGTTCGGGCACCAGTTGACCGGTGCGGTCTTCTTGTAGACCAGGCCTTTTTCGAGCAGTTTCAGGAAGAACCATTGCTCCCAGCGGTAGTATGAGGGATCGCAGGTCGCGATCTCGCGGTTCCAGTCATAGCCGAAACCGAGCCGCTGCAGTTGGCCCTTCATGTAGGCGATATTTTCGTAGGTCCAATCGGCGGGATGCACGCCGTGCTGCATCGCCGCATTCTCGGCCGGCAGGCCGAACGCGTCCCAGCCCATCGGCTGCAGCACGTTCTTGCCGAGCATGCGCTGGTAGCGGCTGATCACGTCGCCGATGGTATAGTTGCGGACGTGCCCCATGTGTAATTTACCGCTGGGATAGGGGAACATCGACAGGCAATAATACTTTTCGCCCTGGGAAGTCTCGGAGGCGCCGAATACGCCAGTTTCTTCCCAGATTCGCTGCACTTCTTGCTCTACAACCAACGGCTTGTAATTTTCTTGCATCCTTCTCGTCTTTTGTCGGCCAAAAGCGTTAGAATACCACAGTTGCTCGAATCAAAGAGTGTCATTTTCAGGAGATGTAACGATGAGTAAAAACAAATGGGTCGCTGCGTACAACGACATTGTCAAGCACCTTTACGAGACGATGGACGATGCCCTACACACGCTCGGCGAAGCGCTCGAGATCTCGACCGAAAAAGCCGGTAAAACCAGCGATTTGAGTAAGGAAGAGCTGGACAAGGTATCGGGCTATGTGAAGCGGGACGTCGAAAGTGCGGCCCGCGATTTGTCTGCCGAGCAGAATGACAAGGAGCTGGGCGAATGGTTCAAATTCGACATCGAGTTGATCGAGAACTTTGCGCTCGACGCCTTTTTGAGCGTTGCGGACAAAACCCGCATCCAACTGGCCGAGATCGAAGAACGTGCCAGGATGCACAAGTACCAGAGCGGGGAAATCACGATCCCGGGCACCTTCATCTGCGACAGCTGCGGCAAGGAAATCGCGTTCAAGACCACCAGCGAAATCCCGGTTTGCCCGGTTTGCCATGCAACCACATTCGTGCGCATGTAAGCAACAAAAAGCTTGACTAATGTATTATAATGGCGCTTTCAGCCAGCGGATTTCGAGGTACGAGTAAAATAATGCGCAGAGTCATTTTCAATCAAAAGGGCGGGGTCGGCAAATCCACGATTACCTGCAATCTGGCCGCGATCAGTGCTGTCGAAGGCAAGCGGACTCTGGTGATCGATCTGGACGTTCAGGGCAACTCCACGCAATACCTGATGGGTCAAAAGGTCACCGAAAGCGGAAAGACGCTCGCGCAGTTTTTCAAGGACACGCTGAGTCTGTCGCTGTTCGGAGGGAGCACGGGTTCCGGTCTGGAAAATTTCATTCATGAAACGCCGTTTCCGAATCTGTACATCGTGCCATCGCATCCGGAGCTGGAGGCCTTACAAAGCAAGCTCGAATCGCGCTTCAAGATTTTCAAACTGAAGGAGGCGCTGGAAAGTTTGCAAGGCTTCGACCAGGTGTACATGGACACGCCGCCGGTGCTGAACTTCTACAGTCAGTCGGCGCTGATCGCGGCAGACAAATGCCTGATACCGTTCGATTGCGATACTTTTTCGCGCGATTCGCTGCTGACTTTGATGAATACGATTCGCGAAGTGAAGACCGACCACAATCAAAACCTCGAGATCGAGGGAATCGTGGTCAACCAGTTCCAGAAACAGGCGAACCTGCCGCGCCAGCTGGTCGATCAGTTGATTGCCGAAGGACTGCCGGTGCTTGCCGCGATGATTTCGCCTTCGGTCAAGGTACGCGAATCGCACAGCCAGGCGCAGCCGCTGGTCCATTACGTGCCGGGCCATAAACTGACCGAGGAGTTCAAGGCGCTGCACTCCGAGATTCACGGCGAATCGTAATGCCGGGGTCATCGGCCGCGGGCGGCGCTTAAAGTCCGCCTGCGCCGCCGTACAGCAATCCGTAGAGCCCGCCCGTTCTTACGTTGGCGTCGGCGTTCCTGATCCACCCGTTCCGCTCGAATTCGTTGGCAATCGTCTTCAGGATCGGCGCCGCTTCCTGAATATTCATGCCGGGCTTGATGCGCGGATCGTAAAGCATTTTCAGCAGCAGATAATCCAGTCCAGACAGCAAGGTATTGACCGATTTGTCGTTGAAGATCGAAGGGAATACCTTGTCCGAATCGTTCGGCAATCCCAAAACCTGGGTGATTTCTTCGACGATGCAGTCGACCAGCTTGGCGTGGGCATAGGCGCGGTCGACCGGAATGAGTACGACTCCCCGGACGATAGCGCCGTTTTTTGCCGGAGCGAAATGGCCGAGACAGACGCTGTCGCGGAACAGCGCCTCTCTTTGCGGTTTGGAACGGATGCCGAAATCCTGCAGCAGGTCGTTCCGCAACTGCATCTCGGTCGAAAAGATGATCAGCAGATTGGCCGCTGCCGGCGTTTTGGCCGGCTCCATCGTCAGGCCGGTAATTTCGGCGAGCTGCTCGATGTGCATCCGGGCCAATCTCTCGTGCAGATCCCGATCGCCGACCCGGTGCACAAAATAATAACCGATCGGCCCCGTCCACTTGCGGATGCCCATCGGTTGGGCCGAATATTCGTTGAACATCGCGATTTTGATAAAGCTGTTCAGCAGATAGCCCGGCGATTTCCAGGCTTCGAGCGGGTCGGCGGGTGCCGCCGCGGCGGCGGTGGGGCCGAGCAGGCATAAACTTAGCAGCAGCGAGGTGATGATCCGGTAAATTTTATTCTGCATCTGTCGTCCTAAAAGTTGTTGCCGTAAGGGCTCCCGGCACAAATCAAGAAATCATCCCGCCACGCATGGGAAATATCCGGTAAAATACCGGCGCCCGAAGCCGGTCCGAAATATTCCGCCACTCCTATGAAAAACCTTAGCGCCGTGCGCCATGCGCCTTGGCTGTTGCCTGTATTATCCGGCATTTTGATCGGTACCAGCTACATTCCGTTTCCTCCCTGGGCCGCTTTATTTTGTTTCGTGCCGTTATGGCGCTTCTGGAGCGGCCAGACTTCCCTCAAGCCGGTGCTTTTTGGCGGCCTGTTAACCGCCTTCGTCTTCACGCTGATCGGTTTCAACTGGGTCACCTATCTATTGCATGAGTTCGCGCATTTGCCCTGGCCTTTGGCGGTTGCCGGGATGCTATTGTACGCCTTGCTCGCGCATTTGTTCGTGCCGTTGGCGGGAGGCCTCTGGTTTTGGGGCAGGAACCGTTTCGGCTGGAGCGAACAGCTTTCGCTCGCGCTGATGGCACTCATCACGACGCTTTGCGAAGCTTATTCACTGACCCTGTTCGACTGGAATTTCGGGTATTCGTGGTACGGTGCGGGCGTGCCGGTTTTTCAATGGGCCGAGATCGTCGGTTTCAAGGGGCTCAGCGCGCTGACGCTGCTCGCGAATCTGCCTTTGTATTGGGCTTGGGTTCAGCGCCATGCCACTCGGGGCAAAATTCTGCTGGCGTTAGTCAGCGTGGTGTTCGTGCTGCTCAATTTCGGCGGCCTGTGGTTGAAAAATCGCCTGCCTGAACCCGACGCGTCGATCAACGCCCTGCTGGTTCAGGCCAGCATCGAAAACTCGGAAAAGCTGGCTGCCGAACTTGGCAAGGGGTTTCGCCAAGAAATTTTCGGGCGCTACATGCGGCTGACCGATCAGGCGCTGGAAAAGTATCGGGATAAAAAAGTCGATGTCGCTTTGTGGCCGGAAACCGCGTTTCCGGCGATTCTCGGCCCGGAATTCATTACCCAGGAATATCCTTCCGCATTGCGCGAATACCTGCGCGAGAGGCAATTGCCGCTGATTACCGGCGCTTACGGTTATGACCTGGAGCAGCGGCTGCCGACCAATTCGTTGTTCGTACTGGACAAGGACGGCGAACTCCAGGCCGCGCATTACAGCAAGACGATCCTGCTCGCGTTCGGCGAATACGTGCCGGGCGAACGGCTCTTTCCCCAAATCCGACAGTGGCTGCCCGAAACCGGTCAATTTGCCCGCGGCAAGGGGCCCAGCGAATTGCTGGCATGGAACGGTTTCAAGATCGGCGCGCAAATCTGTTACGAAAGCCTGTTTCCCGAATTCTCGCGCGAACTGGCCGCCCGGGGCGCCGAATTCATCGTGAACGCGACGAATGATTCCTGGTACGGCGCCTGGCAGGAGCCTTACCAGCATATGTACATGACGCTGGCGCGCGGCGTCGAATTCCGGATTCCGGTGCTGCGGGTCACCAATACCGGCATTTCGACCGTTGCGCTGGCGTCTGGCGAAATTTTGGAGCGTTCTCCGCTCTACCGGCCCTGGAGCGGCTTGTACGAAGTCCGCTACCGGAAAAATCCCGAGCCGACTTTTTATCAACGGTGGTTCTATCTGGTGCCTGCGCTGCTCTGGTCGGTACTCTTGATATTGCCGATGTTCGGCAGGTATCTTCGGCCTCGGCAGCCTAGCTGAACCGGCAGGTGGGTTGGATGCGCGGAAGGGCTTGTTGAAGCGGAAAGGACACGGGCATTGCGCATCCAATCCACCCTACGAAACTCGTAGCAAATCCTCGGACTTTAGATGATATCGAAGGACTTGTAGCTGAATTCCGGTTCGAGTTCGGTCACTTCGATAGTGTCGACGCGGGCGGTGATCGGGCCTTTGCGGCACCATTTGATGAATTTCTCGATCATCAACGGATCGGCTTCGGCATAAATCTCGACCCGGCCGTCCGGCAGGTTTTGCACCGTGCCGTTGATCGCCAGATGTTTGGCCTTGTTCTGGGTAAACAGTCGGAAATAAACGCCCTGAACGCGGCCGGACACCACGATTTTCACTCTGTGCATGTTTTTTGTATTCTCCAGCAGTAATGGATTTTCGGATTGCGGGCGAAATCTTCCGGGACGGTTGCCGCGCTAATGTCTTGAATATGCAAACCGGGCAGCGCTTCATGATCCATTTTGAAACGCCGGAAATTGGTCGAAAAATATAATACGCCCTTTGCATCCAGAAGCGTTGCAGCCTGAGCGATTAATTGCACGTGATCTTTCTGGATGTCGAATACGGTTTCCATCCGCTTCGAATTGGAAAAGGTCGGCGGGTCGAGAAAGATCAGATCGTATTGGCGGCAATAGGGCTGCGCGGCTTCTTGAGCCAGCCATTCCAGGCAGTCGGCCTGAATGAATTCATGTGCGCCTTCGAGTCGGTTCAGCGCCATATTCCGTTTTGCCCAACCGATATAGGTATTCGACATGTCGACCGTCGTCGTTGCGATCGCGCCGCCTTTCGCTGCGTGCACGGTTGCGCTGCCGGTATAGGCGAACAGGTTCAAAAAGCGCTTGCCCTTGGCCTCCTGTTGAATCCGGAGCCGGATCGGCCGGTGATCGAGAAACAGCCCGGTATCCAGATAGTCTTCGAAATTGACCCAAAACTTGCAGCCGTCTTCCTCGACGACATGAAACCGGCCGGCTTCGCCGTGTTTCTCGTACTGATCGGTATTTTTCTGTTTGCGGCGGATTTTCAGGAACACGTTTTCCCGGTTCATGTCCAGCACTTTCGGAATTTCGGCCAGCACGCCGGCCAGGCGGCGGTCGGCCTTGAACGGATCGACGCTTTTCGGCGGTTCGTATTCCTGCACGTTGACCCAGGTTTCTTCGGCCTGGTAAAGATCGACCGCGACCGCAAATTCGGGCAGGTCCGCATCGTAGACGCGGTAGCAGGTAACCTGATTCTGCCTGGCCCATCTGGCGAGTTTTTTCAGATTCTTTTGTAGACGGTTCGCGAACATCTCGGCGCCGGCCCTATCGTCGGTCGGCTGTTGACTGCCTTCGACAGCACGGCTGATACGTTCCTCAGCCGTTTTTGCCTTAGGGATGAAGAACGCCTCGGGTTCGATATTCATCCGCAGCAGCTTGCATTCGAGTGCGCCGTTATAAAGCGTGACCGGCTTTTGCGAGCGGATGCCGAGGCGGAAGCCCAGTTCCGGGTCGCTGATGATCAATGCCGCCTTCCAGCCGTTGAAACGGGCTTTCAAAATCTCGCCGAAACGTTGATACAGATCGGCGGTTTCCTGCGTATCGCCGAGGCGTTCGCCGTAAGGCGGATTGCAGATCACCAGGCCCGGCGGCCAGCCCGCGGCCGGTTCGGCATCGCCGATATCGCGGCGTTCGACATGGATTTTGTGCTGCAGGCCGGCATTCGCGATATGCGTCAGTGCCGCATTTATCGAAGAGCGGTCACGGTCGAAGCCGACGATCGCCGGAAGTTTGTCGATGCCTGCCAGTTTACGCTGCCGGGCTTCCTCGCGAATTGCCTGCCAACAGGCAGAATCGTGTTGTTTCCAGCCGAGAAACCCGTAGTAATCCCTGAGCAGGCCCGGCGCGAAATCGCCCGCGATCATCGCAGCTTCAATCAATAGGGTGCCGGATCCGCACATCGGATCGACCAGCGTGCCGCCGGCTTTCGCAATCTCCGGCCAGCCGCTTTTCAGCAGCATCGCGGCCGCCAGGTTTTCCTTGATCGGCGCCTGAATCGTGATGTCGCGGTAGCCGCGGCGATGCAGGCTCTCGCCGGACAGGTCGAGGCTCAGCTGGGCGCTTTGGCCCTGCAGATGCACATTGACCCGGATGTCCGGCCGGTCGGTCGCGATATTCGGCCGCTTGTGGAATTTCGCGCGCATCTGGTCGACGATCGCATCCTTGACCTTCAGGGCTCCGAAGTGCGAATGGGTAATCACCTCGGAGTTTTTTGCGCTGAACGAGACCGCGAAGCTGTCTTCCGGCCGCATGTGCTCGAACCAGTTGATTTTTTTGACGCCGTAATAAAGGTCGTCCTGGCTCTTGACCTCGAAAGTACCGAGCAGCAGCAGAATGCGGTTGGCGGTTCTGGACCACAGGCAGGCGCGGTAAGCGGTCGCGAGATTGCCTTCGAAAGCGGCGCCGGCTATTGCCGGTTTGATATTGGCCGCGCCTAACTGTTTCAGTTCTTCGCAGAGAACGGCTTCCATCGCCTTCGGTGTCGTGGCGAAAAACGGGTAGTGCGGCATGTTGAATAGGGTAGGGTAAGAAGGAAAGGCGAAAACGCCTATTTTATCCGGATTTGGCCGGGCCAGCCTAGCGAAACTCGGCCGGGAGAGGAGAATGCAGGGATACGGCTTGGTTTGATAATGCCGTATCCCGAGTCTATTCTGCTTAAGGAATTATTGGATTTTGATCAGCTCGACGTCGAAGATCAGCGCTTCGTTCGGACCGATCGGGCCGGCGCCGCGTTCGCCGTAAGCCAATTCGGAGGGGATATAAAGGCGGAATTTGTCGCCTTCTTTCATCAATTGGACGCCTTCGGTCCAGCCTGCGATCACGCCGTTCAAAGGAAAGGTGATCGGCTCGCCGCGGCTGTAGGAACTGTCAAACTCTTTGCCGTCGATGGTGGTACCCTTGTAATGTACGGTTACGTTATCGGTGGCGGAAGGCGAAACCGTGCCGGTGCCCTTTTTTAAAACTTCATACTGTAAACCACTTTGGGTGGTTATGATATTGGGCTTTTTACCGTTCTGAGTCAGAAAAGCGACGCTTTCCGCTTTCTTCTCTTCCGGATCCGTTGCATTTGCCAAGGATACAATCGTTAAACCCACAAGCACCAATGTCACGAGTGAAATGATTTGAGTTTGAAGTTTACCCACGGTATCTCCTTATTAATTATTATCGAAAGCAATAGTGTAACAAAAAAAGGTCCGATTGGTCGCGGTAGGGCTTCTCCTGCGGCAATTTGTCCCACCCTGGCGCTCTTCGGGCGGTTATTTTGCCTTTTGCCGCTTCTGGTAAAATAGACTGATTTTTAATCTCGTCATTTTTCTCCCATGTCGTTCCCCCTTGTAGTCACCGTCGGCCTGCTTCTGTGCAGTAATGTTTTCATGACCTTCGCCTGGTATGCGCACTTGAAGCATCTCGGCAACAAACCCTGGATCGTCGCGGCGTTGCTCAGTTGGGGCGTTGCGCTGTTCGAATACTTGTTGCAGGTTCCTGCCAACCGGATCGGGTATACGCAACTCTCGGTGGGCCAGTTGAAGATCATTCAGGAAGTCGTGACCTTGTCCATCTTTGTGCCTTTTTCGCTACTTTACATGAAAGAGCCGCTCAAACTGGATTATCTATGGGCCGGGTTGTGCCTGGTCGGTGCGGTGTATTTCATGTTCCGAGGAAATACGCCTTGAAAGCCGATGCGTGCATCGTGTGGGGATATAGAAGTCTGGATAATTTGAGATGCCGTCCGGGCCGTATGAAATCGCGGCCCGGACGGCAATCGGCTTATTCGACCAGAAAATCGCGCATCATGCCCATATCTTCGTGTTCGAGATTGTGGCAGTGGTACATGAACAATCCCTTGAAATCCTGGAACGGCTTGATAATCCGGACCGTCTCTCCCGGCATCACCAACACGGTATCTTTCCAGCCGCTTTCGATGAAGCCGTGACGCACGGTTTCATAGTCATCTTCGCTGCCCGCGGCGAGGCTCCGGCTGACGATCTGGAACGACTGCCCGTGCAGATGGATCGGATGGGCCATGCTCATCATCATCCCCATGCCGCCGCCCATGCCCATCATTCCGCCCTGGCCGCCGCCATGCATGCCTCCCATTCGGCCCATTCCCCCGCGATGTCCCATACCCATCATACCGCCTTCCTCGTTTCCGCCATGCATGTTCATACCACCCATCATGCCCATGCCGCCGCGCTGCATGTCTCCCTTTTCCTGCGAGTTGCCGTGCCCGCCTCCCTCTCCATGCGCATGAAAGATTTCCATCAGTTGCACCGTGTTCAGCGGAATCCTCTCATTCGGCTGTACGTCATCGAATGCATAAGGACGGCCATTCAGCAGCATTGCCATATGTCCTTCCGAAATGGCGATCGGCACCGGCTTATTGGCGTTGACGGTATCGTCGACGCTGTAGCGGTTGATTTTCGATAATTGTTTGGGCAGTGCCGGACTCTCGCTGACCTTACGTTTGATCCGCACGGTAAAGATCGGGTAATCACTGCCGACGGGCAGGGCCGATTCGTGCATCATCCCGCCCATCATGCCCATTTGATGGCGGCCATCGCCGCCCATCCGGCTCTGCATCCGCTCCATCATTTTCGGCAATACCCCGGAAAAAGACAGGCTGCGCATCACCAACTGCGAGCCGACCGGACGCCCGCTGAAATCGGCCCAGACATCCAGGCGTTCGCCGGGCGCCAGCATTACGTAAGGCTTGCTCTCCGGCGTTTCCAGCAGTCCTCCGTCGACGCCGAGAACGGTCAGCGGCGTACCGTCGTCCCAGCCGAGTTTGTAAATCCGCGCGGTCGATCCGTTCAAAAACCGTAGGCGATACGCGCGGCTGTCCACGTCGACCGTATAGTCGGGTAAGCCGTTGACCAGAATCCGGTCGCCGTAGTAACCCATCATCCGGTCGTGCATCCCATGCATCCCGCTGACATAGAGCAGTTGATTCCGGTCGTCGAAGCGACGATCCTGGATCACGAGCGGAATTTCGTATTCGCCGGACGGTAGTTCCAGCGCGGCTTCTTCCCCGTCATGCACGAACAGCGCCCCGGCCAGTCCGTGATAGACCTGTTTGGCGGTGATTTCATGCGGGTGCGGATGGTAGATGTTCATGGAGGCCCGATTCAGCACTTCGAATTCGTAAACGAACGTTTCGCCGGGATCGATCGTGTAACGCGGATGGCCGTCCATTTCGGCCGGCACATGCAGGCCGTGCCAGTGCGTGATGGTCGGTTCGGCCAATTTATTGTGCAGATGGATCCGGACCTTCTGGCCTTTCTGCAGATGAACGAGGGGGCCCAGATAGGAGTTCGGAATGCCGACCAGCGTTCCTTCGGGGCCTTTGATCAAATTGCCGGTATATTGCTGAACCAAGGTGGATTTGCCCGGCAGAATCGGCAATGAAGCGGAACGGCAGTAAAGTTCGAATTCGACGTCCGGCTTGAAATTTGCCGAAGCCTTGAGCGGTGGAATTTTCGGCATGGCCTGCATGACTTCCATCGCGCGAAGCATCCGCGGCATGCCGGCAAAGGCCAGCAGGCCCAGGCTCGAGTGCGTCAAGAAACGACGGCGGCTGTAATGAGTGCTCTTCGGCATAATTCCTCCTCAGGATTTGCTTTATTATATTAAGGCCCCAATCAAGGTCGGGGGATAATATCGAGTTTATATTAGGAATTGGTAATATTCAAGCATAAAATCTATGCCGGACGACTTGCGCCATTATGGATGAGTGAGGAAGGTTTATTCAACGGCTCATGCCTAATAAATTCTTTTGTGGTACGTTCTGGAGGCTTCTATTGTTCACCCTGCATAAAAATGCTATTTTTTAAAACCCCATTCGTCACCCATTTCAAATATGCTGATCGGATTACCTAAAGAGATTAAAGACAACGAATACAGAGTGGGTTTGACGCCCGGCTCGGTTAACGCCTTGGTCCACCAAGGCCATCAGGTCAAGGTTCAAAGCGGAGCCGGGATCGGCAGCTCGTTTACCGATACTGAATATCTGTCCGTCGGGGCGGAAATTGTGATGGATGCGGAAGAAGCCTGGAAAGCGGAGCTGGTCGTCAAAGTCAAGGAGCCGATCGAGGAAGAATACCGCTATTTGAAGCCGGGCATGATTCTTTTCACCTACCTTCATTTAGCCTCCAGCAAAGTCCTGACTGAGACGCTTCTGCAAAGCGGCATCACCAGCATTGCTTACGAAACGGTGCAAACGCCGGACGGCAGGCTGCCTTTGTTGATGCCGATGAGCGAAGTGGCGGGCCGCATGGCGGCCCAGGCGGGGGCGACCTATCTGCAAAAAAATCACGGCGGCCGCGGTATCCTGATGTCGGGTATTCCGGGCGTTCCGCCGGCTAACGTCGTGATCCTCGGCGCCGGTATCGCCGGTTCCAACGCGGCCCGTGTCGCGGTGGGTTTCGGAGCCATCACCACCGTACTCGATGTCAATTACGAAAGACTGAGAGCATTGGACGATCTCTATCGCGGCCCATTGCAGACCCGTATCAGCAATAACTATACGATCGAAGAAGCGGTTTACGAGGCTGACTTGGTGATCGGCGCAGTATTGATACCGGGTGCGAAAGCCCCGCGGCTGATTCGGGCCGATATGTTAAAAAAAATGCGCAAAGGCGCGGTGATCGTCGATGTTTCGATCGACCAGGGAGGCTGCGTCGAAACCGCGCGTCCGACTACTCACAGCGACCCGACTTATGAAGTCGACGGCATTGTTCATTATTGTGTCGCCAATATGCCCGGTGCCGTCCCGCGCACCAGTACCCTGGCGCTGAACAATGCTACTTTGCCTTACGTGTTGCGTCTCGCGAACGAAGGACTCGACGCGCTTCGCCACGATCATCCGTTGCAATCGGGTCTGGCGACTTGTCAAGGCTACTTAACAAATGCGGCCGTAGCTCAATCCTTGGGTCTCGACTATACCGAGGCATCATCTTGTCTCATGATGAATTATGGGGCTTCCATTTAAGCTCAGTTATCAATATAATGTTAAGATAACGTGCCTCGGAGCATTATTGTATTTCAATAGAAATAAAAAAGATTTGCAAAGAGGTGAAAATAGTTATAGAATTTGAAATCTTTGTTGGGTCGTTAGCTCAGTCGGTAGAGCATCGCACTTTTAATGCGGTTGTCATTGGTTCGAATCCAATACGACCCACCAACAAAATCAAGGGCTTAGGTTAATACCAAGTCCTTTTTTTATGCCCACTGTCAACGGATTGACAACGCCGGATTAATTTCCAAAATTTCTCTCAGATAGTCGGGAGCAAGATGGGCATACTTCATAGTCACGTTCAATGACGAATGCCCTAGAATCTTTTGTAGGGCCAAAATATTACCGCCGTTCATCATGTAATGACTAGCAAAAGTATGGCGAAGCACATGCGTTCTCTGGCCTTCCGGTAGCTTTATACCAGACTCATAAAGCCGCCTAGTAAACGTCGAATAGGCATCATTGAACGGACCTTGTTGCAAGCGGTCCTGTAACTTTTGATACAAATCATTCGTAACCGGTACTGACCTTGCACGCTTAGACTTCGTACGGCGGTAATGCACCATGCCATTAGCAAGATCCATTAATCGAAGTCCTTGAGCTTCACCCCAACGCGCCCCGGTAGACAAGCAAACCAACGCAATCAAGTAAGCATCAGATTCACTTCTAGCAAGATACGAAAAAAGCTTTTTTATCTGCTCGATCGTCAAAAAAATAGTTTCAGAGTCCTGACACTTTATTAGTCGTATAGCATTGAAATGATTTTTTCCCTGAAATTGCATCGATCGAGATAGGTCATTAAAAACGGCTTTGAACGTCTGAAGCTCACGGTTTAACGTTGCCGCCTTAACACCTTCATTTGCCCGTTTAGAACGATATTCAAGGAAGATACACGGCTGGAATGTAGCCATGATCGGATTACCCATTGCAGAGGATGCTTGAATCATGCGTTGCTTGGTATCGAGACCCGAGGAAAGATGTTGCCCCGTATTTTCCCACCAGAGTTCAACAAATTCGCTAAGCTTGCGTAGGTCTTTTTTCGGCAAGGAAAAAGCCGGATCAAAAGCCGCTTTGGATTCAATCGTTATTTGATAGCGACGTGCTTCAGCTTTTGTATCGAACGTTTTACGGAAACGGCGATGGCCACGGCCGCCAGGCTGTATGTCGACCAGCCATTTATCGCCTTGCTTTTTGATCATGCGGCGATTCCAAAGCCTACCGTTTTGATTTTTAAGCGCTGTTCAACATCCCGCATGATTAAAGCCGATACCATGCTGGAATCATCGAAGATGCCGTATTTTCGCTCGAAGTAGCGGAAGAGATCACGCCATAGGCCGGATTCACGCAGGCAACGCAAGGCGTAACGGACAGGGTAGCGGTTTCTTGCATAGATGCTGATCAAGTTACCGTAGGCTAAGCACACGTTTTTTTGATTGCCTTCCCCAGGCTTTTTTTTAGCGCGTTTGGTAAAGATCGGTGCATGTTCATTGGCCCGAACATGAATTGATTCAGCCATGAATTGCCAAGCCGGATGAATCATATCTTTGGATAAATCCAGGCGATAGCTTTTTAACATGGCGTATTGCCAAAGCCCCCGGATATAGGACATTGCCTGCCTGAAGCTCTTTATTTCAACGTCCTGCTCACGGGCCAATTCATCAATGATGGTATGGTGAAAACGCATTTCAAAACGCCAGACGGCCTCATCAGCACAATACACGGGCTCTAAATCGGAATCGCAAGCATCAGCCCAGACTTGACCCCAGAAGTGCATCTTATCCGCCTCACGAGCTTGTATATCTTTGCGATAAGCCGAAAACTGAAGCTGGTCAGCCCGACCAAAAAGAAAGGATTGTGCACCGCCATACTTAGCGGAATGATCGGAAATATTGAATTCTGTCATGCCGGTACGCGATATTTTACGGCGTGCTTTGGTCGTCAATTGCAAATCAAGATCATTCGGCACATCAAAGCCTTGAATATCGCAGCATAAATGCAGGGCTACGCCGACAGGCTGAACTTGAGTCATAAGCTGCTTTGCAAACGCATCCATCATGATTTGAAGCTCATCAACGGAATGCTTGAAGATCAAGTGAGGGGAGAGCTCAATCTTTAAATGACTGGCATTCAAGTTTTCTTGCGCGTAAACGGAGCCGATCAGGATAATGACACCGAGATCCTGATTCAGCAGGGTATAACGATAACCGCCCTTTTTGCCGCTGGATACCATGAACGGCACGAGTTCACCGCCAGCACCGACCAGGTCGAAGAATTGACCATAGCCAACGGCAAACCGATCTTTGATTTGCTGGTAAACCTCATGGTCAATCAAACCACCGTAAATATGCTTTACGGTATCGACGCCGGCATGAAGAACGCGAACCTGATCGGAATTCCACTGAGTTTTATTTTTCAGAAAGATGTTACCGTTCGGATTGGCTTCCAACTCACCTTTTGGGTTTCGAAAGAAACGATCAAATAATTTGCTAACTGACATCGTGTTACCCTTTGTGTCTTTATGTGATTGTCTATTTATATATTTGAGACGTGCTACATGGCCGTCTTTCGGTTGCGCTGATCAGGATCGAGTCTTAAATGCAAAGCGTTATCCCAAACCGACAACCCATCTTTTTTGCCAAAGTGCAGCACCAGACGCCCCGGTAGCGCGTGATTTATCCTTTCAGCCACCTTGAACCATTCCCGTTCTGAATGGCGCGTAGGGGAGCGTACAGCGACGATTTGACAATGACGCAGGCCGGCTAAGGTCAGGTCAAGGTATTCAGGGTTTCCCCACTGTAAAACCGGTATGACATGGATTAAGTGCTGTTGCCAGTAAGCACCGATCAGCCGAGAGCGGTATATCTGCCAAGCGGTGAAATAGTACGAATGATAGGTTTCGATAGTGAAGTCTGGCGTCATTGCCCATCGAGCCAAGATAACCCGGTCAACCTGATAATATGGTGCGCGCCAGATCGTTTCTAAGCGCCAATCATCGACAAAGGTATGTCTTGGCTTGGTATAGTCCGGATGCGTCCAACGTTGCCATTCACAGCCGGGATATTGCTTTTTGCGGTTGATAATGAGCGGCCAATTATCCAGATGGGGAACGGTTAAATTTTTTGCCGCTTCTACGCGCCTGAGATTCGCTGGATCTTTCACGCTCGGACTCTACACTTGCAACTTACTGATTATTAATTTCGTTTGATTTTGAGGCTGGAAAATAATTAATTCGACCTATGTTAGAAGTTACCATTTGACTTATACGAGAAGAATCCTGAGATTGGTCAGTTTGCACCGGATAAAGATGCTTAGCACGGATGTAGGTAGGAACTTTGCCGGCAAGGTAATCACGACAGAATTGTTCAGTAGCGGGATAGGGATATCCCTTAGTCGCATAACATCGACACCATCCCGGACCAGAAGCACAGCCGATTACGACAGGAGCCGTAACAACTTCGACCATGCCGTCATAGGCCGGAGCGGTTTCAGGCCGTCCAGGGACACGCGGATGAAAATCGAATTGATTAGAATTGCCAGGAGATGGCAAAGGCAGAGGCGCGAGGTGAGCAAGCCCGTTTTGCTGAACTTGTGGAATTGTTTTTTGCACCATAACGGATTCGGGCTCGATAAAACCATGAATACGTTGATAAACTTTATACGTTAAAGGAATCAAAGCCAACAAGGCGATAATAATCACATAGAAAGCTAAAGGCTTGCGACGTTCAGGTTTAGTATGAAGTTCGGCGGATTTATAGAGCTTAAAAGCCGCCTTAGAAAGCTTGTAAGGCCGCTTATCTGTACCGGCATAACTACTGAGATCATGGCATTCCGGCCATTCATATTGATAGCGGCCCAGACTGGTAGCCCGAAGATGAATATGACGACCAACGAGACGGCGGATATTCACGTCAAACAACTGAGGGCCTTGCGAAACAATAAAGAAATCAATCCCTTGATGGCGATGGGTTTCAAGGCGAGCAACGGCAGGCGGGACAGGAGAGAAACCGGAGCGGGGACGAAAAACGTTCTGCACCTCATCCAGGACAATCAAGCTACCATCCGGAGCCCATTGATGCCATTCATCAGCATAAGGATGTTCGCCCTGTACAGCCTCACAGACACGGCATAGCGGGGAACGGCATTTGATGACCTCATGAGGAACCGTGAGCGCGGGGATGCCGTGAACAAATAATGGCCGCTGACCGTATTCTTCAACGCCTTCAATAAACAGGTGATTAACAAGCCAAGCGGTTTTGCCTGCCCCAGGCGTACCAGTGAGTAAGGTAATCATTTGAGCGCCAACTTTTTCCCAGCCATTAATGCGGCCCGACTACCGAGGGCACCCAGGATAATGCCGAAGGCTTGACCGACTCCACCCAAGTTCAATATCTGAAGCACCTCACCCGGTATCGAGTTGTATTGATTTTGAAACTGCATGACGACATTATCAGCCAAAGCAGTGAACGCGGCATAGCTGACAACTGTAAAGCCAAGCGCGAATAGAACACGATACGCTAAGGAGCCAGCTATCGAGATAAGAAAAGCAGCGAGAGTTTGCATGATTATTCCTTAATTGCACCCAACACAATCAGGCCTGCAGAAAGCCAAGCCACTGCAATAATGAGCGGTCGTATCATGTTGGCGAATTGACAGAGTAAATCGAATCGGAAAGTGATCGGTTTGCCCAAATAAGTCGCAGTCAAAGGCGCAGGACAAGAACCTCCACCACCTAGGGAAACAGGACTGATGCCAATACCGGCAGCATTCTGCTCACCTATATCATCCGCCCCCGGTACTTCACCAAAGGAGGAACAGCCGATTGAGTTCGGGTTTTTATCACAATCAGTCTGAGTCGCCGTACCGCCACCGGAGTTTTGCGCTACACCATCACCGACGCCAATCTGTCCGGGCGTCGAAACGGTAGTTACGGTGCCATCCGTACCGATAGTCGTGCTTTTAACCACAGGACTATGGCCGATAATATTGTCGGTTTTGGTTTCCGTTGTGGTAATGGATCCATCAGGATTACGAGTTTGGGTAGTTTGAGAATCAATCTTGACATCCTCATTGACGCAGGCTTTCACGCCGCCATTAACGAGGCACGCCGTGGTAGTCGGCGAATTAGAATTATTTGAAACACAGACGGGCTGACCGTTGACCAGGCCACAGTTCTTGTCGCTAGTTTGGTACGCTTGGCCGTTGACAGTACCGACGCCGTTGGTCTGATCAACGCAAATTTCAGTACCGTTGACGGTACCACACTTGAGAAATGGTCAAATGTTGTGTACGGGACATTGATTAAGCGGCGACTTTCTCCTGATCTTCCCGTACTCCATCCTTGAAGGAAACTCCCTGAATCACTTCGGCCAGGCGTGCAACGCCGCGTAACTTAAGCCAGCGGCGCTCGGCGCTTTTGACCAGCATGAACACCATCGCCAGGATGCTCTCCCGCGAGACACAGCCCCGCGTCTTGGCCGTGCGCAGTCGCACGGTGGCGAAGGTGGATTCGATCGGGTTGGTCGTCCGGATATGAATCCAGTGCTCTGCCGGAAAATCATAAAACGCGAGCAAGGCATCCTGATCCTTTTCCAGGCAGTCCGCTGCCTTCGGGTACTTCGGCCGATAAACGGTCAGAAAACGACTGAACGCGGTCTCGGCTTCCTTCCGGCTCGCTGCCATCCAGATTTCATGCAGACCCGCCTTGGCTTTCGGTTGTTGGCTCTTGGGCAGCTTGTTCAGGATATTGGCCGTCTTATGCACCCAGCAGCGCTGACTGCGCGTCGTACCGAAGACCTGCGGCAGCGCTTTCCAAAAGCCGAGGGCGCCGTCGCCAATCGCCAATTGGGGATCGATCCTCAAGCCCCTCAACTTTAGGTCCAACAACACTTCCCGCCAGGAAGCTTCGCTTTCCCGGTAACCGTCAGAGAGCGCCACCAGTTCCTTCTTGCCTTCCGGTGTCGCCCCAATCACCACCAGGATGCATTGCGCCGCATCTTCCAGTCGCACGCCGAAGTGGATGCCGTCAACCCACAGATAGACATAGCGCTGGTGCGAGAGATCGCGGCGCGACCAGCACTGCTGCTCGTCTTTCCAACTTTCCTTTAAGCGACTGATCGTGCTCGCCGACAAGCCCGGCGCCTCGGGGCCTAACAGGGTGCTGAGCGCTTCCTGAAAGTCTCCGGTCGAAAGTCCTTTCAGATACAGCCAGGGCAACAATTGCTCCACGGTCTTCGTGCGCCGTAAGTACGGCGGCAGTAGCGACGAAGTAAACCGTAGCTGGCCTGCGCGGTCGCGGATGCGCGGTACCGAAACCTCAATGTCGCCGATGCCAGTCTGGATCGTGCGTTTCGGCAAGCGGCCATTGCGCACGACCCGCTGCAAACCGGCTTGAGTCTTTTCCGTTTGAAAACGCTCCAGAAAGGCGCTGACTTCCGCTTCGATCGCCACCGCCAGCATTCGCTGGGCGCCTTCTCGCAAGACATCGGTTAAAGCATCGGCTATAGGGCTCGCACCCGCTAGCGTTTTTAACGGGATGACCTTATCATTGCTCATGGCGTATTCACTCCTCTTTGTTAGGATTTGATGACCTTGAAGACCATCAAGAATACGCCGCTTTCCTCATTCCTTCATCCACAACTTTCAAGCATAACTCACCACACTTTTGGTTGGCCTTAGGCGAGCTACTGCAAATAGTATTGCCCTTGGCATCCGTGACACATTGATTACCCGAAGCACTTTTCGATGCAGGAACAGACGGATTAGATGGCGTTTGAGTTTTCGCCTGTTCGCCGGCATCAGAACAAACGCCAGTGGAGAAAGCGTTGTAATCGCAGTACACCGCATGATTGCCAGTCAATTCAGACCAGCAAGTACCAGCGAAATCATCAGGATACATGAAGGCATATTCCTGACCACCATACGAGACCGTATTGTTATAAGAACGTCCGACATCAGCATCATATACCTCGTCGGACGAGCTTTCATACGTACCCGCCTTGACGGCTAATTTTTGAGAATCACCGGCTTGACCGGCGCAGCCGCCAGAACATTCACCCGTAGTAAGATCACGCGTCATGCCGACAGGACAGGCGGGAGCGCCTGAACAAACATAGGGAGGCGAAAAATTTACAGCCCCCCCATAGGGGCACCGCCAAAGCACAGATCCGGAATAACGGACGCCAATGGAATTTTTACAAAAATAGGCTTTTTGCTGAGAATCCAATCCATCAGGCACATAGGGAGGATTGGCTAAATCCAGAGAGGCACACACAGCAGCTAGCGAAGAAAACTCCACGCTATGGTTGTTAAAATAGGCTGGAACAGCGGGATAAGTATCCGCATAAGCAACAGACACAACACAAGCCAAAGCAAAAAATTTAACCACGGCCCGCATACAAGACAACTTAGTCAATCCCCGAAAAATATAATCCATGCTGCACCCGTCAAGGCCATGTAAACGGCAATCAGATAAAAGTCAGGTGTCATAATGCACGCCTCATTGTTTTAAAACCGAAGGCCACGGCCCAACACAAGACGATACCAAAGGAAACTTCAATGACATCAGAGAGTTCGAGACCGGAATAATTGGTTAGATAACCGACGCTAGAGCAGCTTGGGTAAACGCGAGTCAGGATGTAATCGGATTGCCCGGACGGTAAAAGAAAGCGATAGGTAATGTTGGCGGTATCATCTGCAAGCGCCGAGAATGCCACTGCAACAGCCACACCATCATCCGCAGGCATAGCGGGGAGCGAAATCTCAGCATTGGCGGCATCAGACAAGGAGGGATAGCAATATCCGCGAAAGAGGTTTGGCATACATAAATCGCACAATAAAGGAGCGGGGAAAATGCCGGGGAGCGGCATTAGCCGACCCCCCGGCAGATGGATTAAAGAGCGCGGCGCATGTACTGAAAGGCAACCGCCGCGACGACAGCGACCAAAGCCAGACCGCCGATAGTAGCTGCATCCGCTGCAGCATCACCAAGGGCTGTAGAAACGCCAGCAGGAACTGCAGCCGCAGCCAAGTTTGCTACGCCGGTCAGACCGGCACCTAAGGCAACTTTAGAAGTTGTTTTCATGTTTTCACCTCATAATTTCAAGATTAAAAAAAACCAGTGACCGACTGGTAGCGGAGTTCCCTTAAGAAGGGAAATTCGTTAAGAGAGTTTGTTTTGCCTGTAACGAAGGGCTTTAGCACGTTCCCGGATTACATGACGAAAATAGAAATCAATACGGGTAAACATGCCACTAGCAAGATGTCCGAAAATCACACCAACAGAGAAAGTGGTAAACAAAGCAAAGAAATATAAATCATCAAGCATATGGATAATGTCACCACATTGACCCATCAGATCGGAAACCGCTTGTTGGTATTGATTTAAGGAATCGTTCATGGAAAATAACCCGTATACAGATTAAAGTTTGTTTTTAAATATGGATTTGAGGGTGTTAGAACGGGTATTCGTTAAGCCGGTTTGTTTTGTCCAGGTTGTTCTTTGTTTTGGCTATTGAGCTTTGCAGTTAAGCGCGGGTCTTTTACGGCTAAGCAGGTAAGTTTGGCTTTGCCGCCAGCACCACGGCCTATGACTACGCGAAGTTCGAATTCGCCCGGAAGGAGTCCTTCGTTGGCGTAGGCTTCGAAGGTGATAGCCATTTCATAGGGACCGCCAATAGTGAGAATTTCGTTGCCGATGATGTTTTCGTTTAGGCCTTCGTTTTGTTGTTCAAGGAAGATGGAAATTCCGGAATTGGAGTCCATTGAGTATTTGGTTACTGAACGGATGTTGCCTTGAAGTACGGTTTGCATATTAGTTACCTTGGATTATGGTTTTAATGATATTAAGTGCTGTTTTCTTTCTTTTTATGGATAAGGGAAAGTGACCTTATGTTCTTTTGGGCGTTGCCTTCGGCCCGGGCTTTCCGTTCCAATCACTACTTTGAGCGGCTAAGAGCGAGTAAAGGAAAAATGCTATTCCGCGTTGCTCCATAGATTTTTCCTTAACTCGCTCTAGGCCGCTCAATGTAGTGATTTCCACTCCAATCCCTAACGCATTGAACGGCGAATCGGTCAGGGCCTTTTTTTGATACGTTAAGGCCACGGCCTTTTGATCGCTCCCTCTGCTCGGACTCACGGCCCCACCCTTGGGTCTTGGGTGGGGCCGCCCGTCTTTGCTTCCGGTCCGACGCGGCAAAGTTCCCCATTGAGGCGCGCCTGTCAAGGGCACTCGTCCCTCGGACCCTTGACAGGCGCGCCTCAATGGGGAAAAAGCAGCCGCGACCGAAAGCGACGACGAGCGGCCCCACCCAAGACCCCTTCCAACAGATTGGTAAGACTGATAGAAGGAGTTAGTTTTGCACATGGGCGGTTTCACTGGATGAAGCTGGGCCGTGGCCTTGTGCCGGAATGCCGTTGGGTTTCACTTGTAAGCGGCCATTGGCGTAGAGGGTTAACAGGGACTGAACAAGTTTATAGAATGTCAATCCGCGCTTGGCTGCATCGAGTTCAAGCTGTACGTAAATATCAGTCGGTAAAGCAGATTGAAATTTACGATAGGTTTGTTTTTGGTTTTCGCCTTCACGATAGGGAGGCAATAAGTCGTTTAGTTCGTTCATAAGATTTA
This sequence comes from Methylomicrobium album BG8, assembly GCF_000214275.2. Classification (NCBI taxonomy): domain Bacteria; kingdom Pseudomonadati; phylum Pseudomonadota; class Gammaproteobacteria; order Methylococcales; family Methylococcaceae; genus Methylomicrobium; species Methylomicrobium album. The sequence continues at coordinate 2,689,417 of NZ_CM001475.1, read as the reverse complement.
ACCGGGAATAATATTGTATTGATATGTAATAGGAAAAGGAAAAACACGTTTACTGAATACTACTGACCTTACATATAACCGTTTCCCTAAACCCCTTATTCTTTTTCTTCTATAAGAAATCTCAGAATATAAACCGCCTACAGGATATTTAATTGATTGCCCTGTTTGAGTAACTGAAATAAGAGCGGAAGGCAAAGTAAAAAGATTGGAATACTGCCAGCCAGGAATTACTTTTAATTCAGGTTGAGAATTTTCAAGAGCTTTTTCGCGCTCTTCAATTTCACGAAAAGCCTTAAAAGCCTCATAACGGCGATAAAATCGTCTTGTAACTTTATTAAAAACCCTAACCGACTTTTCATAAGCGGGATGGGAATAATCCATCGACATTCTCAAACGATACAGCCGATCATGAAGGTCATATGCCTGAAGGAATTGCTGAAATAAAACATTACGAGTTTGAGCAAGAAATTCTTTTGATATAGCCATTTTATTTCCCCTTACTTTTGCGCTTGGTCTACGCATTCTTGCGTGAGCAAAACCATGTTGACGACACGATGCTTGCCAATCAGCATCGATGGGATGTAGCCGCGATTAATCCAGCCTTCGACGACTCCGGGAGCAAAGCCGGTCAGTTCGGCAAATCTTTGCTGGCTAAGGACCGGAACGGATACAGCGGTTAGGTAGCTTAGGTTTGGGTTTTCTTGGTCGGTCATTGTGGTACTATAGAAAGCAGCTAAGGAACATTTACCATTTAAGTGTAAATATAGCACTCATTTAGTAATATGTCAAATGTTAAATGCAAATATAGCACTTATTTATGACGCTTAGAGAGAGATTAATAAAGGTCATTGACCATAAAGGAAAAACACCAAAAACAATGGAGGAACTAACAGGCATAGATAGAGCTAAATGGGCCAACATCAAAAGAAAAGACCCAATACGAGCTACAGAAGAACATATAGAAGCAGTGTGTAATCTATGGCCAGAATACGCACTTTGGATAACAACAGGCAAAACGATCCCGGAAGCAGGACAGATCAGCCCAGATATTGAAGAGGTCAGAAAAAATCTAGGGACGGGTACTTGACCGCATCGAAGGCGCTAGAAAATTGGTTCAGAGATACAATGTAAGGAATAGTATCTATACTTAGTTTTTTTGCAAAGAACGTAAAGGTAGAGGACATGCTATTGCTCGTAACATCATCATTGATATGCCTGTACATAGGATTCAGGCTTGGAAAGCATAAAAAGCTAAACAGCAATTCTTACATCCAAAACGAAGCAGAACTAGAAGTAATAAAAGAACTGAAAAAACTTGATAAAAACAAATACTATGTGATGAATGACATCACATTGCCAACAGAGGAAGGAACAACGCAAATCGACCATATTGTTTTTTCAGAAAATGGAATTTTCGTAATAGAAACGAAAGGTCACAAAGGATGGATTTTCGGGAAAGAAAACGATAGAAACTGGACACAGTATTTAAAAGGCGGAAGAAAATTCAGCTTTCATAGCCCTATAATACAAAACAGGAATCATATAAAGAACATAATAAATATAACAAACATTCCTGAACACACACTAAAAACAATAGTTGTATTTACAAATGATAAAATGGAATTTAAAACTTCTCTTCCAAAGCATGTACTAAAAATAAACCAGTTAATACAATACATAGAAGAATGGAATTTAAGCATATTAAATCATAGTAAAATGCTTGAAACAATTGGATTGATCGAATTCAAAAGAAAAGAAAAATCTGATGAAACAAATAAAGAACATATTGAATACATCAATAAAAGACTTTCACCCAAGCGCAAGATGAAAAACAATTAAAATAATGCAGAAAATATGTATTCAAATAAGGAAAACTTGAAATAAAAATCATTCGGCTGCAACTAATTAATAGTTGCAATTGTCAAATGAAGATGATAATATGCAACTATATTCTAGTTGCAAGTATCAAAAAATGAGCAACCAAAAAAAACTTTTTAAAGAGTTCATTAACACACCTTTCCCTACATGGAATGACGTCGAACACCTATTAAAAAAGCTAGGCTACCAAAAAATTGACAAAAAAGGTTCAGCCGTTGAATTTTGGAACGAATCAAAAAAAAGTTCGATATTGTTACACCGGCCACACCCAGGAAACACTATCAAAACCTACACCAAAAAAGATATCATCGAGCAGATTAAAAAAGCGGGGTTTTTTTATGAATCACTTTGAATATAAAGGATATTTAGGAAGCGTGAAAGTAAGCGTAGCAGATAAATGCATGCATGGAAAAATCGAATTTATCAATGATCTAGTAAATTACGAAGCAGAAACAGTAGAAGAATTAAAGAAAGAGTTCGAAGCATCCGTAGAACGATATCTAGAACATTGCAAACTGGTAGGAAAGGAACCGAATAAACCATTTAAAGGCACCTTCAACATCCGAATCGGCCATGAACTGCACGAAAAAGCAGCCAAAAGAGCAGAAGAAATCGGAAAATCGTTAAACGACTATATCAAGGACACCATCAAGAAAGACATCGAATCACACGCTTAACGACTGACAACAAAATGACAACGTTTGTGACGCTTTCAGTCGTTTATAGTGATTTTATGAAATTGTAAAGCTTTGGTTTTCTTACTTTTTTATATCGTTGAGTTACGTTTCAACTAACTTTTAATGCGGTTGTCATTGGTTCGAATCCAATACGACCCACCAACTTTACCAAATTAAATCAAGCAGTTAGCTTACCATAGCAGCTGCTTTTTTTGTGCCTCGAATTTCTTTTGCGTGACCTGGGCTTTAATTAACCAGCCCTTGCCCTTTCCAATACGGTAAGTGAGATACCACTTTCCATATTGGAGATTTTGTTCACCGCATCAATCAATTCTTGCAACTCAGCTGAAGAGTAATGGGTGGTTATATCTCCTGTCGTATGATGCAGAAGCACTTTACGCGTTTCAAACGATACACCCGCTGCTCTTAGACGTCTTCCAAAAGTATGCTTCAAATTGTGAGGTCCCTTTTTAAAAGATCCATCGCAGGGAAGCTTGGCTTTTTTCCAAGCATTCTTCCATGCCGTGGTATACATCCGCACCAGACGTTTACCTTCAAAAGGAAAAACGTACATCGAATGCAGTCCACGTTGTCTTTCGATTACCGACTGAGCAATACGATTTAGAACGACAATTTGGTCTTCCTTGTTTTTCTCCCCAGGCCAAATCCCGTCATCATAACAAACCGCCATTTCCAGGGGTTATGAAAATGGATGTCATCAGCGAAGGGACCTTAACCTCCCAATCCCATCTCAGCCAACAGACTCCTTGTTCGCGTAGCCCTGTATTCACTTTAAAAAGCGCCATCTTATGAAGATAATCGGGCAGAAGCTTAAAAAACCGCTCCTGCTCATCCCATGTCAATGGATACGGTTCAGCCGCATCTTCCCATTGGGCATTTGCAGTAATGGTGCCGTATCAATCCATGGTTGATTATTTTCATCACACCAAACTCGTGCTGAAAGCGTGAGTATTCTGCGAACGACTGCCAGATCCCGCGCAATGGTACCGCTTTTTATACCCTGTTGTTTTCTTGCTTTAATGTAAGGTTGCAGCGAGCCCATATGGACTTTTCTGATTTCCATATCTCCAATAAAGGAGTCCAATTGTTTTAGACAATCTGCTAAAGGAGTCCAATTGTTTTAGACAATCTGCGTTTCTGGATAAACTTCGCTTTGTAGCTTCATTCAGGAATTTCGCCGCTGCCATTCGAAAAGTCCGAACAGGCCTTACTCCATAGACTGAGGCTTGCCGAATTTCTTCGATTTTACGGGCGAGATACTCTTCCGCTTTTTCGAGGCCGCTTTCGCCAGTGCTCTCGCAAAGGCGTCTGCCTCGCACTTTTTTGTCGATATGCCAGAAATCGCCGCGTTTGACGAGTCCTGGGGTTTTCCTGCGTCCCATGATGAACCTCCATTAGGTTGATCAAGACGCCCGTTGCGAGTGATATAGTCATCCACCCAAGCATCCAAGTCAAGCCTATCAAATGCAACTCCTTGCTTACCGATAGGAATTTCTGTAAGCAGTGGGCGAACCAGAGTGTTGAATCGATTTCGATTCATACCCAAATAAAATGGCGCATCCCTGAGTCGTATCAGGCGCGGCAATATTACTGGAAGGTGAACCCTTGGCTTGACTATAGATTTAAAAACTCGAATCGGAATTTTTAAAAAAAGCTACGATAAATTCATTTTTAATAAGTGGTTTTGCAAACACAACATCGATCGGCCATATCTTCGCGAGCCTTTATTTAGAATAGAAGCCTCACAGTGAGAACATTTTACCAACTCAATCCGCCTCGATTTTAGGTCCTTTGCGATGACCCATGCGGCGGAAACCACTAAATCCTAGAAGCACATCAACGATGTCATGCTGCCTACGGGTCATACTACGTATGAAGTGGGATGTAAATCGGGGCGAAAAACATAACCAGCCTGATTGAGCAATATGCTGAATGTCCTTATTGGGCAATTGACTGATCGCCAACCGTACGTCTTCTTCGGCAATACCCATCATTAACTCCGCAAGAATCGCATTTTCCCTCGCCAATTCACGGGCTTTTATCAGCCAGGTGAGATTCAGTTCATAAATTTCTGCATCACATGCTTTATTATGAAGCGTGGCATGGCGCTCAAAATAATCATCCAGATTGTTGAACGCTGACTTCATGACCTCGTCTATCTCAGGCGCCATGTTAGCGAGCTGAAATTTGTTTTTAAGCAGGACTTACGCACGATAAAGGGCACACTGTGTGGAAATGAAGGTCAAAAGGTCTAAACAGTTTTCTCATACCGCTATGACACGCTTGGATTATTGCCAATTTCTGCTGGTCAGCCAGATCAATTACACGTTGACTTATTTTGCCGATCACCACGATACCTTCAGCCACGATGCCATCAACCGTTACTTGCGGCGCGAGCGGATGACGCCGCGGCTGATATGGGATAACGTCCGTGACGACATCGTCCCCACACTCACCGGTTATCTCCTCTTCGACGACACCGTGCTGGACAAAGATTACTCTCGGCAGATCGAGTTAGTGCGCTGCCAATACAGCGGCAATGCCCATGGCCTGATCCGCGGCATTGGCGTCGTCACCTGCGTCTATGTGAATCCGGCGTTGGATCAATTCTGGCTGATCGATTACCGGCTGTACGATCCCGAGGGCGACGGCAAATCCACGCTGGGCCATGTCCACGACATGCTCAGCCATGCAGTCTATCACAAGCACTTGCCATTTCACGCCGTGCTGATGGACACTGGGTATGCGACCAAAGACCTGATGTTGTTCATCGAGTCCCTGCAAAGAGTCTATTATTGTCCGCTCAAGGCTAACCGCCAAGTGGATGATTCCGGGGGTGAATGCGCGTATCAACGGGTCGATGCGCTGACCTGGGCGTCGGCTGAACGGCAACACGGCAAGCGCATCAAGATCAAAGGTTTTCCCAAACACCACAAAGTGCAATTGTTCCGGGTTGCGGTGTCCACTCACCGCACGGACTGGGTCGTGACCAACGATCCCACTCAGCATTCCCTGATGGCCACACAACAGGTGTGCGGCTATCGCTGGAAGATCGAGCAACTGCACCGCGAAGGCAAACAGGTCACCGGAATGGAACGCTGCCAGTGCCGAACCGCCCGGATTCAACGTAATCACATTGCCTGTGCCTTTCTGGTTTGGGTTCGACGGAAGCAATTCGCCTATGCAACAGGGCGCACCGTTTATCAATTGAAACAGGACCTACTTGATGATTACCTTTGCCAACAACTCAGAAATTCATCACTCCGCATGCAGCTTGCGTAAGTCCTGGCATTCAAAGTAAATGATTGAGGTATCCATATGAGTGAGATGCTTTCTATTGATCGCTTGCGCGCAGAAAGCGCGCGCTTCGGTACCAGCCCTTATCTGTTGACGCAGGGTAACGATGGCCGGCCGCATGCGGTGGCTGTATCGATCGAATGGCAAGGAGATCGGATTTTAACGCGCACCGGGACGCGCAGCGTCGCCAACGCCGATGCACGTCCGTTGCTCAGCCTGCTGTGGCCGCCGATCGAGGCCGGAGGCTACAGCCTGATCGTCGACGGCGATGGGTGCGTGATCGGCAGCGGGGCCGATGCGCGAATCAGCGTCACGCCGACGCGAGGCGTACTGCATCGACCCGACACCTCGGCGGCCTCCGCCGCGCGCGGGTGCGGCTCAGACTGTATCCCTTTACTTAGCTAAAGTGAAACTATATCTGGTCGGAATCGTGATGCGAGAGATGGGTTATCACATTCCCATACCACAGAGCCATCCACCACTCCTTGCGCTGACTGCTGCGGCTTGGCATTAATTAATGCCATCAGAGACTCATTCAAAATCGTCAAAGCTTCCTCGGAATCAGGGTTTACGAAATGCTGATGCCGATGTTTGCCGTTTATGCATTGTTCAGGTAGCCATCGCCGCGGAAATGATCTGACTTGAAAACCTCTGGCTGCTAATCTTTCTGCTACAGAGGGTCTGCCGCTTTTGGTGAGCCAATTGACTTTCTTCAAAGTCTGCAAAGCCCCAATCAACACCAGGGCCGGACTGTCACCGACTAAGCCAGCTAACCGCTCAGCCATCCATTCATCCCTATCACGCGGATTATGGGGGCCCGCATCGATCGCGACAACGTTTAGGCAAGCCGATTGTGTTGTTAAAGTTGCTAGATGCTCAATTAAGTTCCACATTGCTGGATGATCGATTGAGGCGGGAATCTGGACAGAAGATACAGCAGCTCCGGAGAGTAGTGCACGATCAAGCGCGGGTTGCTGATTGTCCGCGATCTCAAGTGCCACAATGAGGCATTGTCCTTGCTTGATATGGCCAGAAACCAAGTCTCTAACCAGTTCGGCCGACTCGGCATGCTGATGGGACTCGCCGATGAAGGTAATCGTCCCCGGCAGTAAGCCTTTCATGATGGGATCGGGCACTGCCGATCTCGCAGAGTAAGCGAACAGCAGGAGTATTAAAGCGCAAACGCGAGACATGTGAGTGAGGGGCCCAGCTTATCAGACGCGGCGTCATCCGCTCTCGCCGCAGGTAGCGGTTGATGGCATCGTGGCTGAAAGCGTCATGGTGATCGGCAAAATAGGTCAACGTATAATTGATCTGGCTGACCAGCAGAAATTGCCAATAGTCTAAACGCGTCATGGCACTATAAAAGAATGAGGCCGGTATTTTTGACCTTCACCCCCTCATGGTGTGCCCTTCGCTATCAAGCTTTTTGCGTAAATCCTGTTGGGCAATAAAGGCAAGTTATGCCGCATTGGCAAAACAACCAAGCTAGCAATACGGTAGCAGATGGTTTGTGATTGGTGGTTCTCCCTTTGTTAATTTTTTGTTTTGAATTGATGTTCAAACAATTAATTGGCCTTGGCTTGCCGCTAGGCTGATTGTCGCCACCGTGCCGGAATTGAACGTCAGATAGTCGGATTCGATGCCGTCCGAAAAGATTACGCCGTTTTCAGGCATTTGAGATTCCAATTGGAGAGGCATCTCCGGTGTGATTGCGCCAAATACCAGGCTAGTGCCTGTGGTCCGGCTTGGAAACGGTTCGCGCACGGTAAATTGCAGACGGCATTCATGCCAGGCGAAGCCGCCCTGAAGCGGATGGTGCTCACCGCCAGCTACTCCCAAAGCACCGGCCAGGATCGACTGAAACCAGCCGGTCGAGCCGAAGCCGGTGGAGATGATAATCCCCGACGATGACTGGGTTTCCTGGCTACCGTTCCACGCCAGCAGGTAGCGTGCCGAAGTATGACTCTTCGGCCCGACAAACAGGTCATTAACCGCCAGCAAGCGTTGACCATCATTGGTCTTCGCCTCGGCAAAGGTGATCGTTTTGCAGGCCGAGCGGCCAGCCAAGGTGCGCGTCACGACCCCCTTCAACTCGCCGATTTCGAAAGGCAGTAGTTTGCCGTCCCAGCGGCCCGGGTCGGGGTTGATCGCAATCACCGGCTGGCCGTCAAGATATTTCAACGTATTGGCGACCAAACCATCCTGGCCGATTGTGATCACAATATCGGCCGGGCTGAACTGGTAGTTCGGAAGCAAGCCCCGTTCCAGCCGTTGAAACCGCCCTAACGCTTTCAGCGTCCGCTCCGCTTCCTGAATCCGCCGTTGATAAAGATCATGTTCATCCAGATAATCCTGGGCATCGACCTGATTGTGCTCCAGGTAAAACCGGGCCTGTGGCCAGGTATTGAAGCGCTCGATCAACTCCTGTAAGCGTGTTTTGCGCACCACCAGAATAAAGCGGTATTGATAAGGCTCGCTCATGGTTGTACCGATTTTTTGATGAGATGGCCGAACAGATCCGGCGTGAGAGTCAGCTCGCCGATCTTGGCGGCATTCTGTGCGAGAGATTCGAAGGCCAGAGCCATCAATTGCTCCGGCTCCATTTTAGCCATGGCGATGGCCTTCAGGTTCTCGACCGGCAATTCCCTGAAGGCCCTCATCCGTTCGGTAATTGCATAGGCTTCTGTATCCGCTTGCCGGCGACTGTTTTCGCTGCTCAGGGCGATCAACTCCTTGCGCTGGGTTTCAGCAGCGATCTCGGCCTGTAAGCGTTCACGTTCAGTCTCGGCTTGGCCACGCTGTATCGCGCGCTGATTCAGGAGGCGTGATTCCTCGATTTCCTGTTCCTTTTGCTGCATCGATAGCTCGGTTTGCAGTTCGGCCTCCTTGATTGTTCGCTCCTGTTCGACCGCGGATTTACGACGGTTATAAATTGCATCATCCGCTTCCTTCAGAATCGCTTCTCGGGCTTCTGCCTCTAAGGCGCGCGCCGTTTCCGGCGTGGGTTGCAGGGCACTGATGGAGATGTCCAGCAACGCAATACCCAAGCCCGCTAGCGAAAGATCCTCGGCAAGTTGTTCTCGAATCAGCGTAACCAGCGTTTGCCCCAGCTTTAAAGCCTCCCGAAGCCCGGTGACTTGCACTTTGTTTTGTACGATCGACTGCACGATCCGAATCACCCGATCGGCCAGTTTCAACGGGTCTTCCGACACGTAGGTCTGGCCGTCGTTTTTGAGGCTGTAATTCAGCATCTCGGCCATTTTTTCCGGTGCCACCACCCGATAGGTCACTTGACCTTGTACGGTCATCGACTGGAAATCGGCAGTCAATAGCTTAAAAATGAATGGTGTCTCCTGGGCGTTGACCGGCACCGCCGCGATGGAATCCGTAGCGGCGTTATAGAAAAAGCTCAAGCCTTTGCCTCTTTTCCGGACTGTGCCGTTGACGGTTTTGATGACGAAGGTCGAAGCATCGGCTTTGAAGTATTTGATAACGAGCATGGTTTTTCTCCTATTAGTGTCTTTTAGTCTCTAAATTAAATAGTGACTTATAGTTACTTAATTGTCAAGTCTAAAAGTGACAAAAAGACACAAATTTTTGAGACAATGCTCATTCCTCCTAAACCGATTGCTAAAAGGCCACAAATACAGAACGTTACAATGGACGAAAAACAGTTTTTAGCCGAATATAATAAACACCACTATGACAGCCCTCTAGTGACCGTGGATGCGGTGCTGTTTACCTATCATGAAGAATGCTTGAAAGTGCTGCTGGTCGAGCGCGCAAACCATCCCGATCGGGGCAAATGGGGCTTGCCGGGCGGCTTCGTCGACCTGGAACACGACAAAACCCTGGAAGAGACGGTACGGCGTAAATTGAAAGAGAAGACGGGGATAGAACCGCCTTATCTGGAGCAATTACAAAGTATCGGCAATGCCGAGCGCGATAAGCGCGGCTGGTCGGTAACGGTTGCCTATACGGCCTTGATGGCTTATCAAGCTTGCGCATCTCATATTTCGACCGTGGCCGATGCGCAATGGCTGGCCTTAGATAAAGTCGGTCAAATGGATTTAGCCTTCGATCATCAGGCGATCATCAATCTGGCGAGGGAACGCATGCGGCAAAAGGCATTGTATTCGATCATACCGGCTTATGCGCTGCCGGAAATCTTCACCTTGCCGGAGCTCCAGCACTTGCATGAAGTATTGATCGGTAAAGCCTTGCAGAAAAAATCTTTTCGTCGGCGTATAGAGCAGGCGGAATTGTTGATCGATACTGGGAAGAAACGTTCGGAAGGCGGCCGTCCGGCCGTTCTCTACCGGATGAAACAGAGCTCCGGTGCTTACACCTTTGTGCGCAACCTGGAGGATTGAAGTACTCGATGGGTATTTTTCAAAAGCGATTATCTGCGAAGACGGGGCAACTTGTAACCTCGTTGATGTTTGCCTACCTGCGCTTGATACGCGTGAACGCTGGGAATTATCCCTGACCAGTCAGCAAGTTCACCGTACCAATTGGCGACCTTCTGCAATCGCTGTGCAAATTGGGGTACCGATTTGGCTGTATGGAGCCAAGGCTACCAAAGCCTCAGTGTGCTCAGTTGGTTGGAGCGCCAATGCTTACCTCAAGGAAACCAGGAATCCGCTGGGCCTTATGGGTTAGGTCTTCACGTGGCGCGAGGCCGCCCGAAGCACGGCACGAGATAGCAGTTGGTTCTGGGCGATGCATGTGGTCTCTGGCACCATGATGCAATCTGGGCAAGCACCGCCACTGAAATCGCACAAGCTGCCGGAGTTGCAGCGATGCGAGGTTGGTTCAAGGAGCAGGGCGAGGAATCGGTTGTTCGTAAGCGTCCATCCGAGCCACCTATAAAATAGTTTTCGTCTGCGGCATCCTGTGATTTTTTTGATCAGGAGTTTTAGCATGGCCATCACAGCGAAATGGCGTCAGCATATCGAAGCGTGGCAACGCAGTGGTTTGTCGCAAGCCGCGTATTGCGCAGCACAGCAACTCAATGTCCGTACGTTCACAGCACGGCTGAGCGATTATCGCAAATTACCCAAGCAGGATTCGACGGCCTTGATACCGGTGCAGATTCAACCGGCTGTCACTGAGGTCATTGTCTTTACCCATGCTCAGGGCCATCGCCTGGAACTGCCGGCTTCGATGCCGGCGAGTTGGCTCGCGGAGCTGTTGCGATGCCTGGCCTGATCGCGAGCCCGGCACAGATTTGGCTGGCGGTGGCGCCGGTCGACATGCGGCGCGGCCTGGATGGCTTAACCACGATCGTGCAGCAGAGCCTGGGTCATTCGCCGTGTGCTGGGTCGGCCTTCATCTTCCGCAACCGTGCCGGCAACCGCTTGCGCCTGTTGCTGTGGGACGGCAATGGCGTGTGGCTCTGTCAGCGGCGCTTGCATCGAGGCAGTTTTGTCTGGCCCCAGGCCTCTGATCCGGTGTTTGCGATCAGTCCGGCCCAGTGGCAGTGGTTGGCCGCCGGTGTCGATTGGCAACGGTTATCGGCTCAACCCTCGGCGGAATGGCGAGTCTGATGTTAACGATAAAATCCTCTTGAACATCAGTCATATCAAGGCTTTCAGGGGATGAGTGCGGTATAATATCCCCCATGAATTTGCTCGCTGAACTCGATCAACTCAACCTGGAACCGGCCGCTAAAGCCCAAGTCGCGGCAATGCTTCAGACGCTTGTCGAGCAAGCGGCGCAGGATGCTCAAACCATTGCGAATCAGCAGCAACTCCTGCAAACGAAGGACGCCAGCCTGCAAGCCAAAGAGGTCAAAATCGCCGCGCTGACGCACGAGTTGGCCTATTACAAGCGCATCCGTTTCAGTACCAAGAGCGAAGCCTTGGCTCCGCTGCAGCGGGATGTCTTCGAGGAAACCTGGAACACGGATATTTCGGCGATTGAAGCCGAAGTCGAGCAACTGCAGGATGACAGCCCTTGTGCAACGGTGGCTCGTCCGAAACGCCTGCGTGCCGGTCGTCAGCTGTTGCCCGCTCACTTGCCCCGCGTCGAGCACCGGCATGAACCCGAGTCCTGCACCTGCGGGCACTGCGGCCGGGACTTGGTCAAGATCGGCGAGGATGTGACCGAGCAACTGGACGTCGAGCCGGCCAAGTTCTTCGTGCATCGGCACATCCGCCCGCAATATGCCTGCCGGCGCTGTGAAACCGTGACCGCGGCGCCGATTCCGCCGGCGGTGATCGATGGCGGCATGGCGGCGGTCGGTTTGTTGAGTTGGGTGATGATCAGTAAATTTCTGGATCACCTGCCGCTGTACCGGTTGGAACAGATCGCTGCCCGCGACGGCGTAACCTTGTCCCGCTCCACCCTGGCCGACTGGGTCGGACGCCTCGGCGTCGCCTTAGAGCCTTTGGCAGACCGTCTGGCCTGGCACCTCTTGCAACGCGATTGCCTGCATGCGGATGAGACGCCGGTGCCGCAATTGGATCCCGGCAACGGCAAAACGAAAAAGGCCTATTTGTGGGCGTATCGCAGCAACGACTTGCAGCCGGGACCGAAGATCCTCGTCTTCGACTATCAAGCCGGCCGCAGCGGCCGGCATGCGCAGCAGTTTCTGCAAGACTGGCAAGGCCACCTCGTCGTCGACGACTATGCCGGCTACAAAGCCCTGTTTGCGGCCGCCCGCGCGCATCCCGAGGATCAACGCCTGCTTGAACCGTGCATCGAGCTCGCCTGTTGGGCGCATGCACGGCGGAAATTCTTCGACTTGTTCCAGGCCAGCCAGAGCCCGATCGCGCACGAAGCCTTGAACCGCATCGCGGTGCTGTATGCGATTGAAGCCGAAGGGAGTGACCTAACGCCCGATGGGCGCCAAGCCCTGCGTGTCGAAAAAACGCTGCCGACCTTGGCAGCCTTCCACGACTGGCTTCAGCAAACCCGTTTGCGCACCGCGCCCGGCAGTGCCACCGCCAAAGCGATCGACTACAGTTTGAAGCGATGGGCTGCGCTCACGCGCTACGCCGAGACTGGTGATCTGCCGATCGACAATAACCCGATCGAAAACAGCATTCGTCCGATTGCATTGGGCAAAAAAAACTGGTTGTTCGTAGGCTCCGAACGCGCCGGCCAGCGTGCCGCCATCATTCAAACCTTGCTCGGCACCGCCAAGCTCAACGGGTTCGATCCAGCGGTATGGCTAAAAGAAACCCTGGAAAAGCTCCCAACTTGGCCCAACAGTCGCATCGACGAGCTTCTGCCTCTTCGCTTCGCGGATTAAATCATAACGTTTTAGTCCTGGCTATGTGGTTCCGCTGGCCGCTTACGGTTGTTCTCGTTTCGCCATAGTGACGAGAGATTGCCCAAGTCCATCGTGGTGCCATTACGGTAGACCACGAACGCAAGGTTGGCAGGGAAGAGATACTCGCCGAGGGATCCAACATCCAGACCCGAAAGTTCGGCTACCGCCTTCGTGAATAGATGGGCATAGCTGTGCAGCAGGGTATATACGTAGCGGTAGGTGCTTGCATCCCCTGGATGCAAGGCGGAGAAGTAGCGCCCAAACGGCTCAAGCGTTGACCCGAGTATAGCCATGGGTGAATTTGCAAAGGTCGAACTCTCGAATCAGGCACAGTTCGCACATGCCCAGCATTCCCATCAGCCGGAACGTTTCCTGTTCCTGAACTGTCTTTTCGAGTTCGTTCTTGGGCGCCAGGTCGTTATCCAAATGGTGGAAACGAACAAAGGGCGTACGTTCGCCACGCGCGGCGGTCCGACTGAGCTTGCTGCGCTTCAAAGCTTCGTGCTCGACGGATAGCACGAATGGGTCGTAGCGACTGGAGAATTCGAAACGGCGTGAAGTGGCGCGTCGAGGCGTACATTTGTCTCAAAATTCAAAATTGAATGGCGTGCCGGGAACCGTTTCTTGAATCGTCTGCCAGATTGCCTTCAGCTTGGCCTGCATGGCGGTGGGCATCGTCTGCTCCGTGTCAGGCGCAAGGCCGCCCAGAACGCGTCGGCTTCGGACAGACTCAGGAAGGCCCGCCACGATGTCTTGCCAGCACGGCCTGAATGCCCAGCACCAGCTACACATGGGGTCATGGAAATAATAAAGCATCAGAGGCATCGCTGAACCTAGCATGCGAGGGGTAATCAAAATTTTATCGCTAATGCGCGTTTAAAAGTAATCAGATTATTTTTAACGAAAGGAGACATGTTATGAAACTTTATTTTACACCGGGCGCCTGTTCGATGGCTCCGCATATCGTGTTGTATGAAGCGGCCTACCGCTTTGAGTTGGAAAAGGTGGATCTAGCCAACAAGCAACCGAGCGCGGCGAGAACTACCTGGCGATCAATCCCAAGGGCTATGTGCCTGCCTTGCAGCTCGATGAGGAGGAAATCCTGACCGAAGTGGCGGTCATTCTGCAGTATCTCGCGGATCAAAAACCGGAGTCCGGGTTAGCGCCTAAACTGGGAACGAAGGAGCGCTACCGTTTGATGGAGTGGTTGAACTTTATCTCTTCGGAGCTCCACAAGCTGTTTGGTTCGCTGTTCAACCCTAAAATCCCCGTGGAATGGCGGGAAACTCAGTTGGAACGGCTTGGCCAACGTTTCGATTATTTGACGCATCAGCTCAACGGTAAGCCTTATCTGACGGGTGATTCGTTCACCGTGGCCGATGCCTATCTCTTTACCATCCTTAACTGGAGCGCTTTGCTGAAAGTCGATCTCAAGAAGTGGTCCAGGCTCCAGGATTACCTTACCCAAGTCGCGGCCCGGCCCTCGGTGGGGGAGGCCATGCGGGCATAGGGGCTTCGTCACTAACCCCCTATGGAGGAACCTCTTACAGGATATCCGGCAAACTTTATCTGGAAGAAACCCGTGCCGGTTTCGTTGGATCTCTCTCGAGACCCAATGATGTTTCATGATTTTTTGTTATCGTGGCGGACCGCTTTGACTTGACCGGCGAAAAGCTGCATTGGCGTCTCCACGACGGTGTCAGAAAACGCTCATGCCAAGGCATGGTGAAAACCCGCGAATGGAGTGCGCTTGGTGGGCACAATGAGAAGAAAAAGGAGCGCTGCGATGGGCAATTCACATAGTCGCAAAACGCCAGCCGATGCGCTGGTGATCTTCGGAATAACGGGCGATCTCGCTTACAAGATGATCTTTCCTGCGCTCTACGCAATGGCCAAGCGCGGTGTTCTCAAGGTGCCGGTGGTAGGAGTCGCTGCCCAGCCGTGGAGCCTGGAGCAGCTGCGTATCCATGCGACGGACAGCATCCAGCATGCCGGCGAAATTGATGATCGGGACGCTCTCGACCACCTTCTTTCCCGGCTCCAGTATGTGGGCGGCGATTATAATGACCTGCCTACATTCAAGGCACTTAAACGAGCATTGGGGGATATTCGTCGGCCTGCACATTACCTTGCTATTCCGCCCGCCCTGTTTGCCACGGTTATCAAAAGCCTCGGTGCCGTGGGTTTGGCTGATCAAGCACGTGTCATCGTCGAAAAACCGTTCGGACGCGACCTGGCTTCAGCGCGTGAACTGAATCGCATCGCGCGGTCGGAATTCGCAGAAGACTCGATTTTCCGTATCGATCATTTTCTTGGAAAAGAGGCCATCATGAATATCCTCTATTTCCGTTTCGCCAACTCGTTCCTCGAACCGATCTGGAACCGTAACTGCGTGGCCAGCGTGCAGATCACCCTGGCCGAGGATTTCGGGGTGAGGGGACGCGGTGCATTTTATGAAACTGCCGGTTGCCTGCGTGATGTCATTCAGAATCACTTGTTTCAGATCGTCGCGTTACTCGCCATGGAGCCTCCCGCGTATCAAGGCTTCAATGCTGTCCGCAGCGAGAAAGCCAAGGTATTTTATGCCATGCGGCCGCTAACGTCGGACGACGTGGTGCGCGGCCAGTACGCGGGCTACCGCAAAGAACCGGGCGTGGCGGCGGACTCGGATGTCGAGACCTTCTGCGCCCTGCGTCTCTTCATTGATTCCTGGCGCTGGGCGGGTGTGCCATGGTACCTGCGTTCCGGGAAATGCCTGGCTACCACGGCAGCCGAGGTTTTGGTGGAATTAAAGCCGCCACCGCAACGACTGTTCGACGATTCCGCCCCGGCAGGCGGGCGAGCCAATTACCTGCGCTTCCGGCTTTCCCCCAATTCGGCTGTCGCACTTGCCGCGCGCGTCAAACGCGCGGGCAAGGAATTCGTTGGCGATCAGCACGAGCTATTTTTGTTGGACGAGTACCCGGGAGCGGAACTGCCGTATGAGCGGCTGTTGAGTGATGCGATGGCGGGCGACAGCGCGCTCTTTACGCGTGAAGAGGCGGTCGAGGCCGCTTGGGCGGTGGTCGATCCGGTTCTTGATACGCATCACCGAACGCATCCTTACCCGCCCGGCAGCTGGGGACCGAAACAGGCGGACACACTCATCGCTGCGGACGGCTACTGGTACAACCTCGAGGTTTACTGATGCCCCTTCCGATTGAAGACTACGCACTGATCGGCGATTGTCATACCGCGGCATTGGTCGGCCGCGACGGCTCCATCGATTGGCTTTGCTTTCCCCGCTTTGACTCGGGCGCGTGTTTCGCGGCGTTGCTGGGAGAGCCGGGGCACGGGCGCTGGCTGATCGCGCCCGCCGCAGAGATCCGCAGCATTCGACGCAAGTACCGCGATGGCACCCTGATTCTGGAAACTGAATTCGAGACGGACGACGGTGCCGTGCGAATCATCGACTGCATGCCGCTCTCGGCTGAGCGCTGGGATGTTCTGCGTATCGTCGAAGGGTTAAGTGGGCGAGTGACCCTGCGCATGGAACTTATCATCCGTTTCGATTACGGTTCTATCATACCCTGAGTTCGGAAATTGGGCGATATGCGCTTGGCGACCGCGGGGCCGGACACCCTGGAATTGCGCACAGCAGTCGCCGTCCACGGCGAAGATATGAAAACCATCGCCGAGTTTCAGGTATGCCAGGGTGAACGGACGCCATTCGTGCTCACTTACCGCCCTTCTCACGAAGGCGATTCAGCAGGCCTTCGACCCTGAGCAGGCGCTGACGGCAACCGAAAATGGGTGGCGTCAATGGTCCGGGTGCTGCACCTACCAGGGGCGCTGGCGTAATACCGTCGTGCGCTCATTGATCACGCTGAAGGCCCTGACCTATGCGCCCACTGGAGGGATCGTTGCGGCGCCCACGACTTCACTGCCGGAACGACAGAGCGGTGAGCGCAACTGGGACTATCGTTACTGCTGGCTGCGTGATGCGACATTCACATTGAACGCGCTATTGCTCGCCGGCTATCACGAAGAGGCGATTGCCTGGCGGGAATGGCTGCTCCGCGCGGTGGCGGGTTGCCCCGGCGATCTGCAGATACTCTACAGCGTCACCGGTCAGCGGCGTCTGGATGAATACGAGGTGGGCTGGCTTCCCGGCTATGACGGCGCGGCTCCGGTGCGTGTGGGCAATTCAGCATCGAAGCAGTTCCAGCTCGACGTTTACGGTGAAGTTATGGATACGTTACACCTGGCGCGAGCTGCCGGCCTGAAACCGGAGCCTCATGCCTGGGAAATCCAGCTAGCCCTGCTGAATTTCCTGGAGTCGCACTGGCAGTTGCCGGATGAGGGCATCTGGGAAGTTCGCGGGCCGCGCCGCCATTTCACCCATTCCAAAGTGATGGCCTGGGTCGCCTTCGATCGCGCGATCAAGGACGTGGAGGCCTTCGGGCTGGATGGCCCGGTCGAGCGTTGGCGGCAAGTGCGTGAGGCGATCCACGCGCAAGTCTGCGCGGCGGGTTACGATGCGAAAATCAATGCCTTCGTGCAGTCCTACGGCTCGCCGCATCTCGATGCAAGCCTGCTTTTGATTCCCCAGGTCGGTTTCCTCCCGCTCGACGATCCGCGTGTACGCGGGACGGTCGATGCCATCGCGCGCAACCTCGTCGTCGATGGCTTGGTGCTGCGCTATTTGCCCACCGCCGATGTGGACGCGCTGCCGCCGGGCGAAGGTACATTTTTGCCGTGTTCATTCTGGCTTGCAGACAGCCTGGTGTTGATGGGACGACGCGACGAAGGCGAGGCTGTCTTCGAGCGACTGCTTGCATTAAGCAACGATGTTGGATTGTTGGCGGAAGAATACGATCCCCGCGAAAGGCACCTGCTCGGAAACTTTCCGCAGGCACTGACGCACATGGCGCTGATCAATACGGCCTGCCTGTTGTCCATGCCCGTGAACCAGTCCAAACGCGCTTACGAGAAAGGCGAGCACCCTGTCGCCGCTCATGAAGCACTCCCAAAAAAGCACGGGGCAGGCGCTAAAACTCATGAAAACCCTGCAACTGACAAGTGATGCAAGGGATGACTTCCTAGCTAAGCCAGCAATCCATGCCGGTCTTTTCTGTCCCCCTCAGATAACCACTGTCATTCGGACTGATGTAACAAGTCCGAAAGGGTCGGATCGGTTTTGCCTGTTGCTGTCTCTCAAAAATGGCCGTTTTAAGAGGCAATCGGGTAAAGGCCATCCAGTCTTAGCCTATCGACCAACTTGTCAGGAAGGCTGAAAATAGATAAATAGCGGCCAATGATTAACTATTTGGCCTTTTTTCACACGAAATAGCGAAAAGATGTCTCCATGAGATCCTCATCACCATATTCGTCAAGAATTCCACCAACGCGCCGTGCAAATGACAAGGAAACAGGCCATTTGCCTCGGATATCTGCGGTATTCCAATTCATGCGCGTAAGATTGAGAACATCCTGAGCTGCCGCAACCGCATTCTCAGAGCCTAGGCAACGTACCTCAAAAGGTTGAGGTATGTGTGGACCTGGATAGGTGCCAAGCTCCGGCATAAAACCCGACGTAAAAAGGAAAGATCTATCGTTGTTGACTGTACAGACTGTACCGACTTTTGGGGGATAAGCGCCATAACGCATTAAACGAAACAGGCTGGGGACTAAAGTAACCATTGAGACGATTGGAATGTCTTTCAGCGCCGCTTCAAATCCCGCGCGCTCGGCTGCATCAACATAAGAGGTCTTGTGCAGTACAACACGCAAAGGAGCGCCGCCAGTTCGAAGTTCATACTCAGACAGAACGTTTTGAGCTATCTGGAAGGCTTGCAACTCGGAAAGATGAACATTTCGGCTCTGATTGGGCTCGACAGGTACTCCTTCTCCTCTAATTGCAAAGCCCTCTCCGTTACTTGAAAACGCCTGTGCAAGACTCGACCGAACAATCGCACGCTGTGTTGTACGAAAATGATGAAAACTGATGCCTACGAAACAAGTATCGGGACCGTTCGGCGGTAGCCGCCAAGGCACGCCGCCGGCCTTGTAATAGAGGCCTACGGCAAAATTCCATGCGCGCGTGGCAGGATCTTGATTGCGCGAGGTATCATTGAGCAAAGCATCGGTTACAAGCTGGATCGGCAATCGATTCCTGAGTGCTCTGGCTTTAAGTGCATGCCGCAAATCACGCCTGAGAAAGTCTTCAGACGTCTGCTCAACCTCATCCAATATATCATCGAACAGATCAAGTTGAGTGCTCTCACGAGTGCGTTGGATTGTTTTGGCCCGCTTTCGCTCTTCCTCTGTCGCTTTCCTTTCTACCGATCCAACCTTAGCGAAAACGCTGTCAGGGATGCACATCAAAATAATATCGGGACGATTAAGGTCACGGGATGAAAGACGGGTATGTGCATCGGCATAAAGATCGACGACATTTTGGAAGGCGGTATAAGCGTCGCCCTGCAGAGCACGTGCGAGATTATCATTTGTGTCGAAGTTCAGAGCGATCGATGATGATTCAGGTGCTACCAGTTGTTTGTGAAAAGCGTCAGCAAATCCCGGAAATGGCCTTTTGAGGAGATTTGCATTGCCAAGCACGGGGATTTCAAGACTACACCGATCAAGCCATCTCCTCGCTGCTACCACTTGGTCAGCCGGACCGACAATACCGACATGAATGTGGTCCTTTCTTGCGGATCCGAATCGTAGATCAAATGGGCCTGCGGCAAGCAACCCAACTTTGGGGTCACTATGCGTAATGGCACCGCCGAATTGCAGGCGCGGCGGCGACAATTCAATAATCGAAAGGTCAATCGTCATCGCGCGCCCCGTCGTGCTCGGGCGGCTCGTCGTCAACTTCATCGTCGTCCGGTTCGAGGGCGAGCTGTTCAAGTTCGGCATCAAGTTTTACAAGATCTTCATCGATTTCCTGATTGCGTTGCGAGAGTTCGTTGAAAGCCGAGATATTGAACGAAATTGTTGGCGTGCGGGGCGAGAGCAACACAGTGGGGGCGAAGTGCGCAAAGTCGTTGTCCGGACGATGTTCGAGGGCAAAGAGGCCTTCAGCCTCGCTCGAAAGCACGGCAAGCCAGAAGGAGACGTCCTGCAGGACGCTAGGATTGAAATCGAGAGCGGCCCGACGTGTTGACAGGATGTTTGTGCGTTCTTGGCCGATTGGGCTGCGAAGCCCATCCCGTGTGAAGGCATAGCCCGGCGTGATGACTAGAGCCCAATCCTCTCCAAAGCGCATCACTGAGAAACTGAATGCCTTGTGCTCGTAATAGACGATATCGTCAGAGTCGCGCTTGGTTCGTGCCTTGACGACTGTACGGGTGGCTTTACGAAGTCGCCCCTGATAGCTGACCTTCAATTCGGGCTCATCTCCTCGCCCGAAATAGGCGCGGCGACGATTAAACTCGATCTGGAGACCTTTAGACTTTAAATGCTCGAAGATCAGCTCATGAAGCAGCTTTAAAGCAATCGCCTCGCCTCCCGGAAAGCTGATAAGCTCGGAAAAACCCAGTGTCTCGATGTCCCCCGGCTCAAAGGGGGTAATCAATACATCCGCTATCTCCTCTAAATTGTAGAGCGAATAGAAGCGGCCGTCGCTGACGTGACCTGGCGGAGCGGCCAAACCTTGAGCATTGCGATAGAAGCTAGCGTTCGATTTCGCGGTAGTGGCGGCATGCCAGACTTTCTCTGGCATCAACGCGATCGGGATCAAGTTTGACGAATAGCGGACCGTTTCCTCGGTCAACGGCAAAGCGGTGTTGGTGATTTCATCAACAGCCTCGGGCCGGGCTTCGATAGTGACCGTAAAATTTCGATTGTCAGGCGATGGACCGAACGCGACCGAGCCATTATTGTTCAGTGTCAGTAGCACCATGTCAGGCAGACCGGAGCCACGGCGATCCATCTGCCCTCCACCATAGAAAAGATCGGAAATCGCAGGGTTGCGATAGCCTTTAATGGGATTTGTTCGTCCCGCGATAGCTTCTTGGAAAGGCTGATTGCCAACTTGAGCTGCAATTTCGTCAATTACTCCCCCTGGACTTTTCACAGTAATCGATTTCGGCTGAACCTCAACGTAAACTGGCTCGTCTCGATCATAATCTCGATGGACGATGGCGTTAACAATCATCTCTTTAATGGCGATCGCATTGTAGGCGCTTACGGTCCTTGACACCTCTGCTTTTAGCCGGAATTGGAAATTTACAAGCGCAAGCAGGTCAATTAGTACATCCAACTGATTCCAAAGATTTCCCCCAATTGTTCGGCGAACGCTGTAATCATCTTCCCGCTCAGCTGGCTCTAACTCGATATCATCCCCAAATCGTTCGCGGAGCCAATGGCTGGGCCCTATTGCACGAAATTCAACGCGCGCTTGTTTAAAATCTGCTGATGGATTTTGCGCGAAGAGAAGCCAGCCAGCGAGAGTAGGGGCTTTTGATGCATCAATGGGACGGACGAGATCCAACCTATCAGTCATTTCCTCAATCCACGTCGCGTCGATTTCCTTTGGCCGCCAGAGATCGGTCTTGTCTGCATATTGCGAAAGGCGAGCATGGAGGAGTGGTACTTCGAATCCCGAAACATCGAAACCTATAAGCGGCCGCATATCTGCAGGCATGCCACCGACATTGTGACCTGAGCGTCGTCGGGTTGGTCGTGCGCCGGCCGCTATCATGCTATTAAGTAAATCCTTTTCAAAAAGATCGTCAAAACCTTTGATGGGAACGAGCTGGAAATTTGAACGGATCTGGTTCGCAAGTTCGATGACAAATGGAGAAAACGGGCCGTCAACCTCACCCTCCAGCACACACCAATAAACGCCATGTAAAAAGCCTTCAGAATTAGCATGCGCCAGAAACAGATCCTTCATTACAGATGCTTCGGCTCCGCGATATCCCACGACAATTATCGGATGGTCGCGCAGGAGTGGCTCCAATCGGTCAACGATTTTGGCGTCAAGTGACTGAACCTCGTCCGTTAAGTTCTTATCGCTGTAATGTTTAACGGAACCATGCAAGAAAATCAATTGAGGGTCCTGAGGCGCCGAACTGAACATTATGTAATCGGCTGGGGTGCTAATACTGACCAAGCGATGAGGTCGATTGTGCTGGATGGCCGCACGTTCCAAACAGTGGTCGAAATTGGTTGTGAGGATGGTCGATATCCAGCCTTGGTGGAGAATTTGGGTTAGGGCAACATAGCCCCGAGACGGGTGAACGCCAAGAGGGTTTATTAACTGTTCAAAGAACTCCCGCCGGTCGCTCTTCACACCTAACAGGTGATCAATCGCGTCTGGATAAAGATCTGCATCCGATAAATCAGACTTGTACCAAGATTGCGCAGTGAGCCATGGCCAGTAATCAGATCGCCGAATTGAATTATCTTCGTGATGTCGGCAGTGTTCTTTACACCATGCCCACCGGGCTGCTTTTTCAACAGTTAACGCAGCAGCAGGGATGCCGGATTTAATCGACGCTCCTGCTCCGAGAAGCAAAACAGGCTCATAGCCATCTATTAGCAGAGAGCGCAAGCGCCCTGTCGTGGTTGTTCGCATCAATGTTGTGCCAATCCTAAGCTATCCGAACTCTCAACCCTCTGATTCATTTTCTTAATTAGGACCTATGCTAATACTTGCGCATTTCGTATCAAATTTAAAGCGGTAATCCACACGTTGAGCTAGCCCTTATTTAATTGTATTACATTTAGGCTGCGTGGACCAACAGCTAACAGGCTAGTGAAAACCCAATTTCATACTGTCATTTTCAGAAGTCATTTACACCATTTATGTGTGGGACTAAACAAGTAGTCCTCTGCACAATAATGGGGCTTAGGCATGGAACCTGATACATTTCTATCGTTGAATAGGGGTTACCTTATCATACTGTTGCCGAATGAGGTCGTTTATTGGAGAAGAGGGAAGGTAGACAAAATAAACGAGGGGTGCCTACAGCCAATCTTCTGTGTCCTGCCTCCCTAATATAGCCATAATTTCAACTCTATCGCCATTGATCCGGTAATAGATGCTATCGGTTCCATACACACTCCGCCGATAGCCTTCTCGAATATGCTCAACAGCCTGAAATAAATAGGGCTGATCAGCAATTTGATCTAAGCGTTCAAGGATACCTCTATGATATTGATCAGCTCTTTGACTTCCATGCGTTTTAACACCGTATAGCCAGATTCTCTTCAAATCAGCGCGGGCTTTTCGGGTGAGTTTATAAGAGCCCATCTCGCTGTGCTTCTTCCTTGAAGTTGGCCAATAAATCTTCCGGTTTCTCGTCGGTGAACCCGCTTTGCTCGGCCTTAATCAGTTCAGCGCGAACATGTTCGACCTCAAGCTGCTGCCTCCGCGCCCGCCGGATTAAGTCATTAATCACTTCGCTCTTACTGCTGTATTCTGCGCTTGCGACTTGAGCCTTCAGCCATTCGTCATTGGGCTCTGATACGGATATGCTTTGTCTCACCATGGCGTGATCTCTCAAAAATCTACTATACACCAATATTACACCATATACGCACCCTAGAAAACAAATAACAGAATCCCCAACCCCGTTTTTAAGAGATAGGGATCGATGTTTAATTCTCAAAGTGATCTCCTGACAAACGCTAACTTTCTGTTATCCCTTCAATTCTTATAACTATGTCTTGACACTCCTCTCTGAATAACTCGTACTGCGACTGAATTTTCGGAGGCTTTATGCTCGTCGGTTATGCCCGTGTTTCTACGCAAGACCAAAATCCCGCCCTGTAGCTGGACGCGCTAAAGGCCGCAGGCTGTGAAAAGCTGTTTGTCGAAAAAGCGTCCGGTGCGCAACGCGATCGGCCGGAGCTATTAGCCGCGCTAGACTATCTCAGGGCAGGGGACAGCCTGGTGGTCTGGAAACTGGACCGCTTGGCACGTTCCCTGAAGCAACTGATCAAAACAGTAGAGCTACTGGAAAGCCGGAGTATTGGACTTCGATCACTGACCGAAGCGATCGACACCACGACCGCCGGTGGGAAATTGGTGTTTCATGTGTTCGGCGCCTTGGCGGAGTTCGAACGCTCCATCATCCGCGAGCGCACGAGAGCCGGCCTGGAGGCCGCCCGTGCCCGAGGTAAAAAAGGGGGCCGTCCCCCGGCGTTGAACGCGAAAGACTTGGTGGCCGCTAAAGCGATGCTGTCCGATCCGGAGATCACCATGGAAGAGGTGGCCAAGCGCCTCCGGGTGGCTCCCTCTACGCTGTATCGACACTTGCCGGGGGGGAAGGGGAGCGGTTAGGGAGACCGAACCATGTTGACACCCGTTGCCTATCTTGAAGCGCGAGATCACACTCGAAATATTCACCGGGCTTATTCGCTTTCCTACGGGCAGGATATCTTTGGCAACTGGGTCGTGGAAACCACTTACGGACGGATTGGAGGAAAAGGACGAACGGAAGAAATTAAAATGTTCATAAAAACTTTTCGCCGCGTCGTCCTTGGCATGAACCAATAAGGCCCGAATGCCAACAATATCGGCCGCCTGCGCGGTGCGCTGCATGGCGTCCCGCAAGAGGCCGGCGCCGACCCCTTTGCCTTGCCAGGCAAGATCCACCGCGAAACGGCCTAACAGCATCGTCGGAACAGGCTGATGGGAGAGGCCTTTAGTCAACCGCTCGGGGGCCTCTTCATAGACGACGCTGCCGGCGAGCAACGTGTAGTAGCCGATGATGACATGATCCGCCAGGCCCACGTAAGTCTGCGCCCCGTCCGCGCGTTGGCTCATCAGCGCATAACGCTGCAAATACAGGTTGAGGTGTTCTTGCCCGCAATCGAAAGCCTCAACGTCATGGGTGCGTTGCAGCTTTTCGATACGCGGATTAGTTTTCCGCGGCGTGGACATCGAAGAAACCGGGCTCCTTCATCAAGCGTTCAAGCCGCGGCAGAGCTCGCGGCGGGGCGTCGAGCGCCGCCTGAAACGCTTCCCATTGTTCGGCATTCAGCACAAAATACCGGCGATCCGCCAGCACTTCATTGGCTGCACTGAGCGCATTTTCCAGAATGAATTCACTGACCGTTTTATGCTTGAGCAAGGCGGCCGCTTGCAACGCTTCTTTGGCTTTCGGGTCAATCCGGAGATCAATCCGGTCGCTACGTTTGTTCGTTTTCATATCGGTTACCTCCTGCTTGCTAATCTAGCACAGACGTACACACATTACCAGTACACCATCAGCATATCAACAACACGATTTTTAGAACAATCTGCGCTCTCTTGAAAACAAGGGTTTTTCAGACAGCTAGCTCTAAAAATAGGCTATGCGCGTGTCTCGACTGGCGGTAAGCGTCCGCTTGAGAATCAACTGTTTCAGATGTGTCGCGTTATATCCATTCGTTCATGCAGGATACGGGAGACATAGACGGTATTGTCTTTGACCCGATAAACGATGATATGATGACCCGCTGGAAAGAGGCGGTGCGCGGCCGAAAGCTCGGGCCGGACCTGGCCGATTTGGGGATATTGCTGAATGGCCAAAAGCGCCTTGTCGAGGATAGCCCGATAGGCATAAGTCTGCGCCTCGCTCCAGGTGTTGAGGGTGTATTGCAGGATGTCGGTAAAGTCTTCCTCGGCCTGAGGCGAGAGAATTAGCGCGACATCAGGGAGCGACATCGGGATTTACTTTCTTGCCTTGACGGGCGTTGGCAAAAGCTTTAGCGGTAATGGTTTCCAGCCGCTCTGGTGTGTACGAGATCCCTTCGCCGCGTTCCAGCTGGTCGTCGCCGATTTGCACGGCCGCCCGAAGCGCCGCGAGCTTTTCATCCTCTTCCCGCATCCGGCGGATCGCGTCGCGGACGACCTCGGAAGCGTTGCTGTAAAAGCCTGTGCCGACCTTGCTTTGAAGGTACTGCTCCATTTCGGCAGATAAGTTGATATGCATGGCTAACCTCATAATATACATAGCATGTATATAAAACATACATGATAAGTAGAGTCTTTGACAAGGACTTTCTTGATTCGGCCCTTTGACCAAAACCACGTTTTACCGGCCTATGCCTGGGGCAGGGGCGGGAGTTCAGTCCATGATAACACCCGTCGCCTACCTCAAAGCCCAAGATCCTGTTCGTAACATTTATCGTGCCTATTCTATTGCCTATGGCCAAGATCTCTTCGGCAACTCGATTGTAGAAACCACTTACGGACGGATCGGCGGTAAAGGACGAACTCTTATCTCCGTCGTCAACAATGAAGACGAAGCACTCAAATACGTGCAAAAGTCCCTCAAATGCCGGCAATCCGCTCCGAAACGAATCGGCGTCGCTTATAAAATTCGTACGACCTTGAATTCAGCTCAATGGTCGATATTGGGTAGGCTTCCAGCGATGATAAAGGGAAGTACGGCGCGCCCAACAACAGGCACAACAGATATAGTATCCTATGCGGTTACAGACGAACCCAAAGGACCGGAATTTAGTGAATAAAGCACTCAAAGAAGACCTTGAACACCAAGCATGTCAAACGGCGTTGAAAAGTTTCCAGCAAAGAACGTCGAATAATTTCCAGTTAAGTTTTAGGGTTATTGGTTCTCTGTCGCCTTTTTCCTCTGCTTAAACCGATAGGAATCGTTACCCGTTTCCAAAATATCGCAGTAATGAGTCACACGATCCAACAGCGCTGTGGTCATCTTGGCATCGCCAAAAACCTGTACCCATTCAGCGAAGTTGAGATTGGTGGTAATGATCAGCGAGGTTTTTTCATACAAATGGTTGATGAGGTGGAATAGCAAAGCGCCGCCGGACGCCGGGAACGGCAAGTACCCCAATTCATCCAGGATGACGGCATCCATCAGCGTCAGTTGCTTGGCGAGGTTACCGGCTTTGCCGTGCTGCTTTTCCTTATCCAGTTGATTGACCAGATCGACCGCGTTGTAAAAGCGCACCCGTTTACTTTGATGTATCGCGGCAACTGCCAAGGCGATAACCAGATGGGTTTTACCGGTTCCGGTGCCGCCGACCAGGATTAAGTTGTAGGCTTGATCCATAAAGGCGGCGGCCGCCAGTTGCTCAATTCTGTTACGCAGTAACGGGGTTTCCTGCCAGTCAAAGCTCATCAAATCGCGATGAAGGGGAAAGCGCGCTGCTTTGAGCTGATAGCTTAGGCTGCGGGCTTGACGGTCGATTTGTTCGGCTTTAATCAGGCGATCCAGCCAGACTTCCGGCATCATGGGTTTCTGCTGAACAGAGAACTCTGCTTGCCACTCGCTCCAGGCCGCAGCCATGCCGTAGAGGTGAAGATCCTTTAGGAGCATTGCACGATCAATGGACATGGCGTGAACTCCGCAAAGTATCGTAGCGGCTGCAATCGGCCACGGGTTCCAAGGTCAGCGTGGGTGCCGAGGCGGGAGTATCATCCAGTGTTTTTGGCCTGGCGGCTTCGGTTAGCCGGCGCATTTCATTCAGCACAATCGCCGAACTGATAACGCCGGTTTGCAAGGTCAAATCGCAGGCCATTTAAGACATTCAGACCGCTATCTCTCAACTCCTTCGCTATCAGCAACAGATCGGCAAAGGCTCGATCACCTTGCTCCTGTTTGAGAATGCGATCCCGTACCACCAATAGTAATAAAAAATTAGACACTTGTCTTATAGAAAGATTATTTCCCAATCCACGCGTGATTTTTGCGTGCTTCTATCATGATCCGTAGTGCATCGTAATGCAATGTAGGGCAACGAGTGTCTTTATTTGTTAAATAAAAACAATTATTTAAATTATATATTTAGCACTTTTAATGCGGTTGTCATTGGTTTGAATCCAATACGACCCACCAACTTAATTTATATAAAACAATGACTTAGTTTTGATGGACAGCCCTTTTTATGCCTGTCATTTCTGACTGCCGGAATTCTGCCGGTTTTTCCTGATTCTCAAGCTCGCTTTAACAGCGTCAGTTCAGGACGTTGGTGACCTTCGCAGCAAAGCAGCTCAACACATTCGATCAGGCACGCAATTTCTACTTTGCTGTAATGCGTCGTGATGTTGCCGTTGTGATGCCCGAGCAAATCCTGACGATCTTCCAGATCGACGCCGGCCGCGCGAAGACGCATGCCGAACGTGTGGCGCAAATCGTGAACACGCACTTCCGACAATCCTGCCGCCGTCCTTGCCTTCCGCCACGCCCGGTTATTCATCCGGTCCAACCGGTTGCCCCGTCGCGATGAAAAACGTACTCGCTTTGGCCTCAGTACTTGTTCACGATCGATCGGGCCACGGCGTTGAGCGGCACAATCCGCTCATGCCCATTTTTGGCCATATCCTCAGTAACGATGAACACAGTCACATCTAGTACAACTAGTACAACGCACCGCAAATCCACCGAATAATTTTTACACCCCCAGAGGTCTTCCGGTATAAGTCCAGCGAAAAGGTTTAGCGAAAGTTTCATTGAAGAAATCGATGAACTGAAAAATTCTGTGCTTGAGATCGTCAGTTGAAGTGGAGCTTCCGCGTTTGAGCAAGCGCCGAGACAGAATGCCAACCCAATCTCGAAAATCTTGGCGTGTCCAATGGGTCAAAGGCGAAGGCGGCGTTTTACACGCCAACGCCAGCCGTTGGCAGACCTGTTCGGCGCTGAAGGTCTGTGGCGCACCCGGACGCTCCGCATCCGCCAGAACCGCCTCGATCTGTCGGCGTAAAGGGTCAGGCTCGTCTTCGCAGGCGGCCAGCCCCTCTTGAGCCGACAGCCCACGACGACGCCACAAGCCGACCGTCTCTTCTTTGATGCCAAGGTTCTGCGCGCTAGCCTTGTTGCGACGACCGGCTCCCGCATTTAAAACGATGCGCGCCCGCTGCACTAAACTGTGCGGCAGTTGCCGACTTCGGGCAATGGCTTCCAGCGTCGATTGTTGGGCTGGCGTCAAAATAAGCGGGGTGAGGGGGCGCATCGCTTCCTTGCGGAACGGTTTTCGGGGTGGCTATTATCCCTCATTCTTTAGGTGCGCAGTACTAGTGTAGGCTAAAGATGAGATTTTTAATAAATAAAATCAATATTGAGAATTATTATTATTAACTATATCATAATGGCAATTCCATTCTTTAGGTATAGCTATGAACCCACAATTCGAAAGTACATGCGAGCGAGGTCCGGTTAACGAGATTTTGCGGAAAGCGATTTTTATCGTGTTAACGACGACTTGGTCTGCCGTCGATTTGGCGGCCGAAGAAATTCAGGGTGAATCGGGGGCGGCGGCTGCGGGAATAGTGACGCCAGACGCTAAACAAAGCTCTGATATCAAAAGCGAGGAAGTCTTGCCGACCGTATCAGTTGTCGGGCAGAAAGAAGCTAAAGCTATCGATCCGGTAAAAGGTTACGTAGTGAAAAAATCGCTGTCCGGCTCGAAGACCGACACACCCTTGATCGAGGTGCCGCAATCGATCAGCGTCATCAATAAGGACGAATTTGCCGCGCGCGCCGCGCAAAGCATCACTCAAGCCGTTACGTATACGCCAGGCGTGTTCACCG
This sequence comes from Methylomicrobium album BG8, assembly GCF_000214275.2. NCBI lineage: Bacteria > Pseudomonadati > Pseudomonadota > Gammaproteobacteria > Methylococcales > Methylococcaceae > Methylomicrobium > Methylomicrobium album. Next base: position 2,659,769 of record NZ_CM001475.1, on the reverse strand, counting down.
GTATGTTCGGTCCCAGTACGCGCGACGACTATTTCAATTTGCGCGGATTCGAAGGTACCCAATATCTCGACGGTACCCGCCTGATGAGTTCAAGTACCAGTTATGCCCAGCTGCGGGTCGAGCCTTACGGTCTGGAACGGATCGAGGTATTGCGGGGGCCTTCGTCCGTGCTTTATGGTCAGAATGCCCCCGGCGGCTTGGTCAACATGATGAGCAAGCGGCCGACGGCAATCCCGTTCCACGAAGTCCAGTTCCTCGGCGGCAGCTACGACCGGGTGCAGGGCAGCCTGGATTTGAGCGGTCCGGTCGCCGGCCGCGACGATTTGCTTTATCGGCTGGTGGCCTTGGGCCGAGGCAGCGATACCCAGGTCGATTTCGTCGAGGACAATCGCTATTATGTCGCGCCGAGTTTTACCTGGAAGCCGAGCGATGCCACCACGTTTACCTTCCTGAGCCATTATCAGAAGGATGAAACGGGTAACGCGATGCAGTTTTTTCCTTATCAAGGCAGCGTCTTGGGTAATCCGAACGGCAGGCTGCCGACCAGCCGTTTTCTCGGTGAACCGGGTTTCGATGGTTACGAACGTGAACAATTCTCGGTAGGCTATGCGTTGGAACACCGGTTCAACAAGGTGTTCAGTGCCCGGCAAAACGTGCGCTACGCCCATGTGGAAAGCCAATTGAAAGGCATGTTTCCGTATTACGGCGCCGGCTTTCTGGATTCTGATCAGGGTCTGTCCGGCCAGCGTCTGATAGACCGTGACGCCGGCATTTACCAAGACGATACCGGCACCTTTACCCTGGATAATCAATTACAGGCGGATTTTGCCACGGGAGATGTTCAACACACCTTTTTGGCAGGGCTCGATTATCGCCATTTCACCGGCAAACGGCAGACCGGATATGTCTTTTCGGCATCCAGCCTCGATGCTTACAACCCGACTTACGGACGGCCGCTGATCGATCCCAGTACCGGTTTGTCGTTTTCGACGCCGAATACTTCCGGCCGCGTCAACCAGCAGCTTGACCAGATCGGTTTCTACGGCCAGGATCAACTGAAATGGAACCGTTGGGTTGCCACGATCGGAGTGCGTTACGATTGGGCGTCGGTGGATACCTTGAAAACCGATTATCAGAACGAGGATATTGGCACCAACATCGTCGATTACGCTCACCCGACGTACACACCGAGCCGCCAGGACAGCGAAGCGTTTACCTACCGTACCGGTTTGAGCTATCAGTTCGACACCGGCTTTGCCCCGTATTATAGCTATTCCGAATCGTTCGACCCGGCGGTCGGCACCGACCGTTCTTCCAAACCGTTCAAACCGACGACCGGGCGTCAGCATGAAGTCGGCATCAAGTATCAGCCGACGGGTTACAATGCCTTTATCACCGCGGCATTTTTCCATTTGGTGCAGGAAAACGTGTTGACTCCCGATTTGGCGAAGCCGTTTCCGGGCATGTTTCAAAAACAAACCGGCGAAGTCCGGTCGCAAGGGGTGGAACTGGAAGGCAAGGCCAGCCTCGACTGGGGACTCAATATGACCGCCGCCTATACTTATACCGATGCCAAGGTCATGCAATCCAATAACGAAGCGGAGCTTGGGAAAAACCTGACCTACACACCGGAGCATCAGGCTTCGCTGTGGATGGATTACACGCATCCACAAGGCGAGTTCGCCGGCCTGGGACTGGGCGGCGGTTTGCGTTACATCGGCAGCAACTACGGCGATTTGAGCAACAGCCAGAAAGCCCCGGCTTATATATTGATGGATGCCTCCGTTCATTACGATCTGGGCAGGCTGGACCGTTCGATGCAAGGTTTGCGCCTTGGCGTCAATATGAGCAACCTGCTCGACCACGAATATGTGGTGACCTGCGGCGATGATACCTGCTATTACGGCGACCGCCGCTCGGTACTGGCCAGCCTGCGTTATAACTGGTAAACGACGGGTCGGGTAATGCGAAAAATCTGGGCGCGGCTGCACCGTTATCTGGGGCTGGCGGCCGCTCTGTTTTTGCTGCAGGCCGCCTTGAGCGGCTGCATCATCGCCTACCAGCAGGAACTGGATGCCTGGCTGAATCCCGAATTATTCGACAGCCCTGCGCAGGGGCCGATGTTGGACACAGCCGATTTGCTGGCTCGACTGCAACGCGAGCAGCCGCAATACCGGGTGGTGTCGCTGCCTTTAACGCGCGAGCCGGGTAACGCGTTGCAGGTGACGGTAAGGCCTGCCGACCCGAATCAGGAACCTGCGGCTGACGAATTGTTCGTCGACCCCGTTAGTGCTGAGGTTTTGGGCGGCAGGCTATGGGGTGCTTGCTGTTTCGAAAGACGGCATCTGATTCCCTTCATCTATGCGTTCCATTACAGCCTGCAATTACCGGGCGAAGTCGGGCTATGGGTGATGGGTATGGCGGCGATCATTTGGCTCTTCGAATCGCTGATCGGTTTTTATCTGACCTTTCCCAAGTTCTCCACAAACCGGATGCCTGCGGCTCAGTCTTCGTTAAATTCGGACCCTCAACGTAAAACCTGGCTGCACCGATGGATGTCCGTTTGGCGCATCAAACCGTCGGCGAGCCGTACCCGCTTCAACTTCGATCTGCACCGTGCCGGCGGCTTGTGGCTGTTTTGCTTCATGCTGATGCTTTCCGTCAGCGCGATTTCGCTGAATTTGCGTGATGCCGTATTCGAGCCCGCCGTTTCGCTGTTCTCGGATTTTACCCTTTCGCCGTTCGACGTCCGCGAGCAGCGTGCCGAGGGCCCCCTGACAGAGGCAAAGATTAGCTTTCAACAGGTGTTGCAAACCGCCAAAACCGATGCGGCCGGCCGTGGCTGGCGCCGGCCGCCCGCCACGATGTTTTACAATGCCCAATACGGCATGTTTGGCGTCGGTTTCGGCGAGACGGAGGGCTTGGGTCTTAGTTATCTTTATTACGATGGCGAGACCGGTGTCTACCTGGGTGACTATGTACCCGGAACCGGCACGGCGGCCGACGTGTTCGAGGCTTGGCAACTGCCGTTGCATAGCGGCCGTATCATCGGGCTGCCGGGCCGGATCTTGGTTTCGATAATCGGCATAGGCGTACTATTGATGGCGGTCACCGGCACGCGGATTTGGCTGCATAAGCGGAAGCCGACACGGGCTAGGCATTAAGCGCTTACAAATGGGCTATGGGTTTGTCGGTAAACAAATAGTCTTTCAATTCGTGCTCGAATTTTGGGTCTTGCCGACGAATCCATTCCAACAACATCGCGGCATGCTCTTTTTCCTCGTCGCGATTATGCGCCAGGATGGCTCTAAGTTCCGGATTTTTGCACGCATCCACACGTTGATTGTAAAAATCCACGGCCTCCAACTCTTCGCGCAGCGAAATAATCGCCCGGTGCATATCGCGCGTCGTATCGCTCAATTCGTTTACAGGTTCTTGGTAGCCGTCGTTTGCCATGGATATGCTCCTTTACCGGTAGCTTGAAGGGATAAGTTTTGTCTGCGTTGCCGCGTCAACCGTAGCAGTCGATCTGAAAGATAGGGTCTGTATCTATTGTACACGCTGGCAAATCGAGTGGCAAAACACATACATTATTGCTCTCGTCCTTTGCTCGGAAGGATCTCCGAATCGAAGCCGGAGAAATCGAATGCTGACTTTGTGGCTGCAAATGAGTATAATTTTTATTTAGAATATTGGTTCCCTGCATGGGCGTCATTTGAATTTCTCAGAATGTTGGTAGAGGCTATATCATTGAGCAGAATCGTTTCTTCATTACCGGGACGAATCCGGGTGCGCGACAATCGTTTACGCCATCAGGCACGGCTGGATATACTGGAGGTTGAACTAGGGAAAATTGCCGGCATTACCGAGCTGCAAGCCAATGCCCGTGCCGGCAGTGTGGTGGTAAACTTCGATCCTGGGCAGGTCGATATGGCTTTCTTGGAAAGCCAGGTCGATGCGGTCGTCGACAAAGCCCTGGATGCGCCGCTGGCTAAATCAAAGCGCCCGATGAAGATGCGCGTCAACCGTTATGCCAAGGTGGGCATGCTGGGTAGCCTGGCGACCTCGTTAGCCTTGGCGGCGACCGGGCAGAAACGTGGGCACGCCGTCGCCGGCGGTCTGTTCGTGGCTTGTTTGGGGGTGCATTTGACGACTCACCGCAAGTCGTTGCTGCGTTGAGGTTGGAAAAGGCTTGGCCGCCAAGTCGGCAACCAGCGTTACCAACGACTGCGCCAGATCTCGCCCCGCCGTTTGTCCCGACGCCGTCTCCGGCAAATAGATTTCCATCCCCAGATAGATAAATTCCGGATTATTCCAGATCTGCTTCGGGATCACCGTGTGCGCATGCGGAAATTCGCTTACGGTACCGAGCGGGACGATGCGCAGGTTTTGCGCGGCCAGTGCCGGGCGGGCGGCGATTTCAAACGCCAGCCGATCGCGCCAGGCCGCATCGGCGCAGATCAAGTCGGCGCTGGGGCCGGCTGGATCGCTGCCGGTATGCAGATCGAGAAGCAAGGTATGTCGGCCCTGGATCGAAGGCAATAACTGCCGATATAAGGCTTGATGCAGGGTATTGTATTTGAACTGTTGATCGATCAGCGGGCGCTTGCCGGACAGGCCTTCCGGTATCGTCAAAACCTGTACCTTCCGCGGGTCCAGGCTTTCGGCAACCGTGCGGCCAAAGGCCAATTCATCGCGATGGATGCCAATCACCAGCAGTACGGGAGCCGTATCCATGCCGGGCAGGCTCAGCGCTGGCTTGCCGCGGGATCGCGGTTCAAGCGACTGTTCTCTCGCTGGCCGAAATAACGCAAGATGAGCAATACGGCGGCGAACAAGCTGAGAACGACCGTGATAGAGACCAAAGACTGCCGAGGATGACGGCTCCAGGTCGCCGCCTGGTAATACAGCGTGGCCAGCCCGTAACCCAGGCCGGTGGTCCAGAGGGCGACGAATACGGTCCAGCCTCGGCCCGACTCCTGATAAATCGCCGCGATCGCGGCGGTACAGGGCAGATACAGCAGGATAAACAGCAGGTAAGCGAACGCTCCCGCGGTGCCGTCGAAGCGGCTGGCCATCGCGCCGAAGATACCGGTGGAGATTTCTTCCTTCTCGGCCAATGCCGCCTGATCGCTGACGTCGCCGATGTTCAGCCCCAACGGGTCGAGCCATGACGCAAACGCTTCGGCAAGATTGGCCGGAATCGTGGCGAAGGCGGCGCCGATGCTCGCCGTCAAGTTGAATGCCTCGCTCTCGTCCTTGGCCTCGCCGGTTTCGGCCAGCGCGGCATAAGCGGCATTCAGCGTCCCGACCACGGCTTCCTTGGCGAGTACGCCGGTAAAGATGCCTACCGCGGCCGGCCAGTTGTTTTCATTCAAACCCAACGGCGCGAAGACCGGCGAAATCTGGCGGCCGACCGTGGCCAATATCGATTTGTCGCTGTCTTCGTTACCGTAACTGCCGTCGGTGCCGATGGCGTTGAGCATATTCAGGACCAGCACCATCGGCACGATGACGCGGCCGGCGCGTAAGACGAACCCTTTGAGCTTGTCCCAGGTCAGGATGCCGATGCTCTTGAGAGTCGGCAAGTGGTAGGGCGGCAGTTCCATAATGAAAGGCGTGGCTTCGCCTTGCAGCAGGGTCGCCTTCAGGATCAGGCCGGTCAGCACAGCCACCACGATGCCGATCAAATATAAACCGAAGACGATGTTTTGCGCGCCCTCGGCGAAGAACGCGGCGGCGAACAGCACATAGACCGGCAGCCGCGCGCCGCAGGACATGAACGGCGCCATCGCGATGGTCATCAGCCGGTCGCGGCGGTGTTCCAGCGTACGCGTGGCCATAATCGCCGGTACGTTGCAGCCGAAGCCGACGATCAACGGGACGAACGATTTGCCGGGCAGGCCGATCCAGCGCATGAAGCGGTCCATTACGAACGCGGCGCGCGCCATATAGCCGGAGTCTTCCAGCACCGACAGAAACAGGAACAGAAAACCGATCACCGGAATGAAGGTCGCCACGACCTGCGCGCCGCCGCCGATGCCCTTGGCCAGCAGCAAGGTCAGCCACGCCGGCGTTCCGATATGGGTCAGCCAGATGCCGAAACCGTCCACGAACAGTGCTTGCGCGAACTGATCGAAAAAATCAATGAACGCGCCGCCGATTTTGATCGTGAACATGAACATCAGGTACATCACCAACAGAAAAATGGGAATGCCCAGCGCCCGGTTCAATACGATCCGGTCAATCTGGTTGGTCAGATCGCGGCTGATGCGGCCGCTGACGGTCATGACCTCGGCCGTAATGCGGTGGGCCAGACTGAAACGGGCATCGGCCATCATGATGTCGGTGTCTTCGTCCAACCCTTGGGACAGCGCCCGTATTTCCCCATGCAAGGCAGGATCCACGACGCCGAGCGCCAGATCGTCGCCTTCCAGCAGGCGCACGGCCAGCCAGCGCGACGAGATGCCCATGCTGGCCGCCGTTTCGGTCAGCCGGCCGGTCAACGAGGCGATGACCTGTTCCAGCGCCTGGTCGTAATGGACATCGACCGTGGCGGGGCCGGGCCGGCGAGCCGCGTCGATGATAGAAGACTTGAGCTCCGCGATGCCCCGGTTCTCCGAGGCGACTACCGGCACCACCGGGCAACCCAGATATTTCGCAAGGGCCGTGGCGTCTATTTTCCTGCCTTTGCTTTCGGCGACATCCACCATATTCAGCACCACCAGCATCGGCACTCGCATTTCCGCCAGTTGGCTGCTCAGGTACAGGCTGCGTTCCAGAACCGACGCATCCACGATATTGACGATCAGATCGGCCTCGTTACCATGCACATAGTCGCGCGCCAGCTTTTCATCCAGCGAGACTTCCTTATCGGCCACGTCCAGGGAATAGGTGCCGGGCAGGTCGACGACCTCGAAATGCGCTTCCTTGTACAAATATTCGCCGCTTTTTTTTTCGACGGTCACGCCGGGCCAATTGCCGACCCGTTGCCGTGCCCCGGTCAGGGCGTTGAACACGGTGGTTTTACCGCAATTGGGGTTGCCGACGAGAGCGATGGTGTAACGCGTCTTCATCAGAGTTTGTCGATGGTCAATGCATCGGCTTCGCCTTTGCGTAGCGAAAGCGAATAACCGCGGATCAGAATTTCGACCGGATCGCCCATTGGCGCGACCCGGATCAGGCTGATCTCGGTACCGGGCGTCAGGCCCATGGACAGGAGTTTGCGCCGGTAGGCCTTGCCGGTTTCGTTGAAGCCGAGCACTTTGGCGCGGTCGCCAATGGAGAGATCTTTCAATGTCATGGGGTTTCCTGAGGAGTTATCTGGTTGAACGTTTGAGTTTGGGCGGTGGGCGGCCGGCGCGGGTTTGGGTTTTGGACGGCATGCCGCCGCCCAGCAGCGCGCGCAGCAAGATGGCGATGGTGCTGCCGTTGTGCAGCATCGAGGCCTTGATCGGATTCAGCCAGCCGATGGCGGCCGCCGATAAAATGCCGGTATTGAGGCCCGCCGTCAGCTTGAAATTGCTGTCGATCAGCCTGGCTGTCGCCAGGGCCAAGGCGCGGGCATCGGCGACGCGGGCGATGTCGTCTTCCAGCAAGGTAATGTCGGCGGCTAGGCGGGCGATGTCGGCGCCACGATGCATCGCAATGCCGACGAGGGAGCCGCTCAGGGCCGGCGCATCGTTGACGCCGTCGCCGATAAAGGCGAGGCGGGCGCCTTGTCCGGCCAGCTCTTCCAGAATCTGTGCTTTTTCGTGCGGCAGTAGACCGGCGCGGAATTCGTCCAGGCCCAATTCTTCCGCCAGCAGGCGCGCGCGGTCGTGATGGTCGCCGGTCAGCATCAGAATGCGCTTGACGCCCAAGGTGCGCAAACGCGCTATCATGGCGGCGCTGTTGGGGCGGATGGTGTCGGTCAGGACCAGGACGCCGAGTAATTTGCCGCCGAAACCGATATACAGCAGGGTTTTTCCCTCGGCATGGATTTTATCGAGCACTTCGCGATATTCATCGATGGCAATGCCTTCGTCGTCTTCGATGAAATGCCGTGAGCCGACCACGATGCGTTGGCCGTCGATCACGCTGGCGACGCCGTGGGCGACGACGAACTCCACCTCCTGATGGTGGAAATGCTGGTGGCGGTCCAGGCTGTGCGCCGCTTCGACGACGGCCTGCGCCAGCGGATGGAAATAATGCTCCTCGACCGAAGCGGCCAGATTGATCAGATCTTCCGGCGTGTAGTCCCGGTTGAAGGTGATCGAATCGGTGACCTGCAAGGTTCCGCTGGTCAGGGTGCCGGTCTTGTCGAACACGAAAGTGTCGGCTTTGGCCAAACGTTCCAGGGCATTGGCGCCTTTGACCAGGATATTGCTTTGGCCGGCCCGGTACATCGCCGATTTGAACGCCACGGGGGTAGCCAGTTTCAATGCGCAGGAATAATCGGCCTGCAAGACCGCGGCGACCCGTTCACTGTCGCGTGAAATCAGCCAGGTTGCTGCCGCCAGCGCCAGGACCAGCGGTACGGTTTTGTCGGCCAGGCGCGAGGCTTCCAATTGGGTTTCGCTTTTGACGGTCAAGGATTGTTCGACCAAGTCGGCGATACGCGAAGCGGCGGCCTGGCGGCCGACCTGTTCGGCATAAATCCGGATGCGGCCTTCCTCGACCAAGGTGCCGGACAGCGCTTTATTGCCCCGCCGCCGTACCACCGGGACGCTTTCGCCAGTCATGGTGGCTTCGTTGACCAGTGCTTCGCCGCCCAGCACCGTGCCGTCGACCGGAATCACCGTGCCCGTGGCGGCGATCACGGTGTCGCCGACGATGACGTCTTGCGCTGCAATCAGGGTTTCGGCGCCGTCGCGCTCGACCCAGACTTCCCTGCTGCCGGGTTCCAGCAGGTGTTTCAATAAATCGTCCGAACGCCGGGCGATGGAGTGCTCCAGGTATTCGCCCAAGGCCAGTAAAAACGACGTGGTGTTGGCGGCCAGATAATCGTGGCGGCCGATTGAAATGGCGACGGCCAGGGCTTCGAGCACATGCGAGGTAATGCCTTTTTCCAGAAAATCGTCGATGGCTTCGCCGAGCAGCGGCACCGCCGTGCCGAAGGCGACCGGCATTTGCAAAGCCGGCTGGAGATTGCGGCTGGCCAGTAAGGTCGCGCCGCTCATCGCCACCGCGCCCAGGCGGGCCGCATCGCTGGCCAGCACCTTACCGTTTGGCAAAGGATGGGCCGGCGGCGGCAAGGCGAGAAGGGCGGCGGCCAGCGTATCGGCGTCAGTCATGCCGGCTTCGTATTCGATGACCAGCGCACAAATGGCCGGATTGACCTTGACCGTTAGTACGCCCTTGATCGCTTCGGCCGCGCGGCTGATTTGGCGCGGTTCGAATGACGTGGTTTTGCGGCAGCGATAGCGAAAACGCACCCGGCCGCGGTTGCGATGCACGGTCTCAAGCTTGGCGAACCAGGTCGCGGTCATTACTCGTCCCCGTGGCGTTCGGCGGCGACTTCGGCGCGAATGTCGGCCATTTGCTCCTTCAGTTCTTCGAAACCGCCGGCTACGCCGGCATAGGCCTTCATCACCGATTTGATCAGTTTGCCGCGGATTTCCTCGTCACTCAACACCCAGGCCGCACCGGCACCTAATAGCAGGCCCAACAGAAACTGGTCGGTGTGCTGTGACGAAAACAGGGATGACGTCTCACGCAAAAAATCGCGATTGAAACCGCCCGGGGCATAATTGTCGGAACCGTAGCCGTTCCCGGAATGCCGAAAGCCGCCGCCATACCCATAAGTCGAGCCGTAACCGGGACCGTAAGCGGCTGCGTCATCGTGGTGGTTGTAACCGTGGCCGTGTGCTTCCGGCGGCATGCCCATGTCGGGCGCGTAACCGGGCTGCGGCCCGTAAGCAGAGTGCGCTTGGCCATAGCCGGGGGGGTAGGCGCCCCAGGGCGCTTGGGCCGGGCCGAATCCTTCGTTTGGCCAAGGTTGGCCGTAGCCGTAATCGAAGCCTTCGCGGTTTCGTGTTTTGTGGTGCTTTTTACTCATCGCCGGCCTCCTTGGTTTCCACTTTATCGGTCAGCAGGTTCTCCAGCAACAACACGCCGGCCGCGCCGACGGCGACGGACAGCAGGGCACTGGTGTAATCGCCCTGGTGCAGTGACCGGGCCGCATGCGAACCGGCCGCCAGCGCCGTGCCGCCTTGCAGGCCGTGGCGCAGTACCCGCAAGTAATCGGCTTTAAAATCCGGATGGGCAACATCCTGGAATGCGGAAATGCAGGCCGAGGCGACAAAGCCCCTGGTAAAACTGCCGTCGCCGCGTGCTCCGACTGTGCCGGGGGCGTAGGGATAGTAGAGGTGTTTCATGAAGTTTACTCCTGGTCGGGTTCGATTTTTTCGTGTTTGCGCGAGGAAATCTTTTTCGTCGCCGCTTTTTCTTCGCTGGTTAATTTGGCGCGGGCTTTGACCGATGCGCTTTCGATGGCTTCAAGACTGTTGACGGTTGCGTCGCGCAGTTTGTCCTGAGCTTTTTCCAAAGTTGCCTGGGTGGATTTGCCGGCTTTTTTGAGCGTGTCCTGAGTCGATTTACTTTGAATCAGTTTAATGGCGACAATCCCTGTGACTACGCCGGCTGCAAAACGGATTAAATGGAACATATCAATTCTCCTGGTTTCTACGACTTAAGCGGTTGCGGTACAAATAAACGCCGGCGCCGCCCAGGGCGATACCGGCCAGCATGGCGGGGGTCGTACGGCGAAGCAGCGGGCTGAACAAGCCGAAGGAGCCCGCGTGCGGACTAAGCTGGACGAGGAGTTTTTCCAGGAGATCGGCCAACGGGCCGTGATGTTCGTAGGCCTGTTGCGGCGGAATGCCTTGAGCGGCATGGTAGTGTTCCTGTGCCAGGGCATCGGCGACGGCTTCTTGAAAAGCCGGCAGATGGTCGTTCAGCGAAGCGGCCTGCAAGCTTTGCATGACGCTGATGACGTGCGGATCGCCGACATGCGGCAACAAATCGTGATAAAGTCGAATATTGGCGATTTCACCGACCACGGCGCGCTCGCAGTTGGCCCGCCAGGTCGGTTCGATTTCGGTTTCCTGCGGAAACGGATCCAACGGGCGGGGAATGCCTAAACGTTCGCATTGCCGGGAGAGCGCCTCAACATGGCGTTGTTCGGCGCGCACGATGTTGGCGAACGGCGGCCGCGGGCCGAAGGCTTCGACCACCCGGCCATAGAATGCGCGCGCCGCATACTCGTCGTACAGCGCGATACGTACCGCCTGATGCAGCAGCGGAAACGGTGCGTTGGGGTTTAGCCTGCGGGAACGCAGGATCGCTTCGTCATAATTGGGCATGAATGATCTCCTGATAAGTGTCGCGCAGGATGTGTTCCAGGATCAGCGCAGCGGCCGATGAATCGCCGGCAATGAAATCTTTCCAGGCTTGGTCGGGGATTACCTGGGGGTCGTATTCGATCAGGCAGGAACGCGCCAACGGATTGATGCGTACCGAGCGCACGCCGGGCGTTTGTTCGATCAGGGCTTGGAATTGTCCGGTATCGTCCGGATCGGGTAGCGGCAGTTCCTTGGGATAAGCCTGAAGGCGCAGTCGGATACGGCCCCGGATATGGTGGGCGATATTGACCCGGTCGAGATAGCCGCGCAGTTGTTCAAAGGTAGGCATAAATTCGCTTCCTGGAAAAAATCGGTTGGCTGGCGGCGGCTTGCCAGCGGTATAAGTGTTTTACGAACTCCGGCAGGCGGCTTAAACTACGGCATCCTGCTTGTGTTTTCGAAAGTGAGGCATCGGTGTCCGTACGATTTAAATCGCCAACATCTGTTGTCTTGCGGCATGGGTAACCTTGTTCGGGGGTGACGGCTTGAGTATATGCCCGCCGATAGGCATTGGCAACCCAAGGTTTTGCTAAAGATTTGCCTGTATCCTTCATTACTGTCTCGCCGCAAGAATAATCTTGCGCATGCGTTCGCTATCGAACCGACGGTCGAAAAAGTCGGCGCGGCCGCTCGCTGCCCGAACCTTCGCGGGTACGCACATTTGACAGAACCGTTTCTGGAAAATCCAATCCTTCATTCGGGCGGCGATTATTTCGAGAATGTCCTGATATACAATACCAACTGCCAGATTTGCTTCTCGGTCAACTCATTCTTGTGGCCGCGCATGGCGGTGTAGCGCGGCCGTCGCTCGGGCCGTTTGAGCGTTTCCCGGCTGTGGCCGGGGGTCAATTCATAAAGCCCCGAGCCATTTTCAACGATCCAGAATAACTGGCCGTCGGGCAAAGACTCCATGAGGGCTTTGCAGGTGAAGTCCGTCGGCGGCGGCTGCAAATGTTTGCCGATCGGCCCCTGGCCGTCGCCGTACAGCCCGTGGCAGTTCGCGCACGAGACAGGCACGGCGTCACTTTCATACAGCCGCTTTCCTTTTTCGATATTGCCGGGCGTCCGTGCCAAAGGGTTTGGTTTCAGGTAATAGGACTGGGGCGCCTGGGGCGTTTCACGCGTTGGCGGGCATCTCCAAAGGTTCGGATGATTCTCCGCTGTGCCGGAAGAAGAATGTGCCGATTCCTCCTCCATCATCGTCCTCGTGCAGCCGGCGATCAGCATCAACGCTGTCAAGGCCCAATACGGCCGGAATCTTGTCGAAGTTATGTTTATCATACAGGGCACCCAGACTTCCTCAGAAAGTGACGCCATACCGAAACCCGCCTACGATGTTGTCGTTTAATGCGGGATCGGTACCCGGATTAATGTAATACTGGAGAACCGGCTGAAGGCTGAGCCATGGCGTTATCTGCGCCCGATAGGTCAGTTCCAGGGCTATTTCGGCATCCTTGACGGAGCCGCCGGCGCTTTTCAGCGCACGCTCGTACTTGTCGCCGTTGATTCCCACCGTTACGCCCAGTCCGAGCACGTCATCGTCCCGGCTTGGGAACAGGCCGGTATAGACTAAGCCTGCGCCATAGAAAGTTCCGATCTGGTTAACGTCTTCGTCGGCGCTGCCGATGCGTAAGAAACCGCTGAGTCCCTGATCGACCGTATCCGGTTCATTAAAGATCACGCCTTCGACAAAGCCATAGATCCCGTAAGAGCCCTCTCGGCGCACAGGATCGCCGTTCGGCCGGGTATCGGCCAGGTCGTCGAAATCGGCAGTATACAACCACGAGCCCACGCCGAAGCGCAGGAAGTCGAATGCATGAGGCTGATAATCGAGTTCGCTCATGATCAGCAGACCGTCTCCTTTCTTTAATCCGATCCGTGTGCCGCGGGGATGGTCGGGATCGCCCGGAGCGCCGTCCAGAACCGTCGCCCGCAGGGTGATTTCCTCGGTAATATTGGCGCGGACTCTGACGCCGAGCGAAGTTACCGGAAAGATCGACGGACCATTCAGCCCGGTTTCGGACAGGTCCAGGCCCGTGCCGAACGCCCCGTTGAGAAAAACATCGGCGGTTCCCTTCGCATCGAACTCGGAATCGACGGCGTAGAGTCCCGCCAGAATGCCGATCCGGTCGTTAAAGAACGTTTGTTCGTACCAGGCTTCGAAGAGTTTGAAGGTATCGTTGGCCGCCAGGTTGCTCGGAGCGGCGATGCTGCCGGTCGCCTCGCCCGGGTCTCTTCCGTGGGTGCCGATCGCCATGATATACAGGGAACCGCCGGTCAAACCCGCTAACTTGTCCATGTCCGCCGTAAGCGATGCCTCCAGCAGGTTCGCATAGCGGACATCGGCGCTTACGCCTCGAGAGTTGGCCAATAAGTCGCCGGTATTGGCAATGCCGATGTTGATCCCGTTTTCGAGTAAAGTCGATCGCACACCGCCCCAATCACCTGTCAAGGCGCTTTCACTTTCAAAAGATTCCGGTTGTTCCGAAGTTTCCTTTGCTTTGGGTTCGCTTTCGCCGGGCTCGGTAGGGGAAGCCAGTACCGTTCCTTCAGTGCCGGCAGGAAGATAAGCGATCCACATGATAGCGATCAATATCTTATTGTTCCAACTTGAAATCTTTTGTTTTCGATTCATCGTCGATCCTGCACCCTGGAAAGTCATGGCTTCGGCCGTCCTTGCTGAACGAGCCGGTCCGGCTTTTTTTTAAAGCCATCAAATCACTGAACAAGTTGCGAGACGCAGGTGGATTCAGTTCGCAAGCGATGTGAGTCGATTTCCAGTAAACGCCCTTCGTCCATTTTTACGACCCGATCGGCGACATCGAAATAGTGCTCGTCGTGAGTGACGGCGAGCACGGTTTTGCCCTGCGCTTTCAGTAGCGGCAGCAACTCGGTGTAAAAGCGGCGGCGATAGCCGGGATCCTGGTCGGCGGCCCATTCGTCCAGCACCATGACCGGCCGGTCTTCCAGGATCGCTGCCAATAGCGCCAGGCGCTTGCGCTGGCCTTGCGACAGGCGGCTATCCTGCAGCCGGCCGTCTCCGACCTTGACCTTGTGAGTCAGCTCCAGGCGTTCCAGCCAATAAGCGATCTCTTCCGGGGCGGGATCGCTTCCGTCCGGCCCGAGCAGGCGGTGAAACAAATGGAAGTCGGAAAACACCGTGGAAAACAGCCGGCGATAGGCCGGACGATCCGGCTCGGTCAAGGCGGAGCCGTTCCACAGAATGGTTCCGGCCTGGGCAGGGTACAAGCCGGTCAACAGGCGGGTAAAGGTGGTTTTGCCGCTGCCGTTGCCGCCGATCAGGAACACGATTTCGCCTGCCTTCAGCGTCAAGTCGAGCGGGCCGACCTCGAAACGGTTGCTGCCTTCTGTTTCCGGATAGCGGTAGCGCACGCCCTGGAAAGTCAGGGCTTGCCAGTTCGACGTCAAATTTCGGGGCAGGTCGGAAAAGTCGGGGCGGTATTCCGGCAATTGCAGGCTGTTGAGCTTATCCAGCGCCACGCTGCCGCCGATCAGGCTGGGAATCGCGGCAATCAGCCCGGTCAGCGACGTGCGCAGAAACAGGATCGTCAGCGAGTAGGTCGTCGCTACCGCGTGGTCTGCCCAGCCGGCGCCGTGCGCCAGGAAAAACACCAGGCCGATCGACCCCAGAATCATCATGTTGGCCCAATTTTCGTTAAAGCCGTTGAAGATATCGGCGGCGGTCTCGCGGTCGCGGCTGGCGGCGGCATGCGGTTCGAATTCGTCCCGATAGAACCGTTCCGCACGTTGACGGTTCAGCGCCAATTCCTTGCGGCCCAGCAAGGCGGCCTGGTAGTCCTCGTAGAGTGAATCCTCGATAGTGCGGGCGGCATCGATGCGGGCGTGGGTTTGCCGCATCAGCAGCCAGCCGACCATCACGGTCAGCAGCATCCAGCCGGCGGTGGCGACGAACAGCGGCTGCGACAGCCAGGCGAGATAGGCGAAGCCGCCCAGGTTCAGGACCAGCCCGTAAACCGCCGACGGCAGACTGATAAATGCGGAAGTCAGGTGGCTGGTATCGCTGTTCAGACTGGCCAGCAGGCGCGGCGGGCCGAGCCGTTCCAGCCGCTCCAGATCGGTATCGAGGATGCGTTTCACCAGCGTACGGCGCAATTGGTAAACCAGGCGGTGGCCGAGCGTGGTCATGCAAATCTGCGAGGCGGTGCCGATTACGAATACGGCCGCCAGCAACCCGCCGAACAGCATCAGGGTAGAGCTCAATTCGTTCTGCGGATGCAGCATGCGCTCGTTGGTGAAAGCGATCACCCCTACCGATAACCCGGCACTGGCGATACTCAGAGCGAGCACCGATAGCAGCGCCCAGCGGAAGCGGTTGAACAGTAAGCGGAGCAAGGTCATGGGACGATTTTGTGCGCGATAGTCAATGTCGGGCGTTGGCGGCCGGAAGGATCGTTGGCTTGCCTATTTTTCTGGCCGCTTCTGCGGCCAATGCCGAGAATTCGGCGAATTGTTCGAGGTTCAGGCGCAACGACAGATTGGGCAAGAGCAGGTGGACGACACCGCACTCATGGCACATCAATATTTTTCCGGCGGCGTTGCTGGCGAGGTCTTCATGGCTGCAGGGCTTGTTAGACATGGTCAAATTCTCCGGACAGTTAGGATGGATAAGTCGATTCGGATAGCGTACTGACGGCTTTCGAGCCATGCCTCGCCGTGGCCAGCTTCGATTTGGCAAGCGACAGCAACATCTTCCAGACGATCTGCTTCGAATTCAGATCCAGGCAGCGGAAGTCGGCGACGTGGATATGTCCGCTCGCTAACAAAGAGGCTAGAAAGTTCGGTTCGATTTCCAGTCTTACGGTTGCCGGCGTGCTAAACAAAGAGGGAAAGAATTTCATGGTGAGCTCCGGTTATTCGTTTATACAAATGATAATCATTCTCAATATCTATTTGCAACAAATTTATTATTTTTCTGTGGATAGATGCTCTTGTTGTTAGAGCATTTTCGTTTCGGATACACAGCTCTTTCAGGCAAACACGCCATTCCGGCACTCTCCGCATTCATGTCCTTCATAATGAAAACGCTTTCGGAAAAAGAGAGACGAGATCGTTCGACGAATCGAGTTTTCGCGGTTATGAAACGCTTGGGCAAAGAAAAGACGGTTTTTATTGAACAGACTTTTGGAGTTCACCTAAACATCTGTAAATAAAAAAGGTTGACAAAAATCAGGATTGACAGCAAAATAAGAATCGTTCTCATTTAGAATTGCGTTAGTTATCGCTTTTGGGCCAGACGCCCTCTGAATAGGACTATCTATGAGCCATCAATCTGAATTAAGGTAATTCAATGAATAAGAAAACTTCAAAACACCCTGGTTTTACTTTGGTTAAATCCTTGGTAGCCGTTATTGCGGCGCTGTCGCTGGCGCAAACGGATTTGGCCGTGGCTGGCAAAGTAATAAAAAAAGAGCAAGAGTTCGAATGGGGCAACATGTCCAAATTGAAAAAGGGCTCGAGAACTTTCAGCAATCCGACGCCAATTAAGATCAATGATGAATGCGCCGATCCCGACGAACCGGAATGTGCGGCGTTACTGGATAAGTACAGTGCCGATGATGCGCCGGCAGTGCAGGTGACCCCTGCGACGCCTTATGCGTCGATTATCGAAGTCCCGGAATCGGCTTTTCCGAAAGGCGCTAAGATCACCGATATCAATGTCGTGATTAAAGACATTCATCACGCTTATTTGAATGATGTGGACATGCTGCTGGTGGCTCCCGATGGCCGCTGGGTCATGCTGGCCTCCAACGTCAGTGCGGCCGGCGCGACGGAGGACGGCGGGGTCTTGGGTGTCACGGCAGCGGGTTTGAACTGGAAGTTCGACGACTCCGCCACATTGCCGCTGCCGCGTTCGGTATTGGATAACGGTCGTTTGAGCGGTAGAGAAACGAATCGTGATGGAACCCCGAATCCCCTGTATAACATCATATACAACGAATGGGTCGGCGTCTGGACTGACACGTCTTTGAGAACTTTTAAGCCGACCGATTACGACAATAATCCTGATAGCGATCATTTTCCTA
Source organism: Methylomicrobium album BG8 (assembly GCF_000214275.2). Lineage (NCBI taxonomy): Bacteria > Pseudomonadati > Pseudomonadota > Gammaproteobacteria > Methylococcales > Methylococcaceae > Methylomicrobium > Methylomicrobium album. The sequence goes on along the minus strand of NZ_CM001475.1, from coordinate 2,642,320 downwards.
ATTTCTCTACTGAGATTTTAGACACCACGACCGCATTCAACACGGCGACCAATTCGGTGTCATTGACGCCAGGCACCGTTTTGAGAACCGTGGTCGCCGATGATCCCACCACCCACAAAAAAGTGCTGAATGGCCCGACTTTGAGCAGTCTGAACGGCATGTCGCCGACCGGACAATGGCGCTTGGTCGTCGTCGACGATTTCTACTGGTTCGACGGCGAAATCAAAGGCGGCTGGAGTCTGGAAATTACGGCTAAAAAATAAACATCCGCAATCCGCGGTGCGTGGCAAGCCCGGGTTTGCCGCGCCCGTTCAACCGGATGCTGTCACCCAATATTCCATCCCAATGAAATCAGTTGAATCGCTCGGCAAGCCCGTCAGTTCGATTAAAAATCGGCCGATCTTCTGGTGGCTGGCCGGCATGCTCGCCATTCTATCGGGTCTATGGCTGAAGTCGAGCGGTGTGCGCGATGAAACGCTTGAGTTGGCCGGGCTGATTCAACCCGTCGAGGTTTACCGGGACCGCTTTGATGTGCCGCACGTGTATGCGCAAAGCGCCGACGATGCCTATTTCGCTTTGGGTTATCTGCATGCTCGGGAAAGATTATGGCAAATGGAGTTGAGCCGTCGCGCCGGATCCGGCCGGCTGGCGGAACTGTTCGGTGCCGATGCCCTGGAGCAGGACCGTTTCATGCGCACCTTGGGATTGCGCCGCGCCGCCGAGGCCAACTGGGCGCGGCTCGATCCCGCCACTCAAGCCAGCTTGCAGGCCTACGCCAAGGGCGTCAACGCCGGCATCGCGCGGAGCCGCTGGCTGCCTATCGAATTTTACCTGACCGGCGCGCCGCGGCCGGAGCCCTGGCGGCCGGTGGATTCTCTGACCTGGTTGAAAATCATGGCCTGGCGCCTGTCCGGCAACTGGTGGGAGGAACTGCTCAATCTGCGCCTGCAAAGTCGGTTGCCGGCTGTGCAATTGGCCGACCTGTTTCCGCCGTATCCCGGCGATGCGCCGCAAACCTTGCCTGATGTTTCGAAATGGTATGCGCCGGTCGCTGCGCAGGCAGACCGCTTGCTGGCGCAGCATCGGGACGAAGCCGACAAAAGCGTCGGTTCCAATAACTGGGCGGTTGACGGCAGCCGCAGCGTCAGCGGTAAACCGCTGCTGGCCAACGATCCGCATCTGCCGTTGACCGCGCCGTCGACCTGGTACTTTGCCCATTTGCATGCGCCGGGTTTGAACGTGATCGGTGCCGGTTTACCCGGCGTGCCCGGCATTTTATTGGGCCGTAACGAACAAGTCGCCTGGGCGTTTACCAATACCAACCCCGATAGCCAGGATGTATTCGTCGAGCGCCTGGTGCCCGGCAATCCTGCGCATTATCGGACGCCGGCCGGCGAGGCGGCGTTTACCGAATTTACCGAAACCTTGCGCGTCAAGGGTGCGCCGGATGAACGCTTGACTGTCCGGGCCAGCCGGCACGGACCGCTCATTTCCGCAGCCGACGCCGACGCCCGGCTGGCGACGCCGCCGGGCACGGTGCTGGCGCTGAGCTGGGTCGGCTTGCGCGCCGACGACATGACCGTCCGTTTCATGCTGAACGCCGGCCGCGCGCAAAACGCGGAGCAACTGAAAGCGGTGGCGCGCGATTTTCACTCCCCGCAGCAGAACATCGTCTATGCGGATGCCGAAGGACGCATCGGTTTTATCGCCGCCGGCAGAGTGCCTCTGCGTGCCCAAGGCAATGAACTCCGCGGCGCGTTGCCTGCGCCGGGCTGGCTGGCTCAATACGACTGGCAGGGGATGATTCCCTTCGAACAACTACCGCAACAAAGCGGCGGCAGCGGCGGCAAAATCGTCACCGCCAACCAAAAAATCACCCCCGAGGATTATCCTCATTTCATTACCTCGGGCTGGGCGTTGCCGTATCGGGCCGAGCGCATTTCGAACTTGCTCGATCGACGGGCGCGTCACGATGTCCGCTCATTTGCGACCTTGCAGAACGATGTGTTTAACCCGGTCGCCGCCGAACTGATGCCGTTACTGTTGAACGTGGATGTTGAGGATGAATCGAGCCGGCAAGTATTGCGCAGTATGCGCGATTGGGACTACCGGATGGCGGCGGATGCCGCGCAGCCTTTGATATTCGCCGCTTGGCTGCGCCATTTGAACGGCATTCTGCTGCAAGACAAATTGGGCCAATTTTACGAGCTGGTCGGCGATTACAACCCGGCGTTTCTCGCCCGCGTGCTCAATAACCGCGACGGCAGCGCCGGGCGCTGGTGCCGGAGCGGTGCTGCGGCGCCGACGCCTTGCGCCGGCGAAATCCGCCAGGCTTTACAGGACGCCGTCGCCGAACTGCGCCAGCATTACGGCGACGAGCCGGCGCAATGGCGCTGGGGCAGGGCGCATGTCAGCGTGTTTGCCAATCAGCCGCTCGGCAGGCTGCCCGGATTGGGGCGGTTTTTCAATGTCGAAGCCGAAAGCGCCGGCGGCATGGATACCGTCAACGTCAGCGGCTACCGTTACGACGAGCAAACGGGCCGTTACCTGGGAGAGTCCGGGCCGGCATTTCGAGCGATTTACGATTTAGCCGAGCCGGACAACTCGGTCTTTATCCTGGGTACCGGCCAATCCGGCCGGCCTTGGTCGCCCCACTACCGCGACATGACTTCGGCGTGGGCGGAAGGCGGTTATCTGCCGTTGACGACCGGGCGTGACACCATCGAACGCAACGCGGTGGCGCATCAACATTGGCTACCCGAATGAGCGCGCCATCTTTTATTAATTTAATCACAGGAAACAGTCATGAACGATCGTCTTGACCTGGCCGGCATCGGCATCGGGCCTTTTAATCTCAGCCTGGCCGCGTTGCTGTCGAAGGTGCCGCACTGCCGGGCGCGTTTCTTCGAGCGTCGGAACAGCTTCAATTGGCATCCTGGGATGATGCTGCCAGGTACGCAGATGCAGACTTCCTATTTGAAGGACCTGGTGACTCCGATCGATCCGAGCAACTCCTATGGTTTTTTGTCCTATTTGGTAAAAAAAGGCCGCTTTTACCGTTTTATCAATGCCGAATATCCACGAGTGCGGCGGATCGAGTTTGCCGACTATCTGCGTTGGGCCGCAGAACAGTTGCCGAGCCTCAGTTTCGGCACGGCGGTCGATTCGGTGGCATTCGATACGCACGGTTTCGGTTTGCGGGGCGATGGGGGGGCTAATGTGCATAGCCGTCACCTGGTTGTCGCCACCGGGATGAAACTGAATATTCCCGCCTGGGTCGAGCGTTATGTCGGCGATAACTGCCTGCATAGCCACCATTATGTCGGGTCGGAGTTTTCGGTGGCCGGGAAGCGCGTCGCGATCATCGGCGGAGGCCAGAGCGGAGCGGAAATCTTTCTGGATTTAATGGCCGGAAACCGGGGCCGGGCCGAAAAAATCGTCTGGCTCAGCAGACGGCAGAATCTGGATCCGCTCGATGAAACCGCCTTTATCAACGAATACTTTACGCCCCATTATGTGCGCAATTTCCACCGCTTGCCGGAAGCCAGAAAACCGCCGATCGTCAGTTCCCATAAATTGACCGGCGACGGAGTTTCGCCGGCTACCTTGCAAGCCTTGTCGCAGTATCTTTACGACAGCGATTTTCTCGACTGCGACACCACGCCTTACGCGATCCTGCCGAATCGTGAGGTGCATCTGATGAGCGGCGGTAAAAATGCGTTCCATTTGTACATGCGCAACGGTTTCAACCATACCGACGAAAGCGTGGTGGTCGACAAAATCATCCTGGCGACCGGTTACCGTTACCAGCTTCCCGAATGCTTGATGCCGCTGCGCGGCCGGCTCGATCTGGACGCTGACGGTCTTCCCCGTTTGACCGAGGATTACCGCGTGCCTTGGGACGGTCCCGCCGAGCACCGCATCTATATGCAGAACGCGGGCCGGAACAGCCACGGCGTGGCCGATGCCCAGCTTAGCCTGGCCGCCTGGCGCTCGGCGATCATCATCAATAGCCTGATGGAGGAGGCGATTTACGATGTCGACCCCTGCCCATCGCCGCTGCAATGGGGCGAAGATTACCCGGCCAAGACTCAGACCGGATCGGAAAACCAGGATACGGCTACCTTATTGCGGGTGGGGCGAGTTTGAAGCATCGGTCGGGCCGAATTTCTGCGCCAGTTCTTTAGGGCGCGCCCGGTGTGGGCCGAGCGCGTACTAGAAAAACCGGTTTCCCGGTTTTAGCTGGCAAGGATGCCGGCTAATATTTGGCGGCCTTTCGGTTCGCCAAGCATTGGGGTCGGCAAGGCGTTCGCGCCGTGCCGGCCGGTTAATTTCAGGGATGCTGTAATTTTAAATATTGAGGAAGAGGAAAAATGATGTCGAAAAATAAAATATTATTCTTGGCCGCCAACGTATTGATGATGGCGGCGTTTGCCTGCCGGGCCGAAACGATCGTGGTCAAAGGGCAGGGGATCAGCTTTGCGCCCAGCGTGATTAAAGCGCAAGTGGGCGACATCATCGCTTTTAAGGAAATGACCGGGCATTTTGTCGATCCGGTGGCCAACCTGTGGCCGGAAGGCGCGGAACCGATGCATTCCCAAATGGGCGCGGACTATAACTATGAAGTCAAGAAAGAAGGCTTGTATGTCTTCAAATGCCCGCCTCACTGGGGTGCGCGGATGGGCGCCGTCATGCTGGTAGGCAATCCCGCCGATTTGTCGTCGACGCTTGACAAATATTTCAGCATTGCCGAGACCGAGGCCGACGCTAAGCCTGCCAAGGGATTGTTGAAAAAATTCAAGGAAACTTTAGCGAAATAATCCGGGATTGGGACCGGGATAATGTCGGAGCACGCGCGAAAGACCGGCATTAGCTTCGGAGAAAGAGATTAGGTCAAGCAGGCAGGGGTCGCCGATGGCACGATCCGGCGCCCTGCCTTACATTCCTCGGGATTCTGGCGCAACTTGACCGGCGCTTCCGTGATGAGGGAGGAACAGATCATTATGATCTCCAACAGACTCCCCATCTTGGCTTGCCGACGCTTGCCAACCGTAAGCGCATGGTGGAAGACCGGGGCGATTTCATCAGCTTGCAGCACATCATGGTCATGATGTTTAAGGAAGACGACGGCAAACCGGCACAACCGATGGCGCTGAAACACTGGCGCCAGGATTGGCAATATCAAATGGAAGGCTATAACAGCCACACCGTCTTGCCGACGGGCTGGGTGCAAGAGGAAGAAAATCGCAAAGTCCATCTTGTCCGGGACGGGCAGGAGAATTTCTCCCGCCGTTATCTGGCAAAAGAACAGGGGCTGAACCGCTATGAACGCATCAAGCGTTTTGATTTTAGCGCCGGTGATGATTACTGGACTAGAGCATTTTCACTTGGGGTATATGGCCTTCGTAAGGAAAACACGTCATTCCGGCAGAGCCTGTCCCGATCGGGGACTACCAGACGACTGCACCCGTAGGGTACGCTGTGCGTACCATCTAATGTCGAAAGGTACGCACTCGGCAACTGCTCCATGCGTTGCCCTAACTCCTGCATCCCTGCAGTCGAGCGCGTACCCTACGGGACTGGCTGGACTTAACGGCAGGGTACCCTTCAGAAGGTGAGGGCCTTCCTACACGCGGCATGAAAATGCTCTAAGACCGGCGCCTATTGGGAAATGGTTCGCAAGGAATGGAAACGGATCATAGCCGATAGCCAGCCGCTGGTTCTGGTGCAGGAAGTCGACGACACGCCGCTGTTCATGTCCTTGTTTGACGGCGCCGAAATTTACATGGCGCATCATGGCGATAGCGACGGGACGTGCGCGGAAATAGCCAGGATAATCGGTAAATATCTGAAGCCGACGGTGCAACGGTGAGCTTGGGATTTGCGCATTAAGGATTTTTACCGGCTCGCTTGAAACCGGGCCCTTGAGCTTAACCAAAGCGGGCCGATAATATTTTTTGCCAAAGAGCATCGTTTTCTATAAAATATAAAATAAGAATGATTCTTATTACTATTTATAATATTTTTAGATTGTTTTGGAGTTTGCCGTAGCATGAACCTAATTGTATTAAATCAGACGCTTCCGAACGGAAGCCACATCACCCGCGTCGCGCTCGAGGGCTATGTATCTACCCGGGATACCCAACGATGAAACAATTGAATCCGTCCCGCAGCATATTGATGTGTCTGGACAACCGTGTCGGCTACGAGTGTCTGAAGTTCCTGTTGAATGATCCGGAAACCAAAGTGTGCGGTGCCGTGGTGCACCCGCGAGCGACCGCGCTCTTTGGTGACGAGATTCTTGCGGCGTGCGAAGCCGCGGGCGTACCGGCCTTCGAATTCCAACGCGCCCGCGAGCACTTCGACGAGATCATTCGGCCGCTCGAGCCCGACTACGTCTCGTGTTTTTACTTCGACTACGTGCTCGACGAGCGCTTCTTGAGCCTCCCTAAGATCGACACGATCAACGTTCATCCCGGTTACCTGCCGTACAACAAGGGCTTCTTTTACTACGTCTGGTCGGTGCTCGACGGAACGCCGGCCGGAGTCAGCGTGCATCGCATGAACTCGGCCGCCGACGCGGGCGATCTGTATGCTCAGGCCCTCGTCGAAGTGACGCCCGAGGACACGGGCGATACCCTCTACCGCAAGCACGAGGACGCGGCGATTCAGCTCTTTCGAGCCACTTGGCCGAGCATTGTCGACGGTACCTATCGCAGCCACCCCCAACGTCACCCCGGCACGCGGCACAAGCTCAACGAGATGTCGGAACTTCTCCGTCTCGATCCGGACGAGCGCCTGCGCACCCGCGATCTGATCGATCGCTTGCGCGTCTGCACCGTGCCCGGGAGGTCCGGGTGCATCGTCGACATCGATGGCGAAAGCTTTCAGGTGGAGTTGCAGCTGAAGCCTGTCCCGTGCGGTTTCGTCCCCTCTCCGCCCGGTAAACGGGACTGAGGGTGAGCATGACGACGACAGAGCCGCGCATCGCGTTCGCGACGGGGGGCGACGCCGGGGTTCATCATCCCCCTCGCGAGCACGATGAGATTCCGTACCGGCTCGCGGCCGCGGTGGAGGGTTTTCAGCGTTCCAGGGCCGCAGCCGTCGCTAGGCAGCTTCCCGCGCGGCGCGCGACGCTTGAGGAAATCGCGCGGGCACATTCCCCCGCGTACATCGAAATGCTGCTCGCGACGCGTACGTCGAGCGGTTGGCTCGACCCGGATACGTACTACACGCCGGGCTCGCTCGACGTAGCGCTCGCGGCGAGCGGGGCTGGGCTCGCGATCACGGACGCCTTGCTGGACGACGCCTGCGATCAGGCCGTGGGACTCTGGCGCCCTCCGGGGCACCACGCCTGCACTGATCAGGCGATGGGCTTTTGCATCCTGAATAACGTTGCCATCGCCGCGCATCACGCCCTCGCACGGGGAGCCAGCCGGGTACTGGTGGTCGATTGGGACGTTCACCACGGCAACGGCACGCAGCAGATCTTCGAGAGCGACCCACGTGTGCTCTTCATATCGATCCATCAAGGGCGCCCGCAGTATCCGGAGACAGGCCTCCCCAATGAAACGGGTGCCGGCGAGGGTCGCGGTTTCACCGTCAATATCCCTCTCTCGGTTGGCGCCGGAAGATCGGCATACCGCGAGGCGTTTCAACGTCTCGTGCTCCCCATTGCCGATCAGTACGCGCCGACCATCACCTTCGTGAGCGCTGGCTACGACGCGCACGAGCGCGATCCACTTGGGGGGATGTGTCTGCGATCGGAGGACTACGGGGAGTTGACGAGACTTCTGATCGGTGCGCTCGGAGGACCGCATGCGGCGCGTATCGGGTTCTTCTTGGAGGGAGGCTACAACCGTCAAGGAATCACCGAATCGGTCTGCAGCACAGCCGATGCGCTCCTCGGCGGGGCCACGGAAAGAGAAATACCTGAAGCCATTGGGTCCGCGCCAAGCGGCCATAGCGGACCAGGAGGAGCGAAATCCATGCTTAGCCCTCGCCACGCCTTCGAATTGGATGCGGCGGTCGAAGCACAGTCCCGCTACTGGCGGATTGGGTAACGGCAGGCGAGGTATCCAGAATTCGGAGTATGTATGGATGCCGAATCAGGGTTACCCTGCCGTCACGTACTTTTGGTGGGGGAAAGTTTGGCAAGGAATTCGATTTTCCGCACAAGCGGGCCGCGATGATGATGCTATCGCGGAAAGCCTTTTTCGATCAATTTTGTATTTAGGAAAACTGATGAGTATCGATAGCGAAGATGCGATTTTTCAAGTAGTCGTCAACGACGAAGAGCAATATTCGATCTGGCCGGATTACAAAGCCGTGCCGGGCGGCTGGCGCACGGTCGGCAAGTCGGGTGTGAAGAAGGACTGTTTGGCCTACATCGAAGAGGTGTGGACCGACATGCGACCGCTCAGCCTGCGCAAATTCATGGAAGATCAGGCCCAGTAGAGGAAAGGCGTGCGCTTGCTCTGTTTTCCCTATGCCGGGGCCAGTGCGATGGTTTACCAGCGCTGGCGGCGCCAGGCCCCGTACTGGCTGGACATCAAGCCGGTCGAATTGCCGGGGCGCGGCGCGCGTTTGCTTGAACCGTTGGCCGAGGATTGGGATGCTCTGATCGGAACCCTGGTCGGTGAGATCGCCGGCGATATCTGCCGGCCTTATGCCTTGTTCGGTCATAGTTTCGGCGCGCTGGTCGCTTTCGAAATCGCCCACGCCGTGCGCGAGCGCGGTTTGGCGATGCCCGGCGCGTTGATCGTTTCCGGCACCCACGCGCCGAGCCGGCGCGACAACCGGCGTTTCGAACGGCTTGAAAGCGACGACGAGTTGAAATCGGAAATGCGGCGTTTGAACGGTACCGACGCCGCGGTATTCGGCAGCGATGAATTGATGGCGTTGACGCTGCCGGTGTTGCGCGCCGATTTTCGCCTGTGCGGCCGCTATCGGCGCAACGAGCGTCCGCCGCTGGCACTGCCGGTGCATGTGCTGGCCGGAGTCGCCGACGAAACCACGCCGGCCACGCTGGAAGCATGGCGGCTTGAAACGACGGGCGACTTCACGCTGGATTATTTCGACGGCGACCACTTTTTCATCCAAAGCGTCGAGGAACCGGTATTGGCAACCCTATGCCGCTACCTGGCACGTGCGTAGGCCGCCGATCCAAACAAGACCATCCCAGCGGATTTTCCGGAGTTTGCCCTGGGGAAACCTTGATACTCGTCTCTCAACGTCTCTTCGTGGATCAAGGTTTTTCTTCAGGGCAAACCCCAGAAATTTCGGTTTTTAAACAGACAACGAACCTCAGCCCATGAATGCCGATAGCCGAATGTTGATGACTGAAAACCTGACCGCCGGCGGCGCTTTGCCGCTGTTGGTCAAGCCGGCCGCGCCCGGTGTCGCCCTGTCGGAAGTAGCCGCCGAATTACGCGCATTGACCGAACGTCATTTGTTGCGCTGCGGCGGCCTGTTGTTTCGCGGTTTTGCGGTGGCCGGTCCTGCCGAATTCAAAACCTTCGCCGCGGGTTTCGGCCATCCGCTGCTGAGTTACGAGTTCGGCTCGACGCCGCGCACCCGGGTGGAAGAGGGCGTTTACACCTCGACCGAATACCCGCCGCACCAGTCCATTCCGTTGCATAACGAACAGGCTTATACCCGCGAATGGCCGATGAAAATCTGGTTTTATAGCGCCTTGGTGGCCGAGCGCGGCGGCGAAACGCCGATCGCCGGCAGCCGGGAAATCTACCGCCGCATCGATCCGGCGATCCGCCGCCGCTTCGAAGCGCAGGGCCTGATGTACGTGCGCAACTTCGGCAACGGCCTGGACGTGCCGTGGGCGCAAGTATTCAACACGGAAGATCCGTCCGTCGTCGAACGCTATTGCCGCGCCCACGATATTGACTGCGAATGGAAGGAAGACGGCGAACTGCGTACTCGGCAAATCTGCCAGGCGACCGCGCGGCATCCGGTGACCGGCGACTGGGTCTGGTTCAATCAGGCGCATCTGTTTCACGTTTCCAATCTGGAGCCGGACGTGCGCGAAGCCTTGCTGGACGTGGTCGAGCCGGAGGATTTGCCGCGCAACGTCTACTACGGCGACGGCAGCCCGATCGAGGACGGCATTCTGAATGAAATTCGCGGCGTGCTCGACGAATTGACTATTAGTTTTCCGTGGCAAACCGGCGACATCATGATGTTGGACAACATGTTGGCCGCCCACGCCCGTTCGCCGTTCAGCGGTCCGCGCAAGGTTGTTGTGGCGATGGCCGAACCCTATTCGCAAACTCTTTCCGCATAAATATTCCGATGGCTTTCAATCCCGCTCATGCCAACCATTTTGTCGACTTGCTGCTGCAACGGGCCGAACGGCATCCGGAGCGGACGGCCCTGCACTGCATCGCCGATGCCGTGGACGGCGCCGGCAGTTACAGTTTTGCCGATCTGGACGGCCGGGCCCGCGCGATAGCGGCGCTTTTGCAGCAAACCGTTGCCCCCGGCGAGCGGGCCTTGATCGTGCTGCATACCGGCATCGACTATGTCAGCGCTTTTTTCGGCTGCCTGTATGCCGGAGTCATCGCGGTGCCGGCTTATCCGCCGGAATCGCAAGCGCCGCACCATCTCAAACGCGTGGCGTCGATACTCGCCGATGCGAAACCCGCGGCTATATTGACGGCCAGCCCGTTGCTGGCCGCGCTGAATCAATCGCTGGAGTCGATAGCCAGCGCCGAACGGCAATTGGTGATCACTGTCGATACGGTAGATGCCGGATTGGCGGCCGCCTGGCGCATGCCGAACATCGCCAAAGATGCGATCGCCTTTCTGCAATACACTTCCGGGTCCACCGCCCATCCCAAAGGCGTGATGGTCGGCCACGACAATCTGCTGGCCAACCAGCGCGCGATCAAACGCGCCTTTGCGATCGGTGACAGCGATGTATTCGTGAGCTGGCTGCCGCTGTTCCACGACATGGGCCTGGTCGGCAGCCTGATGCAGCCTTTATACAGCGGCATTCCGTTGGCGTTGATGTCGCCGCGCCATTTTCTGGAACGGCCGGTGCGCTGGCTGGAAGCAGTGTCGCGTTTCGGCGGCACCATCAGCGGCGGGCCGGATTTTGCATTCCGCCTGTGCAACGAACGCATCAGCGAGGCACAATTAGCCGGCCTCAACCTGGCTAGCTGGCGCCTGGCATTCTGCGGTGCCGAGCCGATTCGCTTCGATACCCTGACCACCTTTGCCGAAAAATTCGCCGTTGCCGGTTTGCCGGCCGGCGCTGTCTATCCTTGTTACGGCCTGGCCGAAGCATCGCTGCTGGTCAGCGGCGGCTTGCCCGGCGAAGGTGCGAAAGCCGTGACCTGCGCCGCCGATGCGTTGGCAGCACATCGCATGCAACTGGCCGACAGCGGCAGCGTGCTGGTCGATTGCGGGCTGGTGCAGGAAGAACATCGGCTGGTCATTGTCGATCCGCTCAGCGGTAAACCTTGCGCCGATGGTCAAATCGGCGAGATCCGTTTCAGCGGCCCCAGCGTTACTCACGGCTATTGGCAAAATCCCGAGGCCACTTCGGAAACCTTCGTCGTCGAAGACGGCAAAACCTGGCTGCGCACCGGCGATTTGGGTTTTCTCGACCGCGGCCGCTTGTTCGTGACCGGTCGCTGCAAGGACATGATTCTGATTCGCGGCCAAAATCTGTATCCGCAAGACATCGAACAGTCGTTGGAAGAACAGATCGAACTGTTGCGCAAGGGCAGAGTTGCGGCGTTCGCGGTCAACGTCGACGGTCGCGAAGGCATCGGCATTGCCGCCGAGATCGGCCGCGGCACACAAAAACTGGTGCCGGCGGAAAATCTGTTCGAAGCGATCAACGAAACCGTGGCGCTGAGCTGCCAGGAACCGGCAGCGCTGATTCTGCTGCTGAATCCGGGGGCATTGCCCAAAACCAGCAGCGGTAAACTGCAGCGTAGCGCCTGCCGCCAGGGTTGGCTGGACGGCACCTTGGATGCCTATGCGATACAGCAGGCCGGTCGTAGCGCATCGGCGGCCGTTGCCGTGGGCGACCTCGGTGAATTCGAACGGCAAATCGCCGCGATCTGGGGCGAAGCGTTGAACATTGACGCCGTGGCGCCGCAGAAAAGCTTTTTTGCGTTGGGCGGCCAATCGATTACCGTGATGCAAGTCATCGCCCGCCTGCGCGAACGGTTGGGTGTAATAATCGAACCGCGCTTGTTTTTCGAAAAACCGGGCTTACGCGAATTTGCCGCTGCTGTTCAGGCATTACTTTCCAATCAAGAACATACTGAGACGCCGATTGCCCGGATCGATCAAAGCGACGATCTATTGTTATCCTACGGCCAGGAAAGCCTGTGGTTTCTATCGCAACTAAACCCGGCGAGCACGGCCTACCACATCGCCGGCGGCGTGCGGCTGGTCGGCGACCTGGACCGCGAGGCGCTGACGCAGGCCTTTCATGCGCTGGCGCTGCGCCACGACGCGCTGCGCACGCTGTTTTACGCGGTCGACGGCCAGCCGCGGCAATGGATTCCGTCGTCGTGCGAAGTGGCCTTGGCCTTCCATGACTTGAGTGAGTTGGCGGCGCAGGCCGCGCCGGCGCAGGCCGGGCAACTGGCCGAGGCCGAGGCCCGCGTACCGTTCGATCTGGAACGCGGCCCCTTGTGGCGGGTACTGCTGGTGCGCTTGCCGGACCGGGACGGCCAATCGTGCCACGAACTGAACCTGACCCTGCACCACCTGATCGCCGACGGCTGGTCGCTGAACCGGCTGTTGGCCGAATTCGGCGAACTCTACGGCGCCCTCCAGGCCGGCCGCGAACCGCAACTGCCAGCCCTGCCGATCCGCCACGCCGACTTCGCCGCCTGGCAGCGCCACTGGCTGGCGGCCGGCGAAGCCGAGCGGCAACTCGCCTACTGGACCGACTGGCTGGGCGGCGAGCCCCCCGTCATCGAACTGCCGTACGACCGGCCGCGCCCGGCCGAACCCAGCCAGCGCGGCGGCCGCGTTCCCTTCGTGCTGCCGGAGGCGGTCAGTCAAGCCGTCTTAACCGGGGCGCACCGGCACGGCGTCACCCCGTTCCAGGTGCTGCTGGCCGCCTTCAACGTCCTGCTCTACCGCTACAGCGGCCAGACCGACCTCCGCATCGGCCTGCCGCTGGCCAACCGCCAGCGCCCGGAAACGCAAGCCCTGATCGGCTACTTCGTCAACACCGTGGTGCTGCGGACCGAAATCAGCGCGCCCACGCGCTTCGACCGCCTGCTGCAGCAGACCCAACAGACCCTGCTGCAAGCCCAGGCCCATCCCGACCTGCCGTTCGAACACCTGGTCGACGCCCTGCAGCCCGAGCGGCGGCTGGGACAAAACCCCCTGTTCCAGATCCTGATCAACCACCAGCCCACCGACGTCGGCCTGCTGCAGGCCCAGGGAACCTGGCAGATCGAAGCCCTGGACCGCGACCACGGCGCCGCCCAATTCGACTTGAGCCTGGATACCTGGCAAGACCGCCAGGGCCGCATCGGCGGTTTTTTCACCTACGCCGCCGATTTATTCGACGCCGGCACCATCGAACGGCTGGCCGGCCATTTCCAAAGCCTGCTGGCGCAACTGCTCGAACGGCCGCAGGCGCCAATTGCCAGCCACCGCTTGCTCAGCCAAGCCGAAACCGAACGATTCGCCGCCTGGAACACCTGGGAAAAGAGCTACGATGCCGGAATGCCGGTACAGGAACTGATCCGGCACAGAGCCGCAGCGCAACCGGAAGCGGTCGCGCTGATCGGCGGCGAAACCCGTTTGACGTATGCCGAACTGGAGATGCAAGCCAACCGGCTGGCGCACCGGCTGATCGGCCTGGGCGTGGAGCGGGAAAGCCGGGTGGCCTTGCTGCTGCCGCGCGGCGTGGAGACGATCGTGGCGATGCTGGCGGTGCTGAAAGCCGGCGGCGCCTACCTGCCGCTCGACCCCGAGCAACCCGAACAACGGCTGGCCGAACTGATCGCCGAGGCCGGCGTGAGCGTCATCCTCGCCGAGCGTTGCGATGCGCTTTCCGACGCGTCCAACGAGGGACTTCACTACCGTTCAGCCCATCCTACCTGGCTTCACCTCGCCAGTCTGGACTTGAGCGCCGAACCGGCCACGCCGCCCGCGGTGGCCATCCACCCCGAGCAACTGGCCTACCTGATCCTGACCTCCGGCTCCACCGGCCAGCCCAAAGGCGTGGCCGTGCCGCACGGAGCCCTGGCCCGGCATTGCCTGGCGATCGGCGAGCGTTATGCGATGCAGCCCGACGACATGGCACTGCATTTCGCCGCGTTTACCTTCGATGCGGCGATGGAACAATGGCTGGTGCCGTTGATCAACGGCTGCCGCTTGCTGGTGCGCGAGGAGATGTGGAGCGCCGACCAGGCCTACGATGCCTTGGTTCGCCACGGCGTGACCTGGTTCGAGATGCCGCCCGCCTATCTGATCGAAATCGCCCGCTGGGCCGAGCCGCGCGGTTTGCGCCTGCCGTTGCGCGCCTGTTCGGTGGGCGGCGAAGCCGTGCCCAAGGAAGGCCTGGCGCAGATCCGCGGTCTGGTCGGCGACGCGCCGATCCTGAACGGCTACGGCCCCACCGAAACCTTGATCACGCCGCTGGTATGGACCGCCTTGCCGGACAGCGTCTGCGACACCGCCTACGCACCGATCGGCACCGGCGTCGGCGAGCGCGCGCTTTATATATTGGACAAAGACCTGAATCCGCTGCCGCCGGGCGTGGTCGGCGAACTGTACATCGGCGGCCCGTGCCTGGCGCGCGGCTACCTCGGCCGTCCGGACCTGACTGCCGAACGTTTCCTGCCCGACCCGTTCTCAGCTGACGGCGGCCGCCTGTACCGCACCGGCGACCGGGTGCGCCTCCGGGCCGACGGCAACGTGGATTATTTCGGCCGTAACGACCATCAAATCAAATTGCGCGGTTTCAGAATCGAATTGGGCGAAATCGAAGCCCGGGCCCTGGCGCATCCGGGCGCCGCGGAAGCAGTCGCCGTCGCGGACGGCGAAGGCAGCGCCAAGCGGTTATTGCTGTACGCGGTAGGCGCAACCGATGCGGAAAGCCTGAAAAACCACCTGCGGCAGTGCCTGCCGGACTATATGGTGCCGGCGCACGTGCAAATATTGGAGCAACTGCCGCGCCTGACCAGCGGCAAGCTGAACCGCCATGCCTTGCCCAAGCCGGATTGCCTGGCCGGCAGCGCCTACCGTGCGCCGCAAACCCGGGCCGAACGCGATTTGGCGGCGATCTGGCAAGCGGTGCTCGGCGTCGAGCGGGTCGGCGCCGACGACAACTTTTTCGAATTGGGCGGCGACTCGATCATGGCGATCCGCCTGGTCAGCCGCGCCCGCCAGGCCGGCTGGTCGCTTACCCCCAAGGATTTGTTCCTGCACCAGACCGTGGCCAAACTGGCGGCCAATGTGCAAGCGATGCCGGCGCAAGCAATGATTGATCGGCCGATCGAAGTCGCCGGCGATGCGCCGTTGACGGCGATCCAGGCACAGTTTTTCGCGCAGGCCATGCGCAATCGCAGCCATTGGAACCTGTCGCTGCTGCTGCATCCGAATTTCGCACTCGACGCCGCCCGGTTGGCGGGCGCGGCTGGCCGTTTGATCGAGCACCACGACGGCTTGCGCCTGCGTTACCGTCCGGAGCAGGGCGCCTGGCGCCAGTTTTACGCCGATGCCGGCGCGGCGCCGGCGTTCGAACAACTGAACGCCGATAACAGCGCCGCCGTAACGGCGCTGGCGAATCGGATTCAACGCAGCCTGGATTTGCAGCACGGCCCGTTGTTCAAGGCCGTGCTGATAAATGTCGCCGACGGTAGCCAGCGCCTGTTGCTGGCCGCGCACCATTTGCTGGTCGACGGCGTGTCCTGGCGCATTTTGCTGGAAGACCTGCAAGCGTTGTACGACGGTGCCGAAGCGTTGCCGGGCAAAACCGCATCGCTGCAACAGTGGGGCCAATGTTTACGCGATTACGCCGCCAGCGAGGGTTTGAAACGGCAACTGCCGTATTGGCAAGGCGTATTGCAAGACGCCGCCGAACCGCCGCGCGACTTCGCGCAATCCAGCGGCCGGTTCGGCGACGCCCGCACCTTGACGCTGGAAATCGACGCCGAACGGACGCATCGCCTGTTGACGCAAGCGCCTTCCGCCTACCGCACCCAAATCAACGATTTATTGCTGGCCGCGCTGGCGCGGGCGCTGACCGTTTGGAGCGGCGACGACGTGGCCGTGGACCTGGAAAGCCACGGCCGCGAGCACGGCTTCGACGGCATCGATCTGAGCCGCAGCGTCGGCTGGTTTACCAGCGTCTACCCGGTCAGGCTGGCCGCCGCCGCGGACATCGGCGCGACGATCAAGGTCGTCAAGCAAAGCCTGCGCGAAGTGCCGGACGCCGGCTTGGGTTTCGGCGTGTTGCAGTATCTGGCCGGCGACGGCAAGCGCGCGGCGCTGAATGCCTTGCCGCAGGCGCGGATAGGCTTCAACTATTTCGGCCGGCTCGACGCCGAGGCCGGCAATTTTGCGCTGGCTCCGGAAACGGCCGGCGACGATCACGATCCCGACGCGCCGCTGCCGTACTGGCTGGAAATCAACGCCCAGGTGGCGGGCGGCGTGCTGCAATTGCGCTGGCGTTACAGTGCAAGTCAATACCGCGACGAAACCGTGCGGGCGCTGCTGGACCGTTACCGCGATGAACTGCTGAACATCGTCGCGCATTGCCTGAGCGGAGCCGCTGGCGCCACGCCGTCGGATTTCCCGCTGGCCGGCTTGACCCAAGCGCAACTCGACGCCTTGCCGCTCCCCATCGCCGAGGTCGAAGATATCTATCCGCTGTCGCCGATGCAGCAGGGCATGCTGTTTCACGATCTGCTGGCGCCGGAAACCGGGGTTTACGTCAACCAGATGAGCCTGGACATCGACGGTCTGAACAGCGAGCGTTTCGCCGCCGCCTGGCGCCGGGCCATCGATCGGCATTCGCTGTTGCGCAGTGCGTTTTTGTGGCGCGGCGAATCCGAACAGCCGCTGCAAGCGGTTTACAAACAGGCGCCGTTGCGGCTGGAGATGATCGATTGGCGCGGCCGGGAGATCGACGAGGCGGATTTGCGCAGCTTGCGCGATCAGGACCGGGCGCGCGGCTTCGAGCACGCCCGGGCACCGTTGATGCGGATGAGTCTGGTCAGGCTGTCGGAACGGCGTTGGCATTGGATTTGGACCAGTCACCACATGCTGCTCGACGGCTGGAGCACTTCGCAGCTCTTGGGCGAGGTGCTGGACGATTATGTCGGCAATGCGCGCACAGCGGGTGCGGCCTCGTACCGCGATTACATCGCCTGGCTGAGCCGCCGCGATCCCGTCGCTGGCGAGACCTTCTGGCGCGGGCGCTTGTCCAGGCTGGACGAACCGACCTTGCTGGCCAATGCGTTGGCCAGGCCAACGGCCGGCCAAGGCCACGGCAGCCGCGTCGACCGGCTGGATGCGGCGGCGACGGCGCGCTTGCAGGCGTTTGCCCAGCAACAGCGCGTCACGCTGAATACGGTGCTGCAAGCAGCCTGGGCCATGTTGCTCGGCCGTTATTGCGGGCGCGATACGGTGGCGATGGGCGCGACGGTCTCCGGCCGACCGGCCGATTTGCACGGCGTGGAAAACATCGTCGGTTTGTTCATCAACACCTTGCCGTTGATCGCGCCTATCAAACCCGAGCAAGCCGTCGGCGACTGGCTGCGCGATTTGCAGCAGGAAAACCTGGCGTTGCGCGACTACGAGCATACACCGCTCTACGACGTGCAGCGCTGGGCCGGGCAGGCCGGTGCGGCGCTGTTCGACAGCTTGCTGGTGTTCGAAAATTTTCCGGTCGACGCGGCGTTGAAAAACAGCGATAGCGGTTTGCGCTTCGGCCTGCCGCGCCATGTCGATACCACGCATTATCCGTTGACCTTGAATATCAGCATCGGCGAGTCGTTGGGGCTTGCCTACGGTTATTGGCTGGACCGTTTCGACGGCGAGGCCGTGGCCGGCATCGCCCGGCATTTTCAGCGGTTGCTGTTCGCGCTGGCCGATGACGCCGGGCGCCGTTTGGGCGAATTGCTGTTGCCGACGGCGCAAGAACTGACTCATCAGTCGTGCTGGAGTGCGACGGCGACCGTGTATCCGCCCGGTTTCGTGCATACGCTGATCGGCCGCACGGCCTTGGCGCAGCCCGAGGCGCCGGCCCTGCTGTGCGGCGAGGCGGTGCTGAGCTATGCCGAACTGGAACATCGGTCCAACCGGTTGGCCTGGTATCTGATCGAGACCGGTGTCGGCCCGGACGTGCCGGTCGGCATCGCGATGGAACGCTCGTTCGAACTGGTAGTGGGCCTGTTGGCCATCGTCAAGGCCGGCGGCGCCTACGTGCCGCTGGACCCGGACTATCCGGCCGAGCGGTTGGCCTACATGATCGACGATTCCGGCATCGGCCTGCTGTTGAGCCATGGCGCCGTGCTCGACAAGTTCACCGCCCTTGCGCCCTGCGCGGTCTGCAACCTGGACACGCTGGACCTGTCCGGCTTGCCGGCGCGCGCGCCCGAAGTCGCCCTGCATCCGGCCCATCCGGCCTACCTCATCTATACCTCCGGCTCGACCGGCCGCCCCAAAGGGGCCAGCAATACCCACGAAGCCTTGGCCAACCGCCTGCACTGGATGCAGCAGGCCTACGCAATCGGCCCGGCCGACACCGTGCTGCAGAAAACCCCGTTCAGCTTCGACGTGTCGGTCTGGGAATTCTTCTGGCCGTTAATGACCGGCGCCCGGCTGGCGATCGCCCCACCGGGTGCCCACCGCGACCCCGTGGCCCTGGCCGAGACGCTGCAGCGCCAGCAAGTCAGCACCGTGCACTTCGTGCCCTCCATGCTGGCCGAATTCGTCAACCAGCCCGCGCTGCCGGCCTTCCCGGCCCTGCAGCGGATCGTCTGCAGCGGCGAAGCCTTGCCGGCCGACCTGCAACAGCGCGTGTTCGACCGCCTGCCCGGCGTCGAGCTCGATAACCTGTACGGCCCGACCGAAGCAGCCATCGACGTGACCCACTGGACCTGCCGGCCCGACGACAGCCCGAGCGTGCCGATCGGCGAGCCGATCGCCAACATCCAGATTCATATCCTGGATAAGGACCTGAACCCGCAACCGGCAGGTGTGGCCGGCGAACTGTACCTCGGCGGCATCGGCCTGGCGCGCGGCTACCACCGCCGGCCCGGCCTGACCGCCGAGCGCTTCCTGCCCGACCCGTTCGGCCGGGGCGGCCGGCTGTACCGCACTGGCGACTTGGCCCGGCGCCGGGCCGACGGCGTCATCGACTACCTGGGCCGGATCGACCACCAGATCAAACTGCGCGGCCTGCGCATCGAACTGGGCGAAATCGAAACCGCGCTGCTGAGCCAGCCCGGCATTCGGGAAGCCGCCGTGCTGCTGAAAGACGCCGCCGGCGGCCCGCGCTTGGTCGCCTACCTGGCCGCGAGCGAACACGCCGAAAACGACGCCGATTTGCAACAGGCCCTGCACCGCCAGTTGCCCGACTACATGGTGCCGTCGGCGTTGATCCGGCTGGACGGCCTGCCGAAGACCGCCAACGGCAAACTGGACCGTAAAGCCCTGCCGGAACCGTATTGGCAAGGCCGAGCCTTCCGCGCCCCGCAGACCGCGACGGAGCAAACGTTAGCTGCGCTCTGGCAGGAGTTGCTCGGGGTCGGGCCGGTCGGGCTGGACGATAATTTCTTCGAGCTCGGCGGCCATTCGCTGCTGGCAATGAAGCTGGCCGGCCGCATCGCGCGGCATTTCCAGGTCGAGCTTGGCGTACGCCGCGTGTTCGAGGCTGCCACATTGGCCGCCCTGGCGGCCGAAATCGACGTTTTGTCGCCGGATTCGCCAGCCCTGGATTTGCAGAGCGAGCTGGCGGATGCGCTGGCGGAGTTGCAGGGGATGTCGGCGGAAGATCTGCAGGCGTTATTGGAAAAATAGGAAC
The DNA here is from genome assembly GCF_000214275.2 of Methylomicrobium album BG8. Lineage (NCBI taxonomy): Bacteria > Pseudomonadati > Pseudomonadota > Gammaproteobacteria > Methylococcales > Methylococcaceae > Methylomicrobium > Methylomicrobium album. The sequence goes on along the minus strand of NZ_CM001475.1, from coordinate 2,622,285 downwards.
TCATCGCCTATCCGTAACCCTGACGATCCGCCGCTGCGGCCATATGAAAATTTGAAAATAGAAAAATCATCGATGCAAAACCCACTCGCCAATTTCCATACCCTCAGTCCGGAACAACGCAAGGCCCTGATCCTGCTCTTGAAAAAACGCGGCATCGACGTCGGCCGATTGCCGATCGCCAGCGTAGGCCGCGATGTGGCGCTGCCGCTGTCTTACGGCCAGCAACGGCTGTGGTTTCTGGCGCAACTGGAACCCGATAGCAGCGCTTACCACATTGCCGATGCGGTGTATCTAAACGGCGAAATCGACGCTGGCGCGCTGCAGCGCAGCATCGATAAACTGCGGGTGCGGCACGAAAGCCTGCGCACGACGTTTCGCAGCGACGGCGGCAAGCCGGTGCAAATCGTCCACGACGGTATGGCGGTCGAGGTGCAGTGGCTGGATTTATCCGTGCAATCCGGCGACATCGATGCGTTGGCGAAAAGCCGGGTCGAAAAGCTGGAGCGCGAGCCGTTCGATCTCGTCAACGGGCCTTTGATGCGGGTCGCGGTGCTTAAATTGGCCGGCGACCGCCACGTTTTGGTCTGGGTGCTGCACCACATCGTCGCCGACGAATGGTCGCTGAATATTTTGCTTAACGAATTTGCCGAGCTGTACCAAGGCTATTGCCAAGGCCGCGAGGCGGAGCTGCCGGGCTTGCCGATCGGTTACGCCGATTTTGCGGTATGGCAGCGGCATTGGCTGGAAGCCGGCGAAATGGATAGGCAGATGGCGTATTGGCGCGAGCGCCTGGGCGAGGAGACGCCGCCGCTGGAATTGCCGCTGGACAGGCCGCGGCCGGCACAGATAAGCGATGCCGGCGCCAAATTCGAAATGGGCCTGCCGGAGGGAACGGCCAAGGCGCTGCACGAAATATGCGGACGCCAGGGCGCGACCTTGTTCATGGGCCTGCTGGCCGTATTCGACCTGCTGCTGTACCGCTACAGCGGGCAGCGCAGGTTGCGGGTCGGCGTGCCGGTCGCCAACCGTAACCGCGCTGAAACCGAACAACTGGTCGGTTTTTTCGTCAACACCCAGGTGCTGCAAACCGAGCTGGACGGCAGCCTGAATTTTTACCAGGTGCTGGAGCGGGTCAAGGAAAGCGCGCTCGGCGCGCAGGCCCATGCCGATCTGCCGTTCGACCAATTGGTCGAAGCGCTCGGCCCGCAACGCAGCCTGGAGCGCAATCCGCTGTTCCAGGTGATGTACAACCATCAATACCAGCAGGCCGATACCGCCAAGGCGCTCGGCGCGCTGCAGATCAAACCGTTTTCGCGCGACGCGCACACGACGCAGTTCGAATTGATTCTGGACACCTTCGAAAGCGTAACGGGCGGCATCGGTGCCATCTGGACCTATGCGACCGATTTGTTCGACCCGGCGACGATCGAGCGGATGGCTGGGCGCTTTTGCCGCCTGGCCGAAGCGGCGGCGAAGCGGCCCGAAACGGTGTTGCGGGATTTGCCGTTGCTCGATCCTGCCGAACTGGATTTTTTGACTGCCAATCGGTCGTTCTCCCGTGAATTCACCGATTTACCGGCGCTGATCCGCCACCAGTCGCAAACCCGGCCCGCTGCGGTGGCGCTGATAGCCGGGGCCGAGCGGGTCAGTTACGCCGGGCTGCAAAGCCAGGCCCACCGCTTGGCGCATTATTTGCGGGACCGGGGCCTGCGACCCGGCGCGGTGGTGGCATTGAGCCTGCCGCGTTCGGCGCAGGCGATCGTGGCCTGCCTGGCGGCGTGGCAATGCGGCGCGGCGTTTCTGGCCCTGGACCCCGCCTATCCGGCCGAGCGTTTGCAGTACATGCTGGACGATGCCGGCGCCGAATGGCTGATCGACAGCCATGCCGGCGAGGCGTTGGCCGAGCGTAGGGGAGGCACGGCCAGTGTCTCCGCGCAAGCCACGCCAACGGGGGGCCATGCCCACCCTACGGCCGATGCGATTAACAGGCTAGACCTGTCCCAACTGGACCTGTCCGGCTATCCCGACACGCCGCCCGCAGTGGACTTGCATCCCGAAACGCCGGCCTACTTGATCTACACCTCCGGTTCCACCGGCCGGCCCAAAGGCGTGGCGGTCGGCCACGGCGCATTGGCCATGCATTGTGGAGCGATGGCGGCCCTGTACGATCTGCAGGCCGGCGAAACCTGCCTGCATTTCGCCTCGTTCAGCTTCGACGCCGCGATCGAACAATGGGCGGTGCCGCTGTTGCGGGGCGCGACGCTGGTGATCGGCGATCCGTCCGGCTGGAGCGTCGACCGGACCCTGCAAGCCCTCCGGGACTATGCGATCACCCGCATCGACGTGCCGCCGGCCTATCTGGCCGAACTGGCCCGCCAACTCGACCGTCCCGAACACGCGCCGCGCTTGACCGGCTGCACGGTCGGCGGCGAAGGCCTGCCACAGGGCAGCCTGGCGCTGATCCAAAGCCGTTTGGGGCCCGAGCGCTTGTTCAACGCCTACGGCCCCACCGAAGCCGTGATTACCCCGCTGGCCTGGCTGGCCGATATGACCTGCGACAGCCGCTATGCCCCGATCGGCCATTGCGTCGGCGACAGGACCGCCTACGTGCTGGACGCCGACCTGAACCCGTTGCCGATGGGCGCCGCGGGCGAGCTGTACATCGGTGGGCTCGGACTCGCGCAAGGCTATTGGCGCCGGCCGGGACAAAGCGCCGAACGCTTCCTGCCCGACCCGTTCGCCCCTAACGGCCAGCGCATGTACCGCACTGGCGACCGGGTCCGGCAACGGGCCGACGGGGTGATCGAGTACCTGGGCCGGGTCGACCAACAAATCAAACTGCGCGGTTTCCGGATCGAGCCCGGCGAAATTGAAAATGTCTTGCTGGAACAGCCCGGGGTCCACGAAGCGGCGGTGAGGATCGGCGAAAGCGGCCGGTTGTTGGGGTATGTCGCGGTGGAGGATGTTGTTGGGTTACGCTTCGCTAACCCAACCTACAGTGATCTGACCGACACAAATCTAATCGACACAAGCGGGAACCGGCACGCCGAATCGCTGCGTACGGCCTTGAGCCGCCGGCTGCCCGACTACCTGGTGCCGGCGCAGATCATCGTGTTGCCGCACTTGCCGAAACTGCCGAGCGGCAAGCTGGACCGCAAGGCGCTGCCGGAACCGGAGCGCGCCGTCCGCACCGCCCTCGCGCCGCGCAACGACACGGAACGGCGCCTGGCGCGGATCTGGCAGGAGGTGCTCGGCCTGGACGCGGTCGGCATCGAGGACAATTTCTTCGAGTTGGGCGGCGACTCCATTGTCTCGTTGCAAGTGGTTAGCCGCGTCCGCCAGGCCGGCTGGCATTTATCGCCCAAAGATATCTTCCGCCACCAGACCGTGGTGGCGTTGGCGCAAGTTATCGCAGCACAGCCGCAGGCGGCCGACGCGGTTAGCGAAACCGGCGATATGGCGGAAGGCGAGGCGCCATTCACGCCGATTCAAGCCGAGTTTTTCGCCACCGATATTCCGCAGCGCGGGCACTGGAACCAGTCGGTGCTGTTGGCGACCGGCCAGGCATTGCATATCCCGGCGCTGGCCGAGGCTTTGCGCCGTTTGACCGAACATCACGATGCTTTCCGTTTGCGTTTCGACGAGCTCGACGGCTGGCGTCAGCATTACACGAGCGAACCAAAGGATCAGGAGTTTCTTTGGCAGCGCGATGCCGCCGGCGCCGAACAAATCAGCGAAATCGCCGAGCAGGCGCAACGCAGCCTGGACTTGCGGCACGGCCCGTTGCTGCGGGCCGCCTATATCCGCGTGGACGACGGCAGTTACCGCTTGCTGTTGGTGATTCACCATTTGATCGTCGACGGCGTATCCTGGCGCATCGTGCTGGAGGATTTGCAGACGCTATACCGCCAGCTCAGCGAGGGGAAAACGGCCGTATTGCCGGCCAGAACCGCGTCTTACCGGGCCTGGGCCGAGGCGCTACGACGCAGGGCGGCGCAAATCGGCGGCCAACTGGATTACTGGCGCGCGCAGCTGGCGGCGACGGACTTGCCGGCCGATTTTTGCGGAGCGCGCGGCATCGCCGCCGATGCCGATACCCTGACCGTCGCGTTAAACGAAACCGCCACCCGGCAACTGCTGAGCGAATGCCCGGCCGCCTACCGCACCCGCATCGACGAGTTGCTGCTGGCCGCGTTGGCGCGGGTGCTGTGCCGCTGGAGCGGTCAGGGCGCCGTCAGCATCGATATGGAAGGCCACGGCCGGGAAAACTTTGCCGGGGCGCCGGACGTCAGCCGCAGCGTCGGCTGGTTCACCAGCCTGTATCCGGTGCTGTTGACGCCGGCGGACGATTGGGCCGGAACGATCAAAGTGGTCAAGGAACAATTGCGCGGCGTGCCGGAGCGCGGTTTGGGTTTCGGTTTGCTGAAATATCTGGCCGGCGCCGAAATACGGGCGCAACTCGGCAGCCTGCCGAGGCCGGCCCTGTGCTTCAACTATCTGGGCCAGTTCGACGCCAGCTTCGCCGCCGACGGTTTGTTCCGTCCGGCCGGCGAGGCGCGTGGCGACGAGCGAGATGCCGCCGCGCCGCTGGATTATGCGCTGGAAGTCAACGGCCAGATCTACGACGGACGTCTGGCGATGAACTGGACTTATAACCGCCGCCGCTACCGTACCGAAACCGTCGCCGCGCTGGCCGAGGAGTTCAATCGCGAACTGGCCGCGCTGGTCGAACATTGCCGGCAGGGGCCGCAAGGCGTCACGCCCAGCGATTTTCCGCTGGCCGGTTTGACGCAAGCGCAACTGGACGCCTTGCCGTTGCCGGTGGCGGAGATAGCGGATATTTACCCGCTGACGCCGATGCAACAGGGCATGCTGTTTCACAGCCTGTACGAAAACGATGCCGCCAGCTATGTCAGCCGCTTCGACGTGTGCCTGGAAGGCCTCGATGCCGGCCGCTTTGCCGAAGCGTGGCGAACGGCGATGCAACGGCACGCGGTGCTGCGCACCGCATTTTATGCGCCGGCCGACTGGCCGCAGGCCATGCAGATCGTGCGCAAGCGTTCGGCCTTGCCGTTGATCGAGCTGGACTGGCGCGGCCGCAGCGACGCCGATGCGGCGTTGCCCGGTTTGCTCCGCGACTTGCAGGCAGAGGGCTTGCCTACCGACCGCGCGCCGCTGTTCAAACTGGTGCTGGTGCGCTTGCAAGACGATGTTTACCATTTCATCTGGCTCAGCCATCATTTGTTGCTGGACGGCTGGAGCAGCGCCCGCTTGCTCGGCGAAGTGTTGAGCAGCTATCGCGGCGATACTCTGCCGCCGTCGGCTGCGGAGTTTAGCGACTATATCGCCTGGCTGGCCGAACGCGATCCCACCGCGGCCGAACGTTATTGGCGGGAACGTTTACCCGTCTTGGAAGAGCCGACCCGTCTGGTCGACGCGCTACCGCGCGGCAGTCAGGGGCAGGGATACGTTTTGCATGTCTTGCATATAGACGGCGACGATTTCGCGGCCTTGCGCCAATCCGCGCAACGCGGCAAATTGACGATCAACACCCTGGTGCAGGCCGCCTGGTGCCTGTTATTGCAGCGGTATTGCGGCGGCGAGGCGGTCGCGTTCGGCGTGACCGTGTCCGGCCGGCCAGCCGATTTGCCCGGCGCGGAAGCGATGGTCGGTTTGTTCATCAATACCTTGCCGATGATTCAGGCGCCGCACGCCGCCGATGCGGTCGGCGACTGGCTGCAAGCCTTGCAGCAGGCCAATCTGGAACTGCGCGAGGTCGAAACCACGCCGTTGGCCGAGGTGCAGCGCTGGTGGGGCAGGCCGGGCGAAGCGTTGTTCGACAGTTTGCTGGTGTTCGAAAATTACCCTTTGTCCGAGGCTTTGCGCTGGCGGCCGGAAGACGGCCTACGGATATACGGCGAAAGCCACCGCGAAACGACCCATTTTCCGTTGACGCTGGCGGTGCAAAGCGGTGACAGCGCCTTGCAAGTGGCGTTCGATTACGATTGCCGCTCTTTCGACGAAGAAACCGTGGCGGATCTGGCCGCGCATTTTCGGGTGCTGTTGACCGGTTTGGTGAGTAATCCGCAGGCGAGAATCGGCGATCTGTCGGTACTGACCGGACGCGAGACGGCCTTGTTTCAGAGCTGGAACCAATGGGTCCAGCCCTACGACGCCTCCACCCCGGTGCACGCCCTGATCCGCCGCCAGGCCGAGGCGCAACCCGAGGCGATCGCGCTGATCGGCAGCGAAACCCGTTTGACGTATGCCGAACTGGAGATGCAAGCCAACCGGCTGGCGCACCGGCTGATCGGCCTGGGCGTGGAGCGGGAAAGCCGGGTGGCCTTGCTGCTGCCGCGCGGCGTGGAGACGATCGTGGCGATGCTGGCGGTGCTGAAAGCCGGCGGCGCCTACCTGCCGCTCGACCCCGAGCAACCCGAACAACGGCTGGCCGAACTGATCGCCGAGGCCGGCGTGAGCGTCATCCTCGCCGAACGTTGCGATGCGTTTTCCGACGCGTCCAACGAGGGACTTCACTACCGTTCAGCCCATCCTACCTGGCTTCACCTCGCCAGTCTGGACTTGAGCGCCGAACCGGCCACGCCGCCCGCGGTGGCCATCCACCCCGAGCAACTGGCCTACCTGATCCTGACCTCCGGCTCCACCGGCCAGCCCAAAGGCGTGGCCGTGCCGCACGGCGCGTTGAGCCGCCACATCCAGGCCATCGGCGACCTCTACCGCTACACCCCGGCCGACCGCGCCCTGCCTATGGCCGCCTTCACCTTCGACGCGGCCATGGAACAATGGCTGGCGCCGCTGTGCCACGGCGCCGGCGTGGTGCTGGGCGACAGCCGCTGGACCGGCGACGACACCCTGGCGACGGTGCGCGCGCACCGGGTGACCGTCGTGTATCCGCCGACCAGCGCCTTGCTGCATCTGGCCGAGGCCGTCCAGGCGCGTGGCCGGCCTTTGGCGCTGCGCATCGTCTGCGTCGGCGGCGAAGCCGTCTCCGCCGCGGCGCTGGCCACCCTCCGCGCCGCGTTGCAGCCGGAACAGATCGTCAACGGCTACGGCCCGACCGAAACGGTGATTACCCCTTTAGCCTGGCTGGCCGATGACCGCGCCCTGACCGGCTACGCCCCGATTGGCGCCGCGGTGGGCGAGCGCACCCTGCATATCCTCGACGCCGACCTCAACCCGGTACCCTGGGGCGCGGCCGGCGAACTCTACATCGGCGGCCCGTGCCTGGCGCGCGGCTACTTCGGCCGGCCCGATCTCAGCGCGGAACGCTTCCTGCCCGACCCGTTCGCGGGGGATGGCGGCCGCCTGTACCGCACCGGCGACCGGGTCCGGCGCGGCCGGGACGGCATCGTCGCCTACCTCGGCCGCACCGACCAGCAGATCAAACTGCGCGGCTACCGGATCGAACCCGGTGAAATCGAAGCCGCCCTGCGCGACTTGCCCGGCGTCGAGGACGCCCACGTGCTGCTGCGCGAGGAACAGGGACGCCGCTACCTGGCGGCTTATCTGGCCGGCGGCACGGCCGCTCCGGATGACGCGCCCCCGCCACGCGCCGCCGCCCCGGCCCCCACCGACGCCCAACTCAAAACCGCCCTGGCCGCGCGCCTGCCCGACTACCTGATCCCGGCCCACTACGTTTGGCTGACGCAACTGCCGCGCACCGCGCACGGCAAAATCGACCGCCGCGCCCTGCCGGCGCCCGCAGGCCCGCCCAGCACCGCGCCGCAAACCCCCACCACCCCGGCCGAAGCGGTGTTGGCGTCCCTCTGGCAAGACCTGCTCGGCCGGGCGCCGATCGGCATCCACGACAACTTCTTCGAACTGGGCGGCGACTCCATCCTCTCCATCCAACTGGTCAGCCGCGCCCGCGCCCAAGGCCTGCGCTTCACCCCCAAAGACCTGTTCCAGCAGCAAACCATCGCCGGCCTGGCCCAAGTCGCACAGAGCTTGGAAGAAGACGCTCAAGCCCCGGCCGCTCAAGCGCCGGCGCTCGGCCGCGCGCCGCTGCTGCCGATCCAACACGCCTTCTTCGAACAAACACCGGTCCCGCCCGCGCACTGGAACCAGTCGCTCTTGCTCAAAGCCCGCCTGCCGCTCGACCGCGCCGCGCTCGCCCAAGCGCTGCAGAACCTGGTCGAACACCACGACAGCCTGCGCCTGCGTTACATTCAAAACCAAGGTGCCTGGCGCCAACGCTATGCCGAGATTCAACAGACGGAACCCCTATTGGAACAACACAGCGCTCAAGACGCCGCCGCCGTCACCGCCATCGCCCAACAGGCGCAGCGCGGCCTGAACCTCGAACACGGCCCGCTGTTCCAGGCCGTATTGATCGACGTCGCCGACGGCAGCCAGCGCCTGCTGCTGGTCGCCCACCACCTGATCGTCGACGCGGTGTCCTGGCGTATTCTGCTGGAAGACCTGCACCGCCTGTACACGCAAATCCGCCACGGCCAGATCCCGCAACTGCCCGCCCGAACCGCCAGCTACCAAGCCTGGGGCCAGGCCCTGCAAACCTATGCGCACAGCCAACGGCTGCACAGCCAGCAGGCCTACTGGCAGGCGCAAGTCTCGGCGGCCCGCGCCCCCTGGCCCTGCGATGAGCCGCACGGCCGCGCCGAAAGCCGCGACCGCGCCAGCCGGACGCTGACCCTGAGCGCCGAGCGCACCCGCCAGCTCCTGCACGAGGCCCATCGGGCCTACCGCACCCGCCTGCCGGACCTGCTGCTGGCGGCGCTGGCGCAGACCCTGGGCGAGTGGACCCAGCAAGCACACCTCACGATTGCCCTGGAAGGCCACGGCCGCGAAGCCGAACGCATCCCGACCGACGCCCAGCATCCGCCTCTCGACCTGAGCCGCACGGTCGGCTGGTTCACCAGCCTGTACCCGGTCCTGCTCAGCCCGCAAGCCCAGCCGGCCGCCACCCTCAAAACCATCAAGGAACAACTGCGGCAGGTGCCCGACCAGGGCCTGGGCTACGGCGTATTACGCTACCTGACGCCGCACCCGCCGTTTGAGGGCGGCACCCCCCAGGTCTTGTTCAACTACCTCGGCCAACTCGACAGCAGCTTCCACGACGACGCCCTGTTGCAACCGGCCGAGGAAGCCGGCGGCGACGAGCGCGACCCGCGCTCCCCCTTGGCCTATGAACTGGAAATCAACGGCGAAATCTACCGGGGCCGGCTGCGCCTCGACTGGAGCTACAGCCGCGAACGCTACCGGGCACGGACGATCGACACCCTGCTCGACCGCTACCGGCAGCATCTGGAGCAGCTGCTCGACCACTGCCTCACCGCCGAACCCGGCCTGACCCCGAGCGACGTGCCGCTGGCCGGCCTGAGCCAGGCTCAGCTCGATGCCTTGCCGGTCGAACACCGCCGCATCGATGACCTTTATCCGCTCTCGCCCATGCAGCAGGGGATTCTGTTTCATGCGCTGCGCGAACCGGAAGCCAATCTCTACGTCACGCAATTGGTGCTGGATTTGACGGGTGCGGATACGGATCGCTTCATTCGGGCCTGGCGCGAGATGTCCCGCCGGCACGAGATCTTCCGCAGCGGTTTTTTCTGGCATGGCGACGCGCCGGTGCAAGCGGTCTGGCGCGAGGCGGAAATACCGGTCACTTGCCTGGATTGGCGGACCACGGCGTTTAACGAAGACGAGCTGACGGCATTGGCGCAAGCCGATTATGCGCGCGGCTTCGACTTGGCCCGGCCGCCGTTGCAGCGTCTGATTTTGGTGAACTTGCCCGGCGATCGGCTGCATTTGATCTGGACCAGCCACCACTTATTGCTGGACGGCTGGAGCAGCTCGCTGTTTTTCGCCGAAGTCATGGCCGCCTACGAAGGCCATGCGCCGGCACGGGCCAAAACGGGCCGTTACCGCGATTACATCGCCTGGCTGGCGACTAGAGACAAGCAAGCCGGCGAAGCCTTTTGGCGCGCGGCTTTGCGCGAGGCGTCCGAGCCGTGCTTATTGGCGAATTGCCTAGCCGCACCGGGACAGACCGGCAACGGTTATGTCGAGTGCGCCCTGTCCGACGCCGAAACCGCGGCCTTGCAGGGCTTTGCGCAGCGGCAGCATTTGACGTTGAATACCCTGGTGCAGGGGGCATGGGCGATGCTGCTGGCGCATTACACCGGTTTGCGCACGGCGGTATTCGGCACCACCGTGGCCGGCCGCCCCGGCGATTTATCGGGAGCGGAAAATCTGCTGGGTTTATTCATCAATACCTTGCCGGTCGCCGCCCGCATCGAGCCGGGCAAGCCGTTGGTGGACTGGCTGCGCGATTTGCAAATCTTAAACTTGCAGATGCGCGAGCACGAATATCCGCCGTTGTACGATATTCAACGCTGGGCCGGAACCGGCGGCGGCGAGTTGTTCGATACCTTGCTGGTGTTCGAGAATTATCCGGTCGATGCGGCCTTGCGCCAGTCGAACGGCGGCGTGCGGATCGGTGGCCTCAGCCAGCGCGATGTGACCAATTATCCGTTGACACTGGACGTGACGGTCGGGCAGCGTTTGGAAATCGGCTTCGATTATGCCCGTGCGTATTTCGCCGGGGACGACATGCGGCGGATGGCGGAAAGCCTGCGCCATTTGTTGCTGGAGATCGCCCGGCAGCCGCAGGCTTGCGTCGGTGCGCTCGGGTTTGGTGAAACTACGCCCGCGAATGTTTCTCGTATTCCAACTTATCGAACCGACGATTTGTTGCCGGCGCTGATCCGCCACCAGTCGCAAACCCGGCCCGATGCGGTGGCGCTGATAGCCGGGGCCGAGCGGGTCAGTTACGCCGGGCTGCAAAGCCAGGCCCACCGCTTGGCGCATTATTTGCGGGACCGGGGCCTGCGCCCCGGCGCGGTGGTGGCATTGAGCCTGCCGCGTTCGGCGCAGGCGATCGTGGCCTGCCTGGCGGCGTGGCAATGCGGCGCGGCGTTTCTGGCCCTGGACCCCGCCTATCCGGCCGAGCGTTTGCAGTACATGCTGGACGATGCCGGCGCCGAATGGCTGATCGACAGCCATGCCGGCGAGGCGTTGGCCGAGCGTAGGGGAGGCACGGCCAGTGTCTCCGCGCAAGCCACGCCAACGGGGGGCCATGCCCACCCTACGGCCGATGCGATTAACAGGCTAGACCTGTCCCAACTGGACCTGTCCGGCTATCCCGACACGCCGCCCGCAGTGGACTTGCATCCCGAAACGCCGGCCTACTTGATCTACACCTCCGGTTCCACCGGCCGGCCCAAAGGCGTGGCGGTCGGCCACGGCGCATTGGCCATGCATTGTGGAGCGATGGCGGCCCTGTACGATCTGCAGGCCGGCGAAACCTGCCTGCATTTCGCCTCGTTCAGCTTCGACGCCGCGATCGAACAATGGGCGGTGCCGCTGTTGCGGGGCGCGACGCTGGTGATCGGCGATCCGTCCGGCTGGAGCGTCGACCGGACCCTGCAAGCCCTCCGGGACTATGCGATCACCCGCATCGACGTGCCGCCGGCCTATCTGGCCGAACTGGCCCGCCAACTCGACCGTCCCGAACACGCGCCGCGCTTGACCGGCTGCACGGTCGGCGGCGAAGGCCTGCCACAGGGCAGCCTGGCGCTGATCCAAAGCCGTTTGGGGCCCGAGCGCTTGTTCAACGCCTACGGCCCCACCGAAGCCGTGATTACCCCGCTGGCCTGGCTGGCCGATATGACCTGCGACAGCCGCTATGCCCCGATCGGCCATTGCGTCGGCGACAGGACCGCCTACGTGCTGGACGCCGACCTGAACCCGTTGCCGATGGGCGCCGCGGGCGAGCTGTACATCGGTGGGCTCGGACTCGCGCAAGGCTATTGGCGCCGGCCGGGACAAAGCGCCGAACGCTTCCTGCCCGACCCGTTCGCCCCTAACGGCCAGCGCATGTACCGCACTGGCGACCGGGTCCGGCAACGGGCCGACGGGGTGATCGAGTACCTGGGCCGGGTCGACCAACAAATCAAACTGCGCGGTTTCCGGATCGAGCCCGGCGAAATTGAAAATGTCTTGCTGGAACAGCCCGGGGTCCACGAAGCGGCGGTGAGGATCGGCGAAAGCGGCCGGTTGTTGGGGTATGTCGCGGTGGAGGATGTTGTTGGGTTACGCTTCGCTAACCCAACCTACAGTGATCTGACCGACACAAATCTAATCGACACAAGCGGGAACCGGCACGCCGAATCGCTGCGTACGGCCTTGAGCCGCCGGCTGCCCGACTACCTGGTGCCGGCGCAGATCATCGTGTTGCCGCACTTGCCGAAACTGCCGAGCGGCAAGCTGGACCGCAAGGCGCTGCCGGAACCGGAGCGCGTCGTCCGCACCGCCCTCGCGCCGCGCAACGACACGGAACGGCGCCTGGCGCGGATCTGGCAGGAGGTGCTCGGCCTGGACGCGGTCGGCATCGAGGACAATTTCTTCGAGTTGGGCGGGCACTCATTGCTCGCTTTGCGTTTGCTCTCGACGATCAACCGTGAGCTGGGCTGGGATTTGCCGCTCAGCCGTTTGTTGCAGCAACCGACCATCGCCGCGCTGGCGGCACAGCGCATCACAACGGCGCTATCGCCGCTGGTGGCGCTGAACGACACCGCCGGCGCGTTGCCGCCGTTGTTTTGCCTGCATCCGGCCGGCGGCACGGTGTTCGGTTATTATCCGCTGGCGCGCGCCTTGGCCGGACAGCGGCCGGTGATCGGCCTGTTGTGCCGGCGTTTTCTGGATGCGAATTGGCGCGATGTTTCGCTGGAAAGCATGGCGCGCGATTACGCCGATGCCATTGCGCAAAGCCAACCGGACGGTCCGATTCATTTGCTGGGCTGGTCGTTGGGCGGCGCATTGGCGTTGAGTATCGCCAGCGTCCTGGAACGGGCCGGGCGCGAGATCGCCTTTCTGGGCCTGGCCGATTGTTTCGTGCCGGGCTTCGAACAGGACGAAGCCGAAGATGACGGCGGCGACAGTCTGCGGGAACTGTTGCGCGACCTTTCGCCGGATCTGGCCGATGCCGACCCCGAGGCGCTGCCGGAGCAGATCGGTGCTGCGCATCCGGCCGCGGATTGGGTAAAATTGCTGGATTTGCAAAATGGCTTGGCGATCATGCGACATCTGACCGAATTGAGCGACAGTTACCGCATCGAGCCGATCGGGGCCGGCATGTATTGCTGGTGGTCGCGCGCAGCCGGCGATGCGGGGGAATTGGCCCAGGACATACTGGAGCAGGCCTGCGGAAACCGTTTATTGGGATCGGAGCGGGTCGACAGCGACCACGCCGGCATTGTCCGCGATCCGGATTTCATCGGCGATGTGATCGCCATATTGCAACGGAAAGCGGATGAGCGGCGCTGAGCCTATTAAGAATCGCACGAAATCCTTCATCACCGATTGTCCGCGTCATTGGCATAAAGTCCGGATTTGCCTGGCGATGCTGCTGTCCGCCTGCGTCGAAGTGCCGGACCGGGAGCCGGTCAAGGAGGCGGTCGGCCTGCCGCCGGCCTGGACGGCGCGCGCTGCCGAGGCGCACAAGTCCGAGGTCTCGGCCTGGCTGGCGAGTTTTAAAAACGACGATCTGAAGGCCCTGATCGCGGCGGCGCTGGACGGCAATAACGATTTGAAGGCAATCGCGACGCGCATCGAACAAGCCCGTGCGCTGGCGCGCATCGAAGGCGCCGCCGCCAAGCCGCAAGTGGATCTGGCCCCCGGATTCCAGCATGCCGACGCCGGCCGCGACGCGCGGGCCTATGCGCCCGACGGCAACGTCTGGAGCGTGCCGTTCAATTTCAGTTGGGAATGGGACGTTTGGGGCCGCATCGCCGATGCCCGCTACGCCGCCGAACTGGACGCCGACGCCGCCGAGGCCGATTTGCGGGGTGCGGCGTTGTCGCTGGCGGCGCGCACCGCGCAGAATTGCTTCGAACTGGCCGAAGCCCGCCAGCGGGTGGCCGTGGTGCAGGCTTCCATCGACGATCGCGGCGCGCTGGTCGAATTGCTGCAGGGCCGCTTCAACCTGGGGCTCGCGCAGGGTTTGGACTTGAGCCTCGCGCTGACCGACCTCAGCGATGCCCGCGCCGAACTGAACGAGGCCGCCAATCAGGTGCAGCTGGCGCAGCGCCGGCTGGAGGTGCTGCTGGGGCAATACCCGGCCGGCGCCGTCGAGCGCTGCCGCCAGTTGCCCGAATTGCCGGCGGCGATGCCGTCCGGCCTGCCGGCCGAACTGTTGACCCGCCGCCCGGACATCGTTGCGGCCTTCGCCCGTTTGCGCGCGCAAGACCACCGATTGAGCAGCGCCCGCAAAGCCTTGTTGCCGCGCGTGACCCTGGCGGCATCAGGCGGCAGTCTGGGCAACACGCTGGCCGACTTGAGCGACCCGCGTTCGGCGGCCTGGAATCTGGCCTTGGGTCTGACCCAGCCGCTGTACGCCGGCGACAGGTTGCAGGCCGATATCGACCTGCGGGCGGCGCAAAGCGGCGAAGTCCTGCACCGTTACCGGGAAACCGTACTGCAGGCCTTGCGCGAGGTCGAGCAAAGCCTGGCCGCCGAAGCTTGGCTGCGCGGCCGCGAACAGGCGCTGAACGCCGCCGTCAAACAAACCGAAACCAGCCGCGCGCTGGCGATTTATTCCTACCGAAACGGCACCGTGGATATTTTGACTTTACTGGATAGCTACCGCAGTACGCTGACCGCGCAAACCGCGCTGCTGGATGCGCGGCTTAAATCGTTGAACAACCGGCTGGATTTGTATTTGGCGTTGGGCGGCGGCGTATGACGGCGGCACGTTTGCGCATCGTCCTGCCGATTATGGTCTTGCTGTCGGCCGGTGTGGCCGCTTGGTTGTTGGCCGAAGGGGCGGCGCCCGAATCCGCCGCGCGGGAAGAGCCCGTGCCTACCGTCAAAGTATTGAGCGTGCAACCGAGGCACCTGCGGTTGCCGGTGCGCAGCCAGGGCGTGTTGCAGCCGGTGCGGGAAATCGACTTGACCGCCGAAGTACAGGGCAGGGTGGAGGCCCTGCACGACGGCTTCGTGGTCGGCGGCCGCTTCAAGGCCGGAGAAGTATTGGTCAAAGTGGCGGCGCACGAATACCGATTGGGCGTGGTTCGCGCCGAAACGCAACTGGCCGAAGCCCGGCGTAAACTGGCCGAAGAACAGGCGGCGGCGCAACAGGCCCAGCGCGAATGGAAAGTGCTTGGGCAAGGCGCGCCGACGCCCTTGTCGCTGCACGAGCCGCAAGTGCAGGAGGCCAGAGCCCGATTGAGCCAGGCGGAAGCCGAACTGGCCGATGCCAGGATGCGCCTGAGCCGCTGCGAGATCCGCGCGCCGTTCAGTGGCCGGGTCAAGGAAAAACTGACCGGCGTCGGGCAAATGGCCGAGGCCGGCAAGGCGTTGGGACGGATCTACGCCGACGATGCTTCCGAGGTGCGCCTGCCGTTGAGCCAGGCGCAAATCGGCTATTTGGCGGAACCCAAACCGGGCAAGGCGGGCCTCAAAGTAGTGTTGACGGCCGAGCGCGGTCCGGAGACGGTGCGGCGCGAAGCGACGATCGTGCGCCGCGAAGGTTTCGTCGACCCGACGACCGGCCTGGAATACTGGGTGGCTCGCCTGAACGGTCCGGAACGCGCGCCGGCCTTATTGCCCGGCACCTTTTTGACGGCGGAAATCGAAAGCAGGGAACTGGACGGCGTGTTCGAATTGCCGCGCGGCGCGCTAAATGCCGCGCAGGAAGCGGTGCTGGTCGATTCCGACAACAAACTGCAAATCCGCCGTTTGCAAGTGCTGCGCAGCGACGCCGACCGGGTTTGGATCGGCGGCGGCTTGCAGGCCGGCGAGCGGGTCGTCGTGTCCGGCCTCGAAACGCCGGTGGCCGACCAAAAGGTCGTCGCCGAAGCGGCCGGCGGCTTCCTGTAACGGAGGGGCCATGAAATTGTCGGCCTTTCGCCCGCGCTCGCCGTTGGCTTGGTTCGCCGCCAATCCGGTCGCGGCCAATTTGTTGATGCTGTTGATCTGGCTCGGCGGCGTGGGCGGCTTGCTGACGTTGGAGCGCGACGTTTATCCGCGTTTCAGCCCCGGCCAGTTCGAGATCGTTGCGGTGTATCCCGGCGCCGGGCCGGCCGATGTCGAAACCGGGCTTTGTATTCCGCTGGAAGAGGCGATTTACGATCTTCCGGGCATCGGGCATCTGGATACTAGCGTATTCGAGGGCGAATGCCAGATCAAGGTCGGCGTGTTGCCCGGCCACGAACGCGATGCGGTGATGAGCGCGGCGCGCGGCCGTATCGACGCCTTGACCCGGCTGCCGGCGGCGGTGGAAAAGATCGACGTGCGCGAAGCGCAGCGCGACGGCGACGACGGCGTGATCTGGGTGGCCTTGTACGGCGACGCCGAGCCGTTGCGCCTGAAAGATCTGGGCGAGCGGATACGCGCCGAATTGTCGGCCTTGCCCGGCGTGACCCAGGCGGTCGATTACGGCCGCATGCAATACGAGATCGGCGTGGAGGTGCGCGCCGAGCGCCTGCAGCAATACGGCCTGACGCTGGAGCAAGTGGCGGCAGCGATCCGGCGCGCCTCGCCGGCATTGGCCGGCGGTCCGGTCAAGACGCCGACCGGCGATTTGTTGTTGCACGTACAGGCCGGTGCCGTCAGCGGCGACGCGGTGGCCGCATTGCCGCTGCTCGGCCTGGCCGACGGCGGCACGATAAAGATCGGCGATGTGGCGACGGTCGGCGACGGCCTGGGTGAAAAGGTATTGCAATGGCGCCACGACGGCCTGCCGGCGCAGGGCTGGGAAATTCACGCCGAAGCGGGAGGCATCGCCGTGGCCCAGGCCGTGCGCGATTACGTGGCGCGCGCGCAAACGACTTTGCCGCCCGGTTTGCACTTGAAAACCTGGTGGGACGATTCGATCGCCTTCGACCAGCGTATCGACACCTTGCTGGAAGACGGCTTGAGCGGCTTCATTCTGGTCTGGCTGGTGCTGACGCTGTTTTTGCGCGCCCGGGTGGCCTGGTGGGCCGGCATGGGCATTTTGACTTCGGTGCTGGGCGCCCTGTGGTGGATGCCGCTGTTGGGGCTGTCGCTGAACATGCTGTCGCTGTTCGGCTTTTTGCTGGCGATGGGCATTCTGGTGGACGACGCCATCATCATCGGCGAAAGCGTGCACAGCGAACAGCAAAAGCCGGGCGCCGATCCATTGCGCGCCGCCGCGGCCGGCGTCCGCAAGGTCGCGCTGCCGGTGTTGCTGTCGATTGCGATTGCCGTGGCGGCATTCTTGCCGGGGCTGTTTCTGCCGGGGTGGAGCGGGGCGATGATGCGGCCCATCGTCTGGGTGATGATTTTGACCCTGGTCTTTTCGTTGGCGGAAGCTTTGCTGATTTTGCCGGCGCATCTGGCGGCGCCGGCGGAGAATAACGCGGATAACGGGGCATTGGCGCGCTGGCGCGAACGCTTGAATCGCCTGCTGGAAGGCTGGGTCGCCAGGCGTTACCGGCCACTGCTGGAAAAGGCCTTGGCCTGGCGCTATCTGGTGTTGTCGCTGTTCGCCGCCTTGCTGTTGCTGACCGGCGGGCTGTATGCCGGCGGGCATGTGCGCCGGGCGATGAATCCCGACATCAGCAAGGACGCGTTCTGGGCCCGTTTAACCGTGCCGCCCGGTACCGCGCCGGAGCAAACCCGGCGTCTGGCCGAACGTGTGGAAAAGGCCTTGCTGGATTACCGCGACGAACTGGAAAAGGCCGAACCGGGTTTCAGTTTATTGGTCGGCCAGGAGACGCTGATCTGGGAGCAGGAAGCCGGTTTATGGCTGGAACTCTCCGACGCGGCACGGCAGCGCATCAAGGTGGACGACTTCGTGCGCGAATGGCGGCGGCGCATCGGCGAGCTGGGTTTTGCGCGGCTGGACTTCATCGTCCGCGAAGGCGACGTGCCGTACGACATCGTGCTGAATCTGTCCGCCGACGATCCGCAAGCGCTGCGCGACGCCGGCACGGACCTGAAAAAGCGTTTGGCGGCCTATCCCGGCGTTTACGATGTGCTGGATTCCAACATCGCCGGCAAGCCGCAGCTGCGCCTGCAATTGACCGCGGCCGGCGAAGCGATGGGGCTGAAAGCGGCCGATCTGGCCGAACAGGTGCGCCACGCTTATTACGGCGTCGAGGCGCAGCGTTTTCAGCGCGGCCGCAACGAGGTCAAGGTCATGGTGCGGTTGCCGCTCGGGCAGCGCCGTTCGCTGGATGATCTCTATACCTTGCCTGTGGCGTTGCCGGACGATAAAAAGACCGTGTTGGCGCAGGTGGCCCAGGTCGAATTCGAGCCGGGCGTGTCGCAAATGATCCGCCGCGACCGTCGGCGGGTCCTGGAAGTGGCGGCACGGATCGATCCGGCGCAAGCCGATTTGAATGCGATATATACCGATCTGGAGCGGCAGGTGCTGCCGGCCTTGCAAACTCGTTTTGCCGGCCTCAGCGCCGATCCGGGCCGCGAACGCCAGGAACAGCGGCAAACCCTGCAGGCCCTGGCGAACAATACCGCGATTGCGTTGTGCGTGATTTACGCGATCATCGCGGTGGCGTTTCGCTCTTATGCGCTGCCTTTGGTGTTTTTGCTGGCGGCGCCGATGGCCTGGTGCGGCGCGGTGCTGGCCCATGCCGCGCTGGGCATGCCGTTGTCGATGGAATCCCTGGTCGGCATGATCGCGGCCAGCGGAGTGGTGGTCAACGACAGCATGGTGTTGCTCGACTACATTCACGAACATGAAGCGCGGGTATCCGACCGTTTGACGCTGGTCGCCGAAGCCTGTTCGGCCCGCTTCCGGCCGATCTTTCTGGCCTTCGTCACCAACTTCGCCGGTTTCCTGCCGACACTGCTGGAAACCAGCGAGCAGGCGCAATTCCTGGTGCCGATGACCTTGTCGCTGGCGGCCGGCCTGCTGTTCGGCATGTTCGCCAGCCTGCTGCTGACCCCGGTTTGCTATGCGGTGTTGCAGGATTTTCAACGGCGGAGCGGCGATGCCGGTTGAACGCAAACCTTTTTCGACATTCGAGGACGTCGACGTTTGGTACGAAACTTTGCAGGCCGGCGAGGCCGAATACCGGCAATATGGGCGCTGGCTGTCGGAACAGGAACGGCAAACCGCGCAACGCTTCGTTCGCGAGCTGCACCGGCGCCGCTATGTCGTTTGCCACGGCAAGGTACGTTTGCTGTTGAGCCGTTATCTGGAAAATTCCCCGGAAGTGATCCGCTTCGGCCGGCAGGCGCTGGGTAAACCGTATTTACTGGATAACAACGGCGAACCGCAAACGTTGCGCTTCAACTTGTCGCATTCCGGCGAACGCATGGTACTGGCGGTCGGCCGCCGCGAGCTGGGCGTGGATGTCGAGGTTTGGGACCCGCGCCACGATCCGGAAAGCCTAGCCGGTGAAATTCTCGCGCCCGAGGAATTGGCGCATTGGCAGCGGTTGCCGCCCGATAGGCGCCGGGAAGCGTTCTACCGGTTCTGGACGCGCAAGGAAAGTCTGGTTAAGGCGGTCGGAGCGGGCATCGGCATGGGCGTGGCCGGAGTTATCACGACGACGGTCGGCGCTGCCGGATTTTTGGCATTGCCCGAGCCTTGCGGGCTTGCCTCCGATTGGCATTTGCTTGATCTGGAACCGGATTCCGAAATGAGCGGAGCATTGACGATCGCTTGCGGGAAACGCTAGAGCATTTTCATATCGCCTATAGGGAGATAATGCCGTTAAGTCAAACCGTCATTTCGGCAGGGATTCATGCCAGGCTTTCCTGCCTGGCCCCCTTCGGGTCAATGCAAATCTGTTCCAGACAGATTTGTGCCGAGATCCAGACTGCAGGGATGCATTAAAGCTTGCCATCCCTGGCTTCTGGATTCGGCAACCGCTCCCTGCGTTGCTCTCGATCGCGTGTTCCCGACGCGATCTACCTCGCCCTTCCTTGGGCTCGTCGATCGCGTGTTCCCGACGCGATCTACCTCGCCCTTCCTTGGGCTCGTATCTCCCGCATCCCTGCAGTCGTCCGGCAATCCCTGCCGGAATGACGCGTTTCCCCTCACTTTGCGGCATGGCTTATGACCGTGCACCCAAAACGAAAATGCTCTAGGATGCGGTTTTTCGTCGTTTCACGCTCGGCATCTCGCCTTTGTTGAGCGCTCCATCTTTTTGTGAAGCGCATCCGGGAAAATGGCGCCCGCTTTTACGTAGGCTTCTCCTTGGGACTCGAAGCTTCGGGTTGTGGCAAGCTTGTCAATAATGACTTCACTGGTTAGAATCTGAAAAGATAGCGAACATGGAGGTCTCTCATGGCAACAACGATTCATCCCGTCATTCCCGTCAGGCAATACCGCTTTTATTTCATGTCAACCGGTCTCCGGCGTTTGCCGGAGTATCCGGGTTCAGCCTGGCGCGGCGCCTTTGGGCATGCCTTAAAGAGGACGGTTTGCGTGGTAAGAAATACGCCTTGCAACCAATGCTTGTTAAAGAACGCTTGCGCCTATAGCTATATCTTTGAAACGCCGCCGCCGGCCGGTGCTGAAAAAATGCGCAAATACACCGCCATCCCCCATCCCTTTGTCCTGCGCTTTCCGGAAAATTTATCCCCTGAGAATGATTACAGCCTGGACGTCATTCTGTTCGGGCATGGCCAACGCTTTTTTCCCTATATCGTTCATGCTTTACAGACGGCGGGGCAGGAAGGCATTGGCGGCCATCGTCAGGTGTTTGCTTTGCGGAAAGTCGACGAGGTCGACCCCCAGGGGCGCGCCCAAACGATCTATCAAGACGGGGAACTCCAGCCACAACGGCAAGCCGCTGTTCCGCCGCTCCCTCCCATGCCGGCACAATTACAGATGACGTTTCATTCGCCGCTGCGCATCAAACAGGACGGAAAAAACCTCTCGCCCGACGGCTTCAATTTCGGCGCGCTGTTCGGCACCCTGCTCAGGCGCATCTCGATGATCAGTTATTTCCATACCGATACGCCGCTCGAAACCGACTTCGCCGGGCTCGCGGCCAAGGCCAAAACCGTGCAATTCGCCAGCCGGCGGCTCGAATGGTACGACTGGACGCGCTATTCCTCCCGTCAGCAAGCCGAGATGAACATGGGCGGCGTAATTGGAAATGTCGTTTTAGACACCCAAGGTCTGGAAGATTTCTGGCCCTATCTCTGGATAGGGCAGTGGACCCATGTCGGCAAAGCCACCAGCATGGGCATGGGCGCCTATGCGATCCGCGCGGCAAGCTTGTCGGATAACCGATAAACCTGGGGAGCGGAGACAATAGCCGGATGAACAGCCAGATTTTACTCGCCGTAACCGGCCTGACTCCGCAAGTCGTCACCGAAACGCTGTATGCCTTGCACCGGCAGGGCGAGCCGCTGCCGACGGCCATTCATATCCTGACCACGGCGGAAGGCTATCAGCGCGCCCGGCTGACCTTGATCAACGACGGCTGGCTGGCGCGTTTTTTCCAGGATTACCGGTTGCCCCGGCCGGATTTTTCCGAACGGTCCATCCATGTTCTGCAATGCGCCGGCGGCCGGGCCCTGAACGACATCCGCAGCCAGGCCGACAACCAGGCCATGGCCGACGGCATTACCGAATGGATCAGAACTTTCACCGCCGACCCGGACACCGCCTTGCATGTCTCGATTGCCGGCGGCCGCAAGACCATGGGTTTTTATGCCGGCTATGCCTTGTCCCTGTATGGGCGGCAACAGGACCGCCTCAGCCATGTGCTGGTTTCGGCGGACTATGAATCGCATCCGCAGTTTTATTATCCGACGCCCTATTCCCAGGTGATCTACGGCAACGACCCCAGCCGTAAACCCCTGGATACCCGGCATGCCGACGTGATCCTGGCCGACATTGCCTTCGTGCGGCTCAGGCACGGGCTGGACCGGACGCTGCTCGACGGCAAAAGCAGCTTCAGCCGGACCGTGGCCAATGCCCAGGCCGCGCTGGGGCCGGCGCATTTGACGATCGATCCGGACAGGCGCCTGCTCATTGCCCAAGGGACGCCAGTTAAATTGATCCCGGCCGACCTGGCCTTCTACCTTTGGCTGCTGCAGCGCCAGGCCGATGGCCTGGCGTCGCCGCCATGCCCCAGTGATGGCGCGCCCGATGAAATCTACGGCGCCGAATATTTACGCCATTACCGCCGAATCACCGGAAAACTGGGCGGAGCGGACCGCACCGAGGCCGCCTTGCGGGGCGGCATGAGCAAAGCGTTTTTCGAACAGCGCAAATCGCGGATCAACAAGGTGCTCGGCCGGGCTTTGCAACAGGCTGCAGGGGCTTACTTGATCCAGGCGGTAGGAAAACGGCCGAGGACGCGGTATCGGATAGCACTTGAAGCGGAACAGATTCAATTTCAACAGGAGCGAACATGCTGAGAGTAGATTACCTTATCCATTTCAACTGCCCGGGCTTTCTGGGCGATGCCGAGCAACAGTCGGCCTGGCGTACACCGCCGTTCAAGGCGTTGTTGCAACACTGGTGGCGCATCGCGGTGGCCAAGCAATATGGCTACCACTGGCAGGAAGTGCGCGAGGCCGAAGGGCGGTTGTTTGGGCATGCCTGGTTGGAAGATAGGGATCATCAAGCGTGGGCGATGCGTAGCCGGGTGCGGATAAAACTCGAACATCAAAAAGCAGGTGAGCTTAAGCGGTGGGTTGATTCACCAGCAAGCAATCGCATTACTCATCCCGAAGTAAAAGACAGGAATACCGGCAAATTGCGCTCTATGGCTCCAGAAACATATCTGGCCTATGGTCCGCTACATTTCAATAATGGCATCGTTCATGCACCTGCAATCAATGCCAATGAACAAAACCGACTGACCCTAATTTACCCCGAAAGCGAACAAACAACCTTCAACCAAACCCTGCAACTCATCCATTGGTTCGGCACTTTAGGCGGACGCTCCCGTAATGCTTGGGGCTCCGTTGAACTAAAAGCCGATGTGGGAGCGACGCCTACGTCGCGACTAGCCGAACTTCAAGACAATACCGTTTTGTTAAATGGTAAAGCCGATCTAACGCAATTTAGCCGACCATTAAAAGACTGCTTGTCCCAGGAATGGCCGCACGCGATTGGCTCGGATGACGAAGGCTTATTGATTTGGCAAACACCGGAGCGAAATAACTGGCAACTCGTTATGAAAGATTTGGCACAAACCAAAATCAAATTTCGAACCGATTTACCTTTTCCTAATGCTCATCCTGGCGGCTTTGAAAAACGTCATCTGCTGGCGTACCCGGTGACTAACCATAAAGTAAACGCCTGGGGCAATAACGGTCGTTTAGCTAATCAACTTCGCTTTAAAATCATTCGTTCAGGACAAAATTTTGCTGGAATCATTTTTCATTTGCCCTGCGCACTGCCGAAGGAAATGACCCAAGGATTGAAAAATGCACCGTCTATTCAACAACAAATCGAAATTTGGCAATCCGTCCATCAGTCGTTGAACGGCTTGAAAGCGCAAGGCTTAGAAATCAAAAGGATCCAATCATGAAAGACAACACCCTCTGGCAAGCCAAACTCGCCGCCCGCGTCCACGATCCTGCCGAAAAAGCGCTGGTCTTGATGCGCGACCCGGCCGGACACGAAGGGGGCACGACGCGCGCGTTGTTCAAGACGTTTTTTCCAAACGGTCTTGATGCTGAAACCAAAGCGTGGATAGAGAAATCCGACCATTGGGCTTCGGCGGCAGACCGGCCGCAATTTCCGCAAGATAAGGACAATCGCTATGCCGCCTGGGCGCAAGTCCGCTTCGATCAAGCGCCGGAAATCAAACATCCGTTGACCGGTGATTCGGCGGAACTGATGGGAAAATTAAATATCGACCCCGCGCATATCAAGGCATTTAGCACCGACTATTTTCTGGAATTGATTGAGCGGGATGCACAAGATGCTATTGATTGGCAAAAAACCTTGCTCGGTTTCTGGCGTTTTGGTCCGGAACTTAACCCGAAAGGCATCGGCCATTTGTGGCGCTTGCTGCCTGCCGATACCCGCGTTCCCGATCATACCATCTGGGCGCACCTGGATTTGACCTCGGCGTTTTGCGGCGCATTTGCGGCAGACCCGAACGAGCAGCCGGCTTTGCTCAATGTCAGTTTCGGGCCGGTGCAATCGTTCATCGCCGCCGGGAGATCAACCTCGGATTTATGGGCCGGTTCGCATCTGTTGTCGCGCATCGCATGGGAAGGTATGAAAATCATATGCGAGCGGCTCGGGCCGGATGCGATTATTTTCCCGCAACTGCGTGGCGTACCGCTGGTGGATTTATGGCTGCAAAAAGACATGGGTTTGCCGGCAAGTCGGTTCGATGAATTTGAATGTGAATGGCGCAAAGCCAAAACCGATGCCAACCCTTTGTTTTCGGCGGCACTGCCCAATAAATTTCTCGCGCTGGTTCCTGCGTCGATGGCAATGGAACTTGCGGAGCAAGTAACAGCAAGAGTACGGCAATGGGTTCTTGCCGAAGCTAACGCCATGCTGGATGAATGCCTGGAAATAGCCCGACTGAAGCAAACCGATCTGTATTGCTATCGTCAACTGAAGGAGCAATTGAACGGTTTCCCTGAAGTGTATTGGGCTGCCGTGCCCTGGTTGTGCCGGCAACAAGAGGGCAAAGTGAATATTGATGCTTTGCAGGAGGCGATGCTGCCATTTTATCCTGAAACGAATTTGCCGGGCTTTTTAGGCAGCGAATTATGGAAAACACTCAATCAAGCCATTCAGCCAGAGCAAGACTGGCAGTTCTATAGGCCTAACCCCGGTGTTTTATATCCAGCAGTTTACGACCTGTTGGATAGAGTCGCAGCCGCTGCCAAGGCCACCCGGACCTTTCAACAAAAACCGCAACAAGGCTACCGCAATACTTTGAGCGGAGAATACGAATGGCTGACGACTAACCAAACACAACTGGCTGTGCCGCCGGGAAAGCGGCAAAACACCCTGTGGCAAAAAGTTGCAGAGCAAAAACCGTCCTGGGTCAAAAACGGCGAGCATCTGAGTGCCCTGGATATGCTGAAGAGGCTGTGGCCAAAGCGTTTTATCGACGAAATCAAAAATTCTGTGGATGGTTTAGGAAGTATCAGTCGCTATGTGGTTTCGACTCACGACATGGCCTTTTCCACGAGTTTTGAACAGTGGCTACAAAACTCAAATCGCGAATCCTTACCGATTGAATTGATGGCGATACTGGAAGGCTGGTCCGAACAATCAGCCCTGCCAAAAAAGGTTCTTAATATGACCGGAGCTGATCAGCAAGCCCGTTTATTGGCCAAGAAACTGCCTTCGTTTTGGGATGCCCATTGTGAAAACGAGACGTTGAAACCCAGCATTAAATTCAAACTTAGCGGCTTTTTTCAGGAAACCTATTATGCCTTGATTCTGATGGACGGCGACAACATGGGCGCATGGCTATCGGGCAGTGAGGATAAATACCGATTGGCCTATCAGGACAGTTGGCATAGCAAGATCAAGAGCGGTATCGATCAACGTTACCGAGAACAGCTCAAGTCTTATCTGGAAAGCAAACGCTATCCGTCTCCGGCCCGCCATATGGCGATTTCCGATGCACTCAACGGCTTTTCGCTGGATTTGGCGCGCTATGTGGTCGAGGATTTATATAAAGGCAAACTGCTTTACGCCGGTGGCGATGATGTAATGGCTATGGTATCCGTAGACGATTTGTTGCCGGCGATGTTGCTGTTGCGTTTGGTGTATAGCGGAATATTTCCTGTAAATGGCGATTCCTCAATTGTATGGAAATCGCTGTTGAAACAGGAAAAAGCCGAGCTGCGATTGAAAAACGGCTACGTACTCAAAGATGAAACCCTTTACCGGGTCATGGGTGTTAAAGCGACCGCTTCTTGCGGAGCCGTAATCGCACACCATGCCGCGCCACTCGGGCAGGTGCTGAAAACCTTAAGGTCCGCCGAACAGCGCGCCAAAAAAACCGGCGGACGCGATGCCTTTGCTATTGATTTGCTCAAGCGTTCCGGCGGCGCAGTCAAATTGACCTGTCCCTGGTTCAACAACCCAGATAATCCAGAGAGTTTGCTGGACAGCCCAATGGGGCAATTAATCCGGATGAGAGATGCACTTGCGGAGCCCAACTTATCGCGTCGCGCGGCTTATATCGCCCAGGACTGGTTAAGGCAATTGCCGCCGCAAACCTTGTTCCTCCAAGATCCCTTTCTTTACAAATCGTTGCTACAGCAATCGCTTGAATACCCGTTATTGCGGCAGAATCAAGGCATCCCTCAATATCATGATTTGGCAGAGCGTATGGTGGAGTTAGGAATGAGTCAGGCAGGACAAGCGTGTGCCGACTTCATCACCCACTTCATCGGCATCGCCGAATTTTTAGCCCGCGACAGCCGCGCTGGAGGTGCGCAATGAGCGAATTCCATTTTTTACAACCCTTGGATGTACTGTATTTGCGCGGCAATCGATTGTTCGGCGACAGCTCCGCCACCGGCGAAGCCGTCATGCCTCCCTGGCCTTCAATGGCCGCCGGTGCTTTGCGCTCGCAATTGCTGACTGGTCATGGTATCGACGTTGGTCAGTTTGCTCAAGGCAAGGCTGCTTTACCCGACGCATTGGCGCAAAGTTTGGGCACGCCGGACCAGCCAGGCGATTTCCGCATCAGCCATTTTCTACTCGGCAAATATGATTCAGATACGGACACATTACAGGATGTCTATCTGCCGTTGCCTGCGGATGTGGTTGTGGTTGCCGAGGGGGACAACAGGAAAATTCACACACTGCAACCGCGCCGATTGCCCGACGCCATCCAGACCGGCTCGTCATGCTCGCAAATACCCGTGTTGCGCACCGATAAACAAGCCAAGCCCGAAGGCGGCTTGTGGTTGAATAAGGAGGGTATTCAAAGCTGGCTTAATGGACAACCGATTCATGCGAAACATCTGGTGGAGAGCAAAGCCCTTTGGAAAATCGACTCGCGGTTGGGTATTGCCTTGGAAACCCAAAGCCGCACCACAGGAGAAGGCCAGCTTTATACCGTGGACGCCGTGGCGCTGGCTGACTGTGTGGGTTTCATTGCCGGAATTAAGGGAGCCAACAACCTGTTACCAAAAAACGGCGTTTTACGTTTGGGCGGCGATGGACGCGGCGCTCGGCACCTGAAGCTCGATTGGCAAGTCTTGCAGCCAGACTGGAACGCTATCGAGAAATCGCGCCGTTTTCGCCTGACGCTGACCACGCCCGGCTTATTCGAACAAGGCTGGCTGTTGCCTGGCATGACACAGCAAAACGGTGCTTGTCTTTGGCAACCCCCTGGCTTTTCCGCAAAGTTGATAACTGCCAGCACCTCGCGCGCCGAAACCATCAGTGGCTGGGACATCGCCAACAATCAACCCAAGCCCGCGCTCAAAGCCGTCAGTACGGGCAGCGTTTACTGGTTCGATCAATTCGAAGGCGAAACCATGGCTCTTCAAAAGCTTGTCGAACACGGTTTATTTCATCTGGATGCGTATCCTGACGACAAGCGGCGGGCGGAAGGTTTCAACAATATCATGATTGGGGTATGGCCATAAGCGCGAATGCCGCCATTTGCGTAGGTCGGGTTAGGCGTTAGCCGTAACCCGACATGAAGGCTTCGTTTGTCGGGTTACGCTCTATCGAGCTAACCCGACCTACTTAATCGTTTTTCATTATCTTAGCGAATCTTTAGGAGACACGATGTTTCAGGAAACCCGAATAGCATTCTTATATTGCGTCAGCCCGGTTCACATGGGCACCGGCACGGCGGTTGGCGGCTTAATCGACAACCCCATTCAGCGCGAACGCCATACCGAATATCCCATGATGGCCGGTTCCGGCATCAAAGGCGCAATTCGCCATGATTATTGGGCGCAGGACAAAAGCAGCAAACTGCTGAATCGTTTGTTTGGGCCGGAGAATGATGCCTCCGAACATGCCGGCGCATTAAGTTTTAGTGATGGGCAACTGGCCGCCTTTCCGGTGCGCTGCCCGAAAGCCGGTTATGTTTATGCCACCTCGCCGTTGTTGCTGGCCCGATTGAAACGGCAATTGGCGCTGGCGAAAACTCAGGTGGACTGGGTAATTCCGAATTTGGAAAGCGGCAAATGCCGGATCATAAACCCTGATCTAATGACGGATAGCAAATTGGCTTTGGAAGCCTACGAACTTGAGCCGCAAATTGACCCTGCGTTAAAACAGGTTGCCGAATGGCTAGCCGCAAATGCATTGCCGGAATCAGACGATTTTGCCTATTTCCGAAAAAAATTAGCGGACGATTTGGTACTGCTATCCGATGACGAACTGCATTATTTTGTAGTTAATTCAACGGTAGTCGAGCCTCATGTCCGGATCGACGACATCAGCGGTACAGCCGATGGCGGTGCCTTGTTCTATACAGAAAACCTGCCACCCGAAAGCATCCTATTTACTGTCATCATGGCGAGTCAGGAACGTTACAGACGCGGAGACAGCGCGGAAAATCGCATGGACGCCACACAGATCATCAATACGCTGGTCAATGACGGCGAAAACTGGCAAGCCTTGCAAGGCCGCATGGTGCAATTTGGCGGCGACGCCAGTACCGGACGTGGGCAAATCGTTTGCTCGATTGTCGGAGGCGGACATGAGTAAGTTACCCAGTCTGGATCAAAAACGCGCGGCTTATGCCTGGCAACAAGTGCAGGGCCAAAGCGACGACTACACAAAATTAGCTAAAGGTGCACCAGCCTTGATTATGAGCAATGGCTTGATGCAGACATTGGCGTTTTACCAAGACAAAAATAAGCCACATCATCATGCTTTGAATAAGCATATTATCGACTGGCTGGCCGCTTATTTCACACATCAAGAAAATGTCTCAGTACCTTTCGACAAAATGATGGGGGTGCTTTTAAAAACCGACAGTCAAAAATACCGCAAAGCCACCGAAGAAACCTTGGCGCTGCTGCGCTGGATACGTCAATTTGCGGCAATCAACCAATAAAGAGGAATATACAAATGACCAAAGCGGCATTACCTCATTACATGGAAAAACATTTGTCCGGTCAAGACATTCCGCCCGGCCACCGTTTCGGTCTGTATTTTCCGGTATGGCGTGACGATTGGACTAAAGCGGATGGTGAAAAGACCGCCGCCCTGAAAAAAGCCACCAGCCTACCCGATGCTTGCCGCAAAATGACCGAAGCCCTGCGTCAACGCCAGCAAACCATTGCCTTGCAAAACGATGCTCTAGATTATTTTCCGGCAATAAGCACGTCGCCGTTCATGACCGGCATCGGCAACGAACACCCGCTGGAAAATGGCTTCGCCTTTTTAAATCCTTACGGCTTGCCGTATTTGCCCGGTTCCAGCGTGAAAGGCGCGTTGCGCACCGCCGCTGAAGAACTGGCTTTAGGTTTATATGGTGAAACTAAAGATTGGGATATGCTGGCGGTGTGGTGGTTGTTTGGTTTTGAGGCCGGGAACGCCGCAATTAACAAAAAGCCTTACAAAGGCGACACGATTTTGGTTGAAGAAGCTCAACGCCGACAAGCGGCCTATCAATCGTGGGTTGCTCAAGGTAAATATGATCTTCAATCCCTGTATAAAATGATTGAGGCCACTGTATCCGGTAAGCCGCAACAGGCAAAATACAAAAGCGACCCAGAAATTTTTCTGACTTCACTATCCGATAACATCAGTTTGCAAGGCGCACTCAGCTTTTGGGATGTTTACCCGCAATGCAAAAATCTGGCAATGGACATCCTGACCCCGCACCACGGCGGTTACTTCCAGGGTAAAAATGCCTCGCACGATTCCGAGCAGCCGATTCCCAACGTCTTTCTAACTGTACCGCCGGGCAGCCGATTTGATTTTTACTGCACCTGTACAACGGCGCGTTTACCGGAAGCGTTACAGCAGAATTGGCAAGCATTATTGCAAACAGTTTTTCACTATGCTTTCGATTGGCTGGGATTCGGTGCGAAAACAGCGGTGGGTTATGGGCAAATGCGCCGAGACGAAAACGGGGAACGGAAATTTCGCGACGAAAAGGAACAGCGCCTGCAAAAAGCAAGGGCTGAGGCCGCGCAACAAGAAGCCGAAAATCGGCTGGCCGACTTGCCCCCGTTTGAGCGTGATATTGCCCAATTATTGAAAGACAAAAAAGACCCCAACAAAAAAGATTATTTGGTGTTGCTGGATGCCGTAAAAACTGGGCAATGGCAAAGCACGGATAAACAATCGATTTTGGAACGGATTCAATCGCTGATGCAACAGGCAGGCGACTGGAGGCCGATGACCCAGAAAAAAGACCCAAGCAAAGACAAAGAATATGTCCGGACACGAGACGTTTTAAAATTGATGGAGCAATAACCATGCAACCCATTCGGCTGATAATTGAACACGTCCCAGAATCCATACCTATTCCTTTAGATATGCGGCATCAGCCAATCGAGGTGATTATATGGTCGCTACTCGATCAACAAGTAGGGGACAAACCTACCGATAACTTGATTTCAGGCAACACATTTGAATCATGACCACTTACTTCATTACCCGCCACTCCGGCGCAATCGACTGGGCACGGCAGCAAGGCATCGTAGTCGACCATCAGCTCGCTCATCTGGACATCGACATGATCGATTCGGGCGATACCGTTATCGGTAGCCTCCCGGTCAATCTGGTCGCGGAGGTTTGCGAGAAAGGCGCTTCCTATATCCATCTGTCCCTCCGGATTCCCGAAGACTGGCGGGGTAGGGAGCTCACCGCCGAACAGATGGTCGCTTTCGGAGCCAAACTGGAACGCTACCGGCTCAAGAAAAGCGATGAACCATTACAATAAGAAAAAACCATGCGTAACATTCTCCTCTGTACCCTCGGCGCCAGTTGGGCCGTCGTTCCGGAAGTCTACGCCTTTCTGGCCCCCGGGAAATTCCCGCTCTACCACCATCATCCCCAACGTGAAAAACTGTTAGGCCTTAGAGCACAATATAGGCTTGCCGAGCCAGACGAGATCTGGGTCTGTACGACCCAGGGCACGCAAAGAAGCCTCGATTCCCTGAAAGCGTGGATTGCCTGCTGGCCGCGCTCGCCCATTCTTAGAGTGTGGCGGGCAGAAAGCACCGACCAGCTTGCCACGCAGCAGGAATGCGCCGCCATTCGCGAATTGATCGTGCGCGCCTGCCTCAAGGCGCATCACCACAGCGGCGGCGGCCAGGTCGTGCTGTCGCTTGCCGGCGGGCGGAAAACGATGAGCGCGGATATGCAATGGGCCGGCAGCTTGCTGGGCTGTCAGGCATTGCTGCATGTGATCAGCGCCGATGGGTTGCCGAAGGAGTTTCGCGAGGCGCTGCCGTCGGTGTTTACCCAGCCGCTGCCCCCGGAGTGGGCCGCGCTGGTGACGCCCTTGGTTGCCGGCCAGACCGTCCGTAGCGACCTGCTGGATATCAAAGTCGATGCGGCTGAGCCCATCAAAACCGAAGACTATCCGCTTCCGTTGCCCGAGGCCGGTCAAATCGCCACTTTTGCCGATAGCGGCGCGAGCCTCGGCCAGGAACTGTCCAAGCGCGAAAAAGCCAGCAGCCGCCTGTTCGGCAACTACCTGCAGGACATCAGCCGCGATGAAACGCACGAAAACTGGCGTAGCCTGTATCGCTTGCCTCCTCGCCGAATCGATCAACTGCGTAATTCCCGTCTGACCGAAAACCATCGGGATTGGTTAACCGCTCTGCCTAAGGCCGATTTACACCGCCACCTCGGCGGCTGCCTGGATCTGAATGCCCAGCGCCATGTCGCTCAGGCGATTTGGCGAAATCTGACCGAGCCGGAACAGCGGCAAGCGCTTCAGGATTGCCAGCCGCTGCTGCAAGCGGAAACATGGGCCTGGGATTGGCCCGTATCCCTGAAAGCCAACGGCACGCGCAGCCATCGGACAGCCGCCTTGTTGCTTCACTCCAGCGATCAGCAATTACAGCACAATCTCTGGTACGTTACCGAGCCGCGCATCGGGCTGAAACAACGGCACGAAAAAGGCTTTGCCGCTTACGAACGTCCCGGCGAATTGACCGGCTCGGCCTTGCTCGGCTATCCCGCCGCGATTGCGCCTTACGCGCAGGCCGTGGTCGATCAGGCCGTTGCCGAAGGACTGGCTTATATCGAGCTGCGCGGCAGCCCGCAAAAATACGGCGACAGCCTGACATTTCTCGAGTCGTTCCATCAGGCCTTGAATGACAGCCTGACAAGCTTGCCGACAGAAAAAAAACCTTGCTTTCGCTTTATCATCATCGCCGATCGCCGCGCCAAGGAAATCGAACTTGCGGATACCATCCGTCAAGCCGTTATCGCCAAGCGGCGACTGCCCGATTTCATCGCCGGGCTGGATTTGGCCGGCGACGAACAACAAACTCAACCGGAGGCTATCGCGCATCTTTTCAACCCCGCTTTTGCGGAATGTTTGCCGATCACCATTCACGCCGGCGAAGGCGAAGCCGCCGAATCCATCTGGCAGGCAACTTATCATCTGCATGCCGATCGCATTGGCCACGGTTTGACTCTGAACGACAACGACAAACTCGCGCAACGTTTCCGGGACCGCAGCATCTGCCTGGAACTGTGCCCCACTTCCAACCGCGAAGTTGTCGGCTTTCATGACCCGCGCTATTCCGAAAGCCGGGATTGCCCGCCGTATCCGTTGATGGAACTCTGGCGCAAAGGGCTGCCGTTGACCCTGTGCACCGACAACCCCGGCATCAGCCGCACCAGCTTGGCGGACGAATATCTCGCCGCGGCGGCCATGTCCGGTTACCGGCTCAGCCAATGGGATGTGCTGGCGATGATCAAGCAAGGTTTCGTCCACAGCTTTCTCAGCGCCCAGCACAAGGAAAAACTGCTCAAGCGCATTGACGCTCAACTCTACATCCAGCTTACTGAGAACCCATGACTATCAGCACTCACCTGATCCTGGTATCGGCGCAGCCGATACCCAACATTACGCCGATCCTGGACGACAGTCTGCGTCCGCAGAAAGTCGTGATGCTGGTCAGCCCCGATATGACCGAGCGCAGCCAGGCGCTTGAAAACATCTTCAAGCCGCGCGGCATCCGTATCGAACGTTGTACGATCGACAACCCCTGGGATGCGGAACACATCAGCGACCGGATACTCGACCTGCTTGCGCAATATCCGGACGGCGGCATCGCCCTCAATGCGACCGGCGGCACCAAACTGATGAGCATTGCCGCTTACGAAGCCTTCCGCAG
Source organism: Methylomicrobium album BG8 (assembly GCF_000214275.2). NCBI lineage: Bacteria > Pseudomonadati > Pseudomonadota > Gammaproteobacteria > Methylococcales > Methylococcaceae > Methylomicrobium > Methylomicrobium album. The sequence goes on along the minus strand of NZ_CM001475.1, from coordinate 2,589,015 downwards.
TTGCGAACTGCCCATTTATTACATTCATCCGGAACAGGACCGGCTGCTTTGGCTGTCGCCCGGCAAACCCGCGCAGGACCTGGCCGACTGCTTGAGACTGAAGGATTATCTGATGGCCTATGGCGCCGAAAAAGTCGATATTCCGGAACCTGCCGGCGTTGCCGAACCCATTCGCCGGCTGACGCGCCAACTGATTGCCGACATCGATCGCTATGCGTCCGAATTGAGTACGCTGAATTATCTGGCGCTGAATGCGGATAACCCTCAATTGACTGTCGAAATCGACTCTGGCCCTCAATCCCGACCTCATCTCTGGGAGATGCTGGATTTATTCGAGCAAGCGGGATTATGCAGGATCAACGGCCATTCCCTAAAATTCGTTGATGCGCAGGCCCGCTTTACCGCCAACGGCGGCTGGCTGGAAATGTTCGCCTATGCGGAATGCTTGGGGCTGAAGAAAGCTTCGGGCATCCAGGATATTGCCTGTAACATTACGATAAGCCGGCACCCTGCCGGAAAAACAGCCGTAAAGAACGAAATCGACATCGGCCTGATCAAAGCTAACCGGCTGCATTTAATCGAATGCAAAACTAAAAGCTATAGGGACTCGGCGCAAGGCGCGGATGTATTGTATAAACTCGACAGCCTGCGAGATTTGATGGGCGGCCTGCAGGGCAAGGCCATGCTGATCAGTTTCAATACGCTGGACAAAAGCAGCCGTGCCCGTGCAAAAGAACTGAACATTACGCTTTGTAGTCTCTCCGAGCTGAAGAATTTACAGCAGCAACTGAAAAAATGGCTCAGTCCCAACGGTTAACTTTTCAAATATGAAAAACCTTGGCAACCCTATCTGTAACCATCTGAAAAATAGAGGAGAGTATGAACGAGCTATTTGAATAACAGACCTTATAAAGAAGGGATTAAGACAATTGCGCTAAATCAAAACAATATGACGCTTGCATTTGAATAACAGACCTTATAAAGAAGGGATTAAGACCATATATGCAGAGTTCAATGTTGAGCATGTCTGCAATTTGAATAACAGACCTTATAAAGAAGGGATTAAGACCGCTATTACTAGCGCACTCTAATTACTTACTTACTATTTGAATAACAGACCTTATAAAGAAGGGATTAAGACCTAGCGCTTTTTGAAGCGCTTCAAATAACGCTTTATTTGAATAACAGACCTTATAAAGAAGGGATTAAGACCTTATTAAGTAAACTCACTTTCGTTTCTTTTGACATTTGAATAACAGACCTTATAAAGAAGGGATTAAGACTAGTCTAATATTGTTGAGTGCTTCTCATCGTTGAGATTTGAATAACAGACCTTATAAAGAAGGGATTAAGACTGTTTTTCGTCATTAAGTAACTGCGCAGCGTCGAATTTGAATAACAGACCTTATAAAGAAGGGATTAAGACAAATTTCATATCTTTATCTCAATATTAATTAGAATTTGAATAACAGACCTTATAAAGAAGGGATTAAGACGCTTATAGCGATCAGATTAGATTGAAGTTCGATTTGAATAACAGACCTTATAAAGAAGGGATTAAGACAATGCGCTCAAAACATAATCGAGAATAGACGACGATTTGAATAACAGACCTTATAAAGAAGGGATTAAGACACATTGTCTGCCGCCAATTGCTCTTGGCCGTCCCATATTTGAATAACAGACCTTATAAAGAAGGGATTAAGACTCATAATTTTAGATGACACGCGACACGTAGCCGTCATTTGAATAACAGACCTTATAAAGAAGGGATTAAGACCGGCCCGTTGTTGTTTGACGAAACCACCCAAGATTATTTGAATAACAGACCTTATAAAGAAGGGATTAAGACAACTTCCTTAAACCCATATTCTTCTATATAAGGTATTTGAATAACAGACCTTATAAAGAAGGGATTAAGACTAGTTTTTAATAGTCTGCCCATTGTATAACTTTGACATTTGAATAACAGACCTTATAAAGAAGGGATTAAGACCAAGCGGCTTAATGATAGGGTTAACGTACTACCTTATTTGAATAACAGACCTTATAAAGAAGGGATTAAGACGCTTTAAAGCGCTCACAACATAATCAAGAATCGACGATTTGAATAACAGACCTTATAAAGAAGGGATTAAGACGCTCATCTTTGTGATGAGCGTGCTTTTTTCGTCAATTTGAATAACAGACCTTATAAAGAAGGGATTAAGACCTCAATTTCAATTTTAACTTCTGCTGCACGAAATGATTTGAATAACAGACCTTATAAAGAAGGGATTAAGACTTTTACTTGCTCTGCTTTCTGAGAGCTGCAATCGATATTTGAATAACAGACCTTATAAAGAAGGGATTAAGACGCGCTATTGTTGTTGAATACTGTGATATCTTTGTATTTGAATAACAGACCTTATAAAGAAGGGATTAAGACGCGCAAGAATCTTTGTCGTCAGAGCGAACTAATATTTGAATAACAGACCTTATAAAGAAGGGATTAAGACGCATGGAGCAGGAACAGCAGTGGAACGATTTGGAAATTTGAATAACAGACCTTATAAAGAAGGGATTAAGACATAACCAGCTACTACATATGTGCCTTTCATTTATTTGAATAACAGACCTTATAAAGAAGGGATTAAGACCTTTGTGTTTTGGTACATATGAGCCAGGAGGAAATATTTGAATAACAGACCTTATAAAGAAGGGATTAAGACGGCAAAAAATATATTGAACCATACCAGCATCAAGAATTTGAATAACAGACCTTATAAAGAAGGGATTAAGACCTTTATGTTTTTTTCAAGAAGTGCAGATTTCTCTGATTTGAATAACAGACCTTATAAAGAAGGGATTAAGACGACGCAGTCTTGTAAGACTTCGCGTTCATTAAAATTTGAATAACAGACCTTATAAAGAAGGGATTAAGACGCTTTTTTGAAAGCGCTATTGTTACTGAAGACTATTTGAATAACAGACCTTATAAAGAAGGGATTAAGACAAAAAAAGCTAACGCTTTTACAGCGTTACTCACATTTGAATAACAGACCTTATAAAGAAGGGATTAAGACGATGCAGTTTTGTAAGACTGCGCATTCATTAGATATTTGAATAACAGACCTTATAAAGAAGGGATTAAGACTGCAGATTTCTCTGCACTTGCATTTATCAAATTTGATTTGAATAACAGACCTTATAAAGAAGGGATTAAGACCTGCGCTCTACAATCATCATCACGATAGAATTTTCATTTGAATAACAGACCTTATAAAGAAGGGATTAAGACGTAACACTGATTGCTGATAGCGCACAATGCGTCTATTTGAATAACAGACCTTATAAAGAAGGGATTAAGACTAGATATTCGAGTGTAGAAACGCTCGAATGCTTATTTGAATAACAGACCTTATAAAGAAGGGATTAAGACCGATGCAGTCTTATAATTGCTGTAATTCATCAGATTTGAATAACAGACCTTATAAAGAAGGGATTAAGACGATTGTTCATGACAATACTCTCTACAAGAAGAAAATTTGAATAACAGACCTTATAAAGAAGGGATTAAGACATAAACTCAGAATGGAGCGATTTCATCTGGTCCATTTGAATAACAGACCTTATAAAGAAGGGATTAAGACAATCCCGTACGGTTTGAACCCTTTCTTGGTGATATATTTGAATAACAGACCTTATAAAGAAGGGATTAAGACCCTCTACACAGAATTGTGTAGTGAGTTGTAAAAAATTTGAATAACAGACCTTATAAAGAAGGGATTAAGACAAGTCTAACAGGTGCATAGTGTCTCCTTATGGGGGTATTTGAATAACAGACCTTATAAAGAAGGGATTAAGACGGTCACGGACCAAGGAATCAAACGCAGTGCCACGATATTTGAATAACAGACCTTATAAAGAAGGGATTAAGACTTCGTCAAAAATGTAGATTTCAGTGCTGAGTATATTTGAATAACAGACCTTATAAAGAAGGGATTAAGACCAATCTTGTTAAACAGGATGACTTGTGACATTTAATTTGAATAACAGACCTTATAAAGAAGGGATTAAGACCCGACGAGCTCTTGGAAGCGTGTTGCGATGCTGCCATTTGAATAACAGACCTTATAAAGAAGGGATTAAGACCTGTGATTCATTAGATATTCGAGCGTTTCTACACATTTGAATAACAGACCTTATAAAGAAGGGATTAAGACTTTCAGAAGCTCTGAAAGATGCAATTTTTTGATTATTTGAATAACAGACCTTATAAAGAAGGGATTAAGACATGTTCTCCAAAAGTAGTGATTTAGGTTAGGTTTATTTGAATAACAGACCTTATAAAGAAGGGATTAAGACGAGGAGAACTGCACTATGTGGTCATCCATATATTTGAATAACAGACCTTATAAAGAAGGGATTAAGACTGAACCATGATTTCTTTTTTCATGTTGCTCATTAATTTGAATAACAGACCTTATAAAGAAGGGATTAAGACACAAATTGCCTTGATAACCAGCTACGACATATATTTGAATAACAGACCTTATAAAGAAGGGATTAAGACTTGATGCGTTATGCCTGGATAAACTGCCTCAATCATTTGAATAACAGACCTTATAAAGAAGGGATTAAGACATATAAACCGTTGTGTCAGTTGGTTTAACGAATCATTTGAATAACAGACCTTATAAAGAAGGGATTAAGACCGGAGTCCCATTGGTTGATTGCCGCCACTGGGTTTATTTGAATAACAGACCTTATAAAGAAGGGATTAAGACGTTGATTGCCGCCACTGGGTTTATTGCGGCTTTCTATTTGAATAACAGACCTTATAAAGAAGGGATTAAGACAACTCTTTACCAACATTATAAAAAGTCACCGCTATTATTTGAATAACAGACCTTATAAAGAAGGGATTAAGACAGTAAATTCAGTAACATCTTTGTCATTCTCGTCAATTTGAATAACAGACCTTATAAAGAAGGGATTAAGACTAGCATTGATTTGTGAGCGCGCAAAGCGTGTCAAATTTGAATAACAGACCTTATAAAGAAGGGATTAAGACGTGCAGTTCTCTGCACTTATGAGATTGAAGAACGCATTTGAATAACAGACCTTATAAAGAAGGGATTAAGACCAACATCTGCTGCACGAAATGCAGCAATTTTTTGATTTGAATAACAGACCTTATAAAGAAGGGATTAAGACTTTTTCGTCATTGAGAAGCTTGGCAGCGTCTAAAATATTTGAATAACAGACCTTATAAAGAAGGGATTAAGACACAGTATTCAGTAACATCTTTGTCATTCTCGTCAAATTTGAATAACAGACCTTATAAAGAAGGGATTAAGACCTCCATGACCCAGCGAAGCTTTGCAACATCTAGAATTTGAATAACAGACCTTATAAAGAAGGGATTAAGACCGATTTTTCTTTGCAAATCAATCGCTTGAATCTGATTTGAATAACAGACCTTATAAAGAAGGGATTAAGACTCATATTTCACCTTAACTACATCCAATAAATTCATTTGAATAACAGACCTTATAAAGAAGGGATTAAGACTCATATTTCACCTTAACTACATCCAATAAATTCATTTGAATAACAGACCTTATAAAGAAGGGATTAAGACCAGCGGCAGCTTTTTTGTTTTGTTTTTCAGTAGTCATTTGAATAACAGACCTTATAAAGAAGGGATTAAGACCGACGTAAGCCATTGCTGGTTTGCCATTTGAGAGGTCATTTGAATAACAGACCTTATAAAGAAGGGATTAAGACGTAAGGGTTAACAACGATGCTTCGCTACCCCAATTTGAATAACAGACCTTATAAAGAAGGGATTAAGACCCTGCCAGCTCCTTCTCGTTTTCCGCCTGCCATTGATTTGAATAACAGACCTTATAAAGAAGGGATTAAGACATGAGGATTCAGCCTCTATGCTGCCAACGAATTTATTTGAATAACAGACCTTATAAAGAAGGGATTAAGACTAATTGTTCTTGACCTTCCCATTCTCCAACAGAGATTTGAATAACAGACCTTATAAAGAAGGGATTAAGACGTGGGCAACCGGGGCGGAGTTGTTACTTCAAATTATTTGAATAACAGACCTTATAAAGAAGGGATTAAGACGTCAATTTTGTTGTATGTATTCGCGGTAATGTTCGATTTGAATAACAGACCTTATAAAGAAGGGATTAAGACTTTTCTGCAGGCTTCTTCATTTCGATATAAAGACCATTTGAATAACAGACCTTATAAAGAAGGGATTAAGACCGGTTGATACGGCGGCAACTTCGACGCGCGATACAGATTTGAATAACAGACCTTATAAAGAAGGGATTAAGACTAATTTGATGTTATTGGTTTTGATGGGCGAGCAATTTGAATAACAGACCTTATAAAGAAGGGATTAAGACAGCTGCTTGCCGCAACTGTTCACCTACCTGACGAATTTGAATAACAGACCTTATAAAGAAGGGATTAAGACCCGGAGGTTTTTTGATGTTGGGCTCGATCAATTTGAATAACAGACCTTATAAAGAAGGGATTAAGACGGCCGGGACAGGTCCACCTTTTTGGTGGTTAAGATTTGAATAACAGACCTTATAAAGAAGGGATTAAGACGTCAGGCCCGCGATTGCCCGGCCTATTTCCATATTTGAATAACAGACCTTATAAAGAAGGGATTAAGACGAAGCGGGGGCAAGTTGATAGAGTGCTACGGGCGCATTTGAATAACAGACCTTATAAAGAAGGGATTAAGACGCATTGCCCAGGTAGCATCAGAGGCCCTTAATCCCATTTGAATAACAGACCTTATAAAGAAGGGATTAAGACGCGAGCCGCATAGGCGGTTTTTTCGTCATCTGTATTTGAATAACAGACCTTATAAAGAAGGGATTAAGACACCGTAATGGCTGAGGCAAAATGATTTTGCGGACTCATTTGAATAACAGACCTTATAAAGAAGGGATTAAGACTATTGTCCGTCGAACAGATGCGGCTCCAGTACGGCCATTTGAATAACAGACCTTATAAAGAAGGGATTAAGACTCGTAGCGCTCGATCATTGAGCGCAGAACGGTGGATTTGAATAACAGACCTTATAAAGAAGGGATTAAGACGCAGACTTCCATTTTGCTCCTGTGTCCGAAATCTATTTGAATAACAGACCTTATAAAGAAGGGATTAAGACTTGCTACCTCGAACCGCACTCGAAACTAGTGAGTGATTTGAATAACAGACCTTATAAAGAAGGGATTAAGACTGTTTGTCCGCAGGGTAATTGCGGAGTGCTTTCTATTTGAATAACAGACCTTATAAAGAAGGGATTAAGACCCAATTGGGCAGCTACAAACAGCCCAAATTTTGCCTCATTTGAATAACAGACCTTATAAAGAAGGGATTAAGACAAGCCCCTCAGAGATTTCCATTTTGCTCCTGTATTTGAATAACAGACCTTATAAAGAAGGGATTAAGACAGGCCGGTCAAAACTCTTTCTCTAAGATTGTTCATATTTGAATAACAGACCTTATAAAGAAGGGATTAAGACAGGCCAGCCTTTGATACGGTCACAGCCAGTATTTTATTTGAATAACAGACCTTATAAAGAAGGGATTAAGACTCGCGGTCCAGAATCCTCTTTCCATCCGCTCGATGATTTGAATAACAGACCTTATAAAGAAGGGATTAAGACGAGTGATCTTAGTCTCTTTACTCATTTTGATAATATTTGAATAACAGACCTTATAAAGAAGGGATTAAGACAGCAGCTCAGCCGTCAATCGATTCTCGGCAATACCATTTGAATAACAGACCTTATAAAGAAGGGATTAAGACGCTTTCAAATCGCTAACAGCGATTAAGTTTAAATTTGAATAACAGACCTTATAAAGAAGGGATTAAGACAGTTTTATAATTACTGCTGTTCATCAAATATTCAATTTGAATAACAGACCTTATAAAGAAGGGATTAAGACGCGCAAAAGCATGTCCTTGTTTTGCGCTTAATCTATTTGAATAACAGACCTTATAAAGAAGGGATTAAGACGCGCTTGGTTCGTGTTGTTTTTACTCATGGTAATATTTGAATAACAGACCTTATAAAGAAGGGATTAAGACATAAGAAGAAATAATAGTTTGAATGTTTGAAATTCATTTGAATAACAGACCTTATAAAGAAGGGATTAAGACTGGAACATCATGGCCTTTCCCCTCAGAAAAAAAATTTGAATAACAGACCTTATAAAGAAGGGATTAAGACGGAGGACTTTATGGGTGACCCAGCGCTTGAAGGGCATTTGAATAACAGACCTTATAAAGAAGGGATTAAGACCTAGTTTTTGAATTGTACCTTTTTATGCGCCGCAGCTTTTCCCTTGTAAACCACAGCTTCTAAATCGGTACGCTCTTCCTCCGTGAGTCGCACTCTGTATTGCTTAGCCATATCGCCACTCTCATCAGGGAAATTCCTCGATAGGGGACTACTGATCCGACATTTCAAGATTGACTGAGTACTAGGCTAAATTGAGGATTGCCGAGATCATTTCCGGGAATTGTCGCTAATGCCCGATAAAGGCTAAAATAGTGGGCTAAATCCCTTCAATTCACAATGGAATTCAATGACAATTACTACACGTTTTGCTCCGAGCCCCACCGGGTACTTGCATATCGGCGGTGCCCGTACCGCGCTTTTTTCCTGGCTTTACGCCCGCAAGCATGGCGGCGACTTTATCTTGCGCATCGAAGATACGGACCTCGAACGTTCCACGCAGGAATCGGTCAATGCGATTCTCGAAGGCATGACTTGGCTCGGCCTTGAATACGACAAAGGACCGTTCTACCAAACGCATCATTTCGATCGTTACAAGGAAATTATTCAGCAATTACTCGCTCAGGGCGATGCTTATTATTGCTGCTGCAGCAAGGAAGAGCTGGAAGCGGTGCGTAACGAGCAAATGGCTCATAAAGAAAAACCCCGTTACAACGGCAAGTGCCGGGATAAAGGCTATAAAGGCGACGACGGACGCGATTATGTGGTCCGTTTCAAAAATCCGCAGGACGGCGCCGTGACGATCAACGATCGGGTCAAAGGCGAGATTGTGGTTGCCAATAAGGAACTGGATGATCTGGTGATTGCACGGACGGACGGTTCGCCCACTTATAATCTGACTGTCGTGGTCGACGACATGGATATGAAAGTGACGCATGTGATCCGCGGCGACGATCATATTAACAATACGCCCCGGCAGATGAACATTCTGAAAGCGTTGGGAGCTCCTCTGCCGTTATACGCGCATTTGCCGATGATTCTCGGTCCGGACGGCGCGCGGCTGTCGAAGCGGCATGGCGCGGTCAGCGTGATGCAATTCCGCGACGACGGTTATTTGCCGGAAGCCCTGCTGAATTATTTGGTGCGCCTCGGCTGGTCGCACGGCGATCAGGAGGTTTTTTCGGTCGACGAGATGGTCGAATATTTCGAACTGGAAAACGTGAATGTTTCCGCCTCGACTTTCAATACCAAAAAGCTGCTGTGGCTGAATCACCAATATATTATGAACAGCGATCCGGCGCATGTCGCGCGTCATTTGAGCTGGCACATCGGCCAGCTGGGCATCGATCCTTCGGAGGGGCCGGCGTTGGTCGAAGTGGTGAAGGCGCAAAGGGAGCGCAGCCAGACTCTGGTCGAGATGGCGCGGGCGAGCGCTTTTTTCTATCGCGATTTTGATGAGTACGATGAAAAAGCGGTTAAAAAGAATTTCAATGCCGAAGCCGGGGAGGTACTGGCCGCGTTGCACGACCGGTTCGCCGAAACCGATGACTGGCAGAAAGAAGCGCTGCATCAGGTAATCGTCGATCTGGCTGAAGCGAAAGCATTGGGCATGGGCAAGGTGGCGCAGCCGCTCCGCGTGGCGGTGACCGGTACGGCCGTTTCGCCGGCGATTGACGTGACCCTGGCGCTGCTCGGCAAGGGTAAGACTTTGTCCAGAATACGAAAAGCGATCGAGATGATAAAAAGTTTAAATTAAAGTTGGACAGAAACCGTAATTACTGTACAATAGTCTTTCTTAACTGATGGGGCCATAGCTCAGCTGGGAGAGCGCTTGCATGGCATGCAAGAGGTCAGCGGTTCGATCCCGCTTGGCTCCACCAAATCAGTCGGATTGAAACTTAATTTGTTGTCCCCATCGTCTAGCGGCCTAGGACACTGCCCTTTCACGGCGGTAACAGGGGTTCGAACCCCCTTGGGGACGCCATCTTCGAAGGGCTATCCGAATGAGGATAGCCCTTTTTTATTGCCTGCGATTTAGGTACCCTTAGCATTTCGCAGCAATCCTACAAAACCTTGTCCATTTTGAGTGAAAGAGCAATTATTCCGGACGACCCAGCTTCAGAGAATGAGGGCCGGCGGGCAAACCGCCACCGGTGAAAAGGGTTGACGCCAATACGTTGGCGCAAGCCATTGCGAACATCGTCTCGGCCCCTGGATATGGCAACCGTGCCCAACGTATCGGCGAACCGATGCAAGCCCGCGATGGCATTGCCGGAGCCGTCGAGTTACTGACGGTAAAATTTCGAGCCGTTATTCAAGACAAGAAAGGAGCATAAAGTGAATACCCTGTTTGATTCGCTCAAGATCGGCGACCTCGAATTGCCCAACCGTATCGTGATGGCGCCGTTGACCCGCTGCCGTGCCGGCGCGGGTAGAGTGCCCAATGCGCTGATGGCGGAGTACTATACGCAGAGAGCCAGTGCCGGATTGATTTTAAGCGAAGCGACCTGTATTTCCCCGCAAGGTGTCGGCTATCCGGATACGCCGGGCATCTGGTCAGAAGATCAGGTCGAGGGGTGGAAACAAGTCATTCGCGCAGTGCACGCTGCGGGTGGGCGGATTTTCTTACAGTTATGGCACGTTGGCAGGGTCTCGCATCCGGATTACCTGAACGGAGAATTGCCGGTGGCGCCGAGCGCGATTGCGCCTGCGGGTCATGTGAGTCTGTTGCGGCCCCAGCGCGAGTTCGTGACGCCAAGGTCGCTGGAGACGGCTGAAATTCCCGGCATCGTCGAGGCCTACCGGAAAGGTGCGGAAAATGCCGAACGGGCCGGGTTCGACGGGGTGGAAATCCATGGTGCCAACGGTTATCTGCTCGACCAGTTCCTGCAGGATAGCACCAATCATCGCGAAGACGAATATGGCGGCTCCATAGAAAATCGGGCCCGACTGCTGCTGGAAGTTACCGATGCGGCGATTTCCGTCTGGGGCAGAGGCCGGGTCGGAGTGCATCTTGCGCCCCGAGGCGATGCGCATTCGATGGGCGATTCGCAGCCTTTGCAGACATTCGGTTACGTCGCAGAACAACTCGGCCAGAGAGGCGTCGCCTTTATTTTTACCCGGGAGTCGCTGGGGGCCAACCGCATCAGCCCGGAATTGAAAAAACGCTTCGGCGGCGTTTTGATTGCGAATGAAGGATTCGACCGCGATACGGCTCAGCAGGCGATCGCTGCAGGCGAAGCGGATGCCGTTTCGTTCGGCAAGGACTTCATCGCCAATCCCGATTTGGTGCGCCGCCTGCAACTGAACGTGGCGTTAAACCCTTATGATGCCGCAACATTCTACGGCTACGGGTTGCCCGATCCGAAAGTCGGCTATACGGATTATCCTTGTTGGGACTCGTCCAAAAGGACAGGAAAGATCAGCCAATAGGGTTGCATCGAAATTTCCTAATGCTACACCCCACCTTTTTCTCTTGGGGTCTCAGATAGGGCTGTCAACAGGGATTATTGGTTTCTGAAAACGTCTGCCGATCCTCAGATCATGCTTGTCGGTGGATTGTTTATAGGCAGGCAGCCGCGGCGTAGCGGCAAAGATCTTTTTTATATCAAAAAACAGGAACACCCGAAAAATCATTCCTCGATACCGAGTTCCTTGATTTTCCGGGTCAGGGTGTTTCGGCCGTAGCCCAGCAAGATGGCCGCTTCGTGGCGTTTGCCGTGGGTATGGTTCAATGCGGCCTTGATCAAAATCGTTTCGACGGCGGGGATCGTCTGTTTGGCGACTTCGTGTTCCTTGGTCATCAGTTGGCGGTCGATCCAGCTTCTGAGCATCGTTTCCCAGTTTCCGCTCTCCGTTTCGCGTTCGTGCGGTTTGTTCAGGAGTTCCGGCGGCAGGTCGTGCAGATGGATTTCACGGCCGGAAGCCATGACGGTCAGCCAACGGCAGCAGTTTTCGAGCTGGCGGACGTTGCCGGGCCAGTCGAGGTCGCTCAGATAACTTTCCGCGTCGGGCCTTAGGGTTTTGACTTCGGTATTCAGTTCCTGCGCGGCCTGGGCCAGAAAGTGGCGGAGCAGGAGCGGAATATCCTGTTTGCGGTCGCGCAGCGGCGGGATGTGGATCCGGATCACGTTCAGGCGATGGAACAGGTCTTCACGGAAGCGGCCTTGTTCGACCAATGCTTCGAGATTTTGATGGGTTGCGGCAATGATGCGCACGTCGACCTTGATCGACAGATGGGCGCCGACCGGATAAAACTCACCGTCGGCAAGCACGCGTAACAGGCGCGTTTGCAGTTCGGCCGGCATGTCGCCGATTTCGTCGAGGAACAGCGTGCCGCCGTTGGCTTGTTCGAAGCGGCCCGCCCGGCGGGCCTGGGCGCCGGTAAAAGCGCCTTTTTCATGGCCGAACAGTTCCGATTCCATCAGGTCTTTCGGAATCGCGGCCATATTCAGCGCGATGAACGGATTCTTCGAGCGCGGGCTGTGTTTGTGCAGGGCTTTGGCGACCAGTTCCTTGCCGGTGCCGGACTCGCCGTTGATCAGCACGGTGATGTTGGAGCGGGCCAGCCGGCCGATCGCGCGGAACACTTCCTGCATGGCCGGTGCGGCGCCGATGATTTCGGGCGGCGATTCGAGCGCGGAGGCTTCTTTCTGACTCTCCTGCTGCCGACGGCTGTGCGTGCAGGCGCGGTGTGCCAGTTCGACCACTTCATTGATGTCGAACGGCTTGGGCAGGTATTCGAAGGCGCCGCCGTGGAAAGCCGAAACCGCGCTTTCGAGATCCGAATGCGCGGTCATGATGATTACCGGCAGTCCCGGATAATTTTTTTGCACGCGGTCCAGCAGCTCGAAGCCGTCCATGCCGGGCATCCGGATGTCGGTCAGGAGCGCGTCGGGGGTATCGTGCTGCAATGCGCTCAGGAGTTCCTTCGTGTTCGCAAAAGTCATCGTCTGCATTTTGGCTTTTTGCAAAGCCTTCTCGACGACCCAGCGGATCGATTTATCGTCGTCTACGATCCAGACGGTTTCAGGTTTAGTCATTGCCAGACTCTATCGGTAGCAGAATGGTGAAAGTGGTATTGCCGGGTTCGCTCTGGCATTCGATCAGGCCGTTGTGCTGGCTGATCAGGGAATGCGCGATCGACAGCCCGAGGCCGGTGCCTTCCGGGCGGCCGGTTATCATCGGGTAAAAAATCTGGTTCATCATCCCCGCGTCGATGCCGGGGCCGTTGTCGGTAATGTCGATTTTGACCGTCAATTTGTGGCATTTGCGCCCAATCGTGACATTCCGCTTGATCCGCGTCTTCAGCCGGATCACGCCGGCGCCGTCGAGGGCCTGGACCGCGTTGCGCACAATGTTTAACACGGCCTGAATCAGCTGGTCCTTGTCCGCCTTCAAGTCGGGAATGCTCGGATCGTAGTCGCACAGGATCGAAATATTGCCGTTGGCCTCGGCTTCGACCAGTTGCCTGACCCTTTCCAGTACCTCATGGATATTCAACGGCTTTTTGTTCGGCAGTTTGTTCGGGCCCAGCATCTTGTCCATCAACCCTTGCAGCCGGTCCGATTCGGCGATGATAATGCCGGTATACTCTTTCAAGTCGGGATCGACCAGTTCCAGGTCCAGCAGTTGCGCCGCCCCGCGCAGGCCGCCCAGCGGGTTCTTGATTTCGTGCGCGAGTCCTCTCACCAGCAGCCTTGCGGTATTTTGCTGCGACAACAGCTGTTCTTCTTTCGATATGCGCAGGTGATTGTCGACCTGCAGCAATTCGACCAGGACTTCGGGCTGGCCTTTTTCATTTGTCAGAGGGGTGGCGCTGAAAGTGATCGTGATGCTCTGGCCGATCCGGTTCAGCGTAAGCGCACGGTCGAGCAGGGGCTCGGCCATTGCCAGCGACAGTTTCAAATTGGCGAGCAGTGCCGGTTCGGAGGTTTTGAACAATTCGGAAGCATTCATGCCGAGCAATTGATTGGCGCTGTCCGCCAGCAACACTTCACCGGAGGTATTGATATAGGCCAGGTTCAAGTCCCGGTCGAACAGTAGAATTGCGGAATTCAGGTGATCCAGTATCCTTTTATGCATGACTGCCTTTGAAATCTAACTCATAGTCTATGAGCGTTATTGTTAGCAATTTACAGACCAATGCACAAAAAAGTGCGAAAAAATGCGGGTTTGGACGAAGCCGAGCGTTCGAAGGGAATTATTATAGGGCAGGGCGAAAAAAAACGCCCCAAGATGGGGCGTTTTTGTGGAGCAAGGAAGCGAGTTAAAAGATTTTACAAGCTGTAGTACATGTCGTATTCGACAGGGTGGGTGCTCATGCGCAGACGGGTGACCTCGGCCATCTTCAGGTCGATGTAGCCGTTGATTACGTCGTCGGTGAAGACGCCGCCGCGGGTCAGGAACTCGCGGTCTTGATCGAGTGCTTCCAGCGCCTGGTCGAATGCATGGCAGACTTGCGGAATGCTTTTTGCTTCTTCTGCCGGCAGGTCGTACAGGTCCTTGTCCATCGCGTCGCCCGGATGGATCTTGTTTTGAATGCCGTCGAGGCCGGCCATCAGCATCGCCGAGAATGCCAAGTAGGGGTTCGCGGTCGAATCCGGGAAACGCACTTCGATGCGGCGGGCCTTCGGGTTGGTAATGAACGGAATGCGGATCGACGCAGAGCGGTTGCGTGCGGAGTAAGCCAGCATGACCGGCGCTTCGAAGCCCGGAACCAGACGCTTGTAGCTGTTGGTGGAAGCGTTGGTGAAAGCGTTCAACGCCTTGGCATGCTTGATGATGCCGCCGATATAGTACAGTGCCAGTTCGGACAGGCCGCCGTATTGGTCGCCAGTGAACAGGTTCACGCCGCCTTTGCCGAGCGATTGGTGCACGTGCATGCCGCTGCCGTTGTCGCCGACCATCGGTTTCGGCATGAAGGTGGCGGTTTTGCCGTAAGCGTGAGCAATGTTCGAAACCACGTATTTCAATGCCAGCACTTCATCGGCTTTTTTAACCAGCGTGTTGAATCTTACGCCGATTTCGCATTGGCCTGCGGTTGCCACTTCGTGATGGTGCACTTCGGTTGTCATGCCCATTTCACCCAGAACCTGGCACATCGCGGAACGCATGTCCTGCAGGGAGTCGACCGGCGGAACCGGGAAGTAGCCACCTTTTACACTTGGGCGATGGCCGATGTTGCCGTCGGGATACACTTTTTCGGAGTTCCAGCCCGCTTCTTCGGAATCGATCTTGAAGAAAGCGCCACTCATGTCCGCGCCCCAGCGTACATCGTCGAAAATGAAGAATTCGTTTTCAGGACCGAACAAGGCGGTATCCGCAATGCCGGTGGACTGCAGATAGGCTTCCGCGCGTTTCGCGATCGAACGCGGATCGCGCTCATAGCCTTGCATGTTTTTCGGTTCGATGATGTCGCAGCGCAGGATCAGCGTGGCGTCGTCATAGAACGGGTCCATGACCGCAGTGGTCGGATCCGGCATCAAAATCATGTCCGATTCGTTGATATGCTTCCAGCCAGCGATCGACGAGCCGTCGAACATGTTGCCTTCTTCGAAGGTGTCTTCGCTGATGGTGTGAGCTGGGAAAGTGACGTGTTGTTCCTTGCCGCGGGTATCGCAAAAACGGAAATCGACGAATTTTACGTCGTTATCCTTAATCATTTTTAATACATTTTCTACAGACATCTATTTAGTCTCCTGAGATCGGTTTGTGTCAAATGGTTTAGCCAAACTGGACTACGATAACATTTTTTTTGTCGAATGAGCTACAAAAAAAATTGAACTTATTTCGCTTGAAAAAATTTAGAACGGTAAATGGGCGAGGTAATGGATTTCCTTAAAAAAAGCCTAGTTATGGTGCGAATAAAAGAAAAATGCACAATCATGGTGCGCAATGTTTTTCCCTATTCAGGGGTGGGTCTGGTTCATACATACCAATTAGCATGAATTTATGTTGTATTTTGGCAAAAAATATTGCCGTAAAGCAACTGGCATTAATATTGCTTGTACATTTTCAGGTACATCACGCGCTAATGATTGGTCCCAATGTTGGGCAATCGGATGGTTTAGCCGTAATGTTCATTGGCAGACCAAGATAATCTAATGCAGGGCTATCACCATGAAAAAATATCAAAGCAATGATCGCGCCAGTTTTAAACCTTTGGCGTTAGGACTGGTACTTTACTCGGCCGCGGGCGCGATCAACGCCGCTACATTGACCGAGGCGGAACGGCTCCTGGAAGCGGCAGGCGATCCGAACGGCAGTTCCTTTATGAAAAAGTACGGGCTTACGGTAGGCGGTTGGGCGAATGCCGGCATTACTTATAACTCGATCAGTCCGGAAAACAATTTCAACGGGCCGGTGACGTTCGGCGACCGCTCGGGGGAATTTCAATTGAATCAGTTGAATTTATTCCTCCAGCGCGCAGTCGCGACGGAAGGTGACAGTTTTGATTTGGGTTTTCGTTTCGACGTGATGTTCGGCACCGACGCGCTTTTTACCCAGGCCTACGGCGTGCCGGCATTCGACGTAAATTCCGGGCTGCCTTTGAACCGAAACCATTGGGATTTGAATTTACTCAACAGCAACGACAACCGTTTCTACGATTTGGCATTTCCACAGGCCTACCTGGAAGCCTATCTGCCGATCGGCAACGGTCTGAATATCAAGGCTGGCCATTTCTACACCCCGATTGGTTATGAAACGGTGCCGGCGCCGGATAACTTTTTCTACACGCACGCCTACACGATGCAGTACGGCGAGCCGTTTACCCATACCGGTATTCTCGGCAGCTATACGATCGATGATCATTGGTCCGTGGTCGGCGGCGCGGTGACCGGCAGCGCGACCGGCGGCTGGGACGGCGGCTGGGACAAACATTTGGGCAACTGGGCGGGCATTGCCGGCGCGACCTGGACCAATGCGGATTCGGGAACCTCTCTGAACGTGACCGGTACCTACGGCGGGACGTCGGAACAAAGCAGCAAGGGCTGGGGCATGTACAGCGTGGTGTTGAAGCAGGACGTCGGCGACAAGACCCACTGGGTGTTGCAGCACGATCACGGATACGCCAACGGCGTCTTGACCGCGAACGGAGTGGAAGATGCGGAATGGTACGGCATCAACACCCATTTGTACTATGACATCAGCGATACCTTGACGGCGGGCGTGCGCGGCGAATGGTTCCGCGATCAGAACGGGTTTCGGGTCTTTTCTCCGGGACGGGTTGGGGCGGCAACCGACGGCAGCGGTAACAGCTTCGCGGCAGCAGGCAATTTCCTGTCGACCGGCGCGCCTTCCAGCTATTATGCAGTAACGGCAGGCATCAACTGGAAACCGCTCAAATGGCTGAATTTGCGTCCGAACGTACGTTACGACTGGGCCGATGGCGCCCGGCCTTTCGGCGATACCGGTGCAACGACCGGCAAACTGGATCAGTTCCTGTTTTCGACGGATTTTACGATCAGCTTCTAAGCTAAGCCGTACGTAATTTAAAAGCTAAAACAAAATGCGCCCTCTATGGGCGCATTTTGTTTTTGGGACGCGCCACTGAATACGCCTTTTCCTGCATTTCCTGTGTGTTGAGCCCGTATATCTCTCTGCGCCAAAATGAAGATTTAGGGACATTTTGCGGGCTCAATAGATACATGATTTATCCATTAAGGTTCTTCGGAAGCACCAATATGGGGCGCTTAGGGGTGAAATGGACAGAAACGGTGCATTAATGCTTGGTATCTACTCTTGCTATCGGAAATGCAAACCGCTTTTTGCCGTAGCCATATTCGCAATAGGAAGAGTCAATTAGAGGATCATAAGCCTTCTGTTGATGGCGATATGGGGCGATATCCATTGTGGAAGACGGGCAAAAGAGGCTGGCTTTTCGAACCTTCACTTATGAGAACTGTGCCTGATCAGTTCACTGTTCGGAGGGACTGCCGGCGTATCGGATTAGGATCATTAAATATTGGCATAATCATTGCTTTGGATTGATGCGGAATCATTTTTTATTCAGCAAGAGGCAATTTATGAAACTGATCACAGCAATCGTTAAACCCTTCAAACTGGATGATGTCCGCGAGGCGCTTTCAGAAATCGGGGTTACCGGCGTTACCGTTACCGAAGTCAAGGGCTTCGGTCGTCAAAAAGGACATACCGAGTTATATCGCGGTGCCGAGTATGTCGTAGACTTTTTGCCGAAAACCAAAGTGGAGGTGGCTGTATCCTCTGCATTGGTCGATCAGGCGGTCGAGGCGATAACCAAGGCGGCGGGAACCGGCAAGATTGGTGACGGCAAAATTTTTGTGACGACCTTGGAACAAGTAATCCGGATTCGTACCGGAGAAACCGGCGATGACGCCCTTTAAGCATAGAGGTAAGGACGGAATTATGAAACGTATTATAACGACTTTGATTTTTTTCACTCTGCTGGGCTTTGCCGGCCTCTCGCTTGCCGAAACTCAGGCTATCGCAGAACCTGCAAAAACCGCAGCGGCCGAGGTTCCGCCGGCATCCGCGGCGGCGGTGACGACCGACAAGGGCGATACGGCCTGGATGATGATTTCGACCATTCTGGTCGTGATGATGGTAGTGCCTGGACTCGGCCTGTTTTACGGTGGCCTGGTGCGCAGCAAGAACATGCTGTCGGTGCTGATGCAGGTCATCGTGGTGTTTTCGATGATCTGCGTGCTTTGGGCGATTTACGGCTACAGCCTCGCGTTTGGCGGCGAAGGGCTGATCATCGCGAATTTCGACAAGGTATTTCTGAAAGGGATTACCACAGAATCGTTGGCCGATACGTTTACCGATAACGTGAAGATTCCCGAATTCATTTTTATTTCATTCCAGTCAACTTTTGCCGGGATTACCTGCGCGCTGATCGTCGGCTCGTTCGCCGAGCGGATCAAATTCAGCGCCGTGCTGATTTTCTGCGCCCTCTGGTTTACCTTCGCTTATCTGCCGATCGCGCACATGGTATGGGGGGCGGGCGGCTATCTGCTGGGCAAAGGGGCGCTGGACTTCGCGGGCGGTACCGTCGTCCATATCAACGCAGCGATGGCCGGCCTGGTCGGCGCTTATCTGGTCGGCAAGCGGATCGGCTACGGCAAGGAACACATGGCGCCGCACAGTCTGACGTTGACGATGGTCGGCGCTTCGCTGCTGTGGGTGGGCTGGTTCGGCTTCAATGCCGGTTCCAATCTCGAATCCAACGGCGGCGCGACCCTCGCTTTTATCAATACGATCCTGGCGACATCCGCTGCGGTATTGTCCTGGTCGGCGGGCGAAGCGGTGGTCAAGGGCAAGGCTTCCATGCTGGGCGCCGCTTCCGGCGCCGTGGCGGGATTGGTGGCCATCACGCCGGCCTGCGGGTCCGTCGGCCCGATGGGCGGTATTGTCATCGGTCTGGTTGCCGGCCTTCTCTGTCTATGGGGCGTTAACGGGCTCAAGCGGATGCTGGGCGCAGACGATTCGCTCGACGTGTTCGGCGTGCATGGCGTCGGCGGGATCACCGGGGCGCTGTTGACCGGCGTATTTACCTCGCCTACGCTCGGAGGCACGGGGGCCGAGGATTTCTCGATCGCCAGCCAGTTTCTGGTTCAGGCCGAAGGTGTCGTGATTACGATCGTCTGGTCGAGCGTGGTGGCGTTCATCGCATACAAGCTCGTCGACATGCTGATTGGACTCAGGGTCAGCGAGGAATACGAGCGGGTCGGTCTGGACGTGTCCAGCCACGGGGAAACGGCATACCATTTATAATGGTGTAAAGCGCATCGATGCAGGCAGGCCATCGGACCGAACCTTTCCGTTCCGTGGCCGGCTTGCGGTTCTGTTGCAAGTGAATACGACTTTGCCGGAAATGCCCGGCTGAACGATCGGTACGGTGTCAGATTCGGGGGCGAAGGAGCCTTTTTTGTTGCAGCCCTCTTGTAGGGCTTTTTGTATTTTATGGCAGAATTGTAAATCAATACGGATTGTGTATGATTGGCGAACTTCCGAAGTCAATTTTTCGTTACTTGTGACAGAGAGACATTATGAAATTAATAACAGCAATAATTAAACCGTTCAAACTCGATGATGTCAGGGAAGCCCTGTCCGAGATCGGCGTCGCGGGCGTCACCGCGACCGAGGTAAAAGGTTTTGGCCGCCAGAAAGGTCACACCGAATTGTATCGGGGTGCGGAATACGTGGTCGATTTTTTACCGAAAGTGAAACTCGAAATCGCGGTGTCGGACGACATACTCGACAAAGCGGTCGAAACCATCGTGAAGGCGGCGAATACGGGCAAGATCGGGGACGGTAAAATTTTTGTGACCAATCTGGAACAAATCATCCGAATAAGAACCGGCGAAACCGGCGAGGATGCCATTTAATCAGTAAAGAGAATGCAACCTAAACAACTTTTTTTTAGCTTACTTTTATTGCCGTTCGCGGCGGAGGCCGATCCGATCAACCAGGCCAATACGGCCTGGGTTTTGACATCGACCGGCTTGGTCTTGTTCATGACGCTGCCGGGCCTGTCGCTGTTCTACGCAGGCCTGGTGCGCAGTAAAAACGTGCTGTCGGTGCTGATGCAGTGTTTTGCGATTACCTGCCTGGTTTCGATCCTGTGGCTGGCCGGCGCGTACAGCCTGATTTTCGCCAATGGCGGCGATTATCAGAAGCTGGTCGGCGGATTTTCGAAAGCTTTCTTGCCCGGAATCAGCACCGCTTCGCAAGTCGACGATCTGCCCGAAACCGTTTATTTCATGTTCCAGATGACTTTCGCGATCATTACCCCGGCACTGATCGTCGGCAGTTTCGCCGAAAGGATGAAATTCTCCGCGATGCTCTGGTTCAGCGGCCTGTGGCTGTGCCTGGTCTATGTCCCGATCTGCCACTGGATCTGGGGCGGCGGCTGGCTCGCGGAGCTGGGGGTTCTGGACTTTGCCGGCGGTATCGTGATTCATGTAAACGCCGGCGTCGCCTCGCTGGTCGCCGCGCTGGTCATCGGCCGCCGGCGCGGCTTTCCGACCACGCCGATGCCGCCGCACAACATGACCATGGCGGTAACCGGCGCGGGCATGCTTTGGGTCGGCTGGTTCGGTTTCAATGCCGGCAGCGCGCTGACCGCGGACGGCCGCGCCGGCATGGCGCTGCTGGTAACTCACATCGGCGCGGCGGCCGGCGCGTTGACCTGGATGGTGATCGAATGGCGGCGTTTCGGCAAGCCGAGCGTATTGGGCATCGTGACCGGGATGGTCGCGGGTCTCGGCACGATCACGCCGGCTTCGGGGTATGTCGGGCCTTTCGGTGCGTTGGCGATCGGCGTGGCGGCCGGCGCGGTCTGTTTCTTTGCGACGCAATATGTCAAGCGCACCTTGAAGATCGACGATTCATTGGACGTATTTCCGGTGCACGGCGTCGGCGGGATCACGGGTTCCTTGCTGACCGGCGTCTTTGCCTCCGGCAGTTTTGGCGGCTTGGGGCTGGCTGAAGGCGTCACGATCGGCAGTCAGGTCGGCGTACAGGCGCTGGCGATTTTGGTAACGATAGCCTGGAGCGCGTTTTTCAGCTTTGTATTGTTGAAATTGATCGACAAATTCGTCGGCTTGCGGGTAACCGCCGATGAAGAAGTACAGGGCCTCGATCAGGTGTTGCACGAAGAAACCGGCTATGTGAATTTATAGCCCGGAAGCGTTTCGGTAAAGTAAAAAGGCGGCTTACGGGTCGCCTTTTTTATTGGCGAGGGCTATGTTAACCTACGAATAGTTGAAGGACTCGTATGAAGGCTCGAACCTTGTTGACCAAGATTTTAAAAGGATTGGCTGTTGCTGTAAGCATCATGCTTTTATATGCGCTGGCGGGCTTTTATGCGGTGCCTTATCTGGTGAAGTCCAAGGCGCCGGCAATGATCAAGGAACTGACCGGCCGGGAGGCATCGATCGCGAAGGTCGAGCTGAATCCTTTTTCATTCCGGATGTCCGTACAGGGTTTTGCCTTGCAGGAAAAGGGCGGCCGGTCGTTCGCAAGCTTCGAACGCTTCGCCGCCAACCTCGAACTCTGGCGCTCTCTAAAGGAAGCTGCGCTCACGATCGACGAGGTGCAACTGCTCAAACCTTTCGTCCGTTTGGCCCGGTTTAAAAACGGCCAATTCAATTTCGCCGATTTATTGGCCGATAAAGAAAAACCCCAGCCCACGAGCGAGCACGCTTTGTTTCCCGTACAGATCGGCCGTTTGGCGCTGGCGGACGGTCAATTGCTCTGGGAAGACGAGCAGTCTGGCAAACCGGTTAAAGAAGAAATCGTGCCGATCGACTTGACTGTGGAAAAGTTTTCGCTGGCGGAGAATCAGCCTTTTTCTTTGCATTTAAAGATGGTGTTGAAGTCGGGCGGAATGCTGGATTGGCAAGGCGAAGCGGGCATCGAGCCGTTATTCTCGAAAGGCCGTCTCAAGCTGGACCGACTCAAGCTGCAGAATCTGACCGGGTTGGCGTTACCGCAGACGCTAAGCTTTACCCTGCAGGGCGATGAAATGCTGGAGGCCGAATACCGTTTCGATTATTCGGCGGCGAAGGGTCTGGCGCTCGATATTCCGAAGAGCCGATTCGAACTGAAGAATTTCGCCTATGCGTCTGCCGGAACACCGAGGTTGACAGTCAAATCCTCCACTTTTTCGCTGGAGGCCGGCTATCAAATCACTTATGCCGGCCAGCAATGGCAGGTTGCGGCCGAAAAAACGGAAGCCAAACTGAATGATGTGGTCTTGACCGGTTTCGGGCCGGCCAAGGCTGCATTGAAAATTCCCGAAATCGTGCTGGCTGCGGCATGCAATATCGGTAATGAGAAAAACGGTTTCAACGTGACCGTTCGGAATGGGCAGGCGGCGTTTCGCGGCGGCGAATTTTCCGAGAATCCCCAAGATCGGCCCTTGGTTAAAATAGGCAGCCTGGCCGGCGAAGGAATCGATTTTAACCTACTCCAGCGCGCGGTTTCGATAAAAACGGTCAAATCGGAAAATGCCGACATTCAAGCCTGGCTGACTAAAGAGGGAAAACTCAATTATCTGGCCCTGCTGCCGGAGAACGGCAAGCCGGCGACGGACGAAAAGGCGGCTTCTCCGCCTGCCGAAAAACGCATTCAACCCTGGAAGATTGCGCTGAAATCGGCCGCATTGACCGGTTTCGGCGTCAATTTCGAAGACAGGACAGGGGCTAAACCGGTCGCGATACAGGTCAAGCCGATCGATTTGACGCTGCGCGATTTCACCAATGCCGAAGGCGCCAAATTGCCCGTGCAGTTGAGCGCCGGCTTTAACCAACACGGACGGATCGAGCTGGACGGCGATGTCGTGATCAAACCACTCACCGCGCGATTGAATGTTTCGATCGCGGACATCATGCTCGATAAATTTCAGAACTATGTTGATCGGTACGCCCGCCTGGATGTGATCGACGGCGGTTTCTTTGCGGAGGGCAAGCTGGATGCTCAGTTCAGGGAACAGCCCGACGTCAGATTTCGGGGACTTGCAGGGATAGAAGAATTGGTGACGCGCGACCAGTTGCAGAACAAGGACTTCATCAAATGGCGGAAGCTGACCCTGAACGGGATTGAGGCGGACCTATCGGCCAACCGTTATACCGCCAGGCGCCTGTTGATCGAAAAGCCCTATGCGCGGGTCGTGATCAAAAAGGACAAGACGGTCAATATGAACGAGGTGCTGTCGACGGGGGACAGCGGAGGCAAAAAACCTGCCGAGCCCGCAACGGTCAATCCGAAGCATGACGGGCGTGAGCCGTATTTCCGGCTCGACCAGGTACGGGTGCATGACGGCTCGTCCGATTTCGCCGATTTCTCGCTGATTTTGCCTTTTGCGGCCGAAATCAAGGAGTTGAACGGCGGCGCGACAGGATTTTCTTCCGAAAAGAAATCCAAGGTCAAAGTGTCGCTGAAAGGCAATGCCTACGATCTGGCGCCGGTCGACATACAAGGCGAGGTGAGCCCCTATCGCGGCGAATACGATGTGGCACTGAGTTTTCACGGCCTGCCGATGCCGCTGATCAGTCCATATATGGTGCAATTTGCCGGTTATAAAGTCGAAAAAGGCAAATTGAACCTGGATCTGAAATACCGGGTCGAGAAGGGGGCCTTGACCGCGTCCAACAATATTTTGATCGATCAGTTCGAGCTTGGCGAAAAAGTCGAAAATCCGAATGCGGTGTCGTTGCCGCTGGACTTGGCGGTCGCCCTGCTGAAGGACAGCGATAACCGGATCAAACTGGACGTGCCGATTACCGGCAGCTTCGAGGATCCGAAATTCAGCATTCGATCTCTCGTCGCCGACGCGCTGATGAACGCGCTGAAAAAGGTGATTGCCTCGCCGTTCAAAGCGGTTGCTTCGCTGTTCAAGGACGGAGAAAATCTGGATCATATCGACTTCAAAGCCGGCAAGGCCGAACTGGATCAAGCCCAACTGGCCAAACTCGACAATCTGGCGAAGGCGCTGAAGGAGCGGCCGGCGCTGAATCTCGAAATCAAGGGCGCGGCCTATGTGGAACAGGACTGGCCGGCCTTGCGGGACGCGGCGCTGTATGACCGGTTAAAAAGCTTGAAAGCGGCCGAGCTCGCTAAAAAAGGCAAGAAAATACGAACGGAATACATCGAACTGTCGGACGGCGAGTACAAGGATTATCTGGCGCAGATGTTCATCGAAAAATTTCCGTTGTTGGCGGAGCGTTCGTTGTTCGGCAAACCGCGCCTGATCGATGAGAAGGCGGGCGATTTTTACGAAGTGGCAAAACAAAAACTGTTCACGATCATCAAGCCGGAAATCGAGCGTTTGAAGGATTTGGCCGCGAAACGCGCCCAGGCTATCGCCAAACATGTCGTTCAACAGGGCGGCATTCCGCCCGAGCGGGTGTTCATTCTCGATACCGCGATCAATCCGGAGCGGGAAGGGCAGGCGATCGTTTCGCGGTTATCGTTGAAAGCGCATTGATCGGTTTAGCGTCGAATAGGGATTTATACTCCAAAGGCATGGCGTCTCCCATATCTGTAAAAATCTGAATTTGGTCTGACAGCTTCCAAAATAAATTTTGACGGAATCTTACAACGAATGTTCGAACTCGACCCATTTCGGTCTTTTAAGCGCTATTTCTTGAAGACTGTTCGCTGTCAATAAGCGGACTCATAATATTCCCCGTCGAACTTGCATTGCCCAGATGAGCCCAACTGCATGTCATGATATCCGGCTCTGTTCGTTTTAGCCTGGTAGGTCGGGCAACCGCTTCACCGTTGCCCGACATTTGGGCGGCGAAGAGGCCGTTCGATGATCCGTAACCATGACCTCATACTGCCGCATCGAAAAAGTCGGGCACAAAAAGCGTGCCCGACCTACAGGGCTGTAACTGATATGTAAATCTGTCAGATCAAATCTGAAGTTTTAAATCGTCTGGCGCCGCGATTTCCGCATCGGTTAAATAGCATCCCGGATCTTCGGCCCAGAAGTTGCCGGTGGTCTGTGCGGCGCGGACGCGGGTATTGCCGTTGCAGATCGCCTGATAGTGGCAGGTTGCGCAGCGGCCTTCGAGCGGGCGCGGCGACCGCTTCAGGCCGTCCATCAACGGATCGCTGCGGTCCGTCCAGATTTCCGAAAACGGGCGCTGCCTGACGTTGCCCAGATCGTAATGCCACCAGAACGTATCCGGATGTACGGTGCCGAGATTGTCGATATTCGCGACGTTCACGCCGGAGGCATTGCCGCCCCATTGTTCGAGCCTGGCGCGGATATGTTCGGCCTGTTCCGGGAAACGCTGCCTGACCCAGTGCAGAAAATACACCCCATCGGCATCGTTGTTGCCGGTCACGAATTCGCGCTCCTTACCCTCCTTCAGCCAGCGATAGCAGGTGTCGAACAAGAGATTCATCGCCTCCCGCGTCATCTGGTAATGCGCGTCGTCCTTGCGGTTGCGGTTGCCGCGGCCGCCGTAGTTCAGGTGCGACAGATAAAATTTGTCGATGCCGTAATCGTCCATCAATTGCAGCAGAGCCGGAAAATCCTGCGCGTTGTCCTGCGTCAAGGTAAACCGGATGCCGACCTTGATGCCTTTGTTCAGGCATAATTCAACGCCATGCAGCGCTTCGTCGAACGAGCCGGACATGCGGCGGAAGCTGTCGTGCGTTTCCTGGATCCCGTCCAGGCTGACGCCGATGTACTGATAATCGATGTCGGCGATTTCGTCGATGTTTCGTTCGGTAATCCGGGTGCCGTTACTGGATAGGGCGACATAAAAGCCCATTGCCTTCGCGCGCCGGGAAATGTCGAAAATATCGGGGCGCAAGAGCGGCTCGCCGCCGGACAGGATCAGTACCGGGACTTTGAACCCTTTCAGGTCGTCCATCACGGTGTAAACTTCCTGCGTGCTCAGCTCTCCCGGAAAATCAATGTCGGCCGAGGTCGTGTAGCAATGTTTGCAGGCCAGGTTGCAGCGGCGGATCAAATTCCAGATGACGACCGGCGCGGCCGGTTTACGGGCGGGTTTCAAAGGCTGGGGATCCAGCAACTCCCGCATAAAATGGCTTAATCTGAACATGGTGGTTGTCAATTAAAATGTAGGGTACGCTGCGCGTACCATTTTGGCGTCATTCTGCTGGGGTGGGCTTAAGGTACGCACAGCGTACCCTACAAGGTGGTGTTGCGCTTACCGGCTGCGAAATCCGGTCTTTTTCAAAATCCGGGTGCTGTAGAGTACCTCCGAGCCCAGATTATCGTCGCCCAGAATCTCCGCGATTCGTTCGATCTGCCGGTCGACCGCTTCCTGGCTCTTGCCGTGCACCATCGCGAACAGGTTGTAGGGCCATAACGGCAAATGCCGGGGACGGCGGTAACAATGGCTGACGAAATCGAGCCGGCCGATTTTTTGACCCAGCGCATCGACTTGCTCGTCCGGCACGTTCCAGACCGTCATGCCGTTGAACCGGTAGCCCAGTTGGTAATGATTCGGCACCGCGCCGATCCGGCGGATCACGCCGAGTTCCTGCATCCGGCGCATCCGTTCGATCACTTCCGCGGCGGATAATTCCAGTTGCTCCGCGACGGTGTGATAGGGCCGCGCCGTCAACGGCAGGCCCGCCTGCGTGGCGCGCATGATTTTCAGGTCGATTTCATCGAGATTTGGCATCAGGCTTCCAGTTTCAGGCCGACGAAATATTCGGTGATTTTCGGCATGTCGTACACGGTCAGGCCGGTCCGGCGTTCGATCTCATCCAGGGTATCCCGCAATTGTTCGGGCGTTTCGGTCGCTAGCACGAACCACATGTTCAGCGTGTGGCGGCGGGCATAATTATGCGCGACTTCCTGGAATCCATTCACGATCCCGGCGACTTCCTCGAAGCGTTCTTCAGGCACCCGCATGGCGGCCAGCGTCAAGGCGCCGCCCATCGCTTCGGCGTCGTACAACGGTCCGAAGCGGGATAAGGTTTGTTCTTGTAACAGTGTTTCGAGGCGTTCAAGCAGTTCCCGTTCGCTGAGCCCCAAAGCCTGCGCAGCTTCCAGGTAAGGTCTTTCCGAGATCGGAAATCCGGTCTGCAGCGCATTGATGATGCGGCGGTCTATCTCATCCATGAGCTAACTCGGCTGGAGCGGCGGGTTCCGGTGTTCGATAGAGGGCGCCGCGCTGTTTGAAGCAGCGCCGGCTGAAAAGAATTTGCCGGTCGAAGCGGTCCAGATTGCAGTCCGCGCCAAGCTGTTCGAGCTGCTGGAGCACGGTATCGCGGTCCTTGCCGTGAATCATGCAATACAGATTGTAAGGCCATTCGAGGGTGCGCGGGCGCTGATAGCAGAGCGTTACGAAAGGTGCCTGGCTGATGCGGCGGCCGATCTCTTTGACGAACGCATCTGGAATATTCCAGACGATCATCGCATTGGCCCGGTAACCCAATTGGCGATGCTTGACGATTACACCGAGCCGCTTGATCAGGCCGATCCGTTTCAGAACGGTCAGCCGCGCGATCACCTCCGTTTCGGTCATGCCGAGTGCAAGGCCGATGTCACGGTAAGGCCGCGGGCTGATCGGCAGGCCCAGCTGGATTGCGGCCAGCAGTTCAAAATCGCGCGCATCAAGCATGGCTCAGGTCCAGGCGGAATCCCAAATCGATGAAAAAATCGTCGACCAATGGCAGGCGCTGGGTCAGGTAACCGGTTTCCCGTTCGATTGCGTCGAGCACTCGGGCCAGATGGTCCGCCGTGGAAGCGACCGCGACGAACCAGAGATTGAAACGGTGCTCGCGTTCGTAGTTGTGATTGACTTCCGGAAAGCGGCTGACGATATCGGCGATTCGCTGCAATTCCGGTTCCGGGACCGCCATCGCGACCAGCATGCTGGCGCCGATCCGGTTCGGCGGAATGATCGGGCCGACGCGGCTGATCAGCTGGTCCTCGCGCAGTTCGGCCAACGCCGACAGCACCTCGTCTTCGCTGACGCCGAGTTTATTGGCGATTTCGAGATAGGGACGCACGCTCAGCGGAAAATCGCGCTGAAAATCGTTCAACAAATGCTTCTGCAGATCGGTCAGCATGGTTATAAACCGATCTTGTGGGCGCGCGAGGTGAAAAAGATGCCGTTCGGTTTTTGTACAGGCAGGCGCGCCGCTTCCTGCAACGTGGCGGTATCGTAAACCACCACCTGATTGTCGTCGCGCAACGCGACCCAGACCTGTTCGCCGCGCGGGGTGAATTCCATGTGCAAGACGCCCTTGCCCGGCGTCAGCAGTTTCGTTAACGACAAGTCTTTGGTGTCGATTACCAGGAGCTGGTTGTTGTCCGGAAATGCGAAATTGACCCAGACTTGCCGCGCATCGGGTCGGGCCATCACGAAGACCGGCTGTCCGGGCACCGGAATCGCCTTGACGAGTTGCCAGGATTTTTTATCGATCACCAGTACTTCATGCCGGCCGATCGCGGGCGCAAGCAGGTAGTCGCCGGTCACGGCCCAGCCTTCCAGGTGCGGCATTTTATAGACCGGCAATTTTTCGTCGTGCTTGCCGTAATCGGGCAGAATGCGTTTGACGCCCTGTTCCGGCTGCCATAAATCGAGCAACGCCAGACCCGGCTCGCCGAACAGGCCCGCAATGTAATAGTGCCCGTCCGGCGCCATCAGCGCATCGTAGGGTTCCTTGCCGATGTTCGGATATTTTTGAATCACCGGTTGTTGCGGATTTCTGACGTCTGCGGTCCAGATTTCACCCGCATCCCACAGGCTGAACACGAAACGCTGGCCAGGCGCATCGGTCAGCCCGACCACCTTCGACAGTTTGCCGTCTGCGTAGCGTGCCGGAATGTCGGCGACCGGTTCCAGCGTGTCGGCCGCGAATATCTTCACGCCGCCCGGCGTGTAGTTCGACACCGCGATCAGCTTGCCGTCCTGGGAAATCGCGCCGCCGATGCTGTTGCCGGCCTGCACGATGCGCTTTTCGACCTTGTCCTGAAGCAGGTCGATCTTGCTCAGGCCGCCGTCGCGCCCGAAAACGTAGGCGTAGCGCTGGTCGCGCGAAAATACCACCGAAGCATGCGACAGGTCGCCGAGTCCTTCGACTTTGGCGAGCGTTTTATGCCGAGTCGTATTGACGATGATGGCGCTGCCGGTTTCGCGTTCGATCACGACGCCGAGGTCGCCGGTGGCGCGGAGTTCCGCAAAGGCGGACGAGGCCATCAGAAAAGGCAGTAAAAAGAAGGGCAGCCGTTTATGGGGGCTTAGGGGGGTGTAAGATGCTTTCAACGGCTGAACGGTTTGCCGTCCCGCGGCGCGAGATACCCAAATAGAGGAGAAGCGGGGGCGTTTCGGCACAAGGCGCATAAACGAAAAAAGCAGTTTTCTTTTATTCATGAAAATCAAAGTAATGAACTGGCAGCCGAGAATTCCTGGTATGCACTCTAACAGGGAATAAATGGGAAGGATTGAAGGCGGGATTTATTTGTCCGAGGGCTGCCGCAAAACTCCGATCAGCCATAAAGCTTCCTCGCGATTCATGAACGGCCGCCAGGGCGGCATCGCGGTGCCCCGGCGTCCGTTCAGAATCGTATCGGCCAGAAAGTCGTCCGATTTGCCGGCCAGCGTTTCCGGCAACAGGGCAGGCCCCATGCCGCCCTTTAAAGTCAGGCCGTGGCACGCCCCGCAATCCTGTTTCAACAGGTCGCGGAGCGCCTGCTGCCGCTCGGCCGAAATCTCGCCGCCGGCTGCCGGCAAGGCGACCAGCAGCAGCGGCAGCAGTTTTCCGATCATGGGTTTATGTTTTGTTGGGCGTAATAAGCCGCGACATCGGCGATATCGTCGTCGGACAGCGATCCTGCGATCGCGTTCATGATGTCCGATTTGCGGGTCTTGTCGCGGTATTCCTTCAACGCTTTCTGCAAGTATTCCACGTCTCGTCCGGCCAGGGGCGGAAACGGCGCGTCCGCCGACGGCGTTCGGACGCCATGGCAATGCGAACAGACCTGGGCCGCTTGCGTCTGGCCCGTGCAAATACTTTCCGCATCCGCCGGTGCCGCGGCAAAAATTCCCGCCATCAACGCGCCGGAGGTGAACAGTGCTTTCATGGATTCGCTCCCTTCGACTCTTCGGGCGACAATCCGCGCGTGATGTATTTGACGCGGCCATGCGAGAAGATGCCGGCCGGGCTTTCCATCGGGACCGCGGCGACTTTTTCGAGCGAAGTCGAGTCGAATACCGCCACCTCGTCGCCATTGTACCCGGCGCTCACGTAAAGATATTTGCCGTCCGCGCTGTATTCCGGAAAGTAGGCATGACCGCCGACATCCAGCGTCTTGACCACTTCCAGCGATTTTTTGTCGATCAACTGCACGGTGCGGGCGCGGCGGTCTTTGGAAATGATGTCCACCGCGACATAAGGCGCGTTTTGATGCGCGGCCGGCGATTCGGTGCCGCCGGCGACAGGCACTTGCTTGACGACTTCCATTTTGTCCAGATCCCAGACGCTGACGACTGTCTTGCTGCAGTCGCCGAAGTTGGTGCCGAAGCCCAGCGTGCGGCCGTCGACTTGAACCGCCGCGCCGCCGCCGACATGCGGCACGCAGCCTGCGTCCAGCTTTTTGATGATCTTGCGCTCTTTCAGGTCGATCGCGGTCACGATGCTGTCGTCATAGGAAGCGACCATCAGCTTGGTGCCGTTGTGGGTCAGGAACGCATCGTGCAAATGGCGGCCGACGTTTTCGATTTTGGTGACCGGGAAATCGTCCTTCAGGTCGACGACCCAGACCTGGCCGGCATTCTCCAGCGCGACGACCAGCACGTCGGCATACGGCGTGCCGATTACCATGCCCGAATCGGAAGAAACCAGATTGCCGTCCGGATCCACGCCTTCCAGTTCGAACGTTTTCAACGGTTCCAGGGTATCGGCGTTCAAGATTACCGCGTTGTGCGGCACGTAAGAGCCGGCCATCAGGTATTTGCCGTCGCGCGAGACGCCGAGGCCCGGTCCGTTGAAGCCGGTCTTGATGCTGCGCACGACCTGCATCGAATACAGGTCGACCTTGAAAATCTCGGCGGTGTCGTTCTTCACGTAAGCCCAGCGCGGATTGGCCGGGTTGTAGTCGATGATGTGCGCGGCCGCGTTGGTGGGGATTTCGCCGACTTTTTGATGGGTTTTGCTGTTGATGAACACCGCTTTCGAACCTTCGCCGCGGCCGTATTTGCCGCGCGCCGCAACGCCGATGATGTCGTCCATATCGTCGATCGCGTAGGCCGGTTTTTCCGGCAGTTTGCTTTCGTCCGAGACATACACCTTCAGCGAGGCTTTCATGTCGTCGATCGTCCAGGCCGGATTGTCTAGCTTCGGCGTCGACTGCAGATGCTTGACCAGGCCGCGAATGTCGTCATCGGACAAGCGGCCATAGAACGGCGGCATCAGCG
Organism: Methylomicrobium album BG8; assembly: GCF_000214275.2. Taxonomy (NCBI): domain Bacteria; kingdom Pseudomonadati; phylum Pseudomonadota; class Gammaproteobacteria; order Methylococcales; family Methylococcaceae; genus Methylomicrobium; species Methylomicrobium album. The sequence goes on along the minus strand of NZ_CM001475.1, from coordinate 2,556,842 downwards.
TATCGAAGCTGCCGGTCATCACGATCGTGCGCAAAGCAGTCGGGCTGCGGCCTTTCAGTGTTTCGTTGTTCAATGCAGGCGCTAGAAATCCGCCGTGGTCCGATCCGTGGCAGCTCGCGCAATTTTCTTCATAGAGCCGGTGGTATTTCCGGGCATCATCCGAGGTGGCCTGTGCGCCGTAGGGAATAAGAAGTGCTGCTATGCCGGCGGCGAATGTGTTGGATAAAAGCGATTTGGCGGTTTTCATTCTTTGTTGGGTCTCCAAAATGGTTTTGAATCGATATTAGCATTAAATGGCAGGCAGCTTCAAGCCGGATACCGTTTGCGAGCGTAGTGAAAACAATGCGGCGTTAACCGCAACGGCCGGGCAGTGCGGTTCCGCCGCAGGTAAAGTTGGTGCCGGTCGATTCGGAGCGTGGCGGCGTATATCAAGGGATCGATCCGATTCAAATCCCCTGCGAGCGAAGGCCGCAAGCCTTGGCACGCGGAATATTTCAATAGGCTGATTCGGCTGATTCCGGCTTGCCGCGATTGGCGATGCCGAAGGGGATGTGTACCATGGGGATGTCCTTGCCGCGTGCCGAAAGATGGCTCTTCTGGTCGTCGAAAAAAATATGCGGCTTGAAAATGGTAAGAATGCGTTCCTTGCTCATTCCGCCCAGGAAGAACGTTTCGTTCGCGCTGACTCCCCAGCTTTCGAGCGTGGTAATCACCCTTTCGTGCGCAGGCGCGTTGCGGGCGGTGATGATCGCGGTGCGCAGGATGCGTTTATAGTTCCGATCCTGTTCGATCGTCCGGTCTTCGAGTTGCTGCATGATGGCCAGTTTTCTGAACAGGTCGGCCAGTGGCCCCGGATTGTGCGGAATGTGTGATCGGTCCAGCTCGTGCTGGTGAAATTGCCGCAATTGGCCGTTGCGGTAAACCGTTTCCGCTTCGTCGTCGGCCAGCACGCCGTCGAAATCGAAGGCGACGCGCAATTCCTCGTCGTCGGGATCGTCGAAAACGGCCGAAGGCAGCACGGCACCTGCCGGATAACAGGCAGCAATCGCTTTCTGCACGTCGTTTTCGTTGGCCGACAGGAACAGGGAGGCATTGAACGCCGGAATGTAGGGGTAGGGCGATTTGCCTTCGGTAAAGGCGGCGCGGCTGATGTCGAGGCCGTGGTGCCTGATCGAGCGGAACACGCGCTGGCCGGTGGCGGCCGAGTTTCGGGACAGCAGCACGACTTCGACGGGCTGTTCGGCGCCGAAGCGTGCGTTGATGTTCAGGAAGCGGCGGATGAATGGGAAGGCGACGCCTTTGCCGAGTATTTCGTCGCGGTTCTGTTCCTGATAGGCCTTATAGGCGACGGGACCTTGATCGCGAAAGACGCGGTCAGATTCGCCGAGGTCGAACAACGCGCTCGACGAGACCGCGATCACGAATTTTTTATCGATCGGGTAGGGCATGATTCATCCGGATGCAATGCGCGTATCAGCGATACAACACCTGATCGCACCGCGCCGGTAAAACCGGGGCTTTCGGCGGCGGCTGCTTTTTGGCGGGCGCCTTGGCTTCGGCCGAAAACCACCAGGCCAGCGAGGCATCGCAGCCGTCGCCTGCGGGCAGGTTTTCCTGGCTTTCGCAGTAGCGGCCGTTCTTCGGGCATTTCAGGCGGACATGAAAGTGATCGTCATGCTTCCACCAGGGGCGGATTTTGCGCAGCCAGCTCCGGCCGGCGTGCGTCCGGCACAGTTCCCGCTTGATGCCGGCATTCACGAAGATTCTTTCGACTTCCGGCATTTCCGCGGCGATCTGGAGTATCCGCTCGTTCGCTTGGGACCATTGGCGGCTGTCGATCAGGTCGGAATGATCGCGCAGCACCGAAGGCGCGCTCCACTGTTCCCGTTCGTGATCGGCCAGCGTCCGGGTTTCGGCCTGTTTCGACAGCAGGAACCAGATGTCGACGTCCAGGCCGTTCTGGTGGCTGCGATGGCCGCTCGGGGCCGGGCCGCCGCGCGGCTGTCCCATGTCGCCGATCAGCAAAACGCCGAGATGCCGGCTCACGGCGCTCTGCCCCAGGGTTTCGATAAAATTTTTCAGGTCGGGGTGGCCGTAATAGCGGTGCCGGGACAGGCGCATCACCTGATAGCCGGTGCCGTTCGGCGGTAGTTGGACCGCCCCGCTCAGGCAGCCGGCCGTGTAGGAACCGATACTTTCGGCGACGGGGCCGAGGACGGCCGGCGCGGTGACGCGCGCCCAAGGATTGGTTCCGGCTTGTACGGAATCGTGGCAGGACAGCGCGACAAGAAATAGCAACGAGGAAATTTTTTTCATAACGGACGGAGGACGAAGTGACGCGCCCGGGGACGACGCGGAGCATGCGGGCATTGTACAGATTTTCCGACGAAGCTGTGTTGAAGTCTTCCGCTTTTTTAAGATTAATCGAATGCTAATCGGCTGACGATAAAATGGAGCCAAGCGGATAGCCGGCCGGATGATCGGCAGTCGTAGTCCACCCATTTATCAAAAATTTACGGTGAACGGTTTTGCCTTTCCGTCCGATGGCTTATTATCATTCATCATTCCCCGCGCTAACGCTGCCTTAGCCCGATTTGTTACGGAACATTCCAACCCATGACTCCTAGATTGCTTTCCTCAGTCGCCATTTTATTCGCTGCGATGACCCGGCCCGGTTGGGCCGAGTCGTTCAGCCTCCCTTTATCTGCGGATTACAGCCTGATCAAAAATACGCTGGTTTCGCAGCTTTTTACCGGCCCCGACGCCAGCGCGAATGTCTGGAAAGACCGCCAGGGCTGCAGTTTCGTGCAACTCTCCAATCCGCAGCTGGACGGGCAGAATGGCCAGGTGCATCTGACGAATAACGTGCATGTCCGTTTTGGCTCGGGGATGAACGGCCAGTGCCTGCCGCTTTTGGAATGGAGCGGCCTGCTCGAAACCTGGCAGCGGCCGACGATCGATCCTCAGCAAACGGTGCTCAGCCTGCCGGTTACCCAGGCACGGGCATACGACCGGTCCGGCGTGCCTTTGAATATCGACCAGCTGCAGGACTTGTTGCGGCGCTATGCCGAGCCGCAACTGGCGAGCCTGAAAATCGACCTGAACCGGTCGCGCGGCGACATTGAGCGCAAACTGGCCGAATACTTGCCGAAGGAAAACGAGGCGGAACTGCATCAGATCATCAGTACGCTGAAATTTACCGGCGCGGCCGCCAAAGACGAGGGAATATCGGTGACTCTCGGTTTCGACGCGCCGGCCAAGCCTTTGACGAACTCGCCGGCCGGTCCCTTGTCGGCTGCCGAACAGCAGCAATGGCAGGAAACCTGGCAGGAATGGGACGCGTTTTTCAGCAAAGCAATCCAGCAGGCGTCCTTCGACTCCAACTCCGAGCAGATGCGCGATACGCTGACTGAAATTCTGCTCGAAGCCCGCAGCGCGTTCCAGGCCGCGATCAAAGGCCAACAGACGGGAGGTAAGGATCCTGTCCGGGTATTTTTTACCGACACCTGGGAACGGCTTGCGCCCGAACTGCATAATTTGGCGAAACAGTTGCCTGAAATTCAGGGGTTGCGCTATATGACTTTCATTGCGGCGACCGATGTGATCTATCAGCTCGAAAGCATTGGAAGCCCGTTGGGTCTGGAAATCTCGTCCGAAGGCCTGCGCAAGCTGGCGCGCATTTTGATCAAAGGCCAGCAGGAACGGGCCTTGTCATCCCCATCGGATACACCGCAGGCGCAGGCCGGCTTTCAGTCCGGCCAAAGCAAGGTGCAGTTCTGAACCCAATTCAGCGGCACGGCATGAATGCCGGAAAATGGCTTTGATGCCGGTCTCTACGTTTATCAGGGAGTTGTTTATAAGTCTTCCATTCTTATGGAAAACCGCTTTCATCGATCAGGAATTTTTGTGAACTTCGCGATATTCTTCTATCCTATACCCGATCAATATCTGAAAATCACGCGAAGATATTCATTCCTACAACGCTTCTTAGGAGGATAATCATGGGAATTTCCCTGAGCAAAGGCAGTAATATCAGCTTGTCCAAGACCGATCCCACGTTAAAGAACGTATTGGTCGGCCTCGGCTGGGACGTGCGGGCGACCGACGGCGCCGACTACGATCTGGATGCGAGCGCGTTCATGGTCAAGGACGACGGCAAGGTCCGCTCCGACAGCGATTTCATCTTCTACAATCAAACCAGGTCGGCTTGCGGTTCGGTCGAGCATACCGGCGACAACCGTACCGGCGCGGGCGACGGCGACGACGAGACGATCGTGGTGGCGCTCGACAAGATACCGGCCGATATCCAGAAGATCGCTGTTACGGTAACCATCCATGACGCGGAGGCGCGCAAGCAGAATTTCGGCCAGGTGGCTCGCGCTTATGTCCGGATCGTGAACAAGGATACCAACAATGAAGTGGCGCGCTACGACCTCAGCGAAGACGCCTCGATCGAGACCGCGATGATCTTCGGCGAAATCTACCGCCACGGCGGCGAATGGAAATTCCGCGCCGTGGGCCAGGGCTATGCCGGCGGCCTGGCCGCTCTGGCCCGGCAGTACGGCATCAACGTATAAGCCGCAATTTTAAAACAACACCCATAAGCAAGAGGAGCATGAGCATGGCGATTTCATTGAGCAAAGGCGGCAACGTCAATTTGAGTAAGGAAGCCCCCGGATTGAACAAAATTCTAGTCGGTCTGGGTTGGGACGCGCGCGCGACCGACGGCGCGGCATTCGACCTCGACGCCAGCGCTTTCCTGGTCAAAATGGACGGCAAAGTCCGTTCGGACAACGACTTTTGCTTCTACAACAATAAAACGGTCGCCGATGGCGCGGTGGCGCATACCGGCGATAATCTGACCGGCGCCGGCGAAGGCGACGATGAGGTCATTAAAGTGGAGCTGAGCCGCATTCCGGCCGATCTGGACAAAGTCGTTTTCTCGGTGACGATTCACGAGGCCGAGTCGCGCAGGCAGAATTTCGGCCAGGTCAGCCGCGCCTATATCCGGATCGTGAACGAAGAAGGCGGCCAGGAAATCGCGCGCTACGATTTGAGCGAAGACGCCTCGATCGAAACCGCGATGATCTTCGGCGAAATCTACCGGGTCGGCTCCGACTGGAAATTCAAGGCGGTCGGCCAGGGTTATGCCGGAGGTCTCGGGCCGTTGGCGTCTTCGTTCGGCGTCAACGTCTGACGCTGCCCGATTAAGCCGCATGGACATCATTTCCAAAGGGCAGCGGTTGCCGCTGTCCTCGCTGTTTGCCGGCGCTTCGCAAGCCGTGCAGGTCGGCCTCGACATCAACGGTTTGGAGACCGCCGTCGATTTCGCCTGTTTCGGTCTGGACGCGCAGCAAAAGTTGTCCGACGACCGCTACATGGTTTTCTACAATCAGCCGAAAACGCCTTGCGGCAGCGTCGAGCTGGCCGTTCCTGCCGGCGATCAGACGGGGTTTTTGTGCCGGCTCGACCGCTTGCCGGCTTCGATCGACCGGTTGGTTTTTACCGCCGCCATCGACGGTAACGGGACGATGAGGCAAATCCGGTCGGGCCATCTGCGCTTTTTGCAGGAAGGGCGGGAATGTGCGCGCTTTGCCTTTGCAGGGCCGGATTTTCAGGATGAAAAAGCCCTGATGCTCGGCGAGCTGTACCGGAAGGACGGGACATGGCGGTTCTGCGCCACCGGCCAAGGCTTCAACGGCGGCCTGGCGGCATTGGTCAGGCATTTTGGCGGCGAGGTTGCCGAGGAGGCGTCGGTGCCGGCCAGCACCAAATTGTCGCTCGAAAAGAAAATGGCGGCCGATGCGCCCAAGCTGGTCGATCTGGCTAAAAAAGCGACCGTCTCCCTGGAAAAACATCGCTTGCAGGAAACGATTGCCCGGGTCGGCCTAGTTCTGGATGCGTCGGGTTCGATGAGCGCGCAATACAGCAAGGGTAGGGTACAGGAAGTGATCGAACGGCTGTTGCCGTTGGCGGTCCATTTCGACGACGACGGCGAACTGGACGTTTGGGCGTTTTCACGCAAGGCACTGGCGCTGCCGCCCGCCACGCTCGCCAATTATGCCGATTATGTCAACAGCGCGGAGCGGGGCTGGCGCAATTGGGGCATGATGAGCATCAATAACGAACCGGCGGTGATCGAAAAGGTGATCGCGCATTACCGAAACACGCGGCTGCCTGTTCTGGTGATTTTCGTCAGCGACGGTGGCGTCAGCCAGAACAAAGAAATCAAACAGTTATTGATCGAGGCGGCAACGCTGCCGATTTTTTGGCAGTTCGTCGGGATCGGCGGCAGAAATTACGGCGTTCTCGAAAAGCTCGACACGATGGCCGGCCGCGTTGTCGACAACTGCGGTTTTTTTGCGCTGGATGATCTTCATGGCATCGATGAGCAGGCATTGTATGACCGTCTGTTGGGCGAATTTCCTCAATGGCTCGAAGCAGCCAGAGTCAAAGGCATCGTTCATTAGCGTCAGAATCCACAACAATCATAAAGAATCTCTAAATAAACTCGGAGAGCAATACGATGGGTATCAGTTTACAGAAAGGCCAGAAAATCTCGCTGAACAAGGAAACGGGCGGTGTGCTGAACAAAGTGATCATGGGGCTGGGTTGGGATGCGAAGAAATCCGGCGGCGGCCTGCTGAAAGGGATGTTCGGCGGCGGGGGCGGCGGTTCGATCGACCTTGACGCTTCGTGCGTCCTGTTCGACGAGCAAAAGAAAATCGTCGATACGGTCTGGTTCCGGCAGTTGAAAAGCAAGGACGGCAGCGTCGTGCATACCGGCGACAACCGGACCGGCGCGGGCGACGGCGACGACGAACAGATCATCGTGGATCTGAGCAAGGTGCCGGCCAACGTCAAATCGCTGGTATTCACGGTCAATTCATTCACCAACCAGACTTTCGATCAGGTCGAGAATGCGTATTGCCGCCTGGTCGACAGCGCGACTAACAAGGAGATCGCCCGTTATACGCTCAGCGCGCAGGGTTCGCATACCGCACAGGTCATGGCGAAGGTGTACCGCCACGAAGGCGAATGGAAAATGCATGCGATCGGCGAAAACGGTCACGGCCGGACGATCGACAGCCTGCTGCCGCAAATCACCGCGAATTTGTAAAGCGGCATGCGGATCTGGTTCAACAAGACCTTTTCGACGATCGGCGCGGTGTTCCGCCAACTGAAGGCCGGCTATCCGGATGATGGGATTACCCTCGTTTGCACGCATACGCACCGGACCGCGACTGCCTTCCTGGCGGCCGACGAAGCCTATCTGGAGCCTTCCGAACTGCATGGGCAGGAATATATCGACTGGTGCCTCGATTTTTGCCGCGAGCACCGGATCGAGCTTTTCTGGCCGGGCAAGGAAGCCGCGCTGGCCTGTAAAAATCGGGCGCCATTCGAGTCCGAAGGCGTCAGGCTGATGGCGGCGGCCGATTACCCCACGCTGACGCTGCTGCATAACAAGGCGGATTTTTACGCCGATTTGCCTAGAGAAGTCGCCTTGGTGATGGATTTCGTGGCGGTCAACGATGCCGAGGCTTTCGACCGGGCGGTAGAAATGCTTGCTTCGAAGCATAAGCGCCTGTGCGTGAAGCCGGCCGTTTCGGTCTACGGCCTCGGTTTCCGGATTCTGGACCGGGAACGCGACAGCATCATCCACCTGCTGAAAGGCGTCGAATACCAGATTCCGCTGCGGGAATTGCGGAACGGGATGCAGCATACGCCGCATTTCGATACGCTGCTGGTGATGGAGCATCTGGGCGGTCCCGAATGGAGCGTCGATTGCGCGGCCCGGCACGGCGAACTCTTGTGCGCGGTGCAGCGCAAAAAATCGCCGCTGGCAGGGCACGGCCAGTCGGTCGATAACCATTCCGCGATCGCCGGCATGACCGAGCGCCTGATCCGGCATTACCGTCTGAACGGCCTGGTGAATATCCAATACAAGGAAGGCGAGTCCGGCCCGCGCCTGCTCGAAATCAATCCGCGTCCGTCCGGCGGCTTCGGCATGGCGTGCCTTGCCGGCGCGAATCTGGCAAAGATTGCGTTCGAAGGCTTCAAAGGCGAAACGCCGAAGATTCCGGCTTTGCGTTACGGGCTGAGGATCAGCGAAATCAATACGCCGGTGGTGTTAATGGATGAGGCGTACATGGCCTGACCGTGTTTGTCCAATCAATCTGTCATGTTGCTTCGATAAGCTTCCGGTTCTATTGCAACTGACTGTAGCGTTTAAGGCTGCTTTTCGCAGGATGGCCGCGCGCATTTTCCGCATACGAAATTTTCATGACAAAACCCCTTTCCATTCCACTCGACAGCGGCGTTCTGCATTTTGACCTCGAACCGGGCCGCGTGCCGATTCGCCGTTTGCTCGGCTTTGCCTCGCGCATCGGCAGCCAGCGCAAATTCCTGTTGGTCAGTAAGGTGCTCGGCAAGCATTATCCGGTCAGCCCTCTGATGATGAGCTGGACCTACCGGGCATTGGCGCGATCGGTGCTGGACAGCGGGACAGGGCAACGCGCGCTCTGGATCGGGATGGCCGAAACTGCGACGGGCCTCGGCTACGGCGTGTTCGAGGCGGCTTGCCGGGAAGGCGCCGGGAACGGGCTGTTCATGCAGACCACGCGCTATCATCTGGAGGGGATGCCGCGCCTCGAATTCGACGAGGCGCACAGTCATGCGACCGATTTTTTCCTGTATTTTCCGGCCGAAGCGCAGGCGCAGGAGCTGTTCCGCCGCGCGGAAATCCTGGTGCTGATCGACGACGAAATCAGCACCGGACGCACGTTTTTGCGGCTGATCCAGGCGTATCAGGCGGTCAATCCCGGTTTGCGCAAAGTGTATATCGTCAGCCTGGTCAATTTCGCGAAGCCGGAAGACCGGGCGAAGCTCGAAGCGCAGGCCGGCGTGCCGGTCGAATGGGTGGCGCTGCGCGAGGGCAACATGCATTTCGAAGAGAACGGAGACGAAGCTTTGCCGCCGGCGGCGGCAGTCAACGTGATCGGCAACGGCCGCTGCAAGAAGCATTTGCTGGCCTGGCCCGGGCGTTTGGGGATCAAGGCTCCGGTTAGACTGGTCGATAATGATATTCTTGCGCTGCAAAGCCTGCTGGCTCCTGCCGATTCAGGTCCCCTGCTGGTGCTGGGCACCGGCGAATGCAATGCGCCGGCCTATCTGCTCGGCCGTGAATTGGAGCGCCGGGGCTACCGGGTCAAGGTGCAGAGCACGACCCGTTCGCCGATCCGTCCGGGCAGCGACATCGCCTCGATTTGCCGTTTCGAGGACAACTACGACGACGGTATCGACAACTTTATTTACAACCTGAATCCCGACGCTTACCGATCGATCGTGCTTTGCCACGAAACCCCGCTGAGCGGGCCTCTGCAGGAACGTCTCGATGCCTGGCGCGCGATCGGCGCCCGCATCGCCATCGATTCATCCACCGGACATGCAAAATTACATTTTTCTCGATCTGGATGACACGCTGTTCCAGACCTTGCGCAAGTGCGAGCACGGGTCGGACGATCCGGCGCTGGCAGTACGCGCGTTTTTGCCCGACGGCACGCCGAACTCGTTTGCGACGCGCAAGCAGCAATGGCTGTGGCAGTGGTTTCAGAAGGATTTCAAGATCGTGCCGGTCACCGCGCGCGACGCAGGGGCTTTCGGGCGCGTGAATCTGCCGTTCCGTGAAGAGGCCGTTCTGAATCACGGCGCGGTGATCCTGGACCGGCAGCGCCGCATCGACAAGCCTTGGATGGAAAGAATGCAGGATCTCTTGCCCGACTATTATGAAAAGCTGCTGGAAGTGTGGGAAGAGGTGCAGGTTTTTGCCGGACGTAGCGAAGGCTACAAGTTGCGCCTGGTCCGCGATTTTGGGATCGACTGGTTCGGAGTCGTGAAGCACCGGTCGGCCCTTGAAGCGCCTTTGCGGGCATTGCTCGAAGAGGCCGTCAAACCGCATCCCGCCTTTCGGGACGGCTGCCTGTACGCGCATTTGAACGGCAACAACCTGGCCATTTTGCCGAAACTCATCAACAAGGAGGACGCGGTGCGGTATTTGCTTGATCGTTACCGCCGCCGGCATCCCGAGATACTGACGTTCGGCGCGGGCGACAGCCGGACCGATGCGCCGTTCCTGGCCCTCTGCGATTATGCCCTGATTCCGAAAAATACGCAGTTGTTCCAAACCCTTGTCGCGGTGCAATGAAATGACGGTTCCGTTTACCGGCAGTTATTCGGCGGACGATGTCGAATTTTTGCTGACCCCGATCGAGATGGAAGATACGCCGGTGGCGGTCAAGGAAGCCCTGATCCAGTCGGGGCGTCGGCATTATTCGGAAATGCTGACGCGAGAAGCGCTGCCAACGGACGCTTATGTGCAATTGTTCCATGATGCCTTAGCATTGAACGGCCGGCGCATGGCCGGGCATCTTTTGGCGCTCGCCGAACGGATTGTCAGGCTGCGCAAGGGACAGATCGCGCTGGTTTCGCTGGCGCGCGCCGGCACGCCGGTCGGGGTGCTTTTGAAGCACGTGCTGCAGCGCCATTTCGCCCGGAAAGCGGCGCATTATTCGCTTTCGATCCTGCGCGACAAGGGCATCGATCGAAACGCGCTGCGTCATATTTTGCAGCGGCATCCTCCGGAATCCCTGGTATTCGTGGATGGCTGGACCGGCAAGGGCGTGATCGCGGGGGAATTGGCGGCGAGTCTGGAGGATTTCGCCGCTTCCGCCGGCATCCGCATAGCGGCCGATTTATTCGTGTTGGCGGACTTGTCCGGTTCAGCGGCGGTCGCGGCCTCGCACGAGGATTATCTGATACCGTCCTGCGTGTTGAATTCGACCGTATCCGGCTTGATCAGCCGTTCCGTTTGGCGGCAAGGCATAGGCGGCCCGGCGGCTTTTCACGGCTGTCTATACTACAAAGAATTCGAGCCGCACGACTTATCGCGCTTCTTTGTCGATGCGATGCTGGACTATGCGGAAGAGGTTTATCGGCAATCCGGTGTGCCGGCATCTGAAGAGCGGTACGATTCGAAGCGGCTGAAGGCCGTTTCACTCGATTTTTTGAAAGCTGTTGCTCAACAATATCGCATAAGCCATTATAATTACATCAAGCCGGGAATCGGCGAAGCGACCCGCGTATTGTTGAGGCGCGAAGCAGGGCGCTTGCTGCTCGGAAATCCGGACTCGGAAGCCACGCGGCATTTGCTTTGGCTGGCCGAGTCGAAATCGATCCCGATCGAAGTGTGCCCGGATATGCCTTACCGCGCGGCTGCCTTAATCAAAGAGGTTAAATGAATCAAATTACCGCTGTTTCCGAACAAGACCGGTCGTTTTCACCGTGGCAACTGGGAGCGCCGCTGTACATGCCCGCTCACCGGCTCGATCTCCGCGACATCGCGAACGGGGACAAGCTGCCCCAGCTGCGTTCGATGATTTTTTGCACCGAAGACGCGGTATTGAAGTACGAGGTGGAAAGCTGCATTCGCCATCTGGGCTTGTGCATGCAGGGCTTTCGGGAAACCCGGCAGCGTTTCCGGTTCATTCGCGCCCGTGATCCCGAGATTCTTTCGCGGCTGCTGGATTTGCCGCACATCGAACGCATCGACGGTTTTGTGCTGCCCAAATTCACGATCGACAATTTTTCCGCCTACCTGGACTTGCTGCGCGGCACTGCTTTCAAAGTGATGCCGACGCTCGAAACCCGGGAAGTGTTCGATCCGCAGGCGATGTACGAACTCCGTCAGGCTCTCCTTCAGGATGTGGAAGCGGAGCGTATCCTGATGCTCAGAATCGGCGGCAATGACTTGATGAATCTGCTGGGGATCCGCCGGCCCCGGCATATGACGCTTTACCAAACGCCTTTGGGCCATGTCGTGGCGCAACTGGTTGCCCTGTTCAAGCCTTACGGGTTCTCGTTGTCGTCGCCCGTTTTCGAATATTTGGACGACTACGATACCCTGCTGCAGGAGATTCGCCAGGACTTGGCGCACGGCCTGACCGGTAAGACTGCTATCCATCCCGATCAGGTGCCGGCGATCGAAAATGCCTATCGCGTCGAACGCTTCGACTACGAAATGGCTCTGTCGATGCATGATAGTGCCGCGCCGGCCGTGTTCAGAATGCACGATGCGATGTGCGAAGTCGCGACGCACAGACAATGGGGCAACGAGATCATCATTCGGCACGCCTGCTACGGAAGCCGGGAGCTGGTGCCGCTGCCGGATTACAAGGAGGTCCACAGTTAACCATCCACATATCACCGTTGGAGGACTTACCGATGTATGATCGGCGTGTGTTCGCCGGCATATCTAATCGTTAGATCTTCATCGGCCGATTTGATCATATCGATCAGGTAGGCGAGATTAACGGTGCAACTGCCAGGCTCGCCGTCGCAAGCAATCTCGGCGCTGATCTCTTCGCCATCTTTATTGCTGGCGATCAGCTGCATGTTGCCGTTTCTCCATTCCAGCGTGACGCGCAAGAGATTTTTTGAATCCTTGAGGATTTTCATTGATTCAAGGGCGGTCGCCAGTGCTGTCTTGCTGCAACGCATATCCCTAAACGGATGCTGAAATACCTTGTTGAAGTCCGGGTATAGGGCGTCAATCGTATTGCAGTGCACTTCGACGTGTTCGCCGATGCCGTAAACGCTGCTGCCAATCAGTATGGTTTTCAGGTCGAGAGCTTCGATAATCTTAGAGCCTATCCCAGTAGGCCTGTAGCGCGCCAAGTAATAATGCCGCAGGCGAGGTGGAGCATAGCCAAATAAGACGAAGCCCGTTTTTCCCAGCGGGTCAGAATCCGGCGGAACCGATTCATCCAGCTATGTGTACGTTCCACCCCCCCCCACCGCCGTGCCTTGAAGCCTGCCTCACGCTTGATGGCCAGCGCTTCCTCACCGCGTGCCCGGATATGGGCCGTAAAACCGAATGCCTCCGCCAGTTCACGCACTTCGTCATAGTCGCAGCCTTTGTCTAGACAGAGGTTTTGCGGCTGCTCGGGCGTCGGTACGGGGCGCGGGATGACAATCCCCGCCAAGGTAGCTTGTGTCAACTTCATGTCATGCCGGTTCGCGCCGTCAATCACCACATTGAGCGGCAGCCCGGAGGCATCGGTTAATAGGCTGCGTTTGACGCCTTGCTTGCCGCGATCGGTAGGATTGCGCCCGACTTTTCTCCGCCCCCGCTAACGGGGCTTTGGTCATCGCCCCATCCAGTGACAGCCACGACCAGTCCAGACCCTTGAGTTCGTCATACGTCAACAGCCCTTCCTGCCAGAAAGCCTGAAAGACGCCCGCCTCGGTCCACTCCAGAAAGCGGCGATGTACCGAGCTGCTGGAGCAAATGCCGGTGGCGTTCAATGCATTCCACTGACAGCCGGTCCGTAGCACGAACAAAATTGCGTTCATGGCATTGCAGTCAGGAACGCGAGGATTGTGGCACCCCAAAGGATGGGGCTTGCGACGCGGCAGTAAAGGCTCTATCCGCGCCCACAGCGCATCCGAAAGTCGCCAGCCATCATCTTTTATCGCTAATCCCATACAAAATACCTTTTCAACAATAGTTCCAATTTTAGAGATCTCTTGCCAGACTGAGGTTCCTACCGGGATAGGCTCTAAGAGACGACCAGTGGGAACGGATTAAAGATCACTTGCCTGGCAAAGCCAGCGATTGCGGCGTGACGGCTGCCGATAATCGATTGTTTGCCGAAGCGGTACGCTGGACTGTCCGAACCGGATCGCCATGACGCGCTCTGACGGCCTGCTTTGGGTATTGGCATCGCGTGTACGTGCGCTATCACCGCGGATGCCATAAAGGTACCTGGACAAAGTTGCGGGAAGCGGTCAGTGGTGATCCGGACCTGGAATATCTGAGGGTGGACGGCAGCATCGTTCGCGGCCATCCGCATAGAGTCGATGTTTTCAGATTTCAAAAGCCGCGGCTTCGAACTGGAGAACTCGTAACTGCGGCAAGCCGACCGCCTGGAACGCCTGGTGCTGATCATGGCGCCGGCCATGCCTGGGCGCGTCCGCATCGGACGAGCCGAGACGGCGAATTGCCAGTACTCCCTCGAAAAAAAACACGGCAGCAAGCCGATTTCGAGGCAGGGTGTTTTAAAAAAACTCTACCGCAGTTTGGTATCCTGGCTCGGACGCGGCCTGCGGACTTTGATGCGCTGCCTTCAGAATGACCTGCCTTTTCTGCCATTCTATGAAATAATGAGCAACTGATGCTGGGTAACAAGCTTCCACATTGTTTTCACAATTGCTGCAAATTGTTTGCACGGTCGCCATTTATCTTAATCACCCAGAACGGTGAAACACGGTTCTAACTACTGATTAATCTGGATGAGAACAAGACTATGAACAGAACTTTACCCATACTCGCAATCGTTTTGACTTTTCCGTTGACTGTTGCCGCATTTCCTGGCGCTCAAGGTCCTGGATCGGAAGAACATCAGACACATCGCATCGAGCGGCTTACCAATGAGCTGAATCTGACCGGTGAGCAAAAAAGCAAGGTCGAAGCGATCTTCAATGAGCAACATGAAAAACTCAAAGTGCTGCATGACGAAACTCATACCAAACTCGGCACCGTATTGAGTCCTGAACAAATGTCCAAGCTTGAAGCGCTCAAAAAGCAGCGCCGTGAGCACTGGAAGCATAAAGAAGGCTACCCGCAATCCAAGTAAGTTCTGTTTCACTGTCGGGGCGAGGTGACGGTTTTGGACCTGTCGCCTTTCTAGAAGCCTACTTTTATTGCTTTGTGCATCAAGCCATTGCAGGTCGATTTTTTAATGAGGCCAATGCCGGCTTTGTTGGATGAACTTATCTAAGAGGCTGTTTGGAAATTATCAACCAAAGCTACGACTGGGGTGGCATGGCCATAAATCTGAGTTCAACGATTAGAGATCCCCAAAACCTTGCCCTATCTAGCTTGGCTTTGGAGTTTCCAAACAGCTTCTAATAACGTTTTAATAAATGCGTAGTAAGAGAATAGAGCCAGTACATAAGAGACCTTAAGCTTAGGTCTTTCGCTTCCCTCGTTCCATAAGGTGTTTTATCGGACATGATAACCCAACGGCTGTTATCACGTAGGGATTACCCTTGAAAGTTAAAGCCACGGCCCTGCAAAAGACGCTCTATCAAGTCAGGGCCGACTTGTTTTCCGACTATTTACGAACTGAGCCGCGTAACCCCAGAATTCAGGCTTATTCTACGGTATATAGCGAAAGCCCTAAAACGATTGAGGAAGGCTCGACGCTCCTCGCTCGCTGTCAAGTTAATCTTTTCCATTTTGCCCATTTTTTAATTTTTTCAATTACATCCCATATATTGATATGAAACGCGATATCGATTCTTCTGGTTCCGTTGCCTATGGTGGCGGTATCGGAGGTCGGGTGATTTTTTTAGCTTTAGTTCTCGCGACGGCGGGTTATTTTTTACATCGAAGCAATTCGGTGGCGAAATCAAAGGCCGACCAGAACAGTGATGAACATCGACCGGTAGCGGTTGCTGTGGCGCCGACCTGGAAAAGTAATATGCCGATTTATTTGAACGGCCTTGGCACAATGACGCCGTTACGTACGGTTACGGTGCATTCTAGAGTGGATGGCGAATTGGTGCGAGTGGCCTTCGATGAAGGCCAAACGGTTAAACGGGGCGATTTGTTGGCCGAGATCGATTCCAGGGCCTTCCAGGTGCAGTTGCAACAGGCGTTGGGCCAGTTGCAGCACGATGAGGCGTTGTTGAAAAATGCCGAGATCGATTTGGCACGGTATAAAACCCTGCTGGCACAGGATTCAATCGCGGCCCAGCAAACGGCGACCCAGGAGGCCCTGGTCAAACAATATCGCGGCACTGTCGAAGTCGACAGGTCGCAGGTGAAAAACGCTCAATTGCAACTCAGCTATTGTCGGATTACCGCGCCGATCAACGGTCGGGTCGGTCTGCGTTTAGTCGACCAAGGCAATTTGGTGCGTGCCAGTGACAGTAACGGCTTGGTAGTGATTACGCAGTTGCAGCCGATCACCGCGGTCTTTTCATTACCTGAAGACAGTGTGCAAAAAGTGCTGAAACGCTGGCATGCGGGAGACATTCTGGCCGTCGAGGCCTACGACAGGGAAGGCCTCGGCAAACTGGCCGACGGCAAACTGTTGGCGTTGGACAATCAGATCGATCCCACTACCGGCACTTACAAGTTGAAAGCCGAGTTCGATAATAAGGATCGGCATCTGTTTCCCAATCAATTCGTCAATATCAAGATGCATTTGGATACTTTGCGCGATGTGGTTTTAGCTCCCGCCGCGGCGATTCAGCAGGGCGTTGACGGGAGTTTCGTCTACGTGGTCAAGGACGACGGCACGGCCGGGGTCGCACCGGTAAAACTCGGGCCCGGCGAAGGCGACACGGTTGCGGTCCTGGAAGGGTTGGGGCCGCAGCAAAAGGTGGTCGTCGACGGGGCCGACAAATTGCGCGAGGGGCAGCCAGTCAAAATCATCGGCAGCGATAAAGCGGAAACCACCCACGAATCTTCTGGAAAAGCCCACGGACCTTCTTGATCCATGACCGACGCCACCGCTTCCACACCGGGATTCAATCCGTCGCGCCTGTTCATCCTGCGCCCGGTCGCCACCTCGCTGTTGATGCTGGCCTTATTGCTGGTCGGCTTCATGGCGTACCGGCTGTTGCCGATTTCGGCGCTGCCTCAGGTCGATTATCCGACTATTCAGGTCGTCACGCTGTATCCGGGCGCCAGTCCGGACGTGACGACTTCGGTCATCACCGCGCCGTTGGAGCGCCAATTCGGCCAGATGCCGGGGCTGAGGCAAATGTCGTCGGCAAGTTCCGGCGGGGCTTCGGTCATCACCCTGCAGTTCAACCTGGAGCTGGCTTTGGATGTGGCCGAACAAACCGTCCAGGCGGCCATCAATGCGGCCGGCAATTTTTTGCCTACCGATTTGCCGATGCCGCCGATCTACAACAAGGTCAATCCGGCCGACGCGCCGATTCTGACGCTGGCGGTCAGCTCGCAGAGCATGAGCCTAACCCAAGTGGAAGACTTGATCGACACGAGGCTGGCGCAAAAAATCGCCCAATTGCCCGGCGTCGGCCTGGTCAACATCAGCGGCGGCCAGCGGCCGGCCGTGCGCGTTCGGGCCAATCCCAAGGCGCTGGCGGCTTATGGCCTCAGCCTGGAGGACTTGCGCGCCGCCATCGTGGCGGCCAACGTCAACCAGCCCAAAGGGGTATTCGACGGGCCGATGCGTTCGGCCATCATCGACAACAACGACCAGCTTCGCAGCGCCAAGGAATACGAAGATCTGGTGATCGCGTACCGCAACGGCGCGCCGGTGCTGTTGTCGGCGGTGGCCAAAGCGGTGGACGCCAACGAGAATGTCCGATTGGCCGCCTGGGCGAACCATGCCGCGGCGGTGATCGTCAACATCCAGCGCCAGCCCGGCGCCAATGTCATCGAAGTCGCCGACCGCATCAAGGCGTTGCTGCCGAAAATCCGGTCCTCGCTGCCCGGCGCGATCGACGTCGCGCCGCTGACCGATCGTACCGTCACGATTCGCGCCTCGGTGGAAGACGTGCAGTTCGAACTGCTGCTGGCCGTGGCGTTGGTGGTGATGGTGATTTTCCTGTTTTTACGCAACCTGCCGGCGACCGCGATTCCTGGCGTCGCCGTCCCCTTGTCGCTGATCGGCACGTTTGCCGTGATGTATCTGGCGGGGTTCAGCATCAACAACCTGACGCTGATGGCCCTGACCATCGCTACCGGCTTCGTGGTGGACGATGCCATCGTGGTAATCGAAAACATCTCTCGCTACATCGAGCAGGGCGATTCGCCGCTGGAAGCCGCGCTGAAAGGCTCGCAGCAAATCGGCTTTACGATTATTTCGCTGACGGTCTCGTTGGTGGCGGTGTTGATCCCGCTGCTGTTCATGAGCGACGTGGTCGGACGTTTGTTCCGGGAGTTCGCCATTACCTTGGCGGTCGCTATTCTGATTTCCGCCGTCGTTTCGCTCACCCTGACTCCGATGATGTGCGCCAAAATCCTGAGGCGTTTGCCTGCCGAAAAGGCCGAAGCCGGCCAAGGCGGCTGGTACGGCCGGGTCATCGCCGGCTATGGCCGGACGCTGACCTGGGTATTGGACCGGCAATCTTTCACGCTGCTGGTCGCCGGCGCCACGCTGGCGTTGACCGTGGTGCTTTACATTGCGGTGCCGAAAGGTTTTTTTCCTTCTCAGGATACGGGCGTGATCCAGGGCGTTTCCGAAGCGCCGCCTAGCATTTCCTTCGCCGCGATGGCCGAGCGGCAGGCCCGGCTGGCGGACGCGATCCTGAAAGATCCGGCTGTGGCCAGCCTGTCGTCGTTTATCGGTGTCGACGGTACCAACCCGACCTTGAACAGCGGGCGGTTTTTAATCAACCTGAAGCCGCATGGCGAGCGGGAGGACAGCGCCGAGGCCGTCATCCGGCGGCTGCGCGGAGAGCTGTCCGAAGTTGCCGGCATCGCTCTCTATTTGCAGCCGGTGCAGGATTTGACGTTGGAGAATCGGATCAGCCGCACCCAGTATCAGTTCACCCTGCAGGCGGTCGATTTCGGCGAGTTGAGCCGCTGGAGCGCCCGCCTGGTAGACGCCCTGCGCCGGCTGCCGCAATTGAGCGACGTCGCCAGCGATTTGCAGGAGCAGGGATTGCAGGCCTACGTGAGTATCGACCGGGCCACCGCCAGCCGGCTGGGCGTCAGCACCGCCGCCGTAGACAATACCTTGTATAACGCCTACGGCCAACGGTTGGTATCGACCATTTTCACCCAGTCCAACCAGTACCGCGTCGTGCTCGAGATCGAACCCGACCGTCAAGCCGGCTTGGAAGCCATCGGCGAATTACGCGTGCCCGGCAGTAACGGAGCGCAGGTGCCGCTCTCCGCGCTGGCCGATGTGTCGGAGCGGACGGCGCCCCTGGCAATCGGTCATCTGGATCAATTTCCCGCCGCAACCATTTCCTTCAATCTGGCGCCCGGTGTTGCGCTGGGCGAGGCGGTGGATGCGATAGAGTCCGCCAAACGGCAGATCGGCCTCCCGTTGAGCCTGCAGACGGCCTATCAAGGCGCCGCGCTGGCTTTCAGCGCTTCGTTGACCAATACCCTGTGGCTGATTCTGGCCGCGATCGTGACCGTCTATATCGTGCTCGGCGTCTTGTACGAAAGCTACATTCATCCTTTAACCATTTTGTCGACCCTGCCGTCGGCCGGGGTCGGCGCTTTGCTGGCGTTGATGGCGGCCGATATGGATCTGGGCATTATCGGCGTGATCGGCATCATCCTGTTGATCGGCATCGTCAAGAAAAACGCTATCATGATGATCGACTTTGCGCTGGAGGCCGAACGCAAACAGGGGTTGCCGCCGCGGGAAGCCATTTATCAAGCCTGCCTGCTGCGGTTCCGGCCGATTCTGATGACCACGATGGCCGCGATGCTCGGCGCCTTACCGCTGATGCTCGGCGGCGGCGTCGGATCGGAATTGCGCCATCCTCTGGGTATTACGATGGTCGGTGGATTATTGTTCAGCCAGCTTTTGACTTTGTATACCACGCCGGTCATCTATCTTGCGCTGGACAGGGCGGCAAGCCGTTTGCGCCATACGGTCGGCAAGGGCGAGCCCGTATGAATCCGTCGGCGCTCTTTATCCAACGGCCGGTAGCGACGACCTTGTTGACCATCGGTTTGGCGTTGGCCGGCACCGTCGCTTTCCTGCAGTTGCCGGTAGCGCCATTGCCGCAAGTGGATTTTCCGACCATTTCCGTTTCGGCCGGCTTGCCGGGCGCGAGTCCCGAAACTATGGCGGCCACGGTCGCCGCGCCGTTGGAGCGATCGCTGGGGCGGATTGCCGGCATTACCGAAATGACGTCCGCCAGTTCGCTGGGTTCGACCACCATTACCTTACAATTCGATTTGAACCGCGATATCGACGGCGCGGCGCGCGACGTGCAGTCGGCCATCAATGCCGCCGGCAGTCTTTTGCCCACCAATTTGCCCAGCCGTCCGAAATACCGCAAGGTCAATCCTTCCGATTCGCCGATTTTGATCCTGGCCCTGACCTCCGAGGTGTTGAGCCGCGGCCAAATGTACGACGCGGCATCGACCGTTTTGGCGCAAAAAATAGCGCAAATCCCCGGTATCG
Organism: Methylomicrobium album BG8; assembly: GCF_000214275.2. Lineage (NCBI taxonomy): Bacteria > Pseudomonadati > Pseudomonadota > Gammaproteobacteria > Methylococcales > Methylococcaceae > Methylomicrobium > Methylomicrobium album. Next base: position 2,536,650 of record NZ_CM001475.1, on the reverse strand, counting down.
GCCAGGTGGCGGTGGGCGGCAGTTCGCTGCCGGCGGTGAGGGTGGAGCTGAATCCTTATTTACTGGCAAAATACGACCTCAGCCTCGAGGATGTGCGCAGCACCATCACAGCCGCCAATACCAACCGGCCGAAAGGCAGCCTTGCCGTTGGAGACCGCCAGTGGCAAATCCAGACTAACGATCAGGCGAAACGGGCCGAGGAATATAATCCTTTGATCGTGGCCTACCGCAACGGCGCCCCGGTCCGGATTTCCGATCTGGGCGAAGCGGTCGACTCGGTGGAAGACTTGCGCAACGCCGGCGTAAAGAACGGTAAACCCTCCGTGTTGTTGATCCTGTTCAAACAGCCCGGCGCCAATATCCTCGAAACCGTGGAACAGGTCCAAGCCATGCTCCCTCAGCTTGCGGCCATGATACCCAGCACCATCGATTTGTCGGTTGTGGTGGACCGCTCGCTGACCATCCGCGCCTCGGTCGACGAGGTGGAACACAGCCTGCTGATCGCGATCGCCTTGGTGATCATGGTCATTCTGCTCTTTCTTCGCCGCCTACGCTCGGCCCTGATTCCGGTGATTGCGGTTCCGGTGTCCTTGATCGGCGCCTGCGCGGTGATGTATTTATGCGATTACAGCCTGGACAATCTGTCGTTGATGGCATTGACCATCGCCACCGGTTTCGTGGTGGACGATGCCATCGTCGTGCTGGAAAACATCAGCCGGCATATCGAAGAAGGACAGCCGCCGTATGCGGCCGCCTTGATCGGCGCAAAAGACGTAGGGTTCACCGTCCTGTCGATGAGTTTGTCGCTGATTGCCGTGTTCATTCCGATTCTGTTGATGGGAGGGATCGTAGGACGGCTGTTCCGTGAGTTTGCGGTGACGCTTTCCGCCGCAGTCCTGGTGTCCCTGGTCGTTTCGCTGACCGTCACGCCGATGCTGTGCGCGCGTTGGCTGCAAACCGATCGCCATACGCCGGGCCGGCTCTCGCAAGCCATCGAAAGCGGATTCTTGTTTTTTCACCGCGGCTACCGGTCCAGTTTGCGCTGGGCCTTGCGCCATGCGCCGTGGATGATGCTGATTTTATTGGCGTGCATCGGTTTGAACGTTTATCTCTATATCAAGGTGCCCAAAGGCTTTTTTCCGATGCAGGATAACGGCCGCCTGGCCGGCAGCATTGTGGCGGACCAGGCGATTTCCTTTCAAGCGATGAAGAAAAAGCTGCTGGATTTCGCCGGGATTCTACAAAAGGATTCGACTGTCGTTTCCGTGGTCGGCTTCGCGGGCGGCGGGCAAAACATCAACAGCGCGCGGATGTTCGTGGAGTTGAAGTCCCCCGAGCAGCGCAGCGAATCCATCGGCAAAACCATGCAGCGCCTGCGCAAGCAATTGTCCGATGAACCGGGCGCCGATTTGTTTTTGCAGCCGGTCCAGGATCTGCGTATCGGCGGACGGACGTCGGCGTCTTTGTATGAATTTACCCTGCGTTCGGAAAATCTTGCGGATCTGCGCGAATGGACGCCGAAAATCGTCGCCGCCCTGCAAAATAAATCGAAATTGGTCGATGTCAACACGGACCAACAGGATAAGGGGCAGCAGATTTCGTTACAGGTCGACCGCGACAAGGCGGCCCGGTACGGTGTCACCCAAGCGGCAGTGGACGCGGCTTTAAATAATGCTTTCGGACAGCGGCAGGTGTCGGTCATTTACAATCCGCTCAACCAATACCACGTGGTCATGGAGTTGGCGCCCGAGTATTGGCACGATCCGCAAATCCTTCGGCAGCTTTATGTGACTGGCAGCGGACAGAACAGCGCCAAGCAGATTCCGGTGACCGCCATTGCCGACTTTCGGCCAACCCACGCGCCTTTGACCGTCAACCATCAGGGCCAGTTTGCGGCGGCGACGATCTCGTTCAATTTGAAGCCGGGCGCGTCGCTGTCCGACGCCACCCAAGTAATACAAGCGACGATGAGCGAAATCGGCGTGCCGGGCACCGTGCGCGGCAGTTTTCAGGGCGCTGCCAAAGCGTTTCAGGAGTCGTTGCGCGACCAGCCTTGGTTGATTCTGGCGGCATTAGTCACGATTTACATCGTGCTGGGCATGCTGTACGAAAGTTACGTCCATCCTCTGACCATTCTATCGACCCTGCCGTCGGCCGGCATGGGCGCGCTTTTGGCATTGATGATCTGCGGTACCGAGTTCAGCATCATTGCCTTGATCGGCGTGATTCTGTTGATCGGCATCGTCAAGAAAAACGCCATCATGATGATCGATTTTGCGTTGGAAGCCGAACGCGAACGGGGCCTAAGCAGCGAGGAGGCCATTTTTCAGGCCTGTTTGCTGCGCTTCCGGCCTATCATGATGACCACGATGGCGGCCGTGCTTGGCGCCTTGCCGCTTGCGCTGGCGTCCGGATACGGCGCGGAGTTGCGTCAGCCGTTGGGTATTTCCATCGTCGGCGGTTTGCTGGTCAGTCAATTGCTGACTTTGTACACCACGCCGGTCGTCTACCTGTATCTGGACAGGTTGGGCATTTGGGGACGCCGGTTTTTCAAGAAGTCGTCCGCCCGGCCGGGCGATAGGGTTTCACGTTAGGACAACGTATGCAGATTCGTTTCGCCAACTTGCTTTTTTACGCCGTCATGGCCGCGACCGTTGAAGGATGCATGATGGGGCCGGATTACGTGAAGCCCAAGGTGCAAGTGCCGGTCGCCTTCAAGGAACTGCAAGGCTGGCAACAAGCGCAGCCCAAGGACGACCGGTTGCCCGGCAAATGGTGGGAAATGTTCGGCGATCCCCAACTGAACGCTCTGGAAGAGCAAGTGGTGGGCAATAACCAAACCCTGGCGGCCGCGGAAGCGCAATATCGGCAAGCGCAACATTTGGTGCAAACGGCATTGGCTGCGTATTTGCCGACCGGCGGCGTTGCCGCCACGGTCAATCGGTTTAGAGCGGCCACCGGTCAGAATGTGGCGGTTTCCGGTGTTCGTTATTTGTTCGGTACGGCTCTGAATATTTCCTGGGAGCCGGACCTGTGGGGGAGCGTGCGCCGCCAGGTGGAAGCCAACGTCGGCAGCGCTCAGGCCAGTGCCGCTACCTTGCAGGCTTTGCGTTTGTCGACGCAGGCGACGCTGGCGCAGGATTATTTCCAGTTGCGGGCGCTGGATGCCCAGCGGCAATTACTGAATCAGACCGTGGCGGCCTATCGGAAAACCCTGGAGATCACCCGCAACCGTTACGCGGTGGGCGTCGCGGCCCTTAGCGACGTGGTACAGGCCGAAGCGCAACTGGAATCCGCAAGAGCGCAAGCGGTCGATGTGGAGGTGATGCGCTCGCAAATGGAACATGCGCTCGCGGTGCTGGTCGGCAAATCGCCTGCCGAATTGGATATTGGGCAGGGCGCTTTAACGACCAGGCTGCCGACGATTCCGGTCGCGGTGCCGTCGGCGGTATTGGAACGCCGGCCGGACATCGCCAGCGCGGAACGTTCGATGGCGGCCACCAACGCCAAAATCGGCGTGGCCAAAGCCGCTTATTTTCCTACTTTGACCTTGTCGGCCACCAACGGCTTTCAAACCGCGAATCTCTCGAAATTGTTCTCGATGGCCACCCGTTATTGGGCGCTGGGACCGGCTGCGGCGGCCTGGACCCTATTGGACGGCGGTGCGCATTCGGCTCAGCTCAAACAGGCCATCGATGCTTTCGATGCCAGCGTCGCCCAATACCGGCAAAGCGTTCTGACCGGTTTTCAGGAAGTGGAGGACAGTTTGTCGGCGTTGCGCACCCTGGAAGAAGAATCTCATGTGCAGGACAAAGCCGTACGAGCCGCGGAATCCGCTTTGACGATTACCGAAAACCAATACAAGGCCGGCACGGTCGGTTATTCGAATGTGATGATCGCTCAAGCTGCCGCGCTGAACAATCGGAAGTCGGCGGTGACTGTGTTCGGACAGCGGTTGATTTATGCTGTGCAACTCGTCAAAGCCTTGGGAGGGGGATGGGGCAGTGCGGATTTACCGGATGCTGATTCAGCGGCGGGTGAACGCAAATGGACTGATTTTTTGCCGTTTCCCCTTCAATAATCAGGAAACTGGTAGGGGGACGAGTAGCCCAAAGGAATCACACCTTCAGGCTCTCACGCAACGGTACGTGAATCTCCCGATTCATACCGCTCCTATCGTCCCGTCATTCCAGCGAAGGGGATTTGCCAATGCACGAAATCACGCATTGCGCCTCTTTTTCAGTTTTGCAATGGATGATACAGTCATCAGCGTAGTGCTCGAATGGCTTTCCGGCGTGATTTCGCTGCATCCACTTGTCGAATGCATGGTGCAAATAGAGATTGGCCAGCAACGGACTGATGACGCCGCTTTGTTCCATATAGGTATACCTACTAGTTGTTCAGTCCCACATTTAACTAACCTGAGTTCGGGATAAGCCTTTATGCCTGAGGCAACAGATTGACTCTGATTAATGAGAGGCTGGGTTTGTTATCGCTCAGGCAATAAGCCATGATGCCGGCCATCAGGTTAACGACGAAGTTAGCCGCAGAGCGGTGCCGGGTATGTTCGATTTGGCACAGGTTTTTCAATTCGTCGAAGACCGTCTCAATCAACGCTCGACGGCGCAGGATGGCTTTCTCGAACTCGGCGCGGGGCACAGGCTTCATGTTCTTTTTGAGCGGCGTGATGAGGTGGATGCCTTGCCTGGCCAGCGTTTCGGTCAACGCTTTGCTGAGATAGCCTTTGTCGGCGAACAACTGGCCGAAGAGTCCTTGGCATAATTCCGGCATGGGCTTACGATCATCGACGTTGCCGGCTGTCAGTTTGAGGCGGATCAGCTCGCCTTTCGAGTTGATGATCGCATGGAGCTTGAACCCATAAAACCAGCCCATTGAGGTCTTGCCGCGCTGGGCGACCCCTTTGAAAACTTTGTGGCGCGAAATGCGCCGGTTGTCGCAGACGGCGAGCGCGGTCGCATCGGCAAGGGAAATGCCGTCGCATTCACCCTTGACCTGGTGGAACAACGCCGCCAGCGGCGCTGCGCAACGGGGTAAGAGTTCCACACAGCGTTGGTAGCTGGGAAGGTTGGGGAATTCAGCGCGCAGATGGCGACAGACATAGCCCAAGTAGAAAGACTTAAATTGGCGGAAGCGCAGTTGATGGAACAGGATGACTAAGGTCATTAACTCCGCCAAGCTCAACGTGCTAGGCCGCTGGCGCCGTTTCGCCCCACTCGCTAACAGCTGGCGTTTCCATGCCGGCTCGAACACCTGGCAGAAATCGTCGATTAGACAAAAAAGTTCGGTTAAACTGTCCATGAGCGCCTCCCGATTCCGTTCGAATTTGTTTCCTAAACAGCATCTTACGCGAAAAAGGAGGCGCTCGCCGGGATTTTCTTATCCCGAACCCAGGTTAACTAGTTAGGATTTACAACAAAAATATCCGGCTGCTTATCCTACCATTGCAGGATGGCCTCAAAGGGTGTCTTACGGCCTAGGGCCCGTTGAAGTTGTAATTTAGCAGGTAGTGGTAGAGATGGGTTTTGAGCGCGTCCACATTGTCATAGTGGAAACGTTGGGTCGTGTTGGCCTTGACCTTTTTGTTCATCGCCTCGGCCCTGCCGTTCGTCCACGGGTGCTTGACCAGGGTGGTGCGGTGTTCGATCTGTTGGGCCTTGCACAGCGCAACGAACGGATGTTCCTTGTCCTTGGGCTTCTTGGCGTCGGGCAAGGGGTTATAGCTGAACTCGATGCCGTTGTCGGTGAGCAGCTTTTCGACCTTGAACGGATATTGTGCCAGGGAGTTTTCCAGAAAGGCGGTAGCGGTCTCCATGCGCTTGTTGTCGTGCAACTCCAGATAGACGTAGCGGGTGGCGCGGTCGATGGCGACGAATAGATACCACTTGTCTTTGCCCAGGTTGATTTGGGCTGTGTCGAGGTGGAGGAAGCCCGGTGCGTAGGTTTTGAACGTCCGGGTGGTGGTCTTTTCCTCGTCCGGCAACAGGTCGGCCAAGCGGCTGACACCGTGGCGTTGCAGGCAACGGTGCAGGTTGGAGCGGGTCAGCGCCGGTATCTGTGGCCGTAACAGATCGTACAGGTCATCCAAGGGCAACAAGGTCTTAGCCGGGTTTCGACGATGACGGCTTCGTTCACCGCGGTCAGCACGCTGCCTTGGCCGGGCTTGCTGCTGCACTTGAGGTCTTCGACCGACGCCCGCTTCCGCCACTTCTGGACAGTTTTGGGGTTGATCCCGTAGCGCTTGGCGAGTTTGACGAGGCTCTCTTGAGCGTCTTGAATTTTTTCTCGGATCGCGTGCGTGGTCGTGGCTGTTCCGTGGAGTACTTGTCCCATCGCTTTTCCTCTTTCAGTTGGGAATAGATTACACCATTTAAACTCGGGACTAGACATATAGTCGGCTCGGCACCGTGTCAATGCTGGCTGGAATCGATCTACACTCTACACTCGGGGCATATCATGGCTAATGTAGAGGATCGGCATCGTAGTTGGGAGTTTATTGCGTTACTCAAGCGATTCGATGAGTACTATCCGCCAGAGGCTGTTATCCGGGTAGTTCTGAACAATCACTCGGCCCACATTTCAAAAGAGACCCTGGCCTATCTTGCAAGCCGACCAGGACGCTTCGAGTATGTGCATACGCCAAAACACGGCTCTTGGCTCAACCTGATCGAGTGTGCATTCTCTAAAATGGCTAGAACGTTCTTGCGGCACATGAGAATGTCAAACTTTTGCTGTCTCCCCGGCAGAGCCGGGGAAGTTTCTCATTATTTGTTAAGACTGCAGACGTTTTTCCATCAATATTATTGATTTTTATTTGAATAACAGACTTTATAAAGAAAGAATTAAGGCAGTCTGTGGTGACAAGCTTGCCAGCTTATTAAAATTTAAATATCAGACCTTATTATAAGAAGGGATTAAAACAATGGATGTCTGGATGACGATAATGGACTGATCGTTTGATATTTCAATCAAAAGTCACTAACCAAGAGAAAAAGCATGAAGAAGACCTTATTTTCAACCATTGCTATCGCTGCACTTACGTCTGGCTGTGCCAGTATTATTCACGGCGCCACTGACGAAGTAAAAGTCGGCAGTTATCCGGATCGTGTAGATTTCACTGTCAAAAATGAAGATGGTGAGATAGTGATGCGCGGAGTAACACCACAAACTATTTCACTAAAACGTGGCAATGGTTATTTCGATGGCGAAAATTATAATGTGGAGTTTGATCGTCAAGGATATGTCAGTCAATCGACATCAATCGAATCAGGGTTGAGCTGGATGTATCCTGGTAATCTCATTTTCGGTGGCCTTGTAGGGTTGCTGATTGTCGATCCGATCACTGGCGCCATGTGGGACTTGGACGATCAAGTAAGCGTCACGCTGACGCCAAAAAGCGCATCATTACCAAAGTAATTCACTAATGAGTATCCTGTAGCCTGGAGTTATCATGCTGTTTTCTTATACAGAAATGGAAAATAGCATGATAGAAACCAATATTTATCGTCTTATTTCTCTAACCACCGACACGATCGGCGTTTTTGCTTTGCTTCGAGAAATTGTCGGCTAAGGATAATCCGGAAAAATTATGTACAGCGCAAGATTCGAAAATTAACAAAAATTTTATCTAAATAAAAATGAATAAGAAAAATCTTGTAGTTATATTGTCATCAATAACTACGATAAGATACGCTAAATCGCTCTATGTGCATGATACAAAAAATGCACAAGATTTTGAGAATGACAAATATGAATGTCGGTTAGTAGCAGAGCAATCGGCGGTAAATTGAGGGTTACCTGGAAACCCTTTCATGATTGAGTCCGACATCGATGAATGCTTAAAGATGAGATATGGACGGAGGCAGGTCTAATCAAATTAGTCGAGATACAATTCGTCGTAACTGAATCAATTCACCTTCCACCAATTGATTCAGTTACGCATACATAGCGTGTTGATACAAACCACGCGCCTTGGCGGCGAGAGCTGTTGATTTGGAGTCGCATCTAACAGGCCGCGCCCCGGCGGCATACCGAGGCGTTTGCGTATTTGTAGAGTTTGGCTCGGAAGAGATTAAGCTATACAAACGGGATTAATAAAAAGCGATAATTCGGGGGCAATTTTCTCGCCTAATCAAAAATAAAGTAGGGCAGAGTTTACCTCAATGCCATTAAGTTAAGAGCGTCGAGCGGGTCTTGCGTGGAGCCTAAAGCTTGTTTTGGAAAGATCGCTAAATCGACCAAAGTAAGCTTTGGACTCCATTCTTTCTTAACTTAACGGCATTGGAGTTTATCTGCCTTTGTTTTATTTGAATAACGTATCTCATAAAGAAGGGATTTTACTCGCTATTCGCTAGTAAACTGACAAGCTTGCCAACTCAGCCATTCGGTCGAGAATCCGCTACTTTATCCGCATGGCTAAACGGCAACTCTATCTGGCGGCTTACGATATTTCCTGTAACCGGCGGCTGCGCAAGGCATTGTATGTTTTGCGCGGTTATGCTTCGGGCGGACAAAAGTCGGTGTTCGAATGTTTTTTGACGGTTGTCGAAAAAGAGCAACTGCTGGAAGAGATTGCCCAAGTCATAAACCCTGAGGAGGACCGCTTTGTCATGGTGCGATTGGCGGGGGTGAAGCACATCCGTACGCTCGGCAAGGCGGTACTGCCTCAGGACGGTTCGTTCTTTTATGTGGGATAGCGGATGAGTAGTTTATATTTGGATCGCAAGAATCTCGGGATTAAGCTGGATGGCCAGGCATTGGCGCTTTATGAAGACGGCATTCGGAAAGGCTCGGTGCCGCTGCATTTGCTCGAGCGCATCGTATTGCGAGGCAATGCGCAGCTCGAAAGCCGGGTGCTGGGCGCATTGGCTGAACGCAATATCGGGCTGGTGATTCTATCCGGACGCAATACCGAGGCTACGGCGATGCTGGCCGGAGGTTCCCACGGCGATGGCGTTCGGCGATTGGGGCAATATCGCACGAGTATAGAAGACGGTCTGCGGATCCCGTTGGCGCGCCGGCTGGTGTTGATCAAGGTTCGTTCCCAGCACCGTTTGTTGAAGCAGGCACTGGCGGCGCGCGCCGATCTACGCTATCCCTTGACGGGAGCCGCCACTACCTTGAACGGCATTCGCGCCCAGTTGCGCGAAGATCGGCAGGCGCCGTCTCTCAGCACTTTGCGGGGACTGGAGGGCGCGGCGGCCGCCGCCTACTTCGCTGCTTTTACCCGGCTGTTTGCGCCGGAACTGAATTTTACCGGGCGCAATAAGCGGCCGCCGCCCGATCCGGTCAACGCTTGCCTGTCGTTGGGCTACACACTGCTGCATTATGACGCCGTGCGGGCCTGCCATATCGTCGGCCTGGACACCATGCTGGGTTTCTATCACGACCTGAGCTTCGGTCGCGAATCGCTGGCTTGCGACTTGATGGAGCCTTTGCGGCCTGTGATGGACGGATGGGTATGGCAACTGTTCCGCGAGCGGGAACTGCGGGCCGAGCATTTCAGCCACGATAAAGGGCGTTGCGTGATGAATAAAACCGGCCGGCAGCGCTTTTATGCCTTTTATGAGACTCGTGCGGGTTCGGCGAGGCGCTTGCTGCGCCGATACGGCTATGCGCTGGCAAGACGCTATCGAAGCGTTTACGAGGCTCGTCCATGAGGCCATTGTATATCGAAGGCGTTCCGGGATGCCGGGTCGTTCTGGACGAGCCGGCCCTCAGGGTGTCGCTGCCCGAGAAAGCGGATCAATTGTTTCCTTTATCGCGGATTTCCCGGGTCGTTTGCAAGGGCGTTGTCGAGTGGTCGATGTCCGCCTTGCTGGCTTGCGCCGATGCCGGCATTTTCGTGCTGTTTCTGGAAAAAAACGGAGAACTGCGTGCGCGCTGGTCGGGGCGGGGCGGCGAAAGGCAGGCAACGGCCCAGCGGCTGGTCGATTTACTGGCGCGAGCGGATGGGCCGGCATTGTACGAAAACTGGATGCGGTCGATGGAAAAACTGGCGGCGCGCAGCTTTGCCAGGCGGGCCGGCATGGCCGACTGGCGCGAAGCGCCGGTGATCGGTTTACGTTTTCAACTGGCCGACGGTTTGGGGCCCGAAGGCCGGCATCACGCGCATCTGTTGTTGAGCCTGTTGCATGCCGAATTGCTTCTCTGGCTGCCCGAGGCCGGGTTCGGCGGCGACGAAGCGCTGCAGGACGGCGAACTCGATCTGGCTGCGTTTTTGAGCCGGCTGCTGCTCTGGGATTTTTATCCCTTGTTATTGGGCGGCGAGATGGAGACGGGCGGAGAGCCGCCGATGCAGGCGATGGCTTCGCTTTTTCATCAATGCGAGGATCGATGCTATTTGCTGTTCCGCAGCACCATCAATAAACTGCACCAGTTTCTCTTATCGGTAAGCTGATGGCGGACAGTCTGCCGGGTCTGTATCTGATCGCCTACGATATTGCCCATCCCAGGCGCCTGGGGCGGGTGCACCGGATTTTAAAGAAAGAGGGATTGCCGGTACAGTATTCGATTTTTACGGTCGTGATGAAGCGCCCGCGCCTGCTGAGGCTGTTGGACCGCATTGCCGAGCAAATCAAGGAGGCGGAGGACGACGTGCGATGCTATCGTCTTCCCGAGAATACCGAAACGGCATCCCTGGGAAAGCAATATTTTCCGGCAGACGTGATGTTGTTTACCGGCGGCGTCGACAGGCTATTGGGCGTTGCGGGCAAGATTGTTCCGGACGAGGACGGAAGTGCGTAGGTCGGGTTAGCGATAGCGTAACCCGACATTTCGACTTAATGGCAGTGACGCCGGCGCATGGGAACGAGGAACCGTAACCTAAGCGAAGGAATTCTGCCGGAGCCTGTTTATCAATTTTCAACCGAAAGGAATAAAAATAATGAGGATTCTGCACACCTCGGACTGGCACCTGGGCCATAGCCTTCGCGGCTTTGACCGCCATTACGAGCATCAATGCTTTCTGGATTGGCTGCTCGCGCAAATTCGCGAACGGGACATCGATGCTTTATTGGTGACCGGCGATATTTTCGATAATGCCAATCCGTCGTCGGCATCCCAGAAGCAGTTGTACCGCTTTCTGCAGGCCGCGCGCGAGGCGGCGCCGTATCTGCGCGTGGTGCTGATCGCCGGCAATCACGATTCGCCCGGCCGGCTGGAAGCGCCTTCGCCGCTGCTGGAGGTGTTCGAAACCCGGATCGTCGGGCAGACGCGGCGGAATTCGGACGGAGACATCGATCTGGGCTCATTGATCGTGCCGCTGCACGATCGGAACGGCGTGCTGCGGGCCTGGTGCCTGGCGGTGCCGTTTCTGCGTCCGGGCGATGTGCCGCGCATTGAGACGGAGGGCGATGCCTATCTGGCCGGCGTCGAGGCGTTGTACCGGCAGGCCCTGCAGCGGGTCTTATCGCAACGGCAGGCGGGCGAGGCCATTCTGGCGCTGGGCCATTGCCATCTGGACGGCAGTACCGTTTCGGAGGAGTCCGAGCGCCGGATCGTGGTCGGCGGCCTGGAAGCTTTATCGGCGGGGATTTTCGATAGCTCCATCGCTTACGCAGCGCTGGGCCATTTGCATTTGCCGCAGACGGCCGGCGGCCGGGAGTGGGTACGCTATAGCGGCAGTCCGATTCCGATGTCGTTTGCCGAAATCGATTATCCGCATCAAATCCTCTGCATCGAACTCGACGGCGAGCGGCTCGGCGCGGTAACCCCCGTAAGCGTGCCCCGGCCGGTGGATCTACGGCGTATTCCTGCCTGGCCGGCGCCCTTGCCGGAGGTTCTGGATGCGCTGGCGGCTTTGTCGTTTCCGGAGCCGGATCTGCCGGAGGAATTATGGCCTTACGTGGAAGTGCGGGTGCGCTTCGACGCGCCGGAGCCGGGGGCGCGGGCGGCTGTCGAGGCGGCTTTGCACGGCAAGCCGGTACGGCTGGCCGGCATCGACGTCAGTTACCGGCGCGGAAGCCTTGAGCCGGGCAGCGAAGTCGAGCCGACATGGGGCGACCTGACTCGGTTGCATCCGGAAGAGGTGCTGCGCAGGCACTATCGGAACCAGTACGGCGAGGCGCTGCCCGACGCGCTGCTGCGTCTTTTTCAGGAACTGCTGATCGAAGCGGAGGAGGCGCTGTGAAAATCCTTGCGATACGCGGCAAAAACCTGGCTTCTTTGGGCGGAGAGTTCGACATCGATTTTCAACGCCAGCCTCTGGCTTCCGCCGGGCTGTTTGCGATCAGCGGGCCGACCGGCGCGGGCAAGAGCACGCTGCTGGATGCGCTCTGCCTTGCCCTGTACGACAAAACCCCGCGCCTGCAGCAGGCCGGCGGCAAGGGCGTGCAGCTCCGCGATGTCGGCGCCGAAACCCTGCCGCCCCACGACGCGCGCAATCTATTGCGCCGGGGCTGCGCCGAAGGGTATGCGGAAGTGGATTTCGTCGGCAGCGACGGGCAGCATTACCGCAGCCGCTGGAGCGTGCGGCGGGCGCGCAATCGAGTCGACGGCAAGCTGCAGGTCGCCGAGATGGAACTGATGTGTCTTGCGGACCGGCAGCGGCTGGGCGGCAAGAAAACCGAAGTGCTGGAAGAGATCGTCAACCGGCTCGGCCTGAGCTTCGACCAGTTCACGCGCGCGGTGCTGCTGGCGCAAAACGAATTCAGCGTGTTCCTGAAGGCGCCGGACGACGAGCGCGCCAGTCTGCTCGAAACCTTGACCGGCACCGGCGAGTACAGCCGGATTTCGATCCGCGCGTTCGAACGCGCCAAACTGGAAAATGCCAAGCTGGAAGCGCTGAAGACTCAACTGTCGCTCCAACAGCCGCTGGAAGCCGAACAACGTCAGGCGCTGGAAACGCAGAAACAGGCTTTGACGGAAAGCGTTGCCGGGCAGACTCGGCGGAAAACCGGGATCGAGACCCATCTGCGCTGGCACCAGCGCTATCGGGAGCTGCAAAAAGCGGAGCAGGACGCGGAACGGTCGGTGCGGGAGGCGCAAGCCGAACATGCCCAGGCGCAGGCCCGCCGCGAACAGCTAGCGCTGATCGAAGCCTTGCAGGAAGCCCGGCCCTTGCTGGCGGAATGCGATCGTCTGGACGACGCCAGCCGTCAGCAGCAACAGCGGGTTGAAGCGGCCGCCGCGGCGCTGGCGGCTGCCGAAGAGCGCGCGCGTGCGGCTCAGGAGGCGCTGCTCAAGGCTCGGCAACAGTTGGAGGAGGCCGAACGGCGCCGCATGGAAACCGAAGCGGACCTCGTGCAGGCCCGCGCGCTGGATGCCGAAATGAACATCCTGGTTCCTCAGCATGCCGAACGAAAGCAAGGGCTGGCGCAAGCGCGCGAAAATCTGTTGTCGTTGAGTAGCGAGCTGAACGCCAGGCGGAAGCAGCAGAAAGAATCCGAACAACGCCTGGCTGAATGCGCGGCCTGGCTGGAAACGCATGCCGGTTTAACCGGCTTGAGCAGGGAATGGCCTCGATGGGACACGCTGTTCAAACAAGCCGGGACTGTTGCAAGTCAACTGGAGAACTCGGTTTCTTCGTTGGCGGAGGCCGAGAAGCATCTCGCCCGAGTTCAGGCGGAAGCGGTTACTGCGCTGGCGCAGGCGGCCGCGTTGCAAGACGGCGTGGCCGAGGCGGAGCGACACTATCAGTCGGCGCTGGCGGCGGCAGGGCCGTTCGACGCCGAAGCCTTGGCCCAGGCCCACGAACGGCATCGCTTCCGGCTGGAACAATTGCGGCAGGCCGAGGCCCTGAGGCTGAAGCGGATGGAAACGGCGGAAACGAACGACGAGCAAAGCCAAAAACAACGGCAACTGGCCGGGCAGCGGCAACAGCTTCATCAGGCGCTGCGGGCTTTGCGCGAAACACTGCCGGCGCGGCGCGCGGCGCATGCGCAGGCCGTCAAGATGTGGGATCTGGCAAAGCTGGCTTGCAGTAAAAACGTGGCAGCGTTGCGCGCCGGTTTACAGGCCGATGGCGAGTGTCCGGTCTGCGGTTCCAAAGACCATCCATTTGTCGGGGAAGCGCATCCGTTTCTAAACGAACTGGCGGCGCTGGAGGACGAAATGAAAGCCTGCGGGGAGTGCTGCAGGCAGGCCGAACAGCAGGAAGGCCGTTTGGCTCTGGAGATCGAGCAGATCGACAAACAAAGCGCCGACGTACAGGCAGTCTTGGCGGCGTTGCAGATACAGCTCGAAGCGCTGCAAAGTCTTTGGGAAGCGCAGGCTCTCGGCAGCGACTGGCCGCTATGGGACGCGGAGCGTGCGGCTCTCTGGTTGAGCGAAGAGATTCAACGGGAAGAAGCGGCGCTTGGCGGGGTGGCCGACCGGATGAAAACGATGGGGGAGGCGTTTGCGAATCGCGACAAGGCGCGTCAGGCGCTTGACGTTCTCGCGCAGCGGCAGCAGGCAGCGCAAAAACAGCTCGATCAGGCTCTTTCGTCTGTCCGCGATGCGGAGAGCGCGCAGAACCATGCCGCCGAAAAACGGCAAACCCGCTCTCTCCAATTACAGCAACTGTTGGAGGAATTGGACGCGGCGTTCGGCCATGCGGCCTGGCGGCAGGATTGGCAGGACGACCGGGAGGGCTTTCATCGCCAAAGCCGGCAACAGGTCCAGGCATGGCAGGATCGTCAGGAGCAGCGCGACCGATCGAGCCAAGACCTCGCCGTATTGCAAACCGCTTTGAGCGGATTGCAGCGCCATGTCGAACAGGCGGAAACGCGGGCGGCCGAAGCGGAAGCCGCTTTCGCCGCGATTGACGGCGAGTTGACCGATAAACGAAACCGGCGCAAGACTTTGTTGAACGGGCGCGCGGCAGACGAAGTGGAGACCGCGCTGGCGCAGACATTGTCTGCCGCCAAAACCGGTCTGCAAGCGGCGACTGCCGCCGCGCATCAGGCAAGTACCGAGGCAGCGGCCGCGGACGAAAAAATGAATCAAACCCGGAACCTGTTGAATACGCTATCGGCCGAAGCGCAGGCTGCCGGGTTGAAACTAACGGAGTGGCTGCACGCTTTCGCGCAAGCAAGGCTACAATCGCCGCTGTCGGTCGAGCAATTACGCCAGCATTTACAGCGCGACATACTCTGGCTGAACGGGGAGCGCCAGGACTTGCAGCGTCTCGACCAGCGTCTGGCCGAAGCGCAGACGGTACTGAGCGAGCGGCGCTTTCAAGCCGAACGGCATCTGCAAAACCGCCCTTCGTTAGACAGTATGGAAAACCTGCAATCGCTGCTTGACGATCTGCAGGCGAAGCTGGCCGGTTTGAACCGGCAACTGGGCGAAATCGAATTGCAGCTGCGCGCCGACGATATGCGTGTGCAAGCCTGCGCCGGGCTGCAGGCCCTGATCGCCGAGCAAGCCGCGGTTAGCGACACATGGAGCAAACTGAACAGCCTGATCGGTTCGGCGGACGGTAAAAAATTCCGCAATATCGCGCAGCAGCTGACCTTGGACATTTTGTTGGGCTACGCGAATCGGCATCTGAAAGACCTCAGCCGCCGCTACCGTCTTGAACGCGTGGCCGATACGCTTGCGCTGCAAGTGGTGGATCAGGACATGGGCGACGATATTCGTTCCGTGCATTCGCTGTCGGGCGGCGAATCGTTCCTGTTGTCGCTGGCTTTGGCGCTGGGGCTGGCCTCGCTGTCCTCGAACCGGGTCTGTGTCGAATCGCTGTTCATCGACGAAGGCTTCGGCAGTCTGGATGCCGATACCCTCCGGATTGCGATGGATGCGCTGGACAGCCTGCAGTCGCTGGGACGAAAAGTCGGCGTGATCTCGCATGTGCAGGAAATGACCGAGCGGATCGGCGCCCGGATCGAAGTGACCCGCGTGAGCAGCGGCTTGAGCAAGGTGGTTGTCCTTTAAGGAAGCTCTGAATAAGTGGTTTTTATAAGCGACACCGTGCGACATCCGTGGCACCTCGCCGAAAATGGGCAAATCCTTCCCGGCAGCGCCCGCTATCGGGGTGATTTCACTCAGTGTTCTCGGTTTTCCAGGGCGAAGGACAAAGGTCTCCCTAGGTCGGCTGCAGCGCCTGCCGAACGTGATAAAGATTGCCCAGGGCAAACAGCAAGTAGAGTTGTTGGGCATTCTTGAACAGCCCCCGGTAACGCACTTTGGTATAGCCGAACTGGCGCTTGACGATCCGGAACGGATGTTCGACCATGGCGCGTAACGGCGCCAGCATGTGGTTGTGAAGGGCTTGCTCTACCGGCAACTCCTCACCCTTCCCCCGCTTGAACGGAAAGGCCCAAACCGGCTCACCTTCCAGGCGATCCGCCGCCAGATTCCGGTCCTTGCGGGTATAGGCCCGATCGCCCAGCACGACCCGTTCCTCGCCGTGCAGCAACGCCTCCGTCATGACCCCATCCGCCACCTTGGCGGTGGTCATCTCCACAGTATGCACTAACCCCGACTCGGCATCGACCCCAATGTGCGCCTTCATCCCAAAGTGGTAATTGTTCCCTTTCTTGGTCGAACTCATCTCGGCATCCCGTTTGCGCGCCCGGTTCTTGGTGGACGGCGGGGCAGCGATTAATGTCGCATCGACGATCGTGCCTTGCCGTAGCAACAGGCCTTTTTCGGCCAACAGCGCCGCCGTTTCATCAAATAGGGTTTGTGCCAACTGATGGCGTTCCAGCAGATGCCGGAACTTGAGGATCGTGGTTTCATCCGGCAGGGCGTCCTCGCCCGCATCGAGCCCGGCAAACTCGCGCAGCAGCGGCATGTCGTGCAATACTTCCTCCATCGCCGGATCGGAATAGCCGAACCACTGCTGCATCAGGTGAATGCGCAACATCGTCGCCAAGGGAAAGGGGCGGCGGCCTCGGCCCGCTGTCGGGTAGTGCGGCGCTATCCGGCTCGTCCACAAACTCCAAGGCACTACCTGCTCCATCTCTTGGAGAAATTGCTGCCGCCGAGTCTGTTTCGGTTTCTTCACAAACAGTGGGGCACTGAGTCCGAGTTGCTTCATGGCGGGCACCTATCGAAAATGGCAAGCTGCGGATATTTTATCCCAGGCGTAGGACTTATTCAGAGTTTCCTTAACGTCGGCGTGATACATTGTTCCGCCTTGAAGTCGATAATAACTTTCCCTCATAGTTTCCACGCGGAGTTCTTGTTATACGCATTGGATAGCCTGATCCGATAAATGGACCGGCAGGAGTCCGGAGCTGGCTTTGGATGACTTTCAAGTACGATATTCAAAAGCTTGCTTTTCAAAGCTTGCTTTGAACTCCACCGCTCCGCCGTTCTATCCAAATCCTTAGCCCGCGCTCGGCATCCCTGCCGAGCATCCGGCCTGCGTCGTTCCGGCCGGATTTAGCGATGAGCGGCCATATTCTCGGTGAAACCTGCCGTTGTCCTGCATGCGCGGTGAAGCGGTGAATATCCGCCGCTGATTTGCGAACGTCAACATTCAGGTTTCAAGCCGGGCATCGAGGGTGATCGTCGCGTTCAATACCCTGGAGACGGGACAGCCGGCCTTGGCGGTCTCGGCGGCGTTTTGAAACGCCGGTTCATCGGCGCCGGGCGCTTTCGCCCGCACGTCCAGATGCACGGCGGTGATGGCAAATCCTTCCGCGGCCTTTTCCAGCGCAACGGTCGCGCTGGTGTCGATCCGTTCGGCGTGTATGCCGTTCTTTTCCAATTCGGCGGCGAGTGCCATGGAGAAACAACCGGCATGGGCGGCGGCAATCAATTCTTCCGGATTGGTGCCTTTGCCTTCTTCAAAACGGGCATTGAAGGAATAAGGCGTGCCGGACAGGATGCCGCTGCTTGTTGTCAAGGTGCCTTGCCCGTTTTTGAGGCCGCCTTGCCAGGCGGCAGATGCTTTACGTTTCATCGTTCCCTCCTCTGAAATATACATAAGGACGCGCGTCTGTTTTTTAAAACGATCCGATTCATTTAAATAATTGATGAATGGAAGTTATCCGAGTTCAAACGAGTTAAGCGAGAAAGGGGAAATTTTGCCTATATCAGAATTTAGCGACAAGGCCGTCAAGCCCCATTGGACCCAAAGAATGGAGAGCATGGCGCGATTGCCCCGCGGCTTTTTCTTGTTTCGATCGGCATCTTTTTATCTTGCATTGCGGAATTAAACATCGGATTTTTTATCACATCATTATTTCTTTACGCGCTTCAAGGCATGATGACGCTTTCGGATGAATTCCAGCCGATCTAAAACTCAATCGATTATCCTTTACTTCGACGCGCAACCTGATTTTTTGCGCTATGCAGTGGCCGTGCTGGCTGTCGCTATCGGCGCTATCGCGACCCGCTTTATTCCGGCGATCGGCGAACGGGCCGCATTCCTGTTATTTTTCTTTACGATTGCCCAGACCGCTTTCTGGTTGGGGCTGAATCCCGGCCTTTTCGCGATGCTCTTATCCTTGATCGCGGTGAATGCCCAGGTTCTGTTTCCGACCCACATAAGCGCCCATGATCTATGGGTTTTAAACGCCGGCTTCTGCTTTGCGTCCGCCGGCATGATTGCCACGACGGGCTTTCATCGGCGAGCAACGGCGGCATTATGGGAAAGCCGGCAAGATCTGGATTTTGCCCAGAAAGTCGGGCAGATCGGCAGTTGGCGATTGAATGTGCAACGTAACGAATTGCGCTGGTCCGGCGAGAACTACCGTATTTTCGGCATGCCCAACGGCACGCCGCAGACCTATGAGACGTTTCTCTCCATCGTGCATCCGGACGATCGGGAATACGTCGATCATATGTGGCAAGCCGGTCTGCGCGGCGCGCCCTACGATATCGAACACCGCCTGATTGTGGGGGGCGAGGTGAAATGGGTGCGCGAAAAAGCTGTGCTGGAGTTCGGCAAGAAAGGGAAACCGCTCGGCGGATTCGGCATTACCCAGGATATCACCCGCTACAAGCGGAACGAACTGGCGCTCCAGGAAAGCCGGCAGCGCTATGCCGGGATTGTGGAATCGGCTTTGGACGCGATCGTCACGATCGATGCCAACCAGCGGATTACGCTGTTCAACGCGGCGGCGGAAAAGATGTTCGGTTGCAAGGCGGAAGAGGCTGTCGGGGAATCCATCGAACGGTTTATTCCCGAACGCTTCCGTGCCGCCCATAACGCGCACGTTCGCGCTTTCGGGAGCTTCGGCCTCACCAACCGTAAAATGGGCGAACCGGCTTCTGTTTGGGGCCTGCGCGCGAACGGCGAAGAATTCCCGGTCGAGGCGACCATTTCCCAGTGCGCAATCAATGGCGGGAAATCGTTTACCGTCATTCTGCGCGACGTTACCGAGCTGAAACGCTTCCAGGACTCGCTGATAAAGATCCAGGCCCAGCTTCGGACTTTTATCGAGCAGGCGCCTCTCAGTATTGCGATGTTCGACCGTGAAATGAATTATCTGGCCACGAGCCGGCGCTGGGTCGAAGAGTTTGGGCGGGGGTACGATGATCTTACGGGGCATAATCATTATGCGGTCAATCCGGATATCTCCGCAGAATGGAAGCGGGTTCACGCCAAGGCACAAGCCGGGGAGTTCTTAAAAAACGACGATGATTTATGGGTTCAGGCGGATGGAAGCCGTCATTGGGTGCGGTGGGTCGCTTATCCCTGGACAAATCAGCATGGGGAGATCGGCGGCATTATCATTGCCTGCGAAGATATCACGGCGTTACGCACGGCCCAGGAGCGGCTCGCCCTTGTTGTCGAAGAGGTGAAAGCGGGTTATTGGGACTGGGATCTGAATACGGACAGCGTCTATCTTTCGCCCGAATGGAAGCGGCAAATCGGTTTTGAAGAGAACGAATTGCTCAACCGGCGGGAAGAATGGGAATGCCGCCTGCATCCCGACGACCGGGCAGGGGTATTGGAGGCAACCGACAGCTACATTGCCGGCCTCCTGCCGGTCTTCGAACTGGAGTTCAGACTGCGCCACAAAGACGGTTTGTACCGCTGGATTCATACGCGGGGGGTATTATTGCGGGATCCCAATAACCGCCCCTTGCGCATGCTGGGAATCAATCTAGACATTACCGACTACAAGCGGCAGAAGGAATTGAGGGAGCGGCGGGACAAGATGGAACAATCGGTCCGGTTATATGCCGTTACCCAGACGGCGGCAGCCATCGCGCATGAACTGCACCAGCCGCTTGCGGCCATCTCGTCCTATTCCGAGGTCGCATTGCACCTGTTGCGGACCGGCGGTTGGAGTCCGGAAAAGCTTTCTCCGATGATGGAAGTTTGCGCCCAGCAAGCCCAGCGTGCCGGAGGCGTCATCCGGCAATTAATGACGGTATTGCACGAGGACGATAGCTCGAGCGAGTTGATAGACATCGGCTTTTTGACACGCGAAGCGCTCGATCTGGTCAAGGCGAACGGAACGATGGACGGTTTTGACGTAGAGCTGGAACTCGCCGCGGGCTTGCCGCCGGTTAGGGGCAATAGCCTGCAGATCGAAAAGGTGTTGGTCAATTTGCTGTGCAACAGCCTGGCATCCATGCGGGAAAACGGAATGAACGCGGGAACGGTCACGGTAACCGCGCGCTGCACCGATGAAACACCGGCCATGATTCAGGTGACGGTGGGTGACCAAGACAAATGCGAAACGGATAGCGCCACCCTGAAAAACATATTCCAGCCTTTCTACAGGGGCAAACCCCATGGTTCGGGCATGGACCTGGCTA
This sequence comes from Methylomicrobium album BG8, assembly GCF_000214275.2. Taxonomy (NCBI): domain Bacteria; kingdom Pseudomonadati; phylum Pseudomonadota; class Gammaproteobacteria; order Methylococcales; family Methylococcaceae; genus Methylomicrobium; species Methylomicrobium album. The sequence goes on along the minus strand of NZ_CM001475.1, from coordinate 2,515,983 downwards.
TCAGCCGCGCTTTGGTCCAAGCTCACGGCGGCAACATGTGGGCCGAGCGAAACGCCGACACCGGCCTCTGTATCCACTTTACCTTACCGGCCGCGTCATGAGCCTTCCACCCTGTGTATTCATTGTCGATGACGAGTATCCGGTACGCCATAGTCTCGGGTTGATGATGGAGACCGCGGGTTATGCTTGCCGGACTTTCGGGAGTGCCGAGGCGTTTCTGGAAAACTATCGCCCCGGCCGGCCCGGCTGCCTGTTGCTCGACGTCAACCTGCCGGGCCTGAACGGCGACGAGTTGCAGGCCGAGCTCATCCGCCGCAAGATTCGCTTGCCGATTATTTTTCTGACCGCTTATGGCGATATCCCGATGACGGTTCGCGCGATCAAGGCGGGTGCGGTCGATTTTCTGACCAAGCCGGTTTCGAGGGACCTGTTGCTCGAACGGATACGGACGGTGCTGGAGCATGAGGCGCAGGTCAACGAACAGGCCGCGGAACATGCGCAGTCTATGAGCCAACAGTACGGTCTTACTTCGCGCGAAATGGAAATCATGGCTTGGGTTGTAGAGGGGCGTTCCAATAAGGAAATTGCCCGGCAACTCGGCATCAGCTACCGTACCGTCGAAATTCACCGCGCCAGGATATTGAAGAAGACGGGAACCACGAATCCCTTGGAACTGGCCCGCCTGTGCGAAGCCGTCCGTTCTTCGCCTCTGCCCGATTCCTGAGAGTCTGCCGGTCCTGATTTTCCCCTTAGGCGGTGGCTAAAAAATAACCTCCCGGCCTGCCGCCCGATCGTTCCTCAGCCGTAGGGTACGCTGTGCGTACCTTTATCATCCCCCATGGTACGCACTCGGCAACTGCTCCATGCGTTGCTCTCGATCGCGTGTTCCCGACGCGATCCACCTCCTGCATCTCTGCAGTCGAGCGTATCCTACGGCGGCTTGTGCCCTTATCATCAGGCCCTTCAGACGAGGCGGGAGGGGCGCACTGCGCGACAACGAACCATTTAAGCAGGATATGGTCAATGTCTGTGAGCAACGGCATGAACGGCAGTGCATCCGATTCGGCGGTTGTCAATGAGCATGCTTGAGTTCGGTTAGAAGCGGGGCGTAAAAACGGCACTCGCAATCCCCCTAAAAGCCTATGAAACGTTTCCGTCATTTGTTTAAACCTATCCCTTGCTTATGACCTCGCCGTCCGAAACCCTCGGGTTTTGACATGAAAATGACATTGCCGAGCCCCCCATCCCCCTTTATTCATCGGAGCCTGCCTCCGGCAATAAAAGAAAATCCGCTACAGAGCGCGCTTGAACTGGGCAATTTCGTCGTTACCGAAAAACTGGGGGAAAGTTTGCAGGCCGTGGTATTCAAGGGCTACCACCAGCACGTTCCCGACCAGCCGCTGATCATCAAACTGTTGAAGCTGCTGTCGAGCTGGGACGACCAGACCCGGCATTTGCGCCAGAAAATCGAACGCTTGAAAGTGCTGCACGATCCGCGCGCCTGTATTCCGCTTGCCCTGGAATCCTACGGCGACCTGCAGTTTATCGTTCAGCCCTGGTTTGCCGGGCTGCCGTTGAACTGCTGGATGAAACGGCAGCACAAACTGGATCTTAACGATTTTTTCACGCTGGCCTGTACTTTGGCCGACACCCTGCAGGCGGTACACGATGCCGGCATCACTCACGGCGGCGTCAAGCCGCACAATGTTCTGGTGCAGCCGGGGACGCTGAGCCTGAGGCTGACCGATTTCATCACTCCGCTCGACATCCGCGATGTCAGCCATTTCATCTACGACCCGGAGTTTGTCCGCCATACGCTGGCCTACACCTCGCCGGAACAGACCGGCCGAATCAATTACCGGGTCGATTTTTCCACCGATTTGTATTCGCTGGGGATCGTGTTTTTCGAGTTGCTGACCGGCCAACTGCCGTTTTTTTCCACCGATCCCCTGGAGCTGATTCATTCGCATCTGGCCGAGGAAACGCCCAGGGTCAATGAACTCAAACCCGGGCTTCCTCAAGTTGTGGCCGATATGATCGCCAAGCTGACCGTCAAGCAGCCGGAAAAGCGCTATCAGAGCACCGCCGGCCTGCTGGCCGACCTGATGCGCTGCAGGAAAGAATTTTCCGGGACGGGCAAAGTATCGGTGTTTATCATCGGCCAGCACGATCGCAGCCGCCGGGTCGTTTTTATCTCGAAAATGGTGGGGCGGCAGGCCGAAAGCCGGCTGATACGGGAACAATACGATGAAGTGATCCGCGGCAGGTTTCGCTCGGTGTTTATTTCCGGCCTGTCCGGCATCGGTAAAACCCGGCTGATCCAGGAACTGCAGAAACCGCTGGTCAAAAACCGCGGCTATTTCACTTCCGGTAAATTCGACCAATACCAGAAAAACATCCCCTACAGTTCGCTGATTCAAGCCTTGCGCAATCTAATGCGCATCTTTTTGACCGAGAGCGACCTGCAGGTTCGGCAATGGCGGAACAAGATACTCGACGTCGTGGAAAACAATGCCAGCGTTATCATTGATGTGTTGCCGGAGCTGGAATTCATCATCGGCCCCCAGCCGGAAGTACCGCATCTGCCGCCGGTGGAAGCCCGTCACCGGTTCAATAATCTGTTCGGCCGGTTTCTGGCCTGTCTGGCCAGCGAGGACAACCCGCTGGTGCTGTTTATCGACGACCTGCAATGGTGCGACAGCGCCACCTTCGATTTTCTGCAAAATCTGTTCGACAACCATGAAGACCACCCCTTCCTGTTTTTCATGGGCGCCTACCGGCACAACGAAGTCGACGGCAGCCATCCGCTCAGCAAGTTGATGCGCAAGATTCAGGAAAACCGAGGACCGTTTGCCGAAATTCGCTTGGAACCCCTGACCGACGACGACTGCCACGAAATGGTGGCCTACATTCTCGATTCCACCTTGGAAGCCACGGCCAATCTGGCGGAATTCATCGCCCACCTCACCGAGGGCAATCCGCTGTTCGTCAGCGAGAGCCTGGCCTGGCTGTATAACGAGGGATTGTTGAACACCGACGCCGAACAACACTGGCGTTGGGACATCAAACGGATTCGTGACACGCGGATGCCGACCTCGGTAGTGGAGCTGTTCAGCTCCAAGGTGAGCAAGCTGCCGCTCAAAACCCTGCATATCCTCGACCACTGCGCCTGCATGGGCAACCGTTTCAGTGCCGAGGACGTGGCGCTGGTGCTGGATATCCGTATCGAACAGTTGTTCGAGGATTTGAAACCGGTGTTGAATCTGGGCATGCTGCTGGAAAACAAAGCCGATCTGCAGTTCGTTCACGACCGGGTTCAGGAAGCGGTGCTGCGGCAGGTCGACCCCGAGGCCAAGCCCTCCATTCACTGGCGCATCGGCAACCGGCTGCTGTACGCGGTACCGGCGGGCACCGATCTCGAAGACCTCGACAACCTGTTTACCATTGCCGCCCACCTCAATTTGGGCCGTCCGGCGGAGACGGACCGGGAACTGGCCTATCGGCTGGTCGACATCAACTTTCATGCCGGCAACAAGGCGCTGGACGCCCTGGCCGCCGATGCCGCCAACGATTTTTTCCAGAAAGCCCACGATTATTTGCCGGACGACGGCTGGCAGCAGGGGTACGATCTGACGTTCCGCATTTACCAGCGTCTGGCCAAGACCGAACTGATGTGCGGCCATTACGAAAGATCGGAAGTGTTGTTGAATCACCTGATCGAATACGCCGCGAGCGATCTAGACAAAGCCGAAGCCTTGGCGGAACAGACCACTTCGCTGTCTTCGTTCGGCAATTTCAACAAGGCGATCGAGACGGCCAACCGTGGCCTGGCCTACTTCGGCAAGTCGATTCCCGAGCAGCCCGAGACGGCCAGGCAGCGGATGCTGGCCTTGATGGCCGAAATCGAACAACAAGGCGATGTCTGGACGACGATCCTGCACATGCCTTTTACCCAGGACCGTAAAAGCAAGATCGAGCTGGCGTTTTACAGCGAGCTGATTCCCGACCTGTACATGTCCGGCCTGGTGCCGCAGCTGTATCTGTCGGCGGCGCAGTCGACGCTGCACTGTCTGCACGGCGGCATGGACGAGTCGGTGATTTATTCGTTCTCGATCATGGGACTCAATCTCGGCGAGCAGGGCCGGTTCGAACAGGCTTTCCTGTACCAGGATCTGGCCCACGACCTGTGCGCGAAATATCCGAATACCTTCGGGGCCACCCGCGGCATGAACGGCATTGTCTGGTGCAATATGCATTCGCGCAGTCATCCGGCCGAGATCGTCGATTACTGCCACAAGGCGATTCAGTGCGGCAGGAACTGCGGCGATTTGTATAACGCCGGCCTGTCGTACGGGCCGTTGATGTGGAATCTGCAGGTACAGGGCAAAAATCTGCGTCTGGTCGAGGAAGCCGCCGAGGAATGTCTGCAGTTCTCGCGCAAGAACCAACTGTCGTTCTCGGTCGGCCTGGCCGAAGCGGTGCTGGCCGGTTGGGTGGCGCCGATGAAACCCGATTACCGGCCGATCGACATGACCGAGACCCTGGCGCGTTGGGAAGCCGACAATTACGTTGCCGCCTCCGGCAGTTATTTTGCGTTGTTGGGGTTTGCTCAGTATTATCTGGGTGATTACGCCGAAGCGGACGCCTCCCTGCGGACGGTGGAACGCTATCTGCACGGCCTGACCGACAACGTGCTGAAGCGCCTCTGGTATGTCTTCCGGATCGTCAATCGCCTGCGCTGGCCGGAGGGTGCCGAATGGCCGGCGCTGGAAGCGGAAATCGCGCCGCTGTTGGCCGAACTGGAAACCTGGACCCGCCTGGGCCCTTTGCTGAAGCCTTTTCTGGCCTTTGTCCATGCCGAAATTGCCCGCGCGCAACGGCACCTGCGCGATGCCCGCAATTTGTACCTGGATGCCATTGCGGTCGCCCAGGCGCACAACTATGACCTGCTCGCCGGCCATTTGTACGAGGCGCTCGCCGAGGCCGTGGCGCTCGGCCGTCTCGGCGATGCCGAACTGTATTACGGCGCGGCGCGGCGCATGTACCGGCGGTGTCATGCCGACCGCAAAAGCGCGCTGCTGCAGCAGCGCCATGCCTGTCCCGCCCAGGATGAGGCCGTCCGCCCGGAAAAGGCCGTTGCCCGCGAGGCGCCGGCGACGCTGCCGAATCTCGATTTCAATTATCTGATCAAATCGGCGCTGGCCCTGTCGGCGGAAGTGGATCTGAACCGGCTCATGCAGAAAATCATGAGTGTGGTGCTGGAAAGCTCGGGCGCCCAGCACGGCTACCTTCTGATCAAGGATAAGGATGAGCTGTCGGTGGTGGCGGAAAGCCATGCGGGCAAAAAGCATATCATCAACCGCCGGCATCTTGGTCTTGACCATTGCAGCATCGGCCACGCCATCGTCAATTATGTGCTGCGTACGCGGAAAAGAGTGTTGCTGCACGATGCGATGGCCGAAGGCGAATTTCAGAATGCGCCGGAAGTGCAGGCGCTCAATCTACGCTCGGTGCTGTGCCTGCCGGTCATCAAGCAGAATGAACTGATCGGCCTGCTGTATCTGGAAAACCGTTTGTCGCCGGGGGTATTTACCGCCGAGAGAACCGATATGACCGAACTGTTGACCGCCCAGGCGGCGATTTCGCTGGAAAACGCCCGGCTTCTGGAACAAACCCGGCAGGCCTACACCAAACTGCAGGAAAACCAGGAACACATGCTGCAAATGGAAAAGCTTTCGGCTTTGGGAACGCTGGTCGGCGGCGTGGCGCACGAGATCAACAATCCGCTGATGGGGGTGATGAATTTTGTCGAATTCGCCGCGGACAGAAGCACCGACGAAAAATCGAAGCAAGTTCTCGATCAGGCGCTGCAGCAAATCCACCGCATTAAAAAGATCGTCAGCAATATGCTGGTGTTCGTTCACAACCGGACGGTTCCAAGCGGCAAATGCCGGATGGAAGAAGTGATCAGGCAGAGCCTGTTGCTGCTGGAAGGCGAGTTGAGAAAAAGCGGCATCGAGATTCGGGTCGATGCCCCCGGCGACCTGCCGGCCGTTCATTGCAGCGCCGACAGTCTGCAGCAGATTTTGCTCAATCTGATCCTGAATGCCCGCGACGCACTCGCCGACCACCGGCAGCCGCAAATCAGCATCGGCGTCAGGTCCGTCGAGGAAATGCTGGAATTGAACGTGACCGATAACGGTCCCGGCATTCCGCAGGATATGCAATCGAAAATTTTCGATCCGTTTTTTACCACCAAGCCCCCCGGTAAAGGGACCGGCCTGGGGTTGTCGGTCATTCGCCGTCTGGTTCAGGATGTGGGCGGCAATATACAGGTGGAGAGCCTGCCGGGGCACGGCTGCTGCATGCGCTTGCGCTTCCCCTGTGTTTGAAATAGCGGGATTCCAATCCCTATGAGGCACGGTATATGGCAAGCAAAATTCTGGTAATAGACGACGATCCCGCGGTGCGCAACGCCTTCAAGCTGATTCTGGAAGAAGACAACTTCGCGGTTTACGAGGCCGAGAACGGTTTGCAAGGCATCGAAATAGCCCTTGCCGAACGCCCCGATCTGATTTTTCTCGATCTGCGCATGCCCGGCATGGATGGCGTGGAAACCCTGCGCCGCCTGAAAGCCGCCGACCAAACGCTGAGCATCTATATCGTCACCGCCTTTGCCGCCGAATACATGGAGCAACTGAAATGCATCCATGAGGAAGGCGTTCAGTTCGAACTGGCCAGCAAGCCGCTGTCTTCCGAACAAATTCGCAATATCGCCCGGAGCGCCCGTAATACCCCGCCTCGGGAAGTGCGGTGCGGGCGGCCGCCCAAGCTGGTCCTTACCCTGTACGTGGTGTCGTTGAACAGCGAAACCCGCCGTCTGGTCGAAGAGATCAGCGTTGCGCTCGCCAATCTCTACGATCCCGGGAATTGGGTTCTGGATGTGGTCGAAGTATTGGACATGCCGGAAAAAGCGCTGGAAAAAGACGTGTTCGCGACGCCGATGCTGGTCCGCGACGTGCCGGAACCGGTGCTGAAATTACTCGGCGACCTGTCGCGGGTGCCTTCGGTCATTGCGGCCATTACCACCGAAGCGAAAGGCGTCGGCGTACAAACCATCATCGTTTGAGCAAATTCGCCCACTATGGTTACCCATCGTTACAAGTTAGACCTGATTCTCGACACGATCACCGACGGCGTCCTGGTGGTGGACAGCCAGGGTGTCGTGCTCTATGCCAACCGGGCTGCGGAAAAACTGCTGGCACGCAGTCCGATAGTCGGCCAATTGCTGGCGATTCCGGTCAATCCGGATAAAAACAGCTATCAGGACATCAATCTGATTCGTCCGGACGGCCTCGCCTGGGCGGAAATGCGTTCCGCGCCGCTGAATTGGGACGGCCAGCCCGGCTATGTCATTGCCTTGCGCGACATTACCGAACGCAAGCACATCGAGCTGGAAAGGCAAAAGTTCGTTTCGCTGGCCGACAACAGCATGGAGTTCATCGGCATGGCCGACATGAATTTCATTCCCTTTTATATCAATGAAGCCGGCATGCGCCTGGTTGGCCTCGACAGTCTGGAACAAGGCGTGCGAACGCCGGTCCGGGAGTTTTTCTTTCCGGAAGATCAGCGTTTCATCGTTGAAGAATTCTTCCCGCGCGTGGTACACGAGGGGCACGCCGATGTGGAAATCCGGTTCCGCCATTTCAAGAGCGGCGACGCCATCTGGATACATTACAACGTGTTTACCATTAAAGACAGTACCGGCGAGCCGATAGGTTTTGCCACCGTGAGCCGTAATATTTCCGTCAGCAAGCAGGTCAAGGCGGCCTTGCACGAGGCTAGCCAACGTAAAGATGAATTCCTCGCCATGCTGGCTCACGAATTGAGAAACCCGCTGACTCCCATTAACAACGCCGCCCATATCCTGGACAGGCTGAAGTTGGAGGACCCGCGGCTCGGTTGGGCGACGGAAGTCATCAAGCGGCAGGTGAAACACCTCACTCACCTGGTGGACGATCTGCTGGATGTTTCCCGCATCGCGCGGGGCAAAATTTCACTGAAAAAAGAACGGCTCGACCTGGTAGAAGTGATTAAGGCTGTCCTGGAGACGGCGCGCGGCTTCATCCTGCCTAAACGGCAATCTCTCGATGTCCGTTTGCCGGAGCAGCCGATTCGGGTGGAAGGCGATCCCGTCCGTCTGTCTCAAGTGTTGCTCAACCTGCTCGACAATGCGAGCAAATATTCTCCGGAAAAAGGCCGAATCGAGGTGAACGTTCAACTGCTCGGGGCCGAGGTCGAGATCCGGGTGCAGGATAACGGCACAGGCATTTCGCCGGAACTCTTGCCGACCATTTTCGACCTGTTCCAGCAGGGTACGCGCACGCTGGACCGATCTCAGGGCGGGCTCGGCATCGGGCTGACTTTGGTCAAGCAGTTGGTGGAGCTGCACGGCGGACAGGTCACGGCATCGAGCCCTGGCGCCGGACTCGGCTCCATTTTCAGCATCCGGTTACCGACATTGGCCGGTACGGTGCCTCTTTCTGTCTCCGAGACACCCAAGCCATCGCTTGACACAGGCATTCGGGTGTTGGTCGTGGACGATGATCCCGACGTGAGGGAGAGCACGGCCCTACTTCTGGGGCTGAATGGCTACGAGGTCAGGACGGCCGATTCGGGCGAACGGGCCATCACGCTGATCGACACGTTCCGTCCCGATGTGGTGCTGCTGGACATCGGAATGCCCGGAGAGAACGGTTATCAAGTGGCTCAGCGCATCAGGCGCCTAGCCGGCGGCGGCGACCTGCTGCTGATCGCGTTGAGCGGCTATGGACGGACGGAAGACCTGGCCCGTTCACGGGAGGCAGGTTTTGACCATCACCTGGTCAAACCTTTGAATTTAAATGTGTTATGCAACCTGATGGAAACGGAATTCGCAGACAGGCCGAGTTGACTGCCCTGCGCTTTAGGTGCGGAGCTTATAGCCCCCCAAATTGATTCCGTACTTTTGCACCTTGCCGTAGACCGCCCGCGGCGTCAGTCCCATCCTGTCGGCCGCCTTTTTCACATCGCTCCGGGCGGGTATAGATGCAAACTTCGCAGCGGCCGTGCCGGCGGGCGATGCTTTGCCTGATCTCGACCTTGGCGTAGCCGAAATTCCGCGCCGCGATACCGCCGAATACGCTGGAGGTCATCCGGCACAGTTCGGGGAAGTCGGTTACCTGTTCGCCGAAAGGGCAGCAGGAATTGGTCACCGCAACGCAATCGCGGTTCGCGGAAACCAGGGAAAATTTTCCGCCGATGTTGTTTTTCAGGCCGAGGATCAGCTCGGTATAGCTTTCGATGTCCAGGGGACCGTTGTTGTGCGTATTGTCCCGGTAGGTTTCTTCGAAAAAACAGCCGGCGGTTTTCGCGATATGTTCGATCAGCTGCTCGCAATGCTTTTGCCCCAGTTGTTCGTTCGCGTGCATCAACTCCAGAATGAAAGTCTGTAAAAAAATACCGGCGTTACGCCGGAGAGGGATGGATTGCTCATGGCCTGTGAAATAAAATTTCATCAATTGAATCATAATTTCATTTGGCGGACAATGGATAAATTATAACTCCATGAAATTACAGGATAAATTCTACAGTGCATATTGGCATGGTATTTGTTGTCCAAGTCATGTGCATTGAGCACTTCAACTAAAACGACATCCAGACATCGGAGGAGACCATGAGCGATAACAAACCCCCTTTAGACCCCCACCCGCTGAGCGAATATGTCGCCTGGGCCGGAAACCGCAACCGGGAACCGATCTTGGGCGTTTTAAAAGAAAAATTGCCCAAAGCGTCTGGTCGCGTGCTCGAGCTCGCCAGCGGTAGCGGAATGCATATCAATTATTTCGCGCCGCATTTTCAGCATTTGCATTTTCATCCCTCCGACAAGGACAAGGAGGTTTTCGACAATATTAAAAAGCTGTCCGCCGATCATGCGAACGACAATATCGCCGACCCGGTGCATCTGGACCTGACCGATCCGCGTACCTGGTTCAATCCCGGCAAGTCGAAAACCTTCGATGCGATTTTCTGCATCAACATCTTCCAGGTCGCGCCGATTTCGATCGCGGACGGGATGATGGAATGCGCTTCGCAGCTTCTGAGCGACGACGGTATCCTATTGATTTACGGTCCTTTCAAGGTGGAAGGCGGTTTTACTACCGATTCGAACAAAGAGTTTCATGAAACTTTGAGCTCCGCCGGCGTTGTGGAATGGGGTTTGAAGGATGTTGCCGATCTGAGGAAGGCGGCCGAAAAATACAACATGGAGTTGAAGGAAATCATCGATATGCCGGCGAATAATTTCTCGCTGGTTTTCGGCAGACCCTAAGCGAGAGGAGCTGAACAATGGGCGAAACCGGCGCGGCTGTGATTATTGGCGTGGGTCCGGAGCAGGGACTGGGAGCGGCGCTTGCCCGGCGATTTGCCGCAGAGGGGCTGCATGTCTATCTGGCAGGGCGGAGTGAAGAAAAACTTCACAGAGTCGCTTCGAGTATCCGGCAGACCGGCGGTTCAGCCACGGCGGTCGTTGCCGATGCCACGCACGAAGCCGAGGTCGAACATTTGTTCAGCGTTGTCGGGGATACGGGGCAGGGCGTGGAAATTGCGGCGTACAATGTCGACAGCAATATTCCTTCGCTCCTGCTCGAAACCGATGCGGAAACGTTTTCCCTGCTTTGGCGGCAGAATTGCCTGGGAGCCTTCTTCTTCGGCAAGGCCGTGGTTAGGGCCATGCAGCCCAGGAGCCGCGGCACGCTGTTTTTTACCGGCGCCACCGCATCCTTGCGGGCCAAGCCGCCGTTTACCGCCTTTGCAACCGCGAAAGCCGGTTTGCGGGCGCTGGCGCAGGGCATGGCGCGCGAGTTTTCGCCGCAAGGCATCCATGTCGTGCATGCGGTCATCGACGGCGTGATCAACGGCGAGCGTGCCCGGAACCAGTTTCCCGACTATGTCAAAGCGAAAGGCGAGGGCGGTCTTTTGGAACTGGAAGCGATCGCCGAAACCTATTGGGCCATGCACCGCCAGCATCCCAGCGCCTGGACGCATGAGCTGGATTTACGGCCTTACAAAGAACCTTTTTAGGAGGAGAGCCTGTGAAAGAAAACCCAAGCTGGATTTTAGAGGGCTGCTATTTCGAAACCTGCAACTGTGAAGTTTCCTGCCCCTGCGTTTGGCTGCAGCCGCCCTCGCACGGGGACTGCAGACTACTGGCAGCTTGGCACATTGAGCGGGGCCATCTGGAAGGGCTTGATCTGGGCGGCCTGAATGTGGCGCTGGCTTGCTACGCCCCGGGCTTGATGATCGAGGGCCAATGGCAGGCCGCGCTGTATGTGGACGAACGCGCCGACGCGAGCCAGTTCGATGCGTTGGTGCAGATTTTCGGTGGCCAGCAAGGCGGCCATCCGGCCGTTTTGATGAGCCTTGTCGGCGAAGTGCTCGGGATCAGCAAGGTCACGATCGATTTTGAAGAGCAGGGCAAATCCCGGCGCCTGCTAATTCCCGGCATCGCCGAAGCCGAAATTACAAGCATTCAAGGTATCCGTGGTGCAGAAGCGACGATCGACAACCCGCCTTTATGCGTGGTCACTAGCCACCCCTCTGTTGTCGCCCGTTCGAAAAGCTATCATTATCACGATCACGGCAAAGAGTGGGAGTTCTCCGAGCGCAACGGTTATTATTCCGAATTTGTTTACCGGCCGTGAGGATCGGATTCAAAAGTCAGGGGGCGATTTGGGCCTTGCTGATGGCCGCTATCGTGATCGCCTGGAGCACGCTTTATTTCCAGTCGCGGCGGCTGGAAGCCCTGCCGATGCAGGACATGTGGATGCCACCGAATCAAGCATCGACATGGCGTCTTGGCGACTTTGCCTATGTCTATGCGATGTGGGCGGTCATGATGGCGGCAATGATGCTGCCGTCCGCCTTGCCGATGCTGAACGCCTACGTGAAAGTCAGTCGCCGCATGAACGCGCGGCCGGCTCAAGCACTCGCGCTATTCGCGGCGGCTTATCTGGGCCTGTGGATACTGTTCGGCATTCTGCCGACGCTGCTGCAATGGCGGCTGCACGGGCTGGTTTGGCTGTCGCCGATGATGGAAAACCAAAACCGCGGCTTCGCGGCCGGGGTTTTCCTGCTTGCCGGCGGTTACCAATTCATGCCGCTCAAAAATGCCTGCCTGACCCATTGCAAGACGCCGATGGGGTTCCTGCTGAATGAATGGCAAGGCGGTCTCGCCGGCGCATTCCGCATGGGGCTTAAACATGGCTTCCATTGCATCGGCTGCTGTTGGGCACAGATGCTGATCATGTTTGCGGTCGGTGTGATGAATTTCGGCGGCATGGCCTTGCTGACGCTGATCGTTTGCATCGAAAAGTGGGTGCCGCTGCAAGCACGGCCGATCGCAGCAACGATTGGCTTCGCTTTTCTTTTGTGGGGCGCCGGTATCTTTTTGTGCAATTGAATTTTCGCGTCAATTCGTCGTCCTACCGGGCAACATTCTGGCGTCTTCCTGCCCCGATATCGTGGCCGCTGCTGGCCGGGAAGGCGCGAATGGAGGGGGGAACCCATAGGCGCCAACTTAATTGCCGGAAACGCTGAAGATGAAGACCCTGCAGATGACCGGCCTGATACTGCCCAAATTAATCAGCCGAATGGAGTCGGTCGTTTTCGAAACCATCGACCAAAGGCTCAGTAAAGCTTTGTTGGATTCGGGTGGAAGGGATCATCACGATAACACATCACGAGCTGGCCTACGAATTAGGCGCCGCTCGTGAAGTAGTATCACATCATGCAGGGGCTGGCGGACACCGTTCGCGCCTGCGGCATCGACCAAGTGATTCTGGCGACCGGCGACAACGAGGAACAGGAGGCGAAACGGGTGACCGACTACATCCATGCCGACGGCGATTATTTCAACTGCAAGCCGGAGGCAAAAACCGCACTGGTCAAACAATTTCAGGCCGAGGGCAAGGTTGCCATGGTCGGCGACGGCATCAACGACGCACCGGCGCCGGCCGCCGCCCATGTCGGCATCGCGATCGGCGGCTACAAGAACGTGAATCTGGCGATCATGTCCTCGGATGTGGTGATTCTCGGGCAAGATGCCCAGGATCTGGTCACGATCCTGCGGCTCAGCCATAAAATGGGCGGCATTATCCGGCAGAATTACCTGTGGGCCGTCAGCTTCAACAGCATCGGCCTGGCACTGGCCACCTTCGGGATGCTCAATCCGATCTTTGCCGCGCTGCTGCATCATGTCAGTTCGGTTTTCGTGGTAGTAAATGCCGCCCGTCTGTATTTTAGCGGCATTGAGCAATCGCTGATCGGGCCTGTGTTCAGGAAAATGGATGCACTGACTTTACGTAAACCACATCATGGCGAAGAAAGCGCACTGACCAGTTTTGAAAGAGGGGAAAAAACAGTCGCTGAGCAAAAATCTTGATCGTGTGTCTTTTATTTAGAGCTGTGCAATGTTGTTTATGTGGTGAGGCAGAAAAAGATTCTCGACGATCTGGATTTTTCAATCAAAGACAGGGAAATGCCAGGGCAATTGCGCTATCTCTTCCTTGACAGGTCAATGCGTACAGCTGTAAGCCAGCATTGGCGCATCGAAAATCAGCCGCATTGAGGATTAGCTGTGCAATTCGGAGAAAATGACAACTGGATAAGAAAAAAACGTCCCGGAAAACCTGGCTTTGATCCGACGTGCCTTGCACCGAAGAACCTTCGACTTGGAAAGCTGGAAGGCCATGTCAGCCTGCGAAGCCGCTGCCGAGGTCGCCAATACCGAAATCTACGTCACGGTTTTTCAAAATCAAGCGTGTGACTGGTTAGTACCTGTAAAAAGGTGACTAAATCAGCCTTTTCCCCGGTAGTCAAATGCAGCGGAAAAATCTTTTTATCGAGAAAACGATTGCGTTGGCCGCCTTGATCATAAAAATCGATGACTTCTTCCAGTGTCTTCAGACTGCCGTCATGCATATAAGGCCCGGTTAGGGCGACATTACGTAAAATCGGCGTTTTGAATTTACCGATGTCGGCCGGATCTTTCGTGACGTTAAACAGGCCGAGTTCCGAACGTTGTGCGTCCGTGAGCGGGTACCTGTCCGGTTTTTTGGCTTTGAGAAATTTACTGAGGACCGGCTTTAAAATTTGACTGCCGACGCCGAGATTATAAAAACGGTTGTCGGTGAACAAGGCATGGTCCCACGAAATTTCGTGGCAGACCATGCAGTTGCCTTTGCGCTGGAAAATGCGCAAGCCGCGGGCTGCGCTCGGCGACAGGGCGGCGCGGTCACGGCCGAACAGAAAACGGTCGAAGGGCGAATCGCCAGCTATTAACGTACGCTCGTAGGCGGCGATGGCTTGTGCGACGTGGCCGGCCGTGACGGCATCGGCAGTGAGCGTGAAGGCGGTCTTGAATAATCGAGTATATTCGGCGTCGCTGCGAATCACCTCGATTAAGGCTTGTGAATTCGCCAAACCGTGTTCGATCGGATTGAATAAGGGGCCGAGCACCTGTTCTTCCAGGCTGGCGGCGCGGCCGTCCAGAAACAACGTTTGATAATAGGCTGCGTTCAGTATGCTCGGTGCGTTGCGCGTACCGATCTGCCCTTTGATGCCGCGTGCGGCGACCCGGCCGTCGGTGAAAGCTTTTCCAGAGACATGGCAGTTGGCGCAGGCGATCGAACCGTCAGCGCTCAAGCGCGGGTCGTTGAACAAGCGTTTGCCCAATGCGATTTTGTCGGCACTTTGCGGATTGTCGGCAGGAATCGATAACGGCGGTAAGCCGCGCGTCGGTTCGGCCAAGGCGCCAGTCCAGAAGAGCCATCCCAAAAGCAAAACCGATAGATGCCGCATCATGTCTCCTAATACGAATATTCCAGCCCTAACCAGACATTATTGTTTTTCACCGCCCGCTCCTCGGTGGTCAGCTTCCGGCGGCCGTGCTGCCAGCCCAATTTGATGCCGGCGTGCTCGGTCATTTCATAGCGTAATTCGATCTCGCCTTGATAAACAATCTCGGCGGCGCCGAAATGCTCGTCCGAGCGGTTGGTGCTGGTAAAGTCGTTTTTTTCATAGTCGAAAATAAAATTTGCGGTCAATTTCTCGGCCGGACGCAGACTTAGTTCCGCCGACGCATAATGGTTGACGTAAGATACGTCGTCGGGAAAATGCGGTGACTTCTGCTGGGCCGCGCTGCCGTGTTCGTAGTGATAGCCGATCAAAAGCTCGGTGCCCGGGCCAATCCGCCATTCAAAGTGTGGACCGACGGTCCAGAACTCGGTATCGCGATGCTGAAAAGGTTCGTTATAAATGCGTACGCCGTAACGGCCGAGCAGGCGTACCGTCACGCTTTCGTTCAAGGCTTGATCGAGATGGATTGAGCCGTAATGGTTGGTCAGGCTTTCGTTGCCCTCGAATTCTTCGCCATCGAGCGCGCGGAAAAGATTACGGCCGAGATATAAATCGGGCGTGACATTGTAAAGCAGGCTGACTTGGGTCCCGCTTGCGAACGACTGCGATGCCGTGAATTCGAACAAGCCGTGCGAGAACCGGGTTTGCCGCGTAAATAAATAAGCCCCGGCATCCAGTGACACGCGCAGTAAACCGAAACGGTTTCGGCCGATCCAGTCGACTTCGGCGCTCGGTTCGTAGACGAAATCGCCACCTTGGCCGGGCCTGTCGACGATCGGTTGCGTCGGGTCGTCCTTGAGCGACAATCGGCGGCTCACCGAAAACAACGCGGCGTCGTCGGTATAGAACGCATTTGCTTCGGCGCCGATTTTCCACCCGCTTTCCGCATGGGCGTCCGCACTGCCACAAACGGCTATCCAAAGTGCGGACGGCAATAGTTTCGATCGGGTTATCGCGCGCATTTATTGTTATTTTTCGCTGAAAATTAAGCCATTGATGCGGCCATGCATCAGTCTTTGCCAAAAAACGCCGGCGGTTCGGACCATTCCGCGCCCGTCGGCTAAAAGAGCGAACGCGTCTCGGTGCATTCGCTAGGGAGTAACTAATCCTGTTCCGGCATATCCTGCACGATCACGACGTAAGGTTCGCCGATCGGCAGTTTGTCTTCCGGCTTCTGGAAATAAATGACCTTGCCGTAGGTTTCGTTGATCGCCGGCATAATTTTTTTCGCTTCAGCCGCGGTCAGATCCGGGAAGGAGGCATGCGCTCTCGGCACTTCGATCTTATGGTAATGCCAGTATTTTTTCTCTCCTTCCGGCAAAGAGTTGTATTGCGCGGTGGTGATGATGTACTCGAAGCCGATCGGTTTATCCTGATCTTTCATGCCGGAATGAAACATCAGGCAGACCAAGGTGCTGTCGTCATAAGCCTTGCAGTGATGATGCACGGGCACTTGCAGTTTGGGGTCGTGCACGTCGTGCGTATCCGGCACCAGATGGCGGATCGCCTGAATGTGTAAATCATTGAAGCCCAAATGATTCGGGTGCTCGATTTGGTGGGGATTCATGGTTTTGTCGTACAGCTTCGGTGTTTTCGCTTTGGCGTGGTGCTGACTTTTTGCGACCGCTGCCGTACTCATTGCGACCAATGCGACCAAAGTACCGGTCAGGATTCGTGATTTCATGGATATCATCCTCTTTAGAATTGTTGTTGTGTTTTGATGACGGTCGCCGTTACGATCGTCATTTTGAATATAGGAAAAACCGTGCCAATCCTGGGTGGCGCTTATATCCTTATGAAATTGGTCAACTTTTATAACCTCCTTTTTTGCCTTTGGACCGATCATGTTTCAATTTCTGTTTCATTATTGATTCAATCTATTTCTTGAAACGCACCATGAAACGCTCGACGGCGGTTCGTTTTTAAGCGCCAAGCGATCAGCCGGCAACCAGGTAGGCAAGTCTCGGCGTATCCCGACAACTTTTGCAAAGTGATCGCTGAGTGTCTTGAATTTACTGAGGGTAACGATGTAAAACCGCGGCTTGCCCCTGGCAGAGACTGAATCGAAATAAGGCCGTTCAGACGCCGTGCGAGTCTTCCTCCACGGCCTTAGTCTTCATTACCGATGAAATGCAGCACGGTCACCGTGATGATGAACGCCAAAAAAATGAAAAACAGCAAAGGCAGCGCAAAAGGAATGTCATGATGATCTTTCATGTTTACTTGTAAAACCGCGGAAAAAATACTCAACATAAAATCCAACATATCGATTCTCCGAGTCTATGTAATCATTTCCGGGTCTCTACACGCTGGTCGTATAGAGCATGAAGGTGCCGGAACGGGTAGAAACAATGTCAGGATCAAAATAACGACACCGACAATTGTTGAGAAAAACTGTAAGTAATTTCCGATTCGGAGTCAGTGACCGAGTCACATTGGAGCAAAAATCTTGACTTCTTCATTCATCAAGAGACGAATCTCGGATTCCTTGGTGCGGTTTGAAATGGAACTTAACCCAATAGCGCTCGATGTTCCCGTTGATCAGGCTAAGGGCGTGGCTGCCGAAACCGTGCATATGGCGGTAAGTTGCCTGCCGCTGTCCGACATCACGATAGAGATTTGGTGTAAAGTTTCGGACAGGGAGGTCCGGAAATCATTTCGTTCCATCAAATCCATGGGTTCCGTCCAAATGGCGTAAATGCGAAGGTGCGCCCCGATTTCCGGCCAGGGTAGGCCAGAGCGAACGCTACGACGTGGAATACGAGTGCAACGGCGTTGCCAGTTGATGGTCTTTTATGCGCGCTGTTTGAGAACTGGCGGCGCGTGGAGGTGGTGGATAATCATGCCGCAGCACAGTGGGCAGAAGGCGCCCGACGTTTGGTGCAAGAGGATTACCCGCAGGCAAAGCGGATCATCTGGGTCGGTAACCTGAACACGCATGCCGGCGCCTCACTGTAAAGCCTTCCCGCCGGCCATGGTGCGTTCGTTGCTGGATAAGCTGGAATTCGTTTACACCCTCAAACAGGGCAGTTGGCTCAATATGGCCGAATGCGAGTTCAGCGTACTGAGCCGCCAATGCCTGGATCGACGACTCCCGGATATCGAAACGGTCACTTCTGAGATTCGGGCATGGACGAAACAACGCGACCTAGGTGATGGGCGACCAATCCAATCAATGCCCATTCCGCATCTGTCAGGTCGCCATTGAGGGGGCTGACGTAAAAGGCGTGCGGCTTAATCATCGCTTTGATCCTGCGTCGGTTCATGATGGCCTCATCAAGGATGCGCGAGGTCCTCAGCGGTCAATTGGCTCACTGGTTTGCCCTTGTATTCGCCGGTCAAGGTTTTCAGGAAGGCAACGATTTTACCGGTCTCTTCACCGTTTAAGGTCTTGCCGGATTGAACCCATCCCATGATTCGGACCGCCTCGGCTAGATCGGAGACCGAGCCGTCGTGAAAATAAGGATGGGTCAATTCGATGTTGCGCAATACAGGGACCTTGAAGAAATGGCGGTCTTTTTCATCCTTCGTGACGTTGAAACGGCCGTTATCGACCTCAGTCAGTTCGCCGCCGCGCAGTTTAAAATAATCTTGTTTGACGCCCATTTTCTCGAACGACAAGCCGCCCAGCGCCGGTCCGAAATGGCAGGAGGCGCAATTCGTTTTAAACAAGTCGTATCCGGCCTTTTCATTCGCCGTCAGAACGTCTTGTTCCCCGCGCAGATACCGGTCGAAACGGGCATTGGGCGTCACCAGCGATTCTTCGAAAACGGCAATCGCATGGGTCACCGTCGATTGCGTCAGGCCTTGTTCCGGGTAGAGTTTGGCGAAAGCATCCGTGTAATGCTTTACGTTGTTAAGTTTTTCGACGACCTTGTTCCATTCCGCACCCATTTCGACATGGTTGGCGACAGGCCCGGCGGCTTGTTCCTGCAAGTCTTTGGCGCGGCCATCCCAGAACTGGGCGATGTTATACATGGCGTTATAGACGGTCGGGGAATTGATCGGGCCCTGCTGTCCACGGATGCCGGTGGCGACCCTGGCCTGATCGGTGCCGCCCCGGGTCAAGTCGTGGCAGAACGCGCAGTTTAAAGTATCGTCTCCGGACAGCATGCGATCGTGGAAGAGCTTGTCGCCCAGAGCCACTTTTTCAGGGTCGAGATCAACCGTTAACGGCAAAGGTTGCACGGGCTCGCCCTTAAACGCTTCGGCGGCATCGAGGCTCGAGGGATGTTTGGCTCGTTCCTCGGCAATCCATGCAAGAATGCTGTCTTTTTCGCCGGCAGTCAGGCGCCCGGTCCAGTGCATCAAAAAATATTGTGCAGGCGGCATGCTGCCGTTTCGAACGACACTTTCCAGTCTGGCCAGCATTAGTGGACTAAAGGCTTCCTCACCGCTGTAAAGTTGTTTGCTTAAAACCAGCCGGGCTCCGGCTTCCTCGATATCTTGCGCCATCAGTTGTTTGGCGATCGGCAGTTCGGAATAGATCGGCATCCGGGCCATGCCGGGCGAATGGCAATCGACGCATTTGTCCTGCAGAATCTGCGAGACCTTGGCAAAACTTTCGGGGCTGCCGGGAACAGCGGGAATCGGCTCGTTCTTACTCGTCAAACCGATCAGATTGGAGGTCGGAAAAAACAATAAGACTGCCAGTAGCGAAAGAATAGCCCATTGAGTATATTTCATAATTCTACTCTCATGTATCTTATGCCCGGACTGCCAGGCATGAATTTATCGATGCTTGCGCCCATGCCTCCGGCAATCAGTACCTGGACGTCGTCGTCCAAAGGGGAAAGCTCTAACGGCGACGATTCATGGAACGACTGCTCCTTGGGTAATTCCAGCAACTCCTTGCCGGCAACTACACCGTTTTCGATCCGATAGATCCAGAATTTTCTGCATCGGCCTGTGTGTCCGGTGATGTCTTTGCGGTTTTGGCTGGCGACAGCTATTTTCATGGGGATTTTCTCGTCATTGGCGCCCGCGATCGTCCCTGATTCCAGACCAATAAATTAGCTATAAGAAGGAGGTAAAAGCGGCTCAACTCCTTCGAAATGAGCGGTAGGATGATGTTTGGTAATCAATTTGCTGATCGCCTCGATGCTCCCTTTCGGAATATCAACCATGACCAGCAATTCACCGCGTTCAATCGCCTCTTCGTATTTTTTGACTTTGGAATTGCCGACCTGGAGTCCCGCCAGACCGCTCATCATTGCGCCGATAGTGGCACCGTAAAGTAAAACGCCGAGGACCGGGCCGCCTGCAATCGCAAATCCCGCAAAACGTAAACCTATCAGTCCGGCGATCAATCCCGTTGCTCCACCGAGTGCCGCACCGCGTTCCATTGCAGCGACAAAATCTGTCTTCTGAAATTCGCTGGCTTCGGGCAAATCTTCCAATGGGGTGTCTCGTTTCGCCAAGACGTGCATATGGCGGTCTTCTATTCCTACTGAGCGTAATTCGTCAACGATTTTATGCGTCGTTTCGAGATTTGGGGACAAAAAATAAATTCTTCGCATGGTCTTCTCCTGTGTTACAAAGTTAAAATCATCGCTGCAAGAACTCGGCTTATCCAAGATATAAGCACCAATGGCGTTTCTTAGAGAGGCCATTATGGGGTGATAAGCGCCTTAGAAACAAGTCGGGCTGGATTCAAGTTTCTCCAGTGCCAAAGAGACACTGAGTTTCATTAGAAAAAATACATGAAAAACTTGTTATGTGCTTGCTATCATTCATTGGGTTCTATCATAAAAGAATACCTTGACTTTTCCGAGAAGTTAATCACCGGCGTTGTCGCCCGGTTCCAGCTACATGGCGTTGATCACCGCCAGTGTGCAGGCCAGACTCACATCCGTGGCGGCCAACAGCAATTGCAGCGTGTATTGGCTCGAAACCGCCGTCCACGTCGAGTCCGACCCAGATGCCGGCCATCACGAAACCGGCTACGAATAGCGGGCTGCTCCAGCGGATCACCCGCAGCGCGCGTTCCGCCAGTGCGCCTTCGGTGCGCCAGCGCGGATCCGGCAGCTTGCTCCGGTAGTCGAACCCGACCGGGCGCAAAAACAACGCGAACAGCAGCACCAGCAAGCCGGTATAAAACCCCGAGAAAAATGCCGCGTACACGATCGACCAAGCGCCGAAACTGATGCCGCCCAGGGTGGTTCGGGTGCGTGTAGCGTGATTTCATGGGTTGAGCCTGAGCCGGGCAGACGATAGGTTGGACTGCCCAGTAAGGCAGCCCGGATCGGGAGAAGATCAATAACGGTAATATTCGCCTTTGTAAGGACCTTCGACCGGCACGTTGATGTAACGCGCCTGCTCCTCGGTCAGCCGGGTCAACTTGACGCCGATTTGCGCCAGATGCAGGCTGGCGACTTTTTCGTCCAGCTTTTTGGGTAGCACGTAAACCTTGTTTTCGTACTGTTCGGCATCGTTCCACAGTTCGATCTGCGCCAGCACTTGGTTGCAGAAGGAATTGGACATCACGAAGCTCGGATGGCCGGTCGCGCAGCCGAGGTTGACCAGCCGGCCTTCGGCCAGCACGATCAGGCGCTTGCCGTCCGGGAAGATCACATGGTCGACCTGCGGCTTGATGTTTTCCCAGGTATACCGGCGGAGCGAAGCGATGTCGATTTCCGAGTCGAAATGGCCGATGTTGCAGACGATCGCCTGGTTTTTCATCGCCTGCATGTGCTGATGCGTGATTACATTCACGTTGCCGGTCGCGGTCACGAAAATGTTCGCGAGCGGCGCGGCTTCTTCCAGCGTGACGACCCGGTAGCCTTCCATCGCCGCCTGCAAGGCGCAGATCGGATCGATTTCGGTGATCCAGACCGTCGCCCCCAAGCCGCGCAGCGACTGCGCGCAGCCCTTGCCGACGTCGCCGTAGCCGCAGACCACCGCGATCTTGCCCGCCACCATCACGTCGGTCGCGCGCTTGATGCCGTCGACCAGGGACTCGCGGCAGCCGTACAAGTTGTCGAATTTGGACTTGGTGACCGAATCGTTCACGTTGAAAGCCGGCACCATCAGAGTGCCTTTGGCGACCCGTTCGTGCAGGCGCAACACACCGGTCGTGGTTTCCTCGGACAGGCCCCGGACGTTTGCCATCAGCTCGGGATATTTCTCGTGCATCATCAGCGTCAGGTCGCCGCCGTCGTCGAGAATCATGTTCGGCCGCCAGCCGTTCGGGCCTTCGATGGTCTGTTCGATGCACCAGGCGAATTCGGCTTCGGTCTCGCCCTTCCAGGCGAACACCGGGATCCCGTCCGCGGCGATCGCGGACGCGGCATGGTCCTGGGTGGAAAAGATGTTGCAGGACGACCAGCGCACTTCCGCGCCCAGCGCGGTCAGCGTCTCGATCAGCACCGCGGTCTGAATCGTCATGTGCAGGCAACCGGCGATCCGCGCGCCCTTCAGCGGCTGCCCGGCGCCGTATTCGGCACGCAGCGCCATCAGGCCCGGCATTTCGGTTTCGGCGATGGCGATCTCCTTGCGCCCCCACTCCGCCAGCGCCATGTCGGCGACTTTATAATCTTGGCTCATTTCCCGCTCCTCTATATTTCCTTACTGAATTAAATGCCGGCCGCATCGCGCAAGGCTTCGACCTTGTCGGTTCTTTCCCAAGTAAAGGTGTCTTCGGTCCGTCCGAAGTGGCCGTAGGCGGCGGTGGGCTGATAGATCGGCTTCAACAGGTCCAGCATCGCGATCAGGCCTTTCGGCCGGAGATCGAAAATCGAACGGACGATCTCGACCAGACGATCTTCGCCGAGCTTGCCGGTGCCGAAAGTTTCGATCGTGATCGACGTCGGCTCCGCCACGCCGATCGCGTAGGACACCTGAATTTCGCAGCGCTCGGCAAGGCCCGCCGCAACGATGTTCTTCGCCACGTAGCGCGCCATATAGGCCGCCGAACGGTCGACCTTGGACGGGTCCTTGCCCGAAAACGCGCCGCCGCCGTGGCGTGCCATGCCGCCGTAGCTGTCGACGATGATCTTGCGTCCGGTCAGGCCGCAGTCGCCGACCGGGCCGCCGATCACGAACTGCCCGGTCGGATTGATGAAAAACTGGGTGTCTTTGTGTACCCATTCTCTCGGCAATACCGGCAGGATGATTTCGTCCATCACCGCTTCATGGATCGCCTGGTTGCTGATGTCCGGCGCATGCTGGGTCGACAGCACCACCGTGTCGATCGCGACCGGTTTGTGATTTTCGTAGCGGAACGTGATTTGGCTCTTCGCGTCCGGACGCAGCCAAGGCAAGGTTTTATTCTTGCGCACTTCGGCCTGGCGTTTGACCAGCAGGTGCGAATACTGGATCGGGGCCGGCATCAACACGTCGGTTTCGTTGGTCGCATAGCCGAACATCAGGCCCTGGTCGCCCGCGCCCTGTTCGTGGTTTTCGGCTTCGTCGACGCCCATCGCAATGTCGGACGACTGTTTGCCGATCGCGTTCAACACCGCGCAGCTCTGGCCGTCGAAGCCGATGTCGCCGTGATCGTAACCGATAGCGCAGACGGTCTTGCGGACCAGCTCTTCCAGATCGACCCAGGCATTGGTCGTAATTTCGCCGGCGATGATGACCATGCCGGTTTTTACCATCGTTTCGCACGCGACGCGCGATTTGGGGTCCTGCGCCAGCAGCGCGTCCAGTACCGCATCGGAAATCTGGTCCGCGACCTTGTCGGGATGCCCTTCCGAAACCGATTCCGAGGTAAAAATGAAATTGTTGCTCATAGAGGTGCCTTTTAAAAACTAAAAACGTTGTTATTTCGATAGCAGTTGAGCTCCGCCTCAAGCGAGGATGATTTATTCTGCTGATTTTGTAGAATCAAACGAAAGACTTCTTTCCGGTCAATCACTTTAACCTCAAAATGCCTCTTACACTTTGAGCATTGATAATCGTAGGTAGGCATATTTTCCTCAGTTTTATTGTTGATCATGGCTGTAACGAAGAAGGCCTAATATTTATAGCTAAGTGCTCTCTGTTGAATATGTGAAAGTTAATTTCATCAATCAGGCTGTTTCTCGGCCACGCCGAACGCTGAGGAGAGCACATCAGCGCATAGCCGTTTTTCGGGGGCGAGTGTCGGTGCGCGCAAACATAGGGTTTCGATTTCCCAAATCCACCCGCTTACCACTACGTCTTTCGGGATCAGGGGATGTGTTCGGAAGGTGCCGAGGAGTGAGTACCCATAAACTGGCGTTGTCGTGTCCTGAGGTCTCATAGCGGTAGCGGTGACGTGTTGCCCAAAAATCGTAATCTTGGAGTCGTTTGTTTTTTTACTTGAGTGCAGCCATTTATCTTTCAGCAATGATCATGCCATATATAAAAAATAAAATATGTTTTATAAACAAATTCTTATGTTTAAACCTTGTGTCATTTAAGAAGATATGATTCAATAAGTGAAATTATTTTTCACTAGGATGATTTATGGAAAACAATCCTCTCTCTGAATTAACTCCCATCTTTTTTCTCCAGACGTTCATTCTGGAACTCATGCATGCCAGCGAACAACAGGGACAAAAACACAACGAGGAATTAATTGAAAAGATTGCTAATACGGCGGGCTGTTTTTTTGAGGATACCTATCGAAGCAATACGAATAAAACCGAAGCACTCGATATTGAAAGCTACATCGAACTGATTCTCGGCCTTAAAAATAACATAGGAGGCAAATTTTCACTGGAAGCCACTAATCAGGACTGCATTACCGTTACAAACAGTTGTTGCCCTTTTGGTGATCAAGTGACGAATTTCCCTGAATTATGCCGGATGACCTCCAGCGTTTTCGGTGGCATCGCCGCCAGAAATTTTGGTTATGCCAAAGTTGAAATTAAAGAAAGCATTGCCCGTCATGATGGCAAATGCGTAGTTTGCGTTTATAAAAACCCTGCGGCGTCCCAAGGGCGCCCAGGTATGGAATATACCGATACCACACCGGTTAAGGAAATCCAGGATATGAATGCGTTGCATTCCCGTATCGAAGAAAGTATGCAACAGATTTGGCGCAAACAAGTTACGCAGCCTGCAATAAAAGAGCCCCCTGCTATCGTCGCCAAATCAGCCACTATGCAGAAAATATTGCAATCGATAGAAGTGATAGCCCCGACTACGGCGACGGTTTTAATACAAGGCCAAACGGGTGTTGGAAAAGAATTGATTGCTCGAGCAATTCATGCCATGAGTGAGCGCTGTAGAAGACCGTTTATTCCTATAAACTGTGGTGCTATTCCAGAAAATCTTATCGAAACCGCCTTGTTTGGCCATGAAAAAGGCGCTTTTACAGGCGCCGTTGAAGTTCACCACGGTTATTTTGAAAGGGCGGATGGCGGCGCGCTGTTTCTGGATGAAGTAGACTCCTTATCTCCCGCTGCACAAACACGCCTGTTGAGAATACTGCAAGAGGGGGAGTTTGAGCGTGTGGGGGGCAAACAAACCTTGTCTGTCGATGTAAGAATTATTTCCGCAACCAATCAAAATCTGGAAGAGTTGGTAAGTAAAGGCGTGTTTCGGCATGACCTGTACTATCGGTTGAACGTGGTTCGAGTAAATATCCCGCCACTGTCCGAGCGGCACGAGGACCTGCCTTTTCTCGTACAACTCATACTGAAACGGCTGAACAAAAAATATAACAAAAATGTTGAATCCGTCAGCCGAAAGGTCATGCAAAAAATCCGCAGCTACTCTTGGCCGGGCAATGTCCGCGAATTGGAAAATATTCTCGAACGAAGCTTTTTGTTTGCTAAAGGTAATGAGCTGACTGATCTGGATTTAGAGATTTCGCCTACCGAGCCTAAGACTGACGAGTGGAAAGACGTAAAAGAAAATACTATAGCCAAAGTTGAGCAATCATTTCTTGAAGCAGCGTTAAAACAACATCAAGGCGATATTAAGAAAGTAGCGCTAACTATGGACATAACTCCTCGGGCGGTCTACCTCAAGCTGAAAAAATACGGGATAAATCTGGCAAGTTTCAGAAGCTAGGCTTAAAGCATAATCATCTGGGTAAATTACTAAAGATACAAATACTCGATTCTTCAGGCCGTCACAGGCTAACATAAACACCATTCCGCAAATTTTTATACCCATTTTAAATGGATATGAATTCTATCTATTTTATATCATCCATTTATCCTTATTTTTGAATTTACATAATATATATTCGACTATAAACTATGCCCGTGACAAAAAGGTGTATCAAATATCTTTAAAAAATACAATGTATTAGAGTATAATTTTCAAGGAAATTTTGAATGAGGTATTTAGCAATTATCGAACCTGCCCATAACGGATTCACGGCCTATAGCCCAGATCTGCCGGTATGTTCGGTAAATAGTTTAACGGAAGAAAAGGCGGCGGAAGCTTTGAAAGAAGCGCTTAAACGCCATATAAAAAAAATGAAACAAGGCGGATTGGAGACCCCGCAGAGTTATTGTAAAACGACGGTCATTGAAATTACATTTTAGGCAATGATCGTTGAATGATCGAATATTCAATTTTTCTATGTGCGGCATATACGTTTTGACCGCTCTTCAATGGTCTTAAATGGGTCATTTTGTACGGTCATACAGGCCCTATCGGCCCGGTAATTAATCGGCGAGAAAGATTTACCCGTCGTCTTTCCAGATCGAGCATCCTGTTCTAATTACCGGGCCGATAGGGCCTGTATGACTTCGACGTCAAACTGCCGGTTACCGGAATGACCTTTATCCGAACAGGCACTTGAAAAAGCAAATCTCCGGCCCCAATGTAGTGCTCATCCATTTTTTTCTAACCGGAACGAGCACCTATGACAGTGGAAGCAAAAAAACAAACTCTGGGCTTCGAGACCGAAGTCAAGCACCTGTTGCACCTGATGATCCATTCCTTGTACAGCAACAAGGAAATCTTTCTGCGCGAGCTGATTTCGAACGCTTCCGATGCGGCCGACAAACTGCGCTTTTCGGCTTTATCCGACGAAAGCCTGTACGAAGGCGACAGCGATCTGA
Organism: Methylomicrobium album BG8; assembly: GCF_000214275.2. Lineage (NCBI taxonomy): Bacteria > Pseudomonadati > Pseudomonadota > Gammaproteobacteria > Methylococcales > Methylococcaceae > Methylomicrobium > Methylomicrobium album. The sequence goes on along the minus strand of NZ_CM001475.1, from coordinate 2,489,038 downwards.
AAATCCGCCTCGAGTTCGACAAGGACAAGCGCATCATCAAGGTGATCGATAACGGCATAGGCATGACCCGCTCCGAAGTGCAGGAACATATCGGCACGATCGCCAAGTCCGGCACCAAGCAATTCTTCGAATCGCTGACCGGCGACCAGGCCAAAGACAGCGAGCTGATCGGCCAGTTTGGCGTCGGCTTCTACTCCGCATTCATCGTCGCAGACAAGGTCACCCTGATTACCCGCAAGGCCGGCGCGCCGAAAAGCGAAGGCGTGCGCTGGGAGTCGACAGGCGAGGGCGACTACACGCTCGAAACGGTCGAGAAGGAAAAGCGCGGCACCGAAATCATCCTGCATTTGAAAGACTCCGAAAGCGAATTTCTGGACGGTTGGCGCATCCGCTCTATCGTCCGCAAATTCTCCGACCATATCTCGCTGCCGATCGTGATGGACAAGGAAATCATGCCGTCCTACGACGACGAAGGCAAAGAGATCGAAAATCCCAATCCGCTGGTCGAGGAAGAAACCGTCAACAGCGCCTCGGCCCTGTGGACCAAGGCGCGCCAGGACATTTCCGAAGACGATTACAATCAGTTCTACAAGCATGTCGGTCACGACTTTCAGGATCCCCTGGCCTATGTGCACAGCAAGGTCGAAGGCACGAACGAATATACTCTGCTGCTCTATGTCCCTTCGCGGGCGCCGTTCGACCTGTGGGACCGCGACAACAAGCACGGCGTCAAGCTGTACATCCGCAAGGTGTTCATCACCGATGACGCCGAGCAGTTGATGCCGCGCTACTTGCGCTTCATCAAGGGCGTAATCGATGCGAATTCGCTGCCGCTGAACGTTTCGCGCGAGATTCTGCAGCAAAGTAAACAGATCAGCACGATCAAATCCGGCGCGGTCAAGAAGGTGCTCGGCATGCTGGAAGGGCTGGCGAAGAACGAGCCGGAAAAATACGAGCAATTCTGGAGCGAATTCGGCGCGGTTATGAAAGAAGGCCCGATCGAGGATCATGCGAACAAGGAACGCATCGCAAAACTGCTGCGTTTCGCCTCGACCCATGGCGACAGCGACAAGCAGTCGGTCAGCCTGGAAGATTACGTCGGCCGGATGAAGGAAGGCCAGGAAAAGATCTACTACGTGACCGCGGACAGCTACGCGGCCGCAAAGAACAGTCCGCATCTGGAAATTTTCCGCAAGAAAGGCATCGAAGTGCTGCTGCTGTCCGACCGCGTCGACGAATGGCTGGTTTCGAGCCTGGACGAATTCGACGGCAAGCATCTGCAATCGGTCGCCAAGGGCCAGTTGGACCTCGGCAAGCTGGACGACGAGGAAGAGAAAAAGCACCAGGAAGAAGTCGGCAAGGATTTCGAGTCGGTGCTGAATCAAATCAAAGAAGTCTTGAAAGACAAAATCAGCGAAGTGCGGCTCAGCCACCGCCTGACCGAATCGCCGGCCTGTCTGGTTTCCGATGTGTACGGCATGAGCCTGAACATGGAACGGATTATGAAGGAGACCGGCCAGAAGATGAACTTCGGCAAGAAGCCGATCTTCGAAATCAATCCGGACCATACGCTGGTGCAGCGTCTGAGAGCCGAACAGGACGATGCGCGCTTCGCCGACCTGGCACAGATCCTGTTCGATCAGGCGATCCTGGCCGAAGGCGGCCAGCTCGACGATCCGGCCGCTTTCGTACACAAGCTGAACGGCTTGCTGCAGGGTCTTCTGCACTAATCGCGACACAAAAAAGGCCGGAATATCCGGCCTTTTTTTTCACCGTAGGGTACGCTGTGCATACCTTTTTCTAAATATTCGAGCAGATCAAAACAAGGTACGCACAGCGTACCCTACGTTATCGGCATCGGACGATTTTTTCCGTGCCGGTTAGCGCACCAGCAATACCATCACGCTGCCTGCCACCATTACCAGGCCTGCGACCAGCCTGCGTACCAAGTGCGGTTCGTTGAATATCCTGTAGCCGAGGAATACCTGGAACAGCATCCCGAGCTGAAACAAGGCCAGTGTGTAGGCAATCAGCATTTGCGCCATTAGCACCAGCGTCAGATATTGCATCACGAAGACCGCCGCTCCGACCAAGGTGATGTGGGAAACATGCGGCTGCGATTTTTTGATATTGTCGGTCAAGCGCTCCGCGCTTAAAAAAGCGTTCGCCAGCAGGATCAGCGGCAATCCGAACCATGACCAGAAAATCAGGGTTTCCAGCGGCGTGGAATGTTCGAGCGAGCCTTTCAGAAACAGCGTGCCGATCGAAAACAGCAGAATGGAAAGAAAACGCGCCTGTACGCCCCGCTCCTGCAGAAGCGGCTTTAGCCCACTCGGCGCTGCACCCCCAGACGGCGGCAACAGCAAAAAACTGCCTGCGACGATGACCGCCACTCCTGCAAATCCCTGTAAGGTCGGCACCTCGCCGAGAAACACGATCGCCAACAACATCGAAATCACGACCTTATAAGCATTGAGCGGCCCGAACACCGACAGGTCGGTTTTGGAAAGCGATATCACCATAAATATCCAGCCGCCTACGTCGAGTAGGGAGGCCATAAACACATCGATCCAGAAAGAAGGCTCCAAATGCAAAAAGGCCGTGTTGAGGGCAAACGGCAGGGAGAGTGCGGACAGTACCGCATAGGTGGTGGCGACGATGTAGAACGGATGCAGACCTTGATGCGACAGCTGTTTCTGAAAGACGTTGGATACTGAAGACAGAAACAACCGCCCGAAAACGAATACGATTTCCAAAAGCGGTTTCCTTTATGTAAATCTCGAATAGTCAAAGGGAGCGCATTCTAATGGTTCTCGCTTCAAAAGAAAACCGATTAATTAATGGGTTTTGGTTGGCTACCCATTGCCGCTGGTCGATCGCTGAAAATGCGGGTATCGCCGCCACGGGGAGCTTTGCTGCGAGGCATCGAATGTCAAATGATCGGTATATCAATTCGTAGGGTACGCTGTGCGTACCTTTTGGGCAACCTATAATTAAAATATTATCTGATAATAGAAGCTAATTTTGACTTAACCGACAATCAGGCAAATCTCTTTTTCAACCTCCAATAAACCAAAACCGAAACCAGCACTATCGCGCAAGCCGAAACTATCAGAATCAACCCCAGCACTACGATTCGCCAGAACGCGTAATTCACCCACTCTTTGCTCTGTCGGCTTAGCGATTCGAACCGGGCAGTCAGTTCATCCAAGTTACCGGGCGCCAGGGTCTGATTCAGAGTTTGCATCAATCGGACCAAGTTTTGCGCTGTCAAGGCCATTTGGGCGGCGGCGACTGTGTAATCCTCGATCCGGAAAGGCTCCGAGTCCGGTCTGGGCGGGCTGGCTTGCAGTTGCCGCACCACATCCTGAAATGCCTTTAGCGTGACAGTCGAAGCATCGGACATCGCTTTGCCCGCGGCCAGCGATTTTTCGGTTCGAGTAGCCAGCTCGGCGAGTTCCGGCTGCTGCCGGCTCAGTGCATTGATGATCTGCCGGCGTTCGGCGCTGATGAAGCCGGGCAGGCGTTCCGTCGTCCGGCTGAATCGGTTCGCCGCTTCGGTCAGTCGATCGGTATTGGACAGCAGTTGCTCTATCTTAGGCGTTTCCCCCGCCTGAATCACCAGCAGTTCGGTTTCCCAGCGGATCAGAGTCGGCAAATAGCGGGCCAGAAACAGGCCGCGTTCTGCAAACAGCCGGGTATTGGCCAGTTCGCGGGTAGCCGGATCGAGCTCGGCCAGAGGATCGATCACGAGCAAATTGAAGACGCTGGCGGTTATTCCGGGTTGATCGGGGCGCCTGTTCATTTGTGCGATTTCGGTTGCAAAGCCCATTGAGCCGAGATCGCGAGGCGAACGCGTACTAGGATGCTGCTTATGCCAGGTCTCGATAGCCGCACGCAATTCCGACATCTGTTCTTTTTTCAGCACGGTGCCTGCGATCCTCCAGATTTCCTTTTCTACATCTTGAGCGGCGCGCAGATAAGGCTTGGCGGAGTCGCCGAAAAATTGGGGCATCCAGTAATCCTCGACATTCATCCGGTTCAGAGAGGCAAAGATGATCATGTCGAGGAGATTGGCGTAGGCGTTGGCACCGGTCGCGATCGCGATGATATCGTTGGTGGTATTGATGCGGCGCAATAAAATGCTGCGGTTTTGCGTCACTTTCTCGTCTTCCCGATGCAGCCGGCCGGCGGTGAGGTTAAGCGTGTTGATGGAATTGTCGGCAAAGCGGAGCAGTTGGGATTGCAGTTCGACCGGATCGAGCTTTTCCTCCTTTTCCCGTGTGAGCGAAAAAATGGAACGGATACCTTTCTCCGGCAGTTCCAAGGTGTGCTTGATCAGATTACAGCCGCCGACATTTAAGGTCAGAGCAAACAGCAGAGCCGTTTTGGATATCCGTCTAAAGACTTTGGAGCCGAAAAGCTGAAGATTAGCGCTCATGTGCAATTCCGACTCCCTACCGTCCACTAACTCGAGAATATCCGATGATTTCATTGGATTGCGCGGAAGCGCTAGAATTCAAGCCAGTTTCAAGCCAAAGGCAGACTCTATTTAGAATTCGATGGCCTTCGGAACCATCGAGAATGCACCGTTTTGCCCATCCCTTCATCCGCAACTTTAAAACGCGCTCGCCCGTATCAGGCCAAAACACTACGTATTTTTGGGGTTTAGTCGATGGTGGATTTCAACCGTCAACAGCGGGTCAACTCCCCCTTATCGCTTTATTTTTTCACATAGTATTCGACTAAAACGCTGGCTTTCCTCCGACAAACAGGGAGAGTTTTTATGTGGCATATAACTTGCTAAGTCCTAATACATCATCACCGAGCAGTCGCTTCATGCGACGCATTTATCGTTACAAAGATCGATTTTATATTGATTTTATTAATCACAATTTTTTGTTTCATCGAGCCCTAAGGATCGTAAAAATGATTACTAAAGCCTTGGTAATTTTAGGCTTATCGGCCGTTCTCTTGAACGGCTGCTACAAACCGGAAGCCGAACCAAAGGAAGAAGCTCCCAAATTGGAAGTCACCACCCCACTACGCGAAGACGCGTCTGTCGTCAAGGAATACGTCTGCCAGATCCATGCCATTAGACATATCGAGGTGCGGGCGCTGGAAAGGGGTTATCTACAGAATATTTTTGTGGATGAGGGAAAAACGGTGAAACAGGGGCAACCCATGTTTAAAATCATGCCCAACATCTATCAGGCCGAACTGCAAAAAGCGAAAGCCGAAGCCAACACCGTCAATATCGAATACCTCAATACCAAAGGTTTGGCCGATAAAAAAATCGTTTCGTTGAACGAGCTGGCTTTAGCGAAAGCGAAATTGGACAAGGCCAATGCGGAAGTGAAACTGGCCGAAACCCATTTGGGCTTCACCGACATCAAGGCGCCTTTCGATGGGATCATGGACCATCTGGACGCCAGAAACGGCAGCCTTCTCGATGAAGGGGCGCTGTTGACCACGCTGTCGGACATCAGCAAATTATGGGTGTATTTCAACGTTCCGGAAGCCGAGTATCTGGATTACAAAATGCACCAAAAGGGCGGCGCGCCTACCCAGGTTCGGCTTAGAATGGCGAACGGCCAGATTTACAATCAAACCGGCGTGATCGAGACGATCGAAGCGGACTTCGACAATACCGCCGGCAACATCGAATTCCGCGCCACCTTCCCGAATCCTGACATGCTGCTCAGGCACGGCGAAACCGGAACGATCTTAATGGCGAAGCTCTATAAAAACGCCATGCTCATCCCGCAAAAAGCGGTATTCGAAATCATGGATAAAAACTACGTCTATGTCATCAACAAAGAAAACAAACTGGAGCAACGGCTAATCAAGATCGAAGCCGACATACCGCATCTGTTTATCATCAAAGATGGCTTGCGGGACGATGACAGGATCTTGCTCGAAGGCTTGCGTAAAGTACATCCCGGAGAAGAGGTGAAGATCGATTTAAGGCCTCCGGAAAAGGTTCTCCCCGAGTTGGAACTGTACGCCGAGTAACCTTTAATCCAATCAGTGATCAATCATGTTTAATATCTTTATCAAAAGACCCGTGATGGCGATCGTGTTATCGCTCGTGTTCCTGTTCATGGGCTTCCTGGCAATCCGATCCTTGCCCATTGCCCAGTTTCCAGATATTGCGCCGCCGCGGGTTACGGTTTCGTTATCGTTTCCCGGCTCCAGCGCCGATGTATTGGTGCAATCGTCCTTGATTATGATCGAACGCGCCATCAACGGCGTGCCCGGCATGAAATACCTCACCTCGGACGCGACCAGCGCCGGCGAATCGACTATTCAAGTGTATTTCAATCTGGGGGTTGATCCCAACATTGCGATGGTTAACGTAAAGACACGCGTGGATCAGATGATGAGCAGGCTGCCCAAACTGGTACAGTTAGAAGGCGTGATCGTGAACTTCGTCCAGCCCAGCATGCTGATGTACGTCAACCTGTACAGTAAGGACAAAAACGCCGATCAGAAGCTTTTATTTAATTATGCCTACGTCAGCGTTATTCCGGAAATTCAGCGCATCACTGGCATCGCCCAAGCCACAATATTGGGCGCCCGCCAATATGCGATGCGGATTTGGCTGAATCCTGACCGAATGCGCGCCTATAACGTTTCGGTAGACGAGGTGATGGACGCGATCGGAGAGCAAAGCATTATCGGACGTCCCGGCCGGCTGGGCCAAAGCACGGGTATTGCCGCCCAGTCCAAAGAATACGTGCTGGTCTATAAAGGGCGCTTCAATAAGAAGGAAGAATATGAAGACATTATTGTCCGGGCCAACCCGGAAGGTGAAATTCTGCGTATTAAAGACATCGCCAGAGTCGATCTGAACAGCGAGTTTTATAATATTTACTCCGATAAGGACGGGTACCCTTCCGCGTCCATCGTGCTGAAGCAAAACTACGGCACTAATGCCCAAAAGGTCATAGAAGACGTCAAGGAAAAATTGAAAGAGTTGAAAAAATCCTTCCCCGAAGGCATGGACTACGAAATCAATTACGACGTATCGAGATTCGTTGAAGCTTCCATCGACAAAGTCCTGCATACCTTGGGCGAAGCGTTCTTGCTAGTATCCTTGGTGGTGTTTGTGTTTTTGGGCGACTGGCGTTCCACCTTGATCCCAATACTCGCGGTACCGGTTTCGCTGATCGGAGCTTTCTCCGTGATGTCGGCGTTCGGGCTTTCCATCAACCTGATTACTCTGTTTGCCTTGGTATTGGCCATTGGCATCGTGGTCGATGATGCGATCGTGGTGGTCGAAGCGGTGCACGCGAAAATGGAAGCGGAGCATGTTTCTCCTTTTGTCGCCTCGAAAAAAGTCTTGGGGGAAATCGGCGGAGCCATTGTGGCGATTACGCTGGTCATGGTGTCCGTGTTCATCCCTATTGCGTTCATGTCCGGGCCGGTCGGCGTATTTTACCGGCAATTCGGTATCGCCATGGCCTCGTCGATCGTCATTTCAGCGATCGTGGCGTTATCGCTTTCCCCGGTTCTGTGCGCGATGATTCTAAAAAACACGCACGGACAGAAGAAGCGGAAAACGCCGATCAGTCTTTTCATCGATGCATTCAACGCCCTTTTTGAAAAGGTCACGGGACGATACATTAAAATTCTTAATGTCGTCGTCATGCGACGGTTGTTGACCTTTTCGATTTTGGGCGCATTTTGTTTCGGTATTTATACAGTCAGTCTAACCTTGCCTTCCGGCTTTATTCCGGGTGAAGACCAAGGCATGATTTACGCGATTATCCAGACGCCGCCCGGCTCCACCATCGAAGTGACGAACAAAGTGGCGCGGCAACTGGAAGGGATAGCTGAAAAAATCGACGGCGTGCAATCGGTTTCTTCCTTGGCGGGCTACGAAGTGCTCACCGAAGGACGCGGTTCGAATGCCGGCACCTGTGTCATCAACCTGAAAGATTGGACCCAACGCAAACATTCCGTACAGGATATCATCAACGAACTCGAGGAAAAAACCCATGACATGGGCGCGGTCATCGAGTTTTTTCAACCGCCGGCAGTGCCGGGTTACGGCGCGGCATCCGGCTTGGCGTTTCGTTTATTGAATAAGACCATAGATACGGATTACTTCGAGTTCGACAAAATTAACCATACGTTCATGGATGCGATGCGCAAGCGAAAGGAGCTGACCGGATTGTTTACCTTCTATGCGGCCAATTATCCGCAATACGAACTGGTCATCGACAATAAGCTCGCGATGCAAAAAGGCGTTACCATCGACAAGGCGATGAATAACCTGGACATCATGATCGGCAGCACCTATGAGCAGGGCTTTATCCGCTTCAATAACTTTTTCAAGGTCTACGCCCAGGCTCTGCCCGAATTTCGGCGTTTCCCTGAGGATGTGTTGAAATTCTTCGTGAAAAACGACAAGGGCGCGATGGTGCCGTACTCCGCTTTCATGACCATGAAGAAACGGCAGGGTCCCAATGAGATCACGCGTTATAACCTTTACAATTCCGCCGCTATCCGCGCCGAGCCAGCCGCCGGTTATACCACGGGAGCAGCCATCAAGGCGATCCAGGAAGTCGCCGCTGAAGTTTTACCGAAAGGTTTTGACGTCGCGTGGGAAGGTTTGACGTTTGACGAAGCCCGCCGCGGTACTGAAGCAATAGAGATCTTCGTGGTCGTTATCATGTTCGTCTATCTGGTGCTAGCCGCGCAGTATGAAAGCTTTGTTTTGCCGTTAGTCGTATTATGTTCGCTGCCCCCTGGTCTTTTCGGCGCATTCTTCCTGCTGAAAGAGCTGGGCCTTGCCAATGATGTCTATTCTCAGTTGGGGCTGGTGATGTTAGTGGGTTTGCTCGGTAAAAACGCGGTATTGATCGTGGAATACGCGGTGCAGAAGCAAGCCCAGGGCATGACGATTAAAGAGGCAGCGATCGAGGGCGCCAAAGCGCGTTTCCGGCCGATCTTGATGACTTCGTTCGCGTTCATCGCCGGCCTGATTCCGTTGGCGATCGCCACCGGAGCGGGAGCTGTCGGCAACCGGACGATCGGCACGACCGCCCTAGGCGGCATGCTGTTCGGTACCGTATTCGGCGTCGTGCTAATCCCCGGATTGTATTACGTCTTTGCCAAGATGATCGAAGGCAAGCGACTAATTAAGCACGAAGATATCGATCCTTTAACCGAAAAATATCACTACGGTACGAATGATGTTGAAGAGTAATACATTGCAGTTTTTGCTGTTGGGCGCTGTGGGGCTGATGTTACAAGCCTGCGGCATCCCGGCAATGACCGCCAAAAAGACCGACACCGCGCTGCCGGATCATTTCAAGAATACACCGGGCGTTTCGGCACAGAAAAATACCGCAACCGCGAATTGGGCAGATTTTTTTGAAGATTCCGATCTGATCGCATTGATCAAAACGGCGATCGCGAACAATAAGGAAATGAATATCATGCTGCAGCGCATCAGCGTGGCGGAAAATGAAATTCAAAAGCGTAAAGGGGCTTATCTGCCCTTTGTGAGCATCGGTGCGGGCGCCGGCGCGGACAAGGTCGGACAGTTTACGCGCAGCGGCGCGGTCGAGGAAAATCTGGAGATACGGCCGGGCGAGTCGTTTCCGACCTTGCTCGGCGATTATCAGTTCGGGCTGTTTTCGACCTGGGAGATCGACGTTTGGAAAAAGCTCAGAAACGAGAAGCAGGTGGCCGTGCTGGATTACATGGCGTCGATCGAAGGCCGGCACTTTTTGGTGACCAATCTGGTCGCCGAGGTCGCGCATTCGTATTACGAACTGCTCGCGTTGGACAATCAGCTCGAAAACCTGGAACAATACATCGCCATTCTGCAAAACGGCCTGGAGATGGTCAAGCAATTGCAGATTTATGCCAGAACGAATGCGCTCGCGGTCAAACGTTACGCTGCGGAAGTGACCAAAAACGAGAGCAGAAAATACGAGATCAAACAGCAGATCAGCGTCATTGAAAACCGCATCAATTTTTTGTTGGGCCGAACGTCCGGGCCGATCAAGCGCCATTCGGCCGGCTTCATGGACATCAAACCGAAAATGCTCCAGGTGGGGATACCTTCGCAACTGCTGCAAAACCGGCCCGATATCAAGCAAGCGGAACTGGAGCTGGCGGCGGCCGATTTGAGCATCAAAGTGGCGAGAGCGAATTTCTATCCGACCTTCGGCATCAAGGCCGGCATCGGCTTTCAGGCTTTCGCGCTCAAATATTTGATCAATACGCCGGAGTCGCTGGCGGCGACCATTGCCGGCGAGATGGTCGCACCGCTGGTAAACAAGAACGCGATCATCGCCGAATACAAAAACGCCAACGCCAAGCAGGTTCAGGCGGCTTACGAGTACGAGCAAAGCATCATCAAAGCCTATATGGAAGTGGCCAATCAAATTTCGAACATCGACAATCTGGACAAGAACTATCGCTTCAAGAGCAATCAGGTGGACTCGCTCGTGCAATCGATCGACGTGGCCAACCAGCTGTTCCTGTCGGCCCGCGCCGATTATCTGGAGGTTTTGTTGACGCAAAGGGATGCCTTGGATGCCAAAAAAGAGCTGATCGAAACGAAACAGAAGCAAATGAGCGCGGTGGTGGACTTGTATAAGGCGCTTGGCGGCGGGTGGCAGAATGTGTAATTGTCTAGTGAGTAGGTCGGGAAACCGCTTCACCGTTGCCCGACGCTTGGGCGAGAGCCATGCCCCAAATAGGAACATAACTCAAAACCATCACCCGATTGCGGTATCGATATTGTCGGGCACAAAAAGCGCGCCAGAGCTACACGGCTTTAAGGAAGCTCTGAATAAGTGGTTTTTATAAGCGACACCGTGCGACATCCGTGGCACCTCGCCGAAAATGGGCAAATCCTTCCCGGCAGCGCCCGCTATCGGGGTGATTTCACTCAGTGTTCTCGGTTTTCCAGGGCGAAGGACAAAGGTCTCCCTAGGTCGGCTGCAGCGCCTGCCGAACGTGATAAAGATTGCCCAGGGCAAACAGCAAGTAGAGTTGTTGGGCATTCTTGAACAGCCCCCGGTAACGCACTTTGGTATAGCCGAACTGGCGCTTGACGATCCGGAACGGATGTTCGACCATGGCGCGTAACGGCGCCAGCCATGTGGTTGTGAAGGGCTTGCTCTACCGGCAACTCCTCACCCTTCCCCCCGCTTGAACGGAAAGGCCCAAACCGGCTCACCTTCCAGGCGATCCGCCGCCAGATTCCGGTCCTTGCGGGTATAGGCCCGATCGCCCAGCACGACCCGTTCCTCGCCGTGCAGCAACGCCTCCGTCATGACCCCATCCGCCACCTTGGCGGTGGTCATCTCCACAGTATGCACTAACCCCGACTCGGCATCGACCCCAATGTGCGCCTTCATCCCAAAGTGGTAATTGTTCCCTTTCTTGGTCGAACTCATCTCGGCATCCCGTTTGCGCGCCCGGTTCTTGGTGGACGGCGGGGCAGCGATTAATGTCGCATCGACGATCGTGCCTTGCCGTAGCAACAGGCCTTTTTCGGCCAACAGCGCCGCCGTTTCATCAAATAGGGTTTGTGCCAACTGATGGCGTTCCAGCAGATGCCGGAACTTGAGGATCGTGGTTTCATCCGGCAGGGCGTCCTCGCCCGCATCGAGCCCGGCAAACTCGCGCAGCAGCGGCATGTCGTGCAATACTTCCTCCATCGCCGGATCGGAATAGCCGAACCACTGCTGCATCAGGTGAATGCGCAACATCGTCGCCAAGGGAAAGGGGCGGCGGCCTCGGCCCGCTGTCGGGTAGTGCGGCGCTATCCGGCTCGTCCACAAACTCCAAGGCACTACCTGCTCCATCTCTTGGAGAAATTGCTGCCGCCGAGTCTGTTTCGGTTTCTTCACAAACAGTGGGGCACTGAGTCCGAGTTGCTTCATGGCGGGCACCTATCGAAAATGGCAAGCTGCGGATATTTTATCCCAGGCGTAGGACTTATTCAGAGTTTCCTTAAACACAACCTTCAGTTGTAGGGTACGCTGTGCGTACCATCAATGTCGCAAGGTACGCGCTCGGCAATTGCTCCTGCATTGCCCTACCTCCTGCATCCATGCAGTCGTCGGCAATTGCTCCTGCATTGCTCTCGATCGCCTGTTCCCGACGCGATCTACCTCCCCCATCCCTGGAGTCGTACCTCCTGCATCCCTACAGTCGAGCGTACCCTACAGCGGCTTGTACCTTTTTGGGGGTGACCCAAGCTGGCAAGGGGGTATCGCGATAAACGCTCGGCGGGGGAACGAAAAGGGGAAGTTATGAGACGGATTAGTCGTCAGCCCTCGGCGTCTGGAAGTAAGCGGCCGCGCCCAGCAGGCCGATCATGAAGAACGCGGTGCCGACCAAGGTGAAGCGCAGATTCGATACTTCGACCGGCAAATCGTCCGTCGTATACAACATGATAATCACGGCGATCGTTCCCCAGCCGAAAAACCGCAGTAGAGCGGCCAAAACCACTCTGCCGATGGATTCCGATGCGCTGGCGGGGCTGTCCATCTGATAAGCCACGAAGCCGCACACGAGCGCCGGCAGGATTCCCCAACGCATGTGCTGGATGAAGCTTTCCAGAAAATTGAAATGCTCCCTGCGGTAGAAGGTCAGTTCGAGCACCAGTACCGATACCGCGGTGCTGACGGCGAAGCCCAACATCATCACCGATATATAAAAACCGTAGTATCGGTCGGACCGCCCTCGATGCTGCCGGAAAACAAAGGTCCGGGAAACGAAGACCAGCGCGACCGGCAGCACGTACATCGGAATCGCATAGGCGACCCAACGCAAGGTGGTGTAGTCGAAGTGGGCAAGCGGCCTTTCCGGAAACAGGAAGGTATTGTGCAGCAGGACCGAGATTTCCCGGCCCAGCATCACTCCGATCGCGGCGGCGGCGGTAAACAGCAGGATGTATCTATAGGTGTGTTCCAGCCGGGCTTCGCGCACGTTGCCGCCGAGCCGCTTCACGGCGGACCAAATGTCGTTCTCATTGGCGCTGCCGAACACGATCAGCGACGCGAGCAGGCGGCAGAGCAGGCCGGTCAAGTGATCCAGATCCTTCAGTAGATTGACCGTCTTGGTATAGTGCGGCTCGGCTTCTTTCCACACGGCGACTCTTTCCGACATGGCGTTGTAGGAAATGCAGATTTCTCCCCATTTCAGCGACGGTTCGTTGAAAAAACGGCGAAAGGAGGTTTGCTCGGCGTAGTTCTGGATTTCATCGAAAAGCAGGCAATTGTGCGCCCATTTATACTCGACGGTGGCGTCGGATTTCTGGAAATCGCCGGGATCGATGCTCGGCACCAACAGACGGTCGGCAATTTTCTCTTTTAAACGGTCGTCGATCGCGGACAATCTCGAAGTGACCAGCCCATTGTAGACTTCGACCGCCTTGGTCGGAATCGCGAAGGCATCGTGGATGCTGTCGCGCAAGATCAGCAGGGGATTGAACTTGTTTTCCCAGGCAATGAAAAACAGCAACAGTGCGGCGATGATCAACGGGACCAATGTGCTGCCGCCCAAACCGTTCAAAAGGGTTACCCAATCTCCGGTGCGAAGGCTCTTGACGATCAGCGTCACCAGAGGCTCGATAGGCAGCCATTGCCACGTCAACAGGCCGTAGAACGTTGCCATTAGCGTGCAATATAAGGCGATTCCGGCCGTGTAGGTGCTCCGGCGGATAAAGTATTGCGGCAGCGTCGGTTCGGCGCCCAGTTTGATGCGGCGTTTTTCGAAGGACCGGTAGGCCAGAAGGAAGGCCGCCCCGGTTCCAAGCAACTGCACCGTCAAGAGAACGAAGAGTTCGGCCGTCATCGTGTAACTGCTCCCGGGTACTTTTTAAAAGATGTCGAATAGGGAAAGATCATACTGTTTTGAAGAATTATAAGCGCGCCGATGCGAAATGATTGAACTTTTGCCAGGGTATTTTTTACCGACCGCCGTTTGATAAAACGGTTATTTAAATCGAAATGAGAATAAACTGCCGTCAATAATGCCATGAACGATAGGGAAATGCCTAGTGCGAAACGCAAGTTCCTGTGCTGGCTCTTGAGTCTTAGCCGCACCCTGCGGCGCGGAGGTTGCGGACGCGGCTATTCATGCGGTTTCAGGACATAGCTTTCATCGGCAGGGCAGAGCGATCGGCATACCGCCAGTTCGGTTCGGTCGAGGTGGCTGTCGCTCAACCCGAATGCCGTGCCTCCAACAGATAGACGCCGAGAGCGATCATTACGCCGCCGCTGGCCAGTTTGAGCCAGCGGCCTTCCTTTTCCTGGAGCCGCCTCTGGCTGAGCGTGAATATGCCGACGCCGAGCACGAGCATATCGTCGAACATGTAAGCCGCGTTGTACAGCAGCAGGTAGCCGTAGTAACTCCAGGGATCCAGTTGCCGCAGGGTCAGAATGCGGGTATAAAGCGCCGGAAAGCCCGAGGTGCAGAGGAACTCGACGATCTGCACCAAAACGGCCAGCATCGCGGCGGCGATGAGCGCGCCAAGCAGATTTTCGGCCTGGAGGATTCGGCGGATTCGCGCGTAGAGGCCGGGTTTGGATTGTTGCGGTATCGACAGCGAAATCCCACGGCCGAAGGCCAGCGCATCCTTGATATGAATCATCCCGGCGCCTATCGCCAGCGCCGCGATGATGAGCTGCGAGACCCGCGAGAATCCCACCAGCAAGAACAGATTCAGCCAGGCCGCCATGAAAACCAGATAGGCCAGCCCTTCGACCGCGATGAAGGTTCCCGCGACCGCGAACATGCGCCAGCGGTCCCGCATCGGCGCCAACAGCGAAATCATCAGGATCAGCACCCACATCGAGCAGGGGTTGAAGCCGTCGAGCAGACCCATCGCCAGCGTGAACAGCGGCAAGCCGGCCCGATCCGGCGCGAGCGTATGGCCGAACAGCGAGACTTCGAAGCCGGCCGGCTCTGGCGGCTTTTCGCAAACCTGGGCTTGATCGAGGGTACAGCTTTCCGGAGGTGCGGCCGGTTGCGGCCGTTTTGCATCGGCCAGTGCGTCCAGAAGTTGTTTTCCGGTGTTTGTCTCATCCGAAAAGCCGATCATCAGCCGCCGGTCGATATAAAAAGCCGGCACGCCGGGTTTGCCGATGCCTTGCGCATTCGCCAACTCTCTCAAGCGCTCGAGCGCGGCCGCGTCTTGGCCGACATCGCGCAGCAAAATCCGCAGCTCCGGCCGCTCGGCCGCCAGAGCGCCCAGGAATGATCTGGCTTTCTCGCAATGGGGGCAGCCTTCGCGAATGAACACTTCGACGGCGATGTCCTTTGGCGCCGCAATCCGATCTGATTCGGCTTCAGGCGTTACCGCTGAAGGCGCCGCGCCGGCTATCGAGGCAACAAATCCGAGCAGTAAGGCAAGGACAACCGGCGTTGAACGCGCAAGTAAAAATTTGAGCATGTTCATTCGGAGACTTGATCTCTATCGATGCGGCAAGGCTTTCATTATCATCTTAAAATCAACTATTGCCTAAAAATAAGGTCGGAGTATTACAACCTTTTCGTCCCCCTATCTTTATTCAGGTTGGTGAACCCGATGACTTCGAAAAACATCCATATCACGGACGCCGAGTTATCCAGAGCCCGCGAGTATATCGCCGGCCAGTTTATCGCGCGCAGCTGGTGGCCCAAGGAACAGCCGGGAGAAGCCAAACGGGAATTCGAGCTGATGAAAGGCAGCGCCGGTTCCTTGAATGCCTGGTGCGAGCGGTGGCTGGACGCCGGCCAGGCGAAAAAATTGGAAAAGACGTTGCGGGGCTGAATTTCAAGGAACGCCGGTTTACGTTAGAGTATTTTCATGTCGCGTGTAAGAAGGCCCTCACCTTCTGAAGGCTGCCATGTCGTTAAGTCCAGCCAGCCCCGTAGGGTACGCTCGACTGCAGGGATGCAGGAGTTAACGCATGGAGCCGTTGCCGAGTCCGTACCATCTAATATCGAAAGATACGCAGAGCGTACCCTGCAGCTAAGCGTTCGGCGGGAGAACGAGGGGGAAATTATGATCGACCTAATCCTAAGCGCCATTCAATTCTATCCACGACGGCTCCCGTTGACCTGCGCTATCGTTAGGGGATGCGCAAATTCTGGCCTGGGGATATCCGGTCCGGATTGTTCAAAATGTCGCGGTTCGCCTCGTAAATGCGCGGCCACTGGTTCGGGTCATGGTAAAACCGCTTCGCGATTTCCGACAGCGTGTCGCCGCTCGCGACTTGATAAGTGCGCGGCTGCGGGGCAGGGGATGCCGGAGCGGCCGGCGCGTCGGCTTTGATACCCGTGACAGCCGGCGACGGCGTGGTTTGCTCAGGCTCGATCGAGGGCTGATCCTCTTCCTTGTCCTGGCGTCCGAAATAGACGCCTGCCGCGGCCGCGGCGATGCCCGCCCCGCCCAGAATCATCTTGCCCCACTCCGCCAGATTGCCCGATTCGGGTTCCTTGCCTTCCGGCGTCAATCTGTCGACCATGTCGGGCAGGATTTTCGAAAGCACGGAGGGCGCCGCGGATTCGGAGATGCCCGCTCGTTGGGCCAGGTTCCTGATTTGATCCTCGCCCAATACCTGTTTCAATTGCTCCGGCTGTACGGTTTGGTTTTTTTCCTTGCCGACCCACGACGAGGCCACCTCGCCGAGTCCGGACTGCTGGAATTTTTGAACCAGTCCGCCGACGCCCCCCATGGACTCCAGCATGCCAAGGGCGCCGTTTACCAGATTTTGGGTCTTGGGTTCGGCTTCTTCGTGGGTATTCGCGCCGATGGCGGATTTGACGATTTCGGTAAATAGACTCATCACGACCTCCTCGATAACCGGATGAAAAAAATCGAAGACTCGGTTGCGGATCAATCACAGGCGATTTTTGCTTCAGGACGATTCAAAAATCCGTAAACCTGCCATTGCCGATACCGGACTTAAGGCCCGATTGCATCGGGAATAACACTTAAGAGCAATGAATGCGATCGAGGGTTCAGACTGGCGGAATAATCGTGTCCGATTCAATCCATCGAATGGATTCAAATGGCAGAGGCGGCGGGTCTCGACAAAAAACATCCGCGTCACCGGCCTCCGTAAAGCCGTCGAAAAGCTTGAAAAAAGTCAGGGTTCCTGTGTAATAGAAGATAATCGGATTACTTTTTGTTTTACCTTAACCATTTCGGGAGGACCCCTATGAAAAACCGAAGCGTCATCAGTCTGTTATTGATCGCTTGCAGCACAACCGCGCCGGCCGATACGATCGGCTCCGTAGATACCGAATTCAAGCTGATCGGCCCCGACAACAAGATCGTGATCGAGGCATTCGACGATCCAGACGTCGCCGGCGTGACTTGCTACATTAGCCGGGCCAAAACGGGCGGGGTTTCCGGGGCGGTCGGCGTTGCCGAAGACACTTCGGATGCGTCGCTGTCCTGCCATCAGACCGGAGCGATCAACCTCGATCCAAAGATCAAATCGGGCGAGCGCGACGGTGAAAACGTATTCAAAAAACGCACCTCGCTGATATTCAAGTCGATGCAGGTGGTCAGGTTTTTCGATAAAAACCGCAATACCCTGGTTTATATGGTCTACAGCGACCGGGTATTGGAAGGCTCGCCGAAAAACAGCGTTTCCGCCGTACCGATTCAGGCCTGGCGCTAAATCCGGACGTGATGAAGCGGTTTGGCGAGATCGTATCGAACCTGCGGAAGGACTGCGGGTCAGATAAAGCAGAGGTGACAGGCTTACGGCGCGGCGGCCGGTTCATGGGGTTAGGATCGTTCTCTCCGAGGGGTTTTCCGGAACGGGAGCGTTTCCACTGGAAGGTAGGAAAGAGCGATGAAGTTCAATACTGCAAGATGGGTTACGGTGATTCTCCTGGATTTGCTGATGCTCGGCTGTTCGAGCATACGAGCGAGAACCGACGTTGTTGAGCAAGATGATAAATGGCGGGTTTATCCCGGCGTTCGGCAGGATGTGAACGATCTCGGGACGCTAATGAAAGGCCAGCCTTTGAAAACCGACCAGGAAGGTGTGCAGCCGGGATGGGTCAACGGGATTGTCGGCTTTGTTCTGACTATCGATCTGCCTTTTTCTACCGTTTTCGATACGGTCGTGGTGCCTTACGACCTGTATCGCATTTACAATCCGGAGGCGTTCCGTAGCGACGACATCGCATCGGCCGGCAACTGAGGTGTTTTCATATCGTATTCGGCGGCGGAGGCACGGAACGAGTCTTCGGAGAGGGATACCGAATTTCGTCGATCCGGCAAGCCGGCGCTAGTTCTTCTGGAGGGAGATCAGGCGTTTGTCCAGCCAAGCGGCGGTTTCCTTCAATACCTGCGCCGATTCGGCGGGCCGATGATTGAGCAGTTCGTGCTTGAAGCCGGGATAAACGATTAACGATTTGTCCTTGCTCCCCAGCCGCTCGTACAAGGCCTTTGCGCCCGAAAGCGCGGCGATCCGGTCACTGCCGCCGTGGCAAATCAAGGCGGGCGATACAATGCGGCCGGCGTGGCGCCCGATATGTTCGCGGGCCAGGGTAAACTGGTTCAGCCAGCCGAACGTGACGGTAGAGAGGCGGCAGGGGTCGTGCTCGAAGTCGTCGATCACGCGTGGATTGTCGGTCAGTTCGTCAAGGTCGATCAGGGTGGGAACTGTAAATTGCGGCGCATATTTCGAGCATTTTTTGGCTAAAGCGGCGCCGTAATCGGCAAGCCGGCCGGCCAAGTGCAGCGGGCAGGAAAAAACCAGCACTCCGCGGATGATTTGCGGGTACTGCAGCACGTAGTTCAGCATCACGATCGAGCCCATGCTGTGACCGAACAGAAAAAGCGGACGGGCCGCCGCCTCGTCAACGATCCTGGCGATGAACTCGGCGACATCGTCGACGTAGTCCTGAAAAACATGAACATGCCCGCGTTTGCCTTCGGAACGGCCGAAGCCGCGCTGATCGAAGCCGTAGCAGTGGTATCCCCGGGCGGCGAACGCCTGAAGAGCCGGCTCGTAGCGGCCGATATGTTCGCCCACGCCATGCAGAAACACGATCGACGCTTTCGGCGACACCGCCGGACGGGCCGTATAAAAAAGGGACAGGCGGTCCCGTGTCTGAAAAAATTCCATTTTACGAAATCTTGGTGGAAGCGGGCCGTGCCGGATTCAAGGAAGCGACCCGATAGGGAATTGCCGGGCCGCGGGAGCGGCAAGGGCGGTTAGCCATAATCCTCCGAAGTCTCGTGTTTTCGGGCTTCTTTCGCTCTTTCGCTGGCCTTGTAAAGGTCGATCGAGATCAGCGCGAACACCGCCGCCCACAGTTTCGAGGCGATGTCCTGGCCGTATTGGAAAAAACCGAACGAGCCCGGCGCGCCGTACGGTAAAAAGATAAAGAAATATTCCACGACAAACCAGACGGGCGGCAGGATGCCCCAGGCAACCAGCAAGAGATATTTGATTCTCAAGGTATCCCGTCTATACAGTACCCACAGCGTGATGGCCAGCGCGAACAGGCCGAAAAAAATAAAGGCATAAATGCCGATCTGCAATGGTCCTTCATAAATCATTCGCATCCCGGAAGCATCGTTGTTCATCGGTTTTACTCCAGTCGGCTAGGCTAGCGCCGAGGTCTCGGCGAGGGTTGGCGGAGATCAAACGATATGCACCCCGTCTCAATGTGCGCTTCCGTTCAGGTGCCGCTCGATCGATTCATATACGTTGAGTTTTTCGAAAAGTTGTGGCGCCGGAGGCGAAGGCGGCAGGGTTTCGTAACCGGCCGGCCAATTATCCCAGCCGTAACCCCAACGCCAGGGCGTCGGTAGCCAGGGCATTCCGCCCAGCCGGACTCCGGCATAGAGGATATTTCCGAGTCCGTTCGCTTTCGCGTTCACGCAGCGCATCAATTCCCGGTCGGCGTAATCCCGGTCCCGGCCGCTGCCGCCGCACCAATACGCGATGTCATGCGCAATGCAGCAGGCGACCCAGTCATCATCCGGCCAACGCGAGCAGCCGTCGGTCGTGAAAATGAAATCGGGCTGCGCATGAGTTTCGGTGCGTTTTTCCCGGCAATAGGCTTCCGCGAGATCTTCGAGCGCGTTTCGCACCGGTTTGTTTTTGGTGTAGGGCTCGATGGATAACCGGGACTCCAGCGACGTACAGCCCGCGGTCAGGAAACTCGTCAATAAACCGATTAGCAGCCGGCGGTAACTCGGCAAGCGGAAACGGCGGTTTTTAGTCTGCATGCTACCGATCCTGACTGATTTCATCGATTCACCGGTGCCTATCCTAACGCATAAGCATGGCGGATGCCACAGTCAGGCTGTCATTTTCCCGGACTGTCTGACGGAAGAGGGAGAAACCGGCGTCCACGCAGCAAAATGTCGGCTTTACCGTAATCGCCTTACGGCCGGCCCCGGCGTCCACGGCCGCACCTTCCCCGAAAATCGCCCGGCAGAGTATAATGCCTGCGAGATCCCGGGCGGCGATCAGTGTGCCTGATACCGATCGGTTGCGCGCCGCGATCACTCCCCAAGTCCAGTTTAAAATTCCGGCTATATCATTTGAAATCTTTCGTCATCATCAAAACCGGCTCGACATTGTTGCCCATCCGGCAGCGCTTCGGCGATTTCGAAGACTGGATGAGCGAAGGCTGCGGCCTGTCCGGCGCGCCGGTTATCGATGCGGCAGGAGGCGAAGCGTTGCCGTTGCCGGAAACTTTATCCGGGGCGATCATCACCGGCTCGCCTGCGATGGTGACCGATCGAGCCGGATGGATGCAGTCCCTGGCCGTCTGGGTACGGGAGGCGGTGAGCGAGGCGGTCCCTTTGCTGGGCGTCTGTTTCGGCCACCAACTCCTGGCGCAGGCGATGGGCGGCCATGTCGATTATCATCCCCAAGGCCGGGAAATCGGCACCGTCGCGATCGAATTGACCGAAGAAGGAAAACGGGATCCTTTGCTCGGCCATTTGCCGGACCGGTTTACCGCGCATGTCACCCATGCGCAATCGGTGATGCGGCTGCCGGCGAGTGCCTTGCACCTGGCGGGCAACGCCTACGAAGCGCACCAGGCGTTTCGGGTGGGCGAATGCGCCTGGGGAGTCCAGTTCCATCCCGAATTTACCGCGGAGATCATGCACGGTTATGTGGCCGAACATGCCGCCGCGCTGCATGAACACGGCCGGGACGTTGCCGCGTTGAAGGCCGCGATAGCCGATACCGAGGCCGCGAATGCGCTGCTGAAACGGTTTTACGGCTATTGCACGGAACGGTAGCGGTAGCGACGGAACGGCGATGACCCGAGCCGGTCAGGCCGGACAGCGGTCGATGATGGCCAGCGCCCGGTCGATCTGATCCGGACTGTTGTAAAAATGCGGCGAGAAACGGATGCCCGCCCCGCGCAGGGCGCAAATCACTTTTTGTTGCATCAGGTATTGATAAAGCGCTGGATTCGCAATCTTTTTATGTTTGAATACCGCGATACCCGACTTTAGCGCCGGCGGGGCAGGGGACCGTAATTCCAGCTCGGGATGCCGTTCTATTCGTTCCCGCAGATAATCCATCCGTTCGAACAGCAGGCTTTCGATCTTTTCCATCCCGGTTTCGAGCAGCAGCGAGACGCTGGCGGACAAGGCATGGATACCGAGCATGTTCGGGCTGCCGCATTCGAAGCGGCGGGCGGCCGGGTGCATCGCCCAGGGCCTGTTTTCGTAATTGTGCGTATCCTTCATCATGTGCCAGCCGAACTGGGTCAGTTTGAGCCGGTCGCGCGCGTCCGGGGCCGTATAGAACACCCCGAGCCCTTCGGGGCCGAACATCCATTTATGGCCGTCGGCCATCGCGAAATCCGCCCGGCAGGCCTGCACATCGAAGCGCACCGCGCCGATGCTCTGGATCGCATCGATGCAGAACAGGATGCTTCGCCGCTTGCAGAATTCGCCGATCCTTTCGATATCGAGCCGGAGGCCGGTCGCGAACTGGATCGAACTGACCGTCAGCAGGCGGGTGTTGCGGTCGACCAACGCGAACAGCGCGTCTTCCGGCGTGGCGGCGGCATGCAGGTCGGCCTGGCGCAGTTCGACGCCTTGCGCGGCCAGCGACTCCCACGGCAGCCGGTTCGACGGAAACTCCTCGTTGCTGGTCACGATATTGTCGCCGGCCTGCCAGTCCAGGCCGTAAGCGACGAACGACAGCGCTTCGGACGTGTTTTTGACCAAGGCGATGTCGTCCGGACTCGGTGCGTTGACCAGCGCCTGCAACTGCTCACGCAACTGCGTTTCTTTTCGAAGCCAGTCGGGATAGAACGCCGCGCCGTAGCGGGCGTTCTGTTCGGCGAACTCGGCCACGGCCTTACGGGTCCGGTCCGGCCAGGGCGCGACCGCGGCATGATTGAAATAAATCAGGTCATCGGCTAACGGAAATTCAGGATGATGCATACATAAGCTCGAAAATGATCGGATTGTTTAATCATGCACCCTGTAGGGTACGCCGTGCGTACCTTGAATCGGTATCCTCCTTTATCTCTCTCGGTACGCACAGCATACTCTACGATTCGCATGTCGCCGGCTCGAATTCCCGCTCGATGATCTGCACCCGTTGGGTGATCCCGCACACCAGCGTGTAAGGAATCGTGTCGGCGCACTGCGCGATTTCTTCGACCGGCAGCTCGTCGTTCCATAAGGTCACCGGGTCGCCCGGCTTGGCGTCCGGTTGCGAGGCCAGATCCACCGTAATCATGTCCATCGACACGCGCCCGATCAGCGGCACGCGGCGGCCGTTGACCAGCACCGGCGTGCCGTTTCTGGCATAGCGCGGATAGCCGTCGCCGTAACCGATCGCGATCACGCCTAGCCGCGTCGGTTCGGGGCAACGCCAGGTGCCGCTGTAGCCAACCGTTTCGCCTGGGTACGCCGGCTTGACCGCAATTAACTGCGAATAGAGGCCCATCACCGGCTGCAGGCCGATTTGGCTGCCGGTCTGCGACGGGAACGGCGAGATGCCGTAAAGCATCACGCCGGGCCGCACCCAGTCGGTCAAGGCATCTTTCCATCCCAGAATACCGGCGGAGTTGGCGATGCTGCGTTCGCCCGGACAGCCCGCGAGCGTCTCGTTGAATAAGGCGATCTGTCGAAGGGTTTTTACATCGGTTTTGTCGTCCGCATTGGCCAGATGCGTCATGAAACGGATCGGGCCTTTGACGACCCGGCATTCACGCAGACGCTGATGCGCATGACTGAAATCGGCGGGCCGAAAGCCGAGCCGGTTCATGCCGGTGTCGACCTTCAGCCAGACGCCGAGCCTGCCGGTTTCCGGGCAGCTTTCGAGAATATCGAGCTGCGGGAACGAATGTACGACCGTATCGAGGCCATACGACAGGAAGAGATCGAGCTCGTCGCGGTTCCGGAACCCTTCCAGCACGGTGGCCGGCTGCTCGAAGCCGGCTTTTCGCAGCCTGATCCCTTCGTCGCCGCGCGCAACCGCGAACGCATCGACATCGGCCAGCACTTCGGCGATACGCTGCAAGCCGTGGCCGTAGCCGTTGGCTTTGATCACCGCCATGATTTTTGCGCCGGGCGCATGGCGTCTCACCACGGAGACGTTACGTTTTACCGCATCGGTATTCAAAACCGCATAGGCGGCAGGCATTAGCGGATCATTCATAATAATCCTGGTCGTATTGCGTGCCCGCGTAATTCTCGAAACGGGTAAACTGCCCGAGGAAAGTCAGGCGCACGGTGCCCAAAGGACCATTCCGCTGCTTGCCGATGATCAGTTCGGCGATGCCTTTGTCTGGGGTATCTTCGTGGTAGACCTCGTCGCGGTATACAAATATGATCAAATCGGCGTCCTGCTCGATCGCGCCAGACTCCCTGAGGTCCGACATCACCGGCCGCTTGTTCGGCCGCTGTTCGAGGTTGCGGTTCAACTGCGACAGCGCGATCACCGGCACGTTCAGTTCCTTCGCGAGCGCCTTCAGGCCGCGGGAGATGTCCGAAATCTGCTGCACCCGGTTGTCGCCGCTGCTCGGCGACTGCATCAATTGCAGGTAGTCAATCACGATCAGCCCGATCTGGCCGTGCTCGCGCATCAGCCGGCGCGCGCGCGAGCGTACTTCGGTCGGCGTCAGCGCGGGCGTGTCGTCGATGAACAGTTTGGTTTCGGCAAGCAGGCTCATCGCCGAGGTCAGCCGCGGCCAGTCGTCGTCCTCCAGTTTGCCGGTCCGGACCTTGTTCTGGTCGATCCGGCCGAGCGAGGACATCATCCGCATCGCCAGCGCGTCGCCCGGCATTTCCATACTGAACACCGCAACCGGCATCCGGCTTTTGATCGCGATATTCTCGGCCATATTCATCGCGATCGTGGTTTTACCCATCGACGGCCTTCCGGCCACGATGATCAGATCGGCCGGCTGCAGGCCGGAGGTCAGGCGGTCGAGTTCGGTATAGCCGGTGCTGGCGCCGGTGATCGAGCCTTCCTGCGCGAACATCACCTCGATCCGGTCGACCGCTTTGGCGAGCAGCGATTTGATCGGCTGGAAGCCGCTCTGGCCTTTCTGGCGCTGTTCGGCGATCTTGAACACTTCGCGCTCCGCATGTTCGAGCAGCTCGGAAGTATTGCGGCCTTCGGTGTTGAAGCAGGAGTCCGCAATGTCGGTGCCGACGTGGATCAATTGCCGCAGCACCGAGCGGTCGCGGACGATATTCGCGTAGCTGACGATGTTCGCGGCGCTCGGCGTATCCTTCGCGAGCATGCCCAGATACGCCAGGCCACCCGCATTTTCGAGCTCGCCGATATCCTCCAGCGCCTCCGATATCGTCACCACATCGAAAGGAATCTGTTTTTCGGCCAGATTCTCGATCGTCCGAAAGATCAGCCGGTGGTCCTTCCGGTAGAAATCGTCGGCGGTCACCTTGTCCGCAACCGAATCCCAGGTCTGATTGTCCAACATCAGGCCACCCAGTACGGCCTGTTCGGCCTGGATCGAACTGGGCGGAACTTTTAAAGAGTCATGCGCGTAGTCGTGCGGAAAAATCAGGCTGTCAGGCATTTAATGACGAGAGAAAAAGAGTGGGTTAGATAAGTGAGGCAAGCGCCCCTCGATTTGATATACTGCTATATTATCAAAATTGGCCGCGGCACACCGGAGCATCGGTGATTTTCGTTGCGGGGTATGGGTAGGCAATCGACGGAAGCCGGCTCGGCAGCGGCGGTTTTGATGGATCAGGAAAAACATTTTGGAGTAAGCAATGCTGAATAAGGTTATTTTGATTGGGAGATTGGGAGCCGATCCCGAAGTCCGCTTCATGCCGAGCGGCGGTCAGGTGACGACGATTCGTCTGGCTACCAGCAGAAGGTGGCGCGATAAGCAGACCAACGAACGCAAGGAAGAGACGGAATGGCATCGCGTGGTGTTCTTCGCCCGGCTGGCCGAAGTGGCCGGGGAATATCTGAAAAAAGGCAGCCAGGTTTATGTCGAAGGACGCATTCGGACCCAGAAATGGCAGGGCCAGGACGGCCAGGACCGTTATACGACCGAAATCGTCGCGGAAGAAATGCATATGCTCGACAGCCGCAGCGGCGGCACGGCAAGCTTTGGCGATCAGCCGCAATCGGGCTATGCGGCTCCGGGCAAGCCGTCGTCTTCAAGGCCGGAAGCGCCGGCGTCTTCCGGTTCGATGCCGCCACCGCCGAATTACGACGACTTCGACGACGATATTCCGTTCTAATTCCTACCAAATGATAATTTGCTAAAAATTGTCTATGGAACCCGCATCACTGCGGGTTTTCCATTCTGCGTTTCGATGTTTGTGAAGACCCTGGCGAATACATCGGTTAGTGCAATCGGAACTGATGAGTTGGGGCGCTGATTGCCATTGAATTGCCGACTTCTTGCCAACGATAAATATTCGTCCTGGAAAGTTTTGCGCGCAGAGAAGGCCAATGCGCGCATTTGAATTTATTTTGATGGCACTCAGCGCAGATGAGCACTTGTATAAAAATGGCGATCATGCCTGCTTAACGCCATCAGAAGCTCTCTCCAGAAGAGTTGGGCGAGGGCAATTTAAAACTGGCAAAAAGCATATCATGAAGTTCACCGAAAACACCCGAGTTAAACTACCGACCATCCTGCATTTAATCCGTTTGGGTTATGAGAAGTGAAACTGGCGTTGGAAACGGAGGATCTCCAAAGCCTTTTACGAAAAACCGATGGGCCGCTCGGGCGCCAAATTGATCGACTTTGAGAACTTCAACAATAACAGTTTTCATCTGGTTACCGAGCTCGCCTATCAAAACGGCGACGAAGAGTTCAGGCCTGACAGAATTTGGACGGTCGGATAAGCGATAGCCTTGTCCATGTCACCTCCCTCTGAGATGTAATAACCCCACAAAATAGATTAAAACAGGAACAACACCATGACAAGCACCCAACAACGGGCCGCGCTGCAACGCCAAATCTGGCAAATCGCCAATGAGGTACGAGGCGCGGTCGATGGCTGGGACTTTAAGCAGTATGTACTCGGCACCCTGTTTTATCGCTTTATCAGCGAAAACTTTGCCAACTACATCGAAGGCGGTGATGACGGCATCGACTATGCGAAGCTCCCCGATAGTGTCATCACCCCGGAAATCAAAGACGACGCCATTAAAACCAAGGGCTACTTCATCTACCCCAGCCAGCTGTTCGCCACTATCGCTGCGGGCGCCAATACCAACGACAGCTTGAATACCGACCTGGCCGCTATCTTTGCCGGCATCGAAAGTTCCGCCAACGGCTACCCATCGGAGCGCGATATTAAAGGTCTGTTTGCCGATTTCGATACCACCAGCAACCGCCTCGGCAATACCGTTGCCGATAAGAACATCCGATTAGCCGCCGTGCTCAAAGGCGTGGCCGGGCTGGATTTTGGCGATTTTGACGCCAGCCACATCGACCTGTTTGGCGATGCCTACGAGTTTCTGATCTCCAACTACGCCGCCAATGCCGGCAAATCCGGCGGCGAGTTTTTCACCCCGCAGCATGTGTCCAGGCTGATCGCGCGGCTCGCCATGCACAAGCAAACCAGCGTCAACAAGATTTACGACCCCGCCTGCGGCTCCGGCTCCCTGTTGCTGCAAGCCAAAAAGCATTTCGACGCGCACATCATCGAAGACGGCTTCTTCGGGCAAGAAATCAACCACACCACCTACAACCTGGCGCGGATGAATATGTTCTTGCACAACATCAACTACGACAAGTTCAATATCCAACTCGGCAACACCCTGATCGCCCCGCGCTTTGGCGACGACAAGCCCTTCGATGCCATCGTCTCCAACCCGCCCTATTCGGTGAAGTGGATCGGCAGCGACGACCCGACGCTCATCAACGACGACCGCTTTGCCCCGGCTGGCGTGCTCGCCCCCAAATCCAAGGCAGACTTCGCCTTTGTGCTGCACGCGCTCAGTTATTTGTCCAGCAAAGGCCGCGCCGCCATCGTCTGCTTCCCCGGCATCTTCTACCGGGGCCGAGCAGAAGATTCGCCAGTATCTGGTGGATAACAACTACGTCGAAACCGTGATTTCGCTGGCACCCAACCTGTTCTTCGGCACCACCATCGCCGTGAACATCCTGGTGCTGTCCAAACACAAGGCCGACACCACCACCCAGTTCATCGACGCCAGCGGGCTGTTCAAAAAGGAAACCAACAACAACGTGCTGCTGGACGCGCACATCGAACAGATCATGGCGGTGTTCGACAGCAAGAAAAATGTCGATCACTTTGCCCAAGCCGTGCCGTTTGAGCAGGTGGCCGCCAACGACTATAACCTATCGGTCAGCAGCTATGTGGAAGCCAAAGACACCCGCGAAGTGGTGGACATTACCCAGCTCAATGCCGAGCTAAAAACCACCGTCGCCCGCATCGACCAGCTACGCAAGGACATTGATGCGATCGTCGCGGAAATTGAGGGAGGTGAAGCATGAGCAACAAGAAGATCGACGTGCGAGGAGTTCCAGTCACGGTCTATTCCGACAAGGACATGGACTTCATCTCCCTGACCGACATGCTCAGAGCCAAGGACGGGGACTTCTTCATCTCCGACTGGCTGCGCAACCGCAACACCGTGGAGTTCCTCGGCATCTGGGAGCAGGTCAACAACCCCGCTTTCAACTATGGCGGATTCGCCACAATTAAAAGTCAGGCGGGCCTGAACAACTACAAGCTCAGCGTCAAGGAATGGGTGGAGCAGACCAACGCCATCGGCCTGACCGCCAAGGCCGGGCGCTATGGCGGCACCTACGCCCACAAGGACATCGCCTTCGAGTTCGGCATGTGGATCAGCGCCGAGTTCAAGATTTACCTCATCAAGGAGTTCCAGCGCCTGAAAGAGGCGGAAACCGCCCAACTGGGCTGGGACATCCGCCGCAACCTCACCAAGATCAACTACCGCATCCATACCGATGCGATCAAGGTCAATCTGATCCCGCCAGAACTGACACCCGCACAAACCAGTTTTGTCTATGCCAGCGAAGCAGACTTGCTGAACATGGCCCTGTTCGGCAAAACCGCAAAACAGTGGCGGGACGAGAACCCCGGCAGCAAAGGCAACATCCGCGACGAAGCCAACGCCTCGCAACTGGTCTGCCTGGCGAACCTGGAAACCCTGAACGCCCATTTCATCCATCAGGGCCTGGCACAACCGGAACGCTTGAAGCTGCTGAATCAGACCGCCATCGGGCAAATGAAGCTGCTGCTGGGCGATGCGGGCGTTCGGCAACTGGAAGGAAAGAAGAAATGAGCGGCGCAAGTTTTCTGGAAAGGCTGCTGGGTGGGGTGGCGGTGGAGTGGAAGGCGCTGGGGGAAGTTGGCGAGTTTATTCGCGGCAATGGTTTGCAAAAAAAGGACTTCGTTGAGTCAGGATTCCCTGCCATACACTATGGACAAATCTATACAAGGTATGGCTTGTCTGCCGAAAAAACATTCACTTATGTATCTAATCAATTGGCAAGCAAATTGAGAGTTGCCAACAAGAATGATTTATTGCTTGCAACCACATCCGAGAATGATGAAGACGTTGTAAAGCCGCTGGCTTGGCTTGGCGATAAAGCTGCTATTTCTGGCGACATGATGCTGTTCAGGCATAAACAAAATGTTAAGTATCTTGCGTATTTTTTTAAAACAGAGAATTTTCAAGAGCAGAAGAAAAAATATATTACTGGCGCAAAGGTTCGCAGGGTTTCTAGCAGCGACCTATCCAAAATACCTGTCCCCATCCCCTGCCCAGAAAACCCCAAAAAATCGCTTGAAATCCAGGCCGAAATCGTCCGCATACTGGACAGCTTCACCGAGCTTACCGCCGAGCTTACCGCCCGCAAAAAACAATACAACCACTACCGAGACCAGTTGTTGAGTTTTGAAGAGGCCGTCATTCCGCATACGTCATTCTGCGCGGAGCGAAGCGCAGTCGCAGAATCCATGCAGGAAGAAAAAGCTGGACCCTGCGACTTCGCGCAGGGTGACGGGAGAGTTGCAGTGGAGTGGAAGACGTTGGGAGAGGTAGCAACCTATTCGAAAACGCGCATCAGCTCTGGTGAAGTTGACTCAATGAGTTATGTTGGCGTTGACAATCTTTTGCAAAATCGCGCAGGAAAGGTTGCATCTAATTTTGTACCGACTGAAGGCAATTTAACTAGATATCAAGATGGCGACATATTAATAGGCAACATTAGACCTTACCTAAAAAAGATATGGCACGCTGATCGGACTGGTGGAACGAATGGCGATGTTCTGGTGATTCACCCAACGGATAATGCTGTTAATCCACGGTATCTATATCAGGTTTTGGCTGATGATAAATTCTTTGAATACGACATGCAGCACTCCAAAGGGGCGAAAATGCCTCGCGGCAATAAGGAAATGATTATTGCGTATCAAATTCCGATCCCTTCTCTAGCCGAACAAGCACGCATCGTCGCCATTCTCGACAAATTCGACGCGCTGACCAACTCCATCACCGAAGGCTTGCCCCGCGAAATCGAGCTGCGCCAGAAGCAATACGAGTATTACCGCGATTTGCTGTTGAGCTTTCCCAAGCCTGGGCAAAAGGAGATTGCCCATGCCTAATACCCCCCAACCGCAAAATCACTTGTTTGAAGCGAGCCAGATTCGTTCTATCTGGGATGTCGAGCAGGAAGAATGGTTTTTCTCCATTGTGGATGTGGTGGCCGTACTAACCGACAGCCTTGATGCCACGGCTTACTGGCGTAAGCTGAAACAACGCTTGAAAGCAGAAGGCAATGAAACCGTGACAAATTGTCACGGGTTGAAAATGCAGGCGGCAGACGGAAAAATGCGTATGGCCGATGTCGCCAATACGCAGCAGCTTTTACGCCTTATCCAGTCTATCCCCTCCAAAAAAGCCGAGCCCTTCAAGCTCTGGCTGGCACAGGTAGGCAGCGAGCGGCTGGACCAACTGCAAGACCCTGAACTGTCCATCGAACAGGCCATGCGGGATTACAAGCGTCTGGGCTATTCTGACAACTGGATCAACCAGCGCCTGAAAAGCATCGAAATCCGCAAGGAGCTGACCGACGAATGGAAAAAGCACGGTTTGCAAGAAGGGCCGGAATTCGCCTTTCTCACCGATGTGATCTACAAAACATGGGCAGGGAAAACGGCGAAGGAATACAAGCAATACAAGGGGCTGAAAAAGGAAAGCCTGCGTGACAACATGACCAACAAAGAGCTGGTGCTGAACATGCTGGCGGAGTTATCCACCAAGGAAATTTCCGAGATTGCCAATCCCGATTCCTTGTCGGAGCATGAAGAGGTGGCAAAACGCGGCGGTGGCGTTGCCAAAGAAGCCCGGTTGAAGCTGGAAGCGGAAACCGGCAAGAAAGTGGTTAGCAGACAGAATGCCAAGGGTTTGCAGTTGGCGAACAAGAGTGACAAGAAACATGACTGACTACAAAACTATTGCGGAATCCAATAACTTCATTGTTCTGGATAAATACCACCGGGAATGGAAGGTGGCGGAAAGCTACCAGAGCGAAGGCGATCTGGAGCGCGAGTTCATTCAGGATTTGGTCGATCAGGGGTATGAGTACCTGCCCGGCCTGAACAAGCCCGATGCGCTACTGGCCAATGCGCGCGTTCAGCTGCAAGCGCTCAATAACGTGCGATTCACCAATGGCGAGTGGTCGCGCTTTGTCGAGATTTGGCTGGACAAGCCCAGCGATGGCATCGTCGAGAAAACCCGCAAGATTCACGACGACTATATCCACGATTTCGTCTTCGATGATGGCCGCATTCGGAACATTACCCTGCTGGACAAGAAGACCATTGTCCGCAACAAGGTACAGGTGATCCGCCAGTTTGAGCAAACCGGCAGCCACGCCAACCGCTACGACGTGACCATTTTGGTGAACGGTTTGCCGTTGGTGCAGGTGGAGTTGAAGAAGCGCGGCGTGGCGATTCGCGAAGCCTTCAATCAGGTGCATCGCTACAGCAAGGAGAGCTTTAACAGCGACAACTCGCTGTACAAATTTTTGCAATTGTTTGTGATTTCCAACGGCACCGACAGCCGTTATTTTGCCAACACAACCCAGCGCAACAAGAACAGCTTTGATTTCACCATGAATTGGGCGAAAGCCGATAACAGTCTGATTAAAGACCTGAAAGACTTTACTGCCACTTTCTTTCAGAAAAACACGCTGCTCAATGTGCTGCTGCATTATTCGGTATTTGATGTCAGCAACACGCTACTGGTGATGCGCCCTTATCAGATTGCCGCTACCGAGCGCATTTTGTGGAAGATCAATAGTTCATATGAAGCCAAGAACTGGAGCAAACTCGAAAGTGGCGGTTATATCTGGCACACCACGGGTTCAGGTAAAACTTTAACCAGTTTTAAAGCGGCGCGACGATTGGCGACTGAGCTGGATTTTATCGATAAGGTGTTTTTCGTGGTGGACAGAAAAGACCTCGATTACCAGACCATGAAGGAATATCAGCGCTTTTCGCCGGATAGCGTCAATAGCTCGGACAGCACCGCCGGCCTCAAGCGCAACCTGGATAAGGACGACAACAGAATCATTGTCACCACCATCCAGAAGCTCAACAACCTGATGAAAAGTGAAAACGACTTAGCCGTTTACAACAAACAAGTAGTGTTTATTTTTGATGAATGCCACCGCAGCCAGTTTGGCGAGGCGCAGAAAAACCTGAAGAAAAAGTTTAAAAAGTTTTATCAATTTGGTTTTACCGGCACGCCGATATTCCCGCAAAACGCCCTTGGCGCGGAGACGACCGCCAGCGTGTTTGGCCGCGAGTTGCATTCTTATGTCATCACCGATGCTATCCGCGATGAAAAGGTATTGAAGTTCAAGGTGGACTACAACGATGTCCGCCCAAAGTTCAAAGCCATTGAAAGCGAGCAGGACGAGAAAAAATTAAGCGCGGCGGAAAACAAGCAAGCCTTATTGCACCCCGAGCGTATTCGGGAAATTTCACAATATATCCTGAATAATTTCCGGCAAAAAACCCATCGTCCGCAGGCTGGCGCAAAAGGCTTCAATGCCCTGTTTGCCGTGAGCGGCGTGGATGCGGCCAAGCTCTATTATGAGTCTTTGAACAAATTACAACAAGGCAGCGATAAGCCGCTGAAACTGGCGACCATCTTTTCTTTTGCGGCCAATGAAGAACAGGATGCCGTAGGCGACATTCCGGATGAAAGCTTTGAGGTTTTAGCCATGAACAGCAGCGCGAAAGAGTTTTTAAGCGCAGCGATTGCTGACTATAACGCGCTGTTTAAAACCAATTTCAGCGTGGATGGCAATGGCTTCCAAAACTATTATCGGGATCTTGCGCTACGCGTGAAAAGTCAGGAAATTGATTTATTGATTGTGGTGGGGATGTTTTTGACCGGCTTTGATGCGCCCACGCTGAATACCTTGTTTGTCGATAAAAACCTGCGCTATCACGGTTTGCTACAGGCTTATTCGCGCACGAACCGTATTTTCGATGCCACCAAAACCTTTGGCAATATCGTCACCTTCCGCGATTTAGAACAAGCCACGGTGGACGCCATTACCCTATTTGGCGATAAGAACACCAAAAACGTGGTGCTGGAAAAAAGCTACAAGGAGTACATGGAAGGTTTTACCGATGTGGCGACTGGTGAAGCCCGACGCGGCTTTGTGGAGGTAGTCGCGGAGCTAGAGCAGCGTTTTCCTAACCCCGATGAGATTGTTAAAGAATCCGATAAAAAAGCTTTTGCGAAATTATTTGGCGAGTATTTGCGCGTGGAGAATGTGCTGCAAAACTATGATGAATTTGCCAGCCTGAAAGCCCTGCAAAGCGTTGACATGAGCGACCCGGAGGCCGTTGAGGCATTTAAAGCCCAACATTATCTAAGCGATGAGGACGTGGCCGCGCTGCAAGCCATCAGAATACCCGCCGACCGGAAAATTCAGGATTATCGCTCCACCTATAACGATATACGCGACTGGCTACGCCGTGAAAAATCTGCCGCTGAAAAAGAAAAATCCACCATTGATTGGGATGACGTAGTCTTTGAGGTAGATCTGCTTAAGTCGCAAGAGATCAATTTAGACTACATTCTGGAACTGATTTTTGAAAATAATAAAAAAGTTAAAGATAAAGCGGCACTGGTTGAAGACGTGCGTCGAGTGATTCGCGCCAGTCTGGGCAACCGCGCTAAAGAGGGCTTGTTGGTTGATTTTATAAATCAAACCGACCTGGATAAGATTGGCGATAAGGCCAGTGTTATTGATGCTTTCTTCACCTTTGCGCAAGCTGAACAACAGCGTGAAGCCCAAGAGCTCATTAGTAGCGAGAGCCTAAATGCTGAGGCGGCCAGGCGTTACATCGCCACCTCGCTAAAACGGGAATTTGCCAGTGACAATGGCACTGAGCTCAATGCCATTCTGCCTAAAATGAGCCCGTTAAACCCGCGGTACCTGACAAAAAAGCAGAGTGTCTTCCAGAAAATAGCCGCTTTTGTCGAGAAATTTAAAGGCGTGGGTGGGCAGGTCTAATGGGATCGCTTCATCTGTTTGGACGACCTTCAAGTCTGTCGTGCGGTCAGCAGAGCTTTCCCCCTTAATTCAGGGCGAGTACAATGTAAACATTTATAGAATTCTTCGGCTGGATTCTAAAGCCCTGTAAGAGTTTAAATTAATGTTACTGTTGAACTTGTCATATGGTTAGCTTTACTAAACAGTAGCATGGGATTAAGTGTCACTTAAAATAAAACATGAAAGAGCGATCCTCAAATAACGCAGAGTCCGACATGGACACCATTGCATCCAGACGCGAGTTTCTGAAGAAGCTGGCTTTGGGATCATTGGTAATACTGGGTGGATCGGGAACGGCTACAGCGGCCGTAAGGCACGTCATCCATCCCGTGAAGCATAGACACAAGCCCGGGCATGAGCCCGTTTTCCATGCCTTCGACCGTTCGGTTCACCCGCGGAATACAGCGCCTTATCCGCATACTTTCGAACATAAAACGCTCGCCTTCGAACATACGCATACCGGCGATAAGCTAAAGCTGACCTATTTTGAACGCGGCCGCTATATCAAAGAAGCGCTGCATGAAATCAATTATCTGCTCCGCGATTTCCGTACCGACACTATTCACCCGATCGATACAGCTTTACTGGATCAGTTGTTTATGCTGAAGCAAACGCTTGGCGTCAATAAACCGTTCCATATCATCTCCGGTTATCGTTCGCCTTTTACCAATGCTCAGCTCCGTAGGTACAGTCATGGCGTGGCGGAACATAGTTTTCATATGCAAGGCCGGGCCATTGATATCAGGCTTGAAGGCATTTCACCCAAAATCGTTAGAAACGCCGCGCTGGCAATCGCGCAAGGCGGCGTAGGTTATTATCCTCGAGACAATTTCGTCCATCTGGACACCGGACATTTTAGAACCTGGTAAACTCCGCGGCGAATTCCTACCAGCCGGATTGAAACTAAAACGGGCGGAAAAAGAGTGCTCAGGCCTAATCTTCAGGCTTTTTTTCGGCGTAGATTTGCTCGACCAGATCCTTGAACCAGTACGGGCGCGCCACCAGCACGTACAGCACCAGGATTTCCAAGATCGGCAGCGGAATCACATGGAGAACGATCAAGCCGATCAATACGATGAAACACAAGATCAGCCGGGACGGGAAGGTTGTTTTCTCTATACTCACGGCCTGGTTACCAAGTTAAGTTAGTCGGAATCGTTTGCGCTGTTGCGCTTGTCTCGGCCGGCTTGATCGTATATCTCCAGCACGGCGTTTTTAAACCATAGCGGGCGAAAGAGTAATATGTAAAGCAGAATCAGCCCGATGACCGGAACGGGCAAGAAGTCGAGCACCATCGTCACCAACAGCACAATGATCCATTTGATTCTGACAAAGACGGCGTTATGGCTCATATCGGCATGGGCTCCAAAATCTTTCCTGCGGCATAACATAACCCCTTTCGATCGGATTACTAATGGTTTGTTTTGTCCAGCCGATCCAGCAGGATTGCGATCAGCATGTCGTTCATCACATTTACGCCGGACCGGAACCGGGCAATGATCCAGTCGATCGTGGTAATCAGCGGCACTGCGGTGACCACCAAGGCTTCCGGCAGGCCAGCCGTGCTCAATACCAAGGGCAGGGCGATCAGGCCGGCTTCGGGAATGCCCGAAATGCCGACGCCCACCATGATGGCCGCCGCAATGATAACCAGTTGCTGCGCAAAGTTCAGTTCGATGCCGATCGCTTGCGCCAGAAACAGCGCGGCCATCGCTTCGTACAGGATGATGCCGTCGTTGTTCAAATTGGTGCCGATGCATACCGACAGGCGCGCAGACCGGTTTGAAATCCCCATGTTTTCGGTCAGGCAGCGCAGGGTGACCGGCATCGTCGCCAGGCTGCTGTTGGTGGAAAGGCCGGTTACGATCGCATCCGCGCCTTCCGAAAAATAACGCTTGACCGGCATCCCGCCGCCCCATTTGACCATGCCGGGATAATAGGCGAGGGCATGGATCAGCAATCCGCCCAACATCGCAGCCAGGAATACCGCCACCAGTTCGAACACTTCCAGGCCTGCTTTCCCGACCACTTGCGCGACCACGCCGAAAACCGCGAACGGTATGGCCTTGACGACCCAGAGCAGCATCTGGATCAGCAGCCGGCAGCCGACGCCGATCGATTTTTCCAGCATGACGAGACCGGCTTGATCTTCGTCCGCCGTCTGCCGTTTCAGTTGGCGGATCGCGCCGCCGACCAGCAACGCCAGCAGAATGATCGCGATCATATTGTTTTCGACAAACGGTTCGGCCAGACTTTTCGGGATATAGCCGGCGAGGTTTTTTAGCGGATCGAGCGTCAGATTTTCCGGTACCGATTTGGGCATCAAGCGGCTTGTGCCGTGGTCCAGTTGGTTCGTCATCGCCGTTAGCCTGCCTTCCCACAGATGGCCCGGACGCAGCGTATTCATCAAAGTGAGGCCGATGATCATCGCCACCGCCAGATTGATCGAACACAAGGCCAGCAGGCGGCGGCCGTGCTTGAGCGAGATGTCGGTATGGATCATCGCGTCCAGAATGGCGAAAAAGACCAGCGGCGCCGCAAGCGCTTTCAGAAGGCGGATCACCAGTTGTCCCAATTGGCCGAGCGCCGCGTTGCTGAATAAATTAAAGCCGTAACTTTCGGTTCCGAACAGGACGCCCAGAAGGGCGCCGGCGGCGACGCCGACGACAACCTGGACATATAAAGGCAAGGCAAAGTAGCTGGGTTTGTTCATGGGCAGTGAATGTTCAGTGAATCGAAAATGGCGGGAACCGCTTCAAAAAAAGCATGGCGACAGTTCAGTTTAGCATTCCGCCTGGAGAGAAGGTAAACGGCGGGCGGGATTTGGGTGTAAGATGTGAAGGTTCCTTTCCTGACTGGAGACCTGTGATGAGTAGCTGCTGCCATGATCCGACCGAACCGCCGAGAGCTGATCCCCGCGACATTCTCAGGGAACAGGTGCACTATGATAATCTGGTTCGCGATCTTTTCACCGAAGATCCCGAAAGAATCTGGAGCGCATTGCGCAAAAAGAGCCGGATTCGCCGTTCGGCCTGGCGGCCCGGCAGCGGATCGGGCATCTGGAATAACTCTTTTGGCTGGAAATCGATCCATTCAATCTTATGGAGGCAACGATGAAACCTTTACGAATACTCTGGTTAAGCCTGTTCATGGCGACCGCCCAGGCCGCTTGGGGCTACGGTGGCGGCAGTAGCTCGAAAGCCTGCGAGAAACCCGGCTTCAGCCAATTTTCTCCGCCCGACAAGGCGGAAGTATCCCCGAATACCGAATTTTCCTTTATCGCCTCGCCGAATACGAAGCCGCAAACGATCAAAGTCATTGTCAAAGACATTCCCGTACCGGTTGCGGTGAAGTCCGTTGCGCAGGGTTATGCGGTCAGCGGAGTTCTGCCGGCTGCATTGCGCGGCGTTTATGCCAGGATCGGTATCGCGGCGGAAGGCGCGAGCCAGTGTAAAGGCAGCGGCGGATGGCTGCTGAATATCGGCGAATAGTCTTTTTATCCGAACAAAATCGCCCGCAATCTCCGTTTTCGCCTCATGAAACATAAACACAACAGGAAAAAAATCGACAAGGATGAATATCAAGCCGCTCTGATCCGGTTGCAGATCGAACTGGTCAAGCTGCAAAAGCACATCATCAAGCACGGCGAAAAAGTGCTGATCCTTTTCGAGGGGCGCGACGCGGGCGGCAAGGACGGTTCGATCAAACGCATCACCCAGCATTTGAGCCCGCGCGAAACCCGGGTGGTGGCGCTGGGCAAACCTTCCGACCGGGACCAAAGTAGCTGGTATTTTCAACGCTATGTGCCGCACCTGCCGGCGGCCCAGGAAATGGCGCTGTTCAACCGCAGCTGGTACAACCGCGCCGGCGTCGAGCGCGTGATGGGTTTCTGCAGCGACGGGGAATATCACGAGTTTCTCGAAACCGTCCCGGATTTCGAGCTGATGCTGGTTCGGTCGGGCATCAAGCTGTTGAAGTATTACCTGGACATCAGCCGGGAGGAACAGAAACGGCGCCTCGAAGACCGCGAACGGGACCCCTTGAAACAGTGGAAAATCAGCCCGATCGATGTGGAAGCGGTCAAGCATTGGGACGACTACAGCCTTGCCCGCAATATCATGTTTGCGAGAACGCATCATCTGGATGCGCCCTGGACGGTCGTGCGGGCCGACGATAAAAAAAGCGCGCGCCTCAATATCATCAAGGACATGTTGTTCCGCCTCGACTATAAGGATAAAAACGATGCGGAAGTGCTGCCCGATACCGACATCGTATTCAATTATGCAGAAAGCTATTTGAAAAACGGGATGATTGCGGAATAGGGCAGCAACAGGCTTAGGAGCTGGCTCCAAATAACTTTCCAGCCAAAGACCTGCCAGGTTTTAAAAACCTGGCAGGTTTACCACGCTATACCAGGAAGTTAGGATTCGGCTCCACATAATTTCCCGAAACCGGTAGGCTACGGATAGGCTGAAATAAACGCCCACTTCCCCCTTTGAAAAAGGGGGATCGAGGGGGATTTATTAAAAAAAATCTCTCCTCACCCCGCTTTTTCAAAGGGAGAGACTGAACGCATACGCGCTAAAAAGCCACGCAATACAAACAGGTTAAAACCGGGAAGTTATTTCCGCCCAAATCCTGAAAGCCCTCTGGGATCAATGGAACGGATTCGATTCGACCGCGAACTTAATATCAAACTCAGGAGTCAACAAACGCATTCAAACGCATTAAGCCGAAGGAGGATACATGATTAAGGGGCCGTCGGACGCAAACCGTAATACCGCGCCGATCTTTTTCTTATTACGGAAGTGGCTGGATCATAATGTGATCGATCTCGGCCGGCAAATGCGCGTCAGTTACGTGCCGCCGCTGATGGTGTATCTGGCGGCGGGCGTATCGGGGCTGACCGGCATCGTCGGAACTTTTTTCGTCAAGGAATATTTGGGCCTGAGCGCCGAGTTTCTGGCTGCGCTGGGGTTCTGGGCGATGCTGCCCTGGGCCTTGAAAATGCCGATAGGGCATCTGGTCGATTTACTGTGGCGCCATAAGGCCGGCCTGATCTACCTGGGCGCGGCGCTGATCGCCGCCGCTTTGCTGATCATGATCAATCTGCTCGGCGACCGTGAGTATATGCAGTCGTTATGGCCCGTCGAAAACTGGTACGTGCTGGCGGCGCTCCTGGCGCCGGTCGGTTACGTGATCCAGGATACCGTGGCCGATGCGATGACC
The DNA here is from genome assembly GCF_000214275.2 of Methylomicrobium album BG8. Lineage (NCBI taxonomy): Bacteria > Pseudomonadati > Pseudomonadota > Gammaproteobacteria > Methylococcales > Methylococcaceae > Methylomicrobium > Methylomicrobium album. The sequence continues at coordinate 2,449,753 of NZ_CM001475.1, read as the reverse complement.
GTGGAGGCCGTGGCCGTCATCGACGAACAGGGCCGGCCGCTGCCCGAACCGGAAATACTGGCCGCGCATACGACGATGCAGACCCTGGGCCGGGTCGCGATCATCGGCGGCAGCCTGCTGGTAGCGGGGGTTAATGTCGCGTTTTTCAGCGGCATCGAAACGATGGATGAGGCCCAGAAAGCGGCGATATACCTGTCGATTTACCGTTGGGCGCTGTGGATTCCGGTCATCTCGATCCTGGGCGTTGTGCTGGCGTCTTATTTACGGGCGCAGGAAGAATGGCGGCTCGCCGCACACGGTTTCGAGTTTGAAGATATCGAACGGCTGACCGCCCGCGTCCGTGAGACGCCTGCGGTCAATTGGCCGCTGCTCGGCGGCGGGCTCGGATTTGCGCTGTTCGCGGCGGCGGTCGGGCTGGGAGGATTGCGAAACAGCGAAGAAATCGTATTTGCCGGGTCTTTGGTGATCGTGCTGTTTTTGATGTGGCGATTGACGATGGACCTCGACAGCAAAACGAAAAACCGCTTGTACGGGACCGCATTCGTGATCTTCGCGTTCCGCGCGGTCCCGACTACCGGCGCGGGCGAAACCTGGTGGATGATTGACGACCTCGGTTTCGACCAGCAGTTCATCTCGAAATTGTCGCTGATCGCGAGCACGCTGACTCTGCTCGGCATGTTCCTGTTTCGCCGCTTCATGGCCGAGCGGCCAATCACCTACATCATCGCGGTGCTGACCGTCGTGCTGGGCCTGCTTTATATCCCCAATATCGCGCTGTACTACGGCATTCACAAATGGACGGCGGAGCTGACGGGCGGCGTCGTCGATGCCCGTTTCATCGCGCTGGTCGATACCGCGCTCGAATCGCCGCTGGGCCAGATCGCGATGATTCCGATGCTGGCCTGGATCGCCAATTCGGCCCCGAAACAGCTGAAGGCGACTTATTTCGCGGTGATGGCTGCGTTCGTGAATCTCGCGCTATCCCTGTCGCAGCTCCTGACCAAATGGCTGAATCAAGGCTTCGTGATTACCCGCGAAGTGCGCGACGCGGCGACCGGCCGGATCGTGGTTGCCGCAGACTATAGCGAACTCGGCTGGCTGCTGATCGTGGTGATGGGGCTGAACTTGGCGATCCCGATCGCGGCGATCGTGTTGGCGAAGCGGACCTGGCTGAAAGATTGATTTTGCAGCGGCTATCAAGTTTTCATGGATGCTAAGCACAACCAATCCAATTTCGAGGTGCATTTCAAACAGCAACTCGTATAAGAGATACAGGCAAAATCCTCCCCTAGCACCGATTTGATTTATTTCGGCCTGGCCTCGCGTAATAACTCATTCAGGTTACGCCCCATTTTCTGAGCTTCTTTCAGGTGATCTGAAAAAGTACCGATTTGATTCAGGGTAAATTTGCTGAACGGTTTGGAGTTCATCTACAAGGAAGGGATTAAGTTAAAAGCAGATTATAATAAAGACTAGCCTGTGCTGATGCCAGCCATTCACAGGGACCTCCCGCCTCTGGGGCTCCGCTTCGCTGCCCCGGCGGGTCCCTCCTGTGGATGGCTGACGGGAGTGATAAAATAATAAAATTATTTTGATTAAAAGCCAGCTTTAATGAGTATTATTTTTTGGCAATGATTTTATGTTAAAATTATTTTTATAAATTAGTTTTATAATTAAAACCATAGTATCATTATTAGGAATGATAACAAGGTACTATTTTTTAAAATAAAGAAGAAAAATTAGTATGCATGCACTTTTTGAGCTTACTGAAGGAGAAAGAATACTGGGAAATATTATCAAAGAATTTCCTAGTGATAGCCCTCATTGGAATGAGGCCCAAAACCGGTTTCAGTTTGTGGATAGACTTCTTACGGAATGCCTAGGGTGGGACAGAATAGATATTGAGGTAGAAAGGTCAGATGACCTTGGCGGAAGATCAGACTATATTTTAGGATGCCCTACTGCGAAGGCTGTTCTTGAAGCTAAAAAGGAATCCAAATTATTCGACGTACCCCCAACTGGTACCCCAATAATTGTTCGAAAACTTGAGCCATTACTTCGTGCTTCTAAAACTTTAGAGGAAGCTGTTTATCAAGTGATCCCCTATTGTGCTATCCATGGAGCTCAAATAGCGATTGTATGTAATGGCCCACAAATAGTAATTTTCCAAGCTATTATTCCGGGCCAGTCTCCACTTAAAGGGGAATGCTATTTTTTTAATGGCTTTGATTCTTATATTAATAATTTCCCGCTTTTATGGAAATTGCTTTCGCCTGAAGGAATAACAGAGAACCGTGCCTATCGAGATTTGTCGATGCACCGTAATCCAAGGATTCCTCAAAAAGCGTGTACATCGATTCCTGAGCCATTTAAATATCGTTATAGAAACAGATTCCAAGAAAATCTCAGATCTTTATCGTCCCTTCTTCTTGAAGAAATTGAAGAAAATCCAACTTTGAAATCTTCATTTTACAAAGAATGTTATGTTCCTATTGAGGCTAATAATAGGCACTTACTTTTAAGCAAAAACATAATAGCGGCACGATATAAGCGTGTTGGTGAAGACGGTGTTTCTCCCTCCGCTCTAGATTCAATCACAGTGGCCCATACTGATGGAGATCTGAAATTTAATGACCCAGTTATTGTTCGTTCTAAAGGATCGCGGCCTGTAGTTGTTATCGGCGATGTTGGCGTGGGCAAGACTTCGTTCTTCGAAAATCTTTATCAGAATCTAGAGAATACTGAAAAGACTAATACATATTTCATTCATATAAATCTTGGGATTAAAGCAAACTTATCGACTAATATAAAATCTTTCATACTCTCGGAAATTCCTCTAGTCCTGAAAAACAAGTATGGAGTGGATATTAATAGCGCTGAATTCGCAAATGCTATTTACCATAGGGATTTAATAGACTTTGATAATAGTGTCAAAGGATCTATGAAGGGGATTGATCATGTTGCTTATCAGCGAGAACGGGTCGCCTTTCTTAGCGAGAAAATCGAGATGCGCGATAAACACCTTTTAGCGTCTCTTGGTCATCTCGCTCGTGGTCGTAATAAGCAAATCATTCTAGTGCTTGATAATGCGGATCAGCGCACTTTCGAAGTTCAGCAGGAAACTTTTCTGATTGCCCAGGAGCTTGCTGCTTCGCGTAATCTCCTGGTTTTCGTGGCATTACGTCCGAGCACATTCTATTTATCAAAGACAACAGGGGCACTTTCTGCATATCAGAATAAAATACTAACGATAGCACCCCCTCCAGCTGACGAAGTAGTGCAGAAGCGTCTAGTTTTCGCTGTTCGGGTTGCGGAGGGTAAAGTTGCTCCAGCCGAATTGTCCGATATTCGTATCCATATTGGAAGTGTTGTGTCTTTTTTAAATGCGACTTTAAGATCAATACGTACCAGCGAAGCTATCCGGCAGTTCTTGAGCAATATAACCGGTGGAAATACCCGCGCAGTTATCGAGCTAATTACTGGTTTTTTTGGTAGCCCTAATGTTGATTCTGAGAAAATTGTTCAAATTGAAGAAAAAAAAGGAAATTATACAATACCCCTCCATGAGTTCACTAAGCACGCACTTCTTGGTGAATATGCATACTTTAATTCACAATCTTCGTTCGTAGCTTGCAATATTTTTGATTTAAGTTCAGCTGATCCTCGGGAACATTTCTTGGCAAGTTTAATTGTGGCTTTTTTGAATTCTGGTGCGGGAATTTTGGACAATGATGGTTTTGTTAATGGGCAACAATTGATGTCGGAGATGGCGAGACAGGGATTCGTGGAAGATCAAGTTCGTCATGCATTGCGACGCTTAGCAACCAAACGCCTTATTGAAACACCACACGCACATTATCGAGAACTCCACGTGGCAGACCATGAACCTCCTGAGCACTTCCACTATAGAGCGACAACTGTCGGAATTTATCATATAAGGTTTTGGACTGGGTCCTTTGCGTTTTTGGATGCTGTTTCTACAGACACGCCGATTTTTGATCAAGAGTCACGGGAAGAAATATCAAAAATCGCTGATTCATTTGATATAAGTGACCGGTATAAAAAAGCGATTTGCTTTAAAAAATATTTAGAAAATCAATGGCATTTATCGAATTTCGGAGTAAATTATTATGACTTTATGTCTCTGATTCATAGTCAAGAAGAGAGTTTTCTTTCGGTTAAGAAAGCTATTGAGCAAAGAAAAGAGAACAATTCCCGCGGCCATAAGTAAAGTAAGAGCCTGCTTGGTATATATTATGCCGCCCTCAAATGCGAGAGAGGTTTTGCGTTTCCACGTTAATGCAGCTAAATCGTAGCTGTACTGTACATTTAATCGTTATTTTCTGGCTTTTTGAGACAGTTTTTAGTTAGGGATAACATTATAAGGTATTGATTTAATTTATTTCTATAAGCGATCTTAATATTTGTAATCAGCCGTCCGGCAGGAAGCCGCCGGCCTGCATGTTCCATAAACGGTAGTAATAGCCTTTCAGCGCCAACAGTTCCTCGTGCGTGCCGTCCTCGACGATGTGTCCCCGATCGAACACCAGGATACGGTCGAGATAGGCGATCGTCGACAGCCGGTGCGCGATCGCGATCACGGTCTTCTTCCCCATCAACCGGGCCAGGTTTTCCTGGATCGTTTTTTCGGTAACCGAGTCCAGGCTCGACGTCGCTTCGTCCAGGATCAGAATCGGCGCATCCTTCAGCATCACCCGCGCGATCGCGATCCTTTGCCGCTGGCCGCCGGACAGCTTGACGCCGCGTTCGCCGACCAGCGAATCGTAATCTTCCGCCATGGCCCGGATAAACTCGTCCGCATGCGCGAACGCGGCGGCGTCCGCGATTTCCCGGTCGCTTGCGCCGAGTTTGCCGTAGCCGATGTTTTCCTTCAGGCTGCGGTGAAAGAGCGTCGGATCTTGCGGAATCAGGCTGACCTGTGCGTGCAGCGATTCCTGCATCGCTTCGGCGATGTCGGTGCCGTCGATGCGGATTTTACCGGCTTGCGGCTCGTAATTGCGCAGGATCAAGCTCACGAAAGTCGATTTGCCCGAGCCCGAAAAGCCGACCAAGCCGACGCGCTGGCCGGGTTCGATCACGACGTTCAATTCCTTGAAAACCGGCTGGTCCGGATGATAGCCGAAAGTGACATCGCGGAATTCGATCCGTCCTTCGGCGACTTCAAGCGGTTTCGCATCCGGCGCATCGACGATTTCGTGCGGCTGCACGATTGTTTCGACGCCGTTCGCGATGTTGCCGACATATTCGAAAAACTCCAGGAAATGGCGGGACAGATTGCGCGCGTCGGCGATCACGATCAGTGCCAGGCCCATGCTCATCGTGAAATCGCCCACGCTGATCAGTCCGTCCTGCCAGAGCGTCAGCGCGTAATAAATCGTGCCGATCTTCAACGCGCCGGCCGAGATGAACTGGAACCAGCGCACCCGCTCCATGAACCAGAACGTCCGGCGCGCGGCTTTCAATTCGGTGTCCAGATAGCCCTGCAGGTAATCGCGTTCGAATCTTTGGCGCGCGAACAGTTTGGCGTTCAGGCTGTTGGTGACCGAATCGACGATCTTGCCGTTCACCATGCTGCGGATGCCCGCATAGTGTTGCGAATACGGGCGGCAGCGCGTCGCCAGCCAGAAAGAAATCGCCACATAGATGAAAACCCAGGCGGTGACGAATAGCCCGAGCCCCTGATGCACGTGCAGCAGCAAGCCGGCGGAGACGCCGAAGGTGATCGTGATCGGCCAGAAATCGCACAGTACCGCCCAGATCGTATGATTCACGCTGATCGCGGTTTCGCTGATCCGGTGCGCCAGCGCGCCCGCGAAATGGCTGCTGAAATAGCGCGCCGAATGGTATTGCAGGTAGGTGAACAGGGTGCGGGTGGTTCTTTGGCGGAGCCGCGGGCCGATCGTAATCAGGATCGCGCCGCTGGCCCGGCTGCACAGGATCTCGGCAATCGTCAGCCCGGCCAGAAACAGTAAGGGACCTTTCAGCGCCTCGATGGCGGTGCGGGCGTCGGGAAGTCCGGCCGCTACGCCTTCCATGATCGCCTTGACCGCATAGGGCACCAGGATGCTGCCGGCTGCCTGGCCCGCTTCGAAGAGGATCATCAACGTAATCCAGCCCTTGAAGTGGGACAGGCAGTAGAGGATGAAGTGGATCGTGCCGCTGGGTAACGGCGGTGCTTCGGTGGCGCGGCGCATGGACGGGGAGGGTAATATTTTAGACATTAACGGCGGAATAGAGGGATAAACCAACCATTATACCTGCGCTGTAGGGTGATTGGCCGAATCAGTAAGACTCAGGGTGGAAGGTTAGCAATCTGAATATAACAGGACTTACGCAAGATTCATCCGTAGAGATGGATTCCTGAGTTGTTGGTAGAGGTAATCATCGAGTAGATTATCTTTGAGTTGCAAGCAAAGTCGAGTTATCGTTATTTCGTTGAAATAATCAGGACTTAGGCAGAATTCCATTTAAAATGGATATCCCGAACCCATTAACGAGGACTGTCCTTGCCAGACCACAAGCCGTATAAAGTCATGTTCAGCGCCGGCGAAGCGTCCGGCGATCAGCATGCTGCTCATATGTTCAGCGAGATGAAAAAACTGCAGCCCGATGTTCAGGGCATCGGGATGGGCGGAGAGAAAATGAAATGGGCGGGAATCGATGTCCGTTACGATTCCTCCCAGATTGCGGTGATCGGAGTGGTCGAGGTGATCAGACACTATGCCGAAATCCGCCTCGCCCTGAAACTGATGCAAACGCTACTGGCGAACGAGCGGCCGGATTTGTTGGTTTGCGTCGATTACAAGGAGTTCAATTTCAAGCTCGCGACTTACGCCAAACGGCTCGGCGTCAAGGTGTTGTTCTACGTCAGTCCTCAGGTCTGGGCCTGGCGGCCGGGAAGGGTTAAACAGTACGGCCGCGTGATCGACATGATGGCAGTCATTTTTCCATTCGAAACGGCCTATTACGAGGCCGAGAACGTGCCGGTACGCTACGTCGGCCATCCGTCGGTCGACAAGGTACGTCCGCAATGCGGCAGAAGCGAAGACTTCGCCCGCTTCGGCTTGACGGCCGACGCGCCGGTCGTCGGCTTGTTGCCGGGCAGCCGGACCGGCGAGATCCGGGGCATGCTGCCGGTCATGCTGAAAGCGGCCGAAACGATAGCCGGTCGCGTGCCGGGCGCGCAGTTCATCCTGCCGCAAGCCGGAACCATCGCCGACGAAATGCTGAACGATTATCTGCAAACCTCGCCGTTAAAAATTACGGTGGTCAAGGGCCAGCCGTACGACGTGATGCAATGCTGCGACGCGATCATGACCACCTCCGGCACGGCCTCGCTCGAAATCGCGCTGCTGGGCGTACCGATGGTCATAGCCTACAAACTCTCGCCGCTCACCTATTGGTTGGGGCGGCTGCTGGTCAAGACGCCGTTCATCGGCCTGCCCAATATCGTGGCGGGCAAAGGTATCGTGAAGGAACTGATTCAGCATGAGGCCAGCGCCGAGAATCTGGCCGACGAGATGGGTAAAATACTGACTGATGCCGGTTATGCCGGGCAAATGCGCGAGAACCTGCAAAGCGTCAAAGCGTGCTTGGGGCAGGGCGGCGGGTCGAAAAATATGGCGCTTCTGGCTCTGGAGATGCTTTTTACGGATTGAGGAAGGTCTGTGCTCAGGGCGTCGTGTTGGATCATCGGCGATGATTCGGCGGAGGCTCGCTCGTGCCCGCCTGCGCGGATCAGACCGCGCGTCCATGCGGCCCGTTTCAGGCGGTGATCCAGGAAACCGGCTGATCGAAATCTACTCTATACCTTAATAAAAAGGTCAGGGTAGCTTATGGCGAAGAACGACATACCCGATTTAAAATTGCAAAACGATTTTTCCCTGGTGCAGGGCGGGCCGCTGTTCCAGCTCTTCGTGCGTTGCCGCTTATCGACAAGCGGATTGGGCTGGCTTAAACGCCGGATTATTTTCCTGGTCATGCTCACTTGGTTTCCGTTGCTGTTGCTTTCGGCGCATTCCGGCCAAGCGTTCGGCGGCAGCGTCCATATTCCGTTTCTTCAGGACTTTGAAACGCATGTGCGTTTTTTAGTGGCCATGCCGTTACTGTTAGTGACCGAATTAGTCGTTCACGAGCGAATGCGGCCGGTCATTCGGCAGTTCGTCGAACGGGATATTATCACGGCGAAAGACCGGCCTCTTTTCGATGCCTGTATCGCTTCTGCGTTACGCTGGCGCAATTCGGTATTTACCGAGATCGTGTTGATTGCATTTGTGTTCACGTTTGGCCATGCGATTTTTTTCGGGCGGACACTGGAAAACATCTCCACTTGGTTCGTAACCCGTTGGGCTCCGCAACTGGCGTTTTCCCCGGCCGGATACTGGCTGAATTATGTCAGCCTGCCGATATTTCAATTTCTTCTCATCCGCTGGTTATTCCGCTTTATCGTCTGGTCGCGTTTTCTCTGGCAGGTATCGCGCCTCGAACTCAATTTGATGCCGACTCATCCCGATCGGGCAGGCGGCTTGGGGTTTCTATCCGAAAGCGCGCTCGCATTCATTCCGTTCCTGCTGTCTCAAGGCGTTTTGCTCTCCGCGATGATCGCGGAGCGCATTCTTTACAAGGGTGCGGCGCTGCTGTCTTTCAAACCTGAAATTGCGATCGTTGTGGTGTTTCTTCTGCTGCTGGTGCTCGGCCCTTTGTAAGCGGCCAGCGGGACCTCATAGCCAGGACTAAAACGTTATGATTTAATCCACGAAGCGAAGAGGCAGAAGCTCATCGATGCGACTGTTGGGCCAAGTTGGGAGTTTTTCCAAGGTGTCTTTTAGCCAGGCCGCAGGATCGAGGCCGTTGAGCTTGGCAGTGCCGAGCAGAGTTTGGATCACGGCTGCGCGTTTTCCGGCGCGCTCGGAACCTGCGAACAACCAGTTCTTTTTGCCCAATGCAATCGGTCGGATGCTGTTTTCGATCGGGTTATTGTCGATCGGCAGATCACCAGTCTCGGCGTAGCACGTGAGCGCGGCCCAGCGCTTCAAGCTGTAGTCGATGGCTTTAGCGGTCGCGGTATTGGGCGCGGTACGGAGTCGGGTTTGCCGTAGCCAATCGTGCAGGCCGGCCAGTGCCGGCCGGCTTTTCTCGGCACGCAGGCGTTGGCGTTCCACTGGACTCAGGCCTTGGCCTTCGGCTTCGATCGCATACAGCACCGTGATGCGTTGCAAGGCTTCTTGCGCGATTGGACTCTGACTGGCTTGCAGCAGATCGAAGAACTTCCGCCGCGCATGCGCCCAACAGGCGAGCTCGATACACGGTTCGATCAGGCGTTGGGTTTCGGGATGGGCGCGGTCGGCCGCAAACAGGGCTTTATAGCCAGCATAGTCGTCGACTACCAGATGGCCCTGCCAGGCTTGCAGAAACTGTTGCGCATGCCGGCCGCTGCGGCCGGCTTGATAGTCGAAAATGAGAATCTTCGGCCCCGGTTGCAGGTCGTTACTGCGGTAGGCCCACAAATAGGCCTTTTTCGTTTTGCCGTTGCCGGGATCCAGTTGCGGCACCGGCGTCTCATCGGCGTGCAGGCAATCGCGTTGCAGCAGGTGCCAGGCCAATCGATCCGCCAAAGGTTGCAAGGCGACGCCAAGCCGTCCGACCCAGTCAGCTAGGGTGGAGCGGGACAAGGTTACGCCATCCCGCGCGGCGATTTGTTCCAGTCGGTACAACGGTAAATGATCCAGGAATTTGCTGATCATCACCCAGGACAACAAACCCACCGCCGCCATCCCGCCGTCGATCACCGCCGACGGAATCGGCGCCGCCGTCACGGTTTCGCAACTCCGGCAGGCATATTGCGGGCGGATATGGCGATGCACGAAAAACTTCGCCGGCTCGACGTCCAGTTGCTCGGTCACATCTTCGCCGATCTTGACCAAGTCTTGCCCACACTTTCCGCACGTGCAGGATTCCGGTTCGTGCCGGTGTTCGATCCGTGGCAAGTGAGACGGTAACGGTTGCCGGCCGGCACGCAGGCGTTTGGGGCGAGCGACAGTGTCGCAGGGTTCGTTCTGCAGTTGCTCGACTTCGGCGTCGATGGCCGAGATGTCGGTATTCCAGGTTTCCTCGAACACATCCTGCTGCAGCGGGGCCCAGGCTTCGCTCTTGGTACTGAAACGGATGCGCTTGTAATAGGCCAACTCGTGCGTTAGCGCCGCGATTTTGACCTCTTTGGCTTGCAGGCTGGCGTCCTTCGTTTGCAGGAGTTGCTGCTGATTCGCAATGGTTTGAGCATCCTGCGCAGCTTGCTCGACAAGCGCCTGAAGCATCGCCGCCACTTGGGTTTTGGCAGCCGGTTCCAGGTTGAGTTGATCGAGTTCAGAGAGCAAATTCATGGGTGATATTATACCGCACTTATCGCCTGAAAGCCTTGATATGACTGATGTTCAAGAGGATTTTATCGCTAAAATCAGACTCGCCATTCCAACGAGGGTTGCGCCGATAACCGTTGCCAATCGACGCCGGCGGCCAGCCATTCCCATTGGGCTTGAGTAATCGCAAAGACCGGATCAGAGGCCTTGGGCCAAACAAAACTGCCCCGGTGCAAACGCCGCTGGCACAGCCAAACCCCGTTACCGTCCCACAGCAACAGGCGCAAGCGGTTGCCGGCCCGGTTGCGGAAGATGAAGGCCGACCCGCAGCCAGGCGAATGCCCCAGGCTGTGCTGGACGATGGCGGTTAAGCCATCCAGGCCACGGCGCATATCGACCGGCGCCACCGCCAGCCAAATCTGCGCCGGACTCGCGATTAGGCCAGGCATCGCAACAGCTCCGCTAGCCAGCTCGCGGGCATCGAAGCCGGCAGTTCCAGGCGATGACCCTGGGCATGGGTAAAGACAATGGCCTCAGCGGCAGCCGGTTTAATCTGCACCGGTATCAAGGCCGTCGAATCCAATTTGGGTAATTTGCGATAGTCGCTCAATCGCGCCGTAAACGTACGGAGATTGAGTTGCTGCGCTGCGCAATACTCGGCTTGCGACAAACCACTGCGTTGCCACGCTTCGATATGCTGACGCCATTTCGCTGTGATGGCCATGCTAAAACTCCTGATCAAAAAAATCACAGGATGCCGCAGGCGAAAATGATTTTATAGGTGGTACGGGTAGACGCTTACGGCCCTTTATGCGTATTCACGTCTCTTTTGGTAAAAACAAAACGCCAAGGGCGGCTGGATTACGGCGTTTTGGCCAGCCGCTATGTCCGCGCATTCGACGACAAATGGCTGCAAGGCGGCGCCGCCCCGGATGAACCGTTGATCGGAAGCGGTGACATTCAATCTTTGGCGGATCTGAACAACAGCTTCGAAGTGATTCGTGCCATGCAGGTGTTTCCGTTCGATAAGCAAACGGTGGTGTTCATCATCGTGGTTACGCTTTTACCCTTGCTGCCTCTGATGCTGACGCTGATTTCTCCGGAGGATTTGATGAAGCGGCTTATCGGCATCCTGCTGTAAGCGTGGCGTCGACGATGCAGCGAAACCGACGGGGTTTGTCATCAGTCTAGTGAACCGTTTGTTCTAAAAATTGACATTGAGATTGGTCAGCCAGATATGGTTTGCTCCGCCCTGAGCGCCGAAATTATTCACGTACTGAAACTGGTAGCCGGTATCGATATTGATCTTGGGCGTCAGCTTGTAGCCGACCCCGACATAGCTTCGGTTCTGGTTGATGCCGGGCTGGACCGAACTGGCCAGGCGGCCGTGGTTGATCGAATTGAAATACACGAACAGCTCATCGAGCGCAATCAGGTAGGCTTTCGTTTCGGGCAGCGTATAGGTAAACCGGAAGCGGTGGCGCATCCGGAACGCGGTATTCTCGCCTTCGAAAAAGCGTTCTTCCATCCGGAAGCGGTACTGGAAATTTAATTGCGGCGTCCAGTCGTCTATCCATTGCAACTGCTGCATGAAGTCGTTGGTGGCCAGCTCGAAATCGGTCTCTTTGCTGTATTCGCCTTGCCATGTGTAACCCAGCCAGAGTTGCAGCTTTCGGGTCAGCTTGTAGCCCAGCAGAGGCCGTACGATGACTTGGTTGAATTCGCCGTTGTCGTTTTTGGTGCGCGGCGCCAGTTCCAGGAAGGCTAAATAATTACTGCCGCCGAAATCGGTCTGGTAGGTATTGCTGAGCCACATGCCCCAGTCGTCTTTGACGGGAGCAGCTGAGGCCAATGGGGACAGGGTGAGCAGACCGATAGTTAGCAGTAAAATCCACGAATGTTTCCGCATGAGGGATCGTGAGGTTCAAATGGGTGTTAAGCGCAGTAATTTCGAAAATCGATGTCCGGAAAAATATTGTCCATGATTTCGAGCGCGGTCAGGTAGCGTTCGTCGATTTTACCTTTGCGCAGGCTGTCGTACAGATAATTGAAACGGGCGAGATGGTCGGTGACCCGTTTGGTCGCATAGCCGACCGTCGTGCCCGATTTCATGATGAACGGCCAGTCGGAGGATTGGGCGAGCAGCAACGAGCGGACCGCCTGATTGAACGCACGTTCCTGTAGGGGATTGACCGAGATGTCTTTCAGTTCGGCCACGAACGCTTCCAGTTGCCGGCCGGCCTGATGCAGAAAAGGGTAGATCCAGGCGTTCGTTTCGTTGATCCAGTAACTCGAATAACCTTGCTCGCCCCAGGTCGAGGCGGACGGCGTCGCCGCTTGCGGGGAGGGGAACCGTTGCAGATCATCTGCGCAGCTCACCGTGCGGATACCGTTTTCGCCCGCGATTCGCAGGACTTGTTCCAGCCAGTGGGGGCCTTCGAACCACCAGTGCCCGAACAGCTCGGCATCGTAAGGGGCGACGATCAGCGGCGGACGGTCCCTGCGTTCGGCCAGCGCATCGATTTGCCGCCGACGTTTTTGAATGAAGTCCCGGGCATGCAGCTCGGCTTTTGCCCGCGCTGGTCTCGGGTCGTAAGGCTGTTTGGGCTGGTTTTCGCCGGTAACCCGGTAATATTTGATCCCGGTGTTCGCGCGGATCTGTCCGTCCGGTACATAAGGGCCGATGTAATCCAGGTCCAGATCGAAGCCGATGTCGCGGTAGTATTCGCGGTAATCGAAATCGCCGGGATAGCCCTGCTGGGAACTCCAGACCTGTTCGGATGATTCGGGGTCGCGCGCAAACGCGGCGACGCCGTTTTCGCAGGCGAGCGGGGCGTAAACGCCGTTGACCGGCGGCTGGCTCGCATTCAGCAGACTGTGCGAGTCGACAAAAAAATACGTGATACCGGCCTCTTTCAGAAAGGTTTCCAGGCCCGGATAATAGCCGCATTCGGGCAGCCAGAATCCCTTCGGCGCGAAGCCGAAATGGCGGCGGAACGTGTCAATCCCGACGCGGATCTGGTTGCACACGGCGGCTTCGCTGACGCTGAGCAGGGGCAGAAAGCCGTGCGTCGCAGCCGTCGTAATCAGTTCGAGCTTGCCATGCGCCTGATGCATGCCGAACGCGCCGAGCAAATCGCCGCGGCACCGGTTCTGATAGAAGTCCAGCGTATGCCGGTAGAAGCGCCGGTACAGCCTGGCCAGTTTATTCAATTCCGGTTCGCGGCGGGTTCTGACGGTTTCTTTTTCGGCCAGCTCGATCAGTTTGTAAAGATGCTGCAGGTAGCGGCTTTGCAGCAGCTCGTCGCGCAGCATCGAAAGCAAGGGCGGTGACAGCGACAGGGTCAGACGGTAACCGACCCGGTCGTTTTCCAGCCGGTCGAGCATTTCGAGCAGCGGAATGTAGCATTCGGTCATCGCCTCGAACAGCCAGTTTTCTTCGAAGAAGCTTGGATGTTCGGGATGACGCACGAAGGGCAGGTGCGCATGCAGGATGATGCCGAGAAAGCCGTTTTCCATGGAGTATCTTTATTTCAGGCCGCGCCCCGAAGCATGTCGGGACGGTTGTGCCGATGCAGGCCCTGCAGCCCGTTCAAAGTCGGCCGTAATCTCACCGAAATAACGCAGGAGTTCGGCAAATTGCGACGCTGATTCCGAGTAATGGACCGGGTTCAAATGCAACGATGAATTTCCGGAAAAATGCAGGGCTTCCATCCAAACCCCGCTAAGCACTTCTTGCTCACCGGATGTGAAACGCATCGGTATTTCGGAGGCCGTATTTTCTTGCGGCAAAATTTTTTCGGTAAATCGTTTATTTCCCGGTGAAGCCGGCACATGGACGAGATTCGAATGTACGAGCACCTCCAGGCTGTGATCCGGGTTCATCCGGCCCAGCGCGGCGGCATAGTGCGTATCATCGATCGGCAGGCGGATGTTTTTCCTGTGTGCGGCCTCATCGGCCGGCACATCGAAATACAGATCCAAAGGGATTGTCGCTTGTTTGGCATCCGGACGCCAGTAAATGCGCAGGGTCAAAGGTTTTTGCTCCTGATGCTCCGGAGTCGGCGGCTGGCCGGTACCGCTGTTCCAGTATGCGTACAGGTGGTGAGGGTCGACCGGTAGCAGCAGTATTTCAGGCTCGGCGGTGGAGACCGTGGAGACCGTCGGCATGAACCGCCGGGCGATGTCCTCGCTGATCGCCTGCAACCCCCGGTAGCCGAAATTCTGCGTTTCCCGCCGCTCGTCCGCAATCGCGGCGTATGAAGGAACGGCAGTTGCGGCACCGGTTTGCGGACAAGGCCCGACATCGGCCAAAGAAGCCTTGTGGGGAGAAAACTTAAGCGCAATCTCTCGGCTGATCGCCAACATCTCATCCGGGGTGGGTTCGATGGTGGAACGAGATTCTACCTTTGCGGAAGTGGTCAACGTGAGCCCTTGGTAAACGATACCCTCAATTTACCGGGTGCTGTGACAGTCTGCAATCCGTTTTCGATTTTTTTCGGCATCGGCCAGATATCCATATCTCTATCCGCGATCAGGACGCCATTTTCAACATGCCCATGCCGTTGGGTTTTTTGACGATCTGCAAACGTGCTTTGAAGCGTTTTTGCACGCTTTCGACATGCGAAATCACGCCGACCGTTTTACCGTGCTGCGTATGCAGGCTTTCGAGCGCGGAAATCACCATAAACAGGTTTTCCGCGTCAAGCGCACCGAAACCTTCATCGAGGAACAGCGAATCGACCGAGCGGCCGTTGCTGGCCAGTTCGGACAGCCCGAGCGCCAGAGCCAGGCTGACCACAAAACTTTCGCCGCCGGACAGGGTGCGGGGCAAGCGGCGCGCATTGCCTTGTAGGGTATCCTCGACCTCGAGTGCGAGCCCGCTTTCGCTGGGCATTTTGCGCAGATAGTAGCGGCCGCTCAGTTTTTCGAGCAGCGTATTGGTTTTGTCGAGCAACTGGTCGGCGATTTTATCCCGGACCCGGCGGCGGAACGCCATTCCATTTTCGGCATTGATCAATTGCTGTTCTTCGGTCAACGCCTTTACGGTCGCTTCCTGCGCTTCGAGTTGGGAATGGACCGCATCGTACCGGCTGCGCAGGCGCTCCTGCTCCTTCAGCAGGTTATCCAGATGTCGCACTTCGAAATGCGCGATTTCGAGCTTTTGCGCCACGCCGCGCACCTGCAGGCTGATCTCGTCGAGCGGCTGGTCGGTATCCTTGTCGCGGATTGCCGCTTCGAGCTGCTGACGGTTGCTCTCCAGCAATGCGGAAGTTTCGGCCGCGCGTTGCGCCAGATAAGCGGTTTTCTGCTCCTGTTCGAGGCGCGATGCCTGCAGCGCCAGGATTTCCTTGAGTTCGTCGACGCCGGAAAAGCCGGCTTCCTGCATTTTCGTGTGCAGCGCTTTCTCCAGCACGCCGGCCATCGCCTGCTTTTCCGCGAGCCGCACGCGCTCGGCGGCGATCAGTTTCTGCTTGTCGAGCAGCGCCAGATGCAGCGCGACGCTTTCTTCTTTCTGCAGCTTGCTGCCGGCGGTCGCAAGCTTTTCCTCCAGACCTTTGATTTCTTCGCGGATCGCTCTGTCACTGGCCGTCAGCGACGCCATGTCCTCTTCCAGCCCTTCTTTACGGATCAGATGAGTCTGGTATTCGTGGCGGCGATGGCTGAGCCTGTCGTAAAACTGTTCTTCCTTGCCTTTGCCCGGCATCTTTTCGCCGAGCAGAGCCAACTGCTCGGTGATTTTCGCCGCCAATTCCTTTTCCGCTTCGACGGCTGCGGTCAGGGCGTTCGAAATTTCTAAGGGGTTGAAAGGCTGGTCTTCCCGTTCGGCTTCGAGCTTTTGCAGCGCGGCAGTCAGCTGTTCGATCGAGGCGCTGCTTTTTGCAATCTGTGCCTTCAGTTTTTCGATGCTTTGAATCTTGTTGCGGTGTTTGCCGAGCAGAAAAGCGATTTCCTTGAATTGCCCCTCTTCCTCGTCGTAGAGATCGTCCATCCGCTTGATCCGGTCGATCTCCAGGCTTTGGGCGATATTCAGGCGGTTGCGCAAGATGCCCCATTGGGCCTGGATTTGCCGCGCTCTTTGAAGGGTGACCGCATGTTTTTCCGATAGCCGGCGCGCATCTTCGACTTCGATCTCCAGCCGTTCGGCCCTGGCGGTCTCGGCGCGTATCCGGGTCTGCTGGTCGGCCAGCGCTTTTGCCGAACTGCCGACCGCCGGCGGCTGTTTCGCATAGGGATGCTGCAAGGCGCCGCACAAAGGGCAGGGCTTTCCGTCGATCAGATGATGGCGGTCCTCGACCATGCGCTTCATCATGTTTTCTCGGTAAACGGCGCCTTCGAGGATCAGCCGGATATTCTCGTCGCGCTTGATGTTCTCGCGCAATTCTTCGAGTTCGCGCGCCAGTTCGTCCGGAGCGGGAATGGCGGTCGCGGATTTTTTGAACAGACCGAAAAGACCGGAGCCGTTCCCGGCCAGCTTGCGGTATTGGATCGCGAGTTCCTTCAGCTCCTTGAACCCGTTAACGCGCTCCTGCTGATCGCGGTGCAATTCGGCAAGTTCCTCGTGCGTTCTTCCTTGCAGCAACGCGGCGACGGTTTTCTCTTCGCCTTCGAGCTGTGTCTGAAAGCGGGCGACATTCGCGGTTTCTTTTTCGATGGCGGCCTGGGTATTTCGAAGCGATGCCGAAGCGTTTTTCGCCCAGTCGTCGAAAATCTTTTGTTTCTGGCTGAGTTCTCTGATGTTCTCGCGCAGGTTTTTCAGTTTGATCGTTTCGGGGAAATGATCGACCAGCGGCGCATCGCCGGCATGCTGTTCCAGCCAGCCGTCGATTTCCTGCAGAGCGGCTTTCTTTTCGGCGCCTTGCGCGGCCAATGCCTGCAATTTGCCGATTTGCGAAGAGCGGGCCAGTTCGAGTTGGGCGATTTGCGTCTGAATGTCGTAAAGCGTCTGCTGCTGTGTTTCCAGCGACTTCGCACCCAAGCCTTCCGGCGCCGTTTGGGGTTGACTGCGGCTGGCCAGCATATCTTCGAGCTGCCTCAGTTCGGAGGCCAACGCCGTCAGCGCCGACTGGATTTCCAGGGCGGCTTGCCGGCTTTCCGTGATCGCTTCCAGGTCTTTCGCGAACGGCTTCAGATCGGGCAAGACATCCAGCCGATTCAGGATTTGCCGGATGCGGTTCCGTTCCTTTTCGAAATCCTGCAGCTCCTTTTGCTGGCCTTCGATGCGTGCCTGTAGGGCGTCGATCTTTTGCAGCACGAGCTGCTGTTCCTGAAGCCAGCCCAATTCTTCCTGCAGAGCGGTAAACTGGTCGTTGAAGTCCTGCAGGTCATGTTCGGAGGCTTCCCGTTTCGCCGCGTCCATGATCGGAATCAGCGCCAGTTCACGACGGATCCGTTCCAGGCTCTGATTGGCTTCGGCAAGCCGGGTTTCGATTTCGCGCTTGTGATCCGCGTAAATATCGGTGCCGACGATCTTTTCGAGGATGTCTATCCGCTCGCTGTCCAGCGCATTCAGAAAGGCGGCGAAATCGCCCTGGGCCAGCATGATCGAACGGGTAAAATTGCGGAAATTCATGCCGGTGATTTCCGTCAGCTTCGCGTTGGCTTCGTGCGGTGCCGCCGCCAGCGTTTCTTCCTCGCCGTTCGAATGCAGTTGATAGAGCCGCATTTCGGACGGCAGCAATTCGCCGTCCGCATCGCGCCGCACCCGCCAGCTCGACCGGTATTTATCCTGCCCCAATGCGAATTCGATGACGGAGAAACACTCGGAGGTATGGCGCGTCATGACATGTTCGGCAGGGCGGTCGAAACGGTAAGTTTCGCCGTACAAGGCCAGCGTAATCGCATCCAGAATACTGGTTTTGCCGGAACCGTTGGGGCCTGTGATCGCGAATACGCCGGTGTCGGTAAATGGAGACCGCTCAAAATCGATCCGATGCTCGCCTTCCAGCGAGTTGACGTTTTTAAAGTGGATATTGAGAATTTTCATGGGCGGACGCTTTTAGGCATTCAATCGGAAAACGCTGTTAAACCCCCAGATTATAACGCCGATAGAAAACAAGTTGCTCAGGAAAATTCGCGATAATTCTTACATGGAAGGAGTTGGAGGCTATCCCGTCAAGTCAAAAACCGGGTTCGTGCCGGCGACTCTCCGAAAATGAATGTCGATTCTTTAATTTGGGGTATAGGCCGGGACCGCATAACGTACTCCGGGCCGAAGAGGCAAAGAGTGGAAAACTGCGTCGAACCTGGCGTGGAGGTCGAGGCTAAAGATTTACCGATTTTAATCCGGCTTCGGTAGCCCGGCGGTTTCGGTAGTGTGAAAATCGCCGCGCAAGGCTTTCAACGCATATTTTTCGCGGTCGATTTCCTTACGCGTACGGACACCCAGACGCCGCAATAAGGGCACCGGCGGGCACCAGCCCTGAACCGCATGTTGAAACAGGAACGGTAAAACGACCGCCGGCAGGAGCAGCCACTTCACGTTTTTTGTGATACCGAGCAACAAGCCGGTAAAAGCCAGCGCCGAAGCGTTGGTTTCGAGCAAACGTTCGATGTCCCATTCGCGGTCGAGTTCGTCGATGCGTCGGGTAATCTCTACGGAGCTTTTTTGGGCATATTCCCGTACACGAGCTTCTATCGCCCGGTCGATTCTGCGGTTGATTGCTTCAGAAGTGTTTGCACGTACTCTGTCTGCGCTTTCCATCGTCTCGCTCCCTTTGGAAATTTGACTGTTGACCGTGATTCGAAGCCAAGTTCGCCTCGAAAATCACTCCCCAGAAATTAGGCAGCGCTTGCCGTTTTAGGTTCAGTTCTCGGAATGACCTTGAATTCCGGATTTCTGAACAGAAACATTATTGCCTCTCGATGGATGGCGGGGAAAATGAGGCTCCGTTTGGGCGGGAAAACGGAGCCCAAGCGAGTGCGTTATGCCGCCTGCTGATCCAGCTTAAACGCCGCATGCAGCGCCCGGACCGCAAGTTCCAGGTATTTCTCGTCGACCACGACCGAAATCTTGATTTCGGAGGTGGAGATCATCTTGATGTTGATGCCCTCGGCCGCCAGAGTCCGGAACATCGTGCTGGCGATGCCCGCGTGCGAACGCATGCCGACGCCGACGATCGAAATCTTGACGATATTGTCGTCGGCGGTGACTTTCTTTGCGCCGAGTTCCGCGCAGGTCTTTTCGAGCGAGGCTTTCGCGCGCTGAAAATCGTTCCGGTGCACGGTAAAGGTGAAGTCGGTCGTTTCGTCTTCGGCGATGTTCTGCACGATCATGTCGACTTCGATGTTCGCATCGGCGATCGGGCCGAGGATTTTGGAGGCGACGCCCGGCTTGTCCGGCACGCCGGTGATCGTGAGTTTGGCTTCGTCCCGGTTGAAGGCGATGCCCGAAATCAATGCGCTTTCCATTTGTGTTTCCTCGTAAGTGATCAGGGTGCCGCTGCCTTCGGTAAACGACGATAGTACGCGCAGCGGCACGTTGTATTTGCCGGCGAATTCGACCGAGCGGATCTGCAGGACTTTCGAGCCAAGGCTGGCCATTTCGAGCATTTCCTCGAAGGTGATCCGGTCGAGGCGGCGGGCTTTCGGTTCGATGCGCGGGTCGGTCGTATACACGCCGTCGACGTCGGTATAGATCAGGCATTCGTCGGCTTTCAACGCGGCCGCCAGCGCGACGGCGGTGGTGTCGGAGCCGCCGCGGCCCAAGGTGGTGATGTTGTCGTTCTCATCGACGCCCTGGAAGCCGGCGACCACGACGACCTTGCCTTCGTTCAGATGCGCACGCATCCGGCTGTCGTCGATGTTGCGGATACGGGCCTTGGTATGGCTGCTGTCGGTCAGAATCCCGACCTGGCCACCGGTGAACGAAAACGCCGGACAGCCGATTTCTTCCAGCGCCATCGCGAGCAGCGCGACGGTGACCTGTTCGCCGGTCGAGACCAGCATGTCGAGCTCGCGCGCGTTCGGCTGCGCCTGAATGTCTTTCGCCAGCCCGATCAGCCGATTGGTTTCGCCGCTCATCGCCGAGACGACCACGACGATCCGGTCGCCCCGGTCGTGCGCCTTTTTGACTTTTTCGGCGACCGCCTTGATCCGCTCGACCGAGCCGACCGAAGTACCGCCGAATTTGAACACATACAGTGCCATTTTCAACCTGTTGATTTTTTGTTTGTAATAGGTAGGATGGGTAGAGCGACAGCGAAACCCATCAAGTCCGTTCGCATTGGTTGTTTTTGATGGGTTTCGTTCCTCAACCCATCCTACTCGGAGTTGTTAGCCGGATGCCGTTTGCGTTTGCACCCACGCCGGCACGTCGGCCAAGGCCTTCGCCAGCCCGGACGGATCGTTCCCGCCCGCCTGCGCCATATCCGGCCGGCCGCCGCCTTTACCACCCACTTGGGTCGCGACGAAATTGACCAGATCGCCGGCCTTCACGCGGCCTGTCTGATCTTTCGTGACGCCCGCGGTCAGGCTGACCTTGTCGCCGTCGACGGTCGCGAGCACGATCGCCGCGCTGCCGAGCTTGTTCTTCAATTGGTCGACCAGGTCGCGCAGCGATTTCGGATCGACGCCGTCCAGCTTGACCGCCAGTACCTTGATGCCGTTCACTTCGACCGCTTTGGCGCCGAGTTCGTCGCCGGCCGAACTGGCCAGTTTCGCGTTCAGACGCTCCAGCTGCTTTTCGAGGTGGCGGGTTTTTTCGAGTAGTTGTTCGACCTTTTCAGCCGCCTTGTCGGGCGAGCTTTTCAACAGGCCCGCAATCGAGGCGAGCGCCTTGTCGCGTCCCGCGATCCAGTCGATGCAGCCTTGTCCGGTGACCGCTTCGATACGCCGTACGCCGGCCGCGACGCCGGTTTCGCCGACGATCTTGAAGCAACCGATGTCGCCGGCCCGCTCGACATGGGTGCCGCCGCACAATTCGGTCGAGAAATCGCCGATCTTCAGCACGCGCACTTCGGCGCCGTATTTTTCGCCGAACAGGGCCACCGCGCCCGCTTTGACCGCCTCGTCTTTCGCCATGATTTCGGCCGAAACCGGCGCATTCAGGCGAATCTGCTCGTTTACGATCCGTTCCAGCTCCGCGATTTGCTCGCCGGTGACCGGCTCGAAGTGCGAAAAATCGAAACGCAGGCGCTCGGGATTGACCAAGGATCCTTTCTGCGCAACATGCTCGCCGAGCACCTGTTTGAGCGCGGCATGCAAGAGATGCGTGGCCGAGTGATTCAGCGCGGTCGCCCGTCTCTCCGAAACATTGACGCTGGCGATGCAAACCTGACCGGTCTTGAAGGCGCCGTTCAGCACTTTGCCCTTGTGCAGAAACAGATTGCCGCCCTGTTTCTGGGTATCGGCCACTTCGAAGGCGGAATCGGCGATAGTGATCGTGCCCGAGTCGCCGACCTGTCCGCCCGATTCGGCATAAAACGGGGTCCTGTCGAGTACGATCACGCCTTCCTGGCCGGACGCCAGGGTCTCGACCGGTTGGCCCTGCGCATACAGCGCGACGATATGGGACTGATCGGCGAGATGGTGGTAACCGGTGAATTCGGTCTCGACGTCGAGTTTGATGTCCTGGTCGTAATCGGCGCCGAAATGGCTGGCCGAACGCGCGCGGTCGCGCTGAGCGGTCATGGCGGTTTCGAAGCCTGCATGATCGACCGACAGGTCGTGCTCGCGTGCGAAGTCGGCGGTCAGATCGACCGGGAAGCCGTAGGTGTCGTAGAGCTGGAAGACGGTATCGCCCGGGATCACATGGCCTTCGAGTTTGGCGATGCAGGCTTCGAGAATCTTCATGCCTTGCCCCAGGGTTTCCGCGAAGCGTTCTTCCTCTTTTTTCAGGATGCGTTCGACCTGCGCCTGTGCGTTCTTCAGCTCGGGATAGGCCGGGCCCATTTCTTCGGTGAGCGGCGCGACCAGCTTGTAGAAGAAAATGTCGCGAATGCCGAGGCGGTAGCCGTGCCGGATTGCGCGGCGGATGATCCGGCGCAGCACGTAACCGCGTCCTTCGTTCGAGGGCAAGACGCCGTCCGCGACCAGGAACGCGCAGGAGCGGATATGGTCCGCGATCACCCGCAGCGAGCTCTGGTTCAAGTCGTCGGTGCCGACCAGTTGCGCGGCGGCCTTCAGCAGTTTCTGGAACAGGTCGATTTCGTAGTTGCTGTGCACGCCTTGCGAAACTGCCGCGATCCGCTCCAGACCCATCCCGGTATCGACCGAAGGCTTCGGCAGCGGCGTCAGGGTGCCGTCGGCGGCGCGGTCGTACTGCATGAACACCAGATTCCAGATTTCGATGTAACGGTCGCCGTCTTCGTCGGGGGAGCCGGGCGGGCCGCCCGGAATCGATTCGCCGTGGTCGTAAAAAATTTCGCTGCACGGGCCGCAGGGACCGGTGTCGCCCATCGACCAGAAATTGTCTTTCGCACCGATCCGGGAGAAGCGGTTAGAATCGATACCGACTTCGTTCAGCCAGATGGCTTCGGCCTCGCTGTCTTCTTCGAACACGGTGACCCATAACTTTTGCGGCGGGATTTCCAGTTCTTGCGTCAAAAAGTCCCAGGCAAAGTGGATCGCCTCTTTCTTGAAATAATCGCCGAAACTGAAGTTGCCGAGCATTTCGAAAAAGGTATGATGCCTTGCGGTATAGCCGACGTTTTCCAGGTCGTTGTGCTTGCCGCCGGCGCGGACGCAGCGCTGGCTGGTCGCCGCGCGCGTGAAACCCTTGTGCTCGCGGCCCAGAAAGACGTCCTTGTACTGCACCATGCCGGCATTCGTGAACAGCAGGGTAGGGTCGTTGCCGGGAATCAACGGACTGGACGGCTCGATCGTATGCCCCCGTTGGCGGAAGAATTCCAGAAAGGCGGAGCGCAGTTCAGCGCTGGTCATCTTTTTCATAGGTTATGCGATTAAAAGACTAAAGAAGTTAAATTCCTGTTGAGGTGTTTTTTCGTTTCCACGCACTGCGCGGGAGAGCGACCAATTTCGAAAATCGTAGGGTACGCTGTGCGTACCGTTTTCGGCTCGGTTAAATCGAGCTCTGCTAAAGGTACGCGCAGCGTACCCTACAAAATGCCGGAGCTTTCGGCTCAAGTTCATTCACCAGGGAATGATCCGCTCCCCGTTTCGGCGTGCCTCACGAAAGCAAATAAATCCGTAATCATGGCATTCGTAAAGCCGCGTTGTTGTAAAAACCGGTTACGTTTTGCCCACTCATTTCGATTTGGAATCAGGCTGTCACTATATTTCTTGCGATAAACCTGCCGCAAAAGCGCCAGCCATCCGCCCGCTACCGACTTGGCGAGCGCTTCGAGATCAAACGAGGGAAGATGGGCGGGATCGATGCCGTTCTGGCGCAGTTCGTAAGTTATAAATACGGGACCGTAACCCTTCAGTATCCGCGAACGCGCATAACTTTCCGCATAGCGTGCATCGCTTTGCCAGTTTTCTTCGGCCAGTTGGTCGAGGACCGCTTCGATGCTTTCTTTTGCAAAACCATGGGTGGCCAGCTTTTGCGTCAGTTCTTTCCTGCTGTGTTCGCGGCCGGCCAACAGCCGCAAGCATTCGGCCCTGATCTTGTCGTCCGTTGGGTCCACGGAAAATCGGTTCGGATTTTACTCCTCGTCAAGATCGGACTTGTTCGAAACCGGCAGTACCTTGCCGAACGCTTCCGCGCGGATTTTCGTTTCGATTTCTTTGGCCTTGTCCGGATGCTCTTTCAGGTACTGTTTCGCGTTGTCCTTGCCCTGGCCGATCTTTTCGTCGCCGTAGCTGTACCACGAGCCGGATTTCTGGATCAGGCCGAAGCTGACGCCCAGATCGACCAACTCGCCGTAGAACGAAATCCCTTCGCCGTATAGAATCTCGAATTCGGCCTGTTTGAACGGGGGAGCGACCTTGTTCTTGACCACCTTGACACGCGTTTCGTTGCCGATCACTTCCTCGCCTTTCTTGACCGAGCCGATTCGGCGAATGTCCAGGCGCACCGAGGCGTAAAATTTGAGGGCATTGCCGCCGGTGGTAGTTTCGGGGTTGCCGAACATCACGCCGATTTTCATCCGGATCTGGTTGATGAAGATCACCAGCGTGTTCGAACGCTTGATGTTCGCGGTCAGTTTACGCAATGCCTGGGACATCAGCCGCGCCTGCAGGCCCATGTGCGAATCGCCCATGTCGCCTTCGATTTCGGCCTTCGGGGTCAGCGCGGCGACTGAGTCGACCACCACCACGTCGACTGCGCCGGAACGTACCAGCATGTCGGTGATTTCGAGTGCCTGCTCACCGGTGTCGGGTTGTGAAACCAAGAGATCGTCTACGTTCACGCCGATTTTTTCGGCATAGCCGGGGTCCAGCGCGTGTTCGGCATCGACGAAGGCGGCGGTGCCGCCCAGTTTTTGTACTTCGGCGATTACTTGCAAGGTCAGCGTGGTTTTTCCGGAGGATTCCGGCCCGTAGATTTCGACGATCCGGCCGCGCGGCAAGCCGCCGCAGCCCAAGGCAATATCCAGTCCCAACGAGCCGGTCGACACCACCTCGATGTCGCGGGCCGCCGCCACGTCGCCCATCCGCATGACCGAGCCTTTGCCGAACTGCTTTTCGATTTGCATCAATGCCACACCGAGCGCTTTTTTTCTGTTTTCGTCCATTGCCTATACCTTAAATAATGACCAGATGAGTTAACGGAGTGCCGCTCAATTTAATAGAGTATTATTACATACGGGTGCCGGTTCGGGGTAGTGTTGTTTTGGGATTCCAAGCCGGCTTCATAGGTCTCGGATGAGGGTCGTGATGTTTGTTTATTCGTTGCCGATTGTATTCGGCCAACTCGATTTGATTAGCCCGTCGGAGGCTTTGTTCATTATCAGCGGCCTTTTCGCGGGGTTATGGGTTTTGACTCTTGCTCCGGGCGAAAAGCTTGGGCGGCGGACTTCGGAGAATTATTTGTTCTCGTGCTGGACCGGAAGACAGTGGCTGGCTGCTACTTTTTGGCCTTTCTTTCTATTGCTGAACGTTGTCTTGTTCGGTGTGGATTGGCTTGCCCGGTCAGGGTTGTGGACTGTATCGAGCTGGGATGATGTGCATTTTGTCCTGCTGCTTCCGATCATCTGGTGGACGGTGTCCATCTGGCGCTGCTCGGCAAATACCGGGCTTCGCCTGTACAGTGCCGGCGCTCGTTTAGCGACCCTTGGCGTATTCATCGAATACGCCTTGAAACTGTACATTCGGGTCGAGTATCCGCGCATTTTCTTCAATTGCGAAGATTTGCTGCTGAATTACGGCAGTTGTTTTTGATGCGTGGAGCCTTGCCGGCGTAAAACCCGCCTCGCTATAAAAAAAGCGGCAAACCGGTTATAATCGGTCTTTTTTTATTCACAATTAATATTTCGGAATAAACATGCTGGGTAAGCTGGTCAAATTTGTTGTAGGGAGCCGAAACGACAGGCTGGTAAAAAAGAAAAGAAAATTGGTCAAAAAGATCAATGCCTTGTCTGCTGAGTTTGAAAAGCTGTCCGACGACGCCTTACGGGAGAAAACGCAGGAGTTCCGCGACCGCCTCGCCCAGGGCGAAAAACTCGACAATCTGATTCCCGAAGCTTTTGCCGCCGTCCGGGAGGCATCGTCGCGGGTCTTCGGGATGCGCCATTACGATGTGCAGTTGATCGGTGGGATGATCCTGCATGACGGTAAAATCGCCGAAATGAAGACCGGGGAAGGCAAGACGCTGATGGCGACGCTGGCGGCCTACCTGAACGCGCTGCCCGGACGCGGCGTGCACGTGGTCACCGTGAACGATTACCTGGCGCGCCGCGACGCCGAATGGATGGGGCGTCTGTACGGCTTTCTGGGCATGACCACCGGCGTGATCGTCAGCCAGATGGACTACGATGTCCGCCGCCAATCCTATGCCTGCGACATTACCTACGGCACCAACAACGAATTCGGATTCGATTATCTGCGCGACAACATGGCGTTCAGCCTGGAGGAAAAAGTCCAGCGCGAGCTTCATTTTGCGATCGTCGACGAGGTCGACTCGATCCTGATCGACGAAGCCCGGACGCCGCTGATCATTTCCGGCCCTTCCGAAGAAAGCTCCGAGATTTATATCAAGGCCAACGCAATCATTCCTTACCTGACCAAACAGGAAAAGGAACACGGTCCCGGCGATTATTCGGTCGACGAAAAAACCCGCCAGGTCCATTTGACCGAAGAGGGTCACGAGCGGGTCGAGCGTCTGATGGTCGAACATGGCCTGATGATGGAAGACAGCAGCCTTTACGATGCTTCCAACATCCGGCTGATGCATTATTTGAGCGCGTCCTTGCGCGCCCACGCCTTGTTCAAAAAGGACGTGCATTACATCGTGCAGAACAACCAGGTCATCATCGTCGACGAATTCACCGGCCGGATCATGCCGGGCCGGCGCTGGTCCGAAGGTCTGCACCAGGCGATCGAAGCGAAAGAGCATGTGCCGATTCAAAGCGAAAACCAGACCCTGGCTTCGATCACCTTCCAGAACTATTTCCGGCTTTATCACAAGCTGTCCGGGATGACCGGTACGGCCGACACCGAAGCCTTCGAATTGAACAAGATTTACGGACTCGAAGTGGTCGTGATCCCGACGCACCGGCCGATGATCCGCAAGGATCTCGGGGACGTGGTGTTTTTGACCGCCGAGGAAAAATACCAGGCCGTCGCCGAGGACATCAAACGCTGCGTCGAACGCCAGCAGCCGGTGCTGGTCGGCACCACCTCGATCGAAAATTCCGAACGGTTGTCCGCGCTGTTGAAAAAACAGGGTATTCCGCATGAAGTGTTGAATGCGAAGCAGCATGAACGCGAAGCGCACATCGTCGAACAGGCCGGTAAGCCGGGCGCGGTTACGATCGCGACGAACATGGCCGGCCGCGGTACCGACATCGTGCTCGGCGGCAGCCTGGAGGCCGAATTAAAGGCGCTCGGGCCCGATGCGACCGAAGCAGAGAAAGAGCATGTGCGCGGCGCCTGGCTCGACCGCCATAACCGGGTGGTCTCCAGCGGCGGCCTGCATGTCATCGGATCCGAACGGCACGAATCCCGCCGGATCGACAACCAGCTCCGGGGGCGTTCCGGCCGTCAGGGCGACCCGGGTTCTTCGCGTTTCTACCTGGCGCTCGAAGACGACCTGATGCGGATTTTCGCTTCCGACCGGGTGGCGGCGCTGATGGCGAAGCTCGGCATGGGCCACGGCGAAGCGATCGAGCATCCGTGGGTGACGCGTGCGATCGAGAATGCGCAGCGCAAGGTCGAAGCGCGCAACTTCGATATCCGCAAGGAAATCCTGGCCTACGACGATGTCGCGAACGATCAGCGGAAGGTGGTTTATGCGCAGCGCAACGAGCTGATGGCGGCCGAAGAAATCTCCGAAATCATCACCGCGATCCGCAAAGACGTGATCAATAACGTGATCAACCAGTATATTCCGCCGCGTTCGATGGAAGAACAATGGGATATCGAAGGACTCGAGGAGCATCTCCTGCAGGAATTTAACGTCGAGGTTCCGATTCGGAAAATGCTCGACGAAGACAAGAAGCTGCAGGAAGAATTTCTGCGTGAGCATATCGTCGAGGCGATGGAGCAGGCGCACAAGGATAAAGAAAAGAAAATTACCCCGGCGGTGATGCGGCATTTCGAAAAATCGGTGATGCTGCAGGTACTCGACAACAGCTGGAAGGAGCATTTGGCGGCAATGGACTATCTGCGCCAGGGTATTCATTTCCGCGGCTACGCACAGAAAGACCCGAAGCAGGAATACAAGCGCGAAGCGTTCGAAATGTTCACGCATCTGCTCGATCACATCAAATACGAAGTGATCACCATCCTCTGCAAGGTGCAGGTCCGGCAGGAAGAAGATGTCCAGGCGATCGATGCGCAGCGCCAGGCGCCGAAAGAAATGCATTTCGAACATGCCGAAGCGTCTGCCCTGGCAACAGAGGAACCCTCCCCTGAAGAAGCTGAAGACGAGCCGAGCCCCGCCCAACCGTTTGTTCGCTATGGCGACAAGGTGGGGCGGAATGATCCGTGCCCTTGCGGGTCCGGCAAAAAATACAAACAGTGCCACGGCAAGATAAACTGATTCAGGACTGTTTATCCTCATCCAATGAACGGCGGTTTTTCAATTCGGAAAACCGGCGTTTCAGTATCAAGCGAACGCTATAGGCGCGTGCATTTTTCTTGACCGGTATATTTTAATCTGGTAAAAGAAACTTCCACCCATTCAAAAGACTCAACCGCAACAGGAGGTATATCGACGAGGTGCCGGGGCATCTATATCTATTGAAATTACGGACTGACATGCCAAGGATCATTAAGGAGGGGTTATGTCTAACAGGACACTTGAAGTTTTTTTCAAAGGGAAATCTCATATTTCACAGGCTATCTCATTGATAGGCGCAATAGGAACTCTCTCTCTGTCGGCCGCAAGTCAAGCGGATGACGCTAAGCCTTTCAAGATTGGAGAAAATGAATGGACGAGCCAACGTGCATTCGTCGAAAACGGTTTCCGTTGCGGCACCATTCATCCCGATGCCATTGCCATGCGCAAAATCAATAACGCGACGCGTAAAAGAGCCAGGCAACGCAGGCTCAGTACCGCCAATATCGCGGAAGCGGTCGTTCCCGTTTACTTTCATGTCATTACTTCAAAAATCGGGGAAGGGGATGTGCCGGATACGGTCATTAATTCCCAGGTAACGATACTCAATGCCGCTTATGGGAGTACAGGCGCAGGATTCGGGGTGCGCTTCGATCTTGTCGAAGTGGATAGAACTACAAACAATGAATGGTATGCGATGAGACCCGGGTCTATAGCCGAAAAAGAAGCCAAAACCGCGTTACGCAAAGGCGGGGCGGATGCGCTGAACCTGTACAGTGCCAATACCGGTGGCGGTATGCTCGGGTGGTCGACTTTTCCGGCATCCTATGTATCGAATCCTAAGGATGACGGCGTGGTAATATTTTTTTCATCCCTCCCCGGCGGCAGTGCCGTGCCTTACAATTTGGGCGATACCGCAACGCATGAAGTCGGGCACTGGTTAGGCCTCTACCATACTTTTCAGGGCGGATGCAATAATAATAAGGGCGACCGTGCCGCAGATACGCCGGCGGAGCGTTCGCCTTCTTACGGCTGTCCTGTCGGACGGGATACGTGTAAAGGAAAAAGATTTCCCGGCGCAGACCCGATCAATAACTTCATGGATTATAGTGACGATATCTGCCTGGACAGTTTTACGAGCATCCAGCGCGAGCGGATGGCCGATTCCTGGATCGTTTACCGAGCAAGGCTTTAGGGCTCATTCCTTTGGCGGCAGCCAGCCGATGACAGGCGTTGCAAACCCAGGTAGCGGATCCTCCGGTTCGGTACGGGATAGCCGGACCGTTTCAAGGGGCACCAATCTGTTCGATGCCGCCTGAAAAGTCAAACCCGCAAAGCGGAACCGCCCGCCGGAAGATAAAAAAGTGCGGCAATCCGCCGAAAATTCGTCTCTTCCCAAAATTGTTAATGACCAAAACCCGATAATTTCGTAAAATTACGCGATTTCAATTTTGTAACGGGATGCGTTCGTACGGATTCATCCCGTTTTGCGCATTTAGAGGTGACGTGTTTGACTAGACCGGCTTTATTGGTTTTGGAAGAGGGGACAGTGTTTCAGGGAACGTCGATCGGCGTCGACGGCTGTTCGGTCGGCGAGGTCGTGTTCAATACCGCGATGACGGGTTATCAGGAGATTTTGAGCGACCCTTCCTATGCCCGGCAGATCGTGACGTTGACCTATCCGCATATTGGCAATACCGGCTGCAACAGCGAAGACAACGAGTCTGCGCAGGTGTTCGCGAGCGGTCTGGTGATTCGGGATTTGCCGGTTTTGGCGAGCAACTTTCGCTGCGGACAGACTTTGCGGCAATACCTGGAGGCCAATCGGGTCGTCGCGATCGCCGATATCGACACGCGCAAACTGACCCGCCTGCTGCGCGACAAAGGCGCTCAGCGCGGCGCGATCGTTGCCGGCGAGACGGCCGATGCCGAAGCCGCGAAAGCCGCGATCGAAAGTTTTCCCGGCCTGAAAGGAATGGATCTGGCGAAGGTGGTATCGGCTGCCGAAACTTACGAGTGGACCGAAAATATCTGGCAGCTCGGTAAGGGGCACACCCAGGCCGGAAATCTGGCCAAGCATGTGATTGCATATGACTTCGGCGTGAAACGCAACATTTTGCGCCTGCTCGCGAACCGCGGCTGCCGGGTGACGGTCGTACCGGCCGAGACGCCCGCCGAAACCGTGTTGGCAATGAATCCGGACGGCGTCTTCCTTTCGAACGGTCCCGGCGACCCGGAACCGTGCACCTATGCGATCGAAGCGATCCGGAAAATCCTCGAAACCCAAACGCCGGTGTTCGGCATTTGCCTCGGCCATCAATTGCTGGCTTTGGCCAGCGGCGCGAAAACCGAAAAAATGAAGTTCGGACATCACGGCGCGAACCATCCGGTTCAGGAAGTCGCGACCGGGCGTGTGATGATCAGCAGCCAGAACCACGGTTTCGCAGTCGATAAAGACAGTCTGCCCGCCAACCTGGCGCCGACCTTCTATTCGCTGTTCGACGGCAGTCTGCAGGGAATTGCGCGTACCGATTGTCCCGCGTTCAGCTTTCAGGGCCATCCCGAGGCGAGCCCCGGGCCGCACGATGTCGAACCGCTGTTCGATGCCTTCATCGAGTTAATGAATAAGTAAAATGCAGGCGCAAGGTCCAAGGCGAAAGGTTCAAAAGAGTTGCTGGACTCACCTTTTTTCCTTCGCCGTGGACCTTGCGCCTTTAGCCTAGATTCTAAATCATGCCAAAAAGAACCGACATCAAATCGATTTTATTACTCGGCGCGGGCCCGATCGTGATCGGTCAGGCCTGCGAATTCGATTATTCCGGTACCCAGGCCTGCAAGGCGCTGCGCGAGGAAGGCTACCGGGTGATCCTGGTCAATTCGAATCCGGCCACGATCATGACCGATCCGGACATGGCCGATGCGATCTACATCGAGCCGATCGACTGGCAAACGGTCGAAAAGATCATTGAAAAGGAGCGTCCCGACGCGATTCTGCCGACAATGGGCGGACAGACCGCGCTGAACTGCGCGCTGGCGCTGGATGCGAACGGCGTGCTGAAAAAATACGGCGTCGAAATGATCGGCGCGACCAAAGAGGCGATCAACAAAGCCGAAGACCGCGAACTGTTCAACCGGGCGATGCGCAAAATCGGCTTCGAAGTCGCCAGGTCGAAAACCGCGCATTCGCTCGAAGAAGCGCTGGCCGCGCAAGAAGAGGTCGGCTACCCCACCATCATCCGGCCATCGTTCACGATGGGCGGCAGCGGCGGCGGTATTGCCTATAACCGCGAGGAATTCATCGAAATCTGCGAGCGCGGCCTGGATCTGTCGCCGACCAACGAACTGTTGATCGAGGAATCGGTGCTCGGCTGGAAAGAGTACGAAATGGAAGTTGTGCGCGATTCGAAAGACAATTGCATCATCGTCTGTTCGATCGAAAACTTCGACCCGATGGGCGTGCATACCGGCGACTCGATTACGGTTGCGCCCGCACAGACGCTGACCGACAAAGAATATCAAATTCTGCGTAACGTCGCGGTATCGGTCTTGCGCGAAATCGGCGTCGACACCGGCGGTTCGAACGTGCAGGTTGCGATCAATCCGGAGAACGGCCGTTTGATCGTGATCGAAATGAATCCGCGCGTATCGCGTTCGTCCGCGCTGGCCTCGAAAGCAACCGGTTTCCCGATCGCGAAGGTCGCCGCCAAGCTTGCGGTCGGCTATACGCTCGACGAACTTCAGAACGAAATAACCGGCGGCAAAACGCCGGCCTCGTTCGAGCCGACGATCGACTATGTGGTGACCAAAGTGCCGCGCTTCACGTTCGAGAAATTTCCGCAGGCCGACGATCGTTTGACCACGCAGATGAAATCGGTCGGTGAGGTGATGGCGATCGGCCGCACCTTCCAGGAATCGCTGCAAAAAGCCTTGCGCGGACTCGAAATCGGCATCAGCGGCCTCGACGAAATCATCGACATGCAGGAAGTCGACGCGCATGAAAACATGCAGCGCGAACTGCGCCATCCGGGGCCGCACCGCCTGCGCTATGTCGCCGACGCGTTCCGGCACGGCATGTCGCTCGAAGCGGTGCACGAGGCCAGCAAGATCGACCCGTGGTTTTTGGCGCAGCTCGAAGATTTGATTGCAACCGAAAAATCGTTGTCGACCAAGACGCTCGCGACGCTGAAGGAAGGCGAATTGTTCCGGCTGAAGCGCAAAGGCTTCTCGGACCAGCGCCTGGCCAAACTGCTCGGCGCGACCGAATCCGAAGTACGTAACGTCCGCCACAAACTGGGTATTCGTCCGGTCTTCAAACGGATCGATTCGTGCGCGGCCGAGTTTTCATCCGATACCGCTTACTTGTATTCGACCTACGAGGAAGAATGCGAGGCACGCGTTTCGGACCGTGAAAAGATCATCATTCTCGGCGGCGGCCCCAACCGGATCGGGCAGGGCATCGAATTCGACTATTGCTGCGTGCATGCGGCGATGGCATTGCGCGAAGACGGTTTTGAAACGATCATGGTCAACTGCAATCCGGAAACCGTCTCGACTGATTTCGATACCTCCGACCGGCTGTATTTCGAACCGCTGACGCTCGAAGACGTGCTCGAAATCGTGCATATCGAAAAGCCGAAAGGCGTGATCGTGCAGTACGGCGGCCAGACGCCGCTGAAACTGGCGCGTGCGCTGGAAGCGGCCGGCGTGCCGATCATCGGCACTTCGCCGGATTCGATCGATCTGGCGGAAGACCGCGAACGCTTCCAGAAACTGCTCGAACGCCTCGACTTGAAGCAGCCGCCGAATGCGACCGCGCGTTCGGTCGAGCAGGCGCTGAATGCGGCGAAGGATCTGGGTTATCCGCTGGTGGTGCGGCCGTCCTACGTACTGGGCGGACGGGCGATGGAGATCGTGTTCAACGAGGAAGGCCTGCAGCGCTATATGAAAGAGGCGGTCAGCGTCTCGAACGATTCGCCGGTGTTGCTGGATCGTTTCCTCGACGATGCGGTCGAAATGGACGTCGATGCGATTTACGACGGCGAGAACGTACTGATCGGCGGCCTGATGGAACACATTGAGCAGGCCGGCATCCACTCGGGCGATTCGGCCTGCTCGCTGCCGCCTTACGAATTGTCCATGGAACTGCAGGACCGCCTGCGCGAGCAGGTGCGCGCGCTGGCCGAAGCGTTGGGCGTAGTTGGCCTAATGAATACGCAGTTCGCGATTCAAGGCAACGACATCTATGTGCTGGAAGTGAATCCACGCGCTTCGCGGACCGCCCCTTTTGTCTCGAAGGCGACCGGCTACCCGCTGGCGAAAATCGCCGCGCGCTGCATGGCAGGCAAATCGCTGGCCGAGCAGGGGGTGACCGAGGAACGCATTCCGGACTATTATTCGGTGAAAGAAGCCGTATTTCCGTTCGTAAAATTCCCCGGCGTCGATCCGCTGTTGGGGCCGGAAATGAAGTCGACCGGCGAAGTGATGGGCGTCGGCAAAACCTTCGGTGAAGCGTTCGCTAAATCGCAGCGCGCAACCGGCATCAATCTGAATCACAGCGGCAAGGTCCTGATCAGTATCCGCGATGCCGACAAGGCGAAGCTGCCCGAAGTCGCGCGCATGCTGACCGAAAAGAAATACCGGATCGTCGCGACCGGCGGCACCGCGAAGGTGCTGCAGGAGGCCGGTATTCCCTGCGAAGTGGTGTACAAAGTGAATCAGGGCCGGCCGAACACGGTCGATATGATCAAGAACGGCCAGATTCAGATGGTCATCAATACGACGGAAGGCAAAAAAGCGATCGCCGATTCGTTTACGATGCGCCGCGAAGCCTTGCAGCACCGGGTCAACTATTACACTACGATGGCCGGTGCGAAGGCGGCCTGCTATGCGCTCGGCGAACTGGATGCCGGCGATGTGAATTGTCTGCAGGATTTGCATCGCAGCGTTGCCGATTTGCAGTAGCCCTGTTCCGGCCGCAATGCGTGCCTTGCGGCCGGCCTTGGCGCGTGTGAATTCCCCAAAATGGAATATAAAAAAATGATTGGAGTTGTAAATTAAATGACTACGAAAGTACCTCTTACCGTGAAAGGCGCGGAAAAATTGCGCGCGGAACTGGAAGAACTGAAAACGGTGATTCGCCCGCGCATCATTCAGGCGATTGCGACTGCGCGCGAGCACGGGGATCTGAAGGAAAACGCCGAATACCACGCAGCGCGCGAACAGCAAAGCTTTGCGGAAGGCCGGATCAAGGAAATCGAGGCGAAACTGTCGAATGCGCAGGTTATCGACGTGACCAAGCTCGATCCGAACGGTAAGGTGGTGTTCGGCGCGACGGTCGAAATCGAGGATATTGATTCCGGCAAAACAGTGACTTACCAAATCGTCGGCGAAGACGAAGCCAATATCAAGGAAAGCCGGATTTCGATCGGTTCGCCGATTGCCCGCGCCCTGATCGGCAAGGAAACCGGCGATGTCGTGACGGTGAAGGCGCCGAGCGGCAATGTCGAATATGAAATTATTTCGGTCGAATATATCTAAATGCGGATACAGGGGTTCAAGGTGCGTGGGCCTTGAACCTTGGTTTTACCGGCGGTGATTGAAAGCCTTTTTAGGCTTCGGTTTTTTAGAAGGCACCGCTTTTTTAATCCTCTTCTCAGGATTGGGCCGGTAGAGAACGGCAATCTGCCCGATCATTTGAATCAATTCGGCTCCCGTCGCGGCGACAATCTCGTCACCGATCGTTTTGCGGTCTTCCCGTTCGGCCCGTATTCTGACTTTTAGCAACTCGTGACAATCGAGCGCAATTTCGACCTCGGCCAATACGGCAGGCGATAGCCCGGCCTGTCCGATCATGATGACCGGTTTATGACTGTGCGCCTCGGCCCGGAGCCGCTTCTTATCCGTTGAGTCCACTCGGTTTTCCTAAAGCAAAAACAGTTATTCTACACGAAATCATTCTGTCATGACCCGAACAAAAAGCAGCAACCGCTGGATGCAGGAACATTTCGACGACGAATACGTCAAAATGGCTCAGAAACTCGGTTATCGTTCGCGTGCGGTTTTTAAACTGAAGGAAATTCAGGACAAAGATCATATTTTGAAACCGGGTATGCGGATTGTCGATCTGGGAGCGGCGCCGGGCGGCTGGTCCCAGTACGCCAAACAGCTTCTCGGCAACCCGTGTCAGATTATCGCCTTAGATATACTGGCTATCGAGCCGATCGACGGCGTCGAATTCATTCAGGGCGATTTTCGCGAACAGGCGGTATTCGATCAATTGATGCAGTCGCTCGAAGGCAAGCGCGTCGATCTGGTCATGTCGGACATGGCGCCGAACATGAGCGGCAGCAAGGGCGTCGATCAGCCGCGCTCGCTCTACCTCGGCGAACTGGCGCTGGAAATGGCGCAGTCGGTGCTTGCAAAAGACGGCGCCTTCCTGGTCAAGTTGTTCCAGGGCGAGGGTTTCGAGAACTATTGCAAACAAGTGCAGCAATCGTTTTCCAAAGTGCTGATCAGAAAACCGAAAGCCTCGCGTTCTCGCAGCAATGAAGTTTATTTGCTCGCGCGGGGCTTTAAATAGAGAGAAAGGGTCCCCATTATTCCCACAACCGATAGCAGAAAATAGGACCCAAACGCTCGCGATGCTGTGCCGATGCAGGAAATATCGGCGGCCAATGTGGGACTCTGCCGTTATTCTGCTGTTATAATGATATCTAAGTTAGATTACGAGAGCCGTAAGGGCCCAGGTCGTGTAAATTGAACGAAATGTTAAAAAATGTCATTTTATGGGTGGTCATCGCGGTCGTGCTGATGTCCATTTTCAACAATTTCGGTCCGCAGACAGAGAGCGCGGATTCGACATTGTCTTACTCGCAGTTTATCGAAGCGGTCAAGTCCGGCCAGGTCAGTCAGGTGATGATCGACGACCAGGTCGTCAAAGGCAAGCTGCAAAGCGGTCAGGTCTTCAGAACCTACGCACCGAACGATCCGCACATGGTCGACGATCTATTGGCGAACGGCGTCGACATCAAGGCTACACCTCCGGAACAGCCTTCCCTGCTAATGCAGCTTCTGATTTCGTTCGGACCGATGCTGCTCCTGATTGCGGTGTGGGTATTCTTCATGCGGCAAATGCAGGGCGGCGGCGCCGGCGCGCGTGGAGCGATGAACTTCGGCAAAAGCAAGGCGCGCATGCTCGAAGAAGACCAGATCAAAGTCACCTTTGCCGATGTCGCCGGCTGCGACGAAGCGAAGGAAGAAGTCGTCGAGATGGTCGATTTCCTGAAAGACCCGGCCAAATACCAGCGTCTGGGCGGCAAGATTCCGCGCGGCGCACTGATGGTCGGGCCGCCGGGCACCGGCAAGACCTTGCTGGCGCGGGCGATCGCCGGGGAAGCGCGGGTACCGTTCTTCACGATTTCGGGTTCCGATTTCGTCGAGATGTTCGTCGGGGTTGGGGCTTCCCGGGTCCGGGACATGTTCGACCAGGCGAAAAAGCATGCACCCTGCATCATCTTCATCGATGAAATCGATGCGGTCGGGCGCCAGCGCGGCGCGGGTCTCGGCGGCGGCAATGACGAACGCGAACAGACTCTGAACCAGTTGCTCGTGGAAATGGACGGTTTCGAAGGCAACGAAGGCATCATCGTGATCGCGGCGACCAACCGCCCCGATGTGCTCGACAAGGCCTTGCTGCGCCCCGGCCGCTTCGACCGCCAAATCACGGTCGGCCTGCCGGACGTCAGAGGCCGCGAGCAAATCCTGAAAGTGCACCTGAAAAAGGTGCCGACCGACACCGATGTCGAAATCAAATATATCGCTCAGGGCACGCCGGGGTTTTCGGGCGCCGATCTGGCCAACCTGATCAACGAAGCGGCCTTGTTTGCGGCACGCTCGAACAAGCGTCTGGTCAGCATGCTCGATCTCGAAAAAGCCAAGGACAAGCTGATCATGGGGGCGGAACGGCGTTCGATGGTGATGAACGACAAGGAAAAGAAAATGACCGCTTACCACGAAGCGGGCCATGCGATCGTCGGCCGGCTCGTGCCCGAGCATGATCCTGTGTACAAGGTCAGCATCATGCCGCGCGGCCGCGCGCTCGGCGTTACCATGTTCCTGCCCGAGAGAGACCAGTACAGCGCCAGCAAACAAAAGCTGGACAGCATGATTTCGAGCCTGTACGGCGGCCGGATCGCCGAAGAAATGATTTTCGGCTGGGAACAGGTCAGCACCGGTGCCTCCAACGATATCGAACGGGCGACCGAACTGGCGAGAAACATGGTCACCAAATGGGGCTTGTCGCAGCGTTTGGGGCCTTTGGCTTACAGCGAGGAAGAGGGCGAGATTTTCCTGGGCCGTTCGGTCACCCAACACAAGACGGTCGCCGAGGAAACTTCGCATACGATCGATGAAGAGATTCGTTCGATCATCGACCGCAACTACGAGCGAGCCGAAAAAATACTGAAGGAAAACATCGACATCCTGCATGCAATGGCCGAAGCGCTGATCAAATACGAGACGATCGATAAGACCCAGATCAATGACCTGATGACACGGCAGCCGGTCAGGGAACCACAGGGTTGGGACGATTCCACGCCACCTTCGTTCACGTCGGTCGGCGATGCGAATCCGAAGGACGACAAACTCGGTTCCTTGGGCGAAGCCGCCAAGCAAAATTAGGTCTTGCCTATCCGCGCTATCATTCGACAAATCAGGGGGAGGCTCCACAGGGCTGGCGCCTCCCCCTTTTTTTGCGCAAACCGGAACCGAATGGATTTTTTAATGGCAAACGCAACCCGTTCGTTAATCTCGAACGATTCTCATGAAGAAATGTAGAACATGGCAAAGAAATATTTTGGCACCGACGGGATTCGAGGCACGGTCGGTAATTATCCGATTACACCGGATTTTTTTCTGAAGTTGGGATGGGCGGCCGGCAAGGTATTCGCGAACGAAGGTTCCGGTTTCGTACTGGTCGGTAAGGATACGCGCATTTCCGGTTATATGTTCGAATCGGCGATCGAATCGGGGTTGACGGCGGCCGGGGTAGGTACCCGCTTGTTAGGACCGATGCCGACACCGGGTATTGCCTATCTGACGCGCACCTTGCGCGCCAAAGCCGGGATCGTGATCAGCGCGTCGCACAATCCGTATTACGACAACGGCGTAAAGTTCTTTTCCGTGAACGGGACCAAACTGCCGGACGAAATCGAAGAGCAGATCGAGCATTATCTGGATTCGCCGATGACTACGGTCGATTCGTCGAGCCTCGGCAAGGCGAAACGCCAGGTCGATGCCGCCGGCCGCTATATCGAATTTTGTAAGGCCAGCGTGCCGCCCCGGCTGGATTTTAAAGGCCTGAAAATCGTGATCGACTGCGCGCACGGGGCGACTTATCATGTCGCACCGCATGTCTTCCGCGAAGTCGGCGCCGAAGTCGCCGTCATCGGCGGTGAACCCAACGGATTGAATATCAATGACCAATGCGGGGCGACGCAGCCTGAAAAACTCGCGCAAACCGTATTGGCGCAGCAGGCCGATTTGGGAATCGCCTTGGACGGCGACGGCGACCGGCTGATTATGGTCGACCATAAAGGCGAAATCGTCGACGGAGACGAACTGATTTACATTATCGCCAAATCCCGTCTGCAGGAAGGATTGCTCTATGGACCGGTCGTCGGCACACTGATGACCAATCTAGGCATGGAAATCGGCCTGAAGCATCTCGGCGTCAAGCTGTTGCGAGCCAATGTCGGCGACCGCTATGTGATGGAAATGCTGACAGAAAACGAAGGCATCCTGGGCGGCGAAGGCTCCGGCCATATCATCTGCCTGGACCGGACCACGACCGGCGACGGCATCATATCCGCCTTGCAGGTGCTGGCCGAAATGCACGGCAGCGGACAGACGCTCTACGAGCTGAAATCCGGCATGCAGAAGTTTCCGCAGGTTCTGATCAATGTAAAAATCGAGAAAAAGCTCGATCCGGCGCACAGCGAGCCGATTCAAAAAGCGGTCAAGGCCGTCGAGCAGAAACTCGGCGACGAGGGCAGGGTGTTGCTGAGAGCTTCGGGGACCGAGCCACTGATCCGGGTGATGGTCGAAGGCCGTTATGAGGATAAGGTCAACGCCTACGCTCATGAACTGGCGGACGCGGTCAGAAATTCTCTTCGGGCTTGAAAAATGATCGGGTTTCCTTTATCATGCGCGATTTAGTTCTTTGAGAGGGAAAACAATGCGTCGGTCTCTGGTTGTTGGCAATTGGAAAATGAATGGCACGCTCGCCAGCGCAAAATCGCTCGTGGAAGGCATCCTGGCCGGCATTGGCAAC
The DNA here is from genome assembly GCF_000214275.2 of Methylomicrobium album BG8. NCBI lineage: Bacteria > Pseudomonadati > Pseudomonadota > Gammaproteobacteria > Methylococcales > Methylococcaceae > Methylomicrobium > Methylomicrobium album. The sequence continues at coordinate 2,409,924 of NZ_CM001475.1, read as the reverse complement.
ATCGATGGCGATATCGCGGTTTGTGCGCCTTACGTTCAGATTCCGGCCGTCAGTGAACTTGTCAAAGAAACTAGCTTGGCGTTGGGCTCCCAAAATGTTGCCGATAAGACTTCCGGCGCCTACACCGGCGAAGTGTCCGCCGCGATGCTGGCCGAATTCGGCTGCAAATACGCGATCGTCGGCCATTCCGAAAGGCGCAGCGACTACGGCGATACCAACGAATCGGTCGCGGCGCGGTTCATCCAGGCGCAAACCCAAAACATCGTGCCGATTTTGTGCGTCGGAGAAACGCTGGAACAACGCGAGCGGAACGAAACTTTCGGCGTTATTGACGAACAGCTCGATGCGGTAATCAAAGCCGCCGGCATTGAAGCTTTCCGTAGCGCGGTCATCGCTTACGAGCCCGTTTGGGCTATCGGCACCGGCAAAACGGCGACCGATGATCAGGCGCAGGAAGTCCATGCCTATATCCGTAACTATTTCGCTAAGCAAAATCAGGACATTGCAGCAAAATTACAAATTTTGTACGGTGGAAGCTGCAAACCGGATAATGCCAAAGGCCTCTTCTCGATGCCCGACATCGATGGCGGATTGATCGGTGGGGCCTCTCTGGATGCCGATTCTTTCCTGAAGATTTATCACTCGATTTAAGAAGTTTAGACTTTCTATGTATCAGGCTATTATAATAATTCATGTCTTGCTAGGCTTGAGCATCATTGGCTTGGTGCTGATGCAGCAAGGTAAGGGCGCCGATGCGGGTGCGGCATTCGGAACCGGCGCCTCGGGTTCGGTTTTTGGCGCGCAAGGCGCTGCCTCGTTCCTGTCCAGAACGACCGCTATTCTGGCTACGCTGTTTTTTACGACCAGCCTCGGTCTTGCCGTATTCAACGGTCACCGCGGCGGCACGACTGATATCATGAGCGAGATCGTCAGCGACAAAGAAAACCAGACCTTGCCGGGTGTCGGAGGTACAAAAGTCGATACCGAAGTGCCTGCCGAGCCTAAACCGGCAGCCGATACAGTAGTGCCGGCAGCGGAAACACCTGCTGCTGACACGGCTCCCAAAGAAGCGGCACCCGTCGCCGAACCGAAAAAAGAAGAGCCTAAAAAAGAAACTGCTAAAAAGAAATAGGCTATTTTTAAAATAGTAAATATTTGCCGATGTGGTGAAATTGGTAGACACGCCATCTTGAGGGGGTGGTGACGCAAGTCGTGTCGGTTCAAATCCGACCATCGGCACCAAATTGCAGACTCAAACAGTCTCACAAACCCGCAAGTTGCAAGGCTTAGCGGGTTTTTTATTGTCTTGTGTTTGCCTCATGGAGTCTCACCGAATACCGACAAGTTTTTGGCATATTTGTGGGTATTCTGGCTCGCTTGCGAGAGGATACGCACAAACCGCCCAGAATCGAGAGAAGCTCTTGCCGGGTGGATTCGCCGCAAGGCAATCCGCCATTGCTTTGAAGCCTGCTGGCGTTTTGCTATCGCGAAAACGCCCTAAAGCTCTCAGGTAGGGTACGCTGTGCGTACCGTTTGTCGCAAAAAATGGTACGTACAGCGTACCCTACAAAGCAATGTATAAACACCTTCCGCCGGGCGGGATGAATATCCCGTCGGCGTTTCGAAGAACGACGCTAGCGTCAAGTAAATACCGCCTCATACTGAATGCCGCCGGCATCCTTTCCGACCGGCACCAGGAAGATGTCCATGCTTCCTAGTTGCGGCTGCTGAACCCGATAGATGCGCTGCACCAGCACCGGCTGGCCGGGCCCTTGAAACAGTAAGGAATAAGCCTCGCGCCGACCGTTCAAACTCCGTCCGAATCCGGACACCGAAACCAGCTTCATATCGACGGCGTTCCGATCGTCGATTTGAACCTGAAAATCTTCATTGAGACAGGCTTCCCAATTTTCTTTTGTCAAAGCTTCCAACATGCGAATTACACTCTTCAAAATCTACACTACATAAAAAACCGCTGATTCGGGCTTTCAAGAAGCATCCGCAGGGCGTTCCATCAAAAGATAAACACCGTGCTCGCCGATTTGCTTGAAACCCAAACGGCGATACAGAGAAAGGGCCGGATTAAAGCCTTCCACGTGAATGCGTACGGGTTTGCCGGCAGCGGCGGCTTCTTCGAGAACGTCAGTCAAAAGCTGCGTGCCGACGCCCGCATTACGGTATGCCGGCAGTAACGCGATATCCACGATACGGATTTCTTCCGGCCAGCGTGCGAGATACAGGCGCCCGATGGGCTGTCCATCGAGAAGCAGGACTAAAAAATCGGTATCGCGATAGTTTTCCTGATAATACCGATGCTGCGCGGCAAACTGCATTTCCAGAAACGCGGCCTTTTGCCGTTCGTCCCAATCCACCAGCGCCATTTCGTCCGCGCGCGTGCTGGCGTAGACGGCGCTGAGAAAATCGCGGTCGGTGGTTTCGATCGGTCGAAAAGTAAGGTTCATTCCGGTGTTAATCCTTGAATTTTCATGTGACGACGGTTTTGGGATAGGGCCGAAGCGCCGCAGGATGCGCCTCCTGTGTCGGCGCATCCTGCGGTCCTTATGGTTTTGAATTCTATCCGATTACGCCCTCGGCGGAAACACGCCTTGCAACGCGATGCAGAAATAGAATGTCAGATACGGTTGCATATTGTTGTGCGGTTGATCGCCGCCAGCCGGAGTTAGGAGATTGTCACTAAGCTGACTTAGTGCACCGGGCGCCGCATACTGTCCAATGGCGATTCCTGTCGCCAGCAACTGACCGGCAGGCGTTCGCTCAATACCATCGGCTTGTGATACGTCTATGTTGTGAGAATGGGAGGGTATCTCCGACTCAAGCAAGGTAACAGTCTCTGAGCCCCCTGTTTCGCCGAGGTCGTGAAGCGAGAGACCTGGACCCTGACCAGGATGCATCGGCACTCGGCCTTGCAGGTCGGGCAAAGCGAAATTGCTTTTACCGTTGCCGCCATAGGTTGTTCCCAGTAAAGAAAATAGTGCCGTGTTTTGGGACAGCGGCAGCAATTGTCCATCACACCACGCCCAGCCTTTGGGGGCAAAGTTAAACGGAAAGATTCGGATTTCGGCAACAAAAGGATCTGCCATAGGGGTAACTCCTAAGTGGGTGATGGGAAAATCCCGAATAAAGAAATAATGAAATTAACGCAAAGGTAGGGCTGGAAATTGGTATGTGGCTGACTGCCGCCTACAGCACTGATTGAAGAGGGATGCAGCGTCGTTCTCGGTGCGTCGCTCCCATAGGGAAACACGGTTGCCCCGGTGCTGGCTGCGGGAACGTTGCCCTGCGCGGTGAAAACGGTCGCCGTATTTGCTGTCGCCAGCATTGCATGACTATGCGCCGGAACTTGCTGAGCCGCCAGCGTGATTTCTTCGGCGCCACCCGTTTCCGCCAAAATGAAGCCGTTTCCTTGGTGAACCGGAATCCGGCCGCGAAGGTCGGGCAAGGTAAAGGTTTCTTGACCGTCGCCGCCATAGGTTGTACCAATCAATTGAAAAAGCGTCTCGTTCTCCGAGATCGGCAGTAACTGCCCTTCGCAGAACATCCAGCCCGCGGGAGCGAAATTACCCGCGAATATTCGAATCTCACCGACATACGGTTGTGCCATCTTTAAGTCTCCTCTAGTTTAGGTGGGGCTAGGAAAGATGCCCTGAAGGGCGATACAAAACGACAGCGTCAGAAAAGGCTGCATGTTGAGATGGGCCTGGCTGCCCCCGTGGCTCACGATCGCGTTCGCCGCCATCGCATTCAAACTGGCCGCGCTGCCGTAGAGAGCGGAAGCGCTCGAATTTGCCAGCATCACGCTCGAAGAGGGCGTATTCGTCGTGGCGGTCACGTTCGTGGCTCGTCCGACGTGTGTATGCGTCGGTATCTCTCCGATGGAAAGTGTGTGCGCCTGTTCGCCTCCCCGTTCGCCCAACGTGTGGCTGTAGCCGACATGAATCGGGATTCTCCCGCGCAAGTCGGGAAGGGCAAAATTGACGCGTCCATCCCCGCCAAATGTCGTCCCCAGCAAGGAGAACAGCGTCTGGTTTTGATTGATAGGCAACAATTGCCCGTTACATAGAGCCCAGCCTTTCGGCGCGAAGACGAAGCTCATGATTCTGATCTCGCTTAAAAATGGTTCTGCCATCTGTCTCTCCTCATCGTGTTAAAAAATTGTTGTCTACCCGCGGCCTCGCCGATCCAAACCCCATCGGTGTACGGCAGCGTCGTAGGATGCGGTGACGATAGGAACCGCATCAATCGCGAACGATGCGGTTCGTTCCTCACCGCATCCTACGGCCCTATGTTTCCACCGCTGTGGGAGCGACGCCTTCGTCGCGATGCTCGATGGTCGTTGATTACTGAAACCCTTATGGCGGAACCGCTGGCGCGTTCCGCCCTACAGCTCTGGCCATTCTTCAAGGCGCGCTTGCGCAGTTCGAGAAACCGCTCTCAGCCGAAACGAGATACGTACCGTTACCCGCCGGATTTTGCCCGGAGACAAAATTTTCGACGTCAGGCGTAGCCGTTGCGGTCATGCCTTCCACGCCGAAGGCGTTGGTCGCTGGATTCGTACCTTGTTTGCGCAGGCCGATACCCTTGTTTCCACCGCTGCCTGCGCTGGTATTGCCGGAAATGTCCAGACAAACGTCATCGTCGATTGTTGAGGTCGAATTACCGGCATTTACCGCGATGCCAGGACGCACGCCACCAAGCGGTGCGGCGACCGTGTTGTTCTTGATTGTGATATTCAGCCGTCCCGCGGTACCGTCGTAGGCGACGCCCAGAATACCGTTACCGTCGGTTTGGCTAATCGTGTTGTTGTTGATGGTTGTATCCAGCCTTGGCGTATTGTCAGTGAATACATCCGTCTTGCTGGTGCCGACGCCGATGCCTTGTGATGCGAACGTGTTGTTGGGAGTGATGGTATTGCCGTTGATGGTTGAACTGACCTGAGCGTCGCCGAACGCGGAATGCGAAATGCCAGTGCCGGTAGTGTTGAAAATGCGGTTGTTGTTAATCGCGAAATTCCCTTGGCCGCGTCCATTGACCAGAGCGACTATGCCTTCTCCCTGGAATTTAACGCCCGCGGTTGCGCCTTGCGCCGTGTCGTTGAGCTTGTTGCCGCTGATGGAAATGACGTTGGCCGGATTATTGAACGTGCCGTAACTGCCGCCCGCCTGCGCTTCGGTAACGTTGCCGCCCTGCACCTGAATGCCCCGCCCGCCGGGGAAATGATTGACGATATTGTTGTCGATCGTTCCCTTGGTAATGGATGAACTGCCTCCCGTATGGCCGAACGAGATGACGCTGATGCCGCTGCCGTTCGAATCGGTTGTGGTAGTCGCGCTAGTCAGCGTGTTGTTCGAGATGTTCAGGTTGCTGATCGTACCACTGTAATTTTGAATCCAGATGCCATGAAATGCCGAGTTGTTCAGCGTGCTACCGGTGATTGTGACGGTGCCGTTGATGTGGTTGGCTGTGCCGTCTGCCGGATAGGTATCGAAAGAAATATTGGCGTCGTTTTGACCGCTGACCTTGGCGGTGGCGACATTGTTGATCGTTCCGTTCATGTAGATGAAGTTCTGAACGTTATTGCTGCCGCGAATGCCACTGCGCGCGGTATTCTGAATGTTCAATTGATCGAAAGAGACATTTTGCGCGTTGGTAAGCACGACGCCCACGCCGGTAGTATTTTGAATCGTGCCGCCGGAGCCGTTGTTGGTGCTGCCGCTGTCACCACTGACGGAGAAACTGCCGGTAGTATTGTTCAGCACGATGCCGCTGGCCGCACCGTTGCTCGATACCGCCGTCAGGCTGACCGTGCCGCCGAAATCGCTCAGGTTTACGGCGCTGCCGGTCGTCGAGCTGACGCTGGCCTGATCGACCGTCACGCCACTGATCGCAGCACCTGCTGCATCGTTGATGCCCGGGTTCGCACCGGTTGAAAGATTGAAGCCCTGCGCGCGGACATTGTTTCCGTTCAAAGTCAATGTGCCTTGAATCTGCGGCTGAATGCCGCCGATAGTCGGTCTGTCGATCGTACCGTCTGGTGGCGAGATACCCATCAATGCGTCGAAGGTATTGGTCGGCGAATTCGTCGCGCCTTGGCCGATCAGCCATTGCGCGCTGGCCTGGGACGCCGCCCCGCTCAGCGTGACGCCGACGCCCGATGCCGTGGTGCCGTTGTAGACAAAGATACGATGATTGGCGCTTGTGCTTTTGGCTGTATTGGCCGAGGCCAGACTGTTGAACGGACTGGCCAGCGTACCGGTGCCGTCGGTGCCGGCGGCCGGATTGACGAACCAGACAACCGGCCCGCTCACGGTCATATTGATGGTGGCGGGCGCGCTCGTCGCCGTGCCGGGGCAGCCGTCATCCTTCACCGTATAGGTGGCGGTGGCGGCGCCCGTGTAGCCCGGTTCCGGTTCGAAATCAAAGGTGCCCTCGCCGAGACTGACATTGGAAACGGTGCCGTGAGTGCCGCTACTGATACTGGCCAGGCTGAAGGTCGGCGAGCAGCCGTTGATGCCGGTATCGGCATCGGTTACGCCGGCCAGCAAGCCGGCATCGATGCCGGTGCGTTTCATGTTGGCCTGCACGCTGCCGCCATTCTTGGTCTGCGCCACCGGCGGGTCGTTCACCGGGTTGACCGTGAGGGTGAAGGTCTGCGTTCCGGAAAAGTCCACTCCGCCATTGGTTGTGCCGCCGTTGTCCGAAAGCTGCAAGGTGATCGTGGCGTTGCCGTTCTGGTTGGCCGCCGGGGTGTAAGTGAGCACGCCAGTCGACGATACCGCCGGTCCGGCGCTGAATAGGCTCGTGTTGGTATTGTTCGTGACGCTGAACGTGAGTATCTGACCCGCTTCGTCGGCCGGACCGGCGCTGATCGCGGTCGCCCACGGATTCGCGGTTTGCGGTCCGGCGTCTTCGTCGACGGTTTGATCGGCGCCTTTGGTAAAGCTTGGCGCGTCGTTGACCGCCGTCACATTGATGACGAAGGTTTGCGCCGCCGAGGTATTTGCCCCGCCGTTGGCCGTGCCGCCGCTGTCGGAGAGCGTCAGTGTAATCGTCGCGCTGCCGTTGGCGTTGGCCGCCGGCGTGTAAGTCAACTGGCCCGTGGACGAAATCGCCGGAGCCGTGCTGAACAGGGTGGGGTTGGTATTGCCGGTGATGTTAAAGGTCAGCGTCTGGCCCGCTTCGTCGGCCGGACCGACGCTGATCTCGGTCGCCCAGCCGGGCACGGTTTGCGCGCCGGCATCTTCCAGCACCGTCTGATTGGAGCCTTTGGTGAAGCTCGGCGCATCGTTGACCGGCGTCACATTGATGACGAAGGTTTGTGCCGTCGAGGTATCCACCCCGCCGTTGACCGTGCCGCCGTTGTCGGAGAGCGTCAGCGTAATCGTCGCGCTGCCGTTGGCGTTGGCCGCCGGCGTGTAAGTCAGGACGCCGGCCGACGATACCGACGGTCCGGCGCTGAACAAGTCGGGATTCGTGTTGCCGGTAACATTGAACGTCAGGACTTGCGTATTGCCGTCGCCGTCGCTGATATCGGTCGCCCATCCGGACACGCTTTGCGCCCCGGCGTCTTCGTTCGCCGTTTGATCGGCGCCTTTGGTGAAACTGGGAGCCGTATTAACGACCGTGGTAAACGTCGACGTAAAATCGGCCACCATGCCGCTCGGCGGGTCGATCGCATCAGAATCGTCGATTTCGTCCTTGTGCACCATGACCGTACAGGTATCGCCGTACGGAAGGGCGGCATTCGGAGTCAACTGAAAAGCGGTCGCGTTCGAGGCCGGCAGCGTCGGATTCGATGTAAACGCCACTGCGTTGCCTTCGGGGCATTCGATGCTGAATGCGTCGGCCGTGGCATTGACCGCTTCAGTGAAGGTGATGTCGATGCTGCTGCTCACGGCGACATCCGTCGCGCTGTTTGCCGGAGTGACCGAGTCAACCTCGGGCGGGTTGTCGATATTCAACTGTTTGTCCACCGGGTTGCTGGTGTCTTCGCCGTCGCTCAGCGTTACCCGGAGGGTCCGTTCGGTTCCACTTGGCGTGGCGGCCGCGCTGGCATAGGTCAAATTGCGCAGCAGGGCTTGCGTCGAGACCGGGTCGGCGCTGGCGTTCAGCGTGACGGTCAGGCTGGGAGAAGTTTCGTCGTCGCAATCGAAATCGGTTGCCAATTGGCCGATGGCGGTCGGTCCGCTGCCGTCGAAGTCGTACTGTACCGTGTTCCCGTCGAGAGTGATGTGGCCGGCGCCCGCGCCTTGATCCAACAGGGCGAGCCGGTCGTCATCTTCGCAATTGGTGATGATGTCTGCGATCAGTACGCCGTTATTGAAATTCGCCGAGTCGATGTCGCTCACGGTCGCGGTGCCGTCGAGAACGACCGCGCTGCCGGCATACGCCGGTGTGGCGCCCGGCATCGTGACGACCGGCGCGTCGTTCACCGGGATGATGTCGATCGTGACCGTATCGGTGGCGCTCAAGGCGCCGCCGGCGCCGGTTGCGCCTTGATCGTCGCTGGTGAGGGTCAGCGTCACGTGCTCGGTTGCGTCCGGCGCGGGTTGAAAACTCAGTCCGTCCAATGCCGCGTTGATCGCGGTCAAATTGCCCGTAAAGGTCATGGTGGCGTCGTCCGTGCCGTCGCCCTCCGCAAAGGCCAGATCGTTCGTGTCGCCGAGCGTCAGGCTGCCACTGGAGACGTCGAGCGTGATTTTGAGGTCGGCGCTGTCGGCGTCCACATCGCTTACGCTGATCCGATTGCTATTGTCCTCATTGAAGACGAGGGCGGTGTCTTCGTTCGTGGTTTGATCTGCGACATCTTCGTCTTCGTCCGTGGTTTGCGGCACCGCGTTGACTGGCGCGTCGTTGATCGAGGTGACGTTCACCGTTATCGTCCTTGGGGTCGGATCCAGATCGCTGCCGCCATTGTCGGTGCCGCCGTCATCGCGCACCTGGAACGTAAAACTGGGGTACGGTGCGCCGTTCGCGTTCGCCTCCGGCACGAATTTCAATCTGCCGGCGGCGATAGCGGTGGCCGCAATGTCGGTACCCGCTTCAATTGCTTCCGTAATCTCTTCCGTACCCTCGGTATGCGAAAGGGTCAGGCTGCCGCTGCCGGGCAAGGTGGCGATTTTGACCGAAAGCAGTGCATTGGCGGGCAAGTCGTCGGTATCCGCGAAGCCGAAATCGCCCGCGTTGAAAGCGTAATCGACGTCTTCGTCCGTCGTGACCGTGTTATCCGTGCCGGCCGGCGCGTCGTTGACCGAGGTGACGTTCACCGTTATCGTCTTCGCGGCCGGATCCAGATCGATGCCGCCGTCGGCGGTGCCGCCGTTGTCGCGCACCTGGAAGGTGAAGCTGGCATACGACGCGCCGTTCGCGTTCGCTGCCGGCGTGAATTTCAAGTCGCCGAGATCGGCGACCGCAATCTCGGTATCCGCGACCACTGCGGAACCCGAAAGGGTCAGACTGCCGGTGTCGGGCAAGGTGGCGATTTTGACCGAAAGCAGCGCATTGGCGGACGAGTCGTCGGGATCGGTGAATCCGAAATCGTCCACGCTGAAAACGTAATCGCCGTCTTCCAGAGCGGTAACCGTTTTGTCCGTGCCGGCCGGCGCATCGTTGACCGCATTGACGGTGATCGTGAAGCTTTGCGATCCCGAACTGTTGACGCCGCCGTTGGCGGTGCCGCCGTCGTCCATCAGCGCGACCTTGATATTCGCGGTGCCGTTGGCATTGGCGGCCGGCGTGAAGGTGAGGGCGCCGGTAGCCGGATTGACGGCCGGACCCGCGCTGAACAGCGCGGCATTGTCGTTGGCGGTGACATTGAAAGTCAACGTCTGGCCCGATTCGTTGGCGGGGCCGGCGCTCATGGCCGTGGCCCAGCCGGGTACGGTTTGCGTGCCGGCGTCTTCAAGGACCGTTTGGTCCGCGCCTTTGGCAAAGCTCGGCGCATCGTTGACCGAGTTGACCGTAATCGTGAAGGTTGTTGGCGCGGACGTATTCGCCCCGCCGTTGGCGGTGCCGCCATCGTCGGTAAGGGCGATTTGAATGCTCGCCACGCCGTGCGCGTCCGCCGCCGGCGTGTAGCTCAGCGTGCCGTTCGCCGTCATCGCGGGCGCGACGGCAAACAGGCCGGGATTCGTGTTGCCGATGATGACGAACGTCAATGTCTGGGCGGCTTCGTCGGCGGCTCCGGCGCTGATCGCGGTCGCCCAGCCGGGTACGGTTTGCGCCCCGGCATCTTCATTCACGCTTTGATTGGCGCCGGCGGTAAAACTCGGCGCGTCGTTGACGGGATTGACGGTGATCGTGAAGCTTTGCGGCACGGAAGTATCGCTGCCGCCGTTGGCGGTGCCACCATTGTCCTTGAGCGTCAGCTGGAGAGTCGCGGCGCCGTTGGCATTGGCGGCCGGCGTGAAGGTCAGATCGCCGCTGACCGGATCGACGGCCGGTCCGGCGCTGAACAGCTCTGGATTGTCGTTGGCGGTGACATTGAAAGTCAGCGTCTGGCCGGATTCGTTGGCGGGGCCGGCGCTGATCGCGGTCGCCCAACCGGGTACGGTTTGCGCGCCGGCATCTTCAAGACTGTTTGGTCCGCGCCTTTGGCAAAGCTCGGCGCGTCGTTGACGGGATTGACCGTGATCGTGAAGCTTTGCGGCACGGAAGTATCGCTGCCGCCGTTGGCGGTGCCGCCATTGTCCATGAGCGTAACCTGAATGTTTGCCGTGCCGTTCGCATCCGGCGCCGGGGTAAAAGTCAGATTCCCGGAAGTATCCAGGGCCGGTCCGGCACTGAACAGCTCGGCATTGTCGTTTGCCGTGATCTGGAAGGTCAACGTTTGAGCCGCTTCGTCGAGCGGGCCGGGGCTGATGGCCGAAGCCCAGCCGGCCACGGTTTGCGCGCCCGCGCCTTCGTTGACGGCCGGGTCCGCGCCTTGGGTGAAGCTCGGCGCGTCGTTGACGGAATTGACGGTGATCGTGAAGCTTTGCGGCACGGAAGTATCGGCGCCGCCGTTGTCGGTGCCGCCGTTGTCCGTGAGCGTCAGCTGGAGAGTCGCGGTGCCGTTGGCATTGGCGGCCGGCGTGAAGGTTAAATCCCCGGTAGCCGGATCGATGGCCGGTCCGGCGCTGAACAGCCCCGGATTGTCGTTGGCGGCGACATTGAAAGTCAGCGTCTGGCCCGCTTCGTTGGCGGCGCCGGCGCTGATCGCGGTCGCCCAGCCGGGTACGGTTTGCGCGCCGGCGTCTTCATTCACGTTTTGATCGGCGCCTTGGGTGAAGCTCGGCGCATCGTTGACCGCGTTGACCGTAATGGTGAAGCTTTGCGGCGCGGAAGCGTCGCTGCCGCCGTTGGCGGTGCCGCCGTCATCCGTGAGCGTCAGCTGAATAGTCGCGGTACCGTTGGCATTGGCGGCCGGCGTGAAGGTCAGATCGCCGCTGACCGGATCGACGGCCGGTGCCGTGCTGAACAGCCCCGGATTGTCGTTGGCGGTGACATTGAAAGTCAACGTCTGGCTCGATTCGTCGAGCGGGCCGGAGTGGATGGCCGAAGCCCAGCCGGAAACGGTTTGCGCGCCCGCGCCTTCGTTGACGGCCGGGTCCGCGCCTGGGGTGAAGCTTGGCGCGTCGTTGACGGGATTGACGGTGATCGTGAAGCTTTGCAGCGCGGAAGTGTCGGCGCCGCCGTTGGCGGTTCCACCGTTATCAGTGAGCGTCAGCTGGAGAGTCGCGGTGCCGTTGGCATTGGCGGCCGGCGTGAAGGTCAGATCGCCGCTGACCGGATCGACGGCCGGTCCGGCGCTGAACAGCTCTGGATTGTCGTTGGCGGTGACATTGAAAGTCAGCGTCTGGCCGGATTCGTTGGCGGGGCCGGCGCTGATCGCGGTCGCCCAACCGGGTACGGTTTGCGCGCCGGCATCTTCAAAGACTGTTTGGTCCGCGCCTTTGGCAAAGCTCGGCGCGTCGTTGACGGGATTGACCGTGATCGTGAAGCTTTGCGGCACGGAAGTATCGCTGCCGCCGTTGGCGGTGCCGCCATTGTCCATGAGCGTAACCTGAATGTTTGCCGTGCCGTTCGCATCCGGCGCCGGGGTAAAAGTCAGATTCCCGGAAGTATCCAGGGCCGGTCCGGCACTGAACAGCTCGGCATTGTCGTTTGCCGTGATCTGGAAGGTCAACGTTTGAGCCGCTTCGTCGAGCGGGCCGGGGCTGATGGCCGAAGCCCAGCCGGCCACGGTTTGCGCGCCCGCGCCTTCGTTGACGGCCGGGTCCGCGCCTGGGGTGAAGCTCGGCGCGTCGTTGACGGAATTGACGGTGATCGTGAAGCTTTGCGGCGCGGAAGTGTCGGCGCCGCCGTTGGCGGTGCCGCCGTTGTCCGTGAGCGTCAGCTGGAGAGTCGCGGTGCCGTTGGCATTGGCGGCCGGCGTGAAGGTCAGATCGCCGCTGACCGGATCGACGGCCGGTCCGGCGCTGAACAGTCCCGGATTGTCGTTGGCGGTGACATTGAAAGCCAGCGTCTGGCCCGCTTCGTTGGCGGCGCCGGCGCTCATGGCCGTGGCCCAGCCGGGTACGGTTTGCGCCCCGGCGTCTTCATTTACGCTTTGATCGGCGCCTTGGGTGAAGCTCGGCGCATCGTTGACGGGATTGACCGTGATCGTGAAGCTTTGCGGGGCGGAAGTATCGCTGCCGCCGTTGGCGGTGCCGCCGTCGTCCTGCAAAATCAGCGTGATGACCGCGCTGCCATTGGCGTTGGCGGCCAGGGTGTAGTTCAAGGCGCCGTCCGGGGTAACCGCAGGCGCTTCGGCGAACAGGTCGGGATTCGTGTTGCCGGTGACGGCGAAGGTCAAAGTCTGCGCGGTTTCGTCAATCGCGCCGGCGCTGATCGCGGTCGCCCAGCCGGGTACGGTTTGCGCGCCGGCGTCTTCATTCACGTTTTGATCGGCGCCTTGGGCAAAGCTCGGCGCATCGTTGACCGCATTGACCGTAATGGTGAAGCTTTGCGGCGCGGAAGCGTCGCTGCCGCCGTTGGCGGTGCCGCCGTCGTCCTGCAAAAGCAGCGTGACGACCGCGCTGCCGCTCGCGCCGGGAGCGAGGGCGTAACTCAGCGTGCCGTCCACGGCGACGACCGGAGCTTCGGTGAACAGGTCGGGATTCGTGTTGCCGGTGACGGCGAAGATCAGCGATTGCCCCGACTCGTCGGCGCGGCCGGGACCGATCGCAGTCGCCCAGCCGGCTACGCTCTGCGCGCCGGCGTCTTCGTTGACGTGCTGGTCCGGACCGACGGTAAATACTGGCGCATGATTGATGCTGTCGACAGTAATTGTCATCGATTTGTCGAAAGTCAACGCCCCCAAGCCAGAATCCGTGCTCCGGATATGCACTTGATAACTCGATTGCGTGGGAAAATCGAGTACGGCGGCCGTACGCAATTCCTCGCCGACGATTTGGAAGGCGGCGTTATCGGGATACGCTGACGGATCGGCCAGGGCATAAGTGTGGGTATCGGCAGCATCGGCATCGACACTGCCGAGAGTACCCACCAGGGTTCCGGCCGGCTGCCCCTCTGCAATGCGCGTATAACTCAACAGAATGTCTGTCGGCGCTTCGTTGGCATCGACGATGCCAATCGTAAATTGTTTTTCTGTGAACAAACCGCCGTGATCGGTGCTGCGTACGCGAATGCGGTAAGTCGGTTGGGTTTCAAAATCGAACGCGGCGGCGGTCTGTAATCGATTGCCGACAATCCGGAATGCTGCGTTATCGTCATCGCCGGAGCCGGGAACCAATGTATAAGTCTGACTCTCGCCGGCATCGGTATCGCTCGTGGATAACTCGCCGACAAGCGAATTTTCCGGTTGATTTTCGGCGATTGTCTCTGCGCTCAACGCGATGTCGGTGGGCGCGTCATTGACATCGTTCACGGCGATCGTGAACGCTTTTTCGATAGCCCGGCCGCCGTTTTCATCGCTCCGCACCCGAATGCGGTAACTGGGTTGGGTTTCGAAGTCGAAAGATGCCGCCGTCTGCAAAGCATCGCCGTCGATTTTGAACGAGGCGTTATCCGTTGCGCCGTCGCCGCTGATCAGCGTATAGCTGTAATCGCTTCGCTTATCCGCGTTGACCATCGAAAAATGGCCGACTGCCGTATCGGCCGGCTGGTTTTCATCCACATGCGACGAACTCAGTGCGATATTCAGCGACAACTTGACCTGGATACCCTGGATGGCTTTATTTAAACCCACGTCCGTTCCCTTGAACACCACGAGCGGATTGCCGCAACTGAGAATCGGCAGCGAAAGCACCGGCGGCAAATCGCAACGCAGCATATCCCGGCCGTTTCCGGCGGCCGGCCCGACTTTGAACTTGCCTTGAGTCACCAGATATAAATACGGGCCATACACGTCAACGCCGTCAATGTCTTCCGTATTTTGCGCCAGGTCCGCTTGCTGGCCGTCGAAAAAAAGTTTGAAGCTTCCCGCGGTGTCTTCGCCCGTGCTGCCGGTAAATTCAATCAGGTCCTGTTTATGGGCCAAGAAAGGCTGTCCGTTTTCGTCGAGCAGCCGATTTTTTGCATGGGTGCTGAAAATCAAATGTCCGTCGTTATTTAAGGCTAACGCATCGATATTGGTTTTCACTCCCACGTCGGAGCCGTCGAAGAATAAATCGAAAGTACCTTTGGTGGGCAGCACGCCGGCCCCCCCCCCTTCGGGATCCCAATTGAATTTAACGATGTCCGCCCCCTGGACGCGCACCTTTTGTCCGTTGATGCTCAGTTTGAGGTTACCGAGAAAGGAAAGCAGCAGGTAATCCTCGGCAACATAAAAACCATCGATCTGTTGTCCAACCAGCCCTACATCGGAGCCATCGAAAAAGATCGACCATTCTCCATGCTCGCCTCTTTCGGTGTCGAACAGTAGAATGTCTTCCTTTTTGTACTTCAGGTCGCCGATTTGGCCGTTTGTTTTAGGCGTGACATAAAAAATATCGGCCATTAACGGCGAAGCGGCCAGCAACGCGAACAGCATTACCGGTAACCATTTGTAAATGCGGGTTGTCATTCTACATTTGCCATTGTTGCGTGTCGGAAAACGGGCCGCCGAGTTACTTCAAGAAAATTCAAGAAAATAAGGATTTCCCTTAGGATTTGGCCCCAAATCCTTATCTCCTTCCCGGAAATCTCTGCTTCGGTTTCTCTTCCTTCATGCCGAATAAAGGCGAAGGAGAGGAGGGGGCTTATTCAAAGCCTCCCTAAAATGCGGATATGCCGGAGTCCAAAGCTTGCTTTGGCCTTCCAATGCAATATCGTCAAGCCAAGCCGGCCCCAAAATGCTTTAACAAAGCAAACGCCTGCCTTGCGCGGACGGGATGACGGCCGAAGTCAAAACGGCGATCATGCTCCGCTATGGCGATGATTCGAAATTACAACGGGGATGGAGATCCGGCGCAAAAAGCTTGCTCGACTCAATCGGGCTGTGCTTTACAGCCATCTGTCAAGTGATGCCCCCCTAAGCATAGTAAAGCTTGCGCATAAAGCAAGCTTTTAGGAAATTACTGGGATATGACTTAACGGCACTGGGCGTATTTACCTTATCGTGAAAGTATATTCCAGGTATTTTTCATTTATTGCATACGAACCGACGAATTTTCGCGGTAACGGAATAAGTCCGTAGCCTTTATTGAGTCGTAAGCCGCCGGGTTGAGGTACGAAACCCGGCTTCCTCGTTCCCACGCTCCAGCGTGGGAACGAGAGCTGTAGGGCGTTTTCGCGATAGCAAAACGCCAACCCCCTTCAAAGCGCGGCGGATTGCCTGGCGGCGAATCCGCCCTACAAGAGCTGAACACAGTGAAGCGCACTCCGGGTATCGTTCGCCATTGATGCGCCTCCCGGTCTTATTGAGGTAGATTTTGCATAATAAAATGAAATTAAGCAACACTTAAATGGCTAGACGATGAGTAAGAGCTGTGGGACGTTTTCGCGATAGCAAAACGCCAATAGCCTTCAAAGTGAGGCGGATTGCCTAACGGCGAACCCGTCCTACAAGATACACACTGCATTCATGTAGAGCTGTAGGGCGTTTCGCGATAGCAAAACGCCAACAGGCTTCAAAGGCTATGGCGGATTGCCTGGCGGCGAATCCGCCCTACAAGAGCTGCATCCCTGTAGTCGTGACGGCAGCGTGGAAATGAAAAAATGCGGAAATAAAAAACCCGCCGAAGCGGGTTTTCTGATCGGAGGTTCATCCTGTAGACCGGTCATTCACCGGTTAGGCGAATCGCGTCGATCTACCGCTCCGGTAAAGCTGTTGGGTTGATCGGCCCCGTCGATGTCGTCGATGGCATCGTTGCCGAGTCCGCCATTGAATGTTTCGAAGCCGGCGTCATCGTCCAGATCGTCGGGACCGTTGCCGCCATTCAATATGTCGTCGCCGTCGCCGCCGGTCAACGAATCGGCGCCATTGCCGCCGTTCAGAACGTCGTTATCGGGGCCTCCTCCCAGTTGGTCATTGCCGTTGCCGCCGTTGAGGATGTCCGAACCCGGACCGCCGTCCAGCAAATCTTTGCCGTTACCGCCGTTCAAGGTATCGTCGCCGTTGCCGCCGTCCAGGGAGTCGTTGCCATTGTTGCCTTCGAGCGTGTCGTTGCCATCCTCCCCGGACAAACTGTCGTTGCCGCCGCCGCCGAGGATGACATCATCGCCGTCTCCGCCATCGACCGAATCCGCCCCGCTACCGACGAGAACAATATCATTGCCCGCCAGGGCGTTTATGCTGTCATTGCCCCCATTTCCGCAAATGACATCGCCATTGTTCGTACCCGTGATGAGATCGCGTTTTCGTGTGCCGATAATGAGTTCGGGGCCGCTGCCGCCCGTATAAGGCGTATTGGACTGAACGAAAATCGCGTCTGCCGGATTAAGCCCCGCTTTTTTCGCGGCTTTTCTGCAATCGTGAGGAATCAGCGATCTGGCGAACGCCGCCGGGCTGTTGCTCAACGCGACAATGCCAAACGCCGCCAGGACGCAAGCGGATTTCATCAATTTATGGGAAAACATAGACAACTCCGTTTAAAACTGAATACTCAAAGCCGGGCCGTCAGAATCGTTTCAATTTCGGCATCGGTCAGTACGATCGGATTGGTCTGCATGCTGCTGCCTCGGCTGTTCGCGACGATCAGCGGAAAATCCTCGGCGCCGATACCGTAACGATTCAGGCGCGGCAGTTCCAGTCGTTCGCTCCACTCGGCCAAAAGCTCGGTCAGGGCCGAGCGGGCCGACGAATCGTCCATTTCATTCCGTCCCGTGAGAAGCCGTCCGGCTTCGGCATATTTGACCAAGGCGGGATGATTCGGTTCGCGCGCCTGCAGCGCTTCAATGTTGATCCGCGTCGCGGCAGCCACCAGCGTGCCGCAGACCACCCCATGCGGAATCGGAAAATAGGCGCCCAACGGGGAAGCCAAGCCGTGCACCGAGCCCAGGCCGACTTGCGCGAGGGTAATGCCGGAAAGCAGAGACGCATAAGCCATTGCGCCTCGGCCGTGGCCTGCGGCCGGCTCAATCCCTTCCCATGCCGAAAAAAAACCTTCCTTGAAAGCCTTCATTCCGCTCCAGGCCAGCGCGTCGGTAAAAGGATTGGCTTTGCTCGAAACGTAAGATTCCAGCAACTGGGTAAAGGCATCCATGCCGTCTGCCGCGATCAGTTCGCGGGGGCAACTCGCCAGCAAATCGGGGTCGATCACCGCGTATTCGGGGATCAGACATTCGTCGCGGAACGATTTTTTGAAACCGTCCGGCCCCTGCACGCTCAATACCGCGTTTTTGGTCGCCTCGCTGCCGGTTCCGGCGGTCGTCGGCACGGCGATAAACGGCGTACTCGGGCCCCGGTAAGGGACATTCTTGCCGACGCCTTCGAGGTGGTCCATCACCGAATTGCCGTGCGGCAGGAGGCCCGCGACCGCTTTGGCCGCATCGAGCACGCTGCCGCCGCCGATCGCCACGACCACCTCGACGCCTTCGCCGAGGAACCGGCTTACTGCTTCATCGACCCGCATCGGCGACGGTTCGCCGGAAACGGTAAAATGCAGCCAGCGCAAGCCTTTGGCTTCCAGCTCTTCGATAAAAGCCCGCCAGCGCGGCGTTCCGCAAAACGAGTGTTTACCGGTCACCACCAAAACGGTACGGCCATAGGCGGCAGCCAGCGTGGGGACTTCGCCGATGCGCCCGCTGCCGTAATGGATGCGCGGCAGGCGCGAGATCGAAAAAGGAGCAAAGGGCATAGGCTTTTACCCCTTTGGAAACAGGCCGTGATAACGGACGCCCTGACGAGGTTCGGCCATCCAGTCCGCCACCATGTCGCGCCAGGCCAGATAATGAGCGGTTTCTTTATGAGCTGCCGCGTCTTCGGCCGCTGCATAGGCTTCGTACAGAATAAATTGGGCGGGGTCTTCCGGAGACTGCAGGACATCGAAACGGCGGTTGCCCGGTTCCCGGATGGAAGCCTCGTGGTTCAGCCGGATGGCGGCAATAAAATCGTCGATGCGGTCGGGTTTGACCTGAACGTGGACCAGGGTAACGTGCATGATTTCACCTTAACAACAATGAACAGGGCTGCCATTATACTGCACGCAAGGCTTTCGATTTTACCGAATTTTCGCAAGAAATCCGGCGGTTCGGGGAAAAGAAGTTTTTCCCCAAACTGGATGCGCCGGAATTCGGAAAGGCTATTTCAAGCTTCGGTAATAAACGCTCAACTCTTCGACTTCTTTTTCGGTCAGGGTTTTCGCGATCAAACGCATTTTACCGTAAACGTCGTTATGGCGGCTGCCGTCCTTGAAAGCGGTCAAAGTGGCTTTCAGATACTCGGCCTGTTGTCCGGCCAACGCGGGGATGTCGAGTTTCTGGCCTTCGCCGTTATTGCCGTGGCAGACTTCGCAGGGAACGAGCAGACGCTCGTTGTCGCCTTGCTTCACCAGGGCTTCGGCGCTTTTAAGCGTCTCTTTGCCATAAGAGGTGGGGGGCGGCGGCAGCGAGGCGAACCACGCCGAGAGATCGGCCATGTCCTGCTTGCCGAGTCCTTTCGCGATTCCGGCCATCAGCGGGTTGTCGCGGCTGCCGTCCGCATAGTCCTGCAATTGTTTGAATAAATAAGTCGGCAACTGGCCGGCCAGCGACGGATAGTCCGGGGTTTCGCTGATGCCGATTTCGCCGTGGCAGGCGGTGCAGGTCGCGGCCAGTTCGCGGCCTTTCTGCGCATTGCCTCCCTTTACGAAATTGAGTTGCTCTGCGGTCCACGCAACCCGGGAGGAAGGCGCGGCGCTTGCGAGTGCCGGTGCCGCCAGAATCAGAGAGAGCCATAATCTGTTCATACTCAGTATCCCCAAGGACTGGAGCCGTAGGTCTTCATTAAAAAGAACTGCGCGATCGGATAACCGAAGGCGACCAGCATAAATCCCGCAATCACCCAGTTCCACAGCGTAAAACCGTTCAGGTAGGCCGGCAGGGTTTGAACCGGACGAATCGGCTCCGCGTATTCGATTTCGCCCTCGTAGGGTTCGGTCGCGTTAAGTTGGGTCTTGGCGAGATTGTAGATCAACAGGCCGGCCGACCCGACCAGGATCAGTCCGCCGAAAATCATCGTGATTTCATAGGGTTCCCAGGACAGCGTCAGCAGATTGTTGTAATGGACGCTGTCGATCCGCCGCGGCTGGCCGAGCAGGCCGAGAATGTGCCAGGGCGTCGTCAGGATCACCATCCCGATGAACCAGGCCCAGAGCTGAATCAATGCCAGGCCGTGCGAAAACAGCGGTTTGCCGGTCAATACCGGCCAGAAATAATAAGCGATCCCAAAATACATGATAATCGTGGTGCCGCCGAAAATCAGGTGAAAATGCCCCGGAATCCAGGCCGTGTTGTGCACCATCACGTTCATCGCATAGCTGGCGTTGATCAGGCCGCCGAAGCCGCCCAGGATCAGCATCAGGAGCGACAGAATCATTGTCAGCACCAGGGGATTGGTCCAGGGCAGGGCGCCGATCCAGCCGAACAGGTTTTTGCCGCCGTTCAGGCGGCCGGCGATTTCCAGGGAGGCGATGACCGTGAAGGCGGTAATGAAGGTCGGCAGGGTCACCACAAAGGTGCCGATCGCATGCAGCATTTTCCAGCCGTGGCCTTGTTCGGGGTCCATATAGATATGGTGAAAGCCGATCGGCAGGCTGAATACCACCAGCAGGATGAAAGCGGCCCGGGCCAGTTCGTCGCTGAATATATAACCGCCCGCCTGTTTCGGCACCAGGCAGTAAAAGGCGATATAGGCCGGAATCAGCCAGAAGTACACGATCGGATGCAGCGTCCAGGCAAACAGGGTTCGCGCAAGGCCCGGGTCGATCGTATCGATCCAGCCGAGCGCCCACGGGATCAACTGGAACAGCACTTCGACCGCTACGCCGACGCTGGTCCAGAGCCAGAGGATCGCATTCGCGGCGGTCGCGAACATCGCGAGCGGCACCGGCCGTTCCGGATTCGCCTTTTTCCACTGCACGTACATGACGAGCATCTCGACGCACCAGAACCAGGATCCGACGACCAGCAGCGTCGCGCCGATATAGAACAGCACGTGCGCCTGCATCGGCGGATAGAAGGTGAACAGCACCGAGGCCGCGCCGGTCAGGAGAGGCAGGGCGGCCAATACGACGCCAAGCAGCGACACCCAGAAACCGGCCCAGGCGAACGTCTTGTTCCAGACCGGCAGCTTGAGCGTGGTCGTCGCGACGTAATAGCCGAAACCCATGATGAAAAAAGTGGTCAGCACGAACGCCATCAATACGCCGTGGGTACTGGTCGATGCATAATAGACTTCGCGGGACTGAATTGCGGGGATGAAGCCGCTGCGCTCGACCACCTGATAGATGCCCATCAGGCAGGCCAGCCCGAAGGCGATAAACGCGACCCAGAAATGGGACAGCGCCAGTTGTTTTTCGACGGCATTATTCATGGTTCGCATCTCCTTGGGAGTGTTTGAGGGCTGCCCACTGCGCCTTGCCGATCACCTTGATGTTGTTCCACATATGCGCATGGCCCATTCCGCAATATTCGTTGCAGATCAATGGGTACGCGCCCGCCTGATGCAGCACGGTCTTGACCTCGGCGACATAGCCCGGCACGATCATGGTGCCCATGTTGGTCATCGGGATATGCACGCCGTGGATTACGTCCTGGCTGACCATCCGGAACGTCAGCGGCGTGTCGGTCGGCAGCACGATATCCTGCGGATAAAAACCGTAACGGCCCGCGACGATCCGAACGGTAATATTGCCGGCCGCATCTTCATGGACTCCGAGCTTGTCTTCGGCAAACTCCCCGCTCAAATGCAGGGAAGCGGAGTCGATCGTTTCGATGTGGCTCGGCGCGTGGATACCCTGAAAAAACGCAGAGCCCAGAATCACCAACACGAACAGGCCGGCGATCCCGAGCGAGACGGTCGCCCATCTTTTTTCCAGTCGATCGATATGCATAAGGCCTCCTCAGCCGATAGGTCCGCGCGGCAGAAACACGCCGAAATAGATGAATAGCCAGGCCAGCGTCATGGCGCCGCCGACGATCAGCAATAAAGCCCAGGTGCCGACCGGAGAACTTTCCAGAATTTTTTGCCGCTCTTCTTCGCTTAACTCGCTCATAACCTATTGTCTCAAGAGGGTAGAAATAGAACCGGTTGAAAAAAATATTACTGATTAACAACACGATTTGTAATGCAATTTTATATTACACGTATCCAATCGATTCCGATATAGCCGGAAATCATTTAGAAGCGAAAATTGCGTACGGTTTGAAATGGAGCGGATTATATCGATGATTCGTATGAAAAAAATAAATCGGTTGATTTTTCAGCAAATCGGAACGGTTTCATTCGGAGAGTAGGTAGGGTGGATTCGCCGCCAGGCAATCCACCAGGCTTTGAAGAGGTTGGCGTTTTGCTATTGAGGCTGTGAAAGTATTCAGAAACTTTCAGACCGGTATCCATATATTGAGCCTATTGAAATTTTTAATCACTATATATTGTGTAGAAAATTTCAAAAAACGAATACTTTCACAGTCTCTATCGCGAAAACGCCCTACGGTGCTCGTCATTCCGGTAGGGATTGCCGGAATGACGCCCTTTGTGAATATAGCGCGATTGCCCTGAATAAAAAAATAAATCGGTTGATTTTCAGCAAATCGGCACGGTTTCATTCGGAGAGGGCGGAAAGCAGAAACTCCAGCGCCCGTTCGTCGGCCGAATCCACCGTTACCGCGTCCTTTCGCTCTTCCGGGCTTAAGGCTTCGGCCGTTTGCTGTTGCCGCCGCAGGATCTCGATCGTCGCTTCGGAAGCATCGTTCCGATCTTGGCGCCGCCGGATGCGTTCGTCCAGCACCTGATCGGCCGCTTGAAAATCCAGAATCCTGAAGCGCGCGCCGGAGCTTGACGCCAGTTGCCGGAATGGCGCGCGCTGGGCGGCTTTTAAAAAGGTCGCGTCGACAATCGCGGTCAGGCCGGATTCGAGCACGGTTCGAGCCTCGGCAAGAAGCCTTTCGTAAGTCGATTGCGTGGCATTTTCGGTATAGATACCGCTATCCGGGGCGCTGCCGGTGCCCTGATCGGCTTTAAACCCGAAGATCCGTTTACGTTCGATATCCGAGCGAATCTGCACGGCGCCAATCCGTTCGGACAGCAGGCTCGCATAATAGGATTTGCCGGAGCCGGAAAACCCGTGCGTAATCAGCAGCATGGGGCTGGACATTCGGGTAAAGCGTTCGGCCAGATCCGCATAGACGCCGTATTCGGCATGATTTTGTTCCCACAGCCCGGAATCGTGCTGCTGTTCGGCACGCAGCAGGCTGACTTTGGCCAGCACGAGCGCTCGGTAGACGAGATAATAGCGCAGCAGCGCCACCCCCCGGTAATCGCCGGTGCGTTGCAGATACCGGTTGATAAAACGGAAGGCCAGCGCGTCGAGTCCAAAATGCAGCAGATCGATCATTAGGAAGGCCGCTTCGCTGATCACGTCGATCCAGCGCAGCATCGGATTGAATTCGATGCAGTCGAACAGCACGATTTCGCCGTCGACCCGCGTCATGTTGCCAAGGTGCATATCCCCGTGGCATTCGCGCACGAAACCTAAGTGTTTACGCTGTTCCATCAGTCCGGCTTTGGCCTGCCACTCCGCCAGCCCCCAGTCTTCGATCGCCTGCAACTGTGCGATTCTGCCGGGGTTCTGCAGCCGGGGCCGCAGATGGATGGAGTTTTCTTCGAACCAGTGACGGATATCCGTGCTGTCGCCATAAGGGGAATCGCCCGAGGCTTTGGCGATGCGCGCATGAAAATCGGCGAGCAGGTCGGTGATCCGGTCGATTTCGTTTTGTCCGAAATGGCCGGATTTGCCCCGGTCTTTCAACGTCGCCGCTGTCGGGAACTGGCGCATTTTTACCGCATATTCGATCGCCGCGCCGTTACCCCCCATCCGGGGCCTTTCATAAGTGCCGGTAACCGGTACGACTTCGAGATACCAGTCGGCCGCCAACCGGCGGTTCAGGCGCAGTTCTTCTTGACAGAAATGGCGGCGCCGGGCCAGCGTCGAAAAGTCCAGAAAGCCGAAATCGACCGGTTTTTTGATTTTATACACATATTCGCCGGTCAACAGCACCCAGGAAATGTGAGTTTCGATCAAGCGGATATTTCCGGCCGAATGCGGGTAAGCTTCGGGGAACATCAACCCCTGGATCAGTTTCGATTCGGGGAGCTGCGAAGCCGGCTCGTGTGAGGTCGATGTCATTTTAGGTATTTTTACGAATGTTTTTGCGGGACGGAATAAGTTACTTTACCGGTTGAAAAAACGGGCTGTCCATCGTTTTTTACTCGATCCCGAGCCGGTTCTTTTCTAATCGATTGATTTATTTTCTTACAGTATGGAGTAACGGATATGAAAGAATCAAAAGAAACTCAAGAAAACAAAGACATTGTCAGCCAAGGTTCCCAAACTGAAACCGGGCGCGGCCTGATGGCTTTTGAAGATTTCGACCGCTGGTTCGACGACATGCTGTCGCGCCGCTGGCTGAATCCTTTTGACGTCAAGTTTCCGAGATTCCCCTTGATGAGTTTTCCTTTGAGCATGGAGGTGCCGAAGGTCGATATTATTGAAAACGACAACGAAATCAAAGTCCACGCGGCCTTGCCGGGGGTCAAGAAAGAAGATCTCGATGTTTCGTTGACCAATCAGACGGTTACGATCAAATCGTCCACCAGACAGGAAAAAAAGCAGGAGAGCGGCGAATATTGCCGGCGCGAGATCAGCCGCGGCGAATTTCAAAGAACCGTGTCGCTGCCGTGTCAGGTCAACTCCGATCAAGCGAAGGCTTCGTTCAAGGACGGCATCCTCGAAATCGTATTACCCAAGCTGGAAAAGACGCAGCGGAAGCGTATCGAGATTCATTGACGGAAATCATACGGGCGGTTTCGGCCACCCGCCAGCCCATTAATTTTAAAGAGGAAGCGATCGGTCATGAAAGCCATGGTTCTGACGCGCACCGGAAAATTGGCCGATCATCCGCAGCCGCTGGTGTTGATGGAACTGCCGGTACCGGCGCCGGGAAAAAAGGATGTTTTGATCAAGGTTTCGGTCTGCGGAGTGTGCCACACCGAACTGGATGAAATCGAAGGCCGAACCCCGCCGCCGAATTTGCCGGTGATCCCCGGGCATCAGGCGGTAGGGCATATCGTCGCGGCCGGGGAGCAAGTTAGCGGCACCTTCAAATCCGGCGATAGAGTCGGAGTGGCCTGGATTTTTTCCGCGTGCGGCGCATGTAAGTTCTGCCGCGCAGGCAATGAAAATCTGTGCCCTGATTTCCTGGCAACCGGGCGCGACGCGAACGGCGGTTATGCCGAATACATGGTCGCGCCCGCTCATTTCGTTTATCCGATTCCTCCGGAATTCTCCGATGCGGAAGCGGCGCCTTTATTATGCGCGGGGGCGATAGGCTACCGTTCCCTGCGGCTGACCGGCATTCAGGACGGCGACCGGCTCGGGCTGACCGGATTCGGCGCCTCCGGCCATCTGGTACTGAAGATGGCCCGCTACCGGTTTCCTCAAAGCGAGATCTACGTTTTCGCGCGCAGCCCCGAAGAACGCCGGTTTGCGATCGAACTGGGCGCCGTGTGGGCGGGAGAAAGCGGCCAGACTGCGCCGCATAAACTGGATGCGATCATCGATACCACGCCGGTCTGGGCGCCGATCGTGTCCGCCCTGGTGAATCTGGAAGCCGGCGGCCGCCTCGTGATCAATGCGATCCGCAAGGAAGACGACCGGCATCATCTGCTGGCGTTGGACTATCCGGAACACCTGTGGCGCGAAAAGGAAATCAAAAGCGTCGCCAACATCACGCGGCGGGATGTCGCCGAATTTTTACAGCTTGCGGCGGACATGCGGCTAAAACCGGAAATCCGGATTTACCCATTGGAGCAGGCCAATCAGGTACTGTCGGAGTTGAAGGCCGGCCGGATTCGCGGCGCCAAAGTGCTGCGGATCGGTTAGCGCATTTTCATATCGTGTGTAGGGAAGTCCTCACTTTCTGAAAGGTGCCCTGCCGTTAAGTCCAGCCCCGTAGGGTACGCTGTGCGTACCATCCATGTCAAAAGGTACGCACAGCGTACCCTACCGTCTCAATCCCTGACCGGGGCAGGCTCTGCCGGAATAACGCGCTTTCCTTACGAAGGCCATAGACCCAAAGCGAAAATGCTCTAGCAGGCGCTTCGGTCAAGGTCGCGTTTTATCTACCGCTTTCTCGCCCGGCAAGAGCAGACTGCTGATCCGATCGAGATCGTCTGCCGTCAAATTGCTGGCCAGCTGCTTCAGTTTGATGCTGTTGATCAAATAGTCGTAACGCGCCCGCGCATAGTCCCGTTTGGCTTTGTACAGATCTCTTTGCACATTCAATACGTCGACCATCGTGCGGGTTCCGACCGCGAGGCCGGCTTCGGACGCTTCCAGTGAGGTCTCGGAGGACATGACAGCGGTTTTTAGCGCCTCGACGCGGCTGATGTTGGTGATCACGCCGCGGTAAGCATCCTTGACCTGGCGCGTAATCGAACGCCTGACCGCCGACAAACTTTCTTTGGCGGCCTCGAATTCGAATTGAGCCTGGCGGGTCTTCGAATTGACCGCGCCTCCTTCAAAGAGCGGCACATTCAAGCGCAGGCCGATGTTTTGGGTGTCGCCCCGAAAACCGAAGCTGCTGTTTACATCCGAAACACTGTAAGCGCCGACGATGTCCAGTTGCGGCAAATGTCCGCTGCGTTGAATCTCGATCGATTTGCGCGCCGATTCGGCTTCGTTGTAAGCGGCGATCACCTCGAAATTATTCAGTTCGGCGGTCTCGCTCCATTTGGAAATATCGGCCGGCTCGGGTTTCTTCAAAGGCAGCCGTTCGCCGAGCAGGTCGAGCACCAGTTCCCGTTCGCCGACGATTTCTTTGAGCGCTTCGTTTTGATTGTCCAGCTGGTTGGCTGCCTCGATTTCGCCGGTGAGCGCCTGGTCGAAAGCGGCCTGCGCCTCGTTCACATCGGTAATCGCGGCGATGCCGACTTCGAAGCGCTGTTTGGCCTGTTCGAGCTGGCGTGCGATCGCTTCTTTTTCGGCCATCGCAAATTCAAGGTTATCCCGGGCCGATAGCACATCGAAATAGGCCTGCGTGGTTTTTGTCAGCAGATTTTGCAGCTCGGCCCGGTAGTTGGCTTCGGCCTGGGCGATCACGTTTTCGGACTGGCTCAGTTGCACCCAATGGTCCCAATGAAATACCGGCTGAGTCACGTTCAAATCGAACGTATGGCTCCAGTATTCCTGATCGACCTGCGGGCCGCGGAAGTCGCCGTTGCCGAAGCCGGTGAATCCTTTCGCCTTTTTGTTGTGCAAAAATTCCAGGCTCGATCCGCCGACTGCGGAAGCGGATGGAAAAAATCGGGCCAGGCTTTGTGTTCTGAACTCTTCGCGAGCCGACCGTTCGGCTTCGGCCTTTTTCAAATTAGGATCGTTTTGCAGAGCAAGATCGGCAATCTCCGATAGGCTTTGCGCTCCGGCCGAGTGACCTCCGCAGAGGGCCGTCAGCACCACTAGCGGATAGACGAAATTTATAGCTGCGGTCCGAAATGGCAAAACAAAAGTTTCCATGACTCAGGATATTGATCGATAGCCCGTAATAAAATATCAGAAATACGCCTGTTTTAGTCATGGATCGTCATTTTTTATCCCTGCTTTCTACGTTTTTTCCGTACTTTGGAGAGCGCAGAAAGGGGACAATAAGGCGGAGAATCCGTTGGCGCTTGTTATAATGGACAGGTTTGGTTCTTACTGCCCGCTTTAACCATGCCGGTTACCCGTTGTTTTTGATTCCTGCACCGAGGGGCCGGGCATTCAGGCCGCTTTATTCGTTTACCTGTGCGCAATCGTTATTCTCTTCTTGGCGAAAAGAGAACGGAGCGTATCTCCAAAGTGATAGCTACGAAAAATCAGAATTAAATAATGAAGCGTTTATCGAAAAAAATCATGTTAATTGTCGCGGCGGTCCACATTGGCGGCTGCGCCAGCCTAGGGAAGGGCATGGTTGAAGCGTATTTGGAAAAACAAGAGACCGCGGATACCCGCGTTTGTGAAATATGGGGAAAACCGTTTGCCGGATTGGTGCCTTACCTGAACAATCCGAAAGGAAAAATGAAAGTATTGATGGTGCATGGCGTCGGCGATCATTTGCCGGGCTATTCAACCCAGTTTTTGGAGAAGCTGGCTCAAAAACTGGAGTTGACCATTCAATCTGCGCACCCCAAAAACATTACGCTGACCAATCGCGGCGATCAGAGCAAAAATCTGGGCAATTTGCGCATCCATCGCCTGCTCAGCAAGGATAGAAAAAATGAATTGCTGTTTTATGAATTGACCTGGTCGAAGATTACCGCCCCGCAAAAGGAAGTGCTGGCCTACGACAATTCCGGCGAATATTCATTCCGGCGGGCGAAAATCAACGATTTGATGAAGAAGTTTTCGAACGACACAGGCCCGGATCCGATCATTTACCTGGGAGACAGCCGGGAAGACATTCTGGTCTCGTTCGCCCAGGCTTTTTGCTGGATGGCCCGAGGCGGCTGGAGCGATCTGCCGAATGATGCGATGCAGTCTTGTTCGCTTAATGAGGGTACCTTGGCAGCGAATGTGCGCCACGATGAATTCGCGATCATCTCGCACAGCCTGGGCAGCCGCATCACGATAGACGGCATGCAGCGTATCGCTTCGTTGATCCACGACCGCGACCCGGGCTTTAGAGAAGCCTTGAAACGCAAGGAAATTCCGATTTACATGATGTCGAATCAATTGCCCATGCTACAACTGGGCCGGAAATTGCCCGACATTGCGAATCAAAAACCGGCCTATTGCGAACCGACGGGCGAGCAATATCAAAACCGCATGTTGAGCAAAACTTCGATCATCGCCTTCAGCGATCCGAATGATCTGTTGAGCTACGCGATTCCGCACGGTTTTGTCGAAAAATACCTGGATTCGCGGCTTTGCGTCGAAGTTACCAATATCAATATCAACGTGGCGACCATTTTCGACGCTTTCGGTCTCGGCAAACTGGCCAATCCGCTCGATGCGCATATCGGCTATGATACCGACGACCGAGTGATTGCGTTGATCGCCAAAGGCATCGGCAACCAACAGACCGACAAACTGGTTACGGATAGATGTCTCTGGACGGAAACCGTGGATTGAGAGGAACCGAGGCCGGCTGGACGACAGATGCGCTACGAGCGGTAGGGTACGCTGTGCGTACCTTTTCACCTCGTACCCTACGCGGAAATTCTCATTTCCATCCGCCGTTCCGTCCCCTCCGTAAAGAAAAACGGTCCGCCCGGAACATAACATCGGCGCCGAAAATGAATTCAACCATGTAGGGTACGCTGCGCGTACCTTTTTGGGACAAAAATTAACGGAACGGTTTGAAAATGGTACGCGCAGCGTACCCTGCTTGGCTGGATTCTGCACTATTCTCAACAAGATATCAAACAGATCGAAACCAGTAGCTACGGCTCGATTACCCGCACTTACTCTCCCCACAATTCAAACAAGTCATACACCCGTCCATCATCACCATCGCCTTGGTGCTGCACTTGTTGCAGAGCACGGCTTTTTCGGGGAAGGCCTGGCCTTTGGATGAGCCGTGCAATGCTTCGAATTCGCGGCGCTTCTCGTCGATCAGTTCTTTCTGGTGGTCGGTCAGGCCTTCCGGCTTGATCATGCCGATGTGTTTCATATGGGCTTCGATCGCATGGCCGATTTCGGCGACCAGTGACGGCATGAACACGCCGCCTTTCTTGAAATAACCGCCGCGCGGGTCGAACACCGCTTTCAATTCTTCCACCAGAAAGGTGGCGTCGCCGCCTTTCCGGAACACGGCCGAAATGACCCGCGTCAGCGCCAAGACCCACTGGAAATGCTCCATGTTCTTCGAGTTGATGAAGATCTCGTACGGGCGGCGCTCTTCGTGCTCGGTGCCCGGATTCAGGATGATGTCGTTGATCGTAATATACAGCGCATGCTCGGACTGCGGGGTCTTGATCTTGTAGGTCGAGCCGACCAGCACTTCCGGGCGCTCCAGGTTTTCGTGCATGCGCTCGACGTCGCGCTGCTTCGCTTCGGTCGCGGCCTGTTCGGCGGCGGCTTTGTCTTCCTGGGTCAGCACTTTGTAGCCGACGATCTTTTTGGTGATTTTGTGTGTCATATCGGTATCCTGGATCAAAATTTGCCGTAATAGCCTTCTTTCAAGGCATCGAACAAATTCGCGGCGGTATGGATTTCGCCGTCGTATTCGACTTCCTCGTTGCCTTTGAATTCGACCATATGACCGTCTTCGAGCGTAAACTGGTAGGTCGTGTTTTCCAGATCCTTTTCCTTGACCAACACGCCCTGGAACACTTCCGGATTGAAGCGGAAGGTCGTGCAGCCTTTCAGGCCTTTTTCGTAGGCGTATTCGTAGATCGACTTGAAATCTTCGTACGGGTAGTCGGTCGGCACGTTCGCGGTCTTCGAGATCGACGAATCGATCCATTGTTGTGCGGCGGCCTGGATGTCGACGTGTTGCTTCGGGGTGATGTCGTCGGCGGCGATGAAATAATCCGGCAGCTTATGGCCCGGATCGTCGCTGTAAGGCATCGCGTTCGGATTGACCATTTCCCGGTAGGCCAGCAGTTCGAACGAATACACGTCGACCTTTTCCTTCGATTTCTTGCCGGCGCGGATCACGTTGCGCGAGTAATGATGCGCGAAGCTCGGCTCGATGCCGTTGCTGGCATTGTTCGCCAGCGACAGCGAAATGGTGCCGGTCGGCGCGATCGAGCTATGGTGCGTGAAGCGCGAACCGATCTGGACGAGTTCGGCGACCAGGCCGGGCTCGACATCGGCCAATTGCTGCATGTAGCGGCTGTATTTCGCGTGCAACACTTTGCCCGGCACCTGGTCGCCGATCTTGTAGCCGTCCGCGATCATTTCGGGGCGCTTGTGCAGCATTTCGCCGGTCACCGTAAATAGCTGCTCCATGATCGGCGCGGGGCCTTTTTCCTTCGCCAGCGCCAGTCCTTCCTTCCAGCCTTCGACGGCCAGCACCTTGGTCACTTCTTCGGTGAAGCGCAGCGATTCGGCATCCCCGTACTTCATCCCGAGCAGGGTCAGGGTCGAGCCGAGGCCCAGATAACCCATCCCGTGGCGGCGCTTGCCGAAGATTTCGTCGCGCTGTTTCTGCAGCGGCAGTCCATTGATTTCGACCACGTTGTCGAGCATCCGGGTAAAGATGCGGACGGTCTTGCGGTAGGCGTCCCAGTCGAAATGCGCTTCGCCGGTGAACGGCTTGACTACGAAACGGGTCAGGTTGATCGAGCCGAGCAGGCAACTGCCGTAAGGGGGCAGGGGCTGTTCGCCGCAGGGGTTGGTCGCGCGGATGTTTTCGCAAAACCAGTTGTTGTTCATTTCGTTGACCTTGTCGATCAGGATGAAGCCGGGTTCCGCGTAGTCGTAGGTCGAGCTCATGATGATGTCCCACAGACGGCGCGCGGGCATCGTCTTGGTGATCCGGCAGGCGACCAAGCCGTCATTGTTCACGATATAACCGTCCTTGCCGGGCAGGTCGCGCCAGATGATCTGCTTGCTGTCGCTGAGGTCCAGCCTGTCGGCCTTCACTTCTTTCTCGGTAAGCGGAAACGACAGAGGCCACCCCCGGTCGTTCTTGACCGCTTCGACAAACTCTCGGGTGATCAGCAACGACAGGTTGAACTGGCGCAAACGGCCGTCTTCGCGCTTGGCGCGGATGAATTCGACCACATCGGGATGGCCGACGTCGAACGTCGCCATCTGCGCGCCGCGGCGGCCGCCCGCGGAAGAGACGGTGAAGCACATCTTGTCGTAGATGTCCATGAACGACAAGGGCCCGGATGTATAGGCGCCGGCGCCCGAAACATAGGCGTTTTTGGGGCGCAAGGTCGAGAATTCGTAGCCGATGCCGCAGCCGGCTTTCAAGGTCAATCCGGCCTCGTGCACTTTCGCGAGAATGTCGTCCATCGAGTCCGCGATCATGCCGGACACGGTGCAGTTGATCGTCGAGGTCGCCGGCTTGTGCTCCAGCGCGCCCGCGTTCGACACGATCCGGCCTGCCGGAATCGCGCCCTGGCGCAGCGCCCAAAGAAATTCCTTGTAATATTTTTCCTGCTTCGGCTTGCCGATTTCGACTTCGGAGAGCGCCTTCGCGACCCGTTGATACGTCTCGTCCATCGTCGCATCGATTGCCGTGCCTTCTTTGGTTTTCAAGCGGTATTTGGTATCCCAGATGTCGAGCGAGGCATCTTGATAGGGGATGTCGGTCACGGTGTTGGGGATGACATGAAGAAGTGCTGTCATGGCGATCTCTCTGCTTAGTCGTGGATAAAGGAAAGTAAAAATAACATTAAATCAGCAAGTTAGAAGAAGGGGGAAATCGCCGAAAGAATGTCTATATGTGGATACTTGTGTTTATGCTAACACAATATATTGTGTTTGAAAGAAAAAAGAACCGAAAGTTCGCCGAATGCCGAAACGGAAAAAATACGCCTTGAAAAAAGGCTTTTAGAATCAAAGTAGAGAATCGAGCAAGCTGGGGGGACGGCCGGAAAAAATGACTGGCTTGTGCCGCTCCAAGAGCGAAAAACGGCCGCAATGGTTGCGTCCGGGTCAGAAAAAGCAGGGCAGGGGACTTGCAATAATATCCGAATCGGTTATTATAACCGGCTCACGGAGAGATGGCTGAGTGGTTTAAGGCAGCGGTCTTGAAAACCGTCGTGGGTTTGTAGCCCACCCAGAGTTCGAATCTCTGTCTCTCCGCCATCATATCTATCTGATTGAAAAGGAAAATAATTTTTCCTGTCGTAGCTCATAAACAGCGTTTGCTACAAAATGCTGTTACAAAAAATAGCTACGATATGCCTAAATGCCCCCATCTTTACCGGCGCGGAAA
Source organism: Methylomicrobium album BG8 (assembly GCF_000214275.2). Classification (NCBI taxonomy): domain Bacteria; kingdom Pseudomonadati; phylum Pseudomonadota; class Gammaproteobacteria; order Methylococcales; family Methylococcaceae; genus Methylomicrobium; species Methylomicrobium album. The sequence continues at coordinate 2,377,371 of NZ_CM001475.1, read as the reverse complement.
TATCTTATATTTTCGAATTGTCGTTCCTGTTCGACTTCGTTCGGTTCTTCCCGTTCGCGAGTTTACCCAATCTCTCAATACCCAAAACTTAAGCAATGCCGTTCCTGCCGCGTATAAGCTCGCCAGTGACGCGAAATTATTATTCAACTATATTGATGAGCTTATGGCGGAAAAAGAGCTTAGAAACGATCTAATACAGGATTTGATTGAGCGCCTCGAAGAGAAAAGACAAAGCGAAGGATTTGATCTATCCAAAGCCGCCGAAGAGGCGAAAAAGAAAAATACCGGGTTGCCACTTAAAGCTATAGCAGCGTTAAAGAGAAAGGATATCGCATTCGATCTTCAGGAGGGACGCCATCAGGAAGAGTTGAGGCTGGCAAAACTGCAAGCAAGAGCGGAAGCTTTTGATAAGCTGGTCAATAGCCAGCAAGTAGCTGCACCACAAGCTCAACACGAGCCAATTAAAACGACATCCCCAAGCAAAGTGCCGATGCTATCCTCCGCCATTGCCACTTTTATGGCGCAATATGACCAAAGCAAAATCGGGATGCTCAAAAAGCATAAAACCGCGCTATCCAAATTTCTCGAATTCATTGGCAATAAACCGATTGACCAAATAAAACACGTCGATATAAACCGCTTTTTTGCCAACTTTGCGCACCATCACAACAAGAATTTTAAAAATTATAAAAGTTCGATTAAGCAACTGATTGAATGGGCTCGCTCATTGCATGAAGGTGCGTTCGATGGCGTTTACATAAATGAAGTCAAATATTCCGGCAATCGGAAAGAAAAGGAACGTTCACAACGATCATTTAAAGATGCAGAACTGTTACGGGTGTTCACTTGTGAGAAAATGCAGGGGTATTGTAACTCCGGTGCTGATGTTCATAAATTTTGGCTACCTGTGATCGGGCTTTACAGCGGTGCGCGAGTCAATGAGATATGCCAGTTAAATCCATTTACTGACATTGTGCATGGGGAAGGTGACGTTTGGTATTTTCACATCACAGAAGATACTGAAGCCGATGAAGATGTTCGTAAATCAACTAAAACCGAAGCGGCCAAAAGAGTTATTCCGATTCATTCAAAGCTAATTGATCTTGGCTTTTTGGATTACGTTGAGAGCCTTAAAAAGGCAAGGTATAAAAGGCTGTTTCCGCAATGGAAAGTTGCTGGAGGTCGAGCCGGTGCGAATGCTGGTAAAGACTTCGTGCGATTTATCGCCGACGTAGGACTTCGTGACGAGACGAAGGGTAAACAGCTAACGGGTATGCACGCATTCAGAAAAACAGCGCTAACACGAGCTTATCGGGGTAAATTCATTAAAGATATGCTATCAATCGTTGGTCATGAAAACGATCTGATGGACGAAACCGGCAGGGCTTTACCTGCCGTGACTATGGATTACATCGATGATGAGGAGCTTGTAATTCCGCTGGCGGATAAGAAAGCGACAATCGAAAAATTGCAGTTCGATATTCCGTTTTGTAAGCCAGTGAAGCCCACTTTTAAAAATCATAGGCGGGCTTCGTAATGCCCCCGCGTTACCGGGAAAACTTGCCGATTTCGATCAACGTGGCGCTGTCGCTGGCACCATTCTGAAATATGACGATGGTGTCGAGTTCGGGGTGATGGCCGGTGTAGAAAGTCTCAGAACCGGCGTGGTGGGTCTGCCGGTTGGTCATGGCTTCGTAAATGTCGGCGTGTTGGTCTAAGGTGATTGCTGAGATAATCATTTGTGCCTCTCTGGCTTTGTTTGTGGAGCGGGGATGGTAGCAAATGAAAATCGAAGTAAGCAAGCAGTTATCTTTTCTGAAAATCAGTTAGTTAAGTATGTTGTGACTTATTTTTAGGCCGATTATTTTGGTGTTAAAAGGCCGTAAAGTGCTTCTGCTTGCCTTTTTGTCTCGTTATCCGCCGTCAGGTTGGTTTTGCTGTTGAGGTAAAGCCGCGCCATTGTAATCAAGCAATTGGTCTATATTGATTTAGTGTTATTTCTTAAATATCAATATCCTTTCTAAGAAGATATCAATGAATCAAACAGACCACGTCGTTAAATATTTGAAAGATAATTTAGAAAATTTAAATTTGGAATGGATAAATACCGGAAGAGTCAGTGAAGACTGGAAATCTCAAATTTTTGGGCACACACTTTATAAACGCCAAATTGGTGTTTATAAAAGAAAAAACATGATTCTTGTTAGGCTTGAGAATAGCTACAATACTCATATTGATGGTGTGACTAAGTATTCAAAGATACCAGCCGGCGACTCATGGGAGGCGAGCTTTTCAAGATTCAGAGGGGGTAAGGGTGTCTGTGTGAAAGTCGATTCCTTAGAGAGCTTCAAAAAGCTACTAAATTGGTATTTTTCTGCTACTCAGAATTGAAAGTTTTTAACTCACAATAGATGCCTGACGCCATTTTGTTTAGCTCTTGTGAAATGTAGTGATATTTGCCAACTTCAGGCCGGTAGTCCTGTCTCGCGATTTTTCTTCTGCGTCGATACATATCCCGCTGCCAGTCTTGTTTTGTGGCATATCCTGGCCAGTTATAGATTGTGTAAAATTCGCCAAACTGCTGAATTAATTTGTTTCGGTCGGTTAAAGGGGATCGGATCGCGTGCTTGACGCCTTTAGCGGCAACTCCGAAAATTTCCTTAAAAGCGTGTTTGACGGTTTCAAGTTCGCCGGGATACAGCAAGATTTCGCCGTTGATATGGGTGATTGTTTTATCGAGGCTATTTTCATGTTCTCTCGTTGTCCAGAGAAGGGGCTTCCTGTTGAGGGTGTCTGATAACTTGCGATACAGCTTTTTATTTAGTGCGGTGGCGTCCATTCCATGAAGGTGCAGCGGAAGGCGAAACACGAACGGCGTGGGTTGCATGTTGTCTTGCCGGGCGTGCATGATGAACTGACACAACAGGAGTTTATGTAATGGGTTCAGTCGGGGATAGGGTAGTGGCTTGGCATTGAAGAATGTCGCCTTGAAGAAAGATAAATCTTTCTTACAGATATGACCCGAATTTTCGACCTTCATTGAGAGGGTCGCAGCCCTTGCCAGCCGTGCGTTTGCGCCTGCTCGTTTTTTACGATTTTCGGCCCTTCTTCGTTCCTTTTTTGTCACTTTTGGGTCATTGCCCATGCTATAATTTCCGCTCGTTTTGTTGGATCAATAGCCGGTTTCGGGTTGCCGCCCTGATCGGCTTTTTTATGTCTGGGCCTGATTTTCAAAATCGGTGCCCGATGTTGAAACGATGGTATTCCGCATCGCCGCCGTGCTCTAAGACTTCCCCTTTTTGCCGGTCAGTCTTCCATCGATACCAAGTCATCATTAAGTAATTCCGTTTCATCGTCGTCTTCGTCCTCTTTGAAACGATCTTGAGCCGCCTGCATTTCTTCGTCAGTCATCTTCTCGATAATCAATCGCGTGGGCTCTTGTATACCATTCAGGGAATCGTTGTTGTCTATTCTAAGTGCGCGTCTTGACACATCTTGCGTAATCTTGAGGCTGGTAGACAGTGCGGCCAGTGATCGCGCCTTAAGGGTGGCAGGGGTGGTAGGGTCGCCCGCCAACTCTTCGAGAGAGAGCGCCAGCGTTTCCCGTAGCTGGCGCACCAGTGATAGGTCATCGATTATCGAGGCCGCTATCTGGTGCTTTAGGTCATCGATAAAACCGGCATCGCTGAGTAACCGCTGCTTTGCCTGTTCGACGGCTTCTGTCGAGATCGTGCCGCGCTCGACGCCGTGCGTTCTGAAATAGCGTTGGAGCGTGCTAGCGCTGATGCCGGTCTCGGTCACAATGGCTGACAGTGTCCAGCCTGCCGCCCGTAATGTGATCGCTCGCTTGAGTTCGTCTGAGGTTTTAGGTCGCATACGGTAGACGCGCTCCTTTCGCCGCTTTGGCGGCTTTCTCAAGCCGTTGACGCTCAAGTTCCTTACAGATGGGCTCCAGACGATCTTTGATAAGCATTTTGATATCGGCCCAATCATAATAGGCTTTGCCGTCAAGCCCTTTCGTGTATGGGATTCGACCGTATTTAAGAACGTTCGAGCGTCTGCCGATTCGCCTATTCTCAGCCAGTAACATCGCAATATCGTTTTTAAAGTCGATGTCGTATCGATGCCGTTTGAGCCATGCGTAAATCAATACGGCCACCTGAGACGGTCTGAGTTTGGTTGAGTCAATCATCAATTACTTCTCCACTTTTCAAGCTTTCAATGTGCTGTTTTTTCCATTGCTGATAATTGCGCTCTGCTGCTTTAAATGCCTCTACGTGGTGTGACTTGTCCGGCAGATTGTCATTTTCAACACCAGCCTGCTTCAAATGCGCTCGAATTAGGTGAAACAGATAGGCGGAAAGGTTCGTTGGGTTCGTCATGTCAAATTGACCAACACCAGCTCCCCAACTCAAGCGACTGAGCTCTTTAATCTGCTCCGGGTGCAAGTAGACTCTGTGACAGATGTATCCAGCCTCCCACATTGCATCATGAAGACATTTGTCCTTTGCTCGTTGCCGCTGCTTAATTTCTGCAAAGGACAGATTTCTGCCTTCAAGTAATGGCTTAGCGCCTCTCTTTTTGAGCTCTTTCTCTTTCATAAAATCCTTATAGATATTTAAAAACAATACATTACAAATATATATTCTACATATTATTTAATGGACGTCCAGTTATTTATTTGACTAAATATAGGCTGTTCGCTATTCTTGACTACATATTAAACGTTCATCTTGTAATGTAGTCATAGGGGTAAACATCATGGCAAACGGTAAATTCATCGCTTATTATCGGGTCAGCACTCAAAAGCAAGGCCAATCCGGTCTTGGGCTGGAAGCTCAGGAATCTGCCGTAATGTCTTATCTGAATGGCGGACGATGGGAATTGGTGGAATCGTTTACCGAAATTGAAACCGGCAAGGGGGCGAACGCACTGGAACGCCGCCCCCAACTCCGGGCGGCTCTGGAACAGTGCAAGAAAATGAAGGCAACGCTGGTAATTGCAAAATTAGACCGGCTGGCCCGTAACGTTCATTTTGTGAGTGGTTTAATCGAGAGTGGCGTCGAGTTCATGGCCGCTGATATGCCTCACGCCAATAAAACGATGATCCAGATTCACGCCGTCATGAGCGAACATGAGCGGGACCAAATCAGCGCACGCACTAAGGCCGCTCTGACAGCCGCTAAGGCGCGTGGTGTCGTTCTGGGTGCCGCCGGTGCAGCCAACTTGAAACCGAACATTGAGGAGCGCCAGCAAGCCGCCGAAGAGTTTGCCGGTAAGCTGAAGGGTGTTATCGAAGGAATGAAGGCGCGTGGATTGTCTCAACGCGCCATGTGTGACGAGCTGAATAAGCTTGGTATTAAGACCGCGCGGGGCGGTGAGTGGTCACTGATTCAGTTGCAACGGGTAATGTCCAGAATTGCTCAAGGAATCAATGTTGTCCGGTAGTTTTGCAAGACGGTTTGACTAACTAGCTTGCCATTCTGCATATCGCGCACCTCGCGCAATAGCGTCCCGGCATCGAACGGGCAATCAGGATATGAAATGGTATCAGACGCAAACTCCCCGACCCTCGCCATTACGATCAGCTTTTGACCACTGCGTGCAAGAGTCTGATAATAATAGACGCATTTGTTGTCAAAGAAGGGTAGGGTCTTAACCAAACTGCCGTCTTTGCCGAAGATCAGAGCGGTAGGCACATAAAAAGCATTCTCGCCCGGCTGCGGACAGCCTACCACTACCTGTTGTGACCATTCTTCACTTTTGCAGAGCGGCGAATCCATAACCAGCATTGCGATTTTGCCCCCACCAATTTCTACATAAGAAGCCTGATCCGCTTGAGAAGCAAAGGGTTGAGTCATCAGCATCGCCAAAATTAATTTTTTCATTTAATCCTCTGGTTGAAAGAGCCTCAATTTGATTGGACCCCATGCAAATATTCAAATTTAACTGGATAACCTTGCCCATTTGGCTGGATAACTCTTTCTGTAAGGGTCGTAGAGACAATTTTTCCGTTCGCGTCCTTTGCTACTGCTATAGATTTTTCATATTGAGTGGCAACACATCCTGAGATAAGGAACGCTACTGCCAACACCGGCAATAGTGAAAATTTTCTTTTCATTGATATTGTTATTATGAGTATTAAGAAGGGGGGCAATTATCAGACATTCGGTTGAGAAAGTCTGTCAGCCAATGATTACAAAGCTGGCAATCGTGCTTAAATGGTGGATTTTCGTTAGAGCCAGCGATACAATGAGGCTGTAGCAGAGACTTGCTACAAAACTCTCTTTCTAATTAACAAAATGAGCTACAAAATCAATTGGTTATGGTGATTGCACGGACAGTCTCTGTCTCTCCGCCATTATACTCATAAAAATCAACAGCTTCCTGGGTTTCTAGCCAGTGCTTTGCCCACCACAGCGAATAATTCCGCAACAAGTAAGTGAGCGTGATAAAAACCAATGATGGCATCATCAGGGTCACAGCCACATAAGCTTGCACGATGCTGGACTGTAATGCCTTGAGCGGCAAGAAAGACGCCTTGCCGGTTTTGAAGCGTTGAAATGCAGTCGGTAATTTCAAGTTTACGGATGAAGTAATCGGATTCAGGGATTGCGTTTCAGTTTGAATGCCTCGCCTTTTTTGACTTTATTCCACAACCGGATCGCACGGCGGCGGACAAAATGTTTGCCCTCTCGTCTTTGCCGATCAGTCCTTCGCGGAGAAAACCGCCCGAGACGAGAGATGTACAGCTGATAAAGTCGCCCGGGGTTTTCCAGTTCACATCGCAAGAACATAGCTGGTCGATTGCGCAGCCTTTGTCGTTTACAATCGATTGTTCCGCTGTTCCGGGGCATTCGTCGTAACCGTTCACCACGTTGTCGCGATCGTCATCGACGTCTACCGTCGAAAGCTCTATCAGCAAACGAATGAACTGCATCACCTTTTCGTTGAAAACATCGTTGTGTCCATTGATGATCTCTTTGTCGACCCGGATATTCAGATAAGGATTTTGCGGAACGGTCCTGTTCAGATGCGTCAGCACCATGTTGTCGAAACGGGTCGAACCGCCTGGCGTTTGTAAGTCCCAAATGTTTTCCATCGTTTCGGAAGTCGCGGCCAGCATGGACTGGCCGTCTTTTAAAGGCTTCAGGGTATGGCTGATCAGCGGTTCGTAATGACCTACCGTGCTTCGGTCGGCTTCGCCTTCGTCCAGTTTCAGCATATGTTTGCAATCGGTTCGCACCAGATCGTCGTGTTCTTCGAAAAGCGTCGAGAATATCCGGCCCAGCGGAAACAGGATGCCGGTCGCGTCGTCGGCTTCCGAGGTCAGAATCGCCAAACGCGGCAACTGTCCCCGAAAGTAGCTGCAGCGCGACTGCGCCAAGTCGTAGAAAGGCGAGTACTGCAGCGCTTCGAATGCCGGGTTCAGCAGGACAATCAAATCGCCGAAGCCTTTTGCGTCTCCTGTATAGGCTTTGCCCTGTTGGCTGTCTATGAAGCGGCTGGCCAGGATTTGCGAAGTCGCACTGTAAACAACGGCGCCGCCGAAGCTGTGGCCGATCACGACGAGGCGGCTTCGGATCGGAGGCTTCAGCGCATTGCGTACATTGGCGATTTCTTCCAGTTTTATCAATAGTTCGGCGATGCCGAGATGGCCGACATCCTGGGCGGTATTTTTCCGATCCCAAAAAGTAAGATAATTGAACGGCGGCACGTCGATCGATTCACCGCGCCAGCCGACATAAATCCCGACGATTTTGCGGGCAGGCCGGCCCAATTTCTTACTGCGATCGGTTTCCATGTCGCTCAGTCTGGCAAGGTTTTCCCTAAAGCGCTCGATATTCGAATCCAGGGGATCTGGATTGGCGTTGTGATGCCAGCCGTGCACGAATACGGTCATTAAAACGCTTTCTTGGGCAGCTTTTGAGTAGAGCATGTCCAGCAGCGCATGCATCTGCCTGCGGTCGCGCACCTGACCCTGATCGTCGATTTCGACGAAACCCAAGGTATATTCGTTATTTGCCCCCGGATTGTAAATGTGTAGGGAGTTTCGCTCGCAGGCATTACCCGGAGAAACGGTACAGGGCTGATAGTTGCTCCGGTATATCGCATTCGATGCGCAACCGGTCAATAAGGCGGCTATGCAGATTAAGGCCCGCGCGGGGGATAGGGAAATCGGACTCATGAGTCTCTCCGAGGAAATGAAAACGAACCCGTGCGGTTCGGTAAAGTCTTTCCCGCATACCAATCCGTTTGTTCGGGCCAGCCGAGTTGTTCACATAAAATAACGACTCTGAGCGGGACGGGGTTTATAACCCCGTCCCCACTGTTTGAAAATTCTCCAAACACAAAATCATCCTCTCGGTTCATATCGCTTTAAACAGCAGCGTTGTAGGGTACGCTGTGCGTACCGGTTTCACCCACCCGTGGCTGTGGTACGCACAGCATACCCTACTATCGTTCGTCGCCGAGCCATTCGAAATCGGCGAAGCGGAATTTGTCGTTGTCCGATTTCAGCACTACATGCACTTGTTGCTTGTTGATCGCCGTCTTCGCCCCTCGGACTCGCGCGCGTGATCAACAGCGTTTCGCCACCAGTATTTTGCAAAAAAGCCAGATATTTTCCCGATGGCGACAATTGTAAATGACTGATGACCGGCAGCGACGCAAAAGCGGTAACCGGCGGCATGTCGGAGCCAGTGGCCGGGCGCGTTTCGGCATTCGCCAGACCGCCTTCCACGCACACCGTACGATCGGGCGGGGCGCTACAAGCGGCCGTCAGGGCAACGGTTATCAGCAAAAACCACATCCAAAGAATCCTCGAAACAGCGAAGTCAATTAAAATAAAAGTCAACAGTAGCAATTACTCTACTTTATCTCACAATTGAGAGCCACTACCAAAGTCTAACCCATAAACTATACCGACAATAAGAAAAAACTGTGGGCGCACACGTCACGACTGCACACTCATGCCCTTTAGGGTACCGCTGCGTCATTGCCATTAAATCAAGCCGTCATTCCGGCATGGATTGCCGGAATCCAGTTGCCAAGGATGGCAAGGGTAATAGGGGCGTCGCGGAAAATGGAAAAAATCGTACGCTAAGCGCTGCGAAGCAGCTCGCGCTGCAGAGGCACCCTACGGTCGCGCACCGTAGCCTGTCTCAGTTACCCTTGACGCGCAGCATCATCATTGTTCCGGCAGCCATTAACAGGGCTGCCAAGCCGAAACCAAGCACCGGCGAGACGGCTGTCCACACCAGGCCAACCGTGGCGCTGGAAATGAACTTGGCGATTCCGTTCACGGTGCCCAGCGCGCCGTAGCTCATGGCCAGCGTGTCCGGCTGAACCATCTCGGCCGTCACCGTGGATTCCAGGGCTTCCTGGACCGCGACATACAGGCCGGCTATGAAAAAGATGCCGGCCAGCAACGGCACGCTGTCGATGCCCACCCAGAATGCGAGCGCCGTCAACACCGCCGTGAGGACGCCCAACACATAGCCCGCGATCAGCACCGGCAAGTGACCGATTCGATCCGCCACCAGGCCTACCGGGTAGGACACGGCAACCTGGACGACATTGCGCCAGACGTAAAGCATGCCGGCCATTTGCACCGCCTGCACCACGCCCTGCGAGGCGGTGAGTATTTGCGTCGCCGCCAGAATCAAGAGGCTGTGCGAAAAATCGCCAATACCGAAAATTCCGACCGCGCCAAGGTAGCGCTTAAAACGCCCCGGCAAACCGCGCAGCGAACTGAAAAATTTGAGCGCCGGGTTCAGTGAGTACTCGGGATCTTTGACCAATGTCAAGAAAGCCAGCACCGCCAGCAGACCGGGAACGACCGAAAGCCACAAAACCAGACGGAACGGGCCGTCGTCAGCGTTCCAATCCAACGCTTGCATCCAGTTCGAGGCCGCCTCTCCCCACGGGAATGAACGCGCCCAGCCCAGCATCGCCACGCCCAACAGCGGACCGACGACCGCTCCGACGCTATCGGCCGCGCGGTGGAAGCCGAATGCCCTGCCGCGCGTTTCCGGCGTGACCGCCTGGATCACGATGGCATCGCGCAACGGGCCGCGCAGGCCCTTGCCGAACCATGACACCACGCGCCCCAACAACAAAAGCGGCCAGCCGGACGCCAGGGCGATCAGCGCTTGGCCTACGGGCGTCAGGCCATAGCCGAGCAGCACCAGTAATTTGCGGTGTCCCAGTTTGTCGGCAATATAGCCGGACGCCATTTTGGTAAAACTCATCACCGCGTCGGCAATACCTTCGATGATGCCCAGCACTGCTGCCGGAATGCCGAGCACTGCCAGAAAACCGGGCAGAATGACGGTGGTGGTTTCGTAGCAGAAATCGCCCAGTGAACTGGTAATGCCGGCGCCTACCACGGTACGGTTGAGCCATCCGTTGCTTTGCTTAGCCTCGGTGGCCGCCGTATTATTGGATTCGCTCATTCTATTCTCCCGGTAGTCGCGCTTTTTTAAAGCGCCTTCTTTACGTTATTGCAGTTCGTTGGGATAGTGGCGGTTTTCGTCATGGGCTTCGAACACGCGCCGGGCGTAGGCGTCCAGCGAGGCTTCGCACCCTTTGAGACGTTCGGCCACTTCGGCCGCCAAGGTAGCGCCGTAGAAGTCCAGCCTGGCGATTTTCTCCAGCCACGACTGGAGTTTTCTGAGATCCACATCGTTCTCTTCCAGCTCGGCATAAGTGAAATGCTCGGCCGCTGTTTCCTTGGCAATCTCGGCCTCGAAGTCGGCGCACTTGCCGAGGAACTCGCGGTATTCCTCATCGCGGTCCGCCTTGAAGCGGGCCACCACCTTCTCCTCCTGCGCGCGGTCGAGGGCGACCGTTTCCAGCAGAATGGATTCGCCCGCCATCTCGTTGATCTCGTTCTCGATAATCTTGAGCCGCCGCGTGTGGTCATCTGTCTTGGGCAGAAGGCACACCCCGTTCTGTAAATAAACAGCCCCCATGCCTTTGAGCTTGCGCCACAGCGCGATGCGCTTCTTGGCCGGTTCAGGAGGGACTTTGTACGTGAGCAATAACTAGTTTTTTGTATTCATATGAACAATCATAATGTAACGATAGTTATATTATAAAGAAAACGTATGTAATGCCACTATTCTGTGATTGCCTTAGGGTGTCCGGTCGAAGCATACCCTAACCTGACATTAATACCCCGCGATTCTGACAAAAATGTAATCTTCCCGTCATCGCCGCGTCAGGCGCGAGTTGTTATCGTTTAATCATGCCTCGATCATTCCCAATCTTTTTGCTTTTATCCGTACTTAATCTGATACTCACCGGCTGCGCGGAATTTCAACGGCGCGAGCTAAAGCCCAACGAGTCAGCCACGCAACTGCAACGGCGCAGCCTTGCAAGCCCCGAATTGTTGAATTTTATTCAGTCGGCAACGCCGGAAAAATCAAGCAATGCCAGCCAAACCTGGAATCTGGACCGGCTGACGCTGGCGGCGATTTTCTACCACCCGGATCTGGCAGTGGCCCGCGCTCAAGCGCAATGGGCGGCGGCCGGCATTAAGACCGCCGGGCAACGTCCCAACCCATTCATCACGATTTCGCCTACCCTGGTGCGCAATTTGGCAACCGCCGCCGTGCCGTGGATTGCAGCAAGTTCCATCGGCATTCCCATTGAAACCGCCGGCAAACGCGATTACAGGATTGAGAAGGCCAGCCAACTGGCCGGCGCGGCCCGCTTACGGATTGCCGACACCGCCTGGCTGGTACGCGGACGATTGCGGGCGGCGTTGTTGGAAGCGTTCGCCGCCGAGCAAACGGTGCGATTTGCCGACCAACAACTCGCCGTTCAACAAGCCATCAATCAACGCCTGGAACAACAATTGGCCGTCGGCGAAATCGGGCCGTTGGAAATCAGCCGCTCGCATTTGGCGCTCAATCAAGCCAAACTCAATGCCGATGCGGCACAAAAACGCGTAGCGGAAAGCAAGGTGACGTTAGCAACGGCCATCGGCATACCGGTCGATGGCTTGGCAAACGCGGTCTTCGACTTCAATGATTTTGCCGTCAATCCGGCTTTGCAGGACGTTCCCGTCGGCGTGCTAAAAACACAAGCCTTGCACACCCGCCCCGATATGTTGGCGGCGTTGGCCGATTACGAAGCTTCCCAGGCGGCGTTGCAGCTTGAAATCGCCAACCAATACCCGAATCTGCAAGCCAATCCCGGTTATTCCTGGGAAATGGGCGAACACCGCTGGACGCTGGGTTCGACGTTACCGTTGCCGCTGTTCCATCAAAACCAAGGCCCGATCGCGGAAGCCGAAGCCAAGCGAATTGAGATGGCCGCGCGCTTCGAAGCCTTGCAGATGAAAATCATCGGCGACATCGATCGGGCGCATGCCGGCGTCGCGGCGCTGATGGATAAATGGCGGGATAGCGAAAACCAAGTCCAAACCCAGAAACGCAACTCGATGGCGATGCAAGCCCAGTATCAAGCCGGCGAAACGGACCGCGTGGCGTTGCTGAGTACCGAACTCGAACAAATCTTGGCGGAACGTGCCCGGTTGGATGTACGGGTCGAAACTCAACAGGCGCTGAACGGATTGGAAGATACGCTCCGCCAACCGCTGCATTCGGTACTTACGTCCACTTCGATTGCCGAATTAGCCGCGATGGAACCCAAGCCATGAAACCCATCGCGTGGTTAACCCTGATCGCCGCCGCGGTCTTTGGCCTCATGGCATTACGGCCGGCAGCAAACGCCGAAAACGAGACCGCAGTCGAAACCGAAGTGGCTGTTAAAATCGCCCGGATCACAAAAACCACGCTCTACCGCTACGTCGTGGCTTATGGCATGGTCGAACCGGAACCCGCGATGGCCGGCAAACCGGCGGCCAGTTCCAAACTCGCGGCGCCGGCGGCCGGCGTTATAGCGCGAGTATTTTGCGAAGAAGGCCAATTCGTTAAAAAAGGCGCCGTCTTGTTCGAACTCGACAGCCGCGCCGCCGATGCCCTGACCGCCAGAGCCAAGGTCGCCGTCGAATTCGCGCAGAAGAATTTTGTCCGCAAACAGCAATTGAATGCGGCGGACAATGTATCGCGCAAACTCTACGACGAGGCCGAACAACTGTTGCAAACGGCGCGCAAGGATCTGGCGAATGCCGAAACGCAACGCGATCTGCTCACGATCAAAGCCCCGCTGGACGGCACCGTTGCCGCAATTCATGTCAAAGCCGGCGAGGCCGTCGGCCTCAATAATATTTTGGCCGATCTGATCGACCTGAAACGGCTGGATGTCGCCCTGAAAATTCCCAGCCAGGAAATCGGCGCCGTTCGCTTGGGCCAGTCGGTCGAGTTCGAGCCAGGTTCGCCAGCCGATCAACCCGTGGCTGGACAAGTCGTATTCATCAGCCCGCAAATCGATTCCCTGACCGATACGATTTTGGTCCGGGCGTCCTTGCCCGGCGGTGCCGGGGTCCGCGCCGGGCAATTCGCTCGGATGCGTGTCCGGGTAGAAGCATTGACAGACCGGCTGACCGTACCCGTCGAGAGCGTGGTGCATAGCGATAGCGGCAGCACGCTGGTTTTAGTCGACGGCAACCGCGCGAAACGGGTGCCGGTCGAAACGGGACTGCGCGACGGCAACCGGGTGGAAATAGCCGGCGATCAGTTGCACGAAGGCATGACCGTGGTGACTGAGGGCGCTTATGGGCTGCCCGATGAAACGCGCATCCGGGTTATCGAATAATGCTGTCGTCCTTTGCCTTTCCGCTCCGCCATCGCCTGGCCATCGTGTTCTTGTGCGTTGTACTTTGTCTGGCCGGCGCCTACGCCGCGTTGAACATGCCGTCGTCGATTTTTCCGCGCACCGATTTTCCCCGCGTGGTGATTTTGATCGATAACGGCGTCATGCCCGCCAACGAAATGATGGCGACCATCACCCGGCCGGTCGAGGAAGCCATGAAGGACATTCCCGGCGTTACCACGATACGTTCGAAAACCGGGCGCGGTTCGGCGGAAGTCAACGTGTTTTTCGATTGGCAGACCGATATGGTGCAAGCGGAGCTGTTCGTGCAAGGCCGGCTGGCCAACGTGCAAAAATCCCTGCCGCCGACCGCAACGTCCGCCGTATGGCGGCTGACCTTTGCCGCGTTTCCGGTGATCGGTTTAAGTCTGACCGGTCCCGGCCACTCGCTGACGGAATTATGGGAAACCGCCCGTTACACGCTGCAACCACGTTTGCTGCGCATCCCCGGCGTCGCCCGGACCGGCATCGTCGGCGGGCGTGTGCCGGAATATCACGTCGTCGTCGATCCGTTGCGGCTGCAAGCCGTCAATCTGAGTCTCAACCAAGTCGCCGATGCATTGCTCAAAAACAATCTTATCGTCCCCACCGGGATGCTGGAAGAAGACTATAAGCTATATCTAACCGTGGCCGACGGCCGTATTCATTCGATCGAGGAACTGGAAAATCTGACGGTGTCGATGCCGGCAGCGGCGCCGGTTCCGTCAACGCCGCCGCAAACCGCGACGGCAACCGCGCATCCGATCCGCATCAAGGATTTTGCCCGCGTCGAACGCAGCCAGGAACCGGCGTTTAATATCGTGACGGCGGATGGCGTCAATGCGGTGTTGCTGAACATCTACAGCCAGCCGAACGGCAGCACCCTGGATATAGCGCGGCAACTCAAGCAGGAGCTGGAGAGCTTGAAACAAAGCCTGCCGCCCGGCATGCGGATTCAGGTGTTTTACGACCAGTCGCTATTGGTAGGCGACTCGATCCGGAGCGTCTGGGAAGCCATCGTGTTGGGGCTGATATTGTCGGTCGCGATTTTGTATGTGTTCCTGAAAAACTGGGGTACTACGCTGATCGCGGCGGTGGTCATCCCGGTCACGGTATTGGCGGCGTTTCTGGTCCTGCACATCAGCGGTCTGGGCTTTAATTTGATGACCTTGGGCGGCATTGCCGCCGCCATCGGTTTGATTATCGACGACGCCATCGTCGTAGTGGAAGCGATTCATGCCAAGTTGCAGCAAGGGCTGGAGCGTCTGAACGCAGTTACCGAGGGTCTGGCGGAAATCTTCCGGCCGTTGCTCGCCTCGACCTTGACGCCGGTCGTGGTGTTTATTCCGCTGGCGTTTCTGGACGGCGTCGCCGGCAGTTTTTTCAAGGCATTGGCGCTGACCATGGTGGTGTCGCTGCTGGCCTCGTTGCTGTTGGCGGTGACGCTGATCCCGGCCTTGGCCAGTTGGTGGCTTGCTTCGCCCGAACAGGCCGTACATCCGGCAAAACTCGCGGCGATGCCATCCGTAGCGATTGAACAGCCCGCAACAAGCGGTTGGTTCGGCAAACTGAGTAAGGCCTATGAAAAAAGCCTGCATTGGGCGCTGCAACAGGCCAAGCCCGTTCTCGCCGTTTGCGGCTTGATCTTGCTATCGGGAGTTTGGCTGTATCAGCAGTTGGACAGCGAGTTTTTACCGTTCATGGACGAAGGCGGCTTCGTACTGGACTACCATGCGCCGTGGGGCACCAGTCTTGCCGAAACGGACCGGCAATTGCGGCAAGCCGAAACCCTACTGCGCTCGATGCCGGAGCTGGACGGTTATTCCCGGCGGACCGGCGCGCGCTTGGCGTTGGGGCTTTCGCAGGCGCACAAGGGCGATTTTCTGGTGAAACTGAAACCGGATCGGCAACGCAAAACCGACGAAGTGGTTGCCGATCTGCGGCAACGGCTGCACGCGGCGGTGCCGGGCCTGGAATGGGAGTTCGCCGGCATCCTGGGCGATCTGATCGGCGATTTGACCTGGTCGCCGCGGCCGATCGAAATCAAACTGTTCTCGACCGACGTGCAATGGCTGAAACAAAAAGCCCCGCAAGTGCGAGCGGCGCTGGACACCGTTCCCGGCGTGGTCGATAGCTTCGACGGCCTGGAAACCACCGGTCCCTCGTTAAGTTTGCGCGTGCGCTATAGCGACGCGATGCGCTTCGGGCTGACCGCCAACGATGTGGCCGTCGCCGTCTCCACCGCCATGCTGGGCCAAAAAGCCTCGTACGTATTGGAAGGCGACCGAATCGTTAATATCCGGGTGCGTATGAAGTCCGAAGCCAGCCGGCAAATCGCCGATCTCAAGGAACTGCCATTGCGTTCAATGGATGGCCGTACCGTCAAGCTATCGCAAGTGGCCGATAGGGTGGTCGATCCCGGCCAGTTGGAGTTGCATCGGGAAGACCTGCGGCAATTGGTGGCGGTTTCAGCGCGCCTGGAAAATCGCGATTTGGGCAGCGCCATGACCGACATCAAAGCCAAACTGGCGCAAGACCCCAGCCTGCCGGCCGGCGTACTGGAGTTCGGCGGCCTGTTTCAACAGCAACAGGAATCGTTCCAAAATCTGCTCATGGTATTGCTGGCGGCTATTTTCCTGGTGTTTACCGTGCTGTTGATCGAGTTCCGCTCGTTCCGCGAACCGGTCGCGATCTTGTTCGGTTCGCTATTGGCGATGTGCGGTACGCTGATGGCGTGGTTCTTGACCGGGACTTCGGTTAATATCGTGTCGTTACTCGGAGCCATTATCGGGATTGGCGTGGTCGCGAAAAACGGTATTCTGATGCTGGATTCGGTGCATAAGCTAAAAGGGCAAAACAAGAACTTGGAACAGGCGTTGCTGGAGTCGGGACGGCGGCGCTTACGCCCGGTATTGATGACCTCGTTGGCCGCCGCGTTGGGCTTGTTGCCGTTGGCCTACGGTATAGGCGCCGGCTCGGATATGCTGAAACCGTTGGCGATTGCGGTGATCGGGGCCTTGGTTTTGTCGGTGTTGCTGTCGTTGATTGCGACGCCGAGCTGTTATTTTGTGCTGCAACGCCGGGCAGTACCGCATCAATCAACACGGAAGGATGACATTAATCGATGATGACGATGACTTCACACTGGTTTTTTTGGGCGCTGTTATCGGCCGTCTTTGCGGCGCTGACCGCCATTTTTGCCAAAATCGGCATTCAAGGTATCGATTCCGACTTGGCGACACTGATTCGCACGGCGATGATCGTTGTGATTTTGGCGGCATTTGTAGGCTTTGCCGGAAAATGGAGCAATCCCTTGCATTGGCCGGCCAGAACCTGGCAGTTCCTGGCGCTGTCCGCCCTGGCGACAGGCGCTTCGTGGCTGTGCTATTTTCGCGCCCTGCAAATCGGCGAGGCCTCGAAAGTGGCGCCGGTGGACAAGTTCAGTCTGGTGCTGGTCGCGGTGTTTGCGTTTGTTTTTTTGGGCGAGCGGCCGAGCCTTCGCGAATGGAGCGGGATTGCGATGGTTGCGGCCGGTGTTTTGACATTAGCCTTTAAACGTTGATGTCTAAATCGACACAAGGAATCTTCAATCTCTTATGGATCAATGGCTTATTATTTTATCGGCGGCTCTCGCCGCCTCGATTGTCGCTGGGATTGCCGGCACGGGCGGCGGCATCATTTTGTTGCCGGTTTTAGTCGCGTCGTTCGGGGTACGCGATGCCGTGCCGTTGTACGCAGTTGCTCAATTGATCGGCAATCTGAGCCGGGTTGGCTTCAATTGGCCGCTGATACGATTTCCGGTGGTGTTCTGGTTTGCTTTGGGGGCGATACCTTGTTCCATCTTGGGCGCCTGGCTGTTCACCCGAATGCCGGACACCGAACTGTTTAAATTTTTAGGCGGATTTTTGATCGGCTCCGTCATTTGGCGGCGCTGGTGTAGCCGCTCGAATACGAGCTTTAGCGTGCGTTGGTTTGCGCCGATTGGCGCCGTTTTTTCATTGGTGTCGGCGATTGGGGGCAGTGCCGGCCCTTTCCTGGCGCCATTTTACCTGTCCTACGGCTTGGTCAAAGGCGCATTTATCGGCAGTGAAGCCTTAGTTACCGCGATCATGCACATCGCCAAACTGGCTTCTTATCAGGAGTTAGGGGCTATATCCCCTGCGGCGTGGATGAACGGGGTGGTCGTAGGCTCGGTGATGATCTTGGGTACTTACACCGGCAAAAATCTGCTCGAAAAACTCTCGGCACAAATGTTTATGAACATGATCGAAGCCGCCATAGCCGGTTTTGGTTTATGGTTTTTGCTCAAGTGATTGTTAAGCGGACGGCGACTTTACTATGCGCATTTTGATTGTCGAAGACGAAAAGAAAACCGCCGCCTATTTGCAAAAGGGGCTGAGCGAACACGGTTTTGTGGTCGATAGTTGCCACGACGGCGAAGAAGGCTTATTGCTGGCCGCGACCGTGGAATACGACCTGATCATTCTCGACGTCATGGTGCCGTTACGCGACGGCTGGTCGGTGCTAGCGGAATTAAGACGGCGGGGCCGGAAAACGCCGGTGTTGTACCTGAGCGCGCGCGATACGCTGGACGATCGGGTCAAAGGCCTGGAACTGGGCGCCGACGATTATTTGGTCAAGCCGTTTGCGTTCGTCGAATTGCTGGCTCGGATTCGCTCGATTTTAAGACGTGGGCCGGTGCGTCAGGCGGAGCACTTGCAATTGGCCGATTTGTCCCTGGACCCGATCCGGCATAAAGCCTATCGCGGCGGGCAAGCGCTGGATTTAACGCCTAAGGAATTTACGCTGCTGGCCTTATTCATGAACCGGCCCGGTGAAGTCCTGTCGCGGACGCTGATTGCCGAACAAGTGTGGGATGTCCGTTTCGACTGCGACAGCAATATCATCGATGTCGCGATACGCCGCCTGCGGCAGAAGATCGACGATCCGTTTCCGCAAAAACTGTTGCATACCGTGCGCGGGATCGGCTATGTCCTTGAACAGCGTTGATCCTGCTCGCCCCTGGTCGATGACCGCCCGATTGACGGGGCTGTTCTCGTTGGCGGCATTGCTGATTTTTCTGGGCATCGGCTTTTATTTGTACCGGTCGTTGACTGAGACTTTTGCGCAAGACAATCGGCAGTTTTTATTGAAGGAAATCCAGTTACTGCAAAACGTATTGGCGGAGCAGCCGCTGAATTTGGAGCGTTTGGCCGACGAACAACGGGAAGGACTGGATTTGCCGACCGGCGAATATTACTCGCGTATTCTGGATGAGCAAGGACATAACCTGAGCGAAACGCCGGGGATGACGGCATTGGCTGCGATGCTGCAATTTCCTCGGCATTCCGGATCGCAACCAGGCAACGAAACAATCCAAGCGCTGCCCGACGGCCGGTACTTTATGCTGATGACGGCAATCAGCAATGCAAAGCCAAAGCATACCGTCCAGATTGGCCTGGACATTTCCCATCAAGCCGCCTTGCTGACCGAATACCGGCGCAATCTAGCGGCGACCCTGCTGATCGGCTTGCTGTTTTCCGGCTTGTCCGCGTTGGCGGTTGCACGACGTGGACTGAAGCCATTGGCGATCATGGCCCGCCATATGGAAGGCGTGACCGCGGCCCAGCTCCATGAGCAATTGGTATCGACCGATTATCCCCGTGAGCTGTTAGACCTGGCTGTGGCCTTTAATGCGATGCTGAGACGCTTGGACCAGTCGTTCGCGCAATTGCAGCAATTTTCCGCCGATTTGGCTCATGAGCTGCGCACGCCGGTCAATAACCTGACCGGCGAATGCGAGGTGATACTGGGCCAGCCGAGAAGTGTCGGCGAATATCGCAACATCCTCGAATCCAATCTGGAAGAATACCGCCGCTTGGCGCAAATCATCGAAACCCTGCTGTTTTTGGCCAGAGCGGACAACACCGAAATTGCGTTGCATAAAATCGGTCTGGACGCGCGCGCCGAGATCGAAGCGGTTTGCAGTTATCTCGACGCATTGGCGGAAGAAAAGCGCATTTGCTTGCTCTGCCAGGGCGAAGGCGAGCTTTATGCCGATGCCCAATTATTTAAACGGGCCCTCAGCAACCTGCTGGTCAACGCCATCCAACACACGCCGGTCAACGGCGAAATCCGCATTTCCATTCAAACAACGGATGACGGCGGCGTCGATATTCGGCTGCAAGACAACGGTTGCGGGATTGCCGCCGAGCACTTGCCCAAGTTATTCGACCGCTTTTACCGGGTGAATTCGGCCCGCTCCGGGGAAGGCTGCGGTTTAGGGCTCGCGATTGTTAAATCGATTATGGAATTGCATCGCGGGCGGATCACGATTACCAGCGAGTTAGGGGAGGGAACCCTGGTTACACTGCATTTTGTACCTGACCGGAGGAATTAAAGTGTGCTGCGACTGTGTCAATACAACCCAAAAATTTGGCGAGAAGTTTTGACACAAGAGGATATTAAACCGAAATTGCGAGAAGGGGTGGTTGGAGTACTGAATGATTCAAGGGAAGCTGGAAGCTTTGTCAGACACGCATAATCAAGACCTTAGCGAACCCTGAGTTCTGGATAAGCCCTTATGCCTGAATCCCGTTCAACATTGCCTCGACCGCGTCGGCCAGTAAGCCGTCGAGTAGAATGGAGGAGGTGGGATGATCGATGCTGTCGGTGCTCCAGAGCGTTTTTACGCCGGCATTGCGAATCACCCGCTCGGCGTCGCCGCAAAACAGCGCATGGGTCACCACCGCATAAATTTCGGCCGCGCCTTTTTCCTTCAGCAATTCCGCCGCCTTAGCCAGCGTCCTTCCGGTGCTGGCCATGTCGTCGACGATTACGACCGGCTGCTTGCGGTAATCGGCGTCGGGCAGTTGCAAGGTCACTTCGGTATCGCCGAGACGGATTTTTTCCGCCACCCGGAAGGCAAAGCCGGTCATTCCGGCGAGCGCTGCCGTCCATTGCCGCGATTCGCTGTCCGGACCGAGCAATAAAGCCGTACCGAGTTTTTGTTTCAGAAAGGCGGCGATCGGCGCGGTCGCGTTCAAACTGATGGCGTGATCGAGCGGTATGGCCTGATTCAGGCGGTCGATCCGGTGCAGATGGGGATCGACCGTAATCACGTCGTCGAACAGATCCGCAAGCCAGCGGCCGATATGCCGCTGGCTGACCGCCACACCGGGCCGGTTCGCGAAATCCTGCCGCATATAGCAAAGATAAGGCGCGATCAGCGTCAGGCGTTTGACGCCGAGTTCCCGCGCCGTGCGGGCGCCAAGCAATAACTCGATCAGCTTGTCGTTCGGTTGGTTCAGGCTGCGGCAAAACAACACCCGTTCCGGCAATTCGGAGGGCAGGGCGACGAAGCTTTCGCCGTCGGGAAAATGGTGGACTTCGACTTCGGCAAGCGGCAGCCCGAGGCGCGCCGCCAGGCGCTGTGCCTGCGGCAGATAGTCCGAAAAGGCCAAGATCAGCATGACGTTAAGGAAGCTCTGAATAAGTGGTTTTTATAAGCGACACCGTGCGACATCCGTGGCACCTCGCCGAAAATGGGCAAATCCTTCCCGGCAGCGCCCGCTATCGGGGTGATTTCACTCAGTGTTCTCGGTTTTCCAGGGCGAAGGACAAAGGTCTCCCTAGGTCGGCTGCAGCGCCTGCCGAACGTGATAAAGATTGCCCAGGGCAAACAGCAAGTAGAGTTGTTGGGCATTCTTGAACAGCCCCCGGTAACGCACTTTGGTATAGCCGAACTGGCGCTTGACGATCCGGAACGGATGTTCGACCATGGCGCGTAACGGCGCCAGCATGTGGTTGTGAAGGGCTTGCTCTACCGGCAACTCCTCACCCTTCCCTCGCTTGAACGGAAAGGCCCAAACCGGCTCACCTTCCAGGCGATCCGCCGCCAGATTCCGGTCCTTGCGGGTATAGGCCCGATCGCCCAGCACGACCCGTTCCTCGCCGTGCAGCAACGCCTCCGTCATGACCCCATC
Organism: Methylomicrobium album BG8; assembly: GCF_000214275.2. Lineage (NCBI taxonomy): Bacteria > Pseudomonadati > Pseudomonadota > Gammaproteobacteria > Methylococcales > Methylococcaceae > Methylomicrobium > Methylomicrobium album. The sequence goes on along the minus strand of NZ_CM001475.1, from coordinate 2,355,622 downwards.
CGCCACCTTGGCGGTGGTCATCTCCACAGTATGCACTAACCCCGACTCGGCATCGACCCCAATGTGCGCCTTCATCCCAAAGTGGTAATTGTTCCCTTTCTTGGTCGAACTCATCTCGGCATCCCGTTTGCGCGCCCGGTTCTTGGTGGACGGCGGGGCAGCGATTAATGTCGCATCGACGATCGTGCCTTGCCGTAGCAACAGGCCTTTTTCGGCCAACAGCGCCGCCGTTTCATCAAATAGGGTTTGTGCCAACTGATGGCGTTCCAGCAGATGCCGGAACTTGAGGATCGTGGTTTCATCCGGCAGGGCGTCCTCGCCCGCATCGAGCCCGGCAAACTCGCGCAGCAGCGGCATGTCGTGCAATACTTCCTCCATCGCCGGATCGGAATAGCCGAACCACTGCTGCATCAGGTGAATGCGCAACATCGTCGCCAAGGGAAAGGGGCGGCGGCCTCGGCCCGCTGTCGGGTAGTGCGGCGCTATCCGGCTCGTCCACAAACTCCAAGGCACTACCTGCTCCATCTCTTGGAGAAATTGCTGCCGCCGAGTCTGTTTCGGTTTCTTCACAAACAGTGGGGCACTGAGTCCGAGTTGCTTCATGGCGGGCACCTATCGAAAATGGCAAGCTGCGGATATTTTATCCCAGGCGTAGGACTTATTCAGAGTTTCCTTAAAAGGTGATCAGCGGTTTAAGCAGCTCGGCGTTACTGCCCAACGTATAGCCGTCGTTCTGCATTGCCAGATTTTGGGCGAAGTTGAAGTCGGCCGGGAATTCCGCATGGATTCGGTACAGTATTTCGCCTTTTTTGACCGGGCTGCCCAATTTTTTCAACAGATCGACGCCGGCCCGTTTCATCATCGGCGCGCCGGCCATCCGGGCGATTTTGGCCATCTGCAGATTGTCGATCTCGGTCACGATGCCGTCGCTTTTGGCGGCCACTTCGTGGCACAGCGAGCCGGGACTGAAATCGACCGGTTTCGGACCTTGCGCCTGGATGATTTCGTTCATTTTCGCGCAGGCCCGGCCCGATTCGAGAATGTCGCGGGCGATCGCGTACCCCTGGCCGCCGCGCACGTCGGGATCGAATTCGATGATGCGTCCGGCCAATTGCAGCGCTTTCTGGCGCAAATCGGCCGGCGCCTCGGGATCGTTTTGCAGCACCAGCATCACGTCGCGGGCTTCCAGCGCCGGACCGATGCCGCGCCCGATCGGCTGGCGTCCGTCGGTGATCATCACTTCCAGATGTAGGTTCAGCCGGTCGCCGACGAATTCGAACAGCTTGCGGAGAGCCAGCGCCTGCCGCATTTGCCGGACTTTCGCCGAAGGCCCGACCGGGATATCGACCAGCAAATGCGTCGAGCCGGCCGCGAGTTTCTTGGATAGAATCGAGGCGACCATCTGGCCTTGGGAGTCGATCCCCAGCGGCCGCTCGACCGCAATCAGCATATCGTCGACCGGCGCGAGCCGGGCAGTGCCGCCCCAGGCCAGGCAGCCCCGCTCGCGGCGCACGATGTCGTGCAGTTGCGTGGGGCTCAGATTCACTTCGCAGAGCATTTCCATCGTGTCGGCCGTGCCTGCCGGCGAAGTGATCGCCCGGCTCGAAGTTTTCGGAATCAACATGCCGTGCGCGGCCACGATCGGCACCACCAGCATCGAGGTCCGGTTGCCGGGAATGCCGCCGATACAGTGCTTGTCCGCCACCAGAGGTTCGTCCCAGTGGATCCGGTCGCCGGATTGCAGCATCGCGCGGGTCAGATACAACAGTTCGTCGCGATCCAGGCTGTTTTGGCCGGTTGCGACTAAAAATGCCGCGATTTCCATCTTCGAATAACGGCTTTCGACGATGTCGTCGGTAATGCTGTCGAAATCGGCCCGGTCGAGCCGTTCGCCGTTGATCTTGCGGCGCACCGCATCCATCGATTTAGGTGGCTCGGCATGATTGACGGTGACCATGCTGCCTTCGACACAGTTGAATTGCTGGAAAGCCTGTTCAGACAAACCGAGTTCTCCCGACTGTACGATCGAAGCATCGTCGACGACATTCAACACCGCCAGGATCTTGATGCCGTTCAAACTGATCTGGATTTTGGACAGCGCCTGAAAACCTTCCGCGCGGTAAACTCCGCATTCGCGGTGCATATAGGCCACGTTTTCATGATAGGTATCGATCGCGATACGGCGAAGTTGCAGAGTGTCGATGCTCATGGACGCGTTTTCGTTCGGGTGGAAAACGATAATGCGTTTTAACGCACCGATTGTCAACTGCGCCGATCTTTACACCCAGGGTCCCGGATGGCATAGTATCCGCCTTAATGAAGCTGACGGCCGGAGTTTGTTTGTTCGAGCTTCCGCTGGGCGAATCGGATAAGTTTCTTTGGGTCGATGAACAAATGCAAATGGGCGCTGAGCAGCCCGCAAATGGAGAATTACCACGATGCCGAATGGGGCGTGCCGGTCCACGACGACCGCCTGTTGTTCGAATTTCTGGTACTGGAAGGCGCGCAGGCCGGGCTGAGCTGGTCGACGATTTTGCGCAAGCGCGAAAATTATCGGCAGGCGTTCGATCATTTCGATCCCGAAACGGTAGCGCGCTACGATGAACGCAAGGTCGAGAAACTTTTGCAAAATCAGGGCATTATCCGCAACCGGTTGAAAATCGAAGCGGCTGTGGCCAATGCGCAAGCCTTTTTGCAAGTTCGGGAGGCATTCGGCAGTTTCGACGCATATCTCTGGCGCTTCGTGAATGGCGAACCGGTCAATCATTACTGGAAGCGCCACGATGAGCTGCCGGCTTCGACGCTGATTTCCGAAATCATGAGCCGCGACCTGAAGAAACGCGGCTTCAAATTCGTCGGGCGCACGATTTGCTATGCCCATATGCAAGCCACCGGCATGGTCAACGATCATACGGTCGATTGTTTCCGCCATGCCGAAATTACCCGTCTTTATCATTCGCAAGACAAGGAGTGAACCGCCATGCGTTTTTTACACACAATGATCCGGGTCCGTAACCTGGACGAGTCGCTCGATTTTTTTTGCAACAAACTGGGCCTGATCGAAGGCAGAAGGATGGAGAGCGAAGCGGGCCGGTTCACGCTGGTCTATCTGCATGCGCCGCTGGATTCCGCGCAGTCGCAAACGATGCAGTCGCCGGAAATCGAACTGACCTACAACTGGGATCCCGAAGTCTATACCGGCGGACGCAACTTCGGCCACCTGGCATTCGAAGTCGACAATATTTACGAAACCTGCCAAAACCTGACGAATGCGGGCATCGTGATCAACCGGCCGCCCCGCGACGGGCATATGGCGTTCATCCGTTCGCCGGACCAGATATCGATCGAGCTTTTGCAGAAAGGCGGCCCGCTGCCGCCGCGGGAACCCTGGGCGTCAATGACGAATACGGGAACCTGGTAAAATTCGGATATACCTTAAAATTTCGCCGTAAAGCCTAAGCGAAAGCTGATCGGTTCCACCGGATGAAAATGGAAATCATCCACCCCGGCAAGGCTTTCACCGGGCAGGCGCGATGGGTAGAAATAGGTAATGCCATCGTCTTTACGGTTCAACAGGTTGAATACTTCCGCCTGGAAACTCAGGTTCTGGGTCACCTCGTAACCGAGTAGGGCGGAGACCAGCAGGGTGGCTTCCGAACGGCGGCCGCCGCTTTCATCCAGGGAGCGCGGCCCGAAATAGCGGAGCCGGGGGCCGCCAAAAAAACCGCCGTGGATATTATGCAATGTCGTTCCGGCGGCGATCACCGTTTCTATCGAGTTCGGGATGTGATTGCCGATGCCCGGTTCGTGGTCACGGAAACGCGCACGGGAGACGCTGACATCGGCATCGAAAGTGATCCAGTCGGCGGGGGAGTAATAGTTGGCGAATTCAAGTCCGTAGCGGCGGCTCGGGCGGCTGGCTTCGGTGGTTCCCGCATCCCCGACAAAGACCAGTTCCGAATCGAGATCCAGCCACCAGAGCGCCAAGGTGCTTTGCAATCCCTTCAGCCAGGTCGAACGTAAGCCGATTTCCGCGCCATAGGTCCGTACCAGGGGAGAGGCGCGATCGACGGCTGTGCCGCTGGCCGGGTCGATGCGGGTGTTGATGCCGCGGGCATCGTTGCTGTGATAGCCGAGGCCGCCATTGAGATAAAATTCCGTTTCCATCCAAGGACCTAAGACAACCCCGAGTTTTGGGCTTACCAAACCGTCATAGCGCTCTCCGGTATTTTGACTAATATTGCTCTGGCTGACGTCAAAGCGAAAGCCGTCGAAGCGCACCCCCGTGCTGGTACGCAGCCAGCGATTCCATTGGGTTTTATTTTCCGCATAAGGGCTGAGACTGGTCACCCAGAGAGTGTCTTGGCGAGTCACCGCGTATTGGTTTTGGGCGTGCGTCTTGGTTAACCCGTTTTGAATGTTGTCGTTACGCAGTTGTAAGCCCAATGTCGTTTCGGAGTCGATAGCGCCCCATTTATGGAACCAAGTGTGGCTGCCCTTGAAACCGGTCGTCCAGCGATCATCGGGCTGTCCGAACTGGTCGCCGCAGGTATTGAAAATGGCGGGATCCATTTTTTCGCCCGGCGATGAGGGCAAGCCCCTGCAACCTTGGGGATTGTTGACCTCATTGTTATCCAGAAAGAAGGTAAAGTTCGAAAACAGATTCAGCGTGGAATAAATGCCGTAAGCCATTAACCGGGTTTCACTCCGGTCGTCCCGGCGATGCCACTCCCCGGTCACGCTGTAACGCTGGCTATGGCCGCCATCGGTCGGGTCGATGGCGCCAAACCGGCCTATCATTCCCTGGTCTACCGCGCGCCTGGCGATCTGATCGGTGGACCGCCAGTCGGCCTTCGTCGCCATGCCGGTGAGGCTCCAGCCACGATCGGTAGCCTCTCGGCTATAGCGCAACAGGCCGTTGAATTTCAAATAGTCATTGCCTACGCCCCATGGGCCGTTATTGTGAACGGTTTCTCCGGCATACAATAAATGACCACCGCCCAGCTTTTGAGACCCCGCCGCCAGTCCCCGGTAGTAATCAAAGCTGCCGCCAGTAAACTTGAGAAGCTGCCGGGGCAGGTCTCTAACATAATGGATGTTGGCGGAGCCGGTACTGGCGAAGTCGCCGTTTTCGGCATAATAATTGCCTTTTTTATATTCCAGCGTTTCGATTAACTCGGGAATGAGGAAATTGGTATCGGTCCAACCTTGGCCGTGCGAATGAGATAACTGGTTGACCGGAACGCCTTCAATCTGGGTCAGAAAATCGGTGCCGTGGTCGAGGTTGAATCCCCGCAAGAAATATTGATTGGCTTTGCCTTCGCCGCTGTGCTGAGTCGCGATCAGGCCGGGGACGGTTTCCAAAACCTCGGCCGGCCGAGTGATCGGTCGATATTGAAGCTGGGCTTGTCCCACATTGCCTTGCGAGGCGCTGTCGGCAATGCCTATTTGCGAATCGGCCCGCTCCGTCACGACGATTTCATCAAGCTCTACACTCTCTTTTTTACGAGTTTTCGATTCAGCTTCTATGACGGCTTCATTGGCCTCAACAGCGGCATTATCCTTTTCCCGAGCATGAACGCTGCTGCCGAGAAAACAGGCAGCCATGAAAATCACCAGGCGAGCGGTCAGTATGCCTGCACCGTGCAGCAGCAGCGTCGCCAGCATGAAACCCAAAGCGAAGGAAACGAGGCCGGCCGAAGCGGGCATTTCCTGGCCGTGCGCGTAGCCATGGAAAAAGGCGAAAAAACCGACGATGAATAAACTGACAGTGGCCCGGAAACGGATTTTTCGGACGATCAGCACGCCGAAAACGAGTACAGAGAACAAAATCATCGTTTCCGCTCCCGGCACGGATAGGCCCATCACTCCAGCAAGACCGCCGAGACTCATGACGCCGACAAAAGCGAGCGGAAGCTGCCAAATAGTCCGGCCCCGCAGTTGCGCAGCCCATATACCGACCGCCAGCATGGCCAGAAGATGATCCCAGCCATGCAGGGGATGATTGAAGCCGTCGGCCCAACCGTTCATACCGCTACTGCCCGTATGAGCCTGAACGAGAGTAGGTGCTAACCATAACGCCAAAAGAAACAGCGCTCTGCGATGGATTATGTTATTTCGGCAGGGCATTGGATAATCTCCTGAGAGTTTGCTTACAACCTTCCCAACAAGCGCGCCAAGAAAACCAAATAGGCCAGTTGCAAACCTGGTATCGAGCTTACAGCACATTGGAAATTTGGGCAAGATTAGCGGCGGCACGGCGCGTGAATGTGGTTAAGGCGTCCGCCCGGTATAGTATTTCAACGCCCAAAAGCGTGGTCGTAGTTGGTCTTTGACCCTTCGCGAACAGCGTTTACGGTTCGTTAAGCTGTTGAATGATAATCCTGGACTCAATTCCCTACTATCAGAGCGTCTGCAGTCCGCTTTGAGCTTGCCGTAGTCCTTGGACGATGGATCAAATTCAGGAAGCCGAGACAGGCCGGGCACTTTTCCCGGCCTGATAGCGCGTTGATATGCCGGCGGATGTGATAAAACTGGGATTACAATTACAACGCCGTATCGACCAGAGTAATCGCACTAAGCGCCTAGAAAAAAGTCAGCTTGTAAATCCCCAAATCCTTCGCCAATTTCATCGATGGCCTGTTCCAGTTCATCTGGCGTATACAGTTTGAATTTGAGCCATTCATATTTCATCTTGTGCCAAAGTAGCTCAATCCGATAAAGCGATGGCCATCAAAAACGCAAAACACCACAGCCCATTGATGCCATTGATGCTCTGCCACCATTTCGCCAGGACTAACTGGCCCGACGACAGCAGGGCCCCGATCACATTCAGTCGCCGTCCCCGTTTCGCCGTGATGGCATGGGGTTTGCCCTTTTTCGTCCAGGCCGACCGATTCGGGGGTTGCGGTGTGAACCCGGCTTCGTCGACATAAGCGAGCTCGATCTCACCAGCCTTCGCTTGGACGATGAGCTCGGCTATGTCGCGTTGGGCTTGCTCGAAACGTTCGGGATCCCGCTTTTTTTTAAACTGTAGCGCGTCCGTTTCCACACATACCCCATCCGTTTCAGTTCGTTACGCAAGGTATTGGCGCCGAGACGAATGCCGCCTTCGGTTTCCAGACGGTCGACCAATAATACCCGGCAGGTTAACGGTTCGGCCTCGATCTACGCCTTTAACCGCGCCCGGTGTTCCTCATTCAATTTGCAAGGGGCGCCGCTGCGCGGTTGATCGGGGAGACTGGCGAAACCGGCTTTGAACCATTTGCGCCGCCGTTCCCGGATCGTCTCCGGCAACACCCCTTGCTTTTCCGCCACATCGAATGTCGTCTTCCCTTCGGCGAGCAGCAGAATCGTTTTGCCCGCTTTCGTTCTCGCCAGTCGCTGCCTTTCTTAATCAAGTTTTGTAACAACTCTCGTTCGGCGTCGGTCAGCTCAACACGGACAACTCGCATTTTCTTCCTGGGCTATCGGGGGTAAATTCTTAAATTTTATACGCAAGCCAACTTGCTTGACAGGACCAAGCGTATAAAACGAGCCATTTGCAGAGATAACGATTCGGTAGCCTAAATTTAACATAATATACATACTCTGTCTGTTAGATTTGCTTCGGCTTTAGTCGGGTAGGTCGTCCATATCATCAAAGCTAACAGGAGGCCTGCCGCGATTCCTGCCTTTTTTCCGAGGGCTTTCCAAGCCTCTTTTACACTGCCTTCGCTCCGGGCCATTGCCGCCGCAATTAAGACCTCTCCGGGTTCAATCTCTAACAAATCAGCTACTTTTACCGCTGTTTCGTCGGACATTAGCCCGCGTTTTCTGATTACTGAAATTGTCGATTGGTCAACCTTCATGGCTTTTGCGACTTTGTAATCACTCCCGAGTTTTTCTTTTAAATCATCAAGATAGTTAATAATTGTTTTCATAGTCGACTCCATTGAATGACGTTTCGATAACTATAGTCTTGACATTGTTCAAAGCATAGATAATCATTATGTCAAGCATGACGTTCTGTCATGTATTTTCTCAGCCACATGGAGCCCAAACCATGAATTTCAAGAAAACCGACGTTGCTACCGTCCTTTCCGTTTTTGTTTCCGAATTTTCTGATTATTGCAATCATGCCTTGATTGGTGGTTTTTCTCTTTTTGATGATTTGTTCTTTGCTGAGAATTGCTTACGTCGCGAAGCCGACCGCATGAAGCATTATGTTCAGGGCGTTGTTCGCTTCCTGATTCAAACGAATAATGCTGAACCGGGTCAATACGATCATTATTTTGAGCTTATTGACTCCGTTCTCGATGCCACACTTAAAACTTTGAAATCCGAACCGGACGACTTTGGGCGTCCCTCTGCCGGCGCGTCCGGTGCTGCTGTAGGGCAGGGGGACAATTCCGAATGCAATGAACGCAATGAGGGTTTGGCCGTTTCTACCCATGAAAAAACGGCCATTTCTGACCACATCCCGGATGATGCTTACACCGTCGATCACGTAGAACCCGATCCAGACGCCTGCCCCGACTGCTACGGCACCGGCCTGGACTTCACCCACCACGCCGATTTCTGCCATTGCGTGAGCTGCAAAATCACGCATCAACCGGGCAATGCTGCGTCGTCGGCTCTCTTCAACCAATCATCGTTTAGGGCAGGGATCATGGGTACTTACCGTGAAGAACTCGAATCCCTTCTTACTCGATGCCCTAACATCAAAACTTGGGACCATATTCGCGTCGTTGCCTTTAAAACGGTCCTTAAAGAATCTCTTTCTGCCCTTAAATCTGTCCATTCTTCAGAGGCCAAATTTAAAAGCTTTCTCGTCGTTTTATCTGGTTATTACGAGGATTCAGCGGGGCATAACTCATGATCCTGCATACCCCCAAATCTCTGTTTACCGAAGAACAACGCCAGTCCATCCTCTACGGCCCTTTCTTCAATGGCGTGGACGTTCCCCTGAAGTCCCTTCTTCAAGTCAAAATCGAACAGTCTTGGGCCAGAGAACAGGCCAGACGCCAAGCCGCCGCATCGGGAACCAAGGTGTAATCTCGTGTTGATCGACTGGATCACCGCTTACGTTTCTCTCGAAACCATCGGCCAGGAGCACTGGGAAAAACTCCGCCTCCTGACCGAACGCGTGATTCGCTTCAAGCCGTCCGACACCTCCCACGACGCGGACGATTGCTACTTCCTGATCGACCGTGATACCGTCGTTTACGAAACTGCCGCCTGGGAATCCGTCCGTTCCGATTCCCATCAAATTGCTTTCCGCGTCGGTTCTGATGCGCTCTGGATACAAGGCTCCCCGGCCCGCGTGTGCGGTTCCGGCGATGCCGTATTCGGCGAAGGGGCCGCTGCCGCGCTAGACCTCTCCGGCTGCGTTCATCGGATGGCGGCTTTTGTCTCACAAAAGCTCGCCATTCCGCTTTTTTTCGAAGACAAGGATTGGCACGTGACCCGGATCGACCTGACCGGCAATTTACTGCTCGACTCCGTCGATGATGTCCGCGAAGCCTTGCGTATTCTCCGTAACTGCGAGGGTGGCCGCTATCGCGTCAGCCAACAGGCTGGCGATACCGTTTACTAGTCCCATTGTTCCCGCCTGCGGAGTGGCAAAGCCTACGCCAAAGGTCCCCATATTCGCCATCAGCTCAAACAAGAGAATTATACCGGGCGCATGTACACGCTTGATGAACAAGCCCTCTTAGACCGCCTCCTTCGCCTGGAGCTAAAACTTGGCGCACAGTGGATACGGGAGCGCGCCGGCGTTCCGTGGTTTCGCTTGAACAAACAAGACTTAACTGATGAATGGGAAAGCTACTTTTTCCGCATGATTGGAGCTGCTGACATGCACACGAACGACGACGTAAAAGAACGCATCTTGGCGGCGGCCAAGACCGAAGGGCGGGGAAAAGCCGCTTATCTGTGCTTCCTCTTCATCCAGGAACATGGATGGGAAAGAGCAAAGAGCGAATACCCTCATAACACATGGTATCGCCATTTACGAGTGATCCGCGATGCCGGCCTCGGCGATGCCGACATTGCCGCCGGTAAGGTGGTCCCCTTGCGTCGCCGTATTATCGAATGCCAGAACGTCCAGTCCTGGCCTCATCTTTTTCAACTCGCTGCTTAGGAGCTGCATCCATGCCACGCATACAAGACATCAAAATCCTCGATCTTGAGGAAACCACCTATTACGACCGCGACGACAGAGACAAAAAAAATCCGCTGCCGGGTTGTATCGTCACGGCCAAGTTTCAGGGCGAAAAATTGCCATTCACCGCCACGCTGAAAAAGGAACATCTCGAATTAGGCGTTCATCGTCAGCTTGACGACATGCGCGGCATGGGCAAGTTCGTGACCATGAACCTCGGGGCCATGTCCGGGGATCGGGGCATTACCTGGTTTTTTCCCAGCGAAGGGCGGGGCGGCGTCAAGCCTGTCCTGCAACCGGTTGCTAAACCGGATTCGCTCGGCAAGCCGGATGACAAAAAGGTCCAAGCATTCATGGGCGGTAAAACGGGCACCACCGGTTAAATCGTCATGTACCTCTGCTTACATCAAGCCTCCGGCCTTCTAACTGCTACCGAAGTCGCGGCACCGATCGATTGCCCGGCCTCGGACTTTTTGGCTGTCAATTCGACCGTCCTGGCCGATACGCTCACGATGTCGCAGTTGTTCCAATCCTATTTTGCCTTCGATCCGGCTCTTTTCGAGTCGCTCGTAGGCTATTCGATCCTGTCGTTTATCGGCGGGCTTGCCATCGGTCTGGTCATTAAATTGATGCAGACTGTTTAACCGGGGGTCTCCCCTCTACTTTGGAGTCATTATCATGAAAAAACTGAAACAAGCCTTTTTTAACCGTTACGCTGCCGGTGCGGCCTTACTCGGCGCTACTGCGGCGTCGCATGCGGACATGTCCTCTGATATCTCGGCAGCATTCACTGGCGCGACATCTAATGTCACGCTGGCCGCTGGCGGTGTCGTTGCCTTGGTGGCGGTCGTGACTGGCATTTCCTTGATTGTCAGCTTGCTCCGCAAGTAAACTCATGTTAACCACGGTCATCATATTGGCTTCTGTCATAGCTGCATTCTCGGCGGGGCTGTATGCGGGCCGTGGTTAAATTCTTTTTGGCTTTTGCTTTTTTGGGGTTTTCTACCTTAGTTAGTTCCAGTACAATTTTCGAAGCTATGGCTAGTTGTCGTGCCCTTGGGCCTGTGTGCACGCCTGTGAGTCAGGTGCCCGGATGTCCCGTTAATGCCGGTACTTATACTAATTATCGGGCAATTTTGCGCTCCCCTTCTTACCCTACTAGTTGTAGTGGTTATGGCTTCTATACCTATAGCGAGGACTGTCCTGCTGGTAAGACGGCCAATTTTTTGACCGGTCAGTGCGAGTATGCGTGTTCTGATGGTCAGGTACATAATCCTGGTGGTGATGGATGTATCGATAAGCCGCCCGATTGTTCGTCTGAGCAAATTGCGCAAATGTGCGGCGGTAGTATTTGTACCGGCACTTTTCAGCCGCCTACTTTGTGTTGGCTTTCCTCTGCCTCTGCGCCTGCCGGTTGTGAATCCGGCACCAAATTTACCGAAGGCTGTCCCCAGGTTTGCGGCCCTGGTCAAACGGTTGATCCTAACACACATGCTTGCCTCGATCCTACCTGTCCCGATGGGCAAACTTATGTTAATGGCTCGTGTAAGACAACTCTGACTTGTAAGACTGGATTTGTCGCCAATTATACGACCGGCGCTTGCGAGTTCAATCAATGCCCGGACGGCTATACGACCGGTGCGGTGAACGGTCAAATGTATTGTGCTAAGCGATTGCAAGGCACAGTTCAGAAGAACGAGCATAAGACCACTCAGGAAAATTCTACCGTCACAACAAATTCGGACGGCTCGATCTCGATCCAGACTACCACTGATTCGGATGCCTCTTCGACCTCAGACGTTGATATTGATACCTCCGGGCTGGCTCAGGAAGAGACTATGCAAGGGGTTGAGAAGGGTATTAAGGGGTTGTCCCAGGGGGACGGCAAGGGAAAGGGCGCGCCTGGTAACGGCGCGTTTGATCCGTCCGTACCGGCTGCGGCGTCCGCTGAAGCTGAAGCTGAATTCAATGCGGCTTTGGCGGCGGCCAAATCCGGGTTTTCATCGTTATTTGCTAATATGCTGCCTGCCGGGGGCGGGGAATTGCCTATTATCGATATTGGCACCATCAAGGGCGTTCCGGTCGTTATCGACATGAATCGTTATGCCGGTCAGTTGGCCATTATCGGTAATGTCATGGTGTTTGCCGCGTTGGTGTTCGCTGTCTATATTGTGCTGGGGTGAACGTATGTCCGTAATTGTCGATGTGGTCAATGCGGTTGTTGATGTTTATGATCTGGTTCAGGACTTCATTACTGAAGGGATTTATAACCTGCTCACTCAATTTACTGCCTGGTTCATAAAATGGGTCACTGTTGCATATTGGAAGCTCAAGCTGGCCGCTCTACAGTTCAGCTATGATGTTGCGATGCAAATGATGGTTGACCTTCAGCTTAGCCAATATCTACAGCTATTTTTTGGCGCGTTGGATAGTCGTGTCGCGTCCATGTTGCAGTTCTTTCGGATTCCTGAGGCCATTAATATTGTTGTCAGCGCCTTTTTCACGAAATTCGTTTTCCGTTTCTTTGGCTTCTGATGGCTACCTCTATTCATCATGGCCCGCCTGGCTCGTATAAGTCTTTTACCTTGGTTCAGCGTCGAGTCATCGACGCGCTGAAGTCGGGCAGGGTGGTGATTACCAATATTCGCGGTTTGACCTCCATCGATCGCATTCGCGATCAGTTTGAATCCGAAGATATCAAAATTCCGGATTCCGCCGATTTGCTTTTTGTGAATACCGAAGTCGATGAAGGCCGCCGTCTTATGGCCGGTTGGTTTCACTGGGTGCCGCTTCGGGCTTTGGTGATCATTGATGAGGGGCAACGGATTTACCCGGACCGTCGCGATTTTAAGATGGAAACTCTCGATCAGCGCGTTGTTCCGTTGGGCTTTCAGGTACAGGACATTGAGATTGAAATTTCGGATGACTATACTGGCAATCGGTATATCGTGCGCCGTCCTGAAGATGTCTTTACCGCGTTCGACATGCAGCGACATTTCCAATGGGATGTGTTTATCTCGACGACCAACATTGCCAAGATCAAGGCCCCGATCCGTGAAGTAGCCGAAACCGCCTATCGGCATAAATCGCTGTCCGGCAAGCTCCCCAAGCCCTTAGCAAAGCTGTTTGGCTTCTATCAGACGTGGTATGAGTTTCAACACGATCCCGAGAACTCGGGCAAGCTCGCCTCAAATCTTATAGGCAAACCTAGGAAATACAAAGCCGATGAACGAATCTTCCGCTGCTACCAATCCACCGCCACCGGCGAACATACCGAAAGTAAAGCCGATCAAAGCATCTTGGGCGATTCGAAGCTCAAGCTATTGGCGGCTGTGCTCATTCTGGCTTTGGGAAGCTTGGTCTACAATTTCGCGACCTATGCAGAGAATCATAAAAAGCCTGGTCTTCAGCCTGCTTCCTCCGCTCCGGCATCTGCTTCGTCTGCTTTACCGTCTCCTCGGTCAGATTCTCCGCTTGGCCGGAGTGATCCTGTTCCGTCTGGTCTCGCTGCTGATAGTCATGTACATCAGCGGCAAAACCTTGATTTTTCTGCTGAGCTAGGATTCCAGGTATTGTCTCTCTCATATCGATCCGCTTACGATCCTTCCCATGATCGCCTTGAATTTCTGGCTAAAACCGCCGAAGGTGATCTTTATACGCTTTCGATGCGTGAGCTACGTGCTCTGGGTTTTCAGGTTGCGGTCCATGGTCATTGCACGCTATTTTTGCTCCGCTCGGACGGCGTATCCCGTTCTGTCCCGTGTTACCCTCCGGCGGATGTGCGCTGCCGTACCTTCGTTGACGCGTCTGACCTGGTGATTCGTCGCGATTGTCGCAAGCGTCATGAACCAGATTCTTCACCGCCCCAAAACGCTTTGGTTGCCTCGGCCTCTTCTTTACTGGATAGAAAACCTTAACCCGTTACGTAAAATAATTATCGTAACGTAACAAATAATTATTGACTTATTTATTGTAACGCGTTACAATAAATTTAAATCAAGCTAAAGGGGGTTTTTATGATTGATCATCTCGACAAACAAACTGTTGATCTTTTCCAAACCGCTAAACGTGGTCGCGGTCGGCCTGTGACTGGTCAGGCCATGACCAACGCCGAACGCCAAAAGCGTTATCGTCAATCACTTAAAATAAAAACCGTTACCGTAACGAATAATCAAGATACTGATGATACTGACTGGCAGAGTAGGGCGCATGCCATTCAGTCCGAACTCGATACACTGCGTGATTATTTGACTCGCCTGGAAGGTTGTGTGGATCGTCGCAACACGATTATTTCTGACTTGCGCGGGGAAATGGCACTAATCAAATCACAGTTGAGCCAGCTAAAGGGCCAGTTGACCAAATGCCGTAACGAAAACCGACTGTTACGCTCTAAAATACAGCATCTTGAATTACAGGCCGATGTAAATAAATTATGAAAGCATCCAACTACGAAACCGATTTTTACACCTGGACTCAGCAACAGGCGGCTTTACTGAAAGCTGGTCGCTTGTCTGAAATTGACGTTGAACACCTGATCGAGGAAATTGAAACTATGGGACGAGCTGAAAGGCGCGAATATGAAAGTCGTCTGTTTGTGCTGTTGCTGCATTTGCTTAAATGGCAATATCAGCCGGTGCGCCGTGGTCGGAGTTGGTTGTTAACGATTAAAGAGCAGCGGATTCAATTTGTCGAGGTTGTGGATGAAAATCCCGGCTTAAGACCGCAATTGCCTATGATTTTGAAATCAGCCTATCGTTTGGCTTTGGTTCGAGCGGCCAGGGAAACCGGACTGGATGATTCGACGTTTCCCGTAGAATGTCCCTGGACGATGGACCAAATTACCGATCAGACGTACTTTCCGGGCGGCGATGCTTGAGCCGTGCGTTATCGAGACAGGAGTCGAGACAGGCCGGGCGCTTTCCCCGGCCTGATAGCGCGTAGTTTGCCTCCGATCGGAGTTGTCCACTTTTCCCCGCGCGTAACTGGGAGACTAAGCCCGATGGTCTCTAGCCGTGCTTAGGCTTTCGATCCTCCCAGTCTTTGATCCCCTTGACCCCCCTTTCTTGATCAACCGCCGTTCGCCGCTGGGCGGTGTGCACACCTTGATGCCTGCAGGCAGAACGCCCTTTTCGGTTGATGCTTTTTACTCGCTCAGCTTTTGTTTTCTTTGTCTACCTTGCCTGCTTAGTGCTAATCGGCATGGCAGGGTCCGGGGCCGCCAAGCCCCGGCGGGTTTGGGCTGCAAGGCCCAATTCAAACGCCGAAGGCGGGGCGCGCGATAGCGCACATTTACTGATTTCTGTTACCTGCTGGGTAATATTTATTCCGAGCTCGTAACAGCCGTTACTCATTGATCGTTATAAAGCCTGGACAAGTAACAGAATCTCCGGTGAGGGGAGGAATGAGCGAGCGCCAGCGAGCGAATGACGACCGAACCGGAGAGTGCCCGTACCTGTAACACGGGCACTTTGTACCACGGGTGGTACAAAACGGTATTTTTACACCCTTAAGCTCAGTGGCTTTTTTCTTTCGTAAAGCCGGGGTTAAAGCCGGGGCTTACCCGGCTTTTTTTGCTTGTTTCGCTTCCCATCGCTTTCGCGCACGCATGAAGTGATTCGCGCAAAAGATGCGGGTTTCATGATCCTGGATATCAAAGCACTGTTCCGGTTTCCGGTACGCCTTTTTGAAGTCCGCCATTGTATGGACTGCTTCGTTATAGGCTTGGGTGCCGTTTTCGTAGGCGATTTGTTCGCGTGTTTTCGGAATGAGCTTGCCGGCCAGATTGGCCAGAAACAGAAATTTCTGTTCTTCGGCTTTGCTGTTCAGGTAGATCAATCCGCCGCCGGCGGCGGTGAGGATCACGACTGCGGTTAAAATGCCCAAAATGACTTGTGTAAATGTTGACATGCTGACCTCTATGTTCAGGATATTTTTTACCTCGAATCCAGTATAGAAGTCTTTTTTAATTCTTAAAGTCTAAATTTTGATCTTTTTAACATGCGTCTAGCAATGCTGCGGCCTCGCGTCGTCGTTTCCACAAGCTTATCCACCAAAACGGTGCATAACCCGCGCCACGTTCTGAGCTCTTTCAGCTCGTCCCTGAGCCTAAACACTTCCTCGGCACGCTCCCGGTGCTCTAAGATCATTTCCGGCGTCCAGCGCGGAGCTTTCCGCGCCGCAGGACGCCACGGCTGAAGGTCCAGCCGTCCCAGCTGTCATGTCCAACGTGCTTGTGGTCCCACAGCTGCAATAGCCGCTCGGCCATCAGTGGCGCGCCGTCCCGGTCCCATTGTTGGATTTCTTCGACCGATACGCCCAACAGCTCGGCCGCACGTTCTTCGTTCAGGCCCACCGTATGCCAGCGAAGATGGTAGAAGGTGGATTTTGGTTTGCGGCCGCGCTTCTTTGCTTTGGTTTCGGTCATGGCTTTTTATCCTGATAAAAAATCTCAGGATAGCTAATAACGTTTTTTGTAATACAATTTTACATAATATACATTATGCGAAGTCGTTATTATGGCTGGCAGAGTTGGGAGTATTTGCTATAATCGAACTTTTACCACGTCCGGCATAAGGTTGGTTTGAACGCCGAACGTGCGGCCGAGGTACTCGACTGTACAATCGTCGAAGTCGAGGAATTCGACATCAAAGGCGCTCCGGTGATGGGCGCACCTTTTGTTGTTATGAGATCGGAAGCACGTCGGCGTCGAGGGCTGGGACGGCTGGCTGGTTTTGCGCAAGCGCTTCGATAACAGCGCACTCTCAGGCCGGAAAAGCACCTGACCTGTCTCGATGACGATCGGTTAAGCCGCTTCCATGGTGATATGCACCCGGCGACCGAGTGGTAGCCCTCATGAGATCTTGGTAACGTTTGGCGGCCAGGTCGATATCCCCGCTTGGCGGTAGCCCGGCTTTTTTCCAGGCAGGAGTGAAGCACATAGACAACCTGAAATAGATCACGTGAAAAACGTCGGCATCGTCAGCGATACGAAGTTCTTCGACGCCCTGCCCTACGCTACGATCAGCATCGGTTGAAGTTGTCAGGCTGGTGGCCGCTCTTACTTGATCGTTTCAACGCTGATCTTCTTGGGCTTGACCTGTTCGCGTTTGGGAATTACGATTTCGAGCACACCGTTTTTAGATTTTGCGCTGATCGCTTCGGCATTGGCGGTATCAGGCAGGCTGAAGTGGCGGTAGAACGAGCCGTAGGTCCGCTCGACGCGTTTATAGCCTTCCTGCTCGGTGCGGGCTTCGCTTTTCTTCTCGCCTTTGATCGTCAGTACGCCGTGTTCCATGCTAACGTCGATGTCTTCGGGTTTGATGCCCGGAATGTCTGCAAACAGCACGAATTTCTCGGCATCTTCTTTAATGTCGACTGCCGGCGTCCATTCGGCGGTCGCGATCGATCCTTCGCCCGAAGCGCCTTCATGCGCGCGTTCGAGCTCGCGTTGCAGTTGATTCAATAAACTCCACGGTTGATAATGATAAGCCATTGTTTCCTCCTCGTTGATCAATCAAGCTGATTATGAATGACGAACCGGATTTCCGGTTTCGTGTTATTACAATTCGTGTTATTACAATAAGGTTTGATAGTTAGTATTTCAAGAGGCAATCCGTAAGGCGGAACGCGTCAGCGGTTCCGCCGTGGCAAGTTCCTTCACAACGCTCACGTATGCCGTAGAGCCGATTTATGAGAATTTCAGTCGACCCGACCTTCCGAGCTCCATTGGCAAGAGCCGTGTGCGGTAGTGCCGCTCGCACCGATCAGGACGAATCCTCTGACTTTCGCGGTGCTGGTGGCGATCCTGTTCGGTATTCGGTTGTTCTACCGGCTGAACGACGCCAGGAAAACGGACGTTAAGCGGTATAAGGAAAAAATTGTCGAGAACTCCTTCTTACATGAAAAACATCACGTATAGGTAAAGTATAACCATCGGAATCACGATCAGTTTGATTTTTTCGAACCGCGTCAATTCTCGCCAGTATTCCATGGCATCGAAAGGGTGCTCGGTTCGAAACTCGCTCCAGGCGAGCCGGCTGCGGCGATATAGATGGAGAAAGTAACGCCCCATCCTGTAGAGAAGATAACTGCCGATCGCCAACAGAACATAAAATACGATCGTCTGCGTCGAGTGCAGATCGGTCTCGAACAAGTGCTCGATCACATGGTCGAGCACCATCTCGACGGACTCGAACAAGATATGGCTGAATTCGACAAAATGATCGAATAAAAAACCCAGGATATTCGTCGTCGTATCGAAAACGACATCCGGAAATAATACGATCAGCGCTAAACTGATCAGCACCCAAATTTTGAGATATTTCCATCTTTTCGAAGGATTCACGCTTTTGTCTCCCGGAGCCAGTGATTTTATCCAACAATAATCGTAGCTGCCCTACTTCGTAATAATCCAGCCCTTCCATATCAACATAACCTTTAACCCACACCGGCCCTGGCATTTCTGAATATCCGCATCCAGGCGCCGTATTCGCCCCAGTCGCCGGGATGCCAGGAGTTCTGCACCGTTCTGAAACAGCGTTCCGGATGCGGCATCATGATCGTGAAACGGCCGTCCCGGGTGGTCAGTCCGGTGATGCCGAGCGGCGAGCCGTTCGGGTTGGCGGGAAAACTTTCGGCTGATTCGCCGTAGTTGTCGACATAGGACAGCGCGACGATCTGCGCCGCAAGGGCCTTGGCATGGCCCTGTGGGAACTCGGCACGGCCTTCGCCGTGCGCGACCGCGACCGGCATTCGGGAACCCGCCATGCCGTTGAAAAAGATCGACGGCGACGGCAGCACCTCGATCATCGCGACCCGCGCCTCGAACTGCTCCGACCGGTTGCGCATAAAGCGCGGCCACAGTTCCGCGCCGGGAATGATGTCTTTCAGTCCGGACATCATCTGGCAGCCGTTGCAGATGCCCAGGCCGAAGGTATCGGGGCGGTTGAAGAACGCTTCGAACTGTTCGCGCGCACGGGCATTGAACAGGATCGATTTGGCCCAGCCGCCGCCGGCGCCGAGCACGTCGCCATACGAAAAGCCGCCGCAGGCGACAAGGCCCTTGAACACCGACAAATCGACGCGCCCCGAGATGATGTCGCTCATATGCACGTCGATGCTGGCGAAGCCGGCGCGGTCGAACGCGGCAGCCATTTCGACGTGGCCGTTGACGCCCTGCTCGCGCAGAATCGCGACTTTCGGCTTCGCGGAAGCAAAAATGAAAGGCGCGGCGACATCGTCGTTCGGATCGAAAGTCAGCTTGACGTTCAGGCCCGGATCGTTGTCGTCCCGGATCCGTTTGAACTGCTGCAGCGCGCAGTCCGGATTGTCGCGCAACGCCTGCATCCGGTAACTGAGCTCGGACCAGTGCGACTGCATCTCGGCGCGCGATGCCTGATAAACGATACGGCCGTTATGGATCATGGTCAGCTGCTGGCGTTCGACAACGCGGCCGATGATCCGGCTGACTTCGCCGAGGCCGGCCTGTTTCAACGCGTCCAACACATCGTCCGCCTCGCCGGTCCGGACCTGGATTACAGCCCCCAGTTCTTCGTTGAACAAGGCCGACAGCAGATCGCCGTGATCGTCCAGAATCAGTTCCGCGCCGAAGCGGCCCGCAAAGATCATTTCCGCGACCGTGGCCAAAAGGCCTCCGTCCGCGCGGTCGTGGTAGGCCAGAAGCTTGCCTTGCCCGTTCAGGTTCTGTATCGCTTCGAAAAACGCTTTCAGCAGGGCCGGATCGTCGAGGTTCGGGCTCGTGTCGCCGAGCTGCCGGTAAACCTGGGCCAGCGCCGAGCCGCCGAGGCGGTTTTTGCCCCGGCCGAGATCGATCAGGATCAGCACGCTGCCGTGCGCCTGGCAGCAAAGCTGCGGCGTCAGCGTCTTCCTGATGTCGGTGACCGGCGCGAACGCGGTAACGATCAAGGACAGCGGCGCGGTCATCGTTTTTTCGCCATCCGCGTCTTTCCAGACCGTTTTCATCGACAACGAATCCTTGCCGACCGGTATCGCAATGCCCAGCGCCGGGCAAAGTTCCATCCCGACCGCCTCGACCGTGTCGAACAGTGCCGCATCCTCGCCCGGAAAGCCGGCCGCGGCCATCCAGTTGGCGGACAGTTTGATGTCGCCGAGCTGGTCGATCCGGGCGGCGGCGATATTCGTGATTGCCTCGCCGATCGCCATCCGCCCCGAAGCCGCCGCATCGATCACCGCAAGCGGCGTCCTCTCGCCCATCGCCATCGCTTCGCCGGTTTCGGCATAAAAACCCGAAGCCGTCACCGCGGCATCGGCGACCGGCACTTGCCAGGGGCCGACCATCTGATCGCGCGCGACCAGGCCGGTCACCGAACGGTCGCCGATATGGATCAGAAAACTTTTGTCCGCGACCGCGGGAAACGACAGCACGCGCCTGATCGCTTCGCCGAGCTCGATGCCGCCAAGATCGACCGGCTGCAGCGCGGGCTTTTGCCGCTGTACGTCACGATGCATCCTGGGCGGCTTCCCGAACAAGACCGACATCGGCAGATCGACCGGCACATCGTCGAGCAGGCTGTCGTCGAGTCGCAGTTGTTCTTCTTCGGTCGCGGCGCCGATTACCGCATATAAGCAGTGCTCGCGTTCGCAGAACGCCTGGAATTGGTCGAGCGACTCGGGCCTAATCGCGACGACATAACGTTCCTGCGCCTCGTTGCACCAGATCTGCATCGGCGACATGCCGATGTCGGCGTTATTCACCTTGCGCAGCTCGAAGCGTCCGCCGCGCTCGCAGTCGTGGATGATTTCGGGTACCGCGTTCGACAAACCGCCTGCGCCGATATCGTGGATTGAAACAATCGGCGAATCCGCGCCGAGCGCGTTACAGTGGTTGATCACTTCTTGGCAGCGGCGCTGCATTTCCGGGTTTTCGCGCTGCACGGAAGCGAAATCGAGGTCTTCGGAGCTTTCGCCTGAAGCCAGCGACGAGGCCGCGCCGCCGCCGAGACCGATCAGCATCGCCGGCCCCCCGAGAATGATGATCAGGGATCCTGCGGGAATCGGCTGCTTGTTCACCAGCATCGGCCGGATCGAACCCATTCCACCCGCGATCATGATCGGCTTGTGATAGCCGCGGTAATTGTTCTTATCCGCACCTGGCGCCGGTTGTTCGTAGCTGCGGAAATAGCCGGCCAAATTCGGGCGGCCGAATTCGTTGTTGAACGCAGCCCCGCCGATCGGGCCTTCAAGCATAATGTCGAGTGCGGAGGCGATGCGCGAAGGCTTACCGTGGTCTTCTTCCCACGGCTGTTCATAACCCGGCACTTTCAGGTGCGATACCGAGAATCCGGTCAGGCCGGCTTTCGGGGTAGAGCCACGGCCGGTCGCGCCTTCGTCGCGGATCTCGCCGCCGGAGCCGGTGGCGGCGCCCGGATGCGGCGAAATCGCGGTCGGGTGATTGTGGGTTTCGACCTTCATCAGGATATGCGCGTCTTCCTCGATGTAATCGTAAAGGCCGGTTGCGGGATCGCGGCGGAAAACCCGGTTGTTGCAACCTTCGATAACCGACGCATTATCGCTGTAGGCGGACAGAATGCCGTCCGGATGCTGCTGGGTCGTATTGCGGATCATTCCGAACAGGGTTTTTCCTTCCTGTACACCGTCGATCGTCCAGTGCGCATTGAAAATCTTGTGCCGACAATGCTCGGAATTCGCCTGCGCAAACATCATCAGCTCGACGTCGGTCGGGTTTCTGCCCAAGCTCTCGAATGCGGAAACCAGATAGTCGATTTCGTCTTCCGACAATGCCAGGCCCAGGATCCGGTTGGCCTGCACCAACGCCGGCTTGCCTTCCTCGACGATCGCGACGCGCTGCAACGGCTGCGGTTCGTGCTTGCCGAACAAATCCGGCGTGTGGCCGCCGTAGCACACGCTTTGCGTCATCCGATCGTGCAACTGGGCCGCCAATTGCCGCTGCACGGAATCGCTCGGCGCCGTGCCGGCTTGCAGGCTGTATTCGATGCCGCGTTCGATCCGGTTGACCGATCCCAGGCCGCAACGTTGCGCGATTTCGGTGGCCTTGCTGGACCACGGCGAAATCGTGCCGGGGCGCGGTACGACCACCAAGCGAATGCCTTCTTCGGTAATATCGGCAGGACCCGAACCGTAATCCAGCAGTTGCTTCAGAATGCTTTGCTGGTCGTTCCGCAGATCGCCCTCTTGATCGACGAAATGCACGAAGCGCGCCGACAAGGAATAAATTCCCGGTTCGACGGCCTGCAAATCGGCGAGCAGTTTGGTGATACGGAAATCGGAAAGTGCAACGGGACCGGGAATGATTAGCATGAATCGATAGAATGAAAAAAGATGAAAACTTAGAAGCGAGGTATGCCTGCGAAAACAATCCGGTTCAGCCATAGCGTACCGATTTCACGGCTCCCGACGTTCGTGAGTATGTAAGATACGCATCGCGTACCTTTTACGGTTATCAAGCGGCTTTGTCCCAGACTAAGGTACGCAAAGCGTACCCTACCCTCTTACTTAATTGCCTTGGATCGTTCCGCCCAGCAACCGCAATAGTTTAACCGCCGTCTCATCGTCGGGGACCGGCTCCAGATCCTTGTTCGTGATCGCCAAGTCGCTCTTGCCGTCGACAGCGATCAACTTGAGCAAATACTGTTTCTCGTTCGCTTCAAATCCTTTGAACAGAAAAATGGCCTCATCCAGAAGCGATCCGTCTTCGGCCTTTTCCTTCTCGGAATCGTACTGAACGTAAAACAGCTTCTGGTCCTGGTCGCGCTGCGTTACCTCGATCGCATTGCGGCTCAATGCCTTACTGACCAGATGCCATGCCCGATCGGATGAACTATAGATTCTCAGCCGGCGCTCGCCGTCGGAAAAACGTACCAATTCGACCGGAGTGCCTTTATCTTTGTCACTGTCCTTTGATGCTTCCGCCGGTTCGGCCGTTTGCTCCGGCCGGGCCGAATCCTCCGACTCTTCGGGCTGCGGTGATTCCTGTCCGGCTTGTTCTTCGGCTGTAGCCTGTTCCGGTTGTGCAGTCTCTTCAGCCGCTTCGCCCGCCTTGCCGGTTTCGGCTGCCTGCCGGGTTTCTTCAACAGGCTCACGCTCCGGTTTCACAGTCGTCTCGGCCGCCTTGCCGGCAGCCCCTTGGCTCAACTCTTCGGGCAAAACCAGAGGCGGGATTTCGGTCGTAAACTGATAATCTTTTTCCTTATCCGGAAACATGCTTTGAATAGTGCTGCATGCGGACAAATTCAACACTACCGCCATGACCGGAAAGAGTAGGCCTTTGCGCTTGTTCATCGCGTTTTAATTGACTCCGGCCTGCCGCATCGCCGCGCGAACGGCATCGTAACAGTCCGGTGTCAGCCAAGTCAGCGGCAGGCGGATTCCGCGCGGCATCAGGTCCATTTCGGCGACCGCCCATTTGACCGGGATCGGGTTGGATTGAATGAACAAGGTCTTGTGCAGGCCGATCAATTTTTCGTCGATTGCGCGGGCGGTTTCGGCATCGCCGGCCATCGCGGCGGCCAACATCTCGTGAACCAGTTTCGGGGCGACATTGCCGGTCACGGTGATGCTGCCGTTGCCGCCCATCAAACAAAACTCGCAGCTGGTGGCATCGTCGCCGGTGTAGAGCGCGAAATTCTCGCCGCACAGTTCACGGATTTTCGGAACACGCGTCAGGTCGCCGGTGGCTTCTTTCACGCCGACGATGTTTTTGAGCTTGGAAAGCCGACCGATCGTTTCCGGCAGCATGTCGCAGGCGGTTCTGCCCGGCACGTTGTAAAGAATTTGCGGAATATCGACCGCATCGTTGACGGCCTGAAAGTGCAGAAACAAACCTTCCTGGGTCGGCTTGTTGTAGTAAGGGGTAACCAAAAGGCAGGCATCGGCACCGAGTTCCTTGGCGCGGCGGGTCAGATGAATCGCTTCGCTCGTCGAATTGGCGCCGGTACCGGCGATCACCGGGATCCGGCCAGCCGCGAATGCAATGATCGAAGCGATCACATCGCAATGTTCGTCTTCATCCAGGGTTGCAGATTCGCCGGTGGTGCCGACCGCAACCAGCGCGTCGGTGCCTTCCGCGATGTGAAATTCGACCAGTTTTTTCAGACTTTCCTTGTCTACCGCGCCGTTTTCAAACATGGGTGTAACCAGCGCTACGATACTGCCTTGAATCATGGACTCCTCGGTGGAATGGATTTTGTGAAATAATTTCCCATTATACCAAGCAAATCGGCAAAACTCAGCTTGTATTATTTACCTTTACGGTACACGCCACATTGAAATCCTGCGCGTAATCTAAAACTGTACTACAATGAACGGTTACATTTCACATTTCTTCTGGGCAATATAGCCCTTCTCCGACTCTGCAGGTAAATTCATGACCCAAGCTGTTCCTTCATCACCTTCATTCCAGGATTTAGCACTGATCGCCCCCGTGCTGAAAGCGTTGGAGGATGTTGGTTATGAAACCCCGTCGCCGATTCAGGCGCAAGTGATTCCCTTCATGCTGCAAGGCAAGGACGTGCTCGGACAGGCGCAAACCGGCACCGGAAAAACCGCCGCGTTCGCGTTGCCGATTCTGTCGCGGATCGACCTGAAGCAACGCGACCCGCAAGTTCTGGTGCTGGCGCCGACCCGCGAACTGGCGATCCAGGTCGCCGAGGCATTCCAACGCTATGCGGCGCACCTCAAAGGCTTTCATGTGCTGCCGATCTACGGCGGCCAGGATTACAGCTCGCAACTGCGCCATCTCGGCCGCGGCGCGCATGTTGTCGTCGGCACGCCGGGCCGGGTGATGGATCACATGCGGCGCGGCACGCTGAAGCTGGAAAACTTGAGCACGCTGGTGTTGGACGAGGCCGACGAAATGTTGCGCATGGGCTTCATCGACGATGTCGAATGGATCCTCGAACAGACGCCGGAAAACCGTCAGACCGCGCTGTTTTCGGCGACAATGCCGCCGCCGATCCGCAAAATCGCCCAGGAATATCTGACCGATCCCGAACAGGTCACGATCAAGGTGACCACCGCCTCGGCCGAAAACATCCGCCAACGCTATTGGGTGGTCAGCGGCCTGCACAAGCTGGATGCGCTGACCCGAATTCTCGAAGCGGAAACCTTCGACGGGATGATCATCTTTGTCAGAACCAAAACCGCTACGGTCGAACTGGCCGAACGGCTCGAAGCGCGGGGGTTTTCCGCCGCGGCGATCAACGGCGACATGTCGCAAGCGCTGCGCGAACGGGCGATCGCGAATCTGAAGTCCGGCAAGCTGGATATTCTGATCGCGACCGATGTGGCGGCACGCGGCTTGGACGTGGACCGGATCACCCATGTCGTCAATTACGACATTCCGTACGATACCGAATCCTACGTTCACCGGATCGGCCGTACCGGACGCGCGGGCCGCACCGGCGATGCGATTCTGTTCGTGGCGCCGCGCGAACGCAAACTGCTCGGCAATATCGAAAAAGCCACCAAACAGAAAGTCGAACAGATGGAACTGCCCTCGACCGAAGTGATCAACAACAAGCGTATCGCACGCTTCAAACAACAGATCACCGACACGCTGGCGGCTGAAGAATTGAGTTTCTACAGCCAGTTGATCGAACAGTACCAGCAGGAGCACAACGTCAGTGCGCTCGAAATCGCCTCGGCGCTCGCCAAGCTGTTCCAGGGCGACGTGCCGCTGTTGATGCAGCAACCGCCGAAAAAAGGCAAAGAATACAAGGACGGCTCCGTACGCACCGAAGAAAAGCCGAAGCGCGAGCAAAAGGGTAAACACAGCGATGCGCTGACCGGAATCGAAATGGAACTGTTCCGGATCGAAGTCGGCTACAAGCACGGCGTAAAGCCCGGCAACATCGTCGGCGCGATCGCGAACGAAACCGGCCTGGACGGCGAACATATCGCGCGGATCAATATCGAAGATGACTACAGTACGGTGGAATTGCCTGCCGGCATGCCGAAAGAGCTGTTTCAGGCGCTAAAAAAAGTCCGGGTGGCGGGACAACGGTTGAATATCTCGAAAATGGACGAATCGGGAAAACCTGCAGCGGAATCCAAGGAAGTCAAAAAACTGGCCAAAAGCAAAAAACGGATCTCTTCGACCTCCAGGAAAGGCAAGGCTTCCAGACAGGACTAAATTAAAATTGGTTTTCCAAATGGATAGTTTGGTTATTAATTCTGTATACCAAACTATCTTTTTTTAAACATTTACAATCTCCGACTCGAAAAATACACTTGACCGCTAAAATTTATTTTTATGGAAAAGATATTTTTTAACGGCAAGCTTTCGAAATTAGAGAGAGTAAAAATGAAACTATTAGCGATAATACAGCCAACTAACAAAGGTTTAACAAAAAATTTTTCGGCATATAGCCCGGATATACCCGGATGCATAGCTAATGGGTCGACCGAGGAAAAAGCCCTGGAAGCCCTGAAGATCACCATTACCCACCAAATTCAAAGCCTGGAAAGACTGGGGCTGGAACCGCCCAAGCACTATTGCAAAGTGAAAATCCTGGAGATCGAAGCGAACGAAAATCGGCAGGACAATTATTTCGCCTATTTGAACCGCCTCCAGTGACAGCCGCGGCCGAGGCAGCCTCGGCCGCCACCCATTCAAGGCCACATTGTTCCCTGCCGCACGGCCGCGGTTAATGAGGCAAGGGCCACCCGGGATAGGTTGATCGGAAAGCCGGGTTTCAGACTTGTAAAATCAAGCACTTTCCTCGCCTGCAATGTTTCTGAGTTAATTCGTGGTGTCGTCGGCACAGTTACAGTTCCTTACAGTTCCGGAAAGTCGTCTAAACTAATACGTGTTTTTAATGCAGAAGCGCACGGTTTTCCGGATTCGCTCCCTACCATAATAAGCAGCAACGCTAGAGCTTTTGCCGAATAGCTCGGGTCTGAAAAAGAGACCGGACCATAAGCTGCAGGGGCAAAAACAGAATTGAGCAATGGCGTATAATAAAAAAGCCTTATTCGATCGGGTTGTTGACCCATTCGCTCCTCTGGAATAAATAGAGTTTTTAGAGAAATATGAAAATAATACTTTATTTTATTTTTTTCATCGGTTTTTTATTTGGAAATACTCTTGTTTCAGCCAAACAAATATTACCGTGTTTTAACCGATCTTCCGGGCCTGAAAAGCAATGTCTGGCCGAAAAAAAGGAAGACAAAAGAAAAAACAAGTCCAATAAAAAAGTATTGACGCCGCCACAAAAAAAACAGTTTGTCTCTTCTGTTGCCCCAAATCAGAAAAAGTATAATAAAACATCAGGCAACAGCAGGAACGAGATATTGGAACTGTTGCAGCGACTGGCCGAGAAGAAAGCGATTTCCAGTATTATTCCGCTTTTACAGGATAGCGAAGCTTATGTACGGGATGCAGCCATTGAAGTAGTGGGGCAATTAAACGTAAGGCAAGCAGTACCCGGCATTATTCCGTTATTGCAGGACATAAACGGTGATGTGCGTGATAAAGCCATAAAAGTTCTGGTGCAGTTCCGCGCGAAGGAAGCGATTTCCAGCATTATTCCTTTGTTGAAACAAAAAGACAGCAAGACACGCATCGATGCGATGGCCGCGCTATTGCAGTTGGAAGCCAAAGAAGCCATTCCGGACATTGCAGCGCTCTTGAAGGACAGCGACAGCAATGTCCGTATGGAGGCATTGAATACCCTCAGAGAAATGCAGGGGACAGAAGCGATTCCTGAAGTTACCGCGCTGCTGAAAGACAATGAGAGCAATGTACGCATTCGGGCCATCGAAATACTGACCCTATTGCAAGGGAAAGCGGCGCTTCCTGCAGTCATGCCGCTGTTGCAGGATAAGGATGACGCTGTGCGTTTGAGCGCATTGCGGGCATTACAGGAATTGGGGGCTCAGGAGTCGATTCGGGGGATCATGCCGCTGCTGCGCGACAACAATGCGAAGATACGTTTTGCCGCCCTCGCCCTGTTAGCTAAAATAAAGGCAAAAGAAGCGATTCCCGGTATTGTTCTGCTTTTGCAGGATAGCGATTTCGAAGTGCGCGGCAATGCAATATCCGTGCTGGAAGATCTTCAGGGAAAAGCCGCCATACCCAGCATCATGCCATTGCTTAAAGATAATGTCGGCCATGTCCGTCTTCGGGCGATAAACTCGTTATCGAAACTGCAAAGAGAAGCATTGATCCCTCACCTCGTCGCTTTTTTACATGACAGCGACGATCGGGTACGAATTCGAGCAATGGGATTATTAAAAGAATTCCGCGATGAAAACAAAGGCATTTCTGAAAAAGATGTCATCCCTCACCTGCTTCCTCTTTTGCAAAGCAGCGATAAAAATACCCGCTATACGGCGGTCGCTACATTAAAGGATCTACAGGCGACAGGAGCCGTTTCCAGTATTGTTCCACTCCTGCGGGATAGCGAAATCGAGGTACGTTTAGCCGCGTTGGAATCGGTAGCGAAATTACAGGGGCAAGAAGCTATCCCGACAATCATCCATTTTCTGAAAGATAAAGACCCTGCCATACGGGTAGGCGCGATGGACGCCCTGGTAGAATTACAAGGTAAAGAAGCGCTTCTCCATATCGCTCCGCTGTTGCACGATGAAGCGATCGAGGTGCGCAGTCAAACGCAAGAAAAATTATCCCAAATGCAGGATCCGTTATTGACGAATCTAATCAATAAAGCGACGACTCTGCTATTAGTGCTATGCCCTATCTTGGCGTTTTTGCCATTGTTTCTGACCGGTAAAAAGTTTTTCGCGAGCATTACGGTTTTCATCGTTTCAGCATTTCTTTTGTATAGGCTCGCCGATGCTTCTCTTGTGGTTCCTTATCTTAGAAAAGGAACCATGTGGCGGGAAATGTACCAGACGGGGCTTTTATTCGTTTTTGCGGGAGCGATGTTTTTGAAATTGAGCTGGTGGATTATCGTAAACTTATTTAAACCTTCGACCGATTTTGAAGAGGACAACATCACTTCGAAGCTTAATTGAAAACTTCGAATAAATCCTCCTTAGGAAAATGTAAAATCGGAAAATTGAATGTCGCCGAATTTCCGATTCCGCAGGACAATGATTGCTATCGTCTTAACAGGTTGCTGAAAAATACTCGTAGCTTCCTTCCCATTTTTTGCGCTGTAGAGTCTTCCGAAAGCCGGATCAGCCCTCGAAAACTCGTTTTAGCCAACTCTCTTCGCCCGGAAGGAACCTAATGCCGTCGTTTGTTTGGTGGATTTTAGGCGTATGAACGCCTAGACGGTACGGTATCGCCAACCCAAAATTTGTGGTTATAATAAAGAAACTATTATCAGATAATATAAAAATAAAGAACGTTGAGGTAATATAATGTCATCTAAAGAATCCGAATTAAAAGCCGAGCTACTCGCCGTCTTTACGGCATTTAGAGAGTCCCATAACGAGCTGATTGCCTGCCTGAATGATGACGCCGCTTATTCCGCCTGGATTCAGCAAATTGATGGGGATCATGCCGCAACCCGGAATATGCTGAAAAGCATCGTACTGAGCTGGTCCTATACCGACGATGGGCAGGAACCTGGAACTACTCTTCAATATAATGGACTGGCACCTTGCTCTATGAGTACGTACCTAACGCTAAACAAGGTGAACGAATGCCGGGATCTGCTGCATAAGCAGCTAATGAAAATGGATTTGCTGGAAGGTGAGCTTGAAATCTCCGATCTCGAAGACGAAGATGATAATCGCGATCGGTTATCAAAAAGAGCCATGACCCGCTTGGGTTATCCGCGATTCAATCGCCGGCAAGCCTGCCGGAAATTTATCGCACTTCCCTACCCCGTGCTTTCGGCCGGCTTTTTCTGGAATCGTTATCGTAAAACCATAAAGCTGGATCGGGCTGAAGTTCAGGCCCGATTGGATAAGCTTTTGCAGCGATCATGGGCTGAGCATGATGCCATATATTATGAGCTTGAGCGGTTTTATGCTATCGACGACGAGTATTTGGTACAAGTTTTCCCGGAAAGCATTCATCGGCGAGTTAACCTGTACGTCAATCAGGATGGCGTAGAAAAACGCATCCAGCGTTACGCGCATACGCCCACTTTCTATGTGTGTACACCGAATGTTCCCCTTCCCCCCAAAACGTTGTTGCCGGACCAACCTGCTGCGAAAGAATGTCGTTTGGCAAAACGCAACATTACAATTGAATGCGAACCTTATTTACCCTTGCTGAATTTGTATCGGTTATTGCCTAAGCATAGGAAATAGCTCAATTTTTTAAGAAGAAATCGTCCAGCCTCGCCACATAGCCAGACCGGCTGGCACTCTGGTTTAATCTGCGGAGAGCGGAAAGGTAAATAATTCGTCGATGCGTCCGTTGGGCTAAATAGGCAGTTTTTCCAGCATCGGGACGAAGAACCAGGGCCGTTGAGAGCCTGACCGTGCAACAGGCAGTGCGCCTTCCGGTGCATTTCGAGCCGGCGAAGAGCCAATGCTTTTGTCGCCGCAGGTACCAGGCCAGGCGGTCGGACAAGGATGAACTGTCCACTCCGAGTCGTTCGGATACCGATGATTTTTATTCCGATAATAACTAAAGTGTTACAATATTATTAATATTGAATCACAACTATCAATCCATTGCGGCAGCCTTTTAATCCCCGTTTTTCAATACCTCTCAAACCACTGACCTTGATTAGGAAATGCACAAAATGTTTATCCCATTCCATTCCGGTATAAGCCAAGCCCTTTCAGTACCCGTCTTTTTAGTAGCGAGCACCTTGATGCTGACAGGCTGTGCGAGCACCGCGAAAGATAAGGAATCGTCGGTAGACATTACACCCCCCTCGCCTCAGGCAAGCCAGACGGATCCTTTTGAAGGATTCAACCGATCGATGTATAACTTCAATATGAAATTGGATAAATATTTTTTCAAACCGGTCTCCGACGGTTATAAATTTATTACGCCCGATTTCGTGGAAACCGGCGTCAGCAATTTTTTTAATAACCTGAAAGGCATCAATGTCGTCTTGAATGACTTTCTGCAGGGAAAGTTCGCTCAAGGCGCCTCGGATACCGGCCGATTTCTGACCAATACGACGATAGGCATCGCAGGTCTGGTCGATGTAGCGAGCGAATTGGGTTTACATTCCAACGTCGAAGACTTCGGGCAAACACTGGCAGTCTGGGGTGTCGGCGAAGGTCCCTATCTGGTGCTTCCGGTCATGGGGCCTACAACTATCCGTGACGGTAGCGGCGGTATCGTGGACAGAGCAGCCAATCCGGGCACCTATGTACCGTTTACCGGTATTATAGAAGGCATCAACGATCGCGCCAAAGCCCAAGGCGCGTTGAACTTTATCGACGAGGCCGCATTGGACCCGTATGTGTTTACCCGCGAGTCCTTCCTGCAGTATCGCCGGCATCTGGTGAATGACGGAAAAACCGAGATCGGCCTCGATCATTTGGATCTGGATGCCTCCTTCGATAGTTCTGCCGATCCGAAGGCGGATAATTCCGAAACCGAAAAATCCGCTACCGATGCGTCAGGCGAGGACCTTGTATCCGTAAAGCCTGCCGATAAGGCCGCGCCTGCCAATCGCCCGGCTTACGACGCGATGATCGAAGCCTTCGAACAAAACTCGGCCAAAGTCGACCGGTTAAGCAAAATCATCAACCGTTGATCTCTTCTACATATTATCGATTCAACCGCAGGAATACGCGCAAACTTAGCCTACCGCCCGGCGTTGTGTTATCGCCGGGAAACCCGCGATCCTAACTTTGTACAGCCGTCGTTATAATAGCGAACGGCGGCTGTCGGGCCAGTGCATCGGGCTGAAAGGCTAGACGTCCACTGCGGACAACGAAGCATCAGTCTTGAAATCCGGCGAAAATTCAGCCTTTTTTCGCATCTCCGGAGACGGTTGCACCGGCTCGGTCAGGCTTTCCCATTCCGATAAAATCGCCATTGCCTCTTCCCTGCTGCTGCCGCAGACATCTTCGGTCGGCTGAAAGCCGGCGCATACGCGAGGGCGGCTGGGGTGCAGAAATATCGCGCATTTGTTTTCTTTGTCCAAATGCAGACAGTGTATGCCGGCGGGCTTGCCGAAGGGATGTAACGGCATCGGGGAAGAAATGGATGGCGCGATACAACACGCGCCGCAGCCAGCTCGACACTGCATCGAAGAACCTCAAAGATTGAAAAAGACGCACTCATATAGTTAATTTTAATGCCTTCCGCGGCTAAAACCGTCATTCTTTATCGCGCATTTCTCAAAATCTATCATCTACTGTAGATGTAGAGCTAGAGTATGAGCTGGTGATATACTACGAAAATATAGTGCTACATTACCTAGCAAGTCTTATGGTGCCAGATTTTCGTGCTCTCGGCGAGGCAAAGAATATGATCGAAAATATTGAAGAAGTCAAAAATCAGCTGAAAGAACTTTCAGAAGTCATCAATTCCTTTACATCCGAAGCCGTACAGCTGCGCATTATCGATTTGGTCTTCAATGCCCAGCAAAAGAAAGCGCCGGACATCACGGCACAAGAACCGGAACACATCCCTCCTCGCCCCAAAAGAAAAAGAATCAAATCAAAAGTTAGATCGTTGTCGACAGACAGGGCAGCGAACGGGGAAGGCCCCGTGTCCATACTCACCAAACTGGCCGAAAGCGCTTTCTTCGAACAACCGCAGTCGATCCGCTCGATTATCGAATATTGTGAAGTCAATTTCGCCAAGAAAATCAGGCAAAGCGATATTTCGGGTAAATTGGCAAAGATGGTGAGGGAAGGCATTTTAAAACGGGAAAAAAACGCAGAAGGCCAATATGAATACAGCAAACCCTAAAGCCGATTTACCCGTTTCGATCGAATTCAACCGAGAAATAGCCTTTTACTCACGCCTTCACCGCCAGATCGGCGACGACCCCTCGCACCCCGTCAACCACGTCGACAAGAAACTCGTAATCGAGCTGCTCTATTCTATCGCCCGGTTTGTGGTAATAAGGATAGCGCAGCGGTGCCGTATCGGTGACCATCAGGGCCGGATAGCCCTGCTTCCAGAACGACCAGTGGTCGGAACTCCACGCCCTCGGAAAACCGGTCGGCAGCGTAAAGGTTTCGCAGGGAATCACGGAATGCCGCCGAAACGATTCGGCTGCTTCGGCAAGCAGAGTATACGAACGGCGGTTGCCGACCAGGGCGATGAAATTACCCCGCGTCGGCGCCATGAGACCGAACAGCGACAAACGCTGGCTGCCGCGTTCCAGGTAGCGGCAGGCGATGTTTTCCAGACAGACCATCGCGACCACATTTTCGCCGCGCTCGCGGCAACGTTCTGCGTAGAGATGGCTCCCCATCTTCTCGGTGCGCAGGAACGGCTTTTCTTCGTTGGTAAACGCGACAAAACGCAAGGTACGGGCGACCGGCCCGGCCGCGAACGCACGGGCCAGCGAGATCAGTGCCGCGACTCCTGACCCGTTGTCGTTGGCGCCGGGCGATCCCTGATGCGTATCGTAATGCGCGCCTACGATCACGATTTCCGACGGCGAAACATCGCCTCGCACCTCGGCTTCGATATTGGCAAATCGCTTACCTTCCGCCTCATACTCCTGCCTAGCCGGGATATAGCCGGCAT
The DNA here is from genome assembly GCF_000214275.2 of Methylomicrobium album BG8. Classification (NCBI taxonomy): domain Bacteria; kingdom Pseudomonadati; phylum Pseudomonadota; class Gammaproteobacteria; order Methylococcales; family Methylococcaceae; genus Methylomicrobium; species Methylomicrobium album. The sequence continues at coordinate 2,321,864 of NZ_CM001475.1, read as the reverse complement.
CGCGCAGCCATCGGTCGATCAGCGAAGCCGCTTCAATCAGTTGCGGATAACGGTAAACATTGCGCTCGCCGATATCGCTGGCAAGCCGGTAGATGTCTTCGCGTAGTTGCACGATATGCTGCTTCGATGCGTTCATCCCGACCCCTCCTCTGCGTAAACCTATTCCTATTGGCAAGGGAGGGCTTACATGAGTTCACTTTTTGAGAAAGGACTACTGGAGACTTTGAAATAGGCAACAGGGTAAATGGAATCTAGTGGTAGGTAGTTATACCAATAGCCCAGGTCATGCTCTAGCTTTACAATTTTCTCCATTGCTATATCTTTATTTTCGCTTCTGCAAAGCGAATAGATGTTCGCATATTCAGAAAACTGAAACCCTACAAACCACGAAGCTTCCGGCCGAACAACATGGCCTTAGGCTTGACAACAATTGGCGCGTAAACCCTACGGAGAATTTTTATGCGCAGAATCGTTTTCTGTAACAAAGGCCTTGCAATAGTACTGCTCTCGTCAGCCATACTGACCGGCTTGCTATTTTATCTGCAAAATACAACCTGGATTGAAACCGAATCCGCCCCCTTGGATTCGGATGAAGAGTCTTCACTACCAAGCCGCCTGAATAATATTTTCATTGATTTCATCGCCGAACACCTCAAACAAAAAAAAGAGCAAAGCCTGTTGCAAAATGGCCTTTCCGAACAGGAACTCATTGCACGCTTGCTGGATGAATCGGCCTCGCTCGATATTCGCAAACTGGATGCCTGGCGATTGGCAGCAATGGGCACGCCCAATGCCAGGCAGGCGTTACTTTCGCTGCTTGAAAACGGGTCGGATGCGATGCGCGCGATAGTCGCCGAAATGCTGGGGCATAGCCGGTGGGCAGACATTCCTGAACTTCTTGCCTCATTATTCCAGGAGCACAATCTTAAGATTTCGCGAGGCGCCGTTTCGGGCTTGATTTTACATGGCGGCTCCAAGTCCATGGAGATGCTACGGGATTTGCTGCTGAACGAAACGACGGATGAAGCCATAAAACGCTATATCGCCTATCGTTTGGGTAACGTGCAGAGCGCCGCCGCGTTGGAAACATTGAAGACAGCCATCTCAACGCCGTCGTTGTCCGAAGAAACCTTTCGCCATATCGCGGTAAGTCTTGGCAAGTTCCCTTTCCAGCAAACCTCCGGGATATTCCGTCAGATTATGGATAATCCTCATCTAGATGCGGAACTCAAAACCGATGCCACCGAGTCGCTCATCCATGCAGGTAAAGCTTCTCTGCCGTTTTTACAAGAGATTAGCGCCACCAATGCCGATCCTGAAGTTCGCGCCTCGGCAGCCTGGGCGGCTGGAGCGCATCCGAACACGGGTCACCTGGGCCGCCAGTTTGCCGACTCATTGCAATCCGAAGCCCATGATGACGTGCGCCGCCGCTTATACGAATCCATGATGCGCCAAACCGATATTCCGGCCGATACGCTACTCGATCGCACCTTAACCGAAACCAAGACGGCCACGCGCATCGCGGCGGCCAATATGCTGGCAATGGCTTTGCAGCAGCCCGGCACGGGCGCCGCCGTGCAACACAGTTATGACCAAAAAATCGTGCCGCAATTACTGGCCACCGCATTGAGCGATGAAAGCATCAATTTACGCTACCGGGCCGTTTTTGCGCTGACGCGGGCCGGCACCGAAACAGCCGCCGCCGCTTTGCGGACCATCGAACGACAAGGCGATCCGCAGATATCGGGGCTAGCGGCCCGCAAAATTGCCCTTTTAACGCATTGACTGTTTTCTAACATCCCCCCGAGGAGTCTCCATGTTCAACCCATCCTGCCGTATCAATTTCCATTCTGGCATGGGAATCATACTCGCCGCATGTGTCATGCTGTTCAGTATGAATGCACGCGCCGATGTAAAATGGAAAATCGTGATTAGTCCCAGTAAAAGCGGAGAAATACCCTGGACAACGTCCAGCCCTTCATCCTCCGGCGTATTGGCCTCCAGCGGTACGCTTTCCTTTAACCCCGGATCTTACCTCGACTTGACTTTTTCGCCACAGCCCGGCTACCGCCTGGTATCCGTCTATAAAAACGCGGACCCTTGGACGCCTTGGCTGGACAACAACCGTCATTATCGATTCGGGCCGGTGGAAAAACCTCACGTGATTGTCGCCAAGTTCGAGTTAATCTCGCCGACAGGTTCGTACGATTTCAGCACGCCCGAAATATTGCCCGAGGGCGTCGCCGAGATATTCAACGGCACCGGACATTACAGCGGCGTAGTGCCGTCCGATATGCCCATTGTCGGCGATAAAGCCTTCGATGCCGACATAGCCATGGACGAAAGCGGCAAGCTCGACATCATGCCCAACAGCCTGGAAGGGTATACGCCGGACACAACCGCCAATACCTCGATTGCGGGCATGCTGAAGACCCGGGACGATACCCCTCAAGTAACGGTCAGCGCAAAGTTTAAAGGGGAGTTCGAAGGCGAAAACGGCGAAGGTTCCGGTGTCGGAACATTATCGGATATCAAGACTCTGGGGCAAAATACCCTGCAAGAGGACGAACAAACTCTGAATTCTTCCGGTAGCGGCTCTTATAATGTCAAGCTGAAGAGTAACGATACCGGAGTAAAGGTCAATTATAAGGAAAAAGAGACCTCGATCGCTCTGCCTGTCACAACCGATGCCAACCGCAATTGGTCCTTTAACGTAATGCTTTCCCAGGAGCCCAATGCGAAAGGCAAGCAGGTTACCTACGCGAAAGGAACCGTGACGCTGCCGACCGGCGATATCGTTTCATTTCCGAAACGCATCGTCAAATATTCGAAAACCAAAGGTTATAAGATCCAGTTTTCCCGCGGCACCAATATGACTAGCAGTTCGGTCGACAAAAAGACGAAATTAAGCATCACCCATATGTTGTTCGATTGCCTCGAAAACAACTGCGTATTAAACGACGGGCAAGTGAGCTACCAATTTCTGGGACAAAAAGGAAAAGGAAATCTGTCCGACTTTATGACGAACTAAAGATTTTGGCGAGACGGCTGCCAGGATTTTGGGAAGGCGTCCTCGCAGCCGCCGTTCATGTTCTCTTTCTTTGGATGGCTCTCTACGGCATAAATATTATGATCAAAAAACGCTTCGGAATCCTTGCTATTCTCATCTTGACGGCGGGATGCCGGTTTCAAAAGCCGGACTATGTTCAAATGCTATCGCCTGCCGAATTACGGCAAGCCATGCTGCATCAGGATATTTTTCTGGTCGACGTGCATACGCCGCAGCAGCGGCACATCAAAGGCACCGACCTTTTCATTCCCTACGATGAGGTGGGGAAATACCTGGACAAACTGCCGAAGGATAAAAATGCCGCCATCTATCTCTATTGCCGAAGCGGGCCGATGGGAAATGCGGCGGCGAAATCTTTGTATGAATTGGGCTACCGCAACCTGTTCAACCTGGAAGGCGGCGCGAAAGCCTGGAAAAAGGCGGGACTGGATTTCGAATAAACTGGTGCCTCATTCATAAAGGCAATCGCTCAGATCGGGAAGACGGTTCCACTCGACTTCGCTCCGATCCTCGGCGCCCTGCCCGCGCCCCGTGCCCGTTTCCATTTGGTGCCGATGGAATAGGCCGAAAGATTTGTCGAAATCCGCATTCAGGAATCCGCCGGACAATTGCGCGCAAGCGCAGTAAAGCGCCGAATAATCTTCGGATAGGCCGGACGAACAGGCATTGATCCGGTCGCCGATCAACCGCATCAGCGAGAGAACCGAGCCGTCGTGCTGCCAGCTTACCGGTTGCATGTTCACTTCGGCGCCCTGCATCGCGACCGCATTTAAAGCCAGATAAGCGAGGCCGGTCAACCTGGCCAGAATGACCGTCATGTCGCCCTGCTTGATCGCCAGAAAAACCTGCTTACCACCTTCCATCAGCCAAGCCTGGCGCAATACGATGGTCATGTCGGAAAGACGTCCTTCTTCTCTCGAAAAACCGAAGTGTTCCCGAAATTCTCTGACTGACTGTAAATGTTTGTTCATGGCCGCTTCCTGATGGAAAAACTGCCCCCCATTCGGGCAACAGAAACCTAATTCAAAGAGAAAACTGGTTACATCATGCACAAGTTTACGACTCACCGCGCCGAAAGTTGGTTCATTTCCGGAAATTTGAGGCGACTACTCATGGAAAACCGGGTCTTCTATCAGAAAAAAACGATTCAGGATGCCGACCGAACGGATATGCTTCTCGCCAAGCGCGGTATCGTAAGTGCTGAAAAAAAGATAATCCTTCCGCAATGTCTGCCGGCCCAGCATTTTGGCCGCGAAACCGCCCAAAACCGAACCGATCATGCCTTCGAGCGGATCTTGAGCCTTCCGGGTCCTTTCGATAATCCGTTGACTGATGAATCGATCATACTCGTCCATTTTCGGATTGGTATAGGTCAAAAGGCCGAGAACGGCAATCAGGACCAACGCAGAAGCTAGCGACTTCATCGGAATCTCCCTACATAAAATAAAGCTTGACCAGGTTTATGATGATAGGGTGGGTAGAGCGAAGCGAAACCCATCACACATAGCCATACCGTACCTCGGTCGATGGGTTTCGGCTGACGCCTCCATCCATCCTACCTTCATCGGATATCTGCCTATAAAAAACAGACGGCAGGCCGGTCCGCCTGCCGCCCGGACTCGAAAGACCGCTTATTTGAACACCGCGGCCGGGAATTGCATCGTCATGCAGTGCAGACTGCCGTATTGATGCACCAGCGGCCGGCAGGGAGTCGGAATGATCTTGCGGTCCGGAAAACAGCCGGCCAGCCGTTCCAGCGCAACCGCATCCGTCGGGTCGTCGTAAATCGGCACCATGATCGCCTCGTTGATGATCAGGAAGTTCGAATAATTGGCCGGCAACTGGCGGCCTTCTTCGTCGAAGATCGCTTTCGGCAACGGCAGCGGAACCAGATGATAGGGCTTGTTTCCCCAGGTGCTCAGGGATTGAAGCTGGCTCTCCATGCGCTTCAGGCTCTCGTAGAGCGGATTGGTCTCGTCGTCGGCGGAGGTATAAGCAATCGTATGCGCATTGCAGAACCGTGCCAGCGTATCGATATGCGCGTCGGTGTCGTCGCCTGGCAAATTCGGCTGGTCGATCCAGATCACGCGCGAAGCGCCGAAAATCAGGCCGAGTTCGCGCTCGATCTCGTGTTTGGTCAACCCCTTGTTGCGGTTTGGATTCAGCAGGCACTGGCGGGTGGTCATGACCGTATCCTTACCGTCGCTTTCGACACTGCCGCCTTCGAGAATGAAATCGACGTCGCGGGTTTTTACGCCATGGAATAAGGCGGCGGCCAGCAAATTGCGGTTCAGCGCATCGTCGTGTTCATACGCATACTTTCCGCCCCAGCCGTTGAAGCGCAGGTTCACCAGCACCGGCATGCCGTCGTCTTCGACGGTCAGAAAGACCGTGTCGCGGACCCAGATGTCGTTGACCTGCGCATGGATGAAAACGATATTATGATTTATGCCGATCAGCCCGCGTATCCGGTTTTCGTGAACCTCGTCGCGGCAGACGATGAACAGCTTTTGATACTGGCTGATCGTTTCCGCGATGAAACGGTATGAAGATTCCACCTCGTCGAGATGGATGAAATCGCCGGTTTCATGCGGCCATGCAATCAAAACGGCGGATTGAGGTTCCCATTCGGCTGGAAATCGAATCATGGTTGTGAGTTCCCTAAAGTTAGCATTTCCCTGGCATGTGCCAGAGTGTTTTCGGTGAGATTGACGCCGCCCAGCATTCGGGCGACCTCCAGAATGCGTGCTTCGCCGTCGAGCACGCGCACGGTCGACGACGTGATGTCGGTCTGCTGGTTCTTCGCGACGAACAGATGATGATGCGCCTGCGCGGCCACTTGCGGGAGATGGGTCACACACATCACTTGGCGGTCGCGGCTCAAGCTTCTGAGCTTCTGGCCGACGATTTCCGCAATGCCGCCGCCGATGCCCGAATCGACTTCGTCGAAGATCATCGTCGGCGTGGTCCTGTCGCTCGAGGTCGTGACCTGAATCGCCAGACTGATCCGCGCAAGCTCCCCGCCGGAGGCGACCTTCGCCAGGGGTTTCGGCGGCATGCCCGGATTTGCGCTAACCAGAAACTCGATCCTGTCGAGCCCGTTCGGTTTCGGCTCGCGGCTGTCGGGCTCGCTCAATTCGACCCGAAACTCGCCCTGCGGCATGCCGAGCTCCTTGATCATCGCCGAAATCTGCTGCCCGAGCCTGGTGGCGCTTTCACGCCGCTTTTCAGTCAATTCGACCGCCAGTTGGCGGTATTGTTCGAGATATTTGGCGACGTCCGCTTCGAGTTCGCCGAGCCTTTCTTCGCTGTGCGTCAGGTTGTCGAGCTCATGCGCCAGCTTTTGCGCGAGCTCCGGCAAATCCTCCGGAGCGGCATGGTGTTTCCGGCTCAGGCTCTGGATCATTCCGATCCGGCTTTCGAGTTCTTCCAGGCGTTTCGGGTCGGCTTCCTGCAATTCGAGAAAGCGGCGCAGGTCGAGCGCGGCTTCTTCGACCTGGATCTGCGCCTCCGCAAGCAGGGAACACACGCCGTTCAGTTCCGGCGCGAAACGGGCCAGATGAGTTAATTCGCTCACGCAGTGGCCAAGCATCCGCAGCACCGACACCTGGTCGTTTTCGTACAGCACGTCGAGCTGCTGCTGGCCGCTGCTTAGAATGTGGCCCAGGTTGGCCAACTTGCTGTGCTCGTCGGACAAGGCCTGGTAATCGAAATGCGCGAGGTCGAGCTGGGCCAGTTCATCAAGCTGATAGCGCAGCAATTCCTCGCGCTCACTGTGGTCCAGGCTGGCTTTTCTCAGTGCGGATAGCTCCCGGTGCGCCTGATGCCATTGCCGGTAACAGGCGTTTAGCCGGTCGAGCAGCGGCTGGTTTTTCGCGAACGCATCGAGCAGGCGGCGCTGTTCGTCCGCGCCGAGCAACGTCAGATGCGCGTGCTGGCCGTGGATTTCGACCAGTTTTTCGCTGAGCTCCTGCAGCGATTGCAGGGTGACCGGGCGGTTGTTGATATACGCCTTTGAACGGCCGTCATCGCTTACGACCCGCCGGATCAGGCACCTGTCGTCGTCGTCGAGTTCGTTCTCGGCCAGCCAGTCGCGTGCGAACGGCGCATCGTCAAGATCGAATTCGAGATTGATTTCCGCGCGTTTCGCCTCCGGTCGTACATAGCCCGAATCGGCGCGGTCGCCGAGCGCGAGCCCGAGCGCGGTCAACAGAATCGATTTGCCGGCCCCGGTTTCGCCGGTTAAAACCGACATGCCTTTTTCGAGATCGAGGTCGAGCGACTTGACTACGGCCAGATCGAGAATATTCAAATTCAACAGCATTGCGCCCTCACCCATTGCTCCAGTTCAGTTTTTCGCGGAGGATATGGAAAAAATCGTGATCTTCCGGGTGCAAAATTCTAATCGGTTTCGGGTCTTTCTTAATCAGGATCTTGTCGCTGATCAATACGTCAGGAATCTGCAGCTGATCGCAGGTAACCAAGGCATTGATTTGCTTGTTCTGGCAAAAGCTCAGCTCGATCTCGGCGCTGTCGTCGATCACGATCGGCCGGTTCGACATCGTGTGCGGATTCAGCGGCACCAGGACCAAAGCGTTCAGCGACGGCGACAGGATCGGCCCGCCGGCGGACAGCGCGTAAGCGGTCGAACCGGTCGGGGTCGACACGATCAAGCCATCGGAGCGCTGGGAATTTAGGAAGACGCCGTCGATCCGGGTGACGATCTCGATCATGCTCGGCGTGACCCAGCGGTGTACCGCAACTTCGTTCAGCGCGGTCTGTTCGTGAATGACCTCGCCTTCGCGGACGATCTTCGCGCGCAGAAAATAGCGCTCTTCGGCCTTATAACGGCCTTCGAGGATCGCATGCAGGCGGCCGGGCAATTCGTCCGGCGAAATATCGACCAGAAAGCCCAAACGGCCAAGATTGATCCCGATCAACGGAATGTCGAAATGCGCGATCGCGCGGGCAGCGGCCAGAAACGTGCCGTCGCCGCCAACCGCGATTACCAGGTCGCAATGCTGACCCAGCGTCTCAGGCGGTTCCGCCTTGATCGGCCTGCTGTCGATACTATCAATACAAACGGCGCTGTCAGTCGCTAGGATCACTCGATAACCGCTGCCGAGCAGATGATCGTAAAGCAGCGACAATGTATCGGCAATGCTGGGATCGCTGGGTTTGCCGATGATGCCGATGGTGTTGAAAGAAGTCCGCATGGGTCGATAGGAGCCGGTAAATCTGGCGATTATACAAAAAAATTGCTTTTGCATTCGTGTTATTGCCGACAGGCGTTTTCGTAGTCGCAAGGAGCGATACGCTCGGCGGGTTCTCCCCTAATTGAACATTTACGAAAGTCATCTCGAATACAAGCGTCAAAAAAATAAGAATCTATTATCAGATAATAGTAAATATCCCCCGGCAAAGCCGGGGGCTTTATGTTGTGAACCGCTCAAAGCGGTATAAGGGGTCGCTAACGCGGCCCCTAATTTAATAGCCACCTCAAGGTGGCGTTCAGTTCCAAAGATTCAATTGTTCAATTCGCTGGTCTTCTTGTTCCTGGTGCCGTATGTATTCTCGGATCATCGTTTCATCTCGACCCACCGTCGAAACAAAGTAACCCCGCGCCCAAAAGTGTTGCCCCACAAAATTTCGTTTCTTCTCTCCATAAACCCGCGCCAAATGGATGGCGCTCTTCCCTTTGACGAAACCGATCACTTGCGACACCGCATACTTCGGCGGTATCGCAATCAACATATGGACATGATCTGGCATCAAATGCCCTTCCAGTATCCGGCTTTCTTTCTGGCTCGCCAGCCTTCGAAAGACCTCTCCCAAATGCTGACGCAATGCTTTATACAAAGTGCGTCGCCGGCATTTCGGGATAAATACCACATGATATTTGCACTCCCAGCGGGAGTGACTTAAGCTTTCATTCTCGTCCATCAGGTTCTCCTCTATCGTGTACTTGGCGGTTCACGATGCTGAGTTTCCTGATGGACTCCGCTGAATGTCAAACTTTCGCTGTCTCCCCGGCAGAGCCGGGGGATTTCTCATTATTGGTTAATATTTATCAGATATCGATTCAGGCTGTCGTAAATCGCTTACAGGGTAAGCGTGTATGATCCCTATTCCTTGGATTTAATGAGCGCGGGGGCTTAGCTGGGATCAAGTCTGCGTAGATGTGAATCAATTAGCACCCGCACTATATCCCGCACTATATATAGTGTGATTAGCCTGGCTTAATCGAGCCGTCCGGTTGACAACTGGTCCTGTTATTGCTAATTTGTTCAGTTGGCACTCGTATTCAGAGAGTGCTAATAACGATTTCTGTTAGAGGTGAGTGTGAGTCATCCGCAACTAAACGAACGTTCCCTGCAATCGCTGAAAGCGTTGATCGAGCGTTATATCAGTGATGGGCAGCCGGTCGGCTCGCGCGTGCTGGCAAAAGATTCAGACTTGAAGCTGAGCCCGGCCACCATTCGCAACGTCATGGCCGACCTCGAGGACATGGGGTTGATCCATTCGCCGCATACTTCCGCCGGCCGGGTGCCGACGGTCAGTGGATACCGGCTTTTCGTCGACAGCCTACTGACGGTCAAGCCGTTGGCGCTCCAGGAAATCACCCGTCTGCAGGGGAGTCTGTCCCGGATCGAGGATAGGGGACAGACGCTCGAGGCGGCTTCGCGCCTGCTTTCCGAACTGTCGCAGATGGCCGGCGTGGTTACTCTGCCGAAGCGGGAAATGCTGTATCTGCGCCATATCGAATTCCTGCCGTTATCTCATTCGCGGGTACTGGTCATCTTCGTAACCAACGAACAGGAAGTGCATAACAAGATCATTCATACTTCCCGCCTGTTCAGTCCGGCCGAATTGCAGCAGGCAGCCAACTATCTGAATTCGGTGTATTCCGGACGCAGCCTGGCGGCGGTACGCGATGCCGTATTGAAAGAACTGCAGGATGACCGCGAACAGATGAACCAGTTGATGCTCGATGCGATCAAGATGGCGCAGATGGCTTTCGAACCAGACGAAAAGAAAGAAGATTTCGTGCTGAGCGGCGAAACCAATCTGATGGGATTTTCCGAATTGTCGGACCGCGACCGGCTGCGCAGCCTGTTCGAAGCGTTCAGCCAGAAACAGAGCGTGATCCATTTGCTCGATCAGTGCATGAAAGCCGACGGCGTACAGATTTTCATCGGCGAAGAATCCGGCTACGAGGCCTTCGACCATTGCAGCCTGGTGACCTCCTCCTATTCGGTCAGCGACGAAGTGGTCGGCGTGCTCGGCGTGATCGGACCGACCCGAATGGCCTACGAAAAAATCATCCCGTATGTGGACATTACTGCAAAATTATTGAGCGCAGCCTTGAATCCGAAATCCGCATCCCCATCATAGCCCCTATGATAATTTCGGGTGCCCCCAACCGGGCATATAACCATTTTTTGCAGGATCTTTTGAATGAGTAACGAACAGGAAAACTTGGAAACCCAAGTAAAAACCGAGGCCCGGCCTGAGGTGCAGAACCAGGCTGCGGCGGAAGCCGAAGCGCCGGCAACCGAACTGGCCGAGCAAGAGCCGACGGTAGAACAGTTGCAGGCAAAACTGGACGATGCCGAACGAAAAGCTCAGGAAAGCCGGGACAAGGCGGTCAGAACGGTCGCCGAAATGGAAAATCTCCGCAAAAGAACCCAGCGGGACATCGAAAGCGCGCGCAAATACGCGCTCGAGAATTTCGCAAAAGCCTTGTTGCCGGTCATGGATAGCCTGGTACTCGGCCTGCAGGCCGCTACCGGCGACAGCCCGGAAGTGCAGAAATTCCGCGAAGGCACCGAACTGACCTTGAAGCAACTCGAGGCGGTATTCAATAAATTCAACATCGAAACCGTCGATCCGCTCGGACAGCCTTTCAATGCCGAACAGCATCAGGCGATGATGATGCAGGAAATCGAAGGCGCCGAGCCGAATACGGTCGTCAACGTCTTCCAGAAAGGCTATACGCTGAATGGCCGTTTGCTCCGTCCGGCGATGGTGGTGGTCGCGAAAGCGCCGCAAAAACCGTCGCAGGATACCCCGATTATCGATGAACAGGCTTGAACTCGCATAAACAGGCCCCATATTGCAAATCAACGTTAACCATCTAAACAAATTCAAGTCTGGAGCATTCAATGGCTAAAATTATCGGAATAGATTTAGGCACGACCAACTCTTGCGTGGCGGTGCTCGAAAACGGCGTCGCGAAAGTGATCGAAAACAGCGAAGGGGCGCGCACCACGCCGTCGATCATCGCCTTCACCAATGACGACGAAGTGCTGGTCGGCCAGTCCGCCAAACGTCAGGCGGTCACCAATCCGAAAAATACTCTGTTCGCGATCAAGCGTCTGATCGGCCGCCGCTTCAAGGACGATGTCGTACAAAAAGACATCCACATGGTGCCTTATAAAATCGTCGAAGCCGAAAACGGCGACGCCTGGGTCGAGGTGCACGGCAAGAAAATGGCGGCGCCGGAAATTTCCGCGCGTGTCTTGATGAAGCTGAAAAAAGACGCCGAAGCGTATCTGGGCGAGGAAGTGAAGGAAGCGGTCATTACCGTGCCGGCTTATTTCAACGACTCGCAACGCCAGGCGACCAAAGACGCGGGCCGTATCGCGGGCCTCGAAGTCAAGCGGATCATCAACGAGCCGACCGCTTCGGCGCTGGCGTTCGGGATGGACAAGCCGAAAGGCGACACCAAAATTGCGGTGTATGACCTCGGCGGCGGCACGTTCGACATTTCGATCATCGAAATCGCCGAAATCGAAGGCGAACACCAGTTCGAAGTGTTGTCGACCAACGGCGACACCTTCCTCGGCGGGGAAGACTTCGACGCACGGATCATCGAATATCTGGCGACCGAATTCAAAAAGGAAAGCGGCGTTGATCTGCACAACGACCCGCTGGCGCTGCAACGTCTGAAAGAAGCGGCCGAAAAAGCGAAGATCGAATTGTCTTCGGCTCAGCAAACCGACGTGAACCTGCCTTACATTACGGCCGATGCCACGGGTCCGAAGCATTTGAATGTAAAACTGACCCGCGCCAAGCTCGAATCGCTGGTCGAAGACTTGATCCTGAAGACCAAAGGCCCTTGCGAAATCGCGCTGAAAGACGCGGGCCTGAAGGCATCCGAAATCCATGACGTGATTCTGGTCGGCGGCCAGACCCGGATGCCGAAGGTCCAGGAAATGGTCAAATCGATCTTCGGCAAGGAACCGCGCAAAGACGTGAACCCCGACGAAGCGGTCGCACTCGGTGCGGCGATCCAGGCCGGCGTACTCGGCGGCGAAGTCAAGGACGTGTTGTTGCTCGACGTGATTCCGTTGTCTTTGGGGATCGAAACGCTCGGCGGTGTAATGACCAAGCTGATCGAGAAAAACACCACGATCCCGACCAACGCGTCGCAAGTGTTTTCGACCGCGGACGACAACCAGACCGCGGTGACCGTGCACGTGCTGCAGGGCGAGCGCGAAGTCGCTTCCGCGAATAAATCGCTGGGCCGTTTCGACCTGACCGACATTCCGCCTGCGCCGCGCGGTATTCCGCAAATCGAAGTGTCTTTCGACATCGATGCGAACGGTATTCTGAACGTGTCGGCCAAGGACAAGGCCACCGGCAAGAAGCAATCGATCGTGATCAAGGCGTCCAGCGGTTTGTCCGACTCGGAAGTCGAGCGGATGATCAAGGATGCGGAAGCGCATGCGGAAGAAGACCGCAAACTGGCCGAACTGGTCGGCACGCGCAACCATGCGGACAGTCTGATCCATGCCACCGAAAAATCGGTCAAGGAACTGGGCGACCAGGTCGGCAGCGACGAAAAAGAAGCCATCGAAAAAGCGGTCGAGGAACTGAAACAGGCCTGCAAGGGCGACAGCAAGTCCGAAATCGAAAGCAAAACGAATGCATTGACCGAACTGTCGGGTAAACTGGCCGAGCGCGTTTATGCGCAAAAATCGGCTTCCGAAGGCGGCGCCGAGGCCGGCGCGCATTCCGCTTCGGGCCATGCGGCCGATGACGGCGTCGTGGATGCAGAGTTTGAAGAAGTCAAGGACGACAAGAAAGGCTAAAACTTTGTAGGGTGGGCGGCGCTTTTCCGCCCACCGGTTTCATCCGCAAAACGGTGGGCAAACGGTGCGACTGTTCGCCTGCCCTACATTTTCCTTGCAGGAACAGACGCTCGGCTGTTCCTGCAATTTTGTTTAAAGCCACTCATAACAACACATGGCAAAAGAAGATTATTACAAACTTCTCGGCGTGGACAGGAATGCCAGCGATGAAGAAATCAAGAAAAGCTACCGCAAGCTGGCGATGAAATATCATCCCGACCGGAACAAGGACGATCCTCAAAAAGCGGAAGCCAAATTCAAACAGATCAAAGAAGCTTACGAAATTTTGTCGGACGCGAAAAAACGCGCGGCTTACGACCAGTTCGGCCATGCGGGGGTCGAGTCGGGCATGGGTGGCGGCCGCTACGGCGGCGGTTTTGGCACGGAAAGTTTCAGCGACGTATTCGGCGACATGTTTGGCGATATTTTCGGCGGCGGCGGTCGCTCGCGCGGCGGCGCGCAGCGCGGCGCCGACCTGCGGTACAATCTGGAACTGACGCTCGAAGAAGCGGTGGCCGGCACCGAAGCGAAGATTCGTGTACAGGTGCTGGTAACCTGTAACGAATGCTCGGGCAGCGGGGCCCGGAAAGGCACCTCGCCGGTGATCTGCTCGACCTGCCACGGCCACGGCCAGATCCGGATGCAGCAAGGCTTCTTTGCGGTACAGCAAACCTGCCCGACCTGCCGCGGCACCGGCAAGCAAATCAAAGACCCTTGCGGCAAATGCTACGGACAGGGCCGCGTGCAGGATACCAAAACACTGTCGGCCAAGATTCCGGCCGGCGTCGATACCGGCGACCGGATCCGCCTGTCCGGCGAAGGCGAAGCGGGCGAGCAAGGGGGACCTCCTGGCGATCTGTACGTGCAGATTCAGGTCAAGGATCACCCGATTTTTACCCGCGACGGAGCCAATCTATACTGCGAAGTGCCGATCAGCTTCCCGACCGCCTGCCTGGGCGGCGAGCTGGAAGTGCCGACGCTCGACGGCAAGGTCAATCTGAAAATTCCTCCCGAAACGCAGACCGGCAAATTGTTCCGCCTGCGCGGCAAGGGCGTGAAACCGGTCCGCGGCGGTCCAGTCGGCGATTTGTTGTGCCGGGTGCAGGTCGAAACGCCGGTGCATCTGACCAAGGAACAAAAAGAGCTGATCGCGAAGCTGAATGAATCGCTGATGGGGGGCGGCAAGCATCATAGCCCGCAGGAGCATTCGTTCATGGACGGCGTAAAGAATTTTTTCGATAAATTGACAGGATAAGCAAAATGCTTCGAATTGCAGTCGCGGGCGTTTCCGGCCGCATGGGATCTTGTTTGGTCAAGGCGGCCGATGCGTCGGCCTATGCCGAGTTTACCGCCGCCCTATCGCGGCCCGGTAGTCTGGCGGTCGGCAAGGATGCGGGCGAACTGGCCGGCATGGGCACTATCGGCATCAATGTTGTGGACGATCTGTCGGCAGTGCTCGATCAATTCGACCTGTTGATCGACTTTACCCGCCCCGATACCTCGATGACACTGATAGAACAATGCCGGGCAGCCGGCAAAAAGCTAGTGATCGGTACGACTGGCTATACGCCGGAACAGAAACTCACGGTCGAGCGTGCCGCCGAGGATATCGCGATCGTGCTGTCGCCGAACATGAGCGTCGGGGTGAACCTATCGCTGAAACTGCTTGAAATGACCGCCCGGGTGATGGGCGACGAGAGCGACATCGAAATCATCGAGGCGCATCACCGTCACAAGGTCGACGCGCCGTCCGGCACCGCGCTTCGGATGGGCGAAGTGATCGCCGCGGCGCTGGACCGTGACTTGAAGGAATGCGCGATTTACGGCCGCGAGGGCCACACCGGCGCGCGCGACCGCAAGACGATCGGCTTTTCGACGATTCGCGCGGGAGACATTGTCGGCGATCATACCGTGATGTTTGCGGACGACGGAGAACGGGTCGAAATCACCCATAAAGCGACCAGCCGGATGACGTTTGCAAACGGCGCGGTGCGCGCGGCATTATGGCTGAAGGATAAGCCGAACGGCCTGTACGACATGCAGGACGTGCTGGGGTTGAAAAACCTCGGCTAAATTCAAAAAAAACCTCTGTTTCGGCAAGGCTCGGCAATCGGGCCTCGCTTCTTTTTCTCCGAAATATATTCCCTGATTGTCTTGCGGTGCGGCGAGTGACGATTGCCCTCGTCCGGTATCCTCGCTTGCTATCTTTGTAAAGCCGTCCCGGCCTCGCAGGAAAAAGCCCGGACGTTCCGAACGAAAGGCAGTTCCATCGGTCTCCGATATCACGTTCCAGATGTTGCGCCAACAATGGGCCTTCGATGAATTATTTTCCTTAAAAAAAATGTTGTTTTTTACCGCCAAAAAAACCATAATATTTGTGCGGTTTATAATAACAATCCTCAGAGGAGAAAAATCATGGCACTCATCACCTGGACAGCAGAACAATTCGGAACCCATGTCGGCTTTGCGGACCAAGAGCATCAAGTCCTGTTCGGCAAACTGAACAAACTGTACGATCTGGCAACGGGAGGCGCCGAACGGTCGGCGGTGGGTTCTCAGCTCGACGACCTGATTGCATACGTGGTCGAACATTTCGCGCATGAAGAAAAAGAAATGGCCGCGGCCGGGTTTGCCGGTTTCGGCGCGCATAAGGCCGAACACGATGCGCTGGTGAATATCTGCGCCGATCTGCAGAAAAAATTCCATGCCGGACAGGCGGAAGTAACCGAAGATGTCGGCCAGATGGTCAAAGGCTGGCTGGATCACCACATTCCGACTTTCGACAAAGGTTATGCGGTTGTTTTAAAATAAAAAAAGCCAGCAACGGATACGGAGGCGGCCCCACTGCCTCCGTGCTGGACCGGGAAACCCGCCAATCTCCCGGGGCATTCGCTTCGGAAGGGCAGAAAAGCGGCGCCCTGCCTCACCTTTTCCCTACTGCCGCAGATCCTTGATCACACGCACGACTTCAGGTTCGGAGGGAATTTCTTCGATGCCGAAGCCGAGTTTGCTGACGAACGACAGCATCGGCTTGTTCACGGTCAAGACTTCCCCTTCGAGATAGGCGATGCCCTTGAATTTGGCGGTACGCATCAGCATTTTCATCAAGCGGGTACCGATGCCTTTACACTGGCTGTCGTCGGAAACGACCAGCGCGAACTCGGCCGAGCGCCCGTCCGGGTTTATGATATAGCGCCCGACACCGAGCTCCTTCGGCGGGTTTTCCTGTTCGGAAACCGCGATAAACGCCATTTCGCGATCGTAGTCGATCTGGGTAAAGCGCACGATCATCTCCGGCGTCAGCTCCTGCAACGCCTGCATGAAACGGAAATATTTACTGCGTTCGGACAGCCGGTGCACGAAATCCTTTTCCAGATCGCCGTCTTCCGGCCTGATCGGCCGGATCATGATATTGACGCCGCTGGCGAGCTGGTAATGCTCGGTCAACTCGTGCGGATAAGGATGGATCGCCATATGCGAATACGGTATCAGCTCATGCGATAACTGCACCTTGATTCGCGCATCGACCGCCATCACGCCGTGTTCATCCGCAATCAGCGGATTGATGTCCAATTCGAGAATTTCCGGCAACTCGCTGACCATCGTCGAAATGTTCAGCATCGCATCGATCAAGGCTTTGCCATGGATCGGCGGCAATTGCCGGAATGCGCCCAGATACTTCGCCGCTTTCGTCTTTGCGATCATTTGCCCCGCCATGTAGGCGTTCAGCGGCGGCAACGCAACCGACTTGTCCCGCAGAATTTCGACCATCGTTCCGCCAAGCCCGAAACTGATCGCCGGACCGAACACCGGATCGCGGATCGCTCCGACCATCAATTCACGCCCGCTGGAAGAGCCGTACATCGGCTCGACGGTCATTATGATTTCGTTGATGTCCGGATGCTTCTTACGAATCGCAGATTCCATTTCGGCAAAAACGCTGGCCAGCACCTGCACGCTGCGGATATTCAGCCTGACGCCGCCGATGTCGGATTTATGGCTGAATTCGGCCATGTTCACTTTCAGAACAACCGGAAACCCCATCGTTTCGGCCGCGATCATCGCATCTTTTACATTCGCGACTTTGATCGTTTGCGTCACCGGAATCCGGAACGCCGCCAGGATCGCTTTCGATTCCTGGGTCGTCATCGTCTGGCGCCCTTCGGCCAACACGCGCTCGATGATCAGCCGCGCGCCTTCGACATCGGGTACGGGGAGTTCTTCCGCGAGCGAAGGAATCTGTTTGAGCAGGATCTGGTGGTCGTGGTATTTGGCCAGAAACGAAAAAGCATCGACCGCGACTTCCGGCGTGTCGAAATGCGCCACGCGGGAGTTCTCGAACAAAGCCCTGCCCTCCTCGACCTTGGAGCCGCCGGTCCAGGACGCGAGCACCGGCTTAGTGGAATTCTTTGCCGCCTCGATCACGCATTGCGCGGTCCGGGTCGGGTTCGTCATCGCCTGCGGTGTCAAAATCACCAGTACGCCGTCGACATTCGGCTCTTGCAGGCAGATTTCCAGCACACCCCGGAAGTGTTCGGGCGTCGCGTCGCCGAGAATGTCGATCGGATTGCCGTGCGACCAGTGCGCAGGCAGCACCCCGTTCAACGCCTCGATTCCGGCCGGACTCAGCTCGGCCATTTTGACCCCGACGTCGCCGGCCCGGTCGGTGCTCATCACGCCGGGTCCTCCGGCATTGGTGACGATCGCGAGGCGCGCCAGCCCGACCTGATAATTGTTGACCAGGATCCGCGCCGCCGAAAACAGTTCCGCGATGCTATACACCCGGACCACCCCGGCACGCTCGATCGCCGCATCGAAGACATCGTCGCCGCCGACCATCGCTCCGGTGTGGGACATCGCGGCCTTCGAGCCGGCTTCGTGGCGGCCGGACTTGATCAGGATGACCGGCTTCAGCCGCGCCGCGACTTTCAGGCCGCTCAAAAAGCGGCGCGCGTCGCGAATGCCTTCGACGTACATCAAAATGCCGGTCGTCCGGGTATCCAGCGCCAGATAGTCCAGGACCTCGCCGAAGTCGATATCGGCCGCACCGCCCATCGACACCACTGTCGAAAAGCCGATGTCGTTCTGCTGCGCCCAGTCCAGAATCGCGGTGCAGACCGCGCCCGATTGCGACAACAGCGCCAGATTGCCGTCCTTGACGGGGCCGTCGCCGAAGGTCGCATTCAGGCGGCTGCCCGGCCGGACCACGCCGAGACAGTTCGGGCCGATGATCCGGATCCCGAAACGGCGCGCAATGTCCAGAATCTCGCCCTGCAGCCGTTTGCCTTCCGCGCCGAGTTCGCCGAAACCGGCGCTGATGATGATCACGCTGCCGATGCCTTTGTCTCCGCATTGATGGACGAGGCCGGGCACGGTAGCGGCCGGGGTAGCGATCACGGCCAGCTCTATCTCCTCGGGAATCGCATTGAGGTCGGGATAGACCTTGCAGCCGAGCAACGTTTCATGCTTCGGGTTGACCGGATAAATGCCGCCTTTGAATCCTCCCTCCAGCACGTTCAGCAGCAGGCGATGCCCGACACTGTCGGGACGCTCGGAGGCGCCGATGATCGCGACCGAGCGGGGAGAGAAAAAACGGCTGAGATAATGAGGGCCCATAATGCTCCGACAAGGGTAATCCGGGGATCGAAAAAATTTTAGCATCGAAAAAGCACAATTCGTGTATTTATTGCCGATTAAAATCCAGACTGGAGTAAAATGCCGTTATCGATCAATCCATATTAACGTTAGATTTATGTTGCAAAACAAATTGATACTGAACTCCGCCCTGCTCGCCAATCTGGTGGTCGGCGGCGGGCTGAGCGGCTGCGCATCCGATCCGACCCAGCCGGCAAAGGACGAATGGGAAGGCTGGAACCGCAACGTTCACGGTTTTAACGACGATCTGGACAAGGCCGTCATCAAGCCCGTCGCAAAAGGATACCAGGAATATGTGCCGGACCCCGTCAATCAGAGCGTGACCAACTTTTTCGGCAATATCAACGATATCGGCATCACCCTGAACGACTTCTTCCAGCTCAAAATGCTGCAGGGCGGCATGGATCTGAGCCGTTTTCTGATCAACACGACCGCCGGAGTCGGCGGACTGTTCGATGTCGCGTCGAAAATCAATCTGCCCAAGCACAACGAGGATTTCGGACAGACCCTGGGCTTTTGGGGCATGCCTTCAGGCAATTATCTGGTATTGCCTCTGTTGGGCCCGAGCTCGCCGCGGGATGCGGTCGGCCTGCTCGGCGACGCCCTGCTGAACCCTTTGACTTATATCTCCTTCGGAAGCAGCGCGGCGGTCGGCGCGGCAATCACCGGGGCCAAGGCGGTCGAGGTCACCGATGCGCGCGCCGATCTGCTCACTTCCGAGAAGATCGTCGATGAAGCGGCGGTCGACCGCTACGATTTCATTAAAAACGCCTATCAGCAAAACCGCGAATATCTTGTCTATGACGGCAATCCGCCGGAACAAAATGCTGACGATATCGATCTAGAGGAAGCGATAACGGGCAGCGGCAAAACGGATCAGACCTACGCTGCGCCATCCTCGGCGGCCGACTCGGGCTTGCCTCCGGTGACGCAAGGCACCAACAACCTCGGACGTACGAACGATCAATCGGGCCCCGCGCCGGTCGTCAATCATTCACGGCGGCTACTCGAACTGATGCCGTCGGAATAAATGAACCCGGTATAAATGAACAAGGATTCATTCCATGAGCAAACCGTCCTATCCCGAAAACTGGCACGACATCGATATTGGGCTTTATTCCCGATCGGTCAAGATTTTCAATCAAGTACGTAAATTGCTCAGCGTCAAAATGAAGCTGCATACTGCGGACCAGGTCGAGAAGGGCGACATTTTTCTGTTCAACCATTTTTCGCGCTTCGAAACCTTCATCCCGCAATTTTTGATTTACGAAAAGACGGGAGCTTACTGCTGCGCGATCGCTTCCGGCGAATTTTTCAGGGAAGACAATGTACTGTCCCGCTATTTGAGCAATGTCGGATGCTTTCCGCACAATCATCCGCGCCTGTTTCAATTGCTCGCCGCGCAGATTCTGCGCGGCCGCAAGGTGATCATCTTTCCGGAAGGGGGCATGGTCAAGGACCACCGGGTGATGGACGTGAAAGGCCATTACAGCGTCTATTCCCGGCTCACGGGCGAACGGCGCAAGCATCATACCGGCGCCGCGGTATTGGCGCAGGGCCTCGAGATCTTCAAGGAAATGATTCGGACCGCCTATCAGGAAAAGAATCATGCGCAACTGGTGCGTTGGAAGGAGCAGCTCGAACTCGACAGCCTGGACCAGTTGCTGACTTCCGCGCTCAAACCCACGCTGATCATTCCTTCCAATATCACGTTTTACCCGATCAGGACGTCCGAAAACTTACTGCTGACCAGCGTCGAGCTGTTTTCCGGCGGCTTGTCCATGCGCCAGACCGAGGAACTGCTGGTCGAAGGCAATATCATTTTCAGAAACACCGACATGGACATCCGGATGGGCATGCCGGTCAATCCGCAGCAAGACTGGAGCTGGAGCACCAAAGCGCTGCAAGACCTGGTGGCGGCCGAGTTGACGTCCCTGGACGATATTTTCACGATGCCGCTGGCGCCCAAAAACTGGAAGCACAAGCTGCTCGGCTCTCTGCTGAAGTCCTCTTCCAATATGACGCGCAACCGCTATATGGAAGAAATCTATGCCAACGTCACGATCAACCTGAGCCATCTGGCTTCGACCCTGATCATGCATTGCATCGAAAACAGCCTGCTGCTGATCGAGCGCCAACGCTTTTACAACGCGCTGTACATCGGCGTGAAGAAGCTCCAGACCAACACGGCCATCCATCTGCATCGAAGCCTGCTGAATCCGAACTATTACCGAAACCTGAACATCGGCACCAATCAGAGTTTCGAGCATTTCATCAATATCGCCAAATTATCCGATTTGATCGTCGAAGAAGGCGAGTATTACCGTTTCCTGCCCAAATTGCTCGAAGAGCATGATTTCGACCTGATCCGTCTGGAAAACCTGATCGCGGTTTACAACAACGAGGCCGAACCGATCGCCGCAGTCAGCAAGACGATGATCGAGGCACTGGCCGAATGCGACCGGCTCGACCCCGAAGAACTCGCCGGCTGGCGGTTCGAAGACGAACAGATGGATCTGAAGTGGGAGCTTCACAAATACACCAAACCAGTCTACGAAGACATCAACGACCACGAAACCGCCACCGAAGACCCCTCGCCTTTTCTGCTCCAGCCGGTCGAAGAAAACGGCATCGGCGTGCTGCTGATTCACGGCCTGCTCGCCAGTCCGGCGGAGATGAAAGGCTATGGCGTCCACCTGATGCACCAGGGCTATACGGTGATGGGCGTCCGTTTGAAAGGGCACGGTTCTTCGCCTTACGCGCTGCGGGACCAAAGCTGGGAAGACTGGTATACTTCGGTCGTCAACGGCTTCGAAATCCTGAAACTGCACTGTCGGAAGATCGTGGTGACCGGGTTTTCCACCGGCGGCGCCCTGGCATTGAAGTTGGCCTCCGAAAATCGCCCGGATATCCTCGGCGTCAGCGTCGCGGCGGTCCCGTTGAAATTCATCAATCCGACTTTCATGCTGATCCCTTTCCTGCACGGTACGAACAAGTTTGTAGACTGGGTATCTTCCTACGAAGGAGTCAAGCCATTCCTGGAGAATGTCTCGGAACATCCGCGCGTCAATTACCGGAACGTGCCGGTCCGTTGCCTTTATGAATTACGGCTTCTGATTCAGCATATGGACGAATTTTTACCCAAGATCGAAATTCCGGTCTTGATCGTTCATGGCGACCATGACCCTGTGGTTTCAGTCAAAAGCGCTTCGGAAATCATGCAGAAAATCAAAGCCCCGGACAGGCAGTTAAAGATACTGAAATCGAACCGGCACGGCATCATCATGGAAAACATCGACGGCATGTGGAAAATCAACGATGACTTTATTATTCATTGCGCGAGTGAAACAAAAGCCGCCGAATTCAGTCGGATTGAGTAAAAATCGTCTTTAGAACCCTGCGGTGAACCGAGCAGCGGCCACCGAAGCAATGCCGTCTCATCCGGCCGGGAGCGATCAACCCATTTTACACCCTACCCATTCCGCTACCGTGACCGTCACCCGGTAAAAAATCAATCCTACTGCATATAAACAGGAGTCGAATTTATGAAAAACGTGGTTATCTCCGGCTATTGTCGGTCACCGTTTACCCCGGCCAACAAGGGCGTGCTGAGCAAAGTCCGCCCCGACGACCTTGCGGCCCAGGTCATAAAAGGATTGATCGACAAAACCGGCGTCGATCCCGCCGACATCGAAGATCTGATTCTCGGCTGCGCCTTTCCGGAAGGCGAACAGGGCATGAACGTCGCCCGGATCGTCGGGCAGATCGCCGAGCTGCCGGTCACCGTCGCCGGCACCACGGTCAACCGGTTCTGCGGCTCGTCGATGCAGTCGATCCATATCGCGGCCGGCGCGATTCAATGGAACGCGGGCGACGCGTTCATCTGCGCCGGCGTCGAGTCGATGTCGCGTGTTCCGATGGGCGGCTTCAACTACATGCCCAATCCGGCGCTCTACCGGAATTATCCGGAAGTCTATATCAGCATGGGCGACACGGCCGAAAATCTGGCCAGGCAATATAACCTCTCGCGCGAAGAACAGGAGTCTTTCGCACTGCTGAGCCAGGAAAGAACTTACAACGCGCAGCTAAAAAACCATTTCCTCGACGAAATCGTTCCGATCCGGACACCGCTGGGGCCGGTGGACCAAGACGGCTGCCTGCGTCCCGACTCGAACGCGGCCGGTTTGGCCCAATTGCCGCCCGCGTTTCAGACCGGCGGCACCGTCACCGCCGGCACTTCGTCGCCGTTGACCGACGGCGCGGCCGCGGTGCTGGTATGCAGCGAAGCGTATGCCGATGCCCACAACCTGCCCAAGCTCGCCCGGATCAAGTCGATCGCGGTATCGGGCTGCGCGCCCGAAATCATGGGCATGGGCCCGGTTTCCGCGACCGAGAAAGCCTTGAAACGTGCAGGGCTCGATCTCGACGACATCGATATCGTCGAACTGAACGAAGCTTTTTCCGCGCAATTTCTCGCCGTTTTGAAAGCGATGCCGATCCCGATTCATAAGCTCAATCTCGACGGCGGCGCGATCGCGCTGGGCCATCCGCTCGGCGCGAGCGGCGCCCGGATTACCGGCAAGGCGGCCAGCCTCCTGGTCCGCGAAGGCAAACGTTACGCGCTGGCCACCCAGTGCATCGGCGGCGGCCAGGGCATTGCCACGATACTGGAGGCGATCCGATGAACATTCAACATGCCGCCGTGGTCGGCGCGGGCGTGATGGGCGCCAGCATCGCCGCCCATCTCAGTAACGCCGGCTGCAAAGTGATGCTGCTGGACATCGTGCCGGAGAATGCTTCGGACCGTTCGGTCATCGCAAAAACCGCGATCGAAAAACTGCTGAAGGCCGACCCGGCGCCGTTCATGCATAAAGACAACGCGAAGCTGATCACGCCCGGCAATATCGAGGACGACCTGCCGAAATTGGCGGAGGTCGACTGGGTAATCGAAGCGGTCATCGAAGACCCCCGCATCAAAAAATCGCTGTACCAAAAACTGGACACGGTGTGCCGAAATGATTGCGTAATTTCCTCGAACACTTCCACCCTGCCCTTGCGTCTGCTGGTCAAGGACCTGCCCGAAAGCTTCCGGCAACGCTTCCTGATCACGCATTTTTTCAATCCGCCGCGCTACATGCGCCTGCTTGAGCTGGTGTCGAGCCCAGAAACACGGCCGGATCTGCTCGAAGCGGTTAAACGGTTTGCCGACATCGAGCTCGGCAAAAATTGCGTAGTCTGTCACGATACGCCAGGCTTCATCGGCAACCGGATCGGCATCTACTGGACCCTTTGCGGCCTGCATGAAGCGATCGCGCTCGATCTGACCGTCGAGCAGGCCGATGCGGTGATTTCGATGCCTTTCGGAATTCCGAAAACCGGGGTTTTCGGCCTGCTCGACCTGGTCGGCCTCGACCTGATTCCGCATATTCTGACCAGCATGAAACAGGCCCTGCCGCCGGGCGATCCGTTTCATGAACTCGGCGAACTGCCGCAAGTCGTGCAGAAGATGATCGCCGACGGCTATACCGGCCGCAAAGGCAAAGGCGGCTTCTACCGGTTGAATAAACAGGGCGGCGGCAAGATCAAGGAATCGGTCGACCTTAAAACCGGCCATTACGCCCCTTCGGTAAAACCCGATACGAACGCCTTGCAGGAAGCGCAAAAAACCGGTTTTCAGGCGCTGCTGTCGAATTCGGACCCGGCTGCGGTTTTCGCTTGGCGGGTGATGTCGAAAACGCTCGGTTACGCGGCGAGCCTCGCGCCCGAAATCAGCGACGATATTGCCGCCATCGATGCGGCAATGCGCGACGGCTACAACTGGAAATCCGGCCCGTTCGAACTGCTCGCTCGGATCGGGGTCGCCTGGTTTGTCGATAAATTGCAATCCGAAAACCGGCCCGTACCGCCGCTGTTGGCGAACAAGCAGCCGCTCTACAAGGCCGAAGCCGGCAAATTGCAGGCGGAAGGTTTCGACGGCGCTTATCGTCCGGTGACACGGGCTCCCGGTATCGAATTACTGTCCGACGTCAAACTGCGCGGTGTCCCGGTGTTGCAAAACCGCTCGGCCAGTCTCTGGGATGCGGGCGACGGCGTCGCCTGCCTGGAATTCCACAGCAAAATGAATACGCTCGACATGGAGATCATGGAACTGATCCGCCAAAGCGTCGACAAAGTGCAAAACGGCTTCAGGGCGCTGGTGATTCACAACGAAGGCGAAAATTTCTCGGCCGGCGCCAATCTCGGCCTGCTGATGCAGGCGATCCACAACCAGGACTGGGACAGCGTCGCCGGTTTGATTAGCACCGGCCAACAGACTTACCAGGTGCTGAAATATGCCCCGTTCCCGGTCGTCGGCGCGCCAAGCGGCCTGGCCTTGGGCGGCGGCTGCGAAATCCTGCTGCACTGCGACGCGATCCAGGCTCATGCGGAACTTTACATGGGCCTCGTCGAAGTCGGCGTCGGCCTGATTCCGGGCTGGGGCGGTTGCAAGGAATACCTCAGGCGCTGGATCGCCTTTCCGAAAAAACCGGGCGGCCCGATTCCGCCACTGGTAAAGGCGTTCCAAACGGTCAGCCTGGCGACCGTCTCGAAATCGGCGGCCGATGCGAAAGAACTGCTCTACCTGGGCAAGAACGACGGCATCACAATGAACAAATTGCGCCTGCTGGCCGATGCGAAGGCAAAGGCGCTGGCGCTGGCCGAAAACTATGTCCCGCCGCAGCCGGTCGTATTTTCGTTGCCCGGCAAGACAGCCCGCGTGATGCTGAACATGGGCGTCAAAGCCTATCATGCGCTCGGCAAGACCACCGATTACGACCTCGTGGTGCTCAGCCAACTGGCCAGGGTGCTCAGCGGCGGCGACGCCGATATCACCCAGCCGTTGACCGAAGACGACATTCTCGCGTTAGAATGCGAAGCGTTCGTCGAACTGGTCAAGCAGCCGGGCACGCTGGCCAGGCTCGACCATATGCTGAAAACCGGCAAGCCGCTGAGAAATTGACTTTAGGATGCGGCTAAAAATAATTTTCTGAAATGGAGCCTAATTGTCCCCACGCAGAAGGCTCGTCGTGATACCCCCATTGGACAGCCTAATACCCATACATGGACCGGCAGGAGTTCAAAGCAAGCTTTGAACTCCGATGCAGTGCAGTTTGGCTGGGCTTGGGTATAAGAACTATAAAAATGAAGTGTCTGTAAACGCGGCGCTTCCGACAGCAACAGGAGAAATCGTCATGCTCTGGTTCATTGCTTTAATCGCCCTGGTATTGGCAGTCTGCTACCGGCGCACTTCCTTATTGATGGCCACCTGGGTGATAGGCCTGTGGCTGATGGCCTACCTATTGGCCTATGGCGTAACGCCTTTCAGCCAGGGCTTATGGGCTTTGTATCTGCTCATCTTCATGCCGCTGAACATCAATACCCTGCGCATGAAATGGATCAGCCGGCCGATGTTCAAACTGATGAAAGCGGCCTTGCCGCCGATGTCGCAGACTGAGCGGGAAGCGCTCGAAGCCGGCACGGTCTGGTGGGACGCGGAACTGTTCTCGGGCAAGCCGAACTGGAAAATGCTGCAGGACCTGCCCCCCACCCGCCTGTCCGCCGAGGAACAGGCTTTCATCGACGGGCCGGTCGAAACCCTGTGCGCGATGCTGAACGACTGGGACATCACCCGCAACCGGATGGACTTGCCCCAGGAAGTCTGGGACTAGATCAAACGCGAAAAATTTTGCGGGATGATCATCCCGAAGCGCTACGGCGGCCTCGAATTTTCCGAAATGGCGCATTCGGAAGTGGTGATGAAGCTTTCGAGCCGCAGCTCGACCGCCGCGGTGACCGTAATGGTACCCAACTCGCTCGGGCCTGCGAAGCTGCTGCTGGTCTACGGCACCGAGGAGCAAAAAAACCATTATCTGCCGCGTCTTGCGAACGGCGAGGAAATTCCGGCCTTCGCGCTGACCGGTCCGCACGCCGGAAGCGACGCGGGCGCGATGCCCGATACCGGCATCGTCTGTTACCAGGACTTCAAAGGCCGAAAAACCCTCGGTATCCGGTTGAACTGGGAAAAACGCTACATCACGCTTGGCCCTGTCGCGACCGTTTTGGGTTTGGCGTTCAAACTCTACGACCCTGACCATTTAATAGGCGGCAGGGAAAATATCGGCATCACCCTCGCACTGATTCCGACCCATACGCCGGGCATATCGATCGGCCGCCGGCATTTTCCGCTCGACTCCGCCTTCCAGAACGGCCCGAACGGGGGCAAGGACGTATTCATTCCGATGGACTGGGTGATCGGCGGGATCGATCAGATCGGCAACGGCTGGAAAATGCTGATGCAGTGCCTCGCGACCGGACGCGCGATCTCATTGCCCGCGCTCAGCGTCGGCGGCGCCAAATTCACCAGCCGCAATACCGGCGCGTATGCGCGCATCCGCAAACAGTTCAACGTGCCGATCGGCGAATTCGAAGGCGTCGAAGAGCCGCTCGCGCACCTGGCAGGCCAGACCTACCTGATGGACGCCGCGCGCAAGGTCACCTGCGCCGCGCTCGACCAGGGCGAAAAGCCGTCGGTGATCTCCGCGATTCTGAAATACGAACTGACCGAGAGGATGCGCAAGGTGATCAACGACGGGATGGACATCCAGGGCGGCTCCGGCATCTGCCTGGGGCCGCGGAACTATCTCGGCCGTCTGTACGAGGTGATTCCGGTCGGCATCACCGTCGAAGGCGCGAACATCCTGACCCGCACGATGATGATTTTCGGCCAGGGCGCGATCCGCTGCCATCCTTACATTCAAAAGGAAATGGCCGTTTTGAACCGGAGCGATGCCGAAGCCGCCGCCGAACAATTCGACCGGATACTGTTCGAACACATCGGTTTTTTCATGCGCAACCTGGCTGCCAGCTTCTGGTTCGGACTGAGTGGTGGCCGCCTGGCTTCGATGCCCGGCGACAGGCACACCAAGCGCTATTATCGGAAAATCGCCCGTTTCAGCGCCGGTTTCGCGCTGCTGGCAGACTTTGCTTTGTTGACGCTGGGCGGCGCCCTGAAGCGACGGGAACGGCTGTCCGGCCGCTTCGCCGACGCGCTCGGCAACCTGTATCTGTGCTCCTGCGCACTGAAGCACTACCAGAACGAAGGCGGCAGCGAAGACGACCTGCCCTTGCTGGACTGGGCCTGCCAACAGAGCCTGTATCAAACACAGCAAGCCCTGACGGAAATCTTGTGGAAGCTGCCGATGCGCCCTGCCGTCTGGCTGCTGCGCCTGTTCATCTTCCCGCTCGGCAAACCCTGCCTGCCGCCCGGCGAGCGGCTGATTCACCAAACTGCGTCGGTTCTTCTAACCGAATCGCCCGCGCGCGACCGCCTGACACAAGGTATCTACATCAACAACCAGCCGGACGATCCGACCGGCCGGATCGAAGTCGCATTCAAGGCCGTGCTCGCCGCCGCACCGGTCGAAGCGAAGATCCGCCAGGCGCAAAAGAAAAAGCTGCTAAGCAAAGGCGATCCCTCGCATGCCGCCGCCGAAGCCCTGGCAAAAGGCCTCCTCACCGAACTGGAAGCCGGCCTGATCGACGCCGCCAACAAAGCCCGGCTCGCGGCGATCACGGTGGACGATTTCAGCCCGGAAGAATTGACTGGGATCGAGAAAGCGTAAAATTTTTGTGGGCGCATTAGCGCCCTGCAGGGTGTATCTATTCGGTAATCCCCGCTCTCGCCGGACAGAGAGCGGAAGGTTTACAAATCATTCAAGTTCGGAAATTTGCTGGAGCCAAAGGAAATCGGCTCCAGTAGACATCATCCGCGTACTGAGGGCAGTTCGTTAATTTCGCTCGACCAGAGACACGTCTCTCACCGCCCCCCTGGCGGCAGATGTAGCCATGGCGGCATAGGCTCTGAGCGCTGCCGACACGTTGCGCTGGCGATTGACGGGTTTCCAAGCCCTTGGGCCTTTGGCGATCATCGCCGCGCGGCGGCGCTCAAGCTCTTCGACAGACACGGCCAGATGGATACGGCGATTGGGAATATCGATTTCTATCGTATCGCCTTCTTCCACCAAACCGATGGCGCCGCCCTCGGCCGCCTCGGGCGAGGCGTGGCCGATACTCAGGCCGGACGTGCCGCCGGAAAAACGGCCATCGGTGAGCAGTGCGCAGGTTTTGCCCAAGCCCTTGGACTTCAGATAACTGGTCGGATACAGCATTTCCTGCATGCCGGGGCCGCCTTTCGGGCCTTCGTACCGGATCACAACCACGTCGCCCGGCTGGATTTGATCGCCAAGAATGCCGGTAACCGCAGCATCCTGGCTTTCGAAGACACGGGCACGGCCGGTAAACTTGAGGATGCTATCGTCTACCCCGGCCGTCTTGACGATGCAACCATCCAGCGCAATATTGCCGTGCAATACCGCCAGGCCGCCGTCCTGGGAATAAGCGTGCGCTTTGTCGCGGATACAGCCGTTGACGCGGTCGTCGTCCAATTCCGGATAGCGCCGGGACTGCGAAAAGGCGACCGTAGTGGGTATTCCGCCGGGTGCGGCGCGAAAAAACGTCTTGACCGCTTCGTCCCGGGTACGCTGAATGTCCCATTGTTCCAGCGCGGTACCCAGGGTGACGCTATGCACGGTCGGCACCTCGCGATTGATGACGCCGGCGCGATCGAGTTCCCCCAAAATGCCCATCACGCCGCCGGCGCGGTGAACGTCTTCCATATGATATTTCTGTGTAGCCGGTGCGACCTTGCACAGGCAGGGCACGCGCCGCGAAATCGTATCGATGTCCGACATGGTAAAATCGACTCCGGCCTCGTGCGCCGCCGCCAGCAAGTGCAGCACGGTATTGGTGGAACCGCCCATGGCCACATCCAGACTCATGGCATTTTGAAACGCTTCGAATGTCGCGATCGAGCGCGGCAGCACACTGGCATCGTCTTGCTCATAATAACGCTTGGCCAGTTCGACGATCAGGCGGCCGGCGCGCAGGAACAACTGCTCGCGGTCGGCGTGCGTGGCCACCAGCGATCCGTTGCCGGGCAAACTGAGTCCCAGCGCTTCGGTCAGACAATTCATGGAGTTGGCCGTAAACATGCCTGAGCAAGAGCCGCAGGTTGGACACGCGGACCGTTCCACCGCAGCCACTTCCTCGTCGCTGACGCGATCGTCGGCCGCTTCCACCATCGCATCCACCAGATCCAGCGCGCGAATTTCGCCTCTCCAGTTAACCTTGCCCGCTTCCATGGGGCCGCCGGACACGAACACCACAGGAATGTTCAGGCGCAACGCGGCCATCATCATGCCCGGGGTGATTTTGTCGCAATTGGAAATGCAGACCAAGGCGTCGGCACAGTGCGCGTTGACCATGTACTCCACACTGTCGGCGATCAGGTCGCGGCTAGGCAAGCTGTAAAGCATCCCCTCATGACCCATGGCGATACCATCGTCCACCGCTATGGTATTGAATTCCTTGGCCACGCCTCCGGCTTTTTCGATTTCTCTCGCGACCAGCTGGCCCATATCTTTCAGATGCACATGACCGGGCACGAATTGAGTAAAGGAATTGGCAATAGCGATGATCGGTTTGGAAAAGTCTTCGTCTTTCATGCCGGTGGCGCGCCACAAGGCGCGTGCACCCGACATGTTGCGACCGGAAGTGCTGGTATGGGAACGGTATTGGGGCATAATAAATCTCGAAGGACCTTAATGTTTGGAATTGAAGCTTTAGATAATACCCCAATCGAACGTTCATCTCCACTGACGTCGCAACGCATGTTATAGAATTAAGGATTTGGTCGATCATCACTTCCCCTTTTCGTTCTACCCGCCGAACGCTTATCGTGATACCCCTTGTCAGCCCGGGCTATGTAGGGTATATGGTACGCTCGACTGCCTCCCATCGGCTTTTCGGGTTAAAATAAGCAATTGAGTTGAATTGTTGCCTTTCGCTATGTCGATCACCCGTCCTATCGTACTCTGCTTTTCCGGCCATGACCCGAGCGGCGGGGCCGGCGTGCAGGCCGATATCGAAACGCTGGTCAGCCAGCATTGCCATGCCGCGAGCGTGATTACCGCGCTGACCGAGCAGGATACTCGAAACGTCAAGAAGCTGTTGCCGCAGAACCCCGAAGACATCATTAGCCAGGCCGAAACCGTGTTGGCGGATCTGGACGTCAAGGTCTTCAAAATCGGCCTGATCGGCCATCATAAAACCGCCGAAGCGATCCATGCGATCCTGCAACAGCATCCGCACATTCCGGTCGTGCTCGATCCGGTGCTCGCGGCCGGCGGCGGCGCGGAAATGTCGGATCGGAAATTGCTCGATGCGATCGTCGATCTCCTGCTGCCACGTACGACCGTGCTGACGCCCAACAGTCAGGAAGCGCGCCAGCTGGCAGGGCTCGTGGATCTGGACGAATGCGGGCCGGCTTTGCTGGAAAAAGGCTGCCGCTATGTACTGGTTACCGGCGCGCACGAAACGACGCCGACGGTCAGCAACCGACTCTATCACGACAGACGCCGTATCGAAACCTTCCATTGGGACCGGCTGCCCGAAAGCTATCACGGCTCCGGCTGCACGCTGGCGGCCTGCATCGCGGGGCTTCTGGCCCAGGGGCTGACTCCGGCACAGGCCGCTTACGAAGCGCAGGAATATACCTGGAATGCGCTGCGGCACGGCTATCCGCCCGGCAAGGGCCAGCACAATCCGGACCGCCTGTTCTGGATGGAGGCGGGCGTATGAGATTCCCCCCACGCGGGCTGTACGCAATCACCCAAACTGACGGCAAATCGCCGGCCACGGTTATCGCCGAAATCGAGGCCGCGATTCGCGGCGGCGCGGTCGTCGTACAATACCGCGACAAACATCCCCACGATGCGCTGACTTTGGCCCGCGAACTGGTCAAGGTCTGCCACCGGCATCGAGTCCCGCTGCTGATCAACGACAACATCGAACTGACGCTGGAAGCCGGCGCCGACGGCGTGCATCTCGGCAAGAATGACGGCCATATCCGCGAGGCCCGGGAGCGGCTCGGCACCGATGCGATCATCGGCATTTCCTGCTACGACTCGCTCGAACGGGCGCTGGAAGCCCAGGCGCACGGCGCAACTTATGCGGCTTTCGGACGTTTTTTCCCTTCCGGCACGAAGCCTTTGGCTTCTCCCGCGCATCCGGATACGCTTCGGCAGGCCAAGCAGGCGCTGTCGATTCCGATCGTCGCGATCGGCGGCATTCTGCCCGAAAACGGCGCGGCGCTGCTCGCGGCCGGAGCCGATTTGCTGGCCGTGATCGGCGGTATTTTCGACCACGATCCGGAGCTTTCGGCCCACGCCTATCAACGCCTGTTCGATAGCCAATGAAATTCCCGTTACTGGTTTTGTTCGGACTACTGGCCGCCTGCGCCCCTACCGCTCACAAGCCGGAAGATCGTTTGAAGGACGGCAAGCAGTTGGCCTTCGACCGCAACAAAGGCAACTGCCTAGCCTGCCACGCGATCGACGGCGGCGAATCGCCCGGCGATATCGGCCCGCCGCTGGCGGCTTTGAAAACGCGTTTCAAGGACAAAGCGCCGCTGCGAGAACAGATCTTCAACGCGACCCGCTTCAACCCCGAAACCAGCATGCCGCCGTTCGGCAGAAACAAGATTCTTACCACCGGCGAAATCGACCGGATCGTCGATTATTTATGGAGCCTGCCATGACCACCCGCCGCTCTTTCCTTAAAAAATCGCTGGCTTTCAGCGCCGGTTCGTTTGCCTCAACCTTGGGTTTGCTTGCGCCGCTCAAGGTATTCGCCGAATGGCGAACCGAAAACTTCAAACAAGGCCCGCTCGAAGAATCGCTGAAACGATCATTCAAGGACCAAAAAATCACCGAAAGCAAAGACATCGAAATCAAGATTCCGCTGATCGCCGAAAACGGCGCGATCGTGCCGATCACGGTCAGCAGTTCCCTGCCCGGCGTCAGCACCGTCTCGATCTTCGTGGCGAAAAATCCGGTACCGCTGGCCGCGTGCTTCGAGCTATCGCCCGATCTCGATCCCGTTGTTTCGGCACGCCTGAAAATGGCCGAGACCTCCGAAGTGATCGCGGTCGCGGAAACCTCTGGCGGCCTGTACAGCGCCAGACAACTGGTCAAAGTCACGATCGGCGGTTGCGGAGGTTGAAAAATGTCTAGCATCAAAATTCGCGCCAAACGCCTCGAAGCCAAGACTCAGATCCGGACCCTGATCACGCACCCGATGGAAACCGGCCGCAGCAAGGATCCGAAGACGAACCAACCGATTCCGGCCCATTTCATCCGGGAACTAAGGTTGAGCCACAACGACAAGACGGTCATGAACTGCCAGGTGGGCATGAGCATTTCGAAAGACCCGTATTTCGCGTTCATGCTGAAAGGCGGCGAGCCCGGCGACAAAATCAAGATCGAATGGATCGACAATCTCGGCAATGAAGACAGCGAAGAGCATGTCCTCAAATGAAGGCAGGGTACGCTGTGCGTACCTTTTTCAAATCTTTCGTAAGTGTCAAAACTTCAGAAAGGTACGCACAGCGTACCCTACGAAAAGCGTTTTGCTCGCTGGCTCTCTTCTGTTGCCCCCCTTCCTCCTGCACGCGGCACCACCGCAAGACCGGCAGCAATTCCGGGAACATTACCGCCGGCTCTTCCCGAAGCTACAGCTGAGCGATTACGCCGACGGCGTCTATGCGATCGACCCGGTCGCGCGTGAATCCTGGCAGGCGATCGAAGAATTTCCGCCTTATGAGGAGGCGATCGAACAAGGCGAAAAGCTATTCAATATGCCTTTTCCGCAAACCGGCGGCCGCTATGCCGACTGTTTTCCGAATAAAGGCATCGGTATCGCGCATCGCTATCCGCAATGGGATAAAGACAAAGGCGAAGTCGTCACGCTCGCCCAAGCGCTGAACGACTGCCGGGAAAGAAACCGCGAAAAACCGCTGGACGCCGAAACAGGCGAGATCACCCAACTGCTCGCCTACATGGCCTACACCTCGCGCGGGAAAGCGATCGAAACGGTGATCCCTGAAGACGACCCGCGAGCCTTGGCAGCTTATCAACAAGGCAAGGACTTTTATTACGGGCGTCACGGCCAGCTAAACTTCGCCTGCGCGACCTGCCATGTGCAAAACGCCGGCAAGCGCCTTCGTTCCGAAATCCTCGGCGCATCGCTCGGCCATACCGCCAACTGGCCGGCTTACCGGTTGAAATGGAGCGAAATGGGCACCCTGCACCGGCGTTTTCGCGAATGCCTGACGCAAATCAGAGCCGAAGCACCGCCCGCGCAAAGCGCCGTCCTGCGCAATCTCGAATATTTCCTGAGCTACATGAGCAACGGCGTTCCGATCTCCGGACCCAGTACACGCAAATGATCAAAATCCAACCCGCCTGCGGCGACATCCACGAACCCGGACTGATTCCGCTGAACGATGCGCTGGCCCGCATTCTGGCCGCATCGCCGCCGCTTGGCGGCTACGAACGGGTGAATATCGAAAATGCGCGCGGCCGTACCCTGGCCGAAGCCATCACGGCCGATTTCAATGTACCGGGGCATACCAACTCGGCGGTCGACGGTTATGCGCTGAACGGGGCCGATTTGCCGGCGGAAGGCACGCGCATTTTGGAGATTGCCGGCAAGGCTTACGCCGGCGAACCATTTCAGGGCAAGCTCAATCCCGGCCAATGCCTGCGCATCATGACGGGCGCCCCGATGCCGGAAGGGCTCGATACGGTGGTCATGCAGGAACATGCGGAACGGCGCGGCAATACCGTGCTGATCGACGGACGCCATAAGCCGGGCCAGAACGTGCGCCGGGCCGGCGAAGACATCCGTCAAGGCCAGACGATCCTCTATCCGGGCAAATGGCTGACCCCGCCCGACATTGGCCTGCTCGCTTCACTCGGCATTCCCGAAATCAATGTGGTCCGCAAACTCCGGATCGCGATCGCCTCGACCGGGGACGAAATTTTCAGTATCGGAACGACGCCCAAGGCGGGCGGCCTCTACGACAGCAACCGCTACAGCCTGTGGGCGGCGCTCGATCGGCCCGATATCGAAGTGATCAATCTCGGCATCGTCGAAGACCGGCCCGACGCACTGCTGAACGCTTTCGATCAGGCCGCCGAGTTCACCGATGTGATCGTTTCGACCGGCGGCGTTTCTTCGGGGGAAGCCGATTACACCAAAACCGCGCTGCAAGCTTCGGGACGGATCGGCTTCTGGAAGGTCGCGGTCAAACCCGGCCGCCCTCTTGCCTTCGGCCGGATCGGCAATGGGGTATTCTTCGGGTTGCCCGGCAACCCGGTCGCGGTCATGGTGACTTTTTATCTCCTTGTTCTGCCCGCGCTCGAAAAAATGCTCGGAATCGATAACAAGCCGATCGTGCCGGTTTTCCGGGCCCGAACGCTGGACGACCTGCGCAAGAAGCCGGGACGCACCGAAGTCCCCCGAGGGATCATCGGCCCGGATCGAAACGGCGAATGGACAGTTCGAAGCACCGGCAATCAGGGTTCTGGCATCTTGAGTTCGATGAGCCTCGCGAACGCTTTGATCATTCTGGAACACGACAGGGGCAACGTAAAAGCCGGAGAGACGGTCTGGGTGAAACCGTTCGCCGGCTTGTTCTAAGTAAAAAAGGCCGCTTCTGCGGCCTTTTTCAAAGGTCAGGAATTCGCCGTTTCAAGCCGAGTTAGGCTGGCCGCTTTTTCCGCTCCGCGCATACCTGAAGCACAGATAGCCGATCACGATGCAGACCGCAACCGTAAACAGGAACTTTTTGACCTTGACGAACGATTCGTCGCCCTCGATGCCGACCGAGAACGGAATATGCGTATCGACTTTTTCGTTATCGTTGTCGATGGTCACGTGAACCAGATAATTGCCGGCGCCGAACTGGTTGAAATCGACCGCACCTTCCACCGTACCGGTTTTGCTGGCGCTTGGCGGCCGATAGAAAATCCGCGTGCCTTCCGGCTCCTTGGTGACTTCGAATTCGATGCTGACATGGCGCAACTGCTTGCCTTCGTAATCGAAAACCAGATTGGTCATGCCGACCTTCGGTATCGATCTGCAGTAGCTCTTGTTTTCGCTGAAAGTCGGCGTATAGGCCGCGAAATGAATCCACTCGTTGCTGACTTTGATTCTGCACGGATCCGCATCGTTTGCATCGCCCCGATGGGCATAAACGGGCTGCTGCAAGATTAAGGCAAACATCAGCAGATGCGCCAGCCGCACCACCCGCTTTGCCGAGCGCAACACTAAACTTTGTCCTCTACTCCAGGAACTTCCTGTTTTTTGTCCGTGCCGTTTTGTTATTTTCATTATTAACCTCCACACATAAGAACAATTCGGCTATGGCTAGCCGATACCTTCGACTCTCGCGTTGAAATGCCGCCTGCGCTGCATCATTTAAAATAAACAAGCCTTTATCCCTACTGAATCGGTCGGGAAACGCGGGCAACGGCCTGATAATATACCCTTTCTTCCGCCATTCCAAAGATGGCCGCTTAAAAAATTCTTCCTCCGCATCAACGGCAGCCCGCTCCGCTTCGAAAATACCATTGTTTGCTCGGGCCGGCGCAATGATGGTAATTTATGGATTCTTTCGGATCGGCAACTTCGCCCTGCGATTTGCGGGATGCATCCAGACCGCGATCGTCAACGCTTCTTTGGAGATTGACTCATGACTTGGCTTCCCAATCTACTGACGCTTTCGCGCATTGTTATGCTGCTGCCCGTGATGGGACTCCTTGCAGAGACGGATTCGGCCGACTACCGATGGGCTTTTGCCCTGTTTCTGGCGGCCGGTCTGACCGATCTGGTAGATGGCTGGGCGGCAAGGCGCCTCAATTGCGTCAGCAACGTCGGTGCGTTTCTCGATCCCTTGGCGGACAAGATTATGTCCAACGTGCTGCTGGTATTCCTGGCCTGCCGCTATCCGGCCTGGATTCCGCTGTGGATGGTGTTGCTGCTGCTCGCGCGCGAATTTGCGGTGCAGGGATTCCGCAGCATGGCGCCCTGTCTGGGCGTAATGATCCGGACCGAACGCCTGAGCAAACTGAAGACTTTGTTTCAACTGATCGCCGCCGGCGCGGTGATCGCGGGATTGGGATGGGAGAGTCTATCGACCATTGCGGCTCCGGTCGCATTGACCAGCCTGATCCTGGCTTTGGCATCGGGCTACATCTCGATGACGACAATATTCATCAGGAATGCCGATCTCTGGTCCCGGCGGCCGCTGGACATGGAATCCCGCTGAAGCGGGTTCGTTTCGCGCCCCCGTCGGCCGCCCCTGGCACATCGCGGAACAAATGCGCCTTCTCGGCCTACTGCATCGACGCGCCCGCTTTCGAGGCATCGGTGATGGTGACGTCAACGCGGCGGTTTTGCTGCCTTCCTGCCGAAGTCGAGTTCGAAGCGATCGGAAAGTTCTCCCCCATGCCTTGCACCGTCATGCGTTGCGCCGAGATCCCGTTACCTGCCAGAAAGTCCCTGACCGCTTCCGCTCGTCTAGAGGAAAGCTCTTCGTTGTAAGCCTCCGAACCTCGGCTGTCGGTATAGCCTTCGATCTTTACCATGGTATCGGCATGCTGCCTTAAGGAAACTCTGAATAAGTCCTACGCCTGGGATAAAATATCCGCAGCTTGCCATTTTCGATAGGTGCCCGCCATGAAGCAACTCGGACTCAGTGCCCCACTGTTTGTGAAGAAACCGAAACAGACTCGGCGGCAGCAATTTCTCCAAGAGATGGAGCAGGTAGTGCCTTGGAGTTTGTGGACGAGCCGGATAGCGCCGCACTACCCGACAGCGGGCCGAGGCCGCCGCCCCTTTCCCTTGGCGACGATGTTGCGCATTCACCTGATGCAGCAGTGGTTCGGCTATTCCGATCCGGCGATGGAGGAAGTATTGCACGACATGCCGCTGCTGCGCGAGTTTGCCGGGCTCGATGCGGGCGAGGACGCCCTGCCGGATGAAACCACGATCCTCAAGTTCCGGCATCTGCTGGAACGCCATCAGTTGGCACAAACCCTATTTGATGAAACGGCGGCGCTGTTGGCCGAAAAAGGCCTGTTGCTACGGCAAGGCACGATCGTCGATGCGACATTAATCGCTGCCCCGCCGTCCACCAAGAACCGGGCGCGCAAACGGGATGCCGAGATGAGTTCGACCAAGAAAGGGAACAATTACCACTTTGGGATGAAGGCGCACATTGGGGTCGATGCCGAGTCGGGGTTAGTGCATACTGTGGAGATGACCACCGCCAAGGTGGCGGATGGGGTCATGACGGAGGCGTTGCTGCACGGCGAGGAACGGGTCGTGCTGGGCGATCGGGCCTATACCCGCAAGGACCGGAATCTGGCGGCGGATCGCCTGGAAGGTGAGCCGGTTTGGGCCTTTCCGTTCAAGCGGGGGAAGGGTGAGGAGTTGCCGGTAGAGCAAGCCCTTCACAACCACATGCTGGCGCCGTTACGCGCCATGGTCGAACATCCGTTCCGGATCGTCAAGCGCCAGTTCGGCTATACCAAAGTGCGTTACCGGGGGCTGTTCAAGAATGCCCAACAACTCTACTTGCTGTTTGCCCTGGGCAATCTTTATCACGTTCGGCAGGCGCTGCAGCCGACCTAGGGAGACCTTTGTCCTTCGCCCTGGAAAACCGAGAACACTGAGTGAAATCACCCCGATAGCGGGCGCTGCCGGGAAGGATTTGCCCATTTTCGGCGAGGTGCCACGGATGTCGCACGGTGTCGCTTATAAAAACCACTTATTCAGAGCTTCCTTAAATAGTCGACGAGCGGATATAGTTTCTGCAGACTGCCGGGTTTGAGATCGGCGCGGGCCGTATCGAACAAAACGTCCCCCAGCGTCACCAGAATGCCTTCCGGCACCTTTCTGGCTTTCAGTTTCTGAATTTCGGCATCGCGGGCTTCCAGGCGTATCTGGTCTTTCTGGGCGCTGAAGTTTTTGAAGTCTCTGTCCGAGGCACTTCGCTCGGCATTTGCCCGCGCCAGCGCCAGCTTGAGAGTCGTCAGATAGGAAAGGTGCGACGTCTCATCAAAATCTTCGTCCTCTTCCCAGGTATTTTCCGCCTGCTGCAACAGATTTTGCGCCGCGAACAAGTCGGCGGAA
The DNA here is from genome assembly GCF_000214275.2 of Methylomicrobium album BG8. Taxonomy (NCBI): domain Bacteria; kingdom Pseudomonadati; phylum Pseudomonadota; class Gammaproteobacteria; order Methylococcales; family Methylococcaceae; genus Methylomicrobium; species Methylomicrobium album. Next base: position 2,282,864 of record NZ_CM001475.1, on the reverse strand, counting down.
GCATAGGACCGAACGGCAGGGTCGTGCATCGTTTGCTGATAGTCCGCTCGCGCTCTTTCCAGAGCCATAGGAGGATTCGACGCACAAGCCGTAATCAATCCGCTGGATAAGACAAGCCCCATACTCAACCATTTACCCGGTTGAAACAAAATTTGTGCTGCCACGGTACACCTCCGAATGGTTCGTTTACTGTCCTTGGATTTGTCGGGAAGATTCCTCTTTCAGTGCCTCGATCGCCTTCTTCATGTCATCCACCTCTTTGGCCTGTTTCGCCGCGGCGGCTTTGGCGTTGGCTAATGTCGCTTCGGCAACGGCTTCCTGAGCCAACCTGCGCGCGTCGTCGTTTTCATCGTCGTCGACGGCCTTGTTGGCCCGATTGAGTTTTGCGCGAGCACTGGTCAAAAGTTCGGGCTCGAATTGTTCGGCGCCGCTTCGGCCGGCGTCCTGTATCGCGAACTCGGCCTTCGCCAGCGTATCCCGAGGCGGCGCCGAACTGCAGCCGGTCAGCGCCATCGTCAAACTTGCCGGCGCGGCTAGAACTCCCAATCTCAAAAACATATTCACTTTAAACATATTGCGCACCTTAAATTCGAACAGCATTGTTTTAACGAAACGGTTAGGAATGAGTCAGATACACAACCCCGCTGACTTATTAATACGATTCCGTCAATAATTTCCAGTTCAGAGTTCGGCCCGCTTTTTATATGGTATAAAGGTATAGAATTTAAAATATATACACTACTCATTCTTCGTCCATGAAAAAACTGATCTTTTTATTTCTGGCAGGCCTTACCGCCTGCGCACGGCATCATGACCCGGCCATATTGTCCGGCTCGCTCGAATGGATCGATTTGAGCCATAGCTACGATAAAAACACTTTGTACTGGCCGAATAATGCCAAAGGATTCGAGCACGTGACCGATGCGGACGGCAAAACACCGCTCGGCTATTACTACTCTTCCTACAGCCTCTGTACGCCGGAACATGGCGGCACGCATCTGGATGCGCCGGTCCATTTCGCGGAAAACGGGCAGGCAGTGGACGGGATTCCGCTGAAAAGCCTGATTGGCGACGCGGTGATGATCGATGTTTCAGCTAAGGCGCTGGCGGACCGGGATTATCAGATCCGAATCGAGGACATCCAGAACTGGGAAAAGGAGCATGGCGCGATTCCGGACAATACGATTGTCCTGTTCAGGACCGGCTACGGAGCGTTTTACCCGGACCGGGCCGGCTATTTCGGCACCCCGAAAACCGGTCCCGAAGCGATACCCGAACTGCATTTTCCCGGCATCGGCCCGGCGGCGGCTGCGTGGCTGGTCGAGAACAGAAATATCAAGGCGGCGGGACTGGACACGCCGAGCCTCGATTACGGCCAGTCGAAAGACTTCAAGACGCATCGGATTTTGTTGGGCCATAGCAAACCCGGCTTCGAAAACCTGGCCAATCTGGAGAAACTCCCGGCCGAAGGCATTTATGTGGTGGCCCTGCCGATGAAAATAGCCAAAGGCAGCGGCGCGCCGCTGCGGATTGTCGCCGGACTGGCATCCCGATCCCGATAAGGCATACTGGAGCGCCGCCCACTCGCGACTTGAAGCAGGCGGCGCTTCATAGCTGATCCGGGCTACGGCTCTGCAACAAGACGAGCATTCTGCATATCGATTAGCTAGAGCATTTTCATCTCGCGTGTAGGGGCACAATACCGTTAAGTCAAGCCGTCATCTCGGCAGGGATTGCCGAGATCCAGATGACAGGGATGTATGAGAACCCGCCATCCTTGGCTTCTGGATTCGGCAACCGTTCCATGCGTTGCTCTAACGCCTGCATCTTTACAAGTCGTCCGGCAATCCTTGCCGGAATGACGAGTTTCCCTTAACTTAGCGGCATGGCTTATGAACGTAAACCCGAAACGAAAATGCTCTAGACAGGTTCCGGACTCACCGGCGCAGAGCCCTGGGGACTATGAGAGAGCCGTGACGTTCCGAATCTTGCCGATCAATGCGGCGAAACCCGAAACCACGGGCTTTTTCCCGCCGACCAGCACCGCCAGCAACTCGTCGTCTTCCCACTCCAACAAGCCGGCGAACCGGTTTCGTTCATCCTGATCCGCCGGAAGATAATGCGTTTCCAGATAGTGCAGCAGCAAAATATCCAGCTCCACGACGCCTCGGCGGCATCGCCATTTCAGCTTTTCGAACGAACGCATCAACCTTCCTGCCGTTGCAGCAGGAGCTTCTTGATTTCCGCGATGGCTTTGGCCGGATTCAGACTTTTCGGGCAGGTATCGGTGCAGTTCATGATCGTATGGCAGCGGTACAGCTTGAACGGATCCTCAAGTTCGTCGAGACGTTCGCCGGTATTTTCGTCGCGGCTGTCATTAAGCCAGCGATAGGCCTGCAGGAGCACCGCCGGCCCCAGGTAACGCTCGCTGTTCCACCAATAGCTCGGGCAGCTCGCCGAGCAACAGAAGCACAGAATGCAATCGTACAACCCGTCCAGTTTGGCGCGGTCATCGCGGCTTTGCAGGCGTTCTCTGTCGGCGGGCGGCGGCGTCTGGGTTTCGATCCAGGGTTTGATCGAGGCGTATTGGGCGAATAAATGGTTCAGGTCGGGCACCAGGTCTTTCACCACCTGGGCATGCGGCAACGGAAATATCCTTACCGTGTCGGGCAGCGAATCGAGCGATTTGGTGCAGGCCAGGGTATTTTTGCCGTCGATGTTCATCGCGCAGGAACCGCAAACCCCTTCCCGGCAGGAGCGGCGGAACGTCAGGGTGCTGTCGATTTCGTTCTTGATCTTGATGATCGCATCGAGCACCATCGCACCGCAGTGTTCCGCGTCCAGTTCATAAACGTCGATGCGCGGATTCTCGCCGGTTTCCGGGTCCCACCGGTAGATCTCGAAGCGGCGGATGTTTTTGACGCCAGCGGGCGCATGATGCGTTTTTCCCTTCAGCACGCGCGAGTTTTTCGGCAGAGTAAATTCGGCCATCAATAGATCCTCTCTTTCGGTGGGAAAGCATCGACTTCGTCGGTCAGGGTATAGAGATGCACCGGCCGGTAGTCGATTTTGACCTGATTGTCCGGCAGCCAGGTCAGCGTATGTTTGAGCCAATTCGCATCGTCGCGGTTCGGATAATCTTCGCGCGCATGCCCTCCCCGGCTTTCCTTCCGGTTGCCGGCCGCGCTAATCGTGACCAGCGCCTGGCTCAGCAGGTTATCGAGCTCCAGCGTTTCGACCAAGTCGGTGTTCCAGATCAGCGAACGGTCGTTCAGGGAAACATCCGCAAACGAGGCGCGAATCTCGGCCATCGCCTTGATTCCTTCGTCAAGGGTCGATTGGGTCCGGAACACGGCCGCCTTCGCCTGCATCGTTGTCTGCATGTCCAGCCGAATCTCGGCGGTCGGCCGACCGCCCTGCGCATGGCGAATTTTGTCGAAACGGGCAATCGCCTGGTCGGCCGCCTCCTTGCGCAGCGGCTTATGCGCATCGCCCGGTTTGATCAACTGGGCGCAGCGGATTGCGGCGGCGCGCCCGAACACGATGATGTCGAGCAGCGAGTTCGAACCGAGCCGGTTTGCGCCGTGCACCGAGACGCAGGCCGCCTCGCCGATCGCCATCAGGCCCGGCACCACATGATCGGGATTGCCGTCCTTCAGCGTCACGACTTCGGTATTGTAGTTGGTCGGAATGCCGCCCATGTTGTAGTGCACGGTCGGCAGGACCGGAATCGGTTCCTTGGTCACGTCGACGCCGGCGAAAATGCGCGAGGTTTCGGCGATGCCGGGCAGACGTTCGTGAATGATCGCCGGATCCAGATGTTCGATGTGCAGATAGATGTGATCTTTCAGCCTGCCGATGCCGCGGCCCTCGTTGATCTCGATCGTCATCGCCCGGCTGACGATGTCGCGAGAAGCCAGGTCGCGCGCGGACGGTGCATAGCGCTCCATGAAGCGCTCGCCCTCGGAATTGGTCAGATAGCCGCCCTCCCCGCGCACGCCTTCGGTGATCAGGCAGCCCGAGCCGTAGATGCCGGTCGGATGAAACTGCACGAATTCCATGTCCTGCAGCGGCAGGCCCGCGCGCAGCACCATCGCGTTGCCGTCGCCGGTCACCGTATGCGCCGAAGTACAGGAGAAATAGCTGCGCCCGTAGCCGCCGGTCGCGAGTACGGTCATATGCGCCTTGAACAGATGCAGCGAGCCGTCATCCAGAGACCAGGCCAGCACCCCGCGACAGGCGCCGTCTTCCATGATCAGGTCGAGCACGATAAATTCGACGAAGAATTCGGCGTTGTGCTTCAGCGACTGCTGGTACAAGGTGTGCAGGATCGCATGGCCGGTCTTGTCCGCCGCCGCGCAGGTGCGTTGGGCGCGTCCCTTGCCGTAACCGGTGGTCATACCGCCGAACGCGCGCTGGTAGATCTTGCCTTCCGGCGTCCTGGAAAACGGCACCCCGTAATGTTCCAGTTCGATCACCGCGGGAATCGCTTCCCGGCACATGTATTCGATCGCATCCTGGTCGCCGAGCCAGTCGGAACCTTTGATCGTATCGTACATGTGGAAGCGCCAGTCGTCTTCCCCCATGTTGCCGAGCGCCGCGCTGATGCCGCCTTGCGCCGCGACGGTATGGCTGCGAGTGGGAAAAACCTTGGTAATGCAGGCCGTTTTCAGGTTTCTTTCGGCCATCCCGAGCGTAGCCCGAAGGCCCGCACCGCCCGCGCCGACGACCAGTATGTCATAGGCATGTTCGATAATCTTGTATGAAACCGTCATGGATCATCCTGTCTGTAGCGTGCGAAATACGGCCAGCAAAGCAATCAACGAAAGCAGGGCGGCCCCCAGATTGACCAGCCAGATCAACACGATCTTGGAACCTTCGCGGTCGACGTAGTCTTCGATCACGACACGCAAGCCAAGCGCCGCATGGTAAAACGCCGCCGCCACGAAGGCGATCACGCCAACCGTATTTACCGGCACGGCGAGCCAGTCCCGGGTTTCCGCATAGGGAGCAGTCGCACTCAAGTCGATCAATTTGACCAGCCAATAAGACAACGGAATCAGCGCCGCGGCAGTGACCCGCTCCATCCACCAGCGCGTGGTCCCGGATTTAGCCGCTCCCAATCCCCGCGCTTTCGCTAAAGGCGTTCGGTAATTCATAAGCCATCCCTATTCGAAAGGACAAAAACCGCCAGCGTCAACAGCACCGAAGCCGCCAGTTCGATCCAGGCGTAGCGGTTCAAAGTGCCGGCCTCGAAACCCTGGCCCGCATCCCAAATCAAATGTCTGACGCCATGGCACAAATGGAAAAACAGGGCATAGATAAATGCCCAGCCCAGAAAACGCATCCACCCCGAACCGGCGACTGCCTGCACCGAAGCGTAAGCTTCGGGCCCAGCGGCCAGCGCCGACAACAGGCAGACGACAAACAAGAGGCCGGCCGACAGCAAGACACCGGTAATCCGGTGAGTAATTGAAAGCACAGCGGTCAACGGCAGCCTGTAGACTTGCAGATGGGGCGAAAGAGGTCTTGGATGTGGCGCGTTCATGGCTTCGATCCCGGAGTGAAGAAAGATTAAAAATCGATGCAGCGCCCGTTTTTTTCCCAGTCGCCATAGCGGGTCGGCTCGGGCCCTTTAAAGCCGCCGATTTCTTGATCGGGGGATAACGGTGTGGAAGGAATGGACTGCGGGGAGCCGTCCCGTTCCGGTTGCTCAGCTTGAGCCGGGCTGGATGTTGATTGTTCCGTCATCATCGCTGGAGAGCTATCTGAGTGAAAGGAATTCATGCGCGAAGGCACAAAAGGCGAAGGCTGATGGCGTGACCGCAAATTTCCGCTGCAGCCAAGTAGAAAGCGAATACCAAAAACCCACGAAAATGGAAAATCAGAAATTCGACTTGCCAACCTATCGCAAAGTCTGGCTTCATTATATAAAGTAAAAGGCCCTGGCAACAAGGCCCAAAAGCACATTGGCAGGAAAAAATGGTGCCCAGGGACAGAATCGAACTGTCGACACAAGGATTTTCAGTCCTTTGCTCTACCGACTGAGCTACCTGGGCAATGGCTGATGTCCAGCCTGTGGGGATAAATCGATCTGAATTGCTGCAATGGTGCCCAGGGACAGAATCGAACTGTCGACACAAGGATTTTCAGTCCTTTGCTCTACCGACTGAGCTACCTGGGCTTGCCTGCAAAAAGACGCATATTTAAACTGATAATCGGCAGTACGTCAACAAAAAAAGTTTTTGAAGTTTTGGCAAAAGAACAACCTCCCAGGCGATTCAAACCGTTGCCGAAACCCCGATGGTCGCGCTCGTTCCGTCTCGGCCAGACTTTTTGCCGGAGCGATTTCCAGACCCAATGGCCTATCGCGGATAAGGCCTGATCAGCGCGGAAATAATCGGTTAGATCGGTTAGAATAGATGGTTTTATGCGGGAACCACCGTATGAACGTCTTTTCGTTTATTGCAGTTCCCGCCCTGTTTGGATAAGGCGGGAACAAGTCGGGCAATGACGCGCGATGGGCGGCCCCGCTCCACTCTGGCATTACAAATAACAAAATCAACGTGCAAAAGTCTTCTCCCCAGTACCTCGTCGGCATCGATCTCGGCACCACTCATACGGTGGTCGCCTATGCGAAAATCGGCGAAGCTTCCGCCAACCTTCGGATCTTCGAGATCGAACAGTTGACCGCACCGGGCCAGGTCGCGGCCAGGACCCTGCTGCCGTCGGTCCGTTATCATCCCGCCGAAGGCGAACTGTCGCCAACGGATATCGTGTTTGCCGCCGAGGCGGACAACGCGGTAATCGGTGAAGCCGCGCGCGTACTCGGCGCAAAAACCAAAGGACGCCTGGTCGCCAGCGCGAAAAGCTGGCTGTCGCATCCTTCGGTCGATCACGGCGCCGGGATTCTGCCCTGGGGCGGCAGCGATGACGTCGGCAAAGTCTCTCCGATCGACGCGAGCGCGAGCTATCTCGCGCATGTCCGCAAAGTTTGGGGCCACCATTTCAAGGAGGCGCCGCTTGCGGATCAGGACATCGTAATCACGGTGCCCGCCTCGTTCGACGAAGCGGCGCGCTCGCTCACGCTCGAAGCCGCGCGGCGGGCCGGTTTGCCCAAGGTCCGGCTGCTCGAAGAACCGCAGGCGGTCTGCTACGACTGGCTCCGGCGGAATGCCGGAAACATCGGCGAACGACTCGCCGATGTGCATTTGCTGCTGATTTGCGATGTGGGCGGCGGCACCACCGATCTGACTCTGATCAAGGTCGAGCACGAGTGCCCGGAGCCGAAACTGACCCGGATCGGGGTCGGCGACCACCTGATGCTCGGCGGCGACAACATCGATCTGGCGCTCGCGCATCTGGCCGAAAGCCGGCTGCTCGGCGGCGAACAGCGCCTGTCCGCGGCCGAATTGTCGCAATTACTCGAACAATGCCGGATTGCGAAGGAACGCCTGTTGGCCGACGATGCGCCCGAGCAGGTCAACGTTACGCTGCTCGGCGGCGGCTCGAAGCTGATCGGCGGCTCCCGGGTTGCCGCTTTGAGCCGCGAAGAAGTCCGCGCGATTGCACTGGACGGTTTTTTTCCATTATCGGGCTGCGACGATTTGCCGGACCGGAAACGTAGCGGCGTCGTCGAATTCGGTCTCCCCTATGCGGCGGAACCGGCGGTCAGCAAGCATATCGCGGCGTTTTTGAAACTACACGAGAGCGCCGCGCGCGAAGCCACACAAGGCCGAGGCCGCGCGCCGGATGGCTTGCTGGTCAACGGCGGCGTGTTCCGCAGCCGGGCCCTGAGCCGACGGATCGAGGCGCTCTGCCGGTCCTGGAACGACGGCAAATTGACCGTGCTCGAAAACCGCCACCCGGAACTCGCGGTCGCCTTCGGGGCGGTCAGTTACGCACTGGCCCGACGCGAGAAAAAACTTAAAATTGGCGGCGGCGCGGCGCGCAGCTATTTCCTACTGATCGATACCGACTCCGGTGCGCAGCAAGGCGTCTGCATCCTGCCGAAAGGCAGCGAGGAAGGCGAAGAGGTGATCCTGAAAGACCGCCGTTTCGCATTGCGTCTCGGCGTGCCGGTGCGCTTCCATCTATGCTCGATGTCCGGGGATACGCCTTATAAGCCGGGCGACATCGCCGACATCACCGAACAATTCCATTCGCTGCCGCCGCTGGCAGCCGCCTTCGAAAGCGAAGATAGCCAAACGGGCAGCGAGGAAATCGTTCAGTTATCGGTCACGCAGACCGAAATCGGCACCCTGAAAATCGAATGCGTATCCGTGGACGACAACAGCCGGCGCTGGAATGTCGAATTCCAGATTCGCTCCCGCGGCCAAACGGCACTGCCCGCCGATGCTTCATTGCCGCCGCAGTTCGACAAAGCGGCCGAACAAATCCGGGCCGTGTTCGGCTCGAAATCGAAAGCGGTCGATCCGAAAGCGGTCAAAAGCCTGCGCACCGACCTGGAAAAAACTCTCGGCGAAGCGCGCGACGCCTGGCGGACGCCGCTGCTCAGGGCCCTGTTCGCGGAACTGCTCGAAGGCGCCAAATACCGCAGACGCTCGGAACACCATGAGCGGGTCTGGTTCAGTCTGACCGGGTTCTGCCTGCGCCCCGGCTTCGGCTTCGCGCTGGACGACTGGCGCGTCGAGCAGCTCTGGAAGCTGTATCCGCATAACCTACAATTCGTCAACGAAATCCAGAACTGGGCCGAATGGTGGACACTGTGGCGGCGGATCGCCGGCGGTCTGACCGAATCCGCGCAGGAACAGCTTTTTGCCGACATCGCCAAATACATCAATCCGGCCTCCGCGCGCCAACCCGGCGTCGCCAAGCAGTTGAAGGTGCGCAGTTTCGACGACATGGTACGGCTCGCGGCCGTGCTCGAACGCCTTCCGGTCGAGAAAAAAATCCAGCTCGGCGAATGGCTGCTGAATCGCCTGCAAAAGCCCGGCGAATCGAACCAGACCTGGTGGGCGGTAGGCCGTATCGGTAGCCGGATGCCGTTTCACGGCAGCAGCCACAATGTCATCCCGCCCGAAACCGCGGCACTTTGGCTCCGGCAAATAGCCCAGGCCGACTGGAAAAAAATTCCGCAGGCCGGTTTCGCGGCGACGCTGATCGCCCGGATGAGTGGCGACCGCGCCCGCGATGTCGATGAAGAAACGCACCGCCAAGTCGTCGAGAAGCTCCGGCTCGCCAAGGCGCCATCTTCCTGGATCGAGTTAGTCGAAAGTTACAAAGAACTCGATGAAAAAGAAGAACAACAGATTTTCGGCGAAACATTGCCGCCGGGCTTAAAATTGATCAACAAAAATTAGAAAACACGCATCAAGATGAAACTGATCGGCCTTATTTTATCCCTGGGTCTCATTGCACTTTATTTTCTGGACGCCGCATTCCGGCTAGAGATGATGACACTCGAAATGCTGGGGCACATCGCGCTCCGTTTTTTTACCGGCTTCCTGATACTCGGCATCGGCGTGTTCTACGAGCATGTGATCCGTTTTAAAAGCTCTATTTTCATCATTCTGGCGCTGCTGCTCGGCGACGACATTTTCGACTACTATCGGAATGTGAATAGTTTCACGCCGGAGGTGATCTTGCTGAGCATTTATATGCTGCTGTGGGGGGCATTGACGGGGTATGTCACGATGCGGCACATCAAAAAATCGCTGGGGCGCCAATAATCACCGCGATTTTTCATTCCCGTACAAACAACCCCGAAAGGGCTGACCCGGCGCTTCCCCATACATGCTGTTTAATTCGTATAGTTTCATTTTCGCCTATCTTCCGATCGTATTTTTCGGCTATTTCGGCCTGGGGCGCCGCAGCCCCAGACTCGCTGCGGCCTGGCTCGCCCTGGCTTCCATTTTTTTCTACGGCTGGTGGGATTTCCGCTTTACCGGCCTGCTGCTGGGTTCGATCGCGGTCAACTACGGCGCCGGCTACGCGATGGCCAAGCAAACCGTTCTCCGCCCGAAATGCCTGTTGATTCTGGCGATTGCGTTCAATCTGTCACTGCTCGGTTATTTCAAGTATTTCAACTTCTTTATCGACAACCTGAACCGGCTGACCGGCGCCGGCCTGGAAAATGCGCCAATTCTGCTGCCGTTAGGGATCTCGTTTTTTACTTTTACCCAAATCGCTTTTCTGGTCGACAGCTACCAGGGCAAGGCCAGGGAATACGATTTCGTACATTACACGCTGTTCGTGACCTATTTTCCGCATTTGATCGCCGGCCCGGTCCTGCATCACAAGGAAATGATGCCGCAATTCGGCGAACGCGCCAGCTGCCGGATCAACGCGGATCATGTGGCAGTCGGGCTCAGCATCTTCATCCTGGGCCTGGCGAAGAAAATCCTGCTGGCCGACTCCCTGGCCGGATATGCGACGCCGATATTCGACGCGGTGCATCAGGGAGGCGAGCCGATGCTGGTCGAATCCTGGATTGCCGCGCTGTCGTACACATTCCAGCTTTACTTCGATTTTTCGGCCTATTCGGACATGGCGATCGGCCTGTCGATGATGTTCAATATCCGCCTGCCGGTCAATTTCGATTCGCCCTACAAGGCGAAAAGTATCATCGAGTTCTGGCGGCGCTGGCACATGACCTTGTCGCGCTTCCTGCGCGACTACCTGTACATTCCGCTGGGCGGCAACCGCAAGGGCAACCTGCGCCGGCATGCGAATCTGCTGGCTACGATGCTGCTCGGCGGGCTCTGGCACGGCGCCGGCTGGCCGTTCGTGATCTGGGGAGGGCTGCACGGCGGTTACCTGATCATCAACCACGCCTGGATCGGGCTCAAACAACGCATGGGCTGGGGAAACGGCGGCAGACTGGCGCAGTTTCTGGCCGGATTGCTGACTTTTTTCGCGGTAGTCGCAGGCTGGGTGTTTTTCCGGGCGGAAACTTTGAACGACGCGCTCGACATTCTGCGCGGCATGGCCGGAATGAACGGCTGCGCCTTTTCGAGGAAATTGGCCAACTCCGGGATCGCCGCATGGCTGAAACCGCTGGGCGTACGCTTCATCGGCACCCTGCCGATGACCGAATTGGACTCCGGAAAGGCCTTCAAGATTTTGCTCTCCTCGCTGCTAATCGCTTTCTATTTCCCAAATTTACAGCAAATTTTCGCCCGCTACCGGCCGGCCTTGACCGAAGTGTCCGCCAATGGGCAAGGATGGCTGCAGCGGCTCTGCCAGTGGAGCCCCGCAACACTTAAGGCCTGGCTATTGGGGCTGACATTCGCTTATACGCTGCTCAATTTTACCCAAATCAGCGAATTTCTTTACTTCCGGTTTTAACGTTCATGCACCGTTATTTGACTCATTTACTGGCTTCGACGGCCTTGGCGCTAATCTTGACGGCCGCTTTTAATGGGTTTGCCGATCCTTATGCGATTTTCGGAAGCCCTCGTTTTCCGAATATCAACGAAGCAAAACCTCTCGTCGCCGAAAATATCAGGATTTTCAAAATGGTGGGGTACCTGCATCATCCGATGGACGCCCTGATTCTCGGCACATCCCGTGCGCATGTCGGACTCGACCCGAAGCATCCGGCATTCGACGGCCTGAAAACCGTCAATCTCGCGATGCCCGCCCAGCCCAACGCAGAGACCGCTTCGCTCTTTAAATTCGTCGCCGAACACAATCCTTTGCGGATGGCCGTGATCGGCCTGGATTTTTTTGCTTCCAATGCTTACCTGACCTTTACTCCCGATTTCACCCCGGACAACTTTACCGAAGACAGAAAATGGAAATTACTGTTTTCCTTCGATACTTTGGCGGCAAGCCGAAAAACCCTGTTCCAACAAGGCCGTTTCCCGCCGGCACCCGATGAAGCGATTACCGAGGCCCGGCAAAAATATTCCAAACAGGCGCTGATCAATTCGGAAAAAGGCTATATGTGGGGCGGCGTCTATCTGCCGGGACCGAAGTGCCGATTCCGGTTCGAGGCGGAGCCTTCGGAAACCGGCAACGTCCAGCATACGCCTCCTCTTGAGGAGATACGCGCGCTGATCGCGTTGGCGCATCGACGTCATGTGAAACTGTATCTGTTCATCTCGCCTTCTCATGCCCGGCAGTGGGAAGTGCTGGCCGCGCTCGGGCTTTGGGACGCCTGGGAAGACTGGAAACGCCAACTCGTCCGGATCGACGAGGAAGAAGCCGTCCGTGCGCGTCAAAAGCCTTTTCCGTTATGGGATTTCAGCGGCTATCACAGTATCTCCACCGAAAACCTGCCCGATTCGGGTGGCACAGAAATGGCCGGCTATATCGAATCCTCCCATTACAAGCCGGCTATCGGCAATCTGGTGCTGGACCGGCTGTTCGATTTGGAGGTTCCGGACCGAACGCTACCCCGTGATTTAGGGGTCCTACTGACGCAGAATGGTATCGAACGGCACCTGGAAGCTATCCGCTCGGCCCGGATGCGTTACCGGCGGACGCATCCCCGTGACATCGCGGAAATCGCCAATTTCGAGAGTGAAGTAAAGCAGCAGAACCGCTGTATCGACTATGCCCATGCCGCCCCGGAGCCCGTCACGGCGGACGGTACGGGCACGGGTAAGGTCGCAGTACGATAAATTCAGGCTATTCGATGTATTCCAGGCCGCCCATGTAAGGCAGAAGGGCTTCCGGAATGCGGATCCGGCCTTCGGCATCCTGGTAGTTTTCGAGCACTGCGATCAGCGTTCTGCCGGCGGCCAGTCCCGATCCGTTCAGCGTATGCACGAGTTCCGGCTTCCCCGTTTCCGGATTGCGCCAGCGTGCCTGCAGCCGCCGCGCCTGAAAGTCTTTGAAATTGCTGCACGAGGAAATTTCGCGGTAAACGCCCTGTCCCGGCAGCCAGACTTCGAGGTCGTAAGTTTTGGCGGACGAGAAACCGGTATCGCCGGCGCACAGCAGCATCCGGCGGTAGGGCAGATTCAGTTTTTCCAGAATGACTTCCGCATGCCGGGTCAGTTCTTCGTGCGCCCTTGCGGAATCGTCCGGCCTGACGATCTGTACGATCTCGACTTTTTCGAACTGGTGCTGGCGGATCATCCCGCGCACGTCGCGGCCGTAGGCGCCGGCTTCGCTGCGGAAACACGGGCTGTGGCAGACCCGCTTCAGCGGCAGCTCTTTCGCGTCGAGAATCACGTCGCGGACGATATTGGTGACCGGCACTTCCGCGGTCGGAATCAGGTACAGCGGCGGATTGCCGTCCGCCTTGAACAAGTCCGTCTCGAACTTCGGCAGCTGGCCGGTGCCGCGCAGGCTGTCCGCATTGACCAGGTACGGCACATAGGTTTCGCAGTAGCCGTGTTCGCCGGCGTGCGTATCGAGCATCAGCTGAATGATCGCCCGCTGCAGCCGGGCCAGCGCGCCGTTCAGCACCACGAAGCGCGCGCCGCTCAGCTTGGCGCCGAGCTCGAAATCCATCCGTTTGTTCCTTGCGCCGAGATCGACATGATCCTTCGGGGTAAAATCGAATTCAGGCAGTGTGCCCCAGCGGCTGATTTCGACATTGCTGTCCTCGTTCTTGCCGTCGGGCACCGAGACGTCGAGAATATTCGGGATATATTCCAGCATGGCGGTGATCGACGATTGGATTTCGGTAAGTTCACTCTCGGCCTGCCGCAATTGATCGCCGAGATGCTGAACCTGGTCCATTAACGGCTGAATATCCTCGCCTTTGGCTTTGGCCTGCCCTATCGTTTTCGAACGGCTGTTGCGTTCGTTTTGCAGGTCCTGGGTTCTGACCTGTACGTCCTTGCGGCGGCCTTCCAGTTCCGCATACGCTTCCGCATCGAAAGCGAAGCCGCGCCTGGCCAACTGCTCGGTCACGTAATCGAGTTCGGTTCTAAATAACTTTGGGTCCAACATGGTGAATGGTTATCAGTCTCTCAATAAAAAAATCTAGGTCAAATGTGCATGAGTCGGCCAGCCGACGATATGACCGAAATGCAGCCGGGATTGCAGGGTTTCGACCGCCTTGCCGATACGGGCGTCGCCTTCAAGCTACCGAACCAAACGCGCCGCCGAGCGCGATCACGATCGAATGATTCATCTCGCGTGGTTAACCGCGCTTGCCTGTGAAGCGGGAAGCGATGAAATGCTCCCGGTAGTATTGAAGTTCATCGATGGACTCCTTGACGTCGTCCAGAGCCCGATGGGCCGAAACTTTGGTGAAGCCGTCCTTGATCTCCGGTGCCCAGCGCGCCGCCAATTCTTTCAAAGTCGATACATCGATGCTGCGGTAATGAAAGAAGGCTTCCAACTGCGGCATGTAGCGGAACAGGAAGCGCCGGTCCTGCCCTATCGTGTTGCCGCACATCGGCGAGGTTCTGTCCGGAAGCCATTGCCTTAAAAACTCAAGCGTCTGCCGCTCGGCTTCGACGGTATCGATTTCGGAAGCCTTGACCCGGTCGATCAGGCCCGACTGGCTGTGGTGCTGCTGATTCCATTCGTCCATCTCGACCAGTATCGAGTCGGGCTGATGCACCGCGATCACAGGGCCGTGCGCCAAGATCGTCAAATCCTTGTCGGTCACGATCGTCGCAATCTCGATGATCACGTCCTGATCGGGATTTAATCCCGTCATCTCCAAGTCTATCCAGACAAGACGATCCGAGTCCAATGCCATTTAATACCTCTCCCATTATGTTCATAAAGTTCCGATTAGTGTAGCATTGGCGAATCTGTATGGCTATTTCTTAAAATAATCCGATTATAATCAGATGACCATGAATACCTTTACCGTTATTTTTATCGTCGCACTGGCGATTTCTTATTCCTTGCAATTTTGGCTGTCCCGGCGCCAGGCCGCGTATGTGATGGCCCATCGCGCCGAAGTCCCCCCTGCATTCGCCAAGTCGGTGCCCTTGGCTGCGCATCAAAAAGCGGCGGACTATACCCTTGCAAAAGGAAAACTCGGCGAGGTCGACAGCATTCTGGGACTGGTGGTGCTATTGCTGCTGACCCTGGGCGGCGGCATAAATCTCGCGTTTACGTTCTGGTCATCGGTTATCGAATCGCCGATCCTTGCCGGTGTCGTGGCCAGCGCAACGATTTTTCTGGCCATGTCATTGCTGGAATTGCCTACCAGCCTCTATCAGACGTTTGTGATCGAAGAACAATTCGGTTTCAACAAAAGCACGCTCAAACAGTTCTTAAAGGATCATGCGCTGCAACTGGTGCTGGGCGCCATCATCGGTCTGCCGTTGCTGGCGCTGATTTTGTGGGTGATGGAAAATGTCGGCGCTTATTGGTGGCTTCTGGCCTGGGCGATCATGATGGGCTTCTCCCTGCTGATGAGCTGGCTGTTCCCGACGGTAATCGCGCCGTTATTCAACAAATTCACGCCGATGGAAGAAGGCGCGCTGAAAGCCCGGATCCAGAAACTGCTGGACCGCTGCGGTTTCAGCAGTCAGGGCATTTTCGTGATGGACGGCTCCAAACGCTCCGGCCACGGCAACGCCTATTTCACCGGGCTGGGCAACAACAAACGGATCGTGTTTTTCGATACGCTGATCAAATCGCTGGACGACGAAGAGCTCGAGGCGGTGCTGGCCCATGAACTGGGGCACTTTAAATGCAAGCATGTGATCAAGATGCTGGCCGCGACTGCGCTAATGAGCCTGATCAGCCTCGGCATTCTCGGCTGGCTGATCGATCAGTCCTGGTTTTATACGGGTCTCGGCGTACAGCAGAAATCGAATGCGGCCGCACTGCTGCTGTTCATGCTGGTTTCACCTGTGTTCACGTTTTTCATGCAGCCGATCAGCGCGTTTTTCCAGCGCAAGTTCGAATTCGAAGCGGACAGCTTTGCCGCCGACCATGCCCAGGCCACTAAAATGATCAGCGGCCTGGTCAAACTCTATGAAGAAAACGCCAGTACGCTGACGCCCGACCCGCTCTATTCGGCCTTTCACTACAGCCATCCGCCGGCTGCAATCCGGATAGCGCATCTGGAGGCGAAAATGGCGGCTCGATAGTGGCTGAGGTGAAGGAAGGGCTGGCAATCGCGCATCTCGGCCAAGGTATCGCGGTTGAAAATAACGGCCGAATCATTCTCTGCCAGCCGCTCAGAAAACTGGATACCATCGCCGTGGGCGACAAGGTGTTATGGTCGGAAGCCGCCCCCGGCCAGGGCCGGATCGAGGAAATTCTGCCCCGGCATTCCCTGTTGATGCGCCCGGCCCGTAACGGTAAAACCCGGCCGGTGGCGGCCAACATCGATAGGGTCGTCGTGATTTTCGCGATGGAGCCGCGCTACGACTGCCTGCTGATCGATCAATACCTGGCAATCTGCGAAAACAGCAATTTCAAGGTAGCGCTGGTTCTGAACAAAGCCGATTTGCCGGGGACGGAGGAAGCGGATCGAGAGCTTGCGGTTTATGTCGGGCTCGGGTATCCCATCTACAAAGTCAGCGCGAAAACCGGCATGGGGCTGGAAGGACTGAAACAAGCGCTACAGGGGCAAGTCAGCATCTTTACCGGGCAGTCCGGGGTCGGCAAGTCTTCTCTGACCCGCGTATTCATTCCCGACAAGGAAATCAAGATCAATGCGATTTCCGCGTCGGCCAAACTCGGCCGGCATACGACTACCGCCGCTACCCTTTATCATCTCAAGGAAGGCGGCAATCTGATAGACAGTCCTGGTGTCGCGATCTTTGGATTGGCCGATTTGACGGCGGACGAACTGGCATACGGCTACAAGGAATTCCGCCCGTATATCGGCAATTGCCGCTTTAACGATTGTCGACACGAACAGGATAAAGGTTGCGCGATACGCACGGCGGTCGAAAAGGGTACAATATCCGAGTGCCGCTACCGGCGTTTTCTGAAGCTTAAAGATAAAATTCCTTTAAAGCCGCGTTAACTAATCTTTGTTGACTAATCTTTCGGGCAGCCTTCCAGTTTGTATATCGCATAGCCCTGCTCGTCGATTTGCTTGCGCAATTCGGCGGGCGCTTCGGCGCTATGGCAGAAATAGCATGTCTCCTGGGTAACTACTGCGTCGGAATGACCGACGCTTTCGAGCCATTTTCTGGCACATTCCAGCGCTTTTTGCGGATCCTGTTCGTCGATGACCACATCGAAATGCATGATGCCGCCTTTGGCCTTTTTTGCATAAGTGTCGAATACGTGAGAAACGGGCATAGTGATTCCATAAAAAACCGGTGGAGCGAGCCACCGGCGCATAAAATGCTTTACTGAGGGATATTATCCGAATTTGAAGAATTTGCACGACTTTACAAGAAACCGAATCGCTCTTGCAACTTACGAAAATCCCTTAAAATAAAGTAACTTTCATATAGTATCGATTCGATATGTTGATAGAGTATGGTATAATACCGTTCAATGTCAAGAATTTTTGAGTACATATGAACGTAATGGAAAAAATAGCCATATTTGAAGTCATTGAGCGTATGTCAGCATTGATTCGGTCCGAAGAACGGAAGAAATGCACCGAACTCGGGCTGCAGCCGGTCCATTTTCAGGTTCTGGATTATCTATCGCGCTGCAACCGCTTCAGCGACTCGCCTGCTGCGCTGACCAACTACCTGGGCATGACCCGCGGCACCGTTTCGCAAACGCTGCAGCTTCTGGAAAAAAAAGGCTATATCAAAAAAAAGACCGACAGTAATGACCGTCGCATGGTGCATCTCAGCCTTCTGGAGGAAGGCGAAGCGGTATTGTCCGAAGCCCGGTCCACCGAATTTTTCCGACAGGCCTCGACATTTCTGAATGAAGATACCACTGACACGGAAAAAGTCTTCTCGGATACGTTAGTGGCTCTGCAAAAGGCGCACAAATTTCAGACATTCGGTCTATGCAAAACCTGTAAATATTTCACTCGCCAAAGCGACGGTTTCTTCTGCGGGCTGACCCAGGAAAAACTCAGCCAGAAAGACAGCGAAAAGATTTGCCAGGAACATACGGTCAATTAGCACGAAAACTAAACTCGACAACGATTTTAATCGCTTGTCGCGCCTTTTACGAAGGCGGACGAGCAGGCCAGTTCTTCCCGCTTTGCTGATTGTCTGTCCAATGCCCATCGCACATGCTCTTTGACCAGCTCGGACGAATGCCCCAGCCTAGCTTTTAAAGCCTCGACCGCTTTCGGAGCGTGAGGGACATTCCCGAGGGCAACTGCGATATTCCTGAGCCAGCGCTCGTAACCGATCCGCCTGATCGCGGAACCTTCGGTCCGGGTCAAAAAGGTCTGTTCGTCCCAAGCGAACACATCGAGCAAGTGCCGCGCATTCAGCCGATGTCTCGGCCTGAAGTCGTTTTCGGCGGTCAATTTGGCGAAACGGTTCCAGGGGCAGATCAATTGGCAATCGTCGCAGCCGTAAATCCGATTGCCGATCAATGGCCGCAGGGTTTCCGGAATTGAACCGTGCAGTTCGATCGTCAGATAAGAAACGCACCGGCGCGCATCGACCCGGAAAGGCGCCACGATCGCCCGGGTCGGGCAGATGTCCAAACAAGCGGCGCACGATCCGCAATGCATTGCGGCCGGCGGATCGATCGGCAACGGCAGATCGGTATAGATTTCCCCCAGAAAAAACCAGGAACCCGCTTTACGGTTGATCAAATTGGAATGCTTGCCTATCCAGCCGAGTCCGGCTTTTTCCGCCAACGCCTTTTCGAGCACCGGAGCGCTGTCGACGAACGCCCGGTAGCCGAACGGACCGGTTTCCACCTGAATTTTATCGGCCAGCTTCTGCAGACGGCTGCGGATCAGTTTATGATAATCACGACCAAGCGCATATCTCGAAATATACGCTTCGACGGGGCCGGCCAGGGCTTTGTGCATTGCGTCCGACGGCTCGGGAAGATAATCCATCCGTACCGAAATAATTCGCACGGTGCCCGGCTGTAAAAGAGCAGGACGGCTGCGCTTAAGCCCATGCCGGTGCATGTAGTCCATTTCGCCGTGAAAATCATCGTCCAGCCAGGCCTGCAGATGCCGCTCGGCCTGCTCCAGGTCGGTGTCGGCAATGCCGACTTGCTGGAAGCCCAGTTCCAGGCCCCATTGCTTGATCTGTACGGCGAGCCACCGCAGGTCTTCATCATTACGGATGGATGACATCGTCAAACTTTTCAATCAGGCTATAAAACAAACAGGGCGGCCGAAGCCGCCCTTCACTGGGAAATTTCCGGTACTGCGCTTCAGTGCCGCCCTTTGACCGGCCTCATATCCGTCCCCCTACCGGCCTGCCGATATTGATGCTCCGGTCGTCGCCCTTATCGGGTTTGTGCAAAGCCGTGGGGCCGGAGGCATCGCTGTCGTCGAGCGGCGGCCGCGGCTCCTGGCCGGCCATCAGGTCGTCGATCTGGCGCTTGTCGATGGTTTCCCATTTCATCAACGCCTCGGCCATCTGGTGCAGGATGTCGACGTGCTCGGTCAGGATCTGCTCGGCCCGGTGGTAGTTGCGGTCGATCACCGCCTTGATCTCTTCATCGATCTGGTGGGCGATCTCGTTCGAGAACGAGGAGCCCGGCGAGGCGTAGCCCATGAACGGCTGGCCGCTCTCTTCGCCGTACACCTGCGGCCCGAGTTTGTCCGAGAACCCCCAGCGCTTGACCATGTTGCGCGCCAGTTCGGTCGCCCGCTCGATGTCGTTGGAGGCGCCGGTGGTGACCCGGTCGCCGCCATAGATCATCTGTTCGGCGATGCGCCCGCCGAACAGGCTGGAGATCTGGCTTTCCAGTTTGCGCTTGCTGGCGCTGTACTGGTCTTGCTCGGGCAGGAACATGGTAATCCCTAAAGCCCGGCCCCGCGGCATGATGCTGACCTTGTACACCGGATCGTGCTCGGGCACCAGCCGCCCGACGATGCAGTGCCCGGCTTCGTGGTAGGCGGTCAGCCGCTTGTCGTCTTCGGTCATCACCATGGTGTGGCGTTCGGCCCCCATCAGCAGTTTGTCCTTGGCTTTCTCCAGGTCGGCCATGGTGACTTCCTGTTTATTGGCACGGGCCGCGAACAAGGCCGCTTCATTGACCAGGTTGGCCAAATCGGCCCCGGAGAAGCCCGGGGTGCCGCGGGCGATGTATTTGAGTTCGACGTCGGCTCCGGCCGGCACTTTTTTGATGTGCACGTTCAGGATCTGTTCGCGGCCTTTCACATCGGGCAGGCCGACGTTGACCTGGCGGTCGAAACGGCCGGGCCGCAACAGGGCTTTGTCGAGGATGTCGGCGCGGTTGGTGGCCGCGATCACGATCACCCCTTCGTTGCCGTTGAAGCCGTCCATCTCGACCAGTAATTGGTTCAGGGTCTGTTCGCGTTCTTCGTTGCCGCCGGAGAAGCCGGCTCCGCCGCGCTGGCGGCCCACCGCGTCGATTTCGTCGATGAAGATGATGCAGGGCGCATGCTCTTTGGCCTGCGCAAACATGTCCCGCACCCGGGACGCCCCGACCCCGACGAACATTTCGACGAAGTCCGAGCCGGAGATGGTGAAGAACTTGACTCCGGCCTCCCCGGCAATGGCCCGCGCCAGCAGGGTCTTGCCGGTGCCCGGCGGGCCCACCATCAGAATCCCGCGCGGAATCTGGCCGCCGAGCTTCTGGAATTTCTGCGGATCGGACAGGAAGTCGACCAGTTCGACCACTTCTTCCTTCGCTTCCTCGCAGCCGGCCACGTCCGCAAACATCACTTTGCGCTTGTCTTCTTCCAGCAGCTTTGCCTTGCTCTTGCCGAAACTGCCCGCGCCGCTTCCACCCTGCGCCCTTCTCATATAGACGATCCACAAGACGATCAACAGCAGCATCGGAAACCAGGATATGAATATATCCATCAGGAACGACCGTTGCGGCGGCTGTATCGTCCGGATCTGCACCCCGGCGGCCAGCAGGTCGTCGATCATATGCGGGTCGCCTGGATCGTAAGTTTGATATTCCTGGCCGTTGTTCGTGCGGATCTTGACATGGTCGCCCATGATTTCGACGCGTGCGACCTGCTTCGCCTTGACCTTGGCGAGGAAATCCGAATAAGCGATAGTATCTTCCGATACCGCAGGGGATGAATTGATCTGATTGAAAATCAGCAGGGAACCTACAATAAGGGCTGTCCAAAATAGCAGGTTTTGTAGAGTTGCTTTCATGGTAACGTCTCCTGCGCCCAATATTCGACTTGGGCAATAATCATGGGTTAACCTGCATCAACGGGCATCCTGATGCCCGATGAATACCGGCAAGTACCATCCCTGGTGGAATTTCCAAGTCGGAGAAACCGTCGATTCCAACCGATACCCCGCCCCTCCCTAACACGATGGCCGGGATTGCAAATCCTTTTACTTCGCGGCCGGCTGAAATAAGGATTATCGGACGTCCGCGTACAAGTGACGTTGATTATTATTGTAGGAAGTACGCCAAATGACTCAATCTAATCGAAGAGATACTCGTTGATTTTCATCATAGTGTAATATTTAAACTAGTTCAAACTCCGCCGGACTCACGCCGAGTTCATTCGCGATCCTGACCGCCACTTTTTTCTCGGACAGATCGAAATTACCGTCGGACGAAGCGATTGCGATAATCATCCGCATCAACAGACGGGCCGCCTCGTTATTCGACTTGAGCTTGCCCAGGGCCTGGAAAGCCTTGGCTTCGCCGATGTCCTTATCGAATTCGAGCTGGCCGACGAAATCCTGAAACGCCTTGATCACATCGCTGGTCGTAAATACCGACAGGGCATCGTTGCTTTCGATGAACTTGATCATTTTTTGCTTTTCTTCACCGGTAATGCTGCCGTCGGCCATCGCAATCAATGCGGAAGCGGCCATCGCAGCGTTCAGAAAATCCTTGTTCTTGAATTTCAACGCTTCCGTTTTTAATTCACTGGCTTTGTTTTTCAGTTGACTCAAGAAACTTTCGAAACTCACGGATTAACTCCTTCTTATATTAGGGTTTTTGAATAAAATAAAACGGCTTTCGATTAATGCTCATTTGACAAATAATATCCTGTTTATACTCCAAAAGACACCGGCACAGCTAAAATAACGGCAAATCAAACACGCCCGATTTTTTTGTCTGCAGGAAGTTTTTTTACAGCGCCTGCCCGCCGATACGATTCCGTCTGCAGAAAACAACCTCCCTATTTACTGCCCGCCACATAATTTAAACCCCAGCCGTAAGCATAATCCATCTGCTGGTGGCCGGAAAAGTAATCGACCAGTTTGGTGATGCGCAACTGGCCGTTCACATTTTCCAGCATCGCAATCGCGCACATGAACTGATCGTTACGGTGGCTATCGAGGCGCACTTCAATGTCCGGCTGATGATGGGACTTGATCGTGATCACCGCATCGACATGCGACCAGTTCGGCACGCCCTCGTAAATGAATGCAAAAATCAGCACCCGGCTGAATTCATGCCAGTAATTTCCATTGATACGCATCGTTTCGCCACCGATCGAACGGCCGCTCCGGTCATCCTGATCCAGTTCGATGAACGGAAACTGCTGCAAATTGCCGAAGTGCCCGCCTAAAGCCTGCACGGCACCTCGGACGCCGTCCTGAAATTCCCAAAGACAGGCCAGATCGAGATCGATGCCTTCCGCCTTTCTGCCGAACAGGCCCGGCGATTTGGTCGGGGTCGAATTCCAGTTCAAATTGACGATAATCTCACCGAGGCCGTTCCGGTTTTTTTCCAGCGAGATCGACTGGCCGCGTTTGTCGAGGGTGATCTTGCTTAAATTGAGCTTCTGGGGCGACGGCTCCGGCAAGGGCGCAGGACCCGATTCGCCCTCGCTCACATCGACCCCGTAAAATTCGGCCAAAGGCTGTAAACCTCCGACAAAGCCCTGGCCGACCGCGCGCAGCTTCCAGTTGTCCTGATGCCGGTAAAACTCGACCAAAATCAATGCGGTTTCCTGGTTTTTGGCCGTATCGAGCACAAAGCCGGCAATCTCGAATCCGGTCAGGAAATCCTTGACCAGCACGGTCACATGCTGAACTTCTGCAAAACTCCGGCCTTTCACCTGCCCGTCGGTAATCGTCATCGTCAACGCGATTTTTTGCACGGATGGCTGGGTGCGGTCCAGATGCAGCGTCAAACGGTTCTGCTCGGGCTCAAGCTCGACGCCCTGATCGGCGCGAAGGGGCTGGTTGTAAAAAACAAAATCCTCGTCCTGGGACACTTGGCCCTGCGCATTTAACAGAAAGGCGCTCATATCGAGATCGGGGCCGGAGATTTTGCGGCCCGTCATAACGGTGACATGCAGCGCCGGCACGGGCAACGGGCAATTTTGTCCGGCGATCATATCAATCCTGTCATACATCGGCTTGCTCCTTTCGATTGTATTTGTATGGCATTGTAATGATTAGTTTTGTTTGGTGTATTTTGGTATAAATTAGGTCCGTTTATTGTCCGCCTGTTTCGTCGGGCGGTCGCATTAGGCGGACTGAATATGGCGCATATACGAAAAATCACCAAAGCAGACGGAACGGTTAAATTTAAAGCTGAGATTGTAGTCAAAAAAAGCGGAATTGTCGTGTATCGTGAGAGCAAGACGTTCGACCGGCAACGGATCGCTAAGGACTGGGGGGCAAGGCGCGAAATCGAACTGTAGGAAGCAGAGGTCTACGCGAAAAAGGGCCGCCTGCCGCTGGCAGACGTAATCAATCAATATTTGGCGGACCTTCCGCCGTCCGGGCGGACGAAATGCGCAGACCTACACAGGAGCTGGGTTGCGACTTATCGAAGGTCGACGTCCACCCTATGACCGCTAACGATTTGACAGGAGTTATGGCAGCTCACCCGTTATTTCAAAGACACGAACATACTGGACGGACGCATGGCAGAATTGATGTGGTTTGCGTCTATTCGGCGCGGCGGGAATCGGAAATTACCAGACTGGAGTGGGCGGACGTAAACCGTGCGCATAGAACAATTTGGGTCAGAAATTTAAAGGACCCGAAAAAGCGCGATTTAGTGAAAAAGGCTAAGCTGCCGTTGAGCGCGTACAAGATCATCATGCGGCAACCTCAGACGAGCAAAAAATACATCTTCCCGTACAACAGCAACACAATCGGAGAGTACTTCTCGCGGGCTTGCCGGTTCTTACAGATTGAAGATCTTCGATTCCATGATCTTCGGCATGAAGCAACCAGTCAGCTGCTCGAACATGGTTTAACGGTTCAGCAGGTACAACAAATTACGCTGCATTCTGGATGGTCCATCAGCACTGACTTCCGGAATGCACCATTCCGGTTTTTGCCAAGGTTTTAGCGTGTTTTTTTAAAAGCTGACGGATAGTTTCGTAGCTGCATGACGGCGCATAGGCTAATTCCACCACTTTGTCCGCCAACAGACGCAACCTCCAATGATTATGCCCGGGTGGCGCCGCACTGCACGCAATAGCAATGAGATGCGCGGCCTGTTTGTCGGTTAGCTTGGGGGCGTGGCCGGGACAGGAACGATCTTTCAACGCCGCTTCCGAACCTTCTTCCACGCACCGCTGACGAGTTTCGGCGACCATCGACGGTGAGACATCCAATGCGGCAATGATGTATTTACCTGGCATTCCTTCCGCGGCTTTCAACAGGATCCGCACCCGCGTTTGGCTACGCGCGGCACTCTTGCCTTTGCTAACCATGGTTTGCAAATAAAGTTTTTCATCCTCAATCAAGTTTACTTTATATTTGATGGCGGGCATGATTTACCCCAAAGCGAAACCTTATATTCATGCCATACATTAAAAATAGTTTCTATAACTTTGTTTTATAATAACTGACTACTAGAGTATTGAGGCTGGCCGGCAACGCGGCGAGGCGCCGTTTGCCATGCCGAAATTGTGTTCATCGATGCAAAAAAATAAAAATCGTCAGGCATAAAGTAGAGGGCGAGTTTGTATGAAGAATATCTTAAAAGTTCAACTCGCCTCAAAATAAACTACTCAAAACATATCGACAATGTTAGAATCCGGGACTGTTGCTGATACTGCGCAATAACTTATCTCATCGTTTTGTAACAAGGAGACTTTCAATGAATAAATCACTCATTGCCGCCGCGTCGCTGGGGGCATTATTCCTTTCCGGTTGCGCTTCGACTCCCGTAAGTACGACCGAGCCTTTTTCGGCCAGGGATCTGAATGAATTACTGACCTCCGGGCAGTATCAACAAAAAACCGACAATTTTTACGTGATTAATGATTCTTCCTCTTCGATGAGCGAAGATTATCTCGGCTCCGGCTTCACGTCCGGCCATGCGCCCGCAAAACTTTCGGTTGAAAAAACCATTCTTTCCCGAATAAACCAGACCATTCCCGACCTGAAATTGACCTCCGGCATCCGCAGCTTCGGTTTCGGTCCTTGCAGCGGATGGGGCAGCACGCTCTATAATCTGCCGCTGACCGCTTATTCCAAATCCACCTTCAATGCAGGAATCGATACCCTGACTTGCGCAAGCGGCGGCTCCCCCATGAACGCTGCGGCCGAAGCCGCAGCTTCCGATCTCTCCGGAACCTCGGGCCGTATCGCTTTGCTGATCCTCAGCGACGGATACGAACTCCAGGCCAGCCCGGTTCCAGCCGTACAGGCCCTGAAACAGCAATACGGCGACCGGCTTTGCGTTTACTCGGTCTGGGTCGGCAACAAACACGAAGAGAACGGCAAATTATTGCTGAACAGCTTGTCCGATATCGCCGGCTGCGGTTTTCGCACCGATGCGGAAAACATCGCAACGCCGGACGGCATGGCGGAATTCGTCAAAAATGTTTTCCTGAAACCGGCGCCCCCCGTGGCGGCTCCCGGCTGTGAATCGCTCGACAGCGACGGCGACGGCGTCAACGATTGCAACGACCAGTGCCCCAATACGCTGAAAGGTGCTCATATCAATCAATTCGGCTGCTGGATCGTGGACGTCAAGTTCGACAATGACAAGAGCAATATCAAGCCTGAGTACCACGAAGAACTGGACAGAGCGGCCCAGGTCATCAACAATAATCCGGGGGTGACGATTGAAGTACAAGGCCATACCAGCAATACCGCCTCGGCCGGGTACAACCAGAAACTTTCCGAACGGCGTGCGGCAGCAGTGGCCAATTACCTGAGCCAACATGTCGGCAGCAACGCAGTATTGACGCCGGTCGGTTACGGCCTGACTCACCCTATCGATACCAACGATACCGAAGAAGGCCGCGCGAACAACCGCCGCGTCGAACTGAAGGTTCTCCACTAATACCAGGCGTTTTCCAATACCGGGAGGTGGGTTTATGCAAACCTTCCGGTATTCCTCTCCATAAGACCTCTCCGGCTTCTCCCCACCAGGAAAAGCCGGAGCGGCTTTAAAGCGGCTTGATATCGATTTTTGCGTATTCCCGATAAACAGCCCTCAAGTGACCGGGTAAAAGATCGGCCGGATAGGTTTTGTGCCGCAATTTTCCGAGGCGCCACCACCATTTTCTCAGAGATTGGGACACATCATCATGGATGATCACCTCATCAACCTCTTCCAATTCCATCAATGACAAAATCACCTCGACATCTCTCTTGTACAGATACGCCTGTTGGCCACTGTCGAGCTTAACACCATCCAATTGCTCACACCTCATAGCCACCCCTAGCAATAAACTATCCGCCAAGGAATAATCGACTTCCCACTGATAAAGCTCCATCACTATTTTTAGCGGTGAAGTACGCTCGATTGCATGGGCAGAGATTTACTCCTCGACAACCGCTCCCTGCGTTGTCCTACCTCCTGCAGTCGTGCAATCTCTGCATTCACGCCATCCCTTCATGCAGCAGGTACGACCCCAGGGATGGGGGAGGTAGATCGTGTCGGGAACAGGCGATCGGGAGCAATGCCACCACTAAAAGGTGGTCTAAGGACAGAGCAATTGCCGACGACTGCAGGGATGTAGGAGATGGGGCAACGCAGGAAGCCGTTGCCGAGTGCATACCTTTTTACCCTCCAATGGTAAACAGCGTACCCTACAGCGGTTTGTGCCCTTTAGGGTAATCTAAGCGCTCGGTGGGGGAACGAGAGGGGAAAGTTATGAGCCACCAAATCTTAACAAAACAGAAACATATCCAGAACTATTTGACCAGGCTCAACAATACGCCCGCCGCTACCGCCGAACCGATCACGCCAGCCACATTCGGCCCCATCGCGTGCATCAGCAGGAAATTATGGGGATTGCTTTCCAGACCCAATTTATTCGCAACGCGGGCGGCCATCGGTACGGCGGAAACTCCGGCTGCCCCGATCAACGGATTGATCTGGGTGCTGCTGAACCGGTTCATGATTTTCGCCATCATCACGCCGCCGGCCGTACCGATCGCGAACGCGGCCGCACCCAGCGCCAGAATGCCGAGCGTTTTGTATTGCAGGAAGGCTTCCGCGCTGAGCTTCGATCCGACCGACAGGCCCAAAAAGATCGTGACGATATTGATCAGCTCATTCTGCGCGGTCTGGCTCAAGCGTTCGACCACGCCACATGCATTCATCAGATTGCCCAACGCGAACATGCCGACCAGCGGCGCCGCAGAAGGCAGCACCAGAATACAAAGCGTCAACAACATCAGCGGAAACACGATTTTTTCGGTCTTACTGACGGCGCGCAATTGCTGCATCTCGATCTTACGTTCTTCCTCGGTCGTCAGCGCGCGCATGATCGGTGGCTGAATCAGCGGCACCAGCGCCATGTAGGAATAGGCGGCGACCGCGATCGCCCCGAGCAAGTCAGGCGCGAGCCGGGAGGCAACATAGATCGCGGTGGGTCCGTCGGCGCCGCCGATGATCCCGATCGCGGCCGCATCCCGAAGCGAAAACTCGAGCCCCGGCACGATGTTCAGCGCCAACGCGCCCAGCAAGGACGCGAAGATGCCTAGCTGCGCAGCGGCGCCGAGCAGCAGGGTTTTCGGATTCGCGATCATCGGCCCGAAATCGGTCATCGCACCGACGCCCATGAAAATCAACAAGGGAAAGATGCCGGTCTTGATGCCGAAGTAGAGATAGTAAAGCAGCCCTCCCTCCTCCGAAATACCGGCAACCGGAATATTGCTAAGCACCGCGCCGAAGCCGATCGGCAAGAGCAGCAAAGGTTCGAATCCTTTTTTGATCGCCAGATACAACAGCACGAAGCCGACCAGTATCATGAAAGCCTGGCCGCTGCTCATGTTGTAAAGGCCGGTGCTCTGCCAAAGTGAAATTACGTTTTCCATGGATGATCGTGAAATGAAATGATGTTACAGCAACTGTCCGTTTGCCCGCGGCAAAATACTCCCCTTGTGCGGTAGCCAATACGCTTATAAAGTAATCAGGGCATCGCCGCCTGCTACGCCTCCGCCTTCCTTGACATGGACGGCACTGACGACGCCCGCGAATTTGGAGCGCACTTCGGTCTCCATCTTCATCGCTTCCATGATCACGACCACCTCGCCGGCTGCTACCACACTGCCTGGCCCGACCAGAATCTTCAGGATGTTGCCGGCCATCGGCGCTTCGATGACCACGCCGCCGGTGCCCGGCTGCGGAACCACGATCGGCTGGGCGGCAGGCTCGATCGTCAGGCCTGCACCACTCGGCCCCACGACCACATTAAAGTTTCGGCCATCGACATTGACTACATAAGACTCGATCGCCTGCGCGGCCTGCCCCTGGGCTTTTACGGACACTCCGCCCGTTTCACCGGTCGGCGGAGCTTCAAATGCGGAAGGATTGCCGCGGTTGACCAAAAACTTCCAGCCGACTTGGTTGAACATCGCATTGATCAACACGTCCTCTTCGACATTCTGGGCCAGCTTGACGCCTTCTTTCCCGGCCTTTTCCTTTAAGTCGGCGACCAGCTTGCCCATTTCCGGGGCTATCAGATCGGCCGGCCGGCAGGTGATCGGCGCCCCGCCCTCGAGCACGCGTTCCTGTAGTTGTTTGTTGACCGGCGCCGGAGTCTCTCCGTATTCGCCTTTCAGAAGGCCGGCCGTTTCCTTGGTAATCGTTTTATAGCGTTCGCCGCTGATGACGTTGAGTACCGCCTGGGTACCGACAATCTGCGAAGTCGGGGTGACCAGCGGAATGAAGCCCAGGTCTTCGCGCACGCGCGGAATTTCGTGCATCACTTCATCGAATTTATCGGCGGCGCCCTGCTCTTTCAACTGGCTTTCCATGTTGGTCAGCATGCCGCCCGGTACTTGGGCAATCAGAATGCGGCTATCGACGCCTTTCAAACTGCCTTCAAACTGCACGTATTTTTTGCGGATATCCCGAAAGTACTCGGCGATTTCTTCGAGCCTGGCCAACTCCAAACCGGTTTCCCGATCGGTCCCTTCGAGGCTCGCCACAATCGTTTCGGTCGGGCTGTGGCTGTAGGTCATGCTGAGCGGAGAAATGGCCGTATCGACCATATCGACGCCAGCTTCGGCCGCCTTGATCAGGCTCGGGACGCTCAAACCGGTCGTCGCATGGCAATGCAGGTGGACCGGCAGCGAAGTGCTCTTTTTCAGGCGTGAAACCAGTTCGAACGCCTCGTAAGGTTTCAAGAGGCCGGCCATATCCTTGATGCAGATCGAGTGGGCGCCCATGTCTTCGATCTGCTTGCCGAGATCGACCCACGAATCCAGGGTATGCACGGGACTGGTCGTGTAAGAGATGGTACCCTGGGCGTGTGCGTCGGTTCTGAGTACCGCCCTGACCGCGTGTTCGATATTGCGCATGTCGTTCATGGCGTCGAAAATCCGGAACACGTCGATCCCGTTGACCGCGCTGCGTTCGATGAACTTGTCGACCACGTCATCGGCGAAATGCCGGTAACCGAGCAAATTCTGCCCGCGCAACAGCATTTGCTGGCGGGTTTTCGGCATCGCGGCCTTCAACAGGCGCAATCTTTCCCACGGGTCTTCGCCGAGATACCGGATGCAGGCGTCGAAAGTCGCCCCGCCCCAGGACTCGATCGACCAATAGCCCACCTGATCAAGTTTTTCGCAAATCGGCAGCATGTCCTCGATACGCATCCGAGTCGCAAAAATCGACTGGTGCGCATCACGCAACGCGACTTCGGTGATCGCCAAAGGCTTGATCTTCTCTTTCGCCATTCTTAAATCTTCTCCAGAATCCTTAAAAAGTTGGTTTCATAGCCTCGACGGGCCATCAGCAAGTGATTGAGCAAACAGGTTTTTACCTGTTTTTGCTTCGGTATTGGTGCACGGCTGCCGTAATGGCCGCGACGGTCGCTTTATCCGTTTCGATGTTGACAGCTTTGGCGGCTTTAGGCGGTTCTGGAAAAAAACGCTGGATCAGCGAAGACATCGTATTGATCGCGACGACCAATAATGCTAAAAATAAAAAGACGATGCCCATGCCGACAATCATCAACTCGACACCGCTTCTCATCAGTTCCGCCATAAAGCCTTACCCATCTCAAAAACTGTAGTCATTTGGGCTGCATTATCCCTAAAACCCTGCATCTAAACAAATTAAAGATGAGCAAATCCCTAAATTAACCGCAGTTGCGCGCAAAACAGGGAACCGTTCATCTCTGCGATTTCATCCAACGCCCGGCCGTCAATTTTTGATGCCCACCCCTTTGTGCAGCAGATAAAGGCTGAATAAAGTCAGCAGGATGACAAACCCTCCGGTCATTCCGAATGCCAGGCCGATATCGATGTCGGTCGTTCCGATCATGCCGTAACGAAAGGCGTTGACCATGTAAAGAATCGGATTCCCCATCGCGATCGTTTGCCAGTGGCCGGACAGCATGTCGACAGAGAAAAACACGCCTCCGAGATAACTGAGCGGCGTCAGGAGAAAATTCGGGATGATCGAAATATCGTCGAAGCTTTCCGCAAACACCGCATTGATAAATCCGGCCAGCGAAAACAGCGTCGCGGTCAACAGCGCGATCGACAGGCAGATTCCCGCATGATGGACACTGACCGGCGCAAATATCAGCGAAATCAGCGCGACCACGCCGCCGACCGCCAGTCCGCGCACGATCCCTCCGGTCACATAACCGCCCAGAATCACCCAGTTCGGCACCGGCGCGACCAGAAGTTCCTCGATATGGCGCTGAAATTTGGTCGAATAAAAGGA
Source organism: Methylomicrobium album BG8 (assembly GCF_000214275.2). NCBI lineage: Bacteria > Pseudomonadati > Pseudomonadota > Gammaproteobacteria > Methylococcales > Methylococcaceae > Methylomicrobium > Methylomicrobium album. Next base: position 2,251,838 of record NZ_CM001475.1, on the reverse strand, counting down.
CGATACCACGTTCGAATACGAATGGCTGATCACCGACATCAGGATAATGCCCGGCACGATATAGTCGAGATAGTTCGCTCCGCCCACCGTGCCGATCCTGGCACCGATCAACTTGCCGAAAATCAGGAAATACAGGGCGGTGGTGATTGCCGGCGGCAACAGCGTCTGCGGCCAGATCCGGAAAAACCGGTGGATTTCCTTAACGGCAATCGTGCGAAAAGCAACGCCGGAATTCATCGGGCGGCTCCCGACGCTTTTGCGTCGATCAGGTCCAGAAATAGCTGTTCCAGCCGGTTGGACTTGTTCCTCAGACTGATCACCTTGATCCCCTGCTCGCTCAACCGGCTGAACAACTGGTTAAGCCCGAACGTTTTTGGCACGCTGACATCCAGGACCCGATCGGACGCCCGTTCGATGTGCACCCCCTCGATCACGGGCGCCGCTGCGACCGGATCGGCCAGGTCGAGCAGAAAATGATCGATGTTCAGACGCGCTAAAAGACTCTTCATATCGGAATGTTCGACAATTCGGCCCTGATCGATGATGGCGATGTTCCGGCACAGGCTTTCCGCTTCTTCCAGATAGTGGGTGGTCAAGATGATCGTCGTGCCCTGCCCGTTGACCTCGCGCATCAGATTCCACATCGAGCGGCGAATCTCGATATCGACGCCGGCCGTCGGCTCGTCCAGAATCAGCAGTTTCGGCTCATGCATCATCGCCCGCGCGATCATCACCCGGCGCTTCATGCCGCCGGACAGACGCCGCGAGACGGTATCGCGCATGTCCCAAAGCTCCATCTGCTTCAGGCATTTTTCCGATCGCTGCAGCGCCAGTTTGCGCGGCACCCCATAATAACCGGCCTGATTGAGCAGAATGCTCCCGACCGTTTCGAACTGGTTGAAGTTGATTTCCTGCGGCACCACGCCGATGCAGTTTTTCGCCTTGTTCCTTTCCCTCCGCACATCGTGTCCGAAGACCGTCATCGTTCCGCTGCTTGCATTGACCAGCGAACAGATAATCCCGATTACGGTGGACTTGCCTGCGCCGTTCGGCCCCAGCAGCGCAAAAAAGTCGCCCGCTTCGACATCCAGATCAATACCCTTCAGGGCCTCGAACCCGTTGCTGTAGGTTTTCCGGAGATTACGTAGAGATAATGCATTCATAAAAAACTATTTGCTTAACGAAATCCTTCAAATCAGTTAAATTAAGCGGCGAAACAATTTCGGCCAAACAAAACCACAAGCAAAAAACCATCCAATTTTATCAGAATTAAAACCATTCTGTTGCTTTAACCGGATCAACCGTGCCAAAAAAACTACCCGAAATCGTTGCCGCCGTCGATCTCGGCTCCAACAGCTTTCATATGATCGTCTGCACCCTCAGGGACGGCAAACTGCAAATCCAGGACCGGATACGCGAAATGGTCAGACTGGCCTCCGGCTTGGACAAAAACGATGAGATCGATGCCGAAACCCAGGCCCGAGCCCTCGCCTGCCTCGAACGGTTCGGCCAACGGGTACGTCATTTTCCGCCCGGCAGCGTGCGCGCGGTCGGCACGAATACATTGCGGATTGCGAATAATGCGCAGGAGTTCCTGAGCAAAGCCGAAAAGGCGCTCAACCACCCGATCGACATCATTTCCGGAATCGAAGAAGCCCGCCTGATCTATTTGGGGGTTTCCTACAGCCTGGGAAGCGACGACAACACCCGGCTGGTGATGGATATCGGCGGCGGCAGCACCGAATATATCCTTGGAACCGGCGATTCTCCCTGCGAAAAAGAAAGCCTGCACATGGGTTGCGTAACGCTCAGCAATCAATTCTTCAAAGGCGGCAAACTCTCCAAAAACGCCTTTGGCCAAGCAGTGTTGTTCGCCGAACAGCAACTGGAACCGTTCCAGCAAACATTCCGCCGGAATAAATGGGACAAGGCGATCGGCGCCTCGGGAACATTGCGTGCGATCGACAAAGTGCTGAAACTGAAAAACTGGAGCCATGACGGCATTACCCTGGAAGGATTGGAGCAACTGGCCGCGCATATCGGGCACTGCAACCACATCAACGATTTGAAGCTGCCCGACCTGAACCCCAACCGCCTGCCGGTTTTTCCGGGCGGCGTCGCCATCGTGTATGCGACTTTCAAAAGCCTCGGCATCGATCGAATGGTGGTCTCCGAGGGTGCCTTGCGGGAAGGACTGATCCAGGACCTGATGGGACGGATATTCGATCGGGATATCCGTTCCGCCACCGTGGAGAGTTGGGCCAAACGCTTCCACACCGACAAGCCGCATGCGGCACGCATCAAGCAAACGATCGCTTATATGCTGCCGCAATTGAGCAACGAAAAGAATCCGATCGACAACGATACGATTACCCAATACTTGAACTGGGCGGCCGATTTGCACGAAATCGGCCGCGACATCGCACACAGCGGCTATCACAAACACAGCGCTTACATCATCGAGAACGGCGATCTGGCCGGGTTCTCGAGACAGGATCAAATCCTGTTGGCCACCCTGGTCAGGACGCACCGGCGCAAATTCGTCCGCTCCTTGTTCGCCGCCCTGCCGCCCCCCTGGAAAGATCTGGCGCCTTACCTGAGCATCATTTTGCGGCTCGCGGTACTGCTGCGCCGCAACCGCTTCGATGCAGACCTGCCGGAGTTCAAGATTGCGATCGAAAAGACCAAAATCCGGCTGACCTTTCCGAAAAACTGGCTGAACGAATCCCCTTTAACACATGCCGATCTGATGCAGGAAGCCGATTACCTGAAACAGAGCGGTTTCAAACTGGATTTTTCCTGAAGCCTCCCGCATGAAGCTCATACTCCGCTTGATCGTTTATAGCGTCTTCACGATCCTGGCGTTGTGCGTGGCGATCGTGCTGTTCGGCGTCGGCAACAAACCCGACGTGATCGGGCTCGGCTGGGAACTGACCCATGAAGACATCGCGCGTGCGAAAAAGATTCTGCACGAAGGCGCGCAAGTCAAACCGGACGAGCTCGACACCATCGAACTGACCGAAAGCGATCTGAATCTGGCCGCCAATTACCTGCTGAACCGATATTGGAAAAGTGCGGTCCATATTCAACTGAAAGACCACAAGCTGCGCTGCAACGTGACGGCCACCCTGCCGGACAATCTCCTCGGCAAGTTCCTGAATGTCAGCTTCCGGCTCGGCAACGATTCGATCGGCGAATTGCCCGGCATCACCAAATTCAAGATCGGAAAATTACTGCTTCCCGCCCGATTCGCCGCCTGGGTGATCGAACGGATTATCCAGAACACTTCGCTGCGCGAATATTATTTGTTGGCGACTCACCCGATCGAAGCTGTCGAGATCGACGATGAAAAGGTTTCGATCACTTATTTTTCGAGCGCCGAGACGCTGCGGCAGGCAAGAAATTTTCTCGCCGACAGCAGCGCTAACCCGGCACAGGCCGTCTATAAAACCAAACTGGCCGAAATCGTCGCAAATCACGACCCCGAATGGCGGCTGTCGCTTGCCGAACTGCTGCAGCCGATGTTCCAACTGGCTTTCAATCGCTCGACGCCCGAAAGTGCGATCGAGGAAAACCGTCTGGTGATTTTTACCGTAAACGATTATGTGAACAAATACCAGCTTCCCAAGCTGCTCGACGTCACGGACATCAAAACGGCCGAAAAACCTCAATACTCCGCGTTTATGTACAAGCGTATCGATCTGGCCCAACATTTCATCGGCGCCGCCGCCTTGACCGCCTCGGTCAACGGCAAGCTCGCGAAAGTCATGGGCGAACAGAAGGAATTGAGCGACGCGGACGGCGGCAGCGGTTTCAGCTTCATCGATCTGGCCGCCGACAAGGCCGGCACCCGCTTCGGTGAAATCGCGACCTCGACGCCCGAAAATGCCCGAAAAATTCAAAAAGCGATGTCCGCGATCCGAAGCTACAGCGAATTCATGCCGGATCCGCGAGACCTACCGGAAAAAATGAGCGCGGAAGAATTCAGGAAACGTTTCGGAGCGATCGACAGCCCGGAATATCAAAAGATTTCGAAAGAAATCGACGCCCGCATTGCCGCCCTGTCGATCTATCAGATTCAGCCCAACCAATAAAATCCTTCGGAACGGCAAGGCTTAACCTCCGTTATTACGCCTAATCTTGCGTTTCGTTCGAGAGTTGCGGGGAGAGGGAGAACAATTTAGAGAGAACGATCAAGACCGACCCCAAGGAAAAATCGGGACGAGGAGCATGGGCACCCCGTCCCGTCTTCAACATAGAAGATTAATCGTAATTGAACGTCTTGTCGGGAGTGCCCGGCAGACGCGGCATCGTTTGTTTCGGGAACTCGCCGGTCAGCGCGTTCAGGAAAGCCACGATGTCGTCGACGTCTTGCTTCGGCAGATCCTTGTCCAATTGCAGTTTGGCCATCAGCTTGACTGCCTGGTCCAGCGTTTTGACCGAACCGTTGTGGAAATAAGGCGCGGTCAAGGCTACGTTGCGCAAGGTGGGCACTTTGAACAAATGTTCGTCGGCCGGATTTTTCGACACTTCGGCGACGCCCTTGTCCTTCATGAAGTGATACTGCGCCTCGAAATAGCCGTTTTCATGCAGGGGGAACTTCTGGAACGAGCCGCCGCCATTGAAGGCCGGTCCGCTGTGGCAACTGGTACAACCGAGTTCGGCCGCTTTGTTCAGACCGCGTACCTGCTGTTCGGTCAACGCCGATTGATCGCCGTTGGCATATTTGTCATAAGCGCTGTTCGGGGTGATCAGCGTTCTTTCGTAAGCGGCAATCGCTTTGGTCGCAGTGTCCTTGGAAATTTCGCCGCCGGGGAACGCAGCCGCAAACGCTTCCTGGTAACCGTCGATCGTTTTCAATCGGGCTACCACGTCATCCCAGCTCTTCATGCCCATTTCGATCGGGTTGGTGACCGGACCTGCCGCCTGCGCTTCCAGACTTTCCGCCCGTCCGTCCCAGAATTGCACTTTGTTGAAGGCGGCATTCCAGACCGTCGGCGCGCTACGTCCGCCGGTTTGCCCATTCACGCCCATCGAATTGGGGCGATTGTCTTCGCCGCCCAGCATCGTGTTATGGCAGGAAGCGCAAGCCACGGTACCGGTCGATGACAAACGCGGGTCATGATAGAGCATCTTGCCCAGCTCGACCTTAGCTTCCGTGGTCGGATTGTCGGCAGGCGCGGGAGCTTCGGTGGGCAATGCTTCGAACGCCCATGCCGCCGAAACAGAACTCGCCAATGCCAACGCCGTCGCCAGCACACGAAATTTAAACATATGTTCCTCCTAATTTTATTCTAATCATTTTTGTCAGGGTAAAACCTCATTCCGACGGAATTTGCCGGTTGTCGGGCCCCTTCCGCCCAGTTTACAAAAATCCTCATGAGGATTCATTTATAACGGACGAAAAGCCCCGGACAATGGCTATCAATGGATTCGCTCGCTACAGCTTGATCCTCTTATCTCGTTAAAAACATGCGGATTATGCCGAAACGCCCTCTCATTTTAAGTGCGAATCCTTGAACGAAGTCAGTCAGCTCCGTAAATATAAACCTATACTTATTTGTAAGCAACGCTTCATTCACTCGTATGGCATTCATTTTTCGACGAAGCCACACTCGTTCTTCGCAACGATTACCGTTTTTTTAAGGCCTTCGGAACGGGAGAAGCACTTGGTCGACTGACGGCACCGTAAATCAGTTTTCACCGAGCCTCATTGCCCGCAAAAAAACGTTTCCAAGGCGACCTGCGCCTGAAGGAAGCGGATCGCCATATTTAGATGTCATGAGGAACTGCCGGTCACATTGACGGGAGCGGAAAGCAATAAGGCAAAAAAAATGCCGCGCCAACGGAAAATCTGGCCCGGCATTTCTCCGAAATCAGAGGCAATCGTTATTATTTGGCAGACTCAGGCGCTGCTTCCGGAGCGGGAGCGGGAGCCGCTTCCGGAGCGGGAGCCGGGGCGGGCTCGGCTGTCGGTGCGGGAGTCTGTGCAGGAGCGCTCGGAGCAGCCGCCGGAGCTGCGCCTTCCTTGGCCTTTTCTTCAGACTTTTGACAGCCTGCCAATAAGGCCAAGCTGACGATACCTGCTGCAAAGATATTCAAAATTTTCATATAGACTGTCCTAGAGGTTATATTCGTATTGTTATGTTATCAGCGCTACCCCTTATTACAGGATCGTAGCAGGCAATAACATATCAAATACCTAACGGCTTTACTAGAATCTTTAAGGATTAAGCCCATTCCCGCCGTTTGCCTGATCAAAAATACATTCAACCGAAAGAAGCACTCACCCTCAAAGTTCAGGCGAACCCAGCAACAAGTCCGCCCCATTGCCATAGACCGTGCGTCTATAGCTTCGCCAATACTTCGGCTACGGTCGCGCCCATCGCCGCCGGGGTCGGGCAGATCGTAACGCCGAGCTCCTTCAGCATCACGACTTTTTCGGCCGCGCCTTCGCCGGCCGAGGAAATGATCGCCCCGGCATGCCCCATCCGGCGCCCTTCGGGCGCGGTGAGTCCCGCGATATAGGCGACGACCGGCTTGGTCATGTACTCCTTCGCGAACAATCCCGCTTCGACTTCCTGAGGACCGCCGATCTCGCCGATCATCAGTACGACTTTGGTTTCAGGGTCCTGCTCGAACTTTTCGAGGATGTCGCGGTGGGAAGAACCGTTGATCGGATCGCCGCCGATGCCGACCGAGGTCGAAACGCCGATACCGAGACGCTTCATCTGATCGGCCGCTTCGTAACCCAAGGTGCCCGAACGGCCCACGATGCCGACGTTGCCCTGCATATAGATATGGCCCGGCATGATGCCGAGCATCGAGCGTCCGGGACTGATCGTGCCGGCGCAGTTCGGCCCGGTCAGGACCATGCGTTCTTCGTTCGGAAAGCGGCGCAGAAAATTTTTGACCTTCATCATGTCCTGGGTCGGAATGCCGTCGGTAATCGAGACGCAGTACTTGATTCCCGCATCGGCAGCTTCCATGATCGAATCGGCCGCAAAGGCCGGCGGCACGAACACGATGCTGGCTTGCGCGCCGGCTTTTTGCACCGCTTCCCTGACCGTATTGAACACAGGCCGTCCTAAATGGGTCTGACCGCCTTTGCCCGGCGTCACGCCGCCGACGACCTTGGAGCCGTATTTGATCATGTCCTCGGCATGGAACGAACCGATCTTGCCGGTAAAGCCCTGAACGATGATGCGTGTGTTTTCGTCGATAAAAATTGCCATCTTGATTCCTTAACAACCTTCTGTAGCGACCGCCTCTTTTGCGACGACCTGATTACGCGCCTGCACCGCTTTCTCGGCCGCTTCGGCCAGGGTTTCGGCGGTGATGATCGGCAATCCGCTTTCCCGGATGATCCGTTGTCCCTCCTCGACATTCGTACCGGACAAACGCACGATCAACGGTACCTGCATGTCGATTTTTCTGACCGCGTGCACGACGCCCTCGGCGATCCAGTCGCAGCGGTTGATGCCGGCAAAAATATTGACCAGCATCGCCTTCACGTTTTTGTCGGCCAGCACCAACCGGAACGCTTTTTCGGTCCGCTCGGCCGAAGCGCCGCCGCCGACATCGAGAAAGTTCGCGGGTTCGCCGCCGGCCAGCTTGATCATGTCCATCGTTGCCATCGCCAGCCCGGCGCCGTTGATCATGCAGCCGATATCGCCGTCGAGGCCGACATAGCTGAGGCCGCGGTCCGCGGCGGCCATTTCGCGCGGGTCTTCCTGGGTTTTGTCGCGCAGTTCGGAAATTTTCGGCTGGCGGAACAAGGCGTTATCGTCGAATCCCATCTTTGCGTCCAACGCGATCAGCTCGTTGCTGCGGGTAACGACCAGCGGGTTGATTTCGAGCATGCTGCAGTCGAGCGCCCGCAAGGCCTTGTAGCAGCCCCGGATCGTCTTGACTGCATGGCTCATGATTTCGGCATCCAGACCGAGAGCGAAGGCCATCTCGCGCGCCTGATAATCCAGAAGGCCGACCGCCGGTTCGATATAAATCTTGGTGATGGCTTCCGGACGGGTTTTCGCCAGTTCCTCGATTTCCATGCCGCCTTCGGCCGAGCCGATCATCACGATCCGTTCGGCGCTGCGGTCGACCAGCAGGCAGAAATACAGTTCTTTCGCAATCTCGGTGCCCGCTTCGACATAGAGGCGGTTGCACACCTTGCCGGCAGGCCCTGTCTGATGCGTGCGCAGTCTTTTGCCCAGCAGTTCTTCCGCCGCGGCCGCGACTTCGTCATGGGTTTTGCAGATCTTGATGCCGCCGGCCTTGCCGCGCGCACCGGAATGGATCTGCGCCTTGACCACCCACAGATGCCCGCCGATTTCGCGGGCGCGCTGGACCGCGTCTTCCGGACTGTAGGCCAGACCGCCCTCGGCGATCTTTACGCCGTAGCCCTGTAATATTTCTTTCGCCTGATACTCATGAATATCCACGACTCTTGCCTCTTGCTTTCAGTGATTATTGGGTTTTCGCGGCGATCGCTTCGGCCGCTCTGACGACATTGTTCGCCATCCGTTCGGAAGCCGCATCGATCAGGCGCCCGTCCAGCGAGGCCGCGCCTTTGCCTTGCGCGGCCGCTTCCTGCAAAGCGGCCAGAATACGCTTGGCCTTTTCGACTTCGGCCGCGGGCGGGGTGAAAACGTCGTTGGCCAGTTCGATTTGCGACGGATGGATCGCCCATTTGCCTTCGCAGCCGAGTGCGGCGGCGCGGCGTGCGGCCTGTTGGTAACCTTCCGGATCTTTCAGGTCGCCGAACGGTCCGTCGATCGGACGCAGGCCGTAAGCGCGGCAAGCCACGGTCATCCGGCTGATCGCCGCATGCCACTGGTCGCCAGGATAGTCGGGATTCAGCCCGCCGATATTAACCGTGCGCGCACGGTTGCTGGCCGCATAATCGGCGACGCCGAAATGCAGCGCTTCGAGACGGCCGCAGGCACCCTGTCTCGCAATGTCCTCGACATTGGCCATGCCGAGCGCGGTTTCGATCAGCGCTTCGATGCCGATCTTGTTTTTCAGGCTCTGCTGCATCTCCAATTGGTTCAGCATCGCTTCGACCATATAGACGTCACCGTAAACGCCGACTTTCGGAATCAGAATCGTATCGATTCCGGCGCCGGCCTGTTCGACCAGGTCGACCACATCGCGCACCATATACTGGGTATCCAGGCCGTTGATCCGCACGGACAAGGTGATGCCGTGGCCTTTCCAGTCCAGGTCGTTGATCGCCTCGATCACATTCTTGCGCGCCTGCAGCTTGTCGTCGGGCGCAACCGCATCTTCGAGGTCGAGAAAAATGTAGTCCACACCGCTTTTCAAGGCTTTTTCGAACATGCCGGGATTGGAACCGGGAACCGCCAGTTCGCAACGTTGAATACGCTGCACCGATGCCGTATATAAAGTGTGACTCATTATTGACTACCTGCCTGTACGTGCTTCTAAATAAAATGATCCGGCCGAATGGTCAATTGCATCCGCTTGTTCGGCCGCAAATAAATAAATCCACCATTTTACTTCGTGCGGACTCAAAGTCAACGACTGCCGGATTTGTTTTTCCGTTTCCGGAGAGAAAAGTCGGCATGCATTTTTCAACTCGATTTGTACGTATTCACGACTTAGGATCGGGTAGGAAATAACTTTTTGAAATTGATTGTTATGAGAAAGCGGATTGTTCACTCCCCTCTTTGGAAAAGAGGAGTCGGGGGAGATTTATTAAATAAATCCCCCTCGATCCCCCTTTTTCAAAGGGGGAGGTGTATTTGACGAAGTTCTCCTTTTTCAAAGGGGAAGTTGTTTTTGACGAAGCACTTAACGGCGGCATCGGCGTATCTCCCCGCCGTTTTCGGAAGTTTTATCAACCGGAAAATCGATCCTGAATTCTGCCCCCGGATCGCGATTAATAACGTCGATTCGTCCGTTCATGCCGACCGTCATTTGATGCGCCAAAGCGAGCCCGATCCCGGTCCCGACCGTCTCGCGGGTCAGTTCGTTTTCGGCGCGGTAGAAGAGTCGGAATATTTTTTTCAGTTGGTCTTTGGCGATGCCGGGACCGTAATCGCGCACCGCGAAGCGGATGCGCCCGCCGCTCAAGCGCTGGCAGGACACGTCGACCGCTTTAATGTCCGCCTTCGCGGAAAATTTGATCGCATTGTCGACCAGGTTGATCATGATTTGGACGAACCAGTCGGGATTCACCTTCAGTTTGGCCTGCGCCGCGTCTTGATCGACCGACAGCGTTAAACGAAAGCCGCTCCGTTCGATTTGGGTCGAGATTTTCGATTGGATGCCGTCGATCAGTTCGGCCACCGTCAGGCTTTGCAGCGACGGCTTGTTTTCGTTCCGGGTCATTTTGGCCAGTTGCAGCACGTTGTTGATCAGGCGGGTCAGGCGCTCGCTCTCATCCAGAATGAAGTCGTAATAGGCCTTTTTCTTGCCGTCGTCCACCCAGCCGGCCTGCAGCATTTCGCCGTACATCCGAATCGAGGTCAGCGGCGTTTTCAATTCGTGGCTGACCGCCGAAACGAAGTTCTGCTGCTGGTTGAGCAGATCGATCTGGCCGACGCCGAGCCGGTACATCCCATAAAAACCGGCTAAAAAGACGGCGCTCAGCACCGCGCTCAGCCAGATGATCACCCAGCCGCCCGGCCCGACCGGAAGCTGGGTGATGCTGAACACGAGCTGCAAGTCGCCGAACGGGTCGGGCAAGCGGTCTTGGTAAAGCAGCTCCCCTTCCAGTTCGGCGGCACTCGACAGATAACCGCGCGGCGCGCGACCGGCAAAGGCGGAGAGCACATTGCCTTGAAAAACGGTCAGCAGATCGCTCATCCGCGACAACGCGGTTTCCTGAAACGCCGCGTTGATCGTCCCTTGCAGGAAGGCATCTTTTTCGATCAGCAGACCCTGGATGTAGCGCTGGCCGTTCAACCAGACTTTGCGGAACAGCACGAACTGGCCGCTGTCCAGTTGGCTGAACTCGAAAGGATCGACGGCGCTTTCGAACGTGCGGATGCGCAAGGTTTTCGCCTCCGCTGACGCGGCTGGAGCCGCCGGGCGACCGGATGCTTCCGACGCGGCGACGGCGGGTGCTTCGGTGCTCCGCACCGGCTCGGGCAGGACGTTCTGTTCGGTGCGCGCCTTTTTGGGCGTCGCTTTCAACGCCTTGCGGACGCTCTCTTCGGGCCGTATCGGCACGGCTTCTTTCTGAAAGGTTTGCTTGAGTTTGATGTCTTCCAGGCGGCCCAGGGCGTTTTCCTGCTTGCCTTTGGCTGGCGCTATTTTTTTAAGCTCGTCAAAGATCGCCTGCCCCGTGCCGGCAGCAGGCGGGGCTGCTGCTGCAGGTTGTTGGAGTTTGCCGGCAACGGATCGGTCAAAAGAAACGGCATCTCGTTCATTTTCACGCATCTCCTTGTCTTGCCGCGCGGCCAATTCAGCGCGTTTACCACGATCTTTTTTTGCGCCGACGCCCGTGTGGTTTTTGACCAGCCGGTTCTCGCTCAATATCTGCCGAATCCGGTTCTCGAGGGCGGCCCGTTCGGACAATTCCCGTTCGGCAAGTCCATAGCGCCCAGCTTTATCGATATCTTCGGGCAGCAAAGGTGTCGATAAGCGGCCGGCCGCATCCACCTGGAAATAACCGATCGAGCCCGGGATTTCCGCTTGCACCGGGTATCGGGAAAGCGGCGAGCGCTGTAAAAAATTGGCCGCCGGCGCTCCGGCCACGTTCAGAAAGGCATAGTCGGTGAACGGCCTTTCCGCTTCGCCGTCGATCAGCCGGATCAGTTGGTTGTCGATCCGGCGGGTCAATTCTTCGGCCATCAGCCGATGCCGGTGAAAAGTCTCCCATTTCAAGCGGCTGTAGGATTGCTGGACGAGCACCGCGGTTGGGATCGCAAGGCTCAGGAAAAAAAGCAGCAGCCAGCGGCGGAGCCTTTTTTTATCCAGTCTTTTCAATCGGTTCCGCTTCATCACGGCGGCCCGATCAGCCGGTAACCGGCGCCGCGCACGGTGATCAGAAAGCGCGGTTCGGCGGGGTCGGTTTCGATCTTGCGGCGCAGTTTGGCAATATGAATGTCCACGGTACGGGTTTCGATCGCCAGATGATTCGCATAACCCCACACTTTCTGCAACAGTTCTTCGCGCGCAACCGGCCGGTCGGCATGGCGTTGCAGGTATTGCAGAATCTCGATTTCGCGCCGGGTGAACGAAAGCGCTTGCGCCCCGCGCCTGCCGGACAAGTTTCGGCAATCGATCGTCAATTCGTCGCCGAGCCGTATCGACGTTTCTTGCGCCAAGCCCTGACCGGTTCGGCGCAAGACCGCCTGCACCCGGAGCACCAGTTGCGCGACCGAAAACGGCTTCGCGACATAATCGTCCGCGCCCAGCGACAAGCCTTCGATGATGTCTTCGTCGTTGCTTTTGGCGGTCAGCATGATGATGGCTTGATCGCGGCTGTGTTCCCAAATCCGATTGCAAATCTCGAAGCCGTTCAGGCCCGGCAGCATCACGTCGAGCAGGACCAGATCGAATTTGCCGCCGAGCGCCTTAGCCAAGCCTTCGGTGCCATGGGCGGAAAAATCGACGTCGTAGCCGTGGTAGACGAACACGTCGATCAGGCCGGTGCGGATGGCGGTTTCGTCTTCGATGATCAGAATGCGCGGTTTGCGGGTCATGGCAGCGGCCTTGCCGGAAAATGTCGACAGTTTAGCAAGCCTGGGCCCGCTATCGGCAACCGAACTGTAAATATTTTGTAAATTCCGCGCCGAACGTTTTACCGAAGCGTGTCTGTTTACCGCCGCCCTTCGCGCCTAGACTGTGCCCGTCGAACATTATCAACACGGGAGGTGCCTCATGGCGCTGATTACACGACTGTCAAGACTGTTCCAGGCCGACATGCACGCGGTTTTGGACAAAATCGAAGAACCCGCGGCGCTGCTGAAGCAAAGCATCCGGGAAATGGAGGAATCCGTCCTGGCCGACGAGCGGCACGTGCGCATGTCGGAACACAAACGGCAGCAACTCGAAGGCAAACGCGATCAACTCGCGGAAACCTTGGCCGAGTTGGAGGAGAAGTGCGCGCTCTGTTTTCAATCCGGCAAGGACGAGCTGGCGCGGGCTTTCGTCAAACGCAAACTCGAAACGCTGCAAACGCAGAAATGGCTGGCCGAAAAGATCGTGGTCCTGAACGAACAAACGCGCCGTTTGACCAAGCGGCTCGCGGAGCATCAGGCGCAACTGGCGGCGATGAAACAGAAAGCCGAGGTCTTTCTGGAAAACGGCGCGGTTTCCTCGCATCCCTGGGAAAACCCGTCGGTCGTGGTCCGGGACGAAGACGTCGAAGTCGCTTTCCTGCAGGAAAAACAAAAATGGAGCGCGCCATGAACAAGCCTACGTTTTGGGAAGGTGTCGTAGTTGCCCTGTTCGCAGGCATCGCGGGCGCTGGCGGCTTTTATGCCTTCGCTGCACTTTGTTCCGGAGCAGTCGCGATTCGTATCGTGATCGGCGGCCTGACCTTCGTCTACACCCTTTATTTACTTGGCCGCAGCCCTGAGCGCGTCGGCCGGGCCACGGCCCTGCTCGCAGGCGGCCTCCTGTCGGCGGCGGTATGGCTGTTCTATCCGCCGCTATTCCTGTTTTTACTCGCGCACGCGCTTTATATCTGGCTGATTCGTGCGCTGTATTTTCATAGCCGCCTGTTTTCGTCCCTGGCCGACCTCGGTTTATGCCTGTTCGGCATCGCGTCGGCCTTCTGGGCATTCGATCGAACCGGCAGCCTGTTCATGACGGTTTGGTGTTTCTTTCTGATACAGGCCTTGTTCGGGGTCTTGTCGGGCGGAAATCCACAGGCCGCCGATGCAGCATTCCCCGCCGACGGCGAAGCCGACTTTAACCGCGCGTACCGGGCTGCGGAAGCCACCGTGCGCAAACTTTCAAACAGCAATTAGGAGACACGACGATGAAAACCCAACTCTTCGCCATCGGACTTTTTACTGCGACCGCGGCGACGGTCGCCTTTTTTCCGGCGGTCAGGCAAGCCGTCGCCACGACCGCGAAAGGATTCGAATCCTCTCCGGCAGCGGCCGATCCGGTCGCGCAGCCAATTTCAGCCCATCAAAAACCCGCGATCGAAGTGGTGTTCGTGCTCGACACCACCGGCAGCATGAGCGGCCTGATTGCCGCGGCGAAGGAAAAAATCTGGTCGATCGCCAGCACGATGGCGTCCGCGCAAACCGCGCCGGACATCAAAATGGGGCTGATCGCCTACCGCGACCGCGGCGACGCTTACGTTACCCAAACCGTCCCGCTTTCCGCCGATCTGGATTCGATGTACGCCAAACTGATGGATTTTCAGGCCGACGGCGGCGGCGACGGGCCGGAAAGCGTCAATCAGGCCCTGCACGATGCGGTGAACAAGATCGCCTGGAGCCAGAACCCTTCGACCTACAAAGTGATCTTTCTGGTCGGCGACGCGCCGCCGCACATGGATTACCCGAACGACGTCAAATACCCGGTCACCTTGGCGCAGGCCAAACAAAAAGGCATCATCGTAAACGCGATCCAGTGCGGACAGGACAGCGGCACGACCGCCGAATGGCGGCAAGTCGCCAGCCTCGGCCAAGGCAGTTATTTTCAGGTCGAGCAGTCCGGCAACGCGATTGCGATCGCGACGCCGTACGACAAAAAACTGGCGGAATTATCCGGCAAATTGGACAAAACCCGCCTCTTCTACGGCAACAAAGAAGAAAAAGCGAAACAGGCGGGCAAATTGGCCGCTGCCGAAAAAGTGCACAAGGAAGCCAGCACCGAATCGCAAGCGCGCCGGGCGGCCTTCAACGCTTCCTCCAGCGGTAAACGCAATTTTCTCGGCGAAAACGAACTGGTCGATGCGGTCGGCAGCGGCCGGGTAAAACTGTCCGACCTGCCGAAAGAAGCCCTGCCCGCAAGCCTGCAAGCGATGTCGCCGGCAGCTCAGGAAGAATTGGTGGGCAAGACGAAAAAGGAACGGAGCGAACTGGAAAGCGAAATCAAAAAGCTCGCCGAGCGGCGCAATGATTACCTGCGGGGAAAAGTGGCTGCCGAAGGTGGCAAAAAGGAGTCGCTGGACGCCCAATTGTACGGCGCGATCAGGCAGCAGACCAAAGACAAGGGCTTGGTTTACCGAGACGACAGCGCCAAGTATTAATACAAGTATTAAGCCGCGTAGGGCGGGCAACCGCTTCATCGTTGCCCGACTTTGGGCGGCGATCCTTTGGCGATATTACGATTATCGAAATCCACAGACAGATCGAAACATCCAAAATGTCGGGCACAAAAAGCGTGCCCGACCTACGGTACTATTGATGATTGCAATCCAGTATGTCATGATTAGCGGTTTTGAATTTTGGCGCATTTTGCCCAACTCCGCTCTTAACAACATTTAACTACCCTGACGAGGCAAATCCATGGCTGGTCGCAACCACCTTTATATTCCTGGCCCTACCAACGTCCCTCACGAAGTCCTGAGCGCGATGCACGCGCCGATGGAAGACCATCGCTCACCTAAATTTCCGGCGATCTTCAAACCTTTGCTCGAAGACATGAAAAAAGTCTTCCGGACCGAAAAAGGGCAATGTTTCATTTTCCCCGCGACCGGCACCGCGGGCTGGGAAATCGCGCTGACCAACACGCTGAATCCGGGCGACAAAGTGATCATCTACCGTTTCGGCCAGTTCAGCCATTTGTGGGCGGAAATGGCGAAGCGCCTCGGCTTCGACGTCGAAATCCACCAGGAAACCTGGGGCAAGGGCATTCCTCTGGACAAGCTGGAAGCGCGCCTGAAAGAAGACAAGAATCACGAAATCAAGGCCGTACTCGCGACCCATAACGAGACCGCGACCGGCGTCACCAGCGACATCGCCGGAGTCCGCAAGGCGCTGGATGCAGCAGGCCACCCTGCGCTGCTGTTCGTGGACGGCGTCAGCTCGATCGCCAGCCTGGATTTCCGGATGGACGAATGGGGTGTCGACGGCGCGATCAGCGGTTCGCAAAAAGGCTTCATGCTGCCGGCCGGCGGCGCGTTCCTCTGCTTCAGCCAAAAGGCCTTGAAAGCGACCGAAACCAGCCAATATCCGCGCTGCTTCCTGGATCTGCGCGACCAGATGAACCAGAACAAGGACGGCTATACCCCTTACACGCCGGCGCTGCCGATCCTGTACGGCCTGCGCAAGGCGCTGGACCTGCTGCTCGAAGAAGGCATGGACAATGTCTATGCGCGCCACCATCGCCTCGCCGAAGGCACTCGCCGCGCGATCGCGGCCTGGGGTATGAAGCTGTGCGCGCATCCGGGTTTCGAGTCGAACACCGTTTCCGCAGTCGTCGTGCCGGAAGACAAGGACGCCCGCGAAGTGATCAGCACCGCATTCAATAAATACAACCTGTCGCTCGGCGCGGGACTGTCCGAACTGTCCGGCAAGGTGTTCCGCATCGGCCACGTCGGCGACATGAACGACGTGTCGATGCTCGGCGCATTTGCCGGCGTCGAAATGGCGATGCTGGATTGCGGCTTCGACATCAAACCGGGCAGCGGCGTCGCGGCGGCAGTCGAATATTACCGTTCGACCGAAAAATAAAACGCATTGACGGTATATCGTTAGGAGTTACGCCCCACGGAGGGCGCTATTGCCGAGCGTAGGATGGGTACGACTGCATGGGCAGAGATTTGCTCCTCGACAACCGCTCCCTGCGTTGTCCTACCTCCTGTATCCCTACAGTCGTGCAATCTCTGCATTCACGCCATCCCTGGCGTTCATGCAGGAGGTACGAGCCCAAGGAAGGGCGAGGTAGATCGCGTCGGGAACACGCGATCGAGGGCAACGCAGGGAACAGTTGCCGACGACTGCACGGATGCGGGAGTTAGAGCGACGCATGGAGCAGTTGCCGAGAGGCGCCAGCCGAAACCCACGTTCAAAACCCATCAATAACCCATGTGGCGGATGCGCTTCGCTTATCCGCCCTACTCTAAGCATTAAGTTCATCGATGAGCAAACCCAAAGTCGTTGTTACCCGCAGATGGCCTTCGGCAGTCGAAGCGAAATTAAAAGAACTGTACGACGTTACCCTGAACGAATCCGACGTTCCGCTGACCGCCGAGGAACTGAAACGGGCGCTGCAAACCGCGGATGCGCTGCTGCCGACCGTGACCGATCCGATCACTGCCGACATCCTGCGGGTCCCGGACAGGAAAGCCCGGATCATCGGCAATTTCGGGGTTGGCTATAACAACATCGACATCGCCGCCGCCAAAGAGCAAGGCCTGGTCGTAACCAACACCCCCGGCGTCCTGACCGACTGCACGGCCGACATCGCGATGCTGTTGCTGCTCATGTCGGCCCGGCGCGCATCCGAAGGCGATCGCCTGGTACGCAGCGGCCAATGGACCGGCTGGGGGCCCACCCATCTGCTCGGACAGAAAGTCACCGGCAAGACGCTCGGCCTGATCGGCTTCGGGAGGATCGCCCAAGCAACGGCCAAACGAGCCCACCACGGCTTCGGGATGAGGATTCTGTTTTATACGCCGCGCAATGTACCCTCACAGGAAATTCTCGACGACGTAAAGGCAATCCGCTGTGCGACGATCGAAGAACTCCTGGGCGAAGCCGATTTCGTCTCCCTGCACTGCCCGGGCAGCGCCGAAAACCGGCATCTGATCGACGAGGCACGCTTGAAACGGATGCACCCGAACGCACATCTGATCAATACCGCGCGCGGCGATGTGGTCGACAATCAGGCATTGTGCAAGGCATTGAAAGAACGCTGGATCGCAGGAGCCGGACTCGATGTCTATGAAGGCGAACCGAACGTTTATCCGGGATTTTTGGAACTCGACAATGTCGCGCTGCTGCCGCATCTCGGCAGCGCTTCCGAGGAAACCCGGGCCGCGATGGGCAAGCGGGTGTTGGAAAATATCGAAATGTTTTTCGCGGGACAGGAGCCGCGGGACAGGGTGGCGTAACCGACAATCGACGAGTGCCAGTTACTTAAAACGTTGGGTTGGGTTACGCCTTCCGCTATCGCTCCAGGCTAACCCAACCGATTCGGGGAATTTACAGCAAATGCCGGATCGCGTCCCGCTCGTCCTTCAGCTCGGCCTCGCTCAGCTTCATCCTTTGCATGCTGAACTCGCTGATATCGAGCCCCTTCACGATGCTGACCTCGCCGTTGATTACCGTTACCGGAAACGAATACATCAGATCCCTTTCGATCGCGTAGCTGCCGTCCGACAGTACGCCCATGCTAACCCAGTCGCCTTCCGGCGTATCCAAGGCCCAGGTACGCATCTGGTCGATCGCGGCATTGGCCGCGGAGGCGGCGCTCGACAGGCCGCGCGCCTTGATCACCGTCGCGCCGCGCTGCTGCACGGTCGAAATGAATTCATCGACAAACCAGTCGCGTTCGACTAGGGACAGCGCATCCTGCCCTTTTACCTTCGCATGATGCAGATCGGGGTATTGCGTCGTCGAATGATTGCCCCACACCGTCATGTTCTTGACATCGGTAGTGAGGACACCGCATTTCTCCGCCAGCAGGCTGACCGCGCGGTTATGGTCGAGGCGGCTCATCGAGGAAAAATTCTCGGGCCCCAGTTCGGGCGCGTTCTTCAACGCGATCAGGGCATTCGTATTGGCCGGATTGCCGGTCACCAGGACTTTCACCTTGCGGCTGGCCACCTCGTTCAGGGCCTTTCCCTGCACCGAAAATATTTCCGCGTTCACTTCCAGAAGGTCCTTGCGTTCCATGCCGGGACCACGCGGGCGGGCGCCGACCAGAAACACATAATCGGCATTCTTGAACGCCGTACGCGGATCGTCGGTGGTTTCGATCCGGTACAGTAAAGGGCTCGCGCAATCCTGCAATTCCATCACCACGCCGTCCAGGACGTGCATCGCCTGCGAAACTTCAAGCAGATGCAATATGATCGGCTGCTCGGGACCGAACAGGTCGCCTGCCACCAAGCGAAAAAGCAGAGAATAGCTGATTTGGCCTGCAGCACCTGAAACCGCGATATGAACGGGTGTTTTCATGGGTTATCCCTAATAATTAAAATTTAGATGCGGAAAGTCTGATCGTTCGCGCCATTCTCATTGTTGTCGAGCCCTGTCAGTTTGAGTTTTATGATAACGTCAAGGCCTCACGCCCGCAAGCCAATTGATGACTCAGCCGATCAAGTACAGCCTCGGGTGCGATTCAAACTGATGTATAGAAAGACACTGTCCTTGCCGCACAAAGGGGCGAAACAGGGTATCTCGCGCGCAACTTCAGAAAAGCGGGACAGCAGGAGTCCAAAGCTGGCTTTTGAATCGCACCCTGCGGCCTCAGGCCGCTCAACAAGGAAAAGCTTCTCGGGTATAATAGACAGTCTTTTTTAACATTTGAATCCGGTCGCCTTCGGCCTCATCTCCCGAGTTCCATGAAAAAACTGCTTTTCCAATTCGATACCGACCCGCACCCCTCAGTCTTCGACACGGTCGTCGCCTATGACGGAGGAGCCGATCATGTAACCGGTTTCGGCGGCCTGACGCCCGACACGATTTCCGGCCTGGTCGAAGGCGCGATTTTTACGCGCCCTCCCAAAGACAAGAAAAATACCGCAATTTTCATCGGCGGCAGCGACATGATCGCCGGCCAGGATCTGCTGAAAGCGGTGCAAAGCAAATTCTTCCCGGGATTCCAGGTCTCGGTGATGCTCGACAGCAACGGTTGCAACACGACCTCAGCCGCTGCGGTCGCCAAACTGGCGGCTGGCAGCCCGTTGGCCGGTAAGAAAGCGGTCGTACTGGCCGGTACCGGCCCCGTCGGGCAGCGCGCCGCGGTGATGCTGAGCCTCGAAGGCGCCGAAGTCTCCCTGACCGGACGCAAGATGGACAAAGCCGCCGCCGCCTGCCGCTCGATGAAAGCCCGTTTCGGCGTCGACATCGTCCCGGTCGAAGCGGCCGATACCGAAGCGCGCGGCCGCGCGATCGAAAAAGCCAACATCGTGTTTGCGGCCGGCGCGGCCGGCATCGAGTTGATTGGCGCCGAACATTGGCAGGACAATCCCCACATCGAACTGATCGCCGACGCGAACGCCACCCAGCCGATCGGCATCGGCGGCATCGACGTGTTCGACAAAGGGGTGGAGCGCCACGGCAAGATCGTCTGGGGCGCGCTCGGCTTCGGGCCGCTGAAACTGGAGCTGCATCGTGCCTGCATCGCGAAACTGTTTACCGACAACAAGCTGGTTTTCGACGCGGAAAACATCTTCGAACTCGCCAAACAAATGGCTTAACGACCGCTCTTTCTCGATTTATCCGTGGAAAGCGAAGCGATTTTGGCAGCGCGCGATGATGCTCTCGCCCTCTTTCGGGCAGGCGTGGCGGCGGCCGACCCCTACCTGGCGGTCAAAGACTGCCTGTCGGCCGACCGGGATCGTTTGGCGATCCGTCTTGACATTAATGATCCCGGCAGGCAGCGCCTGGGCAAATGGCCGAAGATTCACCTGATCGCTTTCGGGAAGGCCGCCTGTGCAATGGCACGGGCCGCTGAAGAAATCCTTCCCGAGCCGTTATGGGCCGGCAGGGGCATCGCGGTCACAAACTACGAAAACGTCGCCGTCCTGAACCGCAGCGATGTCTTCGGCGCGGGCCATCCGCTGCCGGACGCGGCGGGCCTTGACGCCGCCCGCCGGATTGCCGAAAAAGCCGGCCGCACCAAGGCGGGCGAGCTGGTGTTGACGCTGGTCAGCGGTGGCGGTTCGGCGTTGATCCCCTGCCCGGTCGAATCCGTTTCCTTAACTGATAAATGCGAGGTAACCGGTTTCTTGCTGGCCAGCGGTGCCACGATCGACGAAGTCAACTGCGTGCGCAAACATCTGTCGCAGTTGAAAGGCGGCGGACTCGCCAAGCTCGCCGCGCCGGCCGACCTGCATGCGTTGATCCTATCCGATGTACTCGGCGACGATCCGAGCGCGATCGCGAGCGGCCCGACCGTGCCCGATCCGAGCACGTTTGAAGAGGCAATTCGTATTTTACGAGCGAGACACATCTGGGAACGGCTTCCCGGCACGGTCCGCGCCTATTTGCAGAACGGCGCACGCGGGCAAGCACCTGAAACGCCAAAACCTGACGATCCCGTTTTTGAGAAAACCGGCCACACGCTGATCGGCAGCAATGCGATCAGCCTGAAAGCCGCCGCCCAAACCGCGGAGCAGCTCGGCTACCGAACCGTCATTTACAGCGATCATTTGTGCGGTATCGCGCGGAATGCCGCCGAACAATGGGTCAAAACGATCGCCGCTAATGGACAAATCCGCCAGCCGACCGCCTACCTTGCCGGCGGCGAAACCACGGTCCGCTTGACCGGCAACGGGCGCGGCGGCCGCAATCAGGAAATGGCGCTGGCGTTCGCCCTGGCCGCCGAAAAACACGGGCTCGATGCCGACTGGGTTTTTCTGAGCGGCGGCACCGACGGCCGCGACGGTCCGACCGATGCGGCCGGCGGGCGGGTTGATGCCGGTTCGCCGGCGCGGATGCGCGCGCAAGGCATCGAGCCGGAAGCCTTGCTCGACAATAACGATTCTTATCACGCGCTGCAAACTTCCGGCGATTTATTGTTCACCGGCGCGACCGGCACCAATGTCGCCGACCTGCAGATCCTGCTGATCCGCCCGAAAACCTAACGCCGGCCGCGGATAACGCTTTGCACGGCCACCCTTAAGCCCTACAATATTCCACAATTAATTCAAGGAGATTTGCATGTTTGATAAATCGATGACCATCGAAGGCTTCGACGATGAATTATTCCAGGCGCTCAAAGAAGAACGCCGCCGCCAGGAAGACCATATCGAGCTGATCGCTTCGGAGAACTATTCCAGCCCGCGCGTTCAGGAAGCGCAGGGCACCGTACTGACCAACAAATACGCCGAAGGCTATCCGGGCAAACGCTACTACGGCGGCTGCGAATACGTCGATACCGTCGAACAACTGGCCATCGACCGCGCCAAGCAGCTATTCGGCGCCGACTGGGCGAACGTGCAGGCGCACTCCGGCTCGCAGGCCAACGCCGCCGCCTATATGGCGCTGATCAAGCCGGGCGACACCATTTTAGGCCTGGCGCTATCCGACGGCGGCCACCTGACGCACGGCGCCAAACCGAATTTCTCCGGTCAAATTTACAACGCGGTGCAATACCATCTGGATCCGGCCACCGGCCTGCTCGACTACGACCGGATCGAGGCCCTGGCGCGCGAACACCAGCCGAAAGT
Organism: Methylomicrobium album BG8; assembly: GCF_000214275.2. Classification (NCBI taxonomy): domain Bacteria; kingdom Pseudomonadati; phylum Pseudomonadota; class Gammaproteobacteria; order Methylococcales; family Methylococcaceae; genus Methylomicrobium; species Methylomicrobium album. The sequence goes on along the minus strand of NZ_CM001475.1, from coordinate 2,229,556 downwards.
GATCGTCGCCGGTTTCTCGGCATATTCGCGGATCATGGACTGGAGGCGTTTCCGCGCAATCGCCAACGCGGTCGGCGCTTACCTGCTGGTCGACATGGCGCACGTCGCGGGCCTGGTCGCCGCGGGCTTGTACCCGAACCCGGTGCCTTACGCCGACATCGTCACCACCACCACGCACAAAAGCCTGCGTGGTCCGCGCGGCGGCATCATCCTGGGTAAAGCCAATCCCGAGCTCGAAAAGAAAATCAACTCGATGATCTTCCCCGGCATCCAGGGTGGCCCCTTGATGCACGTGATCGCAGCGAAAGCGGTCGCATTCAAGGAAGCGATGGAGCCGGAATTCAAAACCTATCAGCAACAGGTGATCAAGAATGCACAAGCGATGGCGAAAGTCTTCATCGAACGGGGTTTCGACGTGGTTTCGAGCGGCACCGACAACCATCTGATGCTGGTCTCGCTAATTCCGAAAGGCATTACCGGCAAGGCCGCCGACGCCGCGCTCGGCAAGGCCCACATCACGGTCAATAAGAATGCGGTGCCGAACGACCCGCAGTCGCCGTTCGTAACCAGCGGCATCCGGGTCGGCACGCCTGCCCCCACTACGCGCGGCTTCAAGGAAGAACAGGTAATCGAGGTCGCGCACTGGATGTGCGATGTAATGGAAAACATTGAAGATGAAAACGTGATTGCGGCGGTGCGCGAGAAGGTCGCGGCCCTATGCACGCGTTTTCCAGTGTACGGCTAGGCATACAGCTAGGCACACCTCAATTTGGGACAGTTTTATCGCTTCCCTCGCATTTTGGACAACGACCAGTAGTTGTTGTCCATTATCATATTTTCACCATGCTCAATTGAATCATTATGCATACCACATACAGACTGCAAGCCAATGAGCTGAATGAAGATTTCATCAACTCCTTGAAAGCCCTGTTTCATGACAAAACGATCGAAATAGCGGTTTCCGATGCGGTAGCGCAACAAGGAGAAAATGCACCGTTAATGCTGCGTAAAGCGGGCGCTTTGGCCGGGCGCATCAAGATCGGCGACGACTTCGATGCGCCATTACCGGACTTCGACGAATATCAGTCATGAAGTTGCTGCTCGATACGCACATTCTGCTCTGGTATTTGGAGAACGACCCGAAATTACCTGATACCTGGAAACGATACATCGAAGACCGGCATAACAGCATTGCCGTCAGTATTGCCAGCCTATGGGAGATCGCTATCAAGATTTCGCTCGGAAAATTAGAGCTTCTGGACGATTTATCTACCGTTGAAAGCGTTCTGCATCAACAAGGAATAACCCTTTTACCGATTAAAACATCGCACTTACTGCAATTACTGAATTTGCCTTTTCACCATCGCGATCCTTTCGATCGCTTGATTATTGCTCAAGCCCAAGTGGAGCAGTTGTCCGTTGTCACTCATGATTCTCAATTTGCGCAGTATTCAGTTTCAATGTTACCCGGAGCTAGTTAACTCTCTATCCAGGGATACGCTCGGTGCCATAAAAATCAATTTTCAACCTTAAATTAGACTTTCCGGCTATTTATTCCAACCCTGGCCGGGTCTGCAACAGGAAAAAATTCATGTCCGACATAGAAATCGCCCAACAGGCGAAGATGAAGCCGATCATCGGCCTCGCAAAAGAGCATTTCGGCATCGACGCCGAACATCTCGACCCGTACGGCCACTACAAAGCCAAATTGTCGCTGGATTATGTGAACAGCCTCGGCGGCAAGCCGGACGGCAAACTGATTCTGGTCACCGCGATCAGCCCGACGCCGGCCGGCGAAGGCAAAACCACCACCACCGTCGGCCTCGGCGATGCGATGAACCGGATCGGCAAAAAGACGATCATGTGCCTGCGCGAGCCCTCGCTCGGCCCCTGCTTCGGCGTCAAAGGGGGAGCCGCCGGCGGCGGCCATGCGCAGGTCGTGCCGATGGAAGACATCAACCTGCACTTCACCGGCGATTTCCATGCGATCGGCGTCGCGCACAACCTGCTCTCGGCCCTGATCGACAACCATATCAACCACGGCAATGCGCTAGGCATCGACCTGCGCCGGATTCAATGGAAACGCGTCGTCGACATGAACGACCGGGCGCTGCGGAATATCGTGCTCGGCATGGGCGGCCCCGCGAACGGCTATCTGCGCGAAGACGGCTACGACATCGTGGTCGCCTCGGAAGTGATGGCGATCCTCTGCCTCGCGACCGACATCACCGATCTGAAGGAGCGGCTCGGCCGGATCGTGATCGGCTACAAGACCGACAACAAAACGCCGGTCTACGCGCGCGACCTGAATGCGCACGGCGCGATGGCGGCGCTGCTGAAAGACGCGATCAAGCCGAACCTGGTGCAGACGCTCGAAAACAACATCGCGATCATCCACGGCGGCCCGTTTGCAAACATCGCGCACGGCTGCAACACGGTCACCGCGACTAAGACCGCGCTGAAGCTGGCCGATTACGTGATCACCGAAGCCGGCTTCGGAGCCGATCTCGGTGCGGAAAAATTCGTCGATATCAAATGCCGGATGGCCGGCCTGAAGCCATCGGCGGTGGTGCTGGTCGCGACGGTCCGGGCACTGAAATTCCACGGCGGCGTCGCGAAGGAAGACCTGAATCGGGAAAACCTCGGCGCGCTCGAACAGGGTTTCACGAACCTGGAACGGCATTACCGGAACATCACCGAACATTACGGCCTGCCCTGCGTGATCTGCATCAACCATTTCACCTTCGACACCGAGGCCGAACTCGACTTACTGCAGGACAAATGCCGGACGCTCGGCGCAGTCTGCATCGCCTCGAAACACTGGGCCGAAGGCGGCAAGGGCGCCGAACGGCTCGCGCACGCGGTCGCCGAGACGGCCGACCGCCACCTGGATGGCTGCCGCTTCGTCTACGACGACCATTTGAGCCTGTGGGAAAAAATCGAAACGATCGCGACCAAGCTGTACGGCGCGGCCAAAGTCACCGCGAACGCGAAAGTAAAGGCCCAGTTGGCGGCCTGGAACGGCGACTACGGCCGTTTCCCGATCTGCATAGCGAAGACGCAGATGTCGTTTTCGACCGACGCGTCGATCAAGGGCGCCCCGTCCGGACACACGGTCGAAATCAGAGAAGTCAGATTGGCCAACGGCGCGGGCTTCATCGTCGCGATCGCCGGCGATATCATGACCATGCCGGGCCTGCCGAAAGTGCCGGCGGCGGAGAAGATCGACATCGACGAAAATGGACGGATCAGCGGGTTGTTTTAGAGCATTTTCGCTTTGGGAATATGGCCTTCGTAAGGAAAACACGTCATTCCGGCCGGGATTACCGGCATCCAGAAACCCAGGCGGGTTGGCTCTCATACCTCCCTGTACCCTGGATTTCGGCAATCCCTGCCGAGATGACGGCTGGACTTAACGGTATTGTGCACTTATACGCGATATGAAAATGCTCTAGATACTCAAAAACGTTGTGCATGGCCGGCCGGGGTCTTTTGCTCCGGCCGCCAAATCGATTTTGTCTCCTTGTCTTCATGCCGTTAAGGAAGCTCTGAATAAGTGGTTTTTATAAGCGACACCGTGCGACATCCGTGGCACCTCGCCGAAAATGGGCAAATCCTTCCCGGCAGCGCCCGCTATCGGGGTGATTTCACTCAGTGTTCTCGGTTTTCCAGGGCGAAGGACAAAGGTCTCCCTAGGTCGGCTGCAGCGCCTGCCGAACGTGATAAAGATTGCCCAGGGCAAACAGCAAGTAGAGTTGTTGGGCATTCTTGAACAGCCCCCGGTAACGCACTTTGGTATAGCCGAACTGGCGCTTGACGATCCGGAACGGATGTTCGACCATGGCGCGTAACGGCGCCAGCATGTGGTTGTGAAGGGCTTGCTCTACCGGCAACTCCTCACCCTTCCCCCGCTTGAACGGAAAGGCCCAAACCGGCTCACCTTCCAGGCGATCCGCCGCCAGATTCCGGTCCTTGCGGGTATAGGCCCGATCGCCCAGCACGACCCGTTCCTCGCCGTGCAGCAACGCCTCCGTCATGACCCCATCCGCCACCTTGGCGGTGGTCATCTCCACAGTATGCACTAACCCCGACTCGGCATCGACCCCAATGTGCGCCTTCATCCCAAAGTGGGTAATTGTTCCCTTTCTTGGTCGAACTCATCTCGGCATCCCGTTTGCGCGCCCGGTTCTTGGTGGACGGCGGGGCAGCGATTAATGTCGCATCGACGATCGTGCCTTGCCGTAGCAACAGGCCTTTTTCGGCCAACAGCGCCGCCGTTTCATCAAATAGGGTTTGTGCCAACTGATGGCGTTCCAGCAGATGCCGGAACTTGAGGATCGTGGTTTCATCCGGCAGGGCGTCCTCGCCCGCATCGAGCCCGGCAAACTCGCGCAGCAGCGGCATGTCGTGCAATACTTCCTCCATCGCCGGATCGGAATAGCCGAACCACTGCTGCATCAGGTGAATGCGCAACATCGTCGCCAAGGGAAAGGGGCGGCGGCCTCGGCCCGCTGTCGGGTAGTGCGGCGCTATCCGGCTCGTCCACAAACTCCAAGGCACTACCTGCTCCATCTCTTGGAGAAATTGCTGCCGCCGAGTCTGTTTCGGTTTCTTCACAAACAGTGGGGCACTGAGTCCGAGTTGCTTCATGGCGGGCACCTATCGAAAATGGCAAGCTGCGGATATTTTATCCCAGGCGTAGGACTTATTCAGAGTTTCCTTAAAACAAGAAGGCGACAACGGCAATACCTCCCTTCGTTTTTGTGTACGAACCGGCCTTTTTCCGGACGAAGCCGACCGATGACGGAATTTTCTATCAATGATGAAATTTTCTACTGGCGTCGAGCCAACGGCTTCGCTAAAGTAAATTCGAGCCGGCCGTGATTCCGTGCGCTGCAACGAAGCGAAATGGCCGCATCATTGATGTCTCATACAAGCACACACAAAGGGGAAAACTCGATGGCAAGCAAACTTAAAACGCTGGTAAATGATGTTCTGATCGGCATAGTCGGCTTCGTTCCGATCGTGCTGATCTTTCAGATCATTGTCTATGTTCAGCGTGCGTTGAAGAATTTCGTGTTGCTGGTACACGGCAAATACGACAATTCTCTGGTGACCATCGTCCTGTTCGCCGCCGCGATCGGCCTTTTGGCCTATTTCGGCAAATTGCTGAAACAGGACAGAGCGCATTTGCTCTATTATCTGGAATCGCTAATCCAGAGAATCCCGATCATCGGCAGCATTTACCGGGTTACGCGCAAATTGCTGCGCTTGTTTCTAACCGCCGAGGAATCGCAACTTCGCGAAGCGGTTTACGTCGAATACCCCAAAGATGGCATGTGGGTACCCGCCTATGTCACGAACCGCATCGGCGATTGCTATATTCTTTACATCCCTACCTCTCCCAACCCGACATCCGGTTTCACGGTGATGGTGCACAAATCCAAGGTGATGCAATCACAGATGAACATCGAAGAGGTTTCGAGTTTCGTCATCAGCGTCGGCGTCGATTTCGCGAAGTCCGAAGAAGCCAAAACCCTCTATAAATAACCGGGGTACAGGGGCAATGCCGTTAACGCCGGGAGTTCCCAACGGGCTCCCGGACCGAAGCCGCCCTCAAGGGATGATGGGCGGACATATCGAATCCGGACGCCCGCCCAACTCGGCCAGCAAATCCGATACCGCGCGCTCGCAGGCTCCGCATCCCGCGCAAACGCCGGTCAGCCGGGATATATGCTCCAGATCACCGATCCCCCGACCGACCAGCGCCCTGATCTTCTCTCCGGTAGTCCCGCTGCAATGACAGATAACGTCGGTTTTTCCGGCCGGCCTGCTCTCATGCATCTCGAAATTTCCATTTGTCATTCGCGGGTTTCCGGATCCGGTACCTCCGGATCGAAACCGGAGCCGTCCATCGCCGGCGGTTCGAGCAAATGATTCAGCCAGACTTCGGCTGCAGCCCGTTGATTTTCCAGAACCGTATCCGGCCACAGGCCGAATGAGAGGACCAGCATGCCGAGCACGCAAAGAACGCCCAGCTCGCGCGGGCGCAAATCCTGCAATTGCCTGACCGCGGCGCTTGTCGCCGGTCCCAAGAAGGCCTGGCGCGTGAACGACAGCATGTAAGCGGCGCCGAGAATCGTTCCGGCCAGCGCGGCAATGGCCAGGCTCGGATGCGAGGTCAACGCGCTGACGATCATCAGCAATTCGGCCGGAAAACCGCTGGTTCCGGGTATTCCCAGGCTGGCCAGCATAAACAGCAAATAAAAGCCGGTCAGCCGGGGCACCGCCGTGGCGAGCCCGCCCATGTGCACTTTTTCGTTACTGCCGAGGCGGTGATGAATAAAGCCGGCGATCAGCATCAAGGCGCTTCCTTCGATCGAGAAGTTGACCAGTTGGAACAACGCGCCCTGGATTCCCTGTATATTCAGCGAAGACAGCCCCACGATGACCAGCCCGATATGGCTGATGCTGCCATAGGCCAGCAAGCGGCGCAAATTGCTTTGCTGCATAGCGACCAACGCGCCGTAGATCAGCGTGACCGCGCCGATGATGCCGAGCGCCCAGTTGTATTCGACCGCCGAAGCCGGCGCCAGCGGCATCGCGAAGCGGATGATCCCGTAAACGCCCAGTTTAAGCCCGGTCAACAGAGCGGTCATTTGAGTCGATCCTTCCATCGCTACCGTCGGCAGCCAGGTATGAAAAGGCGGCAAAGGCGCTTTCACCGCGAAACCGAGCATCAACAGAATGAACACCGCCGTTTCCGTCCGTCCCGACAACGGCGTGGCCGACAGCATCGGCAGACTGAACGACAGATCGCCCGGAATATGGCCCTGGATCGTGTCGGCATGGTTGAACGCAAGCAGAATGATCGCGAACAGCAGCGCAACGCCGCCGAACAGCATCACCAGCGTGTATTTCATGGCGGCTTCGCGCCGTCCGGGACCGATGCCCCACAAGCCGATCAAAAAGAAAATCGGCACCAGGGTCAGCTCCCAGAACAGAAAGAACAGGATCATGTCCATCGCGGTGAATACGCCCATCGTCACGCCTTCGAGCGCGAGCAGCAGCGACAGGTGAAAACGCGGCAGGCGCTGCACCGAATTCCAGGTCGCCAGCAAAGTCAGCAAGGTCAGCAGCGCCGACAAGGGCAGCAGCAGAATCGATATGCCGTCCGCACCGAGAAAGTAATTGATATTCAACCGTTCGATCCAGGCATGATGCTCGACCCACTGCAATTCGTTGCCGCTCTCCGCTTGAAACCGGCCGGCAGCGGCGAGCGCAACGGCCAGCTCCAGACCGGCGACCGAAAGAGCGCTCCATTTGGCGGCCTGGAGGTTCCGCACCAGGCCGACCGCCGCCGCCCCCAGCATCGGCAGCCAGATCAAAATACTGAGCAAGGGAAACTCCGGCATATTCATGGCTGCTGTTCTTCCTCGAATTGAACATTATCGGACCCGGATATTCCCGCCGGGTGATCATGCGGCATCGAGCTGTGAATCGGGTAGCCTTTCGTGATCAGCGCGGCGTCCTGGTCGACGAGCCTGAGCCAGGGCCGCATGTAAAATCCCGTCCCGATCAGCAAAGTGCAGATCACAAGCGTGATCAGACGCTCTTTCAGCACCGGATGGTGCAGGCTCGAATAAGGCTGCGCGAAACGCCTGGAAGTCGCCAGAAAAATGCGCTGGAAGGCCCAGAGAATAAATGCCGCCGCCAGCAGGTTGCCGGTCAATATCGCGATCGCGAGCAGCCAGCCGTGCTCTTCGACGGTGCCCTCGATGATCAGATGCGTGGCATCGAAACCGGGCGTGCCGGGTTTGACCAGCGTGCTCAAGGCCGAAATCAGGAACAGCATGCCCAGGGTCAGATTCGAATCGAACAAACCGCCCAGCCTCGGCATAACCGCGGTGCCGGTCCGTTCATAGATCAGGCCGACGCTGAACAGCATCCCCGCCGTCGCCAGGCCGTAAGCGATGGACAGCATGATACTGCCTTCCAGGCCGAAATCGTTGAAACAGAACAACCCGATCACCAGAATGCCGGTCTGGCTGATGACCGCAAAAGCCAGAAGGCGCCGGATGTTGATCTGCAGTAAAGCCATGACCGCGCCATAAAAAATACTGATCAGCGCCAAGGTCAGCACCAGCCCCGACCAGTCTTCGGCCACGCCGGGCAGCAACGGCAAAATAAACCGGAGAACCGCGAAAATTCCCAGCTTCAGGCCCGCCAGAAAAATCGCGCAGCTCGCGACCGTGCCCTGTTCGGCCAGGATCGGCAGCCAACCGTGAAACGGAAACAGCGGCATGCGCACCGCAAAGCCGTAAAACAGCAGCACAAATATCAGCGCCTCGTCGTGGAGATAGGCGTTGTTCCGCTTGATCGTCAGCCAGTCGAAAGTCAACGGATGCTCAGAATCGATCAGGCCGAAACCGAGCAGCAGAAATCCGGCCAGAGTCATCAGCAAAGCGCTGCCCCAATATTGCAGGAAGCGGTCGACCGCCCACCGCCGATGCAGGCCGGTACCGCAGTGCAGCGTCAGGTAAATGACCGGAATCAGCTCCAGCGCGCTCCATAGCCAGAACTGCATCACGTTCAAAGACGCGAAAGCCCCGATTAAAATCGCCTCGTAACCGAGCACGCAGGCCACGAAAGTACGGCCGTGATAACGCTTCTGCGAGTGCGAAAAGATATAGTACATCACCAGAAAAGCAATGACTGCGGTCAACGGAATAAACAGAATATTGACCCCGTCGACGCCCACCGCATAGCTCAATCCGGCAAAGTGCATCTGTTCGACCAGATGAAGGCCGGATTCCTCGGCATCGAACACCAGCAACAGATAAACGCTCAATAACACATTCAGGCACGCGCCGGCAAACCCGAAGCGAAAGGCGGCCGGCAAGGTGCGCGTACAGAATACCGCGGCCATCGCGGCAAGCGGGACCAGCGTCATCGCGGTCAGGACCGGAAAAGCCGCCGCGGCGGCCCAGGGGTTAACGGGAAAATGCATCGGGGCCTCAGAATGCGACCAGCAGGGTGACGAACACAAACAGTACCAGATAACGGGGCCTTAAAATATACGCTTCGAAGCGGTTGGCGGAACGCCCCAGACGCCTGCCGAAATCCGACACGCTTTTGCCGTAGCCGCGCAGCATCAAGCGGCTTTCAAGGCCGTGAATCAGCGCCGCCGTCCATTCGGCCAGTTTGCCTGCCAGGCCGCTGCCTTGCGCAAACTGCTCGGAATCGTTATCCAGGCGTGCACCGATCTTTTGCTCTTCGTACTGAGCCAGCGAAGAAATCGCGTTGATCGCCGGCGCCGGCGAGCCCAGCAGCGGATCGATGATGGAATCGTCGAAATAGCGAAGGTCGTGCGACAGCCGGCCTATCGGCCTGACCAACAGGCAATCGGTCAGCGAGTCCAGCCAGAAACGCTGCAGCGAGGCGGTATAAAGCCAATACTTTTTAGCCAGGACTGGCCCGACCGGTTTGACCGGCGTGCCGTGGATATTGTGCAGCAGCGACGGCGCGCTCAGCAATTGATAGGCGCGGACGACCGCGTGCGCGCATAAATGCCACTCCGCCAACCGCCACAAGCCGAGCCCGCATTCGAAAAACATCAGCCCCAATTGCACCGAAACGGCGGTAACCAGCGAGGTCTTGATATCGGTCTGGGTGAGCCCGAGCAAATAACCGTGCACCGCGGTGACGCCCCCGGCCACAATCAGCAACCCCATCGCAAAAGGCGACGCTTCGAAGAGCGGCTCCAGCAGACAGACCAGAAAGATGCCGGCATGCACCATCACCGAGCCGTAAAAGACCGCACTCGACGGCGTCGGCCCTTCGAGCGCGCGCAGCAGCCAGGGAGTAAACGGCACCTGCGCGGATTTGACGAATGCCGCGACCGCGAAACAAGTCGCGATGCCGGCCGCCTCCCCCGACGGCAACTGCGCGGCCAGCGCATTCAATCTCGTCCAATCGACGCTTTCCGCGAAGGCGTAGCTGAGCCCGATCCCGATCACGAAAGCCGCATCGCCGACCCGGCTGGTCACGAAGACCCGCGTCGCGTTAGCCGCGGCGGCCGGACGGTCATGCGCGTAGGCGATCAACAGATAGGAGCAGAGGCCGGCGATTTCCCATCCCATAAACGTAGCGGCCGCGTTGCCGGCCAGCACAAGCCAGTGCATCGCTCCGGTAAACAGCGTCAGCACGAAAAAGAAACGGTGAAAGCCGGCTTCCTTGTGCAGGTAATTCACCGAAAAGCGCAGCACGATCGCCTGGAGGGTCCCGAACAGCGCAGCGAGCCGGGGGCCGATGCCGTGCGTCGAAAAATTGAACGAAATCCGCAATGTATCGCTTTGCAGCCAGGTTCCCAGATTGAACGTACCGCGGTTCATGCCCAGCATGTCGGCGGCGCACAGCGTCAACGCCAACAGGCAGGACATGGTGACGGCCCAGAGGGCGATGCCGGAGGTCACGCCTTCCTTGTCCTCGCCGGCCAGCCAACCGAACAGAATGCCGAGCCCCATGATCGCCGCGGCGCCGAAAGGCAGTAACGGAATCAAAATGACTAACGAATCCATGCTCAGGCTCCGGTGGTTACGGGCCGGAGCAGCACCGGCGCAACCGGTCCGGTTCGGCCGCGGTAAGCGGCCTGCGAATTTTCGACGGCGGCCGGCAGCGTTCCGTCTCCTTGCCAGCGCACGAATCCTCTGTCGCGATCGAACAGGAAGACGTCTCCGCTTTCCGGATCGATCGCAATCAAATGCAGCCAGCCGTTGGCGATCAATTCGCGCAGCGCCTCCTGGCGCTGATAAATCCGCTCGAGCACGGCCGTTTTGGCTTCGACGATCACCTGCAGGCGCATCGCCTCGTGAATTTCGATCATCTGCCTGGGCAGGCCGGTACGCAAATCGCTGCCGGTCCCTTCCATCACCCCGAAAAGCCCTGTCAGGTTGTGCGGAATCTTGGTGCCGCAGCCGAAACGGTCGTTATCGACGGTCGAGAAATAATATTCCAGATTGATGCCGGCGCCGACCGGCCCCGCGGTCAGCAAAATGTTCTCGACGACGCGCCCGTCGGGGTCCTGAGCGGGATCGTAGGAAATCAGGAAGACGCGCCGGTCCAAAAACAGCCCGCGCGTCAGCTGGCGTCGGCCGATCACCGCCGCCGCGTTGCCGGCATGGCCGAACTCGGGGCGCACCTGGCTCAAGTCCGAAGCGCGCCGCTGCACATGGGCAAAGGCCTGTTTCGGCGTCGGCAATGCTTCCGCAGGCAAAAAGCGGCGACAGCGCTCATGCGCGGAAAGACGCTGCGCTTCATGGAGAGATTGGCGGAGAGCAGCGAACGGTCCATGCCAGGATTGAGGCAGCGTGTCCAGATCGTACCAAGTGATCGCGTCGCTGCAGGTATCGTGCTGCGCGCCGACGAACCGGCATGACGCCGGAATCGCGATGCCGCGTTCAGCCAAAAGCTTCCGCACTTCCGGACGGTTCGCCATCGCCGCGAAGACGCGCGCGTTCGGGCCTCCCCGCCGCCCTCCGCAGGCGCCGCAATCGTGGGCCGCCTCGTGCGGATTGTTCAAACTGGTCGAACCGTGCGCGATCATGCAGACCAGCGGCGCGAAGCCCTGGGTCAGCCCGAGCGTCCTGAGCAGGTTTTCGATCCGGTCGGCCTGCTCGGCATCGCCGAATCCGATCTTCGGCTGCGCCGTTGCAGAATCTGCGGTGCCGGTAAAACGCAGCGCGGTGGGCATTTCGGGATCGAGGGCACGGGACAATCTCTGCTTGAACCGGAATCTGAAACCGGGCAGCAACGTGTCGCCGAGCAATCCGAGCAGGATGAACGGCGCCGCCAGAACGGTCGTGAAATACGCCGATAACGGGTCGCTGCGCAAACGGTGGTGAATCAGATAAGCGAGCCCTCCGAACAGCTTATGCCCCCGCCGATGCCTGCCCAGGATTTGCTCGGCGCCGGGCCTTACCACTTCCTCGACCAGATGGGCGGGCGTGACCGCGACCGGGCACAGAGGCGTCGTATGCGCGTCATCGAGCCCTTTGTAATACATCGGAATCCCGAAAAAGCCGGCCGCCCCGAAGGTTTCGACAGCGGGGTTCAGCTCTTCGAGATGCCGCCGGAAACTTTCCTCGCGCTCGTCCATGCAAAAAACCAGTTGCGCTTCTGGTTGCCGCCCGTGGCCGGCCGAAAGCCCGCGCCCCCGATTGACGGTTATCGCTTGCAGCAGCTTGTCGCGGTAATTCCGCTCGTAGGCAGCCAGCCAGACCTTGCCGCGCCGGGCCGGCTTAAACGCATCCAGCTGCTTCAGCAGAATCTCCAGATCGTTCCGCGACATCGCGCCGACCGCCTCGGCGTCGATGCCCAAATGCTGGCACAGCCGGAACAAGCGCCAGCCGCTGCTCCAGTGGCAATGGCGGTTTTCATGGCGGCACAGCGGGCTCAATTGCCAGGTGCGGATCTGATCGGAAAGCGCCTGCCACTCGGGTTTGAAATAGCGCTCGGAGCGGGCGCGCAGAATCAAGGTCTTGGTTTTTTGCGCCAGGAACTCCGGTAATTCGCCTTTATATAAGGCTTCCCGCACCATCAATTCGGAAAGATTCTTGCGAAAATAATTTTCGATCGCCGGGAGCTTCGCTTCGATTTTCCATACGTCCCGGCAAATCTGGCCGAGCCAGAGACGATCGTAGATCAGCCGGATCGCCAGAAAATCGGCAAGGTCGACGGCCGCAGGACGATCCGTGTGGTAACCGGGATGATGCCGCCGCCAGTTGATCATGCCCGACCAGCCCGGCAGCTCCAGCGCCAATCGCCGCAAGTAGCCGGCCCATTTGGCCTGCGGCAGGCCAAGATAGGTCAACTGCCCGATGACCGCCTCCACCGGATCTTCGGGAAGCCCGTCCACCAGCTCGGACCAGTCGGGCAGTTCGAGAAAAACCGGATTCACATCGCACCGGAACATGCTGCGCCAGCCGGCATACAACCCCAGGGTATCGCGCTCCGGCAATTGCCAGGGCGCCATGCCTTCGTCCAGCGCGGAGGCGCAGATCCGGATCAGTTCCGGTTTGACTGTTTCGAAGGCGTCGACGCCGGTGATCGCCCGAATGAATCCGCCCAGCGTCAGTCTGTCGCCGATTTCGGTCGTGAATCGGGTCAATGCCGCACCGGCTTCCGCCCGCATCATTTCGTGCAGAGTCAGGCTGCCGTCCGGCTGCGCCTGCACCGCCCGATTGATCCATTCCTCGGCCTGTTCCGGAGACAAGTCGAACAGATTTTCGGGATGCGGAACGGTTTGGTCCAGCCCCAGCTTGTCCAATATGCCGCTCCAGAGCGAACGGACCCGGTTCTTTTCGTCGAGGGAAGTCGCCCGTTTGCCCAGCAGTGCGGTTTTCACCGTTTCCGGCACGTCCGGTTGAACCTTGTCCAATGCTTCCAGCTCGGTAATATTCCAGTTCAACCGGCTTTCGGTAATCGGCTCCAGATCGAACAGCAGCGCAACCCGGTAAACATCCTCGCGGCGGATGGTTTTGCCCCGTACCGCACAGACGGTATCGTCGAGGTTGAAGTCGACGTAATGCCGGAGTCCGGCGGCCAGATCGACGTCGCCGATCCGGCCTTGCCGGTAACAGGCGCGGAATTCGCTCTCGGGCTGATAGCCGCCGATTCCGGTCACCCGCTCCGTTTCCGCCAGTGCTTCTTCGAAAGGCAGATGCTGATAGCCGTGCAGGGTATTGTGATGCACGAAGTCGAGAATCGGCGCCTGCCCCGGCAATACATGATCCAGTTCAAGCAGGATGCGGGCGATTTCGTCGCGCAGGACCGCATTGCCGGAGCCCGCGCGGGTTTCTGCTGATATCGATAATTCCTGCATGAAAAACCCTAGGGCGACACCAGTGAATGAAGGTGGGAAACGGTCGCCTCGGATAAAGCGATCAACGGCTGCGGCATGAGGCCCAATAGGATGATGCCGCCAACCAGCATCCCGGCCGTGAACATCTCGGACAGCGTCAGATCCCCTACCTGCTGCATCTCGGCCTTGACCGGCCCGGTAAACAACAAGCCGACGGTTCTTATCGCGTATGAAGCGCTCAATAAGACGGCGAGGCTGAACAGGACCATCCAGCCGCCCCACTGTTGAAAGCCGCCGGCCAGCGCGTGAAATTCGGCGATGAAGCCGACCGTCCCCGGCAGCCCCATCGCCGCAAACAGGGCCAGGGTCGTGAACACCGCGAAACGGGGCGTCACCTGAATCAGGGAACTGTAATGCCGGACATTACGGGTATGGGTTCTTTCATACAGCAGGCCGACCAGCAAAAATAGCGCCGCCGCGATGAAACCGTGGGCGGTCATTTGCAGGATCGCGCCGGTCATGCCGGTCTCGTTCAGTGTCGCGATGCCCAACAGGACGATGCCCATGTGGCTGATGGAGGAATAAGCGACCATCGCCTTCAGATCGGTCTGCCGCCAGGCCAGCAAACCGCCGTAGATCATTGCGATCAGCCCCAGAATCATCAGCGCGGACTGAAAAAACTGCGCCGCCTGGGGCAGCATGGCGATCGACCTGAGCAGGCCGTAGGCGCCCATCTTCAATAAAATGCCGGACAGCAGGATACTGACCGGACTCGGCGCTTCGACATGCGCCAGGGGCAGCCAGCCGTGCAGCGGGAAGATCGGCATTTTGACGCCGAAGCCGATGATCAGGCCGAGCAGGACCAGAATCTGCTCGGTTTTGGACATCGAATACGTGGACTGGCTCAGTGAAGCCATCAGCGAGCCGCCGTAGTCGAGATCGTACTGGCTGATTGCCAGCAGACTGATCAGCATGAAAATCGACCCGCCCATCGTGTACAGCACGAAATTCAGGCTGGCCGCATGGCGGCGCTTGCCGCCCCAGCGGCCGATCAGAAAGAACAGCGGAATCAGGGTGACTTCCCAGAAAACGTAGAACAATGCCCAATCCTGAGAGAGAAAAACGCCGAGCATGCCGAACTCGAGCAGCAACATGCAGAAATAATAGCCCTTGACGCCGTTGGTGATCGCATGGGAAGCGAGCAGCGCGCAAAAAGTCAGCAGCGCGGCCATCAATACCATCGGCATCGAAAGACCGTCGACTCCCAGGGAATACGCGCTGCCGACATCGGGATTCACGACGAAAAACTCCCTGAACTGGAGTTGTGCCTGAGTCGGATCGAAAGTCCCCAGCAACCGGCAGGCGAAAACCAGAGTCAACAGAGAGAACGTCTGCGCGATCAGCCGAATGAAAAACGCATTGCCGCCCGGCGCCACCGCGAGCAAAAAAGCCCCCAGCGCCGGCGTCCAGAGTAAAGTACTGAGTATTCCCATGTGCTGATTCTATATGCTAAGCAATGCAAGTTCCGAGTCATATCGGCAAACAAAACCGGCGGAACCATCGGCTGCAAATCCGGAAACGGCGCCCGCTTAAATATCGATTCGATACTAAATTAAAAATTGCCGGCCATTATACTCGATCTTGCAGCAAACGGCGTGCAACAAGCAAGCCTTCCGAAATTCGTCGCATCCCTTTGAAACTTCGGGTAATCGAAATGAAAAGGTCGCATTTTACCCGATAAACCGGGTCAAATCAGTTCAAATCCACCTAAAGATGGTTTTTTTGACCCTCTTTGGATGTCCACCTCAATTTATTATCAAGCAAAAACAAATGCTTGAGTTACGGCATGAAATATGCAGCAGTTATAAAAAACGTTCCTTGTAACAAGAGTGGGCGCTTGAAGAGAGGCGTGCGGCCGCATGCCCGGCACGAAACGGAATCGCCCGTTTCGATTCAGGCGGACGCGTTGAAAAAGCTGTTCCGCCAGCCAAGTAAACGCCTGATATAGAATCTTGTTACGGATTGCACGATCTTTTATTTCCAAGTTTTAATCTCTCATGACGCCCCCAAATACAGCATCATATAGACCCGTTACGGATAATCCGAGTCCTGCCGAACCGTTGAATGCGCCGAAATTCGATCCGGATGCGTCCATCGAGCATATCTCGCACTGGCTTCCTACCCAGGGGCCGATCAAAGACTTCGTTCACCACAATACACTTCACTCGGTTCAGCACCTTGCCTTTCATGAAGGCGTGGCGCTCGCGGCCGGGATTTTCGGCGCACGCAGCTATTTGCCGCTGGCCGATTACCAGAAACGCTATCGGCAGGGACGCATTACCGACGCGGCGATTTCATGGGCTATCGGACAAGCGGCAGCCGATATCGAGGACGCGGAAAAATTCCGCGGCTCCTTGTTCATCGAGGACAACCGCAGCCACTATCCGCCCGTGTCGATGGCCAACCACGGCATCCGCCGCTCCTGGCTGAACCGCCTTGAAATAGACTTGGACGCGCGGGTGCATCCGGTTTTATTCCGCCTGCTCGCCAATTTTTTGGACCAGGGCATCAGCCGCTGGAGCCTGCCGCAGAACGGCGAGCGATTTTGGGACTGTCTCTGGCGGCTGGTGCATAACAGTCTGCTGCCGCTATACCCGCTCCATGAACCGGAGGTGCGCGCGCTGCTGCTCGAAACGCCGGACCGGGTCATTCTGGCCTGCCTCGAAAAAATCGTCGGCGACGAACGGCTCTACGAACAATATCTGCTCGAAATGCTGCTGGCGCATCCGGGCTGGTCCGGCATGGTGCGCCTCGTGGAACAGAATCCGCAGATGCTGCTGGCGCGGCGGACCCTATCGTTGAAAGAAACGATCGCGTGCGAGCTCGCCTGCGAGTTGGCCTTTCTCAATCTGAAAAAAGGCCGTCAGTTCAGCACGGTCGCCGCCGTACCCGATTCCCAAACAGCACCGTTGCTTACGGAACCCGGATATAAGCCGAAAGTGCCGCTTCGGTTGAAGGTCTGGCACGAAGCGATGGAATGGACGCTGCATGCCGAACTGCTCAAGGCAATCGCGGCGTCCGCCGATATCGACCGGAACCGCAACGAGCCCCGCACTCCGCAAGTTCAGGCCCTGTTCTGCCTGGACGACCGCGAAGGCTCCCTGCGGCGTCATCTCGAAGAGTTGAACCCCGCTGTCGAAACCTTCGGCGCGGCCGGCTTTTTCGGCATCGACATTCTGTTTCAAGGGCTGGACGACACGTTTCCCGTCGCCCAGTGCCCGGCGGTTATCCATCCGAAACACATCGTCCGCGAATCCAGCCTGACCCATAAACCGGGGAAAAACAAGAAAGGAAAAAAGTTGAAAGATCTCCATATCAAACCGCAATCCCTGTTCAGAGGCTGGATCTACACCCAGACGCTCGGGATCGGCTACGCGATCCGTTTGATGTGGAATGTGTTCCGTCCGGGTGGGAAATTACCTTATATCAATAAGTTGAGCGAAGTCGAAGCGCACACGCACCTGCATCTTCTGCGTGAAAGCGACCTGCCCACCGAGGACGGACGCATGCTCGGATTTTCCTTTACCGAAATGGCGGACCGCATTGAGGGGCTGCTGCGCAATATCGGCCTGACCCGCAATTTCGCACCCTGGATCGTCGTCGTGGCTCACGGCTCCAGCAGCGCGAACAATCCGCATTTCGCCGCCTACGACTGCGGCGCCTGCTCCGGCAAGCCCGGCGCGCCGAATGCGCGCGCCTTCGCCCGGATGGCCAACCTCGAGCCGGTACGCGCGCTGCTCCGGGAGCGCGGCATCGATATCCCGCAGGCGACCCGCTTTATTGCGGCGATGCACAATACCAGCCGGGACGAAATCGCCTATTTCGACGAGCATCTGCTCGAAGCGCAGCCGTCGCCGGAACTGGAAACCTTCAAGGAAACGATGCGGCGCGCGCTTGAACTGAATGCGCTCGAACGCTGCCGCTGGTTCGAACTGGGACCGCAGAATCGCGACCCGGAAGCCGCGCACGCCCACGTCAAAGGACGCGCCGACTCCATCTTCGAACCCCGGCCCGAATACAATCATTCGAACAACCTGTATTGCATCGTCGGAAAACGGGCGCTGACCCGCAACCTCTACATGGACCGGCGCGCCTTCCTGCATTCCTACGATCCGGAAAGCGATCCGCAAGGCGCCATCCTGGCCAGAATCCTGAGCGCCATCGTGCCGGTCTGCGGCGGCATCAATCTGGAATACCTGTTCTCGCGGATCGATAATTCGGTGTACGGCGCGGGCAGCAAACTGCCTCATAACGTAATCGGACTGCTCGGCGTCGCCAACGGCGTCGAAGGCGATCTGCGCACCGGACTGCCGAATCAGATGATCGAAGTGCACGAACCGGCGCGCCTGCTGATCGTGATCGAGCAATCCCGAGAGATTATCGATAAATCCTTAGCGAAAATCGGCGAGGCTCGGGAATGGTTCGACCACGACTGGATCAGGCTGGCCTGCTTCGAGCCGTCCGGACGCGCCGTTTATTTTTACTCTAACCCAAAATGGCAATCCGTCGATCTGGCCGGCATGCCTCCGACGCCCGAAGCGGACTGTTCGGAAGCCGCTTTTGCCGGCAAGATCCAAACCGTCCCAGTCCATCTGTTGCAGACAATGCGGAGCCCGTCATGAACAGTTTGCTTCTGGCCTGTCAATTAATGCCCCTGCTGGGTTTCATCGCGATCTTCCTGACGCCCAAGGATACGAAAAAATTCTCCGAATTCAGTTACTGGAGCGCCGGCGAGAAAAGAATCTCCACGGTCAGCTCCCTGTTCGGGGCGGCGCTGGGCATCAGCATCGCCGCCCTGCTGACCGTTTGGGCGCTGGCAGGTTTTCCCCGCTACGAATATGAAGCCTTCACACTGTATTCGAAGGACGATTACCGGTTTCCGGTCCTGTTTTATCTCGACAAGGTTGGGGCGGCTTACCTGTTCTGCATCTGGATCATTTTTTCGATCATCATTCGCTATTGCCAATATTACCTGCACCGGGAAGCCGGCTATAAACGTTTTTTCCTGACCATTTTCGCGTTCGTGTTCGGCCTGATCATGGTCATTCTGTCCGGTTCGATCGACATGCTGTTCGCGGGATGGGAAATCGTGGGCGTCTCGTCCTTCCTGCTGATCGCGTTCTACCGCCACCGCCCGCAACCGGTCCGCAATGCGCTGCGCGCCTACACGGTTTACCGTTTTTGCGACATCGGCCTGTTGCTCGGCGCCTGGATGACGCACATGCTGTTCCATGAAAGCGACCATTTCGGCCAGATCGCCAGCCTGTTCGAAAGCGCGGCGATGCCGCCGGCCGGCTACCCTGCCCTGCTCCTGCTGTCGCTATTGATCGTAATGGCCGCTTCCGGAAAATCGGCGCAATTCCCGTTCTGCTTCTGGCTGCCGCGCGCGATGGAAGGACCGACGCCGTCGAGCGCGATTTTTTACGGCGCCTTGTCGGTGCACCTCGGCGTCTTCCTGCTGCTGCGCACGATGCCGATCTGGAGCTACCATTTTCTCAGCCGCGCCGTGGTGTTTCTGATCGGCCTGCTGACCGTGTGTATCGCGAGCCTGTCCGAAAAGACCCAATCGAACATCAAGGGCCAGATCGCCTACGCCTCGATCACCCAGGTCGGCTTCATGTTCATGGAACTGGCTTTGGGACTGGAAACGCTGGTGCTGGTGCATTTTCTCGGCAATGCGTTCTTGCGCTGTTATCAACTGCTGGTTTCGCCGTCGATCGTCGCGCAT
The DNA here is from genome assembly GCF_000214275.2 of Methylomicrobium album BG8. Lineage (NCBI taxonomy): Bacteria > Pseudomonadati > Pseudomonadota > Gammaproteobacteria > Methylococcales > Methylococcaceae > Methylomicrobium > Methylomicrobium album. The sequence continues at coordinate 2,209,907 of NZ_CM001475.1, read as the reverse complement.
CTCTTGCGGGTCGAAGGCTCCGCGGATACCCAATTCTCAATCAAAACTGATTCATTGCGCGACAGATTGCCCGTATCGGTCCGCGACAGCCTGCCGGAAGTGCTGCGCAATACCTTGTATGTCTTTTCGTTGCAGGAATGCAATCTCGAATGGTTGATGCGGTCTTTGCTCTGGGATCCGCTGAAAAAAATCGGCGCGGCGGTGAACGCGGTGAGCCCCTGGATCAAAGGCGCAACCGCGCTGGTCATCTTCGGCCTGTTCATATTCGTGGCCAACGCGGAATTGATGCATCACAAATACCTGGCGGTACCGGCCCTGGTATCGATGGTGCTTGCGACATTGGGCGGCTTCAGCCAGAAGCACAGCCCTTTCAGAACCTGGAACGACATTGCGCTCAGTTATTTCTTCGCCTGCATCGCGGTCTGGTTCATCGTCAACTCGGCCTGGGACGATGCGGTCGTATTCCTGACCGGCATCATCCCGGCCTGGCTGCTCGGCATTGCAGCATTGCACCTGCTGTTGAAAGCGGAAAATTTCAAGGAAACGCCGTTCGCCTACCGGGCAATGGCGGAGACCAAACCCAGGCTGTCGCTGTTGCTGTTCATCAGTTTCCTGGGTCTCGTCGGTTTTCCGATTACCCCGGCCTTCATTGGCGAAGACCTGCTGCTCTATCACGCCAGCAGCCAGCACCCCTGGTTTGCGGCGCTGATCGCCTTCTCGTTCGTCGTGAACGGAATCGCGGCCGCACGCATTTTCCTGCGCTTATGCATGGGGCGGGGCGGCCTGTGGAATTGAACAAATGACCGGCATTCGATAAAGTTGGACGAAGGATCGGTCCTGCAACAAAAGCGCCTAAACACGCCACCGCTGCAGGATTCGGCGAAAACCGACCGGCACTCGGGCGGTGTGATTTTATGCAGATAACCGTTGTTCATTTCGGGAAGTTATCGGGCGGGCCTCCCTCTTTACTTTTGGAAAATACCCCTTAGAATATGCTTTAGAACTTAAAAAACAAACAAAATAAACCGTTACGAAATATCGCCTCGCGGACTCGACTGAGGAGTAAATCCTTACCGCCATCCTGTATCGGGAACCTGCAAGGCCTGTCTGGGAATTGACGCTATCTCCAGCCGAACCATTTCTTAGTGTTCAATATCCAGAAATTGTCGCTTTCATAGATTTACCGTTGTATGATCTTTTTGCCCGCTTCATCGGATTGAATTTCTCCGGAATGTGTTTTTTCGGCGAAACAAGGTCCGACTATTTAATTTTTTGGGAGGAATCGATAATGAACAAAAAACACCTCTTTAGCCTATGTGCTCTAACCGGCGCCCTGCTGTCTGCGGGACCGACCCATGCCGATGCGCACACCTATCTCTCCGGTTTTACCTCTAAAGTAAATCAGGGATTTTTCAATACGACCACGGGATGGATCGAAATTCCCAAAAACATCGTCAATATCAGCCACGATCAAAATATTTTCGTCGGTTTTAGCTGGGGGCTGCTGCGCGGCACGGCGCATGCGGTCAGCCGCACCCTTGTCGGTGCAGCGGAATTAATTACCTCTCCGATTCCGACCGACGATTACATTACGCCTCCTTACGTCTGGGAACGCTTTAGCGAGGATACGCGCTATTTCGGGGCGCATTATCCCGGTTTCTGGACGACTTACGGTCCGTTGGACGACGGCGACGACGATTAGGCCGCGCCGGTTCCCATCAGCTCATCGTTGCTCACCACTGCGGTTGATTTGGAATTAAGAGGATAAAACCATGAATAGACAATTTTTTTACCTGCCCTGTGCGGTGATTGCCGCGGCACTTGCCGGATGCGCACAGCCGCCCCGCAAAGACATTCCGCTGCTGACCTCGGAAGTGGACGCCGTCGTTCTGGGAGACTACGGCCAGTCCATCCATCACGAGGAACTGGCCGAGGAAAATCTGGAAGAGGCCGTCAAGGTATTGAATCACTGGAAAAACGATCATTACTGGAATATCGAGGAAGGACAGTATGCGGTCGATTCGGCCCGGGCCGCCTCGCAGCACCGTCTGGAATCGGAAAAAGCGCTCTGCCAGTGGCTGACGGCCGTCCACAGTCCCAACCATCATATAAACGAGGTGGCGAAGCATACCGCCGCCCATTTCAAAACCGGCAGCGCCACCCCATACCGAACCGACCATCGGGCCATCGCGATCATGGGCCGCTACCTGCAATCGCATCCCGATGCTTTCGCCGACGTAACCGCCTATACCGATACGGTGGGCAATCAAGCCAGCAACCAGGGCTTGGCGGAAAGAAGAGCCGAAACAGTCGCTAGGCTGCTCGTCGAGCACGGCGCAAAATCCGAGCAACTGCGCGTCAAAGCGGTAGGCGAAGCAGAAGGCCCCGACAACACGCCGAACCAGCAGCATCGGGTGGTAATGATGAGCACCGATCATCCGGCCTATCAGGACTGCGCAGGTTTAAACGCCGCCGGTTTAAAATAAAAACCGTCTTCCCGCCCCGCGCCCGCTCAGGCTTTCAAGACAAAGCCGGAAAAAAGCGGCGTGGGGCACAAGCCCTTTAAACTGTAGATCTTAATCTATAGTGCCTCGAACGATCCTGTACATTGACCGCCTGGTTTACCAGATCACTCAACGCCGTTAAGTTTAGCTGCGAAGAGCTGCAAAGCCGGCTTTGTAAATGACGGAACCGACCGACAAAATGACTGGGATAGCAGCATCGCGGCGGGTAATACCGGCGATGCCTCCATACCGTCACCGTCAGTAATACCCGACCCCGACCGCTACTTCGGCCAGCTATATGACGCCAGCACCGGTGTTATCGTCATCACCGACACGAATCTGGTCCGCCAAAACCGGTTCAATTAACGACATCGACGCGACCCGGCTGACTATTGGCGAGAGCGGCGGCACGCAGACGCTGGCCAGCGCCGGTAGAAATTACCGACGCCGCCAGTTTCTCCATCGCCCCCGAACGGCGCGACCAAATCCAGTGTCGACGCCCTGCCGAACAAGAAAACGGCACTACCTCATAATATTGCCGCGGCCGATAACTGGAACGGCCCGATTACGGGAGACAACATCAAGGATCTGACCGATAACGGCATTACCGTCTCGAACCTGCCCGACATCACCGCCACCGTCACTGCCGGCGCCATCCTGACCCGAACCCTCGACTTTTGCCACCGCGGCCGTCATCGATCAGGAAACCGACATCGATCTGCTCGACTTCACTATTTCCAGACTCGCCACTGCGGACAGCATCGCCACATGATCCATCAAGTTGGGTGCATGGCAAAGTAAAATCAGCGCGTGTCAAAACGATCCAGATCCATCACCTTTGCCCATGCCCGGGCGAAGTCCTGCACGAATTTCTCTTTGGCATCGTCCGAAGCATAGACCTCGGCCACCGTACGCAGCTCGGAGTTGGAACCGAAGATCAGGTCGACCGGCGTAGCCGTCCATTTGACCTGGCCGGTAGCACGGTCCCGTCCCTCGTAAAGGGCCTCGGATGACGACTTGGTCCAGTGGGTCGACATATCGAGCAGGTTCATGAAGAAGTCGTTACTCAATACGCCCGGACGGCTGGTGAAGATGCCGTGCTTCGAATGGCCGGCGTTCGCATCCAGTGCCCGCATACCGCCGACCAGCACCGTCATTTCGGGTACACTCAAGGTCAGGAAGTTCGCACGCTCGACCAACATTTCCGCAGGCGAGCGAGAATTATCCTTGCCGAAATAATTGCGGAAGCCGTCAGCTTTGGGCTCCAGCACCGCGAACGACTTGGCATCGGTTTGTTCCTGCGCGGCATCCATACGGCCCGGTTTGAAAGGCACCTGCGCCTTGTAGCCGGCTTTTTTGGCGGCTTCTTCCACGGCTGCCGAACCGCCCAGCACGATCACGTCGGCGAGCGACACTTTCTTGCCGCCTTTCAGCGTCCGATTGAAGTCGTTTTGGATGGCTTCCAGGCGAGTCAGCACCTTGGCCAATTCGGCGGGATCGTTGACCTCCCAATCCTTCTGCGGCGCCAGGCGAATACGGGCGCCGTTCGCGCCGCCGCGCATGTCGGTACCGCGGAAGGTTGCCGCGGAAGCCCAGGCCGTCCTGACCAGCTCCGGAATCGTCAACTCCGAGGCCAAAATCGCCGACTTCAGCTTGGCGGCATCCTTGGCGTCGATCAACTTGTGCGCGACTTTGGGGATGGGATCCTGCCAGATGAAGTCTTCCGCAGGCACTTCGGCACCGACATAGCGCGCCTTGGGCCCCATGTCGCGATGGGTCAGCTTGAACCATGCCTTGGCAAAAGCAAGCTCGAACTCCTTGGGGTTGTCCAGAAACCGCTTGGAGATTTTCTGGTACTCGGGGTCCATTTTCAAGGCGATATCGGTCGTAAACATGATCGGCACATGGCGCTTGCCGGGGTCGTACGCATCCGGAACGAAGTTGGCGCCCTGGCCGTTTTTGGGAATCCATTGTGTTGCGCCGGCCGGGCTCTTGGTGGTTTCCCAGTCAAAGGTATACAGCCACGTCAAATAATCGTGGGTCCAGCGCGTCGGATTGGTCGACCATGCTCCTTCCAGGCCACTGGTGACAGTGTCGTCGCCATGACCGCTGCCACATTTGTTGGCCCAGCCCAAGCCCTGTTCTTCGATGCCGGCGGCGGCCGGCTCCTTACCGACGCACTCGTCCGGCTTGTGCGCGCCGTGCGCCTTGCCGAAAGTATGCCCGCCCGCGATCAGAGCCACCGTCTCTTCGTCATTCATCGCCATGCGGCCGAACGCTTCGCGGATATGCTTGGCAGCCGCCAACGGATCGGGATTGCCGCCCGGCCCTTCCGGGTTGACGTAGATCAGTCCCATCTGCACGGCGGCCAGCGGTTTCGCCAGCTCACCCTTGACGTCGTGGCGCTCGTCGGCGAGAAATTTCTTTTCCGCTCCCCAATTGACGTTCTCGGCTTCCCAGTCGTCCGCCCGCCCGCCCGCGAAACCAATGGTCTTGAACCCCATGTCTTCCAACGCCACGTTGCCGGCCAGCACCATCAGGTCGGCCCAGGACAGCTTGCTGCCGTATTTCTGTTTGACCGGCCACAACAGGCGCCGGGCTTTGTCCAGATTGACGTTATCCGGCCAGCTGTTGAGCGGTTCGAAGCGTTGCTGTCCGCCGGAAGCGCCGCCGCGCCCGTCGAAGATGCGGTATACGCCGGCGCTGTGCCAGGCCATGCGGATGAAAAACGGACCGTAATTGCCATAGTCCGCCGGCCACCAGGATTGAGAGGTATGCAGTACGCCGGCAATGTCCTTTTTCACCGCTTTCAAGTCTAGGGTTTTAAATTGTTCGGCATAATTGAACGCTTTGCCCAAGGGGTTGGACTCGACCGAGTTCTGGCGGAGCGGCTTCAGATCCAGTTGTTCCGGCCACCAGAAACTGTTCATCGTCGGCTGCGGCTCGGCCCGGGCCGGCTCGACCGTCAATACTGCGGATATGGCGACTGCCATTGCAGAAGCCAGGAATGTTCGTTTCATTTTCATAAATGTTCCTTTACTCTTTAATTGGAAGGGTAATGCGAAAAAAACATGTCGGAGAATTTTACGTTTAGACACCTCTAGCGAAAAGGGTCAGCGACTTTCCCACACTTGGCTCATCGCCAAGGATCAAGGGTTCAAGATCGGCACTGCCTTTTTTGTTTTTCATGGAAGCTCTCCTGAATAAGTGACGAACCTATGGATTAGATTTCCGGTAAGCGATAATTTCGGTAGGCATATTTAACCCGATAACGCATTTATTTTGAAATCGATTTTATCGATAAACCCATAGGTGGAATCAATAGAGTGCAACCGTAAGGTGATATTATGTCCGATTGTTCAGCCGAATGGCTTCTCGACCGGCTTTCTACTCCAAAGCGATACAAGAAATTATGAACTTGCGTGACTTGAGCTACCTCGTAGCGGTAGCGGACTTAAGAAATTTCAGTCAAGCGGCTGACCAATGCTCGATCAGCCAGCCCACCTTGAGCACACAGATCAAAAAACTCGAAGATTATCTGGGCGTCAACTTATTCGTGCGCGAGAAAAACGGTGTGGAAGTGACGCAAGCTTGCGAACAAATTCTGCCGATCGCCCGCAGAATTCTCGCCGACGTTCAGACCATTCGGCAAATCGCCGCCCATGCCGGCGACCGTTACCGCAACATGCTGTCGCTGGGGGCGTTTCCCTCTCTGGCAAGCTACGTGCTGCCGGAATATGTATTCCGCATCAAGCAATACTATCCGGATCTCAAGCTTCAACTGGTCGAAGAAAAGACCGATTCGCTCATCGCATTGCTGCTCGACAAAAAGCTGGATGCGGCCTTGTTGGCCTTGCCCGTGGAACATGAAGCGCTGGAATGCCGGTCGCTTTTTGAGGATCCGTTTACCTTGGCCGTATGTGCCGACCATCCTCTGGCTCACCTGGAGGAAGTAGACCTGAACAGGGTAGCCAAGGAGAATCTGCTATTGCTGGATGAAGGGCATTGTTTGCGGGATCAGACGCTGAAGCTGTGCGACCCTTCCCGATTCGTTGAGCATGATTTCCGGGCTTCCAGTCTGGAAACCCTGCGTTTCATGGTCAAGAACGGCGTCGGGGTTACGCTAATGCCCTCCGTCGCCGTCCAGCCCGAGGATAACGACATTCGCTATATCAACATCCGCCAGCGGCCTAGCCGCACTATTGCACTCATCTGGCTGCGCACTCATCCTCGCAGCGCGTTGCTGGAAACCTTGGCGACACTACTGGCATATAAACCGTTACCCTGAGCTTCGCCAAACCGTTCCCGAAACACGGAACCCCAATCCGGACGGCGAATTCTCCCGGACGGCGGAGTTTGCCGCCCGCCGCTTCGAGGCTCAGGAAGACATGCCGCCGTTCCAACCTCAAAGCCCGAACCGATAAAGGTTGAAGCAGGACTAAGGATCTGGTAGGAAATAACTTTCCGGAGTTGATTGCTATGAAAAACGGATTGTTCACCCCCCTCTTTGAAAAAGAAGACTGCATGGGTGCAGGAGGTAGGACAATGCAGAAACGATTGCCGAGAGGCCGGGGGAGATTTATCAAATAAATCCCCCTCGATCCCCCTTTTTCAAAGGGGAAGTTGCTTTTAAGGAGAGCCGATATGTTGAAAGCCATGAAACTGTCAGCCGTACTGGGTATTTTCCTCGCCTCACAGCCCGGATGGGCCCAAACGGCCGACGAATCCGTCACGGCCATTAATATTGCCCTGGATCCGGATGCGGCGCTGATGCTGAACGCAAAAGCCGCCAATGCCCGCCTACGGCGGGACACCCCGGAGGGATTCGCTTTCGATGCTACCCACAAGCCCCACATTACGCTCCTGCAGCGCTACGTGCTTACCGAACGCCTCGACGGCCTTTATACCGCGGTCGGCAGAGTCCTCGCCCGCCAGAAAGGCATCGATTTAAAGCTGCAGGCCTCCCGGTACGATTACACCCCCTGGAAAAATAAGGGGATTGAGATCCTGGTCGTCGAGCCGACTCCGGCGCTCCGCGCTCTGCAGCAACAATTGATCGAGGCGGTCGCCCCTTTTACGGTGAAAACGGGAACGGCTGCCGCTTTCTTTGTCACCCCCGCCAAGCCCGACATAAACCCGACGACTGTCGATTACGTTGAGACCTTTATACCCAAGCACGCCGGGGGCAATTACCATCCCCATGTCACCCTCGGTATGGCCTCGCCGGATTATCTGAAGAAAATAATCGCCGAACCCTTTAAAGCGTTCACGTTTTCGCCGGTCGGGGTATCGGTCTATCAACTCGGCAACTTCGGGACGGCGCGGAAGCAACTGAAAACCTGGCCATGGGAACCTTGAAAGTGCCTGTCGGTAAATGGAACCGATAGGCAAAACCGCCCTTTTTTATCCTCCGAATTTCTACCGCCGAACGATAACCGGCTTGTTGGAAAGCTCGTCCGGATTGCGTTCCCCGGAAGGAAAATGGGTTATCAGAATCTTCGAGATGCGTTCGATACCTTCCAGCGAACCTTTCCGGAAGTCGCCGCCACGAAATGCTTCCTGCATGACCTGAGCCAGGCTATCCCATTCGGATTGCGGCACGCGCTTGGCGATGCCTCGATCCGCAACGATATGCACTTCCCGGTCAGCCAGTAACAGATAAATCAATACACCGCTGTTTTCTTCGGTATCCCATACCCGTAGATTCGCAAATACTTCGGTCGCCCGCTGCTGCGCCGACAGGCCGCGCCAAACCCAGGCGGGCGCCAACGCATTTTCGACAGCGAAACGCAGCTCGCCGCGGTGATGGCATTCGGATTGATGCACCGCCGCTTCCACATCGTTGAGTAAGGCAGCGGAAAACGCCAAACGCCAACGCCAAGGCGGCATGAAAGTATGAATGAGCCAACGCTTGACGTTTACCATGAGCCGGACGCGCCCCCGCCGCCGAATCGGCCGCCACCGCCGCCTCCCCAAGAACTTCCTCCGCCGTACCCGCCGCCATAGCCGCCTCCGAAACCGCCGCCGCTGGACCAGCCGCCGTAACTTCGCTGGCGAATGCCGACAATGAAGAAAACCATCAGCCCGATCAGGAATGCCGCGAAACCCAATCCGAACAACAGTGCCCCTACCGCGCCGCTGCCCAAGCCGGCCAGCATTCCGCCCATGACCCGCCCCAGCATGGCGGACAATATCCAGCCCGCGACGATTCCGCCGAACAGAACGAATATAAAAGCCCCACCGTTCTGCTGCCCTGCCGGCGCTTCCTGCGGCGGCGGCAGACGCTCGCCTTCGATCAGGCGCATCAGCTGAGTCACTCCCGCATCGATGCCGCCTGCAAAATCGCCGGCTTTGAAATACGGGGTGATCGTTTCGGCGATTACGCGTTTGGCGATCGCGTCCGGAATCGCCCCTTCCAGACCGTAACCCACTTCCAGCCGCATTTTTCGATCCTCTTTCGCCACGATCAAAAGCACGCCGTCATCGACGTTTTTCCGGCCGATTTTCCAGGCATCCGCCACCCGTATCCCGAATTGGGCGATCTCTTCAGGCTGCGTGGTGGGGACGATCAGAACCGCAATCTGGCTGCCCTGTTTGGCTTCGAAGGCGGCCAATTTATCTTCCAGCGCGTTCGCTTGGGCTGCACTCAGCGTGGAAGTCAGATCGGTGACGCGGTGCGACAGGTCGGGAATCGGCACCAACGCACCTGCTCCCGAAAAAAACAGCAGCAATAAAAACCCAACCCCATAACGCATGAACGGCAGCATCGACAATCCCCTTACTGAGCGGGAGACTCTGCCGGCGCAGGGGCTCCGAAATCGACTTTGGGCGGCTGCGAAATGGCGCGTTCATTTTCTACGGTAAAGCTCGGCTTGGTCTTATAACCGAACAGCATTGAGGTCAGATTGGTAGGAAAAGACCGTACGGTCAGGTTGTATTCTTTTACCGCATCGATATAACGGTTGCGGGCGACCGCAATGCGATTTTCCGTGCCTTCCAGTTGCGCCTGCAGATCGCGGAACAAGCCGTCGGCCTTCAATTGCGGATAGTTTTCCGCCACCCCCAGTAAGCGCGAAATCGCGCTAGTCATTTCTCCCTGGGCCGCAACGAATTTTCGGAAGGCCTCCTCATCGTCGACCAGTTCCGGCGTAGCCTGGATCGATCCCACTCGAGCCCGCGCCTGCGTCACCTCCGTCAACACGCCCTTTTCATGCGAGGCATACCCTTTAACCACGTTGACCAGGTTAGGCACCAAGTCGGCGCGGCGCTGGTACTGGTTCAATACCTCGCCCCAGGCGGCTTTGATGTTCTCATCGCCCGACTGCAGCGTGTTATAGCCGCAACCGGACAACATCATCGCGATGAATGAAGTCAATAACCATTTAAACATTTCGGTTTTCCTCATTTTTGTTTCAAAAAATCTGTTTACTTCGACGTCAAAACACGGGCAAATATGAATGCGCGCGGGACGATTCTGTTGAAAAATTACTGTTCCCGCCGGCAACGCACCGTAAGCCGATATTATTAAACCTATTAAGCTTAAGCCGGCCCTTAAAAAATCGTATTTAAGAGCCAGTTTGAAATGAAGTAAATCGTTAAAAACAGTCTGTATTCTATGACTTAACGCAGCCGGTAACAATTCCGGCCGGTTATTTACAGTGGGAGTTCGATTGCGATTTCAAGATTATAAAAATGACGTCTTTTTTAGCCGGCTATTTCCCGGCTTCATTTACCGCGCTCTCATTCAACTCGGCCTTTCGAATAGCATTTCGTCACCAAATATCGTGACATGAAACGGAAGTTGCAGTAAGTTGCTGCCGGTCCAGACAAACCTGCCACAACAGCAATGAGAAAAAATCCGTCATCGCCGCAAAATTTATCGGCCGAACACTTGCTTCAGCACCTGCCCGTCTCGGCTTTCGTGCTGAACGCCCGGCATCAGGTCGTGATCTGGAACAAGGCCTGCGAGCAACTGACCGGCCTGAAAGCGGAAGAAATGATAGGCAGCGATCGGCATTGGCAAGGCTTCTATACCGAAAAACGCCCCTGCCTGGCGGACTTGCTGCTCGACGACAGTCTCGGCGACGTCAAGGGACTGTATGAATGGGCCGGCGCCCCCGCATCCCGGACCGATATTTACCATACCGAAAACTGGTGCCCGATGCCGGACGGCCGCCGGCTGTATCTGGTGATCGATGCCTGCGCGATCCATGACGAAAACGGCGAAGTCGCGGCAGTCGTCGAAACCCAGCGCGACCGCACCGAGCAGCGCCTGATGATGCAGGCGCTCGGCGACAGCGAACAGCGGATTTCTTCGATTCTCGGCTCGGCAATGGACGCGATTGTAACGATCGACGAACGCCACAACATCACCTTATTCAATGCGGCGGCCGCGCGTATCTTTCGCTGCGCCGCCGACTTCGCGATCGGCCAGCCGTTCGAACGCTTTATCGCCCCGCGGTGCGCCCCGTTATTCAAACAATTCGTCGTTTTCGACAGTGCCATTAAAACGCCCGCCTGGGTGCCGGAAGGGCTCAGCGCCCGCCGGGCGGACGGTGAGGAGTTTCCGATCGAAGCGACCTTTTCGCCGCTGGAAGCCGGCGGTCAAAAACTCTTTACGATCATCCTGCGCGATGTCAACGACCGCCGCCTTGCCGAACAGAAACTGGAACGGCTGCAGCAGGAAAAAGGCTATCTGCAGGAAGTGATCAACGACGAACACAACCCGGGCGATTTCGTCAGCGGCTCCAAGGTGATGCGGACCGTGATGGAACAAGTCCGGATGGTCGCCCGCACCGATACCCCGGTGCTGCTGCTCGGCGAAACCGGTACCGGCAAGGAACTCCTGGCGAGGGCGATCCACGAGTACAGTAGCCGCAACGCGGCAATCCTGGTCAAGGTCAACTGCGCGGCGCTCCCTGCCGAGCTGATCGAAAGCGAACTGTTCGGCCATGAAAAAGGCGCCTTTACCGGCGCGATTCAGCAGCGCAAGGGCCGTTTCGAACTGGCCGACGGCGGCACGCTGTTCCTGGACGAACTGGGCGAGCTGTCCATGCCGGCACAGGCCAAACTGCTCCGGGTACTGCAGGAACAGGAGTTCGAGCGCGTGGGCGGCAGCGAGACGATCCGGGTCGACGTGCGGGTGATCGCAGCCACGAACCGCAATTTGCCCGAAGAGATCGCGGCGGGCCGCTTCCGGGCCGACCTCTATTACCGGCTGAACGTGTTCCCGGTCGAAGTACCGGCACTACGGCAGCGGAGTGCGGATATTCCGCTGCTCGCGCGTTTTTTCCTGACCAAATATGCGAAAAAATTGGGCAAGCATTTCGATGACATCGAGCCTGCGGGCCTTGAGCAGCTAAAGCACTACGCCTGGCCCGGCAATGTCCGCGAATTGCAGAACGTGATCGAGCGGGCGGTGATTCTGTCGCAGGGCTCGCAGCTGGAAATCCCCCCTTTGCAGCCGTACCAAGACAAGCCCTCTTCTCTATCGGAAAAACCGAAAACGCTCGAATCGCTGGAGCGGGAACATATCCTGCACACATTGAAAGAAACCGGCTGGGTCATTTCCGGCCCGAAAGGAGCCGCCGCGATTCTCGGCATGAATCCGAATACCTTGCGCTCCCGCATGCTAAAGCTCGGAATTTCCCGAACCGGCTGACGTAGGGTACGCTGTGCGTACCATTGAATGCCAAAGGTATTGGGCAGTCGTAGTACGCGCTATGCGTACCGTGATTTAACACCTATCGGTACGCACAGCGTACCCTACTTTTTAACTCATCTCTTGGTGTCGCTTATGTCACACTTTCGACGTGCTCATATTCCCGGCGGCTCATTCTTCTTTACTGTGGTAACGGAACGGCGAGCTCCGATTCTCTGCACCGATACCGCCCGCACCTTCCTGCACACGGCCATTCGAGAATGCCAACGGCGTTGGCCGTTTCGGATCGATGCGCTGGTTTTACTCGACGATCATCTTCACGCCCTTTTGACTCTGCCGGAAGGTGATTCCCATTATTCGGCGCGTTGGGGATGGATCAAAAAGAAATTTACCAAAGCATATCTCGCTGCCGGCGATAGCGAACAAGCCCTTAGCGCTTCACGGATTCGTCAAAGACGGCATGGCGTTTTCCAACGCCGGTTTTGGGAACACACGATCCGGGATGAAGACGATTATGCGCGGCATTTCGATTATATCCACTATAACCCGGTAAGACATGGATATGTGGAATCGGTGCAGGATTGGCCTTATTCGACTTTTCACCGCTGGGTTAAGCAAGGCGTTTATCCGCCGGATTGGGGCAGTAAGGTACACGGCGTCATGGAGTTCGATGATTTGGATATTACCGCTATGGAATAAAGGTACGTTATGCCTCTTTGAGTTTTATGGTACGCACAGCGTACCCTACGATGGAGTCACGATATTTCGTTAAATTTACGATATTTAGCGAGACCGAATTCTCTACATCGTTTTGTTTTTGCTGCTTTATTTTTTAAATAATTGATTTAAAAAATATTTATTCTAATTTTTCACTCCCGGCATGACTCTTGCTGTACTACGGATAATCTCACCTAGCGGTGATTTCCGAAGATACCCAACCATGACCGAAAACGATAACACCGCCCGGGCCGCCTGGGCGACCTTGACTCACGACAGCCTCAACAGCGCGGAAACAGGCGAGCACGCGCTGACCCGGACGCAATTTGTCTTCCTGAACGTCGCCCTGCTGCTCGGCAATATCCTGGTGCTGTTCAATACCGGCGCTTTTGCCTCGATCAGCCTGCACGCAACCGGCGGCCTCGGCGTCAGTCCAAGCCATGCGGGCTGGATGCAAAGCTATTATTTCGTCAGCCTGGCTTTGGCGTTGCCGGTCAGTTCCTCGCTGTCGGCCGCTGTGGGCGAAGTCCGCCTTTATCTGGCTGCGATGGCCGGGATGGCGCTGGCTTCGTTGCTCTGCGCCGCGACGTCCGACCTGTCCTGGTTCTTAACAGGGCGGGCGCTGCAGGGCTTTTTCGGCGGACTGACCATTCCGCTGTCGCAAACGCTGCTGATGCGCGAATACCCGGAATCGACCAAGTCTTTCGCAGTCTCGCTATGGAGCATTGCCGCGCTGAGCCCGTTTACGCTGGGACCGGCGGCCGGCGGCTGGATTGCGGATCAATGGGGATGGCGCTGGCTGTTCTACTTGAACATCCCCCTGCCCTTATTGTCTTCGGCTCTGGTCTGGGCCTTGTTGTTCGACCGGTATTCCACTGGGCGGAGAACGCGGTTCGACAAAACCGGCTTTCTCTTGCTGGCCGTCCTGCTGTTCTGCCTGCAGACCGTACTGAACCAGGGACAGGACGCCGACTGGTTCAACTCGCCCGGATTGATCGCTACCGCGCTGACGGGCGCGGCAATGCTGGGCTATTTCATCGTTTGGGAACTGGCGGAACGCTCGCCGCTGCTCGACTTGCGCTTGTTCGGCCAGCGCAATTTCGCAATCGGCAGCCTGCTGCTGAGCCTCGGCTTCATGATCATGTACGGCTTGCTGTCGGTGCTGCTGGTGCGTTTGCAGACAGTCGCCGGCTACACCTCGTTTCTGGCCGGCAGCGTGCTGCTGCCTTTGGTGTTCCTGGCCAAACCGATCGCAAGCGTCATGCACCGGATCGTGCACCGCTTCGACGCCCGCCTGCTGGTCTGCATCAACATGCTGCTGTTCGCGCTGTTTTGCGGCTGGACCAGCCGGTACGACTTCTTCGGCCGCGGCGGCTGGTTTACCCAGCCCTTATGGACGCAGATACTGGAAGGCTTTTGCCTGGGCGGCCTGTTCGTACCGTTGACCACATTGTTCCTTTCCGGATTGGCGCCGAAACGGCAAACCCAGGCCGTCGAACTGGGCGGCCTGCTACGGGTGATGGGCGGCAGCGTAGCCTCCCCCTTATTCGGCGTATTCTGGGAACGGCGTACCGCCTTCCATCAAAGCCGCCTGATCGAAAGCTTTTCACTGTACGACGGCTGGTCCGCGCACACGATCGACCGCCTGCACGACGCCGGCCTGCACGGCACCTTAGCCACCGCAAGGCTTGCCGCTCTCGCAGGCCAGCATGCCGCAATCCTGGGGCTGAACGACACGTTCAGGCTGTCGGCCTGGCTCTTCGTAGGCCTTGCGGGACTGGTCTGGTTTGCCGCCCCGGCCGGGCCGAAACCCGCCGCATCCCCAAAGGAAGACAGGCGCCTGGAAGCTTTGGAAGACTTGGTAGAGGAGCCGTAACAATGAGACTGGTTAAAATCGCCCTGCTCGCGACTGCTTTATCTCTGAGCGGCTGCGCCCTGCTGCCGGAAAACGGCGTACGCGCCAAACCGATCGCACCGCCCAAACTGGCCCAGACGCTCGCAACCGATTCGCAGGCCGAGAAGATCGTACAGGAATGGCCCCAGGCGCAATGGTGGCAGGCATTCCGCAATCCCGAGCTGACCCGTCTGATCGAAACGGCACTGCGGGATAATCCCGGCTTGCGCGTGGTTTCCGCGCGCCTTACCCAGGCGGAAGCCGCCGCGGATTTTCAGGCTGCCGAAATGCTGCCGAGCATTCATGCCAGCGTCGAACTGCATCACCGGCGTTTTTCGGCGACCGATTTTTACGGCCCCAACGGCGGCAAAACCTTTACCGGCGCCTACATCGACCCCCTAGTCTTCCGCTATCACCTCGACCTGTGGGGCAAGGATAAAGCCGCACTGGAAGCAGCGCTCGGCCAGGAAAAAGCGCAAGCGTCGGAGCTGGCGATGTCACGGCTGCTGCTGAGTACCGCGATCGCCCGCAGCTATTTCAGCTTATGCGCGGCCGGGGAGGATGTCGAGCTGGCCCGTGAATTGAGCGGGAAAATCGAAGAAAAACACCAACTGGCGGAACTGCGCTGGCAGCGCGGATTAAGCAATCAGGATCCGGTTTACGCCAGCCGGCAGCAACTGGAAGCGGCGCGCCAGCGGGAGACCCGCACACGTCACATCGCCCAGCTATTGCGGAACCGGCTGGCAGCTCTGGCCGGGCAAGGGCCGGATTGGGGAAAATCCGTTCGAGCCGCCCGCAATGAAATCCTCGGCTATCTGCCGAAGCCGGAAACGGTGGCCTTGGGCCTGCTGGCGCACCGGCCGGACGTGGCGGCAGCGCTATGGCGGGTGGAATCGGCCGCCCAACGGGTCAAAGTCGCGAAAACCCATTTTTATCCCGACATCGATCTGGTGGGTTTTGCCGGCCTGCGCAGTCTGAATCTGAAGGATCTGTTTCTTTCGCACGGCGCCAGCGTCGCCTACGGCATGGGACCGACCTTGACCCTGCCGATTTTCGAAGGCGGGCGCCTGGAGGCGGAATTGAAGAACCAGGAGGCCGGCTACGACGCCGCGGTCGAAGGCTATAACGACACCCTGCTGACCGCCGTACAACAGGTCGCCGACAGCCTGGCCGAATGGCGGCAGAGTTCCGAGCACGAAGCTTCCGAAGCACGTGCGCTGAAAGCGGCCGAAGCCGAATCCGGGCTGGCCCGTAAGCGTTTTCAGGCAGGACTCAGCGATCGCGACGGCATGATCGATGCCGAAACAGCGCTGATCGAGCAGCGGCTCACTGCCAGTGAACTGCACAACGCCCGTCTTCTGGCCGCCGTAGGTCTGATCGAAGCCCTGGGTGGCGGTTATGAAAACAGTGAAGCCGCGGCGTTGAAAAACCGCATGATAAGGTAGGGTGGATAAGCAAAGCGCATCCACCAAAGCCGGCCCGGTGGATGCGCTGCGCTTATCCACCCTACACGAATTTTAACGACAATGATGCTTTAATCGCCCAGAGAGGCAGACAGTCATGAACGATACTCAAACCGTCCCGAACACACCCAAATCCCACGCCGGCCTCCGTAAACGCCGGCCAAGCCGCGGCCGCCGGCTCAGGCTGGTCACGGTAGCCGTGTTGGCGCTCGGGCTGGTTTATCTGGCTTACTGGCAGGGTTATGCCGGCCGTTTCGTGGTCACCAACGACGCCTATGTGACCGGAAATCTGGCACCGCTGAAAGCCCAGACCGCTGGCACCGTGGTGGACGTCCGGGTCGATGACACCCAGTTCGTGCAGCGCGGCGCCGTGCTGGTCCGGCTCGACGGCCTGGAGGCAGAGGTCGCGTTCGAAAAGGCTGCCGCGAACCTGGCCGACAGCGTGCGCCAGATCGAAACCCGATTCAGTCAGGCCGAAACCCTGCGCCAAAAACTGGCCGCCAAGGAAGCCAGACTCCAGCGCAGCCGACATGACCTGGCCCGTTTCCATAGCGTGGCCGCCGACGGCGCGGTTTCGGCACAGCAGATCGAGAACAGCGAATTTCAGGTGCGCGAGGAGGAAGCCGACGCGCGGCAAACACGTGCCGAGCTGGAAGGCGCCGAAGCGCTGGTCCGGAACACCACCCCGGCGGACAATCCGAAGGTATTGCAGGCGATCGCTGCTTTCAAGCAGGCTTATCTGGCCAAAGTCCGCCAGGAGATCGTTGCGCCGGTGTCGGGCTTCGTCGCCAAACGCAGCATCCAGCCGGGCGAACAGGTACGTCCGGAAACGCCGCTGATGGCGATCGTGCCGCTGGATTATTTATGGATCGAGGCGAACTTTCTCGAAAACGAGCTGACCCACGTGCGGCCCGGCCAGCCGGTCGAAATCACGGTGGATCTGTACGGTTCCGACACGGTGTATCACGGCGAAGTGCTGGGGCTTGGAGCCGGCACCGGCAGCGTATTCGGCCTGCTACCGCCCAATAACGCCACCGGCAACTATATCCATATCGTCGAACGGGTACCGGTCAGGATCGGCCTGCGCACCGATGAACTACAGGCCAAGCCGCTGCGCCCCGGCCTGTCCGCCGTAGTCCGCATCGACACCCGCCATCCTGGCCGCTCTGTCCTGAAACCTTTGACCACGACACCGTCGGACTATAAAACCGAGGTTTACGACCGCCAACTGGAAGGCGCAGCGGCGCTGATCCGCCAAATCATCGAAGCGAATCGGGTCCATAAAAGCCCAAAAGGCAGCGCACCCGATACCCGGCACTCGTGAAGCCGAAACAAAGCTTTCGATGCGAAAACGGATCATTTTCCTGATATAGTCGTCAGCGAAAGCTCAACCATTTATATCGGGCGCACCGGTCCGATCCATTTTTAAGGAAGTTTCAATGCATACATTCGAGGAAGCCAAGGCTAAAACCGCTCAGGCTTACAATGCGGCGGCCGACTTGTTCGACCATTCCGCCAATACCTTCTGGAACCGTTTCGGAAGCCGCACGGTGGAACGCCTCAACCTGTTGCCCGGAGAACGGGTTCTGGATGTCTGCTCCGGAACCGGCGCTTCCGCATTGCCGGCGGCAGTCCAAGTTGGCCCCCGCGGCAGCGTGCTCGCCGTCGACCTGGCGGACAAACTGCTGGCCAAGGCTAAAACGAAAGCGGAAGCGAAGCGCCTGAAGAACCTGGAATTCCGGGCGGGCGACATGCTCGCGCTCGGCTATCCCGACGGGCGCTTCGATGCGGTGATCTGCATTTTCGGGATCTTCTTCGTGCCCGACATGGCGGCAGCGGTCAGGGAATTATGGCGGAACGTGAGGCCCGGCGGCCGGCTTGCGATCACCACCTGGGGACCGGATTTGTTCGAACCGGCGAACGGCCTGTTCTGGCAGGCCGTACAGGCGGAACGCCCCGGACTGTGCAAGGGATTCAATCCCTGGGACCGCATTTCCAGTCCCGAAGGGCTCTGCACAATGCTTGCCGAAGCCGGACTGCACACTGTCGATGTCGTTGCCGAACCAGCCGTGCATCCGTTATCGAGTCCCGAGGACTGGTGGGCTCTGGCGATGGGCAGCGGCTACCGGGGAACGCTCGATCAACTGGAGCCGGACCAGTTACGGCGGGTGAAGCAAGCCAATCTGGCGGGACTGGAAACGAAGTCGGTCAGCGAAATTGAAGCGAATGTGATTTATGCGATCGCAAGCAAGCCGTTGACTTGAGGCAAGAAATTCGTCATTCCGGGAGGATTTGTCTGGAACAGTTTTACATTCCTCTCAAAGGGCATAGCCATCTACATCAGTTTGACATATCCCGTATCCCGGCATGGCCGCCGATCCGGAAGGCGGTAAAGCCTTGACTCGCCAGATATGCAATCTGTCCGTTATTCTGATAATGACCGCTGATTTGGATTCTGAACGGCAAGCGCGGCGAGAGCGCTCTCATAATCGGGCTCGCTGGCCAGTTCGTCCACCAGTTGGCTGTATATCACCCGATCGCTCTCGTCGAGAATCATCACGGCTCTGGCGGTCAGTCCCGCCAAAAGGCTGTCGGTCAGCTTGATCCCGTAATCGTCCGCAAAACTCGAACGGAAGGTCGATAAAGGAATCACATTTTTGAGCCCTTCGGTTTCGCAAAATCGGCATTGCGCGAACGGCAGATCGGCGGAAATCACCAGCACCACCGTATTCGGAAGGTTGGAGGCTTTCTGGTTGAATTTGCGGGTCGAGATCGCGCAGGTGGGCGTATCCAGGCTCGGTACGATATACAGAACCTTTCGCTTGCCGGCGAAATTCGCCAGTCCGACATCCTTCAATTTGCCGTTCACCAATGAAAAATCGGGCGCCTTGCCGCCCACAGCGGGAAGTTCGCCGCACGTATGTACAGGTTTGCCTTGAAATGCGAGGGTTGCCATAATGTTCGATGGTTTCTGATAAGTTAAGACTTAGGAATGAAGCGATGCCGTTATCATGAAATACATTTTTTATCCGAAAGAGGGCGATAAACCGTTTTCATGGCTGTTAGGTTAAGGAAGATAACTTTTATAAAATCCCCCTCGATCCCCCTTTTTCAAAGGGGGAAGTATACCGTCCTCCCGTTGAAAACGGGGGAGGCGTATCGCCTTTATTTGAAGAAGGGAGAAGCGTATCGTCTCCCCTTTGAAAACAGGGAAAGCGTATCGTCTCCCTTTTTCAAAGGGTGGAAGCGTATCATTCCCCCCCCTTTGAGAAAGGGGGGTTAGGGGGGGATTTTCAAACAAAACTTCCCGACTTAACAAACATGAAGCCGCTTCCCTTGCCCCGACCATGAAAATTGGCTGCAGGAGCGATGCCTCCTCCGCGACTTGAGGTTTCGGTCGCGGCGGAACACCGTCTCCTATCTTAGCCTTTCGGTTTTTCACCCCAACGACATTGCCTCTTCAGGGAGAGAAATCCCCTGCACTTTACGGCAGCGGATCTTCTATCTCGCCTACTTTTTTTCGCTTTTACGGTGCCTGACCAGGCGCTTGCGTTTTTCCAGTTGACGATCGCTCAGTTTGTTTTTCTGGCCCTGGAACGGGTTCGCCGGCGATCTGAATTCGAGCCGGATCGGCGTGCCTTTCAACTGCAGGCGTTCGCGCAAATAGTTCATCAAAAAGCGTTTGTACGCATTCGGCAGGGCATCGGTCTGAATCCCGTGAATCACCACGACCGGCGGGTTGCGTCCACCCTGGTGCGCATATTTGAGCTTGATGCGCCGATTGTTCACCATCGGCGGCTGATGCGCGTCGGTCGCTTCTTTCAGCAGCCGGGTCAACAGCGGCGTCGACAGGTCGACCATCGCGGCTTGATAAAGACTGTGCACCACGTCGAACAGTTTGCCTACGCCGCTGCCGTGCAGTGCCGAGATCGGGTGTTTTTCGGCGAAATCGACGAACGACAGTTTGAGGTCGAGCTGCCGCCTGACCATCTCTTTCTGTTCTACCGAAAGGCCGTCCCATTTGTTCAAACCGATGATCAGCGCCTTACCGGTCTCCAGCACCAGCCCCAAAAGATGCGCATCCTGATCGGTCACCCCTTCGCTGGCATCGATCAGGTAGATCACCACGTTCGATTTCTCGATTGCCTGCAGCGATTTGATCACGCTGAATTTTTCGATCGTTTCCGCAATCCTTGCCCGGCGCCGCATGCCGGCGGTGTCGATCAACGTGAAGCGCTTGCCGCCCCGTTCGAACGGAATATAGATGCTGTCGCGGGTCGTGCCGGGTTCGTCGAATACCACGACGCGCTCTTCTCCGAGCAGTCGGTTGACCAAAGTCGATTTGCCGACGTTCGGCCGGCCGACGACTGCAATGCTGATTCCTTTCGGCCCCGCTTCGGGCTCCTCCTGAACGGACGGCAGCAGATGACGGGAGCCCGCCAGCAGATCGGCGACCCCGCGCCCGTGCGCGGCCGCGATATAGACGGGTTCGCCCAGCGCCAGCGCATGAAAATCCGCGGCAACCGTGTGCGCATCGATACCGTCGATCTTGTTCACGACCAGCACGATCGGTTTGCCGAGCTTGCGCAAATCCTTCGCGATCACTTCATCCGACGCGCTGAGTCCCTCCCGGGCATCGACCAGAAAAAACACCACATCGGCTTCTTCCAGCGCAATCCGGACCTGCTTTCCGGAAAAACTGTCGATACCTTCCGCATCGTCCGCAATACCGCCCGTATCAACGACAAGACAGGCCATATCGCCGTACCGAACGCGGCCGTACTGGCGATCGCGGGTCAGTCCCGGATAATCGGCAACCAGCGCCTCTCGGGTGCGGGTCAGATAATTGAATAAGGTCGATTTGCCGACGTTCGGCCGACCGACCAGGGCGATAACGGGTAGCATAGTATTGAAAAGGGTAAGTTATTGAAGCGTGATGGAAGGCCGAACGGGAATACCGCATCGCAGAGCGGATAAGCGCAGCGCATCCGCCAGACAGGCCATATCTTTTCTGGAATAAGGTTGCCGTAGGGTACGCTGCGCGTACCTTATACGGAACATCATAAATCAAATTCCCAAAAGGTACGCACTCGGCAACCGCTCCCTGCGTTGCCCTACCTCCTGCATCCCTGCAGTCGAGCGTACCCTACGTAGGTCAGCGAACCTTCAACGCGGCCAATGTGCCGTCTCTGGCATAAACGAATACGGTATCGTCCGCAACCACCGGCCGGGCGTCGATCGGTCCGCCGGTGACTCGAACCCGCCCCATTTGCCTGCCATCGCTGTTGGACAGGAAATGCACATAACCTTCCAGATCGCCGACGGCGACGTAATCATCGAACGCCGCCGGTGCAGTCAGCTTCCGGTACTGCAATTCCTTCTGCTTCCATAATGCAACTCCGGAACGATCGTCCAATTGCAGCACGTTGCTGTCGGAGTCGGTCAGAAACAAACGGCGGTCCGAAATGCTCAGGCCGGAACTCGAAGACAACTGTTCGTTACGCCAGAGCAGATAACCGTCCAGCTCGGCTACCGCACCGACACCGCCCTGATAACTGGCGATATAGATGACGCCGCCTTCGGCAACGGGATCGACGTCGAGGTCGACCAGCCGTTCGATTTCGGAGCGGCCCTTCGCCATCGCAATGCTGGCTTCCCAGGAGAACTTGCCGTCAGTCAAGGCCAGCGCGATCAACTTGCCGTTGTCCTCACCGAAAACGACATTATCCTCGACCACGATCGGCGCGCCGGTGCCGCGGACGCTCAATGTCGGCACGCTGCGTTCGTAGCTCCACATCTTTGCACCGGTTTTTTCGTTCAGCGCAGTGATCGAACCGTCCGTGCAGCGCACGATCACTGCCCCCCGCGCAACGGCCGGAACGGATAAAACCTCGCCCGGAACCGAAGCGGCCCACAGCTTTTCGCCGTTGTCGAGCTTCAGCGCGACGACTTCGGCATCGGAAGTTCCCAATATGACGGTGCCGTCACCGATATGGGGTCCGCCGGAAAAATGGTATTCGGTTTCCGCTTCCCAAACCCGCTCGCCATCGGTCTGACGATGCGCCTCGACCAACCCCTCGATATCGGCGGCGACCACTTTTCCGCCACCCACCGCAGGAACGAGCTTCAGCGACTTCTCGCCGGCACCGTCGCCGACCGATTCCTTCCAGAGAATCTCGATATTTTTTTCCGGAGTGTATTCGACCAGCGGAGCCGGAGGCTCGGCATTATCCTCGCCTCCCAGAAAATAATCCTTGATTCCTTCCAAGGCTTCGCCCGCGGACTCCATCGAGGCGCAGCCACTCAAACCGATTGCGATCAATAAAGCCCAAATAAAACACATTATTTGGAATCTTTTGCCGGCTGTGCGACAGGAACGGGTTCCGGAGCGGTCAAATCGTCAAGCTTGATCTTCAACAAGGGCGATTGATCTCCGCCGCTCAACGCATTCTGATAAGCGGTACGCGCCTCATCGATACGGTCCATCGCCACATACAAATCGCCGGCCAATTCGTCGTAACTGGCCGAAAAACCGGCTTTGACCGCCGGATCGACTTCATTGATCAACTGCAGGCCCCGCTCGTATTCGCCGGTCGCCAGCATCAGCCGGACCAGGCGCAGGCGGGCAATATGGCTCAGTTCCTTGTTCGACTGGCCGATCACTTCCTGCAGCACCGCTTTCGCTCCCGCCAAATCGCCTTTCTGTACCTTCAGTTTGGCTTGTTGCAGGCCGGAATAAGCGGCGTAGCTGGTGCCGCCGAATTCAGCCTGCAGGCGTTCGCCCAACGGCTCGGCCGCGCCCGGATTGTTCGCTTCGACCGACTTGACCAACTGGCTGTAAAGATCGGAGGCCTGTGCCGCTTGTTCCTGTTGATGAGAGCGCCAGTAATTCCAGCCCCCGATCAAGGCAATGCCGACCGCGACCCCGATGATCGTCGACATGCCGTTTTCTTTCCACCAAGCCTTCACGGCTTCGAGCTGTTCTTCTTCCGAATCGTAAATTGCCACAATATTTCCCGATCTAAAATTTGATAATCAATAGGTTATTTCTTGCCGTAGCGCTGGCGGAAAAAATCCACCGCCTGCCGTTCGCTCATGCTCGCTTGCGACGTCTCGGCCACATTTTCGAGCCGGAGCGGCTTGACCGCAATTTCGCCGCGGCTGACTTCGTCATCGCCGAGGATGACCGCGAACTCGGCGCCCGATTTATCGGCTTTCTTGAACTGATTCTTGAAGCTGCCGCCGCCGCAATGGACCTGGAGCTTCAATTCGGGCACTTCGGAGCGCAGCGATTCCGCAAACCGCATGCCGACGCGCTCGGCCCGTTCTCCTACCCGGATCAGGTACGCATCGACCGTTCGGGAGACCGGCACGTCCGCCAGCGATTCGACCAGCGCCAATACCCGTTCGATCCCCATCGCAAAACCGACCGCATGGCTGGCTTTGCCGCCCAACTGCTCGATCAGGCCGTCGTAACGGCCGCCGGCGCAAACGGTGCCTTGCGAGCCCAACTCGTCGGTCACCCATTCGAACACGGTATTGCAGTAATAGTCGAGCCCGCGCACCAGGCGCATGTTGATTTCGTAAGCGACGCCCAGGTCGTCGAGAATCTGCCGGAAGCCGTCGAAATGCGCGCGGCTGGCTTCGCCCAGATAATCCATCAGCGCCGGCGCGCCGCTCACGACGGCTTTCATCGCCGGATTTTTGGTATCGAGAATCCGGAGCGGATTGGTTTCCAGCCGCCTCAGGCTGTCTGCGTCCAATTGATCGAGATGGGTCTTGAAATAACCGACCAGGCTCTCCCGGTAGGCAGTTCTTTCCGCGATCGTGCCGAGCGAGTTGATCTCCAGGCGGATTTTTTCGCGAATGCCCAGCCGCTGCCACAAGCGGTGCATGATCAGGATCAGTTCGGCGTCGATGTCCGGCCCCGCCATCCCGTAGGTTTCGACGCCCAACTGGTAAAACTGCCGGTAGCGTCCCTTCTGCGGACGCTCATGGCGGTACATCGGACCGTAGTACCAGAGGCGATGCGCCTGATTCGCCAGCAGGCCGTGTTCGAGGCAGGCGCGCAGGCAGCCGGCCGTGCCTTCCGGGCGCAGCGTCAGCGAATCGCCGTTCCGGTCGTCGAACGTATACATTTCTTTCTCGACGATATCGGTCACTTCGCCGATCGAGCGCTTGAACAGTTCGGTTTTTTCAACGATAGGCGTACGGATTTCGTTGTACCCGTATGCGCCCAGCACTTCCCGGATGACCTGTTCGGCATACTGCCAAAGCGGCGCCTGATCGGGAAGCACGTCATGCATGCCGCGGATTGCTTGTATATGATTTGCCATGAATGATGAGTCTGTTATTTTTGAGCAGACCGGATTTTTTTCGCTTCGCTGGAGCTCGGAAATTTTTCCAGCAACAAAGTGCGGTATTCTTCCGCGGGCGCCCGATTACCCAAGGCTCGCTCGGTATGATAGCCGATGAACAGGGTTTCCGGCGTAGGCTGAGCCACGCTCAGGTAGCGCGCCAGGAACGCTTTCGCCGGCCAAAGATCGTTTTTCTGATAACTGATTTTCTGCATCGCGGCCAGCGCCGGCGCATAGGCTTTGTTCAAGTCCAGTGCTTTTCTGAAAAAAGTCTCCGCCTCCGCCATACGGCCCCGTGCCATCTCGCAGCGCCCGGCATTGGTCAGCGCCAGCCATTGGCGATCGTTCAGCGGATTGTCGGCTGCCTTGGCCAGCAGCGCCAAGCCTTTCCCGGCCTCCCCCCCATGCTCGCACCGGAAGCGTCCGAGATTGTTCTGGGTGCCGAAATCGTCGGGCTTGATGCTCAGCGCGGTCTCGTATTCGTCTTCCGCCTCGTCATATTGCCTCAACCTTTCGTAAAGAAAAGCCAACGCATTATGCGCCTTGGCGTTATCGGAATCCTCATCGATCGCGCGCTCCAGATTTTCCCTTGCCTCTTCCAGCTTGTTTAGATCCATATACCGGATGCCGAGCTGGTAATAGGTTTCCGAAGCCCGTTGCGAGTCGCGTTCGGGCGACTTGCCGCCGAACCAGGAACAGGCGCTCAGGCTCAGCATCGAACCACAAAGCAAAATCCGGAGCATAGACGGATTCATCTCAAGCGGCCCGCTCATTTTCCGCGGCTTTCAACTTCAAATGCCGGCGGCTTCTGTCCTTCACCTTGCCGACCAACTGACCGCATGCCGCATCGATGTCGTCGCCGCGCGTTTTCCTGACCGTGGTCACGATGCCGGCTTCGTTCAGCATCGTCTTGAACAGATTGATCCGGTTATTGCTCGAACAGCGGTACGGCGAGTTCGGGAACGGATTGAACGGAATCAGATTCAGTTTGGAAGGCACCGTCGACAACAATTCGATCAGGCCTTTCGCATCTTCCGGCGAATCGTTGATGCCGTCGAGCATCACGTATTCGAACGTGATCGTGCGCCGCGGCGCGAGCTTCGCATTGTCGCGGCAGGCTTCCATCAGTTCGCTCAACGGATATTTCTTGTTGATCGGCACCAGTTGATCGCGCAGTTCGTCCCGAACCGCATGCAGCGAAACCGCCAGACTCACATCGCAGACTTCGGTCAGCCGGTACATCGCCGGCACCACGCCGGAAGTGCTGAGCGTCACGCGCCGCTTGGACAGTCCGAATGCGAAGTCGTCCATCATCAGATTCATCGCGGCGACCACGTTGTCGAAATTCAGCAGCGGTTCGCCCATCCCCATCATTACGACATTGGTGATTTTGCGTTCGGAACCGAGCCGTTTTTGCGCGGCCAGTACCTGGCCGATGATTTCGGAAGTCGCCAGATTGCGGTTGAAGCCCTGCTGTGCGGTCGAACAGAACGAGCAGGCCAGCGCGCAGCCGATCTGCGAAGACACGCACAGGGTCCCGCGGCTCTCTTCCGGAATGAAGACCGTCTCGACGCGGTTGCCGCAATGCGTTTCGAGCACCCATTTGCAGGTGCCGTCGGACGCCTGCTGTTCGAGCACGATCTCGGGCGCTTCGATCCGGCAATGTGCTGTCAGCCAGGCGCGCAAAGGCTTGCTCAAGTTGGTCATCGCCTCGAAGTCGTCAACGCCTTCCTGATAGATCCATTTCAACAGTTGAGTCGCACGGAACGGCTTTTCGCCGTGTTCGACAAAAAAGGCCCCAAGACCTTTTCTGTCGAAATCGAGCAAGTTGATCGATGCCGCGTTAGCGGGTGCGGGCGCAGAGTTCATTGTCGGAGAAAAAGAAAGCGATTTCTTCTTTCGCGGTATCCTGACCGTCGGAACCGTGCACCGCGTTTTCGTCGATGCTGCTGGCGAAATCGGCGCGGATCGTGCCGAGAGCGGCGTCTTTCGGGTTGGTGGCGCCCATGATTTCGCGGTTAAGCGCGATCGCATTTTCGCCTTCCAACACCTGCATCATCACCGGACCGGAAATCATGAACGATACCAAGTCCTTGAAAAACGGACGCTCTTTATGCACCGCATAAAAACCTTCGGCCTGCGCCTGAGTCAGGTGAACCATTTTCGCCGCGACGATTCTGAGGCCGCTCTTTTCGAAACGGCTGTAGATTTCGCCGATCACGTTTTTGGCTACCGCGTCGGGTTTGATGATGGAAAAAGTGCGTTCTATCGCCATGAGGATTACAACTCCAGATAATAATGAAAAAATTAATTGCCTATTATACCCGAACAGGATTCTATATCGAAAATGTAGGGTACGCTGTGCGTACCTTTTTCCTGTCGGTCGTAAGAGATGCCCGAACACGGTACGCACAGCGTACCCTACGGTCTTGTAACGGCTTAACCGTTGTCAAGGCAAATTGTCGATTTCGACACTTTCCTTTTTTACCATCAGATCTTGTCTCGATACGCCCAACCACAGCAGGATAGGACTTGCGACCAGAACGGACGAGTAAATGCCGAACACGATGCCGATGGTCAGCGCCAGCGCAAAATTATGCAGCGCTTCGCCACCGAAGAAAAACATCGCCAGCACCATCAGCTGAGTCATGAAATGCGTAATCACGGTGCGCGACATGGTTGCCGTGATGGCGTTATCGATCATGTCGGGCACGCTCGTATTGCGCATCAAATGGAAATTTTCCCGTACCCGGTCGAATACCACGACCGATTCGTTGACCGAATAGCCCAATATCGCCAATACGCCGGCCAGAACCGGCAGCGTGAACTCCCATTGAAAAAACGCGAACATGCCGAGAATGATCACGATGTCGTGCATGTTGGCGATAATGGCCGCCAACGCGAAACGCCACTCGAAGCGGACGGCCAAATAAGCCATAATCCCCGCCACGACCAACATCAACGCCAATCCGCCGCTTTCGAACAATTCCTGGCCGACTTGCGGCCCGACAAATTCGACGCTGCGCAACACGACGCCGGCATCCTGCTCTTTCAATTTTGCCAACACCATCTCGCTCAATCTGGCGTTGTTGATTTCCGGCTTCATGGGCAAACGGATCAGTACATTTTTCACGCTGCCGATATTCTGCACCGAAAATTCGGTCAGCTTCTGATCTTCCAGAATTTTTCGAACCGTTTCGAGGTTGGCCGGCTGATCGTAACGGACTTCGATCTGGATGCCGCCGGTAAAGTCCAACCCCAAATTAAGCCCTTTAAAGCTTAAGGCCAATATTGCCAGAATAAAGGTCACCAGCGAAATGGTCGTGGTTACACGACCATAGCGCATAAACGGGATATCGCGTTTAATTTTAAAAAATTCCATTGAATCCTCGGATTTAGATAGCCAACTTGTCCAATTTACGCCGCCAACCGTAGACGCCATTGACCAACGCTCTCGATACCAGCACCGCGCTGAACATGGAGGTCAAAATACCGATGCACAGCACCAGCGCAAAACCGCGGATGGGGCCCGAGCCCAGCATGAACAACGCGATGCCGGCAATCAAGGTGGTGATATTGGAATCCAAAATGGTCGCGAACGCCCGTTCGTAACCGGCATAAATGGCGGCATGCGGCGTCATGCCGATTCTGAGCTCCTCGCGAATCCGTTCGTTGATCAGCACATTGGCGTCGATGGCCATGCCCACGGTCAGCGCGATCCCCGCCATGCCCGGCAGCGTCAGCGTGGCCTGCAGCAAGGATAGCACCGCCACCAACAACAATACGTTCACGCCCAAGGCGACGACGGAAAACACCCCGAACAGGCGGTAATAAACAATCATGAACAGAGTGATCGTCAGGAAACCGTAGACATTGGAGTTGATGCCCTTAGCGATATTTTCCTGGCCCAGGCTGGGACCAACCGTGCGTTCTTCGACGATGTCGACCGGCGCGGCCAGCGATCCCGCCCTGAGCAGCAACGCCAGATTGCGCGCCTCGCCCGCACCGTCGAGGCCGGTGGTCTGGAAGCGTTTGCTGAACACGCCCTGGATCGTCGCGACGCTGATCACTTTTTCGACTTTTTGTTTGGTACGGACTTTCTGGCCGTCGACCACTTTGGTATCGACCTTATATTCGATGAACACGACCGCCATCGGCTTGCCGACGTTGTCCTGCGTCACCTTGCCCATTTTCGAGGCGCCGGCGCCGTTCAGGGTGATAAACACCGCAGGGCGTCCGTCCTGGTCCATACCGGAAGACGCGTCGACGATCTGGTCGCCGGTCACGATAATACGGCGGTCGAGCAGGATCGGATTGCCGTTCTTCTCGTAATACAACCGGCTGCCGGCCGGCACATGGCCTTCGACCGCATTCTGCACGTCATGCTCGGTATCGACCAGGCGGTATTCCAGCGTGGCGGTCGTGCCCAGAATTTCCTTCGCGCGGGCGGTATCCTGCACGCCGGGCAACTGCACGACGATCCGGTTCTCGCCCTGCTGCTGGATCACGGGTTCCGCAACGCCCAGTTCATTGACCCGGTTACGCAATGTCGTAATGTTCTGGCCGACCGCGTTCTTTTTGATTTCGCGCACTTCTTTTTCGGACATTGCCAGCAGGATTTCATCCTGAGCCTCGGTATCCGTGATATCCAGCCCCGGAAAATCGCGCGCCAACAAACCCGCCGCAGCGGCGCGGTCATCCGCCGAATTCAATTTCACCTTGATCCGGACGCCTTCCTTACTGACCGCTTGATAACGTATTTTCGCTTCCCTGAGCGCCTGGCGCACATCGTCGTTATAACGGTCTTCGGCCTGTTTGACCGCCGCGTCCATATCCACTTCCATCAGGAAGTGCACGCCGCCGCGCAGATCGAGGCCGAGATACATCGCCTTGGCGCCCAAGGCGTCGAGCCAGGCCGGCGTCGCGGGCGCCAGATTCAGCGCAACCGTGTAATTGCCGCCCATCTGATCTCTCAGCAAATCCGCGACCTTGATCTGGTCGTCGGTATTGTTGAAGCGCGCGAGCACCCGGTCGTCCTTGTATTCGAACGCCTTGACCGCCGCACCGGCCGCCTTGATTGCGGACTCGATCTTATTGGCCTGCTCCAGGTCCAGTTTCTCCGAATGCTGCGGCGAAACCTGCACGGAAGGATCGTTGCCGTACAGGTTCGGCAGCGCGTAAATCGCCGAAACGAAGAATACGGCCAGGATTAAAATATTTTTCCAGAGCGGATAATGGTTTTGCATGCTGAATCATTCCAGTTATTGAATCGCCTCTTGCTGATCGAGAGAAACCGACGCGCCGGGACGCGCCCATATCAGGGCTTATGGGTGGAAATCTTTTTGGTAATCGCCTTATAAGTGCCCTTCGGCATGATGCTTTCAATACTTTGCCGCTGCACCTGAATGAACGTATTCTCGGAAACCTCGATCCTGACGAAATTCTCGTCCAGATCGACGACCTTGCCCAAAATACCGCCGGAAGTGACCACTTCGGCGCCTTTCTGCATTTTGGCGAGCATTTCTTTCTTTTCCTTGGCGCGCTTCGATTGCGGACGCAGGAACATGAAATAGAAGAACACCAGGATGGCCAGCGGAAACAGCATGCCTTCGATGCCGGGCGCCTGCTGCGCGGCCGGAGCGGCGGCCATCGCGTCGGAAATAAAGAAACTCATGATTTTCCTTGAAAAAATTATTATATTAATGGTAAATCGCCGTATTATGCCATATCCGGCGCGACTTTGCCTCGTTGGCGGTAAAATTCGTGAGCGAAACGATCGAAGTCCCGATTTTCGATCGCCTCGCGGATTTCGCGCATCAGGCTCAGGTAATAATAAAGGTTGTGGATCGTATTCAGCCTGGAACCCAGCATTTCGCCGCATTTGTCGAGATGGCGCAGATACGCGCGCGAATAGTTCCGGCAGGTGTAGCAGCCGCAGGCTTCGTCGAGCGGCCGGGTGTCGGCCTGATACCGGCTGTTGCGGATCTTGACCACGCCGAAACGGGTAAACAGATGGCCGTTCCGCGCATTGCGGGTCGGCATCACGCAATCGAACATGTCGACACCCCGCCGGACCGCTTCGACCAGATCTTCGGGGGTGCCGACGCCCATCAGGTAACGCGGCTTGTCGGCCGGCATCTGCGGCGCGATAAAATCCAGCGCCGCCAGCATTTCTTCCTTCGGCTCGCCGACCGACAGGCCGCCGATCGCATAGCCGTCGAAACCGATATCGACCAACCCGGCCAGCGATTCGCGGCGCAGATGCTCGTACATGCCGCCCTGCACGATCCCGAACAAGGCGGACGGATTGCCGCCGTGCGCCTTCTTGCTGCGTTCGGCCCAGCGCAGCGACAACCGCATCGAATCGGCCGCCTGCTGCACGGTCGCCGGGTACGGCGTGCATTCGTCGAAGATCATCACGATATCGGAACCCAGGCCCATCTGCACCTGCATCGACTCTTCCGGCCCCATGAAAATCCTACTGCCGTCGACCGGCGAACGAAACGTCACGCCCTGCTCGGTGATCTTGCGCAACGCGCCGAGGCTAAATACTTGAAAGCCGCCGGAATCGGTCAGGATCGGCCTGTCCCAGCGCATGAATTCGTGCAGGCTGCCGTGCGCCCTGATCACGTCCATGCCGGGCCGAAGCATCAGATGAAAGGTATTGCCGAGAATGATCTGCGCGCCGATACCGACCAGATCTTCCGGAGTGAGCGATTTGACGGCGCCGTAGGTACCGACCGGCATGAAGATCGGCGTTTCGACCGTGCCGCGCGCAAAAGTCAATTGACCGCGGCGGGCCGCGCCGTCGGTAGCGATTAAATTGAATTCCATGAAAAAAGACGGGTGCGAATGAATAGCGGGGATTCCCCGATAAAGAAAACGCGCCAGTATATCGGAATTCGCTCCATTCTTAATGAGGAATCAGCGAATTCCGCACCCCCTTTAGACGCGACAGAGTTTGCAACCCCGTCCTTAACCCTTTGTCGATGCCGAGATCGGATACAGGCGTAGAAGCTCTTGTAGGGTGGATTCGCCGTCAGGCAATCCACCATCGCTTTGAAGTCTGTTGGCGTTTTGCTATCGCGAAAACGCCCCACGGTTGTTGACCTGGATAACAGTATCTATGTTTACGATTGCAGAAACGGAAGCGTAGCGCGCAGGAATTGCGGCGGCCCGAAGCTAGCGCACAAAATTAGTCGAAACGACAAAACCCAATTGTCGTGGAAATGTGCTGTCACGATTTTAAATTCGGGCAGAGCATGACTTTTGGGGGAAGAATATGCAATAATCACGTCCTTTAAAAGCAAGCCGAAAGGATGCGCCGAATCCGGCGACCTTGTCTTTTACGAAATTCGAAGAATTTTTACGGTGACGGCGTTCGCGCCAGTCCGCGCTGCAGTGCCGCAGAACAGTCATATTCCTGCTCGAAGATTCCCTAATTCAGTGCCCGAATCATTTTTGCATCAAATCATCGCGATCGCCAAAGCCGCCGGTCAAGGCATTATGGCCGTCTACAACCAGCCGGGCGGCGAAATCGTACTGAAAGCCGACCAGTCGCCGCTGACCGAAGCCGACCTGATTTCGAACCGGATCATTGTCGACGGATTGGCGCGGCTGACGCCCGATATCCCGGTGCTTTCCGAGGAGTCCGCGGAGATTCCGTATCGACAGCGCGCCGCCTGGCAGCGTTTCTGGCTGGTCGATCCGCTCGACGGCACCAAGGAATTCATTAAGCGCAACGGTGAATTTACCGTCAATATCGCCCTGGTCGAACAGGGCCGGCCGGTGCTCGGCGTCGTGCATGCGCCCGCGCTGGACGTATGTTATGCGGGCGCCGCCGGCACGGGCGCATTTGTCGAACGCGGACAGCGTCGGGCCGAACCCATTCAGGTCGCCCCCCGCGACGCGCAAGACGTCCTGAAAGTCGTCGCCAGCCGTTCGCACCGCGACGCCCGCACGACCGCCCTGCTCGACCATTTGGGACCGCACGAATGCCTCACGATGGGCAGTTCGTTGAAGTTCTGCCTGGTTGCCGAAGGCAGCGCGCATTTCTACCCGCGCCTGGGTCCGACGATGGAGTGGGACACCGCCGCCGCGCACGCGGTGGTCGAGGCGGCCAGCGGGAAAGTTTGCGATCTGTCCGGCACGACCCTGCGCTACAACAAGGCCGATTTGCACAATCCGGAGTTTTTCGTATTGGGCAAGGCCAACCATGCCCTTCTCAGCGCCGTACAAGACTGCCTATGAACGAATCCCGCAAACCGCAAACTTCAACCGATGTCGTCTGGCATCACGCCACCGTCACCCGCGCCCGCCGCGAACGACTCAACGGCCACCGCGGCGCGATCGTCTGGTTTACCGGCCTGTCCGGCGCCGGCAAATCGACCCTGGCCCATGCGGTCGAGGAAGAACTGCATCGGATGGGCTGCCGGACCTTCGTGCTGGACGGCGACAACGTCCGCCACGGCCTCTGCGGCGACCTGGGCTTTTCCGCGAAAGACCGGGAAGAAAATATCCGCCGGGTCGGCGAAGTGGCGAAACTGTTCATGGAGGCCGGCGTGATCGTGCTGACCGCGTTCATCTCGCCGTACAAAGCCGACCGCGCCCGCGTGCGCAGCATGGTCGAACATGGCGGTTTCATGGAAATCTTTTGCGACAGTCCGGTAGAAATCTGCGAATCGAGAGACGTCAAAGGGCTTTACAAAAAAGCCCGCGCCGGCCAGATTGCGGAATTTACCGGCATTTCCTCCCCTTACGAAACCCCGGAAAACCCCGAACTCACCGTCAACACCGGAAAACTCGATCTGGAGGCTTCGGTGCGGCAGGTGATCGAAGCGATGCAGCACCGAAGCCTGATTGCCGGGCATTGATTTTTTCGGCCATTCCAACTGTAAAGTTTACGATGCAAACGATCGCCTATCGTCCGGACATCGACGGCCTGCGCGCCATCGCCGTTCTTTCCGTAGTCGCTTATCACCTTGACATCGCCCCTTTCAGCGGTGGATACGTCGGCGTCGATATGTTTTTCGTGATATCGGGTTACCTCATCACGCGCATCGTTTATCCCGACATCCGCCGCCGGTCTTTTTCGTGGCTCGGCTTTTACGAAAGAAGGATTCGCCGGCTGTTTCCCGCGCTGTTTACGGTTTTTTTATTTTCCCTGGCAATCCCTTATTTCCTTTTCCTGCCCAAGGATTTCCAGTCCGTCTTCCAAAGCCTGGTCGCCGCCACCCTGTTCGCGTCGAACCTGTTATTCTGGAAAACCGCCGGCTATTTCGATTCGACTGCGGAATTGAAGCCTTTGCTGCATACCTGGTCCTTATCGATCGAAGAACAGTTTTACCTGTTGTACCCTTTCCTACTGGTTCTCGTCGGCCGGCTTTCGTTGCAGTGGACCTTCGCCGTTTTATCCGGCGTCGCTTGTTTCTCCTTGTTCCTGAGCGAATTTTATCTGCACGGGCAATCGCCTTCCGTTTTTTATTTGCCCCACTTTCGCGCCTGGGAACTCCTGATCGGCACTTTGCCAGCCATCGGCCTTTTACCTCCCGTCCGCTCGCGGTCTGCCAGGGAAGCGCTGTCGTATCTCGGTTTCGGCGCCATCGTCTACGGCATCTTCGCCTTCGACGATCAAACCCTCTTTCCCGGCGCGAAGGCGCTGTTTCCCTGCCTCGGAACCGCCCTGGCCATTCATGCCGACGCCCGGCAACGCACTTTTGTCGGACGCTTGCTGGGCTGCAAACCGTTGCTGGCCGTCGGACTGATTTCCTATTCCCTGTACCTATGGCATTGGCCTCTGATCGTTTTTGCGAAATATTATGCGATCAGGCCGCTCGCCGGTTATGAAAAGCTCGCGCTATTGGGCGTTTCCTGCCTGGCGGCCGCTTTATCGTGGCAATACATCGAAAGGCCGTTTCGCGGGAAAAACGGCCTCCTGTCGAAAAAATGGCTATTCGGCGGCGCCGGCCTCGCCATGTCGAGTTTCGTTTCCGTCGGCCTGGCCGGACATATCAAACAAGGCTTTCCGGACCGGCTTCCCGAGGAGCCGGTAAAACTGGCCAAAGCTTCGTTCAAATTGCAGCAACTGCAAGGCGACTGCATCGATCTGCCCCAGGACAGGATCGACAACGGACAAGCCTGCCGACTGGGCCGGGCGTCTTCCGAGCGGCTCGATTTCATCGTTTGGGGCGATTCGCACGCCTTCTCGATGGCGGAATCCCTCCATCTCTCCGCCGAACGGAACGGTGCGGCGGGCCTGTTATATGCGCATACCAGCTGTCCGCCCTTGCTGGACGTCGAACGTTTCAACGCCTACGAGCAGGGTTGCCGCAAGTTCAACGATTCGGTCAAGCGCTGGCTGCAACAAAACCGGCATATCGGAACCGTTTTTCTGGTCGCGCGCTGGGCAATCTCGGCGGAAGGCACCCGCTACGGAGCCGAACAGGGCCGGCCGGTGATCATTTCCCCGAAAGGGATCCAGGACAACCCGGAGGCTTTAAAAGCCGGTTTGGAAAGAACTTTGCAGTTTTTAACCGACGAAGGATTCCGGACGGTTTTCGTGAGCCAGGTTCCCGAAATCGGCTGGAACGTTCCTTCGACACTGGCGCGGGAGACCTTATTCGGGCATCGCGCCTCCCATGAGGTTCCCACGGCCGGGGATTACCGGGAACGCCAGCGCACCATGACCCGAATTATAAACGAACTGAGCGTACACTATCCGGTCGAAATCGCCGATGTCGCTTCGGTACTCTGCGCCTCGTCGCAGTGCCTGATAGAACGGGACGGACATTCCTTGTACAAGGATGACGATCACTTGAGCGTCTACGGTGCCGCGACCCTGTCCGGGCTCTTCAACGACTTTTTCCGGAGCGACAGCCTCCGCACAGCAAGATGAAAACGATCACTACGGTACAGGATTTGGCCATCAACGGAGCCGGGCCGGCTTTCGACCTCCCCTTGCACGTCGGCCGGCCGAACATAGGCAGCCGGGACGCCTTCATGAAATACGCGGACGACATCTTCGAGCGCTGCTGGCTGAGCAATAACGGCCCGCTGGTCCAGGAATTCGAACGGCGCGTCGCCGACTACCATCGCGTCAAGCACTGCGTGGCGATGTGCAACGGCACCATTGCCCTGGAAATCGCGATACGCGCCCTGGGACTCAGCGGCGAAGTGATCGTGCCCTCCTATACTTTTATCGCCACCGCTCACGCCCTGCACTGGCAGGCGATCACGCCGGTTTTCGCCGATATCGGCGAACGGACCCACACCCTGGATCCCGAAGCGGTACGGCGCATGATCACCCCGCGCACGAGCGGCATCATCGGCGTTCATCTCTGGGGCCGCAGCGCGGCCGTCGAAGCCTTGCAGGCTATTGCCGACGAATTCGGCCTGAAACTGCTGTTCGACGCCGCCCATGCGTTCGCCTGTTCGCACCGGGGCGCCATGATCGGCAATTTCGGCGACTGCGAAGTCTTCAGTTTTCACGCCACCAAGTTTTTCAACACCTTCGAAGGCGGCGCCGTGGTCACCAACGACGACGCGCTGGCCGAAGCGATGCGCCTGATGCGCAATTTCGGTTTTTCGGGCCTCGACAACGTGATCTATCCCGGCACGAACGGCAAAATGGTCGAAATCGCCGCCGCGATGGGCCTGGTCAATTTCGACGCCATTGACGCCGTCGTCGAGGCCAACCGGCGCAATTACTGCGCCTACCGAAAGGAACTGGCCGATTTGCCGGGCATCAGCCTGCTGCCCTTCGACGAAACGGAACGCAACAATTACCAGTACGTGGTGATCGAGATCGGCGCGGACTGCCCCGTCGGCCGCGACCGGATGATCGAAGCACTGTGCGCCGAAAACATTCTGGCGCGCAAATATTTCTGGCCCGGCTGCCATAACATGCAGCCGTACCGCGCTTTATATCCCCATGCCGGCCTGCTGTTGGCGAATACCCGGCAGGTGGCGGACCGGGTCGTGGTGCTGCCGACCGGAACGAGCGTGGATGAAGCGACGATCCGAACGGTGGCCTCGGTGATTCGCGTTCTGATCGCGGCCGGCGATGCCTGATGCCGTACTGTAACCTGAATCGCAATCCCTGCGGAGAACGTCCGTTCGCCCTTTAGCCATCCAGCGTTAAGATGAAAAAACTGAAAATCCTGGTTTTTCCGTGCGGCTCCGAAATCGGACTGGAACTGTACCGGTCGCTCCGCTTCGCCAAGGAAGTCGAACTCTACGGCGGCAGCAGCGTCCCCGATCACGGCAGGTTCGTTTATGAGCGGCATATCGGCGACCTCCCTTTTGTGGAAGATCCCGACTTTATCGGCCGACTCAACCGGTTGATCGAGGAACTGGGCATCGATTACGTGATTCCCGCGCACGACAGTGTGCTGCTGCGTCTGGCCGAAGCCCGGCATGAAGGCGGGCTGGCCTGCCCGGTCATCACCTCGCCGGTGGAAACCTGCCGGATAGCGCGTTCGAAAAAACGCACCATGGAAGTGTTTGAAGGCGTCGTGACCACGCCCCGCGTGTACGGCAGCCTTTCCGAAGTCACGGAATATCCGGTATTCCTGAAACCCGACGTAGGGCAAGGCTCCAAAGGCACCGTTCCGGCCTATTCCAAAGAAGAAGCGGAGTTCCATCTGGCTTCCCAGCCCGATCTTCTGATCCTGGAATACCTGCCGGGCGAAGAATATACCGTCGACTGCTATACCGACAAAACCGGGGAGTTGATTTTCCAGGGCGCCCGGCAGCGGCAGCGTATCTCCAACGGCATCAGCGTCAACACGAAGCCGTTCGGCTCCGAAGAAATCGCGGAGATCGCAGCAAAAATCAACGCGCGCCTTCCCTTTGCCGGCATGTGGTTTTTTCAGGTGAAACGATCGAAAGCCGGCGCTCTGGCCTTGATGGAAATCGCGCCCCGCCTGGCCGGCACCATGGGCATGCACCGGAATCTGGGCGTGAATTTCGCGTTGATGAACATTTACGAGCTGGAGGGCTATCGGGTTTCCGCCTTACCCAACCCCTTCGGCATCGAAATGGACAGGGCCCTGCATTCCCGCTTCAAGCTGGATATCCGCTTCGATCATGTCTATGTCGACTTCGACGATTGCTTGCTGATCGACGGCAAAATCAACACCTGCCTGATCGGCTTTCTGTTCCAGTGCCTCAACGAAGGCGTGCAAGTCCACCTGCTCACCCGCCATGCCCGCCACATCCACGAAACGCTGGCAAAACACCGGATCGAGCGCCTGTTCGACTCGGTAGTCCATTTACGGAACGGAGAAAAGAAATCGTCGTTCATCAAGCACAAAGCGGCGATTTTCATCGACGATTCGTTCTCCGAAAGGGCCGAAGTGAGTTCATCCTGTAAAATTCCCGTATTCGCACCCGATGCGGTCGAATCCCTGCTCAAATAGTCCGGATCATCATGGCGCTTAAAAACGACGACAAATCACTGTTCCTCAACCAGCTCGGCCAGCGCAGGCCGCAATTCAGGAGAAACGAGGATCTCGAACGGCTTCTGGAAGAACTCGCCGGCTATCTCGGGCCGATCGAAGGCGAAATCGAAAAAAATTTCGGCCGCCCCGCGATGCCGCCGCTTTTTCTGGTCGGCAATCCGCGCAGCGGGACCAGCGTGTTCATGCAGTTTCTCGCGTTGAGCGGCGCTTTTTCGATTCCGACCAACCTGTTGTCGCGTTTTTACTATGCGCCGTTTCTCGGCGCCAAGATTCAGGAATTGCTGACGAATCCCGAGTACGATTACAAAAAGGAATTAACGGCCGAAAACAGCGGCGCAGGATTGGCTTCTGATATCGGAAAGACCCAAGGCAGCCTGGCGCCCAGCGAGTTTTTCCATTTCTGGCGGCGTTTTCTGCCGAGATACGATCCCGAATATCTGGACGAAGGCGACTGTGAAAAAATCGACATGGCGGGCCTGCAGAAAGGGATCGCCGCGATCGAAAGCGTATTCGCCAGGCCTTTTGCGGCAAAAGCGATTATCGTTCAGTATAATCTGGATGTCCTTTTCTCGGGATTTCCGAACGGCCTGCTCGTCCATATCCGGCGCGACCCGGTCTATGTGATGCAGTCGATTTTGCAGGCCCGGGAAAGATTCTACGGCAACCGCGGCTTGTGGTGGTCGGTAAAGCCCAAAGAGTACGCACAGTTGAAAGACATGGATTTTTATCACCAGATTGCCGGTCAGGTCTATTACACCGAACGCGCGCTGGCCGAGCAAATGCTGAAAATTCCCGAGCCGAATAAATTGATTATCGACTATGAGGCTTTCTGTGCCGACCCGCCGTCGGTCGCCCGCGCGATCAATGAAAAGTATGCCGGCCTCGGGTTCGGGCTGAACATGCCGATCGACCGGATCGAGGCACTGGAGCCCAAAAACACGGTCAGGATCGAAGCCGAGGCTATCCGGCAGCTGGAAAAGGCCTATGCCGCCTTCGAATCGCTGCATTCGGCGGAATAAGGGGAAGAAGACAACAGCGGAACCGGAAACGTGATGCCTTCATTACAAAACAACGTTTCGAAAGGCATACTGTGGAGTGCCGTGGACGTCTCGCTGCGGCAGGGTTCGCAGTTCGCCGTGCTGATCGTCATGGCGCGCATTTTGTCGCCCGAAGATTTCGGCGTGATGGCCTTGCTCGCCCTGTTTGCCGGGTTGGCCAATGTCTTTGTCGACGGCGGCTTCGGCTCGGCGCTGATCCAAAGGCAGAACGTGACGCGCACGGACGAGTCGACCGTCTTTTTTTTCAACCTGGCGATGGGCTTTTCGGCGCTCGTGGCGCTGTGCGTCCTGGCGCCCTATCTGGCGAGGCTGTTCGACAAGCCGATCCTGCGCCCGCTCACTTACGCGATGGCGGCCAATGTCTTCATCGGCGCTTTCGGGGCGATCCATACGACGCTTTTGACCAAAGAACTGAACCTCAAGCTGATCGCCCGAATCGGCGGCATCGCATCCGCCGTTTCCGGCGCACTGGCCATCGGCCTGGCGCTCGAAGGCTTCGGCCCCTGGAGCCTGGCCTTGCAGGTCGTGGCGGCCAATGCCGTATCGACGCTGCTGTTATGGCACTGGCATGCCTGGCGGCCGCTGTGGACGTTCAGTTTCAGCTCCCTGCGCTCGTATTTCCGGTTCGGCGGGTATTTGCTGATCGTCGCGCTCGCCGACCTGCTCCATACCCATCTTTACTCGCTGCTGATCGGCAAGTTTTACCAGGTCCGCGAAGTCGGTTTTTACGACCGCGCGCAGAAAACGCAGTCCCTGCCCGTCAATTTCATCATGCTGGTGATCAACCGGGTGGCCTTTTCCGCTTTCTCGACGCTGGCGGAAGACAGAGAACGGCTGTCCCGCGCCTTCCGCAAGGCGCAGCGCCTGGTCCTGTTTGTCAATACGCCGCTTTCGATCCTGACGATCGTCCTGGCCGAACCGATCGTGCTGGCGCTGTTCGGCGAAAAATGGCTGCCCAGCGCGCCGCTCCTGCAGGTGCTCGGCATTGCCGGCCTGCTGTGGCCGATGCACATTCTGAATACCAACGTGCTGAAGGCGCAAGGCCGATCCGATCTGTTTTTCAACATCATGCTGGTAAAAAAATCGGTCGCCATCGGCTTGACGGTATGGGGCAGTTTTTACGGGATCATCGCGATTGCCTGGGCGCAGGTGGCCGCTTCGGTATTCGCCTTGGCGGTCAACGCCTATTACAGCAAGATCTTTCTGAATTACGGCGTTTTCAGGCAATTGCAGGACCTACTTCCCAGCCTGACCGCCGGCGCCTTGGCGGGCGCGGCGGCATGGCTGCAATCCCAACACTCCGGTTTTTCCTGCTACGCCGACTTGGCGCTGGGCACCTTTCTGGCCGGCCTGGTTTACCTATTGCTGGCCCGTTTGCTGGACGTCAACACATTGACGGAATTCACCGGCCTGTTCAAAAAACGCAGCCTACAACACTGACAGACACATGACATTCGACAAACTCGCCGGCTTTATCAAGCCGCCGCTTCGAAAGTGCCTCTTTTTCAGGCGGAAAAAGATATTCTGCATCGGCGCCAACAAAACGGGCACGACCTCGATAGAGCGGGTATTCCGCTCCCTCGGGCTCAAAGTCGGCAACCAGGCGAAAGCGGAACTGCTGCTGCATGACTGGGCCAAGCGCGACTTCCGCCGCATCATCCGTTATTGCCGCCGGGCGGAAGCTTTCCAGGACGTGCCGTTCAGTTACCCGGACACTTTTCGGGCGGTCGACGCCGCTTATCCGGGATCGAAATTCATTTTGACGGTACGGGGCAGTGCCGAAGAATGGTACGAGTCGCTGGTGCGCTTCCATACCGGGTTGATCGGTAAAAACCGCCTGCCGACCGCCGATGATCTGCGCGCCTACGGCTACCGCTATCCCGGCTTTCTCTGGGAAGCGCAGCAACTTCGCTACGGGGCGGACGAAACCACGCTCTACGACCGCGGCCTGTACACGCGCTGCTACGAAGACCACAATCGCGCCGTAATCGACTATTTCAAAGACAGGCCGGACGACCTGCTGGTCCTGAACGTCGCCGACCCCGGCGCGATCGAAAAACTATTCGCTTTTCTGGGCTATCCCCATACCGGGCAAACCATGCCGCATGCCAATGCATCGAAATAAGGCGCTGCGCCGGGCAAACCTCCGTTGAAAACGTTTTTTCCGTGATCGATTTCAATATTGACGAATTCAGGCGGGCCCGGCTGCGGTCCGAAAGCGAAATAATGGCGGCGTGGCCGGACGCCTGTCCGGCCGTCAGCATCGTTTGCGCGACTTTCAACCACGAAGCTTACATCGAGGACGCCCTGCGCGGTTTTTTGCTGCAGCGGACGGATTTTCCGTTCGAAATCGTGATTCACGACGATGCCTCCGCCGACAACACCCGCGCCATCGTCCAGCGTTATGCCGATGCCTATCCGACGCTGATCAAGGCCGTACTGCAAACCGTAAACCAGTACAGCCGGGGCAAGAAACCCGTTCCGCTGGCCGCAGGCCATGCGAAGGGCCGTTATGTCGCCCTGTGCGAGGGCGACGATTTCTGGATCGACCCTGGCAAACTGCAGCGCCAATTCGACGAGATGCGAAAGCATCCGGCATGCGACATCAGTTTTCACGCCGCCGCCGTGCTGCAGGCGGATGAAACGCTGGCACCCGTCGCCGATTACGCAAAACGGGTAACGGTCATTCCGGTGGACAGGCTCATTGCCGCCGACGGCGCCTTTTGCCCTACCGCGTCGTTGATGCTGAAACGCAGCCTGTTCGACCGGCTGCCGGACTGGTATTATGAAAAAGCGCCGGTCGGCGATTATTATCTGCAGGTTATCGGCGCCTTGTCCGGCGGCGCGCTTTATTTGCCCGACGCCATGTCCGTCTACCGCCCTTTTACCGCCGGTTCGTGGAGCGCCTCCCTTTACCGGAAGGAGAAAGCCGGAATCGTCGCGCATACCGAAAGAACGCTGGATTGCCTGGCGGAACTGGACCGCTTTACGGACTACCGCTATTCCGCCAGCATCGGCCGGGCCCGGTCGCTGCAGGCCTTTTCGGCGGCGATTTTGTTTCTCAAAAAGAAACATGTGCGGGAATCCTGGTATTTCATGAAGATGAGCTGGTCGTCCTGCCGTCGGCTTTTTATCGGGCAATTGTTCTCGTTATCGAAAAAACTGGCCCGGCGAACCCTCTTCGGCCGATGAGAGAACGACCCATCCTTCCCGTAACGATTCAGCGCAATCCCATTTAACCTCCATGACTCAAACGCTTGCCATCGTCGGCGCGACCGGCTACATAGGAAGGCATCTGATCGACTCGCTGGCGAACGACGGCGATGTCCGGATCAAGGTACTCGCGAGGACGCCGCAAGGGGAAGGTCGAGATCCCCGCTGGCCGACAGGCGTGGAAGCCGTGCCGGGCGACCTGAACGATGCCGAATCCATGCGGGGCCTGCTCGAACCCGGCTGCACGGTGGTCAATCTGGTCTACCTATGGGATGCCGGAGAACAAGCCAACCTCGAAGCGATCCGCAATCTGCTCGATGCCTGCCGCGCCGCCCGCATCGGCCGGCTGATCCATTGCAGCACCGCCGCGGTTTCCGGCCGCGTCGCGGACGACCGGATTACCGAGGAAACCGCCTGCCGGCCGGTCACCGAATACGGAATGACCAAACTGAAGGTCGAACAGACGATTCTGGCCTCGGCGAAAGACCGTTTCGACGCCGCCATCCTTCGCCCAACCGCCGTTTTCGGCCCCGGCGCGGAACCGTTGAAAAAACTGGCCGCCGATCTGCTGCACGGAAGCCGCTGGCGCAATTACCTGAAATCCTGCCTTTTCGGACGGCGGCGGATGAACCTGGTCCATATCGGCAACGTGGTTGCGGCCCTGGGCTACTTGATCCGCTACGAAGGACCGGTTGGAAACAAGGTCTTCATCGTGTCGGACGACGCTGACCCGAGCAATAACTTTGCCGACGTGGAACGTTATCTGATCGGCGCGCTCGGAGTGCCCTCCCATCCACTGCCGCGGCTGCCGCTGCCATTGGGCTTGCTGAGCCTGCTGCTGCGTACGTTGGGCAGAAACAATATCAATCCGCGCTGCAATTATTCGCAAAACAAGCTCGAAACCTTCGGCTTCAAAAGCCCGGTCGATTTCGAGACGGGCCTGGCGAATTACGCGGCCTGGCGCCGGGCGCAGCCGGATAGCCGATCATGAAGATCCTGAACGTCAACTCCTCTCTGAGCTCCGGAACCGGCGGCGGCACTGCCGAACGCACCTTCCAGATGAGCCGCTTCCTGGCGATGGAAGGCAACGATTGCACGGTGCTGACGCTCGATGGCGGCCTGGATGCGGCCCGGATCGAAGCGCTGAAACCGGCCCGCCTGGTGGCTATTCCCCTGCTCTGGCCACGGTTCCACCTGCCGCGGATGCGCTGGCGGACGATCAAGGCGCTGGTCGAGGAGGCGGACATCATCCACCTGATGAACCACTGGGGCATGCTGAACTCGATGGTCTATTGGGCCGCCCGCCGCGCCCGGAAACCTTATGTGGTCTGCCCGGCCGGGGCGCTGCCGCTGTTCGGGCGCTCGCAGTTGTTGAAGCGGCTCTACAATCTGCTCGTCGGCCGGGCGATCGTCCGTTATGCCGCCGGCTGGATCGCGGTCACGGCGGCCGAGTTCTCCCAGTTCGAAAGCTATGGCGTGCCGTCCGAACGGATCACCGTCATTCCGAACGGCGTCAGCCCCGACGACTTTCCGGCTGTCGATACCGCCGAATTCCGGCGCGCAAAAAAATTGCCGGACGTACCGTTCATTCTGTTTATGGGCCGGCTCAGCCCGATCAAAGGCCCCGACCTGCTGCTGCAGGCGTTCACTTCGTTACAGGAGCGGATCCCCGATTACCATCTGGTTTTCGCGGGTCCCGACGAGGGCATGCAGGCTGGGCTTGAAGACGCGGCGCGTCAGGCCGGCATCGTAGAACGGGTGCATTTTCTGGGGCTGGTCGGCGGCCGGGACAAGGCGGCGGCCTACCGGGCGGCCCGCCTGCTCGCGGTGCCTTCCCGCCAGGAAGCGATGTCGATCGTGGTGTTGGAAGCGGGCGTCTGCGGCGTTCCGGCCATGCTGACCGATCAGTGCGGGTTTTCCGAAATCACCGCGATCGATCCGGGCCTGGAAACGCCGGCTACCGCGGAAGGCATTGCCGCCGGCCTGGAACGTCTGCTGCTGACTCCGGGCCTGCTCGAACGCACCGCAGGGGAATTACGGGAACTGGTCATGCAGAAATACACCTGGCCCCGTATCGTAGGACAGTATGTAAAATTGTACCGCACTCTCTTACCGACATCCGCCGGCCCATGAAGATACTGCTCGTCAGTCAATATTTCTTTCCGGAAGCCTTCATCGTCAACGATCTGGTCCGGCGCCTGAATGATCTAGGCCATCAGGTGACCGTGCTGACCGGCAAGCCGAACTATCCGCAGGGCAAGATTTACGACGGTTACCGGCTTGGAGGCATTCAGCGCGAACGCTACGCCGAAGCGGTCGAAGTAATCCGCGTACCGCTGCTGCCGCGCGGCAAGGGCGGCGGCCTGCGCCTGGCGGCCAACTACCTGTCGTTCGTGCTGTCCGGCCTGGTCCTTGCGCCCCGGCTGCTGCGCGGCAGGCCCTTCGATGCGATCCTGGTGTTTGCGATTTCGCCGATTACCCAGGTGATTCCGGCGATGCTGCTGAAATGGCTGAAAGGAGC
Source organism: Methylomicrobium album BG8 (assembly GCF_000214275.2). Taxonomy (NCBI): domain Bacteria; kingdom Pseudomonadati; phylum Pseudomonadota; class Gammaproteobacteria; order Methylococcales; family Methylococcaceae; genus Methylomicrobium; species Methylomicrobium album. The sequence continues at coordinate 2,165,059 of NZ_CM001475.1, read as the reverse complement.
GCATCTGGCGGTCTGGATACAGGATTTGTGGCCGGAGAGCGTCAGCGCCACCGGATTTATCCGCGACCCGTGGCTGTTGAAGATGATCGGCTGGCTCGTGAAAGGCATTTATGCGGGATCGGACACGTTGTTGGTACAATCGCGGGCTTTTACCGAACCGGTCGCACGTTATGCACGCAGAGACAAAATCGTTTATTATCCCAACTCTTTCGAGGATAAAAACGAAACGGCCGCCGATGAGACCCTTGTGCCCGAATGCCTGCTGGAGACGCTCGAAAACGATTTTTGCCTGGTCTTCGCCGGCAATCTCGGCACCGCGCAGTCGCTCGGCACGCTGGTCGGTGCCGCGGAGCGGCTGCGGCATCTTCCGGACCTGAAATTGGTCGTCGTCGGCAGCGGCAGCATGCAGCCCTGGCTGGAGCAACAAAAAAGCGGGAAAGCGCTGGACAATCTGCTGCTTGCGGGCCGCTTTCCGCCGGAAGCGATGGGGCCGATCTTCCGCCGCGCCAAAGGGCTCCTGGTCACATTGAAACGCGACCAGATTTTTTCCTGCGTGATTCCGAGCAAGATTCAGGCGTATCTCGCCGCCGGCCGGCCGATCCTCGCCGCGCTGGACGGCGAAGGCGCGAAAGTGGTGGAAGAAGCCCGCGCAGGGCTGACCTGCCCGGCCGAAGATGCCGAAGCGCTGGCCGAGTGCATCCGGAAACTGCATGCGATGGACGATGCCGAGCGCGATGCGCTGGGCCGGTCCGGGCGCGCCTATTTCCTTGAACAGTTCGAAATGGCGGCGCAAACGCAGCGGTTAGTCGAAATTTTTAACCAGAGAATAAAGGAAACACGGAGATGAGCGGGAAAGTCCTGGTACTCGGCGCCACCGGCATGCTCGGCAATGCGGTGTTCAGGTATCTGTCGGGCGATCCCGGGCTGCAGGTCTGGGGAACACTCCAGAGCCCTGCGGGCAAGCGTTTTTTTGCGGAGGCGCTACAACCTTATCTGCTCGCGAACGTGAATGTGCTCGATTTCGACACCCTGGTCGGCGTTTTCGGGAAAATCCGCCCCGACGTGGTGATCAATTGCATCGGCCTGATCAAGCAACTGGCGGATGCGAACGATCCGCTGGCCGCCCTGCCGATCAATGCGATGCTGCCGCACCGGTTGGCGAAATTGTGCGCATTGTCCGGCGCGCGCCTGATTCATGTCAGCACCGACTGCGTTTTTTCCGGCCGCCAAGGCATGTATCTTGAAACCGATCCTTCCGATGCGGAAGACCTGTACGGTAAATCCAAATACATCGGCGAACTGCATGACGTGCCGCACGCGGTCACGCTGCGCACCTCGATCATCGGCCGCGAACTGTTCGGCCATGTCGGCCTGGTCGACTGGTTCCTGTCTCAGGAAGACCGCGTGAAAGGCTATCGGCAAGCTGTCTTTTCGGGCTTGCCGACCGTCGAACTGGCCAGGATAATGCGCGATTTCGTGATCCCGAATCCGGCCCTGTCCGGCCTTTACCACGTTTCGGCCGCGCCGATCGACAAATATGCGCTGCTGAAAGAGGTCGCCGAGGCCTATGAGAAAACGATCGAAATCGTACCGGACGATGCCGTATGTATCGACCGTTCGCTGGATTCGGCGCGCTTCCGGCAAGCCACAGGCTATGTCCCGCCCACCTGGCCGGAACTGATTTTGATGATGAAAAATTTTGGATGACGGAGTTTACCGGGCACACCGATGTTTGATGATAAAGTCTTGATGATTACCGGCGGCACCGGCTCGTTCGGGCATACGGTGCTGAACCGCTTCCTGGACACGAACGTCCGGGAAATCCGCATTTTCAGCCGCGACGAGAAAAAACAGGAAGACATGCGCATCGCGCTGGCGAACGACAAGGTCAAGTTTTACATCGGCGATGTCCGCGATTACACCAGCGTTTCCGAGGCCCTGAGCGGCGTCGATTATATTTTTCACGCCGCGGCGCTGAAACAGGTGCCGTCGTGTGAGTTTTATCCGATGGAAGCGGTCAAAACCAATGTGATCGGCACCGAGAACGTGTTGAATGCGGCGATCGCCAACGGCGTCAAACGCGTGGTCGTGCTCAGCACCGACAAGGCGGTCTATCCGATCAATGCGATGGGCATCTCGAAGGCGATGGCCGAAAAAATCATGGTCGCCCGCTCGCGGATGATTCCGGAAACCGGCACGGTGGTCTGCGCGACCCGCTACGGCAACGTGATGGCTTCGCGCGGCTCGGTGATTCCGCTGTTCGTCGGCCAGATCAGGAAAGGCGAGCCGATTACCGTGACCGACCCGAACATGACCCGTTTCCTGATGTCGCTGGAAGACTCGGTCGATCTGGTCCTGCATGCGTTCGAGCACGCCCGGCAGGGCGACATTTTCGTGCAGAAGGCCCCCGCCTCGACGGTCGCGGATCTGGCCCAGGCGCTGAAGGAACTGTTCGGCAGCGCCTCACCGGTCAAAGTGATCGGCACGCGCCACGGCGAAAAGCTGTACGAGTCGCTGATCTCGCGCGAAGAAATGGCCAAGGCCGAGGACATGGCACGCTATTTCCGGATTCCCGCGGACAACCGCGACCTGAACTACAACAAATATTTCGTCGAAGGCGAGGCCCATATTTCGGAACTGGACGATTACACCTCTCACAATACCGTGCGTTTGAACGTAGCGGAAATCAAACAACTGCTGATGACGCTGGACTACATCAGGAAGGAACTCGATGCTTAAAGTGATGACCTTGATCGGCACGCGCCCGGAACTGATCAAGATGAGCCGGGTGATCGCCGAACTCGACCGGTACACGCGGCACCTCCTCGTGCATTCCGGGCAGAATTACGATTACGAATTGAACCAGGTATTTTTCGACGACCTGGAAATCCGGAAACCGGACTATTTCCTCGGCGTCAGCGGCGAAACTGCGGCCCAGGCAATTGCGGACGTGATTGCAAAGGCCGACGACGTGTTCGCGAAGGAAATGCCCGACGCCCTGTTATTGTACGGCGACACCAATACCTGCCTCGCGGTGATCGCCGCGAAACGGCGCAAGATTCCGGTCTTTCACATGGAAGCGGGCAACCGCTGCTTCGACCAGCGCGTGCCCGAAGAACTGAACCGCAAGGTGCTCGACCATCTGAGCGACATCAACCTGGTGCTGACCGAGCACGCCCGCCGCTACCTGATCGCCGAGGGCATCCGGCCCGAGACGATCATCAAAACCGGCTCGCACATGCGGGAAGTGCTGGATTATTACCGGCCGAAAATCCTGCAATCCGACGTGCTGGCGCGCGAGCGGCTCCGGGAAGGCCAGTTCTTCATCGTCAGCGCGCACCGGGAAGAAAACGTCGACCACCCGGAAAACCTGCGCGATCTGCTCGCAACGCTCAAGGCGCTGGCCGATACCTATCGACTGCCGGTGATCGTATCGACCCATCCGCGCACCCGCAAGCGCCTGGAAGCGCTCGGCGAGTCGCTGGAACACCCGTTGATCCGCACGCTGAAACCGTTCGGTTTTCTCGATTACATCCGGCTGCAGATGGCGGCGTTCTGCGTATTGTCCGACAGCGGCACGATCACCGAAGAAGCTTCGCTGCTGAATCTGCCTGCCGTGACGCTCCGCCAGACGCACGAACGGCCGGAAGGGATGGATGTCGGCACCTTGGTGATGTGCGGCCTGAGGCAGGAAAACGTGCTGGACGCCGTCCGGACCGTAACCGGCCAGCATGACCGGACGCGCCGGATCATTCCCGAGATAGCCGATTACCAGGCGGGCGAAGTCTCGAAACAGATCGTCAGAGTGGTGCTCAGCTACACAGGTTACGTCAACCGTACCGTCTGGTCGAAAACATGAACACCGCCGGCACAAGCGAACTGAACATTCTGATTACCGGCGCCAACGGCTTCATCGGCAGCGCCTTGACGAAACGCTTGCAGGCCGATCGGCGGTTTTCCGTCCGGGCTGCGGTGCGGAGCATGACGGGGCTCGGCCGGACGGCCGGCGCCGAAGTATTCGAAACCGGCGATCTGGCGGCAGACACCGACTGGCAGGCCGCGTTACAAGGCATCGGCGTGGTCGTCCATCTCGCCGCGCGCGCCCATGTGATGCGGGATACCGCGGCCGATCCTCTGACCGAATACCGCAAGGTCAATGTCGACGGCACCTTGAATCTCGCAAGCCAGGCGCTGCAGGCCGGCATCAAACGCTTCATTTTCATCAGCTCGATCAAGGTCAACGGCGAGCAGACGCCGCTGAACCGCCCATTTCGCGCGGAAGACCATCCTTCTCCGGTAGACGCCTACGGCATTTCCAAACGCGAGGCCGAAGACGGTTTGCGTGCATTGTGCGCGAATTCGGGCATGGACTTCGTGATTATCCGCCCTCCCCTGGTTTACGGCCCCGGAGTCAAAGGCAATTTCCTGACGCTGCTGCGCTGCCTCGATAAAGGCCTGCCGCTGCCGCTGGCTTCCATCCGGAACAAACGCAGCCTGGTCTCGGTGGACAATCTGGCCGATCTGATCGTGATCTGCATCGAACACCCCTCGGCCGCCAACCAGACGTTTCTGGCCAGCGACGGCGAGGATCTTTCCACGCCCGAACTGTTGCAACGCACCGCGGCGGCGATCGGAAAAGAAGCCTGCTTGTGGAGCGCGCCGGTCGGGTTATTGCATTTTGCCGCGCAATGCGCCGGCAAGACCGAGGCGATCCGGAAACTCTGCGGCTCCTTGCAGCTGGATATCGCCAAAACCTGTGAGCGGCTCGGCTGGCGCCCGCCGGTGGCTATCGATCAGGCCCTGCAGGCCACCGCCCGGTATTATTTGGGAGCCCGCAAGTGATCGAAGCCGGCGGTTTGCTTCTCTCGGCCCTGGCGGCGTTCCTGCTCACCGGCCTGATTCGTCGTTATGCCTTGCGCTCGAATCTGATCGATGTCCCGAACCGGCGCAGTTCGCATACGCAGCCGACCCCGCGCGGCGGCGGCATGGCGATCGTGGCGGTGTTTTCGGCCGGCCTCGTCGCACTGTCCGCCCTGGACGTACTGACTGCCAACCAGAGCCTAGCCTTGATCGGTGCCGGTACCTGGGTCGCCTTCATCGGTTTCCTGGACGACCATCGCCATATCCCGGCCGGATGGCGGCTTCTGGCGCATTTTGCCGGCGCGGGCTGGGGCCTTTACTGGCTGGGCGGCTTTCCGCCTCTGCTCTTGTTCGGGGAGACGGTCGATCTCGGCGGATTCGGCCACCTCTTCGGGCTCCTCTATCTGGTCTGGCTGCTGAACCTGTACAATTTCATGGACGGCATCGACGGCATCGCGGGCATCGAAGCGGTCACCGCCTGCCTGGGCGGTTCGATGTTGTTTCTGATCGGCGGCCATTACCAAGCCTGGCTGGAACCGGCCCTGCTCGCGGCCGCCGCCGCCGGTTTCCTGCTCTGGAATTTTCCGCCCGCCCGGATCTTCATGGGCGATGCGGGCAGTGGTTTTTTAGGCATCGTCCTGGGTATGCTCTCGCTGCAGGCGGCCTGGCTGGACCCGGCTCTTTTCTGGAGCTGGCTGTGCCTTCTGGGCGTGTTCATCGTCGACGCGACCTGGACCTTATGGCGGCGCTTCCGGCGCGGCGAAAGGCTGCACGAAGCGCACCGCAGCCATGCCTACCAGTTTGCGGCGCGCCGTTACGGCTCACATAAAACCGTAAGTTTATTCGTCGGCGCGGTCAATCTGTTCTGGCTGCTGCCGTCGGCGATCCTGATCGGCCTCGGCGTATTGAACGGTATCGCGGGCGTCGCCCTGGCCTACCTGCCCCTGCTTCTGTCCGCGATCAAATTCAACGCGGGCGGCGAAGAAATGCGCGGATGAAGTCCCGGCTGGCGCATTGGTTCATCGGGCAACCCCGCTCCCGGAAAGCCCTGATTCTGATCGGGGCCGATGTCGTGTTTGCGGTCCTGGCTTTATGGTCGGCTTTTTCGCTGCGCTGGGGCATCCTGTTCGTCCCTCGAAATATCGAGTGGACGCTGATCGCGGTCGCGCCCATGCTGGCCGTTCCGATTTTCATTCGCCTCGGCCTGTACCGGGCCATCATCCGCTATATCGAAATCAAAGCGTTATGGACGATCGTACAGGCGGTCGCTCTCTATGCCGGGGCCTTCGCGGCCATTTATTTCCTGCCTTTCATCTTTTACGAGAGCGGCATCCGCAACCTGCCGAGGACGGTCCCCATTCTGAACTGGCTGATCATGACCCTGCTGGTCGGCAGCAGCCGATTTTTCGCGCGCTGGTGGCTCGGCGACACCTATGCCCGGCTCGGCGGCGGGCATAAGTTCTCCCTGCAGCCGAAGAAGAAAGTGCTCATTTACGGCGCCGGCAGCGGCGGTGTGCAGCTGGCCTCGGCCCTATCGCTCGGCCGCGAATTCGAACCGGTCGCCTTCATCGACGACGATTCGTCGCTTCATAAACACAAAATTCACGGTCTCAGGATTTATCCGTTTTCGGCCCTGAGTTACCTGATCGACCGCTACGCGGTTTCAAGCGTCCTGCTGGCGATACCGTCCGCCAAAAGATCGCGCCAAAGCGAATTGATCCGGATGCTCGAACCCTATGCCGTGCATGTCCTGTCGATGCCGTGCGTATCGGAAATCGCCGAAGGTAAAATCACTTTCGATAGCCTCCGCGAAGTCGGCATCGAGGATCTCCTGGGCCGAGATCCGGTGACGCCCAACCCCGATCTGCTGCATGCGAATATCACCGGCAAAACGGTCATGGTGACCGGCGCAGGCGGTTCGATCGGATCGGAACTGTGCCGGCAGCTCGTCGCGCTGCAGCCGTCCGCGCTGGTGCTGTTCGAACTGAGCGAATACGCCCTGTACGCGATCGAACGGGAGCTGCTGTCTTCCCGCAACGGCGGGAACGAAAGAACGCCGATCTATGCGATCCTGGGCTCCGTAACCGATGCGCCGCGCCTGACCAAAATCTGCAAAACTTTCAAGGTACAGACGATCTACCACGCGGCCGCCTACAAGCACGTACCGATCGTCGAACACAATCCGGTCGCGGCGATACGCAACAATATATTCGGCACTCTGCGCTCGGCCGAAGCGGCCGTAACGGCGCGGGTCGAAACCTTCGTGCTAATCTCGACCGATAAGGCGGTACGCCCGACCAACACGATGGGCGCTACCAAACGTTTCGCCGAACTGATCCTGCAGGCCTTCAGCGCCGAGCCGTCCGTCCGGCAGTCCACCCGCTTCACGATGGTCCGCTTCGGCAACGTTCTCGGCTCTTCCGGCTCGGTCGTGCCGTTGTTCAAGGAACAAATCAAACACGGCGGCCCGGTCACGGTCACCGACCCGAATATCATCCGTTATTTCATGACGATACCCGAAGCCGCGCAACTGGTCATTCAGGCCGGGGCGATGGGCGGCGGTGGCGACGTCTTCGTGCTCGACATGGGCGAGCCTGTCCGCATTCTCGACCTGGCCAAGCGGATGATTCATCTGAGCGGCCTCGAAATCAAGGATCGAGAACATCCGGACGGCGAAATCGAAATCCGCTTTACCGGGCTCAGACCCGGCGAAAAACTTTACGAAGAATTGCTGATTGGAAACCATGTAACGGAAACCGAACATCCCCGCATCATGCGCGCCGAAGAACACGTAATCGCCTGGGCGGACCTTCGTAAACGTCTGGAATGCCTGGACAGGGCGGCAGAACGGGACGATCACGTACAAATTCGGGAAATTTTGCTGCAAGCGGTCTCGGGCTTCGCGCCGCAATGCGGCATCGAAGACTTGCTCTGGAAACGGGCGCAATCCGGCGCCGCAATGCCGGGCCCCGAAGAAATAGACAAAAAAAAACCTCCCTTCGAAAATGGCGAAGGGAGGCGGAAAAATCAAGCAGCGAATAAATTTGAGGAGGCGCCGCCCGATGAAACAGAGAAAAATCTGTGACGCTCTTACTATACAGTCTTTAAAATAGGATACAATAACGCATATAATAAATTCATTGTTTCCTCATATGAAACAACTTAAAATTTCGACGATGTACCGCTCCCTCACTTTGGCCGCATAGGATTGGCAATCCCGTCCTGCGATTCCGCGTTTCCCTTAAACCTTAAACCCGCCAAACCCAGCTTGATTGCAGGAGAATCCCGTGGATAAATTGACCAGCATGAACGTTTTCGTCCGTGTCGCGAAAGCGGGAAGCTTTGCCGGCGGCGCCCGCGATCTGGATATTTCCCGGGCGATGGCGACCAAGCACATCATCCACCTGGAAAGCGCGCTCGGCACCCGCCTGTTCAACCGCACCACGCGCAGCCTGAGTCTGACCGAAGTCGGCGCCGCGTATTTCGAACGCTGCCAACAGGTCCTGCTCGACATCGAGGAAATGGAATCGCAGGTCACTCACCTGCAGACCGAGCCGCGCGGCTCGCTGCGGATCAGCGCCCCGCCGGTAATCGGCGCCACCCATATCGCGCGCGCCATCTCCGAATTTCTGAAGCTGCATCCCGACCTGAACATCGAACTGACCATCCAAAGCGGCCCCGGCGACATGATCGAAGACGGCATCGATCTAGCGATTTATCTGGGCACGCTGAACGACACCAGCATGGTCGCGCGCAAACTGGCCAGTTCTTCGCTAGTGGTCTGCGGATCGCCCACCTATTTCGCCAAACACGGCATTCCCGAGACGCCGCAGGATCTCGTTCACCACAGTTGCCTGATCAACTGGGCCATTCATCCCAAAAACAAATGGCCGTTCAAAAGCGAATCGGGTTCCCAGACCATTACCGTCTCGGGCCGCCTGCAAGCCAACGTGGCGGATGCGATCCGCATCGCGGCGATCAACGACATGGGGCTGGTGATGCTGCCGATCTACATCGTCGGCTGGGATATCGAACGCGGCAGGCTCCAGCCCGTGCTCCAGAATTACCCTTCGCCGCCGCTGGATGTGCATGCGGTTTATCCGCACCGGAAATATTTGTCCGCGAAAGTCCGCGTATTCATGGAATTTCTGCAAACCTGGCTGGAGCCTCGCGTCAGCAAGCCCGGGGGGGACTGCCCCGAAACATGAATGAGCTCCAGGAAAAATGGGACCGGCTCTACAGCCTGGACGAACCCGGCAACCAGGCCCCGGTGCCGCTGCTGGCCGAAAACGCGTTCCTATTGCCGTCCGAAGGGCATGCGCTCGATCTCGCGTGCGGGCTCGGCGCCAACGCGATTTTTCTTGCCGAGCATGGCCTGAAGGTCGTCGCTCTCGATATTTCCGCCGTCGCGATCGAAAAGTTGCAGACTTATGCCGGCCGCCGCCGGCTGGCGATCGAGGCGCACCGGACAGCCATCAGCTCCGCTTCGCTGCCTTCTTCCGCCTTCGATGTCATCGCGGTCGGCCGTTTTCTTGACCGCGGTTTGAAGGATGCGATAATGAACGCCCTGAAACCCGGCGGCTTATTGTTCTATCAAACATTCACCCGCCTGAAAATCGGCGACGAGGGTCCGAAAAATCCCGCCTATCTGCTGGACCGCAGTGAGCTGCTGACCCTGTTTCTGCCGTTGCGCCCGGTTTTTTACCGGGAAAATGCGGCGATCGGCGACCTCGGGCAGGGACTCCGCAACGAAGCCCAATTTATCGGCCAAAAACCTGAGCAAGAAATAAAATCATGATCGAAAACCTGACTCCGCAACAATGCTGGGATTTGCTCCAGCGCGATCCGAATGCCGTCCTTGTCGATGTCCGCACTAAGATGGAACACGCCTTCGTCGGTCATCCGACCGGCGCCATCCATATCCCCTGGAAAGAAGCGCCGGACTGGCAGCTGAATCCGAACTTTGCCGCCGAGGTTGAGGCCGCCGTCCCGAATAAGGACGCCCCGATCCTGCTGCTCTGCCGCAGCGGGCAACGCTCGCTGGATGCCGCCAGGCTGCTCGAACGGGACGGTTACAAGCATCCGATCAACATTCTGGAAGGCTTCGAGGGACCGCTCGACGAGAACAAGCACCGCGGCAATCTCGGCGGCTGGCGCTTTCACGGCCTGCCCTGGGAACAAAGCTGAACCAGGCGCGCCTTCCCCGCACCGCGCGCCCTGTGCGCAGATAATTACTGCACGCTTGCAGACCCCCGCACGGGTCTACGCTCTTTTTCCTCATGCAGTCCCTTTCATTTTCCTCCGGCGCAGCACTTCCAGCTTCCCCTGCTCTTTTCTGCCACCTGCGGCTAACTCTCCTCCCACGCCAAAGAAGATAGAAAACCAATTAATTCATAAGTTTAAGATAAATTCTTAATGAATCTTAGGATGTTTAGCCAGCTCTTTTTAACAAACCTTAACAAACAATCATAACTTATTGTTTAAATAAGTTTTATTGTGCCAGTCGCGTAGTCGTGTAGGTCGGGCACGCGCTTTTTGTGCCCGATATTTTCGATGTGACACGGTTACGGATCATCGAGCACCCTCTTCGCCGCCCAAATGTCGGGCAACGGTGAAGCTGTTGCCCGACCTACCAGGCTACCAAGCTTCACCGTCCAAATGCTTCAAACGGGATAAAGATGATTCTAAAGTAGAGCGAAAGAAGAAACCGGCAGAAATTACGGTGTTTGTTCCACGCGGAACTCTTGACAAATCACTTGACACGACTTTAACTATCGCCTCTAAGTTACATTAACTTCCGCCTTTAAATCACATTAATAATATTTCATAAATATCTGTTTTTATTTTTATTATTAATGAAAATAAATTTTGGTTTCTTATGCCCTTTCCGGACAATTACGGCAGTCTCAGTCCGGAGATCTCATCTTCGATTTGGGCCGTCTCCGTTTTTTGAATCCGGCGAAGGAGGGACCGGAGCCTAATTTCAAAAACGCTCCGAGCCGCCCAAAAAGGATCGAAAGGATCGCGGCCTCCTCGTCAATCATCGCTGCGCATCAAACTCAGCAAATCGTCCGCCGAAACCTTGCCGCTGACGTCCGCACCTTCGAGCAGGCTGTCGGCAAGGTCGCGCTTGCGGCTGTGCAGCGCGACGATTTTTTCTTCGATCGTCTGTTTGGCGATCATCCGATAGATCGTAACCGGGCGCTGCTGCCCCATCCGGTGCGCGCGGTCGGAGGCTTGGTCTTCGACGGCCGGATTCCACCACGGATCCATGTGGATCACATAATCGGCCGCAGTCAGGTTCAGGCCGACGCCGCCGGCTTTCAGACTGATCAGGAACAGCTCGCCGTCGCCGCGCTGGAACGCATCGACGCGCTGCTGGCGTTCCTTCGCCGGTGTCGAACCGTCCAGATATTGATACCGAATGCCACGCCCTTCGACATAGTTTCGGATCAGTTGCAGATGGTCGACGAACTGGCTGAACACCAGCGCTTTGTGCTTGTTGTCGCGCAGTTCCTCGACGATTTCGCCGAACGCGGCCAGTTTGCTGCTCGGCAAGTTGATTTCGGCGTTTGCGAGCCGGCTGTCGCAGCAACTGCGGCGCAGTTTGGTGATCGCGGCGAGGATTTTCAGATGTTTCTGCCCCGGCGGGCCGTCGCTACTCGCAAGTTCGTTCAGGCTGTCGCGGCGGATCGCTTCGTAAAACGCCATTTCTTCGCGGCTGAGTTCGACATAAACCGGGATTTCGGTGCGCGGCGGCAGTTCCTGTAAGACCTGGGTCTTGGTGCGGCGCAGGATGAACGGCTGAATCAGCTTCTTCAGGCGCTGGCGGGCCTGGGCGTCGCGGTCGCGTTCGATCGGCCCGGCAAAACGCAGGGTGAACTGCTCCTGCGAACCCAACAGGCCCGGGTTGATGAAGCGGAACAGGTTCCAGAGCTCGCCAAGATGGTTTTCGAGCGGCGTGCCGGTCATCACGATCCTGAAATCGCCCTGCAGATTCATCGCGCCTTGCGAGCGGCGGGTCGCGGTATTCTTGATCGCCTGCGCCTCGTCGAGAATCACCGTCCGAAAGCGGATTTTCGCCAGCATTTCGGCAACGGCTTCCTGCTGCAGCAGGCCGTAGCTGCAGATCAGCAGGTCGTACGGTCCCAAACTCTCCAGCATGCCCTGGCGGTCGCCGCCGCCCAGTTGCCGGGGCTTCAGGGTCGGTGCGAAGCGGTTCGCCTCGTTTTCCCAATTCAGGCACACCGAGGTCGGCGCGACGATCAGCGCCGGACCGTCGGGCGCGCGTTCGACCAACAGCGCGAGGCCCTGGATCGTTTTGCCGAGACCCATGTCGTCGGCCAGGCACGCCCCGACGCCCCAGTGCGCCAGGCGCGAAAGCCAGACATAACCGTCTCTCTGGTAATCGCGCAGTTCCGCCTGGAAAGTCGACGGCAGCTCCGGCCGGAACTCGCGCGCGGATTTCAGGCGCTCGACATGCGCCTGCCAATGCTTGTCGGCTTTGAATGCGCCGCCGTCCGTGTCCCAGTCCTCCAGAGTCAAAGCCGCCAGCGGATTGATCCGGACGTTCCTGCCGCTGATGTCGGCGTAGGCCTGCAAGTCTTCCAGCCGGCGGCGGAACGCTTCGGTCAAAGCGACGAACTGGCCGTCCTTCAGTTGCAGGAAACGGCCTTTGCCGCTGCCGAGCAGGGACAGCAGCTCCTGCATTTCGATGACGGTGCGATCGTCGATCTTCAATTCGCCATCCAGCGCGAACCAGTCGTTAGCGCGTTTGATGTTCATGCTGAAATTCGTACTTCCGGCCTGGCCCAGCAGCCGGAATTTGACGCCTTCCGGCCATTCGACGATCGCCCGGCCTTCCGGGAGCGACTTGAGCTGCAGCAGCAGTTCGAGACATTGCTCGGGCTCTTCAAGCAGCCGCTCGCCGGCTTCGTCCTGCTCCGCCAGGCCCAAAGCCGGGCAGGCTTCGAGCAGTTCGGCGGCGCGCGTTGTTTCGAGCGGCAAGTCGCGCTTCGCCTGCAGCCGCCGTCCGTCGATTTCGGCAAAGACGCTTTCGCCGCCCCGGCCGGGCGCATAATACGCCCCGCCTGTCGCAAACGGCCTGATCAACAGCGCAGCCTTCAAGCCTTCGCCGAACGGCAGCAAATGCACGCGCGGCGTGGCGTCGGCGGCGACCTGTTCGGCGCCGCTCGAACTGCCGCCGACGTCCGAATGAACGGTCAACAGGCTCGAAATGCCGGTCAGAGTCTGCAGTACGCGTTCCTGCGCCGACATCGGCACTTCCAGACCCTGAGGCCCCAGCACCGAATAAATCTTTTGATGCTCGGGCGCGAATTCGACGACTTTCAGGCGCGTCGGACTTTCCTTGCCGACATGGATTTTAAGGTCGTGCCACGGCGCCGGGTGCAGTTCGATCCGTATCTTGTCGCCGCCTTTTCCCCGGCTGACCCGTAACTCGGGCTCGCCCTTGACCACTTCGACGCGCACTTCGGGCGAATCCGCCCAAAACAGCAACGGATGGCCGGCCAGAGCGAGCGGCATTCGGCTGCTGAATTCGTAAGAGACCGCCCCGTAGTACCAGCTGCCGCCGCGGAATTCCTTGATCGTCTTGCACAGTTTCAGATCGTGTTCGCTCAAATAATCCAAACTGTCACGCTCCTCGTAAAGGCGCTTCAAGGCAACCGTCCGGCCCTTGCTCCAGCCGCCCTTGGCCTGCTGTTTCTGTTCGCGGGGCTCGATGGCCACGGTATGGCCGTACTCATGATAGGACACCAGCCAGATCAGGCGGACCGACTTCTCCGGGGCCGCCGGCCGGTCAGCGCTTTTGCCGGCCGACGGCGCGATATTCAACAAGGCGTCCAGGGCCAGATCCCAATCGGGCCGGCTGACGAACAGCTCGGCCAGGGCAAGGGGTTGTTCGGCCAGAAAACCGGCATCCCAGCGTTCGCTCCCGGCAGGGGCGATTTTAGCGAATACCTTCGCCAGTTCGGCGGCCGGCCAGCGATAGCCGTTATTCTGTAAATGGGCGTATAAAGACTGCTGATTTTTGCTCACTTCCGTAACATGCCCGGCATCGACCCAACATTGGATCAGCCATAAAAACACATGCTGTAATGCATTCGGAATCACCATCGCCGCTTCCGGACGGCCGTCTTTACCGAAACCGGAGGTGAGTTTGAACGGCAGCGTCATTGCCAGAAGTTCGGTCCGCCGCTGCAGGTCGCCCTGCTGAAACTCGTGAAACAGCGCGAGGTAGCGGTAAACGTCGGTCCAGATCCCGCCCATCCTGCCCCCTTGGGCGAGCAGGTTCGGCAGCTTCGCGAGGCGTTCGCCGTCACGCTGTTTCATGATCGCGAGCGGATAGAATACCCCGGCCAGGCCGTAAAAATACGCCGTGCGTTTGCCGGTTTCTTTCCTGAGCGCCTGCAGCGCCTTTTCGAAACCGACAATTGCCTGCGCCGAATCGCCTTTCATAAAGGCCAGCGCGGCGGCGACAGCTTGCAATTCGGGCTCGGTGCGGGGCGTTATCCAACGCTCGAGTTCGTCCCAATCGCCGCGCAGCCATTGCAATTCGGCAAACACGCGCGTCGCCAGAGGCGCCTTGACGAGCCCCGGTTCGAGCGCACACCGGCTTAAAAAATCGTCAATGGCCGAGTCGGCATAGAGATGGCTCAATTGATGTAAGGCAATGTAACCGGCAATGTCGTGCAGGATGACCGGATGGCGCCTCTTCAACCACGCGGCATCGAACGGGTTCAAGATCCAGCGCAGATAGATGTCGTGATCGGGCGGCAAATTCAAGACATGGCGGCCGATTTTCAGGCATTCGTCGGCCTCTTTATACTCGCGGAGGTGAAAGCGGATTCGCGCTTCGCGCAGACAGTCGTCGGCCTTATCGTAGCGGTAATAGCCGCCGCGCACCGGCGCATGGCGGCCGATGCTGTCGGCGATTTTTCGGAAGGCGCGCGTTTCTTCCGCCAGCTTTCGGGTCAGCGGCTCGACAAAACGCCGTGCGCATCGGTAGGTACCTTGTTTAGGCGTTTTTTCGGCCAGCCGCGAGTCCTGCAAGGCTTCCAGCAGCGGCGCCAGCGTTGCCGGTTTGAACGCCTTGCCGTCCTTGTCTTTGAATCCGAGATCGAACAGACATTTGCCGATCAGCATCGGACCGGCATAGCCGTCATGAACGGCCAGCACGTCAAGGATGGCGCCTTGTTGGGGAGAAAGTTGTTCGTATGTTTTGAATTGTTCGGAGAGAATTGCGGAATCCATCACCAATGCTGACTCGTGTAAGGGTTCGGAGCGGACTGAGGGCGGTTACGGCTGTAGTTAGCCGAAGAAAAAATGTAGGAAGGGCAACGGCACGCATTGGAACGGTCTTTAGGAACCGCAGACCTATACTGCGCCGTAACCCGCCAAGGTTGCCGCAAAAGGCGGGTTCGGCGTGCGGAAAGCTTTGCCGAACCCGAAACTCAAAAGCGAAGCGCGCCGAACCCGCCCTACGTTTGACCAGGACGCGACGATCTTTATTCCGCCGTGCCCAGGATCACGGCCGTGCGCGCTTTCGCGAAAGCGCGGTCGAAAACCAGCGGCTGTTCGACGCGAATTGGCGGCGGTGCGTCATCGGCTCCGTCGCTGCGCTGCAAGCCGACAAAGTCGAACAGCTTCGCATCGGCCAATTGCGACGGCGCGACGTTCTGCAGGCTGGTGAAAATCGTTTCGAGGCGGCCCGGGAACTGTTTGTCCCAGCCTCGAAGCATCTGCTTCATCGCCTTGCGCTGCAGGTTTTCCTGCGAACCGCACAGGTTGCACGGAATGATCGGAAAGTTTTTGAAAGCGGAGAAGCGTTCGATGTCCTTTTCGCGGCAATACGCCAAAGGCCGGATCACGATGTTCTTCCTATCGTCGCTGAGCAGCTTGGGCGGCATCGCCTTCAGTTTGCCGCCGTAAAAGATGTTCAGGAAAAAGGTTTCGAGAAGGTCGTCGCGGTGATGGCCGAGCGCGATTTTGGTGACGCCGTGCTCTTCGGCGAAGCCGTACAGGATGCCGCGGCGCAGCCGCGAGCAGAGCCCGCAGGTCGTGGCACCCTCCGGAATCACCCGTTTGACCACGCTGTAGGTATCGCGCTCGATGATGTGGTAGGGCACGCCGATCGATTCGAGGTATTCGGGCAGCACGTGCTCGGGAAAGCCCGGCTGCTTCTGATCCAGATTCACCGCGATGATCTCGAACCGGACCGGCGCGGTTTTCTGCAGATTCATCAGGATGTCGAGCAAGGTGAACGAATCCTTGCCGCCGGACAGGCAGACCATCACCTTATCGCCGTCCTCGATCATATGGTAATCGGCGATCGCATCCCCTACGTTGTGGCGCAGGCGCTTTTGCAGTTTGTTGAATTGGGTGCGGGTTTTCGAACGGATATCGGACATGCGATGAAACAATTAAAGGGGTGGAAATTGCGTAGGGCGGGTTCGGCGCGCTTTGCGGGTTACTTTCAAATCAGGCAGACATTTCCGTGCGCCGAACCCGCCTTTTACGGCAATCTTGGCGGATTACGATACGCAGCCAAGACCGTCGATGCTTAAAGCCCCTACCCATGCGCATCGGAATCCACCCTACGGTCTATCTACGCGGAGCGGGGGTTTGCAACCCCGTCCCCTTACGTTTTCTACCGTGCACGGCAGTAGAAACTCTGAGGACGGGACAATATGCCTCGCCCGGCCAAGCGCCTTGCAGTGCTAGAGAATTAGGAGTTAACCGGTATAGCGTTCGAAAATCAAAGTGGCGTTCGTCCCCCCGAAGCCGAAGCTGTTCGACATGATCGTATTCAGGGTCACGCCGTCCTCGCGCTCGCGCACGATCGGAATGCCTTCCGCGCCCGGATCGAGCCGGGTGATATTGGCTGAAGCACTCAGAAAGCCTTCTTCCATCATCAATAACGAATAAATCGCCTCGTTCACGCCGGCCGCGCCTAGGGCATGGCCGGTCAGGGATTTGGTCGAACTGACCTTCGGCACCCGGCCGGCGCCGAACACGGTACGCAACGCTTCGAGCTCCTTGGTATCGCCGACCGGCGTGCTGGTGCCGTGCGCGTTGATATAGTCGATTTTACTGCGTACCGTCGCCAGGGCCTGGCGCATGCAGCGCACGGCGCCTTCGCCCGACGGCTGGACCATGTCGTAACCGTCGGAAGTGGCGCCGTAACCGGTCAATTCCCCATAAATTTTCGCGCCGCGCGCTTTCGCGTGCTCCAGCTCTTCGACCACCAGCACGCCGCCGCCGCCGGAAATCACGAAGCCGTCACGGGTTTCGTCATAAGGCCGGGATGCCGTTTCCGGGGTATCGTTGTATTTCGACGACAATGCGCCCATCGCATCGAACAAAAGCGACATCGTCCAATGCACTTCTTCGCCGCCGCCGGCGAATACGATGTCCTGCTTGCCCATCTGGATCAGTTCCATCGCATGGCCGATGCAGTGCGCGCTGGTCGCGCAGGCCGAACTGATCGAATAATTGACGCCCTTGATCCTGAACGGCGTCGCCAGGCAGGCCGTGTTGGTGCTGGACATCGTGCGCGGCACCATGTAAGGGCCGACTTTTTTGATGCCTTTCTCGCGCAACAGGTCGGCTGCCTCGACCAGGTTCGAAGTGGAAGGCCCGCCGGATCCCATCACGAGGCCGGTCCTTTCGTTCGAAATATCGCTGTCTTCCAGCCCCGAATCGTCGATCGCCTGCTGCATCGCAATGTAGTTGAAGGCGGCGCCGTCGCCCATGAAACGCTTGATCTTGCGGTCGATATGGGCATCCAGGTCGATCTTGACCGCGCCGTGAATATGGCTGCGAAAACCGAGTTCCCGATAAATATCGGCAAAACCGATGCCGGACCGTCCGAGCTTCAACGATTCGACGACTTCATTCCGGTTATTGCCGATACTCGAAACGATACCTAAACCGGTTACCACAACTCTTTTCATTACCTTTAAACCTTAGAAATCTTCTGTAGAAGTAAACAGACCGACGCGCAAATCGGTCGCTTCGTAAATCTTTTTGCCGTCCACTTCCATCGTCGCGTCAGCAATGCCCATCACCAGCTTGCGCATGATCAGACGTTTCATGTGAATATGGTAGACGACTTTTTTGGCGGTCGGTAACACCTGACCGGTAAATTTGACCTCGCCGACGCCCAGCGCGCGCCCTTTGCCCGGCCCGCCCATCCAGCAGAGAAAAAATCCGACCAACTGCCACATCGCATCGAGCCCCAGGCAGCCCGGCATGACCGGATCGCCCTGAAAATGACAGTCGAAAAACCAAAGGTCGGGCCTGATGTCGAGTTCGGCGATGATCTCGCCTTTGCCGTACAGCCCGCCTTCATCGGTAATCAACGTGATGCGGTCCATCATCAGCATAGGCGGCAACGGCAATTGGGCATTTTTGGGTCCATAAAGTTCTCCCCTTCCGGACATCAACAATTCGTCGCGCGTCAGACTATGCTTTTTCTCCATTCTGTGTTTACCTTGGCAAATTTTTATTAAATTGGTTCCGCATATTATCTATCAGGCCCTGAAAAAAATCAGCTCATTTTTACCCGGGCGGAACGGCGGGCATCAGGTCGGTGATCTTCAATCCGGGTTTGTCGAGCCGATGCTGATAAATGACCGCATAGGACAAAACCGCCGCCACATACTTTCGTGTTTCCCGAAACGGGATCGTTTCGACCCAGATATCGGCGGGCATCGCCCCGGCATTCGGCAGCCATTTCGTTGCTCTGGCAGGCCCCGCATTGTACGCCGCGGCCGCTAACGCCACATGACCGTTGAAGCGCTGCAGCAGTTTTTTGAAATAATAAGATCCCAGCCGAATATTCACATCGGGGTCGAACAGACTGGCGTCCGTTACCAGATCTTGCTGAATCTCCCGTGCAATCTGCCTGCCCGTTTTCGGCATCACCTGCATCAGTCCCAGCGCCCCGACGGCCGATTCGGCATGGCTGTCGAGCATGCTTTCCTGCCGGATGACGCCCAGCACGACCGCAGGGTCGAGATTGTGGCGGAGCGCATTGTTCCGCACCTGTTCCAGATAGCCGACCGGAAAGCGCAAGGCCAGATCGTCCCAATAATCCGCCTTGGCCAGCGTCTTGATCGCAACCGGATGCCAGCCCCACGACTCCGCCAGCTTGGCGGCCCGTGCGCGTTTCTCCCGGGCCAGTTTTCCCGTTGCGAACCACCATTGCCGCTGCGCTTCCATTTCGCGGTTTAACGCCCTGAGCTCGATCACGGCCTGAAAATCCTTTTCGGCCGCCAATTCCGCCAGATCGTTCGCGGCCAGCGGCACAGGGGTATCGGCCAGGAAGTATGGCTGCGACACCGCGTCGGCGGCCAGAAAGCCGTAAAAACTTCGGTCCTTGGCAGCCTGCATATACAGCGACCGCGCCTCCGCGGCCTGGCCGGCGACCTCGAACGCACGCGCCTGCCAATACTGCCAGCGCGCTTCCTTGAGCTCTTCGAGCGTCAAATCCGACACGGCTGCTGCGATATGCTCCCAGTTCTGTTCGAACAAAGCGGCCCTGACCCGCCACTCCCTCACCTCGCCGTCATAGACACTCAAACCGGTCAACCGGTCGTAAGCGCCGGCCTTTCTTTGAAAGGCCAAAGCCAGCGCCAGCCGGCGCTCGGTCATTTGCTTGATGCGGTCTTCCAGCGGCAGGCCTTGTTTCTCGGCGTCCCAAAGCCGCACGGCCCTGTCCGGGTCCGACTTGGCGATCCGGTCGAGGCCATGCGCAAAAATTCGGGCGGACAACGCATCGTTGCCCGAACGATTCTTCAGTTCAATGATCCGTTCGGGGTTCTTATCGACTTCGAGCCATGACTCAGCGACATCACGGTCCGACCTCGGCAGCTGGCGCGCAAGCGATTCGGCCAGCTGCCGGTGGTTTTCCTTCAACGCCATTTCGAAACGCTGCCATATCATTTCGCGGCTCATCAGCGCGGATTTTTCCAACTCGGCAAATAGCGGTCCGCATTCGCCCGGCTGAGAACTGCCGCTCATCCACAACCGTTTGGCATTCAGCAGGGCCTGTTCCTGAAAACCGGTTTGAAAGCGGGCCCAATGATACAGGCATTGGAGCGCCACATTGCCGTCGGCTATGTAATTTTCGGTATAAGCCTGCCACTTGTTTTGCGCGGCCATCGACTTGAGCCATTTTTCCCGCAGCAGCGGAGCGTAGCGCGTGTTTTTATAATCCGCCAGAAACGCACGGATTCCGTCGGTTTGCGTCAGGTCCTTTTTCAACCACTGATACAGAAGATAAGGATAAAGCGGATACTCGGACAGCGTATCGGCCAGTGCCTGAAAAGCGGCCGCATCGCCGCGCTCGACCGCCTGCTCGGCCAGCACGAAGTCGCTGCGCTCGCGCTGCCGGTCGCGCGCGCAGGCATCGATACCCGACGCCAGTACGATAGCCAGGAGGATGACACGTAGGGATTGCATGCTATTTGAGAAATTGATTGATACGGCGGTCTGAACGAAATATTCGAAGAAGCGCCGCCGAACGGCGGCTATGACTAAATTCAAGGCTTCGCTATAATGGCGCGGAAAATATAACGACTTCAACCCGAAACGTGCACTCCAAACCCTCACGATCCCAGGCAGCGCCTTTCAACTGGGATTATATCTTCCAAATTGCCGGCCAACATAAAAAAGCTCTGATTTATTCTCATGTCATCGCCCTCCTGGCGATGATCGCGAGCGTGCCGGTGCCGCTGTTCATGCCGCTGCTGGTCGACGAAATCCTGCTGCACAAGCCCGGCCTGATCATCGAAACGCTGAATCCGCTCGTCCCCGCCGCGTGGCAGGTGCCGGTCTTTTATATCGCGGCCGTGCTGCTGGCGAGCCTTGTGCTGCGGATCATCGCGATCGTTTTCAACATCATCCAGGCGCGCGAGTTTTCCTGCATCGCAAAAGACATCATCTTCCGCATTCGTCAAGATCTGATCGGCCACCTGCAGACGATTTCGATGGCCGAATACGAAAGCCTCGGCACCGGCGCGATCGTCACGCACCTGGTCACCGATCTCGATACGATCGACAATTTCATCGGCAATACGATCAGTAAATTGCTGGTCGCGAGCCTGACCATTTTCGGCACCGCCGCGATCCTGCTCTGGATGAACTGGCGGCTGGGCCTGTTCATTTTATTGCTGAATCCGGTCGTGATCTATTTTACGCGCGTGGTCGGAGGCAAGGTCAAGGATCTTAAAAACAAGGAAAACAGCGCCTACGGCATTTTTCAGGAATCGCTGACCGAAACGCTGGAAGCGATCCATCAGATCCGCGCCAGCAACCGCGAAAAGCACTACTGCCGCGAACTGATCAACGCGGCGCGCTATGTCAAGGATTACTCGGCCGCCTATGCCTGGAAAAGCGACGCCGCGAACCGGTTGAGCTTTTTGATTTTCCTGTTCGGCTTCGACGTCTTTCGCGCTCTGGCGATGCTGATGGTGTTCTATTCGGACCTGACGATCGGCCAGATGCTCGCGGTATTCGGTTATCTCTGGTTCATGATGGGGCCGGTCCAGGAGATCCTGAACATCCAGTACGCCTTTTACGCGGCGAAAGCGGCTCTGGCCCGGATCAACAGATTGAAGGCGCTGAAGCAGGAGCCGCATTATCCGCATCTTGAAAATCCGTTCCTGAACAAGAAGACCGTCGCGATCCGGATCGAAGACCTGCATTTCAGCTACGGCGAGGAAAAAGTGCTGAACGGGATCAACCTGACGATCCATGCCGGCGACAAAGTCGCGCTGGTCGGGGCCAGCGGCGGCGGTAAGTCGACCCTGATCCAGACCTTGATCGGCCTATATCCTGCCGAAAGCGGAACGATTCGTTTCGACGACGCGCCGATGGAACGGATAGGCCTGGAAGTAGTCAGAGAAAACGTGGTGACCGTGCTGCAGCAGCCGATCCTGTTCAACGACACGATCCGCGCGAATCTGACCCTCGGGCGTACCGCAAGCGACGCGGAATTATGGAATGCCCTGGAAACGGCCCAGCTTGGCGACATCGTAAAAGACCTGCCGACCGGGCTGGATACGGTCGTCGGCCGCCACGGCATGCGCCTGTCGGGCGGACAGCGCCAGCGCCTCGCGATTGCCCGGATGATCGTGGCCCAACCGAAAGTCGTGATTCTGGACGAGGCCACCTCCGCGCTCGACAGCGAAACCGAATACAAGCTGCACCAGGCGCTCGCCGGTTTTCTGGCGGGCCGAACCACTCTCATCATCGCGCACCGGCTGAGCGCGGTCAAACAGGCCGATCATGTCTATGTATTCGAAGAAGGCAAAATCTGCGAGCAGGGACGGCACGAGACGCTGATTGCCCAGAACGGGCTGTATGCGAAACTCTATGGGGAATACCAATAACCGCAGGCGTAAGACAAAAAACAGATGGGCAGAACCCTCTAAACCATAACGATAACAAAAATCCATGTCCGAAATTTACGATCTGCACTGCCACTCCACCGCTTCAGACGGCGCGCTGTCTCCGGCGGAACTGGTCCGGCGCGCGCATCGGCAGGGCGTGACCGCTCTGGCCCTAACCGACCACGATACGACCGCGGGACTCGGCGAGGCGCAACGCACCGCGCAAGCCGAAGGCCTCCGCTTCATTCCCGGCATCGAACTGTCCTGCCAATGGCAAGGTAAATGCCTGCATATCGTCGGACTCGGGATCGACCCCGCCTATGCCCCGCTCGCCGAAGCGACGCATGATCTGCGTAACGTACGGCTGCACCGCGCGGAACAGATGGCGCAGAAACTCGAAAAGAAACGCATCCACGGCGCGCTCGAAGCGGTCAAAAGAATGGCTGGCGACAGCATGATCACGCGCACGCACTTCGCCGATTTTCTGCTCTCGCAGGGCCATGTGACCAGCCAGCAGGAAGCCTTCGACCGTTATCTGGCGAAAGGCAAGGCGGCCTATGTAGCCACTCCCTGGGCGGAGATGGGCGTGGCTATCGACTGGATCGTCAAATCCGGCGGCGTCGCCGTCCTTGCACACCCGTTGCGCTACCAGTTGACCGCCAACTGGCTCAGGCGCTTGCTGAACGCCTTCAAGGAGGCCGGCGGACAGGCCGTCGAAGTCGTGACCGGGCGCTACAATCCGGAAGAAATCAGAAACATGGCCGACCATGCGAGTCGCTTCGGGCTTGCAGGCTCTGCAGGCTCGGACTTTCACAGCCCCGACAATCAATATGTCGAACTGGGCCGCCTGGCGCCTTTGCCGCCGGCTATCCGGCCGGTTTGGGACTTGCTGTAGATCTTTCTATTGTCTGACCCACATTCGCTTCCTCTCGTAAAAATCGTTTTAAACGGCGTTATTTTTAGCGTGTTGATCATCGGTTTCGCCGGCGGCACTGTTGCGGTACTGCCAGAATAATTGCTGTTCTTCCGCAATCACCGTTTCGACGCGCTCGACCAACAGCCGGTAGGCGGCCTCCTCATCGGTCACCGGGGCATAATCGCCGGCATTGTTGATGTACAGGCGATATTCCCGTTTCATCCCTTCGGCCGCTTTCCGGTAAGCCTGCCAGGTTTCGTTCGGACGCAGCAGCGTATCCACCGCGCGGAATACCGTGACGGCCGCGCCTAACAAGGCAGTGGCTCCGGCTGTCCAGGATTGATCGGCAAACACCTGGATGACCGAAATCAGCGCGCCCGTCACGATCACGGCCATTGCGAAAAACAAATGCTTGTATTTATACTGCCCTGCCTTGCTTTCGTACCAGCTCCGCTGATCTTCGAGAATGTTTTCGAAATAGTATGCCGCCCTCTCCTTGCGGCTCTCGATCACCGACTTCCAGGACGATACAGGGCGTGCTTCATTCGTTTGTTCGGTCATGGCTTTTTCTCTAGCTAAATAAGTCCGGCGTATTGTTATTATTTTACGATAAAATCCAGATGCATCCCGCCCTGTCCTCTCTGAAAGCCGGCTTTCATCCCTCGCCGCTGGTCCGTATCGCCGATCCCGATCTGCCCCAGGAGATCGAATTGTGGCTCAAGCGGGACGATAGGCTGCATCCTATCATATCCGGCAACAAATGGCGGAAGTTAAGCCACATCCTCGAAGACGCACTCTCATCCGGAGCCCGCACCCTGATCAGCATGGGCGGCGCCCACTCGAATCATCTGCATGCGCTGGCTTACGCCGGCAAACGACTGGGTTTGCAGACGATCGGCCATATCCGCGGCGAGCGGACGGAGCCGCTGACGCCGACCCTCGAGGACTGCCGCAATTGGGGCATGGAACTGCGCTTCGTTTCGCGGTCGGAATACCGGCAGCTCAGGCAATACCGTAAACCCGACAGCCTCCCCGGTATCCGGCCCGGCCAATACTGGCTGCCGGAAGGCGGCGCTCAGCCTCTTGCGCTGAAAGGCGTCGCCGAACTGGTCGAAGAAATCGAGATGCCTTTCGACGCGCTTTGCCTGCCCTGCGGCACCGGCACGACGCTGGCCGGCTGCATCGCCGCCCTCGGCGGCGCAAAAACCGTGCTCGGCTTTGCGGCGCTCAAGCACGCGGAGTTTTTGACGGCCGATGTGGAAAGCCTGCTGCCGAAACCCTGCCCTCGCTGGCAAATCGTTCACGATTACCATTTCGGCGGCTTTGCGAAAACGGCGCGCGAATTGCTCGAATTCATCCACCGCTTTGAACTGACCCAGCAAATTCCGCTCGAACCGGTCTATACCGGAAAAATGATGTACGGACTTTACGACATGATCGCCAAAGGCTGTTTCACCCCCGGCCAACGCATCGTCGCCGTCCACACCGGCGGCCTGCAGGGCAGGCGCGGATTTAACGCCGTCAACGCCGGATAAGACGGGAAGTATCGCCCGTCAATCCAAGTCGGCCCGGCAGCGCACTTCCCTCGGCACCTGCGGCATGGGTACATCTCTTCCCTTAATTCACCTATCACGTTAACTACGAGAGAATGCAATGGATAGACAACCGGAACCCGAGCTGATGGAAGATCCCGAACAGGTCAGGGCCTATGCCGAAGCCGATTTTGCGGTCCCGCACCAGCAATTCGTCGACCGCCTGCGGGCCTTCGTCGGCGACCCGGAATTCAGCGGCATCGCGCTCGACCTGGGCTGCGGGCCGTGCGACATCGGCCTGTGTTTCGCCAAGGCCTTTCCACGGTGCCGCATCGACGCGGTCGACGGTTCGCGCGCGATGCTCGATTATGCGGCCATCCGGACGCCGTCCATCGGGAACCGCATCCGGCTGATCCACGAACGTCTGCCTTTTGTCATATTTCCCGAACAATTTTATGCGATCATATTCAGCAACAGCCTGCTGCACCATTTGCCCGACCCGCAGGCGTTGTGGCAAACGATAAAAAAAGCCGCCCGGCCCGGCACCCGCATCGCGGTGATGGATCTGCTGCGCCCCGCCTCGCTCGAGGCGGCAATGGCGCTGGTCGAGGCCCATGCCGCCGGGGAGCCGGAGATTTTACGGCGCGATTTTTACCGTTCCCTGCTGGCCGCTTTTACCCTTGAAGAAATCCGGGATCAACTCAAAAAAGCCGAACTCCCGCTAAACATCGAACCAATCAGTGACCGCCACGTTTTCATCGAAGGCGTAATGCCTTAATCGCCAACCGCTCAAAATAGTTATGGACGCCATCATCGAAGTCATCCCCGCCGCCGACCTGCAAAAGCCGGAATTTTACATCAACCGCGACGCCAGCCTGCTCGAATTCAACAGGCGGGTACTGGCGCAAGCCCGCAACGAAGACGTGCCGCTACTCGAAAGGCTCAACTACCTGTGCATTTCCTGCTCGAATCTGGACGAATTTTACGAAGTCCGGGTCGCTTCCGTAATCCAGATGGCGGCGATCGATCCCAAGGTTACCGGTTCCGACGGTCTGACCCCGGGCGAGCAGCTGGAACTGATTTCGGTCAAGGCGCACGAACTGGTTACCGAGCAATACCAGGTGCTGAACGAGATCCTGATTCCGAAACTGCAGACACAGAACATCAACTTCATCCGCCGCAAGGACTGGAGCGAAACCCAGCTGAAATGGCTGCAGAATTATTTCAACGAGGAAGTGCTGCCGATCCTGACGCCGGTCGGCCTGGATTCGGCGCATCCTTTTCCGCGCATTCTGAACAAGAGTTTGAACTTCATCATCTCGCTGACCGGCAAGGATGCGTTCGGGCGCAACAGCGGCCGCGCGATTTTGCAGGCGCCGCGCGCATTGCCCCGCATCGTGCAGCTGCCGGCCGAGGAAACGCAAAGCGGCCGGTACGATTTCGTGTTTCTGTCGTCGATCATCCACGCCTTCGTCGACCAGCTGTTCAACGGAATGACCATCAAAGGCTGTTACCAATTCCGGGTAACCCGCAACAGCGACTTCTTCGTCGACGACGATGCGATCGACGACCTGCTGCTTGCGGTCGAAGGCGAACTGGCGATGCGCAACTACGGCGACGAGGTCCGCCTCGAAATCGACGCGAATTGCCCCGATGAAACGGTCGCCTTTCTGCTGGCCCGCTTCGACATGACCCGGCAGCACCTGTTTCTGGTCGACGGTCCGGTCAATCTGAACAGGCTTCAGGAAATCATTCGCCTGGTCGACCGTCCCGACGTGAAATTCGTGCCGTTCAAGCAAAGCGTTCCGGCGCAATTCGCGCGCAACAAGGACATGTTCGCCGCCATCCGCCGACAGGACATTCTGCTGCACCATCCGTTCGACTCGTTCGCGCCGGTCGTCGAATTCCTGCGCCAGGCCGCGGCATCGCCGGAAGTGCTGGCGATCAAGCAGACCCTGTATCGGACCGGCGCCGACTCGCCGATCGTGAACGCCTTGATCAAGGCGGCCCGGGCCGGCAAGGAAGTGACCGTGGTGATCGAACTGCGCGCCCGTTTCGACGAAAAGGCCAACATCGATCTGGCCGCCAAGCTCCAGGAAGCCGCAGTGCATGTCGTGTACGGCGTCGTCGGCTACAAGACGCACGCGAAGATGTGCCTGGTGCTCCGCCGCGAAGGCAAGGAACTGGTCAATTACGTGCATCTAGGCACCGGCAATTATCATCCGAAGACGACCCAGCTCTACACCGATTACGGCTTGTTTACCTGCGACAAGGAACTGGGCGAAGACGTCCGCAAGGTTTTCGCCCAACTGACCAGCCTCGGCAAGGTCACCAAGCTGAACAAACTGCTGCAGTCGCCGTTCACGCTGCACAGCGGCCTGCTGGACAAAATCGAGCGCGAAATCGCTTTTGCGCAGAAAGGCAAAGCGGCGAAAATCGTGATCAAGGTCAATGCGGTCGTGGAAGAAATATTGATTCAGTCGTTATACCGCGCCTCGCAGGCCGGCGTCGAAGTCAAACTGATCGTACGCGGCATCTGCTCCCTGCGGCCCGGCATTCCTGGCGCTTCAGAAAACATCGAGGTGCGCTCGATCATCGGCCGCTTCCTCGAACACGAACGCATCTACGCCTTTCTGAACGGCGGCAACCAGGAAATCTACGCATCGAGCGCCGACGTGATGAATCGAAACATGTTCCGCCGCGTCGAAGTGTTTTTTCCGATCGGCAGCAAGAAACTGCAAAACCGGATTCTGCGCGATCTGGAACTGTACCTGACCGATAATACCGAGGCTTGGCTGATGCAGCCGGACGGCCATTACCGGCGCGCGAATCGAATAGAGGACCAGAATCCCGTCCAGGCACAGATCCAATTGTTGAATGAATTGCAGAGTTAATCCATCCATAGTAAAAAAAGACCCTTTTTCACCCCGACCGGGACGATAAGCCCGAATTCGTCCGCGTAACGCTGAGAGGCATTTTATGAATCGGATAAGAGAAATTGCCCAACTGGGCGCCGAAGTGTTGCGGCGCCAGGCCCTGCCCGCCGCTGAAACGAACAGCGCCGAAAACCGCGCCGTGATCGCCGCGATGAAAGCGACGCTGGCCAATACCCAAGGCGTCGGTCTCGCCGCGCCGCAGATCGGCGAATCCGTGCGCATCGTGATCGTCGCCTCCCGCCCCACCCCGCGCTATCCGGACGCGCCTCTAATGGAACCGACCGTGATGATCAATCCCTCCTTCGAAACGCTTTCGGAAAGCATCGAAAAAGGCTGGGAGGGCTGCCTGAGCATTCCCGGAATTCGCGCCCTGGTCCCGCGCTTCAAAGACATCCGGGTCGACTATACCGACGAGCAAGGGCATCCGGTCCAAATCCGCCTGCAGGACTTCATCGCCCGCGTTTTTCAACACGAATTCGACCATCTGAACGGCCTGGTCTTTCTGGACCGCGTCGAAAACAACCGGGACATTTTTTCCGAAAGCGAGTATCTTAAATTCTTCAGTTGAGCACGGATGGGCTTTCTCGGGCACATACCGGCCCTATTCGAGAAATCCATTTGTTACGGAAACCATGAAGCAAAACAGAAATATCCTTTCCTGCGCCCATCCCCTGAAAGAAGAACGATCCGAGCCCTTACCCTTCCAGATCCCCAAACCCGCCGAAGAAGATCCTGAAGCGCCGTTACGGCTGAAAAAGATCCTGTCCAGCGCCAGTTACCGCCAGGCCGACCAGGACGTCGACTTTCTGAATCAGGACGAACTGCGTTCGTTTCGTTTGCAGGTCGATTTTTTAAAAGCGGAGCAGACGCTCAAGGAAAACCGCGTCGAAAACACCATCGTGGTGTTCGGCGGCACGCGTATCAAGGAACCCGGCGAATCGAAGCGCAAGGTGGACGGCCTGAAAGCCGCGCTCGAAAGCAAGCCCAACGATCCCTTGCTGCTGGGAAAACTCCGGGTCGCCGAACGGGTTTACGCGAAAAGCCATTATTACCATACTGCGCGCGAATTCGGCCGCCTAGTCGGCGAGTCGCGGCGGCAGGCGCCCGACCGTGCCTGCGTGGTCATGACCGGCGGCGGCCCCGGCCTGATGGAAGCGGCCAACCGCGGGGCCTACGACAGCGGCGCGCTGACGGTCGGCCTAAACATCAACCTGCCTTACGAACAGTTTCCGAACCCGTATATCACGCCCGAATTGTGCTTCCGCTTTCATTATTTCGCGATGCGCAAACTGCATTTCCTGCTCCGCGCCAAGGCGCTGGTCGTGTTTCCGGGCGGCTACGGCACGTTCGACGAACTGTTCGAAACCCTGACCCTGATGCAGACCCGCAAGATCAAGCAGGCGCCGGTCGTGCTGGTAGGCGAGAGCTTCTGGAAGGAAGCGTTCAATGTCGATTTCCTGATCTGCGAAGGCGTGATCGATCCCGAAGACCGCGAGTTGTTCTGGTATGCGGAAACCGCCGAGGAAATCTGGCAAAGCATCCTGGACTGGTACAATGTCAACGGCGAGCCGCTGCTCTAAAGCGCCAAGCCCATGGAATTCGCCGACCTGATCGCGACCATTCCCCCCATCCTGATCCAGTTCGGGATGACGGTCGCCTTTGCGTTCGTGGTCGGGCTCGAATTTCGCCGCTATCATCAAATCAATCAATACCAGCTTCATTTCGGCAGCACCCGGACCTTTGTATTGATTGCGATTCTGGGCTTTATGCTGTTTTCGCTCGATTCCGGCAAGCTGCTGTTCGCCATGGGATTTCTACTGTTTGGGGCGGCGCTGCTGATTTATTATTGGCACTTGGCCGCGAAAGGCATCTTTTCGATCTTCAGCCCGCTGCTGGGGCTGCTGATCTATCTGATCGGTCCGATCGCGATTACTTTTCCGAACTGGTTCCTGGTGCTGTTTGCGGTAGTGCTGATCCTGATGCTCGGCGCGAAGCCGGTCATTCACCGTTTTTCGGATCAGCTCGCGAACGACGAAGTCGTCACGCTCGCCAAATTCCTGATCATTTCCGGCGTGATTCTGCCCTTATTGCCGGATCGGCCGATCGCACCGGCACTGCCGGTCACTTATTACAAAGTCTGGCTGGCGGTGATCATCGTTTCCGGCTTTTCGTATCTCAGCTATCTGATCCACAGTTATTTTTATAAAAGCCGCGGCCTGATGATTACGGCCGTATTGGCCGGGCTGTATTCGAGTACGGTCGCCACCATCATGATCGGCCGGCGCGCACGCAATTTGCCGGGAGCCGAAAGCTATGTCTCGGCCGCATTGATCACCGCCACCACGATGATGTACCTGCGCCTGCTGGCGATTATTTTTCTGTTCGACCTGCATGCGGGCCTCCGGCTGCTGTTGCCTTTCCTCCCGATCATCGTGCTGTCGGTGATCGCCGTGGCGGCGTTGGTCCATTATAAAAACGAATGCCCCTCCGAAGCGGATACGGTCGATGTCGGCCACCCGCTGGAACTTTCCACCGCCGTTCTGTTTGCGGCGCTGTTCATGGTGTTTACCTTCGTCACCCAATACGTGATCAGCCATTTCGGGCGCTCCGGGCTGAATTTCCTGGCGATTGCGGTGGGATTGACGGATATCTATCCGTTCATCCTGTCGTTGTTGAGCGGAAAATTTCAGGTTTCCGAATCGGCAATCGTTGCCGCGGTCGTATTGGCCAGCGGCAGCAACAATCTCTTGAAAGCCGCCTATGCGATATTCTTCGCGCGCAACGCTTCGGTACGCTTCGGAGCCGTCTGGCTGATTCTTCTGTTTTTGGCATCCATCGCGTATGCATACGCGTTGATCGTTTGATCCGATTCTCGCCCGCCCGCTCACGCCGAAGCGGTGAGCAATCGAACGTAATCAATCTCGGCTTAACGAATCAACATCCGTTGCAGCGGACTGCTGCTGTCGATCGTGGTCTGCTGCCGGCTTTCGAGTGCGGCGCAGTGGCCAAGCAGATCGGCGACCTGCCTTTGCTGTTCGGCATGCAAATCTTTCATCCGATCGATCGCCGCCAAGGCTTCGGAACCGATCGACGCAAACGCCTGCGCCAGGCCTTTTTGCAAGCCGCGCAGTGCGCTGGCCTGCAGCGAAGGCTTCAGTTTTCTGGCGATGAACCAGGGCGTCAGCCAGCTGATCGCGACCACCAGGCTGCTGTGAATCAGAAAATCGACGCCCAGGTACGCCAGATGGGTTTCGTTGCTGTACTCGTAACCGGTAAACACCTGATAACCGACCCAGCTCAGGGCCGCCAGCGGCAGCAGGATTTCGGCGATGCGCGCCCCGCTCAGCAAAGTCCGCTGCAGAGTGTTGCCGGGATTGGCGAGAGATTGTCTCACCGCCAGTTCGCTTTGGGTTTCGATGATTTTCGGCGCTTTTTCGCGAAGCGGAGCCAGTTGCCGCTTGAGCGGCTGCGCCGGAATGCCGCGCTGCTCGGCCTGCAGCACGAACTCGTCGAGGGCATCGTCGAACCGGGCTTTCGCCCAAGCGTCCCATAGCAGCGCATCGGCCTGAGTCGAAGGATATTTTCCGGTCGCCGGATGGGTCAGCAAGCCGACCGCATGTTCCGCATAATAATCGGCCAATTGCCTGACCGGCCAGGCGAAGCCTTCCAGCAGCAACTGCCCGGTACGCTGCCATTGCTGCTGCCAAAGCGGAGAGAGCTCCTTGAATGCCGCATCGCCGGCCAAAGCCTGCCGGTATTGTTCCAGCGCGCAGCGGAGCTCGTCGAGGCGGACCTTAAGCCCGCGCTGTTCGAGCTGCTGCACGGTATGCTCGTTGGCCAGATCGGTGAGCATCTTTGCCAAGGCGCTGAATTCGTCTTCCTGCCCGTCTTCCGCGCAGATCGTCTTGAAAACGATCGGGTCGACGAAACCGGCCTTGCTCAACTGGCGTTTGAAGTCCTCGAATTGTTCCGGTTGGCCGCGGTCCCATTGATTCAATACGAACAGCCAGGCGTGCCGCGCCCCTTCCGCCAACAGCAGCCGCCAGGCCTTCTCGTCGCGGTAGCGTTCCGGACTGACCACATAGATCAGTACGTCGATATGCGGCAGCCATTCCAGCACCAGATGCCGGTTGGCCTGGTCGATGCTGTCGAAATCGGGCATGTCGATCCAGATAATATGCCGTTTCGCCTCGTCGTCGTGCGGCGCGGTCTTCACGCTGGCGATCGGCAGATGCTCGGGCAAATGCCGGAGCGCGACCGAACGGTGGTGATACAGGGTCACCTCGCGCGAAGTCGGCCGTTCAATGCCGGTTCTGGCAATCGCCTTGCCGGCCAGCCGGTTCAACAGCGAACTCTTGCCGACGCCGGTACCGCCCATGAACGCCACCAGCAACGGCCGGCCCTGCCCTTGGCCGAACAGGGCGCTCGGCGTACCGGTCCGCGGAAGGCTTTCCTGTTCCGGCATGTCCCGATCGATCCAGCCCACCTCCGCCGCTTGTGCGGCCCACTGGCGGGTATGATCCGCCAAATCAGAGTAATCGTAAGCCATGACGTTTTTCCTTCAGATGGTTTTCCGCTTCCTGTAATTGCTCGGGCGTAATGTTGAAATGCGCCAGGGCGGACAATTGCTGCGGCAAAGCCGCCAATTTGTCGCGCAGCGCCTCGACGAACAGCACCTGTCTGACCTGGTTCAACTGGTTTTTTTTCAGATCGGCCTCGACGCTGTGCATGTAACTGCCGATCGCGCTTTCGGCCAGCAGCGAGGTCACCGTCAGCATCGACGGAGCGATCACCAGATCGTGCACCCCGATCCCGCCGGTATGCAAGGTCAACGCGATCACCGCCGCATCGGTCGTTGCCCGGGTCGCGCGCAGGCTGTTCAGTAGCAAAGGCTGCTCCTGCAGTTTGCGGTACAAACGGTGCGCGGCGCTTTCGACATCCTGCTGGAAAGTCTGGTGGTAATGTTTGACCGCGCCGTCGAACCCGGCCAACAGCTCCTGGCGCCGGCCGCGCAGAAGCGCGCCCATATCCTTCCACCACAGGCGCTGCTGATGCTCCTCGGCCTTGTCGCGCAGGTTGTCGGTCATCTGCAGCAAGGCGTGCTCGGCGATCTGGTGCAGCAGCGCGACTTCGTGGCTGGTGCCGGTCAGCGAAGCCTTCTTGCGGCCGAGCTTCATCAACTGCCTGACCGGCCAGGTCAATGCCCGGCGCGTGCCGGCCAATATGCCCGCCAAGCCGGGGATTTCGAGCAGGGCGAGCAGTTCGGCCATCGCGACCTGAAAGGTTTCGTAGTGATGCGGATGGTTCAGATAGTCGCGCTGATAATGGTCCAGCGCCTGTTTGATCGTTTGATCGAGCAACTGATGCCAATCTCTCAGCGCCTGATGCTCCTGCACAACGGGCTCCAGCCATTGCGGCCAGTAATACTGGAGCAATTCCTGCTCGTAGCGGGCATGCTTCTTGTAGGAAACCCGAGCGGCGAGCCGCGGCAGCAGCGACGGCTTGGCCTCCGGCCAGACCGGCAGGCCCGATGGCTTGTCATAGTACAGCGGCACGACTTCCGGAAATTCGTCCTTGCGGGCCAGCAGCCATTTTTCCTTCAAGGAATGCACGATCAGCGCTTCCGAGCCCTCGCTGAGCTTGTTCAGGCAGATCACGGTCGGCTGGCGTAAGGCTTCCAGGACGGACATCATGTCCCAGACCGACTGGTCCGCGTATTTTTCCTTGCTGATCACCAGCACGATCACATCGGCCAGCGCCATGGTCCGGATGACACCTTCGCGGTAGGTCGACGAATCGATCGAGTCGAAATCGGGCGTATCCCACAATACGCATTCGGGCAGTAGCGAAGAATGCGCTCCCGGTTCGGACAGCGCAAAGCAATCGTGCCGGTCTTTGCTCAATTGCGCGGGCAGCAGTTGCTGAAAACGCCCGAAGTAGCGCTGCAAGCCGCTGCAATCCTCGCGCCCGACCCGGTGGCAAAAGCCTTGCGGATGCACCGTATAGCCCGCCAGGGGGCTCACTCCGGCGGCGCCGGACTGAAGCAGCACGTTCACCAGCGTGCTCTTGCCCGCCTGCGTCGGCCCTACCACGGCAATCTGCAGCGGCGGCAACGGCTTGGAATCGATCAGCGCGCCTTTGCGTAAAAAAGCTTCCGCCAGCAGCAGCTGATCGATGCGCTGCCGGTAGACCGCCTTGGCGGATTCGAGAGGAGCCTGCTGTAAAATCGTCTGGTAACGCTGCTTCAGTAATTGGATAAATTCCAGCATAAGGGGTTGCATGGGTTATAATTGCCGATCATTTTACCGAGTTTTTTGAAGATCAGGCGTTATTAATAAACAATAAAAAGCCAATACCCTTAACACCGATCCGTCATTCCATCGAGGCAGCCTAATGAAAAAAATTTCCCTATTCCTGATTTTTATTCTGAGTTGTATCCTTTTGTCCGCCTGCGGCAGAAGCGACAAAGTCAACGGGCACAATATCCGGACCGCGTATAAGTCCGTCAAAGTATTGAAGGAACGGCTGCCGGCCGAGAAGCGCATCGAATTCGAAGTCTCCTTCTGGACCATTCGCGACGCGCAAAAGGCCGATTCCGAATTTTTGAATGCGGTCGACGGCAAAACCCCGCTGGAAATCATCGATATGGGCCAAGAGATCTACCAGCAGCGGAAGAATGCCGGCTTCAAGGGCTATGAGCACTATTCGAGCTGGGAGGACATGATCAACAAGTTCAGCCAGGAAAGATCGCAACAAGGCGCGATCAAAAAGGAAGACGCCAAAGATAAAGCGAACGACGTGCTTTACAATTTGCCGCGTTAGCCGAGAACGAAAAATGCCTGTTCCGGATGGACCGTTTCATACCGGTCCGTCCTTCCCCTTCCCCGCCACGGCCTGAACCGGTCCCGGGTCAAAAACGGTAGCCTTTCGGCACCACCGTCACCCCGCTTTCCGAAACCGTGAAACGCACCGCATCGGCCACCGGATCGATGCCGATTTTCTCGCCGGACGGTACGCTTACATACTTGTCGATGATGCAGCGCTTCAGCACCGCGCCGGCGCCGACCTGCACGCCCTTGAACAGGATCGAATCCTCGACCCGCGCATCGTCATCGACGCGAACCTGCGCCGAGAGAATGGAATGCCTGACCGTGCCGCCCATGATCACCGCTCCGCCGCAAATCAGCGAATTATCGAATTGACCGGGGCGGCCCGAGTGACCGGGCGCCATCCTGGCCGGGGGATATTGGCCGGGATAGGTCCGTATCGGCCAATCGCGCTGATACAGGTTGATCGGCGGCACCGGCAGCAGCAAATCCATATTCGCCGTGTAATATGAATCGACCGTGCCGACATCGCGCCAGTAACGGTCGGGCGTCACCCGCCCCTTCTCGCCGCCGAAACGGTAGGCGAAGACGCGTTGCCGGCCGATCAGGCGCGGAATGATGTCCTTGCCGAAATCATGGCGCGATTCGGCAAGCTCGTGATCGAATTTCAACTCCCGGCAGAGCAAATCCATATCGAATACATAGATCCCCATCGAAACCAGCGCATGTTGCGAATCGTCGGGCAGCGCCTGGGGATTGGCGGGTTTCTCCCGAAACTCCACGACGCGCTGAGACGGATCGACCGACATGACGCCGAAACCGCGGGCTTCCTCCAGCGGCACCCGCATGCAGGCAATCGTCAGTTCCGCGCCCTGCTCCTGGTGAAAATGCAGCAGGGCGGCGTAATCCATCCGGTAAATATGATCCCCCGACAGCACCAGCACATAAGCGGCATGGCTGCGTTCGAGCAGATACAGGTTTTGCATGATCGCATCGGCGGTGCCCGCGTACCAGGAATTACCGGTGCGCATCTGCGGCGGCACCGGGGTGATATACTCCGAAACCTCCGGATTGAAAATCGACCACCCGTCGCGCAGATGCTTTTGCAGGGAATGAGATTTGTATTGCGTCAGCACCAGAATGCGCCGCAGTCCAGAATGCAGACAGTTCGACAAGGTGAAATCGATGATCCGGTATTTGCCGCCGAAAGGCACGCTCGGCTTGGCCCGTTCGGCGGTCAAGGGGTGGAGTCTGGAACCGGCGCCGCCGGCCAGAATAATGGACAGGGTCTTGTCGAGCATGAAATGTCCTTTCAACCAAAACCTACCTGCCTAATACGAACACGTAAGCTTTATTCAAATACACCCAACTTTTCTCCTTACCAAACTTCAAGCGAAACTTGGCAAGGAGGCTGGAGGTGCGGAAACAGCCCTGTTTCCGAAACTAAAAATCAACCGTGATCGCCGCGTTTCCGCAGCGGACGGCAGCGAGCCATTGATACGCTTTTCTGACATGTTGCCAGTTCACGCCGATACACTTCCATCAGCACCAAAAACAGGCACAAAAATACAAAAGCAGCCATCTCAATCTCCTTCGTAGTTAAAAACAGAAGAATGCCGAGAAAGCATTCTTCACCCTAAGGATATCAAGCATTAACCATGCCATTTCGGTTACCGGCTTGATTTAACCTCACGAACCGAAAGCATTTCAAAGCCGTTCAAACCGCCCGGCGCTTCGGCACCAAAATGGTGATTCTCCCTTGTGAAGCGGGATAATATCAGTGCGCCGCTGCACGGGTTTTAAATCCGGCGGATGCCCCCTCCGGACCGCCTGCTTCAAAATTTCCTTATTTTTTAGTTATCCGCTCTTTCGGAATAGTTCACCCGAAACATTTGAAGCGCGAAACGGGCCGCAATACCGCAAACGATTCGTCCTGCCGCAACGGCAAATAACTTCGGCTTTGAATCAAACGCGCCCTTTAGAGTCAATTATTACCGTTCCCCACTCAAAATCGGATTTTCATTATGACGCTTAAAACCTTATGCAATCGCGAAGTTCTGGTGGCGTATAAAGACGACACTATCTTCAATGCCGCCGTACTGATGCGTCAATATCATGCCGGCGATGTGATTATAGTGGAAGAACGCAACGGCTTGCGCTATCCGGTCGGGATCGTGACGGACAGGGATATCGTCATCGAAGTGATCGCGAAAGAACTCGCGATCGATACGGTCACGGTAGGCGATCTGATGTGCCGCGAACTGGTGCTGGCGCAGGAGGACGACGACCTGCTCGACGCGATTCGATCGATGCGTCAAAAAGGCGTCAGACGGCTGCCGGTCGTCGATAAAAGCGGCGTTCTCGTGGGCATCTTTGCTGCCGACGATCTGATCGGGTTGATCGCTGAACAGTTACAGGGCGCGGCCGGGTTGATCGGCAAGGAACAGGCACAGGAAAAGCAGTATCGATATTGACACGCCCCTACGTTTTCCTTTCAAAATTTTCTGAGCAAAACCGGCCCGCTTTCCGGGGCTGCCGAAAGTTTGCGTGCGGTTAATCCGGATACCACCAAAATAACGGCTTCAACAGCGGGCGGATCCAGCTCTTTGTTTTGTTTTCGCTTCTTCTGTCATCGAAGTGTCATCCGCCCGTCACGCAGCGTTAAGGAAGCTCTGAATAAGTGGTTTTTATAAGCGACACCGTGCGACATCCGTGGCACCTCGCCGAAAATGGGCAAATCCTTCCCGGCAGCGCCCGCTATCGGGGTGATTTCACTCAGTGTTCTCGGTTTTCCAGGGCGAAGGACAAAGGTCTCCCTAGGTCGGCTGCAGCGCCTGCCGAACGTGATAAAGATTGCCCAGGGCAAACAGCAAGTAGAGTTGTTGGGCATTCTTGAACAGCCCCCGGTAACGCACTTTGGTATAGCCGAACTGGCGCTTGACGATCCGGAACGGATGTTCGACCATGGCGCGTAACGGCGCCAGCATGTGGTTGTGAAGGGCTTGCTCTACCGGCAACTCCTCACCCTTCCCCCGCTTGAACGGAAAGGCCCAAACCGGCTCACCTTCCAGGCGATCCGCCGCCAGATTCCGGTCCTTGCGGGTATAGGCCCGATCGCCCAGCACGACCCGTTCCTCGCCGTGCAGCAACGCCTCCGTCATGACCCCATCCGCCACCTTGGCGGTGGTCATCTCCACAGTATGCACTAACCCCGACTCGGCATCGACCCCAATGTGCGCCTTCATCCCAAAGTGGTAATTGTTCCCTTTCTTGGTCGAACTCATCTCGGCATCCCGTTTGCGCGCCCGGTTCTTGGTGGACGGCGGGGCAGCGATTAATGTCGCATCGACGATCGTGCCTTGCCGTAGCAACAGGCCTTTTTCGGCCAACAGCGCCGCCGTTTCATCAAATAGGGTTTGTGCCAACTGATGGCGTTCCAGCAGATGCCGGAACTTGAGGATCGTGGTTTCATCCGGCAGGGCGTCCTCGCCCGCATCGAGCCCGGCAAACTCGCGCAGCAGCGGCATGTCGTGCAATACTTCCTCCATCGCCGGATCGGAATAGCCGAACCACTGCTGCATCAGGTGAATGCGCAACATCGTCGCCAAGGGAAAGGGGCGGCGGCCTCGGCCCGCTGTCGGGTAGTGCGGCGCTATCCGGCTCGTCCACAAACTCCAAGGCACTACCTGCTCCATCTCTTGGAGAAATTGCTGCCGCCGAGTCTGTTTCGGTTTCTTCACAAACAGTGGGGCACTGAGTCCGAGTTGCTTCATGGCGGGCACCTATCGAAAATGGCAAGCTGCGGATATTTTATCCCAGGCGTAGGACTTATTCAGAGTTTCCTTAACGTTTCCGACACATAACTGACATCTCGCTCCCGTAATTTATCGGCATCTTTTAATACCCCGAGCAAAGCCGATGAAAAATCTCGATCAGGAGACTTGCCAACCCGCCGCCAAACGCTTCAGCAGTTTCATTGCGGACTCGGAAGCGATGATTAAAGCCGCGCAAGCGCTTCGCTACCGCGTTTTCGCGCGGGAAATGGGCGCCCGGCTCAAGTCCGCCGCCGAAGAACTGGATTATGACGAAATCGATACGTACTGCGATCACCTGATCGTTTACGACAACCAGAAAAACAAGATCGCCGGCTATACGCGCCTGTTGAATCATGAACAGGCGCAATCGCTCGGCCGCTTTTATTCTCAGGATGAATTCGACCTGAGCCCGATTCTGGCGCTGCCCGGCCGGTTCCTCGAAATCGGCCGTACCTGCGTCGACCCCGATTATCGCGGCGGCGCGGTGCTGACGACCCTGTGGTCGGCGCTCGCACAGTATGCGAGCGAAGGCGGTTATCGCTACCTGCTGGGCTGCGCCAGCATCACGCCGGGCCCGAGCGGATATGCGGTGGATGCGGTCTTTCGGCATATCGACCGGAAAAATATCGCACCGGCATCCTTGAAAACCGTCCCGGCCGTCCCGGTGCCGGCGCGTTTGCGCTGCCAGCGCGACGAGTCGGGCATTCCGCCGCTGCTGAAAGCCTATCTGCGTTTCGGCGCTTTGGTCTGTGCCGAACCGTTTTGGGACGAAAGCTTCAACTGCATGGATCTTCTGATGCTGCTGCCGCTCGAACAGCTGGAGCAGCGTTACAGCAAGCACTATCTGAGAAACGGCCAGAGCGCCAATGAAAGCGAAACTTCGGCTCTACTCTAAAGCGGCCGGGCTCATGCTGCTGTTTACGGCCGGCTTTCTGATCGCCGCAGGCCTGTTTCCGGTCATCGGGCTGGTTCGCCCGCCCGCCGGAGCCAGACAAATCAGGGATGCGGTCAAACTCCGCTGGCTGCAGCGGTTCGGCCGCATCCTGAACCTGCGGGTCGACAGGAGCGGCAGCCTTGCCAGGCACCCGGTGCTGGTCGTCAGCAACCACGTCTCCTGGCTGGACATCATCGTCCTGGGCGGGCATGTGCCCGGTTGTTTCGCCGCCAAGGACGATATCGCCGGCTGGCCGGTCATCGGCTATCTGTCGCGGCAGGCCGGCACCGTGTTTATCCGCCGGGGCGACAGGAAGCAGATCCTGCAGACCACCGAAAAAATGGCCTGGCAATTGCGCCGGAACGGCAATATGCTGGTTTTTCCCGAAGGCACGACCACCGACGGCAACGAAGTCCTGGATTTTCATGCGTCGCTGTTTCAACCCGCCCTGTTGACCCATGCCGCGATCCAACCCGCGGCCATCCGTTATTTGAACGCCGCCGGGAAAAGCGCACCGTTTGTCGGCGACGAAACATTCGTCGCCCATTTGTTCAAGATGCTGGCGCTCGAAAAAATCGACGTCAAACTCGATTTTCTGCCGGCGATCGAGAGCGAAGACAAAACCCGCAACGGCATCAGCCGCGAAGCCAGAAGCCTGATCCGGGAAGCTTTGCGGGCCGATGAGCCTGTCGGCGTTTTAACTCCCGCAAGCCGGAAAATCAGAAGGCAAATTGACGGCTTAGCGGCTTCTCTTCAGGAATCATAGACCTGGCAGGTCTTGTAACCGAAAGTAATTCGCCCGAAGCCTAACCTGCTGTCTTTCCCGGAAAAGATTGAGTACAATCGGCCGCATCTCACCCCGCACCCGCCTCAACGGCGGAACAGCGCTTAATTCATCACGGAAATAACGATAATTGGATGGCGGATTTTGTCTTACCGGAACTCGACAGGCTCGAACGCCTCATCGAACGACTCGGCAACCGCGCGCAGTGCGAAATCGTCGAGCGCATTCCTTACGAGGGGCACCAATTCCCGATTCACTGCATCACGCTCGGTTCGAGCCGGCCGGAGGCGCCGGCGCTGGCATTTTTCGGCGGCGTGCACGGCCTCGAAAAAATCGGCTCGGAAGTGATCCTGTCATTCATCCAAACGATCACCGGCCTGCTCGACTGGGACGAAGAATTCGCCGCACGACTGCAGAAATCGCGCCTGGTCTTCATGCCTCTAGTCAATCCAGTCGGCGTGTATCTCGGCACGCGAGCGAACGGCAACGGCGTCGATCTGATGCGCAACGCGCCTGTCGAAGCCGAAGGCGCCACCCGGCTGTATTGCGGACAGCGCATCAGCCCCCGCCTTCCCTGGTACCGCGGCAGCGAACTCGAAATGGAGAAGGAAGCGCTGGCCTTGTGCCGCGTGGTCGAAAAACACTTGTTCGGCTCGAAGCTATCGATCGCGCTGGATCTTCATTCGGGTTTCGGCATTCGTGACCGCTTATGGTTTCCCTATGCTTCGCGCAAGACCCCGTTCGGCCATTTGGCCGAAATGCTGGCGCTAAAGGAAAACCTCGACCGCTGCTACCCTTACCATATTTACAAAATCGAACCGACCTGCACCGAATACCTGATCAACGGCGATTTATGGGATTATCTGTTCGACCGCTTCGCCGAACAGGCACAGGAAGCGCGGCTGTTTCTGCCGCTGACGCTCGAAATGGGGTCCTGGCTCTGGCTGCGCAAAAACCCTTTGCATCTGTTTTCGCGCCACGGCCTGTTCCATCCGATCCTGCCGCACCGCCAGCAGCGCATCTATCGGCGTCACTTCCTGCTGTTCGATTTCCTGCATCGCAGCCTGCTCTACCCGGCGGGCTGGACAGCCCTGGGCGAACGGCAAAAACACCAATACACCCGGAAAGCGATGGAGCTGTGGTATGCCTGAACCGACTGCCCCCCCTTTCATTTTGCTGCGCGGCCTGACCCGCGAATCGGCGCACTGGGGGGATTTCGTGCCGCAGTTGCAGGCCGCGTTTCCGAACGCACGACTGACTTTGCTCGATTTGCCCGGCGCAGGCCTTTTATTTCGAGAAACTTCGCCGGCCTCGATCCGCGGCATTCTGGAAAAAGTCCGAATGCAGGCGCTCGAACAGAATTCTCTCAATGAACCGGCCGTGTTGATCGCCGTTTCGCTGGGCGGCATGGTCGCCTGGGAGTGGATGCTCACGCATCCTCAGGAAATCGGCGGCGGGATCCTGATCAGTACCAGCCTGGGCGGTTTGAGCCCTTTTTACCGGCGCCTGCGCTGGCAAAATTACGGCAGACTGTTCGCCGCGGCCGGGAATCGGGATGTCGAAAAAAGAGAACCGGCGCTGCTCGAATTGCTCAGCAACCGCGAAGACCGCTATCCGCAAACCGCCGCCGACTGGATCGCGATTCAAAAAGCGCGCCCGGTCGGCGCCGGAACCGCTTTCCGCCAGTTGATGGCGGCCGCGACTTATTGCCCCGGAGACATCAAGCCGAAGCCGCCGATCTTGCTATTGAACAGCCGCGGCGATCGACTGGTCGATCCGCAGTGCTCCGAAGCCATTGCCCGCAAATGGCAGCTCGAATTCCATACCCATCCCTGGGGCGGGCATGACTTGACGGTCGACGACAGCGGCTGGGTGGTGGCGGAAATCCGTGCCTGGATCAAAAACGCGGCGCGCTGAAAAACGCCAAAGCACGGCGATTTACGAAATCGTCGGCTCCGAAACGGCCGGGCATAATGCCGGATGCTTCGCTAACAGGGCCTCGAACCGATCGGCGGGAAGGGGTTTCGAAAAAAAGTAGCCCTGCCCGTAATCGCAGCCCATCTTTTTGAGTATCGCGTACTGGTCTTGAGTTTCGATGCCTTCGGCGATCACCTGAATGCCCAACTTGTGAGCCATGCCGATCATCGCTTCGCAAAGCGCCAGATCGCTGGCCCCGGAAGCGAGATTGCGCACGAAGGACTGGTCGATCTTGAGATAATCGATATCGAACTTTTTCAGATAGGAAAGCGACGAATAGCCTGTCCCAAAGTCATCCAGCGCCACCTGTATCCCCATGTCCCTGAAGACCAGCAATTGGCTGCTGATTTCCTCCCGGGCTTCCATCAGCAGATTCTCGGTGATTTCGACAACGATACTTTGGCCCGGCAAATCGGCTTCCGCCAAAGCATTGAAGCAAGGGACCCGGCTGTCGGCATTCGCCCTGAACTGGGCGGGAGACATGTTGACGCTGACCTGAAACGCCGGATAATGGATGGCGCGCCACCGCGCCACTTGGGCAGCCGCCTGGCGGCACACCCAATTGCCTATTCCGATGATCTGGCCGGTGTCTTCGGCAATCGGTATAAAGTCGGACGGACTCACCAGTCCCCTCTGGGGATGCTGCCAGCGAATCAGCGCCTCGGCCTTCTGAATAAGGCCGGTTTCCAAATCCACGATGGGTTGGTAGTGCAAAATAAACTGATCGTTTGCCAAGGCGCTGTACAGGTCGTTGGTCAACCGCATGCGGGCATTGGACACCTCCTGCATGGCCGGCGTGTAATAATGAAAACGATTGCGTCCTTGGCGTTTGGCCGCATACATGGCTTGGTCGGCGTTTTTAAGCAACGTCGTAATGTCCCGGGCATCGTCGGGATAGAAAGTGATGCCGATACTGGCCGAAACATAGGCCAACTCGTTCTTCAGCCGGTAAGGCATCGCCAGTTTATCGAGAAGACCATTGGCAACCCGGCCGACATTGCCGACATCCTGCAAATCGTCCAGAACGATGATGAATTCATCCCCGCCCAGACGCCCGGTAATGTCGGATTCCCGCACGCATTCGGCCATACGCTCCGCCGCTTCCTGAAGCAGCGAATCGCCGACCTCGTGCCCCAACGTATCGTTGACGTCTTTGAAACGGTCCAGATCGATCAACAGCACCGCAAATCGCCTGTTATCCCGGCGCGCCCGCTTGATTTCTTCCATCAACCGATCATGGACCATTCGCCGGTTCGGCAGATTCGTCAAAAAATCGAAATTGGCCTGGCGCCAGATAAGCTCTTCGCTCTTTTTCTCTTCGGTAATGTCGGAAAACAGCGCTACCCGGCGGTACGTCGAACCTTCATCCCGGCAAATCGTATCGGCGATCAACCGCGCAGGATAGATTTCACCCCCCTTGCGGCGGCTCCAGACCTCTCCTTGCCATTTGCCGGAAATGGAAATCGCCCCATCCATCTCCCGAGCGAAAGTGCCGTCATGGGAAACCGAAAAGAGAAAGTCCGGCTGTTTACCCAAAACCTCCTCGAAGCCGTAGCCCGTAATTTCGGTGAAGGCGGGGTTGACGGTAATGATGCGGTTATCCGCGTCGGTTACCATCATCGCTTGGCTGCTGGCTTGATATACCAGAGTGGCGAGCTCCATCTCTTCGGCGGCGAGTCTGCGGTCCGTGATATCGGTGAACATGGCGAATGCGCCGGCAAAGTTGCCGTCGCTGTCCGTCAATGCGGAACCGGCAATCGAACACCAACGGACTTTACTGTCCCGGCGGCATAGCCGCAGCTCGTAATAGGTGCTTTCTCCTTGGCTTCTTTGCCGCATTTCGCGCCGAAAATGCGGAATGTCCGCCTCAAAAACAAATTCCTCCAACAGCCGTCCGAGCATCTGTTCGGGCGCATAACCCAGCATCGAAGTCATGGCCGAGTTGACGAGAACGATGCGAAAACGCCGGTCGATCGAGCAAATGCCCTCATTGCTGGTCTCGACGATGAGCCGATAGCGCTCTTCGCTTTCGCTTAAAGCTTTTAAGGCTTGACGCCATTGGGAGATGTCCTCCGTAATCGACCAGATATAGCGCTGCCCATGAGGCCCGGATACCAGCATGCCGTTTAGACGGAGAGGAATGCGCTGGCCGTTTTTATTCCGGTATTCTTTCTCGTACGGTCCGTAGTAGCCGACGCGGAACAGCGACTCCAACTGCTCCGCTTCCTGCGATTCGTATTCCGGCGGCGTCAGCGTCCAGTAATCCAGGTTCTTGAGTTCGTCCGCCGAATAACCGCACATGCGGCGAAAAGCTTCGTTGAATTCGATAAAACGGCCCTTCATGTCGGTCAGGGCGATGCCGAGCGGCGACAACTCGTAAAGCCCGCGCAGCCTCTTTTCATTTTCTTTCAAATGTTGTGAATATTCGCGGTTGAGAATCAGGCTCATCGCAATCATCAGGCCCAAATAGCCATAAGACCGCAAAGGGACAAAATCGATGGCGAAC
This sequence comes from Methylomicrobium album BG8, assembly GCF_000214275.2. Taxonomy (NCBI): domain Bacteria; kingdom Pseudomonadati; phylum Pseudomonadota; class Gammaproteobacteria; order Methylococcales; family Methylococcaceae; genus Methylomicrobium; species Methylomicrobium album. The sequence continues at coordinate 2,120,555 of NZ_CM001475.1, read as the reverse complement.
AACCTCACCATAAGCCCTTCGGTCAGGAACATCATGAAAAAGCCGACGGCGGCGATCATACCCAAGAGATTGCGATGTCCGCTATGACGGTAAAAATCGCTCAGCGCATGCAGCACATAGCCAAAGCTCGCCATCACCGTAACCATGCCGAAATAAAACCATCGCCCCGGCTGACCTACCACCAGGGCAACCGCTTCTCCCCATCTCGAATGCAAAGTTTTGAAACCCTCGATCCGGTCGTATAACAAACCGAAAGGCTGGCTTACATTCACCCATAACAATAAAACGTAGAGCAGGGTCAACCCTTTCAGAAATCGCAGCGGCCGGCTGTTGGAAAAGAGCGCGATAAACCAAAGGAAAATCATGAAAAATACGATGCTGAGACCGAGGCTCCATTTGAGAGCCGTAATGCATTCATCGAGATTTTCGGCTTTTAACGACCGGCATTCAAATAAGGCGACCAGCGATACGACCCAACTCGCCGAGCCGAATGCGATCTGAGCGGCATTGAAGGGCCGGCTGAAACCCACGGAAAAATGAATCAGACCGGCATAAATGCAGAGGCCGGAGAGAACATACAAGCTGGGCGCAATGATTTGGATCATCTTCTACGGGTAAGCGGGACATAGGCCGTGCCGAACCGGCAAGAGGCTATGATCAAAGGTCGTCAGGCGGTGAATGTCCGACTCAGTATAGCCAGCTTTTCAAGACGTTGGCTCAAATTCGGACTTTTTTACAAAAATCTTCCATCTCCGGCTTTTCGTTTACCCCGCTCCCGCAACAGTACCGGACAGCCTTCAAAGGGTTACAACGTTTTTTCGAGATACTGCACGATCAACTGCACATTGCGGTTGCTCCTGAATTCGTTGATGTCGAGCTTGTAGGCCGCCCGGCAGGCGCGAAGGCCGAGCCATCGTTCGGGGTGATCGATAAAAAACGCGATCGCATCGATCAATAGGCCATTGGCGTTTCTCAACACCAGCTTCAGATGCTTCTGGCCGACGATGCTAGCCTGTACGACCTCGAACTCGCCCTGGAAAACCGGTTCCGGAAAGCCCTGTCCCCAGGTCGCGGCGTTCTGCAGCAGTTCGGCGAATTCGACCGTCATTTCCTGTTCGCTAAGTTCGCCGTCCGAAAGCACTTTCTGCTCCAGATCGACCTCGTCCAGGCGTTTACGCACCATTTCATCGAACGCCAGCGCGAACGGCGGATAATCGTGCATCGCAATACTCATTCCGGCCGCCATCGCGTGGCCGCCGAATTTGCTGAGCAACTTCGGATGCGCGGCCGCGATGTCGCTGAGCACGTCGCGGATATGCACCCCCGGAATCGAGCGGGCCGAGCCTTTGATCTGATCCTTGCCTGCCGGCGCGAACGCGATGACCGGCCGGTGCAGGCGGTCCTTGATCCGGGACGCCAGAATCCCGATCACGCCCTGATGCCAATTGGGGTCGAACAGGCACACGCCGGCAGGCAAATGGCGCTCGTCGAGCGCCCGCATCTCTTTCAGCAGCGTCAGCGCCTCGTGCTTCATCTGGCCTTCGATTTCCTTGCGGCCGTTGTTCAGGTCGTCCAGCTGCAGGGCCATCTGCCTGGCTTCCTCCGGATCGTCGCTGAGCAGGCACTGAATCCCCAGCGTCATATCGTCCAGGCGGCCGGCCGCATTCAAACGCGGCCCGAGCGCGAACCCCAGATCGGCGGCCTGGAGCGTGGCCGGTTTGCGGCCGGAAACGTCGACCAACGCCTGAATACCGGGATGCGCCTTGCCCATCCGAATCCTGAGCAACCCTTGATGCACCAATATCCGGTTGATCCGGTCCAGCTCGACTACATCGGCAACCGTTCCCAGCGCCACATAATCGAGCAACTGGCCGAGATTCGGGTCGGGCAATCCCTTGGCCTGAAACCAGCCGGTTTCCCGGAGCCGGCTTCTGAGCGCCAACAGGCAATAAAACATGACCCCGACCCCGGCCAGCGCGCGGCTCGGAAATTTGTCATCGGGCAGGTTCGGATTCACGATCGCCTCGGCGGCCGGCAGCTCGCTCCCCGGCAAATGATGATCGGTGACCAGCACCTTGATGCCGGCCTGTTTCGCCGCCAGGACTCCGTCGATGCTGGAAATGCCGTTATCGACCGTAAGGATCAGGTCGGGCTGTCTCCGCTTGACCAGCTCGACGATCTCGGGCGTCAATCCATAGCCGTACTCGAAGCGGTTGGGCACCACGAAGCCGACGCGCCGGGCGCCGAACAGTTGCAGGCCCTTGATCGCCACCGCGCAGCTGGTCGCGCCGTCCGCGTCGAAATCGGCCACGATCACGATTTTTTGGTCCTGTTCCAGCGCCGTGATCAGCTGCTCCACCATCTTCTCAATGCCCGACAAAAGCCAGGGCGGCGGCAATTTGGCCAGCGAACGGTCCAGATCGTCGGGCGAGGCGACGCCCCGCGCCAAAAAGATGCGCTCCAATATCGGATGCAGGCCGTCCATAGGCAGATGCGGTTGAACCAATGGCCGGGAAGTAATGATTTTTTTGACGCCTTGAGGGTACATGCGCGGGGGGAAATTAAGTCGCTTTCAGAGCTGATAAAGATGAGCCATTATAGCGCCAAATAACGTAACTCCGATCCGGATAATGTCCCGAATCTAGCCGTTGACCGGGCAATGACAAAGGGGCTATTTTTTATATTTTTGTTGCAAGCTGAATCGGCAACGGGAAAGATAGACATAAATTTATCGATAACTTATAGGACACATTATAAGACCATGTTTCTGGTTGAGCGCTGGTTTGAAGCCTGGGCAGCCCTCGGAGTTCCCCGCAGCCCCGAGCTCGAACGGCTGCATGCCGATTTGACGCGGCGTTACTGCGAGCCGCATCGGCATTACCATACGCTGCGGCATCTGGCGGAGTGTTTCGGCCATTTGTCCGAGTTGGCGCCGTATCTTTCGCATAAACCGGAGTCCGAGCTGGCGCTGTGGTTCCACGACGCCGTTTACGACCCGCATCGCACGGACAATGAAGCGCTAAGCGCGGCTTGGGCGGCCGATTCGGCCCGCTCACTGGGCGTTGCGGAACCTACGGCCCGGCGTATCGCCCGGCTGATCATAACCACCCGCCACAATGCAGAACCCGAGGGGAACGATGCTGAGGCCGTGACTGACGCCGACCTGGGCATCCTGAGCGCCGACGCCGGGCGCTTCTTCCAGTACGAAGCGCAAATCCGGCAGGAATATGCCTGGGTTCCCGAAGCTGACTTTAGAGCCGGGCGCGCCGAGTTTCTGGCCCGCCTGCTGGACCGGCCGCATATTTTCTCGACGGAGCGCTTCCGCCGCCGTTATGAAGCTCGGGCGCGCGCCAATTTGCAGGCGTCCGTTCGCCGGTTGGCCGAGAGCCCTTGAGCCCGTCCCCGGCTCAAGCGTCCACCTCGCAACACAAACCCTCCTCTTCCTCCCGTTCGCCGTCGAAACGGGAAATTCCGATTTTAAAACAGCAAATTACAAAATATTCCATCCCGTTCCTCGGGAATTCCCGATTTTAATCTGGATTCCTCGCGCCATTATGGTATATACATCACTGATCGCCGGGATCGATGATCTCGATCGGTTGGAGCCCTCGATAACAACGATAAAACATCCACCCGAATCATGCCTGGAGCGGAATGAAAACCTATTGTATCGGCTTGTCGGTCACTTATCACGACTCGGCGCTGGCGATTGTCGACGCGGCGGGCGATGTGCTGTTCGCCGAAGCGACCGAACGCTTTCTGCAGAACAAGCGCGCGTTGAACGCCGAGCCGGACCAGTTGTTCCGGATACCGGAGCTGCTCGAAACCTATTGCCCCGATCCGGGCGCAATCACGGTCGCCAGCAACTGGCGCAAACGGCGGCCGCTCTACGAATCGCTGATGTCGCGGCTCGGCCTGCTGTCGGCGCCGGGCCTGCTGAAAGACGGCATCAAACGGCTGCGTTCGCCGCTCGGCAATTATCAGCTGCACCACATGATGGCCTGCCAGCACAACAGCATCCGCCGCGCCGGCCTGAATCTGGTCCGGATCCTCCGCGAACGCTATCCGCACTGCAAAATCCGCTTCGCCAACTACGACCATCATCTGACGCATGCCGCGGCCGCCTGCTACGGCAGCCCGTTCGAGGAAGCCGCCTGCGCGGTGATCGACTCGTTCGGCGAACGCGGCGCGATGGCGTTTTACCGGTACCGGGACGGCAGGCTGGAGCCACTTTACGAGGCCCGCGGCGCAGGTACCGCAAGCCTCGGCCTGTATTACATGAAGATCACCGAACTATGCGGCTTCGACTGGCTGAAAGGCGAGGAATGGAAGGTAATGGGTCTGGCGCCTTACGGCCGCCTGAACGAAGCACTGTATGCGCTGCTGCAATCGACGATTACGCTCGACGGCTTCGAGGCACGGCATCAGGGCAAGAAAATTTTCGACCGGATCGACCGGCTAGACGTCTTCAAGCACAAGCAGCAGGATCCCATCGAACTGGCCGCCGATCTGGCCTTTACCGGCCAGCGATTTTTTGCGGAGACGGTGAACCGGCTGCTGACCCATCTGCAGCATGTCACCCAGTCCGACAATCTGGCGTTGGCCGGCGGCTGCGCGCTGAACTCCTCGAATAACGGCCGGATCACCCAGGAAACCCCGTTCAGGCAAGTTTATGTGCCTTCCGCCCCGGCCGACGACGGCTGCGCGCTCGGCGCGGCCTGGCTGGCGCATCATGACGCGCATCCGGCGCCTCCCTCACCGAAGGCGATACAAACGCCCTACACCGGTTCGGTAATCGCCGAGGAGGCGATCGACCGCCTGCTGCGCTTCAACCGCTCGCTGACGATCGAGCATCTGCCGGAGTCGATCTGCGAAGCGGCCGCCCAACGGCTGGCCGAAGGAAGACTGGTCGGCTGGCTGCAAGGACGCGCCGAATTCGGGCCGCGCGCGCTCGGCAACCGTTCGATCCTGGCCGACCCGCGCTTTGCCGAAACGCAGGACCTGATCAACGAAAAAATCAAATTCCGCGAAACCTTTCGTCCGTTCGCACCGTCCATTCTGCATGAGTTCGGCACCGACTATTTCGAACATTACCAGGAGTCGCCGTATATGGACAAAACCCTGAAAATTCGCGAAACGATGCGCGGGCGGATTGCTGCCGTCTGCCACGTGGACGGCACCGGACGCCTGCAAACGGTCAAGCAGGAATGGAACCCGCGTTTTTACCGGCTGATCGACTGCTTCCGGCAAGTGACCGGCGTTCCGGTGCTGCTGAACACCAGCTTCAACGTGATGGGAAAACCGCTGGCACATTCGCTCGAGGACGCGATCGCGCTGTTTCTGACTACCGGGCTGGACATCCTGGTCGTCAACGACTATCTGATCGGCAAGCCCCGCGATGCATGAGCCCGCCGACCCTTTCGCTCTTCATCTGAAGCCGGCCTTTTCGAAGGCGGTTTACCGGACGGCGCGGCAATACCGCCAAAACGGGAGAACACTGTTCCATGCACTGATCCAGGATGGTGAAGAGCCCGCGCTGTACCCTTTCGCCTATCATTTTATCGAAAGCCGCCAGGCCGGAAAGACATCGTCCGATTCAACCGGATTGCCTTCCAGATGGGATAGCGAGAGTATTTTACAGGCGTTGACATTGCAAGAATCGACCTTTCCGCCAATAACAGCCACACTCGCCCAACTGCGAGATGCCCTGGTCCAGGTTCAACCGGTGCTGCTGACCGAACCGTGCTGGCTGCGGAACATCCTGCAGACTGCGACGAATCAAGCGCCGGCCGCGATTGCCCTGTCGGCCGTGTATGCCTCGTCCGGCGCGATGGCTGCGTCGGACAAAGCGTTTCAAGCGTTGCTCTTGAACGCCGGCCTGGAAATTCCCGATCCCTGCAGCAGTGCTTTTGCCCGGAACGAAACGATCGATTCCCGGTTTTTCGATTTCGCGGCGCTGCAACTGGCGCTTGGGCAATTTCCACGCGTCTTTTTTCCCGAAATTCTCGGCTTTACGGTTGCGTGGTGCGATTCGCGGAGCCTGCTCGAAGGATTGGCGAACGATCCTCCGGAATTAACGATTTATCTGCAACGCAGGCGGAATCGATTGCCATCGGCAAAGCCTATTGCAATCGATGCGATCCGGGATTACCTGGCCCGGTTCGAGAGCGGCAAGACTACGCTCTGGCAACGCATAACGGCTGGATTCGATCTCTACCGGAAGCATTTCGAACGATGCGAGCGTCGGCTGCGCGACCGCCTGGAAAATCCCGAAACCGCCGCGCAGGCAGCGGCAAAGATGTTTACGGAGAAAGCCCAGGGCGCCTGCGGGCACCACCGTCATGTCAGGCTGGAAGGACGCTCGCTGGACGACTGGTTCGCCGAACAGCCTTTCGATGGCAAGGGGTTTCTTGCCGCCTTGCACCGATCGGCCTACATCAACCGGCAAAATCCCGCCGCCAGCCCCTTGCTGAAGCTTTTCGAGTTCGAAGGACCGATGTTCGGCGTATTGACCGAAGCCGATAGGGATTGTCTGAAATACTGGCTAAGCGGAGAAGATGCCGGCTTCGAAGAAGTGCCCTGCCCCGGCGAAACTCCGCCCGAAACGGACTGGCTGCCGGCGGAAGGCGGAGACGATACGCCCGCATTCGGCAACATGAACCGGCGCGAACTCTATTATTATCTGGTCAATGCCGAGCTTTATCCAGACGTATTGCCCGCCGCCCGCCGCCTCGTCGAACGCGTGCTGCGTGCAGCGGGCCGGTTCAGCCGCTTGCCGTTCGCAAACTACACGCACCAGGCCTTTACGAACCATATCGATACGCTTTATCGGCGCGAGATGCAGGCTTACGAACCGTTGGCAGAAAAGCCCCGTCTGTCCAGGCGAGCCTATGTCTGGGGCATCGAACAGCTGGCGCCGGCGATTTTGGCCGACGGCTGCTGGCTACAGCATGCAAGCCGCCTCGAATTCACTGCGTATGCAGCCATCGGCGCGTCCTTATCCAAAATCTACGACGACGAAACCGGTAACGGGACCGAAGCGCAGAACCATCCGGTCATTTACCGGCGCCTGCTCGACAGCCTGCACATCGATCTGCCGCCGATTCACGATCCGGCCTTCTGCCATCATCCCGGTTTTATCGACAGCGCCTTCGACATTCCGGCGTATCTGCTGGCTATTTCGCAGTTTCCGGCCAGTTTTCTGCCGGAACTTCTGGGCCTGAACCTGGCGATCGAACTGAGCGGCCTCGGTAGGATTTACCTGCGACTGGCCGAGGAACTGGAGTTTTGGGGCATCGATCCGAAGATCGTGAAAGTGCATACCTCGATCGATAATCTGGCGTCGGGGCATGCGGCGCTTGCCGGAAACGCAATCCGGCATTATTTGGATCAAATTGCCACCGGCCAGGGCGAAACCGCCAAAAACGCCCACTGGCGCCGGATTTACCGCGGCTACTGTTCGCTGGCGACGGCCGGGCGGACCTTCAAAATCGCGCTGGCCGTTCGTTATTTATGCAAGCCATTCCAAGGCCGGTGTAGCGGCCGGCACTTTTTTGTCCGCCGCTCCGGCCAAAATGCCTAGCTGTTTCGGGTATCTGCTCGCTTTCATCTTGCCGCTCGGCAGTTTTGTGTTTTTACTGGGCGGGCCTCACCCCCCGGCAACGGCATTGGCCTGGACGCTGCCCTTCTGGCTGATGCTGCTGTTGGACTGGAAAACGCCCGATTGGCCGAGCCATCCGGACAAAAAAATGCCGGAGCTGTACTATGACGGGATTCTGTATGGGCTGGCCCTGCTGCAATGCCTCAACATCGTCCTGATGCTCGAATTCGTGTCGAAGCTGTCCTGGGGAGAGGCCGGCGATTTCGGCGCTAATCTGATCAATCTGCTTCTGGTCCGTTTTTTGGTCGGCACCAGTTCGGGCACATCGGGCATCGTCGTCGCGCACGAACTGATCCACCGCGATTCGAAGCTGCAGCGCGTATTGGGACATCTTTTGCTGTACAGCGTCTGTTACGATCATTTCGTGATCGCGCATCAACGCGGCCATCATCACCATCTCGGCATGCCGGAAGATATCGCCACGGCACATTTCGGCGAAAGTTTTGCCGCTTACTGGCGCCGGGTTTTCAAAGGTTATTTTAACTATGCCTGGCGATCGGAACGGGAGCGGCTCGGCATCGGGCGGCGTTTCTGGCAGGCCGGACTGTTGAAGCATCAGGTGCTGCACGGTTTGGCGGTCGAATGCGCATTCGTCATCGGGATCGTTGCGCATTACGGCTGGCTGGCCGCGCTGCTGTTTCTTTACCAGGCATTCGCCGCGGTCCGGATCCTGGAAGCCGTCAATTATTTCCAGCACTGGGGGCTCGGCGAAGGCCGGTTCGGCAGAACCTATGGCTGGGTCACAGGCTCATGGTTGTCTCGCTATGCGCTGATCGGCCTGTCGAATCACATCGGCCATCATCTCAACGCCAAAAGCCGCTATCACCAAATCACCTATTCCGACCGGGGGCCGAAAATGCCCTACGGCTATTTCGTGATGAATCTCTGGGTAAAACTGCACAATGCGTCATACCGGAAGATGGCGGAAAATAAGCTGCTCCACTTCGATTGCTGAAAATATAAGCTTTACCTTCCACGTCAAGCGTTATGAATAGCAGCGTTGTAGGGCGTTTTTGCGACAGCAAAACGCCAATCCCCTTCAAAGCGCGGCGGATTGCCTAGCGGCGAATCCGCCCTACAAAAGCGACAAGTTTTACCGAAGATTTTCGCCCCTCAGTGCCGGGACCGTTCGTCGAGCGCTGCAGAGCTGTAGGGCGTTTTCGCGATAGCAAAACGCCAATAAGTCCTCCAAGCGCGGCGGATTGCCTGGCGGCGAATCCGCCCTACAAAAGCGACAAGCTTTACCGAGGATTTTCGTCCCTCAGCGCCGGGACCGCTCGTCGAGCGCCTGCAGAACTGTAGGGCGTTTTCGCGATAGCAAAACGCCAATAAGTCCTCCAAGCGCGGCGGATTGCCTGGCGGCGAATCCGCCCTACAAAAGCGACAAGCTTTACCGAAGATTTTCGTCCCTCAGCGCCGGGACCGCTCGTCGAGCGCCTGCAGAGCTGTAGGGCGTTTTCGCGATAGCAAAACGCCAATAAGCCCTCCAAGCGCGGCGGATTGCCTGGCGGCGAATCCGCCCTACAAGAGCGACAAGTTTTACCGAAGATTTTCGTCCCTCAGCGCCGGGACCGCTCGTCGAGCGCCTGCAGATGTTTCAGCTTTTCGGCGATTTTGATTTCCAGGCCCCTGCCCACCGGCTGATAATAGGTAGTTCCCCGGAGTTCGTCGGGAAAATAGTTCTCGCCCGCAGCATAAGCTTCGGGTTCGTCGTGCGCGTAGCGATACGCCTTGCCGTAATCCAGCGCCTGCATCAGTTTGGTGGGCGCATTGCGCAGATGCACCGGCACGCCCAGGCTGCCGCTGCGCTTCGCATCCTGCATCGCGGCATTGTAGGCCCGGTACACCGCATTGCTTTTCGGCGCGCAGGCCAGATAAACGACCGCCTGCGCCAGCGCCAGCTCGCCTTCGGGACTGCCCAGGCGCTCCTGCGCCTGCCAGGCATCCAGAGCGATCTGCAGACCGCGGGGATCGGCATTGCCGATGTCCTCGGAGGCCATCCGGACGATCCGGCGGGCGATATAGGCCAGGTCGCAGCCCGCGTCGAGCATCCGGCACAGCCAGTACAGCGCCGCATCCGGCGCGCTGCCGCGCACCGACTTGTGCAGGGCTGAAATCTGATTGTAAAACTCCTCGCCCTGCTTGTCGAAGCGCCGGACGCCGCCGCTCAGCACTTCGCACGCCAGCGCTTCGCCGATGGTTTTCTCGTCGTTGGCGGCGGCCAGTTCGACGGCCAGTTCGAGCAGGTTCAGCAGCCTGCGCGCATCGCCGTCGGCGGCCTGCACGAATTGCCCCCGGATTTCCGCATCCATCGCAATTTCCAATCGCCCCAGGCCGCGCTCCCGGTCGGTCAGGGCGCGTTCCGCCACCGCCGACAAATCTTCCGCGGTCAAAGGGTTCAGCACGTACACGCGGGCCCTGGACAATAACGCATTGTTCAATGCAAACGACGGGTTTTCGGTCGTCGCGCCGATGAAATAGACCGTCCCGTCCTCGACGTGCGGCAAAAACGCATCCTGCTGCGCCTTGTTGAACCGGTGCACCTCGTCGACGAATAAAATCGTCCGGTGCTGCTGTTGCTGGAGCAGAAACTGCGCCTCGGCGACCGCCGCGCGGATTTCTTTCACGCCGGCGAGCACCGCCGAGACCGGCGCGAATTCGGCGTCGGCATGGCGGGCGATCAGCCGCGCCAGCGTGGTTTTGCCCGCGCCGGGCGGCCCCCAGAAAATCATCGAATGCAGGCGTCCCGCCATGATGCTTTCATAGAGGGGCTTGCCCGGCTTGAGGATATGCTTCTGTCCCGCATACTCGTCCAGGCTTTGCGGCCGCATTCTGTCGGCCAAAGGTCTCGTCAAATCATCGGACATTTTGCGTTTTCCTTGCGTTCCGCACCTTGCCGCTCCGATTATTCCTCGAACACATCCGCACCCTTCGGCACTTCAAACTGGAACAAATTCTGCTTGAGCGGCGGATTGATCAGCACGTTCGAAAAATAGATACGGGTCAACTGGCCGAAATTATCGCTGAGCTCCATGCCGCCGAGGGAGCCCTTGGTCAAACCGATCAGGATGTATTTGAAGGTCGTTTCCTCGCTTTTCGGCGACAGCTTGATCCACTGCATGTCGCCTTCCTTGCCCTGGCCTTCGATGATGAAATTGTCTTCCAGAGACACTTCGCCGCTCAAGAGCAGCGCCGGCGTCGAACCGAGCGATTGGTCGAGCTTTTTGACGGTAACCTGGTCCAGATCCTTGTCGTAGAACCAGACCTTGCCTTTGTCGGCGACGATCTGCTGGGAAAAGGGCTTCTGGTAATCCCAGCGGAATTTGCCCGGCCGCTGCAGGTAAAAAACGCCGAAACTGGTCTTGACCGGCAGCCCCTGCTCGTTCAGCAGGACCTGCTTGAAATCGGCCGACAGCGACCTGGAAGCGGTCAGGAAGGCTTTTAACTGCCGTACCGGCGAGTCGTCCGCCTGCAGCGGCAAACTGACAAAAGCCGATAGTAATAGGATAAAGCCCAGCCATATTTGTCGATTCATTAAAACTCCTGATTAGTTACTTTGAGGAAAAAATTCCTCAAACCACGGCCGATCCTGTTCGATGACCGGATTGCCGCAGGCCGAATAGGCGGTCGGCTCGGACCCCGCGACATACGGATAACCCTTGCCGTACGGACAATCCGCCCCGGCGACCAAGCCGGAATAAGGATCGATCCTCACCATTTTGATATTGTCGGGCGGCGTCAGACTCACGGGTTGCCTCGAAATCTGCCGCATGAGCGCGGTCCAGACCGGCAGCGCGCCGGTCGCTCCGGTCAAGCCGGCCGGTTTGTTATCGTCGCGCCCGACCCAGACCACCGAAAGATAATCACCGGTAAAGCCGGCGAACCAGCTGTCCTTCGCATCGTTGGTCGTACCGGTTTTGCCGACCAGGCCGTAATTCTGCGGGAAAACCGAATACGCCGCGGAACCGGTGCCCGAATGCATCACTTCCTGCATCATGGTGTTCAGAATGTAAGTAGCGGACGGATCGACCGTCTGCCGGACCGTGTACGGATAGCTTTGCAGCTTTTCTCCCGCCGCGGAAACGACCGCCTTGATCGCCTTGATCGGGGTCAGGAAACCGTCGCCGGCAAGCGTCTGGTACATCTGGGCCACTTCGAGCGGGGTCAGTTGCGCCGCACCCAGCAGGAAGGAGGGATACAAGTCGACCTGGCGGTTCACGCCCAAATCTTTCAGCGTTTTCGCGACCCGCCCGATGCCGATATCCATGCCGACCCGAACGGTCGCCAGATTGTACGATTTGGCAAGCGCGGTATGCAGCCCGATCGTGCCGTGCTCCTTATGGTCGTAATTCTTCGGACTCCAGTCGTTGCCGTGGTCGCCCTTGATGAAGATCGCGCTGTCGTTGACCGGCGTGGTGATCGTGTATCTTCTCGGGTTCTGCAGCGCGGTCAGGTAGATCACCGGCTTGATCAGCGAGCCGATCGGCCGCACCGCATCCAGCGCCCGGTTGAAGCCGGCGGAAGAATCGTCCCGCCCGCCCGCCAGCGCCGCGATTTCGCCGCTGTCCCGGCGCGTGACCACGACGGCCGACTCGAGCGCTTTGACCCTGGACAGTTTTTCCAGTTGCGGCAGCTTGCGCTTGGTCGTCTCTTCAAGCTTATCCTGAATTTGCGTATCCAGCGTGGTAAAGATCCGCAGACCCTCGGAAGTCAGATCCTCTTCATGGTAGTCCTGCTTCAGTTGGCGCTTGACCAGATCCAGAAAGGCCGGATAGCGGTTCGCCGAACGATGCGTATTCGCGATCACCGCCAACGGCCGCGCCTTCGCGGCGGCAGCTTCTTCCGGCGTGATGTATTCCTGCGCGGCCATTTCGTCGAGCACCAGATTGCGGCGCTGCAGCGCCCGATCGGGAAAACGGCGGGGATTGTACTCGGACGGCCCGCGCACCAGCGCCACCAGCGAAGCCAGTTGTTCCAGCGACAGATCCTTCAACGGAGCACCAAAATAAAACTGGCTGGCCAGCCCAAAGCCGTGCACCGCGCTGGCGCCGTCCTGGCCCAGATAGATTTCGTTCAGGTACGCTTCGAGAATCTCGTTCTTGCCGTAACGGTACTCCAGGATCAGCGCCATCAGCGCTTCCTTGATCTTGCGGGTCAGTTTGCGTTCGGACGTCAGATAGAAGTTTTTGACCAGCTGCTGGGTGATCGTGCTGCCGCCCTGCACCATGTCGCCGGCCTGGATATTTGCGAGCATCGCCCGCAGGATGCCGCGCATGGAAATTCCGAAGTGATTATAAAAATCCCTGTCTTCCGACGCGAGCAGGCCTTTGATCAGCCTATCCGGCGCTTCTTCGAGCTTGATCAGTATCCGGTCTTCCTTGATGGTCGGATAAAAGCTGCCGATCTGGACCGGATCCATTCGGACGATCGCCAGGCTTTGTTCATTGGCCAGATCGGTAATGCCCGCGATCCCGATTTCGGAAAAATCGACCCGCATCGCCACGCCGGGCTGCGGTTCCGGCTGGTCCCAAAAGGTGAAGGTGCGGGTTTTGACCGAAATCCGCCCGCCATTGCGAAAATAAGTGCCTTCCGCCGCCAGCTCCGAATCTTTCCGGTAATGCAGCATCTCCAGCAGATTCTCGAATTTTTCCGCACTGATCCCGTAGCCGGCATACAGTTCGACAGGATTGCCATAGACGCGCGCGGGAATCGCCCAGCGTTTGCCTTCGAACTGGGCGCGTACGTGGTAATCGAGATAACCCAAGTAGGTGAAAAGAAAGAAGGCACCGAGGCCGATCAGGATGATAAAGCTGTTTCTAAACCAATGGGATGTAGATTTTCTGCTTTGGGGATTCTTATTGTACCGGGCACTTCGCCTGGTCGATCTGTGTGTCATGGCCTTTTTAAGCAGTGATGGGATAAATGCGTCCGTTATATGAATCGGCTATTATACCCAGTTCAGGCAGGCCGGCATCAGAAACCGTGACATTAGCAAGCCTTCGATGAACCCCTCATGAATGAAACGAAAAAGGCCGGCCGGACGCTGAAAGCCCGGCGAGGCTTTCGGTGCCTCCTCAATTGAACGAAGTCAATACCGGCTTCAGCACGATTTCGGCGCGCCGGTCGGCGCCGGACGGCAAATGGACCTTGCGGGAATCTATCCAGGCGGCGATATCCTGCCAGGTTTTGTCTGCCTGCAAATCCCTGAGCAGCATATGATAGCCTTGCTGATAAAACGCGACGGTTTTTTCTTTTTCGCCGGAGGGATTCTTCTTATGCTTCAGAAACCGTTGCAGAAAGGCGTAAGTGGGCTTTTTGGGAATGATATCGTCTTTTTCCCCATACAACAGCAGCGTATCTTCAGTCAGCGAATCGGCGCTGTTGAACGCCAGATCCATCAAGTTGGCCAGGCCGTACAGCGTTTCGACGCGGGCTCCCTTGATCACCCAGGGATCGCGGCCCAATTCGCGGAGCATTTCGATATTGTCCGACGGCGTCACCTTCACGACGCCTTTGCCGGTCAGCCTCAACCAGGGCGTCGTATGGGCGAGTATCCACAACAGGCTGTTCTGGTACCAGGGCATCGTCTTGCGCGCCCAGAGCGCAGGCGCGGCCAGAATAATCCCGTCGACAAGCTCGGTGGTATCGTGTTTGGCCGCGGTCATCACCACTGCGCCGCCCATGCTTTCGCCAAGCAGGAATATCGGACTTCTGGGATAGCGTTCCTTAACCAGGCGCGCCAGCGTCAACAGATCGTCCGCATAGGAGGCGGAGCCGGCCCACAGTCCGCGCTTCGGCGCGGCGCCGAAGCCGCGCTGGTCATAGGCAAAACTGGCGATGCCGTGTTCGCTGAAATAGCGGGCCGGCTGGTCGAAAAAACGGCTGTAGTCGTTGAAACCGTGTACCGCGATGATCACCGCTTTGGGTTCGCCTTGGGGCAGCCAGCTCCGAAGCGGCAAGCGCGCGCCGTCTTCGGTAATGAAAGCCAGCGTATCGAGACGAGCCACGGTCGTTTTGGCGCCGGAAGGGTAAATGGAAGGCATACAGCCGGACAGCAGGAGAGTGATCAAGGAGAGGATCGAGACAATCTTTTTCATATACCTTCGACCCGGCCGGATGCCGGGATAAACGGAACGGCAGACAAGGCGGCAACTACAATCCGAACCCTTGTCTTGAAGATCGAATGTAAAACAACCGTCATTTCCGCCCATCCTGCGGGAATGATGAGCCCCCGGTTCAGAGAAGTTGCTTCCATCCAACAATAATGATTGTGAATGCGCATAAAAGTTCCTAGCGTTCCCGTTTCAGAATAGCGTTAGAATAAGGATTATTCAAACAAAAATTCACCCGTCATGCCTGCGGCAAACCCGAACCGAACCGTTATCGCACTCGTCCTTCGCTCTTTCGTCAACCGGATCCTGCCCAATGCGCAGGCCGTTTCGCTGGCATTGATACTGATCATGATTTCGGTACTGATCTATTCGCTGTCCGGCCTGCTGATGCCGGTGTTCGCTTCGGTCGTGCTGGCTTACCTCCTGGAGGGAATCGTGGCGAAAGCCGAAGCGGCGGGCCTGCCGAGATGGACGAGTGTCTATCTGGTATTCTCGATCTTCATGACCGGCGTCGTTTTTTTGTGTTTTTATCTGCTGCCGATCGTATCGCAGCAAGCCGTCGAGTTTGTCCAGCAGATTCCCGCGATGGTGTACCGGCTCGAAATGAGCATCCTGCAGCTGCCGAAACTGTATCCGAAACTGATCTCGCAAAGCCGTATTCAGGAAATCATGCAGATACTGCAGCGGGAGGTGTGGTCCTACGGGCAGAACATGCTGTCGGTGTCGGCCGCGTCGCTGGTCAGCGTGGCCAGCGCGATCGTCTATCTGTTCCTGGTGCCGATGATGGTGTTTTTCTTTCTGAAAGACAAAAAACTGCTGATCGACTGGTTTCTGCAATTCATCCCGAGCGACCGGTATCTGACCGCGCGCGTCTGGGAAGAAGTCGACATTCAGATCGGCAACTATATTCGCGGCAAGTTTGCCGAAGTGTTTATCCTTTGGGCGTCCAGCTTCATCACTTTCCGCTTTCTCGACCTGAACTATGCGATGCTGCTGGCGGTGTTCATGGGCCTGCAGGTCATCATTCCCTATGTCGGGGCGACACTGGTCACCTTCCCGGTGCTCGGCGTCGCCTATTTTCAATGGGGCTGGGGCAGCGACGCATTCGTGTACGTCGCGGTCGCCTATGCGATCATCCAGGCCCTCGACGGCGTCCTGCTGGTACCGATCCTGTTCTCCGAGGCGGTCAATCTGCATGCGATTGCGATCATCGTGGCGATCCTGTTTTTCGGCGGCCTATGGGGCTTTTGGGGGGTATTTTTCGCGATTCCCCTGGCCACCGTAGTCAAAGCGGTGCTGTCGGCCTGGCCCCGGCTGGGCGATCCGAATCACGACAGTCCGTTTTACTGCCCTATAAATAGTCCGACCCAAAATCCGCCAAACGCGAGCGCTCGCCGCGGCGCAGGGTGATATGCGCCGCGTGTTCCCAGCGCTTGAAACGGTCCACCACATAGGTGAGCCCCGAGGTCGTCGCGGTCAAATAAGGCGTATCGATCTGTGAAAGGTTGCCGATACAGATGATCTTGGTGCCGGGGCCGGCGCGGGTGATCAGTGTTTTCAACTGCTTGGAGGTCAGGTTCTGGGCCTCGTCGATGATCAGATAGCGGTTCAGAAAAGTCCGGCCGCGCATGAAATTCAACGAACGGATCTTGACCCGGTTCATCAGCAGATTCTGCGTTGCCCCCTGCTCCCATTCGGTATTGCCGGACCGGTTGCCCAGCAGTTCGAGATTGTCCATCAGCGCCCCCATCCACGGCGCCATTTTTTCTTCCTCGGTACCGGGCAGAAAGCCGATATCCTCGCCAATCGGCACCGTTTCGCGCGTCATGATGATTTCGTTATAGAGTTTGTGTTCCATCGTCAACGTCAAGCCGGCCGCGAGCGCCAGCAAGGTTTTGCCGGTGCCGGCCGTGCCGAGCAGCGTCACGAAATCGATGTCTGGATCGAGCAGGACATTGAAGGCGAAGTTCTGCTCGCGGTTCTTCGCGGCGATGCCCCAGACGCTGTTGTGCTTAGTCCGGTAATCCCGTGCCAGTTCCAGGATCGCGGCGCGGCCGTCGCAGGAACGCACGATCGCCTCGAAATTCGAGTCGTCTTCCATGTACAGGTACTGGTTCGGATACCATTCCGCGACCAGCGGATTTTCAAGTTTATAAAAGGTTCTGCCCTTTTCCTGCCACGAATCCATCTTGCTGCCGTACCGGTCCCAGAAATCGTCTTCGAGCGCCATCGCGCCGCTGTACAACAGTTCGATATCGTCGAGCACCTGGTCGTTGTGGTAATCCTCGGCCGGCAGTTCCAGCGTCGCCGCCTTGAGGCGCATGTTGATGTCTTTCGAGACCAGGATCACTTTGATCCCGGGCAATTGTCGGGTCAGCGCCAGCACCACGCTCAGAATCGAATTATCGGCAAGACTGCCCGGCATGGTTTCGGGCAACAGTTCGCTCATGATGCTGGTCTGGAAATACAAACGGCCGGCCCTGCCGATCACGCCGCCTCCCCCGCCGTTCGCCTCCAGACGCGATAACGGCAATCCGTCCTTGATATGCTCGGGATTCACGTCCCGGATCAGCTCGTCGAGAAAACGGCTGGCCTGGCGCACGTTGCGCGCCACTTCGGTCATGCCTCTTTTGGCCCGGTCCAGTTCTTCCAAAACGATCATCGGAATGAAAATGTCATGCTCCTGAAATCTGAAAATACAGGCGGGATCATGCATCAGCACATTTGTATCGAGCACAAACAGTTTTTTATCGGGAGTGGTTTGAATATTCATGAAATCCTTGAGCTGTGAGGTTCAAAAGTCATCGATGCGCGCTTGTCTTCCGCTTCCGATACCGACCGGCGCTATCGTTAAGAATAATCGCTTTGAGTGGATTTATAAAGCACCCTGAGATGGGATGCCGTTCCCGGAAACGTCCCGCGAACGGTCTTTAACCTTCATGGCCTTCCCGGCCAAATAGCAAAATTGTGACCGCTTTCTCGGAAAAGTTTCCATCTTTCGACATCTGAACTATATTCACAAGTAAGCGTTTTCGATCGCCGATATTTTTAACGGCAAAAATCACAAGCCATGAACCCTATTCGCGCTTTTTCGTTTATCCTCTCGGCTTTATGCAGTACAGTCCCCGTGTTTGCCTTCCCGGCTCCGCAACAGGACATCATCGATATTCAACTGCGCTGGCACCATCAATTCCAGTTTGCCGGTTACTATGCCGCCGTCGAAAAAGGCTTTTACCGCGAGGAAGGACTGGAAGTCCGGCTGCATCCCGGCGATCCCGCGCATCAACCCGTGCAGGAAGTCCTGTCCGGGCGCGCCCAATATGCCGAAGGCAACAGCGAAGTCCTTTTCCAAAGACTGCGGGGCGAGCCGCTGGTTGCACTGGCGGCCATTTTTCAGCACTCGCCGTCGATACTGCTGGTGCGCAAGGATTCGGGCATCGATTCGGTACATGACTTGGCCGGAAAAAAGGTGATGCTGATGAATCGGACCGAAGATGCCGATTTCCTGACCATGTTCGTGAATGAAGGGATTCCGCTTTCTCAAATCGACATTATTCCGAGCAGTTATCGAATCGACGATTTGATAACCCGCAAAGCGGACGCTTTCAATGCCTATTCGAGCAACGAACCGTTTTTCCTGAAGCAGCGCGGCATTCCTTACAATGTCATCGCCCCCGGCAATTATCGGGTCGATTTTTACAGCGACATTTTTTTCACTTCCGAGAAAGAATTACGCAGCCGCCCCGAACGCGTCGAAAAGATGCTTCGCACCACACTGAAAGGCTGGCGCTACGCGATGGATCATCCGGACGAGATCATCGATTTGCTGATCCGCCGCTACCCGGTCGACAAAACGCGGGCGCATCTCGAATTCGAGGCGGCGGAGATGCGCAAACTGATCTTCCCGGATCTGATCGAAATCGGTCATATGAATCCGGAACGATGGCAGCATATGGCCGACGCCTTCGTGAAAGCCGGCTTGGTCAGATCGGACGATTTTCTCGACGGATTTATCTACAGCGCCAGGTCCCCCAAACATTTACCCGCCTGGGTCGTCCCGGTGCTGGCGTTCGCCCTGGCCGTTATCGCCTTGATCCTGGCCGCCGCCTATTACCTGATGCAATTGAACCGGCGCCTCGCATCGGCGCAGCATCAATTGCACGAGGTCAACCGAGCCCTTTCGGAAGAAATCGATGAACGCAAAACGATCGAGGCAAACTTGCGCATCAGCGAAACGCGCTACCGTTCGCTGTTCGGGAACATGGTTGAAGGCTTTGCGTTTTGCCGGATGCTTTACCGCAACGGTCAACCCGACGATATCCAGTACATCGAAGTGAATCCGGCATTCGAAACCTTGACCGGCTTGTCGGCCGTGACCGGCAAAAAGATAACCGAAGTCGTGCCGGGCATCAAAGCGTCCAACCCGGAAGTCTTCGAAATTTACGGGCGCGTTGCGGCAGGCGGCCCTCCCGAGAAATTCGAGATTTTCATGTCTCCGCTCAATCTCTGGTTTTCCGTCTCGGCCTACCATGCCGACACCGACACTCATTGCTTCGTCACGGTGATCGAAAACATCACCGAACGCAAACTGCTGCAACGCAATTACGAGCAGATGGCGCAGACCGATTATCTCACCGGCCTGTCCAATCGCCGACATTTCATGCAGCAGGCCGAAACCGAGCTGGCGCGCACCCTGCGCTACGGCAGCGCCTTGGCGCTCCTAATGCTCGATCTGGATCATTTCAAACAGATCAACGACAACCACGGCCATCGGGCCGGCGACAAGGTCTTGCAGGCGTTCAGCACGCTTTGCCTGTCGATTCTGCGCGAATCGGATCTGATCGGGCGCCTGGGGGGAGAGGAGTTTGTCATCATGCTGCCGGAAACCTGCGTCGCGGAGGCCATCGGCGTAGCCGAACGGCTGCGAAAAATAACGGAAGAAGTGTTCGTGCTCCTGGAAAACGGGCAGGCTTTGTATTTTACCGTTTCGATCGGGATCGCCGGACTCGACGAACGCTACGCGCATCTCGACACCCTGCTTCAGAAAGCCGATCAATCGCTTTACACAGCCAAGTCGATGGGGCGTAACCGGATCCATACCGAGGCATCATGCATCCGCGCGGCCTGCCGGTAAAAGCGCAAACTACACAGCTTTCCACGGGCTGAATTCAGTTCAGTCCTTCCACCGCCAGCAGCACTTCCCGTGCATGGTCCTTGACCTTCACTTTACGCCATTCGCGCACCAGCATTCCACGGCGGTCGAACAAAAACGTGCTGCGCTCGATACCGCGAACCTGCTTGCCGTACATGTTCTTCATCCCGATCACGTCGAACAGGCCGCAGAGCCTCTCGTCAGGGTCGGACAACAGCTCGAACGGAAACGCCTGCTTGGACTTGAAGCCTTCATGCATCTTGACCGAATCACGCGACACACCGAAAACGACCGTATCCAGCGCGGCAAAGCGCTCGCTCAGATCGCGGAAATCGCCGCCTTCCTGCGTGCAGCCCGGCGTATTGTCCTTCGGATAAAAATACAGCACGATGTTCCGCCCCGCGTAGTCGGTCAATCTAACCGTTTTGCCGCCGGTAGACTGAATTTCGAGATCGGGCGCGGCGCTGCCGAGCGTTAAAGGTGTCATATCCGGCTCCTAACGTTTAATCGGTTCGAGAATGGCGTCGATATTCAGTTGATCGCAGAAATCCAGAAATTCCTCGCGCAACGGCAGCAAGCGGACTTCCGGCGGGATCAGCACGATGAATTTGGTGGTGAACACCGAAGTCGAAATGTACGGCGCCTGATACGAACTGCCCGACACCTCCTCGATTTCGATTCCGTGCGAGTCCAGGAAGGACGATACCGCTTCGATGATGTTGTCGCGGTCGACCGATAACGTTTCGAGGGAATAAGGCAGAAAATCTTTTTCTCTGTGCTGATGTTCGGGCCTCAGCATATGGACCTTGATGTCCAGGCGCTTCTCGACCGCTTCCAGGGCATTTTCGATCTTGGCGATTTGGTTCCAGTTACCCTGGATCAGCAAATAGGCGGCATGCGCCTGTTCCAGTCTGCTGTAGCGAACTTCTACAATACCGCATTTGCAATCGCGGACTGCGGACAATATTTCGCTGATGAATAAGCTCCGGTTATGTCCCAATACGGTAACGGCTAATTGCATATTTTTCTCTTCGGTTTATCGGCTGAGGGCGATAAGGGGCAAAAATACTGTGGCAAAAAATACATCCGCTTAGCTTCAAACTCCTATTGATTAAACAAATGAAAGATATTGGATTTTTTCCTCGCCAAGCAATAAACTAGCCGGAAAAATGAGCGTTATATTACTACCAAAGAGCCCCCCAATGACAGAGCTTTTAAACAAAAAGTCTAAAGAAGGACGCTACCGCGTCGAACCGAATATCGCCGAAGTCGATCCGGTCATTGAGCCGTTGACCGATCTGGATGATGACGAAGATGCGATCGACCGGCTGCTGATCAATACGGGTTTCGACGCCGATGAAAACGTTTCCGCGCGGACGGTAGTCGATGACCGGACGTTACCGATCCCTCAGGACGTTGTCCCGCCCTTCGATGCGTTCGGTGAAGACGAGGCCCTGACCGTACTGCAAGCCGACGATGACGAATATGTCGAACCGGTGGATATCGGCTCGCCGCTCGCCGACGTCGAGCTAGCCCCGGATCCGCCGCCGTACCAAGCGGCATCCGTAAATATTGAACCGCTCCCGGGCCAGGATGCGCTTGCGCCTATTGCTGACGAGCACACGGCCTCCGCCTTGCGCCATCCGGCACCCGAATCTGCCGGCACGCTTCATGACATTTTCGCCTTGCCCGCCGAAAAGGATGAAGCTTTCGCGCCGGCCGCCCCGGCATTCCCCATTCCCAAACCCGATCCGGAAGAAACGTCCTTTGTCAACCGCGCCGCATTCAAAGACTGCCGCCCTCCCCTTGACCGAGAGCCGGAACCGGACGCCATTCCGCATCATCCACCCGGAAATGAAACGACGGCATTGGGCGATGCGAATCCGTCTGTCGAAACTCCCTTCTCCCCATTTAAAGCAGACGCTTTCATTCCGGAACGAGGCATCGCCCCTGACGCACCGCTGCATGCCGGGGAAGAGAGCCGTCTGCCCTCGGCGCCGGAAGACCTCCTGCAACGTATCGCGCGGCTTGAAGCCAAAGCCTCGAATACCCGCCGCCTTTCCTATGCGGCGATGTTGCTGTCGCTCGCCGCCTTATGTGCGGCTTCATACCTCGGCTACCTAGCCGTTCAGACACGTGCCGAACTGATTAAACTGCAAGACATGCAGTCGATCATGAAAGAAGACCTAGACGGCTTGAGCGAAAAGCTCGACAACGGTAAACAGACGGTCGGGGACAGCGCCGATACGCCCAGTGCCTTTATCGATGAAAGCCCGCAAAAACCGGGAAACCAATCGGCCGCGGTCCGGGCACCGGCTTCTCCGGAAACCGGGCCGCTTCATGTCGCCGCCCCGCCGGCGGCCGGCGGGGCCCGAAAAATTTCCGAACCTTCCGTCCGCAAAACCCGTGTTTTACCGGTTCAACCGGCCCAAAGCGCCGCACCGCAAAAAGCTTCGGAAAGCTATCCGGACAAACCCGTCACAGGAACCGCCGGCGGCCCGTGGTCGGTTAACTTGGCCGCCTTCAGACAGATGGACGATGCCAGAAAAAAAGCCGCGGAATTGAAGCGAAAAGGGATTCCGGTCAAAGTGAGGAAAATCGATATCAATCATTCCATTTGGTACCGGCTCAGCGTGCCCGGCTTCGCTACCAGGGAGGCAGCCAGCGCCCACTCGGCGCGGCTCAAGAAATTGCTGCGTTTGAACTCGATTTGGGTCGCGGCGACTTAAGCCGGAGGTTATCCCGCCGATGACGGCAGAATACCGTCGAACCGATCTCCAGGCAGGATTTATTTTTTCCCGGATTCGACAGGCGCCGGCTGAGCCGGTTCGGTATCGCTTTTTGCCGGTTCGGCATTCGGTTTCGCCTCTTCCTGAGCCCCTTTTCCCTCTTCTTCGGGCTCGGACTGAATCATGATGGCCGAATAGCAGTTCATCAGGCTTTCGGTGAAATTGTTGTGGGCATCGGCCAGGGCTTTCGGTGAACCGAAATCCTTACGCAACTCATCCAGCGTTTTCTTCGGGTCTGCCGACTTCATCAACGTCAGCATTTTGGTGTAGTTTTTATAGGCGGTACGGCGTTCGGGATCGAACTCGGCAAAGCCGGGCATGTGCTGGGTCGTGGTGTCGACGACACAATCGGTCATTTTTTCCGGATCGATGTGATAGTCCTTCACCTCCTGTTCCTTTTTTATTTCCTCCAAAACCGCCGCTTCATATTCGCCTTTCTCGGCGCAACCCACGGCGAGCAAAGCGGAAATCGAGATGAGTAAAATCTTTTTCATTCAGTTAAACCTTGAGTGATTGTTTTATAAACCAATGGAAAACCAGAAAAACCGGCATAAGAAGCAACTTGCAGTTTTTACGCCCCGTGCTTTCGACCCGCTTTTTTAAAGTTCCTTCATCGCCTCGGCAATCCAGGCTTCGGCCTCGGCATTGATATGGGCGGCCTTGCGCCCTTTGCTTTCGATCGGAGGACCGATTTTGACCTTGATCGTACCCGGATATTTCAAAAAGCTGTAACGCGGCCAGTAAACGCCGGCGTTATGCGCAATCGGCACGACCGGA
Organism: Methylomicrobium album BG8; assembly: GCF_000214275.2. Taxonomy (NCBI): domain Bacteria; kingdom Pseudomonadati; phylum Pseudomonadota; class Gammaproteobacteria; order Methylococcales; family Methylococcaceae; genus Methylomicrobium; species Methylomicrobium album. Next base: position 2,097,065 of record NZ_CM001475.1, on the reverse strand, counting down.
TATCCCGATTGCTGCGCCAGCATCGCCCCGCCGGCATTGAATTTTTTGACTTCGCCGGGCGCGGTACGGGTGCCTTCCGGAAAAATGACCACCCAGAGGCCGGCCTTTAAATTCTCTGTGCCTTTATCGAGCAATTTACGCAGCGCCGCACGCTGATTTTTGCGGTCGATCGCAATCGGTTTCAATGTTGCCATCGCCCACCCCCAAAGCGGCAGCCAAAGCAGCGACCGCTTCAGCAAAACCGAATGCATCGGCAGAAAATCGCGATAAGCGATCGTCTCCCAGGCCGACTGGTGCTTGCTCAGCACGATCGAAGTCCGGCTCGGGTCGATGTGTTCCATCCCTTCGATTTTATGGTCGATCCCGCAGCATGCTTTAGCGAGCCACAGCACCCATTTGATCCAGAGCCCGGCGATCCGGTAACGGATCCGGAAAGGCAGCACAATCGCCATCAGCACCAGGGGACAGATCACGAACAGCGACAGCGTCATGCCGATGAACAGCAGCGTCGAACCGAAATAAACCTTAAAGTTCCTGCCCCGAGACGAGGGCGTTTGCAGCGTCATATAAATTGTCAAAAACCGGGATTTTCAAATGGGGGTTCGCGGCCAGCGTTTTCCGGCCTTTGCCGGTCTTGACCAGGATCGGCCGGATGCCGGCCGCTTCGGCGGCCTGAATGTCGCGCAGCGAATCGCCGACCAGCACCGCATCGTGCAGATCGGCCCGATGCTCCGCCGCGAAGGCTCTGATCAGCCCCGCTTTCGGCTTGCGGCAGTCGCAATCGTCTTCAGGGCCGTGCGGACAGTAATATATCGCCTCGATCGCGCCGCCGTTTTCGGCAGCCAGGCGGCGCATCTTCCGGTGGATGCGCTCCAGCATGGAGAGATCGAACAACCCGCGCGCGATGCCGGACTGGTTCGTGATCACCACGACCTTGAAGCCGTGGCTGCCCAGCAGCGCGATCGCCTCCAGGCTTCCCGGAATCGGCCGCCATTCTTCCGGCGACTTGATGAACGCGTCGGAGTCCTCGTTGATCACGCCGTCCCGGTCGAGCAGTACATAACGGTTATGCGCCATGTTTCAAGCCGGGCCGCTTCGACCTGAGGCTGCGGAACCGGCGAAAAGCCGGAATTTTCTCGCCGCTCGGATATTCTGTTGCTTCATCGATGGGGCGCCGGTCTCCGATCAAGACTGCAGTTTCGAGATGTCCGCGCAAGTCAAAAACTGTTCGGACAACAGCGTCAGCAACGCCAGCCGGTTCGCGCGCAATTCGGGATCGTCGCACATTACCATCACATGATCGAAAAAATCGTTGACCACAGGCTCCAGCTGCGCGAGCCGGCTCAGCGTGCCCTGGTAATCGCGCTGCGCCAAAAGCGGCTGGATCGCCTCCGCCGCGCTGTTGGCCGCTTCAAACAGACGCTGTTCCTGCGCTTCGGCGAGCGTTCCGACCGAAGCGGCAGGCGCCGTCTCCGATTTTTTCAGGATATTGCGGATGCGTTTGTTCGCGGCCGAAAGGCTTTCGGCCTGCGGCAACTGCCGGAACGCTTTGACCGCGGCCAGGCGCTGAACGAAGTCGAGCGGCTCGGACGGATTGACCGCCATCACCGCCTCGAACTCATCGGCCGAGTAGCCCTGATCCAGGCAGTAGCCCTTCAGCCGGTCGAACACGAAATCGCTCACCAGCGCACGCGTCGCCTCGACGTCGAACGCATGCGTGAACTGGCCCAGCGCAACGTCGATCAGATCGCGGATATTCAGCGGCAGGCGGTTTTCGACGATGATCCGGAGCACGCCGATCGCCGTGCGCCGGAGCGCATAAGGATCCTTGTCGCCGGTCGGAATCAGTCCGGTGCTGAAAATGCCGCACAAGGTGTCGATCTTGTCCGCCAGCGCGACGATCCGGCCGGTTGCGCTGCCCGGCGTCGGACCGCCGGCCTGCTTCGGCAGATAATGCTCTTCGATCGCCTGCGCCACTTCGGCCGGCTCGCCGTCCGCCAGCGCGTAATAACGGCCCATGATGCCCTGCAGATTGCCGAATTCGCCGACCATGTCGGTCAACAGGTCGGTTTTGGCGAGCAACGCGGCGCGCTTGGCCTGTTCGACATCGGCCTGCAACAAATTCGCAATCACCTCGGCCAGCTTGATCACGCGTTCGGTCTTGTCCGCAACCGTGCCCAGTTTTTCCTGGAACACGATGTTAGCCATGCTCAAGACACGCTCGGCCAAAGGTTTCTTGCGATCCTGTCTCCAGAAAAATTCGGCGTCGGTCAGTCGCGGGGTGATCACGCGCTCGTTGCCGCGCCGGATCGACTCGGGGCGCTTGCTCTCGATGTTGCTGAACGTAATGAAATGCGGCAGCAGCGCGCCGTCCCGGCTCTTCACCGGAAAATATTTCTGGTTGGTCTGCATCGTCGTGATCAGCACTTCGGCCGGCAATTCCAGAAAGCGCGGATCGAAATTGCCGGTGACCGGCACCGGCCATTCATTCAGCGCAGCGACTTCATCGAGCAGATCGTCCTCGATATGCGCGATGCCGTTTACCTGCGCGGCGGCCTTGTTCGCGGCCTCGCGGATGAGCGTTTTCCTGGCTTCGAAATCGGCGATCACCCTGCCCTTCTCATGCAGCGTTTCTACATAAGCCTCGGGGCTTGCAACCGTCAATTGCTCCGGCGCATGAAAGCGGTGGCCTTGCGTAGCGCGGCCGGTCGTCAGGCCCAGAATCTCGGCCTCGATCACCTGTTCGCCGAACAGCAGCACGGCCCAGTGCACGGGCCTGACGAATTCGGTCGTGAAGCTGCCCCAGCGCATCCGTTTGGCTATCGGAAGCATAGCCAAACTTTTGCGGATGATGTCAGGAATCAATTTTTCGGTAGCCTGCCCTTCGACCTCCTGGGTATAGGAAAGCCATGCACCCTTGTCGGTTTTCAGCTCCTGCAACTGATCGAAGGTGGTGCCGCAACTGGCCGCGAATCCCAGTGCGGCCTTGCTCGGGCTGCCGTCCGGCGCATAAGCGGCCTGCAGCGCCGGACCGCGCTTTTCGACCGTCTTGTTTGGCTGTGCGGTATCGAGATGCTCGATCAAAACCGCAAGACGCCGCGGTGTCGCATAAAACCGGCTGCCTGAAAACGCCAGGCCAGCCTCGTTCAATCCCGCGACGATGCCGTTTTGCAGCGCCTGGGCCAGATTCAGCAGGTTCTTCGGCGGCAGCTCTTCCGAACCCAATTCGAAAAGTAAATGTCTGGTTTCGCTCATCTTGATTCTCCCTGTCCGGCCAGCATCGGAAAGCCCAGCGATTCACGGCGCTGGTAGTAGGCCTCGGCGACCGATTTGGCCAGATTTCTGACCCGCAAAATATAGCGCTGGCGCTCGGTAACCGAAATCGCGTGCCGCGCATCGAGCAAATTGAACGTATGCGACGCCTTCAGCACCATTTCGTAGGCCGGCAACGGCAAGTTTGCCTGGATCAATTTCTGGCATTCCTGTTCGTAGGTGTCGAAGCATTTGAACAGAAAATCGACGTTCGCATAATCGAAATTGAACGCAGACATTTCGACCTCGTTCTGATGGAATACGTCACCGTAACTCACCACGCCGTGCGGAGTACGCGTCCAGACCAGATCGAACACGCTCTGCACGCCCTGCAAATACATCGCCAGCCGTTCCATCCCGTAAGTGATTTCGCCGGTTACCGGCCGGCATTCGAGGCCGCCGACCTGCTGGAAATAGGTAAACTGGGTCACTTCCATCCCGTTCAGCCAGACCTCCCAACCGAGCCCCCAGGCGCCCAGCGTCGGCGACTCCCAGTTATCCTCGACGAAGCGGATGTCGTGTTCGAGCAGATCGAAGCCCAGGTAACGCAGGGAATCGAGATAGAGTTCCTGAATGTTGTCGGGCGAAGGCTTCAGGATCACCTGGTACTGGTAATAATGCTGCAGGCGGTTCGGGTTCTCGCCGAAGCGTCCGTCGGTCGGCCGGCGCGAAGGCTGGACATAGGCCGTATTCCAGGGTTCGGGGCCGATCGCGCGAAGAAAGGTCGCCGGATGAAAAGTCCCCGCCCCCACTTCCTGATCCAAAGGCTGCAGCAGCACACAGCCTTGCTTGGCCCAGTATTCCTGCAGGGCCAGAATCAATCCCTGAAACGTCGAAACATCGTAATTCGAACTCGCCACGGTACACTCACGATATGCAGTAAAAATCTCGTGATTATATCTTAAAATTCGGTTTAAAGCAGGGTTTATGGCGCGCTTTCAAAACGCCGCGCCATACTCAAGGTGATATTGTAATGTCGGCAGACAAGGCTACGCATCGAAATGCCCCACTGCCATTAACTTAAGAAGCTGTCTGGCAAAACATTAAACGCATTATGCAAGCGTTATTTTAAGCATGGCGATACGAATCATGTTTTCGGAAGTGGCCGTGAGAATTTCGACATCTTTAGAGAGGCGGCGAAAATTGCCAAGCCATGAAAAAGTACGTTCAACCACCCACCGTTTCGGCAGCACCGCCCAGCCATCTTTGATTTTCCTGGAGATATGTAAAGGCCTGTTCAAGACTTCAGTGCAGAAGGTTACCGCCGTGCCGCCATAGCCGGCATCGGCCGAAAAAGCTTTCAATAAGGGCCATTTATCAATTGTTCTCTCCAAGATCTCGCAGGCACTTTTCGTGTCGCTGAGGTTAGCGGCATGGACCATGACAAACAAGAGGTTACCCAAGATATCCACAACAATATGACGTTTATGCCCTTTGACCTTCTTGCCGCCATCGATACCGCGTTCTTCACTGGCGTAGACGGTTTTTACGCTTTGTGCATCAATGATGCCATAACTCGGTTCAGCTGCGCGGCCGACCTGCTCACGGCGATAGGCGACCAAGCGATCCAAACAGGCCTCCCAAACGCCGCGTTTATTCCATTTACTGAAATGGTCATAAACCGTTTGCCAGGGCGGAAAGTCGTTGGGCATCATCCGCCACTCAATACCGCCTTTGACGACATATAGAATCGCGTTGATGACCGTCCTCTTGGCATGTTTATGGCTCCTTCCTCGGCGGCTCCGAGGCTGAAAATCTGGTTCTATTAAGGCCCATTCCGCATCCGTCAGATCGCTTTTGTATCCCATTTCCAAGATGACAATAAAAAATCTTGATTTTACAAAATCTTGTTTTGCCAGACAGCCTCTAAGAAAAAATAGAGTCCAAAGCTTGCTTTGGCCGACTTAGCGATTTTTCCAAAGCAAGCTTTGGACTCCACGCAAGGCCGACTCGACGTTCTTATTAACTTAATGGCAGCCCAAGTGCCTCCAGGCGCTCAAGCCCCCAAATACGCTTCCTTGATGCGAGGATTATCCGACAATTCCAGACCTGTCCCGGCCAGTACCACCCTGCCCGTCTCCAGCACATAAGCCCGATGCGCTATCCGCAACGCCATGTTCGCATTCTGTTCCACCAGCAGGATTGTGGTGCCGGTCCGGTTGATGTCTTCGATAATGCGGAAAATTTCCTGAACCAGCCGCGGCGCCAGGCCCATGGAAGGCTCATCCAGCAGCAGGAGGCGGCCCCGGCTCATCAGCGCGCGCCCCACCGCGAGCATTTGCTGTTCGCCCCCCGACAAAGTACCCGCCGGCTGCTGCCGGCGCTCCTTGAGCCGCGGAAACAGCGCAAACACCCTGTCGTAATCGGCTTCGACCTCGCCTTTGCCCTGGCGCTGCCAGGTCGCCAGATGAAGATTTTCCTGCACGGTCAGGTTGCCGAAAATGCCCCGGCCCTCCGGCACATGCGCGATTCCGAGTCCTACGATTGAATGTGCCGGGATCGGCCCAAGATCACTTCCGTCGAAAACGATGTCGCCGGTAAATCGGATGAGGCCCGAAATGGCCCGCAGAATCGAACTTTTACCGGCGCCGTTCGCACCGATCAATGTAACGATTTCCCCCCGGTTGACCTTGAACGATACCCCGTGCAAAGCCTGAATGCCGTTGTAACGGACCTCTAGATTCCGCACTTCCAGTTGCGGGCCGGCCTGCCGAATCGACGCCTGTCTCATTTAACCGGAACCTCGCCCAGATAAGCTTCCAGAACCCGGGGATGGTTCTGGATCAGTTTCGGTGGTCCTTCGGCCAGGGTCACACCGAAATCCAGCACCTGGATCCGTTCGCAGATGCCCATGACCAGCTTCATCTGATGCTCGATCAGCAGAATCGTCAGTTTGAATTCGCGACGAACCCACAGAATCAATTCCATCAGTTGATCGATTTCTCTCGGATTCATACCGGCGGCCGGCTCGTCGAGCAGCAGCAGTTCCGGCGAAATTGCCAGTGCGCGCGCGATTTCCAGCCGGCGCTGCAAACCGTAAGGCAGATTCTTCGCTTTTTCTCCAGCCAGATGTTCCAGCTTGAAGATCGCCAGCAGCTCGCGCGCATGATCGATCACGCGCTGTTCTTCGCGCCGGAAGCGCCCCAAGTGCAGCAATGCCTCCCAAGGCGTGTAATCAACCTGCGAATAATGCGCGATCCGGACATTGTCCAGAACCGACAAATCGCGGAACAAGCGAATGTTCTGAAAAGTGCGGCCGATGTGCAACGCGGCAATCTGATTCGGAGTCTTTCCCACCAGTTCGGTGCCTTTGAAGCGGATACTGCCCGAACTGGCCCGGTAGACGCCGGTGATCAGGTTGAAGACGGTCGTCTTGCCGGCGCCGTTGGGACCGATCACGCCGACCAAATCGCCCTCGTAGAGTTCCAGATTGAAATCCTCGACCACGCGCAGGCCGCCGAACCGATGTCCCACCTTAGTCGCTTTCAGGATGTTCATGTAAACCTGCTTCGGGAAGCGTGTGACGATGAGCATCCTTATCCCGTTCTGGAACGAAACCACGGTATTCCCGCAGCCCCATCATGCCGCGCGGCCAGTACAGCATCACCAGAATCAGCGCCAAGGGCATGATCACCATCCGCCACACGCCGAGATGGCTGATGAAGTGCTCGTTCAGGGGATTGAATACCGCCGCAGGCAGCCAGGACAACAGCGACGCCATCGTCGACGGCCGCAACAACTCCAGCAGCACAGTGAAAAGCGTCGCGCCGAGGATGGAGCCGCCGATCGACGCGATGCCGCCCAAGTAGACCATAATCAGGATTTCGGTGGACTTGGCGATATCGAAAACCCGGGGGCTGATGAATTGCAACAGATGCGCGAACAGCGCGCCGGCAATGCCCGCACAGAACGACGACAGCATGAAGGCGAAAAATTTCACCTGCCGGGTATTCACGCTCATCAGGTCGCTCGCGATTTCGTCCTCGCGAATCGACATCACCCCGCGCCCGTAGTTGGAATAGACAAAATTGCGGACCAGCCAGACCAGCGCCACGGTCCAGAAAAAGACCCAAGGCAAGGTCGTCAGCCGCAGAATGCCGGAAAGGCCGCGCGGGCCGCCGACGAAGTCGATATTCTCGATCGCGGATTTCACGATCATCAGGAACGCCAGGGTAATGATGGCCAGATAGTCGCCTCTGACCTTGAACGAGGGAACCGCGACGATCAAGCCGAAGACCGCGGCCGCCGCACCGCCGGCCAGCACCGCCAACGGAAACAGCAGCGGAAAATCGGCCGCGGGCAGCACCTTCATCGTCAACACGGCCGAGGTATAGGCGCCTATGGCCATGAAGCCGGCATGCGCCAGGGAAAACTCGCCCATGTAGCCATTCACCAGATTCAGGCTGACGGCCAGGATGATATTGATGCCGACGTACATCAGGATCAACTGCGCGTAAACGCTGAGCAGATGGTACTCCGGAACCAGGAAAGCCAGAACCAAGCCGCTCGCGAGCAGAACGGGAACGAGCCAGCGCCGCTCCAGCAGCCTGTTCCAATGAACGCTAACTTTGGCGATCATACTTTCTGGACGCGCGGCTTGCCCAAAATCCCGTAGGGCCGGGCGATGATCAACAGCATCAGCAGCGTGAACGCGACGAAATCGCGGAAGGTCGACGGCAAAAAGGCCACCACCATGATCTCGACGCTACCGAGGATAAAAGCGCCGACCATCGCGCCGCGAATATTGCCGATACCCCCCACGACTGCGCAAATAAACGCCTTCCAGCCGACCAATATCCCCATGTACGGATCGATCACCGGATAGGCCAGCGCGTACATCGAACCCGCCGCGCCCGCGAGTCCGGCGCCGATCGCGAAAGTGATCGAGATGATCCGATCGACCGGGATGCCCATCAGAGGCACATAGGTCTTGTCCCAGGAAATTGCGCGCATCGCCATTCCGATCCGGGTACGATACACGATGGTGTCAAGCAATCCGATCAATACCAGCGACAGGCTGATGATGACCAGTTGTATTGACGAAAGCGAAAGACCGTACAGGTTCCAGGTGACGTTTCCCAATAAGGTCGGGATGTGCTTCGGATAGGGCGACAGCGCCAGCGTGAAGTTCTCCAGAAACAGCCCGACGCCCAGCGCGGTAATGATGGCCGAAACGCGCGGTGCCTGGCGCAACGGTTTATAGGCAAGCCGTTCGATCACGACGCCCAGCAGCCCGGTCCCCAACATCGTCAGCAACAAGGTCGGCACAAAGCTCAAACCGAGCTGAGTCGACAGCAGAAAACAGAAAAATGCGCCGATCATGAACACATCGCCGTGCGCGAAGTTGATCATGGCCAGGATGCCGTAAACCATCGTGTAACCCAGCGCGATCAACGCGTAGATTCCGCCCAATTGCAAGGCGTTCAACCCTTGTTGCAACCAGTAGATCAGCGCTTCGTTCAAAGCCTCGGTCCTCGGACCCTATATCCGATCCTGTACTTCATGGCGCCGCGTTCATTACCCAGACGAACTTGTCGCCTTTCACCTGCATGATCACCGCGCTCTTGACCGGGTCGCCGGAACCGGGAGCAAACTTGATGATACCGGTCACCCCTTCATAGTCGGCCACCGCGGCCATCGCATCACGGACCGCCTTGCGATCGAGTACGGGCGATTTTTTCAGTGCTGCGGACAACAGGCCCATCGCATCATAGGTCAGTGCGGCGACGTCGTCCGGCGTATTGCCGTACCTGCCGGCATAGGCATCGATGAATTTTTTCGCGGCCGGCGTCGCAATATCGGCCGCGTAATGGTTCGCGAAATAATCACCTTCCACCGCCCCGCCCGCCAGCTTGATCAGTTCCGGGCTGCTCCAGGCGTCGGAGCCGACCAACGGTTGCTTGATGCCCGCACGGCGCGCCTGCTGGGCGATCAGGCCGACATCGTTGTAATAGGCGGGCAGAAAGACAATATCGGGGCCTGCGCTCTTGATCTTGGTCAACTGCGCGGAAAAATCGCGGTCGCCGGTCGTGTATGTTTCAAAAGCCACGATCTGCCCGCCCAACTCCGCAAAGGTTTGACGGAACAGATCGGCCTGGCTCTTCGGCGCCTCGGAGGCCACATCGTAAAACACGGCGGCCTTTTTCGCGCCCAGCTTTTCGGTCGCGAACCGGGCCAGCACCCGGCCTTCGAACGGATCGGTATAACAGGCGCGAAATACATAGGACTTCGGTTTGCCACTGCTCGTGTCCAGCGTCGTCTTCGGATTGGTTGACCAGGGCGTGATCAACAACGTCTTGTTGAACTCGGCGATCTCGGCGGCGGGAATCGCACCGAGACTGGCATTCGGGCCGATAATCGCGACCACGTTGTCCTGGCTGATCAGTTTATTGGCCGCGGCCACCGATTGGTCGGGTTTGGAAGCGTTATCCTCGATGACAAGCTCGACCGGGTAAGTTTTGCCGCCGACCGCGATTCCACCGGCGGCATTGATTTCGCCGACCGCCAGTTCGGCAGCATTTCTGGACGAAGCGCCGACCGCGGGCATGTCGCCCGTCAATTCGACGATCAGCCCCACTTTGATCGTATCTTGCGGGTGGGTGGAATTGCCGCAACCGGCCAACTGCATGGCGGTTATCGCGATTGGCAAGACAGCCAGGAAGATTGTTTTACGCATGAGTCTTCTACGAAAAAAGGCTTAAAGCGGGTTTTCACCAGTGATTGAGATGACTCCCATCACGCCGATAATTGAGTCGAGAATAGCGCTGAACACCATAATAAACCAGAATCCATCTTTCTTTTTATGCCGTTCGCGGTTAGCCGGGCTATAATCCGCTTTCTTGCCAAGAATAGCAATATGCCGCTCTCCCGCTCGTCGGCCTTTACGGGCCTCTCCATCCCTTGACGCTCTCGACGGCCTTGCGCCATTGTTTTTTATGAGCTTCCCGCACGCCGGCCGGCATAGTGCCCTCAAAGGAGCGATCGGCCCGCCATTTATCGGCCAGTTGATCCAAGGTCCATGCCCCCGTGGCAATCCCCGCCAGATAGGCCGCGCCCAGCGCGGTCGTTTCGAGATGCGCCGGGCGGACCACTTCGAGCCCGGAAATATCGCTCTGAAACCGGGCGAGAAATTGATTGGCCGCCGCGCCTCCGTCGATCCGTAACTGGCTGACCGGCCTGCCGCTGTCCTCGGACAGAATCCGTAAAATATCGTCGACCTGAAAAGCCATGCTTTCCAGCGCGGCGCGGATGATATGCGCCGCGGTTGTACCGCGGGTCAGCCCGAAGATCGCTCCGCGCGCGTCCGGATCCCAATCCGGCGCGCCGAGCCCGGTGAAGGCGGGCACGAAATAAACACCGCCGTTATCGCCGACCGAGGTTGCCAGCATTTCGCTGTCGGCGGCCGAGCCGAGCAGATGCAGGGCGTCGCGCAGCCACTGAATGGCCGCGCCGCCGACAAAAACGCTGCCTTCCAGCGCGTAGTCGACCCGGCCGCCGATCTGCCAGGCGACCGTGGTCAACAGCCGATGCTTCGAGAGAATTTTTTCGGCGCCGGTATTCATCACCAGAAACGAGCCGGTGCCGTAGGTGCACTTGGCCATGCCCGGCTCGACGCACAGTTGCCCGAACAGGGAGGCCTGCTGGTCGCCGACGACAGCGCCAATCGGCATGCCTGCGCCGATCTCCTCGCTGCGCGTCAGGCCGTAGTATTCGCTCGACGGTCTGACTTCGGGCAGCAAGGCCGCCGGAATTCCGAACAGGTCAAGCAATTCTTCGTCCCAACGGAGGGTTTCGATATTGAAAAGCAGCGTACGCGACGCATTCGATACATCGGTGATGTGCAGTTCGCCCCGCGTCATTTTCCAGACCAGCCAGGTATCGACGGTGCCGAACGCCAGCCTGCCCTGCCGCGCCCGGTCGAGCGCGCCGTCCACATGATCGAGAATCCAGCGGATCTTGGTCGCGGAAAAATACGGGTCGAGCAGCAGGCCGGTTTTTGCCCGCACCCTGTCTTCCCAGCCGGCCGCCTGCAAGCGCGCGCACTGCCCGGCGGTGCGCCGGTCCTGCCAGACGATCGCGTTGTAAATCGGCTTGCCTGTCTGCCTGTCCCAGATGACCGTCGTTTCGCGCTGATTGGCGATTCCGATCCCGGCAATCGCTTCCGGGCCCAAATCGAGCCGCTGCATCGCCTCGCGGCATACCGAGGACTGGCTCTGCCAGATGGTTTCGGGATCGTGTTCGACCCAGCCCGCTTGTGGAAAAATCTGCCTGAACGCCTGTTGGGCGACGGCTGCGGGCCTGCCCTCCGGATCGTAGAGAATGCAGCGCGAACTGCTGGTCCCTTGGTCGATCGACATCAAATAGCGCATCGGCTCAAGCCTTTAGCAGCGCAAACGGCCGGTCCCGCGGAATGTCGTGGTATTCGATCCGGTTGCGACCATTATTTTTGGCCTGGTACAAAGCGGAATCGGCGGTGTTGATCAAGCATGAAGCGGCTTCGGCGATCGTCAACGGATCCCTGCGATCGGAACGATAGGTCGTCAGTCCGATGGAAAGCGTCACAGGTATCGTGATTTCGCTGAAAGTGATTTTGAGAGACTGCACATTTCTCCGAATCCGTTCGGCGATTTCACAACCGGTCGACTGATCGATATTGCTCAATAAAACCACGAATTCCTCGCCGCCGTAACGGGCCAGCACGTCATTATTCCTGAGCTGGTTTTTGATCGCCTTCGCCACGATCGATAACACGCTGTCACCCGCCAGATGGCCGTATTTGTCGTTGACCGATTTGAAATGGTCGATATCCAGAAACAGGCAGGTCAACGGATCGCTGTTGCGCTGGCAGCGGGCAACTTCCTCGCCGATCCGCTGTTCGAGAAAACGGCGGTTGTTGACGCCGGTCAGCGTATCGACATAACTGGTACGGCGAATCGTTTCGATATTCAGGCGATTCTCCAGGCAGATGCCGACCACCATGCTCAAATGGGCGAGAAAATCGTCCGTAATCGAGCCGAAAAAACGGCCGGGCCGGCTGCTGCCCAAATTCAGCGTGCCGAGGTATTCTCCCCGTTGGTACAACGGAATAATCGCGATATGGGCCAAAGGAATAGCGTCGGAAACGAAAAAATGCCCGAAATGCTCCTGCACGAAGGACCCAAGGTAGGAATGCAGGACATAGCCGAACTTTACACTGAACAATTCCTTGTCGCACAGCAAAGTCAGACGTCGATGATGCGCCGGATCGAACGATTCTTCGGCGAGCAACTGGCTCAACTCACCGGACTCGTCAAGCAGGCAGAGCGTGACCTGATCGAGATCGAAAACGGCTTTCGCGCTGTCCAGGATATAGCGGATCATTTCTCCCAGCGAACTCTGATCGAACAGGCGCATCTCGAAAGTCTGGAAGTCCTTCAACATCGAGCTGCCTTTTCTGATGGAATCGAACAGGCCACTGATGTGGCTTTCCAACACAATCAAATCCGTCGTCAAGTCGTTTTCCAGCATGGCCTCTCTCCGGCAATTCGCAGGTCATCGCCTCTTCCCTGGCAAGCTTAACGCTCCCTTATCCTCCTGCTTCGCTAGAAGTTTATTTCATATCACACTAATTTGTAAATAAAAATTAGTCAAACATCGCCAGATATTCGACTTCGCTGATCACCTTCACCCCTTTTGCCGCGGCTGCGCTGATTTTCGCTGCGCCGACATCTTCTCCGGTCACCAGAAAATCGGTCTTGCCGCTGACTGCGCTGGCGACCTTCGCGCCCAGCCGCTTGGCTTCGCGCGTCATCTCCTCGCGCGAACCGTGCGTCATCGTGCCGGTGAACACGATCGTTTTGCCCGCGATCGGGCTGGCGGGCTGCGCCTGCTCGCTGCGCAGCGGCGTCCTGGCCAGATTGAAGCCGAGCGCATGAATTCGCATGAAATCGTTCTTGATTTTCGCCAGATTCGCAATCACCGCCTCGCCGGTCTTCTGTGCGAAGCCTTCGATCGAAACGATGTCGTCCAACGTCAGGTCGAAAATGGCCAGCAGCGGAAAATGCCGCAAAAGCCGCTCGCAGTTGCCGAGCCCCATCCGGTAAATGCCGAAAGCGCCGAGAAAGCGCCAGTCCTCGATCGAATCCCGGCGGCTCCGGGCCAGTTGATCGAGCAGATTCTGCGAGGTTTTCTCCCCGAAACCGAGCTGCTGCAAATACTGCCGGTCCAGTTGGTAGATTTGGTAAACCGAATGGATCCCTGCCGCATGCAGTTTCTCGATCGTCTTCTCGCCGAAACCGTCGATATTGCCGAGCGTCCTGAAAAAATGCTCGATCGTATTCTCGATTTGCGCCGGACACTGGACCGGATTCGGGCAATACAGATAATCGCTGTCCCAGATCAGCGCGGTACCGCAACTCGGACAGGTTTCCGGAATTTGCGGCGGTTGCGGAACGATGACCCGTTCGATTTTCGGGATCACCAATCCCGAACGGATCAATTCGATCACCGCGTCCTCGCCGATCCCCATTTCTTTCACCATTTTGTAATGGTGCGCGGTCGCGCGCGAGATCATCGCGCCGCTCAATTTGGTCGGCTCCAGCTCGGCGACCGGATTCACCCGGCCGGAACGCGAGGTCTGCGGGGTTACCCGCAGCACTTTGACGACCGCGGTCTCGATATTGTTTTTATAGGCGATCTGCCAGCGGTGATGGTGGCGCGTCGCGCCCATGTGCTGCCTGATCCGGACATCGGTCACTTCGAAAATCACCCCGTCGACATCGTACTCGACCTTGGCCGGCACCGCGTGCACAATCGTCTCGAACTGCTCCAGAATCTCTTTTACCGAACCTTGCCAGTCCGGCAGCTGCGCAAACGGAAAGAACACCGCGGCGTGGTTCTGAATCGTCGCCAGCGCGTGTTCTTCGAGATCCTTTTCCTTGATGATGCTGGCCTGGAAATTACGCGCATTTTCAAAATAATCGGCCAGATGCGTCGCGAAATAACGCTGGTTCACCACGATCTCGCCGGCGCCCTGCCCGCGCCGGCCGTCGCCGGCGACCACGAGGCCGCGCTCGAACACCCGGCTGATGTCGGTCCCCTTGCGGCCGTCGCCGCGGGTATAAAGCATTTTGCCGTCGTCGTAAGCCGCAAAGCCGTCCAGCTTCGGCGTCGCTCGAAAACGCAGCCCTTCGAAATCGATGCCCAGTTCCTGCGCCGCTTTTTCGACCCGCTGCAGCCATTTTTCGATGCCTTCCTTCGAGTAGGCTTTCTCGGTCGACAGCATCATCTCGGGCAGCGCGACCGTTTTACCGACAAACGCTTTTTCGGGCTCGACCGTTTCCAGATAAGGATGATCGGGATGGCGCCGGCGCAACTCTTCGAGAAACACGAAATCGTACACGGCATCCAAAAGGATCGGTTCGCCGCGCCGGTAATATTCGTTGCAGACCTTCAAAAATTCGACCAGCTCGTCGTCGGATAACCGGTCGGGCCGCGCCTCGGCGGCGATTTTGAGGATGGCTTCGGGTGGGGTGTGATTTTTATTCAATGGAACTGACCGGCAACAAAAAAGGCCAGACGGATCATCGCTCTCGGGCGAGAAATCCGCCTACGTCAAAATTTTTCCGATAAGTATTACAGGCTCCGGCGAATCAATTCCACCGTTTTCTCGCTCAACGGCCTGTGCTCGTGGTCGAGCACAGTGCCGTCCAGTTCGGCCGCCATGAACACGGCCGTCTGCACGAAGTCGTCGAATACCGGCACCGCGTCTTCCAGCTCGCCGGGCTGCATGAAAAAGATAATGCCCGGGCAATAGAAGTCTTCCAGATCGTGCTCGGGGAAAGTGCCCGGAGGCTGCATGCTGGCGACGCCGAAATCCACCAGGCGTTTCGAGTCGAGCCGTTCGTAAATTTTTAGATTGCCGTATTCGAGGCCGGCGAGGTCGAACGCATGGGCGAGGTCGAGACCGTTAAAACCTTCGTCCTGATTCGCGATGACGCTGAACTGAATGATGCTGGGCGCGGGAAAGCGCGGCTCCGGCTCGTCATAGTCTTCAGAGTCCTCAGCTTCCGGATTCGCCTCAGCGTCCGGCTCTTCGGTCTCCGGCTCATGGTAGCGGCCCGTTTTGCCGGATGAAACCGCTGTGGACGCAACTGCCATCCTGTCGTCCTCCTCTTCCAACGTGCCGGGAAAGTCCTCGTCATCGATGGCCTTTCTCGGGGCAACCCCGGACTTCGGCGGCGTTTCGTCTTCGAAATCGTCCTCCAGACTGTCCCGGTACTTCTTGCTTTTGACGAACGCCCATGCCAGCATCCCGGTAATGATGATCAAGCCGGTTGCAATGATCACAATTCTCAATAATTCTTTATCCATCAGGTTTCCGCCAGACTGACTGCTTCTTCTAAATCGACCGCGACCATCCGGGAGACTCCCGGCTCTTTCATCGTGACACCGGCCAACTGGTGCGCGATCTCCATCGTGGCCTTGTTATGCGAAATATATAAAAACTGCACCGAGGACGACATTTCCTCGACCATTTTGGAAAAGCGGCCGACATTCGCATCGTCCAGCGGCGCATCGACCTCGTCGAGCAGGCAGAAAGGCGCCGGATTCAGATCGAAAATCGAAAACACCAGCGCGACCGCGGTCAGCGCCTTTTCGCCGCCGGACAAGAGATGGATCGAGCTGTTGCGCTTGCCGGGCGGCCGCGCGATGATGTTCACGCCCGATTCGAGCAGATCCTCTTCGCTGAGTTCCAGGTAGGCCTGGCCGCCGCCGAACAATTTCGGAAATTTTTCCTGCAGGCCGCCGTTTATTTTATCGAAAGTTTCCTTGAACCGCAGCCGGCTTTCCTTGTCGATTTTGCTGATCGCCAATTCCAGGGTCTGCAGCGCTTCCGTCAGGTCGGCATGCTGCGCATTCAGGAAATTCATTCGTTCGGTCTGCGCCTTGAACTCTTCGATCGCGGTCAGATTGATCGCGCCGAGGCGTTCGATCTGCCGGGCCAGTTCGTCGACTTTTTGCTTCCAGGCCGACTCCTCGGCGCCTTCCCGCAACTGCTTCAGCACTTCATCCGCATCGGCTTCGATCTCGGTCAGCTGTTCGTTGACGGTTTGCTGGCGCACCCGGCTTTCCTGCAGTTCGTAGCGAATCTTGTCGAGCGCTTCCTTACGTTTTTCGAGTGCGTTTTGCAGTCGCACCTGTTCCTGCGAGAACCGCGAAATATCGGCTTCGACCTGTTCCTGTAATGCGCGCTGCGTTTTCAGTTGCTTGTCGAGCCGTTCGCGGTCGAGCGTCAGTTCCTGCAACTGCTGTTTTTCTTCGTCGATCGGCTTCAAGGTATCCTGCAGTTTTGCCTCCAGCTCGGCCTTTCGGTCGAACAGTTGCCGACACTGCAATTCCAGGCGTTCGATCTGTTTCGCGGTATGATTTTCGGAGGCCAGCAGCGACTCGATCTGGGTTTTCAGCGCGAAAACTTTTTGCCGGGCGTCATGCACCCTCTGTTCGGCCGATTTTTGCTGGCCGGAGAGATCCTGGCTCGCGCTTTCGAGTTGATGTTTTTGCTGCGCCTGTTTTTCGAGCGTCTGTTCGGCCTCCTGCATCAACTGGACCGACTCGGCGATCAGCTCGGCATTCTCGGCGATATGCGCGTCGATCTCTTCCAGCTCGCGGCGCAGCTGAGCGATCCGGCGCTGCTGCTGTTCGAAACGCGCAGTTTTGGCGCTATGCTCGGCGCTGCGCAGGGTCAGCCGGCTTTGCAGCGTTTTATCTTCCTGCTGCAGCGTGTCGCGGCTGCGCTCGGCGGTCTTCAGATCGTCCTCGGCGGTTTCGAGGCGCTCCTCGAAAGCGGCGATTTCGGCCTGTAATTCTTCCTGTCGCTGCTTCAGCTGGCGCAGTTCCCGTTCGCGCTGCAGGACGCCGGCCTTGCTGTCCTGCGCGCGGATGATCCGGATCCAGCCCGGCCCGAACCAGGCGCCGTCCGGCGTGATCACCGATTCGTAGGGCTTCAGCGACAAGGCCAAATGTCTGGCCGACGCCGTATCTTCGGCACAATGAATGCCGGCAAGAATCGCGTTCAAATCCCAAGATGCTTTGACCTTGGCCGTCAGAAGTTCGCCGTTCTGCAACGCTTCGGAGTTGACCCGGAAACCGGTTTCGAACAAGGCGAGCGAATCGCCCTGCAAGCGGGGCAATTCCGCCACCACCGGCTGGGCATCCTCGACACAGATCGCTTCCAGATAGCCGCCCAGCACCGTTTCGACCGCGGTTTCCCAGCCCGGCTGCACGTCCAGGCATTCGGCCAGCCGCCGGCTGCCGCCGAGCTGCATGGCGTTCAGCCACTCGTTCAGTTTCTTGTTGTCCTTGCCCATCGCATGCTGCTGAAGCAGTTCCAGGGAAGTGATCTTGCCCCGGATGCCGTGCAGTTCGGCGCGCTGTTTGTGCAACGTGTCGTGCAGGCTTTTGATCTCGTCCCGGCGGTCGCGGCTCAGCCGTTGCGCGGCCTCGATCTTTTCGTGCAGCTCGGCCCGGTCCGTTTCGAGCAGATCGATTTCCTCGGCCAGCGCCTCGATTTCGTCTTCCAGTTCGCTGCCGGACAATTCGTCGCGCTCGGCCTGCAATTGATCGCGGCGGGCCTGCAATTGCCGATTCTGGTTCTGCAACTGCCGGGATTTGACCCGTTCGACCTCGGCCTGTTCCTGATAGCGCGCGCTTTCGGTCCGGTAGACTTCCCACTCGGCCTGCCAGTCGCTCTGCTTCTGCTGTACGCCCTGCTGCCATTGCAGGCTTTCTTCCTGACGCTGTTCGGCGATCTGTAAAGCCTCTTCCGCGGTCAGTTTCGCCTGCTTCAGGGTTTCGAGCTGCTCCCGGTCCGTATCGATCTCGCCCTGCGCCTGTTCGGCCTGACGCGTTACCCGGTCGATCTCGGTCTCGGTTTCGCGATGGGATTGTTCGTTATGGCGGATCGCCTGCTCCAGGCTGCCGACCTCCGCCACCACGCTGTAATAATCACCCTGCGCCTTATTCAGATTGTGCTGCTGGTTTTTATGATCGCCGCGCTTGCTTTCGAGCGCGCTTTCCAACGCGCGCAATTCAACGAAGACCCGATTATGCTCGTGCGCCGCTTCCTGCATCGCCGACTCCAGCGCGGCCGCGGCCGCTTGGTATGATTGCCAGCGCATCGCCAGCAATTCGAGTTTGAACTGGCGTTCCTGCTTTTTCAGTTCGGTGTATTTCTCGGCTTTCTCGGCCTGTTTTTGCAGGTGCTTCAGCTGTTTTTCGACTTCGTCGCGAAGATCCTGCAGGCGCTCCAGATTTTCGCGGGTATTCTGCATCCGGGATTCGGTCTCCTGGCGCCTTTCCTTGTATTTGGAAATGCCCGCCGCTTCTTCGATATGCAGACGCAGATCTTCCGGTTTCGCTTCGACGACCCGCGAAATGGTGCCCTGTTCGATGATCGCATAACTGCGCGCTCCGAGGCCGGTGCCCAGAAAAATGTCGGTGATGTCCTTGCGCCGGCATTTCGAGCCGTTCAGCGTGAACTGCGACTGGCCGTCGCGGCTGACCTGGCGCTTGATCGAAATGGTCGAGTAATTGGCATATTCGCCGCCCAGTTTGCCTTCCGTATTGTCGAAGATCAGTTCGACCGAGGCAGTGCCGATCGGTTTGCGGGTCGCAGAACCGTTGAAAATCACGTCGGCCATGTTCCCGCCGCGCAGGTGTTTGGCCGAACTTTCGCCCATCACCCAGCGCACGGCGTCGATGATGTTCGATTTGCCGCAACCGTTCGGGCCGACGATGGCGGTCAGATTGCCGGTGATCGGAATCGTCGTCGGGTCCACAAACGACTTGAAACCCGCCAGTTTGATTTTTTCCAGTCTCATTACGGAAAGAAGAAATGCTACGCGAACAAAATAAGCGCGTATTATCGATGATAATGCGGCGAGCGGCGACTGTTTTCAGCGCCGCGCGCCGCATCGGAACGCCAAGCTAAAAACCGGCGGCCTTGTCGCGCGCCGCCTTGGCGCCGGAGGAATCTTTCTGCAATTCGCGCGCGCGGGCGATCAGCAGCCAGCTGTGCTTCTTCAGATATCGGTCGCCGCCGGCCAGAAGCGCGGCTTTTTTCGCCAGCTCCTCGGCCTGTTTCGGTTTGGACTGCTGCAATCGTAACAGTGCCAGCTTGTAATAGAGGCCGGCATTGTTCGGCTCGATGTTGCGGGCGCGCTCGATCGTGGCTATCGCGGAATCCAGGTTCCCCGACCGGCTGCTCTGATTGGCGGCCGTCACCAGCGCGCCGACGGCCGGCGAAGACGAAGCGGACGGTTCTATCGGCTGAAAAGGGATAGGAGCCGGAACGAACGCTTCCGGCGCCGGGACATTGACTGCGGGGCCCGGAGACACCGGCGGCGCTTCGACACCGCCCGTCACGGCCGGGACATCCGCCTCCGGCAACGGCGGCAGCATTCCGTCCGTCCCGCCGGTCATCGGCGTCGGCTCGATAGGAGTCACCTGCTGATTGAATTCCGGAATCGGTGTCGTTGTCACGGTAGGTTCGGGAATCTGAGCCGGAGCCGGCGGCTGCACCACAGGCGCGCGCGGCTGTCGGTAGACCGGCGCGGGCCCCGCATGGATCGGAGCGGGATACTGCTGTTCGTAAAGTCCCGCACAGCCCGATAAAAGCCCGGACAGCACGAAAAGTATAATGAAATGTTTTTGCATCATTGATTTCTCATCTAGCGCGGAGTAAGGGCGGAAAAAATATGCCGCCCATAAAATCCAGGCCACTTTTTTCGGCGCAGTCAGGAAACTTTCTGCCCGTAATAATTGATCTTCTGCAATCGATTCAGATTCGCGCGCCGGGAATCGAGCTTCAACCGTTTGAAAATCGCCCGGACCTCCATAGCCCGGATTTCCTCCAGGGTGCCGAATCTTAACTTAAATAGGTTCTTTTTCCTACCTTCGGGGAAAAAGCGCATGATCCGGTCGACCTCTTCATCGATAACCCTTCGTGCCCGCAGCAAGTCTTCAGCCACATCCTCGGGAAAATCAAACGGATGATCGGGGTCGACGGCGACGGGAACCGTCTCCGGCTGCTTCGGCCGGCCGGCATTTTCAGGGTTCAGTATCCCGCGCAGGCGACGGCTTTTGGCCGGGTCGACAAGCGGAGGGCTTTCGCTGACTTCCGCATAAGGGGGTCCCAAGACTTTTCGTTTTGTTTCTGCGGGCATGAAGAACCGGCGGGAATGAATAAAAGGCAGACTTTATCCCGACTCGTTAGCAAATGACAAGCCTTCTACCGGCTTGACACCGGTTCGTCAAGGCAAACGGACCCGGCCGGGCGCTTGTGCCGGGTTTGGAGCCGGAATCTGAGGGGAATCGACGACCTGCCGGAAGCTATAAAGCCATCCTGGACAATCGTCAGACTGAAAGGAAGAAAGAACGTTTGAAAATAATAGGCCGCCTCTAATCCTCAATAATTTCGAGATCAGTTCAGGCGGCCTAAATACTTAATAATTAATGATTAAGCGGGTTGAGACAGAGATTTACTGCTCGTCGTCCGGGTGTGGAGCGAAAACCCATTTTACCAGGGCATACACCGCGCCAACCACCACCAGCAAACCAACAATGCCAGCAGGCGTTTTCAAAGTCTCAGTCAAATCTAAGATGAACCCCATATTAGTCCTACCTATAATTGTAAATATTTTTTAGAAATTGCCAGATTAGTAGCAAGGAATGCACATGATACTTTAGGCTCCATTAAAGTCAAGGATTAATGACGGATAAACGGCCCGGCCCCGGCCTGCGGCATTCTTTTTACCGCGTCAGTATGTCCTCGGATAGCGAGTGTGGTATAGTTTAAATTCTGTGTAATAGATTCGGACTGAGGGGATAGATTCATGCGCCACTATTTATTATCATCGGTAGCCTTGCTGGCGTCTTTCACGGCAAACGCCGATGTGCAGTTGAAGGATGACAGCGATATTCGAGGCAAATGGAATTTGTATGCGGAAGCGGCAAAGCTGGACGGCGAAAAGAAGAACGTCGATATCGTCTGGGATTTTGCGGACAACGGCATCCTGCATACGATTGCGACCGACTCGCTCGGCCGTACCAATGAGATGAGAATCGAAGTAAAATACATAGTCGAGGATGGAGTACTGAAAAAAGAAGTGTCGCCGGGACGCGGCAAATTCGAGACCTGCAAAGCCGTCGAAAAGACCGCCGACAGCATGGTGCTCAAATGTTCTTTCAATTACTTCTTCCTGAAAAAATAATAATTAAGAAAATAATAAAGGTGTAACTATGATAGGTGGAATTTTAATGGTGTTGGCCGTCATCTGGATTTATCAGTCGGCTAACAAAGCAAAAGTCAGCAATCCTTTAATGTGGGTCGCGATCGCGGCCGGCGTGTTCTTTGTCGTGCAAATGCTCTTGGTGCAGGCAAACGTCTTTATCCTGGAAGCGGTCCGGGGCAGCGAGTCCAGCGGCGATTACGAAAGAGACCTGCTCAGTGTCGGCGACAGAAAAAACCAGGGCGGCTTTCAGGGCGTGGGCGGTTATCTGCTGTCGGTCTTTTTCGAACTGATGCCTCCGCTTGCCGGCGTGCTCGCAGTGGCCTTCGTGCGGCTCAAGTTCGTTACGAAAGAATCCTTTTCGATCCACAACCTGTTTAGCGGTATCAAGGAAATGTTTACCAGCATTTCGCAAAGCTTCAAAACTCCCGAATAAAACACCACAAGGCCCCGCCCGCCTCGCTAAAAAGCTCAAGCAATGCTTGAGCTTTTTAGTTTGCGGCGGGGTCCCGGATTCCTTGATAGCGGTCAACCGGTAACCATCCGTACCAGGAAAATGATCGCGGAAACAAAAACGACCGTAAAGATCAGCCCCGCTATCAGATAGGCCGGCAACGAGCCTTGCATAAAATCTTTTTGCCTGTTTTTTTCGCTTTGCACCCCCATTGCGGCGGACAAAACACTTTTTATGACATCGACGATCGACGGTTTGGACATTCGTACCTCCTTTAAAAAAATTCGAATAATAGTGTAGTCATTCGGCCCTACCAACCGCAATTTTTCGACGACCGGCCCGACCTTTTACCTTTTGCCCATGGACAAGACCCCCGATTTAAAACAGCTCCTTTCCCAGAAAATCCTATTCCTCGACGGCGCGATGGGTACCATGATCCAAAGCTACAAGCTGGAGGAAAAAGACTACCGGGGCGCGCGTTTCGCCGACTGGGACATCGACCTGAAAGGCAACAACGATCTTCTGTCGCTGACCCAGCCCGCGATCATCAAAGCCATCCACTGCGCCTACCTGGAAGCCGGTGCGGACATCATCGAAACCAACACCTTCAACTCGACCCGGGTCGCGATGGCCGACTACCGGATGGAAGCTTTGGTTTACGAAATCAATGTCGAATCGGCGCGTCTCGCCCGCCAGGCCTGCGACGACTATACACAGCTTACGCCGGACAAGCCACGCTTCGTCGCCGGCGTGCTGGGACCGACCAACCGGACCGCCTCGATGTCGCCCGACGTAAACGATCCCGGCTTCCGTAACATTTCGTTCGACGAACTGGTCGAGGCCTACACCGAAGCCACCCGGGGCCTGATCGACGGCGGCGCCGACATCATCCTGATCGAAACGGTGTTCGACACGCTGAACGCGAAAGCCGCCGCCTTCGCGGTCGACGCCTACTTCGAACGGATCGGCCACAAGCTGCCGGTGATGATTTCCGGCACGATCACCGATGCCTCGGGCAGGACTTTATCGGGCCAGACCGTGGCCGCGTTCTGGCATTCCCTGAAACATATCGAACCGATCTCGTTCGGCTTCAACTGCGCGCTCGGCGCAAAGGAATTAAGGCAGCACATCGACGAACTGTCGACGATCGCGGATACCCATGTCTCCGCGCATCCGAACGCGGGCCTGCCGAACGAATTCGGCGAATACGACGAATCGCCGGAAATGATGGCGCAGGAAATCGCCGACTGGGCAAAGCAGGGCTTTCTGAACATCATCGGCGGCTGCTGCGGCACGACGCCTGCGCACATCAAGGCGATCGTCGAGGCGGTTTCGCCCTACCCGCCCCGAGCCATTCCCGACATCCCCAAAGCCTGCCGATTGTCCGGCCTCGAAGCGACGGCGATCGGCCCGGACAGCCTGTTCGTGAACGTCGGCGAGCGGACCAATGTCACAGGCTCAGCGGTCTTCAAACGGCTGATCGTGGCCGGCGATTACGAGGCCGCGCTCGACGTCGCCCGCCAGCAGGTCGAAAACGGCGCGCAGGTAATCGACATCAACATGGACGAAGGCATGCTCGAATCGAAAGAAGCGATGGTGCGTTTCCTGATGTTGCTCGCGGCCGAACCCGACATCGCGAAAGTGCCGATCATGCTCGATTCGTCGAAATGGGAAATTCTCGAAGCCGGGCTCAAGTGCATCCAGGGCAAAGGCATCGTCAATTCGATTTCGCTGAAAGAAGGCGAAGCGAAATTCATCGAACACGCGAAACTGGTCCGGCGCTACGGAGCGGCAGTGATCGTGATGGCGTTCGACGAAGTCGGCCAGGCCGACACACAAGCCCGCAAGGTCGAAATCTGCACCCGCGCCTACCGCATTCTGACCGAACAGCTCGGTTTTCCGCCCGAAGACATTATTTTCGATCCGAACATTTTTGCGATCGCGACCGGCATCGAAGAGCACAATAACTACGGGCTCGATTTCATCGAAGCGACCCATGAAATCAAGGCGACCCTGCCGCATGCGCTGATTTCCGGCGGCGTCTCGAACGTTTCGTTCTCGTTCCGCGGCAATAATCCGGTCCGCGAAGCGATCCATGCGGTGTTTCTCTATCACGCGATCCAGGCCGGCATGGACATGGGCATCGTGAACGCGGGCCAGTTGGCGATCTACGAAGACATTCCGGCCGAATTGCGCGAGGCGGTCGAAGACGTCGTGCTGAACCGGCATCCGCACGCGACCGAAAAACTGCTCGAAATCGCCGAACGCTACCGCGGCGACGGCTCAAGCGGCGCCGTCAAGCCCGAAGAGCTGGAATGGCGCAGTTGGCCGGTCAACAAACGGCTCGAACATGCGCTGGTGAAAGGCATCGCCGATTTCATCGACGAGGACACCGAAGCAGCCCGCCTGCAAGCCGACAAGCCGCTCCATGTGATCGAAGGCCCGTTGATGGACGGCATGAACGTGGTCGGCGACCTGTTCGGGGCCGGCAAGATGTTCCTGCCGCAGGTCGTCAAGTCCGCGCGGGTGATGAAAAAGGCGGTCGCCTATCTGATGCCGTTCATGGAAGACGATCAGGCCGAAGAACGCCAAAGCAACGGCAAGATTCTGATGGCGACAGTCAAAGGCGACGTGCACGATATCGGCAAGAATATCGTCGGCGTGGTGCTGCAGTGCAACAACTACGAGGTGATCGACCTCGGCGTGATGGTGCCGGCCGAAACGATCCTGCAGACCGCGCGCAAGGAAAAGGTCGACATCATCGGTCTCAGCGGCCTGATCACGCCATCGCTGGACGAAATGGTGCACCTCGCCAAAGAAATGCAGCGCCAGGGCTTTACGATTCCGCTGCTGATCGGCGGCGCCACCACCTCGCGCGCGCATACCGCGGTCAAGATCGAACCGAATTACGAAGGCGCGACCGTCTATGTACCGGACGCCTCGCGCGGCGTCGGCGTCGCGGGCAGCCTGCTCAGCGCCGACCTGAAAGCCGGCTATACCGAAGCGGTGCGCGCCGAATACCGGGAAGTTCGAGAGCGCCATAAAGGCAAAGAGGCGAAGACCCAGCAGCATCCGATCGAAGCCGCCCGCCGGAACCGAGCCGCGTGGAACGGCCATATCCCGATCAAACCCTCGTTTCTCGGCATCCGGGCCATCGACCGCTTCCCGCTGGAAACCCTGGTCTGGTATATTGACTGGTCGCCGTTCTTCCAGACCTGGGAACTGGCCGGGCGCTATCCGAAAATCCTGGACGACAGCGTGGTCGGCCTTGAAGCGCGCAAACTGTTCGACGATGCGCAAGTGATGCTGCACAAAATCATCAACGAAGCATGGCTGACCGCCCGCGCGGTGATCGGCTTTTTCCCGGCCAACAGCGACGGCGACGACGTGATCGTGTACGCAGACGAATCGCGCGCCAAAGTCCGCGCCGTGCTGCACCATCTGCGTCAGCAAAACGTGAAGGCGCCGGGCCGGCCGAACTATTGCCTGTCCGACTTCATCGCGCCGAAAGAGCAAGGCATCGCCGATTACATCGGCGCGTTCGCGGTGACCGCCGGCGTCGGCATCGAAGCGAAACTGGCCGAATTCGAACGCGATCACGACGACTACAGCGCCATCATGCTGAAGGCGCTGGCCGACCGTCTGGCAGAAGCTTTGGCCGAATACATGCACCAAGCGGTCCGAACCGATTACTGGGGTTATGCGAAGGACGAAAAACTCAGCAACGAACAATTGATCGAGGAAGCCTACCGCGGCATTCGTCCCGCCCCCGGCTACCCGGCCTGCCCGGACCATACCGAAAAGGCCAGGCTGTTCGAGCTCTTGAACGTCACCGAGAGTACCGGCATCACCCTGACCGAAAGTTACGCGATGTATCCCGCCGCGGCAGTCAGCGGCTGGTATTTCGCGCATCCGGAAGCACAGTATTTCAACGTCGGCAAAATCAACCGGGACCAACTGCAGGACTATGCCAAACGCAAAGGCATTGCCGAAGAAGTCGCCGAACGTTGGCTGTCGGCGCATCTGAATCATTGAAAGCACTGGTTCAAAGTTCAGAGAGCAAGGTTCAAAGCTCCCGATTTCTTGCACCCTAGACCTTGAACCCTGAGCCCATCCCATGTCATTAAAAGAAAAAATCGAACACTCCCTCGAACGCATCCTGTACGGCAGCCGCTGGATCCTGGCGCCGGTCTATGTCGGGATGAGCCTGGTCGTCGCCGCGCTGTTCATCAAATTCTTCCAGGAACTCTATCATTTCCTGCCACACCTCCTGGAGATGAACGAAACCGACCTGATCCTGAAAGTGCTGGCCCTGATCGACCTGACCATGGTCGGCAGCCTGATCGTAATCGTGATGTTCAGCGGTTACGAAAACTTCGTTTCCCGTCTGGATATCGCCGAAGACGCCGAAAAACTCGACTGGCTCGGCACCCACGACTACGGCTCCCTGAAGATGAAGATCGCCTCGACCATCGTCGCGATTTCGTCGATCCATCTGTTGAAAATCTTCATGAAGATCGAAGACACCCATAACGATAAAATCCTCTGGTACGTGGCCGTGCATCTGACGCTGGTCGTTTCGGCCCTGCTGATGAGCGTCCAGGACAAGATGAGCAAACACTGATGCGCTTCTTATTGCTCGGCACCGAAGGCTGCCACCTCTGCGAAGAAGCCGGGGAAATCGTCGCGGCGTGCGCACCGCATTTCCCGGTCGAATCGGTCGACATCGCCGAACATCCGGAATGGCAGCCCGATTATGCGCTGAAAATCCCGGTTCTGCTGGAACCGGCAAGCCGCCGCGCGCTCTGCTGGCCGTTCGACCTGCCGCAGGCAGCCCATTTTCTGCAACAGTTCGGTGAAGCGGTTTCGCGTTAAAGCCGGACGGACGGCTACCCTCCATGCGGCTCGCCTGGAACGCCGCCCATCGGCGTCCAGCGGCGATTTTTCGGTGACTCGTTGAACGATAAAAACACCGGGCCGGCTTTTGTGTATAATTCCTTTCCTTAACCCTCGTTTACCCCCAAATCCCTTTTGCGATGCGGGCACGGGATGCGCCGCATCGAATCATTCGCTAACCCTTTCAAATTGACTCAATGGATATCAATAAATTAAGAAACGTCGCGATCATCGCGCACGTCGATCACGGCAAAACTACGCTGGTCGATAAACTGCTGCAGCAATCCGGCACGTTTGCCGCGCACGCGAAAGTCGCCGAGCGGGTCATGGACTCGAACGACCTGGAAAAAGAACGTGGTATTACCATTCTGGCCAAGAACACCGCGCTGGACTGGAACGGTTACCATATCAACATCGTCGATACGCCGGGCCACGCCGATTTCGGCGGCGAGGTCGAGCGGGTACTGTCGATGGTCGACTCGGTGCTGCTGCTGGTCGACGCGGTCGACGGCCCGATGCCGCAGACTCGCTTCGTGACCCAGAAAGCGTTTGCGCTGGGCCTGAGACCAATCGTCGTAATCAACAAAATCGACCGCCCCGGCGCACGCCCGGACTGGGTCGTCGATCAGACGTTCGACCTGTTCGACCGCCTCGGCGCGACCGACGAACAGCTCGATTTCCCGATCGTCTATGCTTCCGCACTGAACGGTTTTGCCGGCCTGGAACCGACCGTCACCGGCGGCGACATGACGCCGCTGTTCGAAACGATTGTAACGCACGTCAGCCCGCCGGACGTCGATCCCGACGGCCCGTTCCAGATGCAGGTGTCGAGCCTCGACTACAACACCTACGTCGGCGTGATCGGGATCGGCCGGATTCAGCGCGGCGCCGTCAAGACCAACATGCAGCTGACCATCGTCAGCCGCGAAGGCGAAGAGCGCAAGGGCCGCATCCTGCAGGTGTTCGGTTTCCACGGCCTGGAGCGGGTCGAAGTGCCGGAAGCGAATGCCGGCGACATCATCGCGTTTACCGGTATCGAAAAACTTGAAATCTCGGATACGCTTTGTCATCCCGATGCAATCGAGGCCATGGCCCCGCTGACCGTCGACGAGCCGACCGTTACGATGACATTTCAGGTCAACAATTCGCCGTTTGCGGGCAAGGAAGGCAAGTTCCTGACTTCCCGGCAGATCCGCGAGCGCCTGGAAAAGGAATTGCAGCACAACGTGGCGTTGCGCGTCGAGGACACCGGCGATCCGGACAAATTCAAGGTTTCGGGCCGCGGCGAGCTGCATTTGTCGGTATTGATCGAAAACATGCGCCGGGAAGGCTTCGAACTCGGCGTTTCGCGCCCGGAAGTGATCCTGAAGGAAGTCGACGGCGAAAAACATGAGCCTTTCGAAATGGTCACGATCGAAGTCGAGGAAACTCACCAAGGATCGATCATGGAAAAACTCGGCGAGCGCAAAGGCGACTTGTTGAATATGGTGCCGGACGGCAAAGGCCGGGTGCGCCTGGAATATAGGGTGCCCTCGCGCGGCCTGATCGGCTTCCAGACCGAATTCATGACCTCGACTTCGGGTTCCGGACTGTTCTACCATGTGTTCGATCATTACGGGCCGATGAAAAAAGGCGAGCTAGGCGCCCGAAAACGCGGCGTGCTGATCTCGATGACTCAGGGCAAGGCGCTGGCTTATGCGCTGTTTGCGTTGCAGGAACGCGGCGAGCTATTTCTGGTGCATGCCGATGAAGTCTATGAAGGCATGCTGGTCGGCATCCATTCGCGCGCAAACGATCTGGTCGTGAACCCCTGTAAAGCCAAGCAGTTGACCAACATCCGCGCAGCCGGCACCGACGAGAACCTGATTCTGGTACCAATTCAGAAAATGACGCTCGAACAGGCGCTCGAATTCATCGACGAAGACGAATTGGTCGAAGTCACGCCGAAATCGATTCGGCTGCGCAAGAAACTGCTGCTCGAACACGAACGGAAACGGGCCGCAAAAAGTTAACTACTTAATAGCAGGGGCTGGGCTTCAAGCCCAGTCCCGAATGTCCGCCGTCTGCACAACCCCCGCTGTGATTCTCTTTATATATGGCCCACGGCCCTACACCGCATGCCGCTCGTCAATGCAAGAAAAAACGCCGTCCCGATAACCCCCAATGCCGTTAAGTTTAGCTCCAAGGCGTTGCAAAGCTGGCTTTGCAAATGACGTAACTTTTTTAACGGATCAGGTGAGGTGAATATCCTTCTCGAACGTCTTCTAGTTAAATGAGCCGATAGAGTCGGCAATCTAGTGATTACCGGATGTTCAGCCCATCGAATTTTCCCACCCTGAGGACGAGCATGTATTTCCTTCCCCCAGCGC
Organism: Methylomicrobium album BG8; assembly: GCF_000214275.2. Classification (NCBI taxonomy): domain Bacteria; kingdom Pseudomonadati; phylum Pseudomonadota; class Gammaproteobacteria; order Methylococcales; family Methylococcaceae; genus Methylomicrobium; species Methylomicrobium album. The sequence continues at coordinate 2,067,765 of NZ_CM001475.1, read as the reverse complement.
GACTGATCTGGCGAGCTTACCTTTGGCTCTCACTGTTATGCCTTCCCTACCTGGCGTTAGCCGATCCGGGCCTACCCTATGAGCAACTGCCCGGCCAGATGCAATGGGAACAGAACGACAGCGCGCGCGTACCGCAGGTCGAGTTCCAGTCGGAACCGCTGTCCGGCGCAACGCTGCTGAAAGAAACCGACTACCGCGGCGAAGGCCAGTTTCCGTTGGTCTTTGCCCGCATCCGCACTTCACCGCAGTTTTTAATGACGGAAAACTGCGATTCTCTCGCCGGAATGAGGGGTTGGATACACAGTTATTCGAGTTGCTTGATCGATCATCTAAACTACGATGGTCCTTCAAGCAACCGTACGCTCACCGTCTGTACATGGGGTGTGTGCACAATGTTCGAGGAAACCTTGAAGCCGCGTTCGAAGGACGTGCGCGACACCTTGGTGGCGAACGGCGTGATCAACGGCACGAGTTATCGCTGGGTCTATACCCATTTCCAATCCGGCATCCGCGAAGCCTACAACGGCCTCGGTAATCTGGTAGCCCGCTTCGACCGGTCCGGCATCGAGCACCGGGTGGTTTACCAATCAATAAACGGCTTCAACCGGATCAGCACGGTGACCCACGTGCCGAGCGGGCGCGTCTTGCGTTTCCAATATAACCAAGGTTGGCTGGTTTCGATGACCGATCCGGCTGGTCAAATCTATGCTTACAACTTCAGTAACAACTCGAATACGGTGACCTTTCCGGTGGCGACGGCGGGGGTTATACCGTTAGTCAGGCACTATACCCAAGGAACTTTAACTTTAAGGGCGTGTTACGACGCGGGCGGTATCGAGAATATCCGCAACGCTTATACCTATTTGCATACGGTATCGGAAGGCGAACGTACCTTGTTGGATACGACCTTCAATTGGCCATGCAGTACGAATTTCCCCACTTATTCGCGCATCGAGCAGGCCGGGCACAATGCTAAAAACCGAGTCCAACAGCGTAGTATTCTAACGGAAAAGCTGACCGAACAGTTTGCCGACAGCGATACCGCCGACTACCGGTCACTGGTCTACAATCGAACTTTTACTCAAACGAATGCTACCGATATAAGAAGCCCGATTTACCGTCCGAAAGGTGTCAGCCTGCGGTGCGACGATTGCGACGGCGATTTTAAAACCGCTACCTATAACGCCAAAGGCGACCTGTTGAGCCGCACCGATTATCTGGGCCGGGTCACCACATTCACCCGCGATCCCCGGGGCCTGCCGCTGACCGAAGTGGAAGCCGCCGGCACCCCGGAAGCGCGCACCACCACCCGCACCTGGGACAGCCGCTTTCCGCTCAAAACCGCGGAAGTGCGCGGCGCGGTGGCCAAAGACTGGCGCTACAACGACCGCGGCCACTTGATCAAGGAAATCGTCCGGCCGGCCACGGAAACCCTGGCCTACGACAGTTGCCGCACCGGCTCCACGACCTGCCACCAGACCGTGTATAGCCACACTTACGATCCCACGACTCAAGTCATCGTGCGGACGGTCAAAACCGGCCCGCGTCCGGAAAACGGCAGCACCGTCACCGACTACCGAAATAACGGCGACCTGTGGAAAACCACCGACGCCCTGGGGCGTGTCGGGGAAGTGGTCGGCGTCGATGCGCACGGCCATGTCACCGATCAGGTCGACATCACCGGCGTGCATACGGTCACGACTTACAATGCCCTGGGCCAGCCGTTGTCGGTCGCGGTCGGTGAGGACGTGACCCGCTACGCCTACGCCACGGACGGCCGCCTGCAAACGCTGACCCGCCCCGACGGCAGTCAATTGAACTACACCTACACGCCGGCCGGCTCGGTAAAAACAGTCAGCCTGAGCGCGAACGGCCGCACCGATACGGTGGCGTATCAACGCGACAGCCGCGGCAAGATTCTGCAGACGCTCGCCAGCCAAACCGGGCAGGCGGCGCAGCGTTGGGAACAAGGTTTCGATGAGCGGGGCCGTTTGATCTCGGAACGCGACGGCTCCGGCAGTTGGTCTTCCGTGTCGGTCTATAATGACAACAACCTCGAAACCCGCACCTGTTTGAGCCTGGAAATCTGCGACTTGACCGGCTATACGGCCCTGGATCAAATCAACGAAAAAACGCGGGCGCCGATGGCGGACGACCATTCGCTCGCCCTTTCCATTCCGTTGTTCGATCTCTGGTACGACCCGGCCGGCCGGGTCAACCGGGTGGTCGATCCGAACGGCGTCGAAACCCGCTTGAGCCACACCGAGCTGGACCGCCACGACCGCGAGGACTCGGCCGACTTCGGCCTCCGCCAGGCCGACTTCGATCTGGCCGGCAATGAAACCTACCGCGAGGACCCGGACGGCTACGCCAGCGATAAAACCTACGACCCGCTGGATCGGCTGCAACGCGCCGCGTACAGCGATAACGGCGTGCTGGCACAGACCTGGGACGTGCCGACGTTGGCCGGCGAACCGGCCGCCTCTGCGCTTGGCCGCCTGACCGGACGCAGCCGGCTGAATGCCGCCGCCGAAGGGAACCTCACCGTCAACGAGGCGTTCCGTTATAATGCCCGCGGCGACGTGACCGGCTACCGACAATCCTTGAGCGGCCGCCCGGATTTGACCTTCACCACTGCCTACACCGCCGGCGCCGACGCCGCCGGCAAGCCGACGCGGATCGACTATCCGGGCGGCTTGACAATAACTTACCGCTACGGCACCGACGGCCGCGCCACCGAGGTCCTCGCCACGCTCGGCGCGACGACCTTGACGCTGGCCACCGACATCCGCTGGCAGCCGTTGCTCCATCGCTTGTCTCGACTGACTTTCGGCAACGGCCTGACCTATACCCGCGAACGCGATGCCGGCGGGCGGCTGTCTGCTGTCACGTTAACGCAGGGCGCCTCGGCCTTGTACCGCTTCCCGGTCGGCTACGATGCCCGCAACCGCGTGGCCCGCTACGGCAACACCTTCTTCGCCTACGACGACCTCGACCATCTGGCCGAACACCAGGACACCGAGGCGCACTTTCTGCTGCGCCACGACCCTAACGGCAATCTGGAGCAAATCCAGGCGCTGAACACCAACGGCACACTCCGGGCCTACACGAACCTGATCTACACCGGCAACCGCCTGACCCAGGAAACGCGCAAACGCCCGCCCCGGCCGAAGGCGGCCTGAACGGCTCCAACGGGCCGTACCGCTACGACCTGTCCGGCTACGTGACCGGCCACGGCAATGCCGTGCAATTCGGCTACGACGCGGCGCGTAACCTGACCCGCTACACGCGCAATGGCCTGACCACCCGCTACGTCTACGACGGCCACCGCCGCCGTGCGCTCAAGCTCGCCAGCGGCAGCGAGACGCGCTATGTCTACGACGGCCAGGATCACCTCCTCTACGAACTGGCCGCCAACGGCAGCCGCTGCAACTACGTCTGGCTCGGCGACATCCCGCTGGCGGTGATCGACCAGAACGCCGCCGGCGCGCTGACCGCCGCCTATGCGATCGAAACCGACTTCGCCAATACCCCGCGCTACCTACGCTCCGCCTTGCCGAACGTCAACCTGAGCCAACCGGTCTGGGCCTGGCCGCTGGCCCCCTATGGCAATGCCCCGGCGCAGCAAGATCCGGACAATAACGGCAGTCAAGTCGTCTTCAACCTGCGCTACCCCGGCCAGTACTACGATGCCGAGTCGGGCCTGCATTACAACCACACCCGCTATTTCTCGCCCCGCACCGGCCGCTATCTGCAACCGGACCTCATCAAGCTGGAGGGCGGAGTCAATGTGTACACCTATGCCAATGGCAATCCGGTACACTATACCGATCCGACCGGGACGTTCGGTGTAGTCGGTGCCTTTTTTGGCGGACTTTTCGACTTCAGCTTTCAGATGCTGAGCAATGGCTTTGATATTGGCGCCGTGAGTTGGGGCGAAGTGGGTGCTTCGGCGGCTTTGGGGGGAGTCGGCGGTGTGGGAGTCGGTACGCTTGGGAAGATGAAGAAGGTTGTTGATAAGGCGGGGGATGTTACAAAGAGCGCAGCGGATATTACGAGACGACCTTCAAGCTTCAGAAAACAAACAGTACAAGATGCATGGGATAATGCTACAACTGGATCGAAGCCTGGGTCAAAAGCATGTCCTACATGTAGCAAAGATGTGGAAGTTGCACCAACTCAGGGACGCAGAGATTGGGATGTTGATCATCAGCCAAAATGGAGTGAGAGGAGCTTGAGTGGCATGGACAGAAAGCAGGTCCTAGACGAATATAACAAAGATGTAAGGTTACGATGCCCAAGCTGTAACCGTTCTGACAACTGAGGAGCAAGCCAAATCATGAACATTATTGACCATGCTGAAATATTTCTTGGAAAAGTTTCACAAGGTTGGAAGGAAAATCTTTCTTCTGATGGCTTGCAAGTAGTGTGTTTCGAGGATAGCCCATTTAAATCTGTAGATACCTTTTTCACAGTGGGTTTAAGTCACCACGAGTTAAGGATATCTGATGAAAAAAAAGTCCGTCAGGAGTTGGTTTTCCCTCTATCAGGATCAGACACGAGCACGGCTGAAAATATGGTCTCACTCTTGCTCTTTATTTGTGAGCTGATCCTAAAGGATCACAACGCTCTTCTTCGAGGACAGGTAATACGACTTCCAGTAGATGCAGCTAAGAAACTCGGATTTGATGCGGTGTATTGTACAATTCCTGTATTTATGGGTGATGCTTTTGCAACCTTTAGCGGGTCAGAACCGCCGACAGTCGTTGTTTGGTCTATTCCCATTTACACTAGTGAAGCGAATTATGTTAATGCAAATGGTTGGAACAAATTCGAAGATTTATTGGAAGAAAAAGACCCCGATTTATTTTCTTTAGAGCGTGAACCAATAATTTGATGTTACAACCCGTAAGATACTCTGTTCAAACCCGTAACCCGTAACCCGTAAGGCGGAACCGGCTTTGCCGGGTTCCGCCATTCGGAACGACCACGATGCCGAACGAGCCCTGTAGCGCCACGACGCCAACGGCAACCTGGAGCAAGTTCAACAGTTGAACGCGAACGGCGTGCCGCTTGCCAACAATCATTTGGTCTACACCGGCAACCGCCTGACCCAGGAAACGCAAACGCCCGCCCCGGCCGAAGGCGGCCTGGACGGCTCCAACGGCCCGTACCGCTACGACCTATCCGGCTACGTGACCGGCCACGGCAATGCCGTGCAATTCGGCTACGACGCGGCGCGTAACCTGACCCGCTGCACGCGCAATGGCCTGACCACCCGCTACGTCTACGACGGCCACCGCCGCCGCGTGCTCAAGCTTACGAATGGCAGCGAGACGCGTTCCATCTACGACGACCAGGATCATCCGCTCTACGAACTGGCCGCCGACGGCAGCCGCCGGAACTACGTCTGGCTCGGCGACATCCCGCTGGCGGTGATCGATCAGAATGCCGCCGGCGCGCTGACCGCCGCCTACGCGATCGAAACCGACTTCGCCAATACCCCGCGCTACCTGCGCCCCGCCTTGCCGAACGCCAACCTGAGCCAGCCGGTCTGGGCTTGGCCGCTGGCCCCCTATGGCAACGCCCCGGCACAGCCAGATCCGGACCATGACGGCAGCCAAGTCGTCTTCAATCTGCGTTACCCCGGCCAATATTACGATGCCGAGTCGGGATTGCATTACAACCATACCCGCTATTTCTCGCCAAGAACCGGAAGATACTTGCAGCCCGACCTCATCAAACTGGAGGGCGGGGTCAATGTGTATACCTATGCCAATGGCAATCCGGTACACTTTACCGATCCGACCGGGACCGTTTGGGATTTTGTGGATATCGGCTTTTTTGCGCAGAGTCTGTTTAACTTTATCCAACAGCCGGGCTTGGACAACGCCATTAACTTGGGGCTTGACGGGGTTGGGTTGTTACCTGGGGTACCGGCGTTAGGGACACTTAGGCAGGTGGGCCAGGCGGCGGATAAAGTGATGGATGGGGTAAAAGGGGTTAAGCCACCTAACCTTAGTCCTTCAGGCGCTGGCCGTAATGGGGCTTTCCGAGAAGCGAAAAGACAGTCTGGCGTACCGGTCAATCAACAACCCAGTCGTGTTACTCCAAATGTCGACAAGAGGGGAAATACTCAACCAGGGAAAATCTATGAGTTTGATAGTCCTACCTCTGGCGGAGGTATGAAAACTATAAGGATTAGGGATGACTCCGGTGGGCATAATTTCGGAGCAGGCAATTTACAAAATCGTGGGCCACATTTTAATGATGAAATAGGTAATCATTATGACTACTGAGATTAAAACTACTATTACAATGAATATCTCTGTAAAAAACGAAGTATTCAACCTAAATAAATCAAACATCCCTGAAAATTGCACCTTGGCAGCTATTTCTTGGTTTCTTAGTGGTGAATCTATCAGTACGTTACAGTTGAAGATTTTGAATATTATTATTAATTTAATTACTGAGAAGCTAACAAAATATAATGTTTGGTTATTTATAGGTAACTCTACATGGCAACCTGATACAAGAGTTGTTCGTTATCGAAAACTCTGGAATGCATTAAAAGCAAGAGGTGTCGAAATTCCCCATTTCGGTGAAACTTTTGAACAGATGCAAGAAAGCGCTCAAGGACTAAAGTTTTTTGGAGCTAAGCTAATTTCAGAATTAAGTACTACTAGTGTTATCCAAGCTATTCATGAAGAACGTTGCGCTTATATATTGGCCTTACCTAAAGATATTAGTATTGACCAGGCACTCGACAAAGGATGGCAAGTAAATAATATCTTTGATAGAGAGCTTTTAAAATTTATTGCAAAGAGTAATGGAATAATTTTAAAGGCTGTTGGGGAGTTTGATGACTATGAAGCGGGTTTTGTTGGTATTGCTAAGCCGGAATTGATTGTGAAGCTTATAACCCGGTAACCCGGTAAGGCGGATTCGCCGATAGGCAATCCGTCATGGCTTTGAACCCGTAAGGCGGAACCGGCTTTGCCGGGTTCCGCCATTCGGAACGACCACGATGCCGAACGAGCCCTGTAGCCCTGTAGGTCGGGCAACCGCTTTATCGTTGCCCGACGCCCATGTGGCGATCATGCTTCGGAATATTGCTCGGGCCTGAAGCCTGCCACCTTTCAAGGCATTGGAAATGTCGGGCACAAAAAGCATGTGCCCGACCTACACGACTTTACCGGTCCGACCGGGACATCCTGGGACATCGGAGACTTCTTTTCGACGTTTTCTTCGATATTTTCCAGCTTTACGTCTCAGTTTATCAGCTTCTCTGATACCGGTAATGTATCTACGCCTGAAGTTGGAAAGGCAGATTTAGTTAAGGGAGTTGTTAATGCGGTAAAAAATGCATTGAACTCACGTCAAGCTAGACGGGAAACAATGAGGCAAGAAAAAATCCCAACTAGCCAACAACCGATTTCTCAATCTAAAAATCAATCCGGTCGAGAGTACAAGTATGAGGTTCCGAAGAAAGGAGGAGGGATAGAAACAAAGTCAGTTCAACAACAAACATTGGATAGAAGCCATCCAGGTGAAAAACATTGGGAGGCCGGATCGATTAAAGTTGACGGTGATGGAAATATACAAACAAATAAATACGGTTTTCCAAAACTGGAAAATAATAAATCGAAGGTAGATTATGAATGATTCAATAGAGAGAAAACAAAAAATTGCTTATAAAGTTAATCTTAAAGATCATTTAACAGAACTAAGCTACTTTAGTCAAAAGCCTGTGACAGAAGCATCTTTGTTATCTATAGAAGAAACAAAAAAAATAATGAATATAAAAATTAGCGATCAAGCGGTAACTACCCGCTTTACTATTCCATTCAAAGATAAAAACCTTCCAAGATTTGCCTTATTTATCGATTTATTGTACAAACAAAATCCAGGCCCTATGTTTATTTGGACTAAATTTTCTGAAATTTGCGGATGTATCAAAATCAACTCAATTAAAGAATTTAATTTTGAATTTCCTTTCTCTGCGAGCTCTCACGGCATTGTTACTCTCATCACTAAAGATATCACCGATAAAATGGTACTTGATTACTACTTAGATGAAGAGGATAAAGAAATGCTAGAGGTTAGCTTAATAGGGAATAATTGGTCGGCAATTCGTTATTAACCCGTAACCCGTAACCCGTAAGGCGGAACCGGCTTTGCCGGGTTCCGCCATTCGGAACGACCACGATGCCGAACGAGCCCTGTAGGTCGGGCAACCGCTTTATCGTTGCCCGACGCCCATGTGGCGATCATGCTTCGGAATATTGCTCGGGCCTGAAGCCTGCCACCTTTCAAGGCATTGGAAATGTCGGGCACAAAAAGCACGTGCCCGACCTACACGACTAAAAGACCTTAATTTAACGAAGAATACGGAAAAGGTCAGCCCTGTAGGTCGGGCAACTGCTTTATCGTTGCCCGACATCCATGTGGCGATCATACTTCAGAATATTGCACGGGCCAGAAACCCTGTCACCTTTCAAGGCATTGGAAATGTCGGGCACAAAAAGCACGTGCCCGACCTACACGACTATGGTACGTGTCTGAAACCCTGCCACCTTTCAAGGCCTTGGAAATGTCGGGCACAAAAAGCGCGTGCCCGACCTACAGGGCTTTTTTAACGGACCAGCTGAGGTAAATGTCCCTCTCGAACGTCTTCTAGTTAAATACGTATTAAGAGCTAAAGGCTGTTACGCTGTGAAAACAGCCTAATAAAATCCCCCTGCTCCGCTTTTTTCAAAGGGAGGAAAGCGGCATTGTCAAAGGGGCGAGGGTATGAGCCGCTTCAACAATGGCCAAAACGACATCCCTCCTTTGAAAAGAGAGAGCGAGCATGCTGGCGGACATCTTCTCCTTTGAAAAAGCTGTCTCTTGATTACAACTCAGCAAGCGCAGATTTGCTGAGTTGTAATCAAGAGACAAGCGAGAGGGGGGAGCAAGGGGTGCGACCTATTATCGACCCAAAATATGGCTGTTAAAACCTTATTGGACGAGGCTATTCCAGCGAGCCGTGATATGAAAAAACAAACAATATAATTAAGATAACAAATGCGCCTACCCCGCAAGCCACCAACTTGCTTACAGCAGATCAGGGCTTTCATGCGGCGGCATCTGGTTAAAAAGGCCCGGGGGGGGTAATCAGTATTAATTCAAACCTAATTTATTGTCCATTTACGAGAGGAAACCAAGGCAGGCTGTTTAGCAAAGACTAAGCAACCAACCAGAAAACGAAATCGTTAAAAGAGCCGGGAAATCTATATTTTTTAACAAAACACCTTTAGGGGCATTCTTATGAAACAGCTTATCAAATCTGCGCTACATAGCTTTCTGCTCATCGCTGTATGTGTTATTGTCAAACCCGTATTTTCACAAGATTTAAATCCGACAGAAAAATCTCCTGCTGCGGCCGAATTTAATGACGCACAACAAGAGAACCCCCAACTGACTATCGACGTACTCACTGCTCCGATTAAATCAAAAGCAGAGCTAAACAAATATCTTCAAACGACGCCAATTCCCCAGTCTCCACTGCGTTTCTTGTCGCACACCCACCGCCTTAAAGAGTTCTTGTCCAGCTTGTATTTCGGCCCGCGTGGTTTAACAAGTTATAAGACACCAGCGTTGGAAGCCCTAACACCAACGCAGGCTTATCAGATTTTGAGCTTGTTTGGTTTACAAAGCACCGTTTCAATGCTCACTAGCTTAGTGCCTGTCACCCCTCTCGATAATGTGATCATGACGAATACCACTGCCGCACCGGCCATTAGTTGTATATTTGGTAGAGATGGGCCTGGGTGTGAGGCCCGTAGTGCAGCTATATGTTGCCGATCTTAGTAGGAAGGTCTAATCAAAAAGCGACATGCATGTATCAACCTATTTTTTAAGGTGTACGTTAACCAGCGCCTTCCAGCCAGGGAGAAGCACTGGTTCTAAGCCGGAAACCTCATGAGAGCAAAGTATTTTTGGTTGCAATTAGCTTTTAGTGGCGCGATATCATTTAACGCGGCATCTGCGCCAGCCATGACGCTTGTGGATGACTACCTCGCGTTCCGGCGAGCTATTAACCCTCTCCCCGGAGAAACTGTCGCCGCGCAAGAGGTGCGTATCCAGAATCGATACGATAGGTATTTTCGGGTCGCCCAATCGCGCGTCCATAAAATATCCGATGCGGATTTGCATATTCTGCTGAGGGCTGCCATTGACACCGGTAAATTCACTGAAACTTCGCGATTTCTTAATCAAGCCCTGACTGATCTCAATGAACTCGCATCCAGAGGGCAAGCTGTCGATCGCGATTACCTCGATGTCTACCAAGAGCTTGTTCACTACCGGCGGTTGACAGAAGCGAAAACGATTTTTAGAGATCACCACGTTGATGGCATGGAGCCTATTCCCACAATTATCGACCAAGTTGGCACTTTGCGGCATGCGCGTACGGAATATCAGATCTCAAGTGGTCGTGATGAACTAATCCATCGGCTCTCGGTATTGCCAAAGACGGGAATCCTAGTCACTGCAAGCCCACATTGTGGCTATGCGGTCAATGCAGCACACACCATTCATAACGACCCGATTTTAGGCCCAGTATTTCGGGATCACTCTAAATGGTTAGCACCACCAGACGGACGTTATGATCTCAGCGCGTTTCAGGACTGGAATAATGCCTATCCCGAGGCGACGCTCTCCATCACTTATCGTCAGAGCGATTGGGAATTCATCAAGAATTGGGGTTCACCAACTTTCTATTTCTTTCGTAATGGACGGTTGATCAGGAAGCTGGAAGGTTGGAGACAAGAGGGAGGAGGTCAGAAATTAGAAAAGATAGTGCGTTCACTAGGCCTGATTAACCCAAGCATGGCGCTTCGCCAGCCGGAGAAAGAGGTCAGTCACTCAACCAGCGTAAAGACACCAGATGGCACAACGAATAGCGAACACAATCGGCATCTCATTAATCTCGCCACTGCACCCATAAAATCAAAAGGCGATCTTGATGCCTATCTAAAGAGAACGCCGCCTTCCGAATCCCCTTTCCTGTATCTGTCGCCGCTTGATCTGAAAATCTTTTTAGACGGGCTGATTTTTGATAAATCAGGATTGACACAATTCCCGCCGGATGTATTTAAAGGTCTTGCCGTAACACAAGCCTATAAGCTGCTCGCTCTATTTGGATGGCAACTCGTCGTCCCAAGCATACCGGATCTTCGCGAGCAGGACTCACTCGATACGCTTATTAAGAGCGCTGAAAAGAATGCGGAGAAAAATGATCGATGATTTGAAGCAGACGTGGGGAACCATAAGGGTTTTTTAATGGGGTTTGAAGTCCAATGGTACGAAACCTTACGCTAGTCTTTAAACTCATTCGTATTTCAACATTTATTATAAGCGCATCTTATGGCCTTGCGGAAAACAGGGTGCGGATCGTCATGGTCCAAGTTACACTGACAAAATGCATGTGAATTTTTAACCAAACAGCTTCTAATTTCAAAGCGGTAACATATTGAAGCAATTTCATATTATGCAAGCGACGGTTCAAAATTAATAGTTTTAATGCAAGAAATTGGCTTGAACTGATTTCTGGTCCATATGCTTAAGCCAGAGGCAAAACATTGGATTGTGGCGCTTGCGGTATCTGCGTTATTACACCTAATTCTCTTTAGCCTTGACATAAGTTTTCAAACGATACCAATCTCTCGGATAACAAACCCTATTGAGGTGGTTTTAATAAAATCACCGACTCATGAAAAGCCTATTTCGAAGATCACAAAGGTGATTCCTCCACAAGCATCCGCCATTAGCAACGGTATGCCATTAAGTAACGCTGTCTCCGTGCCTTCTAAAAAGAATAAGCCTGGGATGATACCCTCACGTCATGCTGAAAAAAGCCTGCCCAATAAAACAACCGTAGCTATACCGCCAACGCAGCCCAAAGCAGTAGCAAATTCAGTTGAGAAACAAACGGCAAATCCAGTCCCGAAGCGGGACTGGAGTAACATCGCCAAAGAAATGATTCGCGACAATGCTGACAAAGAAATAGTGCGGGATCAGCGCCAAGGCGAATTATGGCTAAACCCGGTAAGGCGGATTCGCCGATAGGCAATCCGCCATGGCTTTGAAGCATGTTGTGGCGTTTTGCTATCGCGAAAACGCCCTACGCCCTACGAGCTGACCGAAGTGGAAGCCGCCGACACCCCGGAAGCGCGCACCGCCACCCGCACCTGGGACAGCCCTGTAGGTCGGGCAACCGCTTTATCGTTGCCCGACGCCCATGTGGCGATCATGCTTCGGAATATTGCTCGGGCCTGAAGCCCTGCCACCTTTCAAGGCATTGGAAATGTCGGGCACAAAAAGCACGTGCCCGACCTACACGACTATAAGGATCAGGGATGACTCTGGTGGGCATAATTTCGGAGCAGGCAATATACAAAATCGTGGGCCACATTTTAATGATGAAATAGGTAATCATTATGACTACTGAGATTAAAACTACTATTACAATGAATATCTCTGTAAAAAATTAAGTATTCAATCTAAATAAATAAAACATCCCTGAAAATTGCACCTTGGCAGCTATTTCTTGGTTTCTTAGTGGTGAATTTATCAGTACGTTACAGTTGAGGATTTTAAATATTACTATTAATTTAATTACTTATAAGCTAACAAAAAAAGTAAGGCGTAACCGGCTTTGCTGGGTTCCGCCACTCGGAACGACCACGATGCCGAACGAGCCCTGCAACTTTGATGCGATGCTCCAAACTTTATTTTATCTGTCGGCCTAGGGTTGGCGGATCGCCTGCCGGCATATCAAGCGACCCGGCATTCCAAGCTCATTCGGCGGAACCCGGCAAAACCGGTTCCGCCTTTAATAAAATGGAGACTTGACATGTCTATAACAGGTCGGGCAACCGCTTTAGCGTTGCCCGATGTCCATATGGCGATCCTACTTCGGAATATTGCGAGGATCTGAAACCCTGTCACCTTTCAAGGTCTTGGAAATGTCGGGCACAAAAAGCGCGTGCCCGACCTACACGACTGACCATCGGGAAGCGCATCGTTCGTGATCGGCCCATGTGCCGCAAGAAGGCGCCTCTCTGGCGAACGATGCGCTTCACTTCGTTCAGCACATCCTACTGCCTTCCAGGTAAAATGGTGGCAGTTTCCTGCCAAATGACCGTTTACTCAAAAATTCTTATCTCCTCCATGTCCGGCAACTAAAGCCATGACGCATATCCTGCATTCTTTCCATCCTGCCGTCTCACATTGGTTTCTGGATCGATTCCAGGCGCCGACAGACGTTCAAAGCCAGGCCTGGCCCGCGATTCAGGCCGGCCAGGCGACGCTGATCGCCGCGCCGACCGGTTCCGGTAAAACGCTGGCCGCCTTTCTCGCGGTGATCGATCAACTGGTCAAACAAGGCGTCGAGAGCTTTTTGCCCGATCAGGCGCTGGTACTGTACGTTTCCCCGCTGAAAGCGCTGTCCAACGACATCCATAAGAACCTGGAACTGCCGCTGTCCGGCATCGGCATGGCGCTGCTCGAAGCCTCATTGCCCGGTGTCGTGATCCGCGCGCAGACCCGGACCGGCGACACCAGCCAGGCCGAACGGATCGCGATGAGGCGCACTCCGCCGCACATCCTGGTCACGACGCCAGAGTCCTTATATATTCTCCTGACCTCCGAATCGGGCCGCGAGATGCTGAAAACGGTACGCAGCGTGATCGTCGACGAAATTCATGCCGTGGCCGGCAACAAGCGCGGCGCACATCTGATGCTGTCTCTCGAAAGATTGACTCAGCTAACCGAAAAGCCGCCGGTGCGGATCGGCCTGTCCGCGACGCAGAAGCCCTTGACCACAATCGCACGCTTTTTGACCGGAGACCGCAACGAGCCCTGTACGATCATCGATACGGGCCATGTCCGGCAACGCGATTTGAAAATCGAGGTGACCGGCTCGCCGCTCGAAGCGGTGATGGCGAACGAGGTCTGGACCGAAATCTACGACCGTCTCGTCGAACTGGTCAACGACCACCATACCACGCTGATTTTCGTGAACACCCGGCGGCTCGCCGAACGCGCCGCCGCCGCGCTGGCCGAACGCCTCGGCGAGGAGTTCGTGACCTCGCATCACGGCAGCCTGGCGAAGGAACACCGGCTCGACGCGGAAAACCGGCTCAAGCAGGGCCGGCTGAAGGCGCTGGTCGCGACCGCCTCGCTCGAACTCGGCATCGACATCGGCGATGTCGACCTGGTCTGCCAGCTCGGCTCGCCGCATGGGATCGCGGCGTTCCTGCAGCGGGTCGGCCGTTCCGGGCACCGGCTCGACGCAACCCCGAAAGGGCGGCTGTTTCCGCTCACGCGCGACGACCTGCTGGAATGCACCGCGTTGTTGAACGCGGTCGCGCACGATCAGCTCGACACGATCCGAATCCCGGATCATCCGCTGGACGTGCTCGCCCAGCAAATCGTCGCGGAAGTCGCCTGCCGCGAGTGGCCGGAGCAGAATTTATATGAAACCCTGCGCAAAGCCTGGCCGTATCGCGAACTAACATTGGAGCAATATACTGCGGTCGTCAAGATGCTTGCGGACGGCTACCACACCCGGCGCGGACGCCGCGGCGCCTACCTGCACCGCGACGCCGTGCACGGGATGCTCAGGCCGCGCAAGGGCGCGCGGCTGACCGCGATCGTAAACGGCGGCGCGATCCCGGATCAGTTCGACTACGACGTAATCATGCAGCCGGAAGGGCTGTTCGTCGGCACGCTGAACGAGGATTTCGCGTTCGAAAGCATTCCTGGCGACATTTTCCAGCTCGGCAACAATTCCTACCGGATGCTGAAGATCGAGCAAGGCAAAGTGTTTGTCGAGGACGCGCACGGCCAGCCGCCGAACATCCCGTTCTGGTTCGGCGAGGCGCAGGGACGCAGCCGCGAACTGTCCGAAGCGGTGTCGGATTTGTCCGAAACGGTCGATCGCCTGCTCGAACAGGGCGGCGATGCTGCGCGCGATTTCATCTTCCACCGGCTCGGCCTGCCCTCGCCTGCCGCCGAGCAGCTGCATCATTATCTCGCCACCTCGAAAGCCGCGCTGACCGCGCTGCCCTCGTTCAAGACGATCATCTTCGAACGCTTTTTCGACGAAACCGGCGACATGCATTTCGTGGTGCATTCGCCCTACGGCTCGCGAATCAACAAAGCCTGGGGGCTGGCGCTCCGGAAACGCTTCTGCCGGCGCTTCAATTTCGAACTGCAGGCGGCCGCGACCGAGGACAACATCGTGCTGTCGCTGGGGCCGACGCACAGTTTCCCCCTGCTCGAACCGGCCGGCTACCTGAAGGCTGCTTCGGTCAGGGACGTGCTGGTCCAGGCGCTGTTGGCCGCACCGATGTTTCCGACGCGCTGGCGCTGGGTCGCGAATACCGCGCTGGCGGTGCCGCGTAACCGCGGCGGCAAAAAAGTGCCGGCGCAGTTCCAGCGCAACGATGCGGAAGACCTGATCGCGATCGTTTTTCCGGACCAACTCGCCTGTTTCGAGAATATCGCCGGCGACCGGGAGATTCCGGATCATCCGCTGGTCGAGCAAACGCTGTGGGACTGCCTGCACGACCTGATGGACCTCGACGGCCTTGAAGCCGTTCTGGCAGGCATCGAAAGCGGGGAAATCCGGGTGATTGCCCGCGACCTGACTTCGCCCTCGCCGATGGCACAGGAAATTCTGAATGCGCGGCCGTACGCATTCCTCGACGACGCGCCCGCCGAAGAACGCCGTACGCTGGCGGTGCAGCAGCGCCGTTTCGGCAGTCCCGAAGATGCCGCCGAAATCGGCCGCCTGAATCCCGAAGCGATCGAACAAGTCTGCCGGGAAGCCTGGCCGGAAGCGCGCGATCCGGACGAACTGCACGATGCGCTGGTCGTACTCGGCTTCATGACCGAGCTGGAAGGCCTGCGCGCACCGATCGGATTATTCACGGCGCTGCAGCGCAGCGACCGGGCAACCGCGCTGCGATTGCCGAATGCGCAAACGCTCTGGGTAGCGGCCGAACGACTGGCCGAACTGCAGCAGCTTTTTCCGAACGCCGCACTCGAACCGCCTATTCGCGCGCTGCCTATCGACCGAACGCAGGCCGAAGAGGATGTCTTGCGCGATCTGGTTCGAAGCCGTCTCGAAGAACTCGGGCCGGTCACGGCCGATCTGCTCGCCCGCCCGCTGGGCCTGCCGACGCCGCGAATCGAGGCCGCGCTGATCGCACTGGAACAGCAGGGTATCGTGCTGCAGGGCCGCTTCACGCCCGGCGCGGAGGCCGTGGAATGGTGCGAGCGCGGCCTGCTCGCGCGGATCCACCGCTACACCCTGAAGCAGTTGCGCCGGGAAATCGAGCCGGTCGCCCCGAGCGTTTACATGCGCTTTCTGTTCCACTGGCACGGCCTGCGCGAACCGGGAACCGGCGAAGCGGCGCTCGCCAAGGCCCTGCATCAGCTCGAAGGTTGTAATCTCCCCGCTTCCTGCTGGGAACACGACATTCTGAGCCGGCGCATCAAACCTTATTTTGCGTCCGAACTGGACCAGCTTTGCACGTCAGGCAAATTCATCTGGCTGCGTCTGAAAGCACTGGGCGACAGCGCGCCGAAATCGGCCGGCAAAAACACGCCGGTCGCGCTGGTCGCGCGCGAGCACCTGGAAACTTGGCGCGCCTTTGCGCCGGTTCCGGACATCGAAGCGCAGGCGCTCTCCGGCAATGCGCAGAAAGTCCATGCCGCGATCAAGGAATGGGGGGCGAGCTTTTTTCAGGAGCTGGCCGCCGAAACCGGCCTGCTGAAGACGCAACTGGAAGAAGCGCTCGGCGAACTGGCCGCCGCAGGGGTGATCACTTCGGACAGCTTCCAGGGCCTGCGCACGCTGGTCACGCCGCAAAAGATCCTGCACCGGCGCGGCAAGCGCTATCCGATTTACGATCCCTTCGCCGCGGCCGGGCGCTGGTCGCTGCTGCGCTCCTTGCGAAAGCCTACGGAAGCGCATTATCCGGCCGTCGAACACATCGCCCGCATCCTACTCAAACGTTACGGCGTGGTGTTTCGGAAAGTGCTGGAACGGGAAGAAAACCTGCCGAGCTGGCGTGAACTGCTGTATGTTTACCGGCGCCTGGAAGCACGCGGCGAACTGCGCGGTGGCCGTTTCGTGCAAGGGTTTGCGGGCGAGCAATTCGCGCTGCCCGAAGCGGTCGGCCTACTTCGGAACCTGCGCAAACCGCCCATCACACCCGAGCTGGCCGTGATCAATGCGTCCGACCCGCTGAATCTGACCGGGATCGTCACGCCCGGCGACCGGATTCCGTCGATCCACAGCCAACGCCTCGTCTATAAGGACGGAACGCCACTGGCGCATGGCTCGGGCAAAAACGTGCATTACCTGCAAACTCTTGACGCGGAACATCAATGGCAATTGCAGTGGGCGCTGCTGAACAAATAATACCGCCCTTATGCTATTGCCGTGAAAGATGCGTAGGATATACCGACGTAAGGAGGCGCACCGAGTGCCCTTCAGGGTATCGGTCGCGAACGATACCCTGAAAGCTCTTGATGCGCTTCACTTCGTTCAGCACATCCTACGCATCTTTCACCTATCGCGATGACAGCCTCAACTTTATAGTATTGGCTTCCCTTTACCAGGACAAACGGGGTAAAAAAGCAAGAAAATTGTCGAATTTTATTGATGTCTATCAATCAAAATTATCGATAATAATTCTGTTACGCTCAGCGTCAATCACACTTTCATTTCAGACCGGCCGATTCCTAATCCATCCGCGTGGCGGAATCAGCGGCGTTTCCCGTCCTTCTTGATCAAGGAGAAAATCATGAACGCTAAATATATTTTTGTTGCATTCCTCGCCGTCATCGCCGCCGGCGCCGCTGCCCAAGGAACCCCGGAAGGGGACGCCTGCCGTAAAGCGGTGGCCGAGCTCGCAAAAGGCGAAATCGTCAAAATGAAGCTTAAAAATAAAAACGGCATAGACCTTTATGAAATCGACGTCAAATCCCCGGACGGCGTCAAGTGGGAGTTCAAGTGCGACAAGGCCACCGCCAAAATCCTCGAAAAGGAACAGGAACTGCCGAACGCCAATCATCCTACATTTACGGCACTGAAAAAAATCGATGAAACGCAGGCCCGCCAGATTGCCCTGAAGGCCCAGCCCGGAACGATTACCAAGGTAGAATATGAAATCGAAAAGGACGGCACCGCCACGTATGAATTCGGCATCAGAACGAGCGACGACCAGGATATGGAGGTCGAAGTCGATGCCGCAACCGGCAAGATTATCAAGACCGAAGAAGATTAACGGCCTGCAGATGTCGGCAAGTCAACGAGAAGGCTGACGGATGCCGTCCGCAATCCGTTTATTCCGGAGATTCCTGCAAATGCTCATTCTTCAATTGAATGTAATG
Organism: Methylomicrobium album BG8; assembly: GCF_000214275.2. Taxonomy (NCBI): domain Bacteria; kingdom Pseudomonadati; phylum Pseudomonadota; class Gammaproteobacteria; order Methylococcales; family Methylococcaceae; genus Methylomicrobium; species Methylomicrobium album. Next base: position 2,049,312 of record NZ_CM001475.1, on the reverse strand, counting down.
CGCCGCGGAATATTCGAGAAACTCTTTTTCGGAATCGGTTAGCGGCCGCTTTTTCTGGGCGGGCGAACCGACGTACAGATGCCCGCCCTCCAGCCGCTTGCCCGGCGGCACTAAGGCGCCCGCGCCCAGCATCACATAGTCTTCCAGCACCGCATCGTCCATCACGATCGCGCCGATGCCGACCAGGCAATAATCGCCGATCGTGCAGGCATGCGCGACCGCCCGGTGCCCGATCGTCACGCCCTTGCCGATCGTCAAGGGATAACCTTTTTGGGTGAACTGACCGTAATGCGTCACATGCAGCACCGAGCCGTCCTGCACATTGGTGCCTTCGCCGATCGTAATGCGCTCGACATCACCCCGAATCACGACCGAAGGCCAGATCGAAACGTCGTCGCCGAGCGTCACCTCGCCGATCACGGTCGCATTTTGGTCGATATAGACCCGTTCGCCGACGGCCGGCCGTTTACCTTTAAAACTTCTGACTGTCACAGTGACTCCTTGAATAGAATGTTCCCAGAAAGGGGTTAATATAACCGTTCCCCGGCGCTTAGGCCAGATTTACGGAAGCATTTCCGCCGGGCGTAACCGGCCTGAATCGCCGGTTCCAATCAATGGACCGGCAGGAGTCCAAAGCTGGCTTTGGATCACTTCTCTATTACGTTCAAAGCAAGCTTTTCAAAGCGGGCTTTGAACTCCAATGCTTGAGCTTTGTAGGACTTGTATATAACGATGAGCACTGGAGCGTGGGAACGAGAAATTTGCAGAGCAAATCCCCCCTGCCCCCTTTTTCAAAGGGGGATGTCGTCTTCCGGGCTCAGCCGGTAGCAGTAGGTCGGGCAACGATGAAGCTGTTGTCCGACCTACTCGGCTTGAAAAATCCCTGATACGGGACTGCCGGTAAGTCACTTAGGAAACAAAAGGAAACCGAACGCTACATCGGCGCGTCTTCAGTCCGCTTTTTACGAGGATTGAGCGCGCTTTTCCTAATGTTTCCGGCGATCTTGCGGGGCTCTTTGGGTCTTTGGAGCGGATTTTCTTTCCCGATCAAAGGCGCCGTCAGCATCGCGGCCATAATCCCGACCGCCACGGTAAAACCGAACGCATGCACGATCTCGGTCGAACTGACTGCGAGCAGGCCGAACGACAGCAAGGTCGTCAAGCCCGAAAGGGTAACGGCCAGCGAGGTGCTGGTTCGCCTTTCCCCGGCCAGATAAAAGAACGCCGCGTAATCGACGCCGATTCCCAAGACCAGCAGCAGCGCGAAAAGATTGAAGAGGCTGAACAGCTGATTGAACCAGCCGGTCAACGCGAGTGCGGCCAGCGACGCAACAAGCGGAACCGACATCACGGTCAGGGCGCCGCGCCGGCCGAACTTGAAACACAGGCCTGCCGACACCAGCGCGAAGGCGGCAAACAGCAGCACGCTCGCCCTGATCCGATAGCGCGCGAACAGCGAAGAAAGTTCCTCGACATGATCGACCCAGACGACGCCCGGCAACGCTTCTAAAGACTTCAAAGCCGCAGCATCCCGAATCCGGCTCAGAGCCACGATGCCGGCACAGCGGCCTTCGGTACAGCCGAGCCAGAGCGACCGTTTGCCGGCGTCGGCCGCCGCCAGCCAGTCTTCCAGTTTCAGCGTGCCGCCCTCGGCCTCGGCAAAGGTTTTCAATTCTGCGGCGATGGCGGCGCGGTCGAAGCCCAGTTCGCTCATATAACGTTTAGCCAGGCCGGAATCGAACAGGGCCTTTTTCACCAGAAGATAGTCAGTCCGCTGGTTTTCGGGATCGGGCCAGTAGCGGCTGAGCCCTTCGTAGGATTTCAGAGCGTCGCGCCGGATCAGGGCATCGAGCTTTTCGAGCAGGCGCTGTTCGTTAACATACCACTCCTGCCGATCCTTGCCCGAAACGAGGAAAAACTGGTTGTCCCGTAGTTGCAAGAGCCGCCGGATCTTTTCGGCGTCCTGCAGCAATGCCGGGGATGCGGACTGGAGTAAACGCACATCGTCGCGCGGGGTCAATTGGGCCGTACCGCCCGCCAGCACGATCAGCACCGATGCGCCGAGCCAGCGGCGGTTGTGGAAAGCCCAGTCCGGCCAGCGCCGTTCCCACAGCGTCGCCAGTTTCAGCAGCGCCGGCTCGTGCGCGAAGCGGAACCCGGTCAGCAGCAGCGGAAACAGCAGCACGACGGTCAGCCAGGCGGCGAACAATCCCACCGCGGAAAACAGCGCGACTTCTTGCAGCCCCGGAAACGGCGAAAAGCCGAGGCCCGCATAGCTGAGCAGGTTGCTGATCAGTCCCAGGAACAGCGCCGGAAATATCGCCGACAACCCTTTGCGCGGATTCCAGTCGCGCTCGCCGAAACTGTCGCAGAGATAATGTTGGGCGTAATCGTCGACCACGCCGATCAGGCTCGCGCCGAACACCAGCGTGATGATATGAATCTTGCCGAACATCCAGACACTAACGACTAATGCGGCGGCCAGGCCGCTTGCGATCGCTGCCGTGGACAAGAGCAACGGTCGGATGCTGCGGAACGTCCACAGAAACAGCAAGACAATCCCGATGCCGGAACCGATGCCGACCGTCGAGATTTCCCGTTGAGCCGACTCCGCGCCGTAGGCGGTAAACAGCGGCAGGCCCGAAACGAGCAGTTCGCCGCCGGACTTTTGTATCTCGGCCGCCGCATTCCGGCTCAATTGCAGCAGCTTTTCGAGCTTGTCCAGAGGCAGCCGGCCGTTGTCGAGATCGGCCTGCAGCAGCACCCAAACCTTTTGTCCATCCCGGACCGTCACGACGCCTTGTTCCAGATTCAGGCCGGCCGGTTTTTGCGTGGCCATATAGCGCCCGAATAGCAGCAAGGGATCGTGTTCGAGCATCGCTGCCTGCATCTGGCCGGCCGGGCTGTAGAGCATCTCCAGGTTCCGGTCGAGCAGAGCCTGAGGCTGCGATACCAATAAACGCCGCGTTTCCGGATCGAGCAAGCGATAGCGATGAGCGAAAAACCGCCGGTATCGATCGACGCCCTGTTCCTGGTTAACCTTCAATGTGATGCTGCCGAACAAGCCGCTGTCTCTGACCCGCTTTTCGAGCTGTTCGGCATTCGCAATGGCTGCTTCACCGCCGGGCGCGCCGATCAGCCAGATCACCTTGCGGTTGATCAACGCGTTGTGGCGTTCGATCGCCGCGGCAACGTCGGGACGCTGCTCGATTTTCGGCAACAGCGCCAGAAAGCCGGTTTCGAGCCAGTCGCGGTTCAGCGTGTCAAACCCGAGGACGCCGAGCAGCAGCATCCCGAGCAGCCAGATCCCGGCGCTAAGGCGCGGAAGATAAGCGTTCAAAATCGGCTTCCTGGGTGGACGTCAATGATTCGGGATGGGCGATAGGGTCGAAGGTGATGCGGGTGGAATTGCCGTTCGCTTCCTTGATGTCGATCTGCCTGAGTTCCTTGTCCCCGGCCAGTTGCATCTCGAAAATGATTTTTCGCAGCAAAGGATCCTTCGGCTTCAATTGCAGTCGCCATGCGGTTTTACCGTTCGTGCCGGCCAATTCGAAGCCTTCCTGCATCGACTGCAAATCGCCTCCGAACATCGCGGTAAACACCCGGCCGAACGCCGGCGGCAGAATCTGTTCGCCCTGCGCCGCCAATAATCTTGTTCGATTGACCAACAGCATGGAAGGCACCGGCGTCAACGTTTGCCAGATTACGCCGCGGCTTCGGTGGTAAATGAAGGTTCCGGTCGAGATCAGCGGCTTCTTCAGGACTTTGATGTTTTTTTCCTGCCGGAAGCGGCCTGCGGTCAATTCGGTCTTGACGAGCCGCGCACCGATCTCCGCCAGCGTATCGGTGGCCAGAGTCGCCCGCAATGGCATCAACAATAATAAAAGGATAGCCAACGGTTTCACGGCTTCACCCCCAGCTTTTTCAGCAATACCGGCGGCGACTCCAGGCACATTTCGCGGTTGCGCCTGTCCACCGCAACCTGGACCGTATGGCCCTTGGCCAGTTTCGCGCCGGTCGCGGCATCGATAATCGAATAATCGATCTTCAGGCGATGTTCCCATTCGGCGAGGAAGGCTCTGACCGTCACGATCCGGCCGAACACCGCCGGCTTGATATAGCGAATGCGCAGGTCGATGATCGGCCAATCATAGCCCGAATCGCGCATCGCGAGATAGTTATAGTCGATCCGGTCGAGCAGTTCGCAGCGGGCGATTTCGAAATATTTCGCATAATGTCCGTGCCACACGATCTCCATCATATCCGCATCGTGGAAAGGAATTTTAAGATCGATTTCGGCGCAGTAAATGGGGTTTTGCACTGAGCTATCCTGGTTAAGGGCGGGAATCCGGCCCGCTATTTTATGTCAGATTGGTTTTATCCGAAAAATAAACGGCCCGGCGCCAGCTTGCATGTTGGATGCCGTTGCGTTAGACTCCGAAATGCCCCCAGAGAACTCCGGTTATTAACGCACCCGGCCGCCGCCGCGGCCGAACCGATACAGGAGATGTCTTATGCAATTTTTTCGGATGCAATCCCCTCCCTACAGTTCCGACAGCCAGGATTTATCGATCAATGGCAATCTGGAATACGTTTACCGCTTTCCCGGCGTCAGTTGCAATGCTTGCAAGGCCACCTACGGCGGCAGCCGCATTCTGACCCTGGAAGCGCCGCCGCAAATCCGGACCGACCAGCGATTCCGGAGCCGCTGGCCGATTACCGAGCGGGAACACGCAGCCATGCAGCGCGAAGTCGCCGCTTATCTGGATGCCGATTTCGCCGCCTTTGAAACCTTCAAACCGGGCGACAATTTCCAGCCGGCCTACTACGACAGCCCGTCGCTTCCCCATACCGACTTTTTATGGCCGAACATCCGCAGCTTCGTCGTTTCGGCGAGAATGAAGCGGATCGTCTTCGACGAGCTGGCCGGCGACGTCGATATCGTTCCGATCAGTCCCCGCAAAGTCGGCAAGCGCCCCGGCAATGCCTTGCCCGCCGCCCTCGATCCGGACGATCCGCAGAACCGGATTCATGGCCCGGCAGCGATCGAGCCGTATTATCAGATTCTGGTCCGGTCGGAATCGGATTATCCGAAGGGCGGTTCGCCGGTTTCGGTCTGCCCGGTCTGCAAACACGAAACGATCGACGACGAAAAACGGGAGCTGGTGATGCGCGAAGACATGTGGCGCGGCCAACCGATCTTCCTGCTCAGGACGACGTTGTACGTAATCGTGACCGAAGCGCTGGCCGAGAAAATCCAAAGGGCCGGCGCCAGCAATGTCGATTTCGTGCCGGTCTAACTCGCGGCCGGTACAAGTCATCGCCGTATCTCAGATACGAAGGCCGGATAAGCGCAGCGCATCCACCGCATGATTGCCGGATGCGCTGCGCTTATCCGGCCTACGAGAGAGGATTGGGGGAGAGGGATTTTTCCTCTATTCAGGGCAACCGGTTCCGGCAAGAACAGCCCTCGCAATACTACAAACGCCGCCAGCCCCCGCCCAGCGCCTTGTACAACAGCACCGAGGCGGTCAGCACGTCCACATGCGCCTGCACCTCGCTATCCCGTGCATTCAGCAGGCTGCGCTGAACGTTCAGCAGGGTCTGATAATCGGTCGCACCGGCCAGATAGCGTTCCAATCCCAATTCGTACGCCTCACTAGCACTGTTAACCGAAAGATGCAACTGTTCGCGGCGGCGTGCGGCCTGACCGCCTAGCGCAAGCGCATCCTCGACTTCGCGATAGGCGATCAACAGCGTTTGCCGGTAAACCTCGACCAGTTCGTTACGTCGGGCCTTGGTCCGTTCGAGTTCGCCTTCGAGGCGGCCGCCCTGGAAGATCGGCTGGCTCAATGTGGCTCCCGCCGCGACCGCGATGCCGGCCGGCTGCGACATCATCGCGGCAGTGAAAATGTTGTCCGCGCCGAGTTCCAGTTTTGGATAGAAGGCGGCCCGGGCAACGCCGATATCCGCATGCGCGGCGATCAGCTCGGCTTCGGCGCCCCGGACGTCGGGACGCTGCTCGAACAAGGCGGCCGGACGAGCCGGGTCGGCGTTGGGGATGCGAATCCCTTGCAACGTTCTTCCCTGCGGCTCGAACTGTTGCGGAGGACGGCCGAGCAGCACCGCGAGCGCGTTCTCGGTCTGCGCGATATCCTGACTGAGACGGGCCACCTGCGCAGCGGCATTCGCGCGCTCGGTCTGTTGCTGCGCGACATCCAGCGCGGTCGCGGCGCCGGCCTCGAAGCGCGACTCGATGAGAGCCAGCACTTCGCTGATATTTTTGAAATTCTCCTCGGCGATGGCCCGGCGGTCCTTGAGGCCGAGCAGCGTAAAGTAGGTCTGGGCGACATCCCCCATCACGGTCAGCCGCAGCGCATCGAGCGAGAAGCGGGCATTGTCCAGATGCGCCCTGGCGCTGTCGCGGCCGGCGCGCAGGCGGCCCCACAAATCGACTTCATAGGACAGGTTCCATTGGCCTTGCCAGGTACTTTGGCCGCCGTTGAAACGGGTGCCGTCGTCGTAGGTATAACTGCCGCCGGCGCCGACGGCAGGCAGCAGCGGCGCGCCGGCGATTTTGGCGAGCGCCCGGAACTGATCGATACGCCGGGTGACCGCAGCCAGGTCGCGATTGTTAACCAGCGCTTCATTCATCAGGCGATCGAGCTCGGCGCTGCCGAACAGTTTCCACCAGACCGGCGAAATGGCCGCTCCGCCGGTCTGCGTTTTCGGTGCAGGATTCTTCCAGGCTTCGGGGACGGCATCGGACGGACGCCGGTAATCGGGCACCAGCGAGCAGCCGGCCAGCGCCAGGCAAATGGCCAAAAACCCTTGTTTGTTCTGCATCATTCCGCCGCCAGCGCCACCACCGGATCGAGCAGCGCCGCCTTGCGCGCCGGTAAAAAACCAAATAGAACGCCGGTGCCGAACGCGCAGGAGAACGCCATCACGGCCGGCAAAGGGGAAAAAACCACGGTCATTTCGAACATCGCAATCACTTTGCCGGCCCCGAAGCCGAGCAAAACGCCCAACAGGCCGCCCAGCGTACACACCACGGCCGCCTCGGTATTGAATTGCAGCAGAATGTCGCGACGCCGCGCGCCGACCGCCATCCGGATTCCGATTTCGCGGGTACGCTCGGTCACGCTGACCAGCATGATGTTCATCACCCCAATGCCGCCGACCAGCAGCGAGATCGCCGCCACCGTGCCGAGCAGCACGGTCAGCGTATTCTGGGTCGCGGTGGCGGTTTCGAGAATCGAAGCCATGTTGCGTATCCTGAAATCTTCGGTCTGATGGCGCGAAAGCAATAACCTCGAAATCGCATCCTCGGTTTCTTCGATCGCGCCCACATCGCTGACGCGCACGGTAATCCCGTTCAGATAATTCTGCCCGAACAGCCGGATCAGGCCGGTCGTGACCGGCACGAACACCGTATCGTCCTGATCGCCGCCGAAGCCCGATGCCCCTTTCGGAGTCATGACTCCGATCACTTCGAACGGGATATTGCCGATCAGAATATAGCGCCCTATCGAGTCGATCCCCTCCGGGAACAGGATCTGCGCGACCGTTTGCCCGAGTACGACGACCGGTGCGTAGCGACGCATGTCCTGGTCGTTGAAAAAATCGCCTTCCGCGACCGGCCAGTCGCGGACTCTGGGCAGCGCCGCGCCGACACCCTGAATGGTGGTCGCATAGTCGATATTGCCGAACCGGACCGTTTGCCGGCTGCTGCGCTCGGGCTGGGCGACTTCGACATTCGGCAGTTCCTGGATCGCCTCGGCGTCATCGGGAGTCAGTGTGATGACATCGCTGGCACCGCGCAGCCCGGGTGCGCCGGGGCGGATCGACAGCAGATTGGTGCCCATCGACTTGATCTGATCCAGCACGTCCTGCTGGCTGCCCTCCCCGACCGCAAGCATCGTCACCACCGCGGCGACACCGATGATGATGCCGAGCAGCGTCAAGGCGGTCCGGAACAAATTGACCCGCAGCGCGCGCAAGGCGGTCTTGACCGCTTCGCCAATATCCGCGAAGACGCCGGCCTTGCCGCCCGGATCGATCATCACGTTCGGATGCTCGGCGCCCAGGCTCGACGGCGCCGAATCATCGACGATTCTGCCGTCGCTGATCGTGATGATCCTTTCGGCATGCGCGGCGACGCCCGCATCGTGGGTGATCAGCAAGATCGTGCGCCCCGAGCGGTGCAATTCCTTGAGCAAGGCCATCACTTCCTGGCCGCTGCGGCTGTCCAGCGCGCCGGTCGGCTCGTCGGCCAGCATGACGGGCGGATCGTTCATCAGCGCCCGGGCAATCGCGACCCGCTGCTGCTGGCCGCCGGACAATTGCGAAGGCCGATGGTCGCAGCGTTCGCCCAGGCCCAGGTTGGAAAGCAGCTTGCGCGCCCGTTCCAGGCGGGTGTTTTTATCTTCGCCTGCATAGAGCGCGGGAATCTGGACATTTTCTTCCGCGCTTTCCGAACCGAGCAGATTGTAGCGCTGAAACACGAAGCCGAACGTCGCCCGCCGCAACGCGGCCAGTTCGTCCGGATCGAACAGCGAAACGTTCCGACCGGCCACCTGATAAGTGCCTGAAGTGGGCCGGTCGAGACAGCCCAGGATATTCATCAGCGTCGATTTGCCCGAACCCGACTGGCCGATGATCGCGACGAACTCGCCGGGCCAGATTTTCAGCGATATGTCGTCCAGGGCCCGAATCAGATTGTCGCCGCTTTTGAAAGTCCGGGAGATGCGTTCCAGGTTCAGCAACGGCTCCGTTTTTGCCAGGTTCAGGCTCATATCCGCGGCATCGCCGGTGGTCTGTAGGAATCTCTGCCTCCATTCTTCTGGGCGGACGCCACCGTCAGCTTGACCCGGTCGCCGACCGACAAGCCGTCGCGAATCTCGGCGAAGCGCCGGTTCTGTATACCGACATGAATCACTTTTTCGCTCACCCGGTTATCGGCTCCGGCCGCCTTGACCTGATAGGCCCTGCCTTTCTCGTTGTCCCGGTCCTGCAGCCGTTTGCCCAGCGCATTGACCGGGATCACCGGCACATGCCGGGCCTCGCCCAGCACGAAAAAAACCTGCGCGCTCATCCCGCTCATCAGCTGGCCGTCCTCGTTGTCGACATCGACGAGCACGTTGTACAGGACCACATTGTTCACCACTTCCGGCGTCGGCAGAATCTGCCTCACCACGCCCTGCCAGCGGCGCTGGTCCGAGCCGAGCGTGGTGAAATAGACGGGCATGCCGACCTTGATGCGCATGATGTCGGCTTCCGCGGTCTGCGAGCGCACGGTCATCTTGTCGAGCTTGGCCAGCTGCATGATATTCGGCGTTTGCTGATTGGCGTTCAGGGTCTGACCTTCGCGGGCAGTCTGCTGTACGACGGTGCCGTCCATCGAGGCGAAAATCTTGGTGTAGCCCAGATTGGTCCGGTCGCCCGCAAGCGTCGATTCAACTTGCTGTATTTGCGCCCTAATCGAATCGGCAACTGCCAGCGCGGCCTTGCTGTTGGATTCACTGTTCTGCAGCGTTTCCTGGCTGACCGCCTTGGTCGGGTACAATTTCCGATTGCGGGCATACTGACGGTTGGCAAACAGGATCAACGCCTCTTGCTGGACCAGTTGCGCTTTCAAATTATTGATACTGGCTTCATCCGCCTGCACCCGCGCCGCATAAATGCGCGGGTCGATTTGAGCCAGCTGCTGGCCGGTTTTGACAATGTCGCCGATCTCGACGAACAGTTTCTGCAACTGGCCGGTGACCTGCGCACCGATATCGACATATTCCTTCGGCTCCAGTTTGCCTTGCGCGGTCACGTTTTCTTCGATGTCGCCGTAGGCGATTTCGACGATCGACTCTTTCATCGCCGCCTGAGCCGACTCGGTTTCCTTCTGAAAATAAAAACGCAGCGCCGCGCCCGCTGTGACGAGTACGGCAAGCAGGCCGGCAAACCAGTAAAGGTGCCGGCGAGTGATCAATGGTTTTACCCGCATTAAAAACGACTTAAAAGAAAATAAGAATCATTCGCAAAAATTGGCAGCATTGTAGCATGGCCGCATGCGTTTCAGGCTTTTAGGGAGAGATGACGGATCGGTTTTCAAAAAGCAGAACGGTGATAATCAGGTTCTTAAGAGCACAGTCTCGGGTACAAAATAATAGCCCACGGTCCGGTTCCATGACTCCTGTCGAGTGCACACGGCGGATCGGATCGATCCGCCGTGTGCAGAGCAATTTTCCCGTCGGGGGCTCTCACATTGAATCTTAGGCTTGTCAAGGTATCCGGCGCGGGAGATGCTTCTTGCATCGCCGATCACTCCGCCCGCCGGCAACGAGATGATAGCGGAGCAGCCTTAGCCGGCTATCCGAAATTCAGTTTCCGATGATTCCACAGGCAATCCGGCCCTTGCCGCCGCCGAGCGGTTCGGGTTGGTCCGAATAATTATCGCCGCCGGCATGGATGACTAACGCGCGGCCTTTGACGTCCTCCATTCTCAGGCGCGGAGCCATAACACTTTCGGTCACCTTACCGTTCGTGTTCACGACCAATTTCGGTAAATCGCCTAAATGACCGCTGCCTTCCGGACCTGCATGCTTTTTCGTGGCTTTCGGGTCGTAATGTCCGCCCGCGGCAAGCGCCGGCGTCATTTTACCCTCTTTTTCTTTCGCCTCGCAGTTTGGATTTTCGTGCAGATGAAATCCATGCTCCCCCGCAGGCAGCCCCTCAAGCACCGGCGTAAAAACCAAACCGTTCGGCAACTCGGTGATTTTAATGCTGCCGATCGCTTTTACCGTTCCCTGCTCGTTGACCGTATTCATCGGGACAGCGACTTCGGCGGCAATGGCATAAGTTACCGATGAAACGAACAGTGTGACGAGATAAACAGCCCTCATTTGGCTCTCCCATTGACGAATTGGATAAAAACTCTTCTCATGGTAAAACCAGCGACAAAGTAAATCAACTTAAAAACATCGGTTATTTTCCACCACCGCAGTTTTTTCGATAGATTTTTATTCCTTGCCTAAAGGGCAGCTCATTTTTTAGAATTTGATTAATTAATTGAAAAGTTGTACTTTTCATAAGTGGCCTGTATTTTGCTGAATATAAGCGCCTCCGCATGAAAAAGCCCTCATGCCGGGCGCTGCTTCACGTTTCGCTAACAGACAGGCAATCGAATTTTTAATTGTAGGAATACCGGTATGAGAAAAACCATAAATCCCCTCGGGCTGACGGCCATTATTTTGAGCTCCCCCGCCTTAGCGGACGATCTGCTGCAGGATGCCGGCAGCTGGCTGCAGATCGTCGGCGAAGGCAGTTTGAAAGGGGTGGATCCGAGCCTCGAAAAGGGGCGCATCTGGCTGGAAGGACAATCCCGTTTCGACGATAACTGGAATCATTGGTATCAAGGCATGGTCCGCGCAGCCCTAGGCTACTCGCTGAGCGACCGGGCGACAATCTGGGCGGGCTATACCTGGCTGCCGACCCAAAACGTCGGTAAAGAGTATGTATCCCAGCAGGATGTCTGGCCGGCGTTTCGTTACGTTTTGCCGACCGATTTCGGCACCTTAACGTTCAGAACGATGGTCGAAAGCAATTTCCTGAAAGGCGACGATGTCCGTTTCCGGCCCCGGCAAATGATCCGCTTCATGCATCCTTTGGAATTTGAACCGCGCTTGAGCCTGATCACCTGGGACGAGTTTTTCATCCGCGCGAACTCGACCCGTTTCGGCGGCAAGTCCGGCTTCGATCAGAACCGGGCATTTGCGGGGCTCGGCTGGACCTTCAACAAAAACTTCAGGGCCGAAGGGGGCTATCTGAACCAGTATCTGGACGACGCCACCCATACCGATAACACGATGCATCATTTGATCATGGGATCGCTATACATCAACTTCTGACATTGTCGATAAGCTTTATCAACAAACACCGGCCGGGCTTCAAAACCCGGCCGGTGTTTGTTCGCCCCCTCTAAGCCGCGTCGTTCGCATCCGCGACGCAAAGCGCGGCCATGTTCACGATCCGCCGCACCGTCGCAGCCGGCGTCAGGATGTGCGCGGGCCGCGCACAGCCCAGCAATACCGGCCCGATCGCGATGCCGCTGCCGGAGGCGGTCTTGAGCAGGTTGTAGGCGATATTGGCCGCGTCGATGTTCGGCATCACCAGCAGATTCGCGCTGCCTTTCAGCTTGGTCTCCGGCATCATTTTTTTCAACATCTCGTAATCGAGGGCCGTGTCGCCGTGAATCTCGCCCTCGATTTCCAGTTCCGGCGCCTTTTCCCGAACGATCGCAAAGGCCGCGCGCATTTTTTGCGCGGACGCGCTGTCGCCGGTCCCGAAATTCGAATGCGACAGCAAGGCGACACGCGGAGTCAGGCCGAAACCGCGCATCCGTTCTGCGGCCAACAAGGTAATCTGAGCAAGCTGCTCAGCATCCGGATCGTAATTGATATGCGTATCGACCAGCAAAATCTGGCGGTCGGGCAGGATCAGACCGTTCATTGCCGCATAGACGTTCACGCCCTCCTGCTTGCCGAGCACCTGGTCGATATACCCCAGATGCGAAGCCGCCGTTCCGAAAAGCCCGCAGATCATCCCGTCGGCATAGCCCTTATGCACCAGCATCGCGGCAATCAGGGTATGGCGGCGGCGCATTTCGAGCTTCGCATAATCCTCGTTGACGCCTTTGCGCACGGTCATGTCGAGATAGGATTTCCAGAAATCGCGGTAACGCTCGTCGTATTCGGGGTTCACGACCGTAAAATCGACATCGGGCCGAATGCGAAGCCCCAGTCTTTCGATCCGCTGCCGCAATACCACGGGCCGCCCGACCAGGGTCGGATAGGCGATATTTTCGTCGACCAGCATCTGCACCGCGCGCAGCACCCGCTGTTCCTCGCCTTCGGCGAACACGATCCGTTTTTTCGACGCCGGAATTTGCTTGGCGATCCGAAACACCGGCTTCATGAAAGTCCCGCTGTGATAAACAAACTGCTGCAAGCGTTCGACGTAAGCCGGCATGTCCCGGATCGGACGGGCCGCGACGCCCGATGCCTCCGCCGCCGCCGCAATCGCGGGCGCGATCTTGGTCATCAGGCGCGGATCGAAAGGCTTCGGGATGATATAGTCGGGACCGAAACTCAATTCGTCGATCCCGTAAATGCTGGCGACGATTTCGGACTGTTCCGCTTGGGCCAGCTCGGCGATCGCATGCACGGCCGCAATTTCCATCGCCCGAGTGATCGTTGTCGCGCCGGAGTCCAGCGCCCCCCGGAAAATATACGGAAAACACAAGGCATTGTTGACTTGGTTCGGATAATCGGAACGGCCGGTCGCGATCACCGCGTCATCGCGCACGGCGGCAACCTCTTCGGGCAGGATTTCGGGATCGGGATTGGCCAGCGCCAGAATCAAAGGCCGCACCGCCATCCTCTTGACCATCTCGGGCTTCAGGACGCCGCCGGCGGACAGGCCCAGAAAAATATCCGCGCCCGGCATCGCCTCGCCCAGGGTCCGCGCCTCGGTATCGCGGGCAAAACGCGCCTTGTTCGGATCCATGCCCTCGGCGCGCCCCGTATAAACGACGCCGTGGTGGTCGGTCACGAAGATATTCCCGGCCGGAAATCCGAGGTCGATCAGCAAATCCAGGCAGGCCAGCGCGGCGGCGCCGGCGCCCGAAGCGACCAGTTTGCACTGGCCGAGCGTTTTGCCGACGATTTTCAGCCCGTTCAGGATCGCCGCGCCGACGATGATCGCGGTGCCGTGCTGATCGTCGTGGAAGACCGGAATTTTCATCCTTTCGCGCAGCTTTCGCTCGATGTAAAAGCATTCGGGCGCCTTGATGTCTTCCAGGTTGATGCCGCCGAAGGTCGGTTCGAGCGCCGCGATAATGTCGCAAAGCCTGTCCGGGTCCTTTTCGTCGATCTCGATGTCGAACACGTCGATGCCGGCGAATTTCTTGAACAGCACGCCCTTCCCCTCCATCACCGGCTTGGCCGCCAGCGGCCCGATATTGCCGAGTCCCAGCACCGCGGTGCCATTGCTGATCACCGCGACCAGATTGCTGCGCGCGGTGTATTTGAAGACGCTGGCGGGATCGGCCGTGATGGCCTCGCAGGCCGCCGCGACGCCCGGCGAGTAGGCCAACGACAGGTCGCGCTGGTTGGCTAACGGTTTGATCGGCGTGACGCTGATCTTGCCCGGCGCCGGAAATTCGTGATATTCGAGCGCGGCCTCGCGCAACTGCCTGCGCAGTTCGCCGTTGGAGTGATCTGATGACTGCATTGCCGCGATCCCTTTCTTGAGTTCCGGAATGTCTTTGATTCTACCAGAGTTGAGAAGGCGAAATCGCGAAAATCGGCGGATGAACTGCCGGGCGCCGGCACCGCCTGAAAAATAGACGGCCGAGCCGTTAATTTCCCGCCAGTAGAATCTTGCGCACGGCCTGATATTCCCGCAGGCGCTCGCGATCCTTTTCGGTCGGCTCGGCAATGCGCGACAGATTCATGTTGTCCGCCACGTCCGCCAGCTTGACAGCCCGCGCGATCGGGTTCCGCACGGCGCGTTCGGCCGCTTCAATACGCGACTCCCCCGGCTCCTTGGTCAAGGCGCGCACCGCTTCTATCACTTCCGCCGGAAAATTCTCGTCGGCGAGGTCTTCGAATGAAATGCCGGTATCCTCCACCACGTCATGCAATATCGCCGCCAGACGTTCGTACGGAGAGTCGACCGCCAACATCACCCGGATCGGATGCAATATGTACGGCTGTCCCGCTTTATCAAGCTGGCCCGCGTGGGCTTTGACCGCAATCTCTATGGCTTTTTCCAAGGTGGACATGCTCTTTCTCCCTTTGTCACTGCGATTTAATAATGCTTCCGACGCGCCGGACTTCGGAAAATTCCGCCCATAAAAAAGGCTTAACGGAAATCCCGTTAAGCCTTGTAAAAACCGATACGGTTTCAGCGAATCAAGCCGCCAGTACCGCGGTCCGCAATTTCTTCATCGCATTTTGCTCAAGCTGGCGGATCCGCTCGGCGGATACGTTGTAGCGCTCGGCCAATTCGTGCAGCGTCGCTTTTTTGTCCGCCAGCCAGCGGCTGGACAGGATATCCAGGCTGCGCTCGTCCAGTTCGGACAGGGCTCCGGACAGCAATTCCTGCTCATGGCCGGACCATTCCTCGTTTTCCAGCAACAGGGCCGGATCGGCGCCGTGCTGTTGCAGATAATGGGTCGGCGCGACGTAAGTCTGCTCCTCCTCATCGTCGACCGGCAGGTCGAACGAAACGTCGCGGTTGCTCAGGCGCTGCTCCATTTCGTACACCGTGCTGACTTCGACATCGAGGTCGGCGGCGATGGCCTTGGCTTCGTCGTTCGACAGCCAGCCGAGGTTTTGCTTGGATTTGCGCAGATTGAAGAACAGTTTGCGCTGCGCCTTGGTAGTCGCGACTTTCACGATGCCCCAGTTCTTGATTACGTACTCGTGAATCTCGGCCTTGATCCAGTGCACCGCAAACGACACCAGGCGCACGCCGATGTCCGGATCGAAGCGTTTGACCGCCTTCATCAGGCCGATATTGCCTTCCTGGATGATGTCCGGCATCGACAGGCCGTAACCGCTGTAGCCCCGCGCCACGTGCATCACGAAGCGCAAGTTGGTCATCACCAACTGCCGCGCGGCTTCCAGATCGCCGTGATCTCTAAACCTTATCGCCAATTCGCGTTCCTGCTCGGATGTCAACCTAGGCATTTGCCGGACCAGATTCAGATAAGCATCGAAAGTGCCGGCCGATAAATTAACAGGTAAGGTTAATGCATGACTCATGATGTAATGTACCTCGGTTAGTCAACTTGATTTAATTTTAGCACTCTCAAACTCAGAGTGCTAATCATTTTACAAGTTCAACGCTACTCGGGCCGCAATTGCCGGAGCTGATAGGTCAGAACCGCCCAAGAGCCTGTCACGCCGAGTCCCGAAGACAACAGGACCAGAAAAACCGACTCGCCGTAATCGAGAAAGCGCAGATGAAAACTACCCTCGTAAAGCAGCGACAGGTTCTCGACAGAACGCCACAACAGCAGCATGATCGCGGTCACGATGAACCAGGCCGCCACGCCGGACAAAAAACCGATCCAGAAGCCGCCGTACAAAAAAGGCCGCTGAATGAAGCGATTGGTCGCGCCGACCAGTTTTGCGATCACGACTTCCTCGCGCCGGTTATGCAGCTCCAACCGTATCGTATTGCCGGTGATGAACAGCACGCCAAACCCGAGCAGAATGCTGATGCTCCGGGTCGCCCGCTCCGCGAGCCGAATGATCGACTGCATCCTTTCGAGCCACTGCATGTCCATCTGCGCCTCATCGACTTCAGGATATTGCAGCAAGGCTTGCTGGAGCGTTTTCAACACCTTGACATTCGATTGCGCCGGCGTCGGCACGACTTCGAGCACGACCGGCAGCGGATTGCCTTCGAGCGCATCGAGCGCGGCGTCCAGGCCGCTGTTGGCCTTGAATTCGGCCAGCGCCTGCGCCTTGCCGATCAGTTTGATCGCGGCGACTTCGTGATGCTTGCTGATTTTTTCGACCAGCCTGCGCGCCTCGGCTTCGGTCACCGAGTCTTTCAGGAACAGCGAGATCTGATTGCTCGACTCGATCGTGCCGGTCAATTGTTCCAGATTCTCGACCAGCAGGTAAAAGCAGGCGGCCAGCGCGATCGAAATCGCAAGCACGCCGACCGTCAGTGCGGTTGTGAATGGCTTGTCGACAAGCCGCCCCAAGCTGGAAAACAGTGCATGCGCATGCAAGTCGCGATAAGCATGCAGTTTGTCGAAAAAATCGCCGCCGGCAATTTTGTTCTGGGGGGCTTCCTGGCGGGGCTGCGGTTTGGGTTTAACCGGTTTAACGGCGCGCTTCATCGTTTATCCCGCCACCAGCCGGCCGTGGTCCAGCGCCAAAACGCGCCGGTCCATTTTGTGAATCAAAGCGATATCGTGAGAAACGATCAATACGGTGACTCCTACCTGTTGAAATCGGGTAAACAAGGTCATGATTTCCGCTGCCAGCTCGGGGTCCAGATTGCCGGTCGGTTCGTCGGCCAGGATCATCGGCGGCTTGTTCACCACCGCGCGGGCGATTCCGACGCGCTGCTGTTCGCCGCCGGATAGGGTCAGCGGATATTTTTTCTCTTTGCCCAAAAGCCCGACCTTGTCCAGCGCCGCCCTGACCTTCCGGGCAATTTCGCGGTGCCCGTAACCGGCCACCGCGAGCGGCAGCGCCACATTGTCGAATACGGTGCGGTCCTGCAGCAGTTTGAAGTCCTGAAAAATCAGCCCCATTTTGCGGCGCAAAAAGGGAATCTGGCGATCCTGCGCATAACTGACATTATGGCCGCCCAGATAGATCTGTCCGCGGCTGGCGCGCTCGATCAGCGCGATCAGCTTGAACAGCGTGCTTTTCCCGGCCCCGGAATGGCCGGTCAGGAACGCCATCTCGCCGCGCTCCAGATGGAAGCTGATGTTGCTCAGCACATCCCCGGCTTCGGAATAGCGTTTGCTCACGTTATCGAATTTTAACATAATCCTTGTCAGTCCCTCGCGAACAGCGCCTCGACGAACGCGCCGGCATGAAAATCCTGCAAATCGTCGATGCCCTCGCCGACGCCGATAAAACGGATCGGAATGCCGAGCTGCTTGGCCAGCGCGAAAATCACCCCGCCTTTGGCGGTACCGTCGAGCTTGGTCAATGCCAGGCCGGTCAGAGAAACCGCTTCATTGAACTGCTTGGCTTGCGACAGCGCATTCTGACCGGTGCCCGCATCGATCACCAACAGCACCTCATGCGGGGCGGTTTCGTCGAGTTTGCCCATGATCCGTTTGACTTTCTTCAATTCGTCCATCAGGTTGGACTTGGTATGCAGGCGGCCCGCCGTATCCGCGATCAGCACGTCGATCCCTTTCGCCTGGGCCGACTGCAGGCCGTCGTAAATCACCGAAGCCGAATCGGCGCCGGTATGCTGCGCGACCACATGGATGTTGTTGCGTTCGCCCCAGGTTTGCAGTTGTTCGACCGCCGCCGCCCGAAACGTGTCGCCGGCCGCCAGCATCACGCTGTGACCCTGCGCCTGCAGGCGTTTGGCCAGTTTGCCGATCGTGGTGGTTTTGCCCACGCCGTTCACGCCGACGACCAGAATCACGAACGGAGTGTCCTGCTTCGGGATCGCTAGCGGCTGGCTGCAGGGTTCCAGAATGCTCAACAATTCCTGTTTGACCGCGGCGGCCAGCGTTTCCGGGTCGCGAAGCTGATGCCGTTCCAGGCTTTGGGTCAGGCGGTTGATGATCTTGGTCGTCGCATCGATGCCGATGTCGGCCATCAATAAAGTCGCCTCGATGTCTTCGAGCAGTTCGTCGCTGACCGATTTCTGGCCGAGCGTCAGGCCGGCCAGCGCGTCGCCGAGCCCGGAACGGGTCCGTTTCAACTGCGATTTCAGACGCAGATACAGTGATTCGGGCGCCGGCTCGACATAAACCTCTTCTGTAGGCTTTTCGATCGTGACCGGAACCTTGGGAATTTCCTTCACTTCCGGCAACGGACGCGGGCGTTCGGCAGGAATTTCGGCTGCCTTCAGGCCGTAGCGCCCGTAGAAACCGATCGAAATCAGCGGCATCATCATCAATGCCGCGAACGCATTGTGCAGCACGGCCGCCCATAACGGCGCGGCCAGTTCCACGACCGCGATGCCCAGGCTGATCTGGGCGATCAGCAAAATGCACAGTTTCAATCCGGCGCGTCTGACCGGCTTCGGATTTTTCGCCGAAACCGCCAGCAGCATCACCAAGCCGAGCACGAGCAAGCTGACCAGCGCAAACATGCGATGCAGCCAGTGCACCGCAACCTGGGCCTCCGGCGGCAGCACACCGGTATCGCCGTTTATCAGTCCGTTCAGCAGGTCCGTCGCGTGGTAGAAATCGGCCGTTTCCGGAAACCATTGCCCGTTGCACAGCGGAAATTCGGTGCCGCAGGCCAAGGCGGCCAGATTCGTGCCGGTCCAGCCGCCGAGCAGAACCTGCAGCAAAACGACCCACATCCCGAAGCGGGCCCAGTTCACCGGCCCCTGCCGGGACGGCAGGCGGACATAATCCGGCTTGACGCGCAAATACAGGCCGAACAGGAGCCAGAACGTGAACATGCCGAGCATTAGGTGCAGCGTCACGATCAGCGGCATCGTCCGCAGTTTTACCGCCCACATGCCCAGCGCGGCTTGCAGCCCGACCAGAACCAGCAGGAACAAGCTGCCGGTGACTGCGGCGACTCGGTTGGTCTTGACCCAGGGCGATAAAACGGCGAGCAGCAAAATCACCAAGCCGAGACCTGCAGCCAGATAGCGGTGCGTCATTTCCTTCCAGGCCTTGGCAGGGTCGAAAGGGTGTTCGGGAAAGGCCCGATCGGCTTCGGCCTTAAAGTCCGGCGTATCGGCAATCACGGCCCTGCCGTAGCAGCCGGGCCAGTCCGGGCAGCCGAGACCGGCATCCGACAGGCGCACATAGGCGCCGAAAACGATCACGATCAGCGCCAGAAAGACGCCGAAAAGAGCAATTTTTCTATACATGGGTAATTCCTAACCGATCTGCGAGATTCTTAAAAGATGCGCCAAATCGCTTTTGACTTTATAGGGATCGAATCCGGGTTCGTATTGCATCATCAGATTACGCAAGGGATCCATCAATAACACCGCACCGTCGTGGAATCCCTCCGGCTTGATTTGAGCGAGTTTGGCCATCAAGGAATCGCTCGGCTTCACGCGCAGCAGCGATTTGTCGCCCTGCCACCAAACCTCGGCAAGCTTCGGATCGGGGTTGTCGAGCAACAAAACGATACGCCGGGTTCTCGGCAGATCCTTATTCAGCATCAGCTGGATCTGCCTGGTTTTATGCAAGGCATCCAGGCAAGCCGCATTGCAGTCCTGACGCGGAATCACATTTACGATCAGCCAGTGCGCATTCAATTCGTGAATATTATCGGTGGTGAACGCATCGAATCCGCTCAATTCGGAAGTTTCGGTCGTCACCGGCGGCACGATCAGTTGGCCGTAATTGGTCCGGCCCTGCAGCCACTCCGGCCTCGCCTTGAACAACAAGGCGGCCAGAAACGGAATAAAAGCCATCGCAAACAAAGTGAGGATGAGCAGGCGGTTTTTTTTCTGTTGATCATTCATTTTTTTATTATTTTAAACGGCTGTACCAGACAAACAGCAGCGCCAGCGCGGCGGCAAGGCCGAACCATTGCAGCGCGTAGGCGACATGCTGTTCGGGCGGCATCACCGCAGCTTCGCGCCATTCGCGCCGGTAGCCCTCGGGGGCCTGTTTGTCGAGTTCCAACATGAAAGGAAATACGGGATAGCCAAATCTTTCGGACAAAACGGCACTGTCCGCAATCTGGACCACGGCCGGCCAGCCTGCGGTCGGCTGATCGGCGCCGGCCAGCTTGATGCCGACGCTCGGAAAGTGATTGATCCGGCCGCTGACCTGCGTCGGGTTGGATCGAATCGCGATATCGGGCAATACTTTCCTGTCCCGGCTGGCCGGAATCCAGCCTCGATTCACCAGGATCGCCTTTTCGCTTCCGTCCAGAATGAACGGCGTCAGGACAAAATAACCCGCCCGGCCTTCGACAACCTGGTTGTCGATCAAAATCTGATGCGTGCTGTCGTAAGAGCCGCTCGCCGCGGCCTGCCGATAGCGCAGAACCTCTTTCTCTTCCGGCGTTGCCGCCGTCAGCTGCAGCGCGGGCGCGGCCATGCCTTGTTTTTGGCGGTCCAGAAATGCGCGCTTTTGTTCGGCCCGATCCAACTGCCAAAAACCCAAGGAAATCAATACCGGCAAAAGGCACACTACGACCAGCGTGGGAACTTTTTCAAATTTCATGGTTTGATCTTACGCCTTTATGGGCGTCCCGCACGTCAAGGCAAAGGAACAATAAATTTGCAATTCTTCCGGCAAAGGGATAATTTTCGCTTTCCATCAATTTCCGCATGCAGCCCGCTCCCATTTATTCATGATTATCAAAACAATCGTCGCCCTCGCCTTTATTCTGATCATTATAAGTCTCGGTTCGGCGCTTTTACACCTCGTCAAACACAAAAGCGACGAAGATTCGAAAAAAACGGTCAAGGCGCTGACTTTCCGGATTACCCTGTCGCTGATACTGTTCGTTTTTGTTTACCTGATGATCGCGACCGGCCTCTATATACCGCAAGGCATTGGCGCCAGAATGCATGCGCCGAAACCGCCCGCCTCAACCGAACCCGCTCCGCAAAACACGCCGCCGTCGAATTGACAAAAAAAAAGCGTTGCCTGAACGGCAACGCTTTCGATCGATTGAAAACCGCGATTACAGCAAATACACGAACACGAACAGGCCCAGCCAGACCACGTCGACGAAGTGCCAGTACCAGGCGGCCGCCTCGAAGGCAAAATGGTTCTCGGGCTTGAAATGGCCTCTCCAGCTCCGGAACAACACCGTGCTCAGAATGATCGCGCCGACGCAGACATGGAAGCCGTGGAAGCCGGTCAGCATGAAGAAAGTCGAACCGTAAATGCCGGTGCCGAGCGTCAGCCCCATTTCGGTGTAGGCTTCATGATATTCGTAAGCCTGAAGCCCGACGAACAAAAAGCCGAGGGTAACAGTCGCTATCAATCCTTGAATCAATTGCTGGCGCTTGCCGGCCAACAGGCCATGATGGGCCCAGGTGCAGGTCACGCCGCTGCTCAACAGAATCAACGTATTCAAAAAAGCCAGCCCCCAAGCGCCCATAGGCTCGAATTCGCCGTCCGGACTCGGCTTGCCGCCGATCAGATGCGCCGGACCATTGGTCGGCCATACCGCCTCAAAGCCCTTGTGCAGCATCTCGCCGGTAACGCCTTCCGCAAGCCACGGCACCGACAAATTCCGGGTGTACCAGAGCGCGCCGAAGAAGACCGAGAAGAACATCACTTCGGAAAAGATGAACCACATCATGCCCATCCGGTAGGAAATGCCGACCTGGGTGTTGTACATGCCGTATTCGCTTTCCAGCGACTGCAGGGTAAACCAGCCCGCCAGCATGAAGATGAAAACCAAAAGGCCCAGAATCATCATGCCGGGCCCGATCGACGAACCGTTCAGAAAATTCGCGAACCCCGCCAGCATGATAAACAGCCCCACCGTGCCTATTATCGGCCAGGTCGCTTTATGCGGAATGTAATAAGCATTGTGTGTGGACATAACGTTCCCCTTTATTGTTTCTCTGCTTTTTCAGTATTGTCAAAAAATGTGTAAGCCAGTGTAATCGTTTTATGCTCCGGCGAAATCTTCGGATCGACGACGAAACGCACCGGCATCATCCTGCCTTCCCGCGGCTTGAATTTCTGCTCGGTAAAGCAGAAACACTCGGTCTTCTTGAAGTATTCGGCCGCAAGGCCCGGTGAAATACTCGGTATCGCCTGCGCAACCATCGGCTTGTCGGTCTTGTTTTGCGCATAAAAATTCACCGTATAAAACTGGCCCGGATGAATCTTTAATTTCGGCGTTTCCGCACGAAACTCCATCGGCGCCGATTCATTCAGCGCGGTCACGAACTCGACGGTCAACTCGCGGCTTTGATCGACCTGATAACCGGTTTCCTTCGCGGCCGTAGTATCGACCTTGCCGTTAAGACCGGTTACCTTGCACAACACATCGTATAACGGCACCAGCGCGAAACCGAAGCCGAACATCACTATGGTGACCAGCAACAGGGTACGCACCAGCCTGGCGTTTTTTCGCCGCAATTCGTCAGTCATTGCGAGACGGCTTTCAGAACCGCAAAGACATAAATTGCGACGGCAATCACTACCAATATTAATGCCGTCAAAATATTTTTCTGCTTGATATTCATTTCGATACGGATACGCTGCCTGAGGCAGCGTATCTCCGGTTCAGCTACGGCTTAGGAATGCTCGCTTGGAACGGTTTCCGGCGGCGTCGTGAAAGTATGATAAGGAGCCGGTGACGGCAAAGTCCATTCCAGACTATGTTTATGCGCATCTTCCCAGACTTCGTCGGTCACTTTCTCGCCGGTGCCGCCGCGGATCGTATCGATCACGATATACAGGAACAGCAACTGGCTAAGTCCGAAAATGAAGCCGCCGATGCTTGAAACCATATTCCAGTCCGCGAACTGTACCGCATAATCGGGAATACGGCGCGGCATACCGGCCAACCCCAGGAAATGCTGCGGGAAGAACAGAATGTTGACCGAAATCGCCGACAGCCAGAAATGCAGCCTGGCGATTTTTTCGTTATACATATGACCGGTCCATTTCGGCAGCCAGAAGTAGCCGGCCGCCATCAGGATGAATACCGAAGCCGGCACCAGCGTATAGTGAAAATGCGCCACGATGAAATAGGTGTCATGATATTGAAAATCGGCAGGCGCAACCGCCATCATCAAACCGGTAAAACCACCCATCGTGAACAACACCACGAAGGCGATCGAAAACAGCATCGGCGTTTCGAAGGTCATCGACCCCTTCCACATCGTCGCGGTCCAGTTGAACACCTTCACGCCGGTCGGAATTGCAATCAACATCGTCGCATACATGAAATACAGTTCACCCGCCATCGGCATCCCGACCAGGAACATATGGTGAGCCCAGACGATGAACGACAGAAACGCGATCGACGCGGTTGCATACACCATCGAGCTGTAGCCGAACAGGGGCTTACGAGCAAACACCGGAATGATCGTGGAGGCGACGCCGAAGGTCGGCAGAATCATCACATACACTTCCGGATGACCGAAGAACCAGAAAATATGCTGGTACAGTACCGGGTCACCGCCGCCGGCCGCATCGAAGAAGCTGGTATCGAAGAAACGGTCGGTCAGCAGCATGGTCACCGCACCCGCGAACACCGGCATGATCGCGATCAATAAGAATGCGGTGATCAGCCAGGTCCAGACGAACAACGGCATTTTCATCAGCGTCATCGCCGGTGCGCGCATATTGAAAATGGTCGCGATAATGTTGATCGCACCCATGATCGACGAAATCCCGAGCAAATGCACCGAGAAGATCGCAAACGGCAGCGCCGCACCGGTTTGCAATACCAACGGCGGATACAAGGTCCAGCCGGCCGCCGGCGCGCCGCCTTCCATGAACAGGGTGCTGGCCAGCAACAAAATACCGGCAACCAGCATCCAGAAGCTCATGTTGTTCATCCGGGGCAGCGCCATATCCGGCGCGCCGATCATCATCGGAATCATCCAGTTCGCCAAACCGACGAAGGCCGGCATCACCGCACCGAACACCATGACGAGGGCATGCATCGTGGTCATCGAATTGAAGAATTGCGGATTGACGAACTGCAAACCCGGTTCGAACAGCTCGGCACGGATCACCATCGCCATCGCGCCGCCGACGAAAAACATCGCGAGCGCGAAAACGAGATACAGCGTGCCGATATCCTTATGGTTGGTCGTAATGATCCAGCGAATCCATCCCTTCATCGGGCCGTGGTCATCATGATGATCATCGTGCTCATGATCATGGGGTGCTATGACAGCGGACATAGTTGTTATACCTCAAATAAAATGTAAAAAAAGAAGCCATGAATCCAGGTAAACGCAAGGGTTTGCCACCTTATTGCAGTAAAGGCTCAATCTCCTCGGGCGTAATCATGTCGTTTACCGAATTACCCAGTGCATTACGGGTATAAGTCACGACTGCGGCAAATTCTTCAGGACTCAACGTACCGCCGAAAGCCGGCATCATACCTTTGCCCGCCTTCATCAAGTCGATCTGTTCCTTGATGTCGCCGTTGACTACATCGCTGCCTGTCAACGCCGGGAACGTCGGCGGCAAGCCCTGGCCGCCTGCCTGATGGCAGGAAACGCAACGGCTTTCATACACGGTCTTGCCTTTAGCAATCAAGGCTTCCTTGGATGACGACGGCGCGCTTTCATCCGCTTTCGGCTCTGCCGCCGGAGCCGGCTCCTCGGCCTCTTCTTCATCTTCGTCCGACTCCGAAACGGCCGCTGCGCCTTCCGGCAGCATCGCGTGCACCGCTTTCGGCTGAATTTCATCGCCAACCGAGTTGCCTAACGCGTTACGGGTATAGGTGATGACCTCCGCCAGCTCATCGGCCTTCAGCATTTTGCCGAATGCCGGCATTGCGCCTTTACCGTTCAGGACGATCTCGGCCTGCTTGTTGATATCGCCGGTCACGATCGGGCTGCCTTTAAGAGCCGGGAATGCGCCGGGAACACCCTCACCGGTCGGCAAATGGCAGGTGGCGCAGTTTTTCTCGTAGACGCCTTGGCCCGCCGTGATCAGCTCATCGCGACTCTTGTCGCTCAGGTCAGGCCCTTGGGCTGCTTCCGACTTGGTTTTCTTGACCCAGGCGTCGTAATCGGGCTGGTCCATCGCAACCACTACGATCGGCATGAAGCCGTGGTCCTTGCCGCACAACTCGGTACACTGGCCCCGGTATGTGCCGGCCTGATCGACCTGAGCCCACGCCTCATTCACGAAGCCGGGGTTTGCGTCTTTCTTCCAGCCCAAAGCCGGAACCCACCAGGAATGGATCACATCGGCCGCAGTAAACAGGAAGCGGATTTTCTTTTTGGTTGGGATTACCAAAGGCTTGTCGACGTTCAACAAATAATTCGGCACGGTGCGCGGATCGATATCGGAGCCAAGCTGGCGCGCCTTGTTGCTTTCTTCGTCCAGGCTGCTGAAAAACTTGATGCCGTTGTCCAGGTATTCGTATTCCCATTTCCACTGCCAACCGGTCACCTTGACCGACATATCGGAATCCTGCACGTCGCCGAGATCGAGCATCGTCTTGGTCGCCGGGATCGCCATACTGATCAGAATCACGGTCGGAATAATGGTCCAGATGATTTCGATCGTGGTGTTTTCATGAAACTGTGCCGCCTGGTGACCTTTGTCCTTGCGGTGATGCAAGATCGAATAGAACATCGTGCCGAACACGCCAAGACCGATGAATACGCAAATCCAGAGAATCAGCATATGCAGGTCATAAACATCATGACTGATCTTGGTAACCCCTTCGGTTAAGTTGAGCGTGTAATCCGCCTGCGCTAACTCTTGCCCGATAGCCGTCAAGATCGTGCCTGCGAATAGTTGCTTGGTTTTGTTCACGGAGCAGCCCCTTCGTAAGTAATAAAAAACCTTGAATGCGTCATTTCATTCCGAAAATCCGGGGCAGCGTCGAAACAAAGCTCCCCCTACGCAATAAATTTCACAATATAACTGTGTAATTCTACCCTATCAAACCCTTCTAAGCCAGATGTCTCTAGCGGTTAAAGCTTGCGCAGCGACCGCTGCACTGCCCATTCATTAGTGCTCAAATGCCTGCAACTTCCGGTAAAAACTGCTTTAGCACAGACAAAAGCGCAGAAAACGGTCAAAATATTTGAGACAAAAGTAAACGCCGATCAACCTAAAAATGTGATTTTCCCTTAAGGAAACTCTGAATAAGTCCTACGCCTGGGATAAAATATCCGCAGCTTGCCATTTTCGATAGGTGCCCGCCATGAAGCAACTCGGACTCAGTGCCCCACTGTTTGTGAAGAAACCGAAACAGACTCGGCGGCAGCAATTTCTCCAAGAGATGGAGCAGGTAGTGCCTTGGAGTTTGTGGACGAGCCGGATAGCGCCGCACTACCCGACAGCGGGCCGAGGCCGCCGCCCCTTTCCCTTGGCGACGATGTTGCGCATTCACCTGATGCAGCAGTGGTTCGGCTATTCCGATCCGGCGATGGAGGAAGTATTGCACGACATGCCGCTGCTGCGCGAGTTTGCCGGGCTCGATGCGGGCGAGGACGCCCTGCCGGATGAAACCACGATCCTCAAGTTCCGGCATCTGCTGGAACGCCATCAGTTGGCACAAACCCTATTTGATGAAACGGCGGCGCTGTTGGCCGAAAAAGGCCTGTTGCTACGGCAAGGCACGATCGTCGATGCGACATTAATCGCTGCCCCGCCGTCCACCAAGAACCGGGCGCGCAAACGGGATGCCGAGATGAGTTCGACCAAGAAAGGGAACAATTACCACTTTGGGATGAAGGCGCACATTGGGGTCGATGCCGAGTCGGGGTTAGTGCATACTGTGGAGATGACCACCGCCAAGGTGGCGGATGGGGTCATGACGGAGGCGTTGCTGCACGGCGAGGAACGGGTCGTGCTGGGCGATCGGGCCTATACCCGCAAGGACCGGAATCTGGCGGCGGATCGCCTGGAAGGTGAGCCGGTTTGGGCCTTTCCGTTCAAGCGGGGGAAGGGTGAGGAGTTGCCGGTAGAGCAAGCCCTTCACAACCACATGCTGGCGCCGTTACGCGCCATGGTCGAACATCCGTTCCGGATCGTCAAGCGCCAGTTCGGCTATACCAAAGTGCGTTACCGGGGGCTGTTCAAGAATGCCCAACAACTCTACTTGCTGTTTGCCCTGGGCAATCTTTATCACGTTCGGCAGGCGCTGCAGCCGACCTAGGGAGACCTTTGTCCTTCGCCCTGGAAAACCGAGAACACTGAGTGAAATCACCCCGATAGCGGGCGCTGCCGGGAAGGATTTGCCCATTTTCGGCGAGGTGCCACGGATGTCGCACGGTGTCGCTTATAAAAACCACTTATTCAGAGCTTCCTTAAAGAATGCATCGAAAAAATGAAAAATTCCCGAGACGGAATATGAGCGAAGCAGGCAAAGATCGGCAAAAACCGGCCTTACCAGTGGCCATTCCGGTAGCCGGCCGGTGCTCCGCCGGCCGATATACGGGAGCGCCGGCTTGCGGACCGACGAAGAAAGCCCCTGGTGAACGCCTGGTAAAAGGACCCCATTCTGGTCCATACTACGGTCCAGTGATCTTTTATCCCGCCGGTCCGGCACACAAACCGAGTTTCATCATCAAAAGAAAGCTCGGGTATAATGCCCTAACCAAAGATAAATCCGCGCGAGGCGGTCACCGCTATGCCTTCCGATTACCGTCCCATTCTGGATAAAATCAAAACCGGCGATTGGGATGCCGCGCATCGGTCGATTCAGAACTTCTCCGACCCGCTGGCTTGCCGGATCCATGCCTTTCTGCATCGACAGGAGGGCGACCTCGACAATGCGGCCTACTGGTACGCCCGTGCAAAAATGACGCCGCCTGCCGATAGCTTGACCGAAGAACTCGACCGCCTTTATCGATTGGCGCAAAAATAAATCGTGCACCGAAATTTTCAAGTCCCGAAAACAATCCTGCGGTTCCGCCCGCCTTTGAATATTTACCTTCCTTTTTTTAATAACCGCGCCGGTCCAGGCGCTGCCCATTCCTTTTGCCGTACCGATGCTGCGTATTACCGAACTCAAACTGCCGCTCGACCATTCCGAAAACCAGCTGAAATCCGCTATCATTCAACGTTTAGGCATTAACGCCGGACAGCTGAAAAGCCACAGCATCTTCCGCCGCGGCTACGATGCCCGGAAACGCGACAGCATTACGCTGATTTATACGCTCGATGTCGAACTGGAAAACGAAGCCGTCGTGCTGGCGCGCTTTCGGGACGATCCCCACATCGCCCCTACCCCGGACACCCGCTATCATCCTGTCGCGCAGGCACCGCAAAACCTGGCGACAAGGCCGGTCGTGATCGGCTTCGGGCCTTGCGGACTTTTCGCAGGACTGCTGCTCGCGGAAATGGGGTTCCGTCCGATCATTCTGGAGCGAGGCAAACCGGTGCGCGAGCGCACCAAAGACACCTTTGGCCTCTGGCGCCAGCGGGAATTCAATCCGGAATCGAACGTGCAATTCGGCGAAGGCGGCGCGGGCACCTTTTCAGACGGCAAATTGCACACTCAAATCAAGGATCCCCACCATCGCGGCCGCAAGGTGCTGACCGAATTCGTGAAGGCGGGCGCGCCGACGGAAATCCTCTATTTGAGCAAGCCGCACATCGGCACGTTCAGGCTGGTGTCGATGATCGAGGAAATGCGCGGCACGATCGAAGCTCTGGGGGGCGAGATCCGTTTTCAAAGCCGCGTCGAGGACATTTTGATCGAAAACGGCGCAGTGCGCGGCGTGGCGCTGGCGAACGGCGAGACGATCGATGCCGATCACATCGTGATCGCGGCCGGCCACAGTGCGCGCGATACCTTCAAAATGCTCTACGAACGCGGCGTCTATATCGAGCCGAAACCGTTCTCGATCGGCTTCCGGATCGAGCATCCGCAATCGCTGATCGACCGCTGCCGCTTCGGCAGCTATGCGGGGCACCCGCTGCTCGGTGCGGCCGATTACAAACTGGTGCACCACTGCAAGAACGGCCGCTCCGTTTACAGTTTCTGCATGTGCCCCGGCGGCACGGTCGTCGCCGCCACCTCCGAGCCCGGCCAGGTGGTGACCAACGGCATGAGCCAGTATTCGCGCAATGAACGCAACGCGAACAGCGGCATCGTGGTCGGCATCACGCCCGACGATTATCCGGGATACCCGCTGGCCGGCATCGACCTGCAGCGGGAACTGGAAAAAAGAGCCTTCGAACTGGGCGGCGGCACCTACGATGCGCCGGGCCAACTGGTCGGCGATTTTCTGGCCGGCCGCCCATCGACCGGATTCGGCTCGGTGCAGCCGTCTTATACCCCCGGCGTGCATCTAGGCGATTTGAGCAAGGCTCTGCCCGCTTATGCAATCGAGGCGATCCGCGAAGCGCTTCCCGCTTTCGATAGAAAAATCCCCGGCTTTGCGATGCAGGATGCGGTGCTGACCGGCGTCGAAACTCGCACCTCCTCGCCGATCCGAATCAAGCGCAACGGGGACTATCAAAGCCTGAACACGCGCGGCCTGTATCCGGCCGGCGAAGGTGCGGGCTACGCCGGCGGAATTATGTCGGCAGCGATCGACGGGATCAAAGCGGCGGAAGCGGTCGCCCTGAACATCATCGGAAAGAGAAAATAATCGCCGCGCCGGAGGAAGGATTCACTTCGAGCGCTTGGTCGTGTTGAAGACGTAAGAAGCCACGACGCCGCGGTTATCGAACTTGATCACCAGGTCTTCGGTTTCGCCCTCGCTGAACAGGCTGTACCGATAATGCCCGTAAGTCCAGGTCTTCATTCCGTTATCGATGCCGGTGCGCCAGGGTGCGCCGAAGGTCGTATAGATGTCGTTCTGGGTCGTCTGGCCGATCCGTATGGTCGAAACTTGGCCGGCCGGAAATTCGTGCCCGATCGAAGCGCACCCCGACACAGACAGAAACACCAGCATCGCGGTCAGGCGGGCGGCGTTCTGTAGAATTCCGCAACGGCGGACCGGGGAACAATCGTGGAAGCGCATGGAAATATCCTTTCGAAAAATGAGAGGCGTCATCATAAAGCAATCACCGGTAAAATTCCTGTCCTTTTGCGCGCACGGCTGGCAATCGAAGGCCATACGAATTAGAATAACGGGTTAAACTCAAGCTTACCGAATTATCTGGCCCACTTAATGATTGATTATAAACTGACGCATCTGAAACAGCTTGAAGCTGAAAGCATTCACATCATTCGGGAAGTTGCCGCCGAATTCGAACGGCCGGTGATGCTGTATTCGATCGGCAAGGATTCCGCGGTGATGCTGCACCTGGCGATGAAAGCGTTCTATCCGGGAAAGCCGCCGTTTCCCTTGATGCATGTCGATACGACCTGGAAATTCCGCGACATGATCGCCTTCCGCGACAAAATGGTGAAGGATCTTGGTCTCGAGCTGTTGGTCTATATCAATCAGGACGGGGTCGACCAGGGCATCGGGCCGTTTACGCACGGCAGCAAGAAACATACCGACGTGATGAAAACCGATGCCCTGAAACAGGCATTGGACAAATACAAGTTCGACGCAGCTTTCGGCGGCGCCCGCCGCGACGAGGAGAAATCGCGCGCGAAGGAGCGGGTCTATTCTTTCCGCGACAAAAATCACCGCTGGGATCCGAAAAACCAGCGCCCGGAACTTTGGAACATCTACAACGGCAAGATCGACAAGGGCGAAAGCATCCGCGTGTTCCCGCTGTCGAACTGGACCGAACTGGACATCTGGCAATACATCCATCTCGAAAACATCCCGATCGTCCCTCTTTATTTCGCCAAGGAGCGCCCGGTCGTGAACAAGGACGGCATGCTGATCATGGTCGACGACGAACGGATGCCGATCGGACCGGACGACAAGATCGAAATGAAGAAGGTCCGCTTCCGCACGCTGGGCTGCTACCCGTTGACCGGCGCGGTCGAATCGAATGCGACGACACTGCCGGAAATCATCCAGGAAATGCTGTTGACCACGACCTCCGAACGCCAGGGCCGCCTGATCGACCACGACCAAGCCGGCTCGATGGAGCAGAAAAAGCGCGAAGGGTATTTCTGAAATCAGGTTCAAGGTACAGGATATAAAGTTCAAAACAGCATCATGCGATTTGAAGACCTGGAAGTTTGGAAAATCTCTTGTAGGCTGTGCGTTGAGCTCTACAAAGTACTTGAAGAATGCCACGATTTCGGCTTTAAAGATCAAACCACTCGCTGTGCGCTATCTATTCCCAGCAACATCGCTGAGGGTTATGAGCGAGGCAGCAACAAAGATGCCACTAAATTTTTCTATTACGCCAAAGGCTCTGCCGGCGAATTAAGAACGCAAATCTATATTAGGGTAAAAATTGGGCACTTTGATAACGAAACAGGAATTTCTCTAAAAAATGAAGCGGAAAAAATTTCCAAAATGCTTTCCTCGCTTATCAAATCCCGCCAGCCTAAACCTTGAACCTTGAACCTTGAACCTTGAACCTTGAACCTTGAACCTTGAACCTTGAACCTTGAACCTTGAACCTTGAACCTTGAACCCAACCTAATGTCCCACCAGTCCGATTTAATCAGCACCGACATCAACGCCTATCTGGCGCAACACGAACGCAAGGAACTGCTCCGCTTTTTAACCTGCGGCAATGTCGACGACGGCAAAAGCACGCTGATCGGCCGCCTGCTGCACGACTCCAAGATGATCTACGAAGATCAGCTGGCCGCGGTGCAGGCGGACAGCGTCAAATCGGGTACCACCGGCGCGGGCAAGATCGATCTGGCGCTGCTGGTCGACGGGCTGCAGGCCGAGCGCGAACAAGGCATCACGATCGATGTCGCTTACCGCTATTTTTCGACCTCGACCCGCAAATTCATCATCGCCGATACCCCCGGCCACGAGCAATACACCCGCAACATGGCGACCGGCGCGTCGACCTGCGATCTGGCGATTATTCTGATCGACGCCCGCTACGGCGTGCAGACCCAGACCAAACGGCACAGCTTTATCGCGTCCCTGCTCGGCATCCGGCACATCATCGTCGCGGTCAACAAAATGGACCTGGTCGATTACAGCGAAGCGACTTTCAATAAAATCAAGCGCGACTATCTGGAATTTACCGCCGCGCTGTCGCTGCACGACATCCGCTTCATCCCGATTTCGGCACTGGACGGCGACAACGTGGTCAATCGCAGCGGGAACATGCCGTGGTTCGACGGCGAGCCGCTGATGGACGCGCTGAATAACGTGAAGATTGCGAACGACCATAACTTTATCGACGCGCGCTTCCCGGTCCAGTACGTAAACCGGCCCAACCTGAATTTCCGCGGCTTCTGCGGCACCGTCGCGGCCGGGGTGTTCCGGAAAGGCGACCCGATCACCGCCCTGCCCTCCGGCAAGACCAGCAAAATCAAGTCGATCGTAACTTACGACGGCGAGCTTGCCGAAGCTTTCCCGCCAATGGCAGTTACCTTCACGCTGGAAGACGAGATCGACATCAGCCGCGGGGACATGATCGTCGGCAACGAAACCCTAACAGCGATCGTTGCCGATAAATTCCGTGCGCACATCGTCTGGATGCACGAAAAGGCATTGACGCCCGGTCGGCAGTACACCCTGAAGCTGGCTACCCGCAGCGTGTCCGGCTCGGTATCGATGATCCACCACCGGATCGACGTGAATACGCTGGAACACCACGATGCCAGCGAGCTGAAGCTGAACGAGATCGGCCACTGCACCGTATCGGTCAATGCGCCGGTCGTGTTCGACGCTTATAAAACCAGCAAAGGCACCGCTTCTTTCATCATCATCGACCGCCTGACCAACGGCACGATCGGCGCGGGCATGATCCTCGGCACGACCGAAGAGGAAACCCTACCCCCGGTCAGCGTCGAGGAGCGCGCGGCCCGCTTCAGCCAACAGGCCTCGGCCGTTTCGCTCACCGGCACGAACGCCAGGGAAATCGCTTATCAACTGGAAAGAAAACTGTTCGACAACGGCCATGCCGCGACCGTGCTGGAAACCGCCGATGCCGCCCTGATCGAGGCAATCAAAAACGCCGGCCTGATCGGCTTGTGCGTCAACGGCGAAGCGCAATGCAACGCCGAGTTCGACAGCGAGGTGCTGCCGATCGATGAAATCTACAACGGGCTGAAAGACAGAAAGATCATTTACTGAAGAAAATCCGGAACGGGACTGCAAAAGCGCCACCCGGAAACCGGCAGGATAGCGTTTATCGCTCTAAATGTCCGATGACAAGGCCGGGAAGGCGGAAGGCATTGACGATGTGCCTTCCGCCTTTATTTTTAGGATCAGGACTTCGTCGACAACGCTTCCGCGTTACGCTTGGCCAGGCTTTCGATCACCGCGCCCAGCGAACCTTTTTGCTGCACTTCATTCGTGAAAGTCGTCCGGTAGTTGGTGACTAGGCTGACGCCTTCGATCATGATGTCGTAAGCCTTCCACTGTCCGGTTTCGCTCAAAAACATCCGGTAATTGACGCCGACCGGCTGAATGCCCGGCTGCAGCACTTCGGTTTTGACGACCACCTTGTTGGAGCCCGGCTCCATGTCCATCGGCAGGAAGCGGACCGACCACTCCTTGAATTCGATGAAAGCGCGCGAGTACGTTCTAACCAACAATGTCTGGAACTCCTGCTTGAAGCGCTCACGTTCTTCCGGGGTAGCGGTTTTCCAGATTTTGCCCAACACCAGCGCGGAAATCTTGTCGAAATCGGTATGCGGATAGATCACTTCATTCACGAATCGAGTGATTTTTGCGAAATCGTGCTTAAAGGAACTATCCTGCAGGCGTTGTTTCAGCTTGTCCGCTGCATCCTGGATTGCTTGTTGAGGCGGTAGCAAGTCTTGCGAATAAGCGCTCGATACCGGTAAAAATGCCATAAAAAACAGACATAAACCGAAAAGCGTAATTTGTTTGAACTTCATATTAATCCTCAGAATGATAGAAACCTGTTGCCTGTCATTTTCAAATGATCAAAATGACTTTCCTGTTACAATAAAAAATTTGCGGAACCGCGCCTGCCGATTTGCAGCGTGGTGCTTAACGTTGAGATTTTCTTAAATACCAAAAGTTCTGGCAAGATGACCTATCATACCACCAATTTTCCCAAAATACGCATGAGAAGAATGCGTTACAGCAACTTTTCGCGCCGCTTGATGCAAGAGCACCGCTTGT
Organism: Methylomicrobium album BG8; assembly: GCF_000214275.2. NCBI lineage: Bacteria > Pseudomonadati > Pseudomonadota > Gammaproteobacteria > Methylococcales > Methylococcaceae > Methylomicrobium > Methylomicrobium album. The sequence goes on along the minus strand of NZ_CM001475.1, from coordinate 2,014,785 downwards.
CCGTGGACGACCTGATTTATCCGGTATTCGTGACCGAAGGCAGCAATGAAAGAATCCCGATCGTGTCGATGCCCGGCATCGAAAGACTATCCGTCGACCTCCTTTTGGAAGAAGCCTACGAACTATTCAGTCTCGGCATTCCGGCGCTTGCGCTGTTTCCGGTCATTCCCCTAGAAAAAAAGTCCGATCTCGCCAAGGAGGCTTACAATCCGGAAGGACTCGTGCAAACCACAGTCCGCGCCCTAAAAGAATCCGTGCCTGAACTCGGCGTCATTACCGACGTGGCGCTGGATCCTTACACTTCGCATGGGCAGGATGGCCTGATCGATCAGGACGGTTATGTGCTGAACGACGAAACGATCGAAGTGCTGGTCAAACAGGCCCTGTCGCACGCCGAGGCCGGCGCCGACATCGTCGCCCCCTCGGACATGATGGACGGGCGCATCGGCGCGATTCGGCAGGCGCTGGAAGCCAGCCGCCACCGCAACACCAAGATATTGGCCTACTCCGCAAAATATGCGTCGAGTTTTTACGGCCCGTTCCGGGACGCGGTCGGCTCGTCGGCCGCGCTGGGCAAGGCCAACAAATACAACTACCAGATGGATCCGGCCAACTCCGACGAAGCCTTGCGCGAGATCGCGCTGGACTTGCAGGAAGGCGCCGACATGGTCATGGTCAAACCCGGCATGCCCTATCTCGACATCATCCGCCGGGTCAAGGACGAGTTCGGCGTCCCGACCTTCGCCTATCAGGTTTCCGGCGAATACGCCATGCTGAAAGCGGCTTCGATCAACGGCTGGCTCGACGAAAAACAGGTGGTGCTGGAATCGCTGCTGGCATTCAAACGCGCCGGCAGCGACGCCATTTTGACCTACTTCGCCAAGTCCGTGGCAGAATGGCTGCAAAATTGAACTCAGGCACATCGAACTGAAACTCAACCGCTTTGCCGAGCTCAAAAAGTCCAGAGCGGCCGGCAAGAGCGCCGTAAAACAATCACAACGATAACGACAAACGGAGTCCCGGATATGATTCTTACCGCAAGGCGCAAACGCCAGATCGAAGCCATCATCTTGATTATACTGCTGATATTGTCGCTCGGCGGTATTTTTATCAATGACTACGCTCCGTCCGACGGTTTCGGCTACTGGGTCATGATGGTCTTCGTATTCGCCTTTTTCTCGATCATTCTGGGCTGGCTGCAATCGCAACAGGAAGGTGAAAATTTCGCGCCGGTGTTGCGCGATCAGGCGCTGCATTGGCTCTGCACCCTGCTCGTAGTCGGCGGCGACTCGATCGTGCTGAAGCCGGAAAACAACTCCGGCCTGGTCATTCTGCTGATTCTGTCGCTCGCGGTGGTGCTGGACGGCGTGCGCATCGGCTGGCGCTTCAGCGTCGTCGGCATCTTTCTGGGCGTCTCGGCGGTGATTCCGACTTATACGCAACATTTTTTCTGGGTGGAACTGATCATCGTCGCCACCATCATCACCCTGACCATCATCTGGAGCTTTTGGCTGAGGAGAAACAATTAACATGCCCGCAATTGACCGTTATGCCGTCTTCGGAAGCCCGATCAAACACAGCAAATCGCCCCAAATCCACCGCCTGTTCGCCGAACAGACAGGCCAGTCGCTCAGTTACGAAGCGCAGGAGGTAAAGGCCGAGTCATTCGCCGAGGCAGTCCGCGCCTTCTTCGCCGCCGGCGGCAAAGGCCTGAACTGCACCGTGCCGCTGAAGGAACTGGCCTACCGCTTTGCCTCGCACAAAACTGGACGCGCGGAACGCAGCAAGGCGACCAATACGCTCGCCCTGCAGGCGGACGGCACGATTCTAGGCGACAATACCGACGGCTGCGGCCTGGTCGGGGACCTGCTGAATAATCATCGCATCACGCTCGCGGGCAAACGCATCCTGATTCTCGGTGCGGGCGGCGCCAGCCGGGGCATCCTCGGGCCGATCCTGGAAGAAGCCCCGGCCGCTCTGGTGATCGCGAACCGGACCGTCGAAAAAGCGGAGAGGCTTGCCGAAGAATTCGAATGTCTCGGCAGCATTGCCGGCTGCGGCTTCGAAGCGCTTGCCGGACGGCAATTCGACCTGATTCTGAACGCCACCTCCGCCAGCCTGAGCGGCGAACTGCCTCCCCTGCCCGAACATCTGCTCGCCGATAAAGGCAACTGTTACGATCTTGCCTACGGCAACGAGCCGACCGCCTTCGTGCGCTGGGGAATCGCCCAGGGGGCGCAAAAGAGCCTGGACGGGCTCGGCATGCTGGTCGAACAAGCGGCCGAAGCGTTCTTCATCTGGCGCGGAGTCAGGCCCCAGACCCATCCGGTCATCGATCTGCTCGACAGGGAAAGAAAAGTCGTTGAAACCTAGAGCATTTTCATACCGCGTGTAGGGAATTCCTCACCTTCTGAAGGGCGCCCTGCCGTTAAGTCCAGCCCCGTAGGGTACGCTGTGCGTACCTTTCGACATTGAAGGTACGCGCAGCATACCCTACGGGGGCTGAACCCGTAAGATACCGGTGCCGGACGGGATATTTATCCCGTCTGTAACGTTTAGCATCGCGCGAACACAGACGATGATTTTATGCTGGCGGTAGGTCTTCAAATGGGGGGAACGGGGTTATCAACCTCATCCCGCGCAGGGGGATTGCCGAGATCCAGATGACAGGGAGGCATGAGAGCCCACCTTCCTGGGTTTCCGGATACGGCAACGCTCCCTGCGTTGCTCTAACGCCTGCATCCTTGCAGTCGTCCGGCAATCCCTGCCGGAATGACCTGTTTTCCTTACGAAGGCCATATTCCCAAAGCGAAATGCTCTAGCCGGCTTGGCGGACGCAACGCTTATCCACCTTATAGGCATCCCGATCAGCCAAGCTGCCTAAGGAAACTCCATGACTGCCGACCTGCCTTTACGCAAAATCATCCATATCGACATGGACGCTTTTTATGCCGCGGTCGAGCAGCGCGACAATCCCGCCTATCGAGGCAAACCGGTTGTAGTCGGCGGCCGGCCCGATTCGCGGGGCGTGGTCGCGACCTGCAGCTATGAAGCCAGAAAATTCGGCATCCGTTCGGCGATGGCCTCCTCCCAGGCTTACCGGTTGTGTCCCCAGGCGATCTTTGTAAAGCCCCGGTTTGAAGTTTACAGAGACGTCTCGGCAGCGATCCGGCGCATTTTTTCCGACTATACCGAACTGTTCGAACCACTGTCGCTCGATGAAGCGTATCTGGACGTGACCGTGGTTTCACGCTGCCGGGGATCGGCTACCTTGATTGCCAAGGAAATCAAGGACAAGATTCGACAACAAACCGGACTGACCGCTTCGACCGGCGTTTCCTACAACAAATTCCTGGCGAAGATCGCCTCCGATCTCGACAAACCCGACGGATTGTGTCTGATTACGCCGGAACAGGGCCCCGGATTTGTCGAACGCCTGCCGGTCGGCAAATTTCACGGCATCGGCAAGGCCACCGAGAAAAAAATGCACGAACTGGACATCCGGTCCGGGCTGGATCTGAAACGCTGGCCGCTGTCTTTATTGGTGCAGCATTTCGGCAAGGCCGGACAGCATTATTACGACATTGCCCGCGGCATCGACCACCGGCCGGTCCGCAATTTCCGCCCGAGCAAATCGGTCGGCGTGGAAATCACCTATCCGGAAGACCTCGCCGAACCCAACCTCATCCTGCAGCAACTGATCGACCTGATGGGCAAGGCACTCGCGCGGCTGACCGCGAAACAGATGACGGCGCATACGCTCACGGTCAAAATCAAATACCATGACTTCGTGCAGATCACCCGCAGCAAAACGCTGCCGCAGGCCATTACGGGAGTGGAAGGGTTCGAGGCCATACTGGCCGATTTGCTGAAAGATACCGAGGTCGGCGTCAAAAAGGTACGCCTGCTGGGCATTGCCCTGTCGTCCCTGCACAGTCCGGAGTTACTGCATTACCGGCAAACGGACCTGTTCGCCTTCTCCATGCCGTCACATTTCCCAAATTAACAGGCGGGTATGCCGCGCGTCGTTCAACTGCACGATCCTGGCGGGAGCACAGTCCGGCACGGCAAAGGAATTGCTTACAAACAAAGAACCTGCCCGCATTTCATGCTTCGCCTTTCGCCAGAGTTCGGCCATGGGTTCCGGCGACAGGAAAGCGTAGACGACATCGTAATCCGCCAGATTTTCATTCCAGAAGCTGCCGTAACGGACATGCACGCCACTCTTCTTCGAGCGCAGCCGACTCACCAGAAAAGGAAGCGGCGCCGACTCGATACCGTAGAACCGCCCGGCCGGCTTTTGCTCGGCAAGGCGGGCCAGCAGGCCACCCAAGCCGCTGCCCAAATCGAGAAAACGGAACGGCCGGTGCCCGGGCAACAGCGAGGCCAGCGCCGCGCAGCTCGTTTCGTTGGAGAGATAAAGCGGGACTCTTTCCTTGGCATTACTGAAAAAAATCAGCCAAAGCAATAAAAATCCTCCCAAAAAAAAATGGGGGGACAAGTTGAGGCCGGATACCAGCAACAGCATCGGCACAAAAAGCCCCTGTATGACGAACCACCACGGAGGCAAACCGAAAAGCCAGCTCGACACGACGGCGGTTGCGCTTTGCAGGAGCGTCAACCCCCACCAAGGCAACAACAGGCCAAAAAGCAGGCTCGCTTTAAATGCCAGAAACGCGGCAAGCAATGCTCCCGCCTGCGCCAGCAAGGCGGAAAAAACGACCGGCAGACGCATCGATGCCGAGACTAGCGGCTTACCGGCTGGGGAACAGGCGGCTTGATCTCCGGCACGGCCGGCGACGGCGGCAAAGAAGAATTGTTCAGCAGCTTTTTCTGTGCGAAGTCGCGGACGTTGGCGCTGTTGATAACGCCTTCTTCGGTTCGCTTATTCAGGACGATGATCGAAATTCTCCGATTGATCGGATCGAGGGGGTTGTCCTTGTTCAGATGGACGCTGGAAGCCAGGCCCACGACCCGGATGATCTTTTCGTCCTTTAACCCGCCCCGCACCAGTTCTTTGCGGGCGGCGTTGGCGCGATCCGCCGACAACTCCCAGTTCGTATAGCCCTGCCCATTGCCGGGAAAGGGAGCGCTGTCGGTATGTCCCGAAACGCTGATCCGGTTCGGCAATTCGTTAATGACCGGAGCGAGCTGATCCAGAATCTGCGCCGCGTAAGGCTCCATCTTGGCACTGGCCGTATTGAACATGGCCTTTTTTTCCTGATCCATGATCTGGATGCGCAACCCTTCCGTCGTAAAGTCGATCATCAGCTGGTCCTTGTACTGATTCATCAGCGGGGTGGTTTCGATCAAATTATCGATTTTTTCCTTCAGTTGCTTCAGGTGGTTGATATCCCGCCGTTCCGCTTCCTCATCGACATCCCTGTCGCTGGCCTCGGCAATGGATTCCTGCTTGCCTTCATTGGTCAACTTGACCTGCCCCTCGGACTGCGTCACATCTTGCCCGCCGCCCTGGATCAGGCTGGTCGCATCGCCGGTATTGGCCCCGCCGGCAATGGACGGCCTCCAGGGGTCGGTAAAATAATCGGCAATCCCCTGCCGAATCGAAGGCTCGGTCGTGCCGAGCAGCCACATGAGCAGAAAAAAAGCCATCATCGCCGTCACGAAGTCGGCATACGCCAATTTCCAGGCGCCGCCATGATAGCCGTGTCCGCCTTTTTTTATTTTCTTGATGACAACAATCGGATTTTCATTCATGCGGGCGGATTTTCATTCATGCGGGTAGCGTAAGGCCAATATCGTTTTTATTGTTTGTTATTCTTGAGATGCTCTTCCAGCTCTATAAAAGGCGGACGCTCGGCGGAGAACATGACTTTTCGGGCAAACTCCACTGCCACGGGAGGGGCATAACCGTTCATCGAGGCAATAAAGCCGGCCTTGATGCTTTGATAGTATTTGGTGGACTCGGCCAGCTTCTGCTCCATCAGGCCGACCAGAGGGCCGATAAAACCGTAGGAAAGCAGAATCCCGAGAAAAGTGCCGACCAGCGCCGCACCGATGAGCTGGCCCAATTCGGCGGGAGGCTTGCCTACCGAACCCATGGTATGGACTACGCCCATGACGGCAGCGATGATCCCGAAAGCCGGCAAACCGTCGGCCAGGCGCGACAAGGCGCTGATAGGCAAATGCCCCTCTTCATGGTGAGTTTCGATTTCGAGATCCATCAGATTGTCGACCTGATGGACATCGAAATTGCCCGCAACCATCAACCGAAGATAGTCGGTAATGAATTCGACGGCATGGTGATCGGCAAGCACATTGGGCGCCGCGTTAAAAAGGGGACTTTGCGAGGGGTTGTCTATGTCGGCCTCGATGGCCAACAATCCCTGCTGCCTGATTTTGACGAAAATATTGTTTAACAAGGTCAGAGTTTCCAGATAAAACGTTTTTGTATATTTGGAACCTTTGAATACGCCTCCCAAACCGCGTAACGCCGCTTTCAATACTTTCGGGCTGTTGGAAACGATAAAGGCGCCTACAGCCCCTCCAAAGATGATCACAAACTCAAACGGCTGCACCAGAACGCCGACATGCCCTCCCGCCCCCATGTATCCGCCCAACAGAGCGCCAATAACTACGATATATCCAATAACGACAAACATGCAGCCTTCTCTTCAAATATAATCAGCAAATATTATCAGGTAATTCCGTTTTCGGTACGGCGAAGATATTAAAAGTATAGCGGATTATTTGAATCAGGCGGGCTTTCTTTTCGAGAAACCAGAGGACGGCCTAGGCGAGCTCATTCAGAATATCCTCTGCGCTGGTAATGGCCTGTATATAGATTGCGACCAATTTATCCATGGCGACCAATTCCGCAAACGGTTCGAGCGAATGGCCCTGTTCAAGCGCTTGAATGCAATTCAATCCGACACTGTAAGGCCCCGTACGCTCAACCAGTGCTTGGGTCATTTCGGCTTGAATAGGCATATCCTTTACCAATTGATCGAGAGGCTGGCCGAACATCCCGTCAAGGATCGACAGCAGTCCCACGGCATAAGCGCTTTCCGGCTTACCGAGTGCGAGCTCTTTGCTCATCGAGTAACATAATTCGGCGCGGATCAAGCCCGTTTTTATTATCTCGACGCTTTTCACGGGCATATCGGACATGATGACCAGGCTTGCCCAGGCCCTCAGTCTTTTTAAACCGATAAACAAGACGGCTTGCTGAATGGAGTCGACTTTTTTAGTAAAGCCGAAAAAGGCCGAATTAATGAATCGCAGGGCTTTAAAGCTGAGTTGGGGATCCAGAGAAATCAACCGGGCCAACTCGTCCAGACCCACCGCTGGATCATTGATTCGGGAAATCATCTTTATCAATAAATTCTGATTGGTCTGCAGAATTTTGGTATTCAATATCTGGGGCCTGGCGAAAAAGTATCCTTGAAAAAGATCAAAACCCATTTCCAGCACCTTTGCAAACTCGGCATACGTTTCAACTTTCTCCGCAAGCAAAACCAATCCTTTCTTCTTTAAATCGGCAATATTTTGCGAATAGGCTTCGAGGTGGAGTCCGGTAATATCGATTTTGACGATAGAGCAATAAGGTAATAAAGGAGACCAATGAGGCTCGAACCTGTAATCATCCAGGGCGATAATAAAGCCGCTCTCATGCAGCTTACGTATGCCGCCTACCAGTTCGGCGTCGATTTCAATGTCTTCCAGAACCTCCAGCACGAAACGGTCCTTATCCAGCGGTAAGGCTTGCCCATCGGTAAACAATGTTCTCGTAAAATTCACAAACGCTTTATGAGGCCCGACCAAATGTTTCACGCCGAATTCAAGAAACGTATAAAGCAGGGTACGCGCCGTTACGAGATTTCCGTTGGCGCCTTCCTCCGGCCCGGAATTCCGGTATCGATACAGCAACTCATAACCATAGGTCCGTTGATTGCGGTCAAGGATGGGCTGGCGTCCTACTTGAACGATCTCTGTCGGGCATTCCAGCTCTGTTTTGGGATTATTATCCGGCACGCAGTGTTTTCTATGTCTAAACGCCATGTTATGAATCTGCGATTCACGCCTTTACCTTACAGAATGCCATAAACACGGAGCAAATCGGAAGTCATTTCTCGACTTCACGGGAAACGCCGCCATTCTATCGCCGAGCCGATATATACCCTGGCTTTATATTCCGGCTTTCGGCGAATAAGTTTAACCGCATGATCAGATGTATATGGATAACTTGCTATACGCCCGGACAGAAAGCCGGAAGTATCGGGAAAGTCCTCCGAAGTCAAAAGAGGTTGAATAGCGACAGCTTTTGCACCTGTACGAAAGCCTGCTGAGCCGCCTGCAATGCAGTGGATTGAAGACTGAAGCGGCTGATGGCATCGGCATAATCGACATCCTCGATTCCGGATAATACCGTTTGGATGTTAAGCACCTGATCGGCATGCATGTTTTCTTGCTGATCCAATACGTTGAGCCGAACCCCTATCGAGGATTGCACATTGATTATCCTCTCCATGGATTGCTTAATATCGTCCAGCGAACTGGATTCCGGCGCATTGCTTTTTAGGTCGGCGATAAATTTGTCTATCGCTTCAAAAGCGTTATCGATGCCGGGAGATGGACCGGCGGGGGGAGGCGCGCCGGTAGGCACTCCAAAAACACTCTCGCCCGGGTTTCCGTCAGCCACCAGACGATCCGTACCGATTTGAATCTGCCGCTGATTGCCGTCTCCGCCGTAGGCATATCCCCCGCCGGGGGCGGGAACCTTTTCGAAAGGCTGGGTATCGCTTTTAAATCCTGCAAACACATATTCGCCGTTCGCGTTTCGGCTGTTGGCTATCGCCACCAGTTGATCCTTCAAGCCCTCCATTTCCGTGGCGATCGCATTCCTGTCGCTCGGCGAATTCGTGTCATTCAAGCCCTGAATTCCCAACTCGTTGATTTGTTGAAAAATATCCACCGCGTTCTGCAATAGTCCGTCCTGTAACGAAAGCCTTTGCCTGGCGGTATCGATATTTCTTTGATACTGCTCGGTCTGATTGAGGTTTTGATTCAGATCGACCACGCGCGCAGCGGCTGCGGGATCATCGGACGGCGCCAGTATTTTTTTGCCGGAAGACAGCTGCATCTGGGTCTGGCTCAACCGGACCTGCTGGTTCAGAATGGAATTGAGGCTCAATTGCTGCGCCCAAGAAGTCGAAATTCGCATGACAGTCTCCTATCGAATAGCTCCGATGAGGGTATCGAACAGGGAATTGGCGACGGAGATTGCCTTTGCCGCCGCCTGATAAGCATTCTGAAATTTAATCAGATTCGCCGCCTCTTCGTCCAGGTTGACCCCCACCAGATTTTCCCGGGTTTGTTTGGCCTGGTTCAGCAAAACCTGCTGAGCCGATTGGCTGGTTTTTGCCGATTGCGTGCTGGTCCCAACCTGGCTCACCAATTGGCCATACGCGGAAGAAAGCGTGGAGCGGCCTCCCGATAGAATAGGCTGCTGTTCAAGATTCGCAAGCTTCAGCGCATTGGTATTGTCCCCCGGAACGGAAGCGCCATTGCCCGCCGCGGCGATTTCCTCGGGATCGCCGATATTGATCTTCAGGTTTTCGGCCGCGTAAAAGGCGGGGCGGATCAGAAAGCTCGAAGCGCCGGTCGGCGGCGTAGACAAGCTGATCGTCATCCCTTCCACATTGACCGGGCTTCCGGGAAAGCCGGCGATATTGATCGCCTGCTTGTCGCTCAGGCGGGTCAACGTATAATTGGTGCCGTCGTAATCCAAACGATAATCGCTGGGGTTCAGGTTCGCCGTATTGGCCGGATCGTAAGTGGCAGCGATGCTGCCCCCTCCCGGCAGGCCGGGATTGACCGTAACCGGCACATTCATGCCGGTGCCGCCCAAGGCGAATAAATCCTGGCCCGGCGCGCCGTTCAAATCGAAGCCGCTGTTATGTATCGCGTTGAACTGCACGGACAAAGCGGCAGCCAAGACTCCCAACTGTTGTTGCGCGGGGTCCAGAATCTGATCCCGAAATTTGAGCTCGCCCGATAATTCGCCGCCCGTGATCGACTGCGTGATGGGCTGGCCGTTGATAACGATATCCTTATAGGAATTATCGAAAGTGGAGCCGGCCAGCGATAAAGTCGCCGCACTCGCATTGGAAACCAAAGACTGCCCTTTGCCGATGATCAGGTTGACCGAGCCGTCGTCCATATTGAGCGCGGACACGTTGATTTTCTCGGCGATCTTGGTGATCAGCGCATCGCGCTGGTCCAGCAGATCGTTCGGCATCTGCATACCGCCAGTCCGTCCGAACTCCGCGGTGATTTTAACGTTCAGATCGGCGATGGACTGCGCATAGGTATTGATATCGTCGAGAGTGGCCTGCATCTGCTTGTTCGTCTGATCGCGCAAACCGTCGAAAGACGATGCCATGTCATTGAATTGTTGCGCCAGCGAACCGGCCTGCCCCAGCATGGCCTGGCGGGCGGCCAGGGAAGTCGGGTCATTGGCGACATCATTGACCGCGCTAAAAAACGATTTTAAAGTCACCGGCAGGCCCGAGTCGTTGTTGCCGACCAGCGTGTCCACTTGCGATGCCATGCCCGCCAAATAGTCCGACTCGGCGAAGGCGGAGGTGCTGGAATTGAGCTGCTGATTGATAAATTGATCGTAGCTGCGCGTAATATTGACGACGTTGACGCCCTGTCCGATGTACCCTGCCCCCGTAAATTGAGGGGGACGGGCGCTCAGCTCGACCTGTTGCCGGCTATAACCTTCGGTATTGACATTGCTGATGTTCTGGCTCGTCGTCGCCAGCCAGCGCTGGGAAGCGAAAAGCCCTGTCAACGCCGTTTCTAAAATCCCCGTTCCAGCCATGATCTTGTCCTGCTTCGGTTGTTATCAGGCCCGATCGTCCATCGCCGCGGCAAGATCGGGTTGAATGTTGTTCATTGTTGCGCCGCGATAAATGCTGATGATCTTCTCGGCGTATTTCGGATCCGTCGCATAGCCTGCCTGCTGCAATCCGCGCAGATACCGTTCCGGACTATCAGCCTGTTTCAAGGCGTCGCCATAGCGCGGGTTGTTTTTAATCAATCGCACATAATCCTGAAAACTTTCCTCGAACGAATCATACGCACGAAATCCTGCGTTGGTTTTCCTGCCGACGCCTCGTTCGAATTCCAGCGCCTGGACCGACACTTGTTCCCCCTGCCATGCCCTTCCGGCTTTGATGTTGAACAAGTTGAAGGTGCTTTCACCCTCCCGGTTTTTGATCAACGAACGCCCCCAATTCGTCTCCAGTGCCGCCTGCGCCAGCAGCACTTTCGGCTCGACGCCCAATTCCCTGGCGGCCCGTTCGGCAATGGGATGCAAATGCCTGACAAAATCCTGTGCGGAATATATCGGCAGATCGCCGGATTTCTTGAATGAAAATTCCGAATCCCCGCCCTCCAAGGCAAGCTTTTCACCGTTGACCGAAGCCGGATTGATTTCTTCTTCATTCCCGATCGCGGCATCCGACGCTTCATGACTCTCATCGATCTTGCCGAGGATACGGCTGTCGACTTTGCCGTGCCGGCCCGGCATCGCCTTGCCGGCGGTGGAAGAGCGGTTCAGATAATCCTCGATATTCATTTTTCCGGTCTTGTCATCGTCGGCCTCTTCGCGTTTCATCTGCTTGACGATCAAATCCGCCAGCCCAACCGATCCCGACAGATTCGACGCCAACTGTTGATCGTACATTTCGCCGTAAAACTTGCTTTGCTCGTTATCCAGGATACCGTCCGCCAGTTTCGACTCGCGCATGCTTTTGAGGACCTGATTCAGGAAAACGGCCTCGAATTGCTTGGCGGCCGCTTTCAAGGCTTCCGGAGACTCTTTCCTGGCTTCGGTTTTCAGCTTCGCAAGGGCGTTGAGGTCGGTATAAACATCGGACCGGTTCGCGTTTAACATAAGAAACCTCCCGCTAAATGACTATCAGCTCGGCGCGCAGGGCGCCGGCGGTCTTGAGGGCCTCCAAAATGGCGACCAAATCGCTCGGCCCGGCCCCGACGGTATTGACCGCCTTGACGATTTCATCCAGGGACACGCCGGCATTGAATACGAACATCCGGTTTCTTTCCTGTTCGACTTGCACATCCGATTGCGGCGTCACCACGGTCTGGCCGCCGGAAAACGCATTCGGCTGGCTGACCTGCGGATTTTCGCTGATGGTCACCGTCAAACTGCCGTGCGACACGGCGGCCGGCCGCACCCGAACTGTATTGTTGATCACCACGGTTCCCGTGCGGGAGTTGACGATGATCCGCGCCGGCGCCTCGTCCGGCATGATATTGATGTTTTCGACCAATGCCGCGAACGAGACTTTTTGCGCCACATCGAAAGGCCCCCTGACGCTGACCGAAGCGGCATCGACCGGCCTCGCGGTATTGGCGCCCAGTTCTCTGTTGATGGCTTCGGCCATTCGATTGGCCGTCGTAAAATCGGCCGCATGCAAATTGAAAGTTAAAATGTTGCCTTCCGAAAAAGGCGTTTTGACCGTACGCTCGATGGTGGCGCCGTTCGGAATCCGGCCGACGGTGGGATTGTTGACGGTAATGTTGGAACCGTCCCGGCCGGTCGCGCTCAAGCCGTTCACGACCAGATTGCCCTGCGCGACCGCATAAACTTGGCCGTCCGCGCCCTTCAGCGGCGTCATCACCAAGGTGCCGCCCCGCAGACTTTTCGAGTCGCCGATTGCGGAAACCGTGACGTCGATGGTTTGCCCCGGCTTGGCGAACGGAGGCAAATCGGCCTGAATCGCCACGGCGGCGATATTTCTCGATTTGGGATCGACGCCGGGAGGCAAGGTCACGCCGAAGCGGCCCATCATGCTGCGCAAGGTTTGCCCCGCAAACTTGGTTCTATCCCCGGATTTGTTGTCCACGCCCACGACCAGCCCGTAACCCACCAACTGATTGGTCCGCATTCCTTCGACGGAAGCGATATCCTTGATCCGTTCGCCTCGAACCGAACCGCTGAGAGCCAGTCCCAGCATGGCGAATAAACCGATGGCCTTGCGTACGCTCTTCATGTTTCAGACTCGCTCGAATTCAGAAAGGAAACCACGGACTATAGATGATCCTGGCAAGCCATCCCATTTTGCTGGCGTCCGCCATGGCGCCTTCTCCGGTATACATAATGGTCGCATCGGCCACTTTGTCCGAGGAAACGGTATTGGACGTGTCGAGATCGACAGGCCTGACGATACCCGAAAGCCGGACGTATTCGTCGCCCTGGTTCAACGTCACTCTTTTCTCGCCGCGCACCCGCAAATTGCCGTTCGGAAGGACTTCCACGACCGTAACGGAAATATTGCCGACCAGACTGTTGCTCTGGTTGGCCTCGCCTTCCCCGTTAAAGTCCCTTTTGCCGGCCAGTTCGGTTTTCGCATCGTTGCCGGTGAGGGACGACAGCGCGAATCCGGCGACAGTCGGCGCCGACACCAGCACATCGAGGTCCTTTTTCGCACTCAGATCGTCCGCCTTTTTGGCCTGGGTCAACTCCTGAAGCTTGATGGTCAACACATCCCCCACCCGCATCGCCTTATTGTCTTCGAACAGGCGCATGTCGTAACCGGCCTGGTAGATGGCGCCGCTATTCGACACGGGAGGCTGCAATGATGCCGGCGCCACCGGCGCGAATGCGGGATCTTTGGGCGGCACGGTCGTGCAAGCCGACAACAGAATGGACGCCAACCCCAAAAGTCCAAGCTTTTGCATGATCATCCTCATTCTCCCGCTACAGTTGCTGGGTCACGAACGAAAGCATTTGATCCGTGGTCGATATGGCCTTGGAATTCATCTCGTAAGCCCGCTGGGTTTCAATCATGTTCACCAGTTCTTCGACGACATTCACGTTGGAGGTTTCCAGAGAGCCCTGCAATAACGTGCCGTATTCCTGGTCGCCCGGCGTGCCTATGAGCGGCGCGCCGCTGGAGACCGTTTCCCGGTAAAGGTTTTCGCCGACCGGTTCAAGACCGGTAGGATTGATGAAATCCGCCGTCTGGATCTGTCCGACCTGAACCGGCGCGGCATTTCCCGGCTGCAACACCGAAACGGTGCCGTCCCGGCCGATCGTGATGCTGAGCGCATCGTTCGGTATCGTAATCGCCGGTTCCAACTGCAAGCCGCCCGAAGTCACCAGTTGGCCGTTGGAGTCGAGTTTCAAGGTTCCGTCGCGGGTATAATTAATGTCGCCGTTCGGCATCAGGATTTGCAAATAACCCCTGCCGTTGATCGCGACGTCCAGGGAATTTTCGGTCTGCTGAATATTTCCCTGCGTATGCAGTTTCTCGGTAGCGACAGTTCTGACGCCGGTGCCCAACTGCAGGCCCGACGGCAATTCGGTATTTTGAGTCGTCTGCGCGCCCGCTTGCCGAATATTCTGATAAACCAGATCCTCGAATAGCGGCCTGGATTTTTTGAATCCGGTGGTGTTGACGTTCGCCAAGTTATTGGCGATAACGGCCATCCGGGTTTGCTGGGCGTCCAGGCCGGTTTTGGCGACCCATAAAGCGCGTTCGGTCATGGTAATCTCCTGCGTGTCAAAGAATTGTCTCGATCAAACTCATGCAGGGTTTATGCCATCTGCATCAGTTTGGCGCCGATGCTGGCATTGTCATCCGCCGCTTTCATGACTTTGGTTTGCAATTCGAAATTTTTGGACAGTTCGATCATCTCCACCATCGCGCTGATCGCGTTGACATTGCTGCCTTCCAAGGAACCCTGCACCAGCCTGACGTCGGCGCTGGCCTCCGCCGTTTTGCCGCCTTTCAAATGCATCAGCCCGTCATTCAACTTTTCAAGATCGCCCGGCGCCGGCTGGACCAGCTTGATCCGGTCCAGCATCGCCATATTGGTGGAGTTAACGCCCATCGGAATGATGCTGATCGTGCCGTCCCTGCCGATTTCCAGCTTTCGTGCCGGCGGCAGGGAAATCGGCCCATTTTGCCCCAGAATCTGCAGGCCGGCGCCGTTCTGCAGCAAGCCCTCGGGAGTGATCCGAAGATCGCCTGCGCGGGTGTAGGCTTCCTTGCCATCGGCCGTCCGTACCGCCAGCCAGCCGTCGCCCTCGATCGCAACGTCCAGTTCGCGGCCGGTGGTTTGCAGCGCACCGATTGACAGATCCGTCGCCGGCCTTTCGGTCATCGCATAAACGCGCGTCGGATAACCGGCGCCGAACACCGGCATGCTGCGGAATTGCTCCAGATCGGCCTTGAATCCCGAGGTTTGAGTGTTCGCCAAATTATTGGCGTTTGCCGTTTGCGCCAATAATGTTTGCTTGGCTCCGCTCATCGCGATATAGAGACTCTTATCCATTACGGCTCTCCCGGCTTAGCGTTTAACGGATATTCAAGATGCTTTCGGTAACGGTTTTTTCAACGCTGATGGCCTGGGCATTGGCCTGATAGGCTTGCTGGCCGATGATCAGCCGTACCAATTCCGAGGTCAAATCCACGTTGGAAGCTTCCACCGCGCCCGACTGGATCTTCCCGAAACTTCCCGTGCCAGGCGCGCCGACAATCCGTTCGCCGGAGTCCGCGCTTTGCGCCCAAGTCGTATCGCCCAATTTCGCCAGCCCTTGCGGATTGGGAAAACGGGACAGCGCGACCTGGCCCAACGTTTCCGCTTTACCGTTGCTGTATTTGGCGTAGACGACTCCGGAATCATCGATATCGATCCCAACCAAGTTACCCGAAGGAAAACCGTTCTGAGCCAGATTATTGACCGAAAATACACTGCTGTATTGGGTCGTTCCGGTAAAGTCAAAGGTCAGGCTGAGCGGATCGACGTTCAGATTGGGATCCAGCGTCGTGGAGTCGATCGGGCCGTAAGCGAGCGGCATCACCGTCGTCAAGTTTCCGGCCGTGTCGAACGTCATCGTCTTAAATGATTGGGAACCGTCGAGCGGTAGAGGCGCTGCCGTACCGTCGGTATTGATCGGTTTGCCGTCAACGAACAGATACGTATTCCAGGTATTCGGCGTCGTCGGGCTCTGACTGACGTAATAAGTAGTGGCGATATGGGAGTTTCCTTGCGAGTCGTAAATCGTCAAGGACGTAGAGTGATTGTAGGAATTCGGAACCGCAGGATCCACGGTGGTAGCGGTCGGCGTGACCTGGGTCGACTGCAGATTCGAACTGACGCCTATGGTGCTGGTGGCGGTCGGCGATCCCTGATTGGCCTTGACCTGCAAAGGCTGCAAAACTCCGGTGCTGAATCCCGCGGCCACCGTCGTTCCGTTTGGCTTGAACGTCATCAGGTACAGGCCCTGATTGTTCACCACATAGCCTTCCTTGTCCAGTTTGAACTCTCCGTCCCGGGTAAATGCGGTAGGCTGATCCGACGTCGCGCTGCTTCCCAACGAAAAAAAACCGTCGCCGCTGATGGCCAGATCCAGATTGTTGCCGGTCGCATTGATGTTGCCCTGCGTAAACTGTTGCGCCACATTCGCCACCCTGACCCCGGTCCCCGCCTGAATACTGCTGACGCCGCTGACGCTGGCGGCATAGACATCGGAAAACTCTGCCCTGGATTCCTTGAAGCCAACCGTGTTGGCATTGGCAATGTTATTGCTCGTCACGTCCAAATTTTTCGAAGCGGCATTCATGCCGCTGACCGCTGTAAAGAAAGCCATGTGATTTCTCCGAAATTAAAGAATCTGTGTGATTTGATTGAAGTTTACCGCTCCCAGTCCTTCCAGGTTCACCGTAACGCCCTGCTGGCCGTTGCCCAGAATAACGCTGTCGACCTTGGAATTGACTTGCGTGGCCAATGCTGTATTGGTTCCATCGATGGTCGCCGCCGCCTCCAGTTTATAACTGCCCGGATGCGCCAATACGTTGCCGTCGCTGTAACCGTCCCAGGTGAAAGGCACATTTCCCGCTGTCTGGTTGCCAAGATTCAAGGTCCGCACCGTTTCTCCCGTTTGCGCATCGACGATTTTCAACGTCACATTGGGGGAGTTGCCCGGCAGCACCAGTTGCCCTTGAATCTCGCCGCCTGCCGGCAGAGTGCCCTGACCCGACTGCACGGACACGTAATGCCCCACCAGGCTTGAGGCCTGCAGGGCCTGATCCGAACTGATCGAATCAGCGAAATTTTTAAAAGATTCCTGCAAATCCTGAATTCCCGCCACCGTTCCGAACTGCGCCATTTGCGCCAGAAAATCGCCGTTTTCCATGGGCTTGGTAGGATCCTGGTGAGTCATTTGCGTCGTCATCAGTTTCAAAAAATCTTCCTGTCCCAACGACGACTTTTTAGAAGCCGTCGTTTGGGAGCCCGATAATCCCAGGGCGTTGATCGCATCTATTCCGAGAGTCATGCCATGCCTCCTATTTACCCATTTTCAAGGTTTGAAGAATCAGTTCCTTTGCCGTATTCAAAACCTCCACATTGTTTTGATAAGAGCGGGAGGCCGACATCATATTGGCCATCTCTTCGATCGTATTCACGTTGGGTTTGTAGATGTACCCGTCCTTGTCCGCCAGGGGATGATAAGGCGCATATTCCGCCACCGACGGCTCCTGGCTTTCCACCACGCCCAATACGTTGACGCCGCTTCCCGGTTTCTGCCGGTCGAGAAGATTCTTCAACTCGGAAGCGAATACCGGCTGGCGGGATTTATACACCGTATCCAGACTGCCGCTGACGGCGTTGGCGTTGGCAATGTTGCTGGCGACCAGGTTCAGCCTGACCGACTGGGCGTTCATGCCGCTGCCGGCAATATCGAAAATATTGAAATTGGCCATGCTCATTCACCTCTGAGGGCCGTCATCAGACCCGCTAAACTGTTATTAATGAAATTCAAACTGGCTTGATACTGCACCGCGTTTTCGGCAAATTTGGCCTGTTCCACATGCGCTTCCACGGTATTGCCGTCGAGCGACGCCTGGTTCGGGTTGCGGTACATCATCCTGGCGCCCAGCGTTAACTCGGGGGGAGCAAGGTGATTCGTCCGCGTGCGTTCCAGGTTTAAACCGGAAAGGTTTAAACCGGAAGGCATGTTTTGCTTCAATACCGACGAAAAATCCAGGTCGCGCGCTTTATAGCCCGGCGTGTCCGCATTGACCAGATTCGAGGCGAGCACCTCGCTGCGTTTTTCGCGCAATGCCAGTGCCTGCGCGTGAATCCCCAAGGCTTTATCGAAATTTATAGACATACTTTTTACCTCACGATAGGTCGCTTCGAGATTTCTTAAGCAAATACCGCACCAAAATATTTTTTCTATTTGTAAACAAATATCTGCAATCCGATAAGGGTTTTTGATTACGATAGGACATGATTTCTTGCTATGATGAAACCCCGCTATTCATGCGGAAGAAGCGGTTTGGCCGGCGTACTGCCAAATTATTGACGTTGCGCCTGTGCTGCGGAAAATTACCGGCTGTGTCGGCAATTGGAAGACAGATCTATTACGGAATTAAGAGCTAGAGGCTGTTGTGCTGTGAAAGCGGCCTGGATAAAATCCCCCCTCTTTTTCAAAAGGGGAAGCGGCCGTAGGATGCGGTGAGGAACGAACCGCATCGTTCGCGATTGATGCGGTTCGTTCCTCACCGCATCCTACGGCTCTTGTAGGGTGGATTCGCCGCCAGGCAATCCGCCTTCCCTTTGAAGCCGGGTAGGCCGGGCAACCGCTTCATCGTTGCCCGACGTCAGGTGGCAACCTTGCTTCGCTATGGCGACAGCTTGAAGTCGCCACCCCATTGAACTCCGGCCATGTCGGGCACAAAAAGCGTGCCCGACCTACTCGGCTGCCCCTTTTTCAAAGGGGAAAGTGGCCGTAGGATGTGGTGAGGAACGAACCGCATCGTTCGCGATTGATGCGGTTCCTATCGTCACCGCATCCTACGGTTCTTGTAGGGTGGATTCGCCGCCAGGCAATCCGCCTTCCCTTTGAAGCCGGGTAGGTCGGGCAACCGCTTCATCGTTGCCCGACGTCAGGTGGCAACCTTGCTTCGCCATGGCGACAGCCTGAAGTCGCTACCCCATTGAATCCGGCCATGTCGGGCGCAAAAAGCGTGCCCGACCTACTCGGCTGTTGTGCTGCAAAGAGTGGATGGAGCAACGCCGATGCGGCGCTTAATTCGCATTTTAGGGTTATTTACGAGTAATGGCTTATGAAATATTGGTTGTCGGCGGCTTTATTGGCGAATATCGCCTTGCTTCTGGTGGAATTTCATTCCGGAGCATTCGAATCCGCCCCGATGGAAGAAACTAGCGACCTCCGGAAAGAACGCGAGACTGATTCGAATCCACACAAAGATGCACCCGGTGAAATCGGTCTCGCCGATACTCCTGTTTCTTCTGCCGAAAATTCAAACGGGGGTTTGAATTCGCACCATGAAGCGCGGCTGGAAGTTGAACAATCTCCGCGTCAGGATAATATTTCCATTCCCGATGCCCAGGCATTGCTTCCAGCATCGAACTCAATCCAGACGCCCGGACAAACCCGGACTTTTCCGCTCGAAAGCGGCAGCGCGGACGCTCCCGGAGATGAACCCATTGCTGCCGTTGGTCTTCCGCGGCCGGCGCAACCGCCCGCCTCTCCCGAGCCGTCAAAAACCCCGACCGCCATTCAATCGGCTGAGAAAGGCTCCGCCGCTCCATCCACCCTTGCGCCAATCCCGCTTATCCCTGCCGAGGAAAAGAATGTCTCCGCTGCTCCCGAAAATCCTCGAAAAGGCGGAAAGCCGGGTCTGGCTCACGCCGTTCCTCCCAACGAAAACGCCGGGAAAGCCGAAGCGCCTGTGCATTCGCCAAAAGCCGCGGCGCAAACGGCAAAAAACAAAAACGCCGGGAGTGAATCCGTGGCCAGGGAAACGTATCCGTCGCTCCCCCTGCCGCACGCGCCGGATAAAGTGCTGACAGCCTGCTACATGGCCGGCCCCGCCAATAGTCTCGGCGCCCTAAACGCGCTGCTCGGGCAGTTCCGTCCGCAATTGACGGAACTGGCCATGGCTCCGGCCCCGGCGGAAAAAGCGCATAAGCGCAACCGGTTTGTAGTGTACTATCCCGCGCCGCCTTCCTTGGAAGCGTCGTTCCTTACCGCGACCACCTTAAAAAACACCTATGGAATTAAAGATTTGCAGGTCATTAGAGACGGAGAGATGAAAGGTGCCATTTCTTTGGGCGTCTTCAGCAGCCAACGGAACGCCGAATCGGCAAAAAGCCGATTTGAGCAACAAGGGCTGCAAGTCCAAATCAAACCGCGTTTTCCTACCGAAAACGCCTACAAAGTGCGAATGCGCTGGACTTCGCAACAGGAACCGATCGCCGAGCAATTAGTCGATGCATTGACCCGGAGCTATCCCGATACCCGGCGAATTGGCTCCTGCGAGTAACCGGATCGGGGAGATAGACTCGGTTTCTTAACAGCCTGCTAGACTTTAAGGACGAATCACCGAGAAGCACACCCCCATGATGGTCACCGCCTCCGTTTCAAAATCGCTCAAACGACCTTTCCTGTATTCGCTCATCAGCATCGGCATCGTCCTGGTACTTGCGGAAGCCCTCGTCATACTGCTGCTGGAAGCCCTGCCTGCGTGGGGGATCGGGTTAACGCCCCTGCAGGAAAACGCTGCGCGCCTGGTATTACTCTTCGTGTTGTCGGCTCCTTTGACATGGGTGTTGGCATTGCGGCCGTTGGCCGGAAAAATCGACCGGCAACAAGCCGGCCATATGAACCGGATCAACGAGAATCAACAATTACGCCAGGCGCTGGACTTTCATGTCCTGATCAGCATTACGGATGTCGCCGGACGCATCACTTATGTCAACCGGAAATTTTGCGAAGTCTCCGGGTTCAGCGAAAGCGAACTACTCGGCCAAGACCACCGTATCATCAACTCCGGCTATCATGATCAGGAGTTTATCCGTCAAATGTGGCGCACGATCGCCCAGGGCCGGCCCTGGGAAGGCGAATTCTGCAATCGCAGCAAGGAAGGCCGCCATTATTGGGTAGCCAGCACGATTATTCCGATGCCGGGTCCGAACGGCAAACCTGCGCACTATCTTTCCATCCGCCGCGAAATCACCAAGATCAAAGAAAACGAAATCCGCCTGTTGACCCTGAAACAGGCTTTGGATGCCAGCAGCGAGATGATTATCGTCACGGACGATCACGGCTGTATTCAGTATGTCAACCCAGCTTTGTGCGATTTTACGGGCTGGAAAGAAGAAATGCTGGCCGGCAGGCCGCCGGACATCCTCGACAGCCCGAATGCCGATCCGCGCTCGTTGCGCGAAATGCGGAACAGCCTGCGCCTCGGCAAATCCTGGAGCGGCCGTCTGCTCAACTGGCGAAAGGGCGCGCCGCCCTTTCGAATCGCCGGCCAATCGCCTGTTCCGGATGCACGCGATTATTGGGCGGAAGTCTGCATCACGCCGATACGCAACCAAAATGGCGAGATCATCGGTTATGTGCAGATTCAGCGGAATATCACCGACCAGGTCCATAAGGAACAAGCCCAGACGCTGGAAAATGCCGACACTGTCGCGCGTCTGGCCATTTCCGAAACATTGCAGCAAACGCTGCCGCTGCAACAGCGATTTATCCGGGTGTTGGATATTCTGTTCAACCTGAAAGCATTCGACTTGCAGCGTAAGGGCGGCGTATTTCTTAAAGACCCGAACGAGGATTGCCTCGATTTATTCCTACTGCACGGCAAATTCAGCGAGGAATTCATCCGCCGCGAACAGCATGTGCCTTTTGGGGCCTGCCTGTGCGGACGCGCGGCCGTTTCCCAGGAACTCATCGTCAGTAATGACTGCTTCTGCGACCCGCGCCATGAACACCAGTTCGAAGACATGCAAGCGCACGGTCATTATATTGTGCCGATCGTGTCCGCCGGCGCAACCCTGGGCATTTTGTTTCTCTATACCGATCCTCATCCTTTGCAGTTGGAATCGCGCCTGACCATGCTGCGGCAAGTCGGCGACATGATGGGACTGGCCCTGCTGCAGGAACAAGCCAGGCATTCTTTGGAAAAGGCGCGCAATGCCGCCGAAGAGGCCGCCAAAACCAAAGCCGAGTTTTTGGCCAACATGAGCCACGAAATCCGCACGCCTATGAATGGCGTATTGGGAATGCTGGATATTCTGAAAGATACCGACATGAGCTATGAACAGAGAGACCTGTTGGAAACGGCCGCCAATTCCGCCGAATCGTTATTAGCCATCATCAACGATATTCTGGATTTTTCCAAACTGGAAGCGGGCAAATGCGAGCTCGAACAGATCGAATTCAACCTGCCGGCCCTGGTCGAAGAAATTTGCGCTTTGATGTCGGTTCGCGCGCACGCCAAGGAATTGGAACTCAACTGCTTTCTGCCGCCCACGCTGCCGGCGCGCTGGCTAGGCGATCCCAACCGCATCCGGCAGGTGCTGGTCAATTTGGTCGGCAATGCGGTCAAATTTACCGAACGAGGCGAAGTCTCCGTCAAAGTATTGGCGCAAGCATCCGCCGGCGACGACAGTGCGCTACGCGTGGAAATCAAAGATACCGGTATCGGCATGAGTCCGGAAGGCCAGACACTGTTGTTTCAGCCGTTCGCACAGGCCGACAATTCCACGGCCCGGCGTTTTGGCGGAACCGGTTTAGGACTATCCATCAGTAAAAATCTGATCGATCTGATGAAAGGCAATATCGGGGTGGAAAGCGTGCAGGGGAAAGGCACTTGCTTCTGGTTTACCTTACCGCTGCAACCGGTCGATAATCATGCCGCGCCTTCTCTTACCGATCTTTCCGGCAAACGCGCGCTGGTCGTCGACGATAACGACACCAACCGCAAAATTCTGCGGTACTATTTGCAGCACTGGGGCATGCGGGTCAGCGAAGCCGATAATGCCCCCGCCGCGTTGACCGAACTGCAAACGGCGGCCCTGAAAAACGAGGCTTACGATATTTTACTATCGGATCTGCATATGCCCGATATGGATGGCTACGCGCTGGCGCGCGCCATTGCAACATTCCCCTCCATCGCCGCTACGCCGCGCCTGCTGCTTTCCTCAGGCGGCATGGGCTCCGAAGCCGACCGCCTGGCGTTGGGCTTTGCCCAAAGTCTGCTAAAACCCGTCCGTCAAGCCCAGTTGCTAGAGGCCATCGCCAGCGCCTTGCATGCCCCGCTCAGAAAAACCCTGTCGCCGATCAAGATTGCCGAAGAGTTACCCGATTACGGCAGCAAGCAGATCCTGGTAGTCGAAGACAACAAGGTCAATCAAAAAGTCATCCTGGCGATGTTGGGCAAATTCCGATGCACTCCGGACCTGGCCGAAAATGGCCGGGAGGCGCTCGATAAATTGGCCCAAAAAACTTACGATCTGGTGTTCATGGACTGCCAGATGCCGGTCATGGACGGCTACGAAGCGGCCCGCCTATTGCGAAACCGGGAATCGCCCCTCCCCGTGAAAACTCCCGTCGTTGCCCTCACGGCACATGCCGCCGCCGGAGAGCGCGAGAAATGCCTGGCCGCCGGCATGGACGACTTTTTAAGCAAGCCTATCGTCAGACAGGAACTGGCGGAAGCCTTGGCGCGATGGTTGGGAGACGCCAGCTCCTGTGAGATAATGGCCGACACGAAGTCTGTTATTGCGAACGACCTGTCCTCCCCGTGCTGGGATGAAGCCGAAGCGCTTAAACGTCTGGACAATGATCAAGAGCTACTCAACGACATGATCGATTTATTCTTCACCATCACCCCGGACCGATTGCTCGAACTCGAAGAAGCCCTGGCTCGCCGCGAGCCAGCCGCCCTGGCCGATGCCGCGCATGCGATCAAGGGCATGGCCGGGCATTTTTGCGCCGATCCGCTGTATTCCGCCGCGGCCAGACTGGAGCACAGCGCCCGGCAGGAGGAACCGGGCGATTTTCGACAAATGACGCGGGATGTGGCCGATGCGGCCGCCCGGTTGATGGTCGCATTGCGCTCAAAGCAAGGCGCCGCTTTATGAATACCGAGTTCAGCTTTCACGAACTCAAAGCGGCTGAGCGTCTGCCTACACCTTCGGGGCTTGCCTTGGCGATCATGCAGTTGCTGCAAAAAACGGATGCCACCCTACTGGAACTGGCCGAACTGGTAAAAGGGGATCCGGCCTTGACCGCACGCATCTTGGGCTTTGCCAATTCCGCCGCATTCGGTGCCCGCCGCCCCGTAGCCACGGTCCATGACGCCGTGCTGATGATGGGCATGAATTCGGTACGCAATTTCGCGTTGAGCCTGTCCTTGATCAACAATCACCGTGACGGCCATTGCATGGGCTTCGATTATCCGATCTACTGGGCACAGGCGCTGGCCATGGCCGTCGCCATTGCCGCCATTACCGCGCGCGAACGGACGATAGCGCCGGAAGAAGCTTTTACGATAGGCTTATTGTCCGACATCGGCCGGCTGGCCCTGGCCACCGCCTGGCCGGAAACTTACGGCGATTGTCTTCAAATGTCTCAGGGCGACGACCTGCTGCGCCTGGAACGTGAACGCTTTGCCGTCGACCATAAGGAACTCACCCTCATACTTTTGCTGGACTGGGGGTTTCCCAGCATATTGCTGGATGCACTCAACCTCAGTACCGAACCTCTTGCCGGCGAAATTTCCAGGGTAACCCGCCTGGCCCGGCAATTGGCTTTCGCCCGGCAGATCGCACGTTACTGCATCGCCGATGACCAGTATCGCACCACCCTCTTACCGGATTTGCAGCGGCAAGCCGAAAACCACTCTCTCGAGCGCGATTTTTTCGACAAGTTTATCAATGACATCAGCAGGGAATGGCAGACATGGGGCAAATTGATTGAAATCAAGACCGATGCGCGGCTTGCGTTTCCGGCGGCCCCGAGCGAGCAAACGGAAACATTACCCGGACTGGATCTGCTGCTGGTAGACGATGATCCGATGATGGTAGCGCGCCTGTCGAAGCAATTGACGGCCGCCGGCCATCGGGTGGCTGCCTGCCGTGACGGCGAGGCCGCGCTAAAACATGTCGTCGAGCATAAGCCGCAAATGATGATTACCGATTGGCGAATGAAACCCCTGGATGGTTTAAGCCTGTGCAAGACCTTGCGTGAAGCCGACATCGGCAAGAACCTGTATCTGATCATGCTCACCGCGACCGAAAGCGAAGACGCCCTGGTCAAGGCTTTTGCCGCCGGCATCGACGATTATGTCACCAAACCGGTCAGCCTGCGGGTTTTATTGGCGCGTATCCGCGCCGGCCAGCGCATCATCATGCTGCAACAGGAAGTGGAAAAAGAAAAAAAAGACATCCAGCGCTACACCGCCGAGCTGACCGTCGCAAATCGCCGCCTGGAAATGATGGCGAATACCGATATTCTCACCAGCCTGCCCAACCGCCGTTATGCCCTGACCCGCCTGGAACAGGAATGGGAAACCGCCCAGCGCTACAATCGGCCCTTAAGCGTCTTGATGCTGGATCTGGACCATTTCAAATCGATTAACGATACCTTGGGCCATGACGCCGGTGACGCCGTACTAACCCATTCCGCGAAAATATTGAAAGCCACCGTCCGGGCAAGCGACATCGCCTGCCGTCTGGGCGGCGAAGAATTTTTGGTGATCGCCCCCAACACAGACGGAACCGCCGCCCTTTTACTCGCCGAACGCATTCGCGGAGCCATACAGGCTCAACAACCCAAAGATCCCGCTCTCACAAAGCCGATTACCGTCAGCATCGGCGTTGCCGGCTCGGTAGGGGACAAACCCGGCTGGAAAACGCTTATCAAACTAGCCGACCAAGCGTTATACCAGATCAAGGCAAGGAGCCGTAATGCCGTACAGCTCGCATCGTTTTGAAAAGTTTTCCCCGGTTGCCGAACCGGTCCGCATCTCGCGTCTTGTATTTGTACGGACCTTGAATTATTTTTACCGTAACGATCCGCGACTCACTCAGCGTCAATTTTCAGGCATTTCAAAAATGCCAACTATCTCACATTTTCATCTATCTGAATTATAAAGATTATAGTTTTTTGGCATAAGAATCGCTTAATCATTCACAACCATGAAACCTCATGAATTCCAATCCGGAGAATCGTTGTGAATCAGAAATCCGCAGTACTGACCGTTACCAGCACCAGCACATTCGAGTCGGCCAAAGCTGTCAATCTGGATCATTTTGATCTCAGCAGCGCTTTGCAGACTACGCTCGATTTCAATAAATTGATTTCCATTTTCAGCCGGAAAATCGAAAGGCTGATTCCTCATACGGCCTATGCGTATTCTCATACGGAATTCGGAGTGGAAATCAAAAACGGGGTTTTTACCCGCAATGCCTATACCTACCTGCTCAAGCTCGAAGAGCAGATGCTCGGTAAATTGACTTTCATGAACAATCGCAAATACAGCCAGAAAGAGATCAAGCTATTGGAAAATCTGCTGTGTTTTTTAATCTACCCTTTAAAAAACGCAACTCAGTATCAGCATGCTTTGAAAATGGCTTACACCGATCCCCTGACCCAGGCCAATACCCGGACATCCTTCGACGATTCGGTAAAGCGGGAAATGAGCCTGGCCATTCGGGCAGGAAAAAACCTCTCGGTCATCTTTCTCGACATCGACCACTTCAAATTTTTCAATGACCATTACGGCCACCAATGCGGCGATTTCGTCCTGGCGTCCCTCGCCAAATGCATCCGCGACAGCCTGCGTTCCAGCGACCTTCTGTTCCGCACCGGAGGCGAAGAATTCGTCATTTTATTGAGCGACACCGACATTGACGGCGCCAAATTATTGGCGGAAAGAATTCGTATGTCCATTGAAAACCATACCCTGGTTTTCGACATGCATGCCATCAAAGTGACGGTCAGCCTGGGAGTCAGCGCCTTATGCAAGGAAGATACGGCGGAAACTTTTATCAAACGTGCCGACGCGGCCATGTATCAGGCGAAAAGAGACGGCAGAAACCGGGTATTCGTCGCCGCTTAGCCGCCTCCTCGCCTGTCCGGCTCGAAATGATCCGGACGCATGAAGAGGCGCTCGCCCTGATGTAGTGCTCTTCGCTTTGATTGCCCACGTGCGCTTGCCACCATTGTCGTACTTCCGGCAAATGGCTTTCGTCCACTTTCTCGTGACCTTCGCGGGTGTTGGGTGGCGACACCGCAATCGCGCTGGATACCAGGCTCGTTTCATTGCGCTACTTTTGTAGCGGATGGCGGATAGCTTGCTGTCGGCGGCTAGAGCATTTTCATATCGCGTGTAGGAAAGTCCTCACCGTCTGAAGGGTGCCCTGCCGTCAAGTCCAGCCCCGTAGGGTACGCTGTGCGCACCTTTCGACATTGATGGTACGCACAGCGTACCCTACGGGGACGGTCGAGCGATTGTTGGCAGGATTTTCCCAGCCGATAAGAGTGCACCTTCTTGCCATCGATGAACTCGGTTACGGTAATCCCCGAAGTTTCAGGCAGCAGGCTCATCATTATGCGTCCTTGGAACCTTGAATGATCCGCAGATAACGCTCCAGAGCAGTCTGTTCAAGCCCTGCGACCAAATCGATGAACGGACTGTAATCCCCACGTGTATGCGCAGTATCCAGCGCATCGTAATAGCCCAAGCGACGCTCGACCGGAATGATCACCGGCAAAAATCCTCGCCGCATCAACTCAAAGTTCATCAATAAACGCGAAGTGCGGCCGTTGCCGTCGACAAACGGATGAATGCCGACAAAATCGACGTGTAACCGAGCGGCACACTCCATCGGATGCAGATTGATTGATCTGCTGTACCAATCCATGAGGGCAGCCATCGCTTCCGGCACTTTAATGAAATCGGGAGGCACATGCTCTGCACCGGCGATCACCACGTTTTCCTGCCGGTACTGGCCAGCATTACGGTCGTCGATATTTTTCAGCACCAAGTGATGAATGGATTTGATCTGCCATTCGCTCAACGCATCCTGGCTTTGAACAATGGCTTCCACATAATCGATGGCTTCTTTGTGGTTGATCACTTCGAAATGCTCGCGCAACGGCTTGCCGCCGATCGTAATGCCCTCTAGCACCACCTTGGTTTCTTTCAACGTCAGCGTGTTGCCCTCGATAGCGTTGGAATGGTAAGTCCACTCCAGCACTTGTTGTTCATGCAGCGTGCGGACGGTGTGTTCCGGCAGAGGACGAAGACTGTCCAGACAGGACTTGAGACGATCGATCCCGGCAAACAGGAACGGAATATTCATGATTTGTCTACCGTTACGCTGAGTTTGCTGGTGAGCAATTGTTGCATCGGAGCTTTTTTCTCCTGCTGTAGACAGATGAGTTTTTTGGGAGAGTTTCAATCTCTCTCCCGGCTGCGGAAAGAATTTGGGTGATTTTTTCTTGTTCTAAAAAATTTTTGTAAATCTCAAAAGAGCCGACAATTTTGGCACTATACCGATATGAGGGGGCGGCCCAAATAGTCGGCTTTGGCAATGCCGTCGGGCCCATAGGTATTTCCAATTTGCGGTTTGCCCTTAATAATCTGCAAAGAGCGCTTGGCATGGCGCGACAGAAGATCGATACATGCCCCGTTGCGTTCGTTGAGCGCTTTACAGTCCGCGGAAAGCCGGACGACTTGTGCCCAGCTGCGGGTTGCTTCCGAGGTAGAGAATCCCGCCGCTTCGGCACGCTGAAGGCATAGCGACATCCCTTCCCGATTATGAGGCAGCTTTTCCAGGGCCAATAACTCGCCCAGTTGCCGGTTCACCCGCTCCATCTGCTCGACGAGCTGATTTTTGTTGCTCGCGATAAAACCGATCAGTTCGGCTTGCGGCGTCTGCTTCAGGTTCTCGGCCTCTTGATTGAGCTGCCGATAGAGTGATTCAACCAACGGCAGAACACTGAGGATCTGTTTTTCGATGAGCGGAAATGTTTTTTCTATCATGGTC
Source organism: Methylomicrobium album BG8 (assembly GCF_000214275.2). Lineage (NCBI taxonomy): Bacteria > Pseudomonadati > Pseudomonadota > Gammaproteobacteria > Methylococcales > Methylococcaceae > Methylomicrobium > Methylomicrobium album. The sequence continues at coordinate 1,985,907 of NZ_CM001475.1, read as the reverse complement.
AAATCTCCTTATCCGGCGGCAACAATTTTTCAAATTCAATCATTTTTTGAGCGATCTTTTCAGCATCGATCTGATACTTGCCTTCGGCAAGCGCTTTCTTTACCGCGTTGATTCGATCCACATCAAAGGTGGAAGCGGGCGATAATTCGACCGCTTTTTTAAAGTCCCGTACAACCGTGGAGGCGGGAATATCGCCCTCATGTTTGACAGTCTTGGCCGACACCTGCTTTTGATCGTCGGCGTCAGCCTTTTTGACGGGTTTAACCGGGGCGAGACTGCTAAGTCTTCCGGCGATGGGTTCTATGGCCATGTCAAATACCTCTATTCCGCTCTATCTATATCTAATTAGCGGCAGGGTATGGTAAAACTTTAACGTCTTTTTTGATAGGCCTTTTAATGATCGACCGATACGATCCCCGTTTCCACTACGGCGGCGCTAATGACGCGCCCCGAACTTTCGTTCTTGACCCGAATCTTTTGCCCCCGCGCGCCGTCCATCATCGCCTGGCCGTTCATTCGGACTTCGAAGCCGGGCCGGCTGGAAGTGATGGCGATTTTTTCCCCCCTTCTTATCAGTATCGGCTCGGCAACCGCTCGGGGACTGAGAACAACTCCTGCCGGCAGAAAACGCGTGGCTTGTTTGTTTTCGAGCTGCTCGGGCTGGGCGGCGGCAGCGTCGCTCAGCCGGGCGATTTCTCTTTTCTCGAAGGTAAAGTGTTGCCGGGTAATGATATCGCCACGCTGTACGGGCTGCGTCAGGACCGGAACTTCCTGATAAAACTTGATGAGGGCGGTGACGAATATCGACCATCTGTTTCCCGAATTGCAGCGTACGCCTACCGCAACCCGTCCCGAGGCTTTGCTCAAGTCACTCGTGGTATAGGCTTGCAGCGGCTCCAAACAGGCGGATAACGCCAATAGATTGTCGATCGGAACGACGCTAACCTCGTATTCGTACATCGGGCTGATATTTTGCCCGATATAATCCTTTACGGTTTCATAAATGCTTTCATGGGACTGCAAAGGCTGTTCCGCCCTGGCCGGATTCAGCAACATCCAGACCAATACGCATAGGCTATATAAAATCTTCATCGCAAAATTTGCCGGTTTTATGACTTGATAATTATTCAGCACATTTAATGCCAAAGCTTTCCGCATTTTGACGGCCCAAACTTCCCGCGAACATCAAGCATAGATATTCAATAATCCTTTATTGACGACGGTACCTCCGCTTTCCGGCTCTTCGCCCGCTTCGGCCATGCTCCCCGCCGGCTGAACGCCCGCTTCGAAATGCTTCGGCGACTGCTGAGAAGAGGATTGTTGCTGCTGTTGGCCCGACGACGTATTTTGCGAAATATTGACGTCCGTCAGATTGAGCTGCTGCTCGTTCATCATTTCGCGCAATTTGGGAATGGAGGCTTCCAGTACCTCACGCACCGCGGCGTGCTGCGCCGTAAACGCGATCGTTGCCTGATCGTTCTGCATTTCGATACGTACCGAAATCGGCCCGAGATGCTCCGGATTCAACTTGATTTCGGCCGCGGACAATTCTTTATGGTTCATCCACAAAATCCGTTCTCCCAAATCCTTGTTCCAGTCGGGATGCTGCATCGGCTTGGTCATTGCCGGCATGTCCGCCCTGTTTTCGGAAGGCTGCCGATGAGATTGGGCAACCTCCACCATGCCGCGGGGCGGCACGTTGTCCGTATCCGGAGCGGAAAGGCCGGCTTCGTTCGAATGCGCATCGTTCGAAGGTGGCGATTTTTCCGGGGGATCGACATTCGGAAATTGAAATTCCTTGACGACCCGGCCAAATTCTCCCTCTTGCTTCGAGGCGTCTTCGGGTGCCGCCTGCGTCCCTGCGCCGTTCGGTTTCAATTCTTCGAACAACGGCTTAATAAAAGGTTGGGACGATATTTTGCGCCCTGCGTCTTCGTTTACGAAATCATCGAAGCTCTTTTCTTCGCCGGCAGCCGCGGACACAGGCTGAGGCGGTACGGGCGTCGCCGTCAATACCGTCATGGAGGGTATAGCCTGCGCCGGATCGTCGGTGTCTTTATCCGAATCTTGTGCCTTCCTTTTTTCGTTACCCGCATGAACCGTAGAGTCGGCCCGGTCAATTTTTTGACGGGGCAATTGTTCGACGGTCTCGGGTAGAACCGCCCTCTGGTTTGGCTTATTGCCGGCGTCTTCGCCGGATTCGATGTTTGACGGCCCGTTTTTTGCCGATTGGACCGGACTTTGCGGATTGGGCGGAAATTCCGGATAGGCCGGTCCGTCTCTATCCGAATCTTCGAGCTTTTGTACCCCATCCTGCCTGATACTTTGACGGTCCGCCGGCGTTTCGACCGTTTGCGGGCGGAGTTCGACAGCCTCGACTAACGGCATTTCCCGGGCCGAGGCGTCATCGGCCCCCGATCTCGTGCCAGCCGCCTGAGCAAGAGGTATTTTTTCGGAATCCGGATGCCTAAGCGAAGGCGCCAAGGCCGGAACCGCCGGCAAAACCTCGGAATCGCTGCCTTTGCTTGCGCCGGCAGTTTTCACGGTCGTCGCCGTCATGGCTACAGCGGATTTTACCGAATGCTCCGCAACAGACTGCCGCTCTAGCGAGTATCGTTCTGCAGGATGTTCCGGCACAGGAAGCGGTGCGCTTTCGGCATTTCCTTTCGCGCCGTAACTCAAGCTGTCCGTTACCGCCTCCAGAGCGGCTTTGGGATCGGCCGCTTGGCCGGCTGCGCCGGCCCCCGTCTCCCCGGCGGTGGATTGCGCCGAGATTCGGCCGTTCTGAAAAGCCGCATTGGCCGGCAAGTCAACATCGACGGCTTCCTGCTGTGTCAAAGCCTGGTCGATCGGCTCCGGCAAAGGCGGCAGGGCCGCCGCGTCATATTGCCGGTCGCCCGGCAGATCCGAAAATTCGGCAAAACGAGCCGGCGGATTCGCCGGTTGAAGCGCAACCGGAGCAACGTACTGTCCCGGCGGTAACGTCCCCTTCGCGTTGGCCTCGCCCAACGACGCCAACTGTCCTCTCAAGGCGTCCGCAAATCCCCCTGTCGAGGGGCCGTTATCGGTCAACGATTGTCCACTCCCGTCAGCCGCAATCACCGGCTGGAGTACGGAGGCCAATTTACTCCCCTCGATATTCATAACCACCCTCTTGCCAATTCTGTCAAAGATTTCCTTCGATTTTCGGGCGCTTTTTCGGATCAGCCTTTAGCGGCCCATAACGAATCTCGTGGCCCATTCATCCTGTTCATCTTGCTCGATCTTGTCATCGAGCTTCTTTTCCGTCACGACAGCCGTATCGCAAACTTTCTGCAGACTCGCCGTCTGATTGTGCAGGTTTTCCCAGTGTTTCTTTTTCGCCCGGAATTCCGCCTGGCTTCCATGCAGGGAAAGTTCCTGGCCTCTGATCGCCGTATCCAGCTTATCCATGAACGACCTGAACTCCATCAACCGGGCGGCACTGGCGCCCTCGCCTCCCAAACGATTGAAGCGTTCCTGATAGTCTCGCCGGTAATTTTTTAAATTTTCCAATTGCGCTTCGACTTCCTGCATTTTCTTCCGAGAGGCGCCCAACGCTTCCAGGGCGTTTTTTTCCTGGACTGCCTTGATCTCCACAATCGCTTTGATACGCTGGGATCTTTTCATCGTTTATCCTTTATTTCTTAATTCCAACAGTATTTCCAACTCTTTCAGGCTGCGTTCCACGTTGACCGCTTCGTTCATATCCTGTTTCAGAAACTCCAGGATCGCCGGATTTTTTTCGATAGACTTGTCGATACGCGGATCGGAGCCGACCTGGTAGGCACCGACGCTGATCAAATCCAGATTTTGCCGGTAAATGGAGTATAAACGCCGGACCTCCAGCGCCATCTTCATGTGGCTGCTATCGACGATATCGGGCATGACGCGGCTCACCGAGGCTTCGATATCGATCGCCGGGAAATGCCCGGACTCGGCCAAACTTCTGGACAGGAAGATATGGCCGTCCAACACGCCCCGGGCCGAATCGGCGATCGGATCGTTATTATCGTCGCCCTCGGTCAGCACCGTATAAAAAGCGGTGATCGAGCCGCCGCCTTCGCTGCCGTTACCGGCCCGTTCCACCAGATGCGGCAGCTTGGCAAAGACGGAGGGCGGATAACCCTTGGTAGCCGGCGGTTCCCCGATCGCCAAAGCGATTTCGCGATGGGCCTGGGCGAAACGGGTCAACGAATCCATCAGTAGTAACACATCTTGCCCCTGATCGCGAAAATATTCCGCGATGCTGGTCGCCAGCAAAGCGCCGTGCACCCGCATCAGGGGAGGGTCGTCGGCCGGCGTGGCGACGACCACGGCCCGCTTCAGCCCCTCTTCGCCCAATATCTTCTGTACGAATTCATTGACTTCGCGCCCCCGCTCGCCGATCAGCCCGACCACCACGATGTCCGCCGCCGTAAACTTGGTCATCATGCCGAGCAGGATGCTTTTTCCGACGCCGGTTCCCGCAAACAAGCCCATGCGCTGACCTCGTCCGACGCAGAGCATCGAATTGATCGCCCTGACGCCGACATCGAGCGGCGTGCGGATCGGCTTTCGCGTCAAGGGGTTGATCGTCGTGCCGTTGAGCGAAATGCGCGCATCCGCGTTCAGAGGCCCTTTGTTATCGAGCGGTCTGCCCGCGCCGTCCAAGACTCTTCCGAGCAAGCCGGCGCCTACGCTAGCCAGACTGTTTTCCCCCATCGGAATGACGCGGCAATCCGGCTCCAGCCCATACAGTTCGCCCGCCGACATTAAAAAAACCCGTTCACCCGCAAAACCGACCACCTCGGCCTCGATTTTTCTTCCGCCGTTCATCTCGATTCGGCAGCGCGAACCGATCGCCGCTCTGCATCCGACGGCCTCCAGGGTCAGCCCCACCATCCGGGACAGCTTTCCTTCAACCACCAGGCCGGGCGTTTGCTCAATTCTTTGCGAGTAAGGCTTTAACCTGTCGATCCAAACCCCGGACCGGTTCGCTTCCGGAATCATCGGCTTCAATCCCCCTGCCGCTCGCCGCCGAACAGCGTCGAAATCACGGACGCCAAACGATTTTCCATCGAAGCGTCGATATGCGAAACTTCGGTATCGACTTTGCAGCCGCCGCGGGTAATCAACGGATCCTCGATCAAATTCCAGGGGGGAGACAGCTCCGTCGGAGCCAGTACGGAGCGCACCAATTCCGCGTCGTCCGGATGCAGATGCAAATAGATTTTCTGAGAAGACAGCGGCAGTATCTTGATCGATTCTTTGACAGCGGCAATGATCTGCCCGGGGTCCATTTTGATTTCCCTGCGTATGATTTGGGTGGCGATAGCGATCGCCAATTTGACCAGCTCCTTTTCCACTTCATCGTCGAGTACTTTGAACGGTTCGCTCAAGGACTCCATCAGCCGGGCAAACTCCGCGGCCTGCTCCTGCAATAAGTGCTGATTTTCATCATAGCCTTTTTTTATGCCTTCGGTGAGTCCCTCATCGAAGCCTTTTTTTACGCCTTCATCGAAGCCCTGCCGAAAGCCGTCCTGTTTCCCTTGCGCAAAAGCTTCCTCATACGCCTGCTTTTGAACCGCTTCGATCTCCTCAACCGTCAACTTCGGCGTTCGGCCGGAAACAAGAACCGGCGCTTCGGCTTTCTCCCGCGTACCCGGAGTCGAAACTTCCGGCAGATTCCATAATTCGAACGTTTCCGTTTCCGGCAGGGAAAATCCGGACGTTTTAGATGAGTTTGTCATCGCCGCCTCCGAATGTAATCGCACCCGACTCGGCCAGGCTTCTGACGATCAACAAGATTTCTTTCTGCGCCTGCTCCACTTCGCTCAATTTGGCAGGCGGCGCCGCTTCCAGGTCATCGCGCAGCATATCCGCCGCGCGCTTGGACAGATTGCTGAAGATTTTATTCTTCAGTATTTCGCTAACGCCGCGCAATGCCAGCAGCAGCCGGTCCGCCGCCACCTCGCGTAGAAACGTTTGCATGCCCCTGTCGTCCAGATTGACAAGATCTTCGAAAATAAACATCTTGTCCTGGATCTTTTGCGCCAATTCGGAACTGCTTCCCGATATTTCCTCCAGCAACAGGGTACTGACGGGGCTATCCATGTGATTCAAAATATTGGCAGCGACATTGACTCCGCCGACAAAGGAAGATTTGATGTTTTCGTTGCCCTCCAATTGCTCTTCCATGATTTCATCCAGTTCGCGCAAGGCGGCAAGCGGCACGCCTTCCAGCGAGGCAATGCGCATCAGCAGGTTCGGGCGCACTTCTTCGGGCAGGGACATGATCACATCCGCCGCCCGCTGGCCATCGAGCAAAGACAGAATATTGGCGACGATCTGGGGATGTTCTCCGCGCACCAGATCCGCTATCGAGCGCGTATCCATCCATTTCAATTGGTTAATGCCTTTCGACCGGCCTCCGATCAATATTCTGTCGATAATGATTTCCGCTTTTTCGGGACCCAAAGCATGCGTCAGGACGCTTCGAATATAATCTTCCGAATCAACCCCCAAGGCGGTCTGTTTTTTGACGGTAACGACAAATTCGTCCAGCACGGCATCCACCATTTCCGGCGAGATGCCTTTCAGCGACACCATGTTGGCGCCGATCAACTCTACTTCCCTGGGTTCCAGGTATTTCATAATCTCGCCGGCCCTTTTTTGCCCCAACGCAAAAAGCAGCAAGGAAGCGCGTTCAACGCCGGTTAAAGTGCCTTCGGGACTACTCATCTTTGATCCACGCCTTAATCGTTTGCACCACTAATTTCGGATTTTCATCCACTAACCTCTGCACATATTCCATATGCCTTTCGTAACTCTGCGGCGCCGACAACAGCGAGAACTCATCCCTGGCGGACGCCAGCGCAGCATGTTCCGCTCTTCGATCGTCAGCCGGCACGGCTTCGGGAACGGCTTTATCGGCCGGAGGATTTCCGTCCACCGAAGCATTGTTTGCCGCGGCCGCGGCCTCCGCCTTGTCCGGCTCCTTTTTGTCATCGACGCGGCCTATAAGTCCGCGCACGGCGGGACGCAATACGCCGAACAGCAGCAGCAGGATAGTTGCCGCGGCAATCAGTTGCTTCATCAGTTCCGCAAACCAGACTTGTTCCCAAACCGGAATTTCCGGCAGGCTTTCCATTTCTTCATTCGGATTGAAGGAGACGTTGGTTACCGTCACCTGATCTCCCCGTTTACTGTCGTAGCCCACGGCCTGCTTTACCAAATCGCCGAGCCGGTTAATATCGTCGGCGGTATAGGGTTGATTGGCGGCTTTGCCATCCTTTCCCACCGTATGGCGGTCGTCCACCACCACGGCGACAGTCAGGCGGCTGATCGCGCCGGTTCCCATGCGGGTATGGGTAATGGTCTTGTCCAATTCGAAGTTTCTGGTGGTGCTTTTGGAAAATGAGCCGTTTTCCGTATTCGCCGCATTCTTTTGGGAATCCGCTGCCGTCACTTTTTCCGGCGCAGTGCCCGCCGGCGTCGGCTGGTTGGATAACGCCCCCGGCACCCCTTGAACCGCGGACAGCGTATTCTTTTCTTCCGCCGCTTGTTCACTTCTCAAGACCGAACCGTCCGGGTTGAACATTTCCTGCGTTTTTTCGGTTTGCGTGAAATCGACATCCGCGGAAAGCTGGACGCGCATGCCGTTGGAACCGACCAGAGGCGTCAAAATATTGGCTATCCGCTCCATCAGATGTTCTTCGATATTTTTTTTGTATTCCAACTGCCTGGAGGCGAGATAAACTTCCGACGACGAATCCTTGCTGTTCAATAACTGCCCTTTCTGATCCACGACCGTCACTTGCTCCGCTTCAAGCAATGGAACGCTGGAGGCCACCAAATGGACGATCGATTGAATTTGCTCTTTATCCAACGATCTGCCTTGGTACAGATTGACCATGACCGAAGCGCTCGGTTTTTTACGGTCTCTGACGAACACCGACTGCTGAGGCATTGCCAATAATACTCTCGCCGATTTTACATTCTGGATCGACATAACGGTTTGCGCGATTTCGCCTTCGAGAGCCCGTTGAAAGCGGAGCGCCTCGACACTCTTGCTCGTTCCGAAGCCGGGGTCCTTATCCAGTAAATCGTAGCCCAGACTCTTGCTTTTGGGCAGTCCCTGAGACGCCAGCTTGAGCTTTAGCTCATGAACTTTATCGGCCGGCACCATGATCGCTCCGGTTCCGGACTCTACCCGGTACTTGACGCCTTCCGACTCAAGAATTTCCAGAATTTCAGAAGCATCCTTATCGCCGACTTCCGAAAACAGCAACCCGTAAGAAGGTGCTTGCGACCAGAGCACGACCGCAACGCCCACTGCCACGCTGAGCGCCAGCCCCAGCATCAAACCGATCTGACGCGCCAGCGGCAGCCCGGCCAGACCTTGCATGACAGGATGGGCATTGCCCGTTACCGCCAACGCGCCTTGAACACCGGCGTTCGTTAGATCTTGAGTCCCGGCATTCATTAAATTATTACCGTTTTGCACGCTCATTTTTCAGTCGCTTTGCCGCATGAATTATATCGGCATGTTCATTACGTCTTTATAGGCGTCCACAAGTTTGTTTCTGACCTGCAGCATGGCTTGAAACGAAACGCTCGCCTTTTGCGAAGCCAGCATGACTTCCGCCAGACTGGCGCCGGACTCTCCGGTTTCGAACGTCTCCGCCATGGTGCGCGCGGTTTGTTGGGAGGCGTTGACGGAATCAATGGTCTGCCTCAGCAATGCCGAAAAATCCGTGTTACCGCCGTTGCCTGTTTCCTGCACTCGATTTCCGGCTTCGAGAGACATTGCCCGCATCTCGGCCAACATACGGTTTATGTTCATATCGTTCATGGCATTTCCTATCGATTTATCGGCACCGGCTGACAAAGGAGAAAAGTCCGATGCCCGGACAATTTAATTTCACCGCCCTAACTTTATGCATGATTGATGCCAATTCTGCTACATCTCTCTGTTCTACGCCGAGGAACGGCAGCCGGCTTTCGGCGCGTTATCCGATATTTCCCAATTAAATCCGTCAAGTGAATGCCAACGCATATCTTTCGGGCCGTTGCCGCATGGCGATTAAAAGGGATGGCGCCTACCCGGAGTACCACTGCATTTCCTGCCATCGTCAAAATTTTGACAAAAGCCGCTTTTGTAAATCGAGCGCACACAAACTCTGCAAACAAAGCGGGAAAGAAAAAAGAATGCGCGCTTGCCAATGCATCGCTCGGTTGCCGTTGCAACCCAGCCGCAGGGAGGAAAGCGGGAGAAGGGAATCGAGACTCAGGATCCGCCCCGGTTCGAGAAACGAGCCCGGAAACAGCTTAAAACTGCAAGTCCAGCTTGCGTAACTTTTCAACGAGCGTAGTACGGCGAAGATTCAACCGCTTGGCCGCGTGCGCCACAATGCCATTGCTTTCTTCCAGCGCTTGACGAATCAAATGGCTTTCCATCGTATCCAGATATTTTTTGAGATCGATACCTTGCTCGGGCAAAGACACGCCCTCGCCTTTCATGACATTTTCCAAAACCTTATCCGCTTCCGTAGGCTCCGCCAATTCGCCGCTTTCCTCTACTTCTTCCGGATCGGCCACGACTGCGCCCGAGAGATCGGCAAAACGCTGAAATTTTTCCGGCAGGTCGGCGGCATTAACCACTGCCCCGGGATAAATAATAGCCAGCCGCTCGATCAGGTTCGCCAACTCGCGGACATTACCGGGCCATTCATACCGCATCAATGCCGCCATGCACGCATTGCTCAATCTGACCGTGCCCCGGTTTGAAGCTTCCATTCTGCCGGTGATGTCCTTGACTAAGAGAGGAATATCCTCCGGGCGATGCCTTAATGAAGGAACTTCGATAGGAAAGACGTTCAGGCGATAGTACAAATCTTCCCTAAAACGGTTTTCTTTGATCTGGTTCTCAAGGTGCCGATGCGTAGCGGCAATAATCCTGACATCACAATGTATGGCCTTGCTGCTGCCCACCCGCTCGAATGTCCGTTCCTGCAGGACTCTCAGCAACTTGACTTGCATCGCCAGGGGCATATCGCCGATTTCGTCCAGAAAAAGCGTGCCGCCCTCCGCCAGTTCGAAGCGCCCCACCCTGGCATTCAAGGCGCCTGTAAAAGCCCCTTTCTCATGGCCAAACAGCTCGCTTTCCAACAATTCGCCGGGGATCGCACCGCAATTAATCGGCACGAACGGCTTTGATCTTCGAAGGGAAGCGTCGTGCAATGACCGGGCGATGACTTCTTTGCCGGTTCCCGATTCGCCAAGAATCAAAACAGTGGCATCCGAATCCGCAACCTGATCGATGAGTTTTCGAACATTGACGATCGCCGGACTATTGCCCTGCAACCGCGCAACCGATGACGAACGGCGATCGTAGGCTCTACGGTCCGAGTGGGGATTGTTGAGCCCGATTTCCTGCCAGAAAGCGGTAAAGAGCTTGTCAGTGACGCGCTTTAAGCCGGCGTGCGTAATGGGCCATTCCAATATCTGATGGACCATTTTGTCGATCGCAGACGGAACCTCGTCAACGGCCCCTTTGTCCACTAGGAGAATAAGCGGTATTTTTCCCGCCTGGGCCGCGATATCCTTGATCGCAAGCGCACGTTTCTGCGAATCGACATCGCCAACAAAAATACCCGCGTATTGTTCGATCTGTCCGGTAATCGGCCCATAATCGGAAGCATCGGCAAAAACTGCCTGATATTCCATAAATGTAAAGATGACTTCAAGCTGCTGGGATCTTGTCGCGTTATTGTCGATGACTAAAATTCTCGGCAAAACCATATTTCCACACTCGTACTCAAGTATAAACCCTCAGAGAAGCCATCTATCACAAACTCCGAATCATAAATAACTCGGCTACAGCAGCGGACGAAGTGGCCTATTGCCAGGCAAGACTTTTAATTATAGCCGGATAAGATCATCATTCATATTGAACAGAAAAAAGACCGGCACCGTTCGCGAAAGAAAATGCGATAGAAAATAAGGCCGCCTTTTTAAAAAGGCGTCGCCTGAGCGAGTTCATTGCACTCCCCGGTCTCATTCTCCATGCAACAGGCGATTAACGTATGCTTCCTCGCGCTGGATAAGAGTGGCGTTATGGAGCCTTATCAGTTTCTTGACCATGACTTTGCCCTGCTCCGGAAAAAAATAGATTTTACGCGGATAGCGATCATATAAATCTTCGGCGACGATGGGTATCGCTTTGAGCTTCAGGTAGCTGCGTATAAAGTCGGCGGTACGCCGCCCCAGGTTATCCAGCCTGTCGTTTCTGAATGGATCGCCGCCGCCGAACAATTTGGCTTCAAGATTTTCATAGCGCGCGCCCATCCCGAGCAGATGATCGATCAGAACCTCCATGGCACGGTTGCCGTAATCAGTCGAATCGTAACCCGACTCTCCGTCCTTTCTCCGAGGCGGCAACATGAAATGATGCATTCCGCCGATACCGCTTTCCCGGTCGCGAACGCAGACCGCTACGCACGATCCCAATACGGTTACGATCAGGATGGGGCGAGCAGTGACATAATATTCGCCGGGTACAATCTTGACCGCATCAATATCAAAATAATTGTCATAATAAAAATTGGGAGCCGGTACCTCGTCGTCTGAAAAAAATTCGGACATGAATCCTTAAATTGAATTATGAAGAGGGTTTGACGGCAATGCAGCCTTTGAATGACGCACAGACGAGGCAAGTTCGTAAACGGTCTTGCCTCGCAATTTGAAGATATCCGCCGCGTGATGCAGGCTTTCCGAATGACCGGCGAACAGCAGTCCGTTTGCTTCCAGTTTTGGGGCGAAGCGTTTGAGAATTTTGTATTGGGTTGGCTTATCGAAATAAATCATGACATTACGGCAGAAAATAGCATCGAAGCCTCCCCCGATAGGCCAATGTTCATCCAGCAAATTAAGCCTTCTGAAACTGACCAAGTCGCGCAGTTCTTTCCGTACCTGAACATACCCGTCATTATTTCCAGAGCCTTTCAGGAAGAAGCGCTTGAGCGTTTCCCTGGGCAGCTTTTCCACCCGTTCTATTGGATAGATGCCGGCTTCGGCCTTACTCAAGACGTTCGTATCAATGTCGGTGGCGATAATCTCCACGGGAGGATTAAAGGCGCCGAAAGCTTCCACCACGGTCATGGCCATGGTATAAGGCTCCTCTCCGGTCGACGAGGCCGAGCACCACAAACGGATGGGCCGCTTTGACAGGCTCAGCACATGTTCCTTGAGAATCGGAAAATGATGGGGTTCACGGTAAAACGCCGTAAGATTGGTCGTGAGCGAGTTAATGAAGGCTTCCCACTCCTCGCCTTGATCCCGTTCCACCCTGATCAGGTATTCTTTGAAGGTTTTTAAACCGGTAGCCCGCAATCGGCGCCCTAGCCGCGTGTAGACCATTTCCTGTTTGCTATCGTTGAGCTTGATGCCGCTGTGCTGATAAAGGATGGTCCGAATCCGTTCAAAATCTTCCTTTGTGTATAAAAACTCCTTTTGCTCTTGTTTGCTCATCTTGCTCTGATCCTGACTGAAAATGAAGTTGCATTATTTAACCCGTACAGGCTTCGGAAATGATCTTGCCCTATGAATGGCTGAACCCAGACAGGAGGGGCGGTTTAAAACCGTCCCTCGGCATCGATAGATAAAAATTAGAACCTTCAGTCAATGTATAGCGCCCGATGCGATGCTTCTCGGCTAAAATTCCGTCCACTCATCGGCATGGGTTTGATTCAACTTGACGCTGCCGGCAGTTAACCGGGCCGAAGGTTTATAAGCGGATGACAAACTCGCCGCAGGACGCGGCGAGGAAGGGGTAAATCGGCTTGCGGATGAAGTGTCGAGGCGGAATTGACTCACCGTTTCCGATAGCGTTAACGACTGCTCCTCCAATGACTCCGCAGCCGCTGCGGCTTGTTCGACAAGCGCCGCGTTCTGCTGAGTCGCTTCATCCATCTGGGCTACTGCGGTATTCACCTGTTCGATACCGGAGCTTTGTTCTACGGACGCAGAGGCAATTTGCGACATGATATCGGTCACCCGCTTCACCGAGGAAACAATCTCATCCATTGTTTTGCCCGCTTCGAGCACCTGCTGGCTACCATCTTCGACCTTTTCCACCGAATCGCTGATCAACGCTTTGATTTCCTTTGCAGCTGCCGCCGAACGCTGAGCCAGATTACGTACCTCACTGGCCACGACGGCAAATCCGCGGCCTTGTTCACCGGCGCGTGCCGCCTCCACCGCGGCATTGAGCGCCAATATATTGGTCTGTAAAGCAATCCCGTCGATCACGCTGATGATGTCGACAATCTTACGGGAGCTTTCGTTGATCGCATGCATCGTATCGACCACTTGCTGCACGACACCGCCGCCTTTAACGGCGACGTCTGCGGCCGACAGCGCCATTTGGTTCGCCTGCTTGGCATTCTCGGCATTTTGTTTTACCGTGGAAGCAAGCTCCTCCATGCTGGAAGCCGTTTCTTCAAGACTGGCAGCCTGCTGTTCCGTGCGATGCGACAAGTCGGCATTACCGGCGGAAATTTCCTTTGCCGCCGTATGAATTGAATCGGTAGCCTCTCTGATGGTCAAGACAGCCTGAGCCAGATTATCTACCGAGACATTGACGTTATCGCATAACCTGGCAAAAGTACCCTGGTAATTTGTCGTAATTTTTTCAGTCAAATCCCTTTTTGCCAGCGCGCCCATTACCCAGACCACTTCATTGATGGGCCCCACGATAGCATCCAGCGTGTCATTAATTCCCTTAACGATGCGCTGATAGCCGCCCTGGTGCCGAGACACGTCGGCGCGAGTATCCAACCGCCCTTCCAAAGTGGCTTGAACCAGCGAATCGGTATCCACGATCAGTGCCTTGAGATTGGCGCGCACCTGTTCGATCGTTTCGTTGACAAACCCTTTCTTACCGGGAAACTTTTCCAGTGGCGCATCGAAATTACCTTCGCCGAATTCCTTAATGCATTCCATCGCCTTCATATTCATCTCGATATGGCCACTGACCATTTCGTTGATACGCTGCACGACGGTTTTATAGACCCCGTTGAAACGCTCGACGTCGATCATCCAATCGATATTGCCATTGCCATGCTCCTCCGACATGAGCTGTTGACAGGTGAGAAGGCCGTTGAGAACACCTATGCTGACGTTGAGATTTTTCTTGAGGGTATTGAAATCTCCCTTATACTCATCCGTAATCCGCTCAGGGATATTGCCTTGAGAAATATCTCCAATATATCGAGCCGTCATCGTTATAGGATTAATCAGCGCTTCCAGTACCTTATTAATCCCTTCCAGTATTTTTTTATGTTCACCCTCTTCCAGTTCTTCCGGTTTGGCCCGGACCGATAAAAGGCCATTGACGGTACTGTGGACAATTTCGTCAATCTGCTTAAAGAAAAGCATTTCCGAGGTATGGTCTACCCATTCGACAACAGAGCCTAGACGACTCCCATTCTCATCGATAACAGGGCTGGCCGTTAAACTGAAAATACGGGCGCCAACGGTAATCTGCGCCTTATGAATGCCCGTTAACTCGCCTAAAATCCGCTGCTGATGCGCCGGATTTTTATGAAAAATATCCATATTTGTGCCGATCAGGCGATGAGTGTCAAAACCGGGAAACACCTTGCGAAGATCGGCCTCCGCATTTTTCAGCATTTGAATTACCGCAGGATTCATATAAATGATATTGCGATCCTTGTCGGCCATCATCACGCAAGAGGTCACGGTATCGAGAGCTGTTTGCATTCTATGAAAATGGACCGCCTGCTCGACGTTCCTGTCCATAGCTCGACGGCTTTCCAATATCCGACGCTCAAGCGTAACCTGACTATTTTTCAATGCCTTCATAAGAGGAGCGACGACATCACTGCCCGTTGTTTCGATATCGCCAGTAAAATCACCATCCTTCATTTTATCGATGATTTTCACTGCCTCGTCAATGCGGGATTTCACCGCTTTACTGAGTAATAATGCCATTTTGATGCCTCTATCTTACCAATTAGCGAAATTATTATTTATTGCTGTTTTATGATTGAACTTAATTATTAAGCCGCAACTCTTTCAACTAGAGCCATATCTTTGGCCGACATGAGTTGCTCGATATCCACCAGAATTATCATACGCTCATCGATCGAGCCCAACCCGATGATATATTGAGTATCAATGCTCGCCCCCAATTCCGGCGTGGAATGAATTTGCTCAGGCGTCAATTCGATTACGTCGGATACACCGTCAACCACCATACCAATCACTCGGCCGCAGACATTTAAAACGATCACTACTGTAAACGGGTTGTATTCCACATTCCCCAATTGGAATTTTATGCGCATATCAACAATGGGCACTATGACGCCGCGCAAGTTAATTACGCCCTTGATGAAATCCGGAGTATTGGCAATCTTAGTGACCGTTTCATAGCCGCGAATTTCCTGAACCTTAAGAATATCGATTCCATAATCTTCATCGCCCAGTTTGAAGGCCAGATACTCCCTGCCGGTAGATGCAGCCCCGCCGGGCTTCTGATTGTCTTGCATAAATAACCCCGATTCTTAATATTGTGAATATTTAATATCGAATTTCAAAAATGGTGTAGTGTATCCGCATCGGTCAACTTTCGGCGGATTCAAGAATCTTTGCCCTAAGGCTCCCTTCCTGCCAGCACTACAGTTTTACTTAAGCATAGTAAAACGAAGCAGCAAGTCAAACCGTTATTGTAATTTTTTTATATCAAAAGTGATGCGGAATTCTTAAGACCAGAACATGCGGAACCATCCCGGCAATAAAAGGAATCTATGGGACAAAAAGCTGGGCGCCCAAACCCATTACGTCAATAAGCCTGACGGAATGGGGCAATTTAGCCATCTCGACATTCAATGAACTTGCCGTCCAGAGAAAATTTCTACCACTAAGAAACCTTCCGAAGAAAATCAGAGAGCTTGAATTGCTTTATTGATTGCATTCCAAGAAGAATTTCTCAGATGAGGGAGAGTATTTTACTGGCAATTCCATGGAGTGGCACAACATGATCGACGCATCCCATTTTATAAGCCGCTCCGGGCATACCCCATACGATGCTGGTCCGTTCATCCTGAATAACAGTGATTGCCCCGGCATCATGCATCTCACTCATCCCTTTGGCCCCGTCAACCCCCATACCGGTCAATAAAACGGCTATTGCATTTGTGCCGACGCTACGGGCAAGAGAGCTGAACATGACATCGACAGCTGGTTTATGACGATTAACGTACTCCCCATCATACAAGTGGATCACCAAACGGGCACCCTCCTTCATCACTTTCATATGCCTGTCTCCGGGAGCCAAATAGATATGGCCGGCTTCCACGATCTGGCCGTGCTTTGGAATGCAGGTTGTCATTTCAGTCACAAAGTCAATATGCCTGGCAAATGACTCGCTGAAAGCCAAAGGAAGATGTTGCGTAATGACGACAGCCGGGGTGTCTGCCGGAAACCCCTTGACGACCGATTTAATCGCCTCGGTTCCTCCCGTGGACGCTCCCAGGGCGATAATCTTATTGGAGGCTGCGTAGCTTTTTTTTACAGGATACGGTTTTTCCTTGAGTTGGCCGGGTATTTTTTCGATATCGCCCGATTTCAATCCTCTATTGTCGAAATTTCTAATATTGGCCAATGCCGCCATTTTGACCTTGCCAATAATCTCTTCCGCATAATTGTTCAAGGTATTGGCAACATCCACTTTAGGCTTGGGGACAAAATCAACAGCTCCCAAGGAAAGCGCTTCCAACGTAATGTCCGCTCCTCTTTCTGTGAGAGTCGAAATCATTACCACCGGCGTCGGCCGCAAACGCATCAAATTTTTCAGAAAAGTAATGCCGTCCATCTCCGGCATTTCGATATCCAAAGTCAGCACATCGGGATTGAGCTGCTTGATCATATCCCTGGCAATATAGGGGTTGGCCGCAGTACCGACCACTTCGATATCGGGCGATGAGTTAAAAATCTCAGTCAATAGTCTTCTGATTAACAAAGAGTCATCGATGATTAATACCCGTACTTTATTCATGCATTATTTCTTTATCAAATTACATGTCGCCCCGCATACGCGCTTGGCTACTACATTCCGGTTTACTTAGACTCTATCGGTCTTGCGGCAGATCGACGATGAATCTCTTGCTCTATACTTTACTATAAGGGGACTTCAATCAAAAAAGTTCAATTTCGCCGGCAACCGGGATATCTTTAAGGCTATTAAAATATTGGCGTTCTCTTTGGAGAACCGTATCGTTATGCAATTCTCTTATTTTTTTCATTGCCGCTTTTCCCGTTTTCGGAAAATAAATTATTTTTCGAGGATAAATATCACCCAAATCCTGAGATAGCAATCTCAATCCTTCCTGATCGAGATAATCCAGAACAAAATTGATATTTTTGATTCCAATATCGGTTAGAGTCGGAATGATTTTTCCGCCTCCGAATACTTTTACTTCCAGATTTTTACGTTTACCGCCATTGCTCAATATGGTATTGATCAAATGTTCCATAGCATAGTTTCCGTAACGCGTAGAAGCCCCTATAATAGATTCATTACTCTTTTTTATCGGGCCGTAGTTTCCTTCCGGCAGCATAAAATGATTCATACCGCCAATGCCCAATTCTTTATCTCTGATACAAGCCGATACGCATGATCCCAATACCGTGGTAATCATCTCGTCTTCTTGCGTCACATAGTATTCTCCAGGGAGAATCTTAATCGCTATGATTTCCCGGTCTTTATCCCAATATCGATTAAGACGCTCAAACCCCGCAATCGACGGCCTACTAATCTTAATGTGCGCATTCATCAGTTACTTAATCTTCCCATAAATAGTATATGTAATCTATTCAAAGCCCTAAGAGCGAATTTGAGGATTCTGAATGTCCAATAAATAGCTGCTGACCAATTCCTGAAAAATTAGATTTAAGCCCATGTGCCTTTAGCCTTAAAGAATACCGAGTCCAGTCGCTAACAACAAACAGCACTCTATGCTTTATTAATTAATACGAACATGACCCGCGCAAATAAGAACATAACCCGAATGCTCTTCACAGCTTCCCGATGTCACCTATTTATTGCGCAAAACCATTGAGCTCCAACACGTCCGATAATCCCAGCAGGTCTGCGGATTCTATGAATCGTGGGGACGGCTCGGTAACTAGAATATTTTTTTGCCGTTTACCGGCTTCTTTTTTTAACGCGACTAACAGTTGCAAGGCCGCCGTATCAATCGAGGCCACCTGAGAGGCATTAATCTCAATCGAATCATGCACCGCAAAGGAATTTTTAATTCTTTCATGTAATTTAGTAATATTCTGAATACTTAAGACGGTATCCAAATTGATACGCGGCCCGGCATCCTCGCACTCCGTATCTGAGTTAAAACTCTGGTCTTCCTGCACATCCGTCATTGAGTTCATATCGTTTTCGGCAGTCATCTTTAGAAAATTACTCGCGTTTTCCTGTTTAAGGCACACCCTTATACATAAATGCCGTCATATCCGCCGGGAAGCGGGTATCCAGCGCCAGGGAGGCAGGCTCAAAACATCCCTGTAGTCTGGATTCCGGCAATCCCTGCCGGAATGACGGACTTGGGTATAAGGATATGTGTTTAAGGTTATAAGAATATCCATCCCGCATCCCTTCTTTAGGCTACTAGCCATCTTCCATAAAATACTGGATTTAAGAATACAATTATTATTACTTAGTCATCTGCTGATATTTAAATATATTCAATGTCAGGGAAAGAGACAAAACCCTCGGCTGCTAATTATTATAATTTTCCAGTTCTTCCAGTTTGAGTAGTTTATCCACATCCAGCAAAATCACCATACGCTCATTGACCGATGTCAGGCCGGTGATGAATTCGTTGCTGACTTTCGAACCAAAATCAGGCGCTTTCTGAATTTTGTTTTTGTCTATGGTAATGACATCCGATACGGCATCAACCACCACCCCCATGGTCCTTGTTCTATTACCGTCTCGGGTTTGTAGCACAACGACAACGGTCAGTGAAGTGTATTCGGTAAACTTCAAGTCGAATCGCTCTCTCAAGTCGATAATCGGTACGATCGATCCGCGCAAATTCACCACGCCTTTCTCATAATAAGGAACATTAGGCACTCGGGAAACCGGCTCCCAACTGCGAATTTCCTGGACACGAAGAATATCCACCCCGTATTCTTCATTTTCCATCGTAAAACTCAAGTACTGGACCGCGTCGATTTCCTTGTGATAACGGTTCTGCTCCGAACTATTTTCTATCTCTTGTGCCATATCCGCTCTCGCTAAGCCGCCGAAGGTATCTGCGCCTGACGATTGGAATACCTTACCAAACCCGGAACGTCAAGAATCAAAGCGACCGAACCGTCGCCAAGAATGGTAGCGCCTGAAATGCCTTCCACTCTGCGGTAATTCGCTTCCAATGATTTAACGACCACCTGTTGCGGTCCCAATAATTCGTCGACAAACAGGCCGCATAACGCGCCTTGCCTTTCTACCACAACAATGACTCCCTCGGATGGCTTGGACTTGTCTTTGAGCGGAACATTGAATACCTCGTGCATTCTGATGATCGGAATGTATTGATTCCGCAGTTTGAATGCCTCGCCTTTACCGGCTATCGTATTAAGCATTTTTTCGGTGACATTGATTGATTCGATAATTGAAACCAAAGGCACAATATAGATTTCATCGCCCACGGCAACGGACTGGCCGTCAATAATGGCCAAAGTCAACGGCAGATGAATGGAAATCGTCGTACCTTTTCCAAGTTCGGAAATGATATCGACATTTCCTCCCAAGGCCTGAATGTTCTTTCTTACGACATCCATGCCGACACCGCGGCCGGAAATATCGGTAATACTTTCTGCGGTTGAAAAACCCGGCATGAAGATCAATTCAAAAGCCTGTTTGTCGCTCAACTGGCTATTTTCAGCAATCAACCCTTTCTCGACAGCCTTGGCGATCAATTTATTTCTATCCAATCCCCTTCCGTCATCGCTGATCTCGATAACGATATGGCCGCCCCGGTGATAAGCATTCAGTTCTATCGTACCGATTTCGGACTTGCCTGCAACCAGCCGGTCCACCGGCATTTCTATGCCGTGATCCAGGCTGTTCCTGATTAAATGCACCAACGGGTCATTGATCAATTCAACGACGGCCTTATCCACCTCGGTGTTTTCCCCCACTAATTTCAACTCGATTTTTTTGCCTAGCTTGGCACCGATATCATGGACCAGCCGGGGAAATCGGCTAAATACGAAACTAATGGGCAGCATCCGTATGTTCATGACGCTTTGCTGCATGTCCCGGGTATGGCGTTCGAGCTGTGAAAGGCCCCTTTTCAGCTGTTCCAACTGATCCATGGTAAAATTTTCACTGATCAGGCCCAGCATGGATTGCGTTATGACGACTTCGCCCACCAAATCGATCAAGGCGTCAATTTTTGCGGTATCGACACGAATTGAACTGGAATTGGAATTGGAAGACTTGGGCGATTTGGTTTGATCATTATCAGGCTGGGAGACGCTCTGTTTGGTGCTTTCCGGATTGCCCGTCCCGGTTTTTGCTTCGGCTTCGCCCAATTCCGTTTTCGGAGCGCCGGTTTCGGGCGGAACCGGCTCCGGCTCGATTTTTTTTACTGGCGGAACCGTTTTGCCAGGCTTTGTCAAAGGCTGAATGTCGAGTTCGCAGTCCCCCTCAACCCAGGAAAAGACCTCATTGACTTCCTGAAAAGAGATGTCGCCTTTTATCTGCAGTGTCCAGGAAAGATTGCAATCCTCCGGGTCCAGCTCAAAAAGCCCCGGCACATCCCGCGTATTGACCGATACGGAATAGTCGCCCAACTCGGCGAGCTCGCGAAATATCCTCACCGGATCGTTCCCGGTTTTAAGCAGGTCAAGGTAAGGGCAAAAGGCTATCTTCCAGCCTTGCTCCGGCATTTCGCAGGCTTCGGATGCGACAGCCTCATCATCCGCATTTCCGGACTCAGGCCGGGAAGATGGAGGCTCAGTAGCCGGAGCCCCCCCTGCCGCGCCGTTCAGTTGAATTTCCAGGGCAAGTTTATATTTTTCTACCGCAACCCGATCTACGCTTTCTCCTTCCTGAATTGAAGTCAGCATGGTTCTCAGACAATCCACCGAACCTAACAAAACATCGACCGCGGGTTGAGTCACTTTCCTTCGCCCGTCGCGCATCTCGTCAAGTAAGGTTTCCATCACATGGGTAAAATCAGCCACATCGTGAAATCCGAATGTACCGCTTCCGCCCTTGATCGAATGCGCACCCCGGAAAATGGTATTAATCATTTCCGCATCTATATCTCCCGTATCGAGGTTTAACAACCCGGATTCCATCGCATCCAGTCCTTCGAAACATTCTTCAAAAAAGACCTGATGGAATTGAGACATATCGATAGACATAGGCTTACCTGTGTAATACGAGAATTTGAGTCATTACCTTGACTATAAATTAGCCAAGAACCTTTTTTAATGTCCTTAATAACTGTTCCGGATCAAATGGTTTGACGATCCATCCCGTCGCTCCGGCCGCCTTGCCTTCTTGTTTTTTTTCAATCCCGGACTCTGTCGTCAGCATCAGCATGGGTATGTATTTATAATCGGGCAATGATCTCAAATCTCTGATGAGGGCAATACCGTCCTTATTCGGCATATTGACATCGGTGACGATGCAATCAAATTTCTTGATTTGGGCTTTTGTCAATGCATCAACCCCATCTACAGCCTCTTCGACTTCATAGCCAGCGCCTTTAAGAGTAAAGGCGACCATTTTTCTCATAGAGGCTGAATCGTCAACTGCAAGAATACTTGCCATTGTTTTCTCCATTGTTGTACTTAAAGCAAAATCGGGTCAATAGCAGCAAAACGTCAATCGTTTCCTGAAAGTATAGTAAAAAAAATTTTTTTGTTGGATTTTGCGAATTGAAAAGGAAAGTGAATAGCCAAAGCAAGAGCTTTGCGAGTCAGATAATCTGGAGCGGGAACAAAACGGTACTTGTCGGGATTGCGGTGTAATGGTCAACAAAAACCGGACACCTATTCAAAAGGAGGTGGCACCGAAAAACTGAACGAGCGGCAGGTACTTATGGACCGCTTCGTAGGGTACGCTGTGCGTACCTTCCCCCGCACATCAATGGTACGCACAGCGTACCCTACGGTGGGATGCCGGACGGGATATTTATCCCGTCCGTAACGTTTGAAGCGGGACAAGCAGGGAGGAGGATTTTGTGTTGGCGGAGAGTTTTCAAACAGTGGGGACGGCGTTATAAATCCTGCCCCGCTCAGATCCTGGGAGCGTACATCCCTGCAGTCGAGCGTACCCTACTTGAAGTTTGAGTTCGGGATAAGAAACAACAACCCCATGCTCTCATTTATCAAAGTCAATCCGCTGCCTCAGAGGTAATGGCTTATCCCGATTCAGGTTACAAAACCATTTCACGCCCTTATTGATCAGGTTAAACCCATGCCCTTATACATAAATGCCGTCATACCCGCCGGGAAACGGGTATCCAGGGATGGCAGGCTTAACGTCCCTGTAGCCTGGATTCCGGCAATCCCTGCCGGAATGACGGGCTTGTGTATAAGGACATGGGTTAAACCTCTGATGATTCATTTGAATCATCAGCGGCCCATGCTTGCATAATCATGACAGCATAGTGCCAATTTTCTTTATTAAATCGGCGGGTTTATAAGGTTTTATAATATAAGCCGTTATGCCCGCCTCGATGGCTTCTTTGACTTTGCTGCCTTCCGACGACGAAGTGAGCATAATAAAAGGCGTACTTGCCAGTTTAGGCTCTGCCTTTACAGCTTTGAACAAATCCAATCCGCTCATTCCCGGCATGTTCCAATCACAAACTACCAGATTAACTTTTATCCTTTTCATCAATTTGAGCGCTTCTTCCCCATCGGGCACATCAAAAACATGCGCAAAACCGGCATCCCGTAAAACGGCTTTGGTCATGCTGCGCATAGATAAGGCGTCATCGACAACCAAGATTTTGTTCTGAAGTAATTCGTTCGTTAAGTCCATCGTTGTTCCAAAAAACAAGAGCTATAAATTTCCACGTGCTCAACAAAATTAGGCAAAATCAATAGAAAATCTGCTAAGCACTATTGACTGAAAGGAAGAAAAAAGGCTTCAAAACGCCACGCAACTCAAGCCAATCAAGCTTTTAAAGCATTTTCTTCCCTGCTCGCACTCTAATAATAGCAAAAACGAATAAATTGGCATGGGTAAAATGCCTTCCCTACATCTTTCGCGTCCGGATAATGATAACGGCTTCTCAAATCCAAAAAATTAAGGCCAAAATAAACACCTCCTTCCGGCTGTCCGGGAACTCACAATTTTTATCGAGAGAGCACTACCCTGCTTATCCTGTGTAATTTGCCGACACTATATTTCTTATGTAAAATTAGGCACCTCGTTTTTTAGCTCGGAATATGAAAATGTCTAATATTTTCCATCGATCGAAAAAATCTTGGCGATTTTGCAACCCTTATTTGGCAGTTAGTTCCTGCATGGTGAAATAATTGACTCATTCCGATTCGAAAAGCCCCGATCTTGATTGGAGCCAGGTCCGAGAAACCGTCAAATTGTTGACATTGTCAGCCGCGCAGGTAGACGTGATCATGCAGGAAGGCGACTCGGCAGTCGATACACTGACCGATTCGTTCACCGAAATTGTAGAAAGTATGCAGGCGATGAACCAGCATCTTTTGGCTCTTGTCGATTCCAATGAGAGGGAACTGGCTTTAACTTGCTGTTCGAAGACCCAGGAAAAGATTCAAGCCGCCATCGTTGCGTTTCAGTTTTACGACCGCATGCAGCAGTGCCTGCATCATGTCACCTCGAATCTGAGAGGATTGTCCAATCTCGTTGGAAGTCCGGAACACCTCTATAATCCTGATGCATGGCGAGAACTTCAAGGAGAGATAAGATCCAGATTTACGATGGAATCCGAAAAAGTGATGTTTGACGCCATTCTTCAAGGCAAATCGGTCGATGAAGCGATTGCCGCAAAGACCGCCTTCCAGGAAGGCGAGTCGGACAATATAGAACTCTTCTGAGTCCGACAAAGTCTTGTTTCGTTCCTAACACGGAAATAACCCGCAAGCTTCAACCCGGTCCTGATCCGTGCAGACGCATCAATAACACGGCCTCGTCCCTGCACAAGCTACAATCGCGCATCAGCTCTTCCACACTCGCGCCATGGCGAATTTTCTGAATGATGGCGTTATAGGGATTTGCCGATTGCTCATTTTGCTGAAAAGCCGAAAGCTTTGCCGATAACCCTTTCAATTGTTCATCGATAAACGCCAGCCGGCTGTCCGCCGCCCGTGCGGACGAACTCAACCCGGCTAAATATTGATCGTTTTTTTGAACGCTATTTTTCAATACCTGCAATTCGCCCTTCAGTTTCATATAAGTACGCGCCAGCCATAACAGCATAACCACGGCCGTTACCGTAACATGAGCAAGGACGATCAAAAACAAATTAGCCATCGATCAATTTCATTTCCTGGAGAGAGTGAGCCGAACGCTTTTTCCGGATTTTACAGTTTCTCATTCATGTCTTACGGACTGTGCCGAAATGAATTTTCCACTGTCCATCCGTTTCCTTTATCGTCCGAACAAAGCCGAAGAAAGGCATCGAACGGAAGATTATAACGCAGAAAAATTTTACCGGCTTGGTTCCAGCCAGCCTTTCATTCTGGAACGCAATCTCAACACCGCTTGCGAACTGATCTGGCTCACCCTCGATTCGCTGACATTCAACACATCCCCAATCTCGCGCAGATTCAGCTCTTCGCCATAATAGAGCGACAACACGAGCCGTTCGCGCTCGGGCAGTCCCGAGATGGCTTCGGCCAGAGCCTTTCGCAGCCCCGCCCGGCTCACATCCTCAAAGGTTGCCTCGCCAAAGCTCGCCGCCTCGTCAAGATAATGATCGCCGGACTCGGCCAATTCTTCGATACTGAAGATGCGGCAGCTACTGGAGTCTTCAAGTATGCGATGATACTCTTCGAGAGAGATCCCTAAAAATTCGGCAATCTCCTCCGCCCTGGCTTCCCGTCCTGTCTTATTTTCAATCACACGGATAGCGTCCGTCACCAGCCGCCATTTTTTATGCACCGAACGCGGCGTCCAGTCGGAACGCCTCACCTCATCCAGCATCGCTCCGCGAATACGTATCCCGGCATAGGTTTCAAAACTGGCGCCTTGGCCGATGTCGTAGTTTTTAATGGCGTCCAGCAATCCCAGCATCCCGGCCTGAACCAGATCATCGAGCTGCACGGCATCGGTCAGCCGGTTCAGCAAGTGCTGGGCGATTCGCCTGACCAGCGGCGCATATTGCATGACGTGCTCATCGATGCCGCCGGTCTGAACCGCACTGTACATGGCGACTCCGCTCATACATAATCCTTGCGGGAACTGTATTGAACCATTCGTTCAATGAAAAACTCGAGATAGCCGCCCGCCTGATACTTTACCGGCAAGGCATCGATTTTTTCGGCGATTTCCGTGATTGCGAGGGAGATGTCGCTCTTGGGATATTCCAATACCACCGGGCTTTGCTGCTGGACCGATTTACGCAAAGTCAAGTCGTAGGGTATGCTGCCGATAAACTGCAGGTTAACGTCCAGATAGGCGTCGGTAACTTTACATAATTTCTGAAATAACTTTCTGCCTTGCTCCCCGGTTTGGACCATGTTGGCGATGACATTAAAATCACTGACCGTATAGTCTCTGTTCAGCAGCTTGATAAACGCATAGGCATCGGTCAGAGAGGTAGGTTCATCGCAAATCACCACCATGACCTCCTGGCAGGCGCGCACAAAGTTTACCACGCTCGCCGAAATGCCGGCCGCCGTATCCACGATCAGCACATCCATCTCCTGATCGATCTCGCTGAACGCCCGGATCAGCGCAGCCTGTTCCATAGTGGTAAGCTCCGACATTTTCTGAATACCGGAAGCTCCCGGAATGACTTTCAAGCCCAAAGGACCTTCCATCATGATCTCACTCATAGATTTCTCTCCGGACAGAACGTGAGCCAGATTGAATTTCGGGTAAATGCCCAGCAAAATATCGACGTTGGCCAGCCCCATATCGGCATCGAGCAAGGCAACGCGGCGGCCTTTTTTGGCAAGAGCAACCGCGACATTCACCGACACGTTGGTTTTACCTACCCCTCCCTTTCCGCTGGCGACCGCAATGACCTTGACAGGCTTAACGCTTTTCATATTTCTAATCCCTTGAGCTTGATCATGATGCTGCATGATTTTACGCTACAAACATTTCGTAATTTTCAAAATCGCCGATGCCGTTATCCTCTTTCGATTCGGCCGCACATTGGCCGATAAGCGTTCTGGCCACAGGGATAAACATATCTTCGGGAACGCGCTGTCCATTCGTAATAAACGATACCGGCAGATCCTGCTCTATCAGCGCGGAAAGCGCCGGACCGGCGGTAACGGCCTCGTCGAGCTTCGTCAGGATGCAGGCCTGCGGCTCGAAAAACCGGAAGGCATTGATGATTTCATTCATAACCCGGTATTCGGAGGCGGCCGACATCACCAGATAAGCTTTAATCGAGAAAACGCTTTGCCGCAGCATATTGATCTGCTCCACCAGCTTCATATCCCGCTGGCTCATGCCGGCCGTATCGATCAGAATCAGGCGCCTGTCGGCCAGGCCGAGGATAAGGTTCCGCAATTCCTCGCTGTTGGACGCCACCCGAACCGGCACACCGAGAATACGTCCATAGGTATTGATCTGCTCGTGAGCGCCGATCCGATAATTATCGGTAGTGATCAAGGCGACCTGCGACGGACCATGCTTCAAAATGAATTTGGCGGCCAGCTTGGCGATGGTCGTCGTTTTGCCGACGCCGGTGGGCCCGATCAGCGCCACGACTCCGCCTATGTCCAATAGATTGTCTTGAGCGATGGGCAGCATTTCCGCCATCAATTCCTGAGCTTCCGCAAAAGCCAGATCGATATTGGCATAACTGTTCAGCCGATTGGCGACATTCACGCTCGTTTTTTTGGAAATGCCCATCTTGGCCAATTGCTGCAACAGATGAGCCCGGACCGGATTGGCTTGCGCAAAACCGGCAACGCCTGTGTCCGCTATTTTGCTGTCGAAAGCGGCTTTCAAGGATTTAAGATCCCTGAACATTTCCAGCAGCAGTTTATCCGGGAGTGTGGATGGCATCGTTTCCGCCGCCCCGGCCTTCTCGACCGGTTTTTCTTTCTCAAAGGGATGAACGACAGCCGCCGGAGCCGGTTTGGTTTCTTTTACCGGCGGCACGTTTTCTTGGCGACGGAACTGCATTTTTTCAGCATAGCCGACAAACTGATCAGCCGCGGCCTGCGGGATGCGATTCGGCATCATGCCTCCGCGGCTGCTTTTTTCACCGTTACTCAAACTATTGAAACGATTCGTTTCGGCCTGTAAACCCGGTGTTTGACGAGGAGACGTTCTATTCGATGCTGCCGGTAACGGCTCGCTGGATTGTTCCACCAGCTTGTTTTGAATCAATTGTTCGTCAAAATCGCGCGCCGCAACGATTTCAATGCCGCCGTCAACGGATTTGTTCGACATGATCACCGCGTCCGCGCCCAGTTCTTCTTTGACCATGCGCATCGCCTGGCGTATATCCGGCGCAAAAAAACGTTTGATTTTCATAGCGTTGCCTCATTCCTCATGTCCATCGCCCTATGGTTGAAACCACTTTGATTTGTCGGTCCGGCGGTATTTCGTTATAAGCCAGAACGTGCAGGCCGGAAATCGAATGGCGGACGAATCTGGCCAGCCAGGGACGCACGTAGGAAGAGACCAGCAAGACCGGAGCTTGCCCCTCCATTTCCATTTTTTGGGTATTTTCCTGTAACGACCTGTGCATTTTTTCCGCCAGACCCGGTTCGATGCCGGCACCCTGTTCGCCTGCGGTTTGCAAAGATTTATGCAATAACTGTTCCAGATCGTACTCCAGGGTCATGACCGACAATTCCTGCTGTATCCCATTGATTTCATGGATGATCAACCGACCTAACGAAGCACGAACCGCTGACGTCAAGATGTCGGGATCTTGACTCTTGACCCCGTATTCCGCCAAAGTTTCGGCAATCGTACGCATATCGCGGATGGGCACGCGCTCCTGCAGCAAATTCTGCAGAACCTTGACGATCAGGCCCAAAGGCAGAATCTTCGGCACCAGATCATCGACCAGCTTCGGCGCCGTCTTCGCCAAGTTTTCAAGGACTTTCTGCGCTTCCTCGTAGCCGAACAATTTATGGGCATGAACCTGAAGCAGATAGCTGAGATGCGTAGCGACCACGGTGCTGGGATCCACCACGGTATAACCCAGTGTTTGGGCATAATTTTTCTGGGCCGGCTCTATCCAGACCGCTTCCAGGCCGAAAGAAGGATCGCGGCAGGCTTTGCCTTCCAGCGTTCCGAATACGCGCCCCGGATTGATCGCCATTTCCAGGTCGGGCATGATTTCGGCCTCCCCCACCGTAACGCCCATCAATGAAATCCTGTACTCGGCGGGATTCAGATCCAGATTATCGCGTATGTGCACGGATGGAACCAAAAAGCCGAGTTCCTGCGAGAGTTTTTTGCGTACCCCCTTGATGCGCGCCATCAACTGCCCCCCCTGATTCTTATCGACCAGGGGAATGAGCCGATAACCGACCTCCAGGCCCACGATATCGATCGGCATGACATCATCCCACCCCAGTTCCTTCACTTCGGGCACAATGGGAGCCGACATGTCCACCGGATAATTTTCATCCACCATCTCGCCTTGCTTGCGCCGTTTATCGATCAAATAAGCGGAACCCGCCAGCAGCGAAGCCAGCAAAATAAAAACCAGATTCGGCATGCCTGGAATGATGCCCAGCGCCGCGATGACTCCTGACGTAATCAGCAGGGCTTTCGGATTTTCGAAAAGCTGCGTGCTGACTTGCTGACCGAGATTCTGGCTGGTGCTGCCGACTTTGGTCACCACGATCGCCGAAGCGGTCGAGAGCAGCAAGGAAGGAATCTGGGCGACTAGGCCGTCGCCGATGGTCAATAAGGTGTAAATCTTCCCGGCATCGGCAAAACTCATGCCGTGCTGACCGACGCCGATCGCCATACCGCCGATCATGTTGATGAACAAAATGAGGATACCCGCCACCGCATCACCGCGGACGAATTTGCTGGCGCCGTCCATCGAACCGTAAAAGTCGGCTTCGGTCGCAACTTCGGCCCGGCGGGCGCGCGCCTCATCCTGAGTGATCAAGCCGGCATTCAGGTCCGCGTCGATCGCCATCTGCTTGCCCGGCATCGCATCCAGCGTAAACCGTGCGCCGACTTCCGCGACCCGTCCTGCGCCTTTGGTCACGACGACGAAATTGATCACGACCAGAATGGAAAAAACGACCAGACCCACCGCAAAGTTGCCGCCGATCACGAAGGCGCCGAAGGCCTCGATCACCTTGCCCGCCGCGTCTCCGCCGTTATGCCCTTCCAGCAGGACGATCCGGGTCGAAGCCACGTTCAACGCCAGGCGCAATAATGTCGCCAACAGAATCACCGTCGGGAAAGCCGCAAACTCCAGCGGCTTGAGGGTATAGACGACCACCAGCAGAATGATCAGCGAGAAGGCGATGTTGAAGGTGAACAGCAAATCCAGCAAAAACGCCGGCAACGGCAACATGATCATCGCCAGGATCATCATGATGACGATCGGTGCCCCCAGCTCCGCCTTGCCTAAAAATTTGACGGCCGAAGTAATTTTACTTAATTCCATACTTATCTATCTTGTTTGAACTCGTCAGGGACTTGAATATTGACAGGCGGGCGGGGCTCGTTCCAATGATTTTCCCTGGCCATTTTTAATTGATAAACATAAGCCAGCACCTGCGCCACCGCTACATAAAGCCCTTGCGGTATCTCCCGGTCGACGTCGGTCGAATAATACAGCGCTCTCGCCAGAGGCGGAGCCGAAACCAGGGGCACATTGGCGCCGACCGCCAACGATCGAATCTGGGCGGCCATCAAATCGGCGCCTTTCGCTACCAGTATAGGCGCCCCCTTGGAATCCATGTCGTATTTCAACGCCACCGCGTAATGCGTCGGGTTGGTAACCACCACGTCGGCTTTCGGCACTTCCGCCATCATCCGATTCTGCGCCATTTCCATCTGAATCCGGCGCTGCCGTCCCTTCACTTCCGGCTTTCCTTCGGTTTCCTTCATTTCATCCTTGATTTCCTGCAGCGTCATTTTCAATTTGCGGTTGTGGTCCCATAACTGATAGGGTACGTCGATCATCACCACCACGATCAGCGAAGCGCTGAGCACGAGAAAGCAGATCCCCACAATATGCAGCGCATGGAGAATGGACTGATCGACCGGTTCCACGCCCAGCCCGATCAGTTCGCCGATGAAATGCCGATACAATAAAAAAGCGGCGGCCAAGATCAATAGGAATTTCAACAGGGCCTTGAGCAGTTCAATCAGTCCCCTCAGGGAAAACAGCCTGGCAAGGCCTTTGAGCGGATCGAGCTTTTCCAGCTTGGGCGCAATCGATTCCCAGCTGAAAATCCACCCGCCCAGCGCCAGGGGAGCAATCACCGCGACGGCAACCATCACCGCGATAAAAGGAGCGATCAACGACAAACCGTCCAGCATGGCCTGCTTGAACCGGATAACGGGACTTAAAGGATCGAAAATGACTTCCCGTTTGAGTTGAAACTGCTCCCGCATGAGGCTCAACAATCCATTGCCCATGCGCCCTCCCGTCATCAGCAGGAGAATGGCGCTGGCGATCAGCATGGCGAAGGTATTCAGTTCGCGGGAACGGGCGATCTGGCCTTGTTTTCGGGCGTCTTCAAGACGCTTGCTGGTGGGTTCTTCGGTTTTTTCCTGATCTGAATCTTCAGCCATGACGCACAATCTTCACCGACAATAAATCTCACAGCCTCAACAACTGTTCGATCAGCTCATAGGCGCCGGTCAAAAGACCGGAAAGTTGCCCCAATACATTGGGAAAAGTCAGCCAGATCAACGCCAGCCCCAACATCAGCGTTACCGGAAAGCCCACTGAAAAAATATTCAGCTGCGGAGCGGCGCGCGTCGCCACTCCGAAGCCGATATTGACCAGCAGCAGACTGACGATGAGGGGCATCGCCAATAATACGCCGCCCGCAAACATGCGGCTGCTCCAGGCGATGATCGCCCAAAGGTCGGCCTTGGCAAGGCCGTCGGGTCCAATCGGCAGACTGGCAAAACTGTCCAGCAGCATTTTGATCAACAGCAAATGGCCATCCAGGCTGAGAAACACCAAAGTCCCGGTCATCGTGTAAAGCTGCGAGACGAGCGGCGCTTGCTGGCCATTTTGAGGATCCACCATGGAAGCGAATCCCAGACCCATGCTCAACGCGACACTTTGCCCCGCAAACGAAAGCGCGGAAAAAACCATCTGCACGATAAAACCGATCGCCAGGCCGATCACAACCTGCTGGACGATGATCAGCATGCCTTCATAACTCAGCATGTCGACGGCAGGCGCCCCCGGCAATAACGGCATGACGACAAACGTCATCGCCGCCGTAAGAATCAACCGCGCCCGGGCCGGTACGGCCTGCAAACTGAACAGAGGAACCGCCGTAAACATCGCGCCGATGCGGATCATGGGCAAAAAGAATGAAGCGGCCTGATGCAAAATTTGGGCTTCGGTAAAATTCACGGCTTATCCAATCAATTGCGGAATCGCCTTTACCAGGCCTTGAAAATAATCGAGAAACAATTGCAGCATCCAGGGCCCGGCAATCAGCAGTACGAGCCCAATGACGATCAATTTAGGGACGAAGGTCAGCGTTGCTTCGTTGATCTGGGTCGCCGCCTGAAACATAGCAATAATCAGACCAACCCCTAGGGAGGGCAGCAAAATGGGGGCCGTCAGCTTGATTGCGACGATCATCGCATCCTGGCTGATATCATAAATGGTATCCGGCGTCATAATTTTGACTTCGATTTCAGTTGACGTAAAAACTCGCCGCCAGCATTTCCATAATCAAGGACCAGCCATCGGCCAGTACGAACAACATGATTTTGAACGGCAACGAAACGATCATCGGGGACAGCATCATCATCCCCATCGTCATCAACACACTCGCAACGACAAGATCGATGATCAGGAACGGCAGGAAAATCAGAAACCCTATCTGAAAAGCCGTTTTCAACTCGCTCGTGACATAAGCGGAAAGCAACAATGAAAAAGGAACCTCTTCGATGGAATTCAAGTCGGCATGACCGGAAATTCTGATAAACATCTCCAGATCGGCCTCACGGGTCTGCTTCAGCATAAATTGGCGGAACGGCTCCGAAGCTTGGGTAATTGCCGTGGCCGCGTCGATTTTTTCTTCGAGGTAAGGCTGTACCGCCTCCGTATTGACTTTCTCGAGTACCGGCATCATGATGAAAATCGTCAAAAACAAAGACAAGCCCAATAACACCTGATTGCTGGGCGCCTGCCCCGTGCCGAGGGCCTGCCGCAGTAAACTCAGCACAATCACGATCCGGGTAAACGCAGTCATCGTCAGCAGCAACGCCGGCAACACGGTCAGCAAGGTCATCAGCGCCAGAATCTGAATCGTGACGCTATAGGTCTGGCCGCCCTGCTTGCCGGTGGTGACGGTGACGGCATCGATGCCGGCCGCAAACGCAGGCGTCTCGGCCCATAGGCAACCGGCGGCCAGGAGCAGGGCGGTCAACACGAGAGAGCTACGCATCGGGACGGGATTTAATCGCTTGCATGAGTTTTTGGGCAAATACGCCCTTGACGGAACTTTTGGCGGCGTCTTCTCCGGCCAAACAATCATCTCCCTCCAGTACGTGCAAGGTCTGAATCCGGCCGGGCGTAACGCCCAGAACCAGTTGTTTCCTACCCACCTGCAACAGGATGACTTTTTCCCGCATGCCCAGCGAGAGTCCGCCGATCACTCGCATTCGCTCTGCGCCGGCCGCCGCCATTCGGCTGAATTTGCCGATAACCCAGATGCAAAGAAAAAAAATCCCCAGTACAGCCAGAAGCCCGAGAATCCAGTGGACCAGGTCGGCGGAAGCGACGCTTCGAAAAGGCGGTTTTGAAACATCCGCCGGCAAGGCAAAACTCGCGGATGCACATAGAAATAAAAAAACGCAAAAGAGAGGTTTTATCGACATCAGGCCAATCTTTTGACGCGTTCCGACAGACTGATGATGTCGGTCAGGCGAATACCGAATTTTTCATTGACGACAACCACTTCGCCATGCGCAACCAAGGTTCCGTTAACCAGAATATCGAGCGGCTCGCCCGCGAGACGATCGAGTTCGACAATCGCCCCCTGATTCAATTTCAACAAATTTCTGATGCTGATCTGGGTCCGGCCAAATTCCATGGACAGGGTGACAGGAACATCCAGAATGACGTCGAGATTGAGTTCTTCCGATGAGGCGCTTAACGGTTTCTCGTATTCATTGTGAAGAGTTCCCGCTTCTTCGAATTCATTAACTTTAACTTCACCCGATTCAAGGGAATCTTTATTCATATTGCTTGTATAACCATTTGAATTGTTAATATTGCCCGAATCGCTTAAACGGACTCGGTTCTCACTATCTTATCGATAATCTGCACGGCATAGTGACCTTCCGAGGTGCAAGGTCTGCAGGTAAAGACAGACACGCCTTCGGCCTTCAAGGACAGGGTTTTCGGCATGTCGATCGGGATGATGTCGCCTTTCTTCAACCGCAAAATATCGCTGATGGGCAAATTCTTCTCGACCAACTGGGTATTCACTTTCAGTTTAGCCTCCATCACTTCATTTCTCAAAGCCACCCGCCATTGCGTGTCGGATTCCGTACTGTCCACTCCCACCGACTCCAATAAACCCTTGATCGGTTCGATCATCGCATAGGGCATCAGAATGTTGATATCGCCTCCCCCGCCCTCCAATGCAATGTTGACCGTAGTGATCATCACATAATCGTCCACTCCGACAATCGCCGCATAATTCGGATTGATCTCCGAATTCAAATATTCGAAATTGATCGCCAGCACCGGTTCCCAGGCATCTTTCAGGTCTTTGAAAATCATGTCCAATATCTTCTGGATTACCCTCATTTCGGTCCGGGTAAACTCGCGGCCTTGAGAATTATGGTCGTACTGACCATTGCCGCCGAAGAAATTATCGACCACGGTAAACACGAAATAGGGGTCCATCACGATCAATGCCCGCCCCCGAAGCGGGGAAATCCGGACAATATTCAAGTTGGTCGGCGTGCGCAACCGGTCCATGAAATCGGAAAACTTCTGAAACTGAATCCCCGATACGAAAATTTCCGGAGAACGGTGCAACAATTTAAACAGCGATGTACGTAAAGAGTTGGAGAAACGGTCGTTAATCATCTCCAGCGTGCGTATATGGCGCCGCTGAACCACCCTTTCCTGGGTGTTGAAATCATAGGGCTTGACGACCTCTCGCGCATCAACTTCCTCCGCTATGCTTTCAACTTCGGCTTCAGGCTCAAAATCGCCCTCTTCGACACTATTGAGCAGCGCCTCGATCTCTTCCTGGGAAAGTAAATCCGACGTACTCATAATCTATTGCATGACGAAGGCAGTAAAAAACAATTCCTTAACCTGACTCTTTCCCGCCATTTTTTTCAAAATAGAAGTCACTTCATTCAACATGGCGACACGCAGCTTTTCCTTCTCCTCGCGCATGTTCAGGTTTTCGGGTTTTTGAGCACTGATCAGCATCAACAAGTTATTGCGAATCATCGGCTCATGCTTTTTCACAGCTTCCAAGGCATCCTCTTTTCCGGCGACCAGAAAAGCGAGCGAAATCTGGATCATCTGAATGGATGAGCCTCTGGGAAAATTCACCGTCAGGGGTTTAGCCATCTCATAATAAAGCTTTTCAGCTTCCTCTTCATCGTCGTGCGCCGTTTTTTCGGCATTGGCCGAATGATGCAAATAATAAAAAACACCCCCTCCAACACCTCCGGCCAATAAAACCGCCCCCAGAATAATGGCGAGCAGCTTCATCGTAGATTTTTTCCCGTTACCGGCGTTTTGATCAGATTCTGCCATAGTCGAAATCGAAGCTTCGTTTAATTTAAAAAATCGATGCTTACTATTATAGACACTGGCAAGGGAAAGAGATAGGAACAGCTCACGCGGGACGGGGTAATCGCGCCATATTCACAAAGGCCGTCATTCCGGCAGAGATTGGCGGAATGACGAGCGCTGTAGGGCGTTTTCGCGATAGCAAAACGCCAATCCCCCTCAAAGCACGGCGGATTGCCTTCGGCGAATCCACCCTACAAGGGCTTGTGTTTCCCGCAAATCCCTGTGTTTCCACCGCCGTCGGAGCGACGCCTTCGTCGCGATGCTCGATGGCCGTTGATATTGAAACCTTTTTTGGCGGAACCGCTGCCGCGTTCCGCCCTACAACGCGGTAGGGTGTTTTCGCGATAGCAAAACACCAATCCCCCTCAAAGCACGGCGGATTGCCTTTGGCGAATCCACCCTACAAGGGCTTGTGTTTCCCGCAAATCCCTGTGTTTCCACCGCCGTCGGAGCGACGCCTTCGTCGCGATGCTCGATGACCGTTGATATGGAAACCCTACAACGCGGTAGGGTGTTTTCGCGATAGCAAAACACCAATCCCCTTCAAAGCGCGATTGCCCTGTTTTTCATCCCTCTATTTACTTTTCCCGTTACAGAGTATTACCATTAAAGTATTACTTTCCACCCGGTAATCATCATGCGCGTTACAAGCAAAGGCCAAGTCACCATTCCTCAAAACGTCCGGGAAAGCATGGGCATCCTGCCCGCCGAAACCGAGATCGAATTTCTACAGGATAAAAACGGGCGCTGGTATATCGTCAAAGCCCCAAGCCGGACAAAAAAAACCAGCCGGTTCCGGTCCGCCCATAAAACGGCAAAATTGACGATGAGCACCGACGATATCATGGCCTTGACGCGAGCCGGCTGATGGCCGTTATCCTGATCGATAGTGGCGTGGTCATCGACCTCTCCGACCCTGAAAGCGCCTGGTTCGAATGGAGTGTCGCGACCCTGGAGCGACTCGACCAGAACAATACCCTGGTCATTAACCCGATCATTTACGCCGAGTGCTCCATAGGATTCGAGCGCATCGAAGAAGTGGAAGTCCTGTTCGAACATCTGGGCTTCGTCATCCGGCCAATCCCGAAAGAGGCCCTGTTTTTGGCGGGGAAAGCCTTTTTACAGTACAAGAAGCGCCAAGGCGGCAAAAGCAATGTGCTGCCGGATTTTTTCATTGGGGCGCACGCCGTAGTAGCAAATTACCGGCTAATGACGCGGGATCGGGGACGCTTCAGCACCTACTTTCCCAGCGTCGAGTTGATCATGCCGAATTCGGCCAACGGGTTGAATCGATAGGGTCCTCAAGGAGGCCTCGCTCGGGATGGAATTTGCAACAACACAGGGTTGGATAAACGAAGCGCATCCACCGCGCTGTTATCCAAGCCAAGCGTTACGAAGAGCAGAGTTGTAGGGTGTTTTCGCGATAGCAAAACACCAATCCCCTTCAAAGCACGGCGGATTGCCTTCGGCGAATCCACCCTACAAGGGCTTGTGTTTCCCGCAAATCCCTGTGTTTCCACCGCCGTCGGAGCGACGCCTTCGTCGCGATGCTCGATGGCCGTTGATATTGAAACCTTTTTTGGCGGAACCGCTGCCGCGTTCCGCCCTAGAGCCGTACGCTATGCGTACCGTTTACCGCCGAAAATGGTACGCACAGCGTACCCCACCCACCGGCCCGAAAAACTAAAGCATATAAGCCTTCACGGCTTTCTTCCCCTGCTCCATCTGCCGTAAAGCCAAGCCCGCCTCCTGTTTTTCGGCCAGTCCCAGCGTCGCTATTTCATAATCCATCGCCAGTATATTTCGGATACTTTCCGCAACCGGAGAAGCCAATTCAGGCTCGACAGGGGTGAGAAAAAAGGCGGAAATCCGCTCGCGCCTGCCCGCTTCTAACGCGATCACCTCATCCCAAAGCGAAGCCTGGGCTTTTTCCAGCATCGCCCGGGTTAGCTCAACCAGTTGCAGAAGCTCGGCTATCCTGTCGTTCATTTAAAGCCAACCGGTCCTAAACATTCAAAATACCGGGGATCGCATCCCATCCGGCTTTAATTTCCAGCATCAAATCGGCAATCTCGTCGAGAATCGCCTCGTCGCTCTGAAGATTGGCCATCAACAGACGTTGGGACATATAGCCATACAGACTATTCAGATTCTCCGCCAATTCGCCGCCTTTTTCCTTATCCAGCGAGGCCTGCAATCCGCCGACGATCGTAATGGCTTTACCGATGTTCTCGCCTTTTTGAGCGATTTCTTTCCGAAGGATATTGCCCTTCGCCAACGCGATTTTTTCGAGCACCCCTTCCATCAGCATCTGGATAAGGCGGTGCGGCGTCGCATCCATCACCAAGGACTGAACACGCACTTCTTTGTATTGGTTCATTGCCATACTAGCATTCATTTGACTCTCCTCTGTATTTTTTATGCTTTGAAATCAGAATTATCCGACAACTATAGCGGCAGTTTCATCCAAAACTTTAGAGCTAAAAACCGCTAATTTTCCGATATTCCGATTCTCCAAAACTCAGTAAAGGCTTCTTTAGCTTATCCGTTCGTACTTACGACACCGGGTAAATTAGCCAATTGTTGTGTCAAAAAACTTCCGGTACTCTGCAATTGCGCCACCAAGGTATCCATCGCCGTAAACTGCTTGCGGTAGCGGGATTCCAGCGCGGTCAGCCTCGTGTTGAGAGCGTCCCGTTGATCGGCAATACCGGCAATGCTCTTGTTGACGCCGTTAATGCGCGAAGACAAAGGGCCATCGGAAGACAGATACGTTGTCAAAGTGCTGTCGAATTTTTTGGCCAAGCCGTTTTCGGAAGAAAATAAATTGGCGATGGCATCGAAATTGGTTGTCATCGCTTTGTCCAGTTTGGAGGAATCCAACTGCAAATTGCCGGTTTTATCGCTGACAATGCCGATATCGGCTAAAGCCGAGATGCCGCCCCCGCCTTGCACGACACTCGACAGCACCTGGCGAAGCTGATTCTGTACGCCGCGCAACGTGGCGTCGCCCAGCAACGGCCCGCCGGTTTGGGTAGCGGCGTTGTAACTGGATAAATTGCTCATCGTATTGACCAGCGAATTGTACGACTTGATGAAATCATTGAGCTTGGAGGTGACGGAACTTTTGTCCATCGCGACGGTGATCTTGCCGGTCGTGGCCGGATCGGCTTTCACCAGTGAAAGGGTAACGCCGGTAATCGCGTCCGAAAAGCTGTTGCTGTCGCGGGTCACCTGCTGCCCGTCGATATGAATGATGGCGTCCTGGGCGGACTGGACCGTGGTCAGATTGGCGGTCGCCAGCCGGCTCAAATCCTTGCCGTCCGACGCATTCGCATCGGTTGCGGTTATTGAGATGGTATTGGCTGCGCCGACCTTTTCCGAGGTCAACACCAATTGCGAACCGGTATCGACTTTAATGATCGTCGCCTTGACGCCCGGATTATCCGTAGCGGAATTGATCGCATCGCGAAGGCCGGCCAAAGTCGTGTCGGCACCGACAGCGATGTTGAAACTGGAGGAACCCAAATCGATTTTGAGACTGCCTTCGCCGACAACATCGGTTTCGGCGCTAAAATCGCCGGAACGCACTTTCGCGGCCTGCGCCAATTGATCGACGGAGATCGAAAAACTGCCGGCCACGGCGGCGCTGCCGGCGGTTACGGTAAACAAATCGGTGTCGCTGGAAGTGGCGGTGCGCACCTTGAACGCGGAAGCATCCTTGAGCGCCTGTACGCTGGTCTGAAACGAAGACAGGGCACCCTTCAGCGAACCGTAGGCCGAAAGATCCGCTTGTAATGTGGCTTCTTGAGTGTTTAACCGATCTGTCGTCGGCTGTCCTTCGGCAGTCACCAATTTCGACACGAGGCCCTCGATATCCAGCCCCGATCCTACCCCGGCAGAAGTAATTGCAACCATATTGAGTCCCCCCTTAACTTAAGAAGCTGTCTTGCAAAACATCACAAGCATTTTGCAAGGGTTAATGTGATCATGGCAATCCACAAGGGCTTGTGTTTCCGCCGCCGTGGGAGCGACGCTTTCGTCGCGATGCTCGATGGCCGTTGATATTGAAACCCTTTTTGGCGGAACCGCTGGCGCGTTCCGCCCTACGATTCATCCACCTTACGGGTTACAGGATCGTAGGATGCGGTGAGGAACGAACCGCATCAATCGCGAACGATGCGGTTCGCGTTCCTCGCCGCATCCTACGGCTCTATCATGCCGAACACCCATCAGGCCGTGGAACTGAATATCGTCAATTTTCCCTTATCATTCTGCTCCGCCAGGCTGCGCGCCAGCCTCAACGCTTCTTCGGACGGAATCTGCCGGATGACTTGCTGGCTTTTCGTATCGATGACTTTAACGATCATCTCGCCGCTTCCTTCGTCAAGGCTGAATTGCAGATCCCTCTGGATGTTCTGCACAAAATCGTTCAGCTTACTGACGGCATTACCCAGCTTTTCCGGATCTTTCGCCTGATCTTTCCCTGCGCCGGAAACGGCATCAGGCACAAGACGTGCCTCTACCGTTGCCGCCTCGGCTTGCGGAGCCGGGTCGATCGGAACCTTTGCCTGAACCGCCGGCTCGGGCGTCGCGGCCGGAGCGGGAGGGCGCTGTTGAGTCATGCTGGTACCAATGTCCATGTTAACCTCCTCATCAAACTCCTTTTTACATGATCATGAAAAAACGGAAGCCCGGCGTTGCCGCCGGGCAATGGCTTGGCACTCTATATTATCTCAAAAGACTCAAAACGCCTTGCGGAAGCTGATTGGCCTGGGACAACATCGCCGTGCCGGCCTGCTGCAGGATTTGCGCGCGGGTCAGGTTGGCGGTTTCCTTCGCGAAGTCGGCGTCGGTGATCCGGCTCTTCGAAGCGGTCAGGTTTTCGGTCCGCGTTTGCAGACTGTCCACCACGGCGGCAAAACGGTTTTGGTAGGAGCCGAGCGATGCGCGCGAAGTATTGATCGTCTGCAGGGCGCCGTCAATCGTGTCCAGGGCTTTGGAGGCGTTGGCGGCGGTCAGCACGTCGAGGGACGCGAGGCTATTTACGGACGAGGTGGTAGTAGCCGTTGTCGTCCCCGTAGTAAAGCCCGCATTGCCCGCCGCGGCACCACCCAGGACAATGCCGTCGGCGCTTGTGCTCGACAAGGTAATGGTGCCGTGATTGGAGAAAGCGCTGGCTGCGGCTGCCTGTCTTCCAAGTTGATCGGCACTCAGGCCTGTTTGAGTCGCCAGGGCCGTTTGAGTGGCCTCTGCTGCTACAGGATCCGTCGCGGTACCGGAGATGCCGAATGTCAAACCGTCCGCATTAGTGCCGTCCGTGAAGGTAATTTCCCCGGTTGCTGCGTCAGCTGCGACAGTGCCGTTTGCTGCGGTGCCACCGGTGGTGGCTTCCAGCGCCGTATTAATCGCTGCAGCTAATTGCTGTCCATTGTATGCGGCGCCACCGGAGGCTTGTTTACCAATCACGCCAGCAGTAGTACCTGCGCCCACATCAGCGACAATTTGAGCTGCCAACGCGTCTTTGTTATCTGTAGCGGTTGCGGCATCCACGGCAACGCCGCTTTGAGCAATACCCAAAGTTTTAGAGGCCGCTACAGTCAGTGTACTGCCAGCTACCGTCACTGTGCCGGCACCCTTCCCATTGATAAGGTCAGCGAGGGCAGTAGCATCTGCATCATCATCTCCTGTTGCTTTGTAAGAGATATTTCCTGTAGCGCTACCAGTGAGAGTGAGATTATAGGTTTGCCCGGCGGTCAAGCTTGTAATTGTATAGGTACTACCGGCATCTCCAGCAGTGGCGGCAGTCGCTGCGGCATACGCTTCAGTAGCCAAGGTAACATCAGCCACACTCGTGCCATCTACCGTCAGACCGGTAATTGTACCGCCAGCAGTCGAAAAACCCGGAGTAAAAGTACCCGCAGTAGCTACGGCCGCGCCGGCAACAGCAGGAGCGCCTAATTGCCCAACGTTACCGGATTGAAGACCTGTCCGATTGAGGAAAGCCGTTTTTGCGGTCGCAGCGGCAGCCGGATCGGCGGCGACACTATTCAGACCGATACTGATGTCGCGGCCATCGGCAGCAGTCAGGGTTAAGGCTCCCGTGGTCACATTTGCCGATGCGGTAACACCGGTTTGAGTAGACACCTGATTAATTGCCGCCGCCAGGTTAGCACCTTGGCCGGCGGCTGTTCCGCCTGCCGCGACAGCACCGATATTAACTCCATTAATACTGAAGGTATTGGCCGCAATCCCGGTAAAATCTGTTGCGGCAGAGCCGGTGACGGTGTTCGGATTAGCCGTCGCGGTCACGCCGGACTGTCCGGAAATCGCGTTGATCGCTTCGGCGATCGAGAAGGCGCTGGCGTCGCTTTGACCGGGCAACGCGCCGATTTTCGAGGCGCCCACCTGCTGGCCGTTCAGCGTCAAATCGCCGGCGGCAAGAGCGGCAATCGTTTTCCCGCCCGAATTGCTGGCTTTGTAAGACGCCCCCGCGCTGCCCAAATCCGAAGTCCGGGCGCTGGAAATCGACGAAATCTGGATCACGTCGCTGGAAGAATTGTTGGCGCCGATCTGGAAGTTTTTAGCGGTAAACGAACCATCCAGCAGTTTGGTGCCGTTGAACGACGAGTTTTGCGACACCCGGTCGATTTCCGCAATCAACGATTGCACTTCGCCGTTGATCGCCGCGCGGTCGGAATCGGAGTTGGTGGCATTGGCCGACTGCACCGCCAGCTCGCGCATCCGTTGCAGGTTGTTGCCGATCGTGTTCAAATCGCCTTCGGCCGTTTGCGCCAGCGAAATACCGTCGTTCGCGTTGCGCTGCGCTTGGTCGTTGCCGCGGATTTGCGAGTTCATACGCTCACTGATCGCCAAACCTGCCGCGTCGTCCTTGGCGCTGTTGATGCGCAAACCGGAAGACAAACGTTGCAGCGAAGTCGCCAGCGAAGCCTGCGACGTGCTCAGGTTTCTTTGGGCGTTCAATGAAGAAATGTTGGTGTTGATAACTTGTGCCATGATGACTCTCCGATGTATGGACTAAAAAGGCCAAACGGCTTGGCCGGCTTAAAAGTATCGGGGATTTTTTCATATTACTCATTGCCCCGCCTTTGTCCTGGTTATCGACTGCGCTTTTTAAAACTTTAATGTTTTTTTGTCCTGTCATGCGTTTTGTGATCTGCTTCACATAATCGCAGCACCCCGGTGGATTGCCTTCGGCGAATCCACCCTACCCCGCTGCAACCTCGTAGGGTGGTTTCGCGAAGCAAACCACCTCAGGCCTCAAATCCAGGGCATGACCTGCCGCGAAACCCGGCGAACCCGGCGGATTGCCTTCGGCGAATCCACCCTACCCCGCTGCAACCCCGTAGGGTGGTTTCGCGAAGCAAACCACCTCAGGCCTCAAATCCAGGGCATGACCTGCCGCGAAACCCGGCGAACCCGGCGAACCCGGCGAACCCGGCGGATTGCCTTCGGCGAATCCGCCTTTCGATACCCGAGCGCCAAAATGGCCTATACTGAAATCCTGATTATCGTCAGCTTAACGGGAGCCAATCGTGCGCTTATCGGTTTTATTACTCAGTTTTTTACTCATGTCTTCTTGGGCTTATGCGAACGAAGGATCCTCATCGGGGGAAGGCGGCATGGAATACCTGGAAATCACGCCCAAAATTACGGTCAATCTGGCTGAACCGAGAAGCTACTTGCTGGTCAATGTTCAGCTTTTAGCCGAAGGCCCGAAGGCAGTCGAAAAACTCAAAAAACATATGCCGGCGATCAAGCACGAGCTGATCATGCTGCTCAGCGGCAGGTCGACCGATTCGATCCAGACAATGGAACAGCGCGAAGCCTTACGCAAGGAAACCGCCGCCGCCAT
The DNA here is from genome assembly GCF_000214275.2 of Methylomicrobium album BG8. NCBI lineage: Bacteria > Pseudomonadati > Pseudomonadota > Gammaproteobacteria > Methylococcales > Methylococcaceae > Methylomicrobium > Methylomicrobium album. The sequence goes on along the minus strand of NZ_CM001475.1, from coordinate 1,942,785 downwards.
TAAAAAAACCCTGGAGCACTACGAGGACAGCGATGGCTTTCGAGACGCTTTTTTCAGCGAATTTTTGATCAACTATTGATGTAGGCTAAATGGCGGATTCGCCGAAGGCAATCCGCCATTTAGCCTCAAAGCCAAGGAATGGCTTGTCATGAATGCCGGCGGATTGCCTTCGGCGAATCCGCCCTACTCCGATACATGAGGCAAATTCTCTACTTTTCCGCACCAGTCCACCGGCAGAATGCCGTCGCATAGCATACATAACGGTGGAACGAGGAATACGGCCAATCGCGCACGCGGCTGACGTAGCCATGTTTTAAAGGGTTAACATGAACATAGTCGATGTGCCGGGAATAATCGCGTTCGGATGCCAGCGTGTGTTCCCAGTAACGGCGCTGCCATATGCCGCGTTCGGCGCGCCGGCGGCGGAGCGGGGATATTCGCTCGATATTGGGCAGACCTTTCGAGAACAGCAGTTTAATCAAACGCCAGCGCAAAGGGTAATCATCGGAGTCGGACGGCAGCGTCCATATACAGTGCATATGATCCGGCAATACCACCCAGGCATCGATATGGAAGGGATATAAGATTTTCACGCGCCGAACGGAGTCGCGCAAAAGCCCGATATGATCGGTCAATAACGTCTGTTTCCGGTCGAGAAGATTGACGGTAAAAAAATAGCATCCGCCCGCTACGAAATTGCGCCGGTAATTGGACATCGGAAATCCCGAAATAAAAATAAGCGTAGCAGAAACGTAGGGTGGTTTCGCGAAGCAAACCGCCTTTCAGGCCTCAAACCGAGGCATGGCCTGCCGCGAAACCCGGCGGATTGCCTTCGGCGAATCCGCCTTACGGCCGTTTGCCGCTCAGCATGTAGGCGAACGCAATCACTTCGGCCACCGCGATGTAGAGCTCGCGCGGGATTTCGCGCTCCAGAGGCACGCTGGCCAATACTTGAACCAATTCCGCATCGTGACGCAGAGGAATATGGTGCGCTTCGGCCAGTTCGATAATCTGTTCCGCCAGCAATCCTCTTCCTTTGGCAGTCACTCTGGGGGCGCCGGTTCCGTCATAGTTCAGCGCAACGGCAAGGGTGGATTTTGGGTTGTTTTGGGTCATGCGAGAAGGTCCAGCAAGTGTAGGTCAACCGTTTCCGAAAGCGACGACGAAGGCGGTCGGTCCAAGACGGTGAGCGCCCCGACCGCCAACCCGGCCTGCTCCAGCCTTGCACGCAGCGTTTCGGTCGCCTGGCCGATCCTGTCGGCGGTTTCTTCCCGATCGCTCCAGAGGCAGGCATCGATTTGCGTGCCGTTCCAGATGATACGGGCGTTAAAGGCGCCCATGCCGGGAGGCTGGAGCTGGATCGTCGCGGTCCAGCCGGGAACACGGTCCTCGGTCGGAGAGCCGCCTTCCGCGGCAATCGACAGTTCGGCGTTGTCCTGATAGTTTCCCGCAACGAAAGGCAGATTCAATTGCAAACATACGGTGCCGTCGTCGCGCGGCTGAGAGGCCAATTGATCAACGGCAATTTTAGCCAATGCGCCTTCCGCTTTCTGGGCCAGCTTGGCCGGGTCGATCTCTTCCGGTTTGCTGAAACTGTCTTCGGCTTTATCGGTTAAAGGAAGAGGCGGCGCGTTCCGAACCGTCGATAGGCTCGTTTCGAATGGCTGTGGTTTGGCCCCGGCCGCCAGCCCTTCTTTCTCCGGCGTCTGAATATCCGTGGAATGGGCCGCTTTGTCGGCAGCGAGTTTAGCCGCGCTTTGCTCCGGTTTGGGCGCGAAAGTTTCCGTTTCGGCCGGCACCGGCGCGCCGACTTTCTCTTCCGGTTGAGTCAGCAACAGCCACGGGGCAGACGGCGAAGCCGGGAGCTGCCCCACGGCAGCGCTTTTGGCCTGCGATTGCGGCGGCAGGGGCTCGCCGGTCGTCGTAGGCAAGGCGCTTGCCGCCCGTTGCGGCATCTTGTCCGGATTCGAAACGGCCTGATCGCCGGCCTCTTCCGGACCCTGTGCCGCCGTTTGGAAGGGCGCCGTTCCGGGCGGAGAGGCGCTTTCCTGCCGCAAAGGTCGAGCAGGGGCAGCCGCCTTGCCGCCTTCTCCTGGCGGCAGAACGGCCAGCAGATTCAGCAGGCGCGCCTTCAAATCATTTTCCGGAAGCGGCGCGCCTTCGGCCAGGGCCGCGGCCAGCGACGCCTCAAGAAACACGCCCGGATTCCGGACGACTTTTTGCAAACCCTCGGGCGTCATCAGTTTTGCCGCCTGCGGCAGTACCGAGGCAAGACGTTCCGCCGCAGGACTCGCCGCTTTGTCGACAGCGAGCTTGGCCGCGCTTTGCTCCGGTTTGGGCGCGAAAGTTTCCGTTTCGGCCGGCACCGGCGCGCCGATTTTTTCTTCCGGTCGAGTCGCCGGCGGCCACGGAGCAGACGGTGAAGCCGGGAGCTGTCCCTCGGCAGCACTTTTGACCTGCGATTGCGGCGGCAATGCTTTACCGGTCGGTGGAGGCAAGGCGGTTTCCGCCCGTTGCGGCGCTTTAGCCGGATTCAGAATGGCCTGATCGCCGGCCTCTTCCGGAACCTGTGCCGCCGTTTGGAAGGGCGCCGTTCCGGGCGGAGAGGCGCTTTCCTGCCGCAAAGATCGAGCAGGGGCAGCCGCCTTGCCGCCTTCTCCTGGCTGCAGAACGGCCAGCAGATTCAGCAGGCGCGCCTTCAAATCATTTTCCGGAAGCGGCGCGCCTTCGGCCAGGGCCGCGGCCAGCGACGCCTCAAGAAACACGCCCGAATTCCGGACGGCTTTTTGCAAACCCTCGGGCGTCATCAGCTTTTCCGCCTGCGGCAGTGCCGCGGCGAGACGTTCCACAGCCACATGCACCGGCCCCGGCAGATTCGAAGAATTCGAGGACGGCAACCGGCCCACCATCGCGGCGAATTCCTTCAAATCGATCTGCTTCGGCAACAGCTCGCGCAGGGCCTTGGGCACGACTTCCGGCCCGGGCGGCTCGGCAGGAAGAACGCGTAATTCGGGCAGCGCGCCGAGCCGGCTCACCTGAACCTGCAAGCGCTGGCCGACGGTCAATTCCGCTTGGCTCATCGCGGTCAGCGATTCGCCGCCCGGTAACCGCTGAAGCTGAAAACGATTTTCGCCCATCCGCGCCTGAACTACGACATCGAGGATAGTTCCCAGTTTAAGCGACTCAATCTGTTGAGGAGACGCGGCGGTCGCTGCAACATTCGAGAGAGCCGCACTGTTGCGAATTTCCATCATCCAAGCCTCGGTCGGGTACGGTAAGGGGGAGATTGTGCCTTGCAACAAGCGCAGGCCGGCTAGAGCATTTTCGTTTCGGGTTTACGTGCCGCCAAGTTAAGGGAAACTCGTCATTCCGGCAAGGATTGCCGGAATCCAGAAGCCAAGGATGGCGGGCTCTAATACATCCCTGTCATCTGGATCTCGGCACAAATCTGTCTGGAACAGATTTGCATTGACCCGAAGGGGGCCAGGCAGGAAAGCCTGGCATGAATCCCTGCTGAGATGACGGCTTGACTTAACAGTATTGTGCACTTATACGCGATATGAAAATGCTCTAGACACCCAAACTCATGCTTTCAATACCGCATCCGATTTTTTAGGTGCCGAATCGCAAAACCCCGGACGCCTCGCGATCTTTCTGTACGGATTGCTCATGATGATTGGGATCATGCCGATTTTGGCCTTTGGTATTTTCACATCCCGCAAGCAATGCCAGCATGAAAAATAATAGGATAGACGATTTCATCATACCCTCCTCATTCGGTTGTCGGTGAAATATAAAATAACAAATTCCGGCATAATTCACCAAGTCTCGGCACGGAGACCTCAAGCAAAGCCCCATTGAATGACATGGATTGACGGCAATTGCTGCATCCCTGCCCTGCCGCGAGTGTTGTCATACCCGCCGCGAATGCAAGCCGCCACGGCCAAGCGTTGCGCAGTTCGGCCCTCATCTTCGAGACCTTCCAATTAAGTCAATCATGGAAGGAAGGCCTGCCCTCCACGGCAATCATGCGATGGTGAAACTTCCGCAGGACGGGTTTTTTAAGGCTGCGGAATACTTTCACAGCCTCCAATATCCCGTCCGGCGTTTGGACCCGCTGCCCCGCAACGCGGATCTTCGGAAAAACGAGACATAGCGCGATTGCCCCGGCATGCCCTCGCCTGTACTGTTATTTTGAGGAATTTTGCTATTTTGCAGTCTATAAATCTATTGCCCAAACCGCGAAAGCAGTTTCCGGATTCTGCCCCCTAACATAAAAAGACCCCAGGTGCCGCATGAAAAAAATCACCGAAGTTTATGGTCAATGGATCGCCAAACTGGATGGCAGATTGCTGCGTTATCCGAAAACGCTGATCCTGACGTTCCTGCTGCTCTGCGGATTCAGCGTGTACTATACGGCCAAGCACCTGGGCATCGATGCCGATACGACCGATATTCTATCGAAGGATCTGCAGTTCCAGAAAGATCGCGAGCGTTTTATCAAGGCTTTTCCGCAGGATGACCAGGCGATCCTGGTCGTAGTCGATGCCCGGACACCGGAGCAGGCAACGCGCGCTTTGGATTATCTCGGAGCGGAATTCGGCAGGGAACGGCAGATCAAATCGGTTTACATCCCGGGCACAGGCGATTTCTTCGAGCGGCACGGCCTGCTTTATCTCGACCTTGACAAGTTGGAGGAACTGGCCGCCAAAATGACGGAAGCCCAGCCCTTCATCGGCACGCTGTCCAAGGATAACAGCCTGAAAGGGCTGTTCAACATTCTCGAACAGGCTATTACCGCAAAAACGCATGAATTGCCGGTCGACCTGAATCCCCTACTCGATAAAATCGGTGCGGCGATCCAGGCCGTACTGGACGGCAAAACTTATCAGTTATCCTGGCAGCAGTTGATGGTGGGGGAAAACCGGGACCTGTCGAGCACCCGGCGCTTCATCCTGCTCAAGCCTCATCTGAATTTCGAAGAACTGATGCCGGCCGAAAAGCCGCTGGCGGCGGTACGGGCCGTCGCGGCAAAAGCCGAACAAATTTTCCCAGGAATCGACATACGGCTGACCGGCGAGGTCGTGCTGGAACACGACGAACTGGCCACGGTAACCTACAGCGCCGAAATGGCTTCGGCATTCTCGTTCCTGCTGGTCTTCCTGTCCCTACTGATCGGCTTCCGGTCGGTCAAACTGACGCTGGCCACGCTCGGCGTGCTGACCATGGGCCTGATGCTGACTTTCGGCTTTGCCGCACTGGCCATTGGGCATCTGAACATTATTTCGGTGTCCTTCGCGGCGCTGTATATCGGTATCGGCGATGATTACGCGGTCCAGGTCTGCATGCGCTACCGCGAACTGTTCAGGCAGAACATGCCCCGCGGGCAGGCTCTGCTCGAAGCCGTGCGCAAGGTCGCGCCGCCGGTCACTTTGTGCGCGATCACGGGAGCGACCGGCTTTTTTGCCTTCCTGCCAACCCAATACACCGGCGTTTCCGAACTGGGGCTGATCGCCGGCGTGGGCATTTTTATTTCACTACTGATCACGCTGATCGTACTGCCGGCGATATTGAAGCTGTTTCCGCCGCATTCGGGGCCGGCAAAAAAGTCCGACGATCTGTTCCCGGACTGGGTTTACCTGTTCCCGATCCGGCATGCCACTCCGGTCAAGTGGGCTACCGCCTTACTGACTGCGGCGGGCCTGGCCGTGCTAACCCAGGCCCGGTTCGACATCAACCCGCTCAATTTGCGCGATCCCGACAGCGAATCGGTGGCCACCTTCAGGGAATTGCTGAAAACCCAAGATACCTCGCCGATGACGCTGACCGTACTGGCGGACAGTCAAGACGAAGCATTGGCCACGGCGCAAAGGCTGATGCAACTGGAATCGGTCGAAAATGCGATTACGATTTACGACTATATCCCTCCGAACCAGGAGGCCAAACTGAGCATCATCGATGACTTGTCCCTGGTCATGGGGCTCCAGTTGACGGCGTTTCCGGCCCCGCATCGGGATAGCGTTGAAAACGGCATGGCGGCATTGGAAAAATTCAGGCAGGCTGTCGGCAAGCATTTAAAGGAAAAGCCCGACAGCGAGCTTGCGGCAACCCTGCGTCCGTTGCATCGGAAAGTGGAGTCGCTGATTGCGGTATTGCAAGCGAAATCGGCTCCGGAAAGAAAAGCCATGCTGGACAAATTGCAATTCAGCCTGCTGGATACGCTGCCGGATACCATGAATACGCTGCTGAAAGGGTTGAATCCGGGCGAGGTCACGATCGATACGCTGCCTCCCGACCTTGCCGAACGCTGGCTCGGCAAAGACGGCGTCTACCGGATCATGGCCTCGCCCAGCAAGGACCTCAACGATGAGAAAAACCTGAAAGCGTTCATCCGCGAGGTCCGGCAAATCGCCCCACACGCGACCGATCTGCCGGTCATTTACCTGGAATCGGGCAATGCGATCGTAAAAGCCTTTCAACAGGCGCTGGCCAGCGCCGTCGCGGCCATTGTGATCGTGTTGATGTTCACGCAGCGCAACACCAAGGACGCGCTGCTGATTCTGCTGCCTTTGACGATGACGGCCGTCCTGACCGGCGCCTCTACGGTACTGATGGACAATCCGTTCAACTTTGCCAATATCATCGTCATTCCGATCCTGTTCGGGCTGGGCGTCGATGCTGGCATCAACATCATGAACCGGCTGCGCCATCCGGATCGGGAAGACAGTGTTCTCAGAACCGGCACGGCCAGAGGCGTCGTGTTCAGCGAGCTGACCACGATGTGCAGCCTGGTCAGCATGGCGTTCACCCCGCATCTCGGCCTTGCCGGCATGGGGCAACTGCTGTCGATCGGATTGCTTCTGAGTATTATCTGCACGCTGATCGTGTTGCCGGCGTTTGTTTCCGGAGAGGAGGGGCGAATAGCCCGCGGATAAGGCCACAGCCGGGAATGGGCGCCCTCGGAGGCCGAAATTGAATTAAAAAGAGTCGTCATCGGGTGCCCCCTCCTGAGCGGGACAGCGGTTATAACCGGTGCTGTTAAATTTAGCCCCGACGCTCCAAGCTGGCTTTGCAAATGACGAAACCGATTGACAAAGCCAGCTTTGTACTTTTAAGAAGGCTTGACTCCAGCTTATCTTAGCGGCATCGGGTTTACACCCCGTCCGCACTGTTTGAAAATTCTCAGCAAACACCAAATCATTTTCCCTGTCGGTCCCGCTTTAAACGTTACGGACAGGATAAATATCCCGTCCGGCATGCAGCCGGCGGTTCATACCGTAGGGTACGCTGTGCGTACCTTTTCACCCCCAATGGTACGCACAGCATACCCTACGACTGAAAACAGGAACGATCGGCGGCATGCCGGGAAGCTATTTCTAGCCACATCCTAAACGGTTTGCAAGTGGAGCTGAAATTCATCATCATTGTCCGGCCGTCCCTGTGTATTACGAAGACCCAGACCGGTAAGCGCTGCACTCATCACCGCCCAACCGCTCTTCTCAGGCTGACGGTACATCCGGAGATGGCATGAAGTCGACCGCTCTTACCTCCGTTAGACATTCACTTATCAACGCAAAGGTTATAGTTTTATGATTGAGCGATATTTTTTTCCGGGTGCTGCATTCAGTTGGGCCCCGCCCCAAGCGATTACCACGCAACCTAAAGACGGAATCGTAACCGTGAGCCCGCCGACTCCGTCGGTCATGACTTTTCAGGATCTGGATCCTTTCCACTTCGATACGAGCACCATGAATCGTTTCAGGAGCCTGGGGTTAACGAAAAACTAGGCGATACATCACGATTGGCTATGCTACATTCACGGGCGCACCGCCAAAATCAGTTCGACTAACGATGTGCTGACCGGATTCATGAGCGGCTGCTATATCGCCGCCTGGACCGACAACACAGGCAGGCAAGTCGGCCACATCGGAACCATAGAAAGCGTGGGTAAGACCCAGCCGCCGAATTCGACGGTGAAACAAACTTTCTCGGCCATGATGCCTAACAATGTCAAGGCCTATAATCCGATGGCATTGACGCGAAAATATCCGCAGTACGATGGTTGGTGGAACGTACTGAGCCTGGTGACGTCCGACAGCCGCTTCTATTCCATCCTACTTTTGAAGCATCGCCGTAACGATCCCTTGATTACCTGTGCCGGCATAAAGAGTTGCGCAGGCATCGGGACCAAATATGATGCGGCAGCTTTTGGCTTAAGGCGTCAGATTCCTTACCGGAGTCCGGAAAATGCGCCGAGGTGGAAAGCATCAATTGTTGGGCTTCATTGCATTCAGCCCAACCTACGGCTACGGCATCGGCGCATTTTCCCGCTCTGAACCGATTATTTTTTCTTATAAAAATTAGAGGTATAGCAAGACATCAGCGCGCCCCTGACCAGGGCGACATCATTTTGCCGGTAGAGTTGGCTTTCCTTATCGCTGAGGGTGGGCATAAGTTTCTTGGTTTCGTCGGAAATATCGCTATTGCTGAAAACCGCGTCAGCCACACAATTGCAATAGGAGTTGGCCTGCTCCGCGGGGCGCGTGGAGCTCTCCTGATTGATACAGCTATTTACGAAGACCGGTTTAACTTGGTACGTATCGCGATTCTCGCCGGTACATGCCGATAAATCGATACATAAAGCCGCAATAAACACTAAGTTTTTCTTATTCATTTTATTCCTTGTCATCGATATTACGTCTCGAGAAATTGTAGTCGTTTGTTGATTAAATTAGGATAGAGAGAAGGGCTTTTATTCAGGGTTCCTCAATCCTTCCCGCCCTTCCCTCTAAGACATGGCAAAAAATAACCTCCCGGCAGGCCGCCCGATCGTCCCCCCGCGTTGCACGCACATGAGACGCTTCGGGTGGCAACAATGGGATAGATACGCTCTTTCAATACAATCCCTATTTTGCAAGCTCCGTAGGGTACGCTGTGCGTACCTTTTCATTCCTCATGGTACGCACAGCGTACCCTACAGCGGTAACCCAACCCTTCGGAGCACCCCACCCGCCGTGGAGAGTTTTCGCGTAGCCTAGACAAGGCTGTATCACAATCAGCGCTCGGCATGAGAACGCCGTTCGAACCACTCTGCGGTTCGGGGGCCAGGTTCCCACGCAAAGCGCAGGAACTTATGAGGAGAAGTTAATCAACCCAATCCTAAACAAACCGGTAATCCAGCACCAAGCCGATAAAAACCGCCAGCCCGAACCAGTTGTTATTCAAAAACGCCTTGAAGCAGAGCGCCCTTTCGCGGCGGAAAATCAGTTTCTGCTGGTAAACCGCCAGCCCTGTCGCTACCAGCAGCCCGGCGTAATAAAAAATGCCCAGTTCCTGCATGCGCCCGACGGCGATCAGCAAGGCAAGTATCACGATCTGCAGCGCGCCCATGATATGCCGGTCATAGGCGCCGAACAGGATCGCGGTCGATTTGACGCCGATTTTCAGGTCGTCGTCCTTGTCGACCATCGCGTACATCGTGTCGTAAACCAGCGCCCAGAGCAGCACGGCCAAGTACAAAAGCCAGCCGGTCAAGGGAATCGCATTCAATTGCGCGGCGAACGCCATCGGCACCGCCCAGCCGAACGCGGCTCCCAGATAAGCCTGCGGCAGATGCGTGAAGCGCTTCATGAACGGATAGCTGGCGGCCAGAAACGCGCCGATGAAAGACAGCCCGATCGTGAACCGATTCATCAGCAGAACCAGTCCGAACGAAATCAGGCACAAAACCGCGAACAGGATCAGGGCTTCCTTCGGCCGGACGCGGCCGGCCGCGATCGGACGCTGCCGGGTGCGTTCGACGTGCGGGTCGAAATTGCGGTCCGCGTAATCGTTGATCACGCAGCCGGCGGCCCGCATCAGCACTACGCCCAGCACGAATACCGCGCATACCAACGCATCCGGTTTGCCGTTTCCCGCAATCCACAGCGCCCACAGCGTCGGCCATAATAGAATCAATGTACCGATCGGACGGTCAAACCGGGCAAGCAGCCAGTATTGTCTGGCGCGATCGCAAATACGATCCGAAATCAGTGCGGACAAGAAATGACCCCTTTTTCAGCGAGAGTTTTGACGAGAAATGTTATTATAACTTCTTTATTGGAAAGCGCGCCGAAGCGCCGGAGGCCGCCGTTATGAAGGTAAAAATTTATCATAATCCGCGTTGCAGCAAATCCCGCGAAACACTGCAACTGTTGCGCGACAAGGGCATCGAACCGGAAATTGTCGAATATCTGAAAACGCCGCCGAGCGTGGAAGAACTCGACCGGATCCTGCAAAAACTCGGCATCGAGCCGCGCGATTTGATGCGCAAAAAAGAAAAACCCTACGACGAATACGACCTGTTCGACAAATCGCTGGACAGGGAAACCCTGATCCGCGCGATGGTCGAGCACCCGATCCTGATCGAACGCCCGATCGTGGTGGCCGGCGATAAGGCCGCGATCGGCCGGCCGCCGGAAAACGTGCTCGCGATTCTGTAACGATGACCAGGGTCCTGGTGCTGTATTTCTCCCGGTACGGGGCGACCGCCGACATGGCGATGCAGGTCGCGCGCGGCGTCGATGCGGTCGAAGGCGCCGAAGCGGTGATCAGGACCGTGCCCGACGTGTCCGCGGTCTGCGAAAAAACCGCCGAGCGGATTCCGACGCACGGCACGCTGTATGCGACGCTGGACGACCTGAAACATTGCGACGGCCTCGCCCTGGGCAGCCCGACCCATTTCGGGAATATGGCCGCGCCGTTGAAATATTTTCTCGACGGCACGACCCCGATCTGGTTTTCGGGCGCCCTGGCCGGCAAGCCGGCCGGCGTTTTCACCTCGACCGGCAGCCTGCACGGCGGCCAGGAAAGCACGCTGCTTTCGATGATGCTGCCCTTGCTGCATCACGGCATGCTCCTCCTGGGCCTGCCGTATACCGAGACGGCCTTGCGCGAAACCGTCTCGGGCGGCACGCCGTACGGGCCGAGTCATCTGACGGAGCGAAATGCCGCGTTGACCGATCACGAAAAAACCTTGTGCCGGGCATTGGGCAAGCGTCTGGCCGTCACCGCGAAAACGCTGAAAGCGGGAATGCCGATTTGATCAGCAGCCGGCCGGTTTTCTTCCACTACTTGGCGCTCGCCGGCTATTTCGGGCTGTTTGCGCTGATGATGCTGTGGCCTACCGTACTGGCCGCATCAACCCGGTTTCCCGTGGCGCTGATTCTGGTCGTGACGGTAACGCCGCTGTTGCCGCCGCTCCGCGGTTTGCTGGCCTTCAACCCCAGAAGCCACGCGTGGGCCGGCTTCCTCAGCCTGCCGTACTTCGTGCACGGCACGGTCGAGGCGTATGCCAATGCCGGCGCCCGTCATCTGGCTGCGGCCGAGATGCTGTTCAGCCTGTTGCTGTTCTTCGGTTCCGCGCTCGCGATCCGTTTCAACAGGAAAGCGCAGTGAGCATGGCGAAGCAACTGCCGTTGCAGTTTGTGTTCAGGGCCAACCAAACGTTCCAGGATTTTTTTCCGGGCGCCAATTCGTCCGTCGTCAATCATCTGCAGCAGTGCGTTGCGGGCAACGGCGAAGCGTTTATCTTCCTTTGGGGACAAACCGGCCTCGGCAAGAGCCATTTGCTGCACGCCTGCTGCCATGAAGCGCAGCAGCAGAAGCTTTCGTGCTTCTATTTCGATCTGGCGCTGGCCGCCGGATCTTCCGTACACCTGTTCAACGACCTGGAAGCCTTCGAACTGGTCTGTCTGGACAACGTGGAAGCGATCGCCGGCCATGCCGACTGGGAGCAGACCCTGTTCAACTTCTTCAACCGGCACCGGGATTTGGGGCATAAGCTGATCGTTTCTTCCCGCACCGCTCCGAAAGAACTGCCCATCCAACTGCCCGATTTGAAAACGCGGCTGAACTGGGGGCTCGGTCTGAAAATCCAAACGCCGGACGACGCGGGAAAGACCGCCGCGCTGATTTATAAAGCCCGGCGCATGGGTCTGGAAATCTCGCCGCAGGCCGGGCGTTTCCTGTTGAGCCGCGCCAACCGCGACATGAATTCCTTATGGCGCCTGCTCGACCGGCTCGACCAAGCCTCGCTGTCCGCGCAGCGCAAACTGACCATCCCGTTTTTGAAACAGATTCTCGATTGAGGAAGCGCCGCTAAAGGCCGGTACGGCCTGACTCCGGTCAGGCTTATCTTTCCGGTTATAAGGGAAACTTCCCCCCGCATTCGCCCTTATTTTTCATCTTCAAAGTCAACATACCGCTAAAATTCCGGTCGATAAAGTGATTATCCCATCCTGCGCCTGGAACAATACCTTTTGCCGGGCGGACTGGAGAGGGTAGAATCGGTTAATCATTGTCAGCTCAATCCTGGATCCTATATGCCTAAGCAAAAAACTGCCAATAAACGAGCGACGAATTGGCACACGCTTGCCGCCGCCGACACGGTCGCGCGCCTAAGTTCGGACAGGCACCACGGCTTGTCTTCCGGCGAAGCGCGCGCGCGGCTGAAACAATACGGACGCAACCGCCTGCCGCGGCCGCCCAAGCGTTCCGCTTTCATCCGCTTTCTGCTCCAGTTCCATAATATTCTGATTTATGTGATGCTGACGGCCGCCGGCACGACAGCCATGCTGGGCGACTGGGTCGACACCGGCGTCCTGTTGGCCGCGGTGATTGTCAACGCGATCATCGGCTTTATCCAGGAGGGCAAAGCGGAACAGGCGATGGACGCGATTCGCGGCATGCTCTCCCTGCATACGACAGTCATTCGCGACGGCAAGCGCCTGGAAATCGAAGCCGAAAAACTGGTGCCGGGCGACATCGTGACGCTGGCTTCCGGGGACAAAGTGCCGGCCGACCTCCGGCTTATCACCGGTAAGAGCTTGCGGGTGAACGAGGCGATATTGACCGGCGAATCCGAAGCGGTCGAAAAAACAGCCGGCCCGGTCCTAAACGACGCCCCGCTGGGCGAGCGTTTCTGCATGCTTTTTTCCGGCACCCTGGTCACCTCCGGGCAGGCGTCGGCTATCGTGGTCGCCACCGGCCTTCGCACCGAACTGGGACGGATCAGCTCGCTGCTTCGACAGGTCCGGAGCACGACCACGCCGCTGCTGCGTCAGATCGACAGATTCGGCCGCTGGCTGGCACTGGCGATTGTGCTGCTGTCCATCGCGACCTTTATTGTCGGCGTGCTGTGGCACGGACATCCGCCTAAAGAAATGTTCATGATGGCGGTGGCTCTCGCCGCATCGGCCATCCCCGAAGGACTGCCCGCCATCATGACCATCACGCTGGCGCTCGGGATGCGCCGGATGGCGAAACGCCATGCGATCATCCGGCATCTGCCGGCGGTGGAAACGCTGGGTTCGGTCACGGTCATTTGTTCCGACAAGACCGGTACGCTGACTCGGAACGAAATGACGGTGCAAAAGCTCGCCACCGCGGATCATGTTTTCACTGTCAGCGGCGTGGGTTACGAGCCGGACGGCGGGGTTTATCTGAACGGCGCCGCGGTCACCGCCGACAACTGCCCGGAACTGGAGGAAATTGCCCGCGCCGCCGTGCTATGCAATGACGCGCAACTGCACCGGGATGCCGATGAGTCCTGGCAACTGGCAGGCGATCCGACCGAGGGCGCCCTGCTCGCATTCGCCGTCAAAACCGGCAAAGATCCTGCCTGGGAGCGCGAGAAGCGGCCGCGTACCGACGCCATCCCGTTCGAATCGGAACACCGGCTGATGGCGACCCTCCACCACGACCATAAAGACAACGGCCTCATTTTCGTCAAGGGCGCTCCCGAGCGCATTCTGGAAATGTGCGACCGCCAGGGCGGCCTCCAGCAGAACCAGACCACGCTGGATACCGGCTATTGGCTTCGCCGCGCGCAGGCATTCGCCGCCGACGGCTTGCGCGTCCTGGCGATTGCCGGAAAATTAGTCGAGGACTCCAAGCGCGAGGTCAGTTTTGCGGATCTGGAAAACGGCTTTACTCTGCTCGCTCTGGCCGGAATCATCGATCCGCCCCGGGAAGAAGCGATCGCTGCGGTGAAAACGTGTGTCGGCGCCGGCATCCGCGTCAAGATGATCACTGGCGACCATGTCGATACGGCACAGGCGATCGGCGAGCGGCTCGGCATCGGCCTCGGCAAACCGACCTTGAGCGGAGCCCAGATCGAAGCCCTGAATGACGAGCAGTTGCAGGAAGTCGTGCTGGAGGTCGACGTATTCGCGCGGGCAAGCCCGGAACACAAGCTGCGCCTGGTAGAGGCTCTGCAGGCGGCGGGTCAGGTTGTGGCGATGACCGGCGACGGCGTGAACGACGCGCCCGCGCTAAAGCGGGCCGATGTCGGGGTCGCGATGGGCCTGAAAGGGACGGAAGCAGCCAAGGAGGCATCGGACATGGTGCTGGCCGACGACAATTTCGCCACGATCGGCAACGCCGTTTACGTGGGGAGAGGCATTTACGACAATATTCAGAAATTCATCCTGTTCATGCTCCCGACCAACGGCGGGGAAGCCCTTGTCGTACTGGCGGCCATCTTCTTCGAGTTGACCCTGCCGCTGACCCCGGCCCAGGTGCTCTGGATCAACATGGTCACGTCCAGTACCCTGGGACTCGCGCTCGCCTTCGAGCGCCCCGAGCGCGACGTCATGCTCAAAAAGCCCCGCGCTCCCAAGGAACCTTTGCTTTCCTGGTTTTTCGCCTGGCGGGTGCTGATGGTTTCCACGCTGTTCATGATCGGCGCGCTCGGCCTTTTCCTCTGGGAAACGCAGCGGGGATCCAGCCTGGAAACCGCGCGCACCATGGCGGTCAGCACCGTGGTCGGCGCGGAAATGTTCTACCTGATCAACAGCCGCTACATCTACAAATCCGTCTTGTCGCTTGAAGGATTGTTCGGAAACGCCTACGTTCTGATCGCGATCGCCGCCTGTGCGGCATTGCAGATCGCTTACGCCCATACAGGCCCCATGCAGGCCTTGTTCGGATCGACCGGCCTGTCTCCGAACGAATGGCTGAAAGTCGCCTGCGTCGGCTTTTTCATCTTTGTCGCCGCGGAATTGGAAAAAGCCGTGATCCGCTGGCTCTTCGTTGGCGTTGCCGTCGTCCGCCGGTAAAATGACTTTCCGATATAGGGTACGCTGCGCGTACCTTCTCAAAGCCCGCAACACGGCAAGGCCATCTTTGATGTTCACGGAAATATGCCGCGTCATCTGTAGGGTCGTAGGATGCGGTGACGATAGGAACCGCCTCAATCGTGAACGATGCCAATCGCGAACGATGCGGTTCGTTCCTCACCGCATCCTACGGCCCTGCCCCGGTCAGGGCTTGCCGGGATGACGTGTTTTCCTTACGAAGGCCATATACCCAAAGCAAAAATGCTCTAATGCACGTACATACTGTTCAAATTTGCAAATTCCGGCACATTCCGCTCTTTTTCCTGCGTTCCTATCTGCAGGATCTTAACAGTGCAAGCCGGCGTTGGCGGTTCGAACCCAAGTTCGCCAAGCCGTCCTATCTGTTGAGCAAGGGTAGATTGCAGAGCGGCCAGGGCTTTTTCTTCCGTCGCTCCATAGGCGACGCAACCGGGCAGGTCCGGACAATAAGCGGAATAATTCTTTGCCAATCCCCGGTTGCTCAGCTGGATAATGGCGATAAAAAATCTCGTATTCATGTTATTTCGTTAAGCGTGTTGTTGACTTGTGCATCGGCAATGACGAACTCAAACCTCTAAAACCTGTACTTGCGAATGGTTCTCGATGGAGTCAAGTCCGAGTGCTTTCCGGCTGTCTATATGACGGATGACGCAGATTTTCAGGGCTTCGAGCGCTTTTTCCGGCGTCGGGGCATGCGCTATGCAACCCGGAATGTCCGGGCAATAAGCCGAGAAACGCTTGGTAATGTCTTGACGGGTCGGTTGAATAACGGCTGCTAATTTCATTTCGTGCGACTTTAAACAGGGGTTTGGTTAAAAAATCTCCTATTTTTCCTCTCCTTAATAAAAGCGGCATCGGTCTTGACGATCAGCCAGCTTCTTTTGGCGTCATATTACAGAGGAATCGGCACGACCGAAATACGGGCGGGCGCGTACGTAGATGCCCGTATTCAATGTCCGCAATTTGCTTCGCTTGCTCTGCGCCATTTGCGCCCGCCAAGACGAGCGAAGCCCGGCAACCGAAAAAGGCGGGCTTTGCCGCAAGCCCGCTCCAAAAATGCGGTTCGGAAAGCCTCACGGAAGGCGGAATAGCGCAGCCCATTCCGCCGGATGCGATGCCTTCATGCGGCGCAATGCGGCTTCGCCTATTGCGCCCTACGGTTCTACCGGTTTGAAGGCCGACGTTCATCGGCCATTATTGCCCCGCTCTGCGGCCAGAAAATGAAATCCCCATGCCGGCAGGTCGACGTATAAGCCTTCGTTCTGCAGCTCCGCCCCATCGCGTTCGAAGCTTGTCGACTGGAAAATATCGTTCAGCCGCCAAACCCCGTCATTGAGTCCCGGCCAGGCGATTTTTACCAGGCCCTGGCTTTGCGTTTCGGACAGGTTCACTACGATCAGGCAACGGCTGTTTTCCGTGGCCCAGGTCCAGGCCACCAGATTGTTGCAGGTCGCATTGTCCGGCCAGCCGCCGCACTCGCAGAGCTGCCAGTCGCCCTGCATGAAGTCGCCCTCATTCAATGCGCAGAGTAATTGCAGATAAAACGCCAGCGAATCGGTAGCCGGAGCTTCCTCCGGCCGGCGCCCCAACGATACCGGCAAACGAACGCGCAGGCCTTCCAACTGGCCTTCGTGGATCAGACGCGCGCCGGGCAAGGTCAGCGCGGCGACCGCGGCGGCGCGCTGCCTCTCCGGATTGAAAGCGGCGGCGGCCCTGGCCTCGCCGTGATTTTCAATGAAGCGGACCAGTTTGTCCTGATAGGCGCGGTCGGCGCGCAGATGCAGCCGCACGCTTTCCGCCGGCTCGTGGGCCAGCCGATCGTACAGGCGTTTGTCGTAACAGAAATCGAAGCCTTGCTGCTGCAACTCCCATTCTTTGTCCCAGTAGGCTTCGGCGATGAACAGGAAGCCGGGATGAGCCTTTTTGACGGCCGGTATCACTTCGCCCCAATATTCGGTTGCGGGCCTGTCGCCCGCGCGCGGCCCCCAGGTTTCCTCGAAAACCGAATCGAGCAACAGCATCGCCATGTCGCAGCGCACGCCGTCGCACTGAGCGGCGACCGCATTCAGGGTCTCGACGGCGGCGGCACGCAAGCCGGAATGAAAACCGTTCAGTTGGACCCTGTCGGCCCATGCGGGAAAGCAAGGATCCTTGGCGCAGGCAAAGATGTTGCCGCCGATGTCGATGAAGGAGGCCGGGTCCCGGCTGAGATCCTTGTCGCCGCCGCGGATAAAATAGGTGGGATGCTCGGCCAGCCAGGGATGGTCCGGTGCGACATGATTGGGAACGAAGTCGAGGATCAGGCGCAGACCGCGCGCCGCCATTCCGGCTCTGGCAACGGCCAGGGCATCCGGCCCGCCCAGATGCTCGTCAACGCGGTAGCGCCTGATGCAGTAAGGCGAGCCGACATGATCCGCCTCTTTGAAATCCGGCAAAGCGGCTTGGAAATCCGCCCGCAAGGATTCATCGGCCATCGCGATCGTTCTGCCCATCGGGCTGCGTTCCCACACGCCCATCAGCCAGACCGCATCGAAGCCGAGGGCGGCGATGCTGTCCCACTCGATATCGGGGACCGAAGCCAGGGTGACCGGCCGGCCGGCGCTTCGGCTGAGCTCCTCCAGCCAGACCCAGGTATTGATTTCGTAAATCTGCGGATATTTCGTCCAGGAATTCATAAAGTCTCTTTTGGTTTAGGTGGTGTGTTTCTTCTTCAGGAAATCGTTTTTGCCGGTCTTCGGAGACTCTGACGCACCCTGGCTATAGGGTGGACAAGCGTAGCGCATCCACCGCGCAATCGCCGGATACCCCGGAGAGCACAAGTGCGCTTCGCTTATACAGATGGAAGACCAAAGAAATGATAGGGATTCGGATCTTTCAAAATCACAAGAAGCAAGATGGGTTGGCCTATTGACTAACGGGACTTGTTCGAATCGAATGCATTAACCGCTCGGCCGACAGCCGGCGACGCACGGCGAATGGATTAGCGCGCCGCTCACCGTGCGAAGCAGGCATGATGAAGCCTGCCCGGTCATTTTATACGTAAAGCGCTTATCGTAAAAACATATAATAAAATTATGTAATATTACAAGGCCAGACACTACGTCCGCCAGGGAAACTTGTCCTGCCGAATCCTGAGTTGAACCTTTCGCACGGTGCTTGTCGAATCAGCATTCAGCTTCATTCGCCCGCTTTTCATCCGGGGATCATCATGCCGAGCCATTGCGTCCTCCAGCTCAAGCAGTTACGCAAGAGTTATCCCGAACCCGGCGGGCGGCGCGTGATTTTCGAAAACTTGAACCTCGACGTGCGGCAGAGCGAATTCATCGTGCTGCTGGGCCGCAGCGGCTCGGGCAAATCGACCTTCCTGAACCTGATCGCCGGAATCGACCGGCCGGACAGCGGCGAAGTGATCGCGAACGGCGTCAATCTGACCCGCCAGTCCGAGCATCGGCGCACGCTGTTCCGCCGCCGCCATATCGGCTTCATTTTCCAGAATTACAACCTGATCCCGACGCTGACGGTCGAAGAGAACCTACTGCTGCCTTTGGAACTGACCTGGAAACGCATCACCCGGCAGGAGCGGCTCAAAGTCGCCGACATGCTGGATAAATTGGCGCTGCAAGCGCACGGCGGCGCGTATCCTGACCGACTGTCGGGCGGCGAACAGCAGCGGGTCGCAGTCGCGCGGGCGCTGATCCACGATCCCGACCTGATCCTGGCCGACGAACCGACCGGCAACCTGGACCTCGACACCGGCAGAACCGTCCTCGCCATGCTGGATGAACTGGTGCAGCGCGCCGGCAAGACCCTGATCATGGTGACCCACAGCCCGGAAACGATCGGCAAGGAAAATCGGCTTTACGCGATCGGCGACCGCAAGCTGCAAGCGGTGGAGCGGGACGATGGCCGGCCTGCTTAGGCGCAGCAGCCGCAACCACCTGTTTCGCCACCCGGGCCAGTTGGTTCTGGCCCTGCTCGGCATCGCGCTGGGCGTAGCCGTCGTCATCGCGGTCGACCTGGCGCTGGACAGCGCATTCCGCTCGTTCGAACTGGCCGGCGAAGCGGTGTCCGGACGGGCGACACATGTGATCGGCGAGGACGAAGGGCTGGACGAACGACTTTATACCCGGCTGCGCGTCGAGCAGGGCATCCGGAACATGGCGCCCCTGATCCGCGATGATGTCGCCCTCGCCCAGGACTCCGACGATCGTTACACGCTGTACGGCATCGATCCCCTGATCGAAAAAGACTTTCGGGCTGCCTGGCAGAAACAGCCGGCTGGCGGCGACTCCGGCCGGCTCTTGCGGAAACTGCTGACGGAGCCCAACGGCGTGCTGATCGGCGAACGGACCGCCCGGCGCCTGAACGCGGCTGCCGGCGATACTTTTCCGATCCGGACCGCAACCGGCCTTCATGTATTGACGATAATCGGCCTGATCGAGGCTCCGGATGCCGTTGCGGAACAGCTGCTCGACAAAGTGATCGTCGCCGACATCGCGACCGTCCAGGAACTGACGGGGCTCTACGGCAGGCTCAGCCGGATCGAACTGATGCTGCCCGAAGGCGCCGAGCAAGGGCCGGTTCCGGAAAGAATCCGCCGCGCCCTGCCCGCAAGCCTCCGGATTGCTGCGGTAGAAACGCTGGCGCAAGCGGCCCGCGAAATGACGGAGGCGTTTTCGGTCAATTTGAAAGCCTTGGGCCTGTTGTCGCTGCTGGTCGGGCTTTTCCTGATCTATAACGCGATGCTTTTTCTGGTCGTACAGCGGCGCGGACTGATCGGCATCCTGCGCGCGCTCGGCGTCACGCGCCGGGAAATCTTCGGACTAATTCTGCAGGAAGCCCTGCTGCTGGCGGTGACCGGCACTCTCCTCGGCACGCTCGCCGGGATCGGAATCGGCGGTTTTTTGTTGCCCTCGGTCTCGGCCACGCTGAGCAGCGTTTATTTCGCAACCGGCTCCGGTACTTTGCTGATCGCTCCGGAACAAATCTTTAAAGCGGCCGCGCTTGGTATCGGCGCCAGCCTGCTGGCCGTGTTGCCTCCCGCTTTCGAAGCGACGCAGGTGTCGCCCGCCGCCGCGCTGACGCGCTCCCGGCTGGAGTCCGGTTCGAAGCGGCTGGTCCGGCTAGGCTTGGGACTCGGGCTGCTGCTGATCGCTTCGGGGCTGACGGTGATCGAACTCTCCGAATCCAGCATCCGTTTCAGTCTGGCCGGCATTTTTCTCTTGATGGCCGGCTTTGCGCTGCTGACGCCGGCAGCGACCCTGGGGATGATGAAAGGGATCGGCCGGCTGGTCGAGAGCCGGAGCATTATCGGCCGCCTGCCGGTGCGGCTGATTTCGGCCGAGATCAGCCGCACCGGCATCGCGATGGCGGCCCTGATGATCGCGGTCGCGGCGACGATCGGGATGGACCTGATGATCGCCAGTTTCCGCCAGACCGTGTCGGACTGGATCCGAACCAGCCTGCAGGGCGACCTGTACGTAACCTTGACCGGCAACCCGGCCGCCCCCGGCAAGGCGGCCAAAAATCGCGAACTGAAAGCGGCCATCCAGGCGCTGCCGGGGGTCGATGTGACGAGCAGCGTCCTGCGCACCTCGTTGCCGGCGCCAACCGGCCCGGTTCCGGCCACAGTTTTCGATTTGACTGCGCGTTCCCATGCCGGCTTTCTGCTGTTGCAGGCAAGCGATTCGGCCTGGGAACGGTTCGAGCTGGAACCGGCCATTCTCGTCACCGAGGCTTTCGCCTATCACCACCGGCTGAAGCTCGGCGACACGCTGACCTTCCTGACACCCACAGGTCACGTCATCTATCAAGTGATCGGCATTTATGCCGACTACAGCGGCGACCGGGGGCACATCGCAATGAGCCGCCGGCAATATCTTCGACACTGGCCGGATCCGGGTTTTACCGGGATCGGCGTTTACGCCCGGAGAGAGGCCGATATAACCGGACTGGAAAAATCGATCCGCCGCACACTCTCCGCCGGGCAGACG
Source organism: Methylomicrobium album BG8 (assembly GCF_000214275.2). Classification (NCBI taxonomy): domain Bacteria; kingdom Pseudomonadati; phylum Pseudomonadota; class Gammaproteobacteria; order Methylococcales; family Methylococcaceae; genus Methylomicrobium; species Methylomicrobium album. Next base: position 1,921,655 of record NZ_CM001475.1, on the reverse strand, counting down.
CTGCGATCGGCCCGCGTCATCTACGAGGCGTCGATGCATGTTTTCGAGCAAACCTTCACGATCACCGAAACCTTGCGCGGCCTGGCAGCGGGCATCGCGATGATCGGCGTGTTCGGCGCGTTGACGGCCCTACAGTTGGAACGCGCCCGCCAGATCGGAATTCTGCGCGCGATCGGCCTGACGCCGGGACAATTGTACCGCCTGATCGCCGCCGAAACCGGACTGATGGGACTCTGCGCCGGCCTTTTCGCGCTGCCGGTCGGCGGCCTGGTAGCGTACGAACTGATTTTCGTGATCTACCGGCGTTCCTTCGGCTGGACGATGGCGTTTCATTTCCACCCGGAAATACTGCTGTACGGCCTGCTGCTGGCGTTCGGCGCCGCGCTTCTGGCCGGCCTGTGGCCGGCCCGTAAAATGGCGCGGATCAACCCCGCGGAAGCATTGAGGACGGAATGATGAGCGGGCGCCTGTGGCTTTTGCCGATCGCGCTGGCGTTGGCGGCCGGGGGAGGATCGATGACGTTCCGCTACAAAGATCCGGCCGCTGTCGAGCCGCCGCAAGACGATGCGTTCAGCGATACCCTGACTTCCGGCGATCCGGGCTTCGAGCGGGCTTACCGGCCTCGTCCTTTTTCTTTTCCCGACGATTTCGGCCCGCACGAGCGCTTCCGGACCGAATGGTGGTATTTCACCGGCAACCTGCAGACCGGGGGCGGGCGCCAGTTCGGCTACGAGCTGACTTTTTTCCGCTTTGCGCTGACGCCGCACCGGCCGGCATCGACATCGGCCTGGCGCACCAACCAACTGTATATGGCACACTTCGCGCTAACCGATGCGGAAACCGGGCGCTTTCTTGCCGACGAACGCTTCAGCCGGGCCGCAAGCGGACTCGCCGGCGCACGCAACGAGCGCTACCATGTCTGGTTGTACGACTGGAAAGCCGAGGGCCGGAATAACGACGGTTTTCCGATTCGCCTGCAGGCCGGAAGCGGAGCGCATGCGCTCGACCTGAATCTGAAAACCCAAGATTCTCCCGTACTGCAGGGCGACAGGGGCCTGAGCCAGAAAAGCGCGGAGCCCGGCAATGCCTCCTATTACTATTCCTATCCGCGCATCACTACGGAAGGCATCATCACCGCGGACGGCAAAAGCCACCGTGTCACCGGCGAAAGCTGGATGGACCGGGAATGGAGCACGAGCGCCCTGGCCAAGGAACAGGCGGGCTGGGACTGGTTCGCGCTGCAGCTCGATAACCGGAGCGAACTGATGTTTTACCGGTTCCGGCGCAAGGACGGCCGGCCCGATCCGAACAGTACAGGCGCCTGGTTTCCGGCCGATCGAAGCAAGCTACCTTTAACCGATCGGGAAGTCGTCGTCGAAGTACTCGGCTACTGGAAAAGCCCGCACTCGAAGATCACTTATCCTGCGCGCTGGCGCCTCTCCGTGCCGGGCCAAAAGCTTTCGCTCGAAATCGTGCCGTTGATTAACGACCAGGAACTGAATTTGAGCTACCGCTATTGGGAAGGCGCGGTTTCGGTTCGGGGCCGATGGAACGGGAAAGAAATCGAAGGAAAAGGGTATGTGGAATTGACGGGATACTGATAAAGATACCTTAACTGCATAATCTATGCGAACAAGACTAACCCGCCTCCGATACCTTATAATAAGCCGATTCGCCCCTTACTAAAACCAAGAGAGAAAAATATGTCAGTAAAAAGAATGGCCGATCTGGATTTGGCCGGCAAACGCGTATTGATTCGTCAGGATTTGAACGTACCGGTCAAGAACGGCAAAGTCACCAGCGATATCCGTATCCAGGCCAGCGTACCGACCATTCGGCAAGCCCTGGAAAAAGGCGCTGCGGTGATGCTGATGTCGCATCTCGGCCGCCCTGAAGAAGGCGTCTATGATGAAGCGGCCTCGTTGAAGCCGGTCGCCGACCGCCTGTCCGAACTGCTCGGCAAACCGGTGCGCCTGGAAAAAGACTGGATCGACGGCATCGCCATTCAACCCGGCGAAGTGGTGCTGTGCGAGAATGTCCGTTTCAATGCCGGGGAAGGTAAAAACAAGGACGAACTGGGCCAGAAAATGGCCGCGCTCTGCGACGTGTTCGTAATGGACGCGTTCGGCACCGCGCACCGCGCCCAGGCCTCGACGCACAGCGTCGCGAAATTCGCGAAAGTCGCCTGCGCGGGCCCGCTGTTGGCCAGCGAACTCGACGCGCTCGGCCGCGCGCTGGAAACCCCGGCCAAACCGCTGGTCGCGATCGTCGGCGGCTCGAAAGTCTCGACCAAGCTGACCGTGCTGAAATCGTTGTCCGAAAAGGTCGACCAATTGATCGTCGGCGGCGGCATCGCGAACACCTTCATCGCGGCGGCCGGTTTCCCGGTCGGCAAATCGTTGTACGAACCGGATCTGATCGGCGAAGCCAAACAACTGATCGCGATGGCGAAACAAAACGGTTCCGACATTCCGGTTCCGGTCGACGTGGTCTGCGCGAAGGAGTTTTCCGAAACCGCGGCGGCCACCGTCAAAAAAGTCAGTGAAGTGGCCGACGACGACCTGATCATGGATATCGGTCCCGAAACCGCAAAGCAATACGCCGAGATTCTGGCTTCCGCCAAAACGATCGTCTGGAACGGCCCGGTCGGCGTATTCGAGTTCGACCAGTTCGGCGGCGGCACCCAGGCGCTGGCCGAAGCGATCGCCGAATCGCCTGCCTTTTCGATCGCCGGCGGCGGCGATACGCTAGCGGCGATCGACAAATACGGCATCAACGACAAAGTCTCCTACACCTCGACCGGCGGCGGCGCTTTTCTCGAATTCCTCGAAGGCAAGGAACTGCCGGCCGTGGCAATCCTGAAAACGCGCGGCGAATAATCTCCTGCGCGGATTTTCTCCGCTCTGCATCCTGGCCTTTCCCGGCCGGCAAAAATGCCGGGAAAGGGCAAATCGGCATAGCCCCGGCTAACAGCGGGGGCTATCCTTTCAACCGCGTTCAATATTGCTAATATTCCATTATTGCTAATATAATGGCTTTAAGCGTTTTGTAACGCACTGATCAAAAAATAGAAAACCATTCTCCGTCAAGCCGGTCAAATGATCGGATTGATTTTGAACTCATACTTAGTAGGATACCGATGGCCAGAGTTACGATTGAAGATTGTTTGGAACATGTCGAGAACCGCTTTAAGCTGGTGCTGCTGGCGGCAACACGCGCGCGCCAGTTGAGCCGCGGTGCGGATGAATTCGTCCCGCGCGGCAAGGACAAGGATACCGTCGTTGCGTTGCGCGAGATCGCTGCGGGCCATGTGACCATGGAAAATGTCGGTGCTCTGCACCGCTCCAGCGAGCATCACGATCCGAATCCGATATTCTGAGACTGAATGTATGTTGGAAATAGCCGATCCAATCGAACTCGAACGCCCCCAGGACAAGCTGGTCAGGCGTTTGTGCGAGATCCTGAACGGCTATCTCGACCAGCCCCATATCGACGACTGCGTCCGGGCCTATGAATTCAGTGCGGCGGCGCATTCGGGACAATTCCGCAAAAGTGGCGAAGCCTACATCTGCCATCCGGTCGCGGTGGCGATCAGTCTCGCCGAAATGCGGATGGACGCCAACTGCATCATGGCGGCGATTCTGCATGATGTCATCGAAGACACCCCGATCAGCAAGGCCGAATTGGCCGCCGAATTCAGTCCCGATGTCGCCGAACTGGTCGACGGCGTAACCAAGCTGACCAAGATCGACGGCATTTCGCGGGCCGAGGCCCAGGCTGAGAACGTCCGCAAGATGTTCATGGCGATGACCCGCGATCTGCGGATCATCATGGTCAAACTCGCCGACCGGCTGCACAACATGCAGACCCTCGGCGTGATGCCGTCCGAGAAAAAACGGCGCATCGCCAAGGAAACGCTGGACATCTACGCACCGCTCGCGAATCGGCTGGGCATGAACAATATCCAGCAGCACCTCGAAGTCCTCAGCTTCGAGGCCATGTACCCCCGACGTTATGCGATCCTGAAAGCGGCCGTCAAAAAAACGCGCGGCAGTGGGTTGAAAACGATCAATACGGTCGAAAACTCGGTCAAAAATCGGATGAGCCAGGCCGACATCGTGTGCGAGGTGTCCGGCCGCGAAAAGAATCTCTACAGCATTTATACCAAAATGCGGCACAAGAAAATTTCCTTGCCGGACATTTTCGACGTGTACGCCTTCCGCATCTGCGTCGACACGATCGACGACTGCTACCGGACGATCGGCGTCGTGCATTCGCTCTACAACCCGAAACCCGGCCGCTTCAAGGATTACATCGCGCTGCCCAAGGCGAACGGGTATCAGTCTCTGCATACAACCCTGATCGGCCCCGGCGGCGTACCGCTCGAAATCCAGATCCGCACGCACGAGATGCACCGGATGGCCGAGTCGGGCATCGCCGCGCACTGGCTGTACAAATCCGATGACGACAGGCAAGAAAAATTCCAGAAACGCGCGAACGAATGGCTGAAAGATATCCTCGAAATCCAGAAGTCGGCCGGCGATTCCCTGGAATTCATCGAAAACCTAAAGGTCGACCTGTTCCCGCAGGAAGTGTTCGTGTTTACGCCGAAAGGCAATATCGTGAAAGTGCCCCGCGGCTCGACCGTGGTGGATTTCGCCTATGCGGTGCACACCGACATCGGCAATCAATGCATCTCCGCACGCATCGACAAACAGCTCGCGCCGCTGCAAACCAAACTCGAAAACGGCGTAATGGTCGACATCATCACGGCCCCGTGGGCACGGCCGAATCCGTTGTGGCTGAACTTCGTCATCACCGCCAAAGCCCGTTCGAGCATCCGCAGCTACCTGAAAAACTTCAACCGCAAGGAGGCGATCCTGCTCGGCCGCCGCCTGCTCGAAAAAGAATTGCAGGCGATGGACCTGCATCTCGAACAGGTCGATGAAAAGCGGATTCATGACCTGCTCAAGCTCATCGCCAAACCGTCGCTGGACGATCTGTTGGAAGATATCGGCCTCGGCAACAAAATGCCGTTCCTGATCGCCAAACGGCTTTCCCAGGACGACGTGCACGGCGCGCTCAAACTGGAAGACACGCAGATGGCCCGCACCGCGCCCTTGATCATCAAGGGCACCGAAGGCATGATCATCACGCTGGCCAAGTGCTGCCGGCCGATTCCGGGTGATGCGATCGTCGGCTTCTACAATCCGGGCAAAGGCATCGTCGTCCATCATAACGAGTGCCATAACAGCAGCGACACCCGGAAAAAGCAGGCCAACTGGCTGGAGGTCGAATGGAGCCAGGATCTGACCACCGAATTTCCGGCCGAATTGCGTCTCGAAGTCATGAACCGGACCGGCACGCTGGCCACGATCCTGGCCGCGATCTCCGAAATGAATTCGAATATCGAAAACGTCAGCGTCGCCGATCAGGACGACAAGATCTGCGTCGACCTGATCACGCTCAGCGTCAAAAACCGCGTCCATCTGGCCGAAATCATGCGCAAGCTGAAAAAGCTGCCGATCGTGGTCAGACTCGAACGCGTCAGAGCCTGATACAATCCAGATTCTGAGAAACAGTTTTACGAAATTCCAGCCCCTTTACCCCATGATCAAAGAAACCATCAGCACCGATAAAGCCCCGCAGGCGATCGGCACCTATTCGCAAGCGGTCAGAGCCGACCGCACCGTTTACCTGTCCGGCCAGATTCCGCTGTCGCCGGAAACGATGGCCCTGGTGGAAGGCGACATCAAAGCCCAGATTGTCCAGGTCTTCGAAAACCTGCAGGCAGTCGCCGAAGCCGCTGGCGGCACGTTTGCCGATTTCGTCAAACTAAACGTGTACCTGACCGACCTGGCGCATTTCCCGCTGGTCAACGAGATTATGGGGCGCTATTTTCAGGAACCCTATCCCGCCCGTGCCGCGATCGGCGTCGCCGCGCTGCCGAAAGGCGCACCGGTCGAGATCGACGGCATCATGTGCCTGCCGCCCCAGGAATATCCCGCCTCCTGAGCGTGTTTCGATGAACCGTCTGCAGCAACCGGTTGCCACGCTCGCGGGAATCGGCGCGCAAACCGCGCGCCGTTTCGAAAAACTGGGCATCCGCGTCATTCAGGACTTGCTGTTCCATCTACCGGCGCGTTACGAAGACCGTACCCGGCTCACCCCGATCGGCTCGCTCGCAGCGGGCATGACCGCCATGATCGCCGGCAAAGTCGAATTCGCAGACGTCCTGCCGCGCGGACGCAAAAGCCTGATCGTCCGGATTGCCGACGACACCGGCTTTATCTCGCTGAAATTTTTTCACTATTCGGCAAGCCAGCTGCATGCCTTTGCGCCCGGCGCGCTGGTCAGTTGCTACGGCGAAGTCCGTTACGGCTACGCCGGCCTGGAGATGACCCATCCCGACTACCGGATCGTTGCTGACACCGACGGTTTCTCGCTGGAGACCCGCCTGACGCCGGTCTATCCGCTGACCGAAGGGCTCGGCCAGACGGTGATCCGGAAAGCCGTCAAACAGGCGCTCGCATTGTGCGAATACGATGCCCGGCTGCTGACCGACTGGATCCCCGAACCACTATTACATGAGCTGCGCTTCCCTACCCTGCAGGAAGCGCTGCAAACCCTGCATACGCCGGGCGAACCCGCCGCCTCCGCCGCACTGCAAAACGGCAGCCATCCGGCATTGAAACGGCTCGCGTTCGAAGAACTGCTCTCGCACTATCTGAGCCTCCGATCGGCGAAAAGCAAAATCCAGTCCTGCCGGGCCCCCGTATTGGCCGGCGATCCGGCTGCCGCCGATCGCTTCGTTCGCCGCCTGCCTTTTCCGCTGACCGGTGCCCAGCGGCGCGTGATCACCGAGATTGCCGACAGCTGCCGGAAAATCCAGCCGATGATGCGGCTCGTGCAGGGCGACGTCGGTTCCGGCAAAACGGTCGTGGCGGCCTATGCGGCGCTGCTGGCGGTCAGTTCGGGTTACCAGGCCGCCGTGATGGCGCCGACCGAGCTTCTGGCCGAACAGCATTACCGCAACTTCAGCGCCTGGTTCAGCCACTTCGATATCCAGGTTGTACTGTTGACCGGCCAGACGAAAGGCAGGCAACGTCAGGAGATTCTGGAAGCCTTAAAATCCGGAACGGCCCCAATTGCGGTCGGTACGCATGCGCTGTTTCAGGACGGCGTCGAGTTCGATCGGCTCGGGCTTTGCATCATCGACGAACAGCACCGGTTCGGCGTGCACCAGCGCCTGGCGCTGCGCGAAAAAGGCCGCCAGTCAAGCATCCGTCCGCATCAACTGGTGATGACTGCGACGCCGATTCCGCGCACCCTGGCGATGCTGCAATATTCGGACCTCGACATCTCGGTGATCGACGAATTGCCGCCAGGCCGAAAGCCGATCGTGACCAGCGTGATTCCGGCCGACCGCCGCCATGAGGTGATCGCCCGCATCAACGGCTGGGTCGCGCAAAAAAAGCAGGCGTATTGGGTCTGCACCCTGATCGAGGAATCCGAAGCACTGCAATGCGAAGCGGCCGAAAAAACCGCGGAAATGCTGACCGAAGCGCTGTCCGGAGTACGGATCGCGCTGATCCACGGACGTATGAAGGCGGCCGAGAAAGACGTGGCGATGCAGGCGTTCAAACAGCATCAAATCGATCTTCTGGTCGCGACGACCGTGATCGAAGTCGGTGTCGACGTGCCGAACGCCGGGTTGATGATCATCGAAAATCCGGAGCGGCTCGGCCTTTCGCAGCTGCACCAGTTGCGCGGGCGCGTCGGCCGCGGGGACAGCGACAGCTATTGCCTGCTGATGTATCAGCCGCCGTTATCGGAGATGGCCCGCCGGCGGCTCGGCATTTTACGCGACAGTAACGACGGCTTCGTGATTGCCGAAAAAGACCTCGAACTGCGCGGCCCCGGCGAAGTGCTCGGCACGCGCCAGACCGGCGCAGTGCATTTCAAAATCGCCGATTTGGCGAGGGACGCCGATTTGCTGGATAATATCCAGCAAATCGGCGAACGGTTCTTCAACGAGGTCCCGGACGCCGTCCAACCCCTGTGCGACCGCTGGCTCGGGGCATCCATTCATTACGCCGAGGTTTAACCCCGCTTGCCGTTCCAAAGTCTGTTATTCTCCCGTGAACCCGGCTGGCGGGAAAACCGTCCGGGACTTCGCCACCGCCTGCCCGAAAACGTCGCCTCATGGATTTACGAAGCCGGCTCGCTGACCCGGCGCCTGCGCAGCTATTACGGCAGTGCCGTCAAGGTCGAAGTGGTTTATCAACGCTGGCTGACGCCATTCCTGAGCGAACGCAAGCTGCTCGGCCAAGCCGAACACCGTTACTGCATGACCCGCGAGGTGATGCTGCACGCGAACGGGATGCCGCTGATCCTGGCCCGCACGATCATGCCGAAGCAGACGATCCGGTCGGCGCACAGAAACCTCTCTCGTCTCGGCAGCCGTCCGCTCGGGGAGGTGATATTCTCGTATCCCGATATCGAACGGCTGGATCTTCAGGTCACGGCGCTAAGCCCTTCCGCCTGGAGCCCGAAGGCAGTGGAGCTAGGCGCCATCCGGACGCCGGTCTGGGGGCGGCGGACCGTCTACGCGATCATGCATCAGCCGCTGCTGGTCAACGAATTTTTCATGCCGGGCGCCTTGGCGATCTGACGCGCAAATACCGTACAGTCGCACCTCCTTCTATTATCCCAACGACCATGATAAACTCCGTCTTACTAAGTAAGAATACCGAGTCATCATGCCGACAGTGACAGTTTCCGATAAAGGCCAAGTTGTAATACCGGCGGAAATCCGCCGGCGAATGGGCATTACGCCCGGCTGCCAGCTCAATTTCATTCTGGAAGGCAATGCGTTGCGGGTCGAAGTCAAGCGCCGCATCCAGCCCAGCCGTGCCGAAGAAGGTTACGGCATGCTGGTCTGCAAAAGACGGGGCGAAAGACGGTTATCCGATTTCGATGTCGCCCAAGCCATGCGCGAGACGCCGGATAATGATAGCGATTGACACGAATATACTGGCGCGCTTTTACGTGGAGGATCCCAACGATCCTGAAGCAGTCAGACAACGCCCCATTGCCCGGCGCATTCTAACGGAATCGGCGGATTTGTTCGTTCCGTTAACCGTAATATTGGAATTGGAATGGGTGCTGCGCGCATTTTACGGTTTCGGCAGCGACGATTTCGCGCGCGTTATTACCCATCTGTTAGGGCTTTCCCACATCAACGTCGAAAACTGGCCCAGCATTGCCGACGCATTGGAATTGCACCGTGAAGGTCTTGATTTTGCCGATGCCTTGCATCTAAAGGCAGGCCAACATTGCGAGATTTTTTACAGTTTCGACGACCGGCGTTTTGCCCGGCGCGCAAAAAAACTGGGCGTCAAACCGAACGTTACGGTGCCGAGTTAAAGCCGGGATTCGGACTTGCTGCCGGCTCAATCTCGGTCGGATCAAGTGATCAGCGGGTTTGCAGAACCCGTCCGACCGAAATACCGGGCGCTTCGGCAATCGCTCGATCAACTGCGGGAGTCGCCCACGATGGCGCTCGGGTGGCGGATCAGCATCGAATAGCCGCCCTTGTATTTGTTCAGCCAGCCGCGCACCTCGACCGATCGGCCCAGATAACGGCTTAAATCCGGAAACATCGGCAATCCCCGCTTTTCGATCCGGGCCTCGAACTTATCCGAAAATTTCAGGTACACGAATTTCCGGCTGCCGCGCAAATCGACGACCCGCCCGGTCACCCGCGTCCAGCCCGGATGGCCCGAAGCCGGCAGGCGGTCGGCCGGAATCGGCTCGTATTCCGATTTACGCCAGATGCCCAGGCGGGCCTTTTCGGCACGGCGTTCGGCATCGACCAGCCGGTCGACATACAGCAGATTCGGCGGATAGATATTCACCGCCGCCAGACCTTGCTCGACCAGTTGCAGATTGATATGCTCCTTTTGATCGGTAAACACGTGCGCGAGCGTCCTGCCGTATTTGTCGGCCGCTTCAGCATCCGACTCCAGCCGCACCTTGCGGTTTTGCAGCTTGGCGGCGAGCCAGCGCTTCGCCTCCTCGCCGCCTGCCTGTTCCGGCTGATTGCGATGCTCGACCTCCGGCGTGTTCACGCCAAGCAGCCTGACCTTGCGGCCGTCTTCGAGCATCAGCGTGTCGCCGTCGAACACTTTTTTGACCCGGTAGAAACCGTACCCCGGCTTAATGTCGAGCACTTTCGCCGCCGCAGCCGGACGGTCGGAGTAATGTTTGTTGCCGGCGCCGTCCTGCCAGCCGTAGATTTCCGCGTTGACCCAATAGGCCAGGCATAACAATAATAGCGAGACGATACGCCGCATGGATTTCCTTGAAAGGCGAAAAAGACCGGCCAAACCGTGTTGACCCGAAGAAAACTTCAGTCCCCTTATTTTAGCCTAACCGTCGGAATGCTTTGATTAACGACTTATTATTCGTTTACGGTACGCTCCGCCGCGGAAGCCGCCATCCGCTGGCCCGGCTGTTGGCCGAAAATGCCGAGTGGCTCGGTTTCGCCTATTTTAGCGGCCGGCTGTTCGATCTCGGTGCGTACCCCGGCGCGGTGCCGTCCGGCGACCCCGCGCACCGGGTCCGGGGCGAGCTCTACCGGCTTGACGATCCCGCTGCGATACTGCCCCTGCTCGACCGTTACGAAGAATTCGGCGAAGAGTTCCCCGAACCGAACGAATTCATCCGCTCGCTGCAGGCGGTCCGTTTCAAAGGGTGCGCGTTGAAAGCCTGGATTTATCTTTATAACTGGCCCACCGGCAACCTTACCGTTCCAGGGCAAAACCATTCCCATAAACTGAAATAATGCATGATCACGATCATCCAGCGCGTTACGACCGCCCATGTCGCGGTCGACCATCAAATCATCGGCAAGATCGGGACCGGCATCATGGCGCTGGTCGCGGTCGAAAAGGAAGACAGCGAAAAGCAGGCCGAACGCCTGCTCGAACGGATTCTGAATTACCGGATTTTTCCGGACGAGGCCGGCAAAATGAACTTGAGCCTGAAAGACATCGACGGCGGCCTGCTGCTGGTGCCGCAATTCACGCTGGCCGCCGATACGCAAAAAGGCAACCGCCCCAGCTTCACCTCCGCCGCGCCGCCGGAGCACGGCAAAAAGCTGTTCGGCTATCTGCAGGCTCTGGCGCTGAACGTCCATCCTTCCGTACAATTCGGGCGCTTCGGCGCCGACATGCAGGTGGCGCTGGTCAACGCCGGCCCGGTCACCTTTACCCTCAGATCGCAGTAACGCCCCCCTTACCAGCCGCTGTCGTCATCGTTCCGATAGGGCTGCGGCTTCACCTTGTCGGAAATTTTAGGAACCTTCGCCGAGCGCAGCAGAATCAATGCGCTGCCCAGGACGAACAGCAGGGCGACGATAAACAAAACGATCCACATCGGATAATCCTCAAGTTGCCTGAAAACCTTTAATAGACTATAAAATAGCCGCATAACGTTCCCATTTTAACGCGCTAAAGGTACGGCGTATGGAACGATTCATAAGGAATTTCGGGAAGCGTTTTATGACCCTTCTTGATGGCACCGCTTTGAAACCGACTGTTTGGGAAACCGATCCGATGACTTTTACCACCGCCCGCCTCTGCGATGCCCACGCCCACGATATGCACTTTCATATTGCCGAACCGCTGTTCAAACCCTACGGAGCCAAGCCGATATTCCGGGGCCGCATCACGACCTTGAAAGTTTTCGAAGACCATGGGCAGATCAAAACCATCCTGCAGGAAAAAGCCGAAGGCCGCGTGCTGGTGGTCGATGGCGGCGGGTCGCACCGCTGCGCACTGATCGACGCCGAGCTGGCCAAACTGGCGGTCGCTAACGGCTGGCAGGGACTGGTGGTTTACGGCTGCGTCCGCGATACCGCAGAACTGATCGAACTGCCGATCGGCATCCGCGCGCTGCACGCCCATCCTTTGCAAAGCCACCAGAAAAACTTCGGCGACCGCGATCTGCCGGTCTTTTTTGCCGGCGTCCACTTTAAAAAAGATCATTTTATATATGCCGATCATGACGGAATCGTCGTCTCGGACAAAATGTTGAGTTAAAATAAGCGGATATTTTCCCACTATGGAAGTCAAGATATGCAAATCGTACTCGCTAACCCGCGCGGATTCTGTGCCGGCGTCGACCGGGCCATCGAAATCGTCGATCAGGCGCTCGAAACCTTCGGCGCGCCGATTTATGTGCGCCACGAAGTCGTGCACAACCGCACTGTCGTCGACGGATTGAAAGCGAAAGGCGCGGTATTCATCGAAGATTTGAAAGAAGTACCGGTCGGCTCGTATCTGATCTTCAGCGCACACGGCGTTTCCAAGCAGGTGCAGAAGGAAGCCGAAGAACGGCAGCTGACCGTTTTCGACGCGACCTGCCCGCTGGTTACCAAAGTGCACATCCAGGTCGCCAAGCATGCCAAATCGGACCGCGAAGTGATCCTGATCGGCCATGCCGGCCATCCGGAAGTCGAAGGCACGATGGGCCAATACGAAAAATGCACCGAGAACGGCGGCATTTATCTGGTCGAAACGCCGGAAGACGTCGCGAACCTGAAGGTGAACAATCCGGACAATCTCACCTATGTCACGCAGACCACCCTGTCGATGACCGATACGAAAGTGATGGTCGACGCGCTCAAGGCCCGTTTCACCGGCATCAAGGAACAAAAAAAAGACGATATCTGCTACGCCACGCAAAACCGCCAGGACGCGGTTCAGGACCTGGCCAAGAAAGCCGACGCGATCCTGGTCGTCGGCTCGCCGAACAGCTCCAATTCCAACCGCCTGCGCGAAATCGCCGAACAGCTCGGCAAACCGGCCTACCTGATCGATACCGCCAAGGACATGAAACAGGAATGGTTCGACGGTATCGAAGTCGTCGGGGTGACCGCCGGCGCCTCGGCGCCGGAAGTGCTGGTCCAGGAAGTGATCAGCAAGCTGAAACAATGGGGCGGCTCGACCACCACCGAACTGCCCGGCATCGAGGAAAAAGTCGTCTTTTCGTTGCCGAAAGAACTGAAAAAACACATGGTGCAGTAATTGCCCGCCGAACTCGACTCGCTCCGCCTCGATAAATGGCTGTGGGCCGCGCGTTTTTTCAAGACGCGGGGTCAAGCCCAGGAAGCGATCGCGGGCGGCAAGGTGCACGTCAACGATCAGCGCGTGAAACCCGGCAAGGAAGTGAAGCCGGGCATGCGCCTATCCATCACCAAGGACACCCTGCACTGGAAAATCACGATCGTAGCGCTCTCCGCACAGCGCCGGCCCGCCAAGGAAGCGGCGCTGCTCTACGAAGAAGATCCCGAAAGCCACGCCAAACGCCAGCAGCAGATCATCGGCGAACGCGAAATGCGCGCGCTGATGCCCAACAACGGCCCCGACCAGCGGCCGAACAAAAAGCAGCGGCGAATGATCCACCGTTTCAAGCAGGATTTCGATCTCTAACGTAGGGTACGCTCGACTGCAGGGATGCAGGAGGTAGAGCAATGCAGGAGCAATTGCCGAGTGCGTACCTTTCTCGATTCTTCCGGTTCATGGTACGCACAGCGTACCCTACATGCACGTCGGCGGCTTCGGCAGCCCCGCCAGCTTGCAGGCGTATTTCAAAGGCCCCTCGGGAAACAGGCGATGCAGATACCGGCTGTTGCCTTTGTCCTCGCCGAGCGCCTTCGCAACCGCTTTCGCGAACACCCGCGCATTCGGCAAATGCTTGAACTCGAAGTAATAATTCCGGATGAAGCGAATGATTTCCCAGTGCGCGGGGCTCAATTCGATCCGCTCCGCCTCGGCCAGCTTTTCCGCAATCGCTTCGTTCCAGTCGGAGGCGTTGACCAAAAACCCCTGATCGGTCGTCGCCAGCGCCCTGCCGCCCACCTTCAATTCCATGACTGAATCAACGGATGCGCGACGGTCAGTTCGACCAGTCCTGGATAATCGATCACTTCGATGCCTTCCACGATCCGGTCGGCCTCGATACCGCGCATCAGCAGATCGGCGGACAGCGCATACAGAGGGTGATCGGCCAGCATCCCTGCCAGACGATCGTACAGCCGGCCGTCACGTAAAATCCAGAGCACCGCATTTTCCAGAAACACCACGCTGCTGCCCGAATCGATTCTTTCCAGAACGGCTGACGGAACCGGCGAAGCGGAAATCAGATGCAGCATTAATGCGCTTCGGTCAGTTTAAGACCGATGACGCCGAGAATCACCAGCGAGATCGACATCAACCGGCATACATCGGCCGGTTCCTTGAACAATAAAATGCCCAGGGCCGCAACCCCGACCGCCCCCATCCCGGTCCAGACCGCATAGGCCGTACCCAGCGGCAAAGACTTGATGGCCAGCATCAACAGGTAAAAACTGCACAATCCCGACACGCAGGTGACCACGCTGGGCCACAATTTGGTGAAACCTTCGTTGAACTTCAGGCTCAATGCAAAAACAATCTCCGCGAGACCGGCGGAGAACAACAATAACCAGGCCATTTAGCGCCTCTTGCTTTACTTCGGTAAAAGCGACTATTCTACCCTAGGCGGCAGTCTCGACGAAATCCCGCAGCGCGGCGGCGCATGGCCATCCACTTCGGTTTTATCTCCTTATGATGACGCTTTATTACACGCACGGCGACTTTCTAAGACACACCCCGCCCTTTGAGCACCCCGAATCGCCGGATCGGCTGCGCCGCATCGAAAAAGCCTTACAGGCGCCCGAATTCGCCAAACTGGTCAGAAAATCGCCGCCGCTCGGACCCGCGCAATACGATCAAATCCGGCTGATCCATACCCAGGCACATATCGACCGGGTTTTACACCCCATCCCGGAAGGCAGCCACCACTACCTCGACCCGGACACCTATCTTTCGCACGGCAGCGCGAACGCTGCCTTGCGCGCAGTCGGCGCGGTCTGCGATGCGGTCGACCAAGTGGCCGGCGGCAAGGCCGACAACGCTTTTTGCGCGGTGCGCCCACCCGGCCATCATGCCGAACCGGACCGGGCGATGGGTTTTTGCCTGTTCAACAATGTCGCGATCGCCGCCGAACATGCGCGGAAACACCCTTCGATCCGGCGCATCGCGATCGTCGACTTCGACGTGCATCACGGCAACGGCACCCAGGCTGCCTTCGAACGGCAAGCCGAGGTGCTGTACGTTTCCACTCACGAAATGCCTTTATATCCGGGCACCGGTTATCCAAACGAAACCGGCGTCGGCAATATCGTCAACATTCCGCTCGCGGCCGGCACGGACGGCGCCGAATATCGCCATAAGGTCGAAACGATCGCCCTGCCCGCACTACGCCGTTTCAAACCCGAACTGCTGCTGGTTTCGGCCGGTTTCGACGCGCACTGCGACGACCCGCTCGGTAAGCGAGCAGCCGTACCACATAGCCAGTCTGTCGGCACTCTGGTTTAGTCTATTGAGCGGAGAGGCAGTAATTCGTCGATACGACTGTTAGGCCAGGTAGGCAGTTTTTCGAGGGTATCTTTTAGCCAGGCCGAAGGATCGAGGCCGTTGAGCTTGGCAGTGCCGAGCAGCGTTTGGATCACGGCCGCTCGTTTTCCGGCACGTTCTGATCCTGCAAAGAGCCAGTTCTTTTTACCCAAAGCGATCGGTCGGATACTGTTTTCAATCGGGTTGTTATCAATCGGCAGATCACCGGTTTCGGCATAACGGCTGAGAGCGATCCAACGTTTCAAGCTGTAATCAATCGCTTTGGCCGTGGCGCTGTTGGGCGCGGTTTGAATGCGGGTGCGTTGCAGCCAGTCGTGTAGATCGGCCAGTGCCGGCAGGCTTTTCTGGGCGCGCAAGGCTTGACGCTCAGCGGGCGTTAGGTCACGACCTTCGGCTTCGATCGCATAGAGCACCGCGATCCGGTTCAAGGCTTCTTGGGCGATCGGGCTCTGACTGGCCTGTAACAGGTCGAAGAACTTCCGGCGCGCATGCGCCCAACACGCCAGTTCGATGCACGGTTCGATCAGGCGTTGATCCTCGGGATGCGCACGGGCCGCCGCAAACAGGGCTTTATAGCCGGCATAGTCGTCGACCACGAGGTGGCCTTGCCAATCGCCTAGAAACTGCCCGGCATGCCGGCCGCTGCGGCCGGCTTGATAGTCGAAGACGAGGATCTTGGGGCCCGGCTGCAGGTCGTTGCTGCGGTAGGCCCACAAATAGGCCTTTTTCGTTTTGCCGTTGCCGGGATCCAGCTGGGGGACCGGCGTCTCATCCGCATGTAAACTATCGCGTTGCAACAGCTGCCAGGCCAAACGGTCGGACAAAGGCTGCAAGGCGACGCCGAGACGTCCGACCCAGTCGGCCAGGGTGGAACGGGATAAGGTCACGCCGTCGCGGGCGGCGATTTGTTCCAAGCGGTAGAGCGGCAAATGATCCTGGAATTTGCTGATCATCACCCAGCTCAACAAGCCAACCGCGGCCAGACCGCCATCGATCACCGCCGGCGGAATCGGCGCCGCCGTGACGGTCTCGCAGCTCCGGCAGGCGTACTGCGGACGGATATGGCGATGGACGAAGAACTTGGCCGGCTCGACATCCAGTTGCTCGGTCACATCTTCGCCGATCTTGACCAACTCCCGGCCGCAGTGCCCGCAAGTGCAGGATTCCGGTTCGTGCCGGTGTTCGATGCGGGGCAAGTGAGACGGTAACGGTTGCCGGCCGGCGCGCAGGCGTTTGGGGCGAACCACCGTTGCACAAAGGCTGGCATCTTGCAGTTGCTCAACTTCGGCTTCAATCGCCGAAATATCCGTGTTCCAGGTTTCCTCGAACACATCCCGCTGCAAGGGGGCCAAGGCTTCGCTCTTGGGGCTGAAACGAATGCGTTTGTAATAGGCCAACTCGTGCGTCAGCGCGGCGATTTTAATGTCTTTGCTCTGAATGGCTTTGGCATCCCGCTCAGCCTGTTCAATCAGCGCTTGAAGCAGCGCCGCCACTTCGGTTTTAGCCGAAGGTTCCAAGTGCAACTGATCGAGTTTGGCGAGGGGGTTCATGGCTGTCATTATACCGCAGAAACCCCCTGAATGCCTTGATTTTGCTGGGTTGCAGCAGCTTTTAAAGCCGCACTTTACACCCGCCATGCTGCTGATGGCTCTGCCGAGAGACGTTGCCAATCGACACCGGCGGCCAACCACTGCCACTGGGCCGGACTGAGCGCAAAGACCGGATCAGAGGCCTTGGGCCAAACAAAACTGCCGCGATGCAAACGGCGCTGGCACAGCCACACGCCATTGCCGTCCCACAGCAACAGACGCAAGCGGTTGCCGGCCCGGTTGCGGAAGATGAAGGCCGACCCGGCACCCGGCGAATGCCCCAGGCTGTGCTGGACGATCGCGGTTAAGCCATCCAGGCCGCGCCGCATGTCAACCGGCGCCACCGCCACCCAGATCTGCGCCGGACTCGCGATCAAGCCAGGCATCGTAACAGTTCCGCTACCCAACTCGCCGGTGTTGAAGCCGGCAATTCCAGGCGATGGCCTTGGCGACACTGCAACACCAGACGCTCGATGGAGGGGGCGGCGTTTTCAACGCGGACCGGGATTAAGGCCAAGGGTGAGGCGCCTCGACCCTTGCGGTAATCCGATAGCCGTGCGGCAAAGGTACGACTGTTAAGGCTGTGTTGCCGGCAATAAACAGACTGCTTTAAACCACTGCTTTGCCAGGCTTCGATATGATCGAGCCATCGTTTCGATAATGCCATGATTCATCCTCACCAAAAATAATAAGGATGAACTGTCCGGTATTGCTTGAACAGATGGGACGGCTAGACGCTTACCCCGCTCGCGGACATCGAGCTGGTCGAGGACGACTACCGCTGGATTACGGAAGAATTGATCACCGTCGCCAAGGAATTCTGCAACGGCCGGCTGATATCGGTTCTGGAAGGCGGCTACCACCTGGAAGCCCTGGCGCGCAGCGTGGCGGCGCATGTGGGAGTGTTGCTGCAGGCTTGAACACCAAAGCGACTTTCCCACCCTCACAGACCTGCCAGGTTTTGAAAACCTGGCAGGTCTTCTCCATCAATGTTCCTCACGCAGCCAGGCCGCGATAAGGCCCAATTTTACATCTTTCCTGCGCATGCTTTCCCATGTTGCCACCAGAACATAGCTCGCCAAGGCGGCCGACAGCGAAACCAGATAAGGCGTCGCCAGATCCAGAACATGATGCCCGACAATCCAGGTCAGCATACCCACAGCCAGCGTCACGCCGGCACTGAACGCGCCGCCGAAGGAAGTGAAGAGCCCGAAGATCACCACCGTAAAAATACCCGCGCTGCCGAAAGCGGAGGCCTCTTCGACCAGCGTGTAGACCCGGCCGGCATTCAACGCCAACGCAAAGGCGACGATTCCGCTCGCCAGCACGATCATCCGGGCGATTTTGACTTTCGCCGCATCGTCCCGAACCTTGACCAGCGGCACGACCAGATTGTGCGACAACAGCGCCGAGGCCGCCAGCAAGGCGCTGTCGACGGTCGACAAAATCGCCGAAATCAGCGCGCCGGCGAAAACGACGTAGAAAAAAGAATGCAGATATTTTTGCGCCAGCGTCGGCAAAATCTGCTCCGGTTCGTTCAACCCGGGCAGGAGCTGCATACCAAGCAGCCCGATCGTGACCGGAATCAGGCCGACCGCCAGATAAAGCAGGCCGCCGTACACGCAGGCGCGGCGCGCCACTTCGGGAGAGCGGCTGGCCAGCACTCGTGCGACCAGCTCCTGAGAAAGCACCGAGCCGCAGATCGGGATCGCCCACTGTTCCAGCGTTTCGAGACCCGATTTTTCCGACGTTCCGAAAAATCCCAACCGTTCCGCATCCAGACGCGCGATCGACACGTCGAGGCCCCCGCCCGCCTCCAGCACGATCACCAGCAACAGCAGCAAGCCAATGATCAGCGCGATGCCCTGCACCGCATCGGTCACCACGTCGGCCAGCAAACCGCCGTACATCGTATAAACGATCACGACCGCTGCCGCGACCGCAATCGCGATGTCGACTTCGAGCCCGGACGCCGAAGACAGCACCTGCCCAAACGCGCGAACCTGCGCCGCCGCCCACATGATCGAGGTCGGGGCGATCAGGAGCACGGCAAAGCTCTGGATTCCGGCCGAATAACGCTGCACGAACAGATCGGCCAGCGTGGTCAGATTGCGCCGCCACAAATGCGCCGCAAACACCAGGCCCATTAGAACCAAACAAAGGGTGTAGCCGAACGGATCGACCGTTGCGCCCGACAGACCGTTTTCGTAGACCGAACCCGCCGCGCCGATGCAGGTCTCCGCGCCGAACCAGGTCGCGAACACGCTCAGGCTGCCCATGCCGACGCCGAGACTGCGCCCGGCCAATAGATAATCGCTTTCGCTGGTGATTTTTCGCGAACAATAAACGCCGACCAGCAGTTGCAGCAGGATGTAAACGACGATGCCGACAAGTACGGTATTCATGCCACGGATACGAGCGAAGTCAAAAACGGCTCATTGTATCCCAGGAAAGCGGGAAGTCAGGAGAGATTCGAAGTTCGTACGGATTGCGTAAAATGCGCAATCCAACCTGCGGAGCCTATGATCGGGATGAATGACGGGTTGAGAGCTGTAGGGCGTTTTCGCGACAGCAAAACGCCTAGCCCTCAAAGCGAAGCGAGGCGGATTGCCTGGCGGCGAATCCGCCCTACAAGGGAGCCGTAGGTTAAGCCGGCAAAAGCCGACTCAACATGAAAAACCTACTGCTGCCCCGCGAACAGTGCTTTGAAGACCGCGTGATTTTTCGCCTGCACAAACGCATCGAATGCCGGCTGATAATGTTTGCGCACCCGCGCTTTTTGGATGGTCAACTGGTGAACCAACTCGTCCAGGGCTCTCAGCGTGGCGGGCGGCAACTCGCCTTTGTTATCCTTGCAGCAGCGATCGATATAATCGATCTGCACGTCGAGATCCTGAAAATCGCCAAGCACGTCCTGCAATCCTTTAAGCTGCTTGATCAGCTTTCTAACCTGTTGCCTGGGATACAGGCTTTGAAAAAACTCGATCAGGTAACGCAATTTCTTACAGGTCTTGCGCAATTCGTGTAGATTTTCCGCCGGCGAATGCGGCGTAATCGCCCGGCCCTCCTTGACTATGCGACGATAGATCTTCCAGATACGGCGATCAGCCAGCGTTTTGATGTCCGGGCAGTGTACAGCGGTGGATTCCGGATACGACCGGCTTTTCAGGCAGTGCTCCCATTCCGTCAGTGTCTTGCGGTATTTGGCCGAACTCAATTTTTCAGCCAGATCCCGTTGATTTTGCGTTCGCTTTTCCTGCAGCAGTTCCAGAAACGGCTCGATATCCGCATGCGAATCGGCAGGCAGATGAAGCATGTAGCGCTCGAATTTCGCCAAGTAAACGTCGAGATCGCGCGTCGGGCCGGTAACCTGGCCCAACCAGGAGAAAAAATCCGCGAAATAGCTTGTTACATCGGCCGTCAGCACATCCTTGAGCTGACCGAGGCCGGTACGGGTTCGCCGCACCGCGACCCGAAAATCGTGCAGAAACTCGGAATCCAGGTCGGCAATCACGCCCTGTTCGTTCAACTTCATCGTTTTCAATAAAGCGCCGAAGATGAATTTGACGGCCAGATCGGCGCGCATCGAGGAATCGAGATCGATTTTGAGCTTGGACGAATAATCGTTCGGCTTGCGGCCTTCGAGCGCGAGCGCAAGGTCCAACGGCGACCGGGCGAGCGGCTGCATGCCGAGCGCTTCGGTCAGGGTCGCGGCGATATGTTCCGCGGTTTTCAGGAAACCTTTGACCGGCTGAAGCGTCAGTTGGCTGTTCAAAAGTTCGTAATCTTCAAGCAACAGGCGCAGGATGATGCGCTTTTCTTCATTGCGCAGCAACAAATGATAGGCTTCGTACTCCAGCGAACAGAGAGGCAGCAGTGCGCGCGGTTCCAGATAGGTTTCCAGCGTAGTGCGCACCTTGCCCGCTTTAAGAAGATTGGCCCGGTGAGGGATCTCCTGCGTTTCCAGGGTCGCAAAAATCCGGCCGTTCTGCAGATTTTTCAATACCAGGTTCGAAGCCGTCCGGGACCGGTTGAATTCACACAAAATTTCGTTTTGATAAAGGCGCCAGTCGAAACTGTCGTAATAGGTGCGGAGGCAATACTCCTGCAAAACCAGTTGCACGTCGGCAAACTTATCCAGAGACGCGATCAGCTTATCAACGCCCAGACCCGCAGGCAATTCGAATCGTAAGTCCATCATCCCGTCGTTCCGGAAGCAGATTTTGAGATAAAAGGCATAAATCCTTTATACTGCCATTCTTATATGACAGTTTAATGACGTCGGCCGCCATACACAAGCACAGCCGGCGGGGTTGTTAATTTTGACCGCCGAAGTCCGTCAAGATTGCAAAAAACCCATTTATTTTGAAGGGTAAAAAACGATGAGAGAATTATGGTTGTTGCGCCATGGCAAATCGGACCGCGATGCGGTGGGTTCCGACTTCGACCGCCCGTTGAAACCGCGCGGCAGACGTGCGGCGCAGCGTCTTGGCGAGTGGTTGCAGGAGCGCGGGCTATATCCGGATTTGATCATTACATCGCCTGCCCGGCGCGCGCTGAATACCGCCCAACTGGTCTGCGACGCGCTGAAACGGCCCGAGCCGCCGACGCAGGAGCCGCGGCTTTATTTTTCCGGCCTGGAAGAAATCAAAAACGTACTCGCCGGATGTCTCGAATCGGCCCAATGCGTAGTGCTGGTCGGACATAACCCGGACCTGGAAGAACTGCTGGTCGAACTGGTCGGCGAAGACGGCCTGCCCGAGGTCGAGAAACTGATGCCCACGGCAGCTTTGGCCCGGCTTGAAATGCCGGATGACTGGAGCGAACTGGAAGCCGGCTGCGCCAGACTGATCGAAATTCTCTATCCGAAATCTTTGCAGGAATAGAAAAACGACTGAAGAAAAAGGAGAGGGGAGCAAAAAGCTCTCCCTATGAAGAAGACAGATGGCGGAGCGGACGGGACTCGAACCCGCGACCCCCGGCGTGACAGGCCGGTATTCTAACCGACTGAACTACCGCTCCGCGTTAGAAGGCGGGCATTTTACAGGATTTCTGAAATTCGTCAAGCACTGTTGCCAACTTTGTAGGGTACGCTATGCGTACCATCAGGCAAAAAGGGGGTACGCATGGCGTACCCTACAAGGGAATCGCATTTCGGCAGGCCGGCGCCCCGCCCCTGAAATGAAGAATCCTGTAGGGATATTCCCACTGATGGGCTATAATGACCATCTTAAATATTTTCAATTTTCCCGGTGCCGTTTGGCGTAAGTCGCCGAGTCGGAAAAATTTTTTCGAAAATTGAATTTTTTTAAAATATTCCTATCTCAAGATACGAAACAGTTAAGGGGGCGACTTGGCTTCGACGTGGGTAGCGAAACCTTAAGTGCATGCCGAGGACTGTACACCTCGTAAAACCTACAGAAAAAAAGTATTCGCAAACGACGAAAACTACTCAATGGCTTTGGCTGCCTAAAAACAGCCACCATTCCTTTGACTGTCTGTGCTTATGCGGGCAGAGTTCTTAATGTCCTTCGGGACAAGCGGAACGCTCAGAGGTCATTCACATAAGATCGCGCCAAAATTTGTCCGGGGTGGCGGCGCTAAAACCTAACGGAATCGCTGACAGTTTTCTTGGCCCGACGGGTAGCTGGCAGCTAAATCAAAAGCGCGGGATAAGCATGTAGACCTTACGGCGGAGTACTTGCGGACGCGGGTTCAATTCCCGCCGCCTCCACCAATTCAAAATTCATTGAAGTTCAATGAAACCCAAAAACCCGCGAGTTTAAAGGCTCAGCGGGTTTTTTTATGTCCAACGAAGTGCAATGAAAACCATTGACTACCAGCAATAGTTGCTGGTAACGGATTTGCCAGCAAATGGGAACCAACATGGCAAAACCTCTCAACAAGTTATCTCCGCATACCGTTAAGAGCATGGCGGCCAGAGCGAAGAAGGAAGGCAACGTCGAGAAAGCGATAGATGGCGGCGGTTTGTATTTCGTGGCTGAACCCAACCGTTCGTCATGGTGACGATTCGATTACCGGGCTACTGGAAACCATCCGGCGCATTGAATCACGCGGAGCCATCGAGACAGCCCACCGCACCGATCACACATACGCGGCGGTATTCGCCTTTGCTACCGGAACACAGCGTTGCGAAAACAACCCGGCAACCGCCATTAGATCGGTCTTGAAGCCAGTTCCACTGGCAAAAGAATTTTACACGTCTAAAAGATCAGGGCAACATATCGAATTTGCTCAACGGCATCACCGATTATAAAGGCAATCATCTTGTGAGAACGGCGCTTAAACTGTTGCCGTTGGTATTTGTCCGGCCTGGAGCGCTGACAAAGGCTGAATGGAAGGACATCGACCTGGAACAAGCAATGTGGACAATCCCGGCACACGCCAAGAAACAACGCGCCGCCCTCAAGCAAGACCCTGACCGCGTTCATCTTGTCCCCTTTTCGAGGCAGGCGGTCGCTATCCTGCAAGACCTCTATCCTTTAACCGGATCGGGACGCTTTATATTCACCGGCTTGAGAACGACACCGAGTAGCAAAGGCGAGCGGCACATGGCCTCTGAACCATGCTAGGCGCCTTGTACCGCATGGGTTACAGCAAGGAAGAAATGACCTCACACGGATTCCTTGGAATCGCTTCCACCAACTTGAGAGAGGCCGGCAAAGGCAAATTCAGTCGCGACGTAACCGAGCCACAAATGGCGCATGCCATCACCAATAAAACCGAAGCCGCATACAACCATGCCGAATATATGGAAGAGCGCACGGCAATGACACAATGGTGGGCCGACTATCTGGACGGATTGAAAAATGGCGCGCAAGCGATACCGCTCAGACAACCAACATAGCGCATAAAAACAAAAATTTTATAAGGAACTGAACCGATGTTTACCAATACTTGGGGAAATTATTACTACGGCTATGATGATAAGGCGGATAAGGAATCTAAATCGGCTCGCCATTGGACAGAACTACTAGATTTTTACCAACCCGATTTGCAGGCCAAGGTAACGCGAACCATTACGCAGTGGAACTTAGTCGTCAGAGATCATTTGCGCAATGAAACCGCCTTGCGGCTCACAACGGGCAGTGAAACCACTCAAATTCCCATTAAAGTATGCGACGGCTTGCCGATTCCTTTGGCCGATGCGCTTAAAAAATATGACAACATTGCCGAATTGCTGTTAAACGAACAAGCATTCACCCATGTTTCCAACGGACTCAAAATTGCGGATGACCAGTTTGAAAAACTTCGGCAACTATTGCCTTGTGATTTCTCGAAAACCGAACTTGAAAGAATAGGCTCATGGTTCGAGGGCATTGTCGGCCAACTCCAAAAATTTGCTATAAAGGATGAGCTTAGAATGCTCAATCAGGACATTCTGGGCGCTTATTTTTTCAATTCTCCTCGGATTGAAATCTATTGGGCAGCGATCGGCATTTACGCCCAGCTTTATAACATTTCCGTTGAAGGACTTTGCTTGGTGACCCTCGCGCACGAGTTAGCTCATGCTTATACCCACATGGGCAAAGACATTGACGGCGCAACGTGGAAGAAGGCTGATTTTGCCGATGCCGATTTGCCCCTTGTTGAAGGCTTGGCTCAGTTCTATACGAAAACGGTTTGTGAAAAACTGGCCCCGCGTTTTCCCGGAGGCTTGGAAGCCTACCGGGCTTTATTGGAAACACAATCCCCAGCGTACACCGAACATGAGAATTGGATCAGAAACCATCCGCATTTGAAGGAAGCCGTCCGCTTTTGCATGATCCAATGCAGAAGCCAAGGCGTTAAATCCTACGGGCAGTTTCAAGATATTTTGCATCAAGTAAGCGGGCTTCCTTTTTCTTCGGTTCAGAAATAGCCCTGATATTTGCCATTAGCCGCATTTATGTTCGCGAGAATCTCCAATAGCCGGCGCGCAAAATCCCGCTGAACATTTTCAGGTATTTCGGGAAGTCTGATCTCGGCCAGATTGGCGTAATACATCCGCTGCTTTACACCTCCCACCCGGTTAAATGCGACCAAGGCGAGGAAATAATCCGTTTTCAGCATAAGCGCCATAAAATCAGGAAGAAAGCCACCTTTCAGCCAGGGCAATCGCGCTATGTCGCTTTTTTCCCGAAGATCAGTTCGGCGCGATACCGGTCGCTCAAACAAGCTCGCAGTTTTCATCGGCGCAGGCTGTCTTTGCTCGGTCCGTGGTTATTTAGCAGGTTTAAAGCCGTACGCCGGATTAACGCCAGGTTTTCCGACGAATGATCTTTTCGGGCCCGGTTGCCGTCTTCCCTGAACTGCACATCCAATAAGCTTTTCCATTCCGACTTCTGTTCGAGCCAGTCGATCTGCGCACTTAAATGGCAGCGGCGAATTTCAATGCGCCCATGGTCTTTATCCACGGTTTCATGCATAGGCAGATGTCCGGCCGTCGCTTTGGTATCGAGCCAAAGCCTGACGTCGCCGCACAAATCCTTGTGATTGTCCTTCAATGCCAGCAGGTAATCAGCTTGGGCATCAATAGTAGTGGCGATGCGCTTCTGACAGCCCATCGCGTCAATCGAGACCAGCGCACCGGTCATGTCCAGCATCGAAACAGATCGGGAATCGCCGTAATCTCGTTGGGTTTCTCGCCGACAGCCTTTTGCGTCAACGCCCAGCGCGCTTTGGCTGCATACGCACTCAGCAAATGCACGGCCTTGTCGCCGATGCGACTGCCGCGCAACGTCTTGCCATCCAGGCAGAGGTGTTCGCCCGACAGACTCGGCAACGCCGCATGAACCCAGCTTAAAAAGGCTTCCTGAAAGGCTTGTGGATCAATCCGCCCCAACACATCGCTTAAGGTGTCGTGCGACGGGATGCCGTTTGGCAACTCCAGAAACTCACACAGCCACGCCTTTTTCTCCTCGGCGAATGCTTCCATGCCCACCCAGTCTTCTATGCCATTCAGTACGGCGCATAACACGATCCTTAAAATATCGCTCAGTTTGTGCAACTTATTTTTCGTCTCGCGGCATGGATCTTTGAGGTCCTCGAAATACGGCATTGGATTGGGTAACATCCTTGTTTTCTCTGCAAATGGCCTATTTTATAGGCTTGGCCCTGTCAAGGGGGGGGGATAGCGCAATTGCCCTGATAAGATATTGAATCTTCTAAATTTTTATTATAAAAAACGCCATAATACCTTGAAGAGGTTACATTTTGTTACAATTCAACTTGAGCTTAATCTCGCGATTTCCTTTAAATTGTAGTTGTCCAGAATTCCGGCAGCAGATAGCGGTCTTTCTACAAACCGGAAACTTGCCGCGGAAGTGGCGTCTTATTTGAAGATTGAGCATAGGCAACTGATATTACAAAGGATTTCGTTTAAACTAATGCATATGAATTCACAATTGCCATTACCCGGTCATTATAGAGATAGTCTCCGGCGTAAACATAGCGGGAAAAGCAGGGGTATAGGAAAAATTGACTAAGGAAAAAACCGGATTGTCCCCACGAAAACGCCTTCTTGCCGCCTGCTGTCTTCAGGCAACTGAAAAACTGCCCGTTGATGCAAGCGAGGCCCGATCTAACATGACTTATCCCGCCCCCGAGATTCCGTCCAGTAAAATTCGCCCTTTTTTATGATCGCGACCGTTTCTTTTTTACCCTCCTACGATGCCCCGCTGGAACAACACAAGGAATACCTGCGCCGGTGCGTGCCGTTGATGGTCAAGCACAATATCCCGCCCGATCCGATCAATTATGCGATCTGGTATGAATACGTGGCCGGGCGCAATGCGCAGTTGATGCAGGAGCTCGATGCGCTGGTCCGCGCCAAAGCGCCCTTTGACGCCGCTACCAGCCTGAAGCTCTATAAGACTTACATTTGCCATGCCTCGGTGGAATCGTTCGAAAAGATCAATGCGCAGCTGCAGCGGCTCGTCGATCAAGCCGCCCAGGCCGTCAGCCTGACCAGCGAACGGGCGGCGGCGGCCGGCGATCACTTGGCCGAGCGATCCCAAACCCTGGCGGCCGCCGCGCAGCAAGTGGGGCTGCAAACCATTCTGTCCGAAATCATCCAGGAAACCAAGCAATTGGCAAAAACCAGCGAGGTACTGAAAACCCGGCTCGACGAAACCCATAAGGAAATGGCGCAGTTGCGCGACGAACTGGCCCAAGTGCGGGAGATCGCCAAGATCGATGCCCTGACCGGTCTGTTGAACCGCCGGGCCTTCGACCAGGCGTTGAAAGCCTTCGTCGCCAACCCGGCGGCGCAGAAAGGCTGCCTGGTGTTGCTGGATCTGGATCATTTCAAACGGATCAACGACACCCACGGCCATTTGGTCGGCGATAAGGTGCTGCGCTATTTCTCGACCTTATTGCAGAAATACGTGGCCGCGCATCATCACGCCGCCCGCTATGGAGGCGAGGAGCTGGCCATCATCATGCCCGGAACCTCTTTGAACGAAGCGCTGACGATCACCGAGCAGATCCGCAGCGTGATGGAGACGAGCCGGCTAAAGCATAACGGCAGTCTCGATGCCTTGGGCAAGGTCACGGTCTCCTCGGGCATTGCCGTCCGGCAGTCCGGCGATACCTCCGAAAGCCTGATCGACCGGGCCGATGCCGCCCTGTACCGCGCCAAGGCCTCCGGCCGCAACAGAATCGCCGTGCAGGAAGAACCTTAACCCGAAAGCGGCAGGCAAAAGCGCAACTATTTTTTGATCTTGTCCTTTTCCGGAAGCAGATCGACCGTGAGGCAGCTAAGCGCTCTCGCAAGCCTGCGCAACGCGTCGATCGAAATGTTTTCGGCCTGGCCCTGTTCGAGCTTGCTGATCATCGACTGGGTAACGCCGGACCGGTTCTCGAGCTCCTGCTGGGTCAGCCCGAGGCTGAGCCGTTTATTTTTTAATATGTCGCCGATTCGCATCAGGTCATCCCTCCTCAAGAATAAGCTCGGCATTATATGAACATATTCATAATCCGTCTAAAAAAGTCGCAAAAAAAAGGGCCGTCAAAACGGCCCTTAGTCTGTACCGGCGGGTTTATTTGATGACGAGGCGCGCGCCCTGGCTCAGGCTGGCGCCGGCGACGCTCTGCCCCGCCTGCAGCGCTTTCCTGATCGCGGTTTTATCGACCTTCCAATTGACGACCGGCTCCTTGAATTCGGCCGGCACCGAGTCTTCGTCCAAAATCTCGACCGCAGGCGGATTGCTCCGGATCGTCACCCTGAAATAAGGGCATTCGATTTCGGTCATGCCGCTGTGCTCCATGTTGCTTTTCAGGTAGCCCTTCAGCCATTGCACCCGGTTTTCCAACGTTTTCCGGCGCTTTGCCATATTCGCCTCGGCGACTTTGATCGCTTCGGCGGTGGTTTCCATGTTGCGCAAAAATTTGGCCACATTGACGGCCTTTTCCTCCAGTTCGCCAGCCAGCGCTTCCAGCGTGTCGCTGATCGCTTCCGCCGGCAGCTCAGCATCCGGGTCGGTCAAGGCATCGAGGGCCTGCACATAGTGGGCGCTCAACTGGTACAGCGTTAAATTGGGCACCTTACACTCCTGCGAACTGATCGAGCTTACTGTAAAGCCGGTGGTAAAACTCCTGGTTCAAATCCAGAAAGGTTCTGAAACGCTGATGCGACGCGTTGGCCATCCAAGCTTTGACCCGTTTCCGGTCGAGGCCGAGTTCTCTTATCCTCACCTCCAACTGCTTGAGTTGTTCCTTGGTGATCCCCTCGAAGCCGTTGTTCAGCACGGTGGTTTCCGCTTCCCGGATGCTTTCCGCTTCGCGCAACTGCATCATGTCTTCAAGATCCTGGGTGAAGACCTCCGACAGGCCGGCCATCCTCAGCGTGGCGTCGATATGCGCGGACTTCTCGGCCATTTTCAGCGATTTGTTGATGTCGCCGTTATCCTGCGCAACGATCCGGGCCCCTACCCCGTCGGCGACGACGCGACCGGAACCGTCGACAATCTCGCAGCGGATAATGATCTGGCTCAGCTGCGGGCCGTTCAACGCCGCCTTTTCATAGGCGGGCAGCGTCGGATAGCGCACCGTCAGACCCAGCATGCCGCAGATTTTTTCCGCGCCGGCCTTGAACAGGCTCGGCTTGCTGAAATGATCCGGATTCCGGCAGTCCTTGCCGGCCGAACAGCGCCTGTTCGCGACGTGAATGCTTCCGAAATCCAGACCGTCGATCAAGGCGTCCCGCACCCAGACCATCAGCGCGGCGCGGTTCTGCTTGCGCCGGTCCAGCCCTTCCTTGAACATATCGGCCGGCAGGTCGAGCGGATTGGCGGCGATCACCGGCGGTTCGTTTTCCGGCTGTTTTTCAATAGTGGCCGGAACCACTGCTTGCGATATAGATTGCATAACAAAAACACTCTTCATATACGATTGAGAAACGGCGAAATCGGGCGGATGCCTTTTCCCGCCGTATTCTTCGGTGTTCTTCCGGAGGAAGAACGGTTGTTGCCGATCGGCTGCATCGGGCGTTGACCGGGTTTATCGTGCCGGACCGGCTCGCTGAAATTTTTCTGTTTGAGTCGTCATGATGATGAATGCCCTCCTGATAAACAAAATTAGGAAGAATGAGAAATCGAGACCCGAAGCTGAAACAGCTTCAAAACGGCGCCGCTTCGGGACTTTCATCGGTTACTTTAAGACCGTTTTTCTTTTGACGGCCTTTCACGGTGGCGAGTACTTTTCGGACAGCTTCCGTGAGGGTTTTGCCGGTTTCGTAATAAGGCTCGATATCCGCACCGGGCGGGGCCGAGACGAAAACGGCAAAGTTTTCGCCCCACTCCGTCGAAGGCGCGCGGCTCGCGCAGACGTCCCGCCCGTGGATGCCTTGGCTATCCAACGCGGTACGGACCACGCTCACCGCACACCGCTGTTTTTTTTCAAGATTGGTCAAAAATAAAAATCTCCGAAAAAGAGGGGTCAAACTCCGGAGTATGAATATATTCATATTTCAGGACGCTTTTCATCCTGTCAATTGATCATGTCAGACCTGGCAGAACCGGAAAAGTTGCTCTCCTTCCCTTTCGTCCAACCAACGAACTCCCAAGCGCAAACGGGAGGAGAATGTATGAATATATTCATATTTTATACCAAAACACTATTTTTTTCATATAGCTATTTTCGACAGGATGAGGAGGGAACGGATTGGGCCGCCCTCACGGCATGCCGGAATCGATGATCTCTTCTCTTGAATGAAAGATCATCGTGCCCACACTCTGCGCTCATCTTCATGCACCCGTCCTGCAAAACCCAAATGCGAATTAAGCGTTGCATCGGCGTTGCTCTATCAACTCTTTGCAGAGCAAATCCCCCTGCCCCTTTTTCAAAGGAGATATCGCCAGTCTGCAGTCTGTAGGAGGGGTAGAGACGACCGCCGAAACCCATCATGGAGAGCTATATCGTACTTCGTATTGATGGGTTTCGCTGCGCTCTACCCCTCCTACCTTGCTTTGCCTTATACCTGATTCGATATGCAACCTTGCTTAGGGGAGAGGCGGTTTGCTTCGCGAAACCGCCCTACTCCGATACCTGGGGCAACGCCACAGGATGGTTTCGCGGAGCAAGAGACAGGTGACGGAGGTGCCGAACGGGATATTTATCCCGTCCGTAACGTTTGGAATCGCGCGAACACAGACGATGATTTTATGTGGGCGGGAGGTCTTCAAACGTAGGGGCGGGGTTATCAACCCCGCCCCGCTCAGGGCTTTGAACGCCTGCCGGTCGTTGATTGGAACCGGCTATCCGAAGGTATAACGGCGAGCGCTCGATGTGGGAGCGCAGCCCGTGCGCTCCGGTCCTCGCGCCCCAGCGGAGAGCGCGAGGCACGGCGGCTACCGCCCCAACCGCTTCTCGGTCTCCAGAATCCGCGGCGTCGTCTGCAGCACCGTATCCGGATTCAGGCTCATCGAATCGATCCCGATTTCGACCAAAAACTCGGCCATTTCGGGATAGTCGGACGGCGCCTGGCCGCACAGTCCGCAATGGCGCCCGTTGCGGCGCGCGCCTTCGACCGCGAGGCGGATCATCTGCTTCACGCCCGGATCGCGTTCGTCGAAATCGTTGGCCACGATTTCGGAATCGCGGTCGACGCCCAAGGTTAACTGGGTCAGGTCGTTCGAGCCGATCGAGAAGCCGTCGAAATGCTTGGCGAATTCGTCGATCAGGATCACGTTGTTCGGAATCTCGCACATCACGTACACCTGCAGCCCATTCTCGCCCCGCTTCAGGCCCAGTTTCGCCATGGAGTCGAGCACCCGTTCTGCCTCGTCCACGCGCCGGCAGAACGGAATCATCAGAATCAGGTTGGTCAGCCCCATCGTCTCGCGCACATATTTCATCGCCGCGCATTCGAGCGCGAAGCCTTCGGCATAGGCCGGATGCACGTAGCGCGAAGCGCCGCGGAAGCCGATCATCGGATTCGCCTCGTCGAACTCGAACCCGCGTCCGCCGAGCAGGGTCGCATATTCGTTGGTCTTGAAATCGGACATCCGGACCACCACCGGTTTCGGATAGAACGCCGCCGCGATCGTGCCCACTCCTTCGGCCAGGCGCTGGATGAAGAAATCCCGGCCGCTTTCGTACTGCTGCGTCAGCGCTTCCAGTTGCGCTTTCTCGGCCGCGTCCCGCACCTTTTCCGGATGGATCAGCGCCATCGGATGCGCCTTGATCGATTCGGTAATGATGAACTCCATCCGGGCCAGACCGACGCCGTCGTTCGGCAGGAAGCTGTGCTTGAACGCCGCTTCGGGATTGCCGACGTTCAGCATGATGTGGGTTTTCGGGTGTTCCAGGCCGGACAGGTCGGTGGTGATTTTTTCGAAATCGATCAGGCCCGGATAGACCTTGCCGACATCGCCTTCCGCGCAGGACACGGTCACCGGCCCGTCGGTCTTCAGCACTTCGGTCGCGTTTTCGCAGCCGACCACGGCCGGCACCCCGAGCTCGCGGGCCACGATCGCCGCATGGCAGGTGCGGCCGCCGCGGTTGGTCACGATCGCGGACGCGATCTTCATCACCGGCTCCCAGTCCGGAGTCGTGATGTCCGCGACCAGCACTTCGCCGGCCTTGAACCGGGACAATTGCTCGACATTGTCGATCACCCGCGCATTGCCCTGGGCGATCCGGCCGCCGACCGCGCGGCCGGTGACCACGGGCGTCGCGGAGCCTTTCAGCACGAACTGATCGAGCGTCGCGCCCTGTTTCAGCGACGCGACCGTCTCCGGGCGCGCCTGCACGATGTAGAGCTGGCCGTCGATGCCGTCCTTCGCCCATTCGATGTCCATCGGCCTGTGCCTGCCGGCCTTGGCGCTGTAATACTTTTCGATCTCGATCGCATAGCCGGCCAGGGTCAGCGCATCCTCGTCGCCGATGCAGAAGCGGGCGCGCTCCTGCTCGCTGGTCGCGATGTTGCGGGTCGGTTCGCGCGTGCGGCCTTCGCTGTAGATCATCTTGATCTTTTTGGCGCCCAGCGAGCGCCGAAGCACGCTGCGGTAGCCCTGCCCGTAAGTCGGCTTGTGCACGTAAAACTCGTCCGGATCGACCGCGCCCTGCACCACGTTTTCGCCGAGCCCGTAAGCGCCGGTGATGAACACCACGTCCTTGAAGCCCGATTCGGTATCGAGCGAGAACATCACGCCGCTGGCCGCAAGATCCGAACGAACCATTTTCATCACCCCGACCGACAGCGCCAGTTGGAAATGGTCGAAACCGTGATCGACCCGGTAATGGATAGCCCGGTCGGTGAACAGGCTGGCCATGCAGCGCTTGCAGGCATCGAGCAGCGCCAGATTGCCGCTGATATTCAAATAAGTGTCCTGTTGGCCGGCGAAACTGGCGGTCGGCAAGTCTTCCGCGGTAGCCGAGCTGCGCACCGCAACGCTCAGCTCGTCGCCGTATTCCTTTTTCAGCTGCGCATACGCATCGAGAATCTCGCGCGCGAGATCGGCCGGAAACGGCGCGCCGTAGATGACTTCCCTCGCCGTCCGGGCGCGTCGGGCCAGATCGGCGACATTATCCGGATCGAGATCGTCCAGCGCTTCATGCAGCGCCTGCCAGGCATTGGCCTGATCGAGCAGGTAGCGGTAAGCGTCCGCGGTCACCGCGAATCCGTTCGGAATCTTGATCCCTTTCAGCGTCAGTTCGCGGTACATTTCGCCGAGCGAGGCGTTCTTGCCGCCGACCAAAGGTACGTCTTCGATCGATAATTCATTGAACCAGCGGATATATTGCATCTTTTCAGGCATTCTCGTCTCCTTGTATTCCAGGTGCGGCAGACCACCGCGAAAACCCATTGTAGTCTAGTAGCAATCGTTTCCGGCAGCCAGAACGAATTTATCTCCGGCCGCCCCTGTATATTTGAGGGCCGCTTGGGTAAAGCGGTTGCCAATTGCGGCGGTCTTAGTCGAGAATAGGCGCGAGGTTCCGTTGCAAGACCTTCAAGAAGGCCTGCTTGAGCCTTCGCATGAAAAGAGAGAGCCGCAAAGCCGGCTTCGCCAATCCAAATAAAAAGCTTATTCCATGTTTCTTATGGAATTCAGCCGAATTTCGAGCGGAAAATGCGAAAAAACAGGGCGTTTCTTAGAAAAAAAGCGTCGAGGAAAGAATCAAGGTTGTCTACTCTGACATCATGGAGGTCATCGGATGCGATTGTCTCGTTTGGCTCGAAACCCTTCGCCGCTGCGGCAAGCCGTGGGAGTCGCCGCGCTTTCCCTGCTCTTCACGGATATCCCCGCAGAAACCGCGATCCGCGGCATCGAAGGCGAAGCCGCGAAGAACGTCGAGTTATCCTTATCGTTAGCCAGGGAACAATGCGACGCGTCTCGGTGGATGATCGAGCGTCTGTTCGATAAAGCCGACGCCGAAATCGACGAGGCGGCGCGCGCGTTCGGTTATTATCACGCCGCCGTCAAAAAATCGCTGAGTTTTGACGATGCCTGCTGGCACGCGAAATTCGACATTTCTCCCGGCCCGCGGACAATCGTGAACGAGATCCGGATTACGTTGCGCGGCGAGGCCGAAAGCGACCCCGCCTTCCGCGAATTGCGGGATAAATTGGCCGCCGAAAAAAACCAGCCGCTGCGCCACGACCGCTACGAGAAAATGAAAAATGAAATCAAATCGCTGGCAACCGCAACCGGCTATCTGAACGGAAGCTTCTCGGAAAGCCGGCTGATCGTCGACCCGGCCACAAACACCGCGACGTTCCGGCTGTCCTTCGATTCGAAAAACCGGCTGCGTTTCGGCGACGTGAACGTCGAACAGGACATCCTCGACCCGGAATTCGTCCGGAAATTCATCGCCTTCAAACCGGGCGATTTTTATTCCAGCGACGCCTTGGGGAAAACCTACGACGCGCTGTCCAGAAGCGGCTATTTCGAGCAGATCGACATCCGGCCGTCGGCCGACGTCGAGCACCGGCAGAACGTGCCCGTCTCGGTTCGCCTGACGCCCAAGAAAGTGCATCACTACAGTCTCGGCCTGGGTTTCGCCACCGACGTCGGCCCGCTGGTAACCGCCGCCTACCAGAGCCGCCGCCTGAACCGGAGCGGCCATTTCCTGAACGCCAATCTCGACATTTCCCAGGTGCTGTCGACTGCGGATATCGAATACAACATCCCGCTGGCCAAGCCGACCACCGATTTTTTCAGTTTCGGCGCGGGATTCAAGCGCGAAGATACCGATACGTTCGAATCACGCTCCGGCAAGCTGTCGGCCCGCCTGAAACATGCCTACGACAACGGCTGGAAACAGACTTTGTTTCTCGATTGGGTTTACGAAGACTTCCGGATCGGCGCAACCCAGGAAGAGGTGGTGCTGTTGATCCCCGGCGGCAACTGGCTGCGTTCCGTCTCGAACGATCCGCTGCGCCCGACCGAAGGCTACCGGCTGGAGTTCAACCTGACCGGCAGCTATGAAAACCCGCTGTCCGAAGTCAGTTTTGCGCAGGGTTCGGTCGCCGCGGTCTGGCGGCATCAACTGCCGTGGGGCGGCATTTTCCTCGGGCGCGCCGAGCAGGGTGCGACGCTGGTCGACAATTTCGACAAACTGCCGCCTTCCTACCGGTTTTACGCGGGTGGAATGAACAGCATCCGGGGCTACGACTATAAGGAGCTCGGGCCGCGGGACCGGACCGGCGCCGTAATCGGCGGCCGCTATCTGAGCGTGCTCAGCGCCGAATACGAACATCCGATTCTCGACAACTGGGGCCTCGCCGCATTTATCGATGCCGGCGATGCCTATAACTCGGAAGGAATCGACGTAAAGGTCGGCACCGGCCTGGGCGTCCGCTGGTATTCGCCGATCGGCCCGATCCGGCTGGATTTCGCGGTGCCGCTGAACGAAGCGGAGTCTTCGTTTCAAGTCCATTTCGCCGCCGGCATGCGCTTATGAAGCGGCGCGTGTTCCTGATCGTGCTCGCGGCGGTGCTGGCGCTGCCGCTTACGCTGATCGCATTGCTGTACACCGAGGCCGGCACCCGCTGGATGTTGCGGCAGGGTTTTGCCTTCCTGCCCGCCGAAATCACCGTCGATTCGATCGAAGGCCGGATGCTCGGCCGCCTGACGCTGACCGGCTTCGACTACCGGAGCGACACGGCGCACATCGCAGTCGGCCGGTTCGTCTTGGCCTGGAAACCCGCCCGGCTTTTCGGAGGAACGCTGGCCATCGACGAAATCGTCGCGGATACGCCCGACATTACCTTGACGCCATCCGAAGAACCCGCCGCCCAAAAGCCTTTCGACCCGAACCGCCTGCCGCGGCTGCCGATCGGTATTTTCATCGGCCGCGCGCGCGTAACCGGTTTGACCTTTCGGCAAGGCGAGACGGAACAGCGCCTCGACGAATTGCAATTCTCCGCGCGGACCGAAAACGGGCGTTTCCGGATTCCCGACCTTACGCTGAAGACCGATCACGCCGCGCTGAACGCGCGGGCCGAGGTCACGCTCCGGGGAGAATTGGCGTTTCTGCTCACTGCCGAGGGACAGGCCGCTGCCGGCGAATACGGCGACTGGAAAGGAAATGCGCAGCTTCAAGGCGATGCCCGGCAACTCCGGCTCGAAGGCCGCCTCGCCTCCCCTTTTGAACTTCAACTCAAAGGAACCGCGGAAGACTGGCCAGAAAAACCGAAGCTGAACCTGCGCGCCGAATGGCGAAAGCTGTCCTGGCCGCTCGCCGCGCAAGAGCCGCAGGTGCGCAGCGGCTCCGGCCGGCTGGAACTCTCCGGCCCGCTCGACGGCTACCGGATCGCGCTGAACGGCGAACTCAGCCCCAAGGCATTGCCGAAAGCGACGCTGACGCTGAACGGACACGGCAGCCGCGAAGCGCTGGCGATCGAAGCGCTCGAACTCAGGTCGACCGACGGCGTGTTTCGAGCCAGCGGCAATCTCGCCTGGCAACCCGAAGTCGCCTTCGATCTGGCCTTGAACGCGCAAGACTTCAACCCCGCCGTGCTGTCGCCGGAACTGCCGGGCAAGGTGTCGATGGCGGTACGCAGCCAGGGCGGGCTTTCCGGCGGCAAACTACAGCTCAATGCCCGCATCGACAAACTGGCCGGCAATCTGCGCGGACGTCCGTTACGAGGCGGAGGCGGGCTGGTACTGGCGGACGACAGGCTCAAGGCCGACCACCTGACGCTGGCTTCCGGTCCGAACAAGCTCGCGCTGAACGGAACGCTCGGCTCGGCGCGCGACACACTCGACGCGGCGATCGATGCGCCGAACCTGAACATGCTCTGGCCGACGCTCGGCGGCCGTTTCGAAGGCAACGCGCAACTGCGCGGCGCGTTGAAACAACCCGCGTTGACATTCCAAGGCAAAGGCCAAACCCTGCGTTTCGGAAAACATCGGATCGAACGCGCGGACATCGCGATCGATTACCAGGCAGGCGCGCAGGAAAATTCGACCCTCGCGGTTTCCGCCCGCTCCATCCAAAGCGACGGACTGCTGATCGACCAGATGTCGGTGGACGGCTCCGGCTCGCAACGGCGGCATCGATTCAAAGCCCGGATCGATTCGGTTCATGCCGACATTAGCGCCGCGCTCGACGGCGGCCTGAACGCCGACCGCTGGGAAGGCGGACTGGCGCGGCTGGACATACGCCGGCCCAGCGACGGCGCCCGCTGGGGGCTCGAAAAACCGTGGACAATGCGGGCGCAAAAAAAGCCCGAAGGCGTCGAATTCGCGCTGGATGCCGGTTGCCTGACCGGGCAAAAGTCTTCGGTTTGCGCGAGCGGATACTTCCGCCCGAACGGCGATTTCAAGCTGGCCGCGCAAGTGGCGAATTTTCCCACCAGCCTGTTTCAGGATTATTTCCCGGCAGGCTTCGAGCTGATCGGCCTGCTCGATGCGGACATCGACCTCGGCAGGCAGAAACAGCGTCTGAGCGGAAAATACAGCGTAACGCTGCCCGGCCGTACCACGCTGCAACTGCCGGCGAAACCGAACCCGCAGACAATCGCATTGGGTCCCTTGGCCGTGTCGGGCACTTTGAAAGGCCAGGAGGTTACCGCCGTTGCCGATGCGAAGCTCGTCGAACAGGATTATCTGCGCGGCAACCTGCGCTTGAACACCGCCACCCCGCAAACGCTTTCAGGCCGGATCGATGCTTCGGTACGCCGGCTGGACCTGATCAA
This sequence comes from Methylomicrobium album BG8, assembly GCF_000214275.2. NCBI lineage: Bacteria > Pseudomonadati > Pseudomonadota > Gammaproteobacteria > Methylococcales > Methylococcaceae > Methylomicrobium > Methylomicrobium album. Next base: position 1,883,913 of record NZ_CM001475.1, on the reverse strand, counting down.
ACCTTTCGTGCCTGCGCTTTCGGACATCAAAGGGCATCTGCGGGCGGACCTCGGCATCGAAGGCCGCCTGCAAAAACCCGAGGTCACCGGAACGCTCGCTTTAACCGAAGGGCTTGTCGAAATGGCGGGAGCGGGTTTCGCCCTCCGGGACATCGATCTCAGGGCGACAGCGTCGGGCCGGCGCGAAACCCGCATCCAACTGCAAGGCGCCACGCGGCTGGCCGTCTTGAGCTCTCCGGGCGTGACCGTCCCAAAGCCGGTCCAGGAACGGATCGAGGTCGATGCCGGGGCGGTTTTGCACGAAAAGACGATCACGGCCACACTGAAGCTGGGCATCGGCGCCCAAAACCGGATCGACGCCGACGTGCGGATGGACACCGACAAAAAGAGAATTCCGGACGGCCGGGTAACCGCCTCGCTAACCGACTGGTCGCTGCTGACACCGTTGACCGCCGGGCAATTAACGGACATCAAAGGCCGGCTGGCGGCCGATTTCCGGATCGCCGGCCGAACGGACGCGCCCGAGATACGGGGCGACATGACGCTTTCAGAGGGCGGCGTCTCGGTGTTGCCGCTCGGCATTGCGGTTCGCGACATCCGGCTACGGGCGACTGCCGACATGGCCGACGAACGGCCGGCCCGGATCGAAGGCTCGGCCCGATCGGGACAGGGCACGGTCAATCTGGACGGTTTTGCCGATCTTTTCGGCAACGGCCAATTCCGCTTGCAGGGCAACGGTTTCGAAGCGGCCCGGCTCCCCGAAGCCCAGGTAACCGTCAGCCCCGATCTGTCGCTGCTGATGACAGCCGAAGCGCGCAAAATTACCGGAACCCTGACCATTCCGAAAGCACGGATCGAACTGAAAGAGCTTCCCGAAAACGCGGTCCCGGTCAGCAAGGACGAAGTGATTCTGGGTAAAGAAAAAAAGCGTGAGGAGGCGGTACCGCCGATTCCGCTCGATGCGAACGTCGAAATCGAACTCGGCCGCGAAATCCGGTTTTCCGGCATGGGCCTCAAGACCGGCCTTACCGGTAAACTCCGGGTCAGCAAGACCGGCGAAAAAATCGTCGCGAACGGCAATATCGATATGGAAAAAGGCAGCTATAAAAGTTACGGGCAGGATCTGGCCATCAAGCGGGGAAAAATCGCGTTCAACGGCCCGCTCGACAATCCCTGGCTCGACGTGGAAGCGACCCGGCTGTCGAAGGACGAAAAAGTCACCGCGATCGTAGACGTGAGCGGCCCCCTGAAAGCACCCAAAACGCGGCTTTCTTCGAATCCTCCGCTGCCGGAAACCGATGTGCTGGCCTACCTCGTCACCGGCGGCCCGCTCGGCCAGGTCGACCAGAATGAAGGCGAAATGGTCGCCGGCGCGGCGCTCGCCTACGGTTCCTCCCAGGTCGGCTGGATCGCGAACAAGCTCGGGTTCAGCGAGTTCGAAATCAAGCAAGGCAAAACGCTGGAAGATACGCTGGTACAGGCCGGGCGATACCTGGCGCCCGGTTTTTATGTCGGCGCCAAGGTCGGCCTTTTCAATAATCAGGCCGCGCTGGTGATGAAGCGCAAACTGACCGAAAACCTGAACCTGGAAACCCAGGCCGGCACCGCGCAGCGGGTCAAAATCAATTACGAGTTCGATACCGATTAGCTTCGTTCGGCTAGGTGGAAGACCTGCCAGGTTTTCGAAACCTGGCAGGTCTACCGGCCGGCGGGAACACTCGAAGAAGCGCGATAAAATCGCCGCTTCGATTCGGCCGAAATTCGGTTAAACTGATCGCACCATAACATTCAGGCTCGGTATGAGATGACATTGAAGACGCTTCCTCTGCACGCTTTACACCTCGAACTCGGCGCGAAGATGGCGCCTTTCGCGGGTTACGAGATGCCGCTGCATTACCCGGCAGGCATCATCCGGGAACACCTGCATTGCCGGAGCCAGGCCGCTTTCTTCGATATTTCGCACATGGGGCAATTCAAAGTCGAAGGCGCAGAGGCCGCCGGCGTACTCGAAAACCTGACCCTGAGCGACATTACCGGCCTCCGTCCCGGCTTCCAGAAATACACCGTGCTGACGCTGGACAACGGCGGCCTGCTCGACGACATCATCGTCAGCCGGACCAGGACGGGACTGTCCATCATCGTGAACGCGGCCCGCAAGGATCGGGATTTCGCGCACCTGAGCCGTTCTCTGCCGGACCTTGAAAATCTGCAGGACCGCGCGCTATTCGCGCTGCAGGGCCCCAAGGCCGAAGCCGTGATCCGGAAGTTTTCCCCGGCTGCCGCAGAACTCAAATTCATGCAGTTCGCCGAAACCGAACTCGACGGGATCGCATGTTCGATCAGCCGCAGCGGCTACACCGGCGAGGACGGCTTCGAGATTTCGGTCAATATTTCCGAAGCCGAACGGCTGGCCCGCCTGCTGCTGGCGGAAGATGCTGTCGCGCCGGCCGGGCTCGGCGCCCGCGACACGCTGCGTCTGGAAGCGGGCCTTTGCCTGTACGGGCATGAGCTGAACGAAATGATTACCCCGGTCGAGGCGGGGCTTGCGTGGATCATCAAAAAAGGCCACGACCGCTTTCCCGGAGCCGAAAAGATCCTCGCCCAGCGCCAACACGGTCCGGCATTCGTCCGCGCGGGACTAATCGCGGAAGGCAAGGCGCCGATCCGGGAAGGCGCGACTTTATTGAACGACCGGGGCCAAAGCGTCGGCCGCGTCACCAGCGGCAGCTTCGCGCCGAGCCTGGCCAAACCGGTGGCGCTCGCGCGGCTCGAAACGGCTTACGCGGAGGCAGGCACCACGCTGTTCGCCGAAGTCCGGGAGCGCCGGGTCATGCTGTCGGTCGTCCCCCTCCCTTTCATCCCTCACCGCTACCGCCGCTAAACCATGACGACACCGCGCCCCACCCTGAACCAATTGGAAATGCTCGGCGATTTCATCCGCCGCCATATCGGCCCGAGTCCCGAACAGACCCGCGAGATGCTGGCCGAACTGGGCCTGAGCGATCTCGAACAGATTATCGACCAGGCGCTGCCGGCCGACATTCTGAACACCGAGCCGTTGAAGTTGACCGAAACGATCAGCGAGAATGCGGTGATCAAGCACCTGCGCAAGATCCGCGAACGCAACAAGGTGTTCACCTCGCTGATCGGGATGGGCTATTACGATACGGTCATGCCGGCCGTGATCAAGCGCAACATGCTCGAAAACCCGGGCTGGTACACCGCCTATACGCCGTATCAGGCCGAAGTCAGCCAGGGCCGGCTCGAAGCGCTGCTGAACTTTCAGCAGATGGTGATCGACCTGACCGGGATGGAAATCGCGAATGCTTCGCTGTTGGACGAGGCGACCGCCGCGGCCGAAGCGATGACGATGGCGCGCCGCCTCTCGCGCAGTACGAGCCCTACGGTCTTCGTCGACCAGGACTGCCATCCGCAGACGATCGCGGTGGTACAGACCCGCGCGCGTTCGCTCGGCTACCGGGTGATCGTCGGCGATCCTTACCAGGGCCTCGATACGCACGACTTCTTCACGATAATCGTGCAGTATCCGGGCTCGCAAGGCGAAATCCGCGACCTGCATGAAATCGTCGGCATCGCCCGGCAAAAATCGGCGCTGGTCACGGTCGCGGCCGACCTGTTGAGCCTGGTTTTACTGAAGCCGCCGGCCGCGTTCGGGGCCGACATCGTGGTCGGCAGCGCCCAGCGTTTCGGCGTGCCGATGGGCTACGGCGGCCCGCACGCGGCGTTTTTCGCGACCAAAGACGAATACAAGCGCTCGATGCCGGGGCGGATCATCGGCGTGTCGAAAGACAGCCACGGTCAGATCGCCCTGCGCATGGCGCTGCAGACGCGCGAACAGCATATCCGCCGCGACAAGGCGACCAGCAATATCTGCACCTCCCAGGTGCTGCTCGCGGTGATCGCGGGCTTTTACGCGGTCTACCACGGCGCGGACGGGCTGCGCATGATCGCCGGGCGCGTACACCGCTACGCGCAAATTCTGGCGGCCGGCCTGACGCTGATGGGCCATGAGGTCGTCAACCGTTGTTACTTCGACACGATCGTCGTGCGCGTGCCGAACCGGGCGAAACGGATCGCCGCGCAGGCGATGGAAGCGACGATCAACCTGCGCGTGATCGATCCGGACCATCTCGGCATCTCACTCGACGAAACGACCACGCGCAACACGATCCGGGCGGTCTGGCAGGTGTTCGCCGCACCGGCAGCCGAGTTTCCGGACATCAACCGGCTGCATAAAACGATCGAGGAATGCATCCCGGACGATCTGTTGCGCGCCGATCCGATCCTGCGGCATCCGGTCTTCGCGCGCTACCATTCCGAAACCGAGATGATGCGCTACATGCGCCGGCTCGCTCGGCGCGACATCGCGCTGGACCGCTCGATGATTCCGCTGGGCTCGTGCACGATGAAGCTGAACGCAGCAACCGAAATGCAGTCGCTGTCCTATCACGAATTCAACGGCCTGCATCCCTTCGCGCCGTTGTACCAGACGCTCGGCTACCAGCAGATGTTCGCCGAGCTTGAAGACATGCTCTGCGACCTGACCGGCTTCGATGCGTTTTCCTTGCAGCCGAACGCGGGCTCGCAGGGCGAATACACGGGCCTGCTGGTGATCCGGAAATACCACGAAGTCAGCGGCCAGGGCCAGCGTAACGTCTGCCTGATTCCGGCCTCCGCGCACGGCACCAACCCGGCCAGCGCGGTGCTGGCCGGCCTGAAGGTGGTCGTGGTCGCCTGCGACGACAACGGCAACGTCAGTCTCGACGACCTGAAGGCCAAACTGGACGAGCACCGCGACACGGTCGCCGCGCTGATGATCACCTACCCTTCCACGCACGGCGTGTTCGAGGAAGCGTTCCGGACCCTCTGCGACCTGGTCCACGCGTACGGTGGCCAGGTCTATCTGGACGGCGCCAATTTCAACGCGCTGGTCGGCCTCAGCCGCCCCGGCAGGCTCGGCGCCGACGTCGCGCATCTGAACCTGCACAAGACCTTCAGTATTCCGCACGGCGGCGGCGGTCCCGGCGTCGGGCCGATCGGGGTCGGCGCGCATCTGGCGCCTTATTTGCCCGACCATCCGGTCGTGAAGGGCGTGAACCCGAACAAAGGCCGCTACGGCACGGTCGGCACCGTCGCGGCCGCACCCTGGGGCTCGGCCAGCATCTACACGATCTCCTGGGCCTATATCGCGATGATGGGCGCGGCCGGGCTCAAAAAAGCCACCCTGACCGCGATCCTGAACGCGAACTACATCGCCAAGCGGCTCGCGCCTCATTATCCGATCCTGTACACCGGCAAGAACGGCTGGGTCGCGCACGAATGCATCATCGACTGCCGCGCCTTTAAACATGCCTGCGGCATTACCGTGGAGGACATTGCCAAACGGCTGATCGATTTCGGCTTCCATGCCCCGACCGTGTCGTTCCCGGTACCGGAAACCCTGATGATCGAACCGACCGAAAGCGAGAGCAAGGCCGAGATCGACCGCTTCTGCGACGCGCTGATCGCAATTCGCGGGGAAATCGCCGAGATCGAAGCCGGCCGCGCCGATCCCGAAAACAACGTGCTGAAACATGCCCCGCACACCCATCGGCTATTGTTCGAAGATTGGGCCCTGCCCTATTCCCGGCAACAGGCTTTCTTTCCCGGTAACCACCAGCAGGACGACAAATATTGGCCGCCGGTCGGGCGAATCGACAATGTATATGGGGACCGGCATGTGGTCTGCACGTGTCCGCCGATGGAGGATTATCAATAAGCCGTTGGTCATATAGATACTGTATCCACGTCGAGCATTATGAAGCGCAGCGTTGTAGGGCGTTTTCGCGATAGCAAAACGCCAATCCCCTTCAAAGCAAGGCGGATTGCCTGGCGGCGAATCCGCCCTACAAGAGCTCCCGGCAACAGGCTTTCTTTCCCGGTAACCACCAGCAGGACGACAAATATTGGCCGCCGGTCGGGCGAATCGACAATGTATATGGGGACCGGCATGTGGTCTGCACGTGTCCTCCGATGGAGGATTATCAATAAGCCGTTGGTCATATAGATACTGTATCCACGTCAAGCGTTATGAAGCGCAGCGTTGTAGGGCGTTTTCGCGATAGTAAAACGCCAATCCCCTTCAAAGCAAGGCGGATTGCCTGGCGGCGAATCCGCCCTACAAGAAATGGAACAACGATACGGACGAAGCATGCAAGGAAGGCCATTTATATCCTGGGTCCGAACAAACATCGCCGCAAATCAACTATCGAAAAAATGAATTTATGGTGAAGAATGCAAAATTTATGCGACACTATCGGCCAAAAACAGCCGCTAATTGATCATGCATTTGTTTACCAGAAATCACGGGGGCATATTCGGCTTGGCTTTGCCGCTTATGTTGTTTAGCCCGATGGCCTTTGCCACCAACGGTTTCAACCTGATCGGCTTCGGCGCCGAATCGACCTTGATGGGCGGCGCCGATATTGCAGTCGCCCGCGATACCAGCGCACTGAACACCAATCCTGCCGGCCTGACGCAGATTCACGGACAGGCATTCGACGGTTTTGCTTCGGGATTGCGCACTTTCGATCTCACCCATGAAGATAGCCTGGGCAATAACAAACACGCCGATAATAAATACACCTTTCTGGGCGGCGGCGGGTATGCCGCTTCGTTTGATTCACTGCCTTGCACTGCCGGAGTTGGCCTGTTCAGCCAGGGCGGCGCCGGCGGAATATTCAAAAACATCAATACTCCATTCGGCAACCGCGATGAGATAAGTTCGCTCTTCGGTATGGCAAAAGTCAGTCCCGGAATAGGTTGCCGCATCAATGACAGCTGGTCGGTGGGAACCAGTCTGGCGGTCACTTACGCCAGCGTAAGACAGAAGTTTTTCCCCGACACGTCGGTCGGCGCCGCCCCCTTTGCAGGCTATCGGCTCGACGGCGCTACCTCGCTTAAAGTGGGGTTCAGGCTGGGTGTGCAGTACCGCGTCAATCCGTCTCTGACACTGGCCGCAACCTACACCGAAAAAATCGATTTACCGCTAACCGACGGTGAGCTGATTGCGAATTACTCGGAGATGGGACTGGGAAGAGTCAAGTATCGTAATGCCGGCGTGACCGGTCTGGCGCTGCCGCGCGAAGTGGCACTGGGCTTCGCGTTCAAACCAGCCGATAGTCTGCTGTTATCGTTTAAAGTCAATTGGATCAATTGGGCCGACGCGATCAAATCCGTAACCCTGCGCGCCACCGATCCTGAAAATCCGCTGGCGCCGGCTGTCTATCAAATCGTGACCGCCGGCGATTGGAGCAATCAGTGGGTGTTCGCTTCCGGGCTCGCTTATAACTGGAACAAACGGACAACGCTCTACCTGGGGCATAACTACGGCAACAGCCCGATACCGGCCCAGAACGCCAGCCCTTTGTTAGCCGGTATTCTCGATCACCATATCACGGTCGGCGTAGCGCATCAGATCAGCCGGGAATGGCGCTTTACCGGCGGCTTCGAATATATGCTGCCGGTTAAAGAACAATACACCAGCCCTTTATTCGGCAACGCCGAAGTCAGGAACGAAGCTTTGTTCCTGCACGTTATGCTGAGCCGTCGTTGGTAGAATCATTCTTCAACAATTCGGTGTCAAAACCGAACACCTTCCCGAACCAAATGAATACTACCCATACCAGAATGCCGAAAGGGATATAACCGATGTATCCCAAAATCGGCATTTCGGCAAAAATATGGATAACGTTGACGTAAGGAATATCGTATATCCAATAATTAGGGTTAGTTGGCGGTATGTCCGGGTTGGCGTTGCTGCCCCAGTTCCATAACTCCCAGAAGAACCCGTTACACAAACTGCCGATCGCCACCAGCAAAGCCGGCCCCCAATTACCTCCGGCCATTGGCGTAAACGGATTCCCTATGTTTTTCCTGATCAGTTGGCCGGAAACGATTGCCAGCGGTCCCACCCACATTGCCCAAAACAGCGGATAAGGCAGAAACACCACCACAAAGATCAGCAATAAGCCGCCCCATAGCAACAGCCCGCCCGGCAAGGCTATCTTAGGACCGTTGCTGTATCGGCTGGCTAATCCGGGAAATGTGTTCAGCAGCGTGTACCATTCGAAAATCGCGGGCCAAACCGTGGTATAGGCAATCAGGAACAGCAACACGATGGTGCCGTGGCCAAGCGGCATCACGCCGTCCACGGTGTTCGGGTAATACCAGTTGCCGAGCGTAAAATAGTCGAAGTATTCGAAATACAACCAACCCACGATGGAGACGACCGCGCTAATGAACAGTGTTTTCGGCCGCGCCGCCAGCAATGAATAGCCACCGCTACGGCGATAGGTCAACCCGTCCAAGACCAGAATAAAGCCCCACCATAAAGGCGTAAAAGCGTAGTACACCAAATCGCCGAAAGGCGAGACCCGCGCCCACATCAACCACCAGAAAAACAGCGTCAGTACCGAACCTATCCAAAACCACACCGGCAATGCCGCCGGGGCCGGCTTCGGCGGCGGAACCGGTATCGTAAAACCGAACCATTGAGGGAACAGTAAAAATAGATAGAAAGCCGCCTCTACCAGAGCCAGTGCGATAAAGATTATCAAATTGAAACCGGGCGGTTCCGCGACAAAAAGCGGCGGAAACACGCCGAAGCCGGGCGGCAAATGGGTTTCCGGATAAGCGAACCACGCCGCGACAAGCGGCAACACGACAGATAACACGATCGGCCAGATCAAACCATAAATGCGTTGCATTATTCTCTCCTCGCTAGTTGTTCTAGAGCATTTTCGTTTCGGGTTTACGTTCATAAGCCATGCCGTTAAGTTAAGGGAAACTCGTCATTCCGGCAAGGATTACCGGACGACTGCAGGGATGCAGGAGATACGAGCCCAAGGAAGGGCGAGGTAGATCGCGTCGGGAACACGCGATCGAGGGCAACGCAGGGAGCGGTTGCCGAATCCAGAAGCCACGGATGGCAAGCTTTAATGCATCTCTGCAGTCTGGATCTCGGCACAAATCTGTCTGGAACAGATTTGCATTGACCCGAAGGGGGCCAGGCAGGAAAGCCTGGCATGAATCCATGCCGAGATGACGGCTTGACTTAACGGTATTGCGCCCTTATACGCGATATGAAAATGCTCTAGAATCGATTTATGATCTTCCCAGCATCTCCGCTTGCGAAAATGCTTGCTTCACAATACGTACTTGGCGGTCTGCCCCGTCGTTTTACGAAGACGCTTATTTTCATACATCCGGCAATCGGCCATGTGCATGAGTTTTTCTTTACTTGTCGCTTCATAAACATATGCCGAACCGGAACTGGCGCCGACAAAGCCAAATCCACCGGCACGCATCGCGTCAACCGCTTGTATCAACATTTTCTCGATCCACGACACATCGCCTTGCTCGCAAGTAATCGCGAACTCGTCGCCGCCCAAACGGTGCGCCTGGGCATTGTCGCCCAATAATTCGTTCAAATGCCGGGCAAATACGCACAGCAATTCGTCCCCGCGTTCATGTCCGAACTGGTCGTTGTAATACTTGAGGCCATCCATATCGATAAAGGTCAAGCTGCCATGCTGAGGCAAATTCTCCAGAGCCCTATCCAAAGCCACACGGTTGGGCAGACCGGTCAAATTATCGGTTCTAGCTACACGGTTGCTGTATTCCAGGCATTCTAGCGCATATTGCTTATCGCGATATAGCTGGGCAAACTGGTAAGCCTGAACCAGAGCCAGCAGCATGACTTCTACCGAAACCGAAATCAGGCCCATGTGTTCGACGTACAAAGTGTAAAAGCTGAGGCTGTCGATTGAAATTGCCGTAATTCCCAGCACAAAAAACGCCCCGATCGCGCACAGGTAAATCCGCGCGGTCGTGCTGCCCTCAAGTGATCGGACAATACCGGTAACCAAACCGTAAAGTAGAAACAAACCCACACCGTAACGATCGATTTCCAGCGACCAATGCGGCATAAACATCGCCAACGCTATGCCTCCTCCCAGCAAGACCAGTGACAGGTTACCGGCCCTGTTCAGGCGCGGATAAGCCTCATGCCGGATTTCCAACAAAGACATGACGAACAGAATATAGGCGAAGTTGGAAAACAGGATTGGGAAACTGACCAGATAAAACCAGTGCATATCGAACAGTTCTGTAAACGCCAGCAGCGCCGTGCCGTTATACAGCAGATTGCCGAGAATAAAGATCGAGTACATGATCGAAGAGAGATGCAGGTGTACAGCCGCCAGCGCCGCGTAATAGAGCATCAAACCCAAAAACATGCCCAGGCAAGTCAAAACCAGCGCATTCCCCGGTTTGATCGCTTGCCGGTAACTGGTTAACGAATCCAGATAGGGTTGCGGATCGGCCAGAAAGAAAGGGGAATCCAGCTCGGTCAACAGACGGTAATGACCGGATGGAAGATCGATTTCGCGACCATGGCGCAGAAAGAAAGGGTTTGGCTCATCGCTCAGAATCCCGCCTTGCAAATCGACAACCGGACGGCTATGAGCGTCCAGGATGATATGCCGAAAATACCCGATAGTGCTGGTATTCTTGAAATCCAGCACATAGCGGCCCGGAGTTTCAATGTCGAAATCCGCCTGCTGAAAAAAATGGCCCCCCGTCAATGCGACTTTAACAGCCGATTTGAGTCCCGCAACAGTCATATCGGCCTGTCCCCGATAGGTCCAACCTTCGGGAGCTTGATACCAAGAGCCGGCAATCTCCTTCGCATCGGCCAGACAGGACAAGGACCACGAAAGGCTCACGATCAAGCAAACAACCATGCTGAACACTGTGTGCGGGGAACATATACTGAAACACGCACTTGATCGGGTGATTTTTACCATATTTTCTACATAAGGAGTTTAGTCGTCCAAACCAAAACGAAGCCAGTAAGCATCCGCACATTGAGAAACATTAGTCTATTTTACAAACTAAAGTGTTTAGTCCCACGATTAAGAAGTCTGGACTCATCATAAAAATAGCGGGGGTTTTCTGATAAAAAGCGCCTATGGATTCAAACGGTGTGATGCAGCCAATAGCGAGGAGGTTGAAGTTATAGGCGTACAAATGCGCCTTCAGGTCTTCCACGTTCTCGTAATGGAAGCGCTTGACGGTATTTTACTGTAAACCTGCTGTAACGCTATCGGAACGATCTACTGATTCGTGAGATCGGCCTGCTGCGCGAAACGGTGCGGCGGGTTCGTGAACGCCATCCTTTTCAAATCGACGCCTGGGTTGTTTTGCCGGAGCCCATACGTTGTGTGTGGACATTGCCGTCCGGCGACAGCCCGCGTAGGCCCTATTAGAGCAAGCGTAATCGGACGCATGTTTTCACACAGGTTTATAATTTCCGCCTTGTGCAATCGGAAAAAGCCATCGGGGGAACGGGGTATCTGGCAGCGGCATTATTGGGAGCATTTCATCCGCGACGATGCCGATTATCAATCGCCATGTCGATTATGTTCATGTGAATCCGTTGAAACACGGCCACGTCAAGCGAGTAGCCGATTGGCCTTATTCGACTTTTCATCGCTATGTGGCGAAAGGGATTTATCCGCCGGATGGGGACGGTGATGCTTCCTCTAAAGTGGATGGCGGCACATGACCATGCGTCCGATTACGCGGCGCTAATCGGACCTACGGGGTACTTACACAGCCAGGGGGGTTCGGTTTCGGCCGTATCCGTGGGCTTGGCGATCCATTCGGCATAGGTTTCGAGCAGTTGCCTCAGTTTGGCCGACTGGGATTCGCGGGTTTCCTGCATCCAGGCCGGCACGTCCATGGCTTTGGCCTGGGTTTCCCAAACGGCAGCGGCTTGGGCATCGCTTAGGCCGACGGCGGCTTCGTATAAGGAGGCGATGACCCAATAGCGGTTATCCCTGTCTTCCAGTTTGTCCGCCAGCGCCGCGGCATAACGCATCACCTCCTTGCGGATTCGCCTTGCGAACACGAAGTCGGCGACGGCTTCGTCCCTGTTGCCGCTCTGCAAAAACTGCAGGGCGCGCAGGTTCAGCAGATAGGCCAGATTGATGCCGTTGTAATGGTCCTGCTTCAGGTAAAAACCGCGCTCGTAGGCGGCGATGCATTCCGACAGGCATTCGGGGCGGCCGCATTCTTCCCACAGACGCTTATGGATCGCACCCCAAAGCCCCAGGGTTTCGGGATTGTTCGAGGTTTCGGGAGACAGCCGTTTGAGCACGTCACGCGCGGCCTGCAGCGCTTCGACGACGGTCGGCTGCCTGCTTTTGTAAGTCGCCAGAGCCAGTTGCTGGACCACGAACGAATCTTCCGGACGCAGCTTGTCGACCTCTTCCAGCAAGATCCGCGCGGCGGCAAAATCGCTGACGGCGATTTTTTCCATCGCCGCATCGAGCATCGCCTTGGCGCTGGGATTGTCTTCGCCGACGAGGTTCGCGGCAGGACCGGATAAAAGGTAGGATTTCACGGCCGCGGCACGCACGGGCTCGGCCTTCGCCGCCGGCGGCTGCAGATGCGGCAGATAGGTGTAAACCGGGCTGTCGATGGCCGGCTGGCTCAGGATTTTCTCGATCGCGGTCTTCAAATCGTTCATCAGGCGGTTGGCTTCCTTATAGCCGATTTCATCGCCCAGATGCTTGTAGCGGCGCAGCACGATATGCGACAGGTCGAACGGGTTTTTGAACTGCTCTTCGGCCAGCACGATGGTGGTATAAGGCCGGAGCGCATAGCGCACGCCCAGTTCGAACGCCGCATTGACGTTGTAGGTGGACAGGTCGGCAATGACCACGTCGGCGTTCAGCAGGCGCTCGTACATCGGCACGTCGATGGTGCCGGCATGCACGATTTCGTCCGCGCGCACGCACTCCAGGCCGGCCGCTTCGACCGCCATCTTGATGATTTCATAAGACGCGTCCAGGTCCAGCACCCGGCCGTCGGTGTAATCGGTTTTCTTGCCGAACCCCTGGACGACAAAACATTGGTTCATGCTAAAAACCCCTCGAAATGTTCAGGAAAACAATTTTTCGCCGCGTACGCGCTGCCGACCCGGCGAATGTCGCCGATATGGTCGACCGAATCCAGCATCTGCACGTTGGCGGGATTGATGTCGCCCAGGCCGAGGGCATGCAACCCTTCGAAGCTGACGTCGGGATCGTAGCGAAGGTAGGCGAATAATTTGGGACCGGTCCAGTTCGAACCGTCGGCGCACGGCAGCACCATGTCGCCGAATTCCCGATCGATCGGCCTCCCGTGCCGGCATTCGCCGACCAGGCGGCAGGTCATGTCCCAACCGGCCGAAGCCGCGTTCATCAACGCGGAAGGAATATTCTTGGCGAAATACAGCAGATTCATCTCGTCGACCTTGAGATTGGGGTTGGCGTTCGCCACGCTGCCGGTGCCGACCGACACGATCAGCAGTTTATCCGCCCCGGTCTGCCAGTTGATCGCGTAGGGCCTGGCCGTCGCCATCTGAAACGCCAACCAGGCCGGATTGTTGTACGTCGTCACACCGCCGTCCACGAAGATGAAGTTGTATTCGTCCGGCGTGCCTTCGGCGAAGGTCACGATTTCCGGCGGAAAATAAGTCGGCGCGGCGGTGCTGGCCCGCACCAGTTGCCACAACGGCAAATTCAGATTGCAATCCTTGCGTTCGCGGCGGTTGTATTTGGCGAAGGGGTTGTTCGATACCGGCCAGGGCGAATCGGTGGTGTGGTTACGCATCACCATCATCAGCAAGGTTTTGAGGTTGGCGCTGCCCAGCGTCGCCGCGCTTTCCTGCAATTGCGTATCGAACGACGATTTGAGTAGTTCGGCCAGGGGCTCCTTGTTGTAATCGTACTTGAGCCGTTTCAACAGCGAGGCCTTATCGAACATCTGCCTGCCGCTGTCCAGATAAAACTGGCGAATCCGCGCCATCGACATGCCGCTGGCGATACAGGTAGCAATAATCGCGCCGGTGCTGGTTCCGCAAACGAAATCGAAATAATCGGCCAGCACGAAATCCTCGCCTTTTCCCAGCGCCTGCCGCAATTGGTCTTCCAGGCTGGCCAGAATTTCGACGCTCATCAAACCCAGGATGCCGCCGCCGTCGCAGGCGAGAATTTTCTTGGGGCCCGGTGACTGGATGCGGTTAAGCACGTTGCGATTCTGGATCGGAGAGTTCATGACGACTTCCTGTTGGCTTGCACAAAGTTATTCTTTTAATTGGGTCTTGCAAAAGCGCTCGGCCAGCGTCTCGGCGTATTGACGCTTAACCTCAGTTGCGAGGGCTCGATGGGATAAGCGCCCCGCTCATTCCAGGGTTTTGGTATTCAACCAAACCACCCGGCCATTCCGCTTTTCGACTTCCTTGACCATATGCGCCGTACCGCCCGGCCCGTCGCCGCCGCCGCCTCCGTCCCACAGGCAGATGAAGGTCAGCTTTTCGGAGCCGTAAGCCAACGCGCTGGCCAACAGCCAGAGGTTGCAGCGCTCGTAAAGGTCCGTGTCGGGCGGCAGCTCGCCTAACACCCGAGGGGCGGCCAGCGGCGGCGTTTCCAAACCGTCGGTTATCGCCCGGTAACGCTTCAGCCAATCAGCATCGGCGACAGCGACCGACTTTTCGATGAAGACCGGCTCTTCGAAAGGTTGCAGCAACTGCAGCCTGACGCCGCGCTGCCGGCAAGCCTCGGCAAACAGAATATCGCCGCCGCACGCGCCTTGGGTCAAACCCAAATCCTGCGGTCCCGCCTGCAGGCCGGAAAGCACGGCCGCGATCCGCTTGCCGGCGATATTTTCCTTGTCCGCCGGAAAACGCGGGCTTTTGCGGTCCGGCGAATCGATCATGTGGCCGCTGAACAAAAATACCTTTTCCGGAACCCATCCCTCGCGGCAGGCGCTCGGTTTGAAGCTGGCGGGCGCAATCTTCATGCGGAAGCGGTTCCTGTTTATCAACGATTGAGATGAATGGGCGGGATTTCCCTCCCTTACCTGCGCCAAACGCGCTTCCGAAATGCAGTACGCAAACCTGGCAATACGGAAAATCGGCCGCTTGCCGCGCCTGGAAAGCCAAATGCGTCCGGGGAACAATGCCTTTTATCAAGCTTGAACGGTTTAATAAGCCCTGTCAAGCGCTAGTCGATCAGAATAATCAGAATAAAGAGAGATCCTTAAAGACCGGGCCCTGACCGCTTACGCTTGCCGCCCGACCGGCGGAATGGCGCCCCGCCGGCCGGATAGGCAACGCCTACGGCGACCGGCTTTGGAGCTTGGACTTGTCCTTCGCCTGAGGACAGTTAACATCCGTCAGCCGATAATCGAACTTTTGCCGAAAGAATTTGAAGCGAATAAAGAAGATAAAAAATCTTTCCCTCTGTTGCTGGCCGCGGGCTTTCCTTGTGCCGGGACCGGGTTTCGATCACGAACCGCAGTTATAAGCCTTGCCGGTGACCGAACCGTTAAAAGCGCCGGTCGGGTTGAAACGTTCCCACACGACATGGCTTGCCCCCAACCGACCGGCACGCTTAACGGCGGCCTGTCTGGCCAACCTTTGCCAGCCGTTGTTCTTGCCGTAGCCTGACGAACCCTCGATCGGGCCGATCAAACGGCAACCCTGGACGCTTTCGGCCGGCACCTCGTCGGGTTTTGCGGCCGCACTGAACGAAAGGCCTAGAAGGGCCGCGATCAGTAAAATCTTGCCGAAGCGGCAACGATTTCCTTGGGAATCGGGAAGTTTTGTCATAAAGTTCTCCATTTTGTAATTATTGAAGAGGCTCTTTCCGAAAAAATTATTCTTGTTGATCGGCGCCGGGTCAGTATGCACCAGAATGTTACGTTGTAGCGATTCGAAAGTAAATAGCCGCTAAGCTCCGGCCGCAAAAAAGTTTGCAAATGCTGCGTCGAAAGAAAATAAGCTTATGATATTTATAGTTTAATATTGACTATCGAAAAACAGGATGACGCACCGTTATGGTGTATTTTTTGATCTATTTATGCACAATAATGGAACGACGATCGCAAGCGGAAATTCGAAATCCTCTTCATTTAATATCGACTCGAAATTATTTGAAGCATATAATTCTTCCCGATGCCCGGCAAACGGCGACGCATGACCGCACGGGCGGCAGGACAGGATTTTTCAAACAAGACGTAAGAACTGATACATAACCGATCCCCATGGCAACGCTTGGCTTGAATATGAAACCATCGACCGCAGTTCTCTGCGCACCTCCGCTGACTTTCGACAAGGCATCGATACTTTGTCTGTTTTTACTGCTGTACAGCCATTTCGCCTCGACGGTGATGGCGCACGACGAGAGCGTGATCCACGCATTGACCGGCCGGGATTTCAGCCAGAGCAAATTCCTCAGGGAACACGGCCTCAAGATGGACGGCTGGCTGTCGATGGGCGGAACGTACCAGACCCACAACCCGGACGATCATTCGAACGCGCCGATTACCTTCAACGACCGCAGCGGCGAGTTTCAGCTCAACCAACTCTACCTGTACCTCGAAAAATCGGTGGACATGGAAGCCAGACACTGGAATTTCGGCGGCCGCGTCGATCTGATGTTCGGAACCGACAGCCGGTTTACGCAGGCCGCCGGGCTGGACAATCGATGGATCGACAAGCGGGATCTGCGCTTTTACGATATGGCGCTGCCGCAAGCCTATCTGGAAGTCTTCGCGCCGTTCGGCAACGGCATCACCGCCAAGATCGGCCATTTCTACACGATTCTCGGCGAGGAAGTCGTGACTTCACCGAACAATTTCTTTTATTCGCATGCCTACACGATGCAGTATGGCGAACCGTTCACCCATACCGGTGCGCTGTTCAGTTATGCGCTGAACGAAAATTTCACGCTGAATGCGGGTTCCGTGGCGGGTTGGGATAATTTCAGCGAAAACCTGTCCAACTGGAACTTTCTCGGCGGCATTTCCTGGACCAACGACGAAGCGACCAGCGCGGTATCCTGGTCGGTGATCAGCGGCGATGCCGACGATGTTACGGATGTCAACCGGACGGTGTCCAGCCTGGTCGTTTCGCACAACTTTACCGATAAACTGGAATACGTTTTCGAGCACGATTTCGGTTTTCAGGAACAGGCCGCGGCATCCGGCCAGGATGCCTACTGGTACGGCATCAACCAGTATCTGGTTTACGATTTCACCGATGCGTTTTCGGCCGGGCTGCGCGGCGAATGGTTTCGCGATGCCAACGGCACCCGGGTGATGACCGGCAACCCTGGGCATTATTTTGCGCTGACCGCGGGCGTGAAC
The DNA here is from genome assembly GCF_000214275.2 of Methylomicrobium album BG8. Lineage (NCBI taxonomy): Bacteria > Pseudomonadati > Pseudomonadota > Gammaproteobacteria > Methylococcales > Methylococcaceae > Methylomicrobium > Methylomicrobium album. The sequence continues at coordinate 1,866,654 of NZ_CM001475.1, read as the reverse complement.
TGGAAACCGCAAAGCTGGCTCACCCTGCGGCCGGAAGTGCGCTACGACTGGGCCGACGCGAAAATCGATCCTTACGCCGACCGAAGCAAGGATCATCAGTTGCAGATTGCGATGGATGTCGTGATCGATTTATAACGTTTTTTGATCTGCCGCCTCCCACCGCAATCGAAGAGAACTCATCCCGCCCTGCTTCGCGTAGCGCGGCAACGTGTTGCCGGTATTCCTCATCGACCTGCCTAAAAAACATTTTCCCTGAGTGCTGCCTCTACTAGAGCATTTTCATATCGCCTATAGGGAGATAATGCCGTTAAGTCAAATCGTCATCTCGGCAGGGATTCATGCCAGGCTTTCCTGCCTGGCCCCCTTCGGGTCAATGCAAATCTGTTCCAGACAGATTTGTGCCGAGATCCAGATGACAGGGATGTATTAGAGCTTGCCATCCCTGGCTTCTGGCTTCTGGATTCGGCAACCGCTCCCTGCGTTGCTCTCGATCGCATGTTCCCGACGCGATCTACCTCGCCCTTCCTTGGGCTCGTCGATCGCGTGTTCCCGACGCGATCTACCTCGCCCTTCCTTGGGCTCGTATCTCCTGCCTCCCTGCAGTCGTCCGGCAATCCCTGCCGGAATGACGCGTTTCCCCTCACTTTGCGGCATGGCTTATGACCGTACACCCAAAACGAAAATGCTCTAATATCCTATCCGCGCCGTCGTTTTACGGCTCCGCACGCTGCCTTCCAGTAACACCTTGCATTTTTTTCGCAACTACGCTACAAAGCGCGATTCTTTGAGCACCGGAGACTCAGTCCTCCGTTCCGTAAAATAATAATAAAGGTGCAAATCATGCGAAAAATCCCCTTATTGAGCCCGCTCGCCGCGACCCCGTTTCCGGTCTTCGCCGAAGACGGCCTGAACTCGGCCGATACCGCCTGGATCTTGACCTCGGCGGGCTTGGTGCTGTTCATGACTATGCCGGGACTGGCGCTGTTTTACGGCGGTCTGGTGCGCACCCGTAACGTGCTGTCGGTGATCATGGCCTGTTTTTCGATCACTTCGCTGATCTCGCTGATCTGGGCAATCGCCGGTTACAGCCTGGCGTTGACCGACGGCGGCGCATACCAAGCCGTGCTCGGCGGTTTTTCGCAGTTGTATCTGATCGGCATGAATGCGGACCGGCTGGTCGGCAATCTGCCCGAATCGGTCTTTGCAATGTATCACATGACTTTTGCGATCTTCGCGCCCGCCCTGATCGTCGGCGCGATGGTCGAACGCGTCCGCTTTTTTCCTCTGCTGTTTTTCTGCGCCTTTTGGGAATTGCTCGTGTATGTACCGGTCTGCCACTGGATCTGGGGCAACGGCTGGCTGGCCGAATGGGGCGTGATGGACTTTGCGGGCGGCATCGTGGTGCACGGCAGCGCCGGCGTCGCCGCGCTCGCCGGCGCGCTGGCGGTCGGCCCGCGGCGCGGTTTTCCGCGCACGCCGATGATGCCGCATAATCTGACGATGACCGCGATGGGCGCCGGCATTCTCTGGGTCGGCTGGCACGGTTTCAGCGCCGGCAGCGCGCTGATGGCGAACGGCTCGGCGGGCATGGCGATGCTGTCCACCCATCTTTGCGCCTCCTCCGCTTCGATCACCTGGATCGTGATGGACTGGCTCAAGTTCGGCAAGCCGAGCGTGCTCGGCGCCATGACCGGCATGGTCGCCGGCCTCGGGATGATCGCGGCCGGTGCGGGTTTCGTGTCGCCGTTCGGTGCGATCCTAATCGGCATCGTCGCCGGAATCGCCTGTTTTTATTCGATTCAACTGATCAAGCAGCGCCTCGGCATCGACGACGCGCTCGACGTGTTTCCGGTGCACGGCATCAGCGGCATTCTGGGAGCGCTGTTGACTGCGGTGTTTGCGGACACCGCTTTCGGCGGCACCGGCATCGTGGCCGAAGGAGGCATCTTCAAGCAGATCTTGATCCAGCTTTTCGGCATCGGGGTCACGATCGCCTGGAGCGGCCTGGTCAGTTTTCTGTTATTCAAAGCGATCGATAAAGCGATCGGGGTTCGGGTCACTCAGGAAGCCGAATCGATCGGGCTCGACATCGACCAGCACGACCAGCAGGGCTACAGTTTTTAACCCACCGATGGATGCCCCATTTTTGCTCTGACCGATATATTGAAGCCATGCAAATCCGTCGTTTTCTGATCCTGAATCTGTTGTTCGCCGCGCATCCGGCCTTTACCGAAACGCACGAGCACGAAATGCAGGTCCAAAACTCGCCCTGCCTGGGGCAGACCGTCGAAGAAGTTTTGAAGACCAAGATTCACACCCGATCGCAACGCGACCTGGGCTGGCAGACTTTTCACGAAGAAGACCATGTCGAAGTGGAGCGCGCCTTTTTGATGAACAAAAGCATGCAACTGCGCTTTCGCTGGCGAATCAACGCCGACGGCAGCATTACGCCGGTCAGCAAACGGGCCGAATCGCTGTGCACGCCGGAAGAAGAGTGACCGTTGCGGCAGGCTCGAAAACCGAAGGCGATTTACCTCGAGGTCGTGCCGGCATAAAATGCTTTTTCGATAAGGCTTGTTTTAGTCAGCCAGGCAAGATCATTAACGTAAAATCATCCGCAGCCCAATCCGATTGGGGCGAATTAAGGGAGCAAGCCATGACCGAAACCCAGGCAATTACCGATATACTGCAGCATTGCAAAGAGCTGAGCGCCTTCTGCAGCCAGAACGGCTGGATCCTCGACGAATCGATCGACTATGAAATCATCGAACGGCGCCCGGACAGCCTGTTGATTTATGTGACCTTTCTCGAAAGCATCATGGAAGGCTCGGGCTGCCAGTGCGACCAGAAGCCCTGCTACGGCCGTTTACGGCTGAAGTTGAGCGAATCGGGAGAAATTGTTGGAGTTGAGGCCGTTTGACCTTCGGCGATCAATAATCCAACCTTTGCAATCTGTAGGTTGGGGTGACGACAGGAACCCCAACACACAGCCCTCGCTTTCACGTACGCCTTTGAATACCCGGAAACCGATGATGTTGGGGTTCCTGTCGTCACCCCAACCTACGCGGCTGCCAAATCTTGGCGGTGGGCTGTATAGGTATTTCCCGGCCCTGCCGAAATTTCACGAAACGAGTCATTACGGTTAAAATTCCACGCGGATCGACCCCATGAAAGAACGCGGCGTGCCATAGGAAAATGTAGGTTGGGGTGACGATAGGAACCCCAACAATCGAAGCGCACCGAGCGACCGAATTGTTGGGGTTCCTATCGTCACCCCAACCTACCCCGCTTTTTGCCTTGCCCTCTGTTTTTGCCGCCAACGGATGAAGCCAGTTACAAACAGCACCGGACAGGCCAGGCCGGTGAGGAACACCAGTATCCGCCCGGCCATGCCGAACGCCTGGCCGGAATGCAACGGCCATTGCCAATGGGTAAAGACTTCGCCGGCAGTACCGGTAGCGGGATCGTCGATATCGAGATAATCGCCGCTATAACGGTCCATCACCACGCACACCCGCTGCAGCCAGCTTCCCGGCCGATCCACGTTGTCCTTGCAAACGGTATAGGCGGCGGTCGCTTCATCCGCGCCGTAGATCCCGTAAATCCAGTGCGGACGGCCTTTCGGGTACAAACGGTCGGCGCGCGCGATGGCTTCGGCCATATTGAGCGATTCTTTCCCGGAAACCGGCGTGGAACGAAACCAATAGCGATAAGTCACCGGCGAAAACAATTCCAGCACCGGCACCACGTTATGCGGCAACACCATGTATACGCCGGAAAACAGCACCGGGATCATCACCAGCGCCGTATAAAACCCGCTGGTTTTGTGCAGGTCGTAATTGAAGCGCACGGGTCCCGCGCCGGCCTTGAAGCCCAGCGCCTGCCGCCATTTTCCGGTCAAAGGCCACCAGACGATCAAACCGGTCAAGGTCGAAATAACCAACAGCGCGCCCGATACGCCGACCACCACTTGGCTGACATCGTTCGGCAACAGCAACGCGTAATGTAATTTGAACACGAAGCCGATAAAGGTGTTCGGCAGCCAGCTTTCAGAATCGCCCATCAAGTGCTTGCCGGTGACCCGCGCCGTGTAGGGATCGACACAAACCTGCCAGTTCTCTACGGCGCCGTCAGGCTTCGCCAGCGAATAGCTCTGAATAAACGCCGCCTCGTCGTTGCGCGGATAGGTAGCGAAGGTCAATTTGGCGGCGTCCGGCATGACCGTCCGTCCGGCTTTGAAAATTTCCGGCAACGGCCGGTAAACCGCTTTCCCTCGCGGCGGGGTAACGGTCAACGTGTCGGCGTTCAGCCACTCATTGATTTCGACATGAAAAACCAAGATGCCGCCGGTGACGCCGTAAATCGACAATAGCGCGCCCAACGCCAACCCCAGCCAAAGATGGACGGTCAGCCAATAGTGGCGGCGGCGTTTCAACGCGGATAAACTTTGCAAGCTTGCAAGATGCTTGAATGGCGAGATGTCAAGGCTCATAGGATCGTGAATGTAAAGTTCTCGCGGCCGGGTTATCGGAAAAAATGCGTTTTAGCCGCGTAGCCGCGTAGGTTGGGGTGACGGCAGGAACCCCAACAAACGAAGTACCCGGAGAATTGTTGGGCTCACAACCCCATGCCACCCGACATCCCTGCTATAGTTTAAAAATCCAAACGTTAATAAAATCGGTCCCATGCGATACCGGCGCCATTACCTCGAAGGCGGCAGCTATTTTTTTACGGTCAATCTCGCCGAACGTAACCGGCGCTTATTGGTGGAACACATCGACGTACTGCGCGATGCCGTTCGCGGTGTACGCGACCGGCACCCGTTTCAGATCGACGCGATGGTGGTCATGCCCAACCATCTGCACGCCATTTTTACCTTGCCGCCCGGCGATACCGATTATTCGACCCGTTGGATGTTGATCAAGGCTGGTTTCTCCCGACACCTTCCGAAAAACGAGCGCATCGACGCCAGCCGCTTGAGCAAAGGCGAACGCGGTCTTTGGCAACGCCGTTTTTGGGAACACACCCTTCAGAACGAAAACGATTTTTGCCGCCACGTCGATTACATTCATTACAACCCGGTCAAACACGGTTACGTTGCCCGCCCGGCCGATTGGCCCCATTCCAGTATCCACCGCTATATTCGCGCCGGAATCCTTCCGGCCGACTGGGGCATCGCCTCCCCCGACGCCGACCCAAAATTTGGGGAACGTAGATTGGGGTGACGATAGGAACCCCAACAAACGAAGCACACGGGGCGACCGAATTGTTGGGGTTCGAGCGCTCACCCCAACCTACCACGCTGGGTAATAGATTCGAGGTCTATTGATAAGATGTTTCAGCGGCAAAAACCCCCACATTATTTAATGCCCCTGCCAAATCTTGGCGGTGGACTGTAGGTATTTCCCGACCCTGCCGAAATTTCGCGAAACGGTTCATTACGGTTAAAATTCCACGCGGATCGACCCCATGAAAGAACGCGGCGTGCCATAGAAAATGTAGGTTGGGGTGACGATAGGAACCCCAACAATCGAAGCGCGCGGGGCGACCGAATTGTTGGGGTTCGCACACTCACCCCAACCTACGCACTTATTGATAAGACGTTTCAGCGGCAAAAACCCCGACATTATTTAATGCCCCCTGCCAAATCTTGGCGGTGGGTTGTAGGTATTTCCCGGCCCTGCCGAAATTTCGCGAAACGGTTCATTACGGTTAAAATTCCACGCGGATCGACCCCATGAAAGAACGCGGCATGCCATAGAAAAATGTAGGTTGGGGTGACGATAGGAACCCCAACAATCGAAGCGCACGGGGCGACCGAATTGTTGAGGTTCGCACGCTCACCCCAACCTACGCGCTACGCGCTCAAAACTCTATCCGTATCGAACCAACCGCCGTCAGCGGTGCGCCGGGGGCAATAGCTAAATAAGGACGAGCTGCGTTTGCGTTCGGATCGGAGGATTCGTAGTAGGTTTTATCCAATAGGTTACGGATGTTGAACTGGGTGGTGACTCGGGTTGGCCCGACTTTCATTCGATAGGCGGCAAAGGCATCTACCCTGATAAAGCCCGGCAGTTGAGACGTGTTGTCGAAATCGGTTTGACGCTGCCCGGCGGCAACGCCACCCACGCCAAAACTAAAGCCTTCCTGCGCCTCATAGCCATTCATATCGTACTTGACAAACAAGCTGCCGGAGTGATCCGGGACATTCGGCATCCGGTTGCCGGCAGTACTGCCCACATGATCTTCGATGACTTTTGCATCAGTATAGGCATAGCTGCCGATCAGGCTTAAGCGATCAGTGATCTGCCCGGTTACATCCAGTTCAATTCCTTGGCTGCGCTGCTTGTTAGCGATCTTGTCGAAAGGATCCGGCGTACGCTGGTCATTGACCAGGATATTGTCTTTGGTCAAATGGTAATAGGCCAACGTCGCGATCAGGCGGTCATCGAACAACTGGGTTTTCACACCTGCTTCAAACTGTTCGCCGGTCTGCGGGTCGAAGGTCGCGCCATTTGCAGCCGGGGCATTATTGGCGCTGAACGAAGTCGTCCAATTGCCATAAATACCGAGCTGTGTCCAGGGCTGATACAGAATTCCCACGCGCGGACTGAAGCCTTCATCTTTGTTTGACGGTAGCACCGCTTCAGCCGCACCAGACGAAGCGCCTCTGCCCCGGCCGGTTGTCGACCAATCGTAACGGCCTCCGCCCAGAATATGCAGTTTGTCCCAAAGCGTGATGTGATCCTGAAAATAGGCGCCGTACCAGTCGGTCTTGAAAAAAGAATAAGCCATATTGCGTGATAAGGTTGATTGAATCAAGGCAGGATCGATACCGTAACTGGGTGCAGGGTTGAAAATATCAATATCAAGGGCCGGATTGGGTAATATGTATTCGCCAGAGGTAACGTATGTATTCATTGCGTGGTAATAGTCAAAACCCACCAGGACATCATGGTTAGAAAATCCTAATCGAAATTTTCCGGTCAAATCCAGATTCGTGGCATAACTTTCCCCATCGGTTGTCTGACCAAAAATGTTGCGTCTGAGAATACCGTCCGGTCCCAGCCCATCTTCACCGGGGCCATTCACTGTGGGAGAACGCGTGATAAAAGCGGAATAAGTATCGGTAAATCCGGCAAGAAAACGGTTATGTATGGCCCACGCGTCATTGAAATGGTGATTCATCTCGGTACTGACAAGAGTGTGGGTACTATTGTCAATCGGACTATTCGGGTCATCCAGAGAACGGCTGATCGGTATCGCCGCCGGACGCGTGCCTATTGCGGGAACACCGACGTCCGCCTGATAATCCTGGTCGGAATGTTCGACACTCAAGGTTATATCGGTACGGTCGGTCGGCCGCCAAGTGAGGCTGGGATTGACCAGCACCCGATCCGTAAAAATAAAATCCCGAAACGACTCATTGTTCTGATAAGAACCAGTGAAACGATAGAGCAACGACTTATCATCAGTAATCGCTCCGGTTGCATCCCATTGCGTACGATAAGAGTCATAAGAACCGAATTGCTGTTCAAGCGAATAATAAGGGATGTCCAGCGGCTTTTTGGTCGTGACGTTGATCAGTCCTCCCGGTTCGATACGGCCGAGAGTGTAAAACAATCCGTGTAAACCGCGGTTAAATTTAATTGGGCATGCGGTCTGGAAACATAATCATAAACTGATTAATAGCCGGCTTCCAATCGCGCAATGGCATGGACCATTTTTTAGAGGCATTCTCGATTGCCAAATAAATGACTTTCATAGCCGAATCGTCATTGGGGAACAGTTTCCGTTGATTGATGGCTTTTCTAATCACGCTATTGATCGATTCAATGGCATTGGTGGTGTAAATGATTTTCCGGATCGCGTCAGGGTAATCGAAGAATGCGATCAAGTTGGCCCAGTGGTTGCGCCAGGAGCGACTGATGGAGGGGTATTGGCCGTCCCATTGCGCGGCAAAGGCTTCCAATTCCTGTTCTGCTTCAGTCACGGTAACGGACTGGTAGATTTTCCGGAGCCCGGCGGCGACGGTTTTGCGGTCTTTCCAGGACACGAAACGCAAGGAATTGCGCACCCTATGCACGATACAGAGTTGGACTTGTGTGCTTGGGAAAGCGGCGGCGATCGCTTCCGGAAAACCGGTTAAGCCATCGACACAGGCAATGAGCACATCCTTGACGCCGCGGTTTTTCAGTTCGGTCAGGACCGACAGCCAGAATTTGGCGCCTTCATTTTCGGACAGCCACAGACCCAGCAACTCCTTTCTGCCTTCCAGGGTGACGCCGAGCGCCAGGTAAACGGCTTTGTTGATGACTCGCTTGTCCTGCCGGATTTTGACGACAATGCAGTCCAGATAGAGGATAGGATAGAGCGCATCCAAGGGTCGGGATTGCCACTCGATCACTTTGCCCAGTACCGCTTCCGTGACATTAGACACCAGGGTGGGCGAGATATCGGCGCCATAGAGTTCGCGGAAGGTTTCGACGATATCTCGCGTGCTCATGCCCTTGGCATACAAGGTCAGAATCTTATCGTCAAAATGACTCCAGCGGGTTTGATGCTTGGTGACCAGCGGCGGCTCGAAGCTGCCGTTACGATCGCGTGGGGTGTCAATCTCAATGACCCCGTGTCCGCTTTTCAGCTTTTTTGTGCCATAACCGTTGCGACTATTGCCGGAACCATAGCCTTCGGGAGAAGGCTTGGCATACCCTAAATGGGCATCCATTTCGGCATTCAGCGAGGCTTCTACCGTGATTTTCAGTAAATCCTGAGTCAGTGCCGCTAAATCACGCTCTGACTTAACGCCACGGGCCAAATCTTGTCAAGCGGCAACCATCGTGGGGTCTTTAATAATATCGCTCATTTTCTGCTCTCCTTGAGAGAAGTTTACTACACTGAAAATAAGCGGTTACACGGAATTATTTACACCCTCATACGGCCATACAATACAGCCGCGGGACCTTTGAGCACTTCAATGCTTTGCAGATTGCCGACATCGAATTCCCCTGGAAATCCGTCGTTACCAAAGAGCAATCCATTCCGGTAAACCCTGTCATTTTGAAAGCCGCGAATAATGAAGCCAGTGCCAAGACCCAATGTCGGCCGCGCCCGCACGCCACTGACGTTTTCCAGCGCATCCTTGATGCGCGTGCTTTTCTGGTCATCCATTACGGTCCTTGGCACGATTTGCAGCGACACTGGTGTTTCGATGAGCGGCGTGTCGGTCTTGGTAGCTGTGCTGGAATTACGAATGGCGTAGTTCTTGTTATAAGGATCGGTCGAATCATATTCCGCCGCGCCCGTCACCGTCATTGGCGGCAGTTCGACGTTTCCCGAAGCCGGGGCCGATGCCCGCTTTGTACTTTTCTCCACCGTAATCGTATCCCCCGCCGTTTTCCGATACTCCAACCCGGAATCGGCCAGCATGATGCGCAGCGCCTGTTCCGGCGTGTGCCGGCCGGACACCGGGCGCGACCGTAAAGCGCCGACCGCGCCGGCCTGATACAGTAAACGCAGGCCGGCGCGGTCGGCCAGTTCGGTCAAGGCGCTGTCCATCGGCTGCGCCGGGATGTCGAAGGTTTGCAGGGCGGAGCCGGCCAGCGCCGGCATGCCGAAACCGCCGGCGAGCAACGCCGAGGCGATACAGGCGGGCAATAATCGATTATCGCCGGGCTTTGCTTTGTCGTTTCGATGTCTGGTTTCCATGTTTTCCCCTTAACAATGAAGCGGCAAAATAACGCCGCGTATGGGTTAAGACGGATCAGCGGGAAAATCTTGTAATCGGTATCCGAATTTTTATATGCGCCATTTCAAAGCGCCGGCCGCCTTTGACAAGGGAAAATGGAGCACCTATTCTTAGCCATGCCTAGCCAAGCTATGAGGATTGTATGATGCAAGTCAATATACTCGAGGCTAAAAATAGCCTCTCCAGCCTGATCGTTGCCGCCGAGCGGGATGAAGAAGTGATCATCGCGCGCAACGGCAAACCTGTCGCCAGAATCGTCAAATACGAAGCGCCCAAGGTAGCCGCTCCCGGCGCCTGGCGCGGCAAGGCCGGCTATGCCGCCGATTGGAATTCCGCCGGGAACAACGCGGAAGTCGAACGTCTGTTTACGGAAGACGATGACGCGTCTGCTGCTTGATACCTCGTTTACGACTGGCTGATGGGAGAAGTGCCGGACCGTGCACTCATCGAACGGATTCAGGCCGAAGGCGCCTGGGTCAGCGCGGTAAATGGCGATCAAGAACGGCCTGGGCAGAATGCCCTTGCCTTCCGGCAAAGTCGCCGAAGACATTCAGGCGCAAGGTTTTCGATGGTTGAACGTTACGCCGTACCACGCCCAGACGCTGTTTGAATTGGGCGCTCGCTATAAAGGCCCTTTTGACCGCTTGTTGCTCGCTCAAGCGAAATACGAGAATCTATGGATTGTGACTTACGATGCAATCTTTCAGGCTTATCTCGATGAAGTCATTATCGTAAAAAAATAATGCAAATTTATCCTGCAAGCATGGGGCCCAATATCGTTAAGATAAGCCGGAATCAGGGCGCTTAGGATTTCGCCAGAAATAACTTCCCCTTTTTGAAAAAGGGGGGATCGAGGGGGATTTGTTTGATAAATCTCCCCCGGCCCCTCTTTTTCAAAGAGGGGAGTGAATCATCCCCGGAGCAACGTCAGCCACGGCGTGATGCGGGTGATGTTGACCGGCAGAATGTCGGCGATCATGTCCAACGCGGCGGCGGGGTCGCCCACGGGAAAGACGCCGGTGACGCGCAAGGTTTCGAGCCCGCCGTTGACGATCACCATGCGGCCGGGATAATAGCGATCCAATTCGGCGACCACCGCCGCCAACGGCTGGTTTTTAAAGATCAGCTTGCCGCGCCGCCAGGCCGACATCTGCTTGGGGTCGATCGCAACAGGGGCTTCGAATCCGTGTTCCGGGCTGTAGCGGGCTTGCTGTCCGGCATTGACCCGGCTCGATTCCGGATAATCCTTGTCATCAAGTCCTTTGACGCCGACGGCGTGCTCCTCGACCGTCACGCGCGTGCCCCGGCTATCTTCCCAAACCTCAAATACGGTGCCCAAGGCCTTGACGACGGCGGTGCCGGTGGCGACCTCAAACGGCCTGGCGGGATCTTTGGCCACGGTAAATACCGCTTGCCCGCGATGCAAGGCGATATGCCTGCCGGCGGCGTCGAAGGCGACCGAGAACGCGGTGTCGGTATTCAGCGCGACCTGGCTGCCGTCCGCGAGGATGACATGTTTCTGCTCGCCGACGCCGGTGGAATAATCGCTGAACCAACGTTCGCCGAAGCCTAAAAACTGAATCGCCGACGCGGCCAGAAGCAGGCCAGCGGCTAAACCGGCCCATTGCCGGCCGTGGGATCGGCCGCGCCGGGTTCCGGCGGGGATTTTCCGGAGGCCGGCGGCAGGCGGCGCGCTCGCCAGCATGGCGTTCCCCATCTCCAACCACAGCTGTTCGGCCTCGGCAAACGCCTTGCGGTGCGAGGGACTGCGGCTTTGCCAAGCCTTGGCCTCGGCAAAATCCTCAGCGGCCGCCTTGCCGGAATTCAGCCGGATCACCCAATCGATGGCCTGATCGGATAGGGCGGTAATTTCTGAAACCGGGGCTTTGGACATGGCGATAATGGGACACTTTTATGATGGTTATTATGACGGATCAATAAAGAATTGTTGCCATTATAAAGCAGTTGAGCCGTTAAACGGGGAAACACGAGGCAATGCCGTTACCGTGAAAATACATTTTCATTCCGAAGGGTGAACGGTGATTTTCATGACTGTTAAGTTACCGTCATCTCGGCATGGATTGCCGAGATCCAGACTACAGGGATGTATTAAAGCTCGCCATCCCTAGCACCTGGACTCCGGCATTCCTTGCCGGAATGACGAATTCTCCCCCTTAACCAACGGCATTGGAATACGAGAAAGCCCGCCCGCGCTTTTACCTATTCAACGGCGCTTTTCAGAACCAAGCCAACGCCTGCGTTATCGTCAAAAACGCCGCCTCGTTCAGTAATTTTTCAAGCGGCCGCGGCAATGTTTCATCGCCGACGCCAGATGCTTGGCGACCATGCTTTCGGAGATGCCCAGGCGTGCGGCAATCTCGACGTGGCTACAGCCGTCGACCCGGTTCAGATAAAAAGCCAGCCGGCAGGCTTCCGGCAGTTCGGCCAAGGCCCGATTGACCGCATCGAGCCGTTGCTGCTGCTGATAGCGGCTCTCCGGGCCGGGCAGGCGTTCGGGAATATTTTGCCAGGTTTCTTCGTCGACCTCGTGCGGCAGCCGATTATGGCAGCGGCGCTGACAGTCGATGACCAAATTGGCGACAATCCGAAACACGAACGCACGCAGATTTTCGACCGTCTCGGGACGCGGATGGCCGTTCATGCGCAGAAAAGCGTCGTGCAGAATATCCAGAGCATGATCTTCGGTACCCGCTTTCCTAATGATAAAGCGGCTCAGTTCGCCCCTATGCTGCTGGATAAAATCGGCGATATGCTGAAGGGTGAAGTCGGATACGCCTTCCGGATCTTCGGAAGCATCCGTGCCGGTGCCGCATAACGGCTGAGAAAGATTGGAAAAATCGGTCATGAGCTGGCCAGGGATTTTTTTAAAAGCCTAAGCACAGCATTTTTCGTGCCTGACCAAACAATTGCCGGACAGACTGGCTTTTCCCCGCAGCGACGATTGCAAGCGCCCGCTTCCGTGTGTGAAATGCCGCACACGATGCGTCAAATACCGCAGTGCCGTTGGGATGAGCTTTACGAACCCCCAACAATTCGACCGGTGAACGCTGCTTGTTGGGGGGTCCTGACGTCACCCGCCATATGCATCAACTTAAGGAATCTCTGAACAACTGAGCGGGGACGGGGTTTCACACCCATAGGCGCTAACTTAAAATCCGCTTTCTGCCGGTCTCCAGCCAGTCCAGGAGTTGCCGCAAGGCATGGTCCGGCGCGATGCGTTCCTGCTCCAGGCGCGTCCTGCCGTAAAAGCCGTCGCGCAGCCGTTCGAACAAGCCAAGCTCGGCGGCGGTCAGGCAAGCGGGCGTCCGCCGGCAAGGGCTCTCCTCGTCGACCATACGCTCGCGATACCGCAGCAAGGTGGCTTCATCCATCATCAGCGCCTGTACATGCGGCTGGCGACGGCGCGCATCGCTTAAAAACATCAGCCCCGCGCTGTCGATGTCGCCCCAGTAGCCGATTTGCCGAGCACCCAACCAATCCGCATCCATCCAGGCGGTATTGCCGCCCCCGCCGAATACCGCAATCGTGTCGTCGAGTTCGGGCAGCGCATAGCCGCTTTGGACGTTTTCGACGACCAGGATGAAGGATGCCGGCAGCGGATGGCATCGTAAAGTCTGCGTATCGAGTTGCAACAGCGGCAGCCCGGCCAGCCGCTCCCGGCTTTGTCGACAAAGCGGCCGCACTTGCAGCCAGCCGCGGGGATTTTCGCGGCAGTCCAGCCAGCCGAGCAGCCCGTCCGGTTGGGTTGCCGTACCGTCATACAGGCAATCCAGCAGGTCGCCGAGCAGGACGGCATAGTTCTCGACGAATTTGGTATCCACATGTTCGAGCGGCAGCGCGCGCAAAAAAGCGCCCTGCCCCATTCCCGGCCGCAGTTGGGGCAGGCATTTCGCAAGCAGAACGGCATCGTCCGCCGCCATGTCTTCGATGACGTCGAGATGTTTGAGCAAGGCGTTCGACAAACGGGTATCGATGGCGAGCAGAGGCAGCATGCGCTCTTCCCAGAGCCGGCTTCTAACTTGGGCTTCCGGACCGAGCAGCGCGACCAGTTCCGGCATCGACCCGATTTGCAAGGCCACCGGCACGTCGTGTTCGCCGAGGTGCGGGAATTTTTTGCGTTGCCATTCCAGTTGCTCGGGAAAACGCCAGGCCTTCCAGCCGGCGATGAATTGCCGGAAATGTTCGAGATCGGCCAGCGCCTGGTCTTCGGTCGGCGCCTTAAGCAGCATGCGCAGCGGAAACGGGCGCTCTCCGCATAGGCGTCCGCGCAAATTCCGGGCATGATCCCATTCGCGCCGTTTGATCTCGGCAACGGCTTCCGCGGGCGGCAATCCCCACGGCTTCATGTTTCGGGTGCCAGCACGATGTCGAGTTCGCCGGCTTGCCGCTGCAGGCGTCGGTCGATTTCTTCCCAGGTCACCTCGCAAAGCCGGCTTTCGTGCGTCGCGCCATCGCGTTCGGCAATGATCAGGGAACGCGCCGATTCGCGCGCCAGATTCAGGTTTTTATAAGGCGTGATCAGGTTTACGTGGATGTGCAGTTCCTTGAAGATGCGCAGCACCCGGCGGCTGACCGCCTCGGCGGTGTTCGAGAACGCTTCGTCGAGGAATACGGTGCTGTAGACCGGACGGTCGTAGCCGTCCGGCGTCAGCACGTAGGCCAGGCTGGCCGCGACGATCGTGCCGGCGAACGATTCTTTTTCGCCGCCGGATTTGCCGCTCGACGATTTCAATACGTCGCGGATCGCGCCGTCTTCCAGGCCGATTTCTTCCGCATAGAACGACAACTGGTGGCGCGGATCGAGCAGGCGCAGGCTTTCGAGCGTATAGGCGCTGGCCGAGCTGCTGGCTTTGTCGAGAATTTCGATCACCTGTTGCAACACCGCGAACCGCGCCTCGTGATCGTCGCCGGTCAATTGCTCCATGACCTGCCGCAACAGCCGATTGAAATGCAGCACATGCTCGTATTGATCGTTTTGAATGCCGAGGCGCAGGAAGCTGCCGGCCTTGAATTCGGTCCGCGCCAACACCCGGTTGATCGTTTCAATGCGTTCGTAGATTTCTTCGCGCTCCGAATCGATGCGCTGACGGATCGCGGCCAGCGATTGCGTCGTGTGCTTGTTCAGGCGTTTTTGAAATTCTTCGACCAAGGCCGGCAGGCCGTCTTTTTCGAGTTGCCCGAGATGGTGCAAATACTCGGACAGGCTGGCCAGGTCCGCGCCCCATTCGGCGGTCAAGGCTTCCCATTTGGCGCGAAAACCGGTCATGATGCCGATCGCGCTCCGGCCTGCCCGGTCTTTGCGGCCGCGTACCGCATCGCGCTGTTGTTCGAGGCCGCGGCGATGGCGTTCTTCAATTTTGGCCGCATCGTCCAGTTGTTCGTCTTTCAGCGCGCCGGTTTTGCCGCGCAACGCCGCGCGCAAATCGTCGCCGAGCCCTGCCGCCGCCAAGCGTTGCGCCTGTTCCTGTCGGGCCGCCGCGCTTTGCCGGTCTTTACCGATACCGGCGACCTCGGCGATCTGTTGCCCTTGCTTTGTCTGCAACTGCTGCAGCGCCTGCTTGGCCTCGTCCCAGCGAGCTTTCGCCTTGGCCAGATCGCCGCCGGCCTGCTCCAGTTGCCGGATGTCGTTTTGCAGTTGCCCGGTTCTTCCCTGCCAATACGGCGCATCGATTTCGGCCCAGCGGAATTCGCCGAGTTTTTCCCACTGCCGGCTGCGTTTGCCGACTTCATCGAGCCTTGTGCGGGCTTCGGCGGCGGCCTTGTCGAGAACGCCCAGTTGTTCGGCCAGGGCCTTGGCCTCCTGCTTCAACGCGTCCAGGCGGTTTTTGTTCGAGAAACCGAGCTGCCAGGCGCGGCGGTCGTCGATGCGCTGCTGGTCCTTTTTCTCGAAGCGGCCTTTTTCGAGGTGCATCAGGCCCTGTTGGGTCAGCGAAAACGGCGTGCGGTCGAGTGCTTCGGTCGAAGCGACGCAATCGAGGTCGAAATGCGCCAGATGCTGCTTCAGCCAGTCGCGGTACGGATGCTCGCGCCAAGCCAGTTTGCGCAGATAGCCGTTGGTTTTGAACGTTGCCTTGTCGTTCGAAGCGCGCACGACCTGCGCACGCACATGCAGGCCGGTGTGGCGCTGGTTCAGCCAGCGGGTGACCAACGGATATTCGCCTTCCGGCACCGCCAAAGTCGTGCGCAGGCCGCCGAGCGCGCGTTCGATCGCGCCTTGCCAGGCGCGCTCTTCGTCCTTCACGTCGAGCAATTCGCCGAAAAACACCAGTTGCTCGCGTGCGAGCCCCAGCGCTTCGGCCATTTCGTCGCGCAGTTGTTGAAACTTGCTGTCGATGTTCGAGTCGGGACGCGCTTCGATCGCGCGGATTTCTTCCTGCAGGTCGCGCTGTTGCTGCTGCGCGTTGGAGAATTTGGCCGCCTGCTCGGCAAACGCATCCTGCGCTTGGGTTTTTTCCTGTTCGATTTGTTCGATCGCATTTGCGGCCTGTTGCCGATTCCGGGCAAACACCGCTTCCTGCAGCGTTTTATCCAACTGCAAGGCGCCGGCGATCTGCTGGTAGTCGGCGGCGCGGCGGGTCGTGTCGCGCAGTTTGTCTTCGGCGACGGATAAGTCTTTTTTGATCGCTTCGATTCGTTCGCCGCCGGCCTGCAGATAATCGGCGTGGCGCTGTTCCGCGTTGCTTTCGGCGTCTTTTACCTCTTGTTCCAGTTTGGCCAATACCTGCTTCGCCGCGCGCAGCCGATCTTCGATCCGTTCGACGCGCTCGGCCCAGAGCGCCGCGCATTGTTCGCCGAACCAGACCGGCAAGCCCTGCAGTTCGGCATCGAGCTGTTTGAGTTCACTTTCGGCGCGAAACAGGTCCTTTTCGATCGCCGGCAATTCGGCCAGCGCATCGCGCTGGCGGCGGGCGTCGAGCAAACGCTCGTGGATACCGACCAGATCGGCAAACTCGCCGACCGCCTTGCGCGCATCTTCGCGCACGCTGCTCGGCTCCAGCACCAATTCGCGGATCAGTGCGGTCAGATCGTCGATTTTCTTCAAACCCAACGCGCGCGCCAGCAGCGCCGGCGCGTTCGGGTTATCCATGCGCAGCAGCCGCCGATAGCTTTCCAGGTATTCGGAAAAGCGATCGTCGCAGTTGGTGATGGCCGGATCGTCCTTCAAAAAGTTTTTCAATGCCCGAGGATCGCCGTCGCCGAACGCGTCGAGCAATTCTTTCAGCGCCAGTTTGCGGCGCGCGACCAGGTAGACCCGCTTCAGATCGCCGAGGCCGCCGCCGGCATGGATGATCCAGAACAGCGCCGCGAGCGCCATCTCGGCGCCGTCCTCGGCAACATAATTCGCGCACAGGCCGGTCACAACCGCGCCTTCGCGCTTGCTGCGCACCCGCGTCTGGCTGCCGTCGTGGGCGCTGCCGAAACTGCCGCGCACGTACGACATCAAACTCCGGTCGCTGCGGTCGCCCTGCGCGGCGGCCACGTTGAACGCCGCCTTGCCGGCCGGCTGCAGCAGCGCCATCAGCGCATCGACCAGGGTCGATTTGCCGGCGCCATTGTCGCCGGTGATCAGAGTGCCGTCGGGATCGATGGCGGCCGTATGCAGGCCGTGGAACGAACCCCAGTTGTAGACCGACAATTGCCGCAGCCTGATCGCGCCGCAATCGTACAGGTCGGCGATTTGCGTTATTTCATTCATCGTTCGTCTCGCTGCCGGACCGTTCGGCCAGGCGGGCGTATTCGCCGAGCATTTGCTCCAGAAACGCTGCGTTCACGACGTAGCGGATCACCGGCGTGATTTCGTAACGGTCGTCCTCGCCGCGCACCGCCGCCAGGATGCGCCGGTCCTTCATAGTGTTCAAGGCGCCGTTCAATTGGCGCAGGTCGCTGCGGCTGCTGTTGGTCAGCGGCAGAAACGGCCGCAGCGCGGTTTCGATGCGTTCGGTATCGATGATCACGCGCTGCTCGCCGGCGGCTTCGCGTTCCTGGTAATGCTTGCGCAGCACCAG
The DNA here is from genome assembly GCF_000214275.2 of Methylomicrobium album BG8. Taxonomy (NCBI): domain Bacteria; kingdom Pseudomonadati; phylum Pseudomonadota; class Gammaproteobacteria; order Methylococcales; family Methylococcaceae; genus Methylomicrobium; species Methylomicrobium album. The sequence goes on along the minus strand of NZ_CM001475.1, from coordinate 1,848,879 downwards.
GAGCAGCAGCGTATCGTAGAGCGACAAAGTGCGCCGGTTGATCAGCGAAGCGCCTTCTTCGTCTTCGTCGCCGCCGTCATCGCCGCCCTGCACCAGCAGCATCGCGATGCCGGCCTTTTCGTCGAGCAACAGGCGCAGGTTCATGTCGGCCAGATGTTCCTGAATGCCGGCGCGGTAACGGCACAGCGCCTCGAACAACAGGCGCTTGTTCTCGGCCATGACCACGCCGTGGCGCATGAGCGCGATCAGCGCGCGCCGCGCTTCCTGCGGCAAGCGTCCTTGCTGCTGGTCTTCGACCGCAAGCGGTGCGAGCGGCAGCATGGCCTCCTCTTCGGGCTCCGTCTCCGGCTCGCTTTCCGGCACGGGCGGAGGCGGCACTTCCTCCGCTTCGGCCGGATTCAGCAACATGTCGAAAAAATGGGTTTGCCGGTATTCGCGGGTCATAATTGCAATTCTTCCAGCCGCTCGGGAAACTGCTCGGCGCTGAGCAGGTAATGCGGAATCTCGGCCTTGAATCGGCGGCCCTGGCGATCGGCGATGCTTACCGTTTGGCGGCCGCTCAATTCGGCCGCGCCGACCGCCCGCGCCACCCGCAGGCAGGCAACCAGTTCTTCCAGTCCGGCCTCGATCGGCCGGCGTTCGAGGACGTCCGCGACCGACAACGGAATGCGGCTGCCGCGCACAATGTTGCGCATGCCTTCGGCGATCTGCATCACCTGCACCGCATGCAACTGCTCGAGCATGGCCGCGCTCGGCGTCGAAGCGTTTTGCTCGGCTTCGATGCCGCGCGTATGCAATTGTTCTTCCGGCATTTTCAGGCGCAGGCTGGCCGGCGAAGAAATTTTGACCGTGCCGCTCGCAAGCGCCAGGCCGGTGTCGTGGCGGAGCGGAATCGCGGCGTCCTTGAAGCCGACCGCCAGCCTTTCGAGCCTGCCGAGCAAACGGTCGACCGCGCGCATTTCGGAGGCCGCGCCGCTTTCGACGAACTGGCGCAGTTTTTCCTCGGTGCGGCGGCGTACCCGGAACACGCGATCGCTTTCCTTGTTCAATTCGCGCATCAATTTGCCGAGAAAGCGCGCCTGCGTGTCGTTCAGGTGTTTCGCGGCCGGGCGGATCAAGATCGTCTTCAATTGCTCGCGAAGTTCGGTGCTGCGATTCGGATCGCACAATAATTGGAAAAAACCGTCGAAGGCCCGGCCGGCATCGCTGTCGGCCAGCAGCCGTTCCTGTTCCAGCAGTTTCAGGATGACCGCGCCGCGGCCGCCGCCGGATTCGATCATCTCGATGCGCAGGCTTTGGTCGAGCCGGCGGATGTCGTCTTCGACGCGGCGAAAATCGCCGGTCAATACGGAAGCCAATTGATAGATTTCGACGATGCGTTCGCGCTGTTCGCTGTCCGACAACTCGCGTACGATGCCCGCCTGCAAGTCGTCCAGCTCGCGCTGGATCTCGGCCTTGCGCGCTTCCAGGATGGCCGTACGCTCGCCGGGATCGGGGCTGAGCGCGACCGACAGATCGCGCACCGCATCCTGGACGATGCGCAGGTGCGAGGCGGTGGCGCCGCTCTCGCGCTGGTCCAGTTGCCGGCAGAAACGCAGCGCCACTTCGCAGGCGTCAGTTTTGCTCAGGCGGTCGTCCAACTCGCGCAGCCAGCCGGACTGTATCCATTGGCGCAGGTAACCCGGCGCATTCTCTTTGCTGTCCAGACTTCCTTGTTCGCGCAGCCGTTCGAGTTCCATGTCCAGAGCGGCTCGGGCGCGCCCGAACGCCACTTCGTTGTCGTCTTCGAACAAATCGGCGATAAACGCCAGTATCACCGGCGCATGGTCGGCCCGCAGCAGGCGCCAGGCGGGGTGTTCCTTGTGCAGACGGCGGAAGCGGGCGTTTAATTCGTGAAAGCTCATTAAATTCCGTTAAAATCAGAGTCCGCCGATTATAGCGTATGCGGAACGGGATTTATCGACCTTTTCCCCGGACTGTATTGTTCCCTGAGTGAAAAGGCCATTCCCACGTTCCGGCGTGGGAACGCATACGGAACGAGAAAATCCCGAACCCACGGCTTCGAAACGTCGGGTTACGCTATCGCTAACCCGGCCTACGCACTTAATCTGTTTCATGATGGTCATATGAAACACATTCATGTCTCTGTGAAACACAATGAGACACCAAAGTACCTCTAATCAGAAACGGTATCCGCAGTTTTCTAAAGCCGGGCCGCTTCACTCAAATTTCCCGCCGGACGGCATCAATCCATCCTCAGCCTGTAAATTGAACCGAGACTCAATCTTTTGCGCCGAAAAGTACCGAGTATTTTCAAAGCGCCTATTCGAACGTTTTTAAGTTGGCACGCACATTGCTGCTAACACAACAGCATTCATTTAAACGATAATCTAGCGGTATCGTTCCTAATAACAAGAGGAGAAGCAAAATGATTTTCAAACAATTATTCGACCCCGAAACCTGGACTTACACCTATTTCATCGCCGATACCGACGCCAAGGAAGCGGTGCTGATCGATCCGGTCAAATCGCATATCGACGAGTACATCGCCCTGCTCGACGAGCACGGCCTGAAGCTGAAATATACGCTCGAAACGCATGTGCACGCGGACCATATCACCGCCAGCGGCCTGCTGAGGCAAAAACTCGGCGCGGAAACCGGCGTCGGCCAGTTGTGCGGCGCCATCGGCGCGGATCTGCAATTGCAGGACGGCGATGTGCTGGAATTCGGCAACGGCGAAAAAATCAAGGTCATCGCGACGCCCGGCCACACCCAAGGCAGCGTCTCGTTCCTGTGGCGGGACCGCGTGTTTACCGGCGACTCGCTGTTCATCGGCGGCTGCGGACGCACCGACTTCCAGAGCGGCGATGCGGGCGCGCTGTACGACTGCATCACCCGGAAACTATTTACTCTGCCCGACGAAACCCTGGTTTATCCGGGGCACGACTACCAGCAGCGCTGGGTCAGCAGCATCATGCAGGAGCGCATCACGAATCCGCGCCTGGCCGGCAAGACCCGCGAGGAATTCATCGAGATCATGAACAATCTGAATCTGCCAAGACCCCGGCTGATCGATGAAGCGGTGCCGGCCAACCGTTACTGCGGCCTGGACGAAGACGAGCGGCAGGACGCGGTGGCGCGGCGCGATTCGACGCGGCCGGAACGGGCTATGATCAGCGCGCAGGATCTGGTCTCGGCAGCCAAAGAGCGGATCACCGAAATCGGCATCGACAAGGCCAGGCAGTTGCTGAACCAGAGCGGCGTTGCCGTGGTCGACGTGCGCGAAGAGAGCGAATATGCGGCCGGCCATATCGACAACGCGCTGCCGATTCCACGCGGCGTACTGGAGTTCAAAGTTGGCGCCACGCCGGAACTGGCCGACAAGTCGAAAACCGTCGTCGTTTACTGCCGGACCGGCGGCCGCGCGGCGCTGGCCGCGCAAACCCTGCAAAACCTGGGGTATTCGAACGTGCTGTCGATTGCCGGCGGTTACGAGGCCTGGCAAAAAAGCCTCTGATGCGGTAAATCCGCAATGCCGGTTGACTTAAGCCGAGTTTAGCGTAAAAGTGAAGCCGGACGGACGATCGGACGTTCGTCCGGCAAAGTCTACGGATACCTGAGAGATTAAAGAGGCTTTGCTTCTACCAATAAGAAACTTCAAGCGAGGAGATTTTATGTCGCAACACCATACCCTTCTGATCGTCGGCGGCGGCGCTGCCGGCGTGTCGGTCGCGAACAACCTGCTTCGGCAACGGCCGGAAATGGATATCGGCCTGATCGAACCTTCCGAAAAGCATTATTACCAGCCGGGTTTCACGATTATCGGCGGCGGCGAATACACCCTGAAAAAAACCACCCGCAACGAAGCCGACCTGATCAACCCGAAGGTCAACTGGATCAAGGACTATGCCGAAAGCTTCCAGCCGGAACAAAACACCGTCACGCTGCGTTCGGGCGAAACGGTCAGTTACGATTATCTGGTCGTCTGCCCCGGCCTGCAACTGGATTGGGACAAGATCAAAGGCCTGAAGGAAACGCTCGGCAAAAACCGGGTCAGCAGCAACTATTCGCCCGAAACCGTCGAGTATACCTGGGAGTGCATCCGCTCGCTCGAAGGCGGCACCGCGCTGTTCACCCAGCCGACCATGCCGATCAAATGCGCCGGCGCGCCGCAAAAGATCATGTATCTGGCGGCCGACCGTTTCCGGAAGAAAGGCATCCTCGACAAATTCACGATCGAGTTCTGCAATGCGGGTCCGGCCATGTTCGGGATCCCGTTTTTCGCGAAGGCATTGGAGAAAGTGGTCGACGGCTACGGCATCAAAAAATGTTTCAACCATAATCTGGTCGAGATCGACGGCCCGAACAAGACCGCGATTTTCGAAACGACCGACAGCGACGGCAATAAACAGCGGGTCGAGAAAAAATTCGACTATATCCATGTAACGCCGCCGCAAAGCGCCCCGGATTTCGTCAAGCGCAGCCCGCTCGCGAACGCGGCCGGCTGGGTCGACGTGAATGAAAATACCCTGCAGCACAACAAATATCCGAACATTTTCGGCCTGGGCGATGCGACCTCGACTCCGAACGCAAAAACCGCCGCAGCAATCCGCAAACAAGTGCCGGTCGTGGTCGACAACATTTTGCGCCTGATCAAAAGCGCCGGTGTGGAAAGCCAATACGACGGCTACGGTTCCTGCCCGCTGACGACTTCGCTGAGCACGGTGATGCTGGCCGAGTTTTCCTATGGCGGCAAGGTGACGCCTTCGTTCCCGCTCCTGGATCCGCGTATGAACCGCTGGATCTGGTGGTGGGGGAAAAAGGTCGGTTTTCCCTGGATGTACTGGCATTTGATGCTGAAAGGCTACCGGATCGACATTCCGCACAAGACCCGCTATGCGGAAAAATTCTTGAAGGAACAATAAGCGAGAAAGGCTCCGGACAAACGGCGCAAGAAAAACGCGGAGCCATCGCCGGGCAATTCAGCCCCCTTTCTACCCGGCGCATCCGCAGCGCTAAATCCGGCCCCATACTCAGCAACGTTCCCACGCCCTTTGCGTGGGAATGCCTTCCGCGATGCATTGCAGCCTTCCGCGCTTTTCCAGCCGGCTCTTGCCTGATTCCGATCTTGAAGACGTTTTTCAGGAACGATCCATCCGCGGCCGCAACCGCGGTCCTTGCTGAAAAATTGTTTTTGACCGGTTTTGTCACTAACCTATTTGTTTTCGATGCGCCCGACTGACTTTCTGCCCATTTTCGGCTGGCTCAAAACCTATTCCCGGAGCGATCTCCAGGGCGACGCGTTCGCCAGCGCGATCACGGCCATCCTGCTCGTGCCGCAAGGCATCGCTTATGCGCTGCTGGCCGGGATTCCGCCGCAACTGGGACTCTATGCCAGCATTTTGCCGCCGATGCTGTATGCGCTGTTCGGCACCAGCCGGACCTTGTCGGTCGGTCCGGTATCGATCGCCGCGGTGATGATCGCCAGCGCGCTCGCCTCGCCCGAGATCAGCGCCCTGCATCAGCCCGAACAAAGCGCCGTGATGCTGGCCGCCGAAACCGGGATGATTCTGCTGCTGATGGCCCTGTTGCGCATGGGGAGCCTCGTTAATTTCATCAGCCATCCGGTGCTGACCGGCTTTACCAGCGGCGCCTCGATCCTGATCGTATTCAGTCAGCTGCCGCCGCTGCTCGGATTGGCAAAATTCGACTGTACATGGAGTCTCGGCTGCTACGCAGACACTGTACGAACGGCCAATCCCGCTGCCGCGGCCACCGGATTTTGCGCGCTTTCCCTGTTGATCCTGTTCGGCAGGCCGCTCACCGGCCTGCTCAAAAAAACCGCCATGAAACCGGCCTGGATTACCGCCGTCAGCAAATGCGGACCGTTACTGGCGGTCGCCCTCGGCGCGGCGGCGGTCAACCGGTTCGATCTCCATACCGATTACCGCGTCGCCACAGTCGGTCCAATTCCGGCCGGACTTCCCGCTTTGCGCTTCGATATGGGCGATTATGCCCATTGGCGGCTTCTGCTGCCCTATGCCGTCTTGATCGCCCTGGTCGCCTATGTCGAAAGCGTCGCGATCGCCAAGGCGATTGCGAACCTCAAAGGCGAAAAAATCCGGCCCAATCAGGAATTGTTCGGCCTCGGCGCGGCCAATATCGCCTCGGCCCTGTCCGGCGGCATGGCCGTGGCCGGAGGCTTCAGCCGCACAATGGTCAACTTTTCCGCCGGCGCGCGGACCCAACTGGCGATGCTGGCGGCCTCCGGTCTCGTCGCGCTGGCGTTAATGTTTTTCAGCCCTTATTTTGCCGCCATCCCGAAATCGGTGCTCGCCGCGATCATTCTGGTCGCGATCACGCCGCTGATCCGGTTGAAAAACATCGTCGACACCTGGCGCTACGATGCCAGCGACGGCCTCGCCGAAGGCGTCACCCTGCTCGGCGTGCTGGTGCTCGGCATCGAGGAAGGCATCACGCTCGGCATCGTCCTGACCCTGATCAGCTACCTCAGAATCACGAGCCATCCGCACATCGCCGTGGTCGGACGCATCCAGGGCACCGAGCATTTCCGCAACGTCAAACGCCATGAAGTGAAAACCTGGCGGCACCTGCTGCTGCTTCGCGTCGACGAAAACCTCACTTTCGCCAACGTAAACTATGTCGAGGAATTCATTACCGACCAATTGCGGCGCCAGCCGGACATCCGGCATATCGTGCTGATCTTCGCCTCGGTCAGCTATATCGACAGCACTGCGCTCGAAGTGATCGAAGGCCTGAACGATACCTTGAAAAACCGGAACATCACGCTGCATCTTTCCGAAGCGAAAGGCCCGGTGCTCGACAAGCTGCAGAAGACCGACTTTCTCGGCCATCTGAAACCCGGCAAGGTGTTTTTTCGGACCCAGGATGCGGTCAATGAACTGGCTTAGCATGTGGCAAAAAACCACTTCCCGAAAGCCCCCTTGACCGTTCCTCCGCGCTGCGCGCGTTATAGTTGTAGGATACGCTGTGCGCACCATCGGGAAAAAGGTACTCACAGCGTACCCTACAACGGTTTGTGCCCTTTGGAGTGTAACCCAAGCCGGGAAGGCGTCGATCGCGCGCATTCCGAAACAAAACGGCAGCCGGTTCAAAACGCTTGCCGGATCCTATCCTCTCCGCCGAAGGGCGGGCAAGGGCCTCCGCCCCGTCCTCTCAAGCCGCTTTCATCCCGATTCGCCTTCGGTTTTGCCATCGGGCTTAGTACTTTTGTACAATTCACAAACCTCGAAAAATCGGTAAACTATCGCCGTTTACGAACAATCGGCGTATGGGAACCGGAAGAATGGACATTGTGATTATCGATCATCAAGAAACATTGGCCCGTCTGATCCCTACCGATAGAGTTACCGTACAGTTTTTTGACGATCCGCTTGCCGCTTTTCGCTTCATTGAAACTTCTGAACCCGCTCTCGTCTTTGTAAGTTTCGGATTACTGAGAGATGAGGTTTTTCTCTGCATCGAATACCTATACCGGATCATTCCCGACAGCCCGATTATTCTGACCGGCTCGCGACTCGAAGACGACAGCGTCCTCGACTGCCTTCAGGCAGGCGCGCGCGGCTATCTCGAACTCGGCGACGCGGAAAAGTTCGTCGGCAAGCTGATCGGCGCGGTAGTGAACGGCGAAGCCTGGATTTCGCGGAGATTGGTTGCAAAACTGTTGCAGCGATTACAGAACCGCCGTTACGAATCGCTCGGTACCGGCTAACAAGAGCTAACAATAGAAAGAATGGAAATGAAAGATTTGCAAAGCGGCCAAGAGGCGCCCCCGACTCAAACGCAGGAGACATTGAGCCTGCAAGACCTGTTGATCGATGCGGAATCCGATGCGTTAAGCGATTATCTGGCGCTTTCGATCAGCCTGGACGGTCAGGATGCGAGAGTCAGCATCACCACCACCGATGCCGAGCCGACGACTTATTCATCGGTATTCTCCAGCATCCAGGAAATCGATCTGCAGGCCCTGCTGGCCAACTTGCAGGCCGACTCCGGCCAAGGATGAAGCGGCATTTCATCGCAAAGCCGAAACCCGGCCGTTTTGGTCTTCTATAGCCCGGGCTCCAGCGCCGCTTGGCCCGGACGGTAAACGGCGTACACATAGACCGGGATGTCCAGCCCGCCCAGGCGCTCGTCGATCAAGGGCCAGACATCGTCCCAATCCAGGTCTCCAACTCCGGTCGCCAGCCGCGGCAATGCCAACGAGGCCAGTTTTTCGTGGCGAATGATTTTGACCAGCGCGTCCAATGCGTGCCGGACATTGCCGATCGTCGCCTTGCCGTGCCGGTGATCGTGGCTGTCGACGCCTTCCTGAGTAATCAGATTGACGATCCTGACATGGTCCGGACCACCCCACATCCAGGCCTCGCCCGGCTTGGTATTGTGCATGTGGCACCAGCGATGGAAGTCCTTGTGCATGGCCGGATACCGGTCGTGCAGTTCGAGCGCCAGCCCTTTGTCCATCGGATCGTTGAGGCCCACGCCATGCGCGATCGCCTGGGCCTGGGTCAATAAGATATCGCCTTCGACTCGGTAAATCATCGTGTTCTCCTTATGTTATTCCAGGCCTGATCGCGATGGCGTCAGACCGTTTGTTTTTTAGCCACAAAGTCTCCAAAGACGCCGGTTATGCTTGCCAGCCCGAATGATAGATACGCGCTCACTGCGCTGCCGCCCATTATAAGGCGGTTTCGAAGCCTCGCGTTTCCGTATCGGATTCGGTCATCAAAAACACTGACGCTGATGCGAGAATTGCGGTAAATTTCCAATCGCTTCGGGATGAATTCCGAATTACCCTTGTCTATAGTCTAGTTTAACGGAATGAGGCTGTTATTATGAAATTAAAGCCGTTACTTTCTTCTGTCGGAGAACACATGCAGGAGCAGCCGATCGGCTCCTTGCTGACCTTGTTGTTTGCCTTGCTGGTGATCATCCTGATGAGTTTGTATTTTCGGGTTTATATGGACGATGAGCGGTGGGAAAAATTCAAAGCCGAGCACCACTGCGAACTGCGGATGAGCAAAACCGGAACGCAGCGCGCGAGCTGGGCTTGCGACGACGGCAAAACCTATTTCCGCTGGCGCCAGCAGCGTTGAGGATCGGCCAATTCCAAAATCAAGGACGCGGCTCGCGCAATCCTGCATCAACGCCGATTTCGCCGCGCGGATCCAGCGTCAGCACCGCAGACGCATGCTCGCCATCGATCGTGATCCCGCAAGCTTCCGCGGTACGGCCCTGCCACAATAATTCCGCCGCCATCCGGCGGGATATCTGCGCGCCGAACGCCTCTTTCCACAACACAAACTTGCAACCCTTGCGCCAGTCGCTGCAGCCGTAGCCTTTTCGGCCTTCGATGACCGGCGCGCCGCAGAGAGGGCAGCGCCCCAGGTCCGCCAGTGCTTCGCCGCGTCGGGATGAACTCACGATAGCGCGGGTAAAACGGACGATCCCTTCCATGAACTGCCGCGGATCGTATTCGTTCTGTTCGATTCTTTTCAAGCGCGATTCCCATTCGCCGGTCATCGCGGCCGACTTCAAATGCTCGTCGGCGATCAAGCCGATCAGCCGCTGCCCGGTTTCGGTGCTCAGCAACAATTTTTTCTGCCGGCGGATATAGTCGCGCTTGACCAGCACTTCGATGATCGCGGCCCGCGTCGCCGGCGTCCCCAGCCCTTTTTCCTTCAAGGCTTCTTTCAGTGTTTCATCGTCGCAGGTTTTGCCGGCCGACTCCATCATGCCCAGCAAAGTGGCTTCGGTATAGTGTTTCGGCGGAGTCGTCTTGCCCTGTTTGAGCGCTGGCCGGTGCGGCCCGGTTTCGCCCTGCTCGAAAGCGGGCAGAATTTTTTGCTCCTGCTCGGCAGGCTGGGAAGAAGAATCCTTATATAATGCCTGCCAACCCGGCGCCTCGATAACCGTGCCGGTCGTTTTGAACGGCACTTCGGCCGCCTCGCCGAGCACGGTGGTGACCTGCTTCAGGCAGGGCGGGTAAAACCCCGCGATGAACCGTATCGCGATCGCCTGATAGACCTTTTCCTCATCGCCCGCCAACGGCGACCGCGGCAAGGTGGCGGTCGGAATGATCGCATGGTGATCGGTCACGCCGGCGTCATTGAACAGGCGGCCGGTCAAAGCCAGTTGATTCAGGTTCAGCGCTGCGATCTGCGGCTCGAAGCGCGCCTGCAAGGCTTGCAGCAAGGGCCTGACCTGTGGCTTCATGTCCGTGCTCAGGTAACGGCTGTCGGTACGCGGATAAGTGATGTGCTTTTTTTCGTATAACGACTGCGCAAGCCGAAGCGTCTGATCGGCCGTGAAGCCGTGGCGGATGCTCATGTCTTTCTGCAGATCGGTCAGATCGTACAAAGGGGGCGGATAGACTTTTTCCTGCTTGCCTTTGACCGAGATAATCCGGAAATCGCTGCCGTCGATACGTTCCCTGAGCGCCTCGGCCTCCTCCTTTTTCTCGAAACGCCCGCCGCTGTGTTGAAAGTCGACCTCGCGGTACAAGGTATGCAGTTCCCAGAAATCTTTCGGCTTGAAATCGGCGATCTCCCGGTCGCGCTGCACGACCAGCGCCAGCACCGGCGTCTGTACCCGGCCGAGGGTCCACAGCTGCGAACCCTGGCCGAACTTGAGCGTGTAATAGCGGGTCGCATTCAGACCGACGATCCAGTCCGCCTCGCTGCGGCATTTCGCGGCCCGATAGAGCCCTTCGAAGGCCCGGCCCTCGCGCAGCCGGGCGAATCCCTGGCGAATCGCCTCGTCGGTCAGCGAACTGATCCACAGCCGCTTGAACGGCTTATCCTCGCAGCCGCACCAGGACAGGATGTAACGGAAGATCAGTTCGCCTTCCCGGCCCGCGTCGGTCGCGCACACGATCTCGCCGGCGCTCCGCAACAGGCTTTTGACCGTCTGCAACTGCTTCTGCGCGGCCGCGTCCCCCCGCGCCCTGAGCGCAAAACGCTCGGGAATGATCGGCAGGCTCTCCAGGGACCAGCGTTTCCAGGCCCGGTTGTACTGGTCCGGCTCCTGCAATTCGACCAGATGCCCGAAAGCCCAGACGATCCGGTAACCATTGCCTTCCAGGTAACCGTCGCGCCGGTTGTTGACGCCCAGGCAGCGCGCAATGTCCCGAGCCACGGAGGGCTTTTCGGTCAAAACGACTTTCATCGAAATCTATGCCCGGTTCCCCTCGACGGCTTCCGGCCGGACGATCCGGTAACAAGGCACGTATTTCTTGCCCGGCAGTTTCATCCGGTGCTGCTTCACGAAAGACGTCAGCAGCGTATCCATCAGCGCCATGATCTCGGGATCGCCATGAATTTCGAAATGGCCGTACTTTTCGACCGCGCGAATCCCTTCGTCCTTCACGTTGCCGGCCACGATGCCCGAAAACACCCGCCGCAGATTCGCCGCCAAGACATGCACGGCCTGATTTTTATGCAGGGCCAGATTGCTCATGTTGTGATGCGTCGGCACGAAAGGCGTTTGGAAGACTTTGTCGATATGCAACACCCAGTTGAAATAATACGCATCGCCGGCAGCCTTGCGGAAGGCTTGCACTTGGCGGATGCCCGCTTCCATCTCGATCGCGGCCTGCCGGGGATCGTCGATGATGATCCGGTAGCGCTGCCGCGCTTCCGTGCCGAGCGTGCCGCCGATAAACCGGTCAATCTGCTCGAAATAGTCTCCCGCGCTGTCGGGTCCGGTAAAAATCAACGGAAACGGCATCGCCTCGTTTTCGGGATGAAGCAGAATGCCGAGAATGTACAGAATTTCTTCGGCGGTGCCCGCGCCGCCCGGAAACACGACGATGCCGTGGCCGGTCCGCACGAACGCTTCGAGACGCTTTTCGATATCCGGCAGAATAACCAGGTCGTTCACGATCGGATTCGGCGATTCGGCCGCGATGATGCCCGGCTCGGTAATGCCGAGGTATTGCCCGTGCTTGATCCGCTGCTTCGCATGGCCGATCGCCGCGCCTTTCATCGGACCCTTCATCGCGCCCGGCCCGCAGCCGGTGCAAATGTCCAGGCCGCGCAGGCCCAGTTCATGGCCGACCTGCTTGCTGTACTCGTATTCCTTACGGCTGATCGAATGCCCGCCCCAACAGACGACCAGCTTCGGATCCACCATCGGCAGCAAAATGTTTGCGTTGCGGAGAATGTGGAACACCGCATTGCTGATGCCCTCCGAGGTTTGCAGATCGAAGCGCGGATTGTCGTTGATCTCGTCGCTGACGTAGATAATGTCGCGCAATACCGCGAACAGGTGCTCTTTGATCCCCTTGATCATGTTGCCGTCCACAAAGGCGTGCGCAGGCGCATTTTTCAGCTCCAGCTTGATTCCGCGCTGCTGCTGGACGACACGAATCCCGAAGGACGAATACCGTTCCAGAAGCTCCTTGCCGTCGTCCATCGAACTGCCGCAATTCAGTACCGCCAGCGCGCAATTGCGGAATACCCGGTATAAACCGCCTTGGCTGGTATCCAACAATTTACCGACTTCGGCTTTCGATAGAATGTCCAGGCGGCCTTCCTCGGGCGATATGACCGCATCCATTACTTCTTGTTTCATTCTGTTCCTCTACACTTCACTCTTCGGTGGATTGCTTCGCGACGCTCGTTCCTTGACGGAAAGTTAGGCCTCTGGCCAACACCCGCCTTTCCCGGATAAAAAACAACCGTGTATTCATGACCTATTCAGCATTTTCAATTATGATTTTCCTGACTCATAATTATATAGGGCTAAAATCATGAACCCCATCATTAAAGGAGCGATTCTGGCTGGATTGGCGATATTGCCTGCGGCTTGCGCAACCTATCCCCAAGGGTACTATGACAGCGCCGGCTACGGCTATTCTCCGAATTACTACGACAGCGGCTACGGCTATGGCGTCGTCGAACGTAATTATTACAATACATACACCTACCCTACCCCTACCTACCCTACCCCGGCTTACCGCACCGTGGCACCCTCCTATCGCCACGACGACGGCCGGCACTACTCGCCGGCTTCCGGCACCCTTTACCCTAACTCCGGCTCCCGCGGCCGCGACGCAAGGAATCATTATAACTGGAACGTACAGGCTGCGAAGCCCTACGACAACCGGAAATTCGATCGGGACCGCCAGGGATATGGCGATCGGCGCGAAGGATGGCCGCAGCATCCGGCCGCACCGAATGCGTCCGGGCAAGGGCCGCGCCGGCAAAATTGGGATCGGCAGGAAACCGGAAGTCAGAACAGCGGTTTTGAAGAGCACCACCCGGCTTACGGCAGAGCGGGATCGGAATGGCGGAACAATGCCCCGGCCGCCCCGAAAAACGGGCAGGACGGGCAAGCGAGACAAAGGCCCGGAAAACGGCACGCTCCGAATCGGCAGGACATGCAAAATGGTCAATGACCGCTTTCCGCCGGCCTGGAAGATCGAAGAGACGCGCCGACCCGCAACGAACGGATTGGATATCACTTCCCTCCGGACCGGCCGGACGCTCCGGCTTCAGGCCCCGCGAGATCATTCGACGCTTTTTAAATTATATTTTCGCACCCGGTAACGCAGGGTTTCCCGTGTCGCCCCCAAATCCCTGGCGGCCGCGGTCAGATTGTAATCTGCACGCTCCAATGCGGTCTTGATGATGAACTTGTCCATGTCGTCCAAGGCCATGCTGCCGTCCAGCGGCAGCAGAATCATGTTTTTATCGGTCACCCCGACCTGCGGCGGATTGGCCTGCCCCGGCAATTGCAGCCATTGTCCCGGAAAAACCGGCCCATCGGCAAACAGGACGCAACGCTCGATCACATTGCGCAGTTCGCGCACATTGCCCGGCCAGTCGTAATTTTTCAGTTTGCTCCAGACCTCCGCCGGAATATCCTTGACGCGCTGGCCGGCTTTCGCATTGAATTCGGCAACGAACAACGGCACCAGATCCTCCAGGTCTTCCTTGGCCGCACGCAAGGGCGGCAGCATGACCTTGAAAACGCTCAGGCGGTGGTAAAGATCGCTGCGGAAGCTGCCTTCGCGCACCATCTGTTCCAGATCGCGGTTGCTGGCTGCGATAATCTGCACATCGACACCGACCTCTTTTTCGCCGCCGAGACGGCGCACCTTGTGATCCTCGATCGCCTTGAGCAGCTTGGCCTGCAGTTCGAGCGGCATTTCGCCGATCTCGTCCATGAACAGGGTTCCGCCGTCGGCCTGTTCGAGCAGGCCGCGATGCCGGGCGGTCGCGCCGGTAAACGCCCCCGATTCGTGGCCGAACAGTTCGGATTCGAGCAGTTCGCGCGGCAGCGCCGCACAGTTCACCTCGATCATCGGCTGCTGCGCGCGGGCGCCGCCGTAGTGCAGGATTTTCGCGGCCAGCCCCTTGCCGGTGCCGGTTTCGCCGCCGATGATCAGGGCGCTGAACGGCACCTGGGTCAAGCGTTGCAGCAAACTCCGCACCTCCTGCGCCTGCCGGCTCCGGCCGACATAGGCGCTTGGCGAATAACGCTTATGCCCGGCGCTGGCCTGCTCGCGCACTCGCCTGATGATTGCGGCGCTGCGTGCGGCGCTGGCAACCACCAGATCGAGCCGCTCCAGATCGCAGGGTTTTTCCAGAAAATCATAAGCGCCGAGCCTGAGCGCCCGCACCGAATCGGGCACGCTGCCGTAGCCGGTCAGAAACAGCCATTCGGCATGCCCTGCCTTCTTCTTGATCTTTTCCATCAAATCCAGGGCATTGCCGTCGGGCAGATTCAGGTCCGAAAGTATCAGCAACGGCGCCAGATTTTTTTTGACCAGCCAATCCTCGGCTTCGGCCAGCGTGGTCGCCAAGACGACTTCCCATCCCGATTTCCGGTAATGCAGCGACAGTTCGGAACCCAACAGTTTTTCATCTTCGACGATCAGCAAGGTCTCTATCATCGATGCGCCTCCTCAACAATGGCCGGCCAACACAGCGAGACACAGGCGCCGTGCGGTATCAGATTCTTGAGACCGATGCAGCCGCCGGTCTCTTTGACATAACGTTGCACCATCGACAGGCCGAGCCCGGTGCCCCGCTGGCGGGTCGTCCGAAACGGCCGAATGCCCTGTTCGAGCAGTTCCGGGGAAAATCCGGGACCGTCATCCGCCACCTCGATCCTGAGACCTTCTCCATCCCGAACAGCCGTGACGCATATCATACCGCTCCGTCCTTCCAGAGCATCGGCCGCATTCAAGATCAGATTCAACAAAGCTTGCCTGAGGCCGCCCGCCGGCAAATGCGCCCTGAGCGGCGGAGGCGCCACAACCTCCAGACGGATGGTTTCGGCGATCTGATAACGGGTCAATGCCGCCAGATCGCGGATCAGCATCGCAATATCGATGTCGTCGGGCTCTTCCGGCGCATGGCGGCTTTGGTTCAGCAGATCGTTGAGCAAATGGCCGAGCCGTTTCAGTTCGCCGCCGATCAATTCCATGCGCGCATACTGGCCGGGATTATCGATCTCGCGCCGCAAGTTGCTAAACGCGATCTGGATGCCCGCCAGCGGATTGCGTATTTCGTGGGCAAGTTCGGCCGCGACTTCGCCGACCGCCGCGAGCCGTTCGGCCCGGGCCAGGCTGGCCTGCTGTTCGAGCAGGGCCTGGGTCGCCAGCCTGACTTCCCGCTGAAGCGATTGCGCATACAGGCGTTTGGCTTCCTCGAGTTCGGCCAGATGGCTGACCATCTCGTTATAGCTGTTGAAAACCGGCAACAGCAAAGGATCGAGATGGTCGGTCGTGATTCGGGTAAAATTGCCTTCGGTCAGGCGCTGCAGCAGCAATCTCAGATCGTGCAAAGGGTGTAGGATACGTCGATAGAAAAACCCGAACGCGACGACCACGATTACGATAAACGTGACTGCGGCCAGATCAAGTTCGGTTTGCGTGTCTTCGCTGATCTCGCCGAGCAATTTCTCGCGCTGCCCAAGCTCGTTATCCAGCGTATCGCTGAGCAGATTCAGCGCGCTGATCAAACGCTCCTGCCTGTCTGTCACGCCAGGTTGCCGCCATTCATCGAGTATCGACTTAACAAGGGTCATGTTTCCGGCGGAGCTTTCGGCCAAAAAACCGCTTTCCGCAAACAGCGCATTCAATTCGGCGACCGTGCCGCTCAACGCGTCGATCGTCGGCAGCAAGCGCTCGTGCCGGGCGATTGGGGTCACTTTGGTCAGATAATCGATCAGCGCCTTTTGCAGCGCCACCGATGCATGCTGCACGCTATGCGAATAATTGACGTGGAAAAAGACCGTATTGAAATGATGCAGGTTGCGCCAGATCATCCCGACGAACATCGCCAGCGTCAACGACATCAACAATAAAAAGGCCAGAACCCGATGCTGGATAGGACTACTCAAGAATTGCATAAATTTTAAACAGGATAGATGCGCCTGCGATCAGGGCGGGTATTTCGCCCGCCCTGATCGCTCCGGAGATTAAACTTCCTCCGTCGAACGCCGTTTATTGTCCGCGTAGCCCGGGAGACCGTGATGATCCGAGCGCCGTCTACACATGTGGTCTCTTTTCATTTTGCGCACAGCCAGCGGATGCCGTGAGTAGGTATCATGGTATTCCATCCCGAAGAACTCGCAGACGCCGCCCTGTGCTTCATAATTGTGCTGGAATTCGTGCAGGAATTCCATCACGGTATGATCGATCAGATAAGCATTGCTCAACTGAAAGATCACATGCCGGCCCTTGTCGATGCCGGCCAGCGCGTTTTTCAACGCCATGAAGTTCGAAAAGATCGCCGCCCCGACGATTTCGACCAGCAGCACGCCATTTTCCAGGCGTTCCAGCACGAAATGAATCTTGAACAGATTATTCAGCCGGACGCCTCTGAACATATGGATCGCGAATTTGGCCGCGATACCGATCGCCACGCCGACCAACAAGTCGGTCGCCAGTACGCCGATAATGGTGAGCACGAACATGAACAATTGTTCCTTGCCGATCCCCATCACTTTGGCGAATTCTTTCGGCGAAGCGAGACGAAAACCGGTAAACACCAGCAAAGAGGCCAAAGACGCCAGCGGAATGCTGTGGATCAGGCGCGGAAACAGCACCACGAACAGCAGGAGAAACGTGCCGTGAAAAAAATTGGCCCAGCCGGTTTTCGCCCCGTTGTTGCAGTTGGCGGAACTCCGGACGATTTCGGCGATCATCGGCAGCCCGCCGATCATCCCCGCCACGAGATTACCGATGCCAATCGCAGTCAAATCGCGATCTAGGTCCGAGTGCCGCCGATAAGGATCGAGTTTGTCGACCGCCACGGCGCTGAGCAGACTTTCCAGGCTGCCGACCAGGCAGATCGCGACCACCGCTTCCCAGAACTCGGCCGTCGCGATTTTCGAGAAATCCGGAAAATAGAAACTGGACAAAAAATTATCCGAAATCGCGACCAGAAACTTCGGCCCGACCGTGGCCTCGTGATGCGGCAGAAACGTAGCATCCGGCAGAAACAGATACATGTGTTCATGATCGAGATCGTAAAACTTCCCCAAACCGATACCGGCCAGCACCACCAGAATCGGCGCCGGCAGCATTTTCAGCTGCGGCTCGCGGACCACCTGCCAGAAAATCAGGATCGCGATGCTGGTCACCCCGATCATGGCGATTTCCGGATTCAGGTCGACGATGCTGCGCGGAATTTGCGCGATCGTCGAGAACAGACTGCCGCTTTCCGGTGTCACGCCGAGCATCACATGAATCTGCTTGGCCATGATGATGATCCCGATCGCGGCCAGCATTCCATGCACGACCGAAGCCGGAAAAAACGAACTGAGCCGGCCGGCCTTGAAGAACCCCATCGCGATTTGCAGCACGCTGGCGACCACGATCGCGGCCAAGGTATAGCGATAACCCGCCATCGCGTCGCCCTGCCCAAGGCTTTGCACCGCGTCCAGCACGACCACGATCAGGCCGGCGGCCGGGCCGTTGATCGTCATGAACGAACCGCCGATCCTCGAAACCAGCATGCCGCCGACGACCGCCGTAATGAGCCCGGCGGACGGAGGAAATCCCGACGCCATCGAGATCCCCAGACACAACGGCAGCGCGATCAAGAACACCAAAAACCCCGACAACAGGTCCGCTCGCCAATTTTCCTTTAATCCGGCAATCCCCGTTTCGGGTAAGCCGGGCGATAAACCTTTAGACATCAGCATCTCCGTAATATTGATAGATGCCTAAGCCTTAGCGAATACCATGCCAGCCCACATAAAACTATAAACTATTGTTTATAATATATCTTCTTATCAAGAAGCCCTCATCGTCCGGAAAAACGGTGTAAAACCACCGTTTTAAGGTTGTATTACACCTTAAGCCTGTATTCCGCCCTGTTCGCCGAGCGTTTGCCAGCTAAGAAATCGTCCGCAGGAACCGCTCGAACTCTTGAATGATAAACGGCAGTTCGCCCATCAAGCGATGATCCGCATCCACCATCGTCAGACGGACCCGGTATTCCCGGCAAAAGCGCCAGGCATGCTCGGGCGGCACGATCTCATCGCGCCAGCCGTGATAAACCCAGGTCTTGTCCGGCGGGATCGTAAACGCGGTTTGCCGGTAGCCCGGCAGATAAAAAGCGGGAGCCAGTAGAAAAAGACCGGCCGGCTTGACCGTTTCGGCCGCAACGGCGGACACGTAAGCACCCATACTCGAACCGACCAGTACAACCCGGTCGAAATTCCGCCATCCCGTCGCCAGCAATTGGTCAGCACGCCGATCGGGATCGGGCTGCGCCCGGTAATCGGGGCTTTCGAACCGGTAACCCTGACTTTCTGCGGCTTTCGCAAATGCCAGCGCCTTTTCGCCTCCCGGCAGGCTGTCCTTACCGTGGCTGTAGATCAGTAATTTTTTCATCCGTTTCTCCGATAGATCTTGCCCATTCTGGGTAATACCTTAAAATCATATAGCATTTGACCATAGCAAGGTTTCACGATAAGATTATTGATTTATGTTAGATCGCCTCCCCCGAACTATTGATCCGTTACATCTCGCCGACAAGCGCAGTGTAATTAAAGGGGAGCTTTCGCTTAAAGATTTTGGCCGCCTCTGCGGCATGCTGTTCGATACCGGCGGAAACGTCGCGATCGAGCTCCATTTCAGCCGCGAAGGCCGATTGGCCAAAATCGAAGGGAAGATTGAAACCCGTCTGCAACTGATCTGCCAGAATTGCCTGCAGCCTATCGACTGGCCCGTACAGGCGCCCGTCCGGCTGGGCGTTGTGAACTCCCTGGAGCAAGTGGACCGCTTGCCTCCGGACTTCGAACCGCTGTTCGTCGAGGAAGAAAAAATGCCTCTGCTGGATATCGTCGAAGACGAGCTGTTGCTGAATCTTCCCCAGTACCCGAAACATTCCGAAGCCTGCCAGATTCAGGAGACGGACAGCCGCGTGCCGACTCGACCCGAGGCAGGCCGGCAAAAAAGACAGGATAACCCTTTTTCCATTTTAGCCAACTTAAAAAACCAGGAGAACCCTCATGGCAGTACAAAAAAGTAAAGTATCCCGCTCGAGACGCGGCCAGCGCCGCTCGCACGATGCATTGACCGCCCGCACGCTGTCGCAAGATCCGTTGACCGGCGAAACCCATCTGCGTCATCACGTCACTCCCGACGGCTACTTCAAAGGCCGCCAGATTACAGCGGTTGCCGGCGACGAAGAATAAGCAGCGAACTTTAACTTGGCGCCATACCGAACCCTCGCCGGTTCGGTTTTTTATTTTTTGATGCGGAGACCTCGGTTAAGGTGAGCTTGACAATTTCGATTGATGCGATGGGTGGGGACTTTGGCCCGGACGTAACGATCCCGGCCTCCCTGGATTGCCTGAAGAGCAATCCGGAACTAAAGCTGATTCTGGTAGGCAATGAAGCCGTCATCAAGGAGAAGTTGGGAAACCATCTCGAAGCTTATCGCGACAGACTCACCATCCATCATGCATCCCAGTGCGTCGACATGGACGAACCGCCGTCAAAAGCTTTAAAAAACAAAAAGGATTCCTCGATGCGGGTCGCGATCAATCTGGTCCGCGACGGCCTTGCCGATGCCTGCGTCAGCGCGGGCAATACCGGCGCGCTGATGGCGACCGCCCGTTTCGTGCTCAAAATGATACCGGGTATCGACCGCCCGGCGATCATTTCCACACTGCCCTCGATTCACGGTCATACCCATGTGCTCGATCTGGGCGCGAATGTCGACTGCACGGCGCAGCATCTGTTCGAATTCGCGGTGATGGGCGCCGAACTGGTCAAGGCGGTCGAGAACATCGAATCGCCGCGGGTCGGCCTGCTGAACATCGGCGAGGAAGAAATGAAAGGCAACGAGCAGGTAAAGGCCGCCGCCAAGCTGCTCGAAGCCTCCTCATTGAATTACATCGGCTATGTCGAAGGGAACTCGCTGAACGCTGGGGACATCGAGGTCGATCTGATCGTCACCGACGGCTTCGTCGGCAATGTCGCGCTCAAGTCGATCGAAGGCGCCGCCAAAATGATCGGGACCCTATTAAAGCAGGCGTTTTCGAAAAACCTGCTGACCAAGGCGGTCGGCCTGATTGCCTATCCGGTTTTATCCTCCTTCAAAAAACGGATCGATCCGCGCCTTTACAACGGCGCCAGCTTTCTCGGCCTGCGTGGACTGGTGATCAAAAGTCACGGCGGCGCCGACGTGCTGGCTTTCAAAACTGCGATACGGTTGGCTGAAATTGAAGTCAAACAGGACGTCATACGCAAAATCAGCCAGCAGGTCGAACAGAACCTGTCTTTGGGAATGCATTCATGACCCGCTATTCAAGAGTCATTGGCACCGGCGGCTATCTCCCCTCGGAAATCTTAACCAACGATCAAATTTCGGAAACGGTCGACACCTCTGACAGCTGGATCTTTGAACGGACCGGCATCAAGAGCCGGCGTATCGCGGCTCCCGACGAAACCGCCGCCAGCATGGCCGAAATTGCGGCCCGCCAGGCCATCGCGATGGGCGGCATCGATCCCGAAGAAATCGACCTGGTCATCGTCGCGACCGGCACGCCGGACCGCGTCTACCCGAGCACGGGCTGCCTACTGCAGCATCGGCTCGGGATCAAACATTGCGTCGCGTTCGACGTCCAGGCCGCCTGTTCCGGCGCGATCTTCGGGCTGAGCATCGCCGATCAGTACATCAAAACCGGTGCGGCCCGCAAGGTGCTGATCGTCGGCTCCGAAATCTGCTCGCGCATCGTCGACTGGACCGACCGGACGACCTGCGTGCTGTTCGGCGACGGCGCCGGCGCGCTCCTGCTGGGCGCTTCCGAAGAAACCGGCATCCTGTCCACCCACATTCATTCGGCCGGCGAATACGAAGAACTGCTGTACTGCCCGAACCCGCAGGCCGCAGCGAACGGCCATAAACACGAAATGGGCTTCATCAACATGCGCGGCAACGAAGTCTTCAAAGTGGCAGTCAACACGCTCGGGCGGATTGTCGACGAAACCCTGGAGGCCAATGCGCTGGACAAGGAAGCGATCGACTGGCTGGTCCCGCACCAGGCCAATATCCGGATCATCCAGGCCACCGCGAAGAAGCTGAAAATGCCGATGGAACAGGTCGTCGTCACCCTCGAAAACCAGGGCAACACGTCTTCCGCTTCGGTCCTGCTGGCGTTCAACGAGGCAGTACGCGACGGGCGGATTCAGCGCGGCCAGATCGTCCTGCTGGAAGCCTTCGGCGCCGGGTTCACCTGGGGCTCGGCATTGCTAAAGTATTAATAAAGCGGGGGTAAAAGCACAAGGCGGAAAAGCAAAGTGGCTTTTCGCCTCGCGCTTTTGCCTCGCTCAAAAATAACAAAGACTTTAAAAAATACTCGACACTTCGCATGAGCACACAACACTACGACTTAGCCTTCGTTTTTCCAGGCCAGGGTTCCCAGTCGGTCGGCATGATGGCCGACCTGGCGGCCGGTTTCCCCGAAATCAAACAGACGTTCGAACGCGCTTCCGATGCGTTGGGCAAGGATTTGTGGACCCTGGTCGGCGACGGCCCGGAAGCCGACCTGAATCAGACGCAGAATACCCAGCCCGCCATGCTGGCTGCAGGGTTTGCGATCTGGGAAGTCTGGCGCAAGCAGTGCAGCATCCGGCCGGCCTGGACCGCAGGCCACAGCCTCGGCGAATATACCGCCCTGGTCGCCGCCCATGCGATCGCGTTCGAAGATGCCATCAAGCTGGTCGCAGTCCGCGGCCGCCTGATGCAGGAGGCGGTGCCGCCGGGTACCGGGGCGATGGCCGCGATTCTCGGACTTGAGGATCATCAGATCGTGGAAGCCTGCAAAAAAGCGGCGCAGGGCGAAGTCGTCGAGGCGGTCAATTTCAATGCGCCGGGCCAGGTCGTGATCGCCGGTCACGCAAGCGCGGTACAGCGCGCGATCGCCGAAGCCCAAATACTGGGCGCCAAACGCGCCGTGCCGCTGCCGGTCAGCGTGCCCTCGCACTGCGCACTGATGCGCGACGCCGCCGATAAACTCGGCGAGGAACTCTCGCGGATTCAAATCGACAGCCCCGAGATGACGTTGATCCACAATACCGACGTGATGTCGCACAGCGCCCCGGAAGTGATCCGCAACGCGCTGAAGGAGCAGTTGTTCAAACCGGTGCGCTGGGTCGACTCGATCAGATTCATGCACGACCAGGGCGTCACCCGCATTGTCGAATGCGGCCCCGGCAAGGTCCTGATCGGACTGAACAAACGCATCGCGAAAGATGCCGAACACCTGTCCATTTTCGACACCAAATCTTTCCACACTACACTGGAGCAGTTAAATGGCTAAACAAGTCGCCTTAGTGACAGGCGCCAGCCGCGGCATCGGCAAGGCGATCGCCGAAAGACTGGCCGGCGACGGCTTTTTCGTGGTCGGCACCGCGACCACCGACAACGGCGCGAAAGCGATCTCGGCTTATCTCGGCGAAAACGGCAAGGGTCTGCGTCTCGACGTCGCAAACGCCGATTCGGTCGCCGAAGTGATCAAGACCGTCAACGACGCATTCGGCGCACCAACCGTATTGGTCAACAATGCGGGCATTACCCGCGACAATCTCTTGATGCGGATGAAAGACGAAGAATGGGATGCGATCATCAACACCAATCTCGCTTCGGTCTTCCGAATGAGCAAGGCCGTGCTGCGCGGGATGATGAAAGCGCGAACCGGACGGATCATCAGCATTTCTTCGGTGGTCGGTTCGACCGGCAACGCGGGACAAGCCAATTATGCCGCCGCCAAGGCCGGCATCGTCGGATTCAGTAAATCGCTGGCAAAAGAAGTCGGCTCGCGGAATATTACCGTGAACGTGGTGGCTCCGGGCTTCATCGACACCGACATGACCCGGGAACTGGGCGACGAGATCAAAACCTCGCTGCTGGCGTCGATTCCGCTGGAACGGCTCGGCTCCGCCGAGGAAATCGCGCACGCGGTATCGTTCCTGGCCTCCCCGGGAGCTTCCTATATCACCGGCGAAACCCTGCATGTGAACGGCGGGATGTATATGCCCTAACCGTTGCGCCCGAGATTGGGCAAGCGTCAACCCAGCTTTATATTGTGACTTTGAATTCAGATTAAAGTATAATTTTCGCTACCGTCGTCTGGAATTTCCGTGGACGGGATTTCTAGTAAAACCAATAACAATATCATTGTAAATATATGATTTCTTATTAGAAGTATATTTACATTGCTTGAGGATATAAATTATGAGTAATGTTGAACAACGAGTAAAAAAGATTGTTGCAGAGCAATTGGGCGTCAAAGAAGATATCGCCAACGACGCGTCTTTCGTGGACGATCTGGGTGCCGATTCTCTGGACACCGTTGAACTCGTTATGGCGCTTGAAGAAGAATTCGAATGCGAAATTCCTGACGAAGAAGCTGAAAAAATCACCACCGTTCAGCAAGCTATCGACTACGTCGAAAAAAATACCTGATAGCGATTTCTTAGTGGATGACAGCCCGCGCATCCACTAACCCTCATCCCCGTTTTTCTAAACCACAGATTCCACACGGTAACACACATTGAGCACACGTCGAGTCGTAATCACCGGTTTGGGCGCCATTACGCCTTTAGCAAACACGGTAGCCGAAACCTGGGACGGCATCATTAACGGCAGAAGCGGCATCAGCCCGATCGATTCGTTTGACATCTCGCCTTTCGCCACTACCTTCGGCGGCGTGATTCGCAATTTTGACGTCACCCAATATATCCCGGCCAAAGATGCCCAGCGCATGGACGGCTTCATCCACTACGGACTGGCGGCCGGCTGCCAAGCGATCGAAGATTCCGGCCTCGAAGTGACCGACGCGAACGCGGAACGGATCGGCGTGGCGATCGGCGCCGGCATCGGCGGCGTGACCGGCATCGAAGAGTGTTACGCGCTGTACGACAAAAGCGGCCCACGGCGGATTTCGCCGTTCTTCGTGCCCGGCAACATCATCAACATGATTTCCGGCAACCTGTCGATCAAGTATGGATTGAAAGGCCCGAATTTCGCGATCGTAACCGCCTGCGCGACCGGCACGCACAATATCGGCGATGCGGCGCGGCTGATCCAGCACGGCGACGCGGACGTCATGATCGCCGGCGGCGCGGAACGATGCACGACCTCGCCGACCGCGATGGGCGGCTTCATCTCGGCAAAGGCGTTGTCGCGCCGCAACGATAGCCCGGCCACGGCCAGCCGGCCCTGGGACAAAGACCGCGACGGCTTCGTACTCAGCGACGGCGCGGGTGTGGTCGTTCTTGAAGAACTCGAACACGCGAAAGCGCGTGGCGCCAAGATTTATGCGGAACTGATCGGTTACGGCATGAGCGGCGACGCCTATCACATGACCACGCCATCGCCGGGCGGCGAAGGCGCGGCGCGCTGCATGCGCAACGCCCTGCGCAACGCCGGCCTGAATCCCGCCGACATCGATTACATCAACGCGCACGGCACCTCGACGCCGGCCGGCGATATCGGCGAAACTCAGGCGATGAAAGCCGCCTTGGGCGACCATGCCTATAAGATCGCGGTCAGTTCGACCAAGTCGATGATCGGCCACATGCTCGGCGCGGCCGGCGGCATCGAGGCGGTATTGACCGCGCTCAGCATCGAGCACCAGATCGCGCCGCCGACGATCAACCTGGATAACCCCGATCCCGAGTGCGATCTCGACTATGTCCCGCACGTGGCCCGCGACATGAAGATCAGCATTGCGATGTCGAACTCCTTCGGTTTCGGCGGCACCAACGGAACGCTGATCTTTAAACGCTACGAATAAGCCCGATCCCGCACAGGGTCGCCCTGTCCGCCGATGCTGCTTGTCAATGGTGAACGCAGAAAGACCCTGCCCGTTTCGGACCGCGGCCTGCAATACGGAGACGGCTTGTTCGAAACGATCGAAATCGAGAATTCCCGGCCGGTTTTTTTCGATCTGCACCTGAGGCGTCTCGAGGCGGGTTGCCTTCGGCTCGGGCTTCCGTTTCCCTCTCCCGGCCTATTGGCCGAAGAAGCCCGGACCTTGTGCCGGGAGTCGCCCGCTCAAGCCGTACTCAAGATCATTGTGACCGCCGGCTCCGGCGGGCGCGGCTATCGCCGTCCCGAGACGATCGAAACCACCCGGATTTTGAGCCTGCACCCCTACCCCGAGTACCCGGCCGCCTTCGGCACCGAAGGGATCCGGGCCCGCCTCTGCGCAACACGCCTGGGCATCAATCCGGCCTTGGCCGGCCTCAAACATCTGAACCGGCTGGAACAAGTACTCGCCCGCGCCGAATGGAGCGACTCCGCCATCCAGGAAGGCCTGATGCTGGACAGCGGCGGCCATCTGATCGAGGGGACGATGACCAACCTATTCTATGCCCGGAACGGCGCCCTCTACACCGCCTCGCTCGAACGGTGCGGGGTTGCGGGCATCATTCGCGAACTGATCATGCGGCTTGCCGCCCGGCATCGACTTGCCGTTATAGAACTCAGCTACACGCCCGAACGGTTAGCGTCGGCCGATGAAGCCTTCGTCTGCAATTCGATTATCGGCATCTGGCCGGTCCGGCAATTCGAGCAAATCGCCCTCCGTCCCGGTCCAATTACCCGTAACATGCAGCAATGGCTGGCGGATTACAAACAAGAGACGCTTCGCAGTGAGCCATAAAATCATAGGACTGACCTTATTATTCATCAGCTTCACGGCCGGCTGGGCGTGGATGGATTACCGTGCCGTGTTGGAAACACCGGCCGTCAAAGATAATCCGGTTGTGATCGAGATCGCGAAGGGCGATTCGATGGACCGAATTGCCGAAAAACTCGCCGAACAGCATCTGAAGATCAATCCATTCTGGTTCAAGGTGGTCGCGCTCCGAAAACAGGCGGCCTCCAAGCTGAAAACCGGCGAGTTCGAATTCGCCGTCGGACTGACGCTGCCCGAAATCATCGATCAAATCGCCGCCGGCAAGACCCGGCAACACAGCGTCACCTTTCCGGAAGGCTGGAGATTGACCGATATTCTGAACGCGCTGAACAACAACCCCTACATCGAACACACCCTGAAAGATGCTTCCCCCGACGCCCTACGCAACCGGCTTGAAATCAAGGAAAACCATGCCGAAGGCTTGTTTTTCCCGGATACTTATTTTTTCGAAAAAAACATGACGGATGTCTCGCTGCTGAAAAGAGCCTACGGTAAAATGCAGTCGGTGATGCAGGAAGAATGGCCGCAAAGATCGGCAGACCTGCCGCTTGTCTCGCCTTACGAGGCGCTAATCCTAGCCTCGATCATCGAAAAAGAAACCGGCGCGGACGACGAACGGCCCCTGATCGCGGGCGTGATGACGCGCCGACTGAAAAACGACATCCCGCTACAGACCGACCCGACGGTCATCTACGGGATGGGCTCCGATTATCAAGGCAATATCGGCGAGCAGGATCTGAAAAATCCGACGCCCTATAATACCTACCAGGTCAAAGGCCTGCCGCCGACGCCGATCGCGATGCCGGGACGCCAGGCAATCCGCGCCGCCCTTCACCCCGATGACGGCAGCAGCCTGTATTTCGTCGCGAAAGGCGACGGCACCCATGTCTTTTCATCGACCCTGCAGGAACACAACCGCGCGGTCGAACAGTTCCAAAAACAAAAAAAATGAGCGGCATGACACGCGGAAAATTCATCACCCTCGAAGGCGGCGAGGGCGTCGGCAAGAGCACAAACCTGATCTTTCTACAGGATTATCTGAAGCACCGGCGCATTTCGGCCGTCGTCACCCGCGAACCCGGCGGTACGCCCTTGGCCGAGAAGCTCCGCGAAGTTCTGCTCGCCCACGGCAGCGAATCGATCGCCCCGACCACCGAATTATTGCTGATGTTCGCGGCCCGCGCGCAGCACATCCGCCATGTGATCGAACCGGCGCTGGCTCGGGGCGAATGGGTGCTGTGCGACCGTTTCACCGATGCGACTTACGCCTACCAAGGCGGTGCGCGCCACATGGATTGCGCCGCGATCGCCTGGCTCGAAAATCTGGTGCAGGGATCGCTTCGCCCCGATCTGACGCTGCTGCTCGATGCGCCGGCCGAAATCGGCCTGGCGCGCGCGAAGGGACGCCGGAGCGAACCAGACCGCTTCGAAACCGAAAAACGCCGGTTTTTCGAAGACGTGAGGCAGGCCTATTTGCGGCTCGCCGCACTGCATCCGGAGCGGATCAGGCTCATTGCCGCAGACCGCCCTCTGCCCGAAGTACAGGCGGATCTCGCCGCTTCGCTGTCGGCTTTGCTCAAATGAAACCGTTACTGCCCTGGCAGCAAACCCAATGGCGGCAGCTCTGCGGCTACCTCCGCCAGCGGCGCATTCCGCAGGCGCTGCTGATCAGCGGCAACAAGGGCCTCGGCAAACGCGAACTGGCCGAACGCTTCGCCGCGGTCCTGCTCTGCCGGGCGCCTTCCGCCGAAGGGGAAGTCTGCGGCAGTTGCCAGGCCTGTAAACTGCATGCGGCAGGCAATCATCCGGACCTGTTGGTGGTGGCTCCGGAAGAACCCGGCAAGGCGATCGGGATCACCCCGATCCGCGAACTGATCGCCGATATCCAATTGAAACCGCAATACGACGCCCACCGGGTCGTGATCATCGATCCCGCCGAACAACTGAACCGGGCGTCCGCGAACGCATTTTTGAAGTGTCTCGAAGAACCGACCGAACGCACGGTGATCATTCTGGTCACCGCCAACCCGGCCAGACTGCCGATCACGATCGCCAGCCGCTGCCAGCGCCTGGCCTTGATGCCGCCGGCCCGGGCCGCCGCCGTTGCCTGGCTGCAAGCCCGGTCGGTCGCCGATGCGGATGCGCTGGCGGCGCTGGCTCAAAACGCGCCGCTGACCGCGCTGGCCTATGCGGAAGAACAGGTCTTGACCACCCGCAACGGCTGCTTCAAAGCCTGGCTCGACATCGCCCGCCGTCGCGTCAGCCCGGTCGCCATTGCCGAAGACTGGCAAAAACTGCCGCTCTCCCCGCTGCTCTCCTGGCTGACCGGCTGGGTGATCGAGCTGGTCAAATGCAAATTCCAGCCGCAAAATCCCCCCACGCCGCCTGCTTCGGCCGAACGCCCCTTGCAGGAACTGGCTGAGCGGCTAGACTTAAAGGGCCTGTATCGATTGTACGATTTATTGCTGGCGGCCCGCGAGCGGCTCGACAGTCAGATCAATAAACAAATGATGCTGGAAGAAATTCTGATTCAATGGACCGAACTCAACCGGAGCTAATCATCATGTCATCGCCAGACTCTACTCCCCGGCAAGGCATCTTGTCGCTGTCCATCAAGGAAAAAAGCGCGCTGTATATGGCTTATATGCCTTTCGTAACCAACGGCGGCTTGTTCATCCCGACCACCCGGAATTATGAAATGGGCCAAGAAGTATTCATTTTGCTGAGCCTGATGGAAGAAACCGAAAGGCTGCCGATTGCCGGCAAAATCGTCTGGAAAACCCCGGCGGGCAGCGTGTACCGCGCCGCCGGCATCGGCGTGCAATTCAGCGACCAGGACGGCGGCATGGTCCGCAATAAGCTCGAAAACTACCTGGCCGGCACACTCGAATCCGAACGGCCAACCCATACGATGTAAAATTCGGATGCGACTAATTTCTGCACATCGCGCCCCGATCGCGTAAAATATTTCTCCCTTGCCGGCAGCCACATCGTTGCCCGCCGGCAATCCGGGAAACGGGCCGGCATTCCACCTGTCCTCGTTTTCTAATTCAAGCCGTTTCTTATTATCCCGAAAGCTACCTCCGAAGCCTCATGCTTATCGACTCGCATTGCCATCTCGACCGCATCGACCTCGAACCCTACCTGAACGATTTCTCGGTTTTCCTGAAAGAAGCTGAAAATCAGCGCATCGAACACATGCTCTGCATCTCGATCGACATGGAAGCGTATCCGGCCATGCTCGACCTGGTCAGCCGTTATCCGCAGCTCTCGGCGACGGTCGGCGTGCATCCGAACGCGCATGAAGGTTTTGAGCCGAACGTAGAGCAATTGGTCGAGCTGGGCAGTCATCCGAAAGTGATCGGCATCGGCGAAACCGGCCTGGATTATTTCCGCAGCGCCGGCGACCTCGGCTGGCAGCACGAGCGTTTCCGGACCCATATCCGCGCCGCGAAAGCGCTAAACAAGCCGCTGATCGTGCATACCCGCGAAGCGCGCGAAGACACGCTGCGCATTCTGAAGGAAGAAGGCGCCGAAAGCTGCGGCGGCGTCATCCATTGTTTTACCGAAAACCAGGCATTCGCCGAACAGGCGCTCGACCTGAACTTTTATCTTTCATTCTCCGGCATCGTGACGTTCAACAGCGCGAAGGAAATCAAGGAAGTCGCGAAACGTGTGCCCCTCGACCGTTTTCTGATCGAAACCGACTCGCCTTATCTTGCGCCGGTGCCGTTCCGCGGCAAGCCGAACTATCCGACCTACGTGCGCTATGTCGCCGAACAGATCGCCGAATTGCGCAATACCTCGTTCGAAGAAATCGCCGACGCCTCGACGAGAAACTTTTATACGCTGTTCAAGTTGAACCAACAATCGGATAAAAAACCACTCCCTGAAATTTAACCCGCGTAGGGTACGCTGCGCGTACCTTTCGGAAGCGTGCCTTATCGGAATGCCCTGATAAGATACGCGCAGCGTACCCTACGATTGATCCATTAACCCATCCAAACCATGACGACGCTTCCTTCACTCGGGCCGGTCATGCTCGATGTCGAGGGGCCGACCCTCGCCGTGCATGAGATCGACAAAATCCGCCATCCGAACACCGGCGCGGTAATCCTGTTCGCGCGCAACTATGACAATCCCGAACAGGTCCGGGCGCTGATCGCGAGTATTCGCAAGGCGCGCGGCGGCGAAATTTTGATCGCAGTCGACCAGGAAGGCGGCCGGGTTCAGCGTTTTCAAAACGGTTTCACGCGCCTGCCGCCGGCCGCGCGCTATGCGGAAAAACCGGAACTGGCCGAAGCGGCGGGTTGGCTGATGGCCAGCGAACTGCTTGCGGTCGGCGTCGATTTCAGTTTTGCGCCGGTGCTCGACGTCGATTGCGGGATCAGCCAAGTGATCGGCAACCGCTCGTTTTCGACCGATCCCGAACGGGCGGCGGAACTGGCTTCGAGGTTCAGGAAAGGCATGCAGTCGGCCGGCATGGCCGCGACCGGCAAACATTTTCCGGGGCACGGCGCGGTCGCGCCCGATTCGCATCTGGCGCTGCCGGTCGACGAACGCGGCCTGGACAGCATCCGCGCCAAGGATTTGCTTCCGTTCAAGCGGCTGATCGCCGAAGGGCTCGAAGGCGTAATGCCTGCGCATGTCGTGTTTGCGGCGACCGACCCGCGGCCCGCCGGTTTTTCGCCGTTCTGGATACAACAGGTTTTGCGGAAAGAATTACAATTCGACGGCGCGGTTTTCAGCGACGATTTGAGCATGGCCGGCGCTTCCTGGGCCGGAGGCTATCCCGAACGCGCCGAGGCGGCGCTCGCCGCCGGCTGCGACATGGTGCTGGTCTGCAACAATCCGGCCGCCGCCGAACAAGTGCTCGAAACCCTGCCGACCAAAGCCGACCCGCTCCGGGAACACCGCCTTGCCGCGATGCGGGGCAAAGCGCAATTTACCCGCGAAGAATTAATGAATTCGGTACAATGGCGCAAAATTTCAGAACGGATCAATCGAGCTTTTCACTCATGCTAGACGAAATTCAACAGGTACAAGAAACGGCCGATTTGCTGTACAGCGAACAGGAAGTCGAAACGGCGCTCGACCGGATGGCCGAACAAATCAACCGGAAACTGGCCGGCACCAACCCGGTGTTCGTATGCGTGATGCACGGCGGCGTCGTCGCGGCCGGCCGTCTGCTCACGCGGCTGACCATGCCGCTGACGATCGATGCGGTCAACGCGAGCCGGTATCAGAACAAAACGTCGGGCAGCACACTCGCATGGACGCTGAAACCCGGCACGCCGCTGGCGGGCCGGACCGTGCTGATCGTCGACGACATTCTCGATGAAGGGATTACCCTGAAGGCGATCGTCGATTATTGCCTCGAACAAGGGGCGAACACCGTCTACACGGCCGTGCTGGTCGATAAAAAGCTCGACCATCCGAAGCCGATTCAGGCCGATTTCGTCGGCGTCGAGACCGAAAACCGTTATCTGTTCGGGTACGGGATGGATTACAAAGGCTATTTGCGCAACGCGGCCGGCATTTATGCCTGCAAGGAAGGCGGCGCATGAGCAAACTCGCGATCATCGGCGGCACCGGCCTCATGCAGCTCGAAGGTTTGAAGATCGTCAAGCGCGATGCATTGACGACGCCTTACGGCCAGCCGTCGGCCGAATTCCTGACCGGCGACTTCCACGGCCACGAAGTGGTTTTTCTGGCCCGGCACGGCAATCCGCATGCGATCCCGCCGCACAAAATCAACTACCGGGCCAACCTCTTCGGGCTCCAGCAGCTCGGGGTCGAACGGATCATTGCGGTGGCGGCGGTCGGCGGCATTACGCGGGAGATGGAACCCGCGCACATTGCGATACCAGATCAGATCATCGACTATACCTACGGCCGCCACCACACCTTTTTCGAGGGTGAAAACGACCCGGTTACCCATGTCGATTTCACCTATCCGTACACCCAGAAGCTGCGTACCGGACTGATCACGGCGGCTGCGAAAGCGGATATCCGGGTTTCTCCCCTGGGCACCTACGGCTGCACGCAGGGTCCGCGTCTTGAATCCACCGCCGAAATCCGCCGGATGGAACGGGACGGCTGCGATGTGGTCGGGATGACCGGTATGCCGGAAGCGGCGCTGGCGAGGGAAGTCGGGATCGATTATGCGGCGATGGCGGTGGTTGCGAACTGGGCCGCCGGAAAGACCGAAGGCGAAATCACGATGGTGGAAATCGAGATGCATCTGCACAAAGGCATGGCGAACGCGGCAGAAATTCTGAAAGCGTTTATTGCAGCCTGAAACGCCGCCTTTCCGCCCGGTTTCCGCGCACCCTGCGCGGAAACCGGATACCCCGCCCCGGACGGGAACAACCGTTCACTGACGGCGCAGATTATGCTTTTTGCGGTAAATGTTCTGGCTGGCCTGATTCTGGCGGCGATTCAGGCGGACCTGCTCTTTCCGCGTGAGGACCCCGTCGGCTTTGGCCTTGTCCTCCATGCGCCGGATCTTTTCCTGCTGCGCTTGCAAACGCTGCACTTCTTTCGAAGTCAATCTACCCGAGCTGACGCCTTGTTCAATACGCTGCTGCTGCTTTTCCTGGCGCCGGTCGACCCGCAGCGTATCGGTGCCGGCGTAACCTGCCGGAAGCACGGCGGTAACAAGTAAAAACCCGGCAAGTATTAAAGCGGTTAACGGCTTCATTGTCATTTTCCTCGAGGAACGTTAAACAGAGGGCTCACATTCTATCCGGTTTGAACAAAAAACCCATCTCGGATTCGCTTCTTCGGTCATTCCAGACGGTCCGCCTGAATCCGCTCGCCTTCCGCCGGAAGCAGCGGCAATGCCAACCCTGCCCGGCGCGGACAGGACCGGCCGCCGGCCAGGGACTTGGCACAATAAACAGAGATTCCGCTCAATCGATAACCGATCATTTGGCTCCCCACCTCGCGGTTTTCACCTCGACCGGGCAATGCGTCCTGCGTCACTTGAAAGTCAGTTTTTCCTGGGTCTTCAGCATATAGTCGCCGAGCTCGTTATTATAAGCGGCGAATTTTATCCCATACTGGTCCTCGCCCTCGGATTTTCTGATCACCGTGGCACCAATCTCGAAGCGCCTGGCGGTTTCGAACGTCAGTAATACGATGATCTTGGAACGTACCGCCAATTTCTCCGGACTGAAGATCAAGCAGCCCCGGTTGCTGATATCGAGTAGCTCGACCGGAATCTCCTGCCGAAACCGGTCGCCCCCGATCGCGCTAAACCAATTCTGTTTGCGGATATGGACCTTGATGTCCTTGCGGATATAACGCACGGTCCGGCGCTCGTTGGCTACCTGCCCATTTCCCTTTCGGTCGGGAGTTAAACCCTTATTGTCAATATTTAGAGTCATGGCGATACTCGATCAGAAATGATTGTCAGAAAACCAGTATCGATCTTTATCAGGCAAAATTCAATTGCCGGCCCGCATGCGGGCGCCAAAAGTTAAATAAAATTCATCAAATCCGTTAAAATTGAGTCTCTTGTTATTTAATCGTCAAAATATGATTGATCTTCTCAAGTCCTCCCTCCTTAGGAACCGGCTGCCTATCGCACTGATCACGCTGCTGGTCATGGCGGATCCGGTCGCCGCGAAAGCCCAGCCGATCCCGGTGCCGATCGCCTATCTGACCCAGGAACGGGAAGTCCCGCCGCCGCTGTCGAATCTGGACCCTTTCATCAAGGACAAGGGTCTGCCAGGCGCGGAACTCGCAATCGAGGACAACAACACGACCGGACAATTTACCGGACAGGCGTTCGCTTTGAAAGCCTTTACCGTTCCGCTGCAGGGCGATCCACTGGCCGCGTTCAAACAGTACATCGCCGGCAAATACCGTTTTGTGGTCGTGAACCTGCCCGAGATCCAGCTGATCAAGCTGGCCGACCTGCCGGAAGCGAAAGACGCCTTGTTGTTCGATATCGCCACCACGGACGACAAACTGCGCAACCGGGACTGCCGGGCGAACGTGCTGCACATCCTGCCGAGCCGCGCCATGCGCGCCGATGCCCTGGCGCAGTATCTGCTCAAAAAACGCTGGACCAAATTGTTCCTGCTGCTGGGCAACCATGACGAAGACCGCCTGTACGGCGAGGCGATCAAGCGGGCCGCCACCCGTTTCGGACTCGAAATCGTCAGCGAGAAGCCCTGGGAACATACCGCCGATGCACGCCGCACCGCGCAATCCGATGTCCCTGTCCTGACCCAGGCGGACGACGAATACGATGTGCTGATCGTGGCGGACGAACGCGGCGAATTCGGCGAATACCTCGACTACCGCACCTGGCTACCCCGGCCGGTCGCCGGCACGCAAGGCCTGACCGCGACGGCCTGGCATCGGACGCACGAACAGTGGGGCGCGGTGCAATTGCAAAACCGTTTCAAGGAAAAATACGGCCGCTGGATGGAAGAGATCGACTATGCCGGCTACCTGGCCGCCCGGGCGGTCGGCGAAGCGGCAACGCGCGCCAAGTCGAACGAATTGCAGCCGGTCAAAGACTATCTGCTGAGTCCGGCCTTCGCGCTGCAAGGTTATAAAGGCACGCCGCTGTCGTTCCGGGCCTGGAACGGCCAGTTGCGGCAGCCGGTCCTGCTGGCGGCGCCGCGCTCGCTGGTGGCCGTCGCGCCGGTCGAAGGCTTTCTGCACCCGAAAACCGAACTCGACACGCTCGGTTACGATCAACCCGAAGCTACCTGCCCCTTGAACAAATGATTAAAAACACTTTGCTCGCCGCGTTGCTGGCCACCCCGTTTATCGGCCCCATCGCGCATGCCGAAACGCTGTTCGTGACGCTCGAAAAAGACAACGCGCTCGCCGTCGTCGACCCTATCGCGGGCAAACTGCTCAAGACGGTGCCGGTCGGCCAGCGTCCGCGCGGAATCGCGCTCAGCCCCGACTTCAAGTCGATTTATGTCGCCACCAGCGACGACGATACGATCCGAATTCTCGACGCGGAAACCTTGAAGGAAACCGGCAAACTGCCATCCGGCGAAGACCCCGAAACCTTCGCGCTGAATCCGGACGGCACGATGCTGTATGTCTCGAACGAAGACGACAGCAGGGTCACCGCGATCGACCTCAAGAAACGGAAAGCGGTCAAACAGATCAAGGTCGGCGTCGAACCGGAGGGCATTACCGCCAGCCCCGACAAAAAATGGGTGATCAGCGCCTCCGAGACGACCAACATGGTGCACTGGATCGACGCGAAGACGCTGGAAGCGGTCAACCACATTCTGGTCGATCCGCGCCCGCGCGCGGTCGCGTTCACGGCCGACAGCGCGCAGTTGTGGGTCACCTCCGAAATGGCCGGCACCCTGACGATCATCGACGTGAAATCGCAGCAAATCGTGAAGAACATCAAATTCGCAGTCCAGGGCGTGACGGCGGACAAGATCCAACCGGTCGGGATCGTGATCGACAAGGAACGCAAGCGCGGCTATGTGGCGCTAGGGCCGGCAAACCGGGTCGCGGTGATCGACGCACAGAAACTGGAAGCCGAAAATTATCTGCTGGTCGGCCAGCGCGTCTGGAATCTGGCGTTTTCGCCCGACCAGCAGCGTCTGTATACGACCAACGGCGTCAGCAACGACATCTCGATCATCGATCTGGCCAGCCAGACCGTCACCCAATCGGTCGGCGTCGGCACCTACCCGTGGGGCGTCGCGGTCAAACCATGAACACGAATGCCGCCTTAACCGTCACTGACGTCAGTTTTTCCTACGGCGCCAAAAAAGCGCTGGACCGGGTCGACTTCGAGATTCCGCCCGGACACTGCACGATGCTGCTCGGGCCGAACGGCGCGGGCAAAAGCACGCTGTTTTCGCTGATCACCCGCCTCTACGACACGCCGAACGGACAAATCGAACTGTGCGGCTACGATATCAAAAAAAGGACCACCCGGGCGCTGGCCAACCTCGGGATCGTTTTTCAGCAAACGACGCTGGACCTGGACCTGACCGTGCTGCAAAACCTGCGCTACCACGCCGCACTACACGGTATGAGCCACAAAGTCGCCGCACAACGCATCCATGAAGAATTGGAAAGGCTCGACATGTTCGCGCGCCGCTTCGAAAAAGTCCGCCAACTGAACGGCGGCCACCGCCGCCGCGTCGAGATTGCCCGCGCCCTCCTGCACAAGCCGGCGCTGCTGCTGCTCGACGAACCGACCGTCGGCCTCGACGTGCCGAGCCGCACGTCGATCGTCGACTATGTGCACAGCCTTGCCCGCACCGGCCATATCGCGGTGCTGTGGGCCAGCCACCTGATCGACGAAATTTATCCGGACGACCGGCTGATCGTGCTGCACAAAGGCAAAATCAAGGCGGCCGGCAGCGTCGACGAGATCCTCCAAAGCACCGGCACGGCAACGGTCAAGGACGCTTTTTTCAGACTGACCCAGGGAGACTGAAGGCACGATGAACATACTGCACTTCTGGCGCGCGCTATGGGGCATCGTCGGCCGCGAACTCCGGCGCTTCGCCACCCAGCGCGAACGTTTCATTTCAGCGCTGGTCAGGCCGCTGATCTGGCTGTTCGTCTTTGCCGCCGGCTTCCGGGCCGCGCTTGGGCTCGCCATCACGCCGCCTTACCAAACCTACATTCTTTACGAAGTCTATATCACGCCGGGCCTGATCGGGATGATCCAGTTGTTCAACGGCATGCAAAGCTCGCTGTCGATGGTCTACGACCGCGAAATGGGCAGCATGCGCAGCCTGTTGGTCAGCCCGCTGCCGCGCTGGTTTCTACTGGTATCGAAACTGTTGGCGGGCACCTTCGTGTCGATCCTGCAGGTCTACGTATTTCTCGCGATTGCCTGGATTTACAAGATTCATGCGCCCTGGCAGGGTTATCTCTGGATCGTCCCGGCACTGATCCTGTCCGGCCTGATGCTCGGAGCGCTCGGGTTACTGTTGTCGTCCTTCATCAAACAGCTCGAAAACTTTGCCGGCGTGATGAATTTTGTGATTTTTCCGATGTTTTTCCTTTCGACCGCGCTCTATCCTTTATGGAAGCTGAAGGAATCGAGCCTGCCGCTATACCATCTGGCCCAATACAACCCCTTTTCCCAGGCCGTCGAACTGATCCGCTTCGCCTTATACGGCCAACTCAACCAAGAGGCACTGCTTTATACGCTGGCTTCCTTCATGGTGTTTATCACTGCCGCGATTATTGGCTATAATCCGTCAAAAGGAATGATGGTAAAAAAAGGCGGCGGTTAAACATTCCTCGGCAGCATGCTCCGGCCGGACGAGAATAAAAACTTCCGACCTCCGCCCGGCATCTGTCAAAGCGCCTTCCTCTCTCCGGTGACTATGTGAAAAATTCTTTTTACCTTGTTATTCCCAAACAGGAAAACAATCCGCAACGCACCAAAGAATACGAGGCCAAACCCCTCCAGCAGTGGATCAACGAGCTTCCGGCGGCGAATCCGGGCCTGGCGACGCGCTTGGTGCACGATTTGATTATCGAGTTCAATACTCTGGCGATCTCGGCCGATCTCCGGATCGCGGCGCTCGAACAGCTGCGCCCCAGTATTCTCGCCATCGAAGAAAATTTACTCAGCCGCCTGACCAAAACCGGTTTTCCCAAAGAAGAGAACGACCAAAAAATCTTCAACGTACTCGTCTCGATCGAAAAGGAACTGACGCTGAGCTACTGGATCGTGCTGAAGGAACTGTCGCAGAAAACCTTCGGCTGGTTCCAGGGCAAACAATTGCCTCTGGCCCTGCATCGCTGTATCAGCGGACTCAGCGGCATCGTGGTCAGCCATTGCCTGATGGGCATATCGATTCCGGACTGGATATGGATTGACCTGCATTCGCTCTACAAACTCAGCATCAAGCTGAAAAAAGACACGGCCAGGATTATCGACGATCCGACCCATCCCTCCGAAAAAAGCAGCCCGGAAGACTGCTACAAGCAAATCCTGCTGCTCAGCCTGGCCGCTCCGAACGGACTGATGCAAAAAGAGGTGCTGCGGGTCTATCACTTCATTAAAACGCTCTGCGAATCGGTGCATATCCAGAACACCCCGGTTTCCGGTCAGTCGGCGCAATTTGTGATTCTGACCGACGAAGACCGGCCGCCCTTTCTCTTGAAAGAAGGAGCCCATCGTCCGGATTCCGCCACCCTGTATCTGGACTTCACCAAACTCTATAAAACGCTCGAACACAAGGCAAGACTCGCCAACATCGGCGAAGGGCGCTTCAACTCGGTGCTTGCGCTGCAAAACAATCAAATGCCGAGCTTCGATCTCTTGGAATATCTGTTCCACCGCTGGTCCGGCTTCGAGCTGGAAAGCACCCCGCTATTCGAAGACCGCCTGGACCGCTGCATTACGCTGGGCCTGATCTCTGCCCACGAACTATTGAACGATTCGCTGCACCCATCGGAAAGCCAAACCGAACTGCAGGCCCATACGGCTTCCGAAAGTTTGCTGACCTACCGATTCGAACAAGCTGGCATCTTATCCATCGGGCGCCTGATCGGCATCCGAAAAGCCGACCGCCGGGACGACGCCCTCGTACTGGGTATCGTCAACCAGATCCTAATCGAGAAAAAGACGAACAATCTGCTATTCGGTGTCGAATTTCTGGCTTCACAATGCTATGCGGTTACCTATAACCCGCTCGACTCATCCAAAAAAGAAGAATCGATCAAAGCGCTGCTGTGCACCGTTACAGAAGCGGACGGCGACAAGAGCTACCTGATTACGGATAACTTCATCCTGAAAGACGGGGATACCGCCCGTATTTACTGGAAAAACGAAGATTATTCCGTTTCGCTGCGCGATCGGAAAAATATCGGCCTGGGCTACTGGCGATTTCAATGCATAAAAATAATGGAGAGGCCAAAAGCTTCCACCCCGGCAAAAGGCTATGACTTCATCTAGCTTCCTTAGAAAATCCGCCCGGCACAAAAAACACAAACCACTTGAAAAGTTTTTTCATCGTGGTAACTTGTGCGGTCGAGTGAGCGATTAAAACAGTAGGAAAATAGGTTGCGGCCTCATCGGCCAAAACCGCTGCACTCCGCACGCAATGAATTTTAGACAAATGCAGACCTTCCGCTCCGGATCAGGGAAAGTCAAAGGCAAGAATCGTCCGAATTCCTATGCAATTACAATAATAAAATCAATATCGTGAGGATAAGAAATGAGTAACGAAGATAAAACCAAACCCTCGTTGGATACGGCCAAAAACCTGTTCGGCAATCTGACTTCTGCGGCGTTGAACCTGAAAGAAACCAAACCTAAAGTGTTCTACGGCGCGGTCGGCGGCGTTGCCTTACTGGTTTTGATCGCGGTATTCAGCGGCGGGGAAAGCCGTCCGGCCGTTCAACAATATAATAAGCAAGCTCTTGCCGTCGGTCAGACCTATTCATTAAAATCCCCGAATAGCTACGATCCGAACTCCACGATCCGTATCGTTCCTGCTCCGGGCACCCTGGCTGCCTACGATGACACCGAAGAAGCGGATCGCACCGGCACCTGCCAGCATTTCCCGCAAGGAACCAAAGTCAAAGTGCTGAGACTGCAGGACGCTTTCGATACCGCCAACAGCTTTGCCGAAGTTTCGATCGAAGGCGGCGAGTGCAACGGTAAAACCGGCTGGGTTTTGTCGATCGATCTGCAATAAATCGATCGGCGCTGTAAAAATTATTTGACACATTCTGTAAATACTATATAATTTGCGAATAATTTCTAGCGCGGGAATAGCTCAGTGGTAGAGCACAACCTTGCCAAGGTTGGGGTCGCGAGTTCGAATCTCGTTTCCCGCTCCAAAATATGACAAAAAAGCCGCGGAACTCGCGGCTTTTTTGTATCGAAAACCAATAGCGTGTCGCTCAAATTCAACTTCAAGGGTTTGATGCACCCGGTATTATCCCTCCTCAACCGGCCAAAATCCGAGCCGGATACAGCACCTATGGACGATGCGGCCAGTGCGGCTACCGGGGCTTTTCCGCATTCTTGCGGAGTTCCGCAGTATCCCGCAGTTTCAGGCGGGTCTGTTCCGACAAGCCGGCCAAGCCTGCGCAGGACTTCGGCGCCTCGAGCACTTTGAGCAGGGCCGCCGCCAGTCCGGAATCCGGGTTATCCTCCGTTGAGTTGTTGAAAGCCCGTCTTGCGATACCGGCGGCAATCGCCGGGTCCGAACAGGCCAGGTCGATCAGTTTAGGGTGCAGCACTTTGGTGCGATAAACATCCAGCTGCGCCGGACTCTTGTATTTGCATCCCAACAAGACGCGGTGATCGCTGTAACAATTTGTCCGGCTGGCCGCTTTGCCCGGCGACAAACCGGTGCCGACCTGTTTCATCCGTTTCTGCAGGGCGCTGAATTTTTCATCATCGAGTAACGGTTTCAGCATCGCTTCCAGGCTGCGCTGTTGCTGTGCATCCCACTCCAGCGAGGCATGATCGGCAATAAAGATACCGTCGAGATTGGCGGCAGACCAATCGCTCCCCTGCAGTTGCGTTTCCCGCAGCTCCGCCCCCTGCAGATCGGCCAGGACCAGGTCCGCGCCCTGCAATTCCGCGTAAACCAGATCCGCGCCTTGCAGATTCGCCTTGCGCAGCGTAGCGCCCTGCAGTTTCGCGCCTCGCAGGTCGGCACCCTGCAGTTTTGCCCCACGCAGATCCACGCCCTGCAGGTTCGCCCCGCGCAGGTCCGCACTCTGCAAGTTCGCCCAGCTCAGGTCGGCGCCCTGGAGGTCGGCACCGCGCAGGTCCGCGCCCTGCAAATCCGCTTCGACCAGGACCGCGCCTTGTAGTTGCGTACCTCCCAGGATCGCGCCCTGCAGTTGCGTCTTGTCCCAGCCAGCCACCCCCTGGAGCTTTGCTCTCAGCAGCACAGCGCCCTGCAGTTGGACATGGCGAATGTCCGCCTTGGGTAATTGGGCTCCCTGCAAATTGGCGAAACGTAGATCGCGCTTTTGCAAATTGAGGCCGTCGAACTCCTTGAAGGCCGCATCGCGGATTGCCTTGTTCGGGTCCGTTGCGCGCGTCAGCAGGGACAAAGAGACTTCTTTCGGTACCAGGCGCCTTTCCTTCAGATTCAGATTGCGCGAAAAAAAGCTCAAGTCGAACCACGCACAGGGCCCCAGCATCACCTGAAGAATCGAAGCTTCGGTTTTTTCGGCCCGCTCCAGCGAAGTGCAGGATATGGTCCCCTGTTTATGCACCGCGACGCTCAGCCAAGTTTCGGGCACTTTCCGGATCAGCCAATCTTCGAAATACCCGGAGTCCTGCTCCGGAGAGCCGTTTCCAGCATCGCTTTTCGCCGGGCTGTAATAAGCCTGGACGGTCATCCTGCCGGGTATCACCGCGACCAGGCTCAACAAAACCACCAGCGGCAGCGACACCATCAGAACGATCATTCCCTTGGGTTCGGTTCCGGTTTGCTGAACCGGCCGCAGGGCGACTTCGCGCAGATGCCGGTTCGGCCAGCGCCGCTGGATCGCCCGGACCGACCGGTTCCATCCCAGTTCGCACAGATAGTGGAGCGAGGCCGGCCAATACCCGAACAGCTTGAAGGCGAAGTTTTGCCACCATTCCCCAGCCCGGTCCTGCGGCGATGCAATCAGCGGCCAGAGCGCGACCAGCATGACCGCGTCGACCCAGACCGCGAGCCGCTGGGACCAGGTGATCGCCTCATCGTGAAACGGCAGAAAACGGATTTGCGCTGCCAGCAGCATGAATAAAGGCAAGGCAATGATCGTAATGCCGACGATCAGCGACAGCAGCCAGCGTATCAGCCAGACATTGGACCTCCCGACGATCAGGTGCGTAAAAGGAAAGATGAACAGGCGGTCGCGGATTTGTTGCCCGGCCGAAGTATTGGGCAAATCGTGGTCCAGATTCCAGAGCTTGCAGGAAAGCAGCTCCAGTTGCATCAGCAGATTGAAATGCAGCAGCACGACCATCCACGGGGCGAACGAATAAAAAGCCGTCAGCGGCAATTCCACATCCAGAATCGGCAGCTTGACCGGACTGATCCGGAGCAGATCCTCGTGCGTGGTTCCCCAGACGATCACGCCGAGATAGGCGGCGAACGCGATGAACGCGACATGCAGCGCCGCCACCGTCTGCGAGGCGGAATTGGCCGAATCCAGCAGTTTCTCGATGTGCGGAGAATTTTCGGGGTTGGGAGACAATGCAGGGCTGGTCATGGCGGCGAATACGAAAAGCGGCTTACTGGGTTTTGAGTTGCCAATGTCCCGAATCGATCCTTCGGGTTTGGCTTGAATGCCCGCTACGTTACCGGAGGCACGAAGACGCGTGAACAGAGACGACGCCGATTCGCGGTACACGGCTTCGGGCTTCGCTTCGTAACGGCGGGAAAAAATCGTTTGGCGTCGGCCCGGGCCGCATCTCACCGTAGGCTCTCGCGGTTAGATGGCCGGGCCGGCGCGCCTGCTCGATATCCGCCCTCAAAAAAGCAGGTTACCCGAACCGAACGGCGCCGCACTAACAAGCAGCCCGTTCTTATCGCTATGGGCATCGCGCACCAGCGGCGTAAGCCATTTCCCCGTTCCGGCAACCGGTCGGCGAATCTCCGGGAACCGTTTTCCGAACATGCCGACACAAGGCAATTCTTTTCACAAAATTGCCGCAGCCCTGTAGGTCGGGTACGCGCTTTTTGTACCCGACATTTCCAATGGCATGGTTTCGGATCAATACAATATTCCGAAACATGATCGCCATCCACACGTCGGGCAACGATATGGAAACAATATGAAAATACTCTAATCCAGGTTTCTATTCGGAAGCAGAAAAGACGTTTACCTAGGATTTGGTCAGTAATTAACTTCCCGAATGCGAATCGTTGTAGAGGCAGCTTCCGCCTCGACAGATGCCTCGGTCGCGGCTGAAGCCGCTTCTACACACGCTGGGCATGCCAATATCCGGCCTACTACACGAACCGGCCGTTCGCAGACTACAAGCCCAAGATAAATTCCTAGGAAAAAGACAAAATGCTTGACAAAGTCCATATATAGACTTAATTTTTATTATAATACATAAATAAACCCATTTAGGAGGTACGGCGTGTTATCTATCGCAAAAGACCGCCCCGGCCTTGACCAGGCCACGGTGGCAAAAAGTGCGTTACGGACTTTTTTTAATATCGCGGAAGCCTGGAAGCTCAGCACGGAGGAAGCGATGACGTTGTTGGGAGTGGATTCCCGCAGCACTTTTTTCAAATGGAAAAAGCAGCCCGAACTGGCCAAGTTGAATCCCGACAAACTGGAAAGGCTCTCCTATATCTTCGGTATTTACAAAGCCTTGCAGATTTTATTGCCAAAACCCGAAGCGGCCGACCAATGGATCAAGCGCCCGAATTCCGTAGCCTTGTTTCAAGGCAAATCCGCGCTTGACCGAATGCTGAAAGGCCGCGTCATCGATTTGTATATCGTCCGGCAATACCTCGACGGGCAGCGCGGATGATGAATCATATGCCGACGCCGCCGATCAATCGTGTGGTCTGGCGGCCCTGTTGGCGGCTGGTGCCGAGCCGGTTTCCGCCGTCCGGATTATTCGACCGGGTCGCCGAGCCGGAAGACCTGGACATTGTTTTCGCCATCGAAGCGCTGACCAATGACCGGTTGTTGGACGAATCGGGCGACATCATGCGGGTTCCCTTCGAAGACCGTATCTCGGGTCCCGGAACAACGCCGATCATGGCTGCGTTCACTCACCTCACCCCCGAAGGAAGCCGGTTTACGGACGGCACTTATGGGGTTTACTACGCCGGCAGCGACATGGATACGGCCATCGCCGAAACCCGGTTCCATAAAGCCAGGTTTCTGGCGGCGACGAACGAGCCGCCGATAGAAATTGACATGCGCAGTTATGCTTCGGATTTGGACTCCGAACTGCATGATATTCGAAAGATGCAATCGCGGATGCCGGCTATTTATACAGACGACCCGGAGAGTTATAGCCATCCTCAAGCACTGGCGAAAGCATTGCACGGCACGGGATCGAACGGCATCGTTTACGACAGTGTCCGTTATGCCGGCGGGGAATGTATAGCCGTCTTTAAACCGCGCGTGCTCTCTCCCGTTCGGCAAGGCCCGCATTTTTGTTATGTATGGAACGGAGAAGCCATCACGGAGATTTATCAAAAAAACCGTTACCAACCGGGGCAATCATTCTGACGCCGTCCCGACTGTCCTATAAAAACCCTTTATGGGCAACCCATGCATTATTTTCCGGACTATTGGCTGCC
This sequence comes from Methylomicrobium album BG8, assembly GCF_000214275.2. Taxonomy (NCBI): domain Bacteria; kingdom Pseudomonadati; phylum Pseudomonadota; class Gammaproteobacteria; order Methylococcales; family Methylococcaceae; genus Methylomicrobium; species Methylomicrobium album. The sequence continues at coordinate 1,804,396 of NZ_CM001475.1, read as the reverse complement.
GGGATGGCGAAACACCGGTAAAATTCTTACGGCTTCGCAACTGGAAGCCGTGCACTAACCATGAAACCTTTGGAATACGGATTTCGCGTAACGCTTCATTCGCCCCCTGTAAGGATCATTGTTCCAAACTGATCAATATCGATATTACGTAGCCGGTTTCACCGCCTTGAATAAGCCCATGGATGACCCTACCCAACACAAACCCACATTAAAGAGCAATTAACCATGACAACTCTCACGCCTTATTAATGTCCAAAGCAAACCAGGGCTGGTCGCTGCTAAAAATTAGACTACAATAAGTGAATCTCTCAAGTGGTTTTGAATACCGAATAAAACCACTTGAGCGTTTATATTGTCCTCACTCTAAGGCCTAGTATCCAGACATGGAACGCTTCGAACGTATTTACCAACTGCACCATATCCTATCCGGCCGCCGTACGCCGATCGCCAATAGAGACCTTCAGGAACAACTGGAATGTTCCGAAATCACCGTCAAACGCTTGATAAGCCTGATGCGCAACCACTTCGCTGCGCCGATCGTGTACAACCGGCAATTGAACGGCTACACCTATGGCAATGAAAATGGTGCGCATCCCTATGAATTGCCCGGATTGTGGTTTAGCGCCGATGAACTTTGGGGATTGTTGACCTGCCACACGCTGCTCAGCAAACTGTCACAAGGCATCTTCGGCGAACACGTGATCCAGTTGCAAAAGCGCGTAGAGAAATTGCTCGCGTTGGATAACACCAGCGCCGGACGCAAACTCGAAAGCGTCAAAATCCTCGCCATGGCTGCCCGGCAAAAAGGCATCAATCCGCTGTTCAACAAAATCGCCTCCGCGTTGTTCGACCGCCGGCAGCTGCGTTTGACCTACAAGGCGCGCAGCGACGGCGAAACGACCGAACGCGACGTATCGCCGCAGACCCTGGTTCATTACCGCGACAACTGGTATCTCGACGCCTGGTGCCACCTGAAAAACGAGCTGCGCATTTTTGCGGTCGAAAACATCCAAACCGCCGCCCGGCTCGACCGGCCCGCCAAAATCATTCCCCGCGCCGAGCTGGATACCTATTTCTCTTCCGCCTACGGCATCTTTTCAGGCAAAGCCGAGCATCTCGCCAAACTCAAATTCACCCCCGAACGCGCCCGCTGGATCAAAGACGAACACTGGCATTCCGAACAACAGGGCCGCTGGCTCGACGACAGCAGCTACGAACTCGCCTTCCCGTTCGGCGACCACCGCGAATTGTTGATGGACATCCTCAAACACGGCCGCCATGTCGAAGTCCTCGAACCGGCGTTTTTAAGGCAGGCCGTTCGGGATGAAATCCAGGAGATGAAAAAAATTTACCGAAAAGACGAGATTGGGATCATCGAATGATACGGTGGCTATGGATAATGCAATTTCGAGTTAAAAAAACCGGCGACATTGACGATGGCAGAAGAAACGAATAAAGAAATTCCGTTGTATTACCGCTATTGGGGCAAGGCTAAACCTGAAACTGATAGCGGAGGTCCGGCTTATCATTTGCTGCCTTATCATTGTCTGGATGTGGCGGCAGTTGCTAATATTTGGCTGAACCGGAGCTACGATATTAAACGTTGTTTCACGGACATTACTGGATTGGATGAAGAAAAAAGCCGGGCATGGCTACTGTTTTTTATCGCTTTACATGATTACGGCAAATTCGATTTGCGCTTCCAGCGCAAGGCGCGAGAAGCCTGGGAAAACGTCAATGCCGAATTGAATGCCATTCCTACACAACTGACCGGCCAAGCAATTAAAGAATATAACCACGGGCCGGCCGGGCTTTACTGGTTTTATCGCGATCAACATCCGCGCTTCTCTTCCGGGGACGGCGATTTTTACTTTGACGATAATGATGAATGGCTGGCCTGGTCAAGTTGGCTGGCGCCGGTGGTCGGCCATCACGGTATTGTGCCAGGCGAACACGAGAAAGACGCGCCGAAATATAGCCTATTCGCTTCCGAAACCCTGTTGGATACTTTCAAGCAAGCCAGGTTACAGTGGCTTCAAGCTTTAGAACGGTTATTTCTTGTTCCTGCAGGGCTAACATTGGCGGATACGCCGCCGCTACTTGAGCAAACCAAAAATAAGCAATCGCCGGCGACGATGCTGGCAGGATTTTGTTCGGTCGCTGATTGGTTGGGGTCGTGCGATTGGTTTCCCTATGACGATCAGCCATGTCCTGATCTTGAAAAATTAACCCAGTGGTATGAGCAGCGGTTGGAAATTGCCGGAACTGTCTTACGGGAAGCCGGCGTTATCAGCCAGATTCACCCTTATCAATCGATCGATGTGTTACTGAATGGCAACTCTCCCAGACAAGTCCAGTGCCTGATCGAACATCTACCCAAAACGCCCGGCATGACGCTGATCGAAGCTTCCACCGGCTCGGGCAAAACCGAAACGGCATTGGCTTATGCCTGGCAATTATTAGCTTTGGGGCTGGCCGACAGCATTGTGTTTGCCTTACCGACCCAGGCGACCGCCAATGCGATGTTGAGCCGTCTGGAAAAAGTCGCGCCGCTGCTGTTTGCCAATCAGACCAATGTCGTACTAGCGCACGGGCGAGCCAAATATCAACAAGATTTCATCGATTTAAAACAAGCCTGTCGCCCGCAAACCGCCCAAGGCAATGAAGAAGCCTGGGTGCAATGCGGCAACTGGCTGGCACAAAGCCGTAAACGGGTTTTTCTCGGCCAGATTGGGGTGTGCACGGTCGACCAAGTCTTCGTATCGGTGTTGCCGGTCAAGCATAAATTTGTGCGCGGATTCGGCCTGGGCCGAAGCGTTTTGATCATCGACGAAGTTCATGCCTATGACAGTTACATGTATGGACTCATGGATGCCGTGCTGGAACAGCAACGCCTTGCCGGCGGCAGTGCGATTTTACTGTCAGCGACGTTGCCGTCCGGGCAAAAACGGCAGCTGGCTGCGGCATGGGCATGTCAATATGAGGTCGTCAATCAGACTTATCCGATTATCAGCCATTACAGCGCCGGACAAGTTGAAACTTTCGATCTCATGGAGATGCCCGAGCAGCAGCCTAAACCGGTTACTATCGGTCTAGAGCTAATAAAATATCCCGAACTATTGCCGGACGCCTCGTTCCTGCAACGGTTACTGGACGCGGTTGAACAAGGCGCGCAAGTTTGCCTGGTGTGCAATCTGGTCGCTGACGCCCAGCAGCTTTACCAACGCTGCCAGGCACTCATCGAACAATCGGCAACACTCACAGCGGAGCAATGCCTGCTGTTCCATTCCCGCTTCATCTTCGGCCACCGCCAGGACAAGGAGCGTAAGGTCCTGGATTGGTTCGGACCCGAACCACACCCGGAAAATATCAGAAACCAAGGTCATTTATTGATAGCGACGCAAGTGGTCGAGCAATCTCTCGATCTCGACTTCGACTGGCTGGTAACTCAGCTTTGCCCGGCGGATTTATTGTTTCAACGCATGGGCCGTTTGCATCGTCATGTCAAAAATCGGCCGAGCAGACCGAAGTTTTTTGCCAATCCGATTTGTACCGTACTGCTGCCGGCCGAGCCGGATTATGCGTTGCACGAAGTCATCTACGGCAACAGTCGGGTGCTTTGGCGCACTCAGCGGCTTTTGGAAACTACCGGAGGTAACGAAGATTTAAAAATCACCTTTCCGACAGCTTATAGGGATTGGATCGAGAAAGTTTATGATGAAAATACATGGCCGGATGAACCTGAATCGGTGCTGAAAAGCTACGACGCCTACGATAAAGAACGCTACACCAGCAAGATGTTGGCGAAGCAGTTGATTAACAGCAGCATGCACGAGCTTTCGGATAATGATGCGAATGTTTCCGTCCTTACCCGTGACGGGGACATGAGCCTGAACGTCATTCCTGTCTATCTCGACCCACAGGGACGGCAATGCCTGTTAAACGGCAAAATGATCGATGAGATGGATGAAAGTCAACGATCGGAAGCCATCAATCTGAACAGCGTTGCCGTACCAAGCAGTTGGGGAAAACACGATCGATTACCGAAACCCGATCAAGAGGGGTTAATTTGGCTCTCTATGCAACGTCAAGAAAACGATCAATTTATAGCTAAACACTACAATGATACTTATTTGTATCATCCCGATACCGGCCTCATCCGCATTGACCCAATCGAGGAGAACGCATGAACTTACTGACAGATGCTTGGATACCCATCCAGCAACAAGGCAGTTACCAAAAGATTACTTTGCAGCAACTGCTGTGTGGCGAACAAAGCGGCGAGCTTTGCCTGCCGCGCGACGACATGGAATTGGCCTGTTTGCAGTTGCTTTGCGCCATAACGCAAGTCCTGTTTACGCCCAAGAACAAAAAGGAATTGGGACAATATATCCAACAACCGATGACGGCACAGGACTATGTCGAAATCAGCCGGGAAAAAATGTCTTGGTTCGATCTGAATCACGCGAAGACCCCGTTCATGCAAATTCGCGGCGTCAAATCCACCCAACCGACAGGCATGGATAAATTGCTGGCAGGCGTAGCTGACGGCACTAATAAAGCCTTCGTTAACCCGCAAGGGCTGGGTGAAGTTTTATGCGGCGGTTGTGCAGCCATTGCATTGTTCAATGCGGCCAACAACTGTCCAAGTATGGGCGGCGGTTTTAAGGGGAGCTTGCGCGGCAGTACGCCCATTACGATTTTGATCCGGGGAAAGGAACTACGGCAAACCATCTGGTTAAACGTATTGACCGAAGAAACAGCGGAAGCCGCGATGCCGTGGTATCAAAATACGAAGGACCAATTGCCGAATTATCTGGACACCGTCAAAGCCGATGTCAAAATCGCTGCGTCCACGATCGGCCTTAATCGAGGTTTGCTGTGGCAGCCGGCGCATTTCGAGCTTTTGCCGCCAAAGGCTTCCGGTTGCTGCAGTTGTTGTGGTTGCATAGAACCGGTATATGACGGTTTTAACAAGGCCAAATTTAATTACACGGTAGAAGGCGTTTGGCCGCATCCCCTATCCGCCCGTATTTTTACCGTTAAAAAAGGCGAGAAAGAAGAAAAATTTCCATCCTTTACCACGACAGCGCCGACCTGGACACATTTAAGCCGTTTGGTTGTCGATCAGCAAACCGATAAGGAAGGCCAACAGACCGCACCGGTGATTCAACAAGCCAGAACCTTCATGGCATCCGATAAAATTCAATTGATCGTCGGCGGCTACCGCAACAACCAGGCTACGATTTTAGAACGCCGTCACGAATTGTTCAGCCTGGCGCAGGGCTGGGCGACACACGGCGAAGTAATTCACCAGATCATCGCGGCCGGCCTGGCTTACAAAACGGCGTTAAGAAAGGCGCTGTACCTGTTTGCGGTCGGCATTAAAGACAAAGTGCATGGTTCCGGCATCAATCTTTGTGAGCCTGCTGAAACGAACTATTACCAGCAAACGGAAAACCTGCTGCATTACAGCTTGGCCTCCGTCGATTACGCCGCACCATCGGCGGCATTAAATGCCCAAAACGGCAAGCTCAAGGCAATGGTGACCGCTTTGTTCGAACAAGCGACCGAACCCTATCGGCAAGAACCCAAGATGCTGAAAGCCTTGGCACTGGCGAGGCGATCCTTAAATAAATCCCTGCAAGAACTGAAACCGGAAGGAGCGAATACATGAGTGTAGGAGAAAACAAGGGACCGGATTTTATGGCTTTGTATGAACATTACCAAAAGCTGAAACCCGGCCCACAAGCCGAACTCAAGCGTGTCGTGCAACCGGACGACTTGCTTGAAATCCCTGCTTTCTATCGGCTATTGCAAGACAACAAGGCGAGCAAAAATATGCAGCGCTTGGTGTTTTGCCTGCCGCTAATCAAGCACCAGAACAACGGCGATTCGCTGGGCAAAGCGCTGGCAAAAGCCAACATCAACGAGAAGCGCCTGTTTATGGTGATTCGTTCTCAGGACCCGAATGACCTGATCCAGTTGAGACGGCTGCTCAAACAGGCCGAGCCGAAGCTGGATTGGCCCTCAGCGGCGAAAACCCTGTATTTCTGGAACGACCGCGCCAAACGCCAGCTCTTGGAAGACTTCTTCTTCTATCAAAACAGCAAAACCAAAGAATCCGCTTAATGCAAAGGAACAAACCATGAACGAGAACTTTATCAATTTCCACATACTGATTTCCCACAGCCCCTCTTGCCTAAACCGCGACGACATGAATATGCAAAAATCGGCGATTTTCGGTGGCAAGCGCCGAGTGCGTGTTTCCAGTCAGAGTTTGAAGCGCACGATGCGCCATAGCGATTATTATCGCGAACACTTGGGGGAACCCAGCGTGCGCACCAAGCATCTGGCGGATTTTCAAACGCAAACCATTGCCGCTCTTTCGGGGCGTTACGAGGAAAAACTGATCAAACAAGCGATCAGCTATATCTCCGGCAAAGATGCCAGCGCCGAAGATGCCAAGGGTGATGCGGTTGCACCCTGGGTATTGGAAGAAGTCGCATATTTTTGCGAGCAAATCACAACGATGGAGTCCGATGGCATCGACCCGAAAAAATTGCAAAAACAAATCGAAAAAGACGGCCAAGCCTTTCGCCAAGCCCTTGCGAGAGGTATGGACATTGCCTTGTCGGGACGGATGGCGACTTCCGGTTTGATGAGCGAAGTCGGCAAAATCGATGGCGCCTTGGCTGTCGCCCACGCCATCACCACCCATGCCGTCGATGCCGATATCGACTGGTTTACCGCCGTCGACGACTTGCAGGAATTGGGGTCGGGGCATTTGGATACGCAGGAGTTTTCGTCCGGGGTTTTCTACCGTTATGCCAGCCTGAATCTCAAGCAGCTGCAAGTAAATCTCGGATTACTGCCGGACATGAAAGCGGCAGAAACGGACAACAGCCGTACAAAAGCGCTCGACATTGCCGCGCATGTTTTACACATGCTGGCAACCGAAGTTCCCAGCGCCAAGCAGCAAAGCTTTGCCGCGCACAATCTGGCTGACGTTGCGTTGGTCAGCTTTGCCCATCAACCGATTTCGCTAGCCAACGCCTTTGAAAAACCAGTGCCGGCGGACTATAAAACCGGCGGCTTTAGAGAACCGTCGATCAAAGAATTAAACGCCTATTGGGATAAAGTGCATCGCGGCTACGGTTTGGCGGAACGCTGCGCCGAATTCGCTTTGGATGAAGTCGCGCTGCCAGCGGGAATTGTGGCCAAATCCTCTCTGCCTGATCTTGAAAACTGGCTCAGAAACAACGGTCAAGGTTAAAAGCCATGCGCGACTATCTGATCTTAAAACTGCAAGGCCCGATGCAGGCATGGGGGCGGGAGAGCTTTGAAGGCTTACGGCCCTCTGAGCTGTTCCCCGGACGCAGTGCTTTGTTGGGTTTGCTCGGAGCATGCTTAGGGATCGACCGTACCGACCGGCAACGGTTGCAAGATTTGGCAGCCAGCGTTTCGTTTGCCGTACGAGTCGACCGGCAAGGACAAAAAATGACCGATTACCATACCGTCAAGGATGCGAGAGAAGATTATCGCGGCCTCAAAAGCCATGACACCATTCAGACCTGGCGGGAATATTGGCAAGATGCCTGTTACACGGTAGCAATTTGGGCAAATGTGGATGCACCGCTAAATTTGGCCGCTATCGAGCAGGCAATTAAGCAGCCGATCTACACACCAGTACTGGGGCGGCGCAGCTGCCCATTAGCCAGACCGCTGTTTGAAACGAAGATTGCCGCCGAATCCGCTCTGACGGCATTGGCGCAAACTGGAGCGAATCAAGGCACCCTTTATAGCGAAGAGAATAGTCCCGGCGCGATACCTCTTAAAAAACGGGATGTGCCGATCATTCATCAACCGCGCCAATTCGCCAGCCGAACCGTGTTTATGACCGCCGTTCAAGGAGCGCTCCATGTATCTGAGTAAAATTCATATTCCCTGGCATCAGGCGAAAAACCCTTATCAGTTTCATCAGGCGCTCTGGCGTCTGTTTCCGGGACAGGATGAATCAACGCGGGATTTTTTATTTCGGGTTGAACAGATGCAAAAAGGCATTGGAGCCAATGTTCTTTTACAGTCCACTTTACAACCTCAAAGCAGCGTCCAAAGCCCGTCGCTTCTCGCTCAACGCGAATACGATTTGAATGTGCAGAACGGCCAACACTTTCGCTTTCGCCTGCGCGCTAATCCGATCAAAACGATTAAGGACAGCGACAAAGGCACATTCGAGAAAAAAGGCAAAACCTATACGAAAACCGTGCGCGTTCCTTTGTTGCAAGAAGAACAGCAGCAGGCCTGGCTGGAACGTAAGCTACAAACTTTTGCGCGACTGGAAACACTGACGATGCAGCCGGAACCCGTTCTATATTTTCGCAAAATTAAAGAAGGCCGAAGCGGTAAAATTCAAACCGTGCTGTTCGACGGCATATTGACTGTCACTGATGCAACCCTATTTAAGCAGGAAATAACTCAAGGTATTGGCCCTGCCAAAGCCTTCGGCTGCGGCTTGCTATCTATCGCCAGGATTTAATGTTACAGTCCGTATGACAATTCATACAATGAGGTAATGCCATGAGAATCAACGCAAAATTAGACGAGCAAAGCGAGAAAAACTTGCAGTTTATTAAAGAGCAAACCGGCGAAACCGTGACCCAGATCATCAAGGAACTGCTCGCGGATAAAGCGGGCGAACTCAGGCAAAAACAGCAGCCGGGAAGCAAAATGAAAGCCTTGCTGCAAAGTAAGTTTGTAGGCTGCGGCGAAGGACCGGAAGACGGTTCCGTCAATTACAAAAAATATATCCGCGACTATATCGATGAAAAATTTAGTCATCGCTGATACGGGATATTTTGCGGCGTTGGCTAATCCCAAGGATAGGTACCATCTGCTTGCACTTTCGGTAAGTCAATCGATTTCCGACGACTTGATCACCACTTGGCCTGTCATTACCGAATTATGTCATTATTTGGTTAAAAATATTTCACCGCAGGCGCAAGCCTTTTTTCTGGATGAAATTTCAACAGGGATTATTCAGGTTGTGAATACAGAAAAGGAGCATCTCAATCGAACGCGACGCTTGCTTTTGAAATATGCTGATCTTCCTATGGATTTTGCCGATGCCTCCCTGGTGATTTTAGCCGAAGAGTTGGGCCACGGCCGGATTCTCTCGACCGATCGGCGCGATTTCAACACGTATCGCTGGAAAAATCACAAACCATTCCAAAACCTGCTGCTGCCGGACGACTGATTCGGCTTCGATGAGAACGCATGCCATGTCTGAACTGCTGCAAAAAATCGCCGAGCTAGCCGATAACGATTCCGACATTGCGGTCGTCTGGCTCTACGGTTCGCGCGCGAAAGGCAATGCCCATGCGTCCAGCGATTACGATCTAGCCGTAGCATTCAACCGCTTCATCAAAGACGATCCGATCGAAAAGCGGCTACGGCCCGAGTGTCTCGCGCTGGACTGGCAACGGGCTTTAGGTCTGCATGATTTTCAGTTGTCCATTGTGGACATCAATCAGGCGCCGATTCCTTTGGCGTTTGAAATCATTCAGGCCGATACGGTCATTTTTTGCCGGGATGAAAACCGGCTTTGGCAGGAAACGCTCCGCATTCATAGCCGCATGGAACTCGATTATGCCTGAAGCCTATCTCGACTCGATCGAACAACATAGCCGGGAGCGCCGGGAAGACCTTGATGGCTTGTCTGTTATCGCCGCAGAGCGCCCATTCAGCCGAATTGAACGCCGTGCCGCCGAACGGGCTTTGCAGATATTGATAGGAGCCTGTATCGGCACGGCAAAATTTTGGTTAAAGGCCGAACATCTTAACCTGCCGTTGGACGCATACGAGAGCTTTGCCAAATTGGCCGAATTGCAAAAGCTTTCGCTGGATGAACTGAAGCAATGGCGCAAAATTGTAGGGATGCGCAATGCTTTGGTGCCCGATTATCCGGCCATCGACGCCGACTTGTTACGGACAGTTTTGGCTGAGCGATCGTACGATTTTCTGATCGACTTCATTTTGAAGGTTAAACGGCAATGCACGACTCAACGTTAATCGAACAAGGAAATCTTTCATGCTCCCACCACTCAAACCCATCGCGATGAAAGAACGCGTGTCGATGGTCTTCATCGAAAAAGGCCAGATCGACGTGAAAGACGGCGCCTTTGTCGTGATCGACGAAACCGGCATCCGCACTCACATTCCGGTCGGCAGCATCGCCTGCATCATGCTGGAACCGGGCACCCGCGTTTCCCATCATGCCGCAGCGCTAGCCGCCAGAGCCGGCACATTGCTGGTCTGGGTCGGCGAAGCGGGCGTCCGGGTCTATGCTTCGGGACAGCCGGGCGGCGCGCGTTCCGACCGCTTGCTGTATCAGGCCAAACTGGCGCTGGACGATGCCGCCCGCTTGAAGGTCGTGCGCAAGATGTACGAGATCCGCTTCGGCGAAAAACCGCCCGAACGCCGCAGCGTAGAACAATTGCGCGGCATCGAAGGCGCCCGCGTAAAAAAAACCTACGAACTGCTGGCCAAGCAGGCCGGCGTCACTTGGAAAGGCCGCCGCTACGATCCGACGGAATGGGACAACAGCGATATGGCCAACCGCTGCGTCAGCTCGGCTACCGCCTGCCTCTACGGTATCTGCGAAGCGGCCGTGCTGGCGGCCGGCTACGCACCGGCGATCGGTTTCATTCATACCGGCAAGCCGTTGTCTTTCGTGTATGACATCGCCGACCTGTTCAAATTCGACGAGATCATTCCGCACGCCTTCAAAATCGCTGCGAAGAATTACCGCGATCCGGAACGCGAAGTCCGGCTGATGTGCCGCGATATTTTCCGGCAAAGCAAAATCCTGAGAAAAATCATTCCCACCATCGAAGACGTACTGGCCGCCGGCGACTTGGAAATTCCCAAGCCCGCCGAAGAGTCCGTACTCCCCGCCATCCCCAATCCCGAGAGCATCGGCGATGTTGGTCATCGTAGTTGAAAACGTCCCGCCCCGGTTGCGGGGGCGCCTTGCCGTCTGGCTGATCGAGATTCGTGCCGGGGTTTATGTAGGCGATTTGTCGGTCAAAGTCAGGGAAATGATCTGGGTACAAATCGAGAATGGCATCGAAGACGGCAACGCGGTCATGGTCTGGACCACCAATACCGAACCCGGTTTCGACTTCATCACCCTGGGCAAAAACCGCCGCCTGCCGGTCGAGTTGGACGGCTTGAAACTGGTTTCGTTTTATCCCGAGGAAGACCCGAACGATCAGAATGCTCTTTAACAATTTAACGTTAAAAAACCGGCAAAGAATCGGTGGAAATTTTGAGGCGATTATTTCGCTTGTCTAACAATGTGTTAGGATAAGTGTGTTCCCCACGAGTGTGGGGATGAACCGTGTTTCTTACGTTGGCGCCAATGCCAAACTGAGTGTTCCCCACGAGTGTGGGGATGAACCGCTTATCTTTGCAGATACTCTAACAGAGGATGAGTGTTCCCCACGAGTGTGGGGATGAACCGGTGACGGATGGCTTTGCGTCCCAGATTAAAAAGTGTTCCCCACGAGTGTGGGGATGAACCGCCGGAGTCTGTATGGGTTGAAGCGGCTAAAATGTGTTCCCCACGAGTGTGGGGATGAACCGCATGACGACGGCGCAGATTGAGATTCCTGACAAGTGTTCCCCACGAGTGTGGGGATGAACCGTACCAGAAAAATACCCGGTAATTCTCGGTATCGTGTTCCCCACGAGTGTGGGGATGAACCGCAGGGTAAGGCTTGGAAATGGTTGGAGTGCAGGTGTTCCCCACGAGTGTGGGGATGAACCGATTTATCTCCCGCACGATGGCGTAACTCACGAGTGTTCCCCACGAGTGTGGGGATGAACCGCAATCTGAACGCCGTCCGGATTGCCGTCATACGTGTTCCCCACGAGTGTGGGGATGAACCGCTAGTGCCGGTCTTTTCCGGTGAGGCGCGTTAGTGTTCCCCACGAGTGTGGGGATGAACCGCAATCGCCGCTTTAATCTCGGCAAACGATGAAGTGTTCCCCACGAGTGTGGGGATGAACCGCCGTTGTAATAAGCCTCCGTGAACTCGGAGGCGTGTTCCCCACGAGTGTGGGGATGAACCGGCTTGACGCTCATTACTTCTAAGTCGAAAAAGGTGTTCCCCACGAGTGTGGGGATGAACCGTCGGCGTATTCAAGGGTGGCCGGCGGTTGCTGGTGTTCCCCACGAGTGTGGGGATGAACCGCTGGCGAACTGACCATATTCGAAGCGGTACAGGTGTTCCCCACGAGTGTGGGGATGAACCGGCGATCAACGCCGAAGAATTCAGCGACCGCGTGTGTTCCCCACGAGTGTGGGGATGAACCGGGCCGGAAAACTATCGTATTCGCGGCATCCGTGTGTTCCCCACGAGTGTGGGGATGAACCGACGCCAAAGAAACTGCCAAATGGCATTTTGGTGTGTTCCCCACGAGTGTGGGGATGAACCGAACCCTGGATTTCGGCAATGCCCGCAAAGCAAGTGTTCCCCACGAGTGTGGGGATGAACCGATTTCATGCGCTTTCCGCTGGCATTGGTCGACGTGTTCCCCACGAGTGTGGGGATGAACCGGTCGCGTTCGCCGAGAGCGATCTGGACCATGCGTGTTCCCCACGAGTGTGGGGATGAACCGGCGCTGTCGGCAACATCACTTCTTGTCACTGGGTGTTCCCCACGAGTGTGGGGATGAACCGGCCTTTCCTAAAAAAATTTTTCCCGAGGCAACGTGTTCCCCACGAGTGTGGGGATGAACCGTTCCTGGTTATCAATAGCGCTAGTTCGGGCAGGTGTTCCCCACGAGTGTGGGGATGAACCGTTGAATCTTTGGCGCCGGGAAGCGGTCGTGGAGTGTTCCCCACGAGTGTGGGGATGAACCGCCCATTTGCGCACGCACGGCGACACGACGCGCGTGTTCCCCACGAGTGTGGGGATGAACCGGCCGCCTTGCGCAAAATGGGAGTAACCCAGAAGTGTTCCCCACGAGTGTGGGGATGAACCGCACCATGAGGACCTGATCGACCAGGCAGAAGAGTGTTCCCCACGAGTGTGGGGATGAACCGGCCCGGGACGGATGTCGGCCAGGCAACAAACCGTGTTCCCCACGAGTGTGGGGATGAACCGCCAGGGGGATGCGCTTCGAACTGCGCCAACAGGTGTTCCCCACGAGTGTGGGGATGAACCGGACATGATCGAGGGTGCGCTATCGGCTGTCGGCGTGTTCCCCACGAGTGTGGGGATGAACCGGATGTAAATCAATCGCCCGTGCCTCAAACTTGGTGTTCCCCACGAGTGTGGGGATGAACCGATCCTGGTCGATAACGGCGCGCCGCAGTCCGAGTGTTCCCCACGAGTGTGGGGATGAACCGGGATTGAAGATCCCGGTCGCCGGCGGCCAAGGGTGTTCCCCACGAGTGTGGGGATGAACCGATCGGCGCCGTCTTGATCTTTAGCGTTGTTGTGTGTTCCCCACGAGTGTGGGGATGAACCGAGGGTGGCTTCGTCTGTCATATTGCCTCGTTCGTGTTCCCCACGAGTGTGGGGATGAACCGATCGGCGCCGTCTTGATCTTTAGCGTTGTTGTGTGTTCCCCACGAGTGTGGGGATGAACCGCCTCGTCTTCATCTGCTACCGGTTGGGCATTTGTGTTCCCCACGAGTGTGGGGATGAACCGCCGTCTTTTGTCATTTCGTACATCTGGCGCTTGTGTTCCCCACGAGTGTGGGGATGAACCGGTGTCTGAGCATTTTGGGAAGCGTCACAAGAAGTGTTCCCCACGAGTGTGGGGATGAACCGTAAGCGTCCATCCGAGCCACCTATAAAATAGTTTTCGTCTGCGGCATCCTGTGATTTTTTTGATCAGGAGTTTTAGCATGGCCATCACAGCGAAATGGCGTCAGCATATCGAAGCGTGGCAACGCAGTGGTTTGTCGCAAGCCGCGTATTGCGCAGCACAGCAACTCAATGTCCGTACGTTCACAGCACGGCTGAGCGATTATCGCAAATTACCCAAGCAGGATTCGACGGCCTTGATACCGGTGCAGATTCAACCGGCTGTCACTGAGGTCATTGTCTTTACCCATGCTCAGGGCCATCGCCTGGAACTGCCGGCTTCGATGCCGGCGAGTTGGCTCGCGG